>NZ_CM161539.1:2500-3695000 GCF_056730705.1 Rhizobium sp. P43
CGGCCGGATCTTGGGGAAGGGTCGGAGGTAGGTAGGAAGCCTGTCGCTCTGGTCGTTCGTTGTTGGCGCTTATGTGCCTCTGACGGATTGCTGATGATCGTTGCCTGACCGCGCGATCCCGGATTTAATCTCGAGAAGCTGGTCTTAAAGATCTGGCACAAGTGAGCTGCTCGGCGTAGCTCCAATAAAGTGACCGGATCGAACACGTCGATGGCATTGTTGAGTAGGCTGGGTTGTTAAAGGTAGCCCGGTCTGTTGTTCGTTCTTTGAACGGGCAGCTAGACGATGAGCATTGGCAATGAGAACGATTAAGTGTCGTAAGGGCATTTGGTGGATGCCTTGGCATGCACAGGCGAAGAAGGACGTGATACGCTGCGAAAAGCCGTGGGGAGCTGCGAATGAGCTTTGATCCATGGATCTCCGAATGGGGCAACCCACCTTAAATGCTTGGAGAATCCAAACTGATCGCGAGATCGGCTTGGGTTTCCAAGCATTGTGATAAGGTATCTAACCTTCGAATACATAGGGGTTAGAAGCGAACGCAGGGAACTGAAACATCTAAGTACCTGCAGGAAAGGACATCAACCGAGACTCCGCAAGTAGTGGCGAGCGAACGCGGACCAGGCCAGTGGCAATGAGGAATAAAGCTGAACAGGTTGGAAAGCCTGGCTATAGTGGGTGATAGCCCCGTAAGCGTAGAACACTCATTGTCCTTGAGTAAGGCGGGACACGTGAAATCCTGTCTGAACATGGGGAGACCACTCTCCAAGCCTAAGTACTCGTGCATGACCGATAGCGAACAAGTACCGTGAGGGAAAGGTGAAAAGCACCCCGACAAGGGGAGTGAAATAGAACCTGAAACCGGATGCCTACAAGCAGTCGGAGGCCGCAAGGCTGACGGCGTACCTTTTGTATAATGGGTCAACGACTTAGTGTAACTAGCAAGCTTAAGCCGGTAGGTGTAGGCGCAGCGAAAGCGAGTCTGAACAGGGCGTTCAGTTAGTTGCATTAGACCCGAAACCGAGTGATCTAGCCATGAGCAGGCTGAAGGTTGGGTAACACCAACTGGAGGGCCGAACCCGCATCTGTTGCAATAGATTGGGATGACTTGTGGCTAGGGGTGAAAGGCCAATCAAACTCGGAGATAGCTGGTTCTCCGCGAAATCTATTTAGGTAGAGCGTCGACCGAATACCCCAGGGGGTAGAGCACTGGATGGGCTATGGGGACTCACCGTCTTACTGATCCTAACCAAACTCCGAATACCTGGGAGTACTAGTCGGCAGACACACGGCGGGTGCTAACGTCCGTCGTGAAGAGGGCAACAACCCTGACCTCCAGCTAAGGTCCCCAAGTCATGGCTAAGTGGGAAAGGATGTGAGGATCCCAAAACAACCAGGATGTTGGCTTAGAAGCAGCCATCATTTAAAGAAAGCGTAACAGCTCACTGGTCTAAATAAGGGTCTTTGCGCCGAAAATGTAACGGGGCTAAAGCCATGCACCGAAGCTGAGGATGTATCGCAAGATACGTGGTAGCGGAGCGTTCCGTAAGCCTGTGAAGGGAGACCCGTGAGGGCTCCTGGAGGTATCGGAAGTGCGAATGTTGACATGAGTAACGATAAAGGGGGTGAGAGACCCCCTCGCCGAAAGACCAAGGGTTCCTGCTTAAAGTTAATCTGAGCAGGGTTAGCCGGCCCCTAAGACGAGGCGGACACGCGTAGTCGATGGGAACCACGTTAATATTCGTGGGCCTGGTGGTAGTGACGGATCACGTAACTTGTTCATTCTTATTGGATTGAATGGGCGAGGAAGTGGTTCCAGGAAATAGCTCCACCGTACAGACCGTACCCGAAACCGACACAGGTGGTCAGGTAGAGTATACCAAGGCGCTTGAGAGAACTATGTTGAAGGAACTCGGCAAATTGCACGCGTAACTTCGGAAGAAGCGTGACCCCTTTGCACGCAAGTGTGATGGGGTGGCACAGACCAGGGGGTAGCGACTGTTTATCAAAAACACAGGGCTCTGCGAAGTCGCAAGACGACGTATAGGGTCTGACGCCTGCCCGGTGCTGGAAGGTTAAGAGGAGAGGTGCAAGCTTTGAATCGAAGCCCCAGTAAACGGCGGCCGTAACTATAACGGTCCTAAGGTAGCGAAATTCCTTGTCGGGTAAGTTCCGACCTGCACGAATGGCGTAACGACTTCCCCGCTGTCTCCAACATAGACTCAGTGAAATTGAATTCCCCGTGAAGATGCGGGGTTCCTGCGGTCAGACGGAAAGACCCCGTGCACCTTTACTATAGCTTTACACTGGCATTCGTGTCGGCATGTGTAGGATAGGTGGTAGGCTTTGAAGCAGGGACGCCAGTTTCTGTGGAGCCATCCTTGAAATACCACCCTTATCGTCATGGATGTCTAACCGCGGTCCGTCATCCGGATCCGGGACAGTGTATGGTGGGTAGTTTGACTGGGGCGGTCGCCTCCGAAAGAGTAACGGAGGCGCGCGATGGTGGGCTCAGACCGGTCGGAAATCGGTCGTCGAGTGCAATGGCATAAGCCCGCCTGACTGCGAGACTGACAAGTCGAGCAGAGACGAAAGTCGGTCATAGTGATCCGGTGGTCCCGTGTGGAAGGGCCATCGCTCAACGGATAAAAGGTACGCCGGGGATAACAGGCTGATGACCCCCAAGAGTCCATATCGACGGGGTTGTTTGGCACCTCGATGTCGGCTCATCGCATCCTGGGGCTGGAGCAGGTCCCAAGGGTTTGGCTGTTCGCCAATTAAAGCGGTACGTGAGCTGGGTTCAGAACGTCGTGAGACAGTTCGGTCCCTATCTGCCGTGGGTGTAGGAATATTGACAGGATCTGTCCCTAGTACGAGAGGACCGGGATGGACATATCTCTGGTGGACCTGTTGTCCTGCCAAGGGCATAGCAGGGTAGCTATATATGGAAGGGATAACCGCTGAAGGCATCTAAGCGGGAAACCCACCTGAAAACGAGTATTCCCTATCAGAGCCGTGGAAGACGACCACGTTGATAGGACGGGTGTGGAAGTGCAGTAATGCATGAAGCTTACCGTTACTAATAGCTCGATTGGCTTGATCGTTCTCATTGCTTGTGCTCATCAGCGCTGCTCGCAGCGTCGATGATGCTTCTCTTTTGTCCTGACGCGCTAAACGCGCTCCGGACGGGCCGCCAGACTGCTGGCGACGGCCTATCGGCCTGTATGGGAAGTTCCATGCAGACGAAGGCAGAGAAAAAACGTGTTCAATAAAGAAAACAGGCAAATGCCTGTGCCAGCTTCTCAAAACATTGCCCTTAGCCGACCTGGTGGTCATGGCGGGGTGGCTGCACCCGTTCCCATTCCGAACACGGCCGTGAAACGCCCCAGCGCCAATGGTACTTCGTCTCAAGACGCGGGAGAGTAGGTCGCTGCCAGGTCTGCTAAAGGCAATGTGTTCAGCTAAAAACGCTGATATCAAATCTTCTCAAAACAACATCGGCAAAAGCCGAAACAAAAAGGCCGCTCACAAAGCCGCCATCCAAACTTAGACAGTCTCTCAAGCGTCTCAAAACATATGCGACGCTCTTGGCGCGGGGTGGAGCAGCCCGGTAGCTCGTCAGGCTCATAACCTGAAGGCCGCAGGTTCAAATCCTGCCCCCGCAACCACTGAGACTTGCAAATTCTCCCATTCCGGCAATTTGCGTGAGAGTTCATCGATGTAAGCCTCGATGAGCTTGTTCTTTTTGACCTCCGTATCGATCTCACCGGATGCCAGGCGCGTCATCAGATCATTCTGAGCGGCTGCGAAGAACTGCTGCTGCAGGACATCGATCGCGTCCATGGATGCCATGATGTGGGCGATGTCGCCGTGCACCTGCAGGCTTGCCGGCTGGTGGCCAGGCGTCTTGCCGATCACGACAGTCTGGATGAGGTCACGCACGATCGGCATCAGCCGCTGTTTGATCGCTTCGTCGGCGTTGTTGCGTGCGAGGAAGATGAGCTTGCGGATCCCAATCCCGATGTTTGCCGGGTTAAACTGCGCCTTCAGCTTCTCGATCTTCTCCTGAAAATCCTCTGCCGGCTCCTCGACTGTCGCAAGTTCTCGGGCGAAATGTTCGCGCTTGACCTCGAGTTCGTCGAGCTGGTCGTCGAGGACGGCAAGCCGCGGCCGGCCTTCCGCATGCCGGTCCTGGATCTGCTGCATCAGGCTCGTCTGTGCCGCTTTGATCTTCGCGAGTTCAGCCTCCACTTGCGCCTTGCGGGAGGGGCCGTTCTTCAGTTTGGCCACTTCGTGGGCGATCATCTTCTTCGAAATCCGGTCGAAGATGTCGACCGAGTAAAACGCGACGGGCAAGCAGTTGAGGACGCGCTCTTCGAGTTCATGGCGGGTGATCGTTTTGCTGTTGGTGCAGCATTCCCCGTCAAGCTCATCGATCGGCAGGCGCTTCTTGCGGTTGGTGCAGCTATAGCGATCCTTTCCGCTGATCGCGTAGGGCCCGCCGCATTCGGCGCATTGCAGCATCCGGCTGAGGAGATACTCCGGACGGTGCGTCGCGTTGAGACGGTTCGTCGAATGCCGGTCAAACTCTTCGCGGCTTTCGGCCTGACGTTGCTTTGCCCGTTCCCACAGCTCATCCGAAATGATGCGCAGATCAGGCCGGTCCACAAACATCCAATCTTCCCTGTCGTTTGCACGCGAGGTTCGCCGTTCTGTCGTCGGGTCCTTGCGGAACTTCTGTTTGTTCCAGACGACTTTCCCAACGTAGAGGGCGTTGTTCAGGATGCCGGTCCCGTCAGTGACGCTGCCCCGGATGGTGGTGTCGCGCCAGTATTTGGTGCGTGCACCCGGGATGCCCAGGTCGTTCAGTTTTTGTGCAATGGCGGCCGGTGAGACGCCGTTGACATAGTCCTTGAAGATCCCGCGCACGATCTCGGCCTTGACCGGGTCGATCTCCCTCAGACCCTTGATGCGATCGCCATTGGCATTGCGCTGCTGGGAAAGCTTGTAGCCGTAAGAGAGGCATGTGGTTGCCTTTCCCTTGCGAACGGCCGTCTTCATGCCCTCGCGGGTGCGTGTCCGGCCCTGCTCGACGAGTTCATGGCTCATCGTGGAGCGCATGTGCAGTTCCATATCGGTGACCGCCCGGCCGGCTTCGACGGTCCAGATGGCGCAGTCGTGGAAATTGAGATCCTTCAGGATCTTCGAGGTGTGCTCGACATCGCGCGACAGACGGTCGACGTTGACGCAGAGCACCACGTCGATCTGTTCCCGCTTCACGTGCGCCAAGAGCTGCTGGATGCCAGGGCGAGAGGTGAACGAGGTTCCGCTGATTGCAGAGTCGGAGTAGGTCGCGACCAGCTTCCAGTCCCGATCGGCAACGAACTTCTTGCCGAGTTCCGTCTGGGTCTCGATCGAAACCTCATTCTGGCGGTCGGTCGAGTAGCGGGCGTAGAACAAAACCTTCTTGGTCATTGGGTACTCACTGATGAATGTATGGCATATGAGAGACATGCTTAGCCTGGTCGGGACGGCATGAGAGCCCCGGCCGGAACCAGGTCGTCATGACCTGAAAAGGGCGCGTATCGGACGAAACGTCCGGTTTGGCTGTTGTAGTCAGGGGATCAGCAACGGTCAGGATCGTGGCAATTATTGCCGCGCTTCTGCGTGTCTGGGAACGCTATGCGCCTGTTGCTCGAACGGCGCTTCCGGCCTTCAGCGGGGAAGAAGCCTTGCTGGTGAGGATGCCGTAGCGCACCTTGCGGATGGCATAGGTGCCCTCGTTGGCCGTCACGCCGGAAATCGACACGACGACGGATTGCCCTGAGAGGACCCGTTCGTAGATATCCCTTGCAACATAGCAGGGATTGCGGGTCTGATGCGTCCAGAGGGAATGGATCTTCTGAAACGGTGTATGCACGGAACTGTCCTTCGGGTCCTGAGTGGATTTGAAGGAATGCGCTTGCCACTTAGGATCCCTCAGGCGTCCGCTCGCCCCTCGATCCGACCTTGTCGTACCTGCTAGAAAGCTCACCACACGGAGTCAGGTGATGCAGGCTGCTTCGATCTCTCAATTTAGATTGCTGCCGGTCGTTGCCCGATACCGCGGCGGCGCACATACTTTCCAAAGGTTCACCGCTACCTCACTACGGGTTGAGGAGTGGCGCCGGGAGTTCTTCTTGCAGGGTCTGTCCCAGACGGTGTCGATCATCTATCTCATTTACTCAACTTCACCCTTGCAAGTGGGTTCCATTGAGGCGCATTCCGGCTACGGCGCTTACCGTAGCTGGCGCGTTTATCGCCAGCGCAGCGATGTCGGTCAATGATGGCATTAACCTTTTGTCCGACGTAACTCGATCATGTTGAACGAAACCCAGATCGATTCTTTCAAATTTTAACATTCGAGATCCTGCTTCGGCGTGCGCGCTCCCCTCTCTGGAAATCCGATTCAGAATCAAACGCCGTTTTGTAAAGTAACGGGGGGAATGTGTCAGATCTTGCAAACGCGGTTTGTGACAGGCGATGCGCGAAAGCGCGTCCAGCGGGCACCGACTGGAGGCAGGCGAGAAACCTGATCAATCCTCAGGCTCGTCACCGTCTGCGTCGCCCAGGTGAAGCTTCCGACGAAACGGCCACTCGCCCGTGCGGTACTTGTCAGCTAGCTCATCGAATACAGCATCCGATGCTCGCTCATCGAAGCCCTGACGAACCAGAAGAGCGACCACACGATCCTGCAACTCGTCGAGCTCGGCCTCTGCCCGGCGTGCCGCCATTGCCGATATGATCATGAAGAGAGCTGTGCGGGCGACATCGTCGCGGTTGGGCCGCCTTGCCTTGCGGTCAGCATCGCGCAGTCGTTGCTGACGCTCGCGCTGTTCGCGATTGCGGATCTCCTCCGATTTGCGTGCCATGCAGTCCTCTCACTTCGACAGGTGGCCCGCATGCCAGACCGGCATGAGCGCAGCAACCTCGCTCGCGGTTGAATCGAAAATCCCGGTTTATGAATCGAAAATCCTCAACCCTGAATCAGGAATGCGCAATTTGAGGCAGGTTGCGGGCAATGTGCGATAGGTCGAGATACCTTGAACCGTACAAACGGCGTTTGAGGAAACGCCGTTCCACTGTTCTGAATCGGATCTCCAGAGTTCGGAATCGCTGATGCGCAATTTATCTCGATGTGAGATACCGGCAGGATACCTTGTCTGCAGATCAAGACGACTTGTGCGCTCTGGTTCTACCGGCAGGATCAAGGCTGCTGCGGCGACCCCAGAAGCTGCTGCATCATCGCGCGCACTTTGACAACGTCAGGCATGGAACTCTCACGAACGTCATAGAGCTCCCCTAGACTATCAAGAAGTCGGTTCCACGGAGACGCTTGGGGCGGCCAGGCCGGGAACATGTGGCTGGGGCTTGAGGCGAGCGGATGCGGCAGCAGGATCAGGTTGCCGATCATCGTCTCCAGGTGCTCTCGGCCGATATGCAATTGGCTCCGGATGGCCCCGGATTCGTCGTGGTTAAAGCCGACCTCTTCGAGACGGTCGATCAAATGAATAATGCGGCTGAGCATCTCCCGGAAGATACGAAACCCGCTGCGTGTCTTCATGACTGCCAGCTCCTCCATGCTCGCCATATCGAACCGGAGGATTGCATGGTGTGGCGGTTGATAGGCGCGTAGTTCGACGCTCCAGTTCATCAGGATCTGCAGGTCGGCCAGAGAGATCCCGTCATAGGTTTGAAGTGCCTGCGCGCCGCGGTCAACGTCCTGCTCCTCCCCTTCAGCCAGAGCGGCGACCACTTCCGCGGACACGCCCAAGCGTTCCAGGTTCGGGCGATGAGGAGTAAGCACGAACTCGGCGTACAAAGCCCGCTCTATAACGGAGCGTTTGATACCGGTTCGTTCTACGATTGACGACACCACCTTCGATGATGGCTTCTCGTCAAAAACTTCCGAAAGCGCAATCCCGATGTCGAGGAGCGCCATTGGAGCGGTTTGGTCGATCGCCGCGATGGTTCTGAGCGCGGACTCCAGGGCCTCGGCCCGGTCGGCGGCAACACGGCTTTTTTTACTCATCGGAACTCCTGATCCCCAAGCGGAACGAATGCGTCAATCATCACGGGTATCGGCGAGAGTTTAAGCGCTGATGAATGATGGGAGCGACCGGAGGCCAATGCTGTTGGTGTCCACAGTTCGATCACTTCAACACGTCTGGCTGAACGGGTCGGGGAGGCGAGGCGCGGCGTAGTGCCGGGCTCAGCGCAAACGGCGTTTGCCGAAACGCCGTTCCAATGTTCTGAATCGAATGTCCAGAGTTCGGAATCAGATAAGCGCAATTTGTCTCGATGCACGGGCGCTTTGAGAAAACGCGTGATGCCTTATGAGGCTCGAAACGAGCCATCCCAGCCGTCGCCACAGCCCTTAGCGGCTTTACCTTGGATGATCGAGAAAATACTTCAAGCAGCCTCTGTGGGGAAAAAATGCGTTCTGCGTACCCACAGGAGGCGGCCGTCGAGCGAGCGGGACGCAGGCCTACCTACGAAAATGTACCTGCCTCTGTTTTGTGAGATATGTAATGACGCCAAAAATGGAATCAAGGTTGTCTGAACTATCGATTAGTATGGTTAATGTCAGATTTATTCGATAGTAGTAATTGGGTCTTTGGGTGCAAATTTGGGTATGGTTACATGGGTTTTGCTTGGTTTGATTTTGGGTACGATTTGCATCGTTTGATGATGTTGGAAATAATAGCTTCATCCGATGCCTTCTTGTGTCGGATGATAGTAACGCGTAAATGGAGTGTCAGATGACCACCAAGACCAAACCCAAGGCCCCCACCACCCCATCCCTCACATATGAAAAGCTGAAGATCGATCCAGCGCTTCAGGGCCTTCTCGAGAACAAAGCCGAGCGCATCTTCGAGCTCGGACGCCGCTCGACGGAGCAGACCTTCCTGATCGGCGACATTCTCAATGAAGCCGCTGATGTGCTGGAGGGCCCGACGTTCGGAAAATGGGCGCACAGCCGTTGCGGGATTGCCCCGCGCACGGCGACCGGCTTCATGGCCGTCTCGCGGAACCTCGAGCCGTTCCGCGACGAGATGATCGATCTCAATGTCAGCTCGACCGTCCTGTTTACGATCGCTCATGCGGAGCCGGACAAAATCCGCGAGGTTCTGAAGCATGCCGAGGAGCACGGTCAGGTCCGGGTCTCTGATGCCAAGGCCATCCTGTCTGAAGGTCAGGAGAAGCCGCGCGTCAATCCATATGACATCGGCGGTGTCAGCGGGCTTCAGGCGCTGATTGCTCTCAAATCCCGTGAAGGGCAGAAAATCTTCCTGGCCCGGCTTCAGGCGATCGTTGGGGTCATGGATGCGGCTTTGAAGGGCAAGCGGCTCTATAAAGAGAAGCTGCAGGATGCACTCATGCTGTCGGCAGGTACCGCTCGAAACGAGCTTCGCAATCTGACGCAGTTCGTATCGTCGGCCGAAATCGGGACCGGAAATAGAAGCCTTGTGATGTTCCCGTATGGCAGCCAGTGGGCGCGGGCCGAGGCTGTGCTGACGCGACTTTCCGACAAGGAGCGCTGGCCGAAAATGGTCGATTTGCGCAAATGGCTCGAGACCGAAGCCGTGCCGGTCCTGTCCTGGGTGATCTCGAAGGATCGAAAAGCAAAGCTGACCGGCCCCGACGTTACGGACGCTGTCGACGGCAATGACGATGTCGAAGGCCGTCACAGGCTAGAGGCGGTTCCGCCGCTCGACACGTCCGAGATGGTCGAGGTCGAGGTCGGCTTTGAGGACGAAGCTGACGTCGAAGACGAAAACCTCGACGAGATGGTCTCGCCAGTGCTGTCGATGTGACCGGCATCGAGATCGGGAAGGCGGCAACATTGCCTTCCCCCAAACCTTACCTGGGGCCGCTTGTCGGCCTTTTTTTGTTTGGGTGCCTGACCGGCTGAAAGCGAACTGCGCCACCCACACTCGGGGACGGGCAGGGGCGTCTCGCGGGAGGTCGTGAGCCCGCCGTTAACCTTGTACCGGCTTCGTTCTCATTTTTAAGTTCGGGGTCCTTGAGCCCGATCTCGGGTCCTGCCAGGTTAAGGGCGTTCCGATCACCGGAACAAGCGGCCCAAGCCGATGCGCTAACATCGACAAGGGCCTGACCCTCAAGCCTTCGCTAAAAGGAATCGGGCTATGACCACGTTTACTTCTCAATCCCCTCAGGGGGAAGTTCTCCGTTCGACCACCAATCTGATCAACCCTGATGCCAGCCTCGGCCGTTCAGGCTCCCGCCCGCGCCAGTTTGGCTTCGGTCGCAACGCAGTTACAGCCCCGAGCCGCGAGCCAGCCGTGCTGCGCCGGCACCCCCACCTCGTCCGCTTTACCGACGTTGAGGCCGATCTTGATATGCTCATCGATCGCGCCATCAACGCGATCATGGATGGCGAACCGGCAGAAGACGAGATCTTGGGCCACTATGTTCACATCGCGTCGCTCGTCCGTGCGGTGTCATTCCGCGAAGGGAAGCTTCTTGAGTATGCGGTTGAACGGGTGGCTCGAGCCAACCCGAATGTGCTGGTGCTCACGCAGTCGCTCAAACTGCCATTGGTCAAAGCCGCGCTGGAAGCGGTTGCGGGCAATGACTGGTCGAGCCTCGACGGCATCAAGCTCGATTGCGAGTCACCGGCGAAGGGCAGTTACACGCCCGACTTGATCGTCGTTAACCGCGCGCGACACACGGCATACATCCTCGACCTCAAGCGATCGCTCGCTTCCTATGGCGACACGAGCCGGCTCGAGGAGCTGAAGGCCAAGATGATGGCCACGGCGATGGTCCTGCCCGACTGGCTTTACAAAAACCAGAAGCGCCTGATGGTCGATGCGGTCGAAGTCGCAATTGTCGATGGAGCCAGCCGTCCGAGTGATCACGCTATCGGCATCTGGGCACTCTCCGAAATCGACGACTTGCTCGAGATCGACGGTGCAGCCGACTGTATGGCCGAACTGCGCCGCCGCTTCGGTGCCCGGGTCCAGCAGCTTCTCGAGGTCGAAGCGCGGAAGGCAATTGGGGTTGATGAGCGGTTCGTCACGACCGCGGGCGATGCCGTGGCGCCGTTGACGGCGCCGAAGCCACCACGGATCAATCTCAACGGACCGAGCCGAACGTTCGAGGAAGAGATGGCGGACCAGGCGTTCGACGAGGATCTGCTTCGCGACCCATGGGACGATGAGCGCTTCGAGCGGGTCGACACTATAGACCACGAGGAGCCGCGTCCCGTCTTCTTCCGCGTCGGCTATGCCCGACGCCCTAGGGCGCACTGACCCGATCAGTTCGATGATCTAAGTTGGCTTAGGCCGCGACGGCTTTGCGCCCGTGGCTTTCCTCACCATTCCCATTCCCTGTTGGCGCTGGACCCCGATGCGGTCCGGCGAAGGAGATTCCATGTCTTCCGACATCCATTCGGAGGGGCTGCCTCGCATGCGTTGCGAAGCGGTCACCTCGACTAACCGACCGACGACACTCGACTGCCACCGTCCTCATGACGTCTTGCTCCGCACCCGGAGTGCCTCCACCGATCAATCGCCTACTGATGATCCTGCCGTCGCGATCGGCCTCGCACTTGGTCACGTTCGAACCCAAGACGGACTGACTGGCGCCGTGCCGCCTCGCGTGATGGCCCACCTGCTAGTCCATATCGAGCGTGGCGATCCAGCCTGCGAAGTGGTCATGGACTGGCTGGCCAAGCGCAGCCGCAACGCCGCCATGCAAATCCAGCGTCGCAAGGTTCGCGAGCGTCCCCGGCCGGAACCGGGCAGTCTGAGGAAACGTGCATTGCAGGCGCAGGAGCCGGGCGGGTCCGGTTTGGCAATTATTGCCGAGACTGAGGAGGGCGAAAGCGATGAGTAAGATTGCCCGTCTGTTTGTCCACCGCCTCGAACAGCTTGCTCGACGCGAGGCGAGGCGCAACGCGCTGCGCAACGGTTTGCTCGACGTGAAAGCCATCGAGATCGACGGTCACATGACCCGGCGCTACACGCCCGTGTTCGACACCTCGTCCCTCACCGGCGATCGCGACAAGGATCTCGCCTGGGTGCGGCGGCACTTCGGCGACTATCTGCAGCCAGCGGCTGGATCGTTCGAAGCTACCCCCGCACCCTTGGGGCCGCAGTCGGTGTCCCGGCGGAAGTCCGGTTCCAAGGGTGAGCGCCTGTCTGACGCTGATCATGCAAACCGCGCCTACGCCCTGAGCCTCATCGGTCAGGCAGGCAAAGCTCCGCTCGTCAGCAACATCATCGCGGCGATCGTCCTTGCGAGGACGATCGAGAGAGCCCGTGTGACCCTAGCTGCTGTGACACGCGCGGCGGCGATGCCGGCTCCGGTGATCGCACTCCATGCGCCGATCATCGGGTTTGAACAGGCAATCCGACGGCTGATCGAAGTGCCAGGCTTTGCCCCCGGCGGCGATCTCAAGGGGATCGATGGCGAGTATGTCTATGACGACATGACCATTGCCGGAGACGAAGGCCCCGGAAGGACCTACGTTCTGCTTCTCGGTCACCTCTTGCGCCGCGTGGCTGGCGGCAATCTGCAGCGTCGGCTGCTGAACGCCTTGCGGCGTGACTATCCGGTCGTGGCAATCTGTGAAGATGCGAAAGGTGTTCCGGACGAGGTCAGTATCGCGGCCGACATCAATCTCATCGGCGGGAGGCTCGACTACCCATTCCTGGTCCTAATGCTCGAAGCCATCTACGGCTCAAACGGAAGGTCAGCGCTCGATCGGTGGACCAACGCGTATGATGTTCATTACCTCACCATTGATGACGTGGTGTTGGCCTTTCGACCGGGCCGCAGTGCCCCCGAAGTCGTGGCGATTCTTGCGTCGCTCACCGAGCGTAATCGCATCGCTGCGCGCGATGGCGACAGTGACGAGGATGAGGGCGACGGCTCCTCAACTGGCTCCAAGACGTCGAGACAGAAGCCTGGCAAGGCAAACCACGACACCTCTGCTGCGGGGCAAGACAGCAGCAGCGGAGGATGGCGACGCGACAAGCCTTCTGGTGCCGAGGTGATCCAGCCGGAGCCTTGGAGCGAAGACGGCAGCCCGCCGAGCCTCGCGATCGAGACGTTGCCTGGATACGGCACGGCGAAGACCTGGGCGCTCGATCTCAAAGCCGACCTTGATGACTACCGAGCCTCGATCCTCACTTGGTCTGATATGAGCAGCAAGCTGCTTCTCTCAGGACCGCCGGGGACCGGCAAGACGACATTTGCGCGGGCGCTCTGCAATAGTCTGCAGGTGCCGTTGGTCGTAAGCTCGGTCTCGACCTGGCTCCAGGGCGCGCATCTAAGCGAGGTCCTCAATCGCATGACCCGGACCTTTGCCGAGGCGCGCGCCGTGGCACCCGCGATCCTATTCATCGACGAGATCGATGGCATCGGAAAACGGCAGCCGGCAGAACGAGAATACGCGGATTATTGGAATGCTGTCGTCAACAAAGCGCTCGAACTCCTCGATGGTGCGGTGAAGGGCGAAGGCCTGATCGTCGTCGGCGCCACCAACAGGCCGGAGCAGATCGACGAGGCCTTGAAACGTTCCGGGCGCCTGGAAACCCACATCGAAATCCCTAAACCGGATACTGCGACGCTGGCCGAAATCTTCCGCCATCATCTCGGCGAGGACCTCAAGTTGCTCGCCGCCGCCGCGCAGGAAACAAACAAGGAGCGGCCCGCGATCGCCGAGCTGCCCTCGGATACCGGCGGCAGCCTGAGCCAACAAACAGTGCTGAAGGGAGGAAGCCAATGACGGATCAGGCCATGAGCAATACCGGGCCAAATGAGAGCGACGTTCAGACGGCTCTTAAGCGTCTGGGGACCCGTGCGATGGGGCTTACGGGGGCTGATGTCGAGCGCATCGTACGCGAGGCCCGCCAGCTCGCTCGCCGGCAGAAGCGTTCAATGCGCTATCAGGACCTTGAGGATGGCATTCGGATGCATCGACCTCAGTTGCCCCATGATCTGCGTTGGCGCTTTGCCGTGCACGAAGCGGGCCATGCGATCGTCCATTACGTCCTCAAGCTCGGTCCGATCGAAGGGATCACTATCGACATGCCCGAAGGCGGGTACAATCTGTTGTCGTTCCAAAGGTCTGGCAGCGATACGCTCGGCTATCGGGAGGATCTGATGGCGATGCTAATGGCAGGGAGGGCGGCCGAGCAGATTGTCTTCTGTTCGGTCTCCGTCGGCTCGGCAGGCGCCGAGGATAGTGACCTCGCCCGAGCAACCAGGCTTGCCCTGGCTATGGAACGCAGTCTCGGCTTCGGCGCGGTGCAGCCGCTGCTTTATCGTGAGGATAGGGACCCGACGCCAGTGCTCGATGCGCATCCGGATCTTGCCGCTCGGGTGCATGCCCGGTTGGAGAAGGCGTTGGCGAAGGCGACAGATGTGCTCAATGCAAAGCGGGAGATGCTTGATCGGTTGACGGCGGCGCTGTTCGAACAGCAGGTGCTCGACGGAGAGGCGGTGAGTGAACTTCTCAATAATTGGTGATGGCAAAAGACAGGCGCAAAGGTAGCTTTGCGCCTCCAACATTGGTTGTCGTGTGCTGCACTTTTACAGTGGGCTGCTGCATGTACGTCGGTGTCTCAACGGGTTTAGGCAGATAGCATTTTAACTTAGGTACTCGTATAGTTTTGGCTATTTTTTGTATTATTCCGTTGAGTGATTTTTATGTGCATGTGGATTCAAGTTAATTTTCTCAAATACGATAAGGGTTACTTATCGTGGGTGAGGATGCTCACGCCGAAACCCATGTGTGCTGTGCATAATGTCCGCATTTTGCGCATTTTAGTACGATAAGGGGTGAATCTATTATACTATTTGCTCGCGTGGCGAAGCTACGCAGGCAAAGGCCAATCGTTCCGACATGTCGAAAATCTACGGCAAGCCTGTATCCGGACTTGCATGGAGACTCACGACCGATCTTCGTCCGGTGAAACGCGCTTCACGGAAGTCGCCCCGTACGTCGCAAAGGGCAAATATACTTGGGCGAGCCGTACTCGGGCTTGCGTCGGTCAGCACGAACGTCTTGCCTCCCAGATCAACCAGGGAGAGTTCAGTATCCCGGCCCGAAAACTCTATAAGGGGGGATCTTGAAAGCCGATCGCGTCCTTCCCATCCTTTTGGGAGTGGCCGGGCCCCTCTGGTGCAGAAACCTGCACGATGTCGGTTCACTTCAAGGGGCGGCATTCACACGCAGGTGGTGACGTGATCCCTTGAAAACAGAGAGAGGATCAAGTCTTGCCGAATTCCAAACATTCCGAATCCGATATCTTCGTCCGACACCCCGTCCTCAAGGCCCAGGATCGCCGGGAGCGGTTCGATCGCAATAGCGTTCTGGCCGAAGCCGACGTTGCAGGCTGCGAGCCCTTCATGGAGGCTTCGATTGCCGCAGGGATGATCGTCGCCCACGCCGACGGTCTTGCTGACGTGGCAGAATACCGCCGCATTATCGGACTCTTCAGGACCCACCCAGTCCTCAAGGTCTTTTCGGTCGATGACATTGGCCGGGAAATCAGGGAGCACGAAACTGCTTTTGCTACGGATTCCGTGGATGCCCTGCGCAGGGCGCGCGAGCAGATACGGCATGCAGACCTGACCGATCGCCAATTCAACACGTTGATCGGCCTTTGCGAGGTCGTGATCGAAGCCGATGGCATTGCGCATCCCGCCGAGGAGCAAGCCCTGCGTGATATTTGCACTCTGCGCCCCACTTAGCGCAGCGACAAGGGATCAAGCAGTCGCTAATCCACGGCGTGTCGAAGGCGGTCGCGTGGACCTGACGGTTCACAGGCTTCAGCGCGGAAGGCACATCACCTTCATGCACGGTTGTCATGATCGGGTGAGGTCAAGCGTATCCCAGTTAAGCCCCAGCTTCCGATTAGCTTTCCAACATCGGGCGATCCGCGACACGTCGCAGATCGCATGGACGCCACGACCGCCCCCGTATCGCCAAGGCAGCCAATCACGCTTGCAACAGCGGTCGAGCTCCGCACGACTGCAAAATAGGTGCTCGCTTTGGGCAGGGTCTCATTCTTCGTAGAAACGAGTTTCTGATCCTCTTCGCCATGGCCCGCTTGTTCCCCACCCAGTGAAACCTTGACACACGTCGACGAAGGCCTCATTAGCATAACAAAGCTCAGGAGAGGTGGTTCAATGACGTTCGTCTACTTTATCGTTGGACTGGCTTTGCTGGTCATCGGGGCAGAACTTCTGGTGCGTGGCGCCTCAAGGCTGGCTCTGGCGGTGGGGGTATCACCACTGGTGATCGGTCTGACCGTTGTCGCTTACGGCACATCGGCGCCGGAAGTGTCGGTATCAGTGGCAGCGGCCTTTGGCGGCCAAGTGGATATCGCCGTTGGGAATGTGGTCGGCTCGAACATTTTCAATGTGCTTTTGATCCTTGGAGTGAGCGCCTTGATCGTGCCGCTCGTCGTCAACCGGCAGATCATTCGGCAAGAGGTGCCGATCATGATTGGCGTGTCGGCGCTGTTCATTGCACTGGGATGGGACGGCAGGATCGGACCATTCGAAGCAGCTCTCTTCCTTTTGCTTCTGGTGGCGTACACGACGTTCCTTGTCGTGCAGTCGCGCCGCGAAATCAAAGCGGGCAATATGGGCCTGTCTGACGACGAAATGTCTCTGACGGCGAACGGTTGGTCAAGCTCGCGGCTGGTGCAGGTTGGCATGGTCATTGCCGGGCTGGCCTGTCTTGTGGCCGGAGCGCGATTGCTGGTTGCCGCGTCGGTCGCCTTTGCCCAGGCGCTGGGAGTGAGCGATCTGGTGATCGGACTGACCATCGTAGCCGCCGGCACCTCGTTGCCCGAGGTGGCGACTTCCATAACCGCCGCGATCAAGGGCGAAAGGGATATAGCCGTCGGCAACGTGATCGGCAGCAACACGTTCAACATCCTCGGTGCGCTTGGTCTGTCCGGTGTGGCGGCGGGAACTGGCGGACTTGGTGTGGCCCCGTCGGTCATGGCATTTGACATCTGGGTCATGCTGGCGACGGCAGTTGCCTGCATTCCGATCTTCCTGACGGGTCGCGAAATCGCTCGCTGGGAGGGCGCCGTCTTCGTGGCCTATTACGTCTTCTATGTGACCTACCTGATTCTTGCCGCCGAACAGCATGAAGCGCTGACGACAGTAACGACCGCCATGGTCTATTTCGTCATCCCGCTCACGGTCGTGACTGCAGCAGCGGTTTATCTTCGGTCGAGTAAGGGCGCGAATGTCTAAAGGCCTCTGGCAGCCGATCTTTCGATGACCGATGCGCCGATCATGCTGTTCGACCTTGCGGAGGCCCTGGGGATAGGGCTCTTGATCGGGGCGGAGCGTGAACAGCGCGTGTCGCAATCCGACGTCAAGGCCTCGGCGGGGATCCGCACCTTTGCCGTCAGCGCATTGCTGGGCGCGGTCGCGCAGATGTCGGGTGGCTCTGTTGCAAAGAATCCGGTCATGGGCGAAAGAGCGCTGGTGATTTTCGGCGAGATTTCTGATGAGCGATTTCAAGTGGCGCCACTTTCAGGGTGAAGTGATCTTGTGGGCAGTGCGCTGGTATTGCCGCTACGGGGTGAGTTACCGCGATCTCGAACAGATGATGGGCGAACGGGGCGTGGCGGTCGATCATTCCACGATCTATCGCTGGGTCCAGAAATATGCGCCGGAAATCGAGAAGCGGCTGCGCTGGCATTGGCGGCGCCCGCGATCAACAAGCTGGCGGGTCGATGAGACCTATGTGAAAGTTCGCGGCAAATGGACTTACCTGTATCGGGCTGTCGACAAGCTCGGCAACACGGTTGATTTCTATCTGTCACCAACCCGCAATGCCAAAGCAGCGAAACGATTTCTCGGGAAGGCGCTGAATGGTCTGAAGGATTGGGAAAAACCGACCGTCATTAACACCGACAAGGCCCCCACCTACGCCGTCGCGATCTCAGAACTGAAAGCCGAAGGTAAATGCCCTAAAGAGCTTGTACACCGGCAGGTCAAATATCTGAACAACGTCATCGAGGCGGATCACGGCAAGCTGAAACAGTTGATCAGGCCGGTTAGAGGTTTCAAGACGTTGAAGACGGCCTATGCGACGATCAAGGGCTTCGAGGTCATGCGGGCTCTACGCAAGGGCCAAGCCGCGATTTTCAATTTGACCGGCGACATTCGCGGAGAGGCCCGCATCGTTGAACGTGCTTTCAGCATTGGACCGAGTGCGCTCACCGAGGTTGTGGCAATGCTTGAGCAGAACTTCAACGCCAAACCCGCGTGAACGAAGCGCAGGAAATCCTCTTCGCAACCATCAAAAATATTTGCAACAGAGCCGGCAAGACATCGGACCGGGTTGTCGGCCTTGACGCTGGTGCGGATGATTATCTGGTAAAGCCGTTCGAAATGGCGGAATTGATGGCGCGCCTCAGGGCGCTGACACGTCGAAGGCCGCAGCTTCTGCCGGAAAAGGAATTGATCGGCGACCTCGTCTACGACCGGCAACAGCGTGTCATCATGCACAAGGACAAGAGGATCGATTTGCCAAGACGCGAGCTTGCGCTCTTCGAGCTTCTGCTGGACCACAAAGGCAAACTTCTCGATCGCGACCGGATTTTCTCCTCCCTCTATGGTGCGGGAGCCGAAGTGGAAGCCAATGCCATCGAGCTTCTGGTATCCCGGCTCCGGCGCAAATTGGACGGGACACAGGTCGAGATCAAAACGGCAAGGGGGTTGGGCTATATGTTGAACGCGGGATCGGCATGAGGCGCCTCTCGCTGCGATCTAGGCTCTTCCTGCTGCTGATTCTGCCTCTGATTTTCATCGCAGGTATTGCTTCCTATGCGCGCTTCGAGGAGGCAGAGCGACTTTCACAAAGCCTCTATGACAACACCCTTCTGGCTGTTGCCCTCACGATATCGAGGGATGTGGCCATTTCGGAGGGCGACATTCTGACCGAGCAGTTGCTGGAGGAGCTAACGACAGCGCTGGGAGACCCGGTCTACTATCGGATCACCGGGCCAGGTGGGGGATTCGTGACCGGTTATTCGGATCCGCCTGATGTCCCTGAGGGGGCAGACATACAGAGTGGAAAGCCCTTCTTCTTCGACAGCCGATATCTCGGACAGGAGGTTCGGGCTATCGTGCTGCGGGAGTTCCTGAACCAGCCTCGATTGCAAGGTTGGATGACTGTCGAAGTCTGGCAGACCGTATCACAGCGCGCTGCTCTGAGCCGCGATCTACTGCTTCAAAGCGTTGCGCTTTTGGCGACCATCATCCTGTCTGCCGCCGTGATCCTGTGGTTCGGCATTAAGCTGGGGCTCAAGCCCCTTCTCGACCTACAACATGCCATCAGCCTGCGGACCCCCGATGACCTGAGACCGATCCGTCGCTGGATTCCCATTGAGCTACAGCCGTTGGTGCAGACAACCAACTCACTTTTCGAGCGGCTTGCCAAGGCATTCGAGATCAGGTCGGCATTTATATCTGACGCAGCGCATCAGCTCCGCAATCCGATCGCATCTATCGTCACCCAGGCCGAAGCCGCAGTGTCCTCGCCGGATGAGGAAACGCTGCGACAGCGCGTCGGATCCATCGCCCAATCGGCCCGAGCTACCGGGCGGCTTACAAACCAGTTGCTCTCGCTTGAGCGCGTCCGCGGGCGTAGTCTGAGGGCTCTCTTCCAGGATACCGATCTTGTTGCCCTTGTTTCGGCTAAGATCCGGGCCTTCGCCGAGGTCCAGCTTCTCAACGATATTGCCGTTGGCTTTGAAGTCGAAGGAACACCGAAGCCTGTTCTCTGCGATCCTGTGATGATCGACGAGATGATCGCCAATCTGCTGGATAACGCTCTCCGTTACGGATTGCGAGGTGGCGGAGAACTGGATGTCACGCTGTCTTTCTCTGAGCAACAAGTTGCCCTCGTCGTGGAGGACGACGGACCTGGGATCAATGAGCAGCTTCGGGAGAGGGTCTTTGATCGATTCTTTCGAGCCGATCTCGATTTTAGCGATGGCTGCGGACTTGGGCTCGCCATTGTTGCCGATATCGCCGAAGCTCATGGTGGACATGCCCGATGCGTCGGTTCCCCAAGGGGCGCACGTTTCGAGATACATTTGCCATTGGATCGGCACTAGCCCTTACTCGGCTGGCTCGACAAGGAAGGTGCAAGGATACTTTAGGCCATCAGTAGAGGCCGTGTCCGATGAGGCTGGGTTTATTTGGACCGATACCAAGCTCCCGCTTTTGCTTGCCTGTTCGAAGCGCTCCGGCCATCTCTCATGCCAAACAGACGGGTTTAGGGTGCCTTTTGAACCATCCCATCAAATCCAGCTGATGCCGGCGTCTGGCTGGCACGGCGTTGCATCCCCACCGTGCCAGATCCAGTTTTGATGTTATCTCAGCAGGTGCCCTGAGAATAGGGTTGGAAGCTATTCCGGTGTCGCCCTACCGTCGGCCGAGCGCCAGGAAAAATCCGGCTTTCAGGTATAAGTTGCAGCCAGGCCGCCGTCGATCGGTAGGTTGATGCCGTTCACCCAGCGGGCGTCGTCAGAGCATAGGAAGAGGACGGGACCGGCGACTTCATCGGCCAGCGCCGGACGTTTCATCCTGTTCGCGTCTGCCTGGACACGTTCCTGGCCGAGCATGGTCACGAAGTCACCGAGGATCGGCGTGAAGACGGGACCAGGTGCCACGGAGTTCATTCGGATATCACGCTCCATGAAGAGGGCATGGCTGCGTTTCATGGTCCAGACGATCAAGGCCTCCTTGAAATACTGGTAGCAGGTTTCCTGCGGCACAGGGTTTGCTGCAAGCCAGGCATGGCCCTCGGCGAAGCTCTTGGTGTCCGCAAGCGCCTTATGCTGCTCCACGCGCTTTGGCCATTCTGCACCGAGAATGGATGCGAAGTTGACGATAGAGGCGCCCTTCGGCATGCGGTCGATCAAGGCTTCGGTCAGATGCCGAAGGCCGAGATAGTTGACACGGGCGACGAGGTCCTTGTCAGCGGTGCCGGGAACGCCTGCAGCATTGACGAGCGCGTCGATGCGGGCGGGGAACTGGGCAAGCACTGCGTCGATGGCGGCTGGATCGGCTAGATCGATCTTGATGAAGCCGTCGAGTGTCAGCATGGCGTCATTGCGATCAACGCCGATGACGGTTGCGCCGCGAAAGCGGGCGAGGCGGGCGACTTCTCCGCCGATGCCCGAAGAGACGCCGGTGATGACAATTGTTTTTCCTGCAAGGGTCATGGTCTTTTTCCCTGGGTTTTGGATGGATGAAATCCGTCCGCCATCAAGGCGGACGGTGAGCCGATGCATGGTTCGGGAGCTGCATGATCAGAACGGATAGGGTGTCGCGGTCTTTTTCACCGAGACCCACTGCCACTGGGTGAACTCTTCGATGTCTGCCGGGCCGCCGACACGGGTGCCGTTGCCGGATTTGCCGCGTCCGCCGAAGGGTGCGTAGGGGCCGCCATTGACGGTCTGGTCGTTGATGTGGAGCTGTCCGACATTCAACTCATCGCCGACGGCCATGGCGCGTCCGAGATTGTTCGAGATGACGCCGGCCGCCAGCCCATATTCCGAGCGGTTTGCGAGTTCTACCGCTTCCTCATCCGTCTTGAACGACACGATGCAGGCCACCGGTCCGAAGATCTCTTCCTCGAAGGCCAGCATGCCCGGCTTGACGCCGGAGAGCACGGTTGCGGCATAGAAGCGACCGTCATGGGTGCCGCCGGCGAGCAGCTTCGCCCCCTTGGCCACGGCATCGTCAACGATCTTCTGGATCGCTTCGACCTGGCTGTCGGAGATGATCGGGCCGAGTGCCACCTGCTTGGTTGAGGGATCGCCGGCTGGCAGTTGTCGTGCCTTGGTGACGAGGCGCTCGGTGAGCGCGGCTTCGATCTTTTCATCGACCAGGATGAGCCCGGTTGCCATGCAGATCTGCCCCTGATGCAGGAATGTGCCCCAGGCGGCATTGGAGGCTGCGATATCGAGATCGGCGTCATCGAGTATGACAAGGGCATTCTTGCCGCCGAGTTCGAGCTGAACGCGCTTCAGGTGACGGCCGCAGAGCTCACCCACCTTGGAGCCGCCACGGGCCGAGCCGGTGAAGGAGACAATGGCAATGTTCGGATCGCTGCAGAGAGCCTCACCGGCGTCCGCGCCGCCCGGCACGACATGCAAAACGCCCTTGGGAAGGCCGGCCTCTTCGAAGATGCGGGCGATGATGATGCCGCCGGAGATCGGCGTTCGCGGATCCGGCTTGTGGACCACAGTATTTCCAAGTGCGATTGCCGCCGCGATCGAGCGCACGGAGAGGACGAGCGGGAAATTGAACGGGGAGATGACGCCGACCACACCATGCGGCACGCGTCTGGCATAGTTGGTCCGATCATCCATGCCCGGCAGGAACATGCCGGACGGCTGGGTTGCCAGCGACGCTGCGTGGCGGATGAAGAGTGCGCCGTGTTCAATCTCGATCATCGCTTTCGGATGGATGGAACCGGATTCCTGCATGATCCAGGCTGCCAGTTCCTGGCCGTTCTGCTCCAGAAGGTCTGCGGCACGATTGAGGATCGCTGCGCGCTCAGCCGGCAGGGTCTTGGCCCATGCCTTCTGTGCGGCCTTGGCCTGTTTTGCCGCGCGCGCGACATCGGCCGGACCGCAGAGGCCGACGGCTGCCAGGATGTTGCCATTGGCGGGATCGGCCACATTGAGCGTTCCTGCCATGGTCTCCTGCCACTCGGAGATGTAGGCCAGCCCGCCCCAGCGAGCGGTGTCCAGAAAATTAGGCGCGTGCATGTTCATTGGTTCAGGGCCTCCAGTTCCCTTGGTTGGGGAGGTTCACGCACAGCTTCGCCATCATGAGATCGACCGTCTTGTGGCCGCTCATCTCGCCGTAGCTGATCCGTCTATCCTCCGTGCCGCCTCCTCAAGCGGTTCGTACCCTTCATCGCAAGTGACGTGCCAATTGTCCGTTTGCTACGGCGTGGGCATGCGGAAATCTCAAAAAGAGTGCGATGTCAGAGGGATAGCCCTCGCCTCTGCGGATCACGTGTGGGGAGGGGGTCGATTGCGAATTTCACCAAATAATGAAATCATGCGAAAAATCTGAAAACTGAAGAATGACAGATGAAATCGGACAATCCCCCCAAGCTCGTTTCCCTGGCGGATGTTTCAAAATCGACGGGTAAGATGCTGTCGAGAGGCGCGTTCAGCGAGCTCGATACCGGTGCCTCGCCGACGCTTTCGGAGCTGACGGAGGCGCTGCATTTTGCGCTGGGTGATGGGCGGATCTGGCTCAATGACCAGCGCATGGTGCTGATGCAGAGCCAGGTTCTCGGGCGATTGCGCCAGGAGATCATCGATGCCTTCGGCATGGAGGCCGCCAAGGGCATCTTCATGCGTGTCGGCTACATGCAGGGCGTGCGCGACGCCGAACTGATCCTCAAGCGCTTTCCAAACCAGGATCTCACCCACGCTCTTGCCGCAGGGCCACGCGTTCATACGCTCGAAGGTTTCGTGAAGGTCGAGACCAAGCAGTTCGAATTCGACAGCGACACCGGACGCTACTTCGGCGAGTTCTATTGGTATGATTCCTCCGAGGCCGGCGAACACATCGCACATCATGGCCTGGCGAGTGAGCCCGTCTGCTGGATGCAGACCGGCTATCCCAGCGGCTACACCAGCACGCTCTTCGGCCGGCCCGTGATTTTCCGGGAGATCGAATGCTCGGGCATGGGGGCGTCACGCTGCTATGTCGTCGGCCAGAATGCCGAGGAATGGGGGGAGGAGGCACCCGAACGGTCCTATCTCGGCCTCGAATGGCCGAGATCACGGCGATCTTCGGGTGGCCGCTCGTCACTCTCGCAGCGGGATCATGAACCCGCCACGGTCAGCCCGACAACTGCCTCCGGCGGAGATCCCGTGGTCGGGGTGTCCGCCAGCTTCCTGCGGGCGCGACTGATGGTGGAGAAAGTGGCCGATACGGAGGCGACGGTTCTGCTGGTCGGGGAATCCGGCGTTGGCAAAGAGCTGTTTTCGCAGCAGCTGCATCGGCTGAGCCAGCGCTCGACCAAGCCGTTTGTCGCGCTCAACTGCGCCGCCATTCCCGAGACCCTGGTGGAATCGGAGCTCTTCGGCGTCGAAAAAGGCGCCTTTACCGGAGCTGTCACCTCGCGCCCTGGCTACTTCGAGCGTGCTGCGGGCGGGACATTGTTTCTCGACGAAATCGCATCGCTTGCCTATGCAGCGCAGGGCAAGCTGCTTCGCGCCATCCAGGAACGGGTCATCGAGCGTGTCGGTGGTTCAAAGACCGTGGCGGCCGATGTCAGGGTGATCGCAGCCTCGAACGTCGATCTGGCCGATGAGGTGCGGGCAGGGCGCTTCCGCCAGGACCTTTATTTTCGTCTCTGCGTGTTCCCGATTTCGATTCCGCCGCTTCGCGAACGACGGGACGATATTCCCCTGCTTGTCGATCATTTCCTGCGTCTGTTCCGCGAGCGGCACCGCCGTTCCGTGATTGGCCTGACCCGCCGCGCGATGGACGCGCTGCTCGCTTATGATTTTCCGGGCAATATCCGCGAATTGCAGAACCTGATCGAACGCGGCGTAATCTTTGCCGATCCCGGCGGGTTCATCGATCTGCAGCATATCTTCACGGCCAATGAGCCGCTGCCCCTATCGCATCCATCGCTGACGCGTGAAGGGCGCTTGATCTATAGCGAGGCCACCCCGCCACAAGCAGCACTCACTTCGGATTTCCGTCAATCGTCTTCGCTCATCAGATCTGCCGAACTCGATCTCTACCGTGAGGCGCTCCGCGCCCATCGTGGTAATGTCTCGGCTGCCGCCCGCAGCCTTGGAATGTCTCGTGCAAAGCTGGAATATCGACTGCGGAAGAACGGCGTAGACCAGAGGACTGAAGTTCGCTGACCGCTCTGCGCGACATTGTCGATCCAGGTCTGCGGCTTTCAAGATGACTGCGATCCAATCAACTTTCTCGCCAATGAGACGTCGCCAAGAAAAAATCGTCAGGAGTCACCGTGTCTCTTCATGCTCGGGTCTAAAGGTTGCGTAGGTTCAGTCGTTCGATAAGCGGCAGGAGCTTATCCCTTGCTCGTTCGCGATGTTGGCGCGCAGCTTCACTCGCCGCATCCTTGTTGCCTGTTTCTATTCCCTTCACGATCGCATCGTGTTCGGCAGAGGAAGCCGTCGGCAGTGGTCGAAGATTGAGCGTGAACATGCGTGCCCGGTGGAGTTGGTCGGTGACCTTGCACCGTCTTCATCACGAGCCCAATCGCTGCATCGCTTCTTGCTCTGGGGCTCATCTGTGTCATCCTCGCACTGCTGCCGTCGATCCGCTCGAAGCGCGACCAGGTCTTCGTCGAGGACGATTGATCGTGCTCCTGCATTCATCGGCCGGCATTGACCGAGATGCCGGCCTGTGATCCCAATCGGACACCACGTATCGAGGTCTTGGCGGCGCTGCGTCCGTCAACCGGAAGCCAATAGAGACGAACTGGACGATGAAACACCGCACGCTGCTCACGAAACTGTTTCAGGCGGCGGTCCAGGCCGCCGATCCGCTGGTCGGCATCCGTGCCCATCTTCCCGCACCACCGGCCTCCGGCAGGACCGTTGTTGTCGGTGCAGGCAAAGGGTCGGCCCAGATGGCTGCCGCGCTGGAAAGCCTGTGGCCAACACCGCTCGAGGGCCTTGTCATCACGCGCTATGGATATGGATGTGCCACGCAGTCAATCGAAGTGATCGAGGCTGCCCATCCGGTTCCTGACGCGGCGGGGCTTGTTGGCTCCAAGCGCCTGTTGGATTTCGTCTCAAAGCTCGGCCCTGAGGACCTCGTCATCGCTCTCATCTCGGGTGGAGGTTCCGCTCTTCTGCCATCACCGCCTCAAGGCTTGACGCTCGAAGACGAGATCGCCCTCAATCAGGCGCTTCTTTCGTCAGGGGCGCCGATTTCGGCGATGAATGTGGTGCGAAAGCATGTCTCGACGATCAAGGGGGGGCGTCTGGCGGCGGCAACGAGGGCGCGCGTGGTCAGCCTGATTGTTTCGGACATCCCGGGCGACATTCCCGCCTTTGTCGCATCCGGACCAACCGTGCCGGATGGCTCGACACGGCAGGATGCGCTTGCGATCGTCGACAACTACAAACTCGATCTGGCGCCGGCCGTGCTTGCCCATCTGCGGTCGCCGGAGGCCGATGCACCCAGCCGGGATGATGCGCGGTTCGCCCTCAACGAACATTATGTCGTCGCGTCCGCAGGCGTATCTTTGGAGGCTGCAGCGCGCGTCGCGTCTGCCGAGGGTTTCACACCTTATATCCTTTCGGACTCGATCGAGGGCGAAAGCCGGGATGTTGCCCTGGTGCATTCGGCGCTGGCACGGGAGATCGCCACGAAAGGCCGCCCGTTCGACCGTCCGGCGGTTCTCTTGTCGGGTGGGGAAACCACGGTGACACTGCGCGGCGAAGGCGGCCGAGGCGGGCGCAACAGCGAATTCGCCCTTGCACTCGCGCTTGGGATCGATGGGCTTCCCGTGGCGGCGCTTTCCGCTGATACGGATGGTATTGATGGCGTGGGCAATCATGCCGGTGCTCTGGTCGACGGTGGAACCATCGCCAGACTTCGCGCCACAGGTTTCGATGCGCGCAAGCTGCTTGCCCGGAACGACAGCTATTCCGGTTTTGAGGCCATTGGCGACCTCCTCGTCACCGGGCCAACCGGTACCAATGTCAATGATTTCAGGGCAATCGTCATTGAGTAGCAAGGCGGGGTAGCAGCTCGGCCCCCCTCAGAACTTCACGCGCCGATCTTCTATCAACGAGACAAGCTGCTTTCCCGCGTCCGTTAACTCACCACTGTTGTCGATATCGACGACATCAAGGTTTTGCATCAGTGGCGTGATGGTTCGGCCAAGTCTCGCGCTTATGTCAGCGGCTGTTTCCCGTCCGCGAGCGGCAAGGCGCTTTGCGAGGATTTCCGGGCGTGCCATGATGTTTGCGACCAGCAGGCGGGGGAAGGCAGCCCGGAATGCGTCGAGGGCGGAGCGGGAGCCGTTGGCGATGACGATATGGCCGGCGGCAAGGTCCTCGTAGATGTCGGCGGGGATGCCATAGCCAAGGCCATGCGCCTTCCAGTGGACGGCGAATGCGCCTGATCGAACGAGCGCGTCGAACGCGTCTTCCGTCACGGCGTGATGGTCTTCGCCGATAGAGTTCTGCGGCCGTGTGATCGTCCGGCGGACGAAGCGAATGTCTGGTCGGCCGGAAAAATGCTGACGTGCGAAGTCGATCAGGCTGTCCTTGCCGACCCCGCTTGGGCCGACGACAGCAATGACCGTGCCGCGTGCCGTATCTCGCTCTGTTGCGTGGTCCGTCGCTGCTTGCGTCATCAGGCCACCCGGCGCCCTTCCCGCCAGACCGCGCGGATTACCGGTACACCTTCATCGCGGCGCACACGGACGAGATCGGCGCGCAGTCCGGTTTCGATACGGCCACGGTCGGACAGGCTGACGGTGCGGGCGGGCGTGGAGGTGACCATGGCGATGGCTTTAGGGAGCGATATGCCGTCGATTTCGTCGGCCAGCACAAAGCTTGCATGCAGGAGGCTGAGCGGCACGTAGTCGGAGGAGAGGACGTCGAGCACGCCGCGTTTGGCGAGGTCACGGGCGGCGATGTTGCCGGAATGGGACTTGCCGCGCACGACGTTCGGTGCACCCATCAGCACGCTCATGCCCGACTGGTGCGAGGCTTCTGCGGCCTCGATGCTGGTCGGAAATTCCGCGAGCTTCACACCATGGCCCTTGGCTTCCTCGACATGGGCCAGCGTTGCGTCGTCATGGCTTGCGACCGTGATGCCGCGTTCGGCGCAGGCCTTGGCGAGGGTATCGCGATGCAGAGCCGAATAGCGCTCGGAGAGCTGCAGACGGCTTTCGACGAAGCGAGCGAACTGTTCGTCGGTCAGGCCGCGCTTGGTCTTGTAGTAGAGCGTGTACTGCTCCATCGTCTGGAACTGTCGCTGGCCCGGGGAATGGTCCATCAGCGAGACGAGACGCACATGCGGGTCGTTCTCGAAGTCGGCAAAATGCTCGAGGACGTTGTCGGAGGCGACTTCGCAGCGCAGGTGGATGAGATGCTCCGCGCGCAGCCGGTCGTCGCGTTCTGCGGCCTGGATGGCGTCCGCCATGTCGCGCATCTCGCCCTTGTCGAAGCCGCCGTCTTCGTCGGAGCCCATGCGCAGGCAGTCGAAAACCGTGGTGATCCCTGAGGTGACGATCTGCGCGTCGTGGGCCTGGATGGCGGAGGTCATGTGCCAGCGTACGCCGGGGCGGGGGGAATAGTGTGATTCCAGGTGGTCGGTATGCAGTTCGACCAGACCGGGGATCAGGTAATCGCCGCCGAAGTCTTCGCCGGTGCGGCTCGCACCCTCATCGATCGCAGCGATCAGGCCGTCACGGACCACGACGCTGCCGTCGACGATCCGGTCTTCGAGGACGATGCGGGCATTGGAAAAGATCTGTTCGGACATGGGATTAGCCGTTCTGTTGGGCGGCCTTCAGCGGCAGCCATGAATGGACAAGGAAAGGGGCGCCGCGCTCGGGCTCGACGAAGAGAACAAGGCCGTCGATCCGCAGGGGACGGCCGATGAACTCAGCGAAGCGCTGTTTCAGGATGCTGGCCATGACAGGCGCCTGCGAATCCGGCACGGGTCCGGTCAGCGTCATGTGGAAGCGGAAGTCGCCGAAGACGTAAGGATAACCCCAGCGCAACAGGTTTTCGCGCTGACGCTCCGGCAGTGTGTCCGGCTTGCGCCTTGCGATATCCGCTTCGGAGAGCGGGGCCCGAAAGGGCTCGAAGGTTTCGACGACATCGGCTGCGAATTGCTGCAGCGGCGGATGAAGGTTGTCGGGAACCAGTGCGAAGAAATGACCGAGCTGGCCGACGATCACGGAGGGTATGTCGAAGGCAGAGGTATCAGCGGCGAAGGCTTCCATCGCCTTCAGGAGATCCGCTTCGCTTTTGCCCTCTGCCAGGTGAAAGGGAGCCTTGAGCGTCGCGTGAAAGCCGTAGCGCCTGGGATCGGCCGTCAGCGTATCCAGGTCTTCGGGCGAAAGACCGCCTTCCGCTGTCCTTGCATAGACGGCATTGCTGTAGGCATCGCGTCCCAGCCACTCCGCTGCCGTCAGGTTGAGCGGATCGTTGGCGGAAGGGGCGAAATAGAGGGCGTAACGCAATTGGATGTCTTTCGTGTCAGATGGTGCGGGTTTTCATCCCCCGCCTTGCATGTCAGTGGCGACTCTTGCCGATCAGGCGTGAGCGCAGGCTATTGGAGATGCCGTCGAAGAGGAACACCACGATCAGGATCAAGAGCACCATATAGGCGACATTTTCCCAGTCGGAATTGGTGCGCATGGCTTCCCAGAGTTTGAGGCCGATGCCGCCGGCACCGACGGCACCGATGATGGTGGCCGAGCGGGTGTTCGATTCCCAGAAGTAGAGCGCCTGAGAGGCGAACACCGGCATGACTTGCGGCAGGACACCGAAGCGCTGCACGGCTGCCGACGGGGCGCCGACGGATTTGACGCCCTCGCGCTGCTTGTCGTCGATGTTTTCAAGCGCTTCCGCGTAGAGCTTCCCCAGCGTACCTGCATCGGTGATGAAGATCGCCGAGATGCCGGCAAGTGGTCCGGGGCCAAAGGCGCGGGTGAAGAACAGCGCCCAGATCAGCATGTCGACCGAGCGGACGAAGTCGAAGAAGCGCTTGGTCAGTTGATTGACGGGGCGGTTGCGGGTGATGTTGCGTGCCGCGATGAAGGACAGCGGGAAGGCGACGAGAACCGCGAGCAGGGTGCCCATGAAGGCCATGACGATGGTCTGAAGCAGCTTGGTCCAGACATCGAGATGCTGCCAGGAGGCGTTGTAGAGGATGTTGTTCCAGGCCAGCGCCAGATTGCTCATCTTCGGGTCGATGCGTTCGTCCGAGGTGATCTTCTGCCAGACTTCGCCGGTGGAGAGGCCGAAGAAGGGCGAGTTGGTATCGAAGATGAAGTTTTCCCAGCCGAAGAAGCGCTTGCGGACGCGGACGCGGTCAGAGGAAACGTCGATCCAGCCGGCGGAACCGAAATAGGCGACGACACGACCGCCCTCAAGGCGTTGCTCTACCCAGTCCGGACTGCTGCCCTCTATGGTGACGGTATCCTTGACTGCATCAAGCAGCAGAGTGACCGTCTCGTCGCCCCGCGTCAGGGTCACTCTATCTCCTGAGATATCGAGTGAGGCGCTATCCGACAATGCGACACGAGCTTCCGTGATGACCTCCTGCGAGGTCGCCTCCGCCGCTGTCGCCGGTGTTGCTGGCTGCGTTCCGGTGGCCGCGGCCGGTGCCTGCGGGGTCGGGGATGTCATGAAGCTGAAGGAGGAGCTGGCTTTCGGGGCAGCCAAAGCCGGGGCGGCAGCCGACGGCCCAGGCGTTTCCGACCGGTTTATCGTTTCGCGTATGGTTTCAATCCAGTCCGGGTTCGGATTGGGACCGATCGGATCGAAGCGGGGATAGCTGATCGTCAGCGCGCCATCCCGGTCAATGTCGAATTCCGGACGGATTTCGTAAGACACCCAGTCCGCCAGGTAATTGCCGGCAATGCCCCAATTGGCTTCCGAGAGTGTCTTGCCGATGGCAAAGAACCACCAGCAGAACAGGAAATAGAAGGCAAGGATGCCAATCGAAAAAGGCATTCGGTAGCGTTGCCAGAGACTGCGCTCCAGGACTTGCGGATAGCGCTCGGCCAGACGATTCAGTTCGGCGGCGTTGATCATCGACATGGCAAACCTCACGTGACCGACTGGAAGGCCTGATCGCCGACAAGCTTGCGGCGCAGCCAGGCGGAGAATTGATCGACAGAGATGACCGTCGACAGAAGCAGGAGAATGATGGCGAGAGTCTTGGCCTCATGGCCCTGGCCGATCGAAAGCCGGAGCGCTTCGCCTATCCCGCCGCCGCCGACGGCACCGATGATGGTCGAGGCGCGCACGTTGATCTCGAGACGCAGCAGGAAGTAGCTCATGAAGTTCGGCATGACTTGCGGCGTAATGCCGAACCAGACGCGCTCGAACCAGTTCGCTCCAACGGCTCTCAACCCTTCTTCAGGCCGCATGTCGGCATTCTCGATGACCTCAAAGAAGAGCTTTCCGAGCGCGCCGATTGTGTGGATGGTCACGGCAATGATGGCGGGGATGGGCCCGAGTGACAGGATCGCAAGGAAGAAGCCGGCAATGACGACTTCGGGAAAGGCGCGCAGGATTTCCATCACACGCCGCACGGGCCAACGGATCCATGCGTTCGGCATGGTGTTCTTTGCCGCAAGGAATGCCAGTGCATAGCCGAAGATCATGGCAATGACGGTGGAGAGCAAGGCGATGTTCACCGTCTCGATCATCTTGTGGATGTATTCGGGAATGTAGAGGCTATCGGTGATATAGAACCGGCCTTCCGGATAATTGTACTTCAGACTTCCATCATCATAGGGCGATGGCAGGTCGAAGAGTGCCCGCCAGATCTCCCAGCCATCTCGCGGAATGAGTTCACCGACGAAGTCGAAGAGATGGGGCAGTCGGTCGAAGAACTTGCCGGCATTCGTTTCATTGGCGAACCAGACCGAGCCTGTCACGGCAAGCAACAGGATAACGATACTGAGACCGGTATACATTCGCCGCTTTGCGGCAAGCTCCTGCCAGTGGCGCTCTACTACGGCGCCGCGTTCACTCAAGGGGGGCTGGGTCGCCATCATGGCCATTACCGCAATTCCTCGTGGAAAGGCTTCAAGGAAAGACCGCCGGAGGCGAACCCACCGGCGGTCTTCTGGGATACGTTAGCGATCAGCCGCCGATGGTCGCCTTGCGAGCGTCGATGATCGGCTTGTAGAAATCGACGTTGACCTCGGTGAAGCCCTTGAAGTCGCCGCCCTGGATGGCCGAGAAGCAGGCCGGATCCGAAGTCGGGAGGTCCATCATGAACTGCTTAAACTTGGCCTTCATGTCCTCATTCATCGAGGTGCGGACGACGACCGGACCGTTCGGGATCAGCGGGGACTTCCAGACTTCGACGAGGTCGTCCATGTTCAGGATGCCCTTGTCGACCATCTTGCGAAGGTTGCCCGAGCTGTAGCCATCCTTGAACTCGCCGACGCCCGAACCCCAGGTGGTGCCGACATCGAAGGTGCCCTTGACGACTTCAAGGACGAGGTTCTCATGACCGCCGCCGAAGCCGGTGGAGGCTACAACCTGGTCAACCGGGGCGCCGAGAGCTTCCGGCAGGGTGACGAGGGGGACGAGGTAGCCCGAGGTGGAGTCCGGATCGGCATAGCCGAGCTTCTTGCCCTTGATGTCTTCGATCTTGGTGATGCCCGAATCCTTGCGGGCAACCATGATCGAGTAGTAGCCGCTGGAGCCGTCGGTCTGAACAGTGGTCAGGATCGGCTCAACGGCATCAGCCTTGGCCAGGTAGACCTTGGCGAAGGCGGAGGCGCCGAGTTCTGCGTAGTCGAGCGTGCCGCCGAGCAGGCCCTGGACAACGCCGTCATAGTCGGCGGCTGGGAACAGCGATACCTTTTCAACGCCAATGGCGGCCGGCAGCTTGTCGACCATGCACTGGAAGTTGCGCAGGCGGTCGGCTTCGTTTTCGCCGCCGAGGATGCCGATGCGGAATTCTTTCAGGTCTTCGGCATGGGCGGAGGCAGCGAGGGCGACCAGAGCGGCCGTGGCAAGCAGGGTCTTCTTCAACATGGGTTCATCTCCCGTTTGAGGATGGGTGGTGCTGTCTGAAATCGTCGCCCTTGACGCAGGGCTCGCGATCGTCTCGGTCAGGCCTCGGCAGCTGCCAGGGGTCTGAAACCAGGGGATAGGGGCTTGCGCACGGGTTCATTGTCCTGTGCGGCGAGGGTGATGCTGGTCGAGGTCACGGTCTCGTCGATGCCGGCACCATGCTGATCGGCGCCGTAGATCTCGTGCACGGCTTCCGCCGTCAGTTCGGCAGGCGTGCCGTCGAAGACGACGCGGCCACGGGCCATGCCGATGATGCGCTCGCAGTAATTGCGGGCGGTATCGAGCGTGTGAAGGTTGGTGATGACGGTGATGCCTTCGCGCTCGTTGATGTCGCGCAGTGCGTCCATGACGATCTTGGCGTTGAGCGGATCGAGCGAGGCGATCGGCTCGTCGGCGAGCACCATCTTCGGCGACTGCATCAGGGCGCGAGCGATCGCCACGCGCTGCTGCTGGCCACCCGACAGCGTTCCGGCTGCCTGGAGGGCTGTCTGCTCGATGCCAAGGCGCTCGAGAGCGGCGATCGCCATCAGGCGCTCTTCGCGGGAGAAGACGTTGAGGATCGAAAGAGCCGTCGAGCGATGGTTCAGGCGGCCAAGCAGGACATTGGTCAGCACGTCGAGGCGCGGCACCAGGTTGAACTGCTGGAAGATCATGGCGCAGTCGCGCTGCCAGTTGCGCAAGGCGGTGCCATGCAGATTGGAGATTTCGAGATCGCCGAAACGGATGCTGCCGGAGGTCGGATCCACCAGGCGGTTGATCATGCGCAGGAGGGTCGACTTGCCGGCGCCGGAGCGTCCGATCACGCCGACCATCTGGCCGGCAGGGATCTCAAGGCTCACCGAGTCCACGGCCTTGTTGGTCCCGAACTTGCGTGTGAGGTTGTCCAGCCTGAAGAGCATCGTCTTTCCTTCGCCGTCATTGATTGCGGTGCGGGATAGGCATTAGCGGTGGCTCGTGAAACGCGAATGTCAGTTTTGTGTAGGTTTTGTTAAATTACCCAAGCCACTGAAAATATTCGGCTTAGGCATACTTTTGAAGGAAGTCTTCGACATCCATGTGACGGAAATCGTCTAGCGCGGCGAAGAGGCGATCGTGATCCCAGTGCCACCAGGCGAGTGCCTGCATGCGCTCTGCCACCGGACGTGGAAAGCGCTCGCGAATGAGTTTCGCGGGCACGCCACCGACGATTGTGTAGGGGGCGACATCACGCGAGACGACGGCGCCGGCGCCGATCACCGCACCATCCCCGACGGTCACCCCGGGAAGCACGGTTGCGCCATGGCCGATCCAGACGTCATGGCCGATGACGACCCGGTTGTCGCGGCGCCAGGCAAAGAAGTCGTGGTCGTTTTCCGCGCCATCGAAATAGTCGGCTGCGCGATAGGTGAAGTGGTGCAGGGTGGGACGCCAGGTCGGGTGATTGGTGGCATTGATGCGGACGCTGGCTGCGATATTGGCGAACTTGCCGATCGTCGCGCACCAGACGGCGCCGTCCTGCATGATGTAGGAGTAGTCGCCCATCTCGACTTCATCGAGGCGGCAGCGATCGGCCACTTCCGTGTAACGGCCAAGGGTCGAATTGACGACGCGTGCGGTCTCGTGGACGAGCGGTGCTAACCCAAGCTTCTTCGTCATGCCGCGACCTTTCGCGGCGAGAATTGCATGACGTCGAGAATGCGGTCGGCGACGGCTTCGCGCACTTCCTCATCGTGGAAGATGCCGAGTAGAGCAACACCGGCTTCCTTCTTGGCGCGGATCATTGAGACCACGACGGCGCGGTTGGCTGCGTCGAGCGATGCGGTCGGCTCATCCAGCAGCAGAACGGCATGGTCGGTGATGAAGCCACGGGCGATGTTGACGCGCTGTTGCTCGCCGCCGGAGAAGGTGGACGGTGGCAGCTGCCAGAGATCGCGCGGCAAGTTTAGCCGGCTCAGGAGTTCGCTCGCCCTTTCGCGTGCTTCGTCTGCCGGTACACCGCGTGCGACGAGCGGTTCGGCGACCACGTCGAGTGTCGAGACGCGCGGGACGGTGCGCAGGAACTGGCTGACATAACCCAGCGTGCTACGACGGACTTCAAGCACCGTGCGGGGATCGGCCGAGGCGATGTCGACGATGCGACCGCCGTGGTTGACGAGGATCTGGCCCTGGTCGACGGCGTAGTTGCCGTAGAGCATCTTCAGGATCGAGCTCTTGCCGATGCCCGAGGGTCCGCCGAGCACGACGCATTCGCCTGACGCGACCGAGAAGGAGACATTGGCCACGACCGGCAGGACCAGCCCGCCGCGCAGGTGCATGGTGAAGCTTTTGGCGACTTCCGAAACGATAAGCGGGGTCGGCATGATGTGTTCCTTTCGCGACGTCCGTCAGACCTGCAAGATCGAGGAGACGAGAAGCTGGGTGTAGGGTTCGCGGGGATCGTCGAGCACGCGGTCAGTCAGGCCCTGTTCGATGACATGGCCGTCCTTCATCACCATCATCCGGTGCGAGAGCAGGCGGGCAACCGCGAGGTCGTGGGTGACGACGATGGCCGAGAGGCCGAGGTCGTTGACGAGGCCGCGGACGAGATCGAGGAGACGCGCCTGGACCGAGACATCGAGGCCGCCGGTCGGCTCGTCCATGAAGACGAGGCGAGGGCCGGTGACGAGATTGCGGGCGATCTGCAGGCGCTGGCGCATGCCGCCGGAGAAGGCACGCGGCTGGTCGTCGATGCGATCGGTCGAGATCTCGACGCGCTCCAGCCATTCGCTCGCCGTCTGGCGGATCTTTCCGTAATGCCGGTCACCGATGGCCATCAGTCGCTCGCCGACATTGGCGCCGGCCGAGACGGTCATGCGCAGACCGTCAGCCGGGTTCTGGTGCACGAAGCCCCAGTCGGTGCGCATTAGGAAGCGGCGTTCGGCCTCGCCCATATGATAGAGTTCGCGGTACTGGCCGTCGCGCATATGGTAGTCGACGCTGCCGGTCGTCGGCATCAACCGGGTCGACAGGCAGTTCAGAAGCGTCGTCTTGCCCGAGCCGCTTTCGCCGACAATGGCGAGCACTTCGCCCGGCCAGAGATCGAAGGAGACATTCGAGCAGCCGATCCGGCTGCCGTAGAATTTCGAGAGGTTGCGAACTTTCAGAAGCGGTTGCTCGCTCATAGGGCGATCCTCCATTTAATCACTAGCTGAGCGCTACCCCCCTCTGGCCTGCCGGCCATCTCCCCCTCAGGGGGGGAGATCGGTTGGCGGTGATGGCACCCCAAGCCACTGAACGTTCTGGGTCCGGTCTCTCTTCCTGGAGAGATTTTCCAATCGGTGCTGTTTGGCCAGCGAACGAGGCCAAGGGTGGATCTCCCCCCATGAGGGGGAGATGCCCGGCAGGGCAGAGGGGGGTGAGCCGCGAATGAAACCCTCATTCTGCGGCCTCCTTTTTCTGGAAGAGCATTTCGCCGACATGACCTTCGGCCTGGCGGGTCTCGCAGTGGTCGGTGTCGGAGCAGACGAACATCCGGCCGCCCTTGTCGTCGAGCACCACCTCGTCGAGATAGACGTTGTGGGCGCCGCAGAGCGCGCAGGGCTTGTCGAATGTCTGAATCTCGAAGGGGTGATCCTCGAAGTCGAGGCTGACGACGTCGGTATAGGGCGGGACCGCATAGATGCGCTTTTCACGGCCCGCGCCGAAGAGCTGAAGCGCCTCCGACATGTGCATCTTCGGGTTGTCGAATTTCGGCGTCGGCGACGGGTCCATCACATAGCGGCCCTCGACCTTCACCGGATAGGCATAGGTCGTGGCGATGCGGCCATGCTTGGCGATGTCTTCGTAGAGCTTCACATGCATGAGGCCGTATTCTTCCAGCGCATGCATCTTGCGGGTCTCGGTCTCGCGCGGCTCGAGGAAGCGCAGCGGTTCCGGGATCGGTACCTGATAGACCAGAACCTGGCCCTCTTTCAGTCTCTCCTCCGGGATGCGGTGGCGCGTCTGGATGATCGTTGCTTCGCTGGTCTTGGTGGTGACCGCGACCTCGGCGACCTTCTGGAAGAAGGCGCGGATGGAGACAGCATTGGTCGTGTCGTCGGCGCCCTGGTCGATGACCTTCAGCCTATCGTCATGTCCGATGATCGACGCCGTAACCTGCACGCCGCCGGTGCCCCAGCCGTAGGGCATCGGCATTTCGCGGCTTGCAAACGGCACCTGATAACCGGGGATGGCGATCGCCTTCAGGATCGCGCGGCGGATCATGCGCTTGGTCTGTTCGTCCAGATAGGCGAAATTGTAGGTGGCGAGTTCCTGCATGGCGGCTTACCCTTTGCCTGGCTTACAAGCGTGGAGGCGTGACATGGACCTGAGCGGATCGGCTGTCTGGATGGAGGCGGTGGCGCTGGTCGCGGTGTTCGCCCTCGTCGGGTTCATCTTGTTTCTGGGGGCCCGCCGTGACCGGCGCGTCAAAAGGGATACCTCAGGGAACGGTGACGGTGGCAGTCCCTGGAGCGCTGATTGCGGCGGTGACAACGGTGGAGACGGCGGAGGGGATTGACGCATCATTCGGCCGCCTCCTGCATCTCGCTCGGCTCCAGCCTTGTGGCATCGTGCTTGGCTCGCATGCGGCGGACCAGGTCGAGCTCGGCCTGGAAGTCGACGTAATGCGGCAGCTTCAGATGTTCGACGAAGCCGGTCGCCTGGACGTTGTCGCAATGGGAAATGACGAATTCCTCGTCCTGGGCGGGGGCGACGACATCCTCGCCGAATTCCTGGGTTCGGAGCGCCCGGTCGACCAGTGACATGGACATGGCCTTGCGTTCGCTCTGGCCGAAGACGAGGCCATAGCCGCGGGTGAATTGCGGCGGGGCCTTGGCCGAACCCTTGAACTGGTTGACCATCTGGCATTCGGTGACGCGGATTTCGCCGAGCGAGACAGAGAAGCCCAGTTCCGGCACCTCGAATTCGACCTCGACCAGACCCATGCGGATTTCACCGACAAAGGGGTGGGTGCGGCCATAGCCGCGCTGGGTCGAATAGCCGAGAGCCAGAAGGAAGCCCTCGTCGCCACGGGCCAGCGCCTGCAGACGCAGGTCGCGGGGCATCGGAAATTCCATCGGCTCGCGGGTGATGTCGCCGGCGATGTGATCCTCGGGCATTTCGCCATCCGGCTCGATCAGGCCTTCGCCGTCGAGGATGTCGGAGACCCGCATGACATGCTCCAGGCCTTCCTCGCGCTGCTCGCCCCTCTCCACCGTCTCGTCATCGAGCAGCGAGGGGTCGAGTAGGCGGTGGGTGTAGTCGAAGGTGGGGCCCAGCAGCTGTCCGCCGGGTAGATCCTTGTAGGTGGCGGAGACGCGGCGCTCGACGCGCATCCTGCCGGTTTCGATCGGCCTTGAGGTGCCAAAGCGCGGCAGCGTGGTGCGATAGGCGCGCAGCAGGAAGATCGCCTCGATCATGTCACCGCGCGACTGCTTGAGGGCAAGCGCCGCGAGCGCGCAGTCATAGAGCGAGGCTTCTGCCATGACGCGGTCAACGGCGAGGCCGAGCTGGGCGACGATCTGGTTGATCGTCACCGACGGCAGCGATCTGTCGCCACGGCGGCGGTCGGCAAGCAGCTTGTGGGCGTTGGCGATGGCTTTCTCGCCACCCTTGACGGCAACATACATGGCTCAGGCCTCCATCTCACGGATCTTGGTCGTGCGCGGGAGCGCGATGAAGCGTCGACCTGCCGTCAGCACCAGGTCGACGCCGCGCGGGAACAGGGCGCGATTGTCGGCCCATTGGCGCAGGAAGGTTTCGGGTAGGTCCTTCGGGGCGATCGTGGCGGTGTCGCGAATGCCGGGGCCGGTCAGTTGCAGTGGCTGGCCGCCCTCGAGCGACGCGACCTCGACGACCAGCGTTGTCGAACGGTCGGGGTATTCCTGGGTTCCCAGTGCAAACTGCGCCAGCGAGGGGAACGGTGCTCCCGCTTCGACGAAGGCGAATTTGGCATCGGTCTTGGCGGGCGTCAGGCTGGCGCCGGTGTGGAAGCCGATCCAGCCTGGCAGAGCGGATTTGGTCAGAACAGGCGTGACCCAGATCGGCGTGTCGTGGTCGCAGAGCGTCAGCAGCAGGGCGCCTGCCGCGATGCCGAGCGGTGCGGGTGGTCCGACGGCCACATCGACGAAACCGATGCTGCTGGGACGCGCCATGGCGTCCATCACGCGGCGGAAGACGGTTTGAGCATGGGTGACGGCATCCGGGAAACCGCCGTCGAGGCTTTCAATGACGTCAAGCATCAGTCTTCTCCGCGTACCATGGTGAAGAAATCGACCTTCGTGGCGGCCGTTTCGGCTTCGAGCCGTTCGGCTTCCGTCGCAAGGCGTGTTTCGAGCGGCGTCAGGAGGCGGGTCTCAAGCAGGGCGCGGCCTGTTTCGTCCTGCGCCACGGCATCGAGAACGGCGGACAGCTCGGCCGCCTTGCGGTCGGTTCCGAGGCGATAGCCGTGGCCTATCCGCCCGTCGGCGAGCCGCACGCTTGCCCGGCTGACGGTCGCTTCGCCGAGGTTGAAGGGGGCACCGCCGCCGCCGATGCGGCCCTTGACCATGACGAGGCCGGTCTCGGGGCCGCGCAGGGCCGAGTGAGCCGGTGCCGGTTCGAACGTGGAGAGTGCATCTTGAAGTTCGGCGAGCGTGGCCTTGGCCAGCAGATCAACGATCCGCTTTCGGCTGGCCTTTGCACCGGGGTCGATTTCGTTGGCTCTGTGCATTGTCAGTCCTCGAAATGTCTAGTAATATAGACAACCATACAAGTTACTGTAGGAGTAACCCGTGGTCGTGACAAGCTTGTGACAGGGAGCCGGTATTTCCGTGATGCAGAGACAAAAGGGCGTCGCCCTCTGGCGCCAGATTTCCGACCGGATTCGCGCTAACATTCTTGCAGGTCTCTATGACAAGACGGGCATGGTGCCGGCGGAAACGGCGCTGGCAGAGGAATTCGGTGTCAACCGTCATACCGTGCGTGCAGCTTTGGCGGCTCTTGCTCAGGAAGGCATCGTCCGGGCGGCCCAGGGGCGCGGCACGATGATTACCCAGCGCGATAAGTTCGATTTTCCGATCGGGCGTCGTACGCGCTTCACCGAGGGCATCGGCGAGCAGGCACGCGATCTGAAAGGCATATTGTTGTCTTCGTCCCGCGAGACAGCGACCCCTGATCTGGTCAAACGGCTGCAGCTCACGCCGGGCGAGCAGGTCTTGCGGCTGGACGGTGTCCGCAAGGCAGATGGACGGGCGGTTTCTCGATCCACCATGTGGTTTCCGGCCGGGCGCTTCGAGGGCATAGACAAGGCCTTCGCGCAAACAGGTTCGATCACCCGCGCCCTGAAGCTATGCGGGGTCGATGACTACCTTCGTGATGTCACGGAGATTTCTGCCGTTCATGCCGAACCGGACGATGTGGCACATCTTGAGCTGACGCCAGGCGCGATCGTTCTCGTGACGCGTGCCATCAATACGGATCCGGATGGGCGACCGATCCAGTTCGCGGTCACGCGGTTTCCAGCTGACAGGGTACAGTTCACCATCCGGAGCTGATCTCGGCGGGAGCCGCGCATTGTACATGATCAAACTGCCCCAATTTCGACCGAACAGGCGAGATCAGCAGGAAGTCTCAATCACAGGCTTGAGGGCAGGCTTGCCTCTCAAGAGTATCATCGGTGTTTCGAATTCCTGACGGGCAATGTCCGGCGGAGGCGGTGGAGAACCGAGCGGACGTCTTGGGGAATTCTGGCCTCGGCGACCTTGCGGAAATGTGTCGCCGTGCCGAAACTCCGCCTCCCGCCGTCACTCGGGATGCTTTCCCTGTGATCCGCCATGGCGCCGCGCAAGAAACTCGAATAGCCGCGCGACGGCTTCGGCGCCGGGGTCTATATGGCCTTCAAGCTGTCGGGCATTGATATAGGCAGCCCGACCTGCGCGTGCCTTGACATAGGTGGCCGTCAGATTTGCACCGGTCCTAGCTGCACTTGCCGCAGCTGGAAGACCCTTGTCGAAAGCTTCAAGCGCCGGCGAAAGCGCGTCCACCATTGTGCGATCACCGAGACCGGCGCCGCCGATTTCCTGCATACGAGCCAGTCCCGCCTTCAAAGCCTCGCGCATGCTGAGCCCGCTCGAGGCACCGTCACCGGCAGCGGCAAAAAAGATGGCAAGCAAGACGCCGGACGAGCCTCCCATGGTCTGGCTGAGTTCCTGCCCCATGGCGCGCAGCAGCTGTGTGTGGTCGGCGAGCGGCAGCCGATCAAGCGCCTCGATCAGAGCGCGTGCGGCACTTGCCAGCGTTGAGCCGGTGTCGCCGTCGCCCGACTTGGCGTCCAGCGCATTGAGATCCTTTTCCGCATCGATCAGCAGCTTGCAGCAATCTGTCAGGAACTGACGGGTTGCGGGATGCTGCGAGGCAAGGGGCGCAATCGGGGTCAGCCCATCAGGCAAGGCGATGACATTGACCGGTCGGATTGCCGTAACGCCCGGCCATGCCGCCAGGTTCACTGGTTTGGCAAGGAAATCCAAATCTGCCTTTTCCGCCGGCATGACGGAGATCGAGAAGCCGTGCATGTCGAGCGAGGTCATCATTGGAGCAGGTCCGACAATGTGCGAGATACGCGCGCCGATCGCCGATTGGACGAGTTCGTTGACGACCACCGCCATTTCCAGGACGGAGGTTCCTCCGAGATTGTTCAGAAGCACGACATGCGGCTTGTCCTGCATGCCGGCCGCGAGCCGTTCTGCCATGGCGGCGACTGCACCGCGCACGCCGTCATAGTCGATCTGTTCGACGCCGGCCTCGCCATGGATCCCTAACCCGAGCTCGGCACGACCTTCCGGTATGCGGGCCTCCTTTGGAGAGCCGGGCACAGTACACGTATCCAGAGAGATGCCGATCGAGCGGGTGTTGATGATCACCCGGCGGGCAGCATCGATAACGGCATCGAGGCTTGCGCCGTTTTCCGCCATTGCGCCGGCGATTTTATGGACGAAGAGCGTGCCAGCCACCCCACGAGATTGCGGCAGGTCTGGAAGCGCGATGTCGTCGTCGACGATCACCATGCCGACATTAAGCCCGAAAGCGCGGGCTCGCTCGGCCGCCAGGCCAAAGTTCAGCCGATCACCGGTATAGTTCTTCACGATCAGCAGGCAACCGGCAGGTCCGGTGACCGCAAGGATTGCGGCAAGGATGGCATCAACGCTTGGCGAGGCGAAGACATCGCCGCAGACGGCAGCCGTCAGCATGCCGCGCCCGACGAAGCCCGCATGGGCTGGTTCGTGTCCGGATCCGCCGCCCGAGACGATCGCGACCTTGGATTTGTCCCAGTCCGATCGCACGACCACCCGAATGTGGGGATAGCCGTCAAGGCGGCTCAATGCCCCGGCCGAGGCCATGAGAACACCGTCGATTGCCTCGATTACGACGTTTTCCCGGCTGTTGACGAATTGAGACATGAGACCCTCCCTTAAACGAGGCGCATTCCGGCCGCATCGAAATAGAGCGGCTTGTGCGGCTGGATTTTGATGATGTCGCCGCCCTTGAGGGCGGTATGGGCATCGGTGACGGTGATGATCGGGTGTTCGCCCAGAGTGATATGAAGGCGCGTCTGGTCGCCGAGATGCTCGACCCTGACCACATGCGCTTCCTGGCCCTCTCCCTGGCGGATGTGCTCTGGCCGCAGCCCTATCGAGTGGGCCCGTTCTGGTGCTCCGGGGAAGATGTTTGCGGGCAAAACGTTGATCCGCGGCTGACCAAGCCGGGTCGCGGCATAGATGCTGACGGGTGTTTCGTAGATCTCCCGCGGCGATCCGAATTGCACCAGGCGTCCTTCCTTGAGTACGCCGACATGGGTTGCCATGGTCATGGCCTCGATCTGGTCATGGGTCACGTAAAGGAAGGTGGCACCAGAGCGGGCCTGGATGTTCTTCAATTCGACCCGAAGGTCTGCGCGTAGTTTCGCGTCCAGCGAACTCAGCGGCTCGTCCATCAGATAGATCTGAGGGTTGCGCACCAGTGCCCGGCCGATCGACACGCGCTGCATCTCGCCGCCCGAGAGGGCAGTTGCTCTGTTGTCGAGCTTGTGGCCGATCTGCAGCATCTCGGCGATCGCTTTTACCTTCTGCTCGATCTCCGCCTGCGGCGTGCGCAACAGGGGCGACTTCAGCGGAAATTCGAGATTTTGCCGCACGGTCATGTGCGGATACAGCGAATATTGCTGAAAGACCATCGCGACATTGCGTTGCGCGGGTGTGAGCCCCGCCATGGACTCGCCGCCAATCTTGATGTCGCCGCCGTCCTGTGTCTCAAGGCCGGAAACTAGACGTAGCAGCGTGGTTTTCCCGGCGCCGGTCGGGCCGAGAAGCACCACGAATGAGCCGTCCGGTATGGTCATCGTCACGTCGTCGAGCGCCCGGGTGGCGCCAAACGATTTGCTGATGCTGGAAAGGACGACTTCAGCCACGGCTCAGCACTCCTTCATTGGCTTCGGACACGAGGGCCCTTCCGCTCTTCGCGTCGAACAGGGTGAGGGAGCGACGGTCGAATTCAAGCCCGACGGAGGCATCCGTTCGGATCGCATGGCTCGACGCCGTTCGCGCCTTGATCTCTCCGTGTGCGGTCTCGACCGTGACAATCTGTGTAGTGCCGAGATATTCGACGGCGGCCACCCGTCCGCGAAGACCGGCGGCATCCGACAGGCGCACATGTTCCGGCCTGACGCCGAGAGTCAGCGCACCCTTGCGGCCTTCGCGGGATCTGGGAACCTCGATGTGAGATCCGCAGATCATCACCGTATTGCCTCCTTCGTCGATCGCACCTTCAAACTCCAGGAATGACATCGGCGGCGATCCGATGAACTTCGCCACGAACTTGGTTGCCGGCCAGTCATAGATCTGCTGCGGCTTGCCGAATTGCTCGATCACGCCATGGTTCATGACGACGATCTTGTCGCCCATCTGCATGGCCTCCAGCTGGTCATGGGTGACGTAGACGGTGGTTGCGCCCATGCGGTCATGCAGGGCGCGGAGCTCCTCTGCCATATGCTCGCGGAATTCCGCATCGAGTGCGCCAAGCGGCTCGTCCATGAAGAAGGCCTTGGGCTGGCGCACGATCGCACGGCCCAGTGCTACGCGCTGTCGGTCACCGCCGGAAAGGCCGCCGACCGGTTTGTCGAGGATGGATTCGATCTGCAGAATACGGGCGACCTCGGCGACGCGGCGATCGACTTCGGGCCGAGAGTAGCCCTGGCTGACCAGGGGATAGGAGATGTTCTTGCGCACGTTCATATGCGGATAGAGCGCAAACATCTGAAAGACGAAGGCGATGTCGCGCTCGCTTGCGCGCTTCATGCCGACCTCCTCGCCGCCGATGTAAATCTCGCCGCTGGTCGGCAGTTCGAGACCTGCCATCATCCGCAGCGTCGTCGTCTTGCCACAGCCGGACGGGCCGAGCAGCATGAAGAACTCGCCGTCCTCGACGGTGAAGGTGGAGGACTTTACCGCATTGAAGGCTCCGAAGTCCTTGCGCAGGTTTTCAACGCGAATCTGGGCCATGACTTACTCCGGAAAATGACTGACGACGATGAACATGACGGTTCCGATCAGCGTTACCGGAAAGGAGTAGGTAAAGAGAGTGAGCGAGAGCGGCTGCATCAGCATGACCACTCCCAATGCGATCAGAGCCGATGCAAGCATTTCCCATTCGGACCGGCGGAACCGGCGGAGTCTCATCAGGAAATTCATCATTTGCGCACGGCTCCGAAAGTGATGCCACGGAGCAAATGCTTGCGCAGCAGCACAGTGAAGACAACGACGGGCATGAGAAACAGGGTCGCCGCTGCGGCAACGGCCGGCCAGTCGATACCGCCACCGACCGACAGGATGGTCGGGATGAAGGGCGGTGCCGTCTGGGCATTGCCACTCGTCAGCAGGACGGCGAAAGCATACTCGTTCCAGGCGAAGATCAGGCAGAAGATCGCCGTCGAAGCAATACCGGTTGCGGCCTGCGGCAAGACGACTTTGTAGAAGGCCTGGAAGCGGGTGTAGCCGTCGATCAGTGCGGCCTCCTCGTATTCACGCGGGATTTCATCGATGAACCCCTTCAGCAGCCAGACCGACAGCGACAGGTTGACCGCCGTATAGAGCAGGATCATGCCGAGGTGCGTGTCCGAAAGTCCGAGCTGACGGAACATCAGGTAGATCGGGATGGCGACCGCGATCGGCGGCATCATGCGGGTCGAGAGGATGAAGAAGAGCAGGTCATCCTTCAGCGGTACCCTGAATCGGCTGAATGCGTAGGAGGCGAGTGTCCCGAGGAAGATCGACAGGAAGGTCGAGCCGAAGCCGATGATGACCGAATTCAGAAACCGCTGGCCAAAGCGCGACGGGCCCGAGATGATCATGCCTCGCTCACGGGTGATCTGGTCATACCAGGTGGTCGGTGCTGGCAGTTTGGCGAGGTCTTCCGCCGAGGGACGCGATTGCGTCGTAAAGAGGTTCACATAGCCTTCAAGCGTCGGCTGGAAGACGACCTTCGGCGGATAGCTGATCGAGTCCGGACCAGACTTGAAGCTGGTCGAAATGATCCAGAGCAGCGGCATCAGCGTGATTACCGCGTAGATGGCAACCAGGAGACCGGCAAGCCACTTCGATGCTGGCGACGGTTCGGTGACGGAATGGGCACTCATCGTTCTTTCACCTTGTTCAGTGCCTTCACATAGATGGAGGCGAGGCCGAATACCGTGACGAAAAGAATGATCGCATAGGCGCTGGAATAGCCTGTTCGCCACTTCTCGAAGGCCTCGCGTTTGAGGTCGATCGAGGCGAGCAACGTCTGGTCTCCCGGTCCGCCGCCGGTCAGCAGGACAACGAGGTCGAACATCCGGAAGTTTTCGATGCCGCGGAACAGGACCGCAAGCATCAGGAACGGCAGCGCCATCGGCAGTGTGATTGTCCAAAACTGCCGCCATTTGGACGCGCGATCGACTTCCGCTGCCTCATAGATGTAGTCGGGGATGGAGCGCAGGCCGGCGAGGCAGATGAGCATCACGAAAGGCGTCCACATCCAGGTATCGACGATGACGATCGCCCAGCGGGCCCAGCCACCGGGCCCAAGCATCGAAAAACTGTCGGCGGGAATGCCCGTCAGGAATTCGACGGCGTAGTTCACCAGGCCGATCTGCGGCTGGTAGAGAAAGGTCCAGAAGTTCCCAACGACGGCAGGCGACAGCATCATCGGGATGACGATCAGTGTCGTCAGAAGGTCATTGCCCTTGAACTTGCGGTTGATCAACCAGGCGAGTGAAAAGCCGATCAGCACCTGGAAGAAGATCGTCCAGATGAGGAAATGCGCCGTCGTCTGCATGTTTGCCCAGGTGTCGGCGTCGGTAAGGATGCGCTCGTAGTTGCGCAAGCCGACCCATTTGACCTCGGCGTTGGGCTTGTTCGCCGCGAAGTTCGTAAACGACAGACGTATCGTCCAGATCAGCGGGAAAATGTTGACTGCGAGAAGCAGGAAGATCGTAGGGGCCACAAAGATCCAAGCTATGGTCCGGTCACTCAGCCCGCGGATGCGCCTGGCAACTGGTTCTGGCGTCGCGCGGGCGAGGCGGTCTGTGGGTGTGTCGATCATCGTCCGGGTCCATCTGGCGTTTCCGACGGCAGCCGCGTGCCGTGCCTTGTCCCTCGTCATGAGGCAAAGTTCGGGTTGTGCCGGCAGTCTTGAAGGGTTTCAGAGATCGGCGCCGGCGGCAACGCTGGCTTCAGGTCTCTCCCCCGACACCGCCGGAGGAGAGATTGAGGGGGCGCCCAAACGAGGTCCGGGAACCCGATCTTTCGTGTGTCAGAGTTTGCCTTCGTCCTCGAAGGTTTCCGTCCAGTCGGCTATCAGCCCGTCCAGCGCTTCCTTCGCAGTTCCGTTGCCGGCAACGACATAGTCATGGAAGCGCTTCTGCGAAGCCTGGAGGAGCGTCGCATAGGACGGCTCAGCCCAGAAATCCTTCACGATTGCCATGCTGTCGAGGAAGGTCTGTGCGTAAGGCTGGCTCTTGGCGAAGTTCGGGTCCTCCACCACGGCACGCAGGCAGGAGAAGCCACCCATGGACCACCACTTGTCCTGCACGTCCTTCTGGGCGAACCATTTGATGTAGGCCAGTGCGCCATCCATGTTGTCGGTGTTGGCAACGACCGAGATGCCCTGACCGCCGAGCTGGGCGAACTGCTCGCCGCCGGGACCTGCAGGGTTGACCAGATAACCGGTCTTGCCGCCGCCGACATTGGGGTCAGCCTCGAAGCCCGGCCAGGTGAAGGCGAAGTTCATCTGCATGGCGACCTGGCCCGACTTGTAGGCATCAATGCCTTCGCCCATGTAGGTGTTCGACGTGCCCGGCGCGACGCAGCAATCATAGAGCGACTTGTAGAATTCGAGGCCCTTCACGGCGCCTTCCGAATTGACGAAGCCTTCCATCTCATAAGGCTTTTCCGGATTGTCGTACTTGAAGCCATAGCTGTAGAGCACGTCCATCACGCCCATGGTGATACCTTCCGAGCCACGCTCGGTGTAGATCGAGGCGCCGTAGACGGTCTTGCCGTCGATCTCGCGGCCCTGGAAGAATTCCGCGACCTGCTTCAATTCGTCAAAGGTTGCCGGCGGTGTCAGGTCGCGACCGTATTTTTCCTTGAAGGCGGTCTGGATTTCCGGGCGCTCGAACCAGTCCTTACGGTAGGTCCACCCGACGACGTCGCCGAAGGCAGGAAGCGACCAGTAGTTCGGGGTGTTCTTCGGCCATTCCGAATAGCCCGTGACGGTCGCCGGCACGAAGGCATCCATCTTGATGCCTTCCTTGTCGAAGAAGTCGTTAAGCTTCACATACCAGCCGTTCTCGGCGGCGCCGCCGATCCACTGGCTGTCGCCGATCATCAGGTCGCAAAGCTTGCCGCCCGAGTTGAGTTCATTGAGCATGCGGTCGGCGAAGTTCGGCCACGGGACGAACTCAAATTTCATCTTGATGCCGGACGATGCCTCGAAGTCCTTGCTGAGTTCGACGAGTGCGTTCGCCGGGTCCCATGCGGCCCAGCAGAGCGTCAGTTCCTTTTCGTCGGCATGCGCCATCACTGTGCCGAAACCCATCGAGCAGGCGACCGTCCCGGCAGCAAGCAGGCCTTTCACGTAAAGCGATTTCATCATGTCATCCTCCCAGCGCCGTCCGGTCTCCAACGGATGGCGAAACGCCCTTGCGGGCCAAATGCCGGCTCCGGACCCTCATCCCTGGCCGACCTCCTCCAGTGGAACAGGCCGCATCCCATGCGCCACCCTGAACCGAGCTCAACGCTAATTGATGTGCGCACCTCAAAGCAAGCATTTTTTGAGGTGCGCACATCAATTCTTGCGTTTTGTTTCGTTTTGAAGGAAAGCTCGGGGAGGCGGAAATCAGCAGGAACTCGTCATGCGTCCAACAGCGAAAGATCTGGCCGAGGCTGCCGGTGTCAGCCTTGCGACTGTCGATCGTGTCTTGAACGACCGCCCGAATGTGAGCCCGAAGGCGGCCCGATTGGTCAACGATGCCATCGAGCGGATCGGCTTCGTCCGCAATCCGGCCGCCGTCAGTCTTGCCCGCAACAAGGTCTACCGCTTCCTCTTTCTCTTGCCGAATAGCGGCGACCTCTATCTGATGGAATTGCTGCGGCATGTGGAGGAGCTGACGAGCGCCCTCAAGGGTGACCTCACCGAGATCTCGTACCGTCAGATCGAAATCGACGATGCGCATGGCCTCGCCAAACTTCTTTCCAGTCTCGACAAGGAGACAATTGACGGTGTGGCTGTGATGGCGCCTGAATCGCCTCAGGTGCGAGACGCCATGGCCCGACTCCTGGAGCGCAATATCAAGGTCGTGCAATTCCTGTCGGGCCAGGAAAAGCTGCCAGAAGCTGACTTTGTGGGCATCGACAATTTCGCGGCCGGCGCGACTGCCGGGAAGCTTATGGGCATGCTGGCGGGGACCCAGCCCGGAAAGGTGATGGTGATCGCTGAGACCATGCAGTCACTCGACAGCATTCAGCGCCGCCTCGGTTTCGATCAGGTGATCAACAACGCCTTTCCGCACCTCACCTGTCTTCCGTCGATTGAAACCCACGCCGACCAGGCGCGGACGCGCCAGGTGGTTGCTCGTGTGCTCGCCGGCAATCGCGACATTTCCGGGATCTATGTTCTCAGCGCCGAGGCACGCACGCCGATCCTGGCCGCTGCCGGAAACGTGGAGCTGGGGGGAATTGCCGTCGTTGTCCACGAGAGAACGCCCTTTACCGAACAGGCGTTGCGTGACGACCTGATCGATGCAGTCATCGCCCAGGATCCTGGCCATGCGGTTCGCAGTGCCATCCGCATCATGCGCGCCCGATCGGATGCCCGCGAACCCCTGGCGGCCCAGGAAAAGATCCGCATCGAGATCCTGCTGAAGGAAAACCTTTGAGGGTGTGGAAGGCGCGGACTGGGCGGCAGGTATTTGAATTGGGATGCTATCCGCCGCTTCACGGGTAACCCTCCCATCGACAGTTGCACTCCGCTCAATGCGATCTCCTGCATTCACAGGTCGCGCAGCAGAATAGAAAAGAGGTGCCACTTCCGCGTTTGTCAGTATCTAACCGTTCGATCGCCTGAGCTTGGTGAGGCCCCGCAGCAGGAGGCCGAGGACGCCGAGCCTCTCGGCGGTGCCGATGAACAGCAGCGGCGCGGCGGTAGCGTCGGCCGCATAGGCCGTACCCATCGTGATGAAGTCGGCGGGGCGGTGGAGACCTTGGTGAAGCCGGCGAGGCCATAGAAGACTGCGAGATCGCTTGCCGGGTCCCGCCGCGCGATGGCTGATCGCACGGCTGAAAGTTGCTGGTGAGGATAAGCCGTGACAGACTGTCGTCCCGTCGAGTGTCTATTGTAGTACAACGCAGCGCTTTCGGGCGATGTTGGTCTGGCTCAGGCGGATTGGCGCTCGACCAGTCGGCATTCTACCTTCAACTGATCGTGTGAGCTGGTCAGGCCGCCGGCCATGTCCGAAAGCAACTCGACGGCCATGGAGCCCATCTCGAACATCGGCAAATGAAAGGTGGTCAGCGGCGGCATGGTGAACTGGGCGATGTCTCTGTTGTCGAAGCCGACCACGGAGACGTCTTTAGGGATAGACTTGCCGAGTTCCTTCAGGGCCTCAATGCAGCCAAGCGCCATCAGGTCGTTGGCGCAGAAGATGCCGTCCGGCGGGTTCTTCATCTTCATCAGGGCATGGGTCTTCTCGTATCCCGAGGAGGGCTCCCAGTTGCCGTATTGGACGAGTTCAGGATCGTAAGCGAGATCATTGCTGGCCAGGGCCTGCTTGTAGCCGCGCAGACGGTCGCGCGGATTGTCGAGGCCTTCCTGGCCATTGATCAGGGCGATCCGTTTACGGCCGGCTGCGATCAGCCGCTCGGTTGCCGCCCGTCCACCCGCAATGTCGCCGGGCAGGATCGAAGGCAGGCGGCGCTCCTGGTCATAGCAATTGACCAGAACAGAAGGCACCTTCAGAAGAGGCTCGGCCGGATCGATCTTGCGCGTCAGGATCGTGCCGAAGATATAGCCGACAAGCGTCTGTCCATCGCAAATCGAAAAGATGCCACCGTCGGGGTCTTCGCCCTTTCGGAACACGCCGAGCGTCACGATGATTCCAAGTTCGAGCGCCTTTTCACGGGCGCCTTCGAAGGCCATCGACATCCAGGGATCGGTCGTCAGTTCGTCGACGGCGAAGACGATCACCTTGTTTGCGTTCGTCGCGCCGGCTGAGGAGCTCGCGGTCGATTTGTTGGCAAGCCGATAGCCGAGCTCTTCCGCCGCGTCGAAGACCCGTTTGCGGGTGGCTTCGCTGAAGCGGGCGCCTGAACTGCCGTTGAGGATGAGGGATACGGTCGCCTGCGATACGCGCGCCAGCGCGGCCACGTCCATCATCGTCGGTTTCAAGGCATTCTCCATCGCGAACACCGTGGTTTCCGAAGTGTTTTTCCGCGTTAGGACCGAAAGTGCCGGACGCGGTCGAAGGCTACGGCGACCACAATGAAGGTACCTATGAACATTCCTTGCCAGAATGTCGAGATGCCGAGCAGGATCAGAGAGTTGCGAATAACCTCTATCAACAGGGCTCCGACTACGGCACCGAGAGCATTGCCCTCGCCGCCGGCCAGATTGGCGCCGCCGATGACGGCAGCCGCGATTACCGTCAGTTCCATGGCCTGTCCGAGATTGGTGGTCACGCTGCCCAGCCAGCCCGCCATCAGAATGCCGGCCAGCCCTGCCGTGAGCGCTGAAAACATGTAGATGCTGACCTTCATCCGGCGGACCGGAATGCCGGTAAGAAGGGCGGCGTTCTCATTGCTGCCGATGGCAAAGAGGTGCTGGCCCCAGCGCGTCCATTTGAAAACCAGCGACATGATGAGGGTAAGTGCCGCCAGCACGTAAAGGGGATGGGGGATGCCGAGCGTCGAGCCACCGCCGACCCAGATCAACAGATCGTGGTCCGGTCCAAAGTTCCAGATCATCTTGTTGTCGGAAAGGACCATGGCCAGCGAGCGCGCGGCCGAAAGGGTGCCGAGCGTGACGACGAAGGGTGGCATTCCCGCATAGGCGACGAGAACGCCGTTCAGAATTCCGACCATGATTGCGGCAATAAGGGCCAGCGGGGCAGCCACGAGAAACGGCGTGCCAGCTTCCATGGTGACGCTGATCACCATGGCGCTTAGGACCACGGTGGAACCGACCGAGAGATCAATGCCGCCCGAGGCAATCACTGCCGTCATGCCGATGGCGATGATGGCGACGAAGGCGAAGTTGCGAGCAACATTAAAGAGGTTTCGTTCTGTGGCGAAGCTGTCCGTCAGCAGGCTGAGTGCCAGACATGCGAGAATGGCCGCCAGGAAAACCCAGAACAATTGCTGGCTCGAGATCCGTGATACCCAGCTCCGATGCTCGCTTCGGGCGATGACGTCTTCCAGAGTTGTCATGGCATTTCCCCCTTATGCAGCTTCGATGGCGCCGGTGATCAAGCCCGTCACCTCTTCCGGTGACGAGCGATCCGCGCGTTTGCTCGCGACCAGTTCGCCCCGTCTCAAAACGGCGATCCGGTCGGATACGCCGAAAACGTCGGGCATGCGGTGGCTGATCAGAATCACGCTGATGCCCTGATCCCGAAGTCTGCGGATGACATCCAGGACTTCGGCCACCTGGCGAACAGAAATCGCCGCCGTCGGCTCGTCCATCATGACGATCTTCGGCTGTGACAAGAGGGTGCGCGCGATTGCCACTGCCTGGCGTTGTCCGCCCGACATGCGGCGCACGAGGTCGCGGGGTCGCGTTTCCGATTTCAGCTGCTTGAAGAGGCCTGCTGCGACACGGTTCATGTTGGCATAATCGATGTAGCGCAGCGGTCCGAGCTTACGCATGGTCTCGCGCCCCAGAAAGACATTCGAGGCGGCCGAGAGATTGTCGCAGAGCGCGAGGTCCTGGTAGACGACCTCAATTCCGTGTCGCTGTGCATCCCGAGGGTTGTGAAAGGCGACGTGTTGATCATCGATGCGGATTTCGCCGGTCGAGGGCGGAAAATTGCCGGCGATGATCTTCACTAGCGTGCTTTTGCCGGCGCCGTTGTCTCCCATCAGCCCCAGAACTTCTCCGGGTTCGATTGTCAGGCTGACCCGCGACAGTGCTTGAATCGCACCATAACTCTTTGAAATCGCATGCAATGATAGTCGTGACACGCTCCGCCCTCCCTCGGCTGATCCCACGATGGCATCCCACGATCACCATAGCTCGCAAGTCTGGTTCGCGCAAATTGATATTAATGATGCTTGACTTAATATTATTACTAAATATTAATTGCGCAACTGGAGAACGAAAACAGGGAGGCGTTGGATGCGGTTGCTCGTGACGGGCGCCACCGGAAAGGTGGGGCAGGCTTTCTTGCCGTCATTCCTGGCGCATCCGCGCTTTGCGGCCTGGGAGGTCGTGGTACTCTGCAACAACAGGGAGCTGGCTCCGCACCCGCGAGTGTCGGTGGTGAAGGGCTCTGTCGCAGATCCGCAAGTCGTGGCTTTGGCGCTTGAGGGCGTCACGCATGTTCTGCATCTGGCGGCCGTCAAGGAGACGCCCGATCAGGCGATCGATGTCGCGCTCAAGGGGCTTTATCTGTTGCTTGACCGCTTCAGCCGACTGTCGACCCGCCAGCAATTCATGCTGCTCAGCGGTGACTGCGTCGTGGGTCACATGTTCCAGGCTTATGCAGAGCCGATCACGGAAGTATCACCCAAGCGCGCCTATCGCGGTGTCTATGCGCTCACGAAGGTGCTTGAAGAAACCATGCTGGAGCAGTTTGGGATCCAGGAGGCGATCGCCTGGACGACGCTTCGCGCCCCGTGGATCATGGAGAAGGATGATTTCCGCTCGGCTTTCGCGCTGGATGGCGAGCAGTTCGGCGGGCCTGCATGGGCGGGACTGGTCAGTGCCGAAGAATTGGCGTCCTTGAGACAAAGCCGCAGGCTGCCGGTCATGCTTGATCGCAATGGCAGCTATCTGAAGCGAAATTTCATCCATGTCGATGATCTCGTGAAAGCTATCATCGCGGCCCTCGACAATCCGGCCGCCTATGGCGAGCTCTTCAACATCACCATGGACGAGCCGGTCGATTATGGCGCCGTCGCAGACCTCCTGGAGGCGGACGGTCAGACGCAGCGCCACGACATATCGACAGGCTTTCACAGCAACTGGCTCGACAATTCGAAGGCCCGCCTGGTTCTCGGCTGGCGCCCGGAAGTCGGCCTCAAAGACATGATCGAGCGCGCCTGGAGCTACCGGCGTGCGGACGATGATCCACGCATCATTTGGTATCCCGGCTGAGCAGGAGGGCTTTGTCGGCGATTAGGAGGAGGAGAAAGGCGATGAAACTCAGATATCTGGCATTCACTGCAATACCTATTCTCATGTTGGTCGCAGGCGAAAGCGCTGCAGAGGGCAAGAAGACCCTGGCCATCGTGGTAAAGGGTCTCGACAATCCGTTCTTCGAGCAGATCAATCTCGGCTGCAAGAAGTGGATGTCGGAAAATCCCGACAGCGAATACGAGTGCCTCTATACGGGGCCTGCGTCGTCGGCTGACGAAGCTGGCGCAGTCCAGATCGTGGACGATCTTCTGACCCGCGGCGTCGCAGCGATCGCGATTTCGCCCTCGAATGCACCTGCTATGGCGAACCGCATTCGCGAGATCGCCCCGACTGTCCCGGTCATGACGGTCGATGCCGACCTGCTTGAGGCGGATCACGCCTTGCGCAAGACCTATCTTGGCACCGACAACTATCTGATGGGCGTCAAGATGGCCGAAGAGGCGAAAAAGCTGAAGGCCGAGGGCGGTTCGGTTTGCCTGCAGCTCGGCAATGTCGCCGCCGCCAACATCAATGCCCGGGCTCAGGGTTTCCGCGACACGATCGCCGGGGCCAAGGATGTCGAGCGGCTTACCGGTCAAAACGGCTGGACGGAAATCGGGGGTTGCCCTGTCTACACCAATGACCAGGCGGACCTTGCCAATCAGCAGATGTCGGATGTGTTCACGGCCAATCCGGATCTGGATGCCTTCATCCTGATCGGGGGCTGGGCGCAGTTTGCGCCGCAGGCCTATACCCAGGTGACCGACCAGGTGATGGACAAGCTCAAGTCCAAGGAGCTGGTGATCGTCGCCGGTGATACGCTGCCGCCGCAAACCCAGGCCTTCCGCGAAGGACGCAGCCATGCCCAGATCGGCCAGCGGCCCTTCGAGATGGGTTACAAGGCGCCTGACGTGATGATCCAGCTGATCAACGGCGACAAGGTCGACGATCCGCTCTTCACCGGTCTCGACGTCTGCAACGCCGAAGATCCGGGCTTCTGCAAGGACAATTGATCAGAGGGGCGAGAGAGCACGCTCCCTCGTCCCTTCCGCATACGGCAGCCAGCGGCGTGAAAGCGCCGCGTGTCGGCTGCTGCCCATCAACAAGAGGCAGCCTAAGAGGAGAGGGCTGCGGGAGGACATCATGAAAAGACTGACAATCACTGCTGCTGCGGCCATCATCGCCATGGCCGCCACCCCAACCGTGGCACAGGACAAGCAGGCGCTTGCCTTCGTCGTCAATGCCGCGTCTGATTTCTGGAAGCTGGCTGAAGCCGGTGTCAAGGCAGCGCAGGCCGAGCTTCCCGATTTCGAACTGCAGTTCCGCTATCCCGCACAGGGCACCGCAGCCCTTCAGAACGCCCTGATGGACGATCTTGTTGCCGCAGGAACCGATGCGATCATGATCTCGTCGGCCGATCCGAAGAATTCCGTCGATGCCTTCAACCGGATCGCCGATCAGGTCCCGCTCTTCACAACGGACAGCGATGCACCGCAGTCGAAGCGTATCGCCTATCTCGGTTCATCGAATACGCTTGCCGGCGTGCAGGCAGGAGAGATCGCCGTCAAGGCCCTGCCGAATGGCGGCAAGTGCATGGGCTTCGTTGGCTTCCTCGGGGCCGACAATGCCAAGGAGCGTATTGCCGGCTTTAAACAGGCTGTGGAAGGCAAGTCGATTGAACTCGTCGATGTGCGCGGGGACGATGTCGATTTCGCCCGGGCCCGCTCGAATGTGGACGACGTGCTTGCCGCCAATCCGGAGATCGACTGCATGGTCGGCTTCTATTCCTACAACCCGCCCAAGATCTATGAGGCCCTGCAGGCCGCCGGCAAGCTCGGCGCCGTCACTGTCATTGCCTTCGACGAAGATCCGGTCACGCTCGGTGCCGTTCGTGAAGGCAGCTTCGCCGGTACGGTCGTCCAGGACCCCTATCAGTGGGGTTACCAGGGCATGAAGCTGATGGCGGCATATCTTAAGGGCGACAAGTCCCAGGTGCCCGCCGACGGGCTGATCATTGTGCCGACGCAGGTCATCGACAAATCGAATGTCGATGCCTTCGAAAAGCAGCTCAAGGAGCGGATCGGCGGCTGAGAAGCCAGCTGGTCAGCGACCTGCGCGGACACTCCGGGTCCGCGCAGGTACATTCCTTTCAGCCGAGGGTCTTCCGTCCATGCCTGCTGCCGCGCCTATAAGCCTAGATCTTCTCGGCATTACGAAGATCTATCCCAGCGCCGTTGCGATCAATCGCGTTTCGCTCGGAATCCGCGGTGGTGAAGTCGTCGGGCTGATCGGCGAAAACGGTGCCGGCAAATCGACGCTGATGAAGGTGCTTGGTGGAGCCATTTCGCCGGATGAGGGCGAAATCGTCATTGACGGGGCCGTTGTCTCGCATCTGACGCCAGCGGAGGCATTGAGCCACGGGATCGCCTTCGTCCATCAGGAACTGAACCCGTTCGCCAATCTCGATGTGGCCGGTAATGTCCTGCTCGGGCGCGAGTTGCGCCGCAGGCCCTTCGGATTCATCGATCAGGCGGGGATGGTGAAGCGTGTTCAACCGCTGCTCGACATGCTCGGTGCTCGCTTCCAGCCATCGACGCCTGCCTCTGAGCTCTCGCTGGCGGACCAGCAATTGATGGAGATCGCAAAAGCGCTGTCGGTCAATGTCCGGCTGTTGATCCTGGACGAGCCGACCTCAAGCCTGACGCTTGCGGAAACCCAGCGGCTGCTGGAGGTTATTCGGCGCTTGCGTTCGGAGGGAGTAGCGATCCTCTTTATCACCCACCGCCTCACCGAAGTCGAAGAGGTCGCCGACCGGGTGGTAGGACTTCGGGACGGGTGCAATGCCGGCGAGCTGGGCCGAAGCGACATCAATCGCGACGCCATGGTGCGCCTGATGATCGGGCGCGACGTTACGCAATTCTACACACCGCGAGACATTGAGCCCGGTGATGTCGTCCTCAGGACGACGGGCTTGCGCACACAGGCCAATCCCGATGCCGTGGTCGATCTGGAGGTCCGTCGTGGCGAGATTGTCGGACTTGCCGGGCTCGTTGGGGCGGGGCGCACGGAATTGGCCCGGGCCCTGTTCGGGATCGATCCCGTTCAGGACGGAGATGTCGAGATGGCCGGTCTCAGGCTCCAGTCTGGATCGGTTCCGGCGGCGATTGCGGCCGGCATCTGCCTCGTACCGGAGGATCGCAAATCCGAGGGCCTGTTCCTCGACTTTTCGCTGGCTGAGAATGTCGTCATGCCGAACCTCTCAGCCATTGCGCGGGCCGGCTTCGTCGATCGCAAGGCGGAGACGGCAGTTGCCGATCGCTTCCGCCAGCGGCTTTCGATCCGCGCAAGGCGGCTCGATCGGGCTGTCAGCGAACTGTCGGGAGGCAACCAGCAGAAGGTGGTTCTGGCGAAATGGCTCGGTCTCGGCCCGAAGCTGATCATTCTCGATGAGCCGACGCGCGGCATCGATGTCGGTGCCAAGGCGGAGGTCTATCGTTTGATGCGGGACCTGGCGGAAAGCGGTGCTGCCATCCTGATGATCTCCTCCGACATGGAGGAGGTGATCGGCGTCTCGACACGCGTCGCCGTCATGCGTCAGGGCGCAATTGCCGGGGTGCTGTCGCGTGCCGAGGTGACAGAAGAGGCGATCCTCAGGCTGGCAGTTGGATAGGAGATTTCCATGCACAAGAAAGACATCGGACTTGCCGTCCTGGTTCTGGTCGTCGCTGCGATAGTCACGATGGTCAATCCGCGCTTCATTTCACCCATCAACCTTGCCAATACGGCCAATCTGATCGGCCTGTTCGGTTTGTTTTCGATTGCCGAAGCTTTCGTCATCGTGACGGCAGGGATCGAGCTTTCCATCGGTTCGGTGATTGCCCTGCTCGGTGTAATCTTCATCGACCTGATCGCCTCCCATGGTGTGCCCTGGCCTGTCGCGCTCGGCATCGTCATGGTGCTGTCGGTGGTGATCGGATTGCTGCATGGCTGGCTGATCACGCGGCTGAAGCTGCAGCCCTTTGTGGTCACGCTGTGCGGTCTGCTGATTTACCGGGGCATTGCGCGCTTCTATACGCGGGACGGAACCGCAGGCTTTACCTTCGGCACCGATCTGCCGACACTCGAATTCGTGTTTGCGGGCCGCACGGCTGGCGTTCCGCATTCAGTCATCGCCTTTGCGATCTTCGCCATCCTGGCCTGGTTCCTGCTCCATCGGACTGTCTTTGGCCGACATCTGCTGGCCGTGGGTAAGAACGAGGAAGCGGCACGCTATTCCGGCATCGATACCAAACGCGTGATCGTGAGCGCTTATGTGCTCTGTACCTTCCTAACAGGCATCTCGGCGGTATTTTTCGCCATGTATACGAAGTCCGTCCAGCCGTCTTCGCATGGTAACTTCTATGAGCTTTATGCCATTGCGGCGGCCGTCTTGGGCGGATTTTCCTTGAGGGGTGGCGAGGGATCGATCATCGGCGTGGTGCTCGGGGTGATCTTGCTGCAGATGCTACAGAACCTGGTCAACCTGCTCGGCATTCCCTCGTCGCTCAACTTCGCGGTCATGGGTGCGGTGATCCTGATCGGCGTGATTGCCGATACCCAGTTTCAGGCCTATCGACAGAAGCGACATCACTCTGCCACTCGTTCTTCATTCGTGGAAGCTTCGCGGATGCCGTCGCCAAACTCATGATGGCTGTAAGGAATTCTTGATCGACGATGATGACTGCATCAGAGACGCCAGCTGCAATCAAGGGTTCTCTTCGGCAGAATCAATCAGGCGTCTTGCCTGTTTGAGATGCGGTGCGTCGATCATACGACCGGCATATTGGATCGCTCCCTTGCCGGGGTCGGCCGCGAAGGCGTCGATGATGGCTTGCGCTTGTGCCAGTTCCTCCTCGGTCGGCGTGAAGGCCTGGTTGATCACGGGAATTTGGGTGGGATGGATTGCCATCATGCCGCTGAAGCCGTCGAAGCGGGCGCGCTTGGCATAGGCTGTCAAACCATCTGAGTTGCCGATGTCGGGAAAGACCGTGTCGATGGCGGGTATCCCCGCCGCATGGGCGCCGAACAGGGTCAGCGAGCGGGCGAGTTCGTAAGGGGCGGTATAGTGGCCCGTCTCATCGCGTGCGCCAAGCCCGCCGATAGCGGCGGGCAGATCTTCTGCGCCCCAGGTCAGGCCGAGAAGCTGATGCTTGACCGATGCATAGGAGCCCAGTTGGAAGATCGCAGCCGGCGTCTCGGTGGCGATCGGCAGGATGGGGATGCCGGGCGCTTTTGCGCTCAGGGCCTCGACGCTTGAGGCACCCTCCGCTTTCGGGAGCACCAGCCCCTCCGGCGGCACTTCGAGGATCGCTGCGAGATCGTCATCCAGGAGGTCGCTGTCGAGCGGGTTGATGCGGACGAGAAGCGGGATCCTGCCTCTGGCCTGACGGAGGAAATTGGCCGTCGCCAGCCGAGCCGCCGGCTTGGCGTCAGATGTCACGGAATCCTCAAGGTCAAGGATCAGGGCATCGGCGCCGTAGCTTAGCGCCTTTTCCATGCGATCGGGTCTGTCGCCCGGGACAAACAGCAGGGAGCGCAGTCTCATTACGGCCTCCGCGAAACAAGTGCGGAGCGCAGGCAGTGGCAGACCAGTTCGTTGCGCTGATTGAAGAGTTCATGTCTGAAGGTGACGATGCCGGCGGCCGGGCGCGATCTGCTTTCCCGCAAGTCTGCAATTTCTGTTTCGGCCCGCATCGTATCGCCGATGAACACAGGTTTCGGCATGGCGAGTTTGTCATAACCGAGATTGGCGACTAGCGTGCCGAGGGTGGTATCGCCCACCGAAAGGCCCACCATCAGCGAAAAGGTGAAGGTGCCGTTGACGAGGATCTGGCCGAATTCGCTCGCCTTCGCCGCTTCGACATCGAGATGCAGCGGTTGCGGGTTGTGGGTCATCAGCGTGAACAGGAGGTTGTCCGTTTCGGTGACCGTGCGCCGGATCTCGTGAGAGATCCTGTCACCCACTGTCCAGTCGTCAAAATAGCGTCCTGCCATCATACATCTCCTTCGATCCTGACGAGCAGGCTGCCTTCGACCACCTGGTTGCCAAGGCAGGCTTTCAGGTCTGCCACTGTGCCATCGAACGGTGCATGGAGCACCTGTTCCATTTTCATGGCTTCGATGGCGACCAGCGGCTGACCGCGCTTGACCAGGTCACCCTTCGCAACGGATACGGCGATGATGATGCCCGGCATCGGCGCGATGACGGCGCCGTCGCCGGAGCCTCCACCATGACCAGCTTGCCCGGCGCGTGGTGCTGCGAACTCCCAGGCGACGCCATCATGGAAAGCGACGCCGTTTTCCGTTCGGACGGTCGGCTGCGCCGAGTTCACCTGAACCAGATAGGGCCGCTTTCCCACGTCGACGGCTATCTGTCGGTCGACTTCGGCATTGAGGCGAAATCCCGTCAGCATGGTCCAGACCTCCTGCGATTGTTTCGGCAACAGGGCCCTGGCAGCGGCTTGCAAAACCACTTCAGCTGGTTCGTCCGGAGGTACCAGGTCTTTGGCATGTCGCTCGATGAAGCCTGTGTCGACGGCACCAGCCAGGAAGTCCGGATGGCGGAGCGTGCGGGCGAGGAAACCGGCATTGCTGTGCACCGGCCAGATCTCGACCTGGCCGACGGCTTCGCCAACCTTGCGGGCTGCCTCTTGCCGGCTGGCGCCGTGGCTGATGAGTTTGGCCAGCATCGGGTCGTAATGCGCGGTGACCTCGTCGCCCTGTTCGACGCCGCTGTCGATGCGCAGTGTCTCCGGCAGTTGCAGATGGTCGAGACGGCCGATCGACGGCAGGAAACCGGTTGCGGGATTTTCCGCATAAAGCCGGGCTTCCATGGCCCAGCCATGGATCGCGAGCTGATCCTGTTGCAAGGGCAGAGGCTCGCCCGAGGCAATGCGCAATTGCCACTCGACCAGATCCTGTCCGGTAATCGCCTCGGTCACGGGATGCTCGACCTGGAGACGCGTGTTCATTTCCATGAACCAGATGCGGTCAGCGCGCAGGCCCTCGGAGGCGTCGGCGATGAACTCGATCGTACCTGCGCCGACATAATCGACCGCGCGGGCCGCCTTGACGGCCGCCTGGCAGACCGCATCCCGGGTTACGGCATCCATGCCGGGCGCGGGTGCTTCCTCGATCACCTTCTGGTGCCGGCGTTGCAGCGAGCAGTCGCGTTCGAAGAGATGCACGACATTGCCTTTGGTGTCACCGAATACCTGCACTTCGATATGACGCGGCGAGAGGATGTATTTCTCGATCAGTACGCGGTCATCACCGAAGGAAGATGCTGCTTCGCGCCGGCAACTGGCGAGGGCTGTCGCAAAATCCTCCGCCCGCTCGAGGCGACGCATGCCCTTGCCGCCGCCGCCGGCCACCGCCTTGATCAGCACCGGATAGCCGATGGCATCGGCCTCGCGCTGCAGTCGTTCCGGGCTCTGGTCTTCCCCGAGATAACCGGGTGTTACCGGCACGCCGGCTGCGATCATCCGTTGTTTGGCGGCATCTTTCAGGCCCATGGCCCTGATGGCCGCCGGTGGCGCCCCAACCCAGACGAGGCCCTCGGCCATCACGGCTTCGGCAAACTCGGCATTTTCCGACAGGAAGCCATAACCCGGATGGATGGCCCTGGCGCCGCTTTTCTTCGCGGCTTCCAGGATGCGGTCCTGACGCAGATAGCTGTCGCGTGCGGGCGCCGGACCGATCGGCAGCGCCTCATCTGCCTCGCGCACGAAGGCCATGCCGGCATCGACGTCCGAATGGACCGCAATCGTTCGGACGCCGAGCCGCCTTGCCGTGCGAATGATCCGCCGGGCGATTTCACCACGATTGGCGATCAACAAGCTTTCGATCATCCTCGCCTCACATCCGGAAAATGCCGAACTGCGCCCGCTCGGGGATCGGGGCGTTCAGCGTTGCGGAAAAGGCAAGGCCAAGCACGTCACGGGTCTGGGCGGGGTCGATGATGCCGTCATCCCACATCCGGGCTGTCGCGTAATAGGGGTTGCCTTCGTCCTCGTATTTCTGGCGGATCGGCGCCTTGAAGGCTTCGGCCTCCTCAGCCGTCCAACTTTCGGCGTCGCGATGGACGGTCGCCAGGACAGAGGCGGCCTGCTCCCCTCCCATGACGGAGATGCGGGCATTCGGCCAGCTGAACAGGAAGCGTGGCTGAAAGGCGCGACCGCACATGCCGTAATTGCCGGCCCCGAAACTGCCGCCGATCAGCACGGTGATCTTCGGCACCTGCGCGCAGGAGACCGCCGTCACCAGCTTGGCGCCATGCTTGGCGATGCCTTCCGCCTCGTATTTCCCGCCGACCATGAAGCCGGAAATATTTTGCAGGAAAAGCAGAGGGATCCGCCTCTGGCAGGCGAGTTCGATGAAATGGGCACCCTTCAGGGCACTCTCGGAAAACAGGACGCCATTGTTGGCGAGGATGGCAATCGGAATGCCCCAGAGATGGGCGAAACCGCAGACAAGCGTGGTTCCGTAAAGCGGCTTGAACTCCTGCAGTTCGGAACCATCCACGAGACGGGCGATCACCTCGCGCACGTCATAGGGTGTGCGCAGGTCCTGCGGGATCACGCCGTAGAGTTCACTCGGGTCGAACAGGGGGGGGCGCGGCTTGGCCAGCTCGATGTCCACCGTTTTCGGCCGGTTCAGTGTCGCGACAATGTCGCGCACGATCAGAAGCGCGTGTTCGTCGTTCTCGGCCACATGGTCGACCAGGCCGGACTTGCGGCCATGCACATCAGCCCCGCCCAACTCCTCTGCCGAGATCACCTCGCCGGTTGCGGCCTTGACCAGGGGTGGGCCGGCGAGAAAGATGGTGCCCTGATTGCGGACGATCACCGTTTCGTCGGACATAGCCGGCACATAGGCGCCGCCTGCCGTGCAGCTTCCCATGACGCAGGCGATCTGTGGAATACCGGCGGCAGACATCTGCGCCTGATTGTAGAAGATCCGGCCAAAATGATCGCGGTCGGGGAAGACCTCGGCCTGGTGCGGCAGGTTGGCGCCGCCGGAATCCACCAGATAGATGCAGGGCAGGCGGTTTTCCCAAGCGATTTCCTGGGCTCTCAGATGCTTCTTTACCGTCATCGGGAAATAGGCGCCGCCCTTCACCGTCGGATCATGGGCGATGATCATGCATTCGCGACCGGAGACGCGCCCGATGCCGGTGATCATGCCGGCGCCCGGGGCCTCGTCGCCATACATGCCACCGGCGGCCAGTTGCCCGATCTCCAGGAAGGGAGAGCTGGGATCGAGGAGCCGCAACACCCGATCCCGGGGAAGAAGCTTGCCGCGCGCGACATGACGCTGGCGATGGCTTTCAGCCCCGCCGAGTGCTGCGGTTGATACCTTGGACCGCAGTTCCTCGACCAGGGCGCGGTTGCGGGTCGCATTGGCGTTGAAACCTTCGCTGTCGCGGTCGAGTAGGGTCGAGAGTATCGGCATTAGCTTATCCCTCCCGCGCCAATCACTTCCCGGCCGATCAGCATCCGGCGTACCTCGTTGGTGCCCGCGCCGATATCGAGGAGCTTTGCATCGCGCCAGTAGCGCTCGACGGGCCAATCCTTGGTGTAACCCGCACCGCCCAGGGCCTGGATCGCCTGTTCGGCCACCTTCACGGCGCTTTCCGAGGCATAGAGAATTGTGCCGGCCGCATCCTGGCGTGTCGTCTGGCCGGCATCACAGGCCCGCGCCACGGCATAGACATAGGCGCGGGCGGAGTTCAGTGCCACGACCATGTCGGCGATCTTGGCCTGCATCAGCTGGAAGCTGCCGATCGGTTTGCCGAATTGTTTGCGCTCCCTGACATAAGGCAGGACGACGTCGAGGCAGGCCTGCATGATGCCGAGCTGGATTCCCGAAAGCACGACCCGCTCGTAGTCGAGGCCGGACATCAGGACCTTCGCCCCGCCGTTCAGCGGACCCATGACGTTTTCGTGCGGGACAAAGCAGTCCTGGAAAACGAGTTCGGCCGTGGGCGAGCCGCGCATTCCAACCTTGTCGATCTTCTGACCGATCGAGAAGCCGGAGAAATCCTTTTCGACGAGAAAGGCCGTGATGCCTTTCGACCCAGCCTCCGGCTCCGTCTTTGCATAGACCACGAGCGTTTGGGCATAGGGGGCATTGGTGATCCAAAATTTGGTGCCGTTCAGGCGAAAACCGCCCTCGACCCTGTCGGCGCGCAGGCGCATGGAGACGACGTCGGATCCGGCGCCGGCTTCGGACATGGCAAGGCTGCCGACATGGTCTCCAGACATCAGTCCTGGCAGATATTTCGCCTTCTGCTCATGCGAACCCCAGCGTGCGATCTGGTTGATGCACAGATTGGAATGGGCGCCATAGGACAGGCCGACCGAGGCCGAGGCACGGCTGATTTCCTCGCAGGCAACGACATGGTCGAGATAGCCAAGGCCGAGACCGCCGTCCGCTTCCGCAACCGTGATGCCATGCAGGCCAAGCGCGCCCATGGCCGGCCAGAGTTCGACCGGGAAACGATCATGCTTATCGACGTCCGCAGCGATCGGTGCGATGCGCTCGCGGGCAAAACGCGCCGTCGTGTCGCGGATCATCTCCGCCGTTTCGCCAAGCCTGAAGTCCAATTCGTTCATGGGGCTTCCTCTGCGATTTCAGATCATGCGAACCGGAAGGCCGGTCAGATATGCAGTGCGTGGCCCAGCGCCTTGAGCGCTGCCTCCTGCAAGGCTTCGCCGCGTGTGGGATGCGCATGAATGGTCGCAGCGATATCCTCCAGCCGCGCACCCATTTCGATGGCGATGGCGAAGGTCGAGGCAAATTCCGAGACACCCGCACCGACCGCCTGCAGGCCGAGCACGGCATGCGTATCCGCCCGCGCCACGACACGCACGAACCCATGTTCATCCTCCACCGTCATCGCCCGTCCGTTGGCGGTGAAGGGGAACTGGCCGATCTTGACATCGAAGCCGTGGCCACGGGCTTCCTCCGGCAGTAGACCGGCGCTGACGATTTCCGGATCGGTGAAGCAGATGGCCGGGATGCAACGCTTGTCCCAGGCGCGCTTGCGCCCGGCGACGATCTCCGCAACCATTTCGCCCTGCGCCATGGCCCGATGCGCCAGCATCGGTTCGCCGGTCACGTCGCCGATCGCGTAGACCCCGCGCATGGATGTGTGGCAGCGGTCATCGACCTGCAGGAACGAGCCGATCCGGTCGAGATCGAGTTCTTCGAGGCCAGAACCCGTGGTGCGCGGCCGGCGACCGACGGCCACCAGAATGCGATCTGCCGGCAGTTCGCGCCGTCCTTGGGCGGTCTCGACGACCAGCGCCTCGCCCGTTTCGGAAAGCCCAACGGCTCGCGCATCCGTCAGCACCTTGATGCCGCGTTCGCTCAACCTGCGCAGAACCGGTTTGACCAGATCGGCGTCGTAGAGCGGCAGGATCTGCGATGTCGCCTCGACCACGGTGACCTCGGACCCCATTCTGGCGAAGGCGGTACCGAGTTCGAGCCCGATATAGCCGCCGCCGACAACAACTAGGCGCTTGGGCAGCTCCGTCAGGGACAGGGCCTCGGTGGAGGAAATGACCTTGCCGCCGAAAGGTAGGGCCGGAAGCTCCACGGGATCGGAACCCGTGGCGATGACCACGGTCTCCGTCCGGATGACCTGCAGGCCGGTCTCTGTCTCAACCTCCACCGTCTTGCCGTCGCGGAAGTGCGCGTGGCCGTGAACGATCTTCACCCGCGCCTTCTGCAGGAGGCCGGAGACGCCGCCGGTCAGGCGGCCGACGATGGCGTCCTTCCAGGCCATGGTTTTGGACAGATCGATCGAGGCGCCCTCGACGCGAATGCCAAGAGCGTTCTCGCCGGAGGACAGCGCACGGGCCTTGTCGAAGGTCTCTGCCGCATGAATGAGCGCCTTGGACGGGATGCAGCCGATCGTCAGGCAGGTGCCGCCAGGACGGCCCTGTTCCACGATGACGGTATCGATGCCGAGCTGTCCCGCCTTGATGGCGCAGACATAGCCGCCGGGGCCAGCACCGATGATGAGAAGTTTGCAGGAAATCTCTTTCATGGCTCAGCCTTCGATAAAGATCAGCGCCGGCGTCTCCATCAGCACCCGCAGGCGCTGGACGAAGGTGGCGGCGTTCCAGCCATCGACGATGCGGTGATCGAAGCTGGAGGACAGGTTCATCATCTTGCGCGGCACAAACTGCGTGCCATCCCAGATCGGTCGGACGGCAATCTTGTTGACGCCGACGATGGCGACTTCCGGGTGGTTGATCACGGGGGTCGAGACGATGCCACCCAGCGCGCCGAGCGAGGTGATGGTGATGGTCGAGCCGGTGAGTTCGTCTCGTGTCGCCGTGCCGGCGCGGGTGGCTTCGGCGAGCCGGTTCATTTCGGTCGCGCAATCCCAGATGCCGCGTGCCTCGGCGTGTTTGACCACTGGCACCGCCAGACCCGCTGCTGTCTGGGTGGCGATGCCAATATGCACCGCGCCGAAACGGGTGAGCATGCCGGCGTCGTCGTCGAAGGTCGCGTTGACATCCGGTTGCTCGACGACCGCCTTGACCATGGCGCGCATCAGGAAGGGCAGGATCGTGAGCTTGGGCTGGTCGGGCCGGCGTTCGGCATTCATTTTGGCGCGCAGTTCTTCAAGCGCCGTGACGTCCACTTCCTCCACATAGGTGATGTGGGGAATGCGCGAGGTGGAGACGACCATTTTCTCGGCGATCCGGCGCCGAAGGCCGGTCAGCTTGATCTCCTCGCGGGAGGTTTTCTTGGCGAGGCCGGAGACCGCAGGGGCTGGATCGGCACCCCGGGCGAGATAGTGCTCGACATCCTCGCGCAGGATGCGTCCGGCCGGTCCGGTTCCCCGCAACAGGCGCAGGTCGATGCCATTCTCGCGCGCCAGCAGGCGGACCGAGGGTGCGGCGAGCGGCTTGTCGAATTCGGGCGAGGGCTGGCGTGCTGGAGGTGCGGTTGGTGCTGCCGGTTGGACAGACTTGGCCGGCATGCGCGGCGGTTCGGCTGTCGTGATCTCCTGCGGTGGAGGCGTCGGGATGTCTAACGTCTCCGGTGCCGCCGGCTCCTCGCCTGCACCATCCGTCGCAATCCGGATCAGGGGCGCCTTGACCGCGATCGTGTCTCCCACGTCGCCGCCAAGCCAGAGGACGGTGCCGCTGACGGGCGTTGGAATTTCCACTGTCGCCTTGTCGGTCATGACAGCGGCGACCATCATGTCTTCGCGCACATGATCGCCGATCTTCACCATCCATTCGACAAGCTCGGCCTCTGCCACGCCTTCGCCGACATCGGGCATCTTGATCGTGAACTCGCCCATGGCTCAGGCCTCCATGACGTCGATGAGAGCGCGGCCGACCCGAGCAGGTCCTGGGAAATAGTCCCATTCCTGGGCATGCGGATAGGGCGTGTCCCAACCGGCGACGCGCATGACGGGCGCTTCCAGATGGTAGAAGCAATGCTCCTGCACCAGAGCCACGATCTCGCCGCCGAAACCGGAGGTCAGTGTCGCCTCATGCACCACGACGCAGCGACCGGTCTTGGCGACGGATTTGACGATGGCATCGACATCCAGCGGCATCAGGCTTCTGAGATCGATCACTTCGGCGTCGATGCCGGTCTCCTCAGCCGCGGCCAGCGCCACATGCACCATCGTGCCGTAGGTGATCACGGTCACGGCGGAACCTTCGCGGCGGATATCCGCCTTGCCGATCGGGATGATGTAATAGCCTTCCGGCACCTCGCCCAGGTCATGGCGGGACCAGGGCGTCACCGGCCGGTCGTGATGGCCGTCGAAGGGGCCGTTATAGAGGCGCTTGGGCTCCAGAAAGATGACCGGATCCGGATCAGCGATCGCCGCAGTCAGCAGTCCCTTGGCATCATAGGGATTGGACGGGACAACCACTTTGAGACCGCAGACATGGGTGAACAGGGCTTCCGGGCTCTGGCTGTGGGTCTGCCCGCCGAAAATGCCGCCGCCGGTTGGCATGCGCACCACGATCGGGCAGGTGAAGTCACCATTCGACCGATAGCGGATGCGGGCCGCCTCCTGGGTCAGCTGGTCATAGGCGGGATACATGTAGTCGGCGAACTGGATTTCGACGCAGGGCTTCAGGCCGTAGGCCGCCATGCCGATCGCGGCGCCCACGATGCCGGATTCGTTGATCGGCGTGTCGAAGCAGCGGGTCTTTCCATATTTTGTCTGCAGCCCTTGTGTGCAGCGGAACACGCCGCCGAAATAACCGACGTCCTCGCCAAACACGACCACGTCGTCGTCGCGCTCCATGGACACGTCCATGGCGCTGCGCACCGCTTCGATCATCGTCATTCTGGCCATATCAGTATCCTGCCTGCTGGCGCTGGCGGCGCAGGTGCGGTGGCATTTCGGCATAGACGCCCTCGAAGATGTCCCGCACAGAAGGTTTTCCGCCGGCATGCAGCGTGCCGTTTTCCTCGGCCTTGCGCTGGGCGGTGATCACCTCGTCCATGATTTCGGCTTCGGCCTGGACATGCCGTTCTTCCGACCAGGCGCCTCTGTTGATCAGGTGTTTCTTCAGGCGCAGAACCGGATCGCCGAGAGGCCAGGCTTCCGATTCCGTTTTCGGGCGGTATGCGCTGGGATCGTCGGATGTCGAATGCGCGCCGACACGGTAGGTCACATATTCGACCAGCGTCGGCCCGAGATTGCGTCGTGCTCGCTCTGCGGCCCAGCAGGCGACCGCATAGACGGCGAGATAGTCGTTTCCATCGACCCTGAGCGCCGGGATGCCAAAGCCCAGACCACGGGCGGCAAAGGTGCCCGAGCCGCCCCGGGCAATGCCCTGAAAGGTGGAGATCGCCCACTGATTGTTGACGACATTGAGGACGACGGGTGCGCGATAGGTCGAGGCGAAAACCAGAGCCGAGTGAAAATCCGACTCGGCTGTCGAACCGTCACCGATCCACGCGGCGGCAATGCGGCTGTCGTTCTTGATCGCCGATGCCATGGCCCAGCCCACAGCCTGGACATACTGGGTGGCGAGATTACCGGAAATGGTGAAGAAGCCATGTTCCCTAGAGGAATACATGATCGGCAATTGCCGTCCGCGCAGAGGATCGGCCTCGTTCGAGAAGATCTGGTTCATCATCTCGACCATCGGATAGTCATCGGCGATCAGAAGCCCGGCCTGCCGATAGGTCGGGAAGTTCATGTCGCCCTTTTTGAGCGCCTTGCGAAAGGCGCAGCTGACGGCTTCCTCGCCGAGATGCTGCATGTAGAAGGAGGTCTTGCCCTGCCGTTGTGCCATCAGCATCCGGGCGTCGAAGGCCCTGAGCGTCATCATGTGGCGCAGGCCGGTTCGCAGTTCGTCGTCCGTCAGCAGGCCAGCCCAGGGGCCGACGGCCTCACCGTCGCGGTTCAGAACGCGAATGATCGAATAGGCGAGGTCCCGGATATCCTCGGCGGCTGCATCGACCGGAGGCCTCGGCACTGATCCGGCCTTGGCAATCTTGACGTTGGAAAAATCGGGCTGGCCGCCCGGCCGAACGGCAGGTTCGGGGACATGCAGGCTCAGATGCGCTGGTTGCACCATCAGTCTCCTCCCGTGAAACCCGCTCCTCTCCCCAGGAGCAGATCAATCGAGGCGAATGGTAAGCGTCTTGCGAGTGGCAAGCCATGACAAAACTGCGTCCAATTCTTTGGCCAGTTTTGCCATATGTGTTCTGGGACAGCCGATGCCGGCTTTTGCCGTCTAAAGAGATCTGGAACTCTTGCGGAAAGCCTCGGGGCTCACACCCATCCATTTCTTGAAGGCCCGATAGAAGGCGCTCGGCTCCGAATACCCCAGGCGGGCGGCAATATCGCTAATCGTATCCTGCGTGTTCATCAGCATGTCCCGGGCCAGGTCACGGCGGATGTCGTCCTTGATGCCGGCATAGCTTTGTCCTTCGTCATGCAGGCGGTGGCGCAGCGTCGAAGATGACATGCGCATATCGCGGGCCAGATCTGCGAAGCTGCCCCAGTCTGCAGGTCCCTTCTGGTTCAATCGACGCCTGACGGCGGCAGCCGTGCCGGCGTCATAGCGATAGCGGATCAGGATATTGGCGGGCGCTCCCCGAAGGAATTGCCGCAAGGCCTGCTCGTTGCGCGCGATCGGCAAGGCCAGCATGGAGGCATCAAAGCCGAGGCGGCTTACCGGTTGCGAAAAACGAATGGGAGCGCCGAAGAACAGCCGGTGCTCGGCGCTGAGCTTCGGTTCGCTGCAGCGAAAATCCACGAGGCGGATCGGAATGCGTCTGCCCACAAGCCAGCAGGTCAATCCATGCAGGATGATCCAGTAGCTGCGATAGGCGAAGGCGGAGCGGGGTTTTCCGGTTTCGCAAAGCTCGATCACTGCCGTGCCGTCGCGCACCTCAAGCCGACCTGTCGGCTCGCCCAGCACAACATTGAGGAAACGCAAGGCTCGTCGCAAGGCCCGCTCAAGTGTTGGCGCGTGGAGCACGCAATGGCAGAGAAGCGTGAAACTACCACGTGGCATCGGCCTTTCGCCGAGACCGAAACACTCGTCATTCAGCTCCTCGGCAATTGCAAGCCACAGGCGCCCAAAGGTCTGGGTCGAAACCGGCTGGTCGACGACCGGCGGAAGGCCGATCCGGGAGAGGAGCGGTTCAGTCGGCCTGCCGGCGCGTCTCAGGCTGTCGAGTGCCTCCTCGACGAAACCCGTCGAGATCATGTGTCGTTCGGTCTCAGCCATGGTCCTCGTTCGACCTCAAGCGCATCAGTTGCAAAAGTGGCCTCAAGAATGGATCAGTTTCGTCATCGGTTGCAACTGTGAAACGCAGTAGTGTTGATGCCATCGGCAGCTTCAGGCGAGGGCTGAAGGGGAGGAGGGTCGATGCGCATCGAGAATGGCTGTTTCATCGTGACCGGCGGTTGCTCCGGGCTTGGCGCTGCGACGGTGCGCATGATCGCCGAGGCCGGCGGGTGTGTGTTGATTGCTGATCGTGATCGCGATCGAGGCCCATCGCTTGCGCGGGAGCTTGGCGAAAACGTTGCGTTTCTTGAAACGGACGTCACCCGTGCTGAGGATGGCGCCGCGGCAATCGAGGCTGCGACAAAAGTCTTTGGCCCTGTGCGGGGATTGATCAATTGCGCGGGTGTTGCGCCTGCGGAGAAGGTGGTCGGTCGCGAGGGGCCGCATGGGCTGGAGAGTTTCGAACGGACGGTCGGGATCAACCTTGTCGGCACCTTCAACATGATCCGGCTCGCCGCCGCCGCGATCCAGAGAAACGAACCCGATGCCGAGGGTGAACGTGGCGTCATCGTCAATACCGCCTCCGTGGCCGCCTTTGACGGCCAGATAGGTCAGGCGGCCTATGCTGCGTCCAAAGGTGGGATCGCCGCCATGACCCTGCCGATCGCCCGTGAACTCGCACGGTTCGGGATTCGCGTCATGGCGATTGCGCCCGGTGTGTTCCAGACTCCGATGATGGCCGGGATGCCGGAGCAGGTGCGCGAAGGTCTGGCGTCCAGCGTGCCCTTTCCGCCCCGCCTCGGCAGGCCGGCCGAATTCGCATCCCTTGTCCGCCACATCCTTGAAAACACGATGCTCAACGGGGAGGTCATCCGCCTCGATGGAGCCATCCGCATGGGCGCGCGCTGATTGCTGCTTCAGGAGGAGAGATGCGAGTTCAGGATCCAATTGTCATCGTCGGTTCTGCCCGAACCCCGATCGGGAGCTTTCAGGGCGAGCTTAAAGAGATGACCGCAGCTGCCCTGGGCGCCGCCGCCATCCGGGCGGCGCTCGACCGCAGCGGGCTTCCAGCCGAGGCCGTCGAAGAGATCCTGTTCGGCTGTGTTCTGCCGGCTGGCCAGGGCCAGGCGCCGGCACGGCAGGCGGCAATCGCGGCAGGCCTGCCATTCTCGGCCGGTGCTACGACCGTCAACAAGATGTGCGGCTCGGGCATGAAGGCGGCCATGCTCGCCCATGACTTGCTGGTTGCCGGAAGCGCCTCCGTCGCCGTGGCAGGCGGCATGGAGAGCATGACGAATGCGCCCTATCTGCTGGATCGTGCCCGCGCCGGCTATCGGCTCGGTCATGGGCGTGTGCTCGATCACATGTTTCTCGACGGGCTTGAGGATGCCTATGACAAAGGCCGGCTGATGGGCACCTTCGCGGAAGATTGCGCCGAGGCCTACCAGTTTACGCGCGAGGCACAGGATGCCTATGCCGTCGCCTCGCTGACGCGGGCAACAAAGGCTATCGCCGATGGCAGCTTCGAGCGCGAAGTCGTGCCGGTGGTCGCCAAAACCGGCAAGGCGGAACAGGTGATCAGCCGCGACGAGCAGCCGGGAAAGGCAAAGCCGGAGAAGATCCCGACGCTGAAGCCCGCCTTCCGAGACGGCGGTACGGTGACGGCTGCCAATTCCAGCTCGATCTCCGATGGTGCCGCAGCGCTGGTTCTGATGCGGCGCTCGCAAGCCGAGCGTCGGGGGCTTGCACCGCTCGCCACGATCCTCGGGCATGCCACCCATTCGCAGGCGCCTAGCCTCTTTGCCACCGCGCCGATCGGTGCCCTGCAGAAGCTTTCCGATCGCATTGGCCTGCGGCTATCAGAGGTCGACCTGTTCGAAATCAACGAAGCCTTTGCCGTCGTCGCCATGGCTGCGATGCGCGATCTCGATCTGCCGCATGACAAGGTCAACGTACACGGCGGTGCCTGTGCGCTCGGTCATCCGATCGGTGCCTCGGGCGCGCGGATCCTGGTGACGCTGATCGCCGCACTCGAACGCTACGATCTGAAACGCGGCATGGCGGCTCTCTGCATCGGTGGTGGCGAAGCCACGGCGATTGCCATCGAGCGGGCGTGATTGGAGGAGACCCATGATCCTTTCGGAGCTTCAACAGCAGATATTGAACATGACCCGCAGCTTCGCCCGCGAGCGCCTTGCCCCAGGTGCTGCCGAGCGCGACCGCCAGCACCGCTTTCCCCGCGAGGAACTGACCGAAATGGGTGAGCTCGGGCTGCTTGGCATGCTGGTGCCGGAAGCCTATGGCGGCTCGGACACCGGTATGCTGGCCTATGCGATCGCGGTCGAAGAAATTGCCGCCGGCGATGGCGCCTGCTCGACGATCATGAGCGTCCACAGCTCGGTGGGGTGCGTGCCGATCCTGAAGTTCGGGACGGAAGAGCAGCAGCAGCGCTTCCTGCCGAAACTGGCCTCGGGCGAATGGATCGGCGGCTTCGCCCTGACGGAGCCGCAGGCCGGATCGGACGCCTCCAACCTCAAAACCCGGGCACGGCGCGAGGGTGACCATTACGTCATCGACGGTGCCAAGCAGTTCATCACCTCGGGCAAGAACGGCCATGTCATCATCGTGTTTGCCGTGACCGATCCCGGTGCGGGCAAGAATGGGATCACGGCCTTCATCGTGCCGACGGATACACCGGGCTACGAGGTCCTGCGTGTCGAGGAGAAGCTTGGTCTCAACGCATCTGACACCTGCCAGATTGCCTTCAACGGGATGAAAATTCCCGTCGAGAACAGGCTTGGTGAGGAAGGGCAAGGCTACCGCATCGCGCTTTCCAATCTGGAGGGAGGGCGCATTGGCATCGCCGCACAGGCGGTCGGCATGGCGCAGGCGGCCTTCGAGGCGGCGCGGGATTATGCCGGCGAGCGAAAGGCTTTCGGTAAGGCAATTGCCGAGCATCAGGCGGTTGCCTTCCGTCTCGCCGATATGGCGACGCAGATCGAGGCAGCAAGACAGCTCGTCTGGCATGCGGCCTCGCTGCGGGAGGCGGGCATTCCCTGCATTTCACAAGCCTCGATGGCGAAGCTCTTCGCGTCCGAGATGGTCGAGCGGGTCTGCTCGGATGCGATCCAGATCCATGGTGGCTACGGCTATATGCGGGATTATCCGGTTGAGCGGATCTACCGGGATGCCCGCATCTGCCAGATCTATGAGGGTACCAGTGACGTGCAGCGGATGGTGATTGCGCGGAACCTCTAGGACGAGTGACCGGCAAGGGTAACCTCCCGGTCAGGCTCGATCTCAGCGAAAGGATGAAACGGCATGTTCGAGACGATAGCCTTCATTGGTCTTGGCAATATGGGTGGGCCGATGGCTGCCAATCTCGTCAAGGCGGGATATCCGGTGCGCGGGTTTGATCTTTCGGAAGCGGCGAAGGTGGCCGCGAGAGAAAGCGGCATCACGCTCTGCGATACGGCGGCAGAAACCCTGATAGGCGCTACGATCGTCATCACCATGCTGCCTGCCGGTCATCATGTCCTGTCGGTCTGGAGCGAACTCGTCGCGGTCGTCGATCAGGGGACACTGATGATCGACTGCTCGACGATCGACGTGGACAGCGCCCGAAAATGCCATGCGCTTGCCGATGGAGCCGGCTGCCTGTCGCTCGACGCGCCGGTCTCCGGTGGAACGGCCGGGGCAAGTGCTGGCACCCTGACCTTCATGGTCGGCGGGGAGGCGGATGCTTTGGACCGGGGCCGCCCTATGCTGGAAGCCATGGGACGAAGGGTCGTCCAGTGCGGTTCGGCCGGTGCCGGCCAGGCGGCCAAGATCTGCAACAACATGATCCTCGGCATCACCATGGCCGGTGTCTGCGAAGCCTTCGTGCTTGGCGAGAAGCTCGGGCTGTCGCATCAGGCCCTGTTTGACGTGGCCTCGACATCATCGGGCCAATGCTGGGCGATCAGCACGAACTGCCCGGTGGCCGGACCCGTTCCGACATCGCCGGCAAACAGGGACTACAAGCCGGGTTTCGCCGCAGCCTTGATGCTCAAGGACATGCGGCTTTCTCAGGACGCGGCAAAATCAACCGGCACGGTGACGGCGCTCGGCGCCCAGGCCACCGAGCTTTACGATCTGTTCGAAAAGCTGGGGCGCGGGAACGAAGACTTTTCGTCACTGATCAACTATCTTCGCGACCAGTCCGCCTGAAATCCTGCCTGGCGATGGTTCTGATACCAGTACGGTCGATACAGCTGCTGTTGCCGAAGGGGTCCTATCAGAGCCAAGGCCATGTTGTGGCGGTTCGGTTTGGTTCTTCGCGCTCCTGCCCGCTGCGGAGCCAAATTGCATAATCAGGCCATTTTCGTTTAGATCGGAGACATGATTGTCTCCGCCCCCACGACCCAACGCTATGGTTTCGTGCTGATGCCGAATTTCGCGTTGATGTCCTTTGCCTCGGCGACGGAACCGCTGAGAGCTGCCAATCTGATCGCGCAGACGCCGCTTTACGAGGTCAGGTCGCTGTCGGCAGGTGGTCTGCCTGTGCAATCGTCTTCCGGATTTGCCGTTCCGTGTGACGATCTCGCCCGTGAGGGTGTCTCGTGCCATAGCGTGTTCGTGGTTGCCGGTGGCAATCCGGAGGACTGGGCGGAAACCTCTGCCCTCTTGCCGCTGCTGCGCCGGCTGGCCCGGCAGGGGGTGCGCATCGGCGGTATTTCCAGCGGCTCCTTCATTCTGGCCGCTGCCGGTTTGCTGGATGGCCGCGACTTCACCATCCACTGGGAGCATGCTCCGGCTCTGCGGGAAGCCTTTCCGCAGCTTTCCCCGCGCCAGGCACGATACGTTATCGATGGCGACCGGGTGACCTGCGGTGGCGGGGTGGCTCCGCTCGACCTGATGCATGCCGTGATCGGCAGCCGCATGGGGTCGGCTTTCGCCCGTCGCGTCAGCGACTGGTATCTGCATACGGCTGTTGCCGAGCCGACCGCGCCGCAGCGGGGCTCGTCGAGCGAACGCTATGGAACCCATCATCCGGCCCTGATCACTGTGCTCGAGAAGATGGAGACGTCGATCGAACAGCCGCTTGATCGGCTGAGCATGGCGCGTCTTGCAGGTGTGAGCCCCCGCCATCTCGATCGATTGTTTGCAGAGCATCTCGGGGTCAGTTTCCTTCTCTGTTATCGCAAGATCCGGCTCGATCATGCCCGGCGACTGCTGGAGCAAAGCCCGCTCTCGCTCTCTGAACTTGCCTTCGCCACGGGATTTTCGAGCGCATCGCATTTTTCCCGCGCGTTCAAAGAGCAGTTTGGCGTGACGCCAAAATCCGCTAGAGCAAGCAAACGAGCACGCTAGAGACGTGACGAGACGAGGAGGACGCGAAACCATGGCAAAACGCGGGAAAGAACTGGCGAACCCTGCCAAGCCGGTGCTGGTCCAGGATCCCCATGCCGTGCGTGAGCCGCGTGCCAACAACCTGGAAATGGCGATCGGCCATGAGGTGAGGACCTATCGCAAAAAGCTTGGCATCACTGTCGCAGACATGGCAGCGGCCACCGGCATGTCCGTCGGCATGCTCTCGAAGATCGAAAACGGCAATATCTCGCCGTCGCTGACCACCCTGCAAGCGCTCTCCAAGGCGCTCGGCGTGCCGATCACCGCCTTCTTCCGGGGCTTCGAGGAGCCGCGCAGTGCAAGCTTCGTCAAGGCGGGCGAGGGGGTCAATCTCGAGCGTCGCGGAACCCGTGCCGGGCATCATTACAGTCTGCTCGGCCATATCGAAAACAACACGTCGGGCGTGACCGTCGAGCCATATCTGATCACGCTGAATGCCTCCTCGGATGTCTTCCCAACCTTCCAGCACGAGGGCATGGAGTTCCTCTACATGCTGGAAGGCGAGGTCGTTTATCGCCACGGCGACAGCCTCTACCGGATGGAAGCCGGCGACAGTCTGTTCTTCGACGCGGATGCGCCACATGGGCCGGAGGAACTGGTCAAGCTGCCGGCACGCTATCTCTCCATCATCTCCTACCCACAACAACGATAGTTGCTCTCGGAGAAAAATTTATTCCCTGAAATTGATTTTTGCCGCTGCGCCTGTTAGCTCTGTCTCCAGCAAAACTGGAGACCTCGGCCATGTGCGGCATTGTTGGCTTATTCCTCAAGGACAAGCGCCTGGAACCCCGGCTTGGGGATCTGCTGTCGGATATGTTGATCACCATGACCGATCGCGGGCCGGATTCGGCCGGCATCGCGATCTATGGCGGTGCGGCTGCCGGTAAGGCCAAGGTTACAATCCAGTCAGCCGACCCGGCGACCGATTTTGCGGGCCTTGATGTAGATCTGGCGAAAGCCGGTCTCGACGCCATTGTTACGATCAAAAGCACCCATGCTGTGGTCGAAATCGCAACCTCCAGATTGGGCGATGTCAGGGCGATCCTGGCAGAGATACGCCCGCATGTTCGCATCATGGGGTCGGGCGAAAGCGTTGAGATCTTCAAGGAAATCGGCCTGCCGAAGGATGTCGTCTCGCGCTTCGACGTGCGTTCTATGGGCGGCACGCATGGCATCGGCCACACTCGCATGGCTACCGAAAGCGCGGTCACCACGCTCGGCGCGCACCCATTCTCGACGGGTGCGGACCAGTGCCTCGTGCACAATGGCTCGCTGTCCAACCACAACAATCTGCGCCGCGAGCTGGTGCGCGAGGGCATGAGCTTCGAAACCCAGAACGACAGTGAAGTGGCCGCTGCCTATCTGACCGCCGAGATGGCCAAGGGCAAGGATCTTGGTCAGGCGCTGACCGGCGCGCTCGATGATCTCGACGGCTTCTTCACCTTCGTCGTCGGCACCAAGTCCGGCTTCGGCGTCGTTCGCGATCCGATCGCCTGCAAGCCCGCCGTCATGGCCGAGACCGACCAGTATGTCGCCTTTGGTTCCGAGTACCGCGCGCTGGTCAACCTCCCAGGCATCGAGACCGCTCGCGTCTGGGAGCCGGAACCGGCAACCGTCTACTTCTGGGATCACGAAAAAGCCGCCTGACGTCCGGCCCTCACGATACGAAAGCTGTCACCATGCCCGTCTTCGATCTCTCCCAAACCCCCTTGCGGGAGCTCAACAGCGCCCTGCACACACTCGGCGCCGGCGCAAACGATACCGCGTTCGAAGTCGTCAATCCGCGCGGTCACCATGCCGTTGCGGTCGGTATCGATGCTCCTGTCACCGTCGAGGTGCGGGGCTCGGTCGGCTACTACTGCGCCGGCATGAATGACGGCGGCACCGTCACCATCCATGGCTCTGCCGGTCCGGGTGTGGCCGAAAACATGATGTCCGGGACCGTCATCATCGAGGGCGATGCGTCGCAATATGCCGGGGCCACCGGGCGCGGCGGCCTGCTCGTCATCAAGGGCAATGCCGCCTCGCGCTGCGGCATTTCGATGAAGGGCATCGATATCGTCGTCAGAGGATCGATCGGGCATATGTCCGCCTTCATGGGGCAATCCGGCCATCTGGTTGTCTGCGGCGATGCGGGGGAAGCGCTGGGCGACAGCATCTACGAAGCCAAACTCTTCGTCCGCGGTACGGTGAAGAGCCTCGGCGCCGATTGCATCGAAAAGGAAATGCGTCCCGAACATCTCGCAAAACTCGCGGAGCTGTTGGGTAAGGCGGGGATTACCGACATCAAGCCGGAAGAGTTCAAACGCTATGGTTCGGCCCGCAAGCTCTACAACTTCAACATCGACAATGCCGACGCGTATTGAGGCGAGGAAAAGCCATGAGCTACCACAACCCGTTTACCCCGCCGCGCAAGTCCGCGACCTTTGATGACCATACGCTGGCAGAAATCCGCCGCGCGGCGGCAACCGGCATCTACGATATCCGGGGCGGCGGCACGAAGCGCAAGGTCCCGCATTTCGACGACCTGCTCTTCCTCGGCGCCTCGATCTCCCGCTATCCGCTCGAAGGTTATCGCGAGAAGTGCGACACATCCGTCGTTCTGGGCACGCGCTTTGCCAAGAAGCCAATCGAGCTGAAGATCCCGATCACCATCGCCGGCATGAGCTTTGGCGCGCTCTCCGGCAACGCCAAGGAGGCGCTGGGGCGGGGTGCGACGCTTGCCGGCACCTCGACCACGACAGGCGACGGTGGCATGACGGACGAGGAACGCGGCCATTCCGAAAAGCTCGTCTACCAGTATCTTCCCTCCCGCTATGGCATGAACCCGAGGGATCTGCGTCGTGCCGATGCTATCGAAGTGGTTGTGGGCCAAGGGGCGAAGCCCGGCGGCGGCGGCATGCTGCTCGGCCAGAAGATCTCCGATCGTGTCGCCCAGATGCGCAATCTGCCGATGGGCATCGACCAGCGCTCCGCCTGCCGCCACCCCGACTGGACAGGCCCCGATGATCTCGAAATCAAGATCCTCGAACTGCGGGAGATCACCGACTGGGAGAAACCGATCTATGTAAAGGTCGGCGGTGCTCGCCCCTATTACGATACGGCACTTGCCGTGAAAGCGGGTGCCGATGTGGTGGTTCTCGACGGCATGCAGGGCGGAACGGCTGCGACCCAGGACGTCTTCATCGAACATGTCGGCATGCCGACACTCGCCTGTATCAGACCTGCCGTCCAGGCCCTGCAGGACCTCGGTATGCATCGCAAGGTCCAGTTGGTGATCTCGGGCGGTATCCGCTCCGGCGCCGATGTGGCGAAGGCCCTGGCACTCGGTGCCGATGCGGTGGCGATCGGTACGGCAGCCCTCGTTGCGATCGGCGACAACGACCCGAAATGGGAACAGGAATACCAGAAGCTCGGGACGACGGCTGGGGCCTATGACGACTGGCATGAGGGCAAGGATCCGGCGGGTATCACGACACAGGATCCGGAACTCGCCGCCCGCCTTGATCCGGTCGCCGCCGGTCGCCGTCTCGCCAACTATCTCAAGGTCATGACGCTGGAGGCGCAGACCATCGCCCGCGCCTGCGGCAAGAACAAGCTCACCAATCTTGAACCGGAGGATCTCTGCGCGCTGACGATGGAGGCGGCCGCCATGGCGCAAGTGCCGCTCGCCGGCACCAGCTGGTACCCCGGCAAAGGAGGCTTCTAAAACCTGATGGCCGCATCCGACTCCCACGGATGCGGCCATTTCCTTTCAACCAATGTGTCTCAATCCATAAAAACAGGGGAACGACGTGACACAGGACCTTGCAAGCTTCGCTGCCGAGCGCGGCATCAAATACTTCATGATCAGCTTTACCGATCTCTTCGGCGCCCAGCGCGCCAAGCTGGTGCCGGCAGAAGCGATCGCCGACATGCAGAAGGATGGCGCAGGCTTTGCCGGCTTCGCCACCTGGCTCGACCTGACGCCGGCTCATCCCGACCTCTTCGCCATTCCCGATGCCTCCTCAGTCATCCAGCTGCCCTGGAAGAAGGACGTTGCCTGGGTCGCGGCTGATTGCGTGATGGACGACAAACCGGTCGAGCAGGCGCCGCGCGTGGTCCTGAAGGCGCTGGTCGCGGAGGCTGCCGCGCATGGTCTGCGGGTCAAGACAGGTGTCGAGCCTGAATTCTTCCTGATTTCGGCTGATGGCGAAAAGATCTCGGATGAATTCGATACGGCCGAAAAGCCCTGCTACGACCAGCAGGCCCTGATGCGCCGCTACGACGTCATCGCTGAAATCTGCGATTACATGCTGGAACTCGGCTGGAAGCCCTATCAGAACGACCACGAGGATGCGAACGGCCAGTTCGAGATGAACTGGGAGTATGACGACGCGCTCAAAACCGCTGACAAGCATTCCTTCTTCAAGTTCATGGTGAAGTCCGTTGCGGAGAAGCATGGCCTTCGCGCCACCTTCATGCCGAAGCCCTTCAAGGGGCTGACCGGCAATGGCTGCCATGCGCATATCTCGGTCTGGGATCTCGACGGCAAGGTGAACGCCTTTGCTGACAAGGAAATGCCGTTCGGCCTTTCGGCCAAAGGCAAGACCTTCCTTGGCGGCATCATGAAACATGCCTCCGCGCTGGCCGCGATTACCAATCCCACCGTCAACTCCTACAAGCGCATCAACGCCCCGCGCACCGTCTCCGGCGCCACCTGGGCACCGAACACGGTGACCTGGACCGGCAACAACCGCACCCATATGGTGCGCGTCCCAGGCCCCGGCCGTTTCGAGCTTCGTCTGCCGGATGGGGCCGTGAACCCATACTTGTTGCAGGCAATCATCATCGCGGCGGGTCTGAGTGGCCTGAAAAGCAATGCTGATCCGGGCCCGCATCACGACATCGACATGTACCGCGATGGCCACCTGGTGAAGGATGCCCCACGTCTGCCACTCAACCTGCTCGATGCGCTGCGTGCCTACGAGAAGGACGAGGATTTGCAGGCCGCCTTGGGACACGCCTTTTCTGCCGCCTATCTCAAGCTCAAGCACGGTGAATGGACCAGCTATTGCTCGCAGTTCACGGCCTGGGAGCATCAGACGACTTTGGACGTGTAAACGTCAGCCGAGAGTGGAGGTGGATGTGGTATTCCGTTGACAGTCTCGACTTGCCGAGGTCGCTAAATCTTCGTACTCCGTGAGGCCTATGCCGCAGGAAAGCCGGAGATGACAGCCAGTATCAGGACGATAGCGAAGGTTGCCGAAACATCGGTCTCTTCCGTGTCACGCGTTCTGAACAACAGTGGCTATGTCTCTCCGGAGGTGCGCCAAAGGGTAGAGACGGCGATCCGGGATCTCAACTATGCGCCGAGCAAGGGCGCCCGGATGTTGCGTGGGGAAGCCAGCCGGATGATCGGCCTGATGCTGCCATCCATAGACGTGCCCTTCTTCGGTATCCTCGCCAACACCATCGAACGCGAGCTTTTCGAGCGCGGCTATCACACCCTGATCTGCAGTTCCGCCGAGAACGAAGAGCACGAGGCACGCTATGTCGCGATGCTCAGAGCGCAGCGCGTCGAAGGCGTGATCGTCGCGAGCGCCTATGGCGGGACCGCGCATCTCAAGCCCCTGGCGGATTCCGGCATTCCGATCATCGCGATCGACCGTGAGCTTGAAGACATATCAGATGACGCCATCATGGCTGACCATGTGGAGGGTGGGTGCATCATGGCCCAGCACCTCATCGATCTTGGTCACCGAAAGGTGGCCGTGGTCGGAGCGCCCGGTCACAGCCAACCGATCCAGCTCCGACTGCAGGGCATTCGGCAGGTCTTGCATCGCCATGGCCTCTCGCCCGTCACAGAGGCGATCGGCGAGGATCACAGTTTCGCGGCCATCTATGCGCTTGCTCGGAAGGTTCTGGACGATCATGGCGACATCACAGCAATCATCGGAACGACGGATATCGCGGCCATTGCGGTCATCCATGCTGTCCGAGACAGTGGCCGCAGCGTGCCACAGAACTGCTCGGTGATCGGTTTCGACGATCTGCCGGAAGCGGCCTACGTTTTACCGAGACTGACGACGGTGGCGCAGCCGATCCGTGATGTCGCGCTGGAGGCCACCCGAAGGCTGGAGGAGCGTCTTGGGGATCGTCAGCAGTCGCTTGATCATCGACCCGCATCAGTGACGCGCCTGCCCGTTGAATTGATTGTCAGGGAATCCACCGCACCTGCTTCGGTCAAGGGCTGAGACCGTCCGACCGCCGCCAGTTATGCAGTTGTCGAAAAGTCCTGGCCAATTTCAGCCAGCAGGACGGACATGTCGGGTATGCCATCCGTCGCGGTTGTGCCACCGAGACAATGAACCGCTGCACGGTGGGCGACGATCGATGTGGTTTCGATCGGCCAGCCCTCATGCAGCCCGTAAAGGACAGCCGCGCAAAAGGCATCGCCGGCACCCACGGGGCTGACGATCTTCGCCGGATCCACGGGGAAGGCGGGGGTCACAACGGGGGCTTGTCGTGGCGTGAGCCAGATGGAGAGCTCCGGTGCATGGATGACGACGCCTCTGGCGACGCCGCCATCCAGAAGCCTCTGACCGGCCGCCTCCAGCGCCGACATCAACAGCCCGCCCGCCTCATCGCGAACGGTCATCCCGGTTGCGCGCCCGGCTTCGGTCTCGTTGACGATCACGTAGTCGCAATGGGGCAGGGCGGCAGCGACTTGCGCGGCAAAGGCGGGATCCTCGCTCGAAACGAAATCGACGCAGGTGACGAGGCCTGCTTCGCGCGCCGCTTTCAGCAGACGGGCCGCTCCAGAGGAGCCGGCGTCATCCAGGCGGTCCAGGGCCGGTAGCAGCATCAGGTAGCCCAGATAGAACATCCGATGACCGCTTGCGGCATAGGCTCTGGGATCGATCGCATCCTCGGACAGGAGATCATTGGAGCCACCGTGATAGAAGAAAGTTCGGCTCTGTCCCGGCACATTCATGACATGGGTATGTGCCGTTGCGTGACCCTTCAGCGTCCTCAGGCCCGTCATGTCGATGCCGAGCGAGGCGTGGCGATCGCGTACATAGTCGCCGTCCCTGTCCTCACCCACGGCGCCTGCGACCGAAAGCCGACCCTTGAAGCCGAACGAGGCTAGGTCGGTCACCACATTGGCTGCGCCACCGCCGACGCCGAGGTCCTGATGCAGGATATGGGCAAGGCTTCCCTGTTCCGGCCAGTATGACAGCGTGTGGATGCGATCGACGATGAAATTGCCGACGCAGACGATGCCGCCCTTCTCTCCGGTTTCCCGTCCGTTTCGAACCTCCTCCCCGGCTCTCATCAGACACTCCCTTCGTTCCAGAGCGGTCGGAGCGGAGGCTCGTCCTCTTCGATCTCGGCGAAACGACCGATGGGTTCGAGGAAATAGTTGTCCGTCCGGTCGTCGTTGACCTCACTGACTTCGCCGACCAGAACGGGCCCCTTTCCTGTCGCCCCGTAGAAGCGGTGATAGAGCCCGGTCGGAATGGTCACGCTTTGGCCGGGATGCAGCACCAGGGGCTCCCAGGTGCGCAGGTGCCGGGCAAGGCCATCGACCAGCACCTGAACATCGGCATCGGTGGTCTTTCCCGTCTGATCGGCGGCGCAGAATTCGATGACGAGATCACCACCGGCGCGGTTGATGATATCCTCCTGCTTGGCCTTGTGCAGATGTGCAGGTGTCAGCTGGCCTTCCTGGATGAAGAGCAGTTTTTCCGCATAGCTGCGTTCGCCTTCCACGCCGAGGATACCGTTGCGCAGGCAGAAGAGCACGAGCCCCTGGTCGGCAAAACGGCCCGAGCCGAAGTCTGTGACATCCCAGCCGAGCTGGCGGCTGCGAAGATATTGTGAGGCCTCGGGATTGGCGGCGAAGTCTGCCAATGTCCATTTTCCCCACACTGGCAGCGACCAGCGCCAGGTCTCGAGCATTTCGATCGCAAAGCGCAATGCTGCGTTGATCTCCGAGCGTTTCATGGCCGTGCCTCAATCGTAGTCGACGGTGACGACGCGGTTTTCGAGACCAGACCTTAGCGCTGCGGTCAGCACCGCATGATGGTCTGCAGCTTCGGCAGGGCTTGCGCAAGGGAAGCCGTTTGCCCTCCCGCCGGCCAGTTCGTCCATGAAGGCCGCCCACATCTGTTGGATCGCATCGGCAAAGCCGAATTCGAAGATCTTGCCGGTAATGGCTGGAAATACCGAGCCATAGCCAAGGTCTTCCGTATTCCACGACTGCGTCGTGCCCTGGTAGTCCATCCATTGCCACTGGCGAGGGTTTTTCGTCGAGAAGAAGGCGCTCTTCTGCATGCCGAGAATGCGGATGTACCAGGTGTTGGACTCGCCGGGTGCAATGCGCCAGGTCTTGAGGACCATCGGGAACTCCTGATCCGCGGTCACTACGCGGCTGCTGATCGTCGCATTGTCCCAGGTGGTGCAGGGAACCCGGTTGCCCTTGCCGTCCGGCCGCTCGGTCACCCGCTTCACGAGATTGGCGTGCAAGGTCTCGGGCCGCCAGCCAAGGCGCAGCGGCACATGCAGGACATGCATTCCGAGATCCCCCATGCAGCCATAGGCCCCGTTGACATGCTCCATGCGCTTCCAGTTGATCGGCTTGTTCGTGTCGATGTCGGAGGAGTGCAGAAAGCCGGCCTCGACTTCCAGGATGTCGCCCATCTCGCCGCTTTCCGCCATGGCGATGACTTTCTGCGCACCTGGGAAGTAGGGCATCTCCGATGAACAACGGACGATCAGTTCCGGGTGCTTTGCAAGCTCCGCCATGATGGCCTGGTTCTGCTCCCGGTCCATGCCGAAGGGCTTTTCGCCCAGCAGGTGTTTTCCGGCCTTAAGGATCTCCACATAGAACTCCGCATGCAGAGCATGCGGTACGGCGCAATAGATTGCGTCGACCTCCGGGTTGGCGAGCAGTTCGCGGTAATCGGTGGTGGTTTGCCGCACCGACGGGAGGTGCGTCGTGAACCATGCCATCAGGTCCGGATTGGTGTCGCAGACAGCGATGATTTCCGGCCGTGCCTTTGCATCGCTCAGATGCATCCAGCGCGCGGCAGCACTGGCAAATTCTCGCCCCATCAGGCCGCAGCCGATGACGCCGAAACGAAATGTCTTCATGATCTTCCTCCTCCCGTCGCGCAACCTCAGGCGAGGTGGCGTGACGCCTCTTCCGCCGCTGCAGCGTCATGGACAATCGCCATCAGCGCACGCGTCATGCCGCCGGGATTGGCGTGCTGGATGACATTGCGTCCATAGACGATGCCTCGGGCTCCCTGCTCCATCAGGGCCTTGGTGCGCGAGAGGATCTCCTGATCGGAGACCTTGCCACCGCCGCGCACCAGAACCGGCAAACCTTGAGCGATTTCGATGACGCGGTGGTATTCGGTCACGTCGTCGCAAGGGTCAGCCTTGATGATGTCCGCGCCGAGTTCTGCAGCCTGGCGGACCAGCGGCAGGATCTTGTCGATGGCGCCATCGACCATGTAGGCGCCCTTGGAATTGTCCTGCATCACCAGCGGCTCGACCATCAGCGGCATGCCGTAGATCTCGCATTCGCGTTTCAGGCTGTTCACGTTGCGCACGCAGGCGCGATAGACCTCGGGCTGGTTTGGCAGCATCAGCAGGTTGACGACGACACAGGCGGCATCAAGGGCAATCGCCTGTTCGACCGGGCGGTCGATGATTTCGGAAAACAGCGCGCTCGGAAGCGGGTTGCCGTAGATGTTGGCGACGTCGGTGCGCAGCACCAGGGCGGGGCGGGCCTTGCCGGGAATGGACTGCAGCATGGGCGCCGTACCCGGCGGCAACTGGATCGCGTCGGGTCCTGCAGCGGCGATCACGTCTATCGCCGAGCGCATGTTCTCGATGCCGGCGAGGAAGGTCCGTTCGTTGAACATGCCATGGTCGATCGCCACGTCGAAGCAGTTTCCGGACGTGCCAAAGAGGCGGTTGAGCCGCGCAAGTTTCATCGATTTCCTCCCGATGTGGTAACGTTTCCACAAAGGCTATTGCGACCGTCAAACGCTGTCAATAAGTGAAGCAGTCACGAGACCGCGCAAGGTCGTGGACATGTGTCGATGGGATCGATCCTGCCCGGGACTATCGAGAGCAGCGGAAAACGATATTGGGCAGGGCGACAAGGCCTTGCTGTGCGAGATCGGGACGGTGAGATTTCTTCCGTCTCGCTGCCGAAGGATAATGCGGTAAGGGGTGTCGTCCATCGCTTGGGTCAAAGCGGGGTCTGCCAGCAAATGCAGCCAGGAACTGTCTCCCTGTCCCGCCCTGGAGCATATAACCCCCAAGATGAGCCCGCGTTAACTCATTCTCTACCATGTCGATTAGATCAGGTTTAGGAATTCGATCATCTGTCTATGTCGAAATGATGAATTAAAGGACCTTAAAATCCATTGTAAATCAATGTATTATGTGTTTTGCAGATGGCTCGGCGGCGGGCTTAAACGGCTTTTCCACCCCTCGCGCTCTTAGCAATTTGCTAAGAAGTCACCCCCTAATTCTCAGGCGTTCCTGTTAGGGGGATCGCCGCAGATGAAGCTGCGGGCGAATGAGAAATGGGGTTCTGCACATGACGTGCGCTGCGTTGCCTGCAATCATTGCGGGCCTTTTTGGTGTGTTTCTGCTGTGGCTGCCGATCAGCCTCCAGGCGCAACTGGTGCTCAGCCTGACCATTCTGGCGCTGATGCTCCTGTTCATGATGCGTCCGCAGAACAAGACATTTCGCGTGATGACTTTCGTGTTCTCGGCCGTGCTCGCCCTGCGCTATGCGTTCTGGCGCACGACGGAGACACTTCCTGATATCAACGAGCCCTGGAACTTCATTCCGGGCATCATTCTCTATGCGGCGGAAATGTATTGCCTGGTGATGCTGGCGATCAATTTCTTCATCGTCGCCGACCCGCTGGACCGCAAGCCAGCGCCGCGTCTTGCCGATGACGACAAGCCGACCGTCGACGTCTTTGTCCCGTCCTACAATGAGTCCGCCGACCTGCTGGCGCTGACGCTGGCTGCGGCCAAATCGATGAACTATCCGGCGGACAAGCTGACCGTCTATCTGCTCGATGACGGCGCCACCGATGCCAAATGCAACCAGTCCGATCCGCGCGCCGCCATCGCTGCCCGCCGCCGCCGCGAGGAGCTGCAGGCGCTGTCGACAGCGCTTGGCGTCCGCTATCACGCCCGTGCCGAAAACAGCCATGCCAAGGCCGGCAATCTGAACGCAGGTCTCGCAATTTCGACCAGCGAGCTTGTGGTCGTCTTCGATGCCGACCATGCGCCTGTGCGCGAATTCCTCAACGAGACGGTGGGCCACTTCAAGAACAACGAAAAGCTCTTCCTCGTTCAGACACCGCACTACTTCCTCAATCCTGATCCGCTGGAGAAGAACCTGCAGACCTTCGGCAAGATGCCGTCGGAAAACGAGATGTTCTATTCCGTCGTCCAGCGCGGCCTCGACAAGTGGAATGCCTCCTTCTTCTGCGGCTCCGCTGCGGTCCTGCGCCGCAAGGCGCTGAAGGAGACCGGCGGCTTCTCGGGTCAGTCGATCACCGAAGACTGCGAAAGCGCGCTGGCCCTTCATTGCCGCGGCTGGCACAGCCTCTATGTCGACAAGCCGCTGATCGCCGGACTGCAGCCGGAAACGCTTGTCTCCTTCATCGGACAGCGCGTTCGCTGGGCCCAGGGCATGCTGCAGATCCTGACACTGAACCGTCCCTTCCTGCAGCGCGGTCTCTCCGCCGCACAGCGCATCTGCTATGCCGGAACCAACCTCTTCTGGCTCTTCCCGCTGACGCGGCTGACTTTCATGTTCTCGCCGCTCCTCTACATCTTCTTTACGCTGCAGATCTTCGAAGCCAACATCACCGAATTCATCTGCTATTCGGTGACCTATCTCATCTCGTCCTTTGCCATGCAGAGCTACCTTTTCGGGCGCGTCCGCTGGCCCTGGGTCTCCGAGCTCTATGAATATGTGCAGTCGGTGATGCTGTTCGGCGCGATCCTGAGTGTCGTGAAGAACCCGCGCAAGCCGACCTTCAACGTCACGTCGAAGGGCCAGACGCTGGATGAAAGCAAACTCTCGCCGCTGGCGCGCCCCTACTTTCTGATCTTCTTCCTGCTCTTTGCTGCCAGCTGCTATGCGATCTGGCGTTACACAACGGAAGCCATGCCCTCCGAACTGCTGCTGATTGTCGCCGGCTGGAACATCATCAACATGGGTATTGCCGGTGCTGCCCTCGGCTCCGTCTCGGAACGGCGCGAGCGTCGACGCAACCAGCGCCTCAGCGTTCGCCGTCATGCGATCCTGCACTCCGGCGGCACAAGCCACGCCGTCATCATCGCGGACGTGTCGAGCGGTGGCCTTGCGCTGCAGTTCATCGACGGACAGCCGGTAAACGGTCTCGAGAAGGGCGAGGAGGCTGTCATCGAGATCCGCCGCCACGGCCGCGGCATGCGTATTCCGCTGGTCTGCCGCAGCGTGCTGCGCCGGCAGGACGAGACGAGCTTCGGCTTTGCCTTTGCCGAGCGCACGCCCGAAACCTTCATCGCGATCGCCGAGATGATGTATTGCGAACAGCAGCCGCTGCAGGATCGCTGGAACCGTGTCCAGAAGCACAAGGGCTTCTTTACCGGCACCTTCCGCTTTGCGCTCTGGACGATCACCGAGACGCTGCGCGGCTTTACCTACGCCCTGCGTCTGGTCCGCGAAACGACGGAAATCTCGCATCCTGACGCGCCGCTGATCATCAAGGCATCAAGCGCGGCGTCGGACCCGGGCGCGACCTATCCTGCAGCTTTGAAAGGGTCGGCCTATGCATAACCTGGAAATCCTGCGCCGATTGTCTGCAGCCGCGATCCTCGTGTGTCTGTCGGCAAACGCTTCTCGCGCCGGCGATTTCGTCCCGGCAGACCTTGGTGCGGCAAGTGTCCAGAGCACGGTTCAGGCCGGTTCGGATATTCCCCGCCAGATGGTCGCCTTCCGCCAGTCGGCAACAGCCATGCGTCTGGAAGGCGAAGATGCGCCGAGAGAACTCACCTTCTATCTCTCGCCGGATCAGGTGACGACAGCCGGCATCCTCAGACTGAGCTACACCAATGCCGTCTCGGTCATGCCTGACGATGCCGTGCTGGATGTCGAGTTGAACGGCAAGCCTCTCGCAGCCTTGCCGATCCGATCGCCCAACGGGCCGGCGACCCATGATATTCCGGTTGCGGCCAAGGATCTGACCGTCGGCTGGAACCAGATCCGTCTGCGTGCGAAACAGCACCACCGCATCGATTGCAGCGTTCAGGCGACGTACGAACTGTGGACGCAGATCGATCCGCTGGTCAGTGGCTTCCTGACCAGCGCACGTCCGAAGGATGGCGATTTCGCCAGCCTTCTGTCGGTCGGCCGAAATGGCGACGGGGCCACGGAAATCCGCGTGATTGCCGGACAGGATGCTCCCCAGACGACACTTCGCGACAGCCTGTCGCTCGTGCAGACCCTGGCACTGGTGCTCGGCCGTGAGGATCTGAGTGTCAGCGTCGGCGATGTCGGAGGCAGCGGACCGGGCATAGACCTCTATCTCGGCGACCCCCTGGACGCGAAACTGCCGCAACCCGCACGCGACGCCCTTGCCGCCGCACCGCGCGGTCTCTTCGTCCGACAGGGCGAAAACGGTCGCTACGTCGTGACCATGCGCGGTTCAAACAAGAGCGAGTTCCAGTCGCTGCTGCTTGCCGCTGTCAACGGCCCGCTGCTTCCGCTGATCCGCACAAACAAGCTCGCCATGGCGCAGACGCGGATCGATGGCGAGAGCCCGGGCACTCACTCGCTGTCGAGCATCGGCTATCAGACGACACCTTTTGCCGGTCGTCTTTTCCAAACGAGCTTCGATGTCGTTATGCCCGCCGATTTCTATCCGGGCGACTATGCGACGGTCGATCTCAATCTGAATGCTGCCACCGCGCCGGGGCTCGCCCCCGGAACGCAACTGCTCGTGCGTGTCAATGAGCGTGCAGTAGCCAGCCTGGTGCTCTACGATCCCGAGGGCACGACGCTCAAGGACAAGCCGCTGGAACTTCCGCTGCGCGCCTTCCATCCCGGTGTGAACCATGTTCGCGTTCTGGCCGAGTTGCCGCTTGCCTCCGACCTCGCCTGCGATCCGGCTCAGCGCGAGGAAGCGCGGTCTCGCTTCCTGCTGCTCGAAGAAACCACGGTGACGATACCGCCCCTGGCCCGCGCCGGTCGTCTTCCAGACCTTGCAGCCTTTGCCGGGACGTCTTTCCCCCTGAAGGGCTCTGCTGCCTTCGATCTCTATGTCGATACGGCGACACCCGCACGGCTTGGGTCTGCGCTGACCCTTCTGACGCGGCTCGCCCTGTCGGCAGGTCATCCCCTGCCGGCCGAACTGAAGATCGGCCGCCCGGATCCGCGCCAGTCGACGAATGCCCTGATTGTCGGCGCCGGTGATGAGCCGCTGGAACTTGCCGAACTCGCCGGGCAGAAGGGCGATCGCCTACCGTTCTCTGCAACCGATGATCTGGTCACGGCTTCGGTTACGGCGGGCGACCAATTGTCGGACTCGCAGGCCCTTCTCGACGCTTTCCAGGTGGAAACGCGGCTTCAGCATGGTCAGCTGTCGTTGAAGAGCCGCGTCTCCGACTGGGTGGCAACGGCCTCGACAACCATCAATCGTTGGCTGGCCTACAAGGATATCGGACGCGAAGACGTCAAGGTCGATCCCCGGGACAAGCTGATCAGCGTGAGACAGGTGGCTTCCTCTGAGAGTTCGGCCGTCTGGACCTATGTCAACGCGACCGATGAAACCCTGCTCCAGCAAGGCGTCGCAGCGCTGACGAAGCCGGCAACCTGGACGGCCCTCGAAGGAGAGGAAGCGGTGATCCGCCGCTCGGACCTCGAACTCGTGAACCGCTATCCCGAAAGTTACAGCTTCTTCCCGATCACCGATACGAGCCCCGCCAATCTGAGACGCCTCGCGGCTGCCTGGCTCTCCGACAACTTCATCATCTATGTCGGCCTTGTTCTGGCGCTGGTGGGCGGCTTCGGCTGGTGGGTTGGTTATGTCGTGCCGCGCAAGGGCGTGAGGACAGTCGAATGAAGAAGACAATCAATACGAGGCTGTTGGCCGGCACCATCCTCGCCACGCTGTTCGTCGCATTGCCGGCCAGCGCGACGTCGCTTCTGGTCCCCGAAGCGACCACCGCCATGGCACAGCCTTCGAACGGCACAGAAACCGGCGAAGCGAATGCGCAGACGACGCCAGCGCCCGACACGGTCGATCTGGCCGCGCTCTATTACTATGCCCGCAATGGCGAGGCGGAGCGTGTCGAAGCCGAGACCCGGCGCCTGGAACTCAAGTTTCCCGGCTTCATGCCCCCGGCGGACCTCTATGCTCCGGATGCTGGCGACCACGTCGATGAGACCACGCTCTGGCAGCTCTACGAGCGCGATGACTATGCCGGCATCGAGCAGGAGATCAGCCGTATCGCCGCAAGCCATCCGGGCTGGGAGCCGTCGGAGGATTTCCGCAGCAAGCTCGAGCGGCGGAAACTGAGATTTGCCATGACGCGGGCCAACGAGGCGAAGGACTTCGTGACCGTCATTCGCCTTGGTGCAAAGCTCGACCCTGCGCAGGAAACCGAGATCGACCTGCTCTGGATGATGCTCGATGCTTTCAGGGCAAACGAGATGCAGGAGGGGCTGACGACGGTCTATCGCGGGATACTCTTCCGCGCGCCGGAGAAGGCGTTTTCCGATGAGCTGGTGCTCACCACCCTGCAAAAGGCGATGGAGGACATTCCGGCAGCCGATTTGCGCGAGGCGATCCGGGTGCTCTCTGCTGATCCAGAACTGGCCCTCTCCATGCGGTCGCTGAGCCTCGATCTGATGCGCCGCGAACTGGGCGACTTCGCCTCCGGTGTTGCGGGCGCGCCTCAACCGGGCCCCGAGGTGATTGCCGCCGTGAGGACGGCCGCCGACACGGAGCAAGCACCGGAAGACCTCGCTCTGATGGGCTGGTACATGCTGAAAATCGAGCAGCCGGACCAGGCGGCAAACTTCTTCCAGCGCATGCTGCAGAAGAAGACGACGCCGGAAGCCGTCCGCGGCATGGCGCTCAGTCTTTCCCACCAGTCGAAGGACGAGGAAGCCTACGCCCTTGTGACAGCGCAGCTCGACCTGCTTGACGGTGAGGATGCCTTCCTGCTCGATCAGCTTTCTTTCCCCTTCAAGGGTGAGGGCAAGACCGACATCGATGAGCGCGTCGTGAGCCGCTATTCGGAAGCGATCCAGAAGACGGAATCCTCCGATCACGCCCGCCTCATCGGCTGGTATGCCTATAACTCGCGCCAGTTCGAGCCGGCCCACGCCTGGTTTGCAAAGGCCTTCGAATGGAAGGCCGAGGCCGACAGCCTGAAGGGGTTGGCCCTCACACTGACGCGCCTAGGCGAAAAGAAGGCCCTTGCCGAGCTGCGGGAACAGCATGGCGAGACCTATCAAACGGTTTTCGCCGAGCTGAAATCAGCAGCGGAACCGCGCGAGCGGGCCGGGAAATCGGTCTCGGCACCCGCAGGCGTTCAGGCCGGCTATCTCTCGCGGCTGCAGAAAAAGGACTATGGTGGCTGCGTTGCCGAGTTGCGGCGGCTTGAAGCAAAGACGGCTTTGCGGCCGGATGCGCAGGTGGCCAAGGGCTGGTGTCTTCTGGGTCTCAACCATCTGGCCGAAGCGCGTCAGGCGTTTACGGCCGGTCTCGCGGGCGGTGGCGGCAAGGCGGATGATGCCGCCTATGGCCTTGGCCTCACCTTGCTTCGCGCCAATCTGACCGATGATGCCGAGGCCCTGCTGATGCAGCGCGGTCTGACGCCGCTGCGCGACCGGGAACTGCGCGCCGAGCTTCTCTGGCAGCGGGCGCGCGCCGCCTTCGATCGCAAGCAATACCGCGTCACCCTCGAAGCGCTGAACGCCCGCCTGCAGATCATGCCGGAGCCGGTGGGTATCAGCCAGATGCGCGCCTGGAGCCATTACCACCTTGGCAATCTCTCACAGTCGCGCGCGATCTTCGCCCAGCTCAACCAGGTCATGGCCGACCCGGCGAATGCCAGGGGCATCGCCGCCATCAACGAACGCATGGGGATCAACCAGTGAAGCGAAACATGTTTGCGGTCCTGGTACTGCTTGGCCTCAACGGCTGCACGACCGTCGACGATCCGCTCCTTGAGGGGATGACCGGCAGCATGCCTGTATCGACCGGCAACCGCGAGCTCCCGGTGCATCTGGCATCCGCCTCCCTGACCGGGCTCGGCGAGGCACCTTTGAGCCTTCGGCAGACCACTCTTGATGGCGTGACGACACAGGTCCTCGTCTACAGCAACATGACCACCATTTCCGGCGAAAACGCTCTCACCGTATCAACCCGGTCATCGTCGAAGGCTTCCTTCGGGAAGGGGCCGGATCGCCGCGAGATCACGGATACTCTGAGGCGCGACTTTCCCGGTGTTGCCATGGCCATCGATCCCGTGATTCGTCGCAATGCCTATGGTTCCTATGGCGTCGCCACGGGGAAACTGGGCGCCGAAGGCGGCTGCGTTTCTGCCTGGCAGATGATTGGTCAGGACCGCGATGCGGGGCGAGATGAGCCCTTGCAGGTTCGCCTTCGCTATTGCCATCCGAGCCTGGCCCCGGATGTGCTCGCCGACCTCTTGGTCGGATTGACGCTGCGAGGTTCGGCTTCAACCCCGCCTCCGCCCTTAAGCTATGCCTATTCCACGCCGAGCCTTGCAGCTGCTTCAGCCACAAGGGCGTCGACTGTCGCCATCACCCCTCAGGTGAATGAGAGCAAAGACGCAGCCTCTGAGCCTTTGCAGGCCGATAGAGACGAGCCGTCGGGTCCGGCTGTCAGCATCCCGATGCCTGGATGAACCGTGCATCCACAGGGCGCTCGCCAATCTATGCGCCTGCCCGGACCAGGACGAAATCGTGCTTCACCTCCCAGAATTCCTCGGTGAAGCCGTAGTCGGCAGCGCGTTTTGAATCCCTTCCACGGCAGGCGCGTGCTCGCTGGATCTATTCCAGAGCCCCGATCTTTGCCTTCCGTTGGATGCGCCGGCGGTCGCGAAGAAAACACTCGCTGGGTAGATAGCCGGTCGGATCCAAGCGTTTCTTCTCTGCAACATCTGAGAGAAAATGCGGGTCGTGGGACGTAGTGATGATTGGTGAGACGCAGAGACTTGGTCCGCTTCGACTTACCCTGTTACGCAGTGTGAACCGGTAATGGGGAGCATGCACTATGAAGAAGTTACTGCTGGTTAGCAGTTTTGCCTCACTTTTTTTGGCTGGTGGCACACTGGCGGCTGACGCCGTGTCAGAGGCACCGTCTTTGCCGTCTCTGGCACAGGTGCAGCCTTTGGGAAAATCGCCACGACTTTTCAACAACATCAGGTTTTCATCTGAAGGCATTTTTACGTGGATAGACCAGAAGGCTGGTCAGCCTGCGCGCCTCAACCAGCAGGGTAAAGGTGTACGTCTCGGTCTTAGCACCGATATTGGCGACGCCGGATTTGCGGAAATCAGCGGACGTTTTTCAAGCGAAGAATGGAATTCCCGCGTGGTGTCATTTCCGCTTGATCTTAACGGCGACGGGCAGACACGCGGAGTTGACGGTATGATCGGCTTCAAGCCGATGGAACATCTGCGCATTGGTGTCATCGGAGGTGTGGGCGATGGCGATTTGGGCTACAGCTTTGCCGTTGCACCTTCACGAAATCCAAGTTCGAGCTTTGGGAGCTATCTCGGCGCCTTTGCTGGCGGTTCGCATGAACTCGGCGACCTCGGCCTTCATGTGGATTTGAGTTATCTGAACGCCAAAAACAAACAGACTTACGCTCCCACAAACTCGGTCCAGGAGGCGCGCTGGAATGCCGAGTTCATGGCACTGCAATTCGGTGCCAGTTACAATCTGACTCCAAAGCTGAAGATTGCCGGCTCGTTAGCGCTGCATCACGTCCTCTCGCAGACGGTAGCGCCAGCGGAGACACCGCTTGATACATCCTGGGGCTCTGCCCAGCTGCGAATGGGCTATATGCTCACCGACCAGCTTGAGCTTAACGCCAAGGGGGTGACCTGGTTTGAAAACAGCAAATACGACTACCGGCGTGTATCGCTCGGCATGTCCTATCGGTTTTGAGGAGGCCTGACATGATCCGGAAATTGATGATGCGCCATTCGGCATGGCCGCTCATTGTCGCCCTTACAGGCGCCTCGCTCTCACCAGCGTCGGCATTTGGGCAGTCCTCTTCTCCGCCCGCCACTAGCGCCACGGGTTCGGCGGTGCCGGGCGGGGCAGCTGGAGCGGGCGCAGGCAGTGGCGTGGGGAATGCCGCCGCCGCAGTCGGTGTCAGCGCAGCACAACCTGTTGTCGTTACCGGTGTCACCGACGATGAGCCGAACCAATCAAGTCGGAATCCCTCGTCGTCTCCGTCTTCCCGCCCTCCTGGCGCAGCGAGCGGTTCTGCAGCCGGTAGCGGTTCTGCCGCCGGGGTCGGTGCAGCCGGTGTAAGCCTCGGGTCATTGACAACAGTGGGGGTCGTCGGAGCGGTAGCTGCAAGCGGCGTGATCGCTACTTCGGCGTCGGGCAGCGACGAATATCCAGAACTGTCCCCACAGCAGCGCTCCGAAAGACTGGAGCTTTACAACAAACGGACATCCCAGATTCCCGATAGCAGCAAGGTTCTACAAGCTTCGATCGAGAACCTGATCAAGGACCAGGTCCAGTTTGCCCAGTTCCTCACGGACGATGCGTTCGCCAGATTGTGGATCACGAAGAACATCCCGCAGCCGATCCAGGCTGGCGGCGGTACAACCACGCCGCCCAGCTCGGTGGTGCCGGGCAGCGGCAGCACGATCGTGCTGCCCGTCAGTGGCGGTGGACCGGTGGTGGTGGGAGGCGGCGCGCAACTTCCAGGGCTTGGCGGTAGCGTGCTACCGGGCAGCGGCGGCAATCCGCCCGCCAACGGCGGCGGCGCAATCAAACCAGGAGACGATTGGGACAAGATCAACGATCCGGTGGTTATGCCCCCAATCCCCGTATTCCTGCCGGGTCTCGGCAGCTGATCGGTCCTGATCGGCGCCAACAGTGCAAAAGCCCCCGGAAGCATCCGCCTCCGGGGGCTTGTGTTCGTGGGGTCAGGTCAAGCGCTCCCTGGCTCCAGCCCAAGCCAGCGGGCCTCTTCAGTGCCTTTCGTGTTGTGACGAGCGACATCAATCTGCAGAACTTTGCTGCTAGTCCATTGTTCGCTCTCCTGAAGCGAGCCGTCCGCTGGACCCGTTGCGAAACAAAGGTGGTGCCAAAAACTATGGCTAGTCCAGCCCGATCGGGATGCGTTTAACTATTGTCGCAGCCACCTGGAAGGTTCCTGGCACTATGCCTTCCAAGCGGTCTGAGCATTCACAATCGGTCACCAGACGTGTTTCTGCGACCCACAAGCACGAAATCGTGCTTCACCTCCCAGAACTCTTCCGTAAAGCCGTACTCCGCAGCCCGGGCCGCATCCTTGCGACGATCGAACCTTGCGAGCAGGCTCTCCTTCACGCCGAAGACCGCATCCGAATGGATGTAGGGATCATCCGGATCGAAGATGTGGGTGACGAGCGTCTCAAAACCCTCGGCCTTGATGATGTAGTGCAGATGCGCCGGGCGATAGGGATGGCGGCCAAGCTTGCCGAGGAGCTGCCCAACCGGGCCGTCATCGGGGATCGGGTAGAATTTCGGCTTTACAGCGCGGAACCAGTAGTGGCCATCCGGCCCTGTACGAAAGACGCCGCGCAGGTTGAAATCGGGCTGGATGCCTTTCTGCTGGACGTCGTAAAAGCCCTCGTCATTGGCCTGCCAGACATCGATCACGGCATCTGCGATCGGCTTGCCCTCCGTGTCGAGAATATGGCCTTCGATGACCATATCCTCGCCCTTGCTGTCCAGGCAGATATTGGCGCCCATCGGCAGTTCAGGGGCATCGGCCACGTGGAAGGGGCCCAGCACCGTGCTTTCCGAGGCGCCCGAGGGTTTGCGGTTGTTGACCGCATCGACCAGCATCGAGACGCCAAGCACGTCTGACAGCAGGATGAATTCCTGGCGCCATTCGTTGCACATCTGGCCAGTGCGGGTCAGGAAGAGGATCGCCTCCATCCATTCGTCCTGCGTCGGTTCCAGTTCCTTGACCGCCTCGTGCAGCTTGCGGGTGATGACCTCCATCACCTGCTTCAGCCGCTCGTCTTTGGCGTTGGCGTTGCGGCCGGTGACGACCTCGACGGAGGTCTCCTCAGTGAAGTAGCCCTTTTCATGCGCGTCCATGATGTCTCCTCACCGTGCCAGAATGGTTTTCAGGACGCGCCGCAGCTCGCCTTCGGGGTCCTTGACGGCGGCTTCCGCCCGCCAGGCGACGTGGTGATCCGGGCGGACAAGAAGTGCGCCGGAATCGCGGATTTCACGGGCGCGGGCCCAGTCGCCGGAGAAGTCCTGCCAGGTCTGGCGGGGGCCGATCTTGTGGACCGCGATAGGCAGACCGAATTCCTTCGACAATGATTTTGCGGCAGATACCCAGCCATCGCCGCCGATGCCGGTAAGAACAGTGAAGACGCCATGGCCGGTCAGGTCGAGGCTTGAGACCTTTTCACCTTCTGGGCCGAAGAGCCAGGCATGCGGCAGGCGGGCGCCGGGCCAGCTGGTCGGCTGGTGATGCAGCTCGGCGTCCTTCTCAAAGGCCGGTTCCGGCTGGCCGTCGGTGACGATGGCGCTGGACTTGTAGCGCTGGTTCATCTCCACGCCATGGGCGTCGAACTCATAGACCTTGGCGGCGATCGCCTGGCGGATCGCCTCACGCTGCTTTTCCGCATCTGATGTGTCGTTGCAGCGCGCATCCATGTTTTCCTGCATCTTCACGGGGTCGACGGAATCGAGCAGGCCGAGCGCCTTGAAGATCGGGCCGAATTCCTCGATCGACTTGTTGGCACGGGTGACGATCTGCTTGGCGACCGGGGCGCGCTCGGCTTGGTAGCTGTCGAGCAGGCCCATGCCGGCCTGGCCGCGGATGACGGCGGCGAGCTTCCAGGCAAGATTGAAGGCATCCTGGATCGAGGTGTTGGATCCGAGACCGTTCGACGGCGGATGGCGGTGGGTGGCGTCGCCCATGCAGAAGACGCGCCCGCTCGACATCGTGGTGGCGTACATGTTGTTGACGGTCCAGGTGGAGACCGACTTGATCTTCGGCTGCAGGTCCTGGACGCCGACGAGATCGCGCACGACCTTGGTTGCGAAGGCATCATCGACCGCCGGTGCCGGCTGGTTGATGTCGTAGCCCCAGACGATCAGCCACTCGTTCCAGGGGCGGACCATGCGCACGAGGCCCATGCCGATGCCGCCGACATCGGCGCCCGGCTGCAGCACCCAGTAGAGCACCGAGGGGCGGTGGGCGACGTAGCGCGAGAGATCGCATTCGAAGAGGATGTTCATCGAGCCTGCGACGCCCATCTTGCCTTCGAAGGTGAGGCCGGCATGTTCGGCAACCTTGGAGTTGCCGCCGTCTGCCCCGACCAGGAATTTCGAGCGGATCGTGATGTCCTTGCCCGTCAGTCGATCACGGCAGGTGGTGGTGACGCCGTCTGCATCCTGCATATGGCTCACATATTCTGTCGACATGCGCGACTGCGCGCCGCGCGAGCAGGCTGTCTTGAAGAGCAGGGGCTCCATATAGGTCTGCGGTAGGTCGTTCATGCGGCCGGGCGAGGACAGGAGATGTTCGGCGCGCGACAGCGGATGGTTGCCCCAGCTCTGCATGCGGCCGATTTCTTCGCCGGCGACCGCCGTGCAGAAAACGTTCTGGCCCATCAGGTCCTGTTCGGTCGCGAACATGTAGGCCTCGTCCTCGACGTCGCGGCCGAGATCGCGCAGAACCTCCATCGTGCGCTGGTTGGTGATGTGGGCGCGCGGCGTGTTGGCGAGCCAGCGGTAACGGTTGATGACCATGGGCTCAAGGCCATAGCTCGCGAGCAAGGCGGCGGTTGCCGAGCCGGCCGGCCCGGTGCCGATGATCAGGACGTCGGTGGTGATGTCAGCCATTTGGCCCTCCCTTTGTCGTTTGTTCAAGCGATCCACCCCTCAAGGTGCGGCGGACCGGAAAGAGTTCGATGCCGGTGCGGTCGGTGATCAGGCCCCATATCCCGCGTGGCGCAAACAGCATGGTGATGATGGCGATGGCGCCGAGCAGCAGCAGGTACCAGGACCCGTAGCTCGACAGCGCATTCTGCATCAGGAAGAAGATGATGACGCCGAGGATTGGCCCTTCGATGGTGCCAATGCCGCCGATGATGACGATGAACAGCACATAGGCCGTCCAGTCGGTGAGCGAGAAGGCGGCATCCGGAGAGATGCGGGCCTTCTGCAGGTAGATGAGCGCGCCGACGACGCCGGTGATGAAGGCGGTCGAGAGGTAGATGATGAGCTTCAGCCTGCGGGCATCGACGCCGAGGGCCCGGGCCGCCGTCTCGTTGTCGCGCACGGCGGCAAGGCCAAGACCCTGCTTGGAGCGCAGAAGGCGGTAGACGAACCAGATGGTCAGGACGAGGACCACCAGCGCCAGCCAGAAGGCGATGGCGTCGGCTGCTGCTGCGGTCCGCATACCGAACCAGTCTTCGAGCAACGACACACCAAACATCTCGCGCGTCGCGTCACGTGGAAGTGAGGTGCCTGTGCCGCCGCCAAGCGCTTTCCATTGGGCAAACAACAGGCGGCCCACTTCGGCGATAACCCAGGTGCCGATGGCGAAATAGGGGCCGTAGAGGCGGAAGGCGAAGAAGGCCGTCGGTATGGACACGAGGACGGCAAAAAGGCCGGCGAGGGGGATGGCCAGGATCGGATCGACACCGAGCAGGATGACGAAGCCGAACAGCGCATAGGCGCCACAGCCGACATAGAGCTGCTGGCCGACAGAGATCAGGCCTGCGTATCCAGCGAGCAGGTTCCAGCTCTGGGCGAGCGCAAGCATGGTGAGGATGAAGAAGAGGTCCTGCACCACGCCGCGCGAGACGACGAAGGGGGCCGCTGCCAAGAGCAGCACGAAGAGGATGGCTGCAAGCGCGAACAGCGAGGAAAGCCGGGTGCGCGTCTCGACCCGCCAGGATGGCGTCGGGCGCATGACCTTAGACAGGGTTTCTCTGTTGGCGTTCATCGTCACCTCAATCGACAGCGCGGGGGAAGAGACCCCGCGGGCGGAACAGCAGGACCAGCAGGAAGGCGATGTGGCCCGAGAGGATCTGCCATTCCGGGTTGATGGCGGCTCCGAGCGTTTGTGCGACACCCAAAATGATGCCGCCGGCAAGCGTGCCCCAAAGTGAGCCGAGCCCGCCGATGATGACCGCCTCGAAGGCATAGATCAGGCGCGCCGGTCCTGCGGTTGGATCGAAATTTGCCCGGGTGCCGAGATAGAGGGCGGCGATCGTGACGATCACCATGGCAAGGCCGGTGGCGATGGCAAAGATCTGGTTGGGACGAATGCCCATTAGGCCTGCCGTCACCACGTCGTCGGAGGTTGCGCGGAAGGCGCGGCCCAGCGCCGTCCTGTAGATCAGCTGGTTGAGGCCGACGATGACCAGGATGGCAGAGGCGAAGGTGAGCAGCGGCATGACGCCGGCATTGATGCCGCCGAGTGAGAGCGATGCCTGTTCCAGCGCGCCTGCCGGGATCCGCTGGCTGTCGGCGGTGAAGGCCTCGAGCAAACCGTTCTGGATGACGATCGACAGGCCGAAGGTGACGAGCAGCGGCGGCAGGATGTCCTTGCCGAGCGTCCGGTTCAGCAGATGATATTGCAGCAGGTAGCCGATCCCGAACATGAGAGGGCCGGCGATCAGGGCCGCGACGAAGGGATTGAGCCCCAGCGTGGAGACCAGCAACAGGATCAGGAAGGCCGAGAAAACGATCAGGTCGCCATGGGCAAGATTGACGAGCCGCATGATGCCGAAGACGAGCGACAGGCCTGCGGCGAAGAGGGCATAGAGCCCACCGAGCAGGATGCCCTGGAGAATTGTATCAAGCCAGTTCATGGGGTTCCGCTCCGAAATAGGCCGCGTGGATATCGGCGCGGTCGAGATCTTCGGGACGCCCTTCAAGGGTGACCCGACCTTCCATCATGCAATAGACGCGGTCCGCGACCTTGAGCGCCTGGGCGATGTCCTGCTCGACGATGACGATCGCCGCACCCGTTTCCCGGATGCGCGGGAAGGCGGCATAGATGTCCTTGATGACCACGGGTGCGAGGCCGAGGCTGAGCTCGTCGCAGAGCAGCACTTCCGGATTGGACATCAGCGCCCGGCCGATTGCGACCATCTGCTGCTGCCCGCCGGAAAGCGCCGTCGAGGGATTGCGGCGCCGCTCCTTGAGGATCGGGAAAAGCTCGTAAACTGTTTCGAGCGACCAGGGCCCGTCGATTTTACGGCCGTGGCGACCGACGAGCAGGTTTTCCTCGACCGTCAGCGAGGGGAACAGCCGGCGTCCTTCGGGAACGAGCGCGATGCCGCGGGCCATGACGTCGGGTGCGGCGAGCGCGCCGATCGGCTGGCCACGATGCAGGATGGTTGTGGGTTCGTTGCGCAACACGCCTGCTATCGAGCGCATCAGCGTCGACTTGCCTGCACCGTTCGCGCCGATGACGGCGATTGTTTCGCCGGGATTGAGGATAAGATCCACGCCGAACAGGGCCTGGAAATCGCCATAGAAGGCGGTGAGGTTCTTCGTTTCGATGAGGCTCATGGTTCAGACCTCCATGCCCAGATAGATTTCGCGCACTTCGCGTGAATTCATGATGGTCTGCGGATCGCCATGGCCGATGACCCGCCCAAAGTTCAGGACGAGGATCTTCTCGGCGACTGCGTTCAGCGCATGCAGCACATGCTCGATCCAGATGATCGTCATGCCGCGCTGGTGCACGCGTTTGATCGTGGCAACCAGCTGCCGGCACTCGCCTTCGGTCAGCCCGCCGGCGATCTCGTCGAGCAGGAGAAGCTTCGGCCTTGTGGCAAGGGCGCGGGCGAGCTCCAGCCGCTTGCGCTCCAGCAGAGTGAGGCTGCCGGCGGGGCGGTTGGCCTTGGCGATCAGGCCCGTTTCGACCAGGATCTCGGCGCAGAACTCGGCGACGTCGGTCTCGCTGCTTTCGCTGCCGAAGGCGCCGGCGACGAGCAGGTTTTCATAGACAGTCAGCCGCTCGAAAGGCTGGGGGATCTGGAAGGTGCGGCCCATGCCGGCAAAGCAGCGCTGCATCGGCTGTACATTCGTCACGTCTCGGCCATCGAAATGAACCCTGCCCTTGGCGACGGAGAGGTTGCCGGTGATCAGGTTGAACAGCGTCGACTTACCGGCGCCGTTCGGTCCGATGATACCCAGCGCCTCGCCGGGCTCGACAGAAAAGCCGATATCCTCGGCGACCACGAGGGCCCCGAAGGATTTCGACACACCATTCAATTCCAGGATCGGCATTGTTCAGTCCCTTCAGACTCTGACGCACTCATGCGGGGCACCCCCCTCTGTCCTGCCGGACATCTCCCCCTCAAGGGGGGAGATTGGATCGCCGCACCGACTTCTTTTCTTCTCGAGGTCCGCCGGTCTCGACGTCTGTTGGCATGGCGAAGGTCCAGCCTCCCGGTGATCTCCCCCCTTGAGGGGGAGATGGTCGGCAGACCAGAGGGGGGTATCCACGGCAGACCAAAATCAGTCTGCTGCAATCAGCCCAACGCCTCCATCTTGCCGCCGAGCGGGATGTTCGGTGCCTGGCCGTTCTCGACGACGACCAGATCGTAACCGCCACCGGATTTCAGCCGCCACTGGCCACCGACGAGCGGGGTCTTGGCGACATTCTTCTGGGCGAAGGGCGGCAGGTTGGCGTTGTTCCAGGCGATCGGGCCGACCAGCGTGTCGAGCTTGGTCTCGCCGATTGCCTTGGCCACGGCATCGCCATCCGTCACGTCTTCCGCACGCTTCATGACGTCGACCGCCAGTTCGAACAGCGCATGGGCAAAGCCGATCGGCTGTGTCCATGGGCGGCCGGTCGCTGCGGTGAAAGCGGTCGCAACGTCGGCAGCCGTCTCGCCTGTCAGCGATGACTTGAAGGGATGAGACGGCGTCCACCAGACTTCGGTCGAGAGGTTGTGGCCGGCATCACCAAGAGCTTCCACGGTCTGCGGGAAGAGCAGCGCCTTGCCGATCGAGGCGATCTTGGGTTTGAGGCCCTGCTGCTTGGCCTGGTTCCAGAAGGTCGTGAGGTCTGGCGGGATCATCACGCCGGTCAGGATCTCGGTCTCGGCCTGCTTGAAGGCGTTGATCTGGGCGGAGAAATCGTCCGTCAGGTTCTGGTAGCGGCCGGTATCGGTCAGGCCATAGCCGAGCTTTTCGAGCACCGGCGGGAAGCCGACGACCTTGTCGCCCCAGGCATTGCCGTCGCCGTCGTTTGGGAAAAGACCGCCAACCTTCTTGTTGGTCTCGACCTGGCCCCACATGCCGGTGAAGACGGCGATGATGTCCTCAAGCCCCCAGAAGAAGTGGTAGGCGTAGTTGAAGGGCTTCCAGCTGGCGGGGTCGCCGGGATTGCCCTGCTGGCCGATAAACCAGGGCTGCCAGGGGGCAACCGTCGACAGGCAGGGGATCTGCTCGGCTTCGCAGGTGGTGGAGACCGGATTGGTGGTTTCCGGGGTCGAGGAGACGAGCATCAGGTTGATCTCATCGTCTACGATCAGTTCCTTGGCGACTTCGGCAGCGCGGTTCGGATTGGACTGGCTGTCTTTGACGATAACTTCGTAGTTCAGGCCCATCTTCTTCGTCGTGGCGAGGAAGCTGTCGATGACGAACTTGTCGGCCTCACCGAAGGCAGCAAGTGGCCCGGTCTGCGGGCTGACATAGCCAAGCTTGACCGCCGCTGACTGCGCAATCGCCGGGGCCGCAAGGCCCGAGGTCGCCAGCACGGCGCCGCCGGCTGCCGTCGTCTGCAGGAATTTGCGTCGCGTGAACATGTTTCCTCCCATCATCATCTCTCCTCCCAAAGAGCGCGCAGCGCGCGAAATGTCGTCTCGGTTAGTCGGGCCTGACGCCCTCCCAGGCCTGTTGCAGAAGTGTGCGGATCGACGCACGGTCGATCGGACGCGGGTTCCAGTAGGGATTTTCCGTGGCGATATCGGCAGCACGATCGAGATCGGCTTCATCAAGCCCGAAATCCCGAAGCGACAACGGCGCGCCGATCGACTTGGCAAAGTCCCAGAGACCGCCGCCGATCGAGCCGCCGAAGAGTTGGGCGGCTGCCGCAAGTTCCGCTTGCGCCGCCTCGGCGTTGAAGGCGGCCGTATGCGGCAGCATGACCGCGTGTGTTTCGGCATGCGGCGTGTCGAACGAGCCGCCCAGCGTGTGGCAGATCTTGTGGTGCAGCGCCATGCCGACGGTGCCAAGCACGGTGCCGCACAGCCAGGCGCCATAGAGCGCTTCTGCCCGCGCATCTGGGTCATGAGGGCTCTTCACCAGAACCGGAAGGCTATCCCTGAAGGCGCGTAATCCGTCGAGCGCCATCAGCGTCGAAACCGGGTTGCGATCCTGGGCATAGAGGCCCTCGACCGCATGGGCCATGGCGTTGAGGCCACTCGTGACGCTCATGCCGATGGGTAGGCCGAGGGTCAGGTCCGGATCGTAGATGACCACTTCCGGCAGGATGCTGGCGTGCCGGACGGTGGTCTTGCGACCGCCCTCGGTCTGGCCAAGGATCGGGGTGACTTCTGAGCCGGCATAGGTCGTAGGAATGACAACCTGCGGCAGATCGGTGCGATAGGCAATCGCCTTGCCAAGCCCCGTGGTGGAGCCGCCGCCGAGTGAGACGACACAGTCGGCTTCTGTTTGCTTGACGACCTTCAGTGCAGTCTCCGTCACATCAACGGGCGTGTGCATGACTGCGCCGGAGAAGATGCCAACGGAGAGGGCTCCGAGCCGATCGGACAGGGCTTCGGCATCCGCCTTCTGGTGGGGTGTCGAGAGGACCAGCGCACGGCGGCAGCCGAGGGATTCGACGGCGCTATTGACCTCTGCGCTGCAGCCGGAGCCGAAGAGGATTTTGGCCGGGCTGCCGGCATAGGTGAAGCTCTTCATTTGCCCCTCCCGGGTCGTGCGCGGACCATGACGAACCTGATGCTGATGCGCGAGGCGGGTTTTCCGTCGATCACCGTGTGCTCGAAGGGATGCACCAGTTCCGGTCGGACGCCGAACAGCGCATCTTCGCCGAGCCTCGGATCCTCCGCGTCGTAGATATGTGTGGTGATCGTCTCGAAACCCGGTGCGCGCACGACGAAATGCAGATGCGCGGGACGGTGCAGCGGATAGCCCGCCTGGGCGAAGAGCCGTCCGACCGGCCCGTCACCGGGAACGCCGTATCCGGCCGGACGGACCGTGCGATAGTGGAACTTGCCGTCCTGATCGGGGCGGAACAGGCCTCGCAGATTAAATTCCGGCTGTAGATCCGGCTGCTGGTTTTCGTAGTAACCTTCCGCGTTCGCCTGCCAGGTGATGATCTCGGCCGTGGTGACCGGCAGGCCGTCCAGATCCTCGACCCGGCCCTCGACCAGCAGCGGGTCGCCTTCGCCGTCGAGCGAGATCGAGCTTCCCAGCGTGCGCTCCGGGGTATCAGTCCGGAAGAACGGGCCGCGGATGGTATTGGGCGTGGCGCCGGACGGGCGGCGGGAATTGATCTCTTCAACAAGCGCGGAGGCGCCAACGAGATCGGAGAACAGCACCCATTCCTGGCGGCGCTCGTCCGAGGCGTGGCCGACTTCGGTCAGAAAGTCGAGAACCTTGCGCCATTGCTCCGGTGTCGGGCGGAATTCCTTGATGAGATCGTGGACATGGCAGACCACGGCAGAGAGCAGGCGCGCGGTTGCATCATCTGTAGTGCCGAAGCGGCTTGTGAAGGCGTCCTTGGACGTCGCTTCGTCGAAGGCGATGAGGTCTGCGGCCCGCGACATGCATCTCCTCCCAAATCCGCATTACTGGTCGAGAGGAAGCTATCAGGGCTCAGATGCATGATTGATGATTTGTTTCGGAGACAATATAACAATCCGTTATGAAGTTCGACGAGCGACATCTCATCCAGCTGGCTGCCGTGGTCAAAACAGGTGGCGTGACCGAAGGTGCTGCCCTCCTGGGGCTCGCGCAGCCGGCGGTATCGCGCACCCTTTCGATGCTGGAAAAGCGTGTCGGCGAACCGCTTTTCATCAAGGGTCGGCGCCCGCTGCAACCCACGCCGCTCGGGATTGCGCTGGCCGAACATGGGCTTGCCATGCTCGCGGCGTCGCGCAAGGCCTCCGACCTGATGGAAAGCTTCCGGGTCGGCAAGAGCGGCGTGGTGCGTGTCGGCGGCAGTCCGTTCTTCATGGATTCGCTGATTGCCGGCATGTGCGCCGAGTTCCAGGCGACTCATCCTGATGTGCGGATCGACCAATCCTATGGCTATTTCCCGGACCTACGCGCGGCGCTTAAAGCCGATCAGATCGATCTGGCGATCTGCCCGATCGACATTCTCGACGAGGGCTCGGGACTTGCCTTCCAGCAGATCCTTCCGGGTCGTAACGTCATTGCCTGCCGCGTAACCCATCCGCTCCTATTGAAACGCCGTGTGCAGCCGTCCCATCTCCTCGACTATTCCTGGGTGGCGCCGCCGCCGGGCAGTCCTCTGTTGGCCGACCTCAGAGCACTGCTCCTCTCCTTCGGTGCAACGGAAATCCGCATCCGCTATTCCGGCGGGTCGCTGGCGAGCGTCGTCAATTATCTGAAGGGTGCCGATGCGCTGACCGTGATGCCGCATAGCGTGGTCTTTGCACAGCGCAAGGAAAAGACGATCACGGCGCTGCCGATCAACATTCCGCATCCGGAGCGTGCGCTGGCGATCCTCAGGCGTGTTGATGCGCCGCGGTCTCCGGCGGTCGAGCAGTTTTCATCCTTCGTGCGGTCGAGCTTCGAAAACCTGCGCCACCTGATCAAGCGTCATGAAGAGGCGGTCGTCTGGGGAAGCTGACGGGCCCGCTCGAGCGGGCCCGCCTAGGTCGTGTCCTCAGGCCAGCGCTTCCATCTTGCCGGCGGTCGGGATGTTCGGTGCCGTCTTGTTGTCGACGATGATGAGGTCGAAGGTGCCATCGTCCTTGCGCCGCCACTGACCGCCGACCAGCGGCGTCTTGGTGACGTTTTTCGCCGCAAAGGGCGGCACACCCTGGCCGTTCCACTCAACGCGACCGACGATCGTGTCGACGTTGGAGGAGGCGATCGCGGCAGCCACAGCTTCGGCATCCGTCACGTCGTCGACGCGACCCATGACATTGGTTGCCATCTCGAAGAGCGAGTGGATGAAGCCGATCGGCTGTGTCCAGGGGCGACCGGTCTTGGCGGTGAAGTCGGCGGCAAGTTCGCCGGCGCTCTGGCCCGTCAGCGATGACTTGAACGGATGCTGCGCCGACCACCAGACTTCAGAGGAGAGGTTGTGGCCGACCGGGCCCAGAGTCTCGACCGATTGCGGGAAGAGGATCGCCTTGGCGACGGTAACCGCCTTCGGATTGAAGCCCTGCTGCTTGGCCTGGTTCCAGAAGGTGGTGAAGTCCGGCGGAATGACGACACCGGTGATGATGTCGCATTGGCCGTCCTTGAAGGCATTCACCTGGGCGGTAAAGTCGTCGGTCAGGTTCTGGTAGCGACCGGGGTCGAGCAGATCGAAGCCGGCCTGGGCAAGGCCCGGTTTCAGGCCGACATTCGGATCACCCCAGGCATTGCCATCGGCATCATTGGGGAAGAGGCCGCCGACTTTCTTGTTCGTGTCGAGCTGGGCCCACATGTTGGTGAAGACCGCGATGACGTCTTCCAGGCCCCAGAAGTAATGGTAAGCGAAGTCGAACGGTTTCCAGCTTGCTGGATCGCCGGGATTGCCCTGCTGGCCAATGAACCAGGGCTGCCAAGGCGCCTTGGTGGAGATGCAGGGAATGCCTTCGGCCTCGCAGGTGGTGGCGACCGGATTGGTGTTTTCCGGGGTCGAGGCGACGAGCATCAGGTTGATCTCGTCGGAGAGGATGAGCTCCTTCGCCACATCCGCTGCCCGGTTCGGGTTCGACTGGCTGTCCTTGACGATGATCTCAAAGTTCTTGCCCGCCTCGGTCGCAAGAAAGGACGCGATGTTGTAGGCGTCACTCTCGCCGAAGCTTGCCAGCGGCCCGGTCTGCGGGCTGACATAGCCGAGCTTGATCTTAGCTCCTTGGGCGATCGCCGGTGCGGCAAGGCCCCCGAAACCATAGGCGAGACCGGTGGCGGCCCCTGCCTTCAGCAGTTTTCTGCGCGTAATCATGCTGTCCTCCTCCCAGTTGTTCGTTCAAAACTAGGCCGCGACGCGGCGAAATGGTCGACTGCCCTCCGCTAGATCCCGAAGCATGGCTTCGAGCGCTTTGACTTCCATGTCCGAGGCCTGATGTGTGCGGCCCGGAAACAATTCGCAGCGAAGCCTCGCTCGCGCCCTCCCAAGCGCTTCCGAGGCTTCGGCAAAGGCGGAGACCGGGATCCAGGGATCCTGATCGGAGCCGGTGAGATAGACGGGCATGCCGTCGAGATCGCGCGTCGAGCGCTCATCCTGCGCCTGGCCGACGCGGCAGCCGGTGAGATTGACCATGGCACCGTTCCAGGGACCAAAAGCCATGGCATATTCAAGCGACAGGCAGGCGCCCTGGCTGAAGCCGCCGATGAGCAACGGCTTTTCTCGGCCGCCAGCCTGTCGCAGGGCTCCCACCAGCCCATCGAGATAGTCGAGAGATGCTTTCAGTTCGCCTCGGGTGGTCTCGGTCAGTGCATCCGTGGCACGAGACGCGTACCATGTGTTGCCGGTTGCCCGCGGCAGGCAGAAGGAGACGCCCGGTACGGCAAGCCGCCCGACGACCTGCTCAATCATGTCCTCGGGCGATTGGGTTCGCCCGTGGATGAATACGCAGAGCACATCAGCCTGCGCCGGAGCTGAGCCCGCGGTCAGCGGCTCGCCGTGAATGGCCATGATCGCCTCCGGATCAGAAGTTGGCGGGTTCCAGACCGGCGATCAGTTCCTCGCGGCGATCCTCGAACCATGGCGGGAAGACCAGCGTGGTGCCGATGGCGTCGGCTGGCTCGTCCAATGCCCATCCTCCCTCAACCGACCACGCGATCTCGAAGAGCGCACCGCCCGGCGAGCGAACATAGCAGGACTTGAAATAGTTGCGGTCCTTCTGGTCGGAGACGTCGGTAAAGCCGAGACCTTCAATATGAGCCTTGAGCTTTAGCTGGTTCTCTTCATTGCCAGTGTTGAGCGCGAGGTGGTGAATGGTGCCGCCCGACAGTGTCCAGGTCCCTTGCGGTCCGGTTGGCTGGTGCAGGACCTCGACCATGCTCGCGGGGCCGCCATTGTTCGGCACCGAGAACATCAGCCCTTCGTCGCTGTCGGCCTCTTTCTTCATGCCCATGCCGATCGTCAGGAAGTCGTCCATCGATGTGCGGTCGAAGACCGCGACGGCCGCGCCATAGATGCCACGGATGCCGTGAGCGGCGCCTACGCCATTTGCCTCGCTCGTGATGGGCGTTCGGGTGTCGGCCGGGCTCTCGACCAGTTCGTGGTCGATGCCGCAGGGGTGAGCGAGCGCCACGCGGGTGATGCCGAAGCGGCTGGTCTTGGTTGCGGGAATGCCGCGCGCGTTCAGCCTGTCGATCCAGAAGTCGGCGGAGCCGACCGGGATTGCGAGCTGGATGATCTTCGACTGGTTGGTGCCACGCTTGCCGTAAATGCCGGGCTTCTTGAAGGGGAAGGTGGTGACGATGGTCGAAGGGTCGCCGTTCTTGGCGCCGTAATAGAGATGGTAGACCGGGATCGTGCCGTCGAAGAGCACAGTGCGCTTGATGGAATGGAGCCCAAGCGTCTTGGTGTAAAAATCATAGTCCTCCTGAGCACCGTCGGTGCTCAGCGTGAGGTGATGGTAACCCGAGATGAACGACATTCTTATCTTCCTCCAGATGCTGCGCGGGCAGGCATGGAGCCGATCTCGAACGCACGGGGCCTCCTGTGGCGATGGACGCCACACCCGTCATGCCTCAGCCCGATCGGATCCTCCCAATGTGCTGACTATAGAGCGGCACGCGCCGTCTGTTGATAAAATTGCTTATGTTCGATATAGCAGATTGCTATGAAGATCGATGAGCGCCATCTGGTCCAGCTTGCGGCGGTTGCCGAAACCGGCGGCGTGACCGAAGGCGCTGCGCTGCTTGGCATGACGCAGCCGGCGGTTTCGCGCACGCTTTCGATGCTGGAGCGTCGCGTTGGCGAGCCCCTCTTCATCGCAGGCAAGCGGCCACTGCAACTGACGCCGCTCGGCCAGCAGCTCGCGATCCAGGGACGTTCGATCCTCGCAGCCTCCCGCAAGGCGGTCGAAATCGTCCGAAGCTTCCAGTCGGGTACGGCCGGTCGCATCAAGGTGGGCGGGGTTCCCTTCTTCATGGACGCCGTGATCTCGCAGATGATCGCCAGCTTCCAGGTTCGTGAACGCGATATCCTGGTCGAACAGTCCTATGGAAATCTGCCGGATCTGCTGACAGAACTCGACTCCAGCCAGATCGATATGGCGATCACACCGATCGGCAGCACGGACCTGAAGAGCGATTTCGAGTTCCAGCCGATCCTGCCGGGGCGCAATGTGTTGACGTGTTCGGTGGGGCACCCCTTGCTGAGAAAACGGCGGCTCAGCATCGAAGACATCATGACCTATCCTTGGGTGGCGCCGCTTCCCGGTTCGCCGCTGGTTCTCGACCTGCACAATATCCTGATCACGCTCGGGATCAGCGAGCTTCCAGGTGCGTTATTCCGGCGGCTCGTTGCTGTCGGTCGTGAACTACATTGCCTCGACCGATGCGCTGGCGATCCTGCCACATTCGGTCGTCTTTTCCTTCAAGGGCGAGAACAAGATCTCGATTGTGCCCGTCGATATCCCGCAGCCGGAGAGGACGCTCGGCATCATCACCAAACGCAAGACCTATCCCAACCCGGCCTGCCGCAAGTTTCAGGATCACATCGTTCGGGAGTTTACGGATCTCAAGAAGGTCATCGAGCGGCACGAGCGATCGATTGTCTGGGGCGAGGGGCCCTTCCTTCCGGAGCGGGATCGCTGATCGACTGTCGCTCCCATCCTCGGTGCCCCGCAAAAAAATGTTCTGGAGACTGTAATGAAACGCAGTCTGAGCCGTCTAATCCATGAAACCCTATCGAATCAGCGGGACGATGAATGAGCAGCAAAGACCAAAGGCCTGAAACGACGGGTGCGCAATGGACGAAGCCGCGGCGCTTCGATCGCAACCTGATCGTTATCGGCGCCGGATCTGCCGGGCTCGTATCCGCCTATATCGCGGCTGCCGCCAAGGCGAAGGTGACGCTGGTCGAGGCGCACAAGATGGGCGGCGACTGCCTCAACTTCGGCTGCGTTCCATCCAAGGCTCTGATCAAAAGTGCCAAGGTGGCACATCAGATGCGTCATGCCGATCACTATGGCCTCGAGGCGGTCGAGCCAAAAGTTCCATTCTCTGCCGTCATGGAGCGGATCCACAAGGTGATCGCGGAGATCGAACCGCATGACAGTGTCGAGCGCTATACGGGGCTCGGCGTTGAGGTGCTTGAGGGCTATGCGAGGTTGATCGATCCCTGGACGGTCGAGATCGCGCTCAACGACGGCGGCATGCAGCGGCTGACGACGCGGGCGATCATCATCGCGACCGGGGCGCAACCCTTCGTTCCACCGATTCCGGGTTTGGCCGAGATCGGCTATCTTACTTCGGATACCCTCTGGGAACGTCTTCGGGATCGATCGTCCGTGCCTCAGCGGCTCGTGGTTCTCGGTGGCGGGCCGATCGGCTGTGAGCTCGCGCAGAGTTTTGCCCGGCTCGGGTCAGAAGTCACGCAGATCGAGATGGCGCCGCGTTTGATGATGCGCGAGGACGAGGATGCCGCCGCCTTGGTCGAGGCGTCGCTGAAGGGTGACGGGGTGAATGTCCTGACCCGGCACAAGGCCGTGGCCTGCGGAACGGATGCCGGCGGCAAGTGGATCGAGGTCGAGCATAACGGCGCGGTTCGCCGCATCGGTTTCGACGAGATCATCGTCGCCGTCGGGCGGGCGCCGCGGCTCAAGGGGTTCGGGCTGGAAGAACTCGGCATCAAGGTCGATCGGGTCGTCGAGACCAACGATTATCTGCAGACGATCGTTCCCAACATACTCGCCGCCGGTGATGTGGCGGGGCCCTATCAGTTCACCCATGTCGCCGGGCATCAGGCCTGGTTCGCGGCGATCAATGCGCTGTTCGGCGATCTCAAGCGCTTCAAGGCCGATTATTCAGTCATCCCCTGGGCGACCTTCACCGATCCCGAAGTCGCTCGTGTCGGATTGTCGGAGGCCGAGGCGAAGGAGAAGAAGATCCCGCACGAGGTTACGCGCTTCGGCATCGACGATCTGGACCGGGCGATTGCCGACAGCTCGGCGCATGGCTTCGTCAAGGTGCTGACCGTGCCTGGCAAGGACAGGATCCTAGGCGCCACGATCGTTGGCGAGCATGCGGGCGATCTGCTTGCCGAGTTCGTCTTCGCCATGAAGCATGGCCATGGGCTCGGAAAGATCCTCGGCACGATCCACATCTATCCGACGCTGGCAGAGGCCAACAAGATGGTGGCCGGGCAGTGGCGGCGCGCCCATATCAATGGTTTCATGCTGTCGTTGCTTGAACGCTTCCAGACCTGGAGGCGTGGATGATCGATGCCAAGCTTTTGCCACTGCAAAAGGCGGTACTGCAGCCCGTTGCGGCCTTTCTGGCGCATCGCGGGGTTCGGGCGGACCAGATCAGCATTGTCGGCTTTTTCGCCGGGCTCTTCGCCTTCGTGGCGCTCTGCTTCGGATCCTTTCTGGCGGCACTTCTGCTGATCCTGCTCAATCGGGCGCTTGACGGTCTCGATGGTGCCGTGGCCCGGATCCAGGGACCAACGGATCGCGGTGCCTATCTCGATATCGCCTTCGACATGGTCTTTTATGCGCTGATCCCGCTTGGATTCGCGATCGCCTATCCGGCCGAAAACGCCCTGCCGGCTGCAGTTCTGATCGTCTCCTTCGTCGGTACCGGGTCCTCTTTCCTCGCCTTCTCAGCGGTTGCCGCAAAGCTCGGGCGCCAGGCGCCGGAATTTCCGACCAAGGGCATATACTATGCCGGTGGTCTAGCCGAAGGCTTCGAGACCATCGCTGTTTTCGTTGCCATGTGTCTTTTGCCTGGTAGTTTCCCGGTCATTGCCTATGGTTTTGCTGCGCTGTGCGGGCTCACGACCGTCATTCGCTGGCGCCAGGGATGGGTCGCCTTCTCAAAGGAGACGCGATGATCGCCCAATCCGCCGGTTCAATTGACCTCATGCAAACGGTAGAGTGTGTTGCGAATGGTCAGTCGAGCCCGATGCAGGAGCATGCGCCTATGGCCTTCGACGACGTTGAACAGGGCGCAGACCTCTGCTGGATCAAGCTCTTGCTGGCCCCGAAGGATCAGGACCGCACTTTGCGCCGGCGGCACAGTCTCGATCACCTCTGCGATACGCCGCTCCCTGCCTATGCCCGGCGGTCATTCGCGAAACAATCGCCTATAAAGTCCAGCCGCATTCTACCCCTTCAAGCCATAGTGACCATGCAATATCGGTCGCTTGCCACCCTTGGGTCTCACGGTGCGACTCATCACGTGCCCGGAGGTATTTATGATTGATCGTAAGTCTTCACGTCCGGGCGTTTCTTTATCGGATTCGAATGGTGCCGATGCCGCAGCCGTACCGCGCCGCAACCCGGTTTTGCGATTTGCGCCGGTGCTTGTCGTTTTGGCCGGCCTCGGTCTTGGATATGCCCTGGGTTTTCAGGACTATCTCAGCCTCGGCTTTCTCGCTGAACAAAGACAGGCTCTCAGGGCCTATGTGGATAGCAACGCCTTGTGGTCGGCGATGCTTTTCCTTGGCGTCTACATTGCGGCTGTCGCTTTCTCCTTTCCCGCAGCGTCGGTCTTGACCATCTTTGGCGGCTTTCTATTCGGCTGGATGATCGGCGGTGCCCTGGTTGCCGTCGGCGCCACGATCGGGGCGTCTATCCTGTTTCTTGCGACCCGCTCGGCCTTTGGTGGATTTCTGCGGCATCGCGTCGATGGCGTCGTGAAGAAACTCGCGGACGGCTTCCGCGAAAATGCCTTCGGCTACCTTTTCGTCATCCGTCTGGCGCCGGTTTTTCCTTTCTTCGTGGTCAATATCGCGGCCGCTCTCTTCGACATAAGCCTCGGTCGCTTCATTGCGGCCACCTTCTTCGGCATCCTGCCGGGTACATTCGCCTATGCCTATCTCGGGCAGGGGGTCGATAGTGTGCTCGTTGCCGCACAGGAGAGCGGCCAGGAGGCCAGGATTTCCGATCTCGTGACCCCTGAGATCACGCTTGCCTTCTTCGCACTGGCGCTTGTGGCGCTGATCCCCACTGTCGTCCGGCAGTTCCGAAAGCGCGGTCCTCAATGATGACCGCTCAAGGCAACCGGCTGGAAAGGGAGTGAGCGATGCGTCGGGGATACCGGGCCTTCATCGAGCAAATGCGGATCACAGTTCAGCTCACTGAGAAAGCCGGAGGCGAAGAGGACGTCTCGCCTCACGATGAAATTCTCGCCGCTTTCGTCACAAGCCAATCCAAGTATGCAAGTCCATGGTGAAATCCATTTGCGCTCGAAAGCGTAGCCTAGACAAAGCAAACCACATCACTGAGTTCATCACCGTCGATTCAAGGGAGAAGCGCAAATCATGCGATTGATGACAGGAATTTTCGCTGCAAGCCTCATGGTTGCCGCAAGTGTTCCGGCGAAGGCTGTCGGTCCCAATCTTGCCGATTGGGCGGCAATCGAGAAGGCCGCTTCTGGCCAGACGGTCTATTTCAACGCGTGGGGCGGATCGGAGAACATCAACGCCTATCTCGAATGGGTTGGCGCCGAGATGCAGTCGCGCTACGGCGTGACCGTCGTGCAGGTGAAGCTCGATGATACGGCAAGCGCCGTCGCTAAGGTGATCGCCGAGAAAGCAGCCGGCAAGGACGAGGGCGGTTCCGTCGATCTGATCTGGATTAACGGCGAGAACTTCGTGTCGATGAAGCAGCAGGATCTGCTGCTCAGCCCGGGCTGGGCGACCGCCCTGCCGAACTGGCGCTATGTGGACTTCGAAAACCAGCCGACCATCCTGACGGACTTCACGGAGCCTACGGACGGGCTGGAAAGTCCCTGGGGTGGGGCGAAGATGGTGTTTTTCTACGACAGCGCCCGCACTGACGCTGCGGCCCTGCCTGATAATGCGGCGCAGTTACTCGACTGGGCCAAGAAGAATCCGGGGCGTTTCTCCTATCCGGCGCCTCTGGATTTCATTGGCTCGTCGTTCCTCAAGCAGGTCCTCAGTGAGGTCATCGCTGATCCCGCGAAACTCGCAAAGCCGGTCGACGAAGCGACATTCGAGCGCGATGTGGAGCCGCTGTTTGCCTATCTCGACCAGTTGCACCCGGTCGCCTGGCGACAGGGCAAGGCGTTCCCGCAGAACTATCCGGACATGAAGCAGAAGCTGGCAGATGGCGAACTCGACATCATCTTCGCCTTCAACCCTTCAGAGGCCTCGGCGGGCATCAAGGCCGGAGAGCTGCCGGACACGGTCCGTTCCTTCACCTTCTCCGGTGGCACTCTTGGCAACACACATTTCGTGGCGATACCCTACAATGCCAATGCGAAAGAGGGTGCACTTCTGACAGCGAATTTTCTGATTTCGCCTGAAGCACAGCTGCGCAAGCAGGACCCGACCTATTGGGGAGACCCCACCGTTCTTTCGATGACAAAGCTGGCGGAAGCCGATCGGGCAGCCTTCGCCGCGCTCGATCTCGGAGCCGCCACGCTTCCGCCCGATCAGCTCGGACCCGTGATTGCCGAGCCGCATGCCAGCTGGATGGAGCGCATCGAAGTTGAATGGCGCAGGCGTTATGCCAGCGGCAATTGAGGCGTAATGCGTTCCGCGAATTCCTCCAGTCTGGCTGACCGAGCGACCGCGCTTTTTTCTCGAAGCGCGGTCTTCCTCACTCTTGGCCTATTGTTGCTGCCAATCACCTTCGGCATTCTTGGCACCGTTCTGCCGGCCTTCGGTTATCTGCCGGCGCTTGGAGGTCTGGGGCTCAGCCTTGACCCTTTCCACGCTCTTTTTGCGATGCCGGGGCTTTTTACTGCAGCGCTGCTCAGCCTGGCCACTGGCCTTGCCGCGACGGCTCTCTCCCTTGTCATCGTGCTCGTCTTCATCGCTGGTTTCGCAGGAACCTCCGTTCTCGCGCGGATCCAGCATCTCCTGTCGCCGCTGCTTGCGGTTCCCCATGCCGCTGCTGCGTTCGGTCTTGCCTTTCTCCTCGCACCCTCCGGCTTCCTCATCCGGCTGGTTGCGCCAGTGTTCGGGATTGATCGGCCGCCGGATGTCCTGATCCCGCATGATCCCTGGGGGCTGGCCATGATTGCGGGTCTCGTGATCAAGGAAACGCCGTTCCTGTTTCTGGTCCTGTTGGCCGCGTTGCCGCAGGTTGATCTTCATGCCGCCCGTCGTCTCGCTGCCTCTTTCGGCTATGGGCGGATCGCGGGCTTTGTCTATCTGCTCTGGCCGGCGCTCTATCGGCAAATCCGTTTTGCCGTCTATGCCGTTATCGCCTACTCCTCCTCTGTCGTGGATGTCGCGGTCATACTCGGACCAAATCTGCCAGGCACGCTTGCCACCCGGCTGGTGCAGTGGATGAATGATCCTGACCTTTCGGTGCGCTTCCTCGCCTCGGCGGGTGCCGTGCTGCAGCTTGCGGTAACGCTTGCGGCGCTGTTGATCTGGTTCGGTCTGGAAAGATCGGGCTCCGTGCTGCTACGGCTTTTGTGCGAGCGGGGGCATCGTTTTGTGCGCGATCGCCTCGTTCGTCTCTTGTCGGTCGTCGCAGTGGGCATCATTGCAGCCAGTGTGTTTGCCGGGCTTGTCATTCTGGCAGTCTGGTCATTTGCCGGTCTCTGGCAGTTTCCGGATCTGCTGCCGCAGGACTTCACATTGCGGAGCTGGATGTCAGCGATGCCGCGGATTATCGATCCTCTGGTCACGACGCTTGTGATCGGCGTCGCATCGACCCTGATTGCAGTGGCTCTGTGCATCGGCTGTCTGGAGCGGGAGATCCAGACCGGGCGAAATGGTGGCGACCGAAGCCTGCTGTTTCTTTATCTGCCGCTCATGGTGCCTCAGATCGCCTTTGTCTTCGGTCTGCAACTCCTGTTCATTGGCAGCGGCAGTCGATACAGGCTCATGGCCCTCATCCTGGTTCACTTGGTGTTTGTGCTGCCTTATGTTTTTCTGTCTCTGGCGGACCCTTGGCGCGCCATGGATCGCCGCTACGAGATTATTGCCACCGCGCTTGGACGGTCACGGATCTCGGTTCTCCTCTCGATCCGGTTGCCGATGCTGATCCGGCCAATTCTTACCGCTCTTGCCGTAGGCTTTGCCGTCTCGGTCGGCCAGTATTTGCCGACGCTTCTGATTGGTGAGGGGCGACTGGCGACCATCACCACCGAGGCTGTTGCGCTCGCCTCCGGCAACAATCGTCGCGTCATAGGAGTCTACGCCCTGCTGCAGACCATCTTGCCCTTTGTCGCCTTTGCGCTGGCGGCGCTCTTGCCGGCAGTCCTTCATCGCAACCGCCTTGAGATGAGGGTCTGACGATGGTGCCGTTCCAAGCCGCGAGGGGCCTTTACCTCGGAAACATCATCATCAGCCTTGGCGAAAGCCCCCTGATCTCGGTGACAGCGACCGTCCCGCCGGGGTCCATTTTCACGGTGATGGGCCCTTCCGGTTCGGGGAAATCGACACTCTTGTCCTTTATCGGCGGCTTTCTGGATCCCGCCTTTCGCGCCCAGGGGACCGTTTCGGTTGATGGCGTCGACCTTCTGGCACTACCTCCAGAGCAGCGAAGAGCAGGTGTTCTGTTCCAGGATCCGCTGCTATTTCCGCATATGTCTGTCGGCTCGAATATCGCCTTTGCAATTCCCGCAGAGATTTCCGATCGAAAGCTCAGAAGACGGATGGCTGCCGAGATCCTGAAGGAGATGGAACTTCCCGGTTTCGAAGATCGCGATCCTGCGACGCTTTCGGGCGGTCAGAAGGCCCGCGTGGCGCTTGCCCGTGTTCTCGTGTCCCAACCTCGGCTGCTGCTTCTCGACGAGCCCTTTTCAAAGCTAGATATGGCGCTTCGGAGCCAGATGCGTGCGCTCGTCTTTGCACGCGCCCGCAGTGCTGGCCTCCCGGTGATCCTCGTGACACATGACGAGGCGGATGCAGAGGCCGCAGGCGGCGCCGTGCATCGGCTCGGCGGAGAGGATCCTGACGATGGTTGATGGCGGCAAACCCACAAGCGATATTCTGCTCCTCGGCGGTGGCCATACGCATGTTGAAGTGATCCGGCGGTTGGGGCTGCTGCAGCTCGGTGCCAGGATCACGCTGGTTTCTCCCGGCAGATATGCCCCTTACTCCGGCATGCTGCCGGGATACATCGCCGGGGTGTACGGCTTTCATGACTTTCATATCGATCTTGCCGCGCTCTGCGCCCGCTTTGGTGTCGCCTTTCAGGAAACTGCGGCGACGCACATCGATCCCGATCGTCGGGTGGTGCGGCTCGCAGATGGATCAGACCTTTCCTATCGGCAGCTTTCGATCGATATCGGGTCAACGCCCTCACTGCCATCCGGGGTAACCGGTGGCATTTCTGTCAAGCCGATCGCCAGCTTTACCGATCGTCTTGAACGTCTTGATCGCCTGGTTGAGGATGGTCGCCCCCTGAGGCTTGTGGTTGTCGGGCAGGGCGTGGCCGGGGTCGAGGTCGCCTTTGCCTTGAGACAGCGATTTGCCGGTAGTGCTGTCCAGATTGCACTTGTTGGCCGATCCATCGAGCCCTTGCGTGAGCGAAGCGTCCTGGCCCGAAGGCTGATACGGCGGCAGATGAGGCTGGCAGGCATCGAGCATCATGGCGGCTTCGACGTCGTCGGATTGGTCGACGGCGCGTTGGTTGCTCGTGACGGCCGGCGGCTCGGCGCCGACGAGGTCATCTGGACGACCTCGAGTGGCTCTCAAGGCTTTCTGCGTGAGAGCGGTTTATTGCTCGATGAGGCAGGTTTCATTCGGGTCGATGAGAGATTGCGTTCTCTGTCGCATCCCGATGTTTTTGCAGCTGGAGATGTCGCTTCGCTGGCTGACCCGCGCCCAAAGGCCGGCGTCTTCGCTGTTCGCCAGGGGCCCATCCTGGCGGAGAATATTCGGCGCAGCTTGCAGGGAGAGCCACTTCTGGCCTACCGCCCGCAGCGATCCTGGCTGGCCCTGATATCCTTGCCGGACGGGCGTGCCATCGCCGACAAATGGGGCCTTGCCGTATCAGGCCGCTGGGTTGCCCGATGGAAGGACCGGATCGATCGGCGCTTCATGGAGCGTTACCGGACAAATACCCTTTCATAGCCATGAGCCCTGCGACGGTATGGATGAGACGGAACCCGGTCCTGTCGCTCCAATTTTCTGGTCGTGATTGACATCCTGTATACAATGTGGCTTTGTTGTCCCGATCAGGAGGAGCTGTCATGTCCAAACCCACTTTCCCGTTGAACGCCTGGTATGCTGCGGCTTACGATGTCGAATTGAAGCGGGCTTTGCTGCCGCGGACGATCTGTAACAAGCCAGTTGTCCTGTATCGCAAGGAAAATGGCACGCCCGTAGCGCTTGCCGATGCCTGTTGGCACAGGCTCGTGCCGCTGTCGCTGGGGCGGCTCGAAGGTGACAATGTCATCTGCGGCTATCACGGTCTCGAATTCGACGAAACCGGGCGCTGTGTATACATGCCGTCGCAAGACACCATCAATCCGTCGGCTTGCGTCAAGTCTTATCCGATTGCCGAAAAGCATCGCTTCATCTGGATCTGGCCGGGCGATCCGGCACTTGCCGATCCGGCACTCATTCCCGACATGCATTGGAACCAGGATCCGAACTGGGCGGCGGACGGCAAGCTTATCGAGGTGAAGTGCGATTATCGCCTCGTTGTCGATAATCTGATGGACCTGACGCACGAGACTTTCGTGCATGGCTCGTCGATCGGAAATCGCGCGGTCGCCGAGGCGCCGTTCGAAGCCAGCCATTCGGATCGATTCGCATACATCACCCGCTGGATGGAAGACATCGACCCGCCGCCGTTCTGGCGCAAGCAGTATGGCCGGCCGGGCAAGGTCGATCGTTGGCAGATCATCCGCTTCGAGGCGCCTTGCACCGTGACGATCGATGTTGGTGTTGCTGAAGCAGGTACAGGTGCAAAGCAAGGTGACCGCTCGAAGGGCGTCAACGGCTATGTGCTCAATACGATCACCCCATCGACGGACAAGACCTGTCTCTATTTCTGGGCCTTCGCTCGGAACTACGACCTTGGAAATCAGGCACGCACACACGAGTTGCGCGAAGGTGTCGCCGGCGTCTTCCGGGAGGACGAAGAGGTTCTGGAGGCCCAGCAGCGGGCGATTGATGCCAATCCCGATCACCAGTTCTACAATCTCAACATTGACGCCGGATCGATGTGGGCGCGCAAGCTGATTGATCGGATGATCGATGCCGAACTGAAGCCGCAGGCCGGGCCGCATGCGGTGGCTGCGGAGTGATGGCATGACGGCTGACAGCGAACACGCTCCCAAACAGCAGACGGCAAAGGCGCTCTCTGGGCTCCGAGATCTGATCCTGGCAGGTGAGGTTCAGCCCGGGGAACGCTTGTCAGAGGTTGCTCTCGCCGAGCGCCTGTCGGTCTCGCGCACCCCACTTCGGGCAGCTCTGCAGCGGCTTGAGCAGGAGGGCCTTGTCGCCCTCATCCCCTCGGGCGGCTACGCCGTGCGTTCCTTCAGCCGGCAGGAGGTGATCGACGCCATCGAGCTCCGGGGCGTGCTGGAAGGCACTGCTGCGCGTCTGGCTGCTGAGCGTGCGACAACGCCCGAACGGATGAGCGCCATTCGTGACGTTGTCGCTGATCTCGATACGGTGCTTGCGGCTGAACCGTCCGCCATGGACTTCGAGCGGTACGAAGCTCTGAATGGCATGTTCCATCGCCTGCTCTGGGATCTCGCCGGCAGCGATCTCTTGCGACGGGAGATCGAGCGCATGACCAGCCTGCCATTTGCCAGCCCAAATGCCTTCGTCAACACCGAGTCCGATGTGCCTGCCTTTTACAGGTCACTGGTCGTCGCGCAGGCGCAGCATAAGGCGATCATTTCCGCAATCGAGTTGCGCGAGGGTGCGCGGGCCGAGGCGCTGGCGCGGGAGCATGCGCGGCTCGCTCGGCAGAACCTCGACTTCGTGCTGGAGGAGCAGCCCGATTTGCGCCGGAAAGTCCTGGCGCTTGCCCTCATGGCGGGCTGATCGGGTCATTAATAAGATATCTGGGAGGACTTCATGCGTTCCAAGCTGGAATGGCGCCCTGCGCGCGTCACATCAATTGAAACTCCGGCAGAGGATGTCCGGGCAGTGACCTTCGCGGTCGAAGGCCTGCGGCAGATGTTTGATCCCGGGTCGCATACCAACATCAAGGTCATCATTCGCGGCGAGCCGGCGATCCGCACCTATACGGTGCTGCCAAGTGCGCCCGGTACGTTGAAGATCGCGGTCAAGCTGCATCCCAACAGCAGGGGTGGATCGGCTTTCGTCTGGAACATGGCCGTTGGTGATCTGACGGAGATGACCGAGCCGGAGAACCGTTTCGAGCTGTCCTGGCGCGCCTCGCGCTATCTGTTGATTGCCGGCGGCATCGGGATCACGCCGATCTACGGGATGGCGAAGGCGCTGGTGGCGCGCGGGCATTCGGTGCGGCTGATCTATGGCGCCAAGAGCCGAGTGCAGATGGCCTTCGTCGATGAGCTTCGGGCCTTGCTCGGCGATGGTCTGCAAACCTTCATCCAGGATGATGGTCAGGCCTTCGACCTTGCAGCGGAGTTTGCAGCTCTGCCGGTGGATGGGGAGGCCTATATCTGCGGGCCGCATGGACTTCTTGAAGCAGCACGCAACACCTGGCGCGAGAGCGGTCGGTCGATGAGCCGGTTGCGTTTCGAGGTTTTCGGTGACAGCGGGCGTTTCGCGGAGCAGCCTTTCTCGGTCGCGGTTCCCAATTACGGCCGAACCGTCGAGGTGCGCGCCGACCAGACCTTGCTGGACGCGCTGATGGAGGCCGGGATCGATATGGTTTATGACTGTCGCCGGGGCGAATGTGGGCTTTGCGCGGTCAGCATCGTTGATGCGTCCACGCCCATCGATCACCGCGACGTTTTCTTCTCCCCGGAAGAACGGCACGAGGGTGAGAAGATGTGCGCCTGCGTCTCGCGCGCCGTGGGAGGCACAATCACCATCGACACCGGTTATCGGCAGGAGGCGCTGCGCGCCTGACGGATGTCGATTGCTGTTTACGTCGCGACAATATGGTAAAATCGACGTATTGCGATTTCGCGTTGGCATGATGCTTGCTAAGCTGGTGACGAGTTGGCGGCTAGGGTTCCGGCGCTTTATGCGTGTCTGGTCCGAGAGCTGCCGCTGACAGGGAGAGAAATCCCGTCAGGCGCACGGCGGGACAAAAGCCCGGGAGACCTCGTAAGCCAAGGGATTGGCATGCGCGAGTGTCGCCGTCCCTCAGTGAGGGATACATGTCGTCATCGATCGGTTCTTCTGAACCCATTCTTTCCATTCGCGCCCTGCAGGTTCGTTTGAGCCGTGATCGGCAGACGAAGACTGTCCTGGATGGCATTGATCTGGATGTGGCTGCAGGTGAAGTCATCGCCTTGGTGGGCGAGAGCGGGTCGGGCAAATCGACGATCGGCTTGACCTTACAGGGATTGCTTCCGGCCGAAGCTCGACCTGAATTGTCCGGCAGCGTCCGTCTCGTCGGCCGCGAAATCATTGGCGCCAGTCCGACCGAAATGCGGGAGATCCGGCGTCAGCTGGTGCGCTCGGTGCCGCAGGATCCGATGGGTGCGCTCAATCCCACCATGACCATCGGGCAGCAGCTGCGGGAAACCGGATTGTCCGCTGAGGCTATTCTCGAATGGCTCACGCGCACCGGTTTGCGCGATGCCGAACGAATAGCCGCTGATCTGCCCCATCGTCTTTCGGGCGGGCAGCGTCAGAGAGTACTGATCGCCATGAGCATGGCTGCGCAACCGCGCCTGCTCATCGCTGATGAACCGACCACCGCTCTTGATGTCACCGTGCAGGCACAGATCCTCACTCTGCTGAAGGACATGGCGCGAGACAACAATACGGCAATCCTCTTCATCACTCACGATCTGGCCGTTGCCGCTGAACTGGCTGATCGTATTCTGGTTCTCTTCGGTGGACGCGTGGTGGAAGTGGGCGATACGCGGGATTTGATAGCGGCACCCGCACATCCCTATTCGGCCGGTCTTCTGTCAGCGCGTTTTGATCTCGGGACGCCGCGTGATCGACAACTGAAGGCTCTGGCAACGGAAGCGGTTGGCATGCCGCCAACGGGTCCTCATTGTGGCTACGTCCTCCGTTGTCCATTGGCGGAACCTGACTGTGCGCAGACGCGTCCAAGACTTGAGCATCAGGAAAACCGTAGGCTGGTTGCCTGCCTAAGGCCGGACAAGGTGCCCGATCTTCTTCAGCAGGTGCGCAGCGCACCGGCCTGGCCAGAGGGGCGGTCTGGTTCGCGCTATGCACTTGAATTGTGCGGCATCGAGAAGAGTTTTGCCTCGAAACGAGGCGTCTTCGGCATGGGCCAGCAAACGCAGGTCCTGGCGGGGATAGACCTGCAGATCCGGGAGGGGGAATGTGTCGCTCTCGTTGGGGAGAGCGGATCCGGGAAATCAACGCTGCTCCGGATCGCCTCAGGGCTCGTCAAGCCGGACGCGGGCTCAGTGATCTGGTTGGACGATCGCTCTCCCCAGGTTGTTTTTCAGGATGCTGTCGCCGCGCTGACCCCCTGGCTGTCGGTGGGTGAGCAGATTGGCGACCGCCTGCGCAATCAGGGCCTTTCTCATGTGGAGCGGCAATGGCGGGTGGATGAAGCATTGAAGCTTGTAGGTGTCGATCCCGCGCTCGCCTCGGCTCTGCCCAGCGAATTGTCCGGTGGTCAGTGCCAACGTGTCACGGTGGCCCGGGCCATTGTCGAGCCGCCGCGTCTCCTGCTGTGTGACGAACCCATCAGCGCCATGGATGTCTCGCTGGCAGCCCAGACACTGAACCTTCTCGGCAGTCTTCGCCGCAGCATGGGAATGGGCATGCTCTTCGTCACGCATGATCTTGCAGCCGCGCGCCTGATTGCCGATCGCATCGCGGTTCTCGAAAAGGGGCGTCTTGTCGAAATCGGTGAGCCCGAGCAGATCATCACCACCCCCCAGGCGCCCTATACCAAGACCCTTGTCGGCGCAGTGCCGCGCATCGTGATTTGAGCGAGATCGACATGTTTTCATCCGCCTCGACCTCCAAACATGCTTCGTTCAAGCTATGGAGCTTGCTTGCCAGGATGGGCCGCGTCGAACGGATTGGGCTGCTTGGTGTGGCCTTGATTACGCTGATTGCGGTGTTTGGCCCGCTGCTTGCGCCCCATGATCCGATGTTGCGCGTCGCCGAAGCCTATCGTTCGCCGGATACACTCTATTGGTTCGGCACGGACGAAATCGGTCGTGATCTCTTTTCGCGGGTGATCCTGGGTATCCGCTACACTTGGCTCCCTGGTCTCTTAATCATCGCAATCGCCTTGCTGATCGGGACCGTGGTCGGTGTCTTCGCCGGTATGGTCGGCGGTTGGGTCGATCTGCTGTTCCAGCGTATCATAGAACTCTTCATCGTTTTGCCCTCGACGTTGATTGCGCTGGCGGTGGTGGCGGCCCTCGGTCCGGGGCTCGTGAACACCATGATCGCCATTACGATTTTCTGGTGGCCCTGGTATGCGCGGCTGGCACGCGACGAGGTGCGTCGCATCCGGTCTCGCGCCCATGTCGAAGCGGCTATGCTTTCGGGCGTCAGCGGACCTCGGCTGATGTTCCGGTATCTGCTGCCCGGAGCCTTTCCGGCCCTTGCGGTGTCTGCGACGCTCGATGTCGCCAACATTATCCTGACCCTGTCGGTCATCTCGTTTCTGGGCCTGGGGCTGCCGGCCCCAGCGCCGGAACTGGGCGCGATGACCGCCCGGTCCATCGACAGCCTCACCACCCATTGGTGGCTTCCGATCCTTCCGGCGCTGGTCATCTTCATCATGTCAATGTCTTCAAACCTCGCCGGCGATGGCCTGCGGTCGGCGTTGCGAGGGAGCTGAACATGTTTGTCTACCTCACGAAGCGCCTTTGTGGTCTGGCGATTGTGCTGGCTGTGATGAGTTTTACGATCTTCTGCCTGCAGGCCATTATCCCGGCTGATCCTGCACGCGCCCTGGCCGGTCCCTCGGCTCCGGCCGAGACGGTGGCGCAGCTGCGGACGACGCTCGGGCTCGATCAGCCCCTGCTGGTGCAGTATGCTGATTTTGTCGGTCGGCTGCTTAAGGGTGATCTCGGCACTTCCATCCGCACCCGTCAGCCGATCACCGAAGATGTGCTGAAATATGGGCCGGCGTCGCTTGAGCTGATCTTTGCAGCACTGTTTTTGGGTGTCGCGATGGCCTTCCTGCTCGCCTATGTGCAAGCGACCTTCAAGAGGTCTGGCATGGTGAGGCTCGGCATGCTGGCTGCCGGCTCGCTGCCGATCTTCCTGACCGCACTGCTGCTCACCTATCTGTTCTGGTTCCAGCTGGACTGGTTCCCGGGCAATGGTCGTCTCGATATCCGCCGCTTTTCCGGTCCAACCGGTTTCTTCGTGCTCGACGGGATTTTGCTTGGGCGTCCGGAAGTGTCTCTCAATGCGCTCTGGCATCTCGCCTTGCCGGCTTTCACCCTGGCGATCCCGATTGCGATTGCCGTCGGTCGAGCGCTCAATTCATCGCTGGTCGATGTGATGCGCCAGCCTTACATACGCACGGCCCGGGGAAAGGGGCTCAGCGAAAGTCGGATTTTCCTGCGCCATGGTCTGCGCAATGCAGCCTCCGCACCGTTGACGATGCTCGGGCTCCAGGTCGGCCTGATCTACGGCAATTTGCTGATCGTGGAGCGCATCTTTTCCTGGCCGGGACTTGGTCTTTACACGGTGCAGTCCTTTGCGACCTCGGATCTGCCCGCGGTTCTCGGGGTGGCGATGGTGTTCGGCACCTTCTACATCGTCTGGATGATGGCGATCGAGATCCTTCAGTCTGCTGCGGACCCGCGGATCACTCTTTAGTTCAGAGGCTCGGAAACATAAGAGGAGCCTAAATTGATGTTATTTTCTGCATTTGTGCCCAATTTGCGATCACGTCGAACGACAAAGAGGCGGTCGGTCGCCGTGGGCAAGAGCCTGTGACGGGGAAACGGATGGCGACAAAACATACATTAGCGAGCCAACGATTGGCATGTCTCTTGCTAAACTCGGAGTTGAGACTGGTGGCTAGGGTTCCGGCGCTTCAGGCGTGTCTGGTCCGAGAGCCGCCACCGGCCAACGAGACAGTTGGTCGGATGCACGGCGGGACAAAAGCCCGGGAGACCTCGTAAGCCAAGGGATTGGCGACGATGGTCGTCAATCCCTTCAACAGGGAGTTTTGTAATGTCTTCCATAGTAAAGTCATTTGCCTCCAATCTTGCTCGGATCGCTCTTACGGCATCGATCCTGGCTGTTCTTTTGCCCACCGCGAAAGAGAGCAGGGCAGAGGAGATCCTGCGCATTCCGCTGGCCACGGATATCGATTCCTTTGATCCCGACAATGCCTTCGAAATGGATGGCCTGTCCGTGATCAATAATGTCTACGAAGGTCTCGTCGAATATGTGCCTGGTGGTGCCGAGATCCGCGGATTGCTTGCTCGGGACTGGACGATTTCCGAAGACGGGCTGACTTACACCTTCAATCTCATCGAAGGCGCCACCTTTCACGATGGTACTCCCTTCAACGCGGCTGCGGTGAAGGCCTCGTTTGAACGCCGTCGCGATAGCGAACTCATTCTCAGCTACTTCCTCTGGAACCTGAAGGATATTGCAGCACCTGATGAAAAGACGGTCGTCCTCACGCTCGGCGTCCCTCAGCCCTCGCTGCTCGACAGTCTCGCCAGCCCGTGGGGTCCGAAAGTGATCAGCCCCAAAGCCCTGGCTGACAATGGGGGCGGAAAGGCAGCCGGGACTTGGCTCGACACAAATGCAGCGGGAACAGGCCCCTTCACGCTTACGAGGTTCGAGCGGGGACAGGGCTATGAACTGCAGCGTTTCGATGGCTACCATGGCACGGCCCCCTTCTTTTCGGCCATTGAGCTGCCGCTTGTGCCCGATATCGGCCAGCAGTTGCTGAGCCTTCAGGTTGAGGAGACCGATGCCGTTCCCGCCAATTATCCCTGGGCACAACTGGCCGTGCTCCCTGCGGGCCTGGAGGTTACAGCCGCCAAGAGTACCTCCTCTATCATGGGATTCGTTAAACCCACCGGGCCGCTGAATGACGCCTCGATCCGCACTGCGGTCCTGACTGCGATCAACCCACAAAACTGGGTCAAGGATGCCTTCGGAGCCTATGGCCATGTGGCCAAGTCGGTCTATCCGGACGTGATGCTGGAGCCGACGAAGCCGATTGCATTCCCAACAGACATCGAGGCTGCGAAATCAGCCGTGGCTGCCAAGGGCGAAGTCACTCTGACGATTGGTATCAGCACCGAAGACGCCAACGCGCTTGGCCGCGTCGGTGACCTTCTCGTAGCGCAGCTGGCCGGCATCGGCGTCAAGGCGACCGTGACCATCATGCCTGCAGGCGCCTCGTTCGCGCTCAAGGATAATCCGGACGGTCCAGACATCTACTTGACGAAGCTGACACCCGATGCGCTGCATCCGGAAAACCAGTCAGGCATTTTCTTTGCGACCGGTGCGCCCATCAATTTCTACGGTCGTGGATTGCCCGAGGCCGATGCCTTGCTGCAGCAGGCTGGCGCACTGACCGATGTTGCGGCACGCAACGCCCTCTACGAGCAAGCCGGACATCTCTATTTCGATCAGGGACTGTTTATTCCTCTGGTGACGGTTGACGATGTTGTCGTTCATCCCGAGGGCCTGACGGATCTGAGCCTCAGGGCGGCGTTCGCGCCGGGCAATATCGATTTTGGCACGGTTCGTTGGGTCGATTGAGAAACAGAGGGTCGACCTTTGTCTGGTCGACCCTCCCACGTCTGCGGAGGCAACATGTTCCCACGTATCCAACAGGTCGAGCGCAATCTGGAACTCGCTCGCGCGCCTTTTGTCCCGAAGCTTCGGATCTCGCATATCAACGACTATCTCATCTGCTTCTATGACGGCCGCGACATTGCCGAGTATCCAAGTTGGCTGCATAGCAATATCGACATGCAGCTCGGGCTCTGCAACTACGTCCTGCATCGCGGCGACAAGGCGATTATCTTCGATACGATGCTTTACAAGGAGCATATCCTGGCGATCGATGCCTATGTCCGCGACATGGGCATCAAGCATGTCACGGTCATCAATTCGCATTGGGACTGCGATCATGTTGCCGGCAATTTTCTCTACAAGAACTCGGAGATCATTGCGACGAACCGGACCCGCTGGAAGCTCCAGTCAGGGGCGCAGCTGCTGGTCACCGGCGAGATCTGGTCTGCGGCCGGCGATCCCAACTATCCGGGCGTTGAAGAGGTGATCTTGCCGAACCGCACGTTCGACGGCCGAATGACGGTCTGGCTAGAGGATCTCCAGATCGAGCTGATCGAAACCTTCATTCACCAGCTTGGTCACCTCGTCGCCTATCTCCCGAAGGACAAGATCCTGCTTGCCGCCGACGCTGTAGAGGACACAGTGCCCTTCAACTCCGCAACGATGACGGCCGAAATGCCGGTGCAGATCATGACCTGCAAGTCGCTGCTCGCCATGGATGTCTCGCGGGTCTACCCGTGCCACGGACGCTTCGAGGTGATTGATGGCGGTGGCTATACGCAAGAGATCACGGCGGCGATGCTGGACTACAACATCCAGCTTCTCAGGCGTAAGGACGAGCCGGATTACCTGACTGCGCCGCTTGAGAGCTTTATTCAGCCCTGGCTCGATCGCAGGGTTCTCGGGATGCACGAGCCTTACCGCTCGCTCCACGAAAACAATGTCTCGCTTGTTGACAAGATCTATGGCCGAAGCTCGATGCCTGCCATTCCTGATTGAAGATGCCGTTTTTCTCGGGCGGAGGCCCTGGTTAAAGTCCCAGGATCGTCAGGGCTGCGAGCACAAGAACGGCGAGGAATGCCGTTTCAGCAACGAGCAGGCCGATTGCGCGACCGCCGATCTTGAAGACCTCGGGCAGGGATGTCTTGACGCCGACGGCGGCGATGGCAACGAGCAGCGCCCAGCGCGATAAGGCGCCTGCCCAGTCGGCAATCATGGGCGGGATGGCTACAACCGAATTGAGAGTTCCGAGCAGAAGGAACGCAACCACGAAACCTGGAAGCAGGGGCGGGCGCTTCACGTCGCCGGAAACAGTCTTGCGAAACGCCAGTGCAGCCAGAAGCACGACCGGGGCGAGCATGGTCACACGGATCAGCTTGACGAAAACGGCTGTCTCGCCGGCGGGCACCGAGACGGAAAAGCCGGCACCTGCAACCTGCGCCACGTCGTGAATTGTAGCCCCGAGGAAGATGCCCGTCTGATGATCATCCAGGCCGACGAGACTGGCGACGATCGGATAGAATATCATCGCGAGTGTTGACAGCATCGTCACCCCGATCACCGTGAACACCATCTGCTGGTCGGCTTCCTTCGTACGGCTTCCAAGGGTGGCGGAGATCGCAAGCGCGGCGGAGGCACCGCAGATGGCCACGGCGCCACCGGTCAGCACACCGAAGGCGGTGCTCTGGCTCAACAGTTTCGAAGCAAGAATGCCAAAGGCTATCGTCAGGACCACAGCGGCGACGATCATGCCAATGACCGGGCCGCCCAGGTCTGTGAACATTGCGACACTGACCCTCAGACCGAGCAGTGCAATGCCGACCCTGAGGACGGTGCGCGAGGCGAAATCCAAGCCTGCTGCGATCTTTGGGTCCTCCGCCAGGAAATGCAAGGCGAGACCGATCAGGATCGCGAGCAGCATGGCTGGTGCGCCGTAGTGTTCTGACAGGAAGGCGGAGGCGAGCGCGATCAAGACCGTCACGGAGAGCCCCGGAAACAGCCTTTGCCAGCGGTCCCGGAAGGTCACGGATTGACGTTCCCGCTCCGGATCGGGCGAGACGGTTGACGGCTCTGGCATAGGTCACCTCTGGAGAAATTGCCGTGCGGGTCGTCGCCTGGTCGGCTGCCGCAGGCGCAGGAGGGGATGCGCAGAACTTCCGCGCACCCCCGATTTTATCAGTTCAGATCGGCCGCACGTTCAGCGTCAATCTTCTTCTGCGCTTCGGCAACGGCTGCCGTGAACTCTTCGAACACTTCGGCGCCGCCGGTGACATTGGTCTTGAACCAGTCAAAGACGGGAGCAACAGCCGTCTTGAAGGCTTCCTTTTCGGCAGGTGTCGGCACGTAAATCTCGCCGCCGGCCTTGGCGAAGTCCTGATAGGCGGCGATTTCCTTGCGCTTCGGCGAGGCGAAGGTCGCCTGCTGCAGGGCTGCAAAGCCATCGACGACGATCTGCTTCTGCTCCGGCGTCAGGCTCTGGAAGCGGTCGTTCGACATCCACCAGAAGGCGCCCATGTAGCTGTGGCCGTCGAGGGTGAGGTATTTCAGACCGGCATCCGGGAACTTCATCGACATGATGTCGGTAATGCCGTTAGCCGTGCCTTCGACAACGCCCGTCTGCAGCGAGGTGAAGAGTTCCGGCCACGGGATCGGGGTCGGCGCGGCACCCACTGCGGTTGCAACCTGCTGCGGCAGATCGGCAGGCACCGTGCGCATCTTCAGACCCTTCAGATCATCCGGGGACTTCACCGTCTGCTTGGTGTTGGCATAGTTGCGCCAGCCGCCGGTGTTGCCGATGGTCATCAGACGGATCTTGTTGTCGCTGTCGGTAAGCGCGCGCTCACGCAGCTTGCGGGTGAAATCACCCGTCAGCACGGCTTCTGCCACGCGGTCGTCGCTCATCAGATAGGGGAGGTCGAGAACCTGGATATAGGGGAATAGGCCGGCAGCGCCGCCCGAGGTCGAGATGTAGACGTCCAGCGAACCGTCAGCGATGCCCTGGAGGCATTCCTCGCCGGTGGCGCAGAGCTGGGTGCCCATGAAGATCTCGACGGCAATCGCGCCGTTCGAGGCGTTTTCGATATAGTTCTTGAAGACGACGAGGCCGTCATAGTCCTCGTCGTTTTCGTTGGAGTTGGCGGTTGCCCGCAATGTAATGTCGGCTGCTTGTGCGACACCGGTGATGGTCAGTGCGCTTGCCAGCAGCAAGGTCTTGAACATGGACTTGAGCATTCTGGTTCCTCCCTTTTTCTCAAGTTAGTCAACGAAGCCCGCAAGACGCGGGAGCGTGAGGGTCAAAGCGGGTACGTAGGTGATCAGAAAGATCACGACGATTTCCGCCAATAGGAATGGCATGACGGCCTTGGCGACCGTCTCGACCTTCAGTCCGGAGACGGAAGATGTGACGAAGAGCACAAGGCCCATCGGCGGGGTCAACAGTCCAACAGTCAGGTTCACCACCATGATGATTGCGAAGTGAACCGGATCGACGCCGAGTTCGATGAAGATCGGTCCGAGGATCGGCCCCAAGACGATGATTGCCGGGCCCGCATCGAGGAACATGCCAACGACAAACAACAGGATGTTGACAAGGAAGAGCAGGATCAGCGGGTTGTCGCTGAGGCTCAGGAACAGATCTGCCAGCAGCTCCGGCGTATGGGCGAGCGATGCGACCGTCTTGAAGGCCATGGCAGCACCAATCAGCAGCAGGACGACGGCGGAAGTCATGGCCGCGCGCATCAGGATGCCCGGAATATCCTTGAACTTCAGCGTGCCGATGACGAAAAGGCCGAGAAAGAAGGCGTAGCCTGCAGCGATGGCAGCCGCTTCCGTCGGTGTAAAGACGCCACCCAGGATGCCGCCCATGATGATGACAGGCGTCAGTAGCGGCCAGAAGGCGCCGATCATCGCCCGACCGCGCTCGCGCCAGGAGGCGCGCTTGGTGGCGGCCGGTAGATCGTAGTGGTTGGCGAGTAGGCGGATCATCACCATCAGACTGACGCCGATGAGGATGCCGGGCACGATGCCAGCGAGGAAGAGGGCCGCAACGCTCTCGCCCATGACATAGGCATAGATGATCATGATACCGGAGGGCGGGATGATCGGGCCGATGATGGCGGATGCTGCGGTGATGCCGGCCGCGAAGCGGCGGGTATAACCTTCCTTTTCCATGGCCGGGATCAGCATGGCGCCAAGGGCGGAAACATCTGCAACGGCGGATCCGGAGATGCCGGCAAACATCATGGAATCCACCACATTCACCTGGGCGAGACCGCCGCGCATATGGCCGACCATGGACTGAGCGAAGCGAACGATCCGGACCGTGATGCCTGCGCGGTTCATCAACTCGCCGGTCAGCATGAAGAAGGGGATCGCCATCAGCGGGAAGCTGTCCATGCCCGCATAGATGTTGCGGTAGAGGAGCACGATGTCGCGCTCCTGGCCGTTCCACCAGAGGATCAGGGCTGGTGCTGCGATCAAGCCAAAGACGATCGGCAGACCGAACATTAGGAAAACAATAAAAAGCGGGAGGAAGAGGCTCAGCATCATTCGGCTCCCAGCTGTCCGGCGATGCGGATCGGCATCAGCTCGCGGTCATGCCCTGTCAGCTTGAGAAGTGCACGCAGGATAAGCTCGATGTTGACGACGAACATCAGTGTCACGCCAACCGCCAGCGAGGCCATCATCCAGCCGCGCGGCACCTTCATCCAGGTCGAAAGGTCTAAGGAAGTGGGAACGGCGATTGCCGACATGGCGAACCGTCCGCCGATCCCGGTGACCTCGCTCCAACCGATCTGCATGCCAACATAGAGCACAGTTGCGCTCAGAAGCAGGAAGGCGAATGCGATCATGATCGACAGGAGGCCCGGCAGGTTATCGAGGATCAATCCAATCGCGACAAAGCCACCCTGGCGAAAGGCTGTCGGGACGAGCAGACCGGTCATCCAAAGCATTAGGAAGCGGGCGGCCTCTTCGCTCCAGGGCAGGGCGTTGCCCAGAACGTAGCGGAAGAAGACCTGCATCAGCATGAAGAACAGCATGATGCCGAGTGCGCCGGCACCAAGCCATAGTCCGACCGTCAGCACGGCGGCGTTAAGCCGGCCGAGCAGATTGGTCAGGTTCGAAAGTGCCGTCATGTCTCCACCCAATCCTCATCATCGGTTTCTTCGGCAAGACTATCGAGAACTGTGCCTCGCCGTCCAAACACGGCTGTTTCCGTTTCAAGCCGCAGCGGAGTAAAATCCTCCTTGCGGACGTGTTGCGGATTGCCCCCTGTTGTCCCACCGATGCATGCAGGGCACGCACCGACGATATCCTCCCAAATTCACATCAGACGGCGAAGCGTCCGAAGCGTCCTCCCGAGAAACACAGTGGCTCTCCCTGCCGATGTGCGACCCTTAACACCTTGCCGATGATGATCGTGTGATCGCCGGCGTCGTGCTGCGCCTGTTGCGCGCATTCGAAACGCGCGAGCGTGCCCGGCAAAACCGGAACGCCTTCATCGTTGAACCTGATTTCGATCCCGTCGAAGCCATTGCCGCCACGTGTGAAGGCGGCGCTCAGATGATCCTGTTCCGCGCTCAGCACGTGGATTGCGAAATGTCGGGCGCCGGTAAACGCGCCATACCGAGATGAACTCTTGGCCGGTGACCAGAGCACCAGTGGCGGATCGAGCGAGACCGAGGCAAAGCTGTTCACCGTCATGCCGATCGGACCGTCCGAGGTCATCGCCGTCACCACGGTCACACCCGTCGTGAAGCTGCCGAGCGCGTTGCGGAAAGCGCGGTGGTTGTCGCCGCCAGGAACAAAGACGGCTTCCAACGCATGAATGTCATTGGCGGCCATCATCAGGCGACCTCCTGTCCGATTGCAAGCGTGTAAAGCTCAAACCATGTCTGCCGATCCATCTCGAACTTGGTCGCGTCAGCGATCTTTGCGATGCGATCGAGGGAATTCGTGCCCATGACCGGCAGGATGGTTGCGGGGTGGCGCAGCAGCCAGGCCACGGCAACAGCCGTTTCATCGACGCCATGCTCCGCGCCGATGCGCTTCAGGGCTGCGAGAAGTTCCGGCTTTGTGCCGTCGAGAAGGCGCCCGCCACCCAGCGGCGACCAGGCCATGGGCGGCACCATGCGCTCTTGCAGATAGGCGAGGTCGCCATTCACGAAGGTGTCGGTCGCGAGAAGGCTCATCTCGATCTGGTTGGTGACAAGATTGTTCTCCATCGACGACTGCAGGAGCGAGAAATCCCAGGGTCGGAAGTTGGAGACGCCGACGGCGTGGACCTTGCCCGATTCGATCAGGGCATCGAGCGCCGGGCCCGTTTCATCGGGATCGATCAGCGGATCGGGGCGGTGGATCAGCAGCAGGTCGACATGGTCTGTGCCCATGTCTTTAAGCGAGGCTTCGACCGAGGCGGTGATGTGTGCGGCCGAGGTGTCGTAATACTTGACGCGTGCTGCCGCATGGCGACCGACCGGCGCGACGATGTCGCATTTCGTGACGATCTCGAGCTTGTCGCGCAGGCTGGGGGAGGCCTTCAGCGCGTTGCCGAGGATCGCTTCTGCGGTGTAGCCGCCATAGATGTCGGCCTGGTCCATGGTGGTGATGCCCTGGGCGAGGCAAGCCTCGATCTTGGCCTGCACATGCTTCGGGGAGGTGTCGGCATCGTCGCCGATGCGCCACATGCCGTACACGAAGCGGCTGAAGGTAAGATCAGGGGTCAGATTGACGCGCTGCATCAGCGACGAACTCCATTTCCAAGAGGTGTGGCGGGCGTTTCCGAGGGAACGCGGCCGTAGGCGTGGGGAAGCGAGACGGTCTTCAATTCCGGCAGCACCTTGGTGCCGAAGTGAACCGCTTCGTCGATATGCGGATAACCTGACAGGATGAAGGCGCGGATGCCCATCTTCCGGTATTCTTCCAGCTCCGAGAGGATCTGGTCCGTCGAGCCGACGAGTGCTGCACCGCAGCCCGATCGGGCACGGCCGATGCCGGTCCACATGTGCGGCTCGATATAGCCGAACTGGTCGGCGAGCTCACGAGCGCGGGCCTGATGGGCGACGCCCAGCGAAATCGAGTCATGGGCGCGGTCGCGGATCAGCTTGCCGTATTCATCGTCGAGCTTGGAGACGATGTATTCGGCGTATTCGCGCGCTTCCTTCTCGGTGTCGCGCACGATCATGTGGACGCGCAGACCGTAATCCAGCGTGCGGCCATGGGCTTCGGCACGGGCATGCACGGCCTTCATGCGCTCGGCGAGCTGTTCCTTCTTTTCCGGCCACATCAGATAGACGTCGCATTGGGCGCCACAGAGCTCCAGCGCATCGGGGGAGTAGCCGCCGAAATAGAGGAGGGGGCCGCCGTTCTGTTGATATGGGCGGGCGGGCTCGGTCGAAACGCCCTTGAACTGGTAGACCTCTCCCTCGTGGTCAATCGTGTCGCGTGTCCAGGCCTGGCGCAGGATCTCGACGACCTCGTGGCTGCGCTTGTAGCGGAAGGCGCTGTCGGCGACTTCACCCGGAAAATCCGAGCTGATCACGTTCAGCGTCAGTCGGCCTTTCAGCATGTGGTCGAGGGTCGCCACCGTGCGCGCCAGCATGATCGGCTGCATCTCGCCGCAGCGGATGGCCGCGAGCATGTTGATTTTGGACGTGATCGGCGCGCAGCCGGCAACGAAGCTCAGCGTGTCCTGGCCGACCTGATAGGACGAGGGGCAAAGGATGTTGCGAAAGCCCAGCTGCTCGGCCTTCTGAACGATGTCGGAGCAATGCTCCCAGCTGGAGCGCAGGGCGCCATCCGGCACGCCGAGAAACTGATAATCGTCAGAGCAGAGGGCGGCGAACCACGACACTTCCGCGCCATCGAGATCGGCCGATGTGACGGGTACGACAGTCATTGAGGTCTCCTCCAAGGCTCCAACTTTCCTCTTGCCTAACACCCGATTTGATGTAGATCAATAGTGTATCAATTTTTTCTCGGCGATACCGAAGTGCCACAGAACCCGACGACGCAGCCGCCCGGCAGCCTTCCCATCTATGTCCAGATCACCGAGCTTCTGGTGCGTGATATCGCGGCGGGGCGCCTCATTGATGGGGAAAAGCTGCCGCCCGAGCGGGAGATGGCGGAAGAGCTCGGGATTGCCGTTGGCACGCTGCGCAAAGCCCTGGCAGAGCTGCAGAATCGCGGTCTTCTAGAGCGCATCCAGGGGTCCGGCAATTATGTCCGGGCGATCTCCGATCCCAAGTCTGTTTATGCGATGTTCCGGCTGGAATTGCTCGCTGGCGGCGGATTGCCGACGGCCGAGATCCTGTCCATCGCCCGCCTCCAGAAGCCTTCCGAGTTGCCAAGTTTTGGCACGTCCACTGAGGCGCATCGTATTCGCCGGCTGCGCCGTCTTTCCGGCAAGCCCGCAGCACTCGAGGAGATCTGGCTCGACGGCTCCTATATCGATGCAATCGATCCCGAGGCCGTGTCGGAATCCCTTTATCTCTTCTACCGGACGAAGCTTTCGCTCTGGATCGCCAGGGCGGAAGACCAGATCGGCCTCGACCATGTGCCTGACTGGGTGCCGGACACCTTCGGCCAGAAGGCTGGGGCACCCATCGTTCACATTCAACGCATCAGCCAGGACCCGGACGGCGTGCGCGCCGAAGTCTCGCACACCTGGCTCGACCATACCGTCGCGCGCTATGTCTCGCGGCTGAAATAAAGGGGCCGCGAGCGCGGCCCAACCCAGGAGGAAAGAGTGGCAGGATTGAATTACGGGATCATCGGTTGCGGCATGATGGGGCAGGAGCATCTGCGCAACATCGCGCTACTTGAGGACGCGTCGGTCGTTGCGATCTTCGAACCGGATGCCGGCATGCGGGCGCTTTCTGCTCAGGCGGTGCCAGAGGCTGAGATGGTCGGTTCGATCGAAGAACTGCTGGCCGTCGAGGCTGTGAACTGCCTGCTGATTGCCAGCCCCAACTATCTGCACCTGGAGCAGCTGGAAAAGATCGCCGCGATCCGGCCGCTGCCGGTTCTGGTCGAAAAGCCCCTGTTCACCGATCCCGCCGATGCACCCCGGCTTGCCGCTCTTCGCGCGGCGTATCCGGCGCCGATCTGGGTGGCCATGGAATATCGCTACATGCCGCCGGTTGCCCGCATGATCGACGAAGCCGAGGATGCCACCGGTGGTATCCGCATGCTGACGATACGCGAGCATCGCTTTCCGTTCCTCGAAAAGGTCGGCGACTGGAACCGCTTCAACCGCAATACCGGCGGGACGCTGGTCGAGAAATGCTGCCACTTCTTCGACCTGATGCGGCATATCCTGAAATCCGATCCGGTGCGCGTCATGGCCTCCGGCGGGCAGTCGGTGAACCATCTGGACGAGGTCTATCATGGCAAGCGTTCGGACATCTGGGACAATGCCTATGTCATCGTCGATTTCGCCTCCGGGGCGCGTGCCATGCTCGAACTCTGCATGTTTGCCGAAGGGGCACGCTATCAGGAGGAGATCTCGGCTGTCGGGCCCAAGGGCAAGATCGAATGCCTGGTGCCCGGTCCCGGGCGCTTCTGGCCGGAGCATCTCGGCGAGCCGCCGATTGCCCAAGTGATCGTTTCGCCGCGTGACCCGAAGGGGCCGCGCATGGTCGAGATTCCCGTCGATCCACACTTGCTGGAGGCTGGCGACCATAATGGCTCGACTTTCTACCAGCACCAGCGTTTCCAGAAGGTTGTTCGTGGGGAACAGTTGGTCGAGGTTGCGCTTCAGGACGGCTGGTGGGCGGTTGCCATGGGGCTTGCGGCACAGAGGTCGGCGGAAACGGGGCAGGCTGTTACCTTTCCTTTGTCTTTCTCCCCCGAGGCGCGCTGACCCCGGAGTGGCGGCAGCACCGATCTGATTGCGGTCGGGGTCGAACAATTTTCCGGCTGCTGCGTTCGGCTCTTCGTGCACCACGAGGAGACATCGCCTTGAGCCAATATCGTTTCGGCCCCGTGATCGAAGATGACGGGGTTCTGTTCCGGCTATGGGCGCCACGTTGTGAGGCTATTTCGCTTGAGGTCGATGGTGGCTCTCCCCTGGACATGCAACGGCGGGATGGAGGGTGGTTCCATCTGAAGATTTTAGGCGCCGGCGCTGGCACGAGATACGCGTTCCGGCTTCCCGATGGTCAGTTGGTCCCCGATCCTGCAAGCCGATATCAGCCGGAGGATGTCTTCGAGCCGAGTGAGGTGGTCGATAGCACGACGTTTCGGACCTCCGAGCCTATTTGGCACGGGCGTCCCTGGAGTGACATGGTCATCTATGAGCTGCATGTCGGGACGTTTACGGAGCAGGGGACTTTCAGCGCCGCGATCGAGAAACTCGATCATTTGACCGGGCTGGGCATCACGGCCATCCAGCTCATGCCGATCGCAGACTTTCCCGGCCGTTGGAACTGGGGCTACGATGGTGTTTTGCCCTACGCGCCGGACAGCCGCTATGGTCGCCCCGAGCATCTGGCACTGTTCACCCAGGCTGCCCACAGGCGGGGCATCTCGGTCTTTCTAGACGTCGTCTACAATCATTTCGGTCCGTCCGGAAATCGCATTCCTGCCTATGCTCCCCTGTTTTCTCCCCATCATCAGACGCCATGGGGTGATGGTATCAATTTTGATGACGAGCAAAGCGAGGTGGTGCGCGCGTTTCTGATCGAAAATGCCCTCTATTGGATCGAGGAGTACGATCTCGATGGCCTCCGGCTTGATGCGGTGCATGCGATCCGTGACGACACCAAACCGCATTTTCTCACGGAGCTCTCAGAGCGCGTACGGGCGCGCTTTGCCGATCGCTACATTCATCTCATCGTCGAGAACGAAGAGAGTGATCCGGGTCTTCTGGAGCGAGACCAGAGCGGGCGAGCCAGCCTCTTTAATGCCCAGTGGAATGACGATGTGCATCATGCGCTGCATGTGGCGACCACAGGCGAGACATTTGGCTATTATGCAGATTATCAGGATAGCGGTGCGGCTCTGGCGATGGCGCTTGCAGAGGGGTTTGTCTACCAGGGCGATGTGATGCCCTACCGAGGTGAGCGGCGGGGTCGTCCTAGCGCTCATCTGCCACCTGCGGCTTTCATTTCCTTCCTTCACAATCACGATCAGATCGGCAATCGGGCCCAGGGTGACAGAGTGATGGCCGCTCTGCCCGAACAGGTTCTCGCCTTCGCTGTCTCGCTCATGCTGCTGTCGCCACAAATCCCCATGTTGTTCATGGGCGAAGAATGGGCTTCGCAGACGCCGTTCCCCTATTTCTGCGATTTTGACGATACGTTGAACAGCGCGGTGCGCGAGGGCCGTCGCAAGGAACTCTCGGCACTGCCGGGTTTTGACGGTGATGATCTACCCGACCCGACGGCGCATGACACATTCTGCTCGGCACGCCTCGATTGGGCAAAGGTGGCGTCAGAGCAGGGGGGCATATGGGTCGATCGCTACCGACAGCTGATCGCTCTTCGGCGTGAACGGGTCGTTCCCTTGCTGTCGGGCATCAAAGAGGGAGGCCGTTATGCTCTGGATGCTGGCGCCATCCGTGTCGATTGGCCGCTTGAGGACGGCCGCCACTATGTGCTTGTGGCCAATCCCTCGGCAGAGGCGGCGATTACAAGCCTCGAAAGTGATCTGTTCGATGTCGTCTATGCACAGGGAGACCATCAACCGGATCGGCTTGGACCCTGGGCGCTCGTCTTTGGCATTTGTTGATCACACGCCAATCGCGTATGCGATCTACCGGGTGGTCAGGCACCCATCCTGTCTGCCAGATGCATGACCTCAAGCGCTGATTTTGCAACCATATCGGCGCCGATATTGCCGAAGGCGCGCGGGTCCTTCATGACGGCCGGCCCTCCGACCGCAATCTTCATCCCTCCGAGGCCGCGGTGTGACTGAACCCGACGAATGGCGGAAGCGCATTCATCGACTTCATCGACACGACCGACCGATATGCCGAGAAGGCTGTAGGAGGAATTCGACAAGCGCATGTAGAGGCTATCGTTGAGCTCGAGATCGGCGCCGCCGTCGACTTCCCAGCCCATGTCTCGGAAACAGGATGCAACAATCGACACGCCGATTGTGTGCATCGCCCCCTGCGTTCGCGCGAGCAGCACGCGGCGAGCCTTCTGGCGCTCACGAATCGTCTGACTACGGTTCTGCGAGAGATGGTTGACGATCATCCCCAGGCGCGTCGAAGCCACGGCAACCTGAATGAAGTCTGTTTCGTCGTTGCACCACAGGCGTCCCAAGTGCGCCGCCACGGGAGAGAAGAGCTGTATGGCAAGGGTATGCATCGGCAGATCGCTGCGCTGCAACTCCTCGATCATCTCGCGGTGGCCACGCGGATCGGCTTGAATCAAGGCCTGCGTGAGCGCCGCTCGATAACCGATCGCCTTCTCGGTGCCCGGCAGTTCCCGAGCCTTCGGGTCCAGTTCGGGATGCAGATGAATATCGAGCTCCGGCGGTGTCTCGCCGTCCCGCAGTTCAGAGGTCAGCTCCGTGTGGCTCGCGCTCACCAGCCGAGGCACAGCTCCCCGGATCGCGCTTTCAAGAATGCGCTGTTCGAGGCTTGTCAGCTTTGCATCGGCTCTGGACGTTCCAGACTTACCGTCGGCCCCGGTCGGAGGTTCCTCCGGGGGTCTCCCGTTCCTGTCACCCGCCATGTCACCCTCCCGGTCGTCGGTTTGGGCGGTTCCGCTCATCCCAACGTAACACTACTGCATTCCTGCGCTCTCGCCAAACCTCACGTAGTCTTATACGCGGCGAATCCCTCTTTGGTTTAGCATTAGCGGTCTTCCGCACGGTGAAGTCGTGTGGACAAATCCTGTCCCGCTCGTCCCGAGCGGCGAATCTCGTTTGTTTGACGCGGACCACCCAAGCCGTTTCGCGCTGCTGCGGCAATGTGGCGGGCAGTCAGTTTAGCTTCCTCATACATATCATCAGGGCTTGCCTGCGCAATGAAGGTGTCGGGTAGCGTCAGGGTGCGGACGGCGCAACGTCCGTCGAGCAGACCGCGATTGGCCAGATGGTGCAGGACCAGGGCGCCGAAGCCGCCAGTGGAGCCTTCTTCGACAGTCACCAGAACGGCGTGACTGTTGACAAGCTCTGTCAGCAGCGTGGCGTCGAGAGGCTTTGCAAACCGTGCATCCGCAACCGTCACGGAGGTTCCCTCCAGTGACAGCAGCCGACGGGCCTTCAGACAGTCAGCAAGTCGGGTGCCGAAGGACAGGATTGCAACGTCGCTCCCGTGTTCGATCACGCGGCCGCGGCCGATCGGCAGTATCTCGCCTTTTTTGGGTAGCGGCGCGCCCGTGCCCTCGCCGCGTGGATAGCGAAAGGCGATGGGGCCCTGATCGTGGGCGGCTGCCGTCGCCACCATATGCACCAGTTCAGCCTCGTCGCTCGCCGCCATCACCGTGAAGCCTGGGAGATTGGCCAGGTAAAGGACGTCGAATGCACCGGCATGGGTGGGGCCGTCGGCTCCGACCAGTCCGGCCCGATCGATCGCGAAACGGACAGGAAGCTGTTGGAGGGCCACGTCATGGACGATCTGATCATAGGCGCGCTGCAGGAAGGTCGAGTAGATCGCACAGAAGGGCTTCATCCCGCTTGCTGCCAGACCAGCGGCGAAGGTCACCGCGTGCTGTTCGGCAATGCCAACATCAAAGGCACGATCGGGGAGGGCCGCATGGAACCTGTCGAGGCCCGTGCCGGCGGCCATGGCTGCGGTGATTGCCACAATTCGCTCGTCTGCCTTGGCTTCCTCGATCAAGGCATCAGCGAAGACCCTTGTGTAACTCGGCGCCTGCGCTGGCGTCTTGGTCTGGGTGCCGGTTGCGACATCGAAGGGATTGACCCCGTGATATTTGTCGGCCGCCTGCTCTGCCGGTGCGTATCCGGCACCCTTTCGAGTGACGACATGCAGGAAAACCGGTCCCGCCGGCTCGTCCCTCAGTTCGGCAAGCAGCGGAAGCAGGAGGTTGAGATCGTGACCGTCGATTGGGCCGTGGTAATCGAAGCCGAAGTTCTGAAACAGGTTGTTCGCATTCGCCCCGGCATTTTGTCGGATGTCAGCCAGATGCTGGGAAAGGGCACCTGTTGACCCTGAGATCGACATGTCGTTGTCATTGAGAATGACAATCAGGCGCCGACCCGAGGCCCCCACATTGTTCATCGCCTCAAAGGCCATGCCAGCGGACATTGCGCCGTCACCGATGATGCAGACAACGTGACCTTCTTCTCCCTTCAGATCGCGGGCCGTGGCAAAGCCCATGCCGGCCGAGATCGATGTGGAGGAATGGGCTGCACCGAAGGGGTCGTAGATGCTCTCATGGCGGCGGGTGAAGCCAGACAGGCCGTTCTTTTTGCGCAGTGTGCGCATGCGATGCCGGCGGCCGGTGAGAATTTTATGCGGATAACATTGGTGACTGACATCCCAGATGATCGTGTCGCGGGGCGCCGAAAAGGTGGCATGGATGGCCACCGTCAATTCGATAACGCCCAGGCTTGATCCAAGATGTCCGCCCGTTTCGGAGACAATCCGCAGCGTTTCTCCGCGCAACTCCTGTGCGAGGCGACAGAGAGCGATGGTGTCCATCTCCTTCAGATCGTCAGGAGAGCTCACCTGGTCAAGCAAAGGGGTGGCGACATCATTCGCAAAAGAAAAACCCACGGTGCTCTCCTCCCACGAAAGAGCCCAATTCTCACGGGTCCGTTGTCGATGCGAGTGCCGGATTGGCGCTTGTGGACGGCGGTTGCCGAAGAATGGTGCAATCACCGTATATTCGGAGAAGACGAGCGATATGTAAACTTTTTTTTACACTTTTGCTGAGAATTCCGCCGGGCAGGGGCTGCCCGGCGGCGTTTTTCTGCATTTTCAGGGGGTCGGATGCGCCTTCAGATAGGCGATGACATCGGCAATTTCCTTCGGATCCTTCAGGCCCGCGAAGGCCATGCGGGTGCCTTTCACGACGCCGCGCGGATTTTCCAGATAGGCGGCAAGCGTTGCATCATCCCAGACCTTGCCGGCACCGTAATCCACCATTGCCTTGGAGAATTTGAAGCCTTCGACGACGCCTGGCTGGCGACCAACCACACCCTGCAGGGACGGACCGACCTTGTGTTTGGTGTCGGCGACGTTGTGACAGGCGCTGCATTTCTTGAAAACGGTTTCACCGGCTGCTACGTCGCCCTCTTGGGCGAAGGCGTTGTGAGACAGCAAAACGGCTGCAACGGTGAATGTGGCTGCAATTATCCTCGACATGTGTATCCTCCAATGGCATCGCGGATTTAACTAGATGTAATGCTGACTTGAATTTCGACCAGTCGGTTGATTGCCGAATGATCGAGTTTCTTTCCTGTTCCCCTTGGGGCCAGGTTTTACGCCATAAAAACTATACGCAAAATAACAGGGAGCCGGATCATGGCTGCAATCATCTTTCTCGTGATCGTCCTCGCAGCGGCATCAAGCGGCGCGATGTTCAAACCCGGAGAATGGTATGAAAACCTGCGCAAGCCGAGCTGGACCCCGCCCAAGTGGGCCTTTCCCGTTGTTTGGACGATCCTCTACGTGATGATCGGCTATGCAGGCTGGCTCGTTTGGAGCCTCTCCGGCTGGTCGCTGGCCATGGCGGTCTGGACAGTTCAGATCGTGGCGAACGCGCTCTGGTCCTATTTTTTCTTTGGTCTGCGGCGAATGGATCTCGCGCTCATTGACGTCTCGGTTCTCTGGCTGTCCGTCGCGAGTTTCATCGTGGCCGCCTGGTCCGTGGCGCCGCTGGCATCCGCCTTGTTTGTCCCCTATCTCGCATGGGTGACGGCGGCCGCCATGCTCAATAATTCGGTTCGCCGTCTCAATCCGGGGGCCTGAGCGCAAGCCGGATCCGAAGATCCGCCAGGAAAGCAAGCAGCGAGACTGAGAGCAGCAGCGCCATCCAAACGACATCCGCCTGGCGCATGGCAAGAGCGAAGGCTGCGAGCAGAGCGCTACCCGATATGGCATTGGGTGTGAGGAGTGCCAGGGTTCGCCGCGGATCGGGTGACCTCCGCGTTGCGATTAGGGTGACGGACCAGAGCACAAGGATTGCGACGCCACTGATCCAGCCGGAACTGAAGAGCTCGTTCAGCCATCCTGTCATCGCTGCCCCGCAGGGATGCCGAACAATTGTGCGAGATCCTTGAGGAAGACCCGTATATGCGCCAGCGGGTCTCGCCGCACGAGTTTCTTATTAAGGTAGGATTCCCAGGTCAGTCGCTGCACATCCGGATCCGCACACATGGCGACAAACTTCTCGCGAAGGCGGTCGTTGCGATACCATATTTTTTGCATGATCCCGAGGATCATGAAGACGCGTCCATGGGCGCGCATAAAGGTGCGGCGGGCTTCGGCAAGCGCCCTTCCATCTCCGGCGACCAGTGAATGGTGCACCGCGTCGGCTGAAAGCCGACCGCAGAGCATGGCGTAATAGATGCCTTCACCGGACGACGGCGCAACGGTTCCAGCGGCGTCGCCGGCAAGCAGGACGTTTCGACCGTTATCCCATTTCTTCATCGGCTTCAGGGGAAGGGGGGCGCCCTCTCGACGGATGACACGACAGTCGCCGAGCCCGGCTGAGATCTTCAGAGCTCGTGTCGCGTCACGGATGTTGTGGCCCTTGACGGCGGTGCCAGTGCCGATGCTGGTATGTCCGCCATGGGGAAAGACCCAGCCATAGAAATCGGGAGAGATGCGCCCGTCGTAGATCACATCGCAGCGGTCTGCCTTGAAGATGGTTTCATCGGCTCCGGACGGGCTCTCGACGATCTCGTGATAGGCGAAGACATAGGGTGGCTTTTTTGAAGCCGGAAACATCAGGCGCCGCACGGCGGAATTGGCACCATCGGCGCCGATCACCCGTCGCGCCCGGACATTGATCAGGTCTGGAACTGCATCCTTCGCCGTGCCCGACATCGTCAGTTCGAGCATACCGTCAGTTCCCTCGATCAGCCCATCGAGCTTTCCCGAAAGTCTTTCGGCGCCGGCTGCGGCAGCGCGTTCGCGGAGATAAGGATCAAATGTGGCGCGATCGACCATTCCGACATAACCGATGTCGCCGATCGTCATATCGACGCGCTTTCCCGAGGGCGCAATGATCCGAGCGGCATTTGCGCGTGCCACCAACTGCGCTTCCGGAATGGCGAAGTCAGCCAAGGCCCTGGAAGGGATCGCGCCGCCACAGGGCTTGATGCGATTGTCCGGGTCCACCAAAAGCACGCTGTGCCCTTTCTGGGCCAGGCTCTCCGCAGCCATGGCGCCACACGGACCGCCGCCAACCACAACCACGTCGTAGATCTTGGACATGCATCTCTCCCCGCCGGAAACCCGGCTCCAGGCTTCATTCTCCAGGCATGATGGCGACATCCGGCAAACGTGCGGATTGTCCCGCTGACCGGCGACCGATGCGTGTTGCGACAAGCGCGGATATCAGAAACAGGCTGGCCTCAATCGAAAAGACGGCCGCGAATGCAAGCGCGTCGCTTGTCGTCAGGAAGCGACCGAGATCCAGAGCCACGGTTCCCAGCACGCCGCCAAGGCCGAAGGCGATGGCCTGCGCTGCGCCCCAGACGCCCATGCGCATGCCATAGTTTGATTTGCGACCCTGACCCGCGAGGATCATCATTGTGCCTACGGCTGCCACTGCAAAAGCGCCATTGGCGGCACCGAGCAGGAAGATATTGATCTCCAGGGGCCAGTTCGGTGCGGATTGGGTCGAGAGTGCAAGAGCGCCCAAGGCGAGCGCCGAACCAAAGCATCCCCATGTGATGAAATGGCGGGGAAGGTTGGGAAGACGCTTCCCGAACATCGCGCCGGAAAGGCCGACCAGGATCATGCCCAGGAGCACGCCGGCATGCTGGGTGCCGGAAAGGCCTGTTGTTTCTCCCGGCGTCATGCCGAAGAGCAGGCCCGCATAGGGCTCAAGTATCAGGTCCTGCGTGGCAAAGGCCAGCATGGACAGGAAGATGAACAGCGTAAACAGGCGCGACTCCCGATCGTCGAGCACGTCCTGCAGGCTTTCCCGGAAACTCGATACCGCGCTCTGCTCCCCCGATGCTCCGATTGTCGGCCTCGCTTCCATTCCGATGACACCCATGATGCCGATCAGGAAGGCGACGACACCGGTTGCTGCTGTCACGGCGACCAGGCGCTCATGCGAATAGGGATCGAGCTGCGAACCGACGACGATCGAGGTCACGATGATCCCCGTGATCATCAGCATCCAGGTGATCGTTGCGGCTGCAGCGCGTCTTTCAACGGCTGTCTTCATCGCAATCAACGCAAGCAAGGAGGTTCCCGAGGCACCGATGCCGATCCCGATGAGGATGTAGGCTATGATAGCGGCCATAAGCCCGGCGAAGAATGACTGCTCGAACAGGAGCGTCGTTGCTGCCGCTGCCGTTCCGGAGATCGCGAGAAGTGCAAGGCCCCCAAGGATCCATTCGGTTCGGGATCGGCCCGTATCCGACTTATGGCCCCAGAGGGGGCGGGTGATCTGAACGCCATAATGCAGGCCGACCAGGAGGCCGGGGATGACGGCGGCTAGACCGAGTTCAACAATCATGACCCGATTCAAGGTCGATGTGGTCAAGACGACGATCGCACCCAGTGCTGCTTGAACAAGTCCCAGCCGAACAATCGCAAACCAGCCGAGACCTTTCTCGGAAGAGCGGGGGCTTGATCTGTGTTTTGTCGATGCGTCGCGCATCATGTCATTCCCCATCCTGAGGGTTATGTTGACGGCGGAAGCGAGCCGAGGGCGACGGCTGCCGCCATCATGCCGGTCACATAAAGGCCCACACCGACAGCCGAGTACCAGACCGCCTTGCCTTCCGGATCACGAAGGAAGCGGATCATGCAGAGGAGCTGCAGCACCAGGGCGAGACCCACCAGCAGGGCGCCCGTCGTGAGCTGAGCCTCCACGAGCAAAAGAATGACGGCGGCTTGAGGAACGGCCATCACAAGACAGGCGATCCGCGCGGCGTTGAGGGCCCCGTGCAACACTGGCAGCGTATCCACCCCCATTTGGGTGTCGCCCTTGATCGACTTGAAATCATTGAGTGTCAGTATGCCGTGCGCGCCGATGCCGTAGAGAAGGGCAACCAGAATGGTCCGCGTCGATGGCGCGTGCCCCAAGGCGGCGGTCGCTGCCGTGATCCAGGGCAGGGTTTCATAACTCAGCCCTACGACCCCGTTGCCGAGCCAACCATTCTGCTTGAATCGGAAAGGAGGGGCACTGTAGCCCCAGGCCAGCATCAGGCCAACGAGAGCGGCGGTAAAGACAAGGGGACCAAGCAGCGCGGCAACCGCCATGGAGAGCACCGACATCGCAATCGCGATGCCAAGCCCCCATTGGCCCGGCATGCGGCCCGAAGGGATCACGCGCTGCGGCTCATTAATGGCGTCCACGTGCCGATCAAACCAATCGTTCACCGCCTGGCTTGTGCCACACAGAAGCGGTCCGGCAAGAAGAATGCCGAGCGCAATCGCGAACCAGCGGTCACTGACTGCGGCACCCGATGCAATCGCGCCGCAGGCAAAGGCCCACATCGGCGGAAACCATGTGATCGGCTTCAAAAGTTGCACCACCGCCCCAGGGGACGGGTAAGAGGCTGCCGGAACATGAGAAGGGATCTGAGCCATGGGAGGAGGCTAGCCCCCACCCCCGAATGTGTCAACTCAAATTGACAGTTTTGGCTGCCGGTTACGCTTGACGGCTGCCGCCGGGACGATAGTCCTCAAGGCCGTGGCGCCGCAGCTTGATATATAGGCTTTGGCGTGACAGGCCCAGAATCTCGGCGGCATAGGCGCGGTTGTTGCTGGTCTGGTCGAGAGCCGCTTCGATGCAGATCTTCTCGATGACATCAAGCGATTCCCGTATCAGATCCTTGAGGGGAACCTTGCCGACAAGGGCCGAAAAACCCTCCGCCTGATCGGGAACGCCTGGAGCAGGGATCGTCAGTCGCTCGCTGCCTGCGGGCTGCGAAATCACGACCAATTGGACTGTGTTGTTTGTCGGATTCAGTCTGGCAGAGATGCTGACGGCGTTCTCACCTGACAGATTATCGGTCAGGGTCGAGGTGAAGCCACGCACGGACGGTTCGTCCAGCAGACGCGTGTAGAGAACCCGAATGTCGATGGCAGCATTGGTGAACCACGAGCTGATATTGCGGCCGAGAACCTGCGTCAGGGACGGTGCATGGATGAGATCGAGGAACAAAGTGTTTGCCGCCAGCACTACGCCTTCGGCATCCGTCACCAAGGCCGCTTCCGGCAGATCCGAGATCTCTATGGCTGTTCCGCCCGTCGGCCGTTCCGTACGCTGACGTTTCGTCTCCTGATCCTGATCGGCGGGCCAAAGCGCCAGCAGCACATTGGTGATGCCGTTTTCGCGGTAAGACCGGATCGTCAGGGAAACGGGCTCGCCCTTTGCAAGCCTGGCGCCATCCAGATTGACGGGATTGGGGCTGTGGCGGGCCTCACTGATTGCATCTCCGACCCGGTCCCGATCATCCCTGACAAAAAGATCACGGATCGACTTGCCGGACAGTGGCGCGCCTGTGGAGGAAAGGAGCGTACTCGCAGCCGGATTGGCATCGAGTATCGTTCTGCGTTCTCCATCGAGCATGACATAGGCGACACTCGCGACTTTGAAGGCGGTGCGATACCGGGTCTCCGCCTCCTTCAGTTCGCGATAGTCCGCCTCCAGTTCCATCTGCGTCTGAACCAGACGCTGCTGGTCAAGCATTTGCTGTCTGAGATCGCGGCCGACAACGATGGTGTAGGGGAAATCCTTCGCGGTGTAGGCCGAGTAGACAACCGGCAGGTCAGGCTTGCCGCTGCATTTGTGGTTGACCTGGTAGCCACGCACCGGGTGATGGCTCGTATCGGCCGACAGCATGGAGTCGATCTTCGGCACCGACTCGATTGTCACGCAGTCCTGAAGGCGCCTGCCGATGGTCTTTGACAGGCCGTAGTCAGACAGATCGCCGCTGGCGAAATAGACTTGCGAGATGACCGCAGACTGATCGACGAGGAGGACCACATCGGCCCCCAGGCTCAGCAGCGAGCCCAGAGAATCCAGATCAAGGGTCTTCAGCAGGCTGTCTGCGACTGCGAAGCCATTCGTACCGCTATGACCGTTCAGTGGCTTCATGGAGTGAGCCAATCGATTCCGCTGTGTGTAACCACTGCTGTTCGGCCTGCGGCGCGAGCCTGCTGGCTGATTCTTTCCAATTCATAGTAACTTTCGCAGATCTTCACGGCGGAGTAAACGCTGTCACAGATGCAGTCAATCCCCAAACCTACAAGAAAATCAACGGAATCCAGTGCTGCTGCGCCGCCGACAACGAGCGGTAGACGTGGTCCTTGACGCAGCTCTCGCACATCCAGAACGAGGGTTTTGAACTCGGTTGCAAGCCGAATGTTGCTCCAGCCGATGCAGACGATGTCGCTGGTCTCGAGAGCGCGCGGGAGAGCCGGCGTTTTCGTCGCTTCCGGCTCCATCACCTGACTGGCCCAGCCCAGGCTTTCAAACAGCAGTCCGATCAGATGTGGCATCAGCGTATGCTGCTCGCCGACTGGTGTGAGGATCAGAGCACCTGGAGCATTGATGTTGCGCTCGGCCTCGCGAAGATCGAGCGACATCGAGACTGCCATGGCCTGCAGGCGGGAGGTGCCGATCGTCACGTCGATAAAATCGCAGTCGTCGGACACCCATTCGCGGCCGAGCATCCTTGCGATGGTCTCAAGAAACAGCACCTTGACGTAGTAGGGGCGGCCGAGCGGCAGTTCGTGTTCGATGAAGGCGCGCAGCGACGCAAGGCGCGTGCGCGGGTCCAGAACGAGAATACGAAAATCGGCGAGCGCCTTGGCATAAAGGCGGTCGTGCTCCAGACCCCGATCGTAACGCGTCGACAGTTTTTCGGCGGTCATCGAAGCCACCGTTCCTTCGATCAGGCGGCGAAGCTTTTCCCCGTCGCTCTGGGTTAGGTAAGCGCTCTTGCCTTCCACTGCAACCTTTTTGAAGGCTGTTTGCCCCTGTAAGCCTGAGGGAGTAGTGCCGTTCGGCCTCTCGTTTCCACTGTGAAGTGATCCGTCCATCATCCCGCGCCGTGCCCTCCGTCCGCGAAATCAGCCCAATGTAGCGTCGGGCGAGGGCAGCAGGTCTCCCGTCAGACGAGTTCCGACAGAATGAACGTAGTTTCCACTTCTGTAAATCAAAATATACGTCAATCTAAGTTGACACTTGGTTTGTGGGAGGCGTAGTCTTTGGTCAATCCCGATTAGCCCGGGGAGGGGATGGGGAGAAGGGATGACTGCGATGCGCATAACCAAACCATCGACATCAGGCCGCGCCCTCTACACAGCGGACGAGCGTCGCAGACGTGACGAAACTGTCTGGACGCTGGTGCAAGGCATCCTCGCTCCCGTGCAATTCCTGGTTTTCCTTGTCAGCCTTGGCCTTATCCTGCGCTTCCTCGTGACTGGAGAGGGGCTGTTCGCCGCCCAGGTTTCAATCGTCATCAAGACCCTGACGCTCTACGCGATCATGATCACCGGCTCGATCTGGGAGAAGGTCGTGTTTGGCCGCTATCTCTTTGCAAGGCCGTTTTTCTGGGAAGACGTCTTCTCGATCCTGGTGCTTGCGCTGCACACTGCCTATCTCGTCGCGCTGTTTACGGGCGCGCTTTCCTCAGGCGAACTGATGGCGCTCGCGCTTGCCGCCTATGTCACCTATGTCATCAATGCCGGGCAGTTTCTCTGGAAGCTGCGTCTGGCCCGTCTCGACCAGGCTGCAAGGGCGGGATCATCGGTAACGCTTGGCAATGCTTCCTCGCTTTCGGGGAGCGCGTCATGAACCAGCCGCTCGTTTCCTGTTCGACGCCGTCTGCCACGATCCGCCAGCGTGGCCAGCATGAGGTCTTTTGTGGCCTGACATCGATCATCTGGCTGCACCGCAAGGTGCAGGATGCGTTTTTTCTCGTGGTCGGATCGCGCACCTGCGCCCACCTTATTCAGTCCGCTGCCGGCGTGATGATCTTCTCGGAGCCGCGTTTTGCAACGGCCATCATGGAAGAGCGTGATCTCGCCGGCATGGTCGACATGCATGACGAGCTCGACCGCGAAGTCGCCCGCCTGCTTGAGCGCCGTCCCGATATCCGCATGCTGGTGCTGGTCGGCTCCTGTCCCTCCGAGGTCATCAAATTCGATCTCAACCGCGCCGCCGAACGGCTTGACCGCAAATATGGCTCCAGGCCACGGGTGCTCTGCTATTCCGGCAGCGGGATCGAAACGACCTTTACCCAAGGTGAGGACAACTTCCTGGCGGCCCTCGTGCGTGATCAATCGACCCATGGGGCGAGCGACAAGGTCGCGAAGCTCGTTGTCGCCGGCTCCATCGCCGATGTGGTGGAAGACCAGTTTGCCCGGCTGTTCGACGAGATGGGCCTTGAGGATGTCGTTTTTCTGCCCGGCCGCAGCAGTGAGCGTTTGCCGAAGATCGGTCCGAACACGCGTTTTATCCTGGCCCAACCCTATCTGGGCGCCACAGCCGCAGCGCTCGAAAGCTTGGGTGCGACCCGCATCAATGCGCTCTTCCCGCTCGGGGAAGAAGGTACGACCGCCTGGCTGAAGGCGATTGCCGACACCTTCGGCGTTTCTCCGGCCCGGTTTGCCACTTTGACCGAGGCGCCGCGCCGGCGAGCCCGCGAGGCGACCGCCCATTATCGGCCCATGCTCGAAGGCAAGCGGATCTTCCTCTTCCCCGACAGCCAGATGGAGCCGTCGCTCGCCCGGTATCTCAGCCGCGAGCTGGATGCCGAGATCATCGAAGTCGGCAGCCCCTATCTGCATCGCGAACACGTCGCCGGCGAACTCGCCATGCTGCCGCCGGGCGTCTCGATCTCGGAAGGTCAGGATGTCGAAATCCAGATCGACCGCTGTCGTGCGGCCAAGCCCGATCTCGTCGTTTGCGGCATGGGTCTTGCCAATCCCTTCGAGGCGCAGGGCATCGTCACCAAGTGGTCGATCGAATTCGCCTTCACGCCGATCCAGGGCTATGAGCAGGCCGGCGATCTCGCCGAACTCTTTGCCCGTCCTCTAACGCGCAAGGCGATGATCGCGGGCGACCGCTCCGGCAGCCGGAGGGTCGCATCATGAAACTCACCATGTGGACCTATGAAGGACCGCCGCATGTGGGTGCCATGCGGATCGCCGCATCGATGAAGGGCGTGCATTATGTGCTGCATGCGCCGCAGGGCGACACCTATGCCGACCTGCTCTTCACCATGATCGAGCGACGCCCTTCGCGTCCGCCGGTCACCTACACGACCTTCCAGGCGCGCGACCTTGCCGGTTCGACGGCCGATGTGTTCAAGACCGCCTGCCGCGATGCCATCACGCGTTTCCAGCCGGACGCGCTTCTGGTCGGCGCCTCCTGCACGGCCGAATTGCTGCAGGATGATCCGGCGGGGCTTGCCCGTACTCTTGACGTCGAAATTCCTGTCGTGCCGCTGGAACTGCCTTCTTATCAGAAGAAGGAAAGCTGGGGGGCGGCTGAGACCTTCTATCGTCTGGTCCGCAGCTTTACCCTTGGCCGCGAGCGCCCGGCGAATATCGCGCCCAACAGCTGCAACATCCTCGGCCCCTCGGCGCTCGGTTTCCGCAACCGCGACGACGTGACGGAAATCTGCCGACTGCTCGCTGCCAACGGCATTGATGTCCGGGTCGTGGCGCCGCTCGGGGCCACTGTCGACGATCTCGCGCGTTTGCCGGAGGCTGCCTTCAATATCGTGCTCTATCCCGAGATCGGGGAGAGTGCCGCGCGCTACCTGAAGAAGCAGTTCGGCATGCCTTTCGTCTCGACGGTGCCGATCGGTGTGGGTGCGACACGCACCTTCCTCGCGGAAGTCCGGGCGCTGGCTGGCCTGTCAAACGATCAGCCCATCGGCGAGGCCGAGGATCGCGCCACCTGGTATGCGCGCTCGGTCGACAGCAATTACCTCACCAACAAGCGCGTTTTCGTCTTCGGCGACGCGACCCACGCCATTGCCGCCGCCCGCATCGCTGCCCGAGAACTCGGCTTCAAGGTCTGCGGCCTCGGCACCTATATGCGCGAGTTCGCTCGTGAAGTGCGCGAAGCTGCGGAAGAATTCGGGGTCGAGGCCCTGATCACCGACGATCATCTCGATGTCGAGCAGGCGATCATCGATGCCCGTCCGGAACTGGTTCTCGGTACGCAGATGGAGCGGCACATTGCCAAGCGGCTGCGGGTTCCCTGCGCCGTCATTTCGGCGCCCGTCCATGTCCAGGATTTCCCGGCCCGCTATTCGCCGCAGATGGGCTTCGAGGGTGCGAATGTCATCTTTGACAGCTGGGTCCACCCGCTGATGATGGGGCTCGAAGAGCATCTCCTGCAGATGTTCCGGGACGATTTCGAGTTCAACGATCAGGCTCAGGCCTCGCATCTGCATGCCCATGCGCCTTCGGCAAAGCCGGCGGCTGCGGATGACGAGACCGATGGCGAGACGCTTGTCATGACCGAGGCGCCCTCTGCTGAGGCTGTCTGGACCCTGGAAGCCGAGCGCGAGCTGAAGAAGATCCCCTTTTTCGTGCGCGGCAAGGCCCGCCGCAACACCGAACTTTTCGCCGCCCGCAAGGGTATTCGCCCGATCACCGTGGAGACGCTGTATGACGCGAAAGCCCATTTCGCCCGCTGACAGCACCCCGGTCCGGGTGGTGTTCGTGACGCTCGACAATCACATTGTCGCAGCCGTCGATGATGCGCGCCGCAGCCTCGCCCAGGACCTGCCAGGTCTGACGCTCTCCGTGCATGCCGCGACCGACTGGAACGACAATCCAGCCAGCCTCGAAGCCTGCCGTGCGGCAATCCTTGCCGGCGACATCATCATCGTTTCGATGATCTTCGTCGAAGAGCATGTGCGCGCCATCGCCGACGTGCTCGAGGCCCGGCATCGCGAGTGTGATGCCATGGTCTGCTGCATGTCGGCTGGCACGGTCATGAAGTATACGACCATGGGTCGTTTCAAGATGAGCGAAGAGCAGAAGGGCCCTCTGGCACTTCTGAAGAAACTGCGCGGCAAAAGCTCGCGTGGCGGCAAGGATAGCGGCCGCACCGCTGGCGAGCGTCAGCTTGCCATGCTGCGTCGCCTGCCGCAGCTGCTGCGCTTCATCCCCGGCACCGCGCAGGATGTGCGCAACTATTTCCTGACGCTGCAATATCGCATCGCCGCCTCGGACGAAAACATCGCCAACATGGTGCGCCTGCTGGTCGGCAAATATGCCCGGGGGGAGCGCAAGGGGCTTCAGGGCCGGGTGACCGTGGGCGATCCCGTCGAATATCCCGACATGGGTCTCTATCATCCGCGCCTGAAGCCCAGGGTGGCAACGCAGCTTTCGGCCCTGCCGTTCAAGCCCGGCGCCCGTGGGACCATCGGCCTGCTGCTGATGCGGACCTATATCCTGTCCGGCGATACCGGCCATTACGACCGCGTCATCCGCGAGCTCGAAACCCGCGGCTTCAACGTTGTCCCGGTCTTCTGCAGCGGGCTCGACATGCGTGGCGCAATCGAGCGCTACATGATGGGCGGCGCGACTGGCGTTAAGATCGATGCGCTCTGCTCGCTCACCGGTTTCTCGCTTGTCGGCGGGCCGGCCTATAGCGATGCGAGTGCTGCGGCTGCTCTCTTGCAGACGCTCGACGTTCCCTATTTCTCGGCCTTCGTCACCGAATTCCAGACGCGTGAGGCCTGGGCGCAGTCGGGCCAGGGCCTGACGCCGATTGAAACCACGCTGATGGTGGCGATCCCGGAACTCGATGGTGCCATCGGCTCCATGGTCTTCGGCGGACGCTCCGATGGTGCCGCCAAGGCCAAGGCCTGCATCTGCTCGCGCCAGCTCGATGCCTGCCCCTCGGGGCGCGCCTGCATGCAGCCGGACGAGGAGCGCGTGACGCTGCTCGCCGACCGGCTGGCGGCGATGGTCGATCTGCGCCGTGCGGCCCGCGCCGAACGCCGCCTTGCGGTCACGATCTTCAACTTCCCGCCGAACAGCGGCAGCATCGGCACCGCTGCCTTCCTTTCGGTTTTCGAAAGCCTGTTCGAGACGATGACGCGGCTGAAGGCCGAGGGTTACGATGTCGACGTGCCCGAGGATGCCGAGGCGCTCAGGCTTGCGATCCTCGAAGGCAATGCCGCGCTTTATGGTGCCGAGGCCAATGTACACACGGTGGTTTCGGTCGATGACCACGTGCGTGGTGAGCGGCATCTCGCCGACATCGAAGCGCAGTGGGGGCCGGCGCCTGGCCGGGTCCTGAGCAATGGCCGTGGCCTCTTCGTTCTGGGTCGCCAGTTCGGCAAGCTGCTCGTCGCGATCCAGCCGCCCTTCGGCTATGAGGGCGATCCAATGCGGCTGTTGTTCGAGGGCGGCTTTGCTCCGAACCACGCCTTCGCGACCTTTTACCGTTACCTGCGCGAAACCTGGAAGGCCGATGCCGTCCTGCATTTTGGCACGCATGGCGCGCTCGAATTCATGCCCGGCAAACAGGTCGGGCTGTCGGCAAGCTGCTGGCCGGATCGGCTTCTCGGCGCTCTGCCGAATTTCTATCTCTATGCGGCCAACAATCCCTCCGAGGGATCGATTGCCAAGCGCCGTTCGGCCGCGACACTCATCTCCTATCTCACGCCGCCGATCACCCATGCGGGGCTCTACAAGGGCCTCAGCGAACTCAAGGCGAGCCTCGACCGCTACCGGCAGGCAGCCCCAGATGCGCTCGTCGACCGCGAACGCCTGTTCGAACTGATCCAGGTGCAGGCGGCGCAGCTAGAGCTTGGTCGCGACAGTCTGGCCCAAACCCAGGCCGAGGTCATCCAGTCGCTCGTGGCTGAAATGACCGAGCTTGAGTATGCTCTGATCCCGCATGGCCTGCATGTGGCCGGTCGCGGCATGGGACGCGACGAGCGGCTCGACATGCTGGAACATGTCGGCGCCGGCATGTCCGCCGTCGTCAGCCATACTGATCGCCAGGCATTGGTTCTTGCGATTGCCGATGGTGATGATCTCGCCGTCGCGCAGGTGGAAAAGGTAGCTTCGCCGGAGCTTAAAGAGAGCATCGCACGCCTGAGGGCGATGAACAGCGAGCTCGTCACCAATCGCGAACTCGATGGCCTCGTTTTGGCGCTCGACGCGCGCTACGTGCCACCGTCGCCGTCGGGCGACCTGCTGCGCACACCCGAACTTCTGCCCACCGGCCGCAACATTCACGGCTTCGATCCCTTCGGCATTCCGAGCGCTTTTGCGGTGCAGGATGGCGAGCGCCAGGCGGCACGGGTGCTGGAACGCTACATGCAGGCTGATGGTCGCCTGCCGGAGACGGTCGCCGTCGTGCTTTGGGGCACGGACAATCTGAAGACGGGCGGGGCGCCGCTGGCCCAGGCCATGGCGCTGATGGGCGCAAGGCCAAGGCTCGATGCCTATAACCGCGTCTGCGGTGCCGTTCTGATCCCGCTCGAAGAGCTGAAGCGTCCGCGGATCGATGCCGTGATGACTCTCTCGGGCATCTTCCGCGATCTTCTGCCGATCCAGGCGAGTATGCTGGCCGAGGCGAGCTATCTGGCCGCGACGGCGGACGAGCCGGTGGAGATGAACTTCATCCGTAAGCACGCGCTTTCCTATTGCGAGAGCCATGGCTGCGATCTCGAGGCTGCCGCCTACCGGGTTTTCTCCAATGCCGATGGTGCCTACGGCGCGAACGTCAACATGCTGATCTCGTCGTCTGCCTGGGACGATGACGCCGAGATCGCGCAGACCTACAGCAATCGCAAGAGCTTCGCGATCAACCACAAGGGCAAGACGAGCCATCAGGCCGATGTGCTCGACAGCATGCTCGAACATGTCGATATGGCCTATCAGAACCTCGATTCGGTCGAGATCGGCATCACCACGATCGAGCATTACTTCGATACGCTCGGCGGCCTGACCAAGGCGGTCTCGAAAGCCAAGGGCGGCGCGACGCTGCCGGTCTTCATTTCCGACCAGACGCAGGGCGAGGGCCGCGTGCGCACGCTCGGCGAACAGGTGGCGCTTGAAACCCGCACCCGCACGCTGAACCCGAAATGGTTCGAAGGCATGCTGAAGCATGGCTATGAGGGCGTGCGCCATATCGAGGCGCAGGTCACCAACACGCTCGGCTGGTCGGCAACGACCGGTGGCGTCGATCCCTGGGTCTATCAGCAGATCACCGAAACCTTCGTGCTCGATGACGCCATGCGCCAGCGGCTGGCGACGCTCAATCCGGCTGCCACCGCACGGGTCGCCAACCGGCTGATCGAAGCGCATGAGCGCAATTACTGGCAGCCGGATGCAGAAACGCTCGCCGCCCTGAAACAGGCCGGAGAAGAATTGGAAGACCGTCTCGAGGGGCTGGTCAGGGAGGCTGCCCAATGAACATCTATACCCATGGCAAGATCGCCGAACGCGAGGCGCGCATCGCCGAAAAGCTCCGGGAACGCTCGGATGGCGAGGGCAGCGTGCAGGTCCATCTCGACCCGACCATGGAAATCGACGGCGCCAAGGTCTTCGCCATCTATGGCAAGGGCGGGATCGGCAAATCGACGACCTCCTCCAATCTCTCGGTCGCCTTTTCCAAGATCGGCAAGCGCGTGCTGCAGATCGGCTGCGACCCGAAGCATGATTCCACCTTCACGCTCACCAAGAGCCTGATCCCGACCGTGATCGACGTTCTGGAAAAGGTCGATTTCCATTCCGAGGAACTTCGCCCTGAAGATTATATGGTGGAGGGCTATAACGGCGTGCAGTGCATCGAGGCCGGCGGTCCGCCTGCTGGTACCGGTTGCGGCGGTTATGTCGTGGGACAGACGGTGAAGCTTCTCAAGGAGCATCACCTGCTCGATGACACGGATGTGGTGATCTTCGATGTGCTCGGCGATGTGGTCTGCGGCGGCTTTGCCTCGCCGCTGCAACATGCCGAACGCGCGGTCATCGTCGCCGCCAATGACTTCGATTCCATCTTCGCGATGAACCGCATCGTGGCCGCCATCAAGGCGAAGTCGAAGAACTACGATGTGCGCCTCGGCGGCGTGATCGCCAACCGTTCGCGCGAGACGGACCAGATCGACCGCTACAACGAAGCGATCGGCCTCAAGCGCCTCGCCCATGTGCCGGATAGCGACCATGTGCGGCTCAGCCGGTTGAAGAAAAGCACGCTGTTCGAGATGGGCGACAGCCCCGAGATCCTGGGCATCCAGAAGGAATATATGCAGCTTGCCGAGCGCCTCTGGGCTGGCACGCCGGCACTCGAAGCCGAACCGATGAAGGACCGGGAAATCTTCGAATTTCTCGGCTTCGAGTGAGGTTGCCATGAGCCAGGCCGACTACATCAGACGCACCGGGGAAATCGAACATTACTTCGATCGCACCGCGCTCGATGCCTGGAAGCGTCTGACCGGCGACCAGCCGGTGAGTGGCATTCGCGCGACGGTCCGCAAGGGGCGTGAGGATATGCGCGGCACGCTTGCCTCGTGGCTGCCGAAGGATCTGACGGGTTGGCGCATCCTCGATGCCGGCTGCGGCTCGGGTGTTCTCTCCTTCGAGTTGATTGCACGCGGCGCAGACGTCGTCGGCATCGATCTCTCGGCGCAGATGATCGCCCATGCCCGCCAGAGGGCGCATGATCTCGAAGCCTCCCATGGCCGGTTCAAGGGTTCGGTCACCTTTCACAGCGGCGACATGCTCGATCCGCGTCACGGTCGCTTCGATGCGGTGGTCGCAATGGATGTGCTGATCCATTACCGTCCTGCAGACGCCGTGCGCGTGCTTCACACGCTGGCAGAGCGCACCTCCCGGCAGATGATCTTCACGCTGGCGCCGGGATCCCGCCTGCTGCGGGCCATGCTGGCTGCCGGAAAGGTTTTCCCGCGCGGCAATCGCGCACCGGCGATCTATCCGGTCGATCCGTCACGGCTGGTCGCCGAGATGTTGCATCATCCCGAGTTGTCCCACTGGCAGGCGGGCCGTACCCACAAGGTCGCCGTCGGCTTCTATACCTCCCAAGCCATGGAGGTGATCCAGTCATGACGATCGCTGCCGCCAACCGCAAAATGATCTCGTTCTGGCAGAAGCTTGGAACGCGCTTCATGCCGTTTGCGGATGCAGCGACGGCGGAGATGCCGCTGTCGAGGCTGTTGCGGCTGGCGCTGTTTCAGGTCTCTGCCGGTTGCGTGCTCGTTCTCCTGACCGGCACCCTGAACCGTGTCCTGATCGTCGAACTCGGCGTCTCCGTTGCGCTGGTCTCTGCCGTGGTCGCCATTCCGGTTCTGGCCGCCCCTTTGCGTCTTCTCTTCGGTTTCCGGTCAGACACCTATAAGTCCGTGCTCGGTTGGCGGCGGGTGCCCTATGTCTGGCTCGGCAGCCTGCTGCAGTTCGGCGGCCTTGCCATCATGCCCTTTGCCCTGCTTCTCCTGCAGTCGCAGACTGTCGGGCCTGAATGGGCGGGGGCAGCGGGTGCAAGCCTCGCCTTCATCCTCACCGGTTTCGGCATGCATATGTCGCAGACGGCGGGTCTTGCTTTGGCCAGCGATCTGGTGCCGGAGGAGAAACGGCCGCGGGTCGTGGCGCTTCTCTATTTCATGCTGTTGGCGGGCATGATCGGCGCTTCCAGCTTCTACAGCGTCTTCCTGGTCGATTTCTCGCCGAAGCTTCTGATCCAGGTCATCCAGGGAACGGCGCTCTTGACCATCGTGATTAATGTCATCGCGATCTGGAAGCAGGAGCCGCGCGACGTGCGCCGGACGGCTGTCGACCGGGACCTTTCGAGCTTTTTCGACGCGCTTGATGATTACCGCAGTGCTCCCGGCGTGATGCGGCTGCTGGTGGCCGTTGCGATCGGTTCTGCTGCCTTTTCGATGCAGGACATCCTGCTTGAGCCCTATGGCGGCGAGATCCTGGGTCTGTCCGTCGGTGAGACCACGCGTCTGACCGGGCTTTGGGCCTTCGGAACCATGATGGGTTTTGCCTGGGCAGCCCATAGTCTGCAGCATGGTGCACAGATGTACCGGATTGCGGCGCGCGGACTGCTGATCGGGATCTGCGCCTTCTCCGCCGTCATCTTTGCCTCGCCGCTTGGCGTCAACGGGCTCTTCCATCTTGGCGCTTTCGGCATCGGTCTTGGTGGCGGACTGTTTGCCGTCGGGACAATGCTGGCGGCCATGGGCATTGCGGAGCGCTCCGACAGCGGTCTCGTCGTCGGTGCCTGGGGTGCCGTGCAGGCAACCGCCATCGGGGCGGCCATGCTGGCCGGTGGCGTGATCAAGAACACCATCAATGCGCTGGCGCTGAACGGTTCGCTGGGCGAGGCCATGATGACGTCGGCCGCTGGCTATCTCGTCGTCTACGGCTTTGAAATCATTCTCCTCTTCCTGTGCCTGGCGGTTCTCGGTCCGCTGACCGGCCGGCGCTATCAGAGGGATTACTTGCAGGGCATGCGTTTTGGATTGGCGGAGCTGCCCGGCTGAGGCCGGCGGGAACGCTTTACACTGGAGGGTCTGATATGACCGGGTCGCTGGTTGGAAATATCGATGTTGCACAAGTCGTGCTTTATGTGTTCTGGCTCTTTTTTGCCGGCCTGATCTGGTATCTGCGCCAGGAAGACCGCCGGGAAGGTTATCCGCTCGAAGAGGATGTCTCGGGCCGCTACAACAAGAGCCCCTGGCTCTTCGTGCCGCCGAAGAAGACCTTCCTGCTGCCGCATGGTCAGGGGATCAAGCAGGTCCCGGATCTGAAGCGCGACACCCGCACGTTTTCAAGCCGCCGCATTGCGCCGGCCCCCGGCTATCCGTCAGAGCCCGTCGGCAACCCGCTGCTCGCCGGCATCGGTCCGGGTTCCTGGGCCGAGCGATCTGACAAGCCTGACGTTACCGCCCATGGTGATGCTCGCATCGTGCCGATGCGCGTGGCGGACGGTTTCGGGATTGCCGAAGGTGCGATGGATCCGCGCGGTCTGTCCGTTCTCGGCTGCGACAAGCAGGTGGCGGGTACGGTCAAGGACGTCTGGGTCGATCGGGCGGAACAGCTGATCCGCTACTACGAAGTCGAACTTGCTGGCGGCGGGCGCACAGTACTTCTGCCGAACAACTTCGTCGTCTTCCAGACCGGTCGCGGCAATGTCCGTTATCTCTACGTACATGCGGTGACCGCCGCACAGTTTGCCGATGTTCCGGCAACCGCACGTCCTGAACTCGTGACGCTGCTCGAGGAAGACAAGATCGCCGCCTATTTTGGCGCCGGCCTCCTCTATGCGGATCGCTTCCGTCAGGAGCCGCTGCTGTGAACCAGTTCGTCATCAGAGAACACGAGATCGAGCCGCTGCCGGGGCTTCCTGGCGTGCCTCCGGTCGGCGAAGTTATCCTCTGGCAGGGGCGGCCCTCGTCTGCCCTTGTCGCCCGTCATCTCCTGAAGATCCGCTGGATCGTCGGTTACTTCCTGGTGCTCGCCGGCTGGGCGTTGCTTGCCGGGTTGAATGACGGTCAACCTGCTGGCGGGATCCTGTTCTCGGTCGCCGTGCTCACGGCTCTTGCCGGTGTGCTCATCGGTATGATCGAGCTGTTTGCCTGGGCCGTCGAAAAGACCACCCTCTACACGATCACGACCGAGCGCATCGTCATGCGTTTCGGTGTCGCGATCTCGATGACGCTCAACCTGCCCTATCGGCAGGTGGACGGGGTTGCTTTGGCGCGGCTTGGCGAAAAGGCCGGTATGATTGCGATTGCCCTTCTGCCGGAGCAGCGCCTGTCCTGGCTTATCCAGTGGCCGCATGTGCGGGGTTTCCGATTCTCGCGGCCGGAGCCGAGCCTGATCTGCCTCGCGGATGCCGACGAAGTGGCGAAGGTCCTGTCGGCAGCAATCGGTCAGTATCGTGGTGCGCGGGCCGAGCAGCCGCGCCTCGTGGTCACCACACCGAACGGAAGCGCCATGCCGCCGTCCGTTGTCGCAGCGGAATAGGAGCGCGTCATGGGATCGGCTTCGCATCTTGGCTATTGGGCGGACCGCAAGGGCAAGACGCCGAACCGTGTGCCGCGCGGGCTGTTCTTCGGTCTCATCGGCCTGCTCGCCTTCACGGCGGCCGCCATCATCTTCGGCCAGACAACGGGGCTTGGTCTGGTCAAACAGCAGTTGGGCGCGCCTGTCGCCATGCGCGATCTGATGATCACGCGCAGCTCTTCCGATTTCGTCGTGGTCACCGACGTGGCCACTGGTCGCGAGATCGCCAATTACGGCCCGCAGTCCGGCGGCTTCGTGCGCGGATCGCTGCGTGCGTTCGAACGCATGCGTCAGGTGGCCAAGGTGCCGTTCGACACACCCTACCGGCTGATCAAATGGGAAGCCGGCGCCGTCAGCCTGTCGGATATTGGCACCGGCGAGCGGATCTATCTGGATGCCTTTGGCCCCGACAACGTGGCCGCATTCGAAGCCCTTCTGGGCTCACAGGGAGGAGAAAACCAATGAACCCGGTCTTTGCCTTGATGCGACGGAAGGAGACGGTCGATTGCACCGTCGAGATCAACAACACCTTCGAGGCGCTTGGAGCGCATTTGAGGTTTGACAACGGGGTGGTGGTCCATCCCGGTGACGAGGTGCTTGTGCACGGCGCGCCTGTCCAGATCCCCTATGGTTCCAGCCAGAATTTTCGCCGCAAGGCGACGATCACGCGGGCGGGTTTCCTGGAGCGGGCCTGGATCCGCGCAACGGGCGATCTCGACATGATGGAATTGTGCGAATTCAGCTTCACCGAGAGGGCACTGTCATGAACAACCACGTTTCGCCGGTTGATCTTTCCGATCACGAGCCGACCGTCGAGGAGCGCATGGCCGGGGTCAACGACACGACCCGCAGTGCGCTCGTCTCGACCATGCTGACCCCGCGTTTCTACACCACCGATTTCGACGAGATGGACAAGATCAATGTCGAGCCTGTCCGCGCCGAATGGGATGTCTTGATCGCGCAGATGAAGAGCGATCCGAACCGCGGCCACTTCAAGCGCAACGAACAGTGGGACGATATCGATATCGATGCCCTGCCGGACGATCTTCGCGAAGAGTTCATCGACTTCCTCGTCTCCTCGCTCACCTCCGAATTCTCGGGCTGCGTGCTCTACAAGGAGATGAAGCGGCGCGGCAAGAACCAGGAGATCTGCGAGCTCTTCGGCTATATGAGCCGCGACGAATCCCGCCATGCCGGTTTCATCAACGATGCGCTGAAGGAATTCGGCATCGGCGTGAACATGGGCTTCCTGGCCAAGGCGAAGAAGTACACCTTCTTCAAGCCGAAGTTCATCTATTACGCCACCTATCTGTCCGAGAAGATCGGTTATGCCCGCTACATCACGATCTTCCGGCATCTCGAAAAGCATCCGGACAAGCGGTTCCATCCCATCTTCAAGTGGTTCCGTGAATGGTGCAATGACGAGTTCTCGCATGGCGAGGCCTTCTCGCTGATCATCCGCTCCGACAAGCAGCTGATGGAGGGCGTGAACAAGTATTGGATCAAGTTCTTCCTGCTTGCCGTCTTCGCCACCATGTATGTGCGCGATCACATGCGGCCCGCTTTCCACAAGGGGCTCGGCGTCGATATCGACGATTACGACATGAAGGTCTTCCGGCTGACGAGCGAGATCTCGCGCCAGTGCTTCCCGCTCGTACTCGATCTCGACAATCCGGCCCTGCATGAAGGCTTCCGCCGGATGGAGCGGATCAACCGCAAGGTCATGGCGGCCGATGCCAAGGGTGGCGTGACGGGCAAAATCGCCAAGGGCTTCTGGTCTGCAGCTGCGGCCGTCAACTTTGTCAGGATGTATGCCATCCCGACAAAGTCCAACGCCATTCCCGCGACCTCGCGTCTCCAGCCGGTCTGGTGAGGAGATCATCATGACACTCACGCACCCGCTCGCCGTCGTTCTTGTCGCCATCTCCGTGTGGTGGCTTTCGACCGGGCTGGTGCTTGCCATGGTCAACCGGTCAGATGGACCACGGGCGAGGAGCTTCGTGCTCATGGCGCTGATGACCGTTGTCGGCGCCTTCGGCTTCGCCCTCATGCTCTGGGGCGCACAGGAACCGACAGTGCTCGGTTCCTATGTCGGCTTCTTCGGCGCCCTGCTGGTCTGGGCCTGGCACGAGGCAGCGTTCCTCACCGGTATTCTGACAGGGCGGCGAACGGGGGAATGCCCTCCGGGGCTCACCGGCTTCAGCCGTTTCCGGGCCGCCTGGGAGGCCGTCAGCGATCACGAGATCGCCATTCTCGTAACGGCGATCGCTCTGTGGTTTGCGCTTCAGGGATCCGCCAATCTCTTTGGACTTGCCGCCTTCGGTCTGCTGTGGGGCATGCGGATTTCCGCCAAGCTGGTGATCTTTCTCGGTGCGCCGCATGCCGTCAGTGAGTTGATGCCCAAGGGAATCCGGCATCTGAAGAGCTATTTCAAGACCGATCGGATGACGCCCCTGTTTCCGATCTTCCTGGCGATCGCGGCCGGCCTCTTTGCCGTGCTGGTCGTCGGCGCCAACCGGGCAACCCAGGCCCATTCGGTCGTCGGCCATACACTGCTGGCAACCTTCATGGCACTCGCCATCGTCGAACATCTCGTTCTCGTTCTTCCCGTTTCCGACACGGCGCTGTGGCGCTGGGCCATGGCGCGGCAGGACCGGGTCAATCTCACCATTCGCCCTGCGGCGGACGGTATTTCCGCACTCAAGGAAGGCGGGCCTGTGTCCGGGCCACGCACTCCCTGGACAACACTTGGACAAGATACGATCGGGAAGAGGAAAGACTGATGGATATTCTCCAGCACATGGAAGAGGCGCTCGCCGGACTGCATACCGCCGGCAATTACCGCGTTTTCGCGGACCTTGAGCGTCACTGCTCGGCCTTTCCGAAAGCCGCGTTTCACAATGCCGATGGAACAGTGCGTGACGTCACCGTCTGGTGCTCGAACGATTATCTCGGCATGGGGCAGAACCCTCTCGTCACCGATCGGATGATCGAGGTCGTGCGCAAGTGCGGCGCCGGTGCCGGCGGCACGCGCAACATTTCCGGCACGAACCACTATCACGTCTTGCTCGAGCGCGAGCTCGCCGATCTGCATGGCAAGGAAGGTGCGCTGATCTTCACCTCAGGCTATGTCTCGAACTGGGCAGCCCTCGGGACCCTGCTTGCCAAGATCCCGGGCATCATCTGCTATTCTGACTCGCTCAATCATGCCTCGATGATCGAAGGCATCCGGCATTCGCGCTGCATCAAGCGGCAGTTCCGCCACAACGACTACAAGCATCTGCGCGAGCTGATGGCGGCGGATGATCCGGCAGCGCCGAAGCTCGTTGCCTTTGAAAGCGTCTACTCGATGGATGGCGATATCTCGCCGATCAAGGAGATCTGCGATGTCGCCGACCAGTTCGGCGCCATGACTTATCTCGACGAGGTTCATGCGGTCGGCATGTACGGTCCGCGCGGCGGCGGGGTTGCAGAACGCGAAGGCCTGATGGACCGATTGACGGTCATTGAGGGTACGCTCGGCAAGGCCTTCGGCGTCATGGGTGGTTACATCACCGGTCCGGCTGTTCTGGTCGATTTCGTCCGCTCCTTCGCTTCCGGCTTCATCTTCACGACGGCGATCCCGCCGGCGCTGGCGGCAGGCGCCACTGCGTCGATCCGTCATCTCAAGGACAGCCCGTTCGAGCGCCATATGCATCAGGCGACGGTTGCCAAGGTCCGGCGCGCGCTGGATGTGCGCGGGATCCCGCATATGCACAATCCCAGCCACATCGTACCGGTCATGGTCGGCAATGCGGCGAAGTGCAAATGGATCTCCGACGTGCTGCTCGATGACTTCGGCATCTATGTGCAGCCGATCAACTATCCGACGGTTGCCGTCGGCAAGGAGCGTCTGCGGATCACGCCCACCCCGCTGCATACCGATGCCGACATCGAGCATCTGGCCGAAGCGCTCTGTTCGCTGTGGTCGAAATGTGCTCTTGCGAGATCGGTTGCCTGACCGGCGCAAAGGGCTTATCGGCACGGCGCAATGATGAGTATGGAACCGCACAGGATGACGGACAGCATATACATTCCGGCGATCGCCGGTGACGGGTCGCTCTATCCGATCGAAAAGATGCAGGCGCATCGCGACGGACAGTTGCATCTGGCTGTGTCCGTTTTCGTCTTCGACGGGGATCTGCTGCTTATCCAGAAACGGGCTTCGACGAAGTATCACTGTGGTGGCCTCTGGGCCAACACCTGTTGCTCGCATCCCCATTGGGATGAAAGCGTCGAGGATTGCGCCGAGCGGCGGCTGACCGAGGAGCTCGGTTTCACGGTTCCGCTCACCCGTCACCAGACCGTCGAATATGCTGCTGACGTCGGGCAGGGGCTGAGAGAGCACGAACGCGTCACTCTTTTCAGCGCCCAGGTGGATAGCCGCACGCTGGCAGTCGCGCCTGTCGAAGGCGAGGTCGAGGAGACACGCTGGATCGGATCTCGGGAGTTGATGCGGGAAGTGCGCGAGCGTCCGCAGGACTTTACGCCCTGGTTCCGCATCTATCTGCAGCGGTTTCCCGGCCTGAGCTTTGCCGAGGCGGCCTGAATTCCTTTTTGAAACCCACCCATAGACTTACTCACCTTGCGAACCGGCACCGATGCTTATCAGCCTCTGTGCCGGTTTTTCGCGTGCATCGCGCCGTCGCGGGCGACGCCAGACTTTGGTGTTATGGGTCGAGGTAAAATCCTGGCAACAAAAAAGGGGAGCCCGAAAGCTCCCCTCCACTTGCGGCCTGCCTTGGGAGGCCGTCAGTCATTCGCGGTCTTGGGCTCGGTCGGCAGTAGCGCGGCTGCCGTCTGAGAGGATGTCGTCACCGGCAGGGCACTGCTCTGGCCAGCCGGGGCCATGCGTTGGGTGGTGCCGGGCTGGTAGGTGGTGAAATCAGGCACGTCCGTCGGGCCCTTCTTCGCCAGCGAGTCTACGTAGTCCTGCAGCATGGAAACGCCATAGAGCGGTTTCTGCACACCGGCATGGCAGGTGGCGCAGCCGACCTTGAAGACATCACCCTCGGGTCCCTTGCGGTTGTCTGGGAAGACCGGTGTCAGGCCGACCATGTAGTTAGCATTGATATCGCGTGTCATGCGGATGCCATGCCAGGCGGTGACGCGCTGCGGCGGGCTTTCATCCCAGGCATTGAAAGCACGGCTGTTGTGGCAGGTCGTGCAGTTCACGCCGAGGGATTCCGACATATGCATCATCAGCGACCAGGTCGCTTCTGTTTCCTTCGTGCCGGCGAGGTTGGTGCCTGTCGGCAGAGCCGTCGTCGAGTGAACACGGATTTGCTCGGCTTCGAGCAGGTAGTCCTTCAAGACGTTCTGCGGCAGGGAGGAATTGCCGGCGAACTTGGCCACGACATTCTGGCCAGCCCGGTTCTGCGTCATGCCGCCGGCCGGTTTCGGCTCGAGATCCTCATACCAGTAGTTGGCGGGGACCGCCTGGCCACGGTGACAGGTGTAGCAGGTGGCGCCAACCTGACCCACATGGGCCGTCCAATCGACATTGATCGCCTGAGTCATCTGGATCATGCGACGGGACACGACCTTCTGATAGACCTCGTCGGAGGCGAGGTTTTCAGGGTTATGGCAGTAATTGCAGCCCGCTTCGGGTGCGATCCACTCCGTGATCGAGGCCATGAACTGATTGAACTGATCATCCGAGAGGTCGCCGAGAACCTGAACATTTTCATAGAGATCGCGGGCCTTGTCTCCGGCCGGATCTGCCTCCCAGGGGGCCGGCGGTACGACATTTGCCGCACGCAGTTCCTCCTGATTTTCGACATCCCGGTGGATGAACATGCCTGTGCCACGGAAACCAATCTGTTCCGTTTCGACAGGCGGTGCGTCCCAACCGGCCCCGACGAAGCTTGCGATCGTCAGGAGCGTGCCGGCTGATACGGCGAAGGGAATCCAGAGTTTCATCGTCGTTCTCCTTAAAGCGCCGGGTCGATGACACCGGGATAGCCCGGCAGCGGGGAGACGATCCCGTGGTTGATGCCCCAGAGGTACCAGTTATCAACGACGGTGCCTGTGAGCAGGATGCCGATGCCGCCGGTAATGGGCGTGAGGATTGCGAACCACCAGGCCCAGCGGTGGACGGATTCCATGGTGGCGTTGAAGCCCATGGTCCAGCGCCAGAAGAGGGCTGCGCGTTCAGAAGCCGTGCCGCGATCGGTGATCTGCTCCAGCTCGCGTTCGCCGCCATACTTGCCGACGGCCAGGATCGTTGCGCCATGCATCGCAAAGAGCAGAACGGAGCCATAGAGGAAGACGATCGAGAGACAATGGAATGGATTGTAATACAGGTTGCCGTAGCGGATCGAGAAGGCGGCGGTCCAGTCAAGATGCGGGAAGATGCCGAAGGGCACGGCTTCCGAGAAGTTGCCCATCAGCAGCGGGCGGAAGAAGCCCAGAACCAGGAACAGCCAGATCGCGGCGGCGAAAGCCCAGGCGACATGGGTGCCCATCTCCAGCTGGCGTGCGCGGCGATAGACGCGGACCCACCAGAGCAGGATTGAGGTGGTCAGGAAGAAGCCGGCGATCAGCCACCAGCCGCCTTCCGCGAGCGGTGGCAGAACCTTGAGGCCGTATTGCGCCGGCGGCGGTTCGAGGCCGAGCCAGAAGAGCTGGCGGACGAACTGGGTCGGATCCCAGCCGACCGAGGCCAGCATATTGAGACCGATGATCTCGAAGGCGATGAAGCCGAAGACCAACGACAGTGTGCCGAGCCAGCCGAGATAGATCGGGCCAATCTGGGCGTTGCCGATGATGCCGAACAGCCGGACGAAGAACGGTTTGCCGGTGCGCGGGCTGTCACCTGCGGGAAGGGGCATGCCCTCTTCCGCTGGTCCACTGACCTGGATCGGCGTGATGATGTTTTGATACTGTGCTAAGAACATGGTCCGATCCCCCTTAGTTCCAGATCGGCAGCGTGAGCCACCAGTTCCACCATTGCGGCCAGCCCTGATTCCAGAACGGCCCGCTGATGACGATGCAGACGGCGCTCCAGAAGCCCGCGTTCAGCGCCAGGATCAGGCCGAGGCGGTGGATGCCCAGCGTGCCGATCGAGTAGCCGATGATGTCGCGGAAGAAAGTGTCTTCGTATTCAGGCGTTTTGACTTCGGCCTGCTTGCCGGCTTCGGTGATCGATGCACCCGGATTGGCGGCGGACAAGATCAGGCCGCCATGCAGGGACAAAGCCAGCGTCGTGGTGAAGAAGAAGGTCACCGCGATCATATGCGCCGGATTGTAATGGAAATGCAGATATTGGTAGCCGACGTTCGAGACCCAGTCGAGGTGGCTGAAGATGCCGTAGGGGAAGCCATGGCCCCAGGCGCCGAGCAGAACCGGACGGAAAACGACGAGCGTCGCATAGGCGAAGATTGCAAATGAGAAGGCGAAGGGCACGTGGTAGCCCATGCCGAGCTTGCGGCAGATTTCCACCTCACGCAGGGCCCAGGATATGAAGGCACCGAGCGCGCAGACGGTGACGATTTGCCATAGTCCGCCTTCCTTCAGCGGCGCGAGCGCCAGGCCATAGGAGAGGTCGGGCGGCGCGATCGAGATGCGCCAGATGTTCCAGGTCGGGCCAATGGCCGCACCATAGATCAGAAGCGCGGTCCCGAGGATCGCAAAGAAAGCCGTGGTGACGCCGAAGAAGCCCACATAAAATGGACCTACCCAGAAATCAAAGAGATCGCCTCCGAGCAGCGTCCCGCCTCGTACGCGATATTTGCGTTCAAAACTCAGCAGCGCCATGTTCGTTTCCTCCAGAGGTGATCAGCCAGGCGGCTTTGTCGGGTCATGCCGTTTGGCGGCGGGCGAAACCTTAAGTGTCGCCCGCTGCCGTCTTGAGGCTTCAGCCAATGAGCCTGTAATCCACACCTTCAGAGAGGGATTGCTCCAGGGAGCTGGTCGTGAGGGGTTTGCCCTCCAGCCAGTTGAAGCGTTCCGTGCTCAGCAGGATGAAGTGGATCAGGATCGCAAGCGTGAACAGGAATACAGACAGTGCAACCAGCGCTTTGCGCGGGTCGAACATAAGCCAGACTCTCCACATATCGCGTCCTCCTCAGGTCAACATCGGCAGAAGCGTGAGAGCCGTCTGGTTAATGCCCTCGAGAGAGCTGTAACCTTCCGGACCCGGAATCCAGGGACGCCACATCCAGACCAAGATATGCGCGACGATGGCAATCGCCGTGAATATCATGAAGCCTTGGATGAAGAATCCATGGACCTCGCGCGCTTCGCTTTCGGTCAGACCCGAAAGTGAAACATTTGATGTTTCAGCCATCAAATTCACCTCCTAGTCTCGAACACCGCGGCGCCCCCGCGGCGGGGTTTCGGCAGGCCGTGTTAGGAACCTGCCGGGTTCTGCCGGTGTCGAGAACACCGGCAAAGGGATGGGGTTACGCGTGGAAGGCGTAACCGGCAGCTGCATAGGCCGAGGACCTTGCCTCAGCGAAAACGGATTGTGCCGGCCGCTCTGCAGCGTCTTCGGCATGGCCTGTCAGGCGTGACGTGATGGCCGCGAACAGGCAGAGCGGATAGAGGAGCAGGTAGAGACGCCGCATGTTCTGGCGCTCGGACTGGCGCTCACGTGTGCGACGCAGCTCCTGATCGGATCGAGTTGCAGTGATCATGGCTTCACCTCCAATGGTCCCCTCAAGGGGTCTCGTACCGGCATTCATGCGAAGGCTCCCTCAAGGCGGGCCGCCTTCTCCACATGTTGACGGGTAACTTCGTTGTCTTCGGCCCGGCGCGCCTCGCGCTCCGCCGCCTCGCGCAGCCGTTTGGCCGCCGAAATGCGCACGAGCACAGGCTCGTTGCCGATGAATGTTTCGAGCGATGCCTGGGCATCCGACTGCCAGGCCATTTCGCTGCGCGGACGGGCTGTCGTCGCTTCGATCGCGTCGAGCTCGCCGGCACGCGGCAGGATGTCGAACAGCATGTCGAACAGCGCGTTGCAGACCTCCTGGATCAGCCAGGCCGCACCCGAATAGCCCATGACCGGTGTGCCGGGATGGCGCCGGACGATGGCGCCGGGATAGGAGAGTTGCACGAACTTGCCGCGCGCACCGCGCTCGGCCATGTACATGCGCTCGTTGAACGAGCCGAACATGATCATCGGCGGCTTCTTGGCGGTGAGATCCGCAACCTCGATATTGTCCGTCTTCGAGCCGGCCTTGCGCGGGATCGCGAAGTTGCAGGGCAGGCCCATTTCTTCCTCGAGGAAGTTGCGGATGCCGCGCACATAGGTCTCGTTGGCGACGATCGCGAAGCTTGCGGTCGCGAAGAAATCCTGGGTGACCGAGCGCCAGAGATCCCAGAGCGGTTTCAGCGTCGTGTGTTTTTCCTTGAGGATGAAGGGCTCCGGATCGAGACCCAGCATGCCGCCGAGTTCGCGCAGGAAGGCGGTCGTCGAATGGATGCCGATCGGCGCCTGCAGATAGGGGCGGTCGAGCGTTTCACACAGAAGCCGGCCGAACTCGCGATACAGGCAAATATTGGCATCCGCATCGGCAAGCTTGCGGACGTCTTCGAGATGGCTGCCGAGCGGGAAGACCATGTTGATCTCGGCGCCTAGACCTTCGACGAGACGACGGATCTCGGCGAGGTCAGACGGCATGTTGTAGGTGCCGTAGATCGGGCCGATGATGTTGACGCGGGGCTTGGCACCTTCGGGGCGTCGACGCGGTGCTGGCACCTTGCCGCCCTTTGGACCGAATTCGGTCCAGAGCCATTTCAGCGCGCGATCAGCGCTCTGCCACTGATCTTCGTCGATGGTACGCGGGAGGAAGCGGACGATGTTGGAACCTTCCGGTGTCACGCCACCGCCGATCATCTCGGCGATCGAGCCGGTGACGACAACAGCGGGCAGGTCCGGATCGAGCGCCAGACGGGCCCGCTTCATCGCGCCTTCCGTGCCGTGCTGGCCCAGTTCGTCTTCCGAGAGGCCGGATACGACGATCGGCAGTTCGTGCGGCGGCAGCGCGTCGGTGTAATGGAGGACCGAGGTGACAGGCAGGTTCTCGCAGCCCACCGGGCCGTCGATGATCACCTGGAGACCCTTGATCGCGGTAAAGGCATAGACGCTGCCCCAGTAACCGCCGGCTCTGTCGTGGTCGAGGATCAGCATCCGACACTCTCCCCATTGTCGACGGCGTTGCGCGACTGCTTGACCTTGGCGGCAAACTTCTTGCGATAGGCGCTGCGGTCTTCGGGCACGTTCTCCCAGATCCCCGCGCCATCGCCCGAGCCCACACCCTCGAAGAAGGCGTTCATGGCCAGGAAGCGGTCCTTGTTGCCGATGGCGGCATTGATCACTGCCGGCAGTGAGGCGACACCGGCCGGGCCCATTAGGGGACGGGCAGAGATCAGATTGGTGAAATAGAGGGCGGGTGTGGCGCTCTCCTTCGCCTTCTGCACGACAGGGGTCGTACCGATGGCGAGATCCGGCTTGAATTCCTGGAAGGCGGCGAGGTCCTGCTCCAGCGAGGCCCGGAAGCGCAGTTCGACGCCATGGGCCGCCAGCCAGTCGGCGTCCTCGCTGTTGTAGGGCGTCTTCGGACAGGCCGTCCCGACATAGCGCAGGTCTGCGCCGAGTTCGACCAGAAGGCGGGCAACGAGGAGTTCCGAGCCCTCATAGCCCGAGAGCGTGATGCGGCCGTTGATGCGGTGTTCGGCAAGGGCAGCCTTGATTGCGCCGCGCATGGCATTGCGGCTGATATTGGTTTTCTCCGCGGCGATGCCGCAGCTGTCGCCGATCGCCTTGAGCCAGGCATCCGTTCCGTCGACGCCCACGGGTGCTGAGCCAACGATCGGCCGACCTGCGGCCTGGAACTCACGGATGCTTGCCGTGTAGAAGGGGTGGATTGCTGCGACCACAGCGCAGTCGAGGGCGGAATAGAGTTCGCGCCATTCGCGGACAGGCACTGTCGGACCGGCTGCCAGCCCCATGGGCTCCAGCATGCCGCCGATGACGACCGGGTCAACCGGGAACATTTCGCCGAGCAGGGTGACCGTCGGTCTGTCCTTCAGACCACCACGCGGACGCTGGACCGGGCCTTCGCCGATCTCCTGGCGGGCATAGGCGAGCATGGCGCCCGAGAGCACATCCTTGGCTTCTGCATGGGTGGGGACCCCGAAACCGGGAACATCGATACCGACGATGCGCACGCCGTCGATCTCGCGCGGCAGCATCTTGAGCGGTACACCCGAGGCGGTGGGGACACAGAGATTGGTGACCACGACAGCATCGAACTTTTCCGGGTCCGCCATCTGATGCACTGCCTCGACGATGTCCTCGTAGAGTTTGCCGGTGACCAAGGTCTCCGAGCTGAAGGGCACATAGCCGACCGATCGCTTGGCGCCATAGAAGTGCGAGGTGAAGGTCAGGCCGTAGACGCAGCAGGCCGAGCCCGAGAGGATGGTGCCCACGCGGCGCATGCGAAGCCCGACGCGCAGCGAGCCGAAGGCGGGGCACATGGATTGCGGCTGATCATGCGGGCCCTTTGGATAGTCCGCCTCGAAGCGGTCCATCAATTCGCCCTGGCCGGCGGCGCGGGCCGCAGCCTTGGAGAGCTCGACGCCGCCATGGCAGCCGATGCCGTTTGTGTCCGCGACCGCCGCGTCGCCAAGGACGGCGGCATCGTTGCCGACGGGAGCAGTCCCGCTGGCATCGTCCAGCTCGAATTCCTTGCGCAGGTCATCCATTGTCTTCACCCGATCTCACACGTTGTCGTAGACGACTTCCAGCGATGGCCGTTTCAGCGCGCCGGTGGCGCACATGTCTTCCGGCAAGGCTGGCTGGAGCTTGTAGTCGGCACCTGTTTCGCTCGCATCGAAGAGGCCGAGCAGGCCGTCCTGGTCGAGCGGTCGGGGGAGGACCGGGGGAGCTTCGGCAAGATTGATCGACAGCGCTTCGAAGAGCGGACCCCATTGGCTGTCATGGGTCCCGATGATCTGGTAGTTCGCACTCTTGCGGCGGATGTCTTCATGCTGCGGGATCGAGGCCAGAACCGGGATGCCGACGGCTTCTGCAAAGGCCTGTGCTTCGCCCGTGCCGTCGTCCTTGTTGATGACCAGACCTGCGACGCCGACATTGCCGCCGAGATTGCGGAAGTATTTCACCGCTGAGCAGACATTGTTGGCGACATAGAGCGACTGCAGGTCGTTGGAACCGACAACAACCACCTTCTGACACATGTCGCGAGCGATCGGCAGGCCGAAGCCGCCGCAGACGACGTCGCCGAGGAAGTCTAAGAGGACGTAGTCGAAGTCCCAATCGTGGAAGCCGAGCTTCTCAAGGGTTTCGAAGCCGTGGATGATGCCGCGGCCACCACAGCCGCGGCCGACTTCCGGTCCGCCGAGTTCCATCGCGAAGACGCCGTCGCGCTTGAAACAGACGTCGGAGATCGAGACCTCCTGGCCGGCTTCCTTGCGGCGCGAGGCCGTCTGGATGATGGTCGGGCAGGCGCGCCCGCCGAAGAGCAGCGAGGTCGTGTCGCTCTTCGGATCGCAGCCGATCAGCAGGACTTTTTTGCCGAGCTGGGCCAGCATGTAGGAGAGATTGGCGAGCGTGAAGCTCTTGCCGATGCCGCCCTTGCCGTAGATCGCGATGATCTGCGTTTCCTTGGTGACCTTGCCAGTGGCCGGCGCATCGGGTTCGATGCCGGCTTCTTCGCGAAGGTTCTCCTGCAGGCGCTCCAGTCCGTCTTGTGCGAGGTCGAGGCTCATGCGGCATTCCTCCAGTCGATGATCATTTTCAGGCAGTCGGGATCGTTGAATGCCGTCCGGTAGGCGGAAGCCGCATCGGACGGCTGGGAATGGTGCGTGATCAGGCCACCGAGGGAGAGGCGTCCTGTCTCGACAAGGGCGAGGACCGCCTGAACATCGGCGGGTGTGAACTCGGCGGCGATGATGATCGACGCTTCCTTCATGAAGGCGGCCGGAAAGGCGAAATCGACACGCTCGCCATAGAAGCCGGCCAGAACGAGATCGCCGCGTCGGTTGAGCCGTCCGATTGCCTTGTCGACGACCGTTGCATCGCCGCTGGCATCGATGATGACGTCATGGCGCAGGTCGCGCTCGGCGTCTGGGGATGTGACCACATAGCCCTTTGCGCCGGCGCGGCGTGCGTCACGGGTTTCCCAGACCACGGGCGGCGGATTGCCGGTGGCAAGAATGATGCGGGCGATCAGGCGTCCGAGGACGCCGTGGCCGATGACGAGGGATGCGGCGCGGGCCGAGCGACAGACGGCGTGATGGGCGGTTGCGGCCAGAGCCAGCAGGGCTGCGTCTTCTATCTGGTCAAAATGGGTCTGTACCGTGCGGGCGCCGGGCACCACGAGCAGCGAAGCACTGGCACCGAACAGTCCGGCAGCATCCGTGTAGCAGTTTGCACCGGGGACGAAGACCTGGTCGCCGACCGAGCGGCCAGACGTGGGGCCAGCTTCGACCACGACACCCACGGTCTCGTAGCCCGGGACGAGCGGATAGCGCATGCCCGGAAAGGCCGGCATGGTGCCCTCGTAGAGCATCTTCTCGGTTCCGCTGGACACGCCGCTGAAGCGCGACTCGACCACCACATCCGATGCCTCGGGCGTATTGATCGCCAACTGCCTCACGGCAAGCGTTCCCGGTTTTTCGAAGACGATGGCTGCACTGCGCATTGGCGTGCCCTCCCCGGACACGGGATGCCTTCTGCTCCCAATGTCATCTTAAGATTACGCAACAAAGTGTCAATCTATATTTACACAAAGACGTCTCTAGAACGCGTGCAGTTCACCGTTCTGCCACCACCAGTGTCGCAAAAAGCGGGTTTGTGGTCGCAATTTGCCGAGAATTGCGAAATCCGGAGCGATTCAGCAGGTCGATAATTTCTTGTGCGGAACGACAGCGGCCGGAGCCCATCGCGGCGAAATAACTGGTGAAATAGAGAGACGCGAGATTTGCCCCCGCGCTCTCCCCAGCCATGGCTTCGGCCACCACCAGTCGCGTGCCTGAGGCCAGTGACTTCTGAAGATTGGAGAGGATTTGAAGGACCCGGTCGTCATCGTGGTCGCAGAGAATGCGAATCAGCGTCACACAGTCACTGGTGGCGGGGATCCGATCTGCGGCAAAGTCGCCGCCATGAATTCTGGTGCGACCCAGCAGTCCCTTGCTGTCGAGATGTCTACGCGCCAGTTCGGTGACCACCGGCAGATCAAAAAGTTCGAGCCCGAGGGTCGGATGTTTCTGGCCGACGGCAGAGAGAAACGCTCCTTCGCCGCCTCCGACATCGAGTACGGACCTGAAACGGCCGAAGTCGAAAGAGCCAAGAATGCAATCGGCGAGCATGGCTTGGCTTTCGCGCATCAATGCCGAATAGGGCGCGGCGTCCTCATCTTTGAGGGCAGCCGGATCGCTGTCCCGGACATAGGCCCAGTAGCGGCGCAGTTCCGTGTCACCGCGATCGCCGGACCAGAAGGCGCTGGCGTTGGCCAGATCGCGGTAGAGCATATCATGGTGACGGATCATCTCGCGCAGACCACGGTCGGCGGCTAGAACCGTCCCGGCATCGGTCAGCATCCAGAGGTCCGGGCCGACCGACATCACCAGATCGAGGCGTCGTGCCTGCTCCAGAAGGCGGCGAAGTTCATCCGGAGGAATGCTGCAACGGATCGCAAGTGCCGCACTCGGGAGTGCCCGGCCCGCAAGCGCCTCGAAGAGGCCGAGGCTCACACAGGCGGATAGGATCTGGCTGTGGATGAAGCCGGATGTCAGGCGGAAAAGATGGTTCGCCTTGCGGTTGGAAATGATCCGTATGAGGGGCAGGCGGGAGACAAGAGAGCGAAAGCCTGGCGATGCGATCTGGCGGTTTCGCCAGAGCCGCATCCTGATCTGGAGGCGTAGGAAAAGCCCGCGGTCCTTCCCCGGCTGCTCCGCAGTGCCCGTCAGGCGCGCTCTTGCCGGCAAGCCTTGTCCGCTGCCGGTGTCCATGATGTCACGCTGCGCTGGTTGCGAGCGTCTTCGGCATCAGCCGGGTCGCTTCGTTGCGGATCATCGACCGGAACGCATCGGCGCCGGGGCAATCGGGAACGCTGTCCACCGCCTCGGCCACAAGCCGTTTCAGGCGAACAAGGGCGGCTTCCAGACCGATGCTGGCGACGATGTTCGGTTTCCCGTTGCGCATGTCCTGCCCGGCGGGCTTGCCCGCTTCGGACTGACCAACGGCGTCATAGAGATCATCGGCCACCTGATAGGCGGCGCCCAGCGCGTCAGCGAGAACCAGCCAGTCGCGTGGGTTGCCCCCGGCTGCGATCGCGCCTGTCGAAACGGCACCGCTGAACAGCGAGGCGGTCTTGGCGCGATGATAGGCGGCGATGTTGATTTCCGGTTCGCTCTCCCAGGCCTGACCGGCGACGAGGCCGTAAGGCGTGCCGACGGCGTTGGCGATCGTGGCGATGAGCGGGGCAGTCAGCAGGGGGGTGCTTTGCGTTTCGCGGGCGACCGTCTCGAAGGCGGCGATGATCAAGCCATCGCCGACGAGCAGAGCGATCTCTTCGCCGAACTGCGCATGCACGCTCGGCGCGCCGCGACGGGTCATGGCGTTGTCGAAGCAGGGCATGTCGTCATGCACCAGCGAGGCGCAGTGCAAAAGCTCGATCGCGACGGCGGCGCTGTCGGCAGCAAGGGGTTCGCGGTCGCCACAAGCAGCGGCGACCGCGAGGCAGAGACGAGGCCTTATGCGCGCACCACCGGGGAACACTGCATGCCGCAAGGCTTTCGCCAGGATGGGCGGACATCCGTTGGCGGTCGCATAACGCATTGCACGCTGCATGCCGGCTTCTATGCGCTCGGGGAAATCCATAAGGCTCACCTCCAGAGAATGCGCAGTTGTAAAATGTTCACAACTCAATAATGTGTAAATTCAGATTGACACATTGATCCCGTAAGTCAACTGGCCATAGGAGAGGATCGTGCCCGTTTCGTCCGATGACGCCGTTGTGGTGATCGGTGCCGGCATGGCAGGACTTGCTGCGGCCATCAGGCTGGCCTCGGCAGGCTACCGCGTTGTCGTCTGCGAGGCGCAGGCGGAAGGCGGCGGGAAAATGCGCCGCGTCGAGGTCGCTGGCCAGGACTTCGATGCAGGTCCGACCGTGCTGACGATGAAATGGGTCTTCGAGGCGCTGTTTGCATCCGCCGGACGGCAGCTTGACGATGAGCTGACACTCCTTCCTTCCATGATCATCGCCCGGCATTACTGGCGTGGTGGCGCATGCCTCGATCTCCATGCAGACCAGACGGAAAGCATGCGTGCGATTGCCGATTTCGCCGGCCGACGGGAGGCGGATGGCTATCGGCGGTTTGCCGCTGACAGCCGACGGGTCTATGAGGTGCTCAAGGACAGCTTCATCGATGCGTCGCGCCCCAATCCCGTATCTCTGTCGCGGCGCATCGGTCGGCCTGGCGATCTCTTTGCGATCAAGCCTTTCGCTACGCTCTGGTCGGCGCTCGGAGGCTATTTTGCCGATATCAGGCTGCGCCAGCTCTTTGCACGATATGCGACCTATTGCGGTTCCTCGCCCTATCTGTCCCCGGCCACGCTGATGCTCGTCGCGCATGTCGAACAGGAGGGGGTGTGGACGATCAAGGGCGGCATTCGGGCACTCGCGGCGAGCCTGGAGAAGCTCGCGGTCTCGCTCGGCGTCGAGTTTCGCTATGGCGATGCCGTCACCGATATTGAAGTGGATCCATCCCGGCGGGCTGTCTCTGCGGTCCTGACCCGCTCCGGGCGACAGATCCCGGCCCGTCAGGTCATCTATAACGGTGATGTCGCGGCCCTGCCGCGGCTTTTGGGTCTCGCCTCCGGCAACCAGAAGGGTGAGGGGCAGCGCTCGCTCTCTGCCCTGGTTTCCTGCCGGCTGGCAGAGCCGCAGGGGGTGCCGCTTGCCCATCATAGCGTCTTCTTCTCCGATGATTACCAGGGTGAATTCGACGCGATCTTTTCGCGCGGCCAGCCACCGGCGGACCCGACGGTCTATCTCTGCGCCCAGGATCGCGATTCCGCCGGGCATCTTGGAGCCGAGGGCAATGGTCCGGAGCGGATCTACGCGCTCATGAACATGCCGGCCAATGCCGATCGACACCGTCTCGACGAAAGCGAGGTCAGCACATGTCTGAAGAGCATGGATACGAGGCTCGCGATGAACGGTCTCACCCTGTCGAACCACCCGGAGCCGCCGAACATCACGACGCCGGATCGCTTCGCAGGTCTCTATCCGGGGACGGGCGGGGCGCTTTACGGGGGGGCCTCACACGGGTGGATGGCGTCCTTCGCCCGACCGGGATCGCAGGGGCCGGTTCCGGGGCTTTATCTCGCGGGCGGCAGCGTGCATCCGGGACCGGGCCTGCCGATGGCGGCGATCTCGGGCCGGCTCGCGGCCGAAAGGTTGATGGCGGACCGGCCTTTGACCAGACGGTCCGGCCCGGTGGCTATCACTGGTGGTATGCCGACGGAACAAGCGACTGCGGGCGTTGCGCCTTCACCGTAATCGCCTTCATCGGTTCGGTCTTCTCGCCCTACTACCATTGGTCCGGAAGGCGCGATCCGGCCAATCACGTGGCCTTCAATGTCGCGCTCTACGGGCCGGACGGCCATGCCTGGGCAATGACCGAGCGCGGGCGTGGGGCTCTCAGCCGCGATCGCTCCAGACTGCAGATCGGCCGCTCTTCGATCCGCTTTGACGGCGCGGGTTTTGTCATCGCCTTCGACGAGACCTTTCTGCCGTGGCCGGGACAGCGATTGTGGCCCAAGCGTATGCGCGGGGAGATCAAGCTGACACCGGCGTTTTTGGGGGATCAGAGCTATGCGCTCGATCCGGAGGCGCGGCACATCTGGCAGCCCGTCGCGCCTGCCGGTCGGGTCAGCCTCACCTGTGACGATCTGGCTGGTGGTGGCTGGGTCGGGCAGGGCTATCACGACATGAACTTCGGCAGCCGGCCGCTGGAAGCCGACTTTGCCGGTTGGGACTGGGCGCGCGGCGAGACGACGGATGGCCGGCCGATCCTGCTCTACGATTCCGTTCTTTCCAGCGGCGTAAACAGCTGCTTCGGGCTGACCTATTCGGCGAGCGGAGAAGCTCTGGAGTTCGACCCGCCGAAACGGCAGGTTCTGAAGCGAGGCTTCTGGGGTGTTGGCGGCGGCATTGCCTGTGACGATAAAGCAAAGCCCGTTCTGCGTGCTCCTTACGAGGATACGCCCTTTTATCGCCGGTCGCTGGTCGAGACGGAGATCAGCGGTGACCGGGTAGCGATGATGCATGAGACGCTCGACTGTCGGCGGCTCGCCATGCCGATCGTCAGGCTGATGCTGCCCTTTCGCATGCCACGCAGGGGTTAGCCGGTTTTCACGTCGTCATCTTGTTGCAGCCGCCGGGCTTCCAGCTCCCGGGCTTCGGCCTTTGCCTTTTCCTTCTTCAGGTCGCGCATCTGCCAGACATAGAAGGCAATCGTCAGGCTGAAGACGAAGATCGCTTCGATGATGCCGAAATAGTGCTCAAGCAAGACTCGCCACCTTTTCTCGCGCCGCTTCACGGCGTCTGCGGGTCTCAAGTCGCGCATCGGCATGGAGGCGCAGAAGGATGTCGGTGACCCGCCCGACCGCCGTTTCAGGCTGGATATCGGTCGCGAGTGCGTTTCTTGCAAGACGGCTTTCCAGCCGCATGCCACTCAGCGTCACCAGGTCGCGGGCGGCGGGATCGGTCCCGGCATGCAGATCCCGCACGGATGTTGCCGTCCAGCGGTCGTCGTCCCGCCGGGCACGGATCAGCAGACCGAGCTTCGTGCCAAGCCCGGTCGTCGCCCGAAGGGTCACGCTGTCATAGCTATTGGCGGCAATGCCCGCACCGATCGCCTCATAGACAAGGGCTGCCGTGCGGATCGCGTGGCGGCATGGTTTCGGCAGGCTGCGAATGCCGGCATGGCCGAGCCGGTAATGTCGTGCTGCTTCCTCCAGCAGGCGCTTGACCACAAGGCCGAGTGCTGGAGTATGGCGCGGATCGCGCAGGAAGGCGTCGGCGTCGATGCCCTGTTCGGCGAGCCAGTCGAGCGGCAGATAGAGCCGGCCGTTGCGCGCATCTTCCCCGACATCGCGAGCGATGTTGGTGAGCTGCATGGCAATGCCGAGATCGGCTGCACGGGCGAGCGCCGCACGGTCGCTGACACCCATCACCGATGCCATCATCAGGCCGACACTTGCGGCGACACAGGTCGCGTAGGATTTCACGTCGTCGATCGTCTGGTGGCGGCGCCCCTCAAGGTCCATGGCGAAGCCGTCGAGCAGGGCGTCGACGACCGGCTTCGGTATTGCATGATAATGCACGACGCGGGCAAAGGCCCGGTCGCAGGCAAAAGCGGCGGGATCGCCCTGATAGATGCGGTCGAGGCGTTCGCGCAGGCGCAGCAGCGCCGGCATGCCGCTCTTGGGATCGTCGATCAGATCGTCGGAATGGCGGCAGAAGGCATAGAGCGCGCGGGCCGCCTGTCGGGTCTCGCTGGGCAGGAGAAGCGAGGCGAGATGAAAGGATTTCGAGCCGCGGCGGATGGCGGCCGAACAGGCCTTCTGGTCTTCGAAGTCGCCCGAAAAGCCGTAGTTGACCAGGATCGGCCGGCGGGCCAGCGGACGGGCGAGCAGGCCATCGACTGTTGTGCTGTCGGGAAGGGTCATGGACGCGTCTCCCGTGTCTGGCGATGCCAGGTCTCCGCCAGAACGCTGGCCGGATCCGGCACCAGATCGGCGACGATGCGGGCCGACGAGACGACGCCGGGCAGACCGGCACCCGGATGGGTGCCCGCTCCGCAGAGATAGAGGTTGTCGAGTTCCTCGCTCCTGTTGTGCGGGCGGAACCAGGCGCTCTGGAAGAGCTTGGGTTCCAGCGCAAAGGCGGCCCCCTGCCAGGAGAGCAGGCGATCCCTGAAATCGAGTGGTGTGGCAATGCGCGAGGTGACGATGTGGCGGGAGAGATCCGGCAGGACGGTTTCTTCCAGGCGCGTTTCGACCTTCCGGCGATAGGCTTCGGAGGCTTCTGTCCAGTCGGTTCCACTCTCAAGATTGGGGACGGGGCTCAGCACATAAAAGGCGTCGCAGCCGGGTGGCGCGAGCGATGGGTCGCTTGCCGTGGGGCGATGCAGATAGAGGCTGAAATCCTCGGCCAGCCGATGATTGCGGAAGATGTCGTCGAGCAGGCCGCGATAGCGCGGCCCGAACAGCATGGTGTGGTGCAACACGTCGTCATAGCGTCTGTTGGTGCCGAAGTACCAGACGAAGAGGCTCATGGAATAGTCGCCCCTGGCGAGCTTCGCATCGGTCCAGCGGCGGCGGGGATAGGCCTTCAGAAGCTTGCCATAGGTGCTCGCCGGATCGGCATTGGAGATGACGATGTCGGCGCCGATACGCTCGCCCGTTGCAAGACGCACGCCGGTTGCACGGCGTCCTTCCGTCTCGATCTCGGTCACCGTTTCCTGCAGTCTGATGCGGCCGCCGTTTCGGGTCACAAGCGAGGCGATGCCACGCACCAGGGCGTTGGTTCCGCCGATGGCATGATGCACGCCGTATTTGCCTTCGAGATGCGCAATCAGGCAGTAGAAGGAGGTGGCCGAGAAGGGATTGCCGCCGATCAGCAGCGGGTGAAAGGAAAAGAGCGTCCTCAGCTTGTCGCTTCGGAAGTGCTTTGAGACGACCGAATAGACCGAACGATAGCCGCCGAGCCGAACGAGGCCGGCCAGCGTCTTTGCGGTGAAAAGGAGGCTGTGGAAGGGCTTGTGCGCCAGCTGCTCGAAGGCGACTTCGTAGATGCGGCGGCTTTCGTCGAGGAAGCTGCGGTAGCCCGCGACATCCCGCGGTTCGATGCGATTGATCTGGGCCTCCATGTCGGCCCGGTCGCCGGAATAGTCGAACACGGTGCCATCGTCGAAACGCACGCGGTAGAAAGGCGTGTTCGGCCTCAGGTCCACGTCGTCGCTCAACTCGCTGCCGCAGTCGCGCCAGAGCTTTTCGAAGAGCCAGGGGGCGGTGACGATGGTCGGGCCGGCATCGAAGGTGAAGCCGTCCTGCCGATGCGCATAGGCGCGGCCACCCGGCTTGTCCAGCGGGTCGAGGATCGTGACGCGGTAGCCCTTGGCGCCGAGCAGGGCGCCGGTGGCAAGCCCGCCGACGCCGGCGCCGATAACCACCGCATGGGGTCGGTTGTCAGCGGGTTGTGACCTCTGTTTTGCAAAGCGGCCTGCGATGTTCATGCTGCATCCGCTCCATCGGGTCTCTTCTGTTCGCCGATCGCCTCGTCGAGCCAGCGGGCGACGTCGGCGGCACGGCATTCATGCAGCAGGTGACCGCCGCGTTCTGTCAGCACGAGGCGGCTTCCGGCCGCCTGCCGTGCCGCATGAACAGAGTTTTCAATCGGCACCATCGGATCATCCTTCGCCGCGACCAGCGTCATCGGGAAGGGCAGGCGCTTTAGCGTGGCGTCGAAACGCTGGAGATCCCAGGCCGCCATCATGCCGAGCGCGCCCCGGACATGGGCAGGTGAGGCAAGCAGCATGCGATAGATCGCCCGGCCCTCCGCATCGATATCCGAACCGGTTGCGCTCAGCAGATTACCGCCAAGCGGCGTCACACGCGACATCAGCGAGAACATCGATGCCGAAAAGGGATTGGCGAACAGGGCCTTGGCAAGCGGCGAGAAGAGCGCATTGCCCTTGATCGGCAGGAAGGCACCGTTGATGCCGATCACATGGCGGGGTACGGCGCTCGCATGGCTGGCGGCCAGCGTCACGGCAATCGCAGCACCGGCGGAATGACCCACCACGATGGCCGGGCAACGGTCTAGTTCGCGCAGCAGTTCCGTCAGGCTGCGGACCATGCCAGGCAGGGACAGATCGGATGTTTCCCGTTGGCGGGTAAAGCCATGGCCGGGCAGATCGGGCGCCACCACACGGAAGCGGCTGGCCAAAAGGGGCAGCAAATGTCGCCAGGAGTGGGAGGCGGCGCCCGTGCCATGCAGAAGCAGGATCAGCGGGGCATCCTCGGGTCCCGAAATCTGGACATGCCAGTGGCAGGAGGCCGTCGCGATGAAACGGCTCGCTGCGCGGTTCGGCCAGGTGCGGCCATCCGTTTCCCAATCCAGCCTGTCGCGACCGCTCATCATGCATGGGCCTCCTGCATGGAAAGATCGACCAGATGCGAAACGCGCGCCGAATCGGCCCGGCGCAGGACATGCAGATCGGCGCCCAGCAGACGCGAGAGGTTTGTCACGCTGTCGCGCGGGCGCCGGGCGATGTCGATGCAGATCGTCTTGAACTCGCGCATCCGGCAGTTTGCCGCCAGCCGCTCCAGTTCTTGCCCCGCAACCACGCGATCCGGCGTGCCATCAAGCGCGATATTGCCGCTGCCATCGGTCAGAAGAACGAGGATAGGCGTGCTGCCGCGCCGCTCGACCGAGATTGCCAGCTCGAGGCCGGCCTTGAGCCCGGCCACCAGTGGGGTCGGGCCGCCGCCCGGCAGGGCCGCCAGTTTGCGCTTGGCAGCCGTCAGCGAGCGGGTAGGAGCCAGAAGGAGTTCGGCACCGGTGCCGCGGAAGGCGACGAGCGCCACTTCGTCACGCCGGATATAGCAGCGGGCAAGCAGGCTTTCGATCGCGCCCTTCGTCTCGCCAAGCCGCTCCAGCGCGGTGGAGCCCGAGGCGTCGACGATGAAGATGGCCGTCGAGGGTGCCGCATGGCGCAGCCGGACATAGCGGAAATCATCACGGGTGATGAAGGCGCGCGGAGCGCCTGGCGGCCCGCTTTCGGTAGCGTTCAAGGCCGCGCGCTGGACGGCTCTGATGCGCTGGAAGGGTGCGGCTGCTCGCAACGTCGCGACGATATCGGGCCGTGCCTGCGGGTGCGGGGGGCTAAGGCCAATACCAAAAGGGCGACCGCGACGGGCATTCTTGCGCAGGCTGCCGGATTTGCCCGCCGAACCGGTATGACGCGTCGGGCGCTGCGATATCGTGAGCCAGGGATCGGCAGCCAGCGCACCGGATTGAACGGCTGTCAGCATTTCGGTCAGTGTGTCCAGTTGCGTCGGCTGCGTCTGCTCGGTCACGCTTTCCGGCTCGTTGATGTCGCCGGATGCCGGCTGATTGTCCGGCGCTTCGTCCGGTGACGGCGGAGGCGGTGGGTCGTCGGCATTGTGCTCTGCTGCTTCCGCCTGGGGGGCAAGACGCAGGCCGAGGCAAAGCCGAAGAGCAGTCAGCGCATCGGCTTCATCCACGTTTGCGCGGCCGTCGTGCAAGGCGAGCAGCCGTGCGGTACGCGCCAGATGCGCCAGGATGCGCGGGGAGCGATGGCCTGATAGCTCGGAGAGGGAGGCAAGACCCTTCAGCAGCCGGTCGTCGATGGTGACCTTGCGCCAGTTAGCGTCTTTGGTTGCAATCTGTAGCGGCTGCTTAGAGGCATCTTTCACGTGATGCCAGCCGATGCCGTCGAGATCGACCCGGAGCGCAAGCCGGTCGCCGAGTGTGCTGGAAAGTGCGGCTTCGTCATCGAGGGATTCGTCGATGGCGATCAGTAGGAAGCCGTTCCCCGACGGTTGATCCATGGCGCTTGCGACCATGGCGGCGAGTGCCGGGTCGAGACGCTCGGCCATCGGAACAAGCAGAATGCCGCCTTCCGCCGAGGTCAGCAGACCCTGCTGGCGCTGGAGGCTACCCTTGGCTGCGGTGGCCGCGATGTCGACCCCGCCAATCAGGTTGGCCACAGAGCTTCCGGGCGGCAGCCGTGTCCAGCGGATATCCGGACCGAGCCGGGCCTGAAGCCTTGAGAGGAAGAAGTCCCGCACACCGCCGGATCTCGCCTTCAGCCAGAGGCCGCCGATCGACGGCCCGCCGAGGGCGAGCAGTTCGATGCTGAGCAAGGCATCGGCCCATAATTCCGCGCCCCTCAGATCAAGTGCCTGTTCGAAGGCGTCGTGCGGGCCGAGCTCAGCCATGGCCGAGACCGGCGTCGAGGGTGGCGAGCGCGCGCTCCACCCTCGGTGTCGAGCCCGCATCGTCGAGCGGATCGCGCCGCAGGCGGTGGCAGAGCACCATCGGCGCAATGTCGGATACGTCGTCCCAGGTGACCAGCTTGCGGCCGGCCAGGGCGGCGGCGGCGCGGCTGGCGCGCATCAGGGTCAGTTCGCCGCGCATGCCATCGATGCCAAGCCGTAGACAGAGCTGCGACATGCGCATCACCACGTTGTCGGGGATCTCCACCTGGCGCAGGATCTTGCGGGCGGACACCACACGCCTGCCGATGGCGGCATCGCGCTTGGCCCAGAGCGCACAGAAGGCTGCCGGATCGGTTTCATAGGCATCACGGCGGCGGATGACGTCGATGCGCTGCTCGAGATCCTCGATTGTCCGCACCTCGACCGACAGGCCAAAGCGGTCCAGCAATTGCGGGCGCAGATCGCCCTCCTCGGGATTGCCGCTGCCGACCAGGACGAAACGGGCGGAATGGCGGATGCTCAAGCCTTCCCGCTCGACGACGTTGACGCCGGAGGCTGCCGCATCAAGCAGGAGGTCGACCAGATGATCTTCGAGCAGATTGATCTCGTCGATATAGAGGAAGCCCCTGTTCGCGGCGGCCAGCAGTCCCGGTTCGAAGTGTTTCTCACCGGCGACGAGGGCTTTCTCGATATCGAGCGAACCGCAGACACGGTCCTCTGTCGCGCCAAGCGGCAGGTCGATCATCGGCGCGCGGTGCTTGCCGATCGCCGGCGGCTTATGGCCCGCTGCCGGATTGCAGACAGGGCAGGCGGATTGCGGCTCTGCCGGCAGGCAGTTGTAGCGGCAGCCGACACGGGTCTCTATCGGAGGAAGAAGCTCGGTCAGGGCGCGGACAGCGGTCGATTTTCCCGTGCCGCGGTCGCCAAAGATCAGGACGCCACCCAATAGAGGTTCGACCGCAGCCATCAGGAGGGCCTTCTTCATGTCCTCCTGCGCGACGATGGCGGCGAATGGGAATGGTTGGGCCATGGGTCCCGCCTCAGCTTGAGTGTCAAATTAAGTTTACACTTTTTGATGTCTCTTTGAAGAGGAAAAGTCGAGAATCTTCTGACCAATGAAAATGGCCGCGCTTGCGGCGCGGCCATGTGTCTTCGTGATGTTCGTTCGGTTAGGTCCTAAGCACCCGATAGATGGCGGGAATGACAAGAACCGTCAGCAGGGTTGAGGAGATCAGGCCGAAGAGCAGCGAGATTGCCAGTCCCTGGAAGATCGGGTCGGTCAGGATCACCGCTGCACCGATGATGGCGGCGAGTGCCGTCAGCAGGATCGGTTTGAAGCGGATCGCGCCGGCCTCGATCAGAACGTCGGTCAGGGTCTTGCCGGTGTAATCGGCGTGGCGGATGAAATCCACCAGCAGGATCGAGTTGCGGACGATGATGCCCGCGAGCGCGATGAAACCGATCATCGAGGTCGCCGAGAAGGGCGCACCGAACAGCCAGTGGCCGCCAAGAATGCCGATGAAGGTCAGCGGGACGGGTGTCAGGATCACCAGCGGCACCTTGAACGAGCCGAACTGGGCGACGACAAGGATGTAGATGCCGAGCAGCGCGATCATGAAGGCGGCACCCATGTCACGGAAGGTGACCCAGGTGACTTCCCATTCGCCATCCCAAAGCAGGGTGGCCTGATCCTCATTGGTCGGCTGACCGTTGAGCGCGATCACCGGTTTGGGAAGGCCCGTCCAGTCCTGCGCGTCGATGGCGTCCTGAACGGCGAGCATGCCGTAAAGCGGGGCCTCGAAGTCGCCGGCGAGTTCCGCCGTCACCATTTCGGCGCTGATGCCGTTGTGGCGGAAGATCGGGAGTGACGTTTTTTCGTCGACGACGCGCACGACGTCGCCGAGTTCGACGACACCCTTGTCGCCGGGTAAGACATTGGCCGGCATCGGTGTCGAGAGGAAGCGCTCGTCGATCACCTTCTCGCCCTTGGCACGCTCCAGCCGGATCGGGATCGGCGGACGCCCTTCGCCGCGGTGGGAATAGCCGATCGTCTTGCCGTTCGACAGGATCGCGATCGTGTCGAAGACATCGCCTTCCTCGACCCGGTAGAATTCCGCGTCGTCGGTGGAGATCACCAGCCGCTTGCGCGGGGCTTCAACGCCATAGGAATTGTCGACGTCGACGATGAAGGGCACCGAGCGGAAGGCTGCTTCGACCTTGGCAGCGACGGCGCGGCGGATTTCCGGCGTCGGACCGTAGATTTCAGCCAGCAGGGTTGCCATGACCGGCGGGCCCGGCGGGGGCTCGACGACCTTGAGGCTGGTCCCCTCGGGCATCGCGATATCGGCGATCTGCTTGCGAATATCGAGCGCAATATCGTGGCTCGTGCGGTCGCGATCAGCCTTTGGCGTCAGGTTGATCGCGACGTCGCCCTGATGAGTTGCCGCGCGCATATAGGCGTGGCGGACCAGGCCGTTGAAGTTGAAGGGCGCTGCGGTGCCGGCATGGGTCTGGACGGAAACCACTTCCGGCATGTCGAGGACCTTGCGTCCCACGGCCTGGGCGACGGCATCGGTCGTCTCGACGGACGAGCCTTCGGGCAAGTCGATCGTGACCTGCAGCTCCGACTTGTTGTCGAAGGGCAGGAGCTTCACCGTGACATGCTTGGTATAGAACAGGCTCAGCGATCCGAGCGTCAGGATGCCGACGAGGATCAGGAAGACCCAGCTGCGGGTCTTCGTGGCAAGGATGGGGCGGGCGGTTGCCGCATACATCCGGCCCAGCATGCCGCCGGTCTCGTGATCTGCATGGGCATGCACGGGTGCATTGCCCGCAACCTTCAGCATCAGCCAGGGGGTGACCATGACAGCGACGAAGAAGGAGAAGATCATCGCGGCGGATGCATTGGCCGGGATCGGGCTCATATAGGGGCCCATCATGCCGGAGACGAAGAGCATCGGCAGGAGGGCCGCGACGACGGTCAGGGTTGCAACGATCGTCGGATTGCCGACTTCGGCGACGGCCTCAATGGCACTGCGGCGGCGCGAGCGCTTGTCGCCCATGCCCCAGTGGCGGGCGATGTTCTCGATGACGACGATGGCGTCATCGACGAGGATGCCGATCGAGAAGATGAGCGCAAAGAGCGAGACGCGGTTCAGCGTGTAGCCCATCAGACGCGAGGCAAAGAGCGTCAGCAGGATTGTCACGGGGATGACGATGGCAACGACCAGGGCTTCGCGGCGGCCGATCGAGACCCAGACCAGCGCGATGATCGAGACGGTCGCAAGTGCGAGGTGATAGAGGAGTTCATTCGCCTTTTCGTTGGCGGTCTCCCCGTAGTTGCGGGTCACCTCAACATGGATGTCCTCGGGGATCAGCTTGCCTTCGAGGGCTTCGACACGCTGAAGGATTGTGTCGGCAACCACGACCGCGTTCGAGCCAGCGCGCTTGGCGATGGCAAGCGTGACCGACGGAACGCGCTCGATGGCGTCACCATCCTTTCGCAAGGTGGAAACCCGCGCTTCGGTGGTGTCGGTGGCAAAGTCGATCGCTGCGACGTCGCGGACATAGACGGGACGACCATCGCGGGCGGTGAGCAGCAGATTGCCGATCTCGGCGGGCGTGGACAGCGTCTCGCCGGCGATCACATCGATCTGGCGACCGCCTTCGCGCACTTGCGAGGCGGGCATGGCAGTGTTGGCCCCACCGACCTTGCCGGCCAGCTGCTGCAGGGTGATGCCATAGAGGGCCAGCTTTTCCGGCTGAGGCGAGATGCGGATGATCTCGTTGGTTTCGCCGACGACATAGGTCAGGCCGACGTCTTCGACCTTGGCGATCTCGTTACGGACTTCGCGGACGATGCGGGTGAGGTCGTTAGCGCCCACATGGCCGCTTGCGTCCTTTGTCGGGGAGAAGGTGAGGGTGACGATCGCGACGTCGTCGATGCCGCGTCCGACCACCTTGGGTTCGGCGATGCCGACCGGGATGCGGTCGATATTGGCGCGCACCTTGTCATGGACGCGCAGCACGGCGGCATCCGAGGAGGTGCCGACCAGGAAGCGGGCGGTGACCATGACCATGTTGTCCATGGACTGGGAGTAGATGTGCTCGACGCCGTTGATGCTCTTGACGATCGTCTCCAGCGGTTCGGTGATCAGCTTCTGCGCATCATCGGCGCGCAGGCCCGGCGCCTGGACGATGATGTCGACCATGGGAACGGAGATCTGCGGTTCTTCTTCACGCGGCAGGGTGAGGAGTGCCACGAGCCCGAAGGCGAAGGCGGCGATCAGGAAAAGCGGTGTCAGCGGCGACTTGATGAAGGCGCGGGTGAGATTGCCGGCAATGCCCAGATTGGTCATCGGGGTATCGTCGTCGGGCTCGCCAGCCCCTGGGGTGTTGTGATTGGGGTTCGTCATTTCGTCACCACGACATCACCGGCTGCAAGGCCGGACAGGATCTCGATCTTGGGCGCGCCCTCGAACTCGATTGTTTCGCCGGCGACCACGGCGCGCTCGACAACGGCTTCACCTTCCCGGACCGCAACGAAGTCGATGCCGGCGCGGTTGGTCAGGCTTGTGGCAGGGACCAGCAGCGCCTGGCGCGCGCCGACCGGCAGTTCGACCAGAACGCGGGCTGCGACGAAATCGGTGTCGAGACCCTCGACCTCGACATCTGCCGTCACACGACCGCCTTCGATCTGCGGATAGATCTTCACCAGTTCGCCTTGCAGCTTTTCGCCTACGGCCTCGATGCGGATCGGTGTGCCTTGGGTGAGTTCATGGGCGTGGCGTTCCGGGATTGCTAGCCGCAGGAAGAAGCCGCCGCCGGCGATGGTGGCAACTGTTTCTCCGGCCATCACGACTGCGTCGCGCGTCACGGGAACGGCAATGACACGGCCGTCGGAGGGTGCGATCACGGCACCTTCGGAGGCCTGCTGGACCAGAACCGAGCGCTGGGCTTCGGCCTGGCGGACCTGGTTGGTGATGACGTCGAGCTGGGTTTTGAGCTGATCGAGGCGCTGGGTGCTTGCCGCACCGCTGCGAACCAGGCGATCGGCACGGTCGAGCTCGACCTCGGCATCCTTCATCGAGGCCTTCAGGCCCTGAAGTTGCGCATCGACGGCCTTGATCTGAAAGTCGATCTTGTCGTCCTTGACCTCGGCGATCACGTCGCCGGCCTTGACGATGTCACCCTCGGTGACGGCAAGCCGGACAAGGGTGCCGCCCAGCCGGGCGCGAGCGAGGATGCTGTTGCGCGGCTGGATCTGGCCATAGACCGCCTTCATCTCCGGAATGCTGACCGTCGCGAGCTTCAGATCCGTCGCATGAGCGGCCGTCAGTCCGGCGGTCGTCATGGCGGCGAACAGGGCGATGAAGGCGGATGTCTGCATGGTGAGGTTCCTCAGAATGCCGTGCCGGGACGCAGGCCCAGCTTGCGGAAAATCATGGCTGCCGGGCAGAAGCCGGTGAAGGCCGACTGTATCATGTTCACGCCGATAAAAGCCGTGAACCAGACGAAGCCCGGATGCACGAGATGGGTGAGCAGCAGGGACAAGAGGACCATGAAGCCGGCGAAGAGAAGAACGGCGCGATCGATCGACATGTTTATCTCCTTAATTTACATATCTACGATTATACGTATATATTGGGTAAGCGAATGTCAAGCCGTGGAGGCTGGCTTGGGCGCGGTCGAGGACTACGCTTTCAGACGACGCAGTCGGATGTCTTGCAGAAGCTGTTGTAGAGCGTGCCGATCACGGCGCGCGCAGGCTCACTTTCGATGCGGTACCAGATGGTCTGGCCGTCGCGTCGTCCGGCGATGATCTTTTCCCGCCGCAGAAGTGCCAGGTGCTGGGAGACCGTGCTGTCGCGAATGCCGAGGAATTCTGCGAGCTGTCCGACGGAATGCTCACCATCCGCGAGGCGGCAGAGGATCAACAGCCGGTATCGGTTCGATAGCGACTTCAGGAGTTCGCTGGCCATGTCGGCACCAGCCTTCATCTGTTCTGGGTCAATCTTCATAGATACGAATATATAGCAGAATTCGATGCTGGCAAGTGTTGACATCGTGTAGCATGTTCAAAATATATGTAAATCAATATGTGTTCGGGCGGCCAGCTTGGTCGCCCTCTGAGACAGGAGAATTCATGAGCATTCGCAGCATCGACCCCAGTTTTCATGTCACCGGCCAGGTCAAGCCGTCGCAAATGCAGGATATTGCCGATCTTGGCTTCAAGACCTTGATCTGCATGCGTCCCAACGGTGAAGGCTTCGGGCAGCCGACGTTTGATGAAATCGCTGGCGCTGCGCGACGCGCTGGCCTCGAAGCACATTATCTGCCGGTGGTGCCAGGATCTCTGTCCTATGAGCAGGCGCGCCAGTTGAAGTCCTTGCTCGACCAGCAGTCCGGGCCGATCCTGGCCTATTGCGCATCCGGCCAACGTTGCGCTGCGGCCTACGACCTTGCGAAGCGGGCACCTTGAAGCGCCTGCATTGATTCGGGTTCGATCTTATTCTGTTCCGGCATATCGAACGCTGATAAAGAAGCGCCGGTCAGATGGCGCATGTCGATTTATGCTGCGCAAGGCCATAGGGAACGCCGGATTCTCTCAACTCGTTTAGATGTTCTTTAATTACTGGTGAGCTAACTTGATGCGGAGTGCAGAGCGCCCCTCTGTCGCCGGCGGCGCCGGTGAAACAATATCGTGACGAAATGGCGGCCGACGCAGGCCTGCAGCAGGAGGAATCGCAGATGAATACGACGTCGAATGCAGCCGATGCCCTCGAAATCATCGCCTTTCGGCTTCACCAGCAGGAATTCTGTGTCAAGACGACGTCGATTCGCGAAATCCGCGGTTGGGCTCCCGTCACGCCGATCCCGCATTCTCCGTATGAAGTCCTTGGCGTCATGAACCTGCGCGGGACCGTTATCCCGATCGTCGATCTGGCCGTGAAGCTCGGCATGCCGGCCGCCCAGGCGACCGAGCGCAGCGCTGTTGTCGTCACCGAAGTGAACGGTATGACCGTAGGTCTGCTGGTCGATGGTGTCTCGGACATTCTGACGGTGTCCGGTAGCACGCTCCAGCCGCTCCCGGCTGCAACGGGCCCAAGTGCCGCCTTCTCGGATGGTATCATCGCTCATGACAAGAGCATGATCTGCTTCCTCAGCCTTGAGCGCATGTTCGGTGAGGATGATCCGTCCGCATGGGGCATGGCTGCCTGACCCAGCGAATTCCGGCGCGATCTGCTCCGGCCTTCTGATCAATTCAGCGGCTCTTCGTTGGCTTGTCAGCGAAGAGCCGTTTTGCGTTTTTGCTCCATCGCAGGATCTTATCGCATGCGGTGGGACACTTCCGCAGGGCCTGGACAGATAAATGGTCATAAAGTTGGCGAGGCGGCGGGTCGTTCAACCCGCCGCCTCGTTGTCTTGTCTGCTATGTGTTTGAATTTGCAGCGTCAGGCTGCTGTTTCAAGTTCGGGTCTGCTGCGGGTCGGGGCGTAAGCTGGCGCCAGGTTAGACCTTGTTTCAACGACCTTGAGAATCTCGCTGGTGAAAGCCTCCGCATTCGAAATGGCCTTCTCGCCGCCCAGGCTTTGCAGGCTGTCCAGTTTTCGCAGAGGGCGATTCATGTCGAACATCTCCCTGAAAGCGGCTCGCTCGGCGATCGGTGTTTCCAGAACGTGGATCGCCTGCTCCGAGAGCAAGCGCTTCACGGCCTGCATCGAGCGGGTGGTAATTGCTGGATTCACCCGGGACAGGACGACCGAATGGGGAATGGAGATGCCGGCTTTGCGATCCAGATAGCGCAAAAGGTCCAGAACTTGCGCGCCGCCCTGGGCGTCCATGCTGCTTCCCTGAATGGGGATGATCACGTGATCCGAAAGGCCAACCGCGGAGGCGAGCAGGGGAGACTGCATTCCCGGGAGATCGATGATGACGAAATCCCATTGGCTCCTGCGCTCGTGGACAATCTTCTGAATCGTCGGTGCCGAAACATAGGTCTCGACAGTGAGACGCGGCATCAATGCTGCACCCTCATACCACTTTGAAAACCAGCGCTGTGGGTCTGCATCGACGACACAGACTCGGTAGTTGCGGTGGAGGAGTTCGGTGGTCAACAAGAGCGCCGCAGTCGTCTTGCCTGCGCCACCCTTCGTGTTTGCAAAGGTGATCACTGCCATTGGGTATTCCTGTCTCGGATGACGGGAGCCGGAATCGCTCTGCGGAGGCACAGGCATCGTGCGAGATCAAATATAAACAAAATTGGTTAACAGAAAATTACGAAAATTAGGGGGGTAGGGCGAAAACTCCCGCGTTTCAGGGGTTTTTACTCGACGCACATCGCTTATGCTTGAGCCTTGAAGTCGCTGTCCGTTAACCTTTGGTCTCTCCGCTCTACGGCAGTGCAGCAAGAAGCAGCCGATCGCGTTATGCTGCAGTGCACAACATATAATAGTACTTTTGGTCTTTACAGCCTCAAATCCTTTGCCTATGCATAATGCCAGACACCGTGGAGGCGGTGTCTTTTCAAGGGAGGACATCATGACATTTCTTCGCAAGCTTGCGCTCAGCGCAAGCGTGATCGCACTCGGCTGCTCTTCGGCTCTCGCTGCAGATCTCACCGTCGGCTTCTCGCAGATCGGTTCCGAATCGGGCTGGCGTGCGGCTGAAACATCCGTCACCAAGCTCGAAGCTGAGAAGCGCGGCATCGAACTGAAGTTCGCCGACGCTCAGCAGAAGCAGGAAAACCAGATCAAGGCTATCCGCGGCTTCATCGCCCAGGGCGTTGACGCCATCCTCGTTGCTCCCGTCGTCGCAACCGGCTGGGAAGACGTTCTGACCGAAGCCAAGGAAGCCGAGATCCCGGTTATCCTGCTCGACCGTGGCGTTGATGCGCCGCAGGATCTCTACCTGACCTCGGTCGCGTCCGACCAGGTGAAGGAAGGCCGCGTTGCCGGCGAATGGCTGGTCAACACCGTCGGCGACAAGCCGTGCAAGGTCGTCGAACTGCAGGGCACCGTTGGTTCGACACCGGCCATCAACCGCAAAAAGGGCTTCGAAGAAGCCATTGCCGGCAAGGCGAACATCACCATCGCCCGCAGCCAGACCGGTGACTTCACCCGTGCCAAGGGTAAGGAAGTCATGGAAGGCTTCCTGAAGGCCGAAAACGGCGGCAAGGACATCTGCGCGATGTATGCCCACAATGACGACATGGCGGTCGGCGCCATCCAGGCGATCAAGGATGCCGGCCTGAAGCCGGGCACCGACATCCTCGTCGTCTCGATCGACGCTGTTCCGGATATCTTCGCCGCCATGGTGGCCGGCGAAGCCAATGCGACCGTGGAACTGACCCCGAACATGGCCGGTCCGGCCTTCGACGCGCTCGACGCCTTCCTGAAGGACGGCAAACAGCCGGAGAAGTTCATCATCACGGAATCCAAGCTCTACACGCCTGCGGACAATCCGCAGGGCGAGTATGACAACCGCAAGGGCCTCGGTTACTAAGGTAACCCTCCCGGCCGAGACCCCGCCCTACCCTGGTGGCGGGGTCTCTGTCGCTTTCCCCCGGCTCAATCAGGGGATAGCTTCGTGGGAGAGGGGGAAGAGGCACATGACCGAGCATTCATCGATCGTGCTTGCGGCGGCGGGCATCACCAAGACATTCGGCAATCATACGGCGCTCGACGGCGTCGATATCGCGTTTCATCGCGGCGAAGTGCATGCACTTCTCGGCGAAAACGGTGCCGGCAAATCCACGCTGATCAAGATCCTGACGGGCGCCTATATTCCGGATGGCGGGACGATCACACTTGACGGCGAGGCCGTGAATTTCACCACGCCGCAGCAGGCCCAGACACTCGGCATCGGCACGGTCTATCAGGAGGTCAACCTCCTGCCGAACATGACCGTGATCGACAATCTCTTCATCGGTCGCCAGCCGACCAATCGCTTCGGTCTCGTCGACAAGCGGCGGATGGAGCGGGAAGCCCGGGACATTCTCAATACCTACGGCCTCGATATCGATGTGAAGGCCGAGCTTTCCACGTTCTCGGTCGCCGTCCAGCAGATCATTGCGATTGCGCGTGCCGTCGAACTCTCCGGCAAGGTGCTGATCCTCGACGAGCCGACGGCCAGTCTCGATCGCTCCGAAGTCGAAAAGCTGTTCGGCATTGTCCGGCAGCTGCGCGATCGCGGTCTTGCGATCGTCTTCATTACCCACTTCCTCGATCAGGTCTTCGAACTCTCGGACCGCGTGACGGTTCTGCGCAACGGCAAGCTCGTCGGTACCCAGGTGATCGCCACGCTCGACCGCACCAGCCTTGTGCGCATGATGCTCGGCAAGGACCTCGCCTTCCATCATCCTGATGTCCTCGGCGAAGAGGGCGAAGTGGGCGAGACGCTGATGGAGTTCGAGAATTTCGGCCTGTCCAACAGCGTGCAGCCGTTTGATCTCAAGATCCATCGCGGCGAAGTCGTCGGCGTTGCGGGCCTGCTCGGCTCTGGGCGAACCGAGATGGCGCGGCTGATGTTCGGCATCGATCAGGCCGACACCGGCGCCTTGAAGATTGACGGTGCAACGCGTCAGGTGCGCAATCCGCGTGAAGCGGTCGAACTCGGCTTCGGTTTCTGCCCCGAGGATCGCAAGATCGACGGCATCTTCGGCGACCTCTCGGTGCGCGAAAACATCGTGATTGCCATGCAGGCGCGGCTCGGCTGGTTCAAGGCGCTCAACCGCGACGAACAGCTGGAGATCGCCGGCAATTTCATCGAGGCGCTCGACATCCGCACGGCCTCTGCCGAGCTGCCGGTCAAGCTTCTCTCCGGCGGCAACCAGCAGAAGGTGATCCTCGCCCGCTGGCTTGCCACCGATCCGCGTTTCCTCATTCTCGACGAGCCGACGCGCGGCATCGATGTCGGTGCCCATGCCGAGATCGTGCGGATGATCAGCCGGCTGCGGGAAGACGGGCTGGCACTGGTCGTCATCTCATCCGAGCTCGACGAGATCGTCAGCTATTCCTCGCGTGTCGTCGTCATGCGCGACCGCAAGATGGTCGCCGAACTGCATGGCGCTGACATCACCCCCGGCGTCATCGTCCAGACCATTGCCGCCCAGCCGGCGGAGGTCGAGGCATGAAAAGGCTTGCCATGTCCCGTATCGTTTCCCCGCAGCTCTTGGCGCTTGCCGGGGTGCTGTTCTTCAACTGGCTGGTCTTTCCCGGCTTCTTCAACATCACCTGGCAGGATGGCCGGTTGTTCGGCAGCCTGATCGACGTCATCAATCGCGGCGCGCCCGTGGCGATCCTCGCGATCGGCATGACGGCGATCATCGCGACGAAGGGCGTGGATTTGTCCGTCGGTGCCGTGATGGCCGTTGCCGGAGCCGTTGCCGCGACCTGCGCGGTTGCCGGCCAGCCGCTGGTCGTGACGCTGGTGGCTGCCCTTTCCGTCGGTATTCTCTGCGGCATCTGGAACGGCATCCTCGTTGCCTATCTCGGCATCCAGCCCTTTGTTGCCACGCTGGTGCTGATGGTGGCCGGGCGAGGGGTAGCGCAGCTGATCACCGAAGGCTCGATTGTCACTTTCTCCGATCAAGCGCTGATTTTCGTCGGAACGGGCAATGTCTTCGGTCTGCCGATGCCGGCTGTCATCGCGATTGTGCTGATGCTTGCCGCGCATTTCGTCATGCGGCGAACCGCGATCGGTCTGTTCATCGAGGCGATCGGCACCAATCTTTCTGCCGCCAATTACACCGGTCTGCGCAGCAAGGTCGTGATCCTCGCGATCTACGCCTTCGGCGGCTTCTGCGCGGCCACAGCAGGCATCATCGCCGCTGCCGACATTCGTGGGGCCGATGCCAACAATGCCGGGCTCTGGCTGGAGCTCGATGCGATCCTCGCGGTCGTCATCGGCGGCACATCGCTGCTCGGCGGGCGCTTCTCGATCCCGATGTCGGTGCTCGGCGCCATCATCATCCAGGCGATGAACACGGGTGTTCTGGTCTCGGGCTTTCCGCCGGAGTTCAACCTGATCGTCAAGGCCGGCATGATCATCATCATCCTGGTCCTGCAGTCGGCCCGGATCGCCCAGGTGCTCGGCCGCAAGTTCGGACCACGCCAGATGCCGGCTGCGACACCGCCCCAGACCAAGACCCAAACTTCGGGACAGGCACGATGAATCCGCGTTACCGCCCTCTTGCCGCGACCACTCTGATTTTCGTGATCGCCTATGCCATCTGCATCTTCCAGTATCCGGGCATGTGGTCGACGCGCGTCTTCGGCAATTTTCTGACCGACAATGCCTTTCTCGGCATTGCCGCCGTCGGCGCCACGTTCGTCATCATCTCCGGCGGGATTGATCTTTCCGTCGGTGCCGTGATCGGATTGACGGGGGTGATCACCGCGATCCTGATTTCCTGGGTCGGCATCCATCCGCTGGCGGTGTTTGCGATCGTGCTGACACTCGCTGCTGCCTTCGGTGCGGCGATGGGCGCCGTCATTCACTTTCTCCAGGTGCCCCCCTTCATCGTGACCCTTGCCGGCATGTTTCTGGCGCGCGGCCTCGCTTCGGTGCTCAGCCAGGATTCGATCCCGATCGACCACGAATTCTACAGGACGATCTCGAGCCTCTACTACCGGCTGCCCGGAGGCGGGCGTCTCAGTGCCATCGGTCTCTTGATGCTGGCGACCTTCGTGGTCTGCGGCTTCATCGCCCACAAGACCCGCTTCGGATCCTATGTCTATGCGATCGGCGGCAACCCGACTTCGGCCTCGCTGATGGGCGTGCCGACGGGACGGGTGACGGTTGGCATCTATGCACTCTCGTCCTTCCTCGGCGGCCTCGCGGGCATCGTCTATTCGCTCTATACCTCGGCGGGCTACCCGCTTGCGGCTGTTGGCATCGAACTTGACTCAATTGCAGCCGTGGTGATAGGCGGAACGCTATTGACGGGCGGTTACGGTTTCATCTTCGGGACCCTGATCGGGGTCATGCTGCAGGGCCTCGTCCAGACCTACATCGTCTTTGATGGAACGCTCTCCAGCTGGTGGACTAAAATCGCCATCGGGTTCCTGCTGTTCATGTTCATCTTGCTTCAAAAGCTGGTGTTTACCGCGCAGACCGGGCGTACGCGCCTGAAGAAGGCCCCTGCATGAGTGAGCCGGGGAGCCTTCTTCGCTCCCTTTCAGGGCGGTCGACGGCGCGCAACTACCATTCGCATGTGATCAACGAGATCGGGGCCGGGGTCATCTCCGGCCGTTATGCCATTGGGACGACGCTGCCGAACGATGCCGAGCTCATGGAAGAATTCGAGGTGTCGCGCACGGTGCTGCGCGAGGCATTGAAGACGCTCGAGGCCAAGGGGCTGCTCGAAGCGCGTCCCAAGGTCGGCACCAAGGTCGCCAAGAAGAGCCGCTGGAACCTCTATGATCCGCAGGTGCTTGCCTGGCATCTCGACGCGCCGCTTGATCCGGAGTTTCTCGCGGGGCTTCACGAGGTTCGACGGTCCTTGGAACCGCAGGCCGCGGGCGAAGTTGCGAGGCGCCGCACGGCCGACCAGATCCGCCTGATGCTCTATTGGGTGCATCAGATGGAGACGTCGCTCGGTTCGCTGCAGAACTTTGCGCTGGCCGATTTCGAGCTGCATCGCATCATCTCGGACGCGGCGCATAATCCCTTCGTGCGTGCGCTTTACGGAGTGATCGAGCTGGCGCATGCGCTCGCCTATAAGAGGCTCGTCAACACGCCGGATCCCTGCATCATGGATACCGTGCTGGAGAAGCACCGCCGGCTCGTCAACCGGATCGAATATGGCGACGAGGCGGGAGCGCGTGAGGCGATGCTCGACACCATCGAGCATGACCGGATGGTTGCGCTCAGACAGAGCTAGGGTTCGACCTGTGCCTAGCTCCGAGGGATTGGAAGCATGCCCTGGTAAATCCCGGGCGACGAGTTCGGAATGGCGATTGCACCGATGCTCTTTTCGTAAAAGCCCATCGGGCCAGCGCCGCCGATGATGGCATAGGCGTAGCCCTGGTCGCGCATGTCGATGAGCGTTCGGATCAGCAAGGCATGACCGATGCCGCGGCCGCGGGCCGCTTCGTCTACGCCGGTCGGACCGAAAAAGCCCTTCATCGTGGCATCATGGCAGGCAAAGCCGAAGAGCATCTCTCCCTCATGGGCGATCCAGCAGGTAACAGGCTGGCGCATGATTGCAGCGGTCGCTTCCGCCACCCAGCCTTTGCCGAAACGGGGCTCGATCCAGGCAGCGATTGTGGGAAGTTCGGGGACCAGCGCGCGCCGGATGGTAATGCCTTCGGCCTTCATGCGCCCGATGAGATTGGGATCGGCCTCAAGTTCGTAAAGCTTCACCAGCATGTCTGCGGCCATGTCAGGCTCCGTTGTGGTCTTTGGCGAAGTCTAGGCCGAGGATGGCAGCGCCCACAAGGCCGGGCTCGACGCGGCAGGCGGCTGGTACGACGATCGGCTCCTTGAACTTGCGCAGGATGCGTGACCTCAGGGCCGTGTCGATCCGCGTCAACAGTTCCGGAACGTTGGAGAGACCGCCGCCCACCGGCAGGATGGTCGTGCCGGTGACGTTGACCACGATTGACAGGGCATCGGTGAGGATGTCGACATAGACGTCGATGGTGCGTTCGGCCTTGGCGTCGCCCTTCTGCCAGTCGGCGATGATCTCCTCGCTGGTCAGCTGTTCCGCGTGAATATGCCTGTGCAGCTTTTCCAGGCCCCGCGCGCTGCAGATCGCGTCGATGCAGCCGACCTGGCCGCAGCCGCACTGGAAACGCGGCACGTGCATCGGAGGCGTGCCGGCTTCGGTCGGCTGGATCGGCCCATGGCCCCACTCGCCGGCGAAACCACTCTCGTTGATCAGCTTGCCGTCGATGACGAGACCGCCGCCCACGCCGGTGCCGAGGATGACGCCGAAGACGACGCGGTGCCCGCGCGCAGCACCTATGCCGGCTTCGGCCAGCACGAAACAGTCGGCATCATTGGCGACGATAACCGGAAGGCCGAGGGCGGCTTCGAGTTCGGCCTGGAGCGGGCGGCCGTGGATGCATGGGATGTTGGCAACGACGGCGTTCGCCGTATCGGGATCGATGACACCGGCGATCGAGATCGCGATGCAGGCCGCTCGCTCACCGGCGATGGCTTCGGCCTCGGTTATGACGGATGCGAGCGTTGCGACGAAAGCGTCGAAATCGTGGATCGGGGTCGGTTGGCGCGGGAAGGGGCGGATGTCTTCCGGGCTCGTTGCGAGCGCGCCCTTGATCGCGGTGCCGCCAATGTCGAAGCAGACGATCATGCAAAGGCCCTGCTGGCTTCTGTGTCCTCCGCGAAGACGCAAGTGCCTGCGATCCAGGTTGAGTGGATGTCGAGATCCGGGCCAAGCACGACGAAATCGGCATCCTGGCCGGCGGCGAGGCTCCCCTTGTTTGGCGCGCCGATGGCCTCGGCGGGATAGCGCGATGCCATGCGCAGGGCCTCTTCCAGGGACTGACCGAGTTTTTCGTGCACGTAGCGAACACAGGAGAGCATGTCGATATCGGCGCCAGCCAGCGTTCCATCGGCAAGGGTCAGGCGGCCATCGCGGCGGTAGACGGCGCGGCCGTTGAGATCAAAGCCCGTCTGGTCCGTGCCGATGGTCGACATGGCGTCGGTCACGAGAAAGATGTGGGCCGGACCGGTCTTGGCGGCGAGCGCGATCTTCATGGTCACCGGATCGACATGGAAACCGTCGGCGATCAGGCCGCAATGCAGGGTGGGCGAGGTGATGGCCGCGCCGACGAGGCCGGGCTCCCGGTTGCCGAGCGGGCTCATGGCGTTGAAGAGATGGGTAACCAGCGTCGCTCCGGCTTCGACATAGGCCTCGACGCCGGCACAAGTTGTGTCGGTATGGCCAAGGCTGACGCGGTAGCCGGCCTCTACCAGGCGCTTGACCTGTTCCGGGGTGACGCTTTCCGGTGCCACCGTGATCATCGGGATGCCGAAACGCGATGCCTGCGCGACGAGATAGTCGAGATCGGTCTTGGTCATCGGGCGGATCAGGGCCGGATCATGGGTGCCCTTGCGGGCAATCGAGAGATGCGGTCCCTCCAGATGCAGGCCGAGATAACCCGGCTCGCCAGCCCTGGCGGCGGCCTCGCCGGCGGTGATCGCCTCGCGCTTGATCTCGGGCGCATCGGTGATCAGCGTGACCATGAGGGCTGTCGTGCCATAACGCGCATGGGCCTCGCAGATCGTGCGGATGCCGGTCACAGTCGGGTCGTTGTTGAATAGCACGCCGCCGCCGCCATTCACCTGCAGGTCGATGAAGCCAGGGGCAATCAACGCATCGCCCATATCCTGCCGTGGGACACCGGTCGGCAGGTCGGTCTTGCGCAGGATGGCCTTGACCCGGCCGCTCTCGACCAGGAGCGCCGCGTCCTCGTGGAACCGGTGTCCGTCGAAGATGCGGCTTGCTGTGATGGCGAAGGCTTGGCTCATTGGGTCTCGGTAACTTTCTTCAGTGCGACCGGCTTGTCGGGATTGAAGCCACGGGCACGGGAGAGGGATTCGATGAAGCCATAATAGGGAACGATCAGCGCCAGTGCATCCGTGATCGGATGTCCTGTTGCGATGAAAGGCAGTTTGTGACCGGCCGTTGCCTGATCCGAGGTGATGAAGCAGGTCGCGTTGCTCGCCGCGAGCTTTGAGACGGTGCCAGCAATCGAGGCTTCCGCCTTGTCGCGGGCGGCAAAGGCGACGACGGGGAAGTCACGACCGACGATCGAGACGGGACCATGCAGGACTTCGGCGGAGGAATAGGCTTCCGCATGCAGTTCGCAGGTTTCCTTGCATTTCAGAGCGGCTTCGGCGGCGATGGCAAGAGCCGGGCCGCGACCCAGCATGTAGAGCGACTCGGCCGACTTCAGCGGTTCAAGCAAGGCGCTCCAGTCTAGCGCAAGCGCCTTGTCGAAGTGTTCGGGCAGGGCGTCGACGGCGCGGGTCAGCGCCTCCTCGCGGCTCCAGCTTGCGAGGATGGCAAGGCCCGCGACGATCGAGTTGACGAAGGACTTGGTGGCGGCAACCGCAATTTCCGGGCCTGCCTTGATGTCTATGGCGAAGGTCGCCGCCTCGGCGAGCGGCGAGGGCAGGGTGTTGACCAGGCTCACCGTGGTTGCGCCGCCATCGCGGGCACCTTTGGCCATCGCAACGATGTCTGGGCTGGCGCCCGACTGTGACACCGCAAAGGCCGCAGCTTTGCCGAGCTTCATCGGGGTCTCGTAGATCGAGGCGAGCGAGGGGCCGAGCGAGGCGACCGGCAGGCCCATCTGCAGCTCGATCGCATATTTCAGGAAGTGCGCCGCATGATCGGACGAGCCTCGGGCAATGGTGACCACGACACCTGGATCCTTGTCACGCAAGGCGTTTGCCGCCTCGGCGATCACGGTTCTGGATGTGTCCAGCAATCGGGCGGCGGCTGCGGGGATCTCGTTGATCTCCTCACGCATCTTCGTGGTCATAGGCCAAACTTTCAGTCTTGAGGCTTCATGGGCGAACCGATGCCGAGTTCGGCGACCAGGTCATAGGCGTCGCTGCGGTACAGCGCGCGCGACATTTCCATCACGCGGCCGGTTTCGAGATAGGCAATCCGCTGCACCGAGAGCGCTGCCGAGCCGGGCGCAACGCCGAGCAGTTTGGTTTCCTCGTCCTTCAGGAGGACGGCGGAGATGCGCTGGTTGGCGCGCACCGGCCGGATGCCGGCGTCCAGCAGGCAGAGATAGAGGGAGTCCTCGATCTTATCCGGGTCCGGCAGCAGATCGTCCGGCAGACTGGTCCGTTCCAGCGCGATCGGCATGTCGTTGGCGGTTCTCAGACGATCCAGTCGGGCGACACGTGCACCGCTGACGAGGCCGAGCATCATGGTTTCCTCTGCCGTCGGGTAAAACAGGCCGCGGCCGAGCCAGCGGGAACCTGCAACCATACCACGCCGACGCATGTCCTCGGTGAAGGAGGTGAGCTGACTCAGCGGCTGCTGCATGCGCTGAACGGGTTTGACAACGAAGGTGCCAGATCCACGCCGACGGACGAGGAGGCCCTCTGCGACCAGTTCGTCGATCGCCTTGCGAACGGTTACCCGGCTGATATCGGCCGCATCGGCGATGTCGCGCTCGGCCGGCAATGCCTCGCCATGCTTGAGGCGCCCGGACGCCACCGCATCCTCGATCATCTTTCGGAGTTTGACGTAAAGCGGTCCGCCGCGGACGGACTGCACCTGTTCGAGGGGAAGAGATGTGCTCATGCGCTTCCTCTGCCCCAGTGTCGGGCGCATCGCAAGCGGATCGCGGTGGCGCTTTCCGTTCTCTCTCTCCGCATGGATCCATCCCCTTAGTGGTCTTTGCGAAAACAATACCAACCAGAAACCTATTTCGCAAATGGTTTTGATGTAGGCTCTTCTAATCCTGTGCAGATTAAGAAATTTCATCATGAAAACAGGATTTTGCGCGTTTTTTGCCCGATTTGGACATAACCAGCTTTACGATTGGACTAGTTTTGGTATCTTAAATTAACGATTGGAAAGAAGCCCAATTTACATCCCCGTCGCCAAGGCTTGTGTCGAGACTGGTGGTGCCGGGTTTGGTGGGTGGGGTGCTCATTTTCCAATCTTGCGGATGGATCGTGAAAACCATTTTCATCAATACGGGGAATTTCGCTTCCCGTGTTGACGATCTCGGAAATTTGACGCAGTCTGCGAAAAATAATTACGAAAGCAGGGGAATGCATCATGAAGGTCGCGATTATCGGGCTCGGATTCCGTCTCGGATATCTGGGTCGGGTGTTCAAGGAGATCGACCCGAGTTTCGAGATCGTCGGTTATGTCGATCCGGCTCCGGCCGGCATGGCGACACTCAATGAGCATGGCATCTCCCCGGGCAAGGTCTATGAGACGCCTGAAGCCCTGATCGCAGGTGAGGCTTTCGACCTTCTGATGATCGGGTCGCCCAACCATCTGCATCTCGATCATATCCGCATCGGTCTCGAGGCCGGTCTGACCGTGTTCACCGAAAAGCCGATCGTCACCAGCATTGAGGAAAGCTACGCGCTCGCCTCCCTGCTCAATACCTACGGCCATGACCGCCTGCTGGTAGGCTTGGTGCTGCGTTATTCCCCGCTCTATCGCGACCTGCGCAAGGCGCAGGAAGAGGGGCGGCTTGGCAATGTCGTCTCCATCGAGGCCTCCGAGCACATCCAGCCCTATCACGGTGCCTTCTTCATGCGCGACTGGCGCCGCTACGGCCGTTATGCCGGTGGTTTCATGCTGGAAAAGTGCTGCCACGATCTCGACCTCTATAATGGTGTGGTCGGCGCCCGTCCGCGTTTCGTCGCGAGCTTCGGCGGTCGCAAGAGTTTCGTGCCGGAAAATGCGCCGGAAGCCGAAGGCATCAACGATCTCAACGTCTATCACCGCAAGCCGAGCGGCTGGCAGGGCTCCGACAAGGTGTTCGACAGCGATGGCGATATCATCGACTACCAGACCGCGATCGTCGAATACGAGAACGGTGTGTCGATGACCTTCCACACCAATCTCAACGTGCCGGATGAGTTCCGCCGCTTCTGCGTGATCGGCTCCAAGGGCATGGCGGAAGGCGACTTCGTGCGCGGCTTCATGGATGTGCATGACGCCCGCACCAATGAGAAGGTCATTGCCAATACCTACAAGGCGCCGTCAGCGCTTTCGCAGCATTACGGTGCTGACGAGCAGATGGCCGAAGACGTGATCGCCTTCGTTCAGACGGGTGCCAAGCAGCCGGTCTCCGCCATCGATGCATTGGAAGCTGGCATCCTGGCGCTTGCCATGGACGAGGCGCGGCTTGCCCGCAAGGTTGTTGATCTGAAGCCGGTCTGGGAAAAGTTCGATGCCTGCCTGCATGGCAGCGCCGGTGCGCCCGCTCGCGCCCGGTCGGCGTAAGGGAGCGGTCGGATGCAAGCTCGCCGAAGCGCTATCCTGTTTGCCTGGCTGCTGATCGCGCCGGCCCTTGTCTATATCGCCGTCATTGTCGCCTATCCGCTGGTCGATACGTTCATCCTGTCCTTCACGGATGCGTCGCTCAGGAAGACGACGAACTGGGTCGGCTGGGCCAACTACGAGAAGATCTTCAACGACACCTTCGGCGAAGTCATCATCAGGACCTTCGTATGGACCTTCTTCTCGGTGTCCATCAAGATGATCATCGGTACCTTCGGCGCAGCCATGCTGAACGCCGCCGTTCCCGGACGTACGCTGTTTCGCGTGCTGACCATGCCGCCATGGATCGTGCCTATGGCGATCGGCATCTTCATGTGGGGCTGGATGTATAACGGCCAGTTCGGGATGATCTCCGGCGTCCTGCAGCGCATGGGCGTGGTCGATGGCCCCGTTGCCTTCCTCGCCTATGGTTCGACGGCCTTCTGGGCCACGATCTTCACCGATGTGTGGATCGGCGTGCCGATGGTGACGCTATACATGCTCGCTGCCATGCAGGCGATCCCGCAGGATCTCTATGAGGCCGCCTGGACGGATGGCGCCGGTCGCTTATACCGCTTCCGCCGCATCACCCTGCCGCTGATCCTGCCCGCCATGATCACCATGTCGATGCTGTCTCTGATCGCGACCTTCAACTCCTTCGACATCATCTGGATCCTGACGCGCGGCGGTCCGAGCGGCGAGACCACGACGATGATCATCGACACCTATCACACCGCGATCGGCTCGAAGAAATACGGTGAGGGCGCGGCCCGTGCGGTACTGATCTGCATCTTCCTCTCGATCTTCTGTGTTGCCTATTTCCGCGTGACCAGCCGTCTCTCGCAGGAGCCTGCCCGATGAGCTACGACAAGACAGCCTTGATCAACCGCTACAAATGGTATGAGCTGGTCGGCATCTATACTGGGATCGCGGTCTTCCTGACCTTCGTTCTGGCACCCTTCGTCGAAGGCTTCCTGGTCAGCCTCAAGCCGCTCAGCCAGCTCTTCTCCTCGCCCTATCGCTTCTGGCCGGAAAACGGCTCATTCGACGCCTACATCACCATGTGGGACAGCGTTCCGGGCTTTGCGCGCTACATCTTCAACTCCTTCCTGATCTCGACGATTGCGACTGTCGTCGTCCTGCTGCTCGTGGTGCCGGCATCCTATGCCTTTGCCCGTTTCGAATTTCGCGGTCGCGGTCAGCTGCTGGCTGCCTTTCTCGCGGTCAACATGTTCTCGGGTGCCGTGTTGCTCATCCCGCTCTTCCGGCTGATGCGGTCGCTCGGCGTGCTGAACACTTACTTTGCGATGATCGTGCCGGGTGTCGCCTTCCTCATCCCCTCGGCCATCTGGCTCTTGCGCACCTACATGATGCGCATCCCGGGCGAACTGGAAGAGGCGGCCTATGTCGATGGCGCCGGCTACTTCTACACCTTCCGCCGGGTCATCCTGCCGCTTGCCACACCCGGCATCGCCGTCGTCGCCATCACGACCTTCATCGGCGCCTATGCCCAGCAGTTCATCTTCGCCCTCACCTTCAATTCCAAGACCGAATACATGCCGCTGCCGATCGGGTTGTTTGCCTATTTCGGTCGCCAGGAGGTCATCTGGAACGAGCTGATGGCGGCAAGCTTCGTCGGCATTACTCCGGCGATGATCGTGATCTTCTTCCTGCAGCGCTACCTCGTCAGCGGACTGACCGCCGGCGCGGTGAAGTAAGGGCTGCCAACCAAAATTCGGGCCAACCGGACGCTTTCAACCTGTCAACAAAGGGGAACTACCGATGACAAGAAAACTGACCATGCTCGCAGGCTCATTCGCCCTGCTCGCAAGCTCGGCGCTCACCACGCTAGCTGCTGACCAGGAGATCAGCTGGATCTATTGCGGCGACAAGATCGATCCGATCCACGAGAAGTATATCGCCGAGTGGGAAGGCAAGAATGCCGGCTGGAAGGTAAAGCCCGAAGTCGTCGGCTGGGAACAGTGCCAGGACAAGGCCACCACGCTCGCCGTCGCCGGCACGCCCGTTGCCATGGCCTATGTCGGCTCGCGCACGCTGAAAGAATTCGCCCAGAACGACCTCATCGTCGAAGTCCCGATGACCGACGAGGAAAAGGCGTCCTACTATCCGAACATCGTCGACACCGTGACCTTCGAGGGCACGCAGTGGGGCGTTCCGATCGCGTTTTCGACCAAGGCGCTCTACTGGAACAAGGACCTGTTCAAGGCCGCCGGTCTGGACCCGGAAAGCCCGCCGAAGACCTGGGCTGACACGATCGCTGCTGCCAAGCAGATCAAGGAGAAGACCGGCACTGCCGGTTACGGTCTGCCGGCCAAGACCTTCGACAACACCATGCACCAGTTCATGCACTGGGTTTACACCAACAACGGCAAGGTCATCGACGGCGACAAGATCGTCATCGACAGCCCGGAAGTTCTGGCCGCCCTGCAGGCTTACAAGGACATCACGCCTTACTCCGTCGAAGGTGCGACCGCCTACGAGCAAAACGAAATCCGCGCCATCTTCCTCGACGGCAAGGTCGGCATGATCCAGGCCGGTTCGGGCGCCGCTTATCGTCTCAAGGATACCAAGATCAACTGGGGTGTTGCCCCGCTGCCGCTCGGCCCTGCAGCCAAGGGTGAAGGCACGCTGCTGATCACCGACAGCCTTGCCATCTTCAAGGGCTCGGGCGTCGAGGAGAAGGCGACGGAATTCGCCAAGTACATCACCTCGACCGACATCCAGCATGAATACGAGCTGCAGGGAGGCGCCGGCCTTACCCCGCTGCGTCCGGGCGCTGTCGTTGACCAGTTCGTTGCCAACGAGCCCTTCTGGAAGCCGTTCATCGACGGCATCGCCTATGGTGGTCCGGAGCCCCTCTTCACCGACTACAAGGGCTTCCAGAACGTCATGATCGAGATGGTCCAGTCGGTCGTTACCGGCAAGGCCGAGCCGGCCGACGCCCTGAAGAAGGCTGCCGGCGAACTCGAGCAGTACAAGTAATCTCGGGCAACCGAGGCTCCGCGGGCCGGTTTCGGCCCGCGGATTTCATCAAGCGGGTTTGGCCGACTGTTGAGGTCGGCAATGGAGACTGAGGGTCGTGGGTCAGCTATTTCTGAAAAAGGTGCGCAAGTCGTACGGACATTTCGAGGTCATCAAGGGTGTCGATCTCGAGGTGAAGGACGGCGAGTTCGTCGTTTTCGTCGGTCCCTCGGGCTGCGGCAAGTCCACGCTTTTGCGCATGATCGCGGGCCTTGATGACACGACCGACGGTGACATCGTCATCGATGGCGAACGGGTCAATGACAAGCCGCCGGTCGAGCGCGGCATTGCCATGGTCTTCCAGTCCTATGCGCTCTATCCGCATATGTCGGTCTTTGAGAACATCGCCTTTCCGCTGCGCGTCGAGAAGCTGCCAGAGCAGCAGATCCGCGAGAAAGTGGGCGCTGTCGCCAAGATCCTGCAGCTCGACCAGCGCCTGCAGCAGCGCCCGGGCCAGCTTTCCGGCGGCCAGCGCCAGCGTGTCGCCATCGGCCGCGCCATCGTGCGCGAACCGAAGATCTTTCTGTTCGACGAGCCGCTGTCCAACCTCGACGCGGCCCTGCGCGCAGACATGCGCATCGAGCTGACCAAGCTGCATCGCGACCTCGAAGCGACGATGATCTACGTCACCCATGACCAGATCGAGGCGATGACCATGGCCGACCGCATCGTGGTGCTGAATGCCGGGCATATCGCCCAGGTGGGAGCACCGCTCGAGCTCTATCACAAGCCGCAGAACACCTTTGTCGCCGGCTTCATCGGCAATCCGAAGATGAACTTCGTGCCGGTCACCTGTGTCGGCGTCGATGCGATCGGCGTGACGATTTCCTATGAAGGGCAGACGGCGCTGATCCCGGTCGATGCGCGTCCCGATCTCGTTGGCCAGACGCTGACGCTCGGGATCCGGCCTGAGCATACGCGTCTCAGCGAAGGCGATATCAACATCATGGTCACGCCCAGCGTCATCGAGCGTCTCGGCATCAACACGATTGCCTATGCTTCGCTGCCAAACGGCGAGCCCTATTGTGCGCTGCTGCCGGGCTCGGCGCCCATCCGCGTCGAGCAGCCGATGGTAACCGGCATCATGGCCGCCGACTGCCATCTCTTCGACGGCAACGGTCAGGCGCTGGAGCGCCGCATCGACTGGCGCACCCTCGACTTGCCCGCTTCCGTCACGGCTGCCCAATAAGCTCCTCCCGGCCATGCCAAAGGCCAATCCCCTGGTCCGCCTTCGGGCGGACCTTTTTTCGTTTGGGGGCTTGCTGCGCGCTGTCAGTCCGGAAAGCCGTCAAACTGCGGCAGGTCGTCGAGGATCTCGTACCACGGGGCCTTGGAGCCGACGAAGATGTGCATGGAGGGTTTCATCGAGGGCGGATCGATGAGCGTGCCCATGGGGATATGGACTTTCACGCTGCCGTTCTCGGCAATCCAGGAATAGACGAGGGAGCCGCAGGTGCGGCAGTGCATGTCATGGATGCCTTGGGGGTCGCCGTGGCGGAACATCGCGTCGCTGCCCGATGTGATCGTGAAATCTTCGGGTGTCACACCCGCGATCGGCTTAAAAGCCGAGCCCGTCGTGCGGCGGCATTTCGAGCAGTGGCAGTTGATCGCGTAAAGGAAGCGATCGGCGACCTCGTAGGAGACGGCCCCGCACATGCAGCCGCCACGCAGCCGGTGCAGACCCTGCAACTGCTTGTGCTCCGTCATGATGGTCCTTCCGCCTTGAGGTGATGGATTTGGCAATGGCAGCATTATACCGCCGAGCGAATGTCCGTCTCCGCGAAGTCTTTGCCCTTGAAGAGCAGCAGTTCATCAAGATCCTTCGCGAGAGCGTAGGCAAAGCAGTCGCCAAAGTTCAATCCCGCCTTGTGTCTGCCTTTGCCGAAATCGAGGAAGGCTTGTCGGGCGAGATTGCCCTGTTCGACAGTCACTGGCTCGATGCTTATCGCTGCGCGGCGGAAGAAGGCTTCGACCTGCCGCATCCCCTCCGGCCCGAGCTGCTTTTCGATCACCATGGATAGTTCAAGATAGTTTGCCACGCTGATCCGCGTTATCGCCGCGCCGTGGATCAGTCGCGTGAAGGCGGCAGCTTCCGGTTCGCCATAGAAGATCGCCACCATGGCTGATGTGTCGACGATCATTTCGGCAGGCCATCCTCGTCGTAGATAAGCTCCGCGTGATCGGCGTAAGGCTGCGTCAGATGTGCTGCGGCCCGGCTCGCGATCGTCAAAAGTTCGTCGACGGAAGCCTTGCCTTTCTGCTTCTCAATCTGCGCATAGCGCTCGCGGAGAGCCTCGGTGACAACACGGCTCATGCTCTGCCCCGTGGCAAGGGCGATCGCTTGAGCGAGGCGATGCGCTTCGGGGTCCTTGATGTTGAGGCTCATAACGCATTGCTCCATTCTACCAAGGTAGCCAGAATTCTACCATTCTAGCCGACTTCATAGCCGTTTCAAAGCGTCGCCGTGACGGCTTCACATTCCCTGGCGGAAGAACCTGCAGAGTGCGCGTCATTGGCCTGCCTTCGGCAGGAGATCCATCGCTTAGGACTGGTTACCAGACCAAACCACGCGCCGCGACCTCTTCCACCCGGGTGACGATCCCGTCTCGGTGGAAGGTCATGATGTCGAAGAGGTTCGAGACGACGCAGGTGTGGTTCGGGATGATCCGAACCTTCTCGCCGATTGCGGGACGGCGCCCCTGGACTTTCGATAGATCGACCGTGCCGTGCTCCTCGGAGAGGCCGGAGATGACGGCGTTCGGGTACTCGACGATGACGCCATAGTCGGAGAAGCCGAGGAGGTCCGAGGTCAGCGCTTTTGAACCCGCGTCGAGGATGGCGCGATCCTCGGTCGGGCGGGAGACGACGGTCGCCAGAATGTGCATGGCGCAGTCATCGAGGCTGCAGTGGCCGGAGCGGGCCATCGCGCGGTCGTTGTAGACATAGGTGCCGGCCCGGTGCTCGGTGGCCGAGGTCACCTTGTGCGCCGAGAAGAGGCTGGGCGTGCCGCCATTGGAGACGATGGGGCAGGCGATGTTGCGGGCGGCAAGGCCGGCGAGTGTCGCGGCGAAGAAGGCTTCGACAGCTTCTTCGGTATCGGCTTTCGGGTAAGTCAGGATGCCGCCGAAGGTCAGGCCGGGGGCAGCCGTGATCGTCTCGGCCAGTGCAATCGCCGCCTCCGGGCTCTGGACGCCGCAGCGTCCGCCGCCCGTGTCGCATTCAACGAGAACGGTCAGCGGTCGGATCTCAGAGAAGGCCGAAGAGAGGCCGCGCACCGTCGTTTCGCTGTCTGCGACGACCTTCAGGCCGGAGATGCGGGCGTTCAGCGCCGCGAGTCGCGCAAGCTTTTCTACGCCCAGGATGTTGAAGGTGATCAACAGGTCCTCGAAGCCGGCATCGGCGAAGATTTCGGCCTCGGTGATCTTCTGGCAGTTGATGCCCTTCGCGCCGGCCTTCACCTGTTGGCTCGCGATGGCCGGGATCTTGTGGGTCTTGATGTGTGGGCGGAAGGCGAGGCCGTAGCTGTCCATATAGGTCTGCACACGGGCGATGTTGGCGGCGAGCTTCTCTTCGTCGATGAGGGGCAGCGGTGTCGAGAGTTCTGCAATCCTCTGGCCGGGTTTGGGGCGGGGGAGTTCCATCATGCGGCCTCGCTGCCTTCGGGTGTGTCATGCGGATTGGCCATGATCGGCCAGATATCGCGGCGCACATGGCGATAGGCTGTTTTGGCCGGATTGTTCGGATAGGGCGTGCCCGCAGCGCAGTAGAGGATTTCCGAGGCGATCTGCGAGAAGGCCGCATAGAAATGGTTGGTCGACTTGATGACGAGCAGATGCTTGGCTGTCGGGTCGATACCGAGTGCGGTAAAGAGCGAGGGATCATAGCTCTGGACGCGGACCGAGCTCAGGATGATGTCGATGCCCTCAAGCCGGATATGGGCCGCATCGCCAAACGGCGCGATGCTGTCGCCGAAGCGCATCTCTGCACTCGGGACCACTTTGACCACCTTCACCAGACCGTCGATCGGATGGCCTGTGCCGGGGGCTGATTTTGCGCCGAAGCGCAGCGGTATCTCGGCGCCTTCGCCGGCGGCCATGCAGATCTGAACGGCAATCGGATCCCATATCATGCCGACCGCCGCGTTGGTGACGCCACGCGCCAGCATTTCCGCAAGGATCACGGTCGCGTCGCCCGCCGTGCCGCCGCCCGGATTGTCCCACATATCGGCGATGACGACGGGGCCTTTGGGATAGGCCAGTGCCTGGTCGAGGGCCGTCTTCTCGTCGATCTGCGGCATCATGAAGGTGCCGCGCTTGGAGAAAAGCTCAAGGCCGAGATCGCGCGCCAACATCGTGCCCTTGTCGGCATTGCCGTTGGTCACCACGATCGTCTTGGTGCCCATCTCCGGTACGTCGCCGGCCATGAAACCATGGATGACGGAAAGCGACAGCACCTCCGAATCCGTCTTCTCGATGGCCATAAGTCTGTCAACAAAGCTGCGCATGGGTTCGCGCGAGGTCGGAAAGACATCGATCATGCGGCAGTCGAAGACCGACATGACCGGCTTTACCCGACCTTCCAGGGTGTCGACGGCGATCCGCCAGAGATCTTCGGCGCGATCGACGAAATCGGTGTGCGGAAATTCCTTGAAGACGACGAAGAAATCGGCGGCGGCGACGCGTTTTGCCGTCAGGTGGCTGTGCGGATCGAGCTCGGCGCAAAGAAGGATGTCCGGGCCGATGATCTCGCGGATGCGGGTCAGCAGATCGCCTTCCGGGTCGAGATAACCGTCGGCGACCATGGCGCCATGCAGGCCGAGCACAACGGCATCGACAGGCATGGCTGCGCGCAGTTGATCCAGGATCTCGTCGCGCAGGCTCTCATAGGTCTGGCGGTTGACGAGGCCCGCCGGGTCCGCCCAGGTCGCCGTGCCCTCGATCAGCGTCCAGCCCTTGTCCGTGCAGACCTTGCGACCGACCGTGATCGGCGCGGTGCAGAGCGTCGGGGTCGCGGGATGCTTGCCCGGAGGCGCATAAAGCGAATCCTCGAAGGCGCGCCGGTCGATGCAGATCGGGGAGAAGGTGTTGGTTTCCGTTGCAAGCGCGGCGGTGAAGATGCGCAAGGGCCGACCTCCAGGTCTCAGGGGTTGAGGGCGGGTTCAGCGCTGGCCCATCGGATTGGGCAGATAACCGGTAAAGCCGGAGATTTTCCAGCGGCCTTCATGCAGGCGGCAGTAATAGAGCGTCTGCCAGCGCATGACGTCGAGGCTCCCATCCGCTTTCTTGATGCCGCCGTCGAACTTCTTGCGCACGAGCGCGGTTTCACCTGAGATCTCGATATCTTCCAGCGTCGTCGTGGTGAAGATCGCGGTGCGCGGATCCTCGCCGTAAGCTTGGCCGGCGAAGTCATGCGCCTGCTTCAGCCATTCGTCGCGGTAAGCCGCGAGATTGGGGAAGGCCAGCGTCCACTTGTCCGGATTGTCCTCGCGATTGCCGCTGATGCCGATGAAGCCATCCTCGACGAAGTCATGGGCGACCATCCCCCAGTCGGCGGCGAGGAAGGCATCGATGTCGCGGGGGACGAGCATCTCCCAGATGGCGTGGCGGGCTTCGTCCGTTGCCGGAAACGGATTGTGGAATGGGTTGCGCATTTCTTCCCCGTTTTTAAATTCTTTTCATGAATGTCGATTTTATCTGGTCAAAATCCGTTTTTTGTGGTCGCTTGTCAACGATCGAAGAAAATAATTTGCATGAGGGGTGTCCATGACGATCAAGCGTTACGGGGCCGAGAAGGCGGGTGCGGGTGGCCAGCGGCTGCCGTTTGCCCGGGCTGTCGAGGCCGATGGCTGGCTCTATGTCTCCGGCCAGGTGGCCATGGAAGATGGCGAGATCATTCCGGGCGGCATCATCGAGCAGACCCACAAGACCATCGCCAATGTTATCGCCATTCTGGAAGAGGCGGGCTACGGGCTTGAGCATGTCGTGCGCTGCGGCGTATGGCTGGATGACCCACGCGACTTTTGGACCTTCAACAAGATCTATCAGCAGTATTTCGGTGAGCACCCACCAGCGCGCGCCTGCGTCCAGGCCTCGATGATGGTCGATTGCAAGGTCGAGATCGACTGCGTAGCCTTCAAGCCTTCGAAATAAGAGAGAGGGCAGGGCATTGGATATCTTCGCGCGCATTCAGGAAGAGGCAGGGCAGTTTTCGGCCTCCGAGCAACGCATTGCGGATATCCTGCTCAATTCCTTCGATTTCGCCGTCAATGCCTCGATCATCGAGCTGGCCGAGAAGGCGGAAGTCTCGCCGCCAACGGTGACGCGCTTCTGCCGTCGTCTCGGCTGCAACAGCTTTGCCGACTTCAAGGTCAATCTCGCCCGCACGGCCTATGTCGGGGTGCGCTATCTCAACCCGGAGGCCCAGAGCACGGAGCCGGCTGATGTTGCGAGTGATGTGATCACCAAGGCACAAAATGCCATGTTCATGGTGCATCGGGCGCTCGACCCCGCCATCCTCGACAAAGTCGCGGACCGGCTGGCGCGGGCGGAGATGGTCTACGCCTTCGGCTCCGGCGGCAATTCCTCGATGATTGCGGGCGAGATCCAGAATCGCCTCTTCCGTCTGGGCTCGCGGGTCACGGCCTCGGCCGACCACAACATGCAGCTGATGCTGACGGCGGCCGCACGTTCGAACGACGTTTTGATCGGCTCTTCGTTTTCGGGGCGCAATGCCGAGCTGGTCAAATGCTTCAAGCTCGCCCGCGAAAATGGCATCACCACGATTGCGCTCACCCAGAGCCAGAGCCTGGTGGCCGAGGCATCCGAACTCGTCATCGGCATCGATCTGCCGGAAGGCGAAAACATCTTCCGGCCGACCTCGACACGTTTTGCCTATCTCGCGGTCGTCGACGTGATTGCGAGCCTGGTTGCCTATCGCAATCGCAAGCAGTCGCAGGTGACGCTGCGCCATATCAAACAACAGCTGGTCGAACACCGCGATGGTGACGACCGGCAACTTCTCGGAGACTGATTCCATGCCCGTATCGATATCGGAGACCTGCCGTGACGCATAAGGTTGCCGTCGTGACCGGTGCTGCCGGCGATATCGGGCGGGCAATCGCCAAGCGTCTGGCCGATAGCCATGACGTCGTGGTGCTTCTGGATCTCGACGGTCAGGCGCTGGGCAAGGCCATGGTCGAGCTGAATGATGACAAGCGTTTTGCCTCGCTGGTCTGCGATGTGACGAACGAGCAGGATCTCGCCGAGACGGCCGCGCGCATTTCCACGCTGGGCCTCGTTCATACGCTCGTTAACAATGCCGGTGCCGCGCGGGCCGTGAGCCTCGGCGATACCGATGGCGACATTTGGCGCAAGGACAATGCGCTTAATCTCGAAGCGCCGTTCCTCTGCTTCCGCGCTTTTGAGGAGGCGCTGAAGGCGTCCAAAGGCGCGCTGGTCAACATTTCCTCGGTCAATGGCATGGCCGTCTTCGGTCACCCGGCCTATAGCGCGGCCAAGGCGGGGCTTATTCACCTCACCAAGCTGATTGCCGTCGAATACGGCAAATACGGTATCCGCTCGAATGCGGTGGCACCCGGCACCGTGCGCACCCAGGCCTGGGAGGCGCGTGCTGCCGCCAACCCGCAAGTCTTCGAGGAAGCCAAGCGCTGGTATGCGCTGCGCCGGATCGCGACGGCGGAAGACATCGCCAATGCCGTATTCTTCCTGTCGAGCGACCAGGCGGCTGCCATCACCGGTGTGTGCCTTCCCGTCGATTGCGGGCTGACAGCGGGCCAGGCCGAACTCGCGCGAACCTTCTCGCAATCCGACAATTATTGATACCGACAAGCCCGGAGCATTCCCCATGGCTACAAAAGTTCAGTTCCGCCTCGAAAACGCGTGGCATCCGGTGGAGGGCGACGACTGCGGCGCCTTTGTCTTCACGCTGATCAATCTCTCCGATGTGGCGCTTTCCGATTTCAAGCTTGCCTATACGTCGCTCACGCGCGTCAAGGACACGCAGGAGCCGATCCTCGAAAACGCCGTCTTCCTGAAGCGGAATGCCAACTTCCATCAGTTCGCGCCGCCTGCCGGCTTCGTGCTGCAGCCGGGTGCCTCCTGGACATTCCGCGTCGGTGGTCTCTGGCGCGCGGCCAAACACCGGACGGATGGGGCGAAGTCCGCCTATATCACGCTCGCGACCGGTCAGCATGCCGCCGTTGCGGTGGCCGACCTGATGCTCGGAGGTGGTGACAGCGCGCCGCCGCCGCCGCTTCTGCCAGAGGGGCAGGTCACGCAGCCTTTCGCCATGCTGCCCTGGCCGGTCTCCGCCGAGCTTGTGGCGGGCGAAGGCTTGCCCGTCGCGCTCTTTCCGGCCAGCGGTTCTTCTCTCGTCGAGCTGCGGGAAGTCGAAAACGTGTTGCGGCTCTTCTGCCGCCTGTTTTCCGTTGGCCATGCGCCTCTGTCGCTTGCGCCTGTGCACCAGGGGCGGTCGATCACGTTCCGTGCCGACGAGGCCCTGGGCGCTTCCGCTTACACGCTCACCTTTGCCGCTGACGGCATCACGCTGACCTATGGCGATGTCGCGGGCCTGCAATATGCGCTGACCCTGCTTGCCCAGATGCTGCATGGCGCCCGCACAAAGCCCGAGACGTTCCGCTTCCCCGTGTCAGGCACGATCACCGACAAGCCGCGATACGGCTGGCGCGGTTGCCATCTGGATGTCTCCCGCCAGTTCTACCCGGTCGCTGACGTCAAGCGACTGATCGACATCATGGCCTGGTTCCGGATGAACACCTTCCACTGGCATTTGTCCGACGACGAAGCCTGGCGCCTGGAAATCAAGGCCTTCCAGCAGCTCACCACGATTGGCGTGTTGCGCGGACCGGACGAACCGCTCCTTCCGCAGCTCGGCAATGGCGCTGAGCCGGTCGGTGGTTTCTATGCCCAGGACGAGGTGCGTGACATCGTCGCCCATGCGGCCGCTCTTCAGGTCGAGGTGGTGCCGGAGATCGACATCCCCGGCCACAGCACGGCGATGCTGGTGGCGCTGCCGGAACTGGTCGACGGTCAGGAAGCGCCCGATAGCTATCGCTCGGTGCAGGGCTATCCGAACAATGCGCTGAACCCGGCGATCGAATATACCTACGAGGTGCTGGGCAAGGTCTTCGACGAGATGGTCGAGCTCTTCCCGTCGAAGCTCATCCATATCGGTGGTGATGAAGTGGCGGCCAATACCTGGATGGCTTCGCCGCTTGCGCGCAAGCTGATGGAGCAGGAGGGTGTCGAGGGGACCTTCGGGCTGCAGAGCTATTTCATGAAGCGCATCCAGAAGATGCTGGCCGAGCGCGGCCGCAAGCTCGCCGGCTGGGACGAAGTCAGCCACGGCGGCGGCGTCGATCCCGAGGGCACGCTGCTGATGGCCTGGCAGAAGCCGGAGGTCGGGCTGGAACTGGCGCGTCAGGGCTACGACGTCGTGATGACCCCGGGACAGGCCTATTATCTCGACATGGTGCAGGACGAGTCCTTCCAAGAGCCGGGTGGCAGCTGGGCCGGGACCGTTCCGCCCAAGCATACCTATACCTATGAGGCGGTCGCCGAGTTTCCGGTTGAACTCGCGCCGCGCATGCGGGGTGTCCAGGCCTGCATCTGGTCGGAGCATTTCCTTACCCGCGACTATTTCAACCACCTCGTCTTCCCGCGTCTTCCGGCCATTGCCGAGGCCGCCTGGACGCCGAAGGAGAACAAGGACTGGCTGCGCTTTGCGGCCATCGTCCGCCTGAGCCCGCGTTACTGAGGATTTGAGGCCTATGAGTTTCCGCATCGCCGTCGGCGGTATCCATACCGAATGCTCGACCTCGTCTCCCGTCCTGATGCAGCCGGAGGATTTTCGCGTGCTGCGCGGGCCGGATTTGCTGGCACACGAATACTTCGACTTCCTCGACGCCGAGGGCGTCGAGCATTTGCCGCTCTTGCATGCGCGTGCCGTTCCCGGTGGTCCGCTGGCACGCGCCACCTATGAGGGGTTCAAGGCGGAGTTTCTCGACCGGCTGAAGGCCACATTGCCGATCGACGGGCTCTATCTCGCCATGCATGGCGCGATGAATGTCGAGGGCATGGATGATGCCGAGGGCGACTGGATTTCGGCGGCCCGCGCAGTCGTCGGGCCCGATGTGCCGGTGGCCGCGAGCTATGACCTGCATGGCAATGTCACCCAGAAGATCGTCGACCAACTGGATATCTTCGCCGGGTATCGCACCGCCCCGCATATCGATGTGCGGGAGACCATGGTGCGGGCCTGGTCTATGCTCGTGCGGGCGCTCAAAACCGGCGAGAAACCGGGCGTTGCCTGGGCGCCGGTGCCGGTTCTCCTACCCGGCGAGCGGACCTCGACCGAGGACGAGCCGGCAAAGAGCCTCTATCTGAAGCTGCCGGAGCATGACGCCGTGTCGGGCATCTGGGATGCCAACCTGATGGTCGGCTATGTCTGGGCTGACGAGCCGCGCGGCACGGCTTGCGCGGTTGTCACGGCAGTGGACAAGGCGGCGGCGGAAAAGGTTGCCGCTGCCATTGCCCAATCCTATTGGGACGCGCGCGAAGACTTCCGCTTCGGCCCGGTCACAGGTCCGCTTCAGAACATGCTCGACATTGCCGAGCGCACCGAGACACGGCCGATCATCCTTGCCGATTCCGGCGACAACCCGACTGGGGGTGGGGTAGGAGATCGGGCGGATGTGTTGAAGGCGCTTCTCGCGCGGTCGATCGATGACGTCCTGATTGCCGGCATCACCGATCGTCCCGCCGTCGAACGCTGTTTCTCAGCGGGTGCCGGCGCGCGGGTTTCGCTCAAGGTCGGCGGTTCGCTCGATCCGGCAAGCCCTTCCGTCGAGGTGGAGGCGGATGTCGTCTTCCTCGATGATCCCGGCTCGGCTGCCGAGCAACAGGCGGTCGTCAGGATCGGCGGCATCACGCTGGTACTCGCCGCCCGGCGTCGACCCTATCACAACATTGCGGATTTCACCCGGCTTGGGCTGGATCCGAGCAAGGTGCGGTTGCTCGTCGTCAAATCCGGCTATCTCTCGCCGGAACTTTCGCCTATCGCCAATCCCAACCTGATGGCGCTGACGGATGGCGTGATCAATCAGGACATCGAGAACCTGCCCAGCCACCGCCGCCATCAGCCCAGCTATCCCTTCGTCAAGGATTTCAGCTATACGGCGAAGGTGTTCTTCTCGACGCGATTCCCTTGAGACATTGATGTCGGTGCCGCCCTTTCGGCGGCGCGATCCCCAACCCGATTGTACCCCTGATGTTGTCCTCCTTTTCGGTGGTCTATCGCCACAAGCCGATCCGGGTCAGTGCGGCCGCGATCTTCTTCTTCGGCTTCTCAGGCGCCGCGACGTCGCCCTACATGTCGCTGATCGGCATCCGTGAACTCGGACTGTCGGACGCCGTCTATTCCCTGCTGATCTTCCTGGCGGCCGTGGTGAATGTGACGGCCAGCGTCACCGCCGGCATCGTCGCTGACAGGCTTGGCCATTTCCGGTCGCCGATGATCCTGGCGGCGATCTTCGGCATCATCGGCTTCGGGCTGGTCTATGTGGTGCCGACGCCTGTCATGTTCGCCATCGCGACGCTGGTGTTGATCCCGGTGTTCGGTACGATCAACTCGCTGATCTTCGCCAACATCCGCGCGTTCTCGTCTGGCATGGCCGTACGCGAGCTGATGGCGGTGAATTCTGCCGTTCGTGCCATTCTCTCAGCCTCCTGGGTGCTTGTGCCCGGCATCGTCGGGGCCCTGCTCGTCGGCCAACCCAGCATGCTGCCGGCCTTCCTGCTCGCGAGCCTTGCCTGCCTCGTCTGCCTCCTGCTGTTCATCTTCGGGCTCGATCGCCTGCCGCCAGTGCAGGAGGGGGAACGGCAGCACTATTCCTTCTTCCGTTCCATCCGGCAGATCGGCTCGGCGAGCGTCCTGCCAAGGCTTCTGGCGATTTCGCTGATCTCGGCCATGCTGCATGCCAATGGTACCGTGCTTCCGCTGATCGTCACCGGCAAGGCCGGCGGAACACCGGCGGATGTCGGCGTGATCGTCGGCATCGTTGCGTTTCTCGAGATCATCTTCATCCTCTTCTGGGGATGGGTCGAAGCGCGCACCTCCATCCTCTTTGCCATGGTCACGGCCGCGCTGATCTATTGCAGCTATCTCGTCTTCCTCGGCCTCGCCGACCGACCGATGGATGTCTATCTGTTGACTGTCGTGGCAGGACTCGGAGCCGCGGGCATCATCGCGATCCCGATCACCTATCTCCAGAACCTGATCGCCGACCGGGCCGGTCTCGGCAGCTCGCTGATTGCGGTCAACATTTTCTTAAGCGGTGGAATGGCCTCGCTGATGTTTGCGCTCGGCACCAGCATCAGCGACTATGCGGGAACGGCGATCATCGCCTCGATCGCCGGCTTTTCGGGCGTATGCCTGCTGTGGCTTTTGGATCGAAAGCCAAAACTGAATGCAAGAGGATGAGGATCAGGTGGTCGCAACGTCTGTCAGCAAAGCTACGGAGCCGCTGCTCGAAATCTGCGTCGATGACGTTGCCGGCCTCGAAGCCGCGATTGCGGGCGGTGCCGATCGCATCGAGCTTTGTTCGGCTCTCGGCGCCGGTGGCCTGACCCCGTCGCGCGGCTTCATGGCTGTCGCGGCCAAGGCATCGATTCCGGTTTATGCCCTGATCCGCCCCCGCGCCGGAGACTTCACCTATTCCGAAGCTGAAATCGCGGTCATGGAGACCGATATCGCTGCGGCTCGCGAGGCAGGCCTTGCCGGTGTGGTGATCGGTGCGACCGCCGCCCAAGCGACGCTTGACGTCGATGTCATCCGTCGGCTTGTCAGAGCCGCAGAAGGGCTTGACCTCACTCTACACCGTGCGATCGATGTCGTTCGCGATATGGACGCGGCGCTCGATCTTGCCATTGCGCTCGGCTTTTCCCGCATCCTGACCTCAGGTGGCGCTCGCCATGCGGAGGAGGGGCTCGAAACATTAGCGCGTCTCGCGAAGCGAAGTGCGGGGCGCATCTTTGTCATGCCTGGTGGTGGCGTGCGGCCGGAGAATGTTGCGCGTCTGCTCGCGATCCCCGGCATTCGTGAACTTCACGCGTCCTGCAGTCAGGTGGCGCAGAGCGAGACCAGGCTTGCCGAACTCGGGTTTTCACCAGAGACAACGCGGCGAACGGATGCTGCAACCGTGCGCGCCCTCAAGGTGCAGATGCTTGGAATGAAAGCTTGATCCTTAAGATGCGAGCGCCTGGGCATCCTGTAGCGCGAGCCGCTTGATTGTGTCCTCTGCTGTCATCGGCTTGCCGAAGTAATAGCCCTGGACCGCGCGCACGCCGAGGTTTTCAAGGATGCGAAGCTCTTCTTCCGTTTCGACGCCTTCGACGATCGCTTCAAGCTCCATCTCGCTGCAGAGTGCCAGAACTGATTTGACAATATTGAAGCTCGTCCTGCGCGTATGGATATTGCGCACGAAGCTGCCATCGATCTTGATCTTGGTCAGCGGCAGTTTGTGGACGTGGTTCAAGCTCGAGTAACCGGTGCCGAAGTCGTCGAGCGAGATACCGGCGCCCAGTTCGCGCAGCATCTGGATCGAGGCGCTCGCCTGCTCGAAGTCGTGCATGACGGCGGTTTCGGTGATCTCGAAATTGATGCGGTGCGGGTCGAAGCCGCTTTTGAGGACGATCGACACGATCTTCAGTGTGTTTTCCGGCGAGGCAAGATCGTGCGGGGACAGATTGAAGGAAAGGTAGATATCCTGGGGCCACAGCGCGGCGGTCTTCAGCGCGCGTTCCAGCAGCATACGGGTCATCAGCGTTATACGACCATTATGCTCGGCAACCGGAATGAATTCTGCTGGCGATACCTGGCCAATTCGCGGGCTTTCCCAGCGGGCGAGCGCCTCGAAACCGATGCAGATACGTCGGTCGACGCAGGTGATGGGCTGGAAAACGAGCGACAATTCCTTGTCGAGATCGGCCGCAACAAGCGCTTCCTCGACGATCTTCTGCCGGTTGAGCTCATTCGCCTGGACGGCGTTGAAGATCACCGTTCCGGCACGGTGACGTCGCTTGGCCGTGTAGAGGGCGTAGTCTGCCAGTTCATAGATTTCCTGGCCGGTATGTCCGACATCGGGGTAGAGGGCAAAGCCGACAGACCCGGTTACCTGCACCATGCCGCTGCCGATATTGATGCGCTCAGCGATTAGTTCGCACACCCTGTCGCCTAGAGCCATAGCGTCGCCCTCGGCGATATCGCCTTGAAGCAGAAGGCCGAATTCGTCGCCGCCAAGGCGATAAACGGAAAGGCGCTCATCGGCGATCGTCGAGAGCCGATTGCTGATCTCGATCAGTACCTTGTCGCCGGCCGAGTGACCGTAGAGATCGTTGACCGGCTTGAAGCCGTCGAGGTCGATCACGCCGACGGCAAGTTTGCCGTCGGTGGTGCTTGCCCGGTTGAAAGCCATTTCCAGCATCTGGAAAAAGCTGCGGCGATTGGCGAGCAGCGTGAGGCTGTCAAGGTTTGCGAGCCGTAGGTTTTCATCCGAGAGCGCCTGCATCGCCTTATTCTGTTCCTGCAGTGCCTGTTGCTGCAGCATCAGGACGTTGCGGGACTCGTGAAGCTGGCGGAAATCGCGGTAGTGCGAGATCAGGATCATGATCATCGCCATCGTCACCAGGATGACGTTGACGCCGGTTGCAATGAAGGTCGGTTCTCCGCTCAGGCACATCACCACGAAGAACGGAAGATTGACGGTAACCGTGACGATCAGCGCTGCGGAGCGCAGATGCATCAGGCAGAAGATGCAGCCGATAACGGTGATGGCCATGAAGAAGGCGACGTGGGCGTTCTGATAGGCATCGCCATAGGGCAAGAGAGACACCGACCAGGCTGTGCAGACGACCGCGATCGGGAAGGACAGGATATTGGTGGCCCGGAGCTGCCGATAGGCCTGTTCCGGTGTCCGCTGCCGCTTGCGCCCCCGCAGCCAGATGAGCGATCTCAGCGCGAACAGTGTCGTCATGACTGCCGGCAGATAGACGACGAGATAATCGGGGGCCGCGCCCTGATGGGTCCAGGACAGCGAGATCATGTTGGTGGCGAGGATGAAGTAGAGCAGGGGGACCTGCCTCGAAAAAGCTTCGAACTGCGCAGCCGTCAGCGCCGGGTTGCCGTTCGGAACCTTGAGCAAATCGAGCCACTGCCCAAGACGTGTCCGGAGATCCTGCTGTGTCCCTTTTGTGTCCACGCCTGTCTGCTTTCCTCGTCATTCCCTCCATGGCTTCTATATCAGATTCCGTTAAAATTACGGTAAGCGCAGGTTATCAAAATCCGGCGAATGGCTCACGACTTGGTCACATCTTCGTTGCGGTTGAGCCTTTGCACAGATATCACGAAGCCCGATCCAAGGAGCACTTCGTGACTGTGATACCAAAACTGCCCCTGCTTTCCGGCTTTCTGATTGCTCTCAGCGCAGCAGTGCCCGCTGCCGCCCAGGAATGGCAGCCGACCGAGAGGATCGAGCATTACACGATCAATGGCACATCGCCGATGGCGCTCTACCAGTCGATCGGCGAGCGTGGCCCCAAGCTCAGCCTTGGTCGGGTGATTGCCCATACGACGTTCAAGCTTACCTGGCAGCGCGACTATCAGCAGAAGGGGCAAGCCTGCGTGCTCGCGTCCGCAAAGCCGAAGCTGATCATCACCTATACCCTGCCGAAACCGGCGCAGACGCTGTCGCCCGATGTCGCTGCCAGGTGGCAGGCTTTTTACGACGGTATCGTCTCCCACGAGAAACTGCATGGGCAGTTCATGAAGGACCTGACCCAGCAGATACAGGACGTGTCGATCGGCCTGCGCGATGAAAACGATCCAGGCTGCAAGAAGGTGCGGGCAGCACTCCAGGCGCAGCTCAAGCCTATTTCGGATGCGCATGTGGCGCGTCACAGCGAATATGATCAGGTCGAGATGTCACCGGGAGGTGCTGTGCACCAGCTGATCCTCGCCTTTCTCACTCCCTGAACTCAAAAAGGCGCCCGCATGGGGCGCCTTCAAACCTGTGTCAGACCCGTTCCAGGCCAATCGCAATGCCTTGGCCGACGCCGATGCACATGGTGGAGAGCGCATAGCGCCCGCCTGTTTCCTTGAGTTCCAAGGCTGCCGTTCCGGCGATGCGGGCGCCCGACATGCCGAGCGGGTGGCCAAGTGCGATGGCACCGCCGTTGCCGTTGACGCGCGGGTCGTCGTCGGCAATGCCGAGATCGCGGAGTGTGGCGATGCCCTGGGATGCAAAGGCCTCGTTGAGTTCGATCACATCCAGCTGGTCCTGCGTCAGGCCTAAACGGGCGAGCAGCTTCTTCGAAGCCGGGGCCGGGCCGAAGCCCATGATGCGCGGCGGAACGCCTGCCGTGGCGCCACCCAGGATGCGGGCGATGGGGTTGAGGCCGTATTTCTTCACGGCGGCTTCCGAAGCGATGATCAGGGCAGCGGCCCCGTCATTGACGCCGGAGGCATTGCCGGCGGTGACGCTGGCGCCTTCCATCTTGTTGACCGGCTTCAATTTGGCCAGCGCCTCGACCGAGGTTGCGCGCGGGTGCTCGTCGCGGTCGACTATGACGGGATCGCCCTTGCGCTGGGGTACGGTGACGGCCACAATCTCCTTCGCCAGTCGGCCATTGGCTTGGGCTTCCGCCGCTTTGGCCTGGCTGCGCACGGCAAAGGCATCCTGGTCCTCGCGGGAGACCTTGAAGTCGATCGCGACATTGTCGCCGGTCTCCGGCATGGAATCGACGCCGTATTGCTTCTTCATCAGCGGGTTGACGAAGCGCCAGCCGATTGTGGTGTCGTAGATCTCGGCATTGCGGGAGAAGGCGGTGTCGGCCTTCGGCATAACGAAAGGCGCGCGGCTCATGCTTTCGACGCCGCCGGCGATCATCAGTTCTGCCTCACCGGATTTGACCGCACGAGCGGCCGTGATCACGGCATCCATGCCGGAGCCGCAGAGACGGTTGATCGTGGTGCCGGTCACGGAGACGGGCAGTCCAGCGAGCAGGGCCGACATGCGAGCGACATTGCGGTTGTCTTCGCCGGCCTGGTTGGCGCAGCCGAAGATCACGTCCTCGACGGCTTCCCAGTCTATGCCGGCATGGCGCTCCATCAGCGCCTTCAGCGGCACGGCGCCGAGATCATCGGCGCGCACGGAGGAGAGCGAGCCGCCGAAACGGCCGATGGGCGTGCGGATGTAATCGCAGATAAAGGCTTCGGTCATGGCTTGTACTCCTTACAGCGCGGGCACGACGAGGTCGGCGACCGGACCGTCGGTATGCAGCTTGGCGCCGGTCATGGCCTGCAGCTCGTCCATGGACATGGCGGCGAGCTTTTCACGCACGACGAACTTGCCATCGACGATGTCGATCACGGCATGGCTCGTATAGACGCGGGTGATGCAGCCGACGCCGGTCAGCGGGAAGGTGCAGCGCTCGACGAGCTTTGGCTTGCCGTCCTTTGTCACATGTTCGGTGATGACGACGACCTGTTTGGCGCCATGTACCAGATCCATCGCGCCGCCGACGGCGGGAACGCCCTTGGAGCCGACGCGCCAGTTGGCGAGGTCACCGTTTTCAGCCACCTGATAGGCGCCGAGGATCGCGACATCGAGATGGCCGCCGCGCACCATCGCGAAACTGTCGGCATGGTGGAAGAAAGCCGCACCCGGCTTCAGCGTGATCGCCTTCTTGCCGGCATTGATCAGGTCCCAGTCTTCCTCGCCGGCGGGCGGAGCTTCGCCGAAGTTCAGCACGCCGTTCTCCGTGTGGAAGATCGCCTCGCGGCCGGGCGGCTGAAACTTGGCCACCATTTCCGGAAAGCCGATCCCGAGGTTCACATAGGCGCCGTCCTCGATGTCCTGGGCGGCACGCCAGGCGATCTGGGCGTTGGAGAGCTTGATGTCTTCGCGGGTGTCGATTGCAGATGTCTCGGTCATGCGTAGGCCACTCCGGCTCGGATGAGCTCTTCTTCCTGTTGCGGCTTGGCGACTTCAACGACGCCGTCGACAAAGATGCCGGGGGTGATCACCTGCTCGGGATCGATCTCGCCGGGCTTCACAATCTTCGAGACCTGGGCGATGGTCTTGGCGGCGGCCATGCACATCAGCGGATTGAAGTTGCGGCCGGCCATCCGGTAGGTCAGGTTGCCCATGGTGTCGCCGAGATGCGCCTTGACGATGGCGAAGTCGGCCTTCAGCCAGCGTTCCTGCACGTATTTGCGACCATCGAACTCGGCAATCACCTTGCCGTTCGCCAGTTCCGTGCCGAAGCTGGTGGGCGTGTAGAAGGCCGGGATGCCTGCGCCGCCGGCACGGATACGCTCCGCCAGCGTGCCCTGGGGCACGAGTTCCAGCTCGATCTCACCGGCGAGATAGCGGTCGGTAAAGGCGCGGGGGTCGGAGGAGCGCGGGAAGGAGCAGATCATCTTCTTGACCATGCCGGCGTCGATCATCGCGGCAATGCCGATGCGACCATTGCCGGCATTGTTGTTGATGACCGTCAGACCCTTCGGGCCCTTGTCGATCAGGGCGTGGATGAGCTCGATCGGCGCGCCGGAGCCGCCGAAGCCGCCGATCATGACGGTTGCGCCATCGCCGATCCCGGCCACGGCATCCGCCAGGCTTGCAATTCTCTTGTCCATGGGAACTCCCGTTTCCTCAGACGGCATTTCAGCCGCCTCCTTGTGCTGACAAATACGTTCGCCTCAGCATCGACAGCAAGCATTTTGTGCGATAATTGATATTTATTCGATAATCGCACATTGAGGATTGCCGTATGGCTGTAGGTGAACGCGATCTGATGGGTGGTTTTGCCAAGGGGTTGAGGGTGCTCGAAGCCTTTGGACCAGAGCGTCAGCGGCTGAGCATCACCGATGCGGCCGAGCTCAGCGGACTAGACCGGGCAACCGCCCGGCGCTGCCTGCTGACGCTCGCGGAGCTCGGTTATGCCGACTATGACGGGAAGTTCTTCTCGCTGACGCCGAAGATCCTACGGATCGGCCATGCCTGGCTCTCCGCAACGCCGTTGCCTGTGCTGCTGCAGCCGCATCTCGATCAGCTGTCGGAGCGTGTGGGGCATAGCGCCTCGGCCTCCATCCTCGACGGTACCGAAATCGTCTACATCGCCCGCGCCGCGCAGAAGCGGGTTATGTCGATCAATCTGATGCCGGGATCGCGGCTGCCGGCCTACAGCGCGTCCATGGGCCGGGTGCTGCTGGCCGCCCTTTCGGATGCAGAGGTGGATGCGATACTCGCCGCCTCGCAGTTGAAGGCGCATACGCCCCGGACGCTGACCGATCCTCGTTTGCTGAAGGAGGAGATCGGCAAGGTCCGGCAGCAGGGCTATGCGGTGATCGACCAGGAGTTGGAGATCGGTCTCTGTTCGATTGCGGTTCCCATCCGCAACGACCGGGGCCGTGTGGTGGCTGCGATCAATGTCGGCGCGCCGGCTGCCATTCTGCCCGCCGCCGATCTGCCGGCCCATTGTTTGCCCGCGATGCTGGAGATGCAGGCCCGGTTGAAACCGCTGCTGCCCTGACCGTCAGGCTCTCGCAGCTTCCGCAGCGGCTTCACGGATCGTGCGCATCAGAAGGGCCAGCGGCATGGAGGGAACGGCGTCTGCCCGAACCGTCAGGCCGACAGGGCCCTTGGTTTCGCTGGTGTCAATCGGCAGGGCCGCCAGCGTACCGTCGGCAAGGTCCGCCGCCACGACGCCTGCGGAGATGATCCAGATCGCATCCGTCTGGCGCACAAAGGCACGGCCGAAGCTGTCGGAGACCGTCTCGATCTGGGTGGGCAGGCCGGAGATGCCGTTTGCAATCAGGAAACGCTCGACAAAGGGGCGGATGATCGACGCCCGCGTCGGCATCAGCACTGGATAGCGTTCGAGTTCTCCGAACAGGTCGGAGCCGGCTGACAGCAGAGGATGGCCTGCGCGCACGCAGAAGATCACCTGCTCGGAATAGAGATGCTCGAAGGAAAAGCCGGTCATCTGCTCGGGGGCTGCCAGGCGGCCGACGACGAGATCGAGGTCGCCGACCCGCAGCTGTTCCAGCAGCACGGCGTTTTCCCCGGTCACAATCTTGATGCGGGCGGGCACGTCTTCCTTCAGAAACAAGGTCATGGCCTGCGGAATGATCCGCGTAGAAACTGTCGGCAGGGCGCCGATGCGGATCGGCGGTGCATCGGCATGCAGGGCGTGGGACACGGAATCGAAGCCCTGGCGCAGCGCCGTCAGCGCCGCTCCCGCATGCTTCAGGAAGGCCTCGCCGTAGCGGGTGATGCGGATGCCGCGACCATCCTTTTCGAAGACGGCGACGCCCAGCACTTCCTCAAGTTCGCGGATGGTCTTGGTCACCGCTGGCTGGCTGACATGCAGGAGCTCTGCCGCCTTCATCACGCTTTTCTGGCGGGCCACCTCGACGAATGTCTGCAGATGGCGAAACTTGACGCGATTGTCGATCATGAAAGCATAACCTTACGGTTAGGTGTTTCGTGGAAAACATCATTTTACCTAACCAAATCGTATGAGCAATATGGGGTCAACGGAGGAGGAACCCGTGCAGTTCGTTCAGGTCAACGGCGTCAGCCTGCATCACCAGATCATCGGTGGGCCGGGCAACAAGCCGGTCATCGTCTTCATCAATTCGCTGGGAACCGATTTTCGCATCTGGCGTGATGTGATCGTCCGACTTGCGGGCGCCTATCCGCTGCTGACCTATGACAAGCGCGGCCATGGTCTCTCGGATGTCGGTCAGGCTCCCTATTCGATCGAAGACCATGTCGATGACCTTATCGGGCTGCTCGACCATTTGAAGGTCAGCGATGCCGTTGTCTGCGGGCTCTCCGTCGGCGGGCTGATCGCCCAGGCGCTTTATGTCCGCCGGCCGGATCTAGTGAAGGCGCTGATCCTTTGCGATACGGCCCACAAGATCGGTACGGCAGAGATGTGGGCAGCCCGCATCAAGGCCATCGAAGAAGGCGGGCTTGTCGGCATTGTCGACGGTGTCATGGAGCGCTGGTTCACGCCTGCCTTCCGCAACAGCGATCCTGCCTTTCCGGGCTATCGCAACATGATGCTCCGCCAGCCGGTGGAGGGCTACATTGGCACCTGTGCCGCGATCCGCGACGCTGATTATGTAGGTGCCGCTGGGCGGATTGGGGTTCCCACGCTCTGCGTTGTCGGCGACCAGGACGGTGCGACGCCGCCCGATCTCGTGCTGTCGCTTGCCAAGCTCGTCCCGGGCGCGCGCTACGAAGTCATCAAGGATGCCGGCCATATTCCCTGTGTGGAGCAGCCGGAGATGCTTACCACCATCATCGAGGCCTTTCTTGCGCCCGTCATTTCAGGAGAGGCAGCCCATGGCTGATGCCCGCAGTCCATCTGATCGCTATCGGCAGGGTATGGTCACCCGCCGCCGCGTGCTGGGCGATGCCCATGTCGATCGAGCCTCGGCCTCGGCCACATCTTTCGATCAGCCGTTTCAGGAGATGATCACCGAGGGCGCCTGGGGCACCGTCTGGTCGCGGCCCAACATCAGCCCGCGCGAACGCTCGATGATCACGATCGCGCTCTTGGCCGCACTCGGCCATGACGAAGAGGTTGCCATGCATGTGCGTGCCACCGCCAATACCGGGGCGAGCCGCGAGGACATCACCGAAGCCTTGCTGCATGTGGCCATCTATGCCGGCGTTCCCGCTGCCAACAGGGCTTTCAAGATTGCCAAACACGTGTTTGAACAGATGGATGCCGGTGAGGCCGGGGGAGGGAGCCATGACTGATCTGCCGAACAAGAAACCGGAGACCGGCGCCTTCTTTCCGCGCGACCGTGCCTGGCATCCGCCGGCCTACACTCCGACCTACAAGACCTCCGTCCTGCGCTCGCCGCAGAAGGCGCTTCTGTCACTCGATGGCACCAAATCCGAGATCACAGGTCCGGTCTTCGGCCATTCCATATTGGGTGAACTCGACAACGACCTGATTCACAATTTCGCCAAGCCCGGAGAGAGCGCGATCGGCGAGCGCATCATCGTGCATGGCCGCGTGCTTGATGAGCGCGGACGGCCGGTTCCGGGAGCTCTCGTTGAATTCTGGCAGGCCAATGCCGGGGGACGCTATCGCCATAAGAAGGAAAGCTATCTGGCAGCGCTCGATCCGAATTTCGGAGGGTGTGGGCGGACCATAACCGACGAGAACGGTTATTACGCCTTCCGAACCATCAAGCCAGGCCCCTATCCCTGGCCGAATGGGGTCAACGACTGGCGCCCTGCTCATATCCACTTCTCGATCTTCGGCCACGGCTTCTCGCAGCGGCTGATCACCCAGATGTATTTCGAGGGCGATCCGATGATCTGGAAGTGTCCGATCGTGCTGACGATCCCGGATCGCAACGCGATCGAGCAGCTTGTGGCCGCCCTCGACTGGTCGGCAACCATTCCGATGGATGCGCGGGCCTACAAGTTCGACATCGTCCTGCGTGGTCGTCGCTCGACGCTGTTTGAAAACCGGATGGAGGGGAACTGATGGTCCAGTCTCTCGGCTACCTCAAGGAAAGTGCCAGCCAAACGGCCGGCCCTTACGTTCATATCGGCCTGACCCCGAACTTCGCCGAGATCAAGGGTGTCTATCCCGTCGATCTCGGGACCAGCATGGTCAACGACAAGACGCGCGGCGAGCGCATCACGATCACCGGCCGTGTCATCGACGGCTCCGGCACGCCGCTCAAGGATGCGCTGATCGAGATCTGGCAGGCGGATGCCGACGGGTTTTACAACAGCCCATCCGAGACGCGTGGCAGCGCCGATCCCAATTTCACAGGCTGGGGACGCTGCCCTTGCGATCTCACGACGGGCGAATACCGCTTCGAAACGATCAAGCCGGGCCGTGTGCCCTTCCGGGATGGTCGCCTGATGGCGCCGCATATCTCCTTCTGGATCGTCGCGCGCGGCATCAATCTCGGCCTCAACACCCGCCTCTATTTCGCCGACGAAGAGGCGGCCAATGCCGAGGATCCGATCCTCGCCCGCGTCGAGCATCGCGTACGTGTACCGACGCTGATTGCACAGCGTGAAGGTTCGACCTATCACTTCGACATCCACCTGCAGGGGGAGAAGGAGACGGTCTTCTTCGACATCTGAGAAGGGCCTCGAGATCAGCATGACCGCATCCGTCTTCGACCATCCGATCCTGTCTGGCCTGCTGGGCGATGACGAGGTCGGTGCGCAGTTCTCGGCCGCAGCCGAGCTTTCGGCCATGCTGCAATTCGAGGCGGCGCTTGCCGAGGCGGAGGCTGCGGAGGGGCTGATCCCCGGCGAAGCTGTCGCCGCCATTGCGCTCCTTCAGGAACAGTTCGTCGCCGATCTCGATGCGCTCAAACTGTCGATCGGGCGTGACGGCGTGGTGATCCCGGATCTGGTTCGCCAATGGCGGTCGGCGCTCGGCGAACAGGGCAAACACCTGCATCTCGGCGCCACCAGCCAGGATGCCATCGACACGGGTCTGATGCTCAGGCTCGCCGGCGTGCTGTTGATCATCGATCAACGGCTCGCTGCGATCATCTCGGCCCTCGATGCTCTGAACAGTCGCTTCGGGCCCCAGCCTCTGATGGGGCGCACGCGTATGCAGGCGGCAATCCCGATCACGGTGTCGGATCGCATCGAAAGCTGGAAGCAGCCAATTGTTACGCACCGTGCTGCCGTGCAGGATATGCTCTCGGGCGGCCTTCCGCTGCAATTCGGCGGCGCCGCAGGCACGCTGGAGAAGCTTGGCGACAAAGGCCCTGCCGTACGGGCTCGCCTTGCAGGGCTCTTGCAGCTCTCGGACAGGCCGCAATGGCACAGCCAGCGGGCGGTGATCGCCGAGATCGGCGGTTTGCTGTCCCAGATCACCGGCAGCCTCGGCAAGATCGGCCAGGATCTGGCACTGATGGCGGACAATGCGTCAGCCATCATCGGCGGTGGCGGAGCCTCCTCCGCCATGCCGCACAAGCGCAATCCGGTGAAAGCGGAAGTGCTGGTGACGCTGGCGCGGTTCAATGCCGTGCAGATCTCAGGGCTTCACCAGTCGCTGGTGCATGAGCAGGAACGCTCGGGCTCTGCCTGGACGCTGGAATGGATGATCCTGCCGCAGATGACGATCGCGGCGGGTGCTGCGACACGGCTTGCCGCTGATCTCCTGACATCAATCGAGCAACTCGGCGACCGTTGATCAGGTCTCGTTGGGATCAGATGCATCGGTTGCAACGTAGCGCCGCGTCGCCTTGCGCATGATTCCGATCTGCCGGACAAATCCCGAGCAGGCGTCACAGCCGAAGAGATGCAGCCGTAGCCGCAAGGTCTCGCCGAGTGAGAGGCTTCGATCGAGCTCGTCCGAGGCGAGTTTCGTGGCGTTTTCGCACATCATGACTGTTTCTCCTCCGGCGCAAACCAATGTCCTTCGAGGCAATTGCGCAGTCGAAGGCGGGCGCGATGCATCAGAACATGCATGTTGGTGGTGGTGATGCCGACCTCTGCGCAGATGTCTGATGTCTCCATCTCGACGAATTCGCGCATCATGAAAACGCGGCCCTGATCCGGCGGCAGATGGTCGAGGCAGGCCTCGAAGACCCGCCAGAAATCCTTGCCCAGAAGTTCGACCTCCGGATTGCCCCAGTCGCTCGGCCTGTTTTCCGGCACCCAGTGGCCCTTGGCGTCGAAATAGCGAGGTTCGTCTTCGTCAGGAAAATGCCCGAGCGGCATGGCGATCATCTGCGATTGCTTGCGTTTGAAACGGATCTGGTCGGCGATCTTGTTGCGCAGGATGGCGAAGACCCAGGTGCGGAAGGCGGAGCGACCGGCAAAGGCCTTGGCGTTGCGCAGGGCGCCGGCCAGTGCCTCCTGCACGGCATCTTCGGCAAGGCCGGGATCGGCAAGTTGCAGGTTTGCAAATTTCAGCATGCGTTCGCGCAGTTGCGCCATATAGACCGCATCGGCAAGAAAGGGTGCCGCCGCACCGCTTCCGCCGTTCAAGTCATGCTCACCGGCATTCCTCATTCATGATCCCCCGGACTTCGTCCGCGCCTGCCAAACCCCTGCGCGCCGCATAGCACGCATTCGTTTGTCGCGGTTACCCGAGGGATCTTACAGCATGGAACAAAAAAATCTCATGTCAGGATCAAGACCACTGCATAGGCGGCGATCACCAGAAGCGTGACATTGCGGCGGAGCGTCAGATACCAGGCGGGTTGGCCGCCGGTTTTATGAATGCTGAGATCGGCGGCGAGCAAGGCGAGGAACACCGCCATATGCAGGACCATCGCCAGGCTCGGGATATCAGGGTGTAGCAGCAACGCGCCGATGGCTACGAGGGCCGCGACATTGCTGACGATGAGCATCCGCTGTGGTTTCTCTGCCTTTATCTGTGCCTGGCTCCACAGCGTGCCAGCCATGAAGCAGGCGATTCCCGTGCCGTAGGCGACAAATGCCTGAGCAGCCAGAGCGGGCTGATAGCCCAGCACCTGGGCAAGCCCCAGCGCCCAGAAGGGCAGCGCGCCGGAATAGGTTAGGAGTTTGGTGAGGGTCGGATCGCGATACATGGGTCAGGCTCCTTGCAGGCGGGTCATCAGCCGTTCCGAGAGGGCCGTGGCGCTTTCGACAGCGGCCTCGACGCGGTTGCCGAGGCACCAGTCGCCGCAGGCGCCGAGGCCGAGGGCTTCATCGAAGAGGAAAGACTGGCCCGCCGGCTTCTCGACATTCGCGTAGCGCCAGCGGTGCAGGTCGATCCAGGTGGCGGCAGAGAGGTCCTGGCCTAGAAGCCGCTTGAGGGACTGGAGCATCTCGGCCTGAACCTCGCTACGGTCACGCTCCAGATTGGCCTCGGCCCAATCGTTTCGGCTGTGGATGGTGAGTGCGGTCCTGTCGGATCGGCCCGGCTTGCTGGCCTCGACGGCAATCCAGCTGAGCACGGGATCTTCGATGCGCGCGGCCTCGAAGCCGAGGTCCAGCGGGTCATCAATGCCGATCATCAGGGTGAAGCAGCCGCTCATTTCGACGGTCTTCAGCGCGGCATGGCCGGCAAAGATTTCCGGCATCAGCCGGATGGTCTGCGGAGCGGGGGCGGTGGAGATGACGAGATCGAAGTGGCCAAGATCGTTGCCGTCGTGGTCGGTCAACGCCCATCCCTCCCCAGAGGCTGCAAGCCGCGCAACCGTGGTTTCCTTGCGGACATGGAGCCCATCGGCCAATCCATTGGCAAAAGCGCTCATGCCGGGAAGGCCGACATAGCGCGGCTCAGGCGGGCGAGTATCGGTCACAAGACCGTTTGCCTTGAGCCTGTGAACCGCCTTGGGCCATATGCCGGCATGCCCCTTTTCCACGGCCTGTTGCGCTGCCGCCATGAATACCGGCGAGCGGGCTGTGAAATATTGGGCGCCGTGGTCGAAGGCAAAGCCCTCCCGACGGCGATTGGCCATGCGGCCACCCAGCCCCCGGCTCTTTTCGAAGATGGTCACGTCGGCAGCCGGCGACATCGCCCGTGCGAGCGTGATGCCGGCGATGCCAGCCCCGATGATGGCAATGGAAATTTTCACGCAGTCCCTCTCTCAAGCGCTTGGCGCATCGAGCTTTACGCGGTTCAGCCATCGGTGGATTTGCCGTCTTCGCTCGCTTCCAGCAATGGCCGGATGAGCGGATTGGGAAAGCGGCGCTTCACGGTCACGGCAAAGAAGGATTCGATCATGCCGGGCAGGGCATCGAATTCCACAAGCGTGCCTGCCTCGAGCTCGCCCTTGACGACGATCGGCGGCAGAACGGCCAGGCCCGCACCTTCCCGGGCCAGAAGACGCATCATCGCCATGTCGTCGACTTCCGCCGCGATCTGCGGGGTGATGCCGAGGCGCGCGACCAGTGCTTCGAATTGCGAGCGCACACCGCTTTCGAGTGTCGGCAGGATCACCGGATGCTCGGTCAGCAGATCGCCAAGTGTGGCGCCCGGCTTGCCATAGGACGGCCTGCCGATCAGGCTGACGCGCTGCTGATAGACATGCTGGGCGATGAAGGGTGTCACCGAGTCGGCCATCGGGGCCTGGTTGAGTAGGACGATGTCGAGGTTCAATGCTTCGAGCGCGCCAAGAAGCTCGCTGGTGCTGCCGGAGCGGAGGATCATGTCGACGTCGGAGCGTCCCAGGATCGGGCGCAGGAACTCCATCTGGAAGTTGCGGGAGAGGGTGGCGAGCGCGCCGATGCGGATGGCGCGGCGGGTTCTGCCGGTCTCCTTCAAGGTTTCCACAAGTTCTTCGCCGGCTGAAAAGATCGTATCGGCATGGTCGAGCGCGATCCGGCCGGCTTCGGTGAGATAAAGCTGCCGTCCGCGACGCTCGAACAGGGAATGGCCTAGCCGTTCTTCCAGCTGCTTTATCTGAATGGAAAGCGCCGATTGCGAGAGATTTAAGCGTTCTGCCGTGCGCGTGAGGTTGCCGTCATGGGCGACGGCGCGGAAATAGCGGAGATGGTGATAGTTCAGCTCTGACATTCTTCTATTTTATAGAACGAATCTGCAGAAACAATGAATTTTTATTGCGGTCACGCCCCTGATAACAGGGTTGTGACATTGTCGCTGTCGCCTCCCAGACAGTGGCCCAGCCCGGAGACATCACGTGATCCACATGCTGCCGCTTCTCGCACCGCTGCTGCTTGCCGGTGCTTCGTTCTACGCCTTCAAGGCACCGGGCCTTCGCCCGCGTCAGGCGATCCGCATCGCTGAATTTGCCGCAATCGGCTCCATCCTCGTATCCGTCCTGTCAGGCCTGGTGCTTGTGCTGCAGGGCCCGGGCACAAGCCCGGCGATCGGTTACAGCTTCTTCGCCTTTTCCTCGCGGCTTGACCTGGTCAGCCTGGTCATGCTGCTGCTCGTTTCCTTCATCGGCTGGGTGGTGCTGCGTTATGCCGGCACCTTCCTTGATGGCGAGGAGCGGCAGGGACCGTTCACGGGATGGATGACGGCGACACTCGCCGCCGTGCTCCTGCTTGTCCAGTCCGGCACACTCCTGCAGCTCGTCGCCGGCTGGGTGGCAACGAGCCTCCTCCTGCACCAGCTGCTGCTCTTCTACCCCGAGCGGATCGCCGCCCAGCGGGCCGCGCGCAAGAAGTTCATCGTGTCGCGCATCGGCGATGCCGCGTTGATCGGCGGCGTCATCTTGCTCGCCATCTCCTTCGGGACCGGTGACATCGCAACGATCCTGGCCGAGGCGCGCGAGGGGGCCGGCCTGCCGCTGACCATCGCCGCCGCCGCCCTGCTTGCCATCGCGGCACTGCTCAAGTCTGCGCAGTTCCCGACGCATGGCTGGCTGACCGAAGTCATGGAAACGCCGACCCCTGTCTCGGCGCTGCTGCATGCCGGTGTCGTCAATGCCGGTGGCTTCCTCCTGATCCGCTTTGCCGACGTCCTGCTGCAGGCGCCTGTGGTGCTCGCGGTGCTGGTCATGGTCGGCGGCTTCACGGCGCTGTTCGGCAGTCTGGTGATGCTTACCCAGTCTGCGGTCAAGACCTCGCTCGCCTGGTCGACGGTTGCGCAGATGGGCTTCATGATCCTGCAATGCGGTCTGGCGCTCTTCCCGATCGCGCTTCTGCATATCGTCGCCCACTCGCTCTACAAGGCGCATGCCTTCCTCGCCTCCGGCTCGGCGATCGATGCCGTCGCCTCCATCCGGCGTCCTGGCCCGGTCGCAATCCCGAATGCCAAGGCTGTCGGCCGCGCCTTCCTGCTGGCCCTGACAATCTATGCGGTGATCGGTGTCCTCTTTGGCTTTGCCGACAAGCCGCCGCAGGCTCTCGCGCTTGGTGCGATCCTGATCTTCGGCGTCGCCTATCTGATCGCGCAGGGGCTCGCAGACGCGGCTCCCCGGGCGCTCACCTGGCGGACCTCGCTCTACTCCATCTCGGCAGCCACCGCCTACTTTGCCCTGCAGCGGCTTGCCGACAGCATGATGCTCGGCACCCTTCCGGCGACGCCGCAGCCAGGGCCGCTTGAATGGACGCTGATGCTGCTGACCGTGGTTACATTCGGCGTCGTCGCCGTCGCTCAGTCGCTCTTCCCGCTCTGGGCCTACCATCCGGCGGCGGCGGGCCTGCGCGTCCATCTCGCCAACGGCCTCTACGTCAATGCCATCTTCGATCGCCTGCTCGGAGGCTGGACCGTGTCCAGCTCCGCCACCGCAACCCCAGCTTCCATCAAGGAGTGAACCGATGACCGAGATGACCACGATCGACACACTTTATGGTGAAGCCCTCGCGCAAGCGGCAGACCAGGCCGTTCGGGCAATCCCGCCAGCCTGGCCGCTGACGGCCACCGTCGCAGTCAACCCCTTCCTCGGCCAAGTCACCGATACGCTGGACCAGACGGCGGCCCGGCTGGCCCGGATCAGCGGCGTGAGGCTCGCCCTGCCGCGCAAGCACTATGCCGACAAGATCGCCAAGGGCGAGATCACGGACGAGGATCTGGTGGCAGCACTCCAGTCCAGCGCGCTCTTCAACCGTGTTGATCTTCCGGCGCTGAAAGCTGCAGTCGCAGAAGAGCCGCAGCCGGTTGCAGCACTCCCGACGATTGCGGAACTTGCGGCCCGCGCCACGGGCAAGGACTGGCCCGGCCTCGTCTCCGAGCGGATTGGCACTTATGCCGCCGGCTTCTTTGATCAGGGCCAGGCGCTCTGGGCTGCGTCGCGGCGCAACGGCCTCTATGCCGCCTGGCGCGCTTTTGCGACCCATGATCTGACCCCCGAGATCCTCGGGCTGAAGGGCTTCAGCATTCATGTTGATGAAACCCCGGAGACCCCGCATGGCGCGATCGAACGGGCAGCTGTGTCTCTTGGCCTCGGAGCCGAACCCGGCACCTATTTCCACCAGCTCTTGCTGAGCCTGGGTGGCTGGGCGCAATATGCACGGCACATCCAGTTCAAGGCGGAGGTCGAAGGCCGCACGGACACGACAGCACTCGAATTGCTGGCGATCCGGCTTGTCTTCGAAGAGGCGCTTTACGCCCGCCACAAGTCGGCGATCGAGAGCGAATGGCAGCAGGTAAGGCGAACCCATGCCGAGCCCGTCATGGCGGATTTCGACACGGTGATCGATGGACTGCTGCAAATCGCTGCCGAACGGGCAGCGCAGCGGAAGCTGTCTGCGACGCTGGCTGCGCCCTCATCCGCCAAGGTTGCCGAATTGCGGCCCGTGCTGCAGGCAGCCTTCTGCATTGATGTGCGCTCGGAGGTGTTCCGGCGGTCGCTCGAACGTGTTGATCCAGGCGTCCGGACGCTGGGCTTTGCCGGCTTCTTCGGCCTTGGCGCCAGCCATAAGGGCTTTGCATCCGACGTTGCCGAACATCGTCTTCCGGTTCTCTTGAAGCCTTCCGTCTTCAGCTGCAGCGCTGTCGATCACGATCAGGATGCCGACCAGCAGGCGCGGTTCAGCGCGCGCGCCACGCGCGCCTGGGGCCGGTTCAAGCTTGCGGCGGTGTCCTCCTTCGCCTTTGTTGAGGCTATGGGACCGGTCTATGCCGGCAAGCTGATGCGGGACGGGTTGGGCTTCCACAAGAGCAAGTCACCGGATGCGGCCAAGCCGCGTTTCGCACCGAGCCTTGATCTCGACACGCGCGCCGTGGTCGCCGAAACGGTGCTGAAGGCCATGTCGCTGACCGAAGGTTTCGGCCGCTTCGTGCTGATTGCGGGTCATGGTGCCAATGTGGTCAACAACCCTTACGCCAGTGCGCTGCATTGCGGCGCCTGCGGTGGCTATGCCGGCGACGTCAATGCGCGTCTGCTTGCTGATCTCTTGAATGATCGTGCCGTGCGGGAAAAGCTGGCCGCCAACGGAATTAACATTCCAGCCGACACGATCTTCCTCGGAGGCCTGCACGACACGACAACGGACACGGTGACCCTGTTCGAGGACGATCTCGAAAAGGATATTGCGCCTCAGGATATCGTCCGCATCCGCCAGTGGCTGGCTCAGGCCGGTAGCCTGACGCGGGCGGAGCGCGCCCGGCGGCTGCCGCGGGCGACAGGGGACAGCATCATCGAGCGGAGCCGGGACTGGTCGGAAGTCCGGCCGGAGCTCGGGCTTGCGGGCTGCCGCGCCTTTATCGCGGCCCCGCGTGCCCGGACTGCCGGCCGCTCGCTGGAAGGTCAGGCCTTCCTGCACGACTATGTCTGGAGGAAGGACGAGGGCTTCAAGATCCTCGAACTCATCCTGACGGCTCCTGTTGTCGTTGCGAGCTGGATCAGCCTGCAATACTTCGGCTCTTCGGTCGCGCCGTCACTTTTCGGTGCCGGCAACAAGCTCCTCCACAATGTCGTCGGCGGCATCGGGGTGGTCGAGGGCAATGGGGGCAATCTGCGCGCCGGTCTTCCCTGGCAGTCGGTGCATGATGGCGAGGACTTCGTGCACGAGCCGCTGCGGTTGACCGTTGCCGTCGAGGCGCCAAAGGAGGCGATCATCGACATCCTGAAGCGGCATGCGCAGGTGCGCGCGCTCTTCGACAATGGCTGGCTCAGCCTCTTCACGCTCGACGAGCAGGGCCAGATGGCCTGGCGTTACGCCGGCAATCTAGGCTGGACGGACGTGCGGCAGGGGGCAGCTTCGGTTGTCGAGCAGAAGGTCGCAAGCTGACCGCAAGAAATGGAAACCGCCGGCCTGTTTGCCGGCGGTGTCGCCTTTGTCTCTCAGTCAGCGTCGACCGGCTGGAGCCGCGTCGGATCGGACGCGTCAGCGGAGGTTTTGCCCGTCGACAGCAGGTGCTCGGCCTCGGCCATCATCAGGGGGGCAACCCCTTTGATGTCATCGGGCCGGATGGCTTCGGTTAGGTAATAGGCGATGCTGCCGTCGCGGTAGATGCCCTGGAAGGGGCCGAGACCTGCGACGCAGCAGATATTCTGCAATTGACGCCGTCCCCCCTCGACGGGGCGCACTTCGAGTTCTGTCAGCGCCTTCAACGCCGATCGCCCGAGGTCCGCATGCCTGTCGATCCCCAGGCGTTCCGACTTTTGCAGCGCATAGGCGAACATGGCCGTTGCCGAGCTTTCTGCGTAATTGCCCTTCACGTCGGGTACATCGATAACCTGCAGCCAGCGATGGTCTTTCGTTACGAGGGCTGAAAGGCGCTCGTTGAGAGCGGCAAGCCTTCCCGACAGGTCGCTCCGTGGTCCGCCTTCGGGCAGACGCTCGATCACATCGACAAAGGCCATGGCCAGCCAGCCGATCGAGCGGGCCCAATGCGCAGGCGAGAGACCCGTATCCGGATCCGCCCAATCCTGCAGGCGTGACTCGTCGTAACCATGGCGATATAGGCCCGAGGCTTTGTCAAAGGTCAGGTCAAGAGCCGTCGTGAACTGTGCGATGGCGTCGTCCACGAGGGCCGGATCACCCAGGGCCTGACCCAGCTCGATCTTGAACGGCATGGCCATGTAAAGACCGTCCAGCCAGACCTGATGTGGGTAGCGCAGCTTGTGCCAATATGGGCCGCTGCGGATGCGCGGGTGGTGGGTGAGCTGTTGGCCGAGCTGTCTTGCCGCATCCACATAGCGGGACTGGCCGCTCAGACGGTGGAGATAAAGCAGCGCATGGCCGGGCTGAATGTTGTCGATGTTGAATTCCGTGATCCGATAGTCGGCAAGACCGCCATCGGCATCCACCTGGGCATCCACCAGACGTTTGAGATGATCGAGCCAGCGTCGATCACCGGTCGCCTCGTGCAGTGTGATGAGGCCGCGATATAGGCAGCCGTCCTCATAACACCAGGCGCCTGCCTTGTAGGGTTCATAATCGCGGGCGTAATCGTCGAAATAGGAAATCAGCATCGGTCTTCATGGGTCCGGGTGAATGGAAGCGGGTGACAGGCCGGAAAGCCGGCTGAATATTGTGTTCTCGGCGATGATGCCGGCATGGCGCAGTTCGGGCAGGTGGCAGGCCATTTCAGGTATCGCGGGTTTCGCATCGTCGCGATAGGCGATGCTCAAGCCATCGATCGACACGGCGTCGATCGTGGATTCCGGCAGTCCGTAAAAGACGGCGGCCGCGGTTTCGGCGCCCGAGACCTGCAGATTGCGGATATCGATCCCGTCGATCTTCGGGGTGGTGACGGAGACGGGCAGAGCGATGCGGGATTGCACGTAGTCCGAGCGACCATCGGCATCGCAGAAATAGAAGGCGTTGACGGCTATCGGGGTCGCGACATCCTCCATCCGGCAGTCCCGGACGCTGATGTTGGACACGGTGCCGCCCCGCCCGCGACGGGTCTTGATGCGCAGTCCGCGGTCGGTGCCGATGAAGTGGCAACGGCTGATGGCGACATCGCTGATGCCCTGGCTCATTTCACTGCCCATGACGACGGCCCCATGGCCGCGCTGCATCAGGCAATTGCGGATGGCGACATCGCGGGTGGGTCGGTCAGGACCGCCGCGCGGATCGCGCTTGCCAGCCTTGATCGCCACGCAGTCGTCGCCGACGGAAATGTCGAGGCCGATCAAACGGATGTTCTGGCTGGATTCGGGGTTCAACCCGTCAGTGTTGGGAGAATCAGGATGGTTGCGGATCGTCAGTCCGACCGCGAGCACGTCCTCGCAAAGGACGGGATGGACGGTCCAGGAGGGGGAGTTGCGGACCGTGATGCCGGCCAGTGTGAGCTGGCGGCAGCCGGACAGGAAGATGGTGCGTGGACGCCGGGCCCCGTCGCGGGTTTCCTTCGGCCAGGTCCACCAGTCGCCCCGGTCGCCGCCACCGTCCACGATCCCCTTGCCGCAGATGGTCAGGTTCTCGCAATCGATTGCGTTCAGGAGGCTTGCGAAGCAGGCTTCGGCCACGCCTTCCCAGGTTCCCAAAACGCGCCCATCGGCGTGCCGGGCGGGCAATATGCGCCGTCCCTCGCGGGTGCCGATGTCCTGAAGGACTGCGCCGTCTTCGAGCAGCAGCGTCATGTCACTCTTCAGGAAAAGCGGGCCTGAAGTCCAGGAGCCGGCGGGCAGCCGGAGTGTTCCACCCGCCGGCACCGCAGCGATCGCGGACTGGATCGCCGTGGTATTGTCGTTGCTGTCGATCCGAGCACCGTGATCACGGATGTCGACCACGCCCGTTTCGGACGCGGTTTTGAAGGTTGCCCCGCCGATCGCGGTCGAGAAGCGGTATTCGCGGTCCGGTTCGAGACCGTCGAGGGACAGCGCGACCGATGTCGCGCTACCTGTCTTGACCGCCGTGCCGTCATCCAGCTGCAGCACCCAGGGCAGCGCCCGGTCGAGAGCGAACAGATGTGCGTCCGCTTCGATCAGAAGGGTTGCCGTCCTTGATGACAGGTGCAGCAGCTGGATGGGGCCGTCGGTCAAGCTCGTCCCCCTCAGATGCCGGTCAGCGCGCTGTTGATGCCGTCGATGATCTCGGCGGCGGCATCCTCGGCCGAAGCCTGACCATAGGCGAAGGCTTCAAAGGTGCTGTCGAAGACATCCGTCACACGCGGATGTTCGTTGAGCGGCGAGACGCCGACGCCCGAGCTCTCCAGCACGATCTTGTTGGCCTCGACCTGCACCGGCTTGATCGCGCCGGCCTTGCTCAATTCCTCCAGCGCGATCTTGCTCGAGGGCACGCCACGGGATGCGCCGAGGATCTTGATTGCTTCCGGATCATTCAGCAGGCAGTTGATGATCTCGGCGGCGGCTTTCGGCTCCTTGCTGTTCTTGGAGATGGCGAACAGCATGGAGGGTTTGCGGTAGACGCCTTCGGTCTGGGCGCCCTCGACCTGCAGGAGCTTCACCGGAACGAGCTCCTGGCCGTCTTCCATCGGTCCGGAAATCTTGCCGTAGGTGCTATCCCACTGGTAGGTGCCGGCGATCTTGCCGCTGGCCCAGGCCGGGTTTTCATGCAGCGGCGCGTTGCCACCGGCGGCCACGTCCTTCCAGGACTTGATGACGCCCTTGTCGACCATGGTCTGGTAGAACTTCAGGCCGTCCGCCAGTTCCTCGACAGTCCAGGCGACCTGGTTGGTCGCGGGATCGATCAGGTCCTTACCCGTCTTCTGGGTGGTGCGCAGGATCACGACGAGACGTGCGTCAAGCGCCGTGCCTTCGAAGGGATAGTAATCCTGGCCGAGCTTTTCCTTCATCACCGGGGCTGCGGCGAGCAGTTCGTCCCAGGTGGTCGGGATGGCGAGGCCGGCCTTGTCATAGGTGGTCTTGTTGAACATGAAGACGCGACCGGTGGTCGAGACCGGCAACCCGTTCAGCTTGCCGTCAACGCTGCCGCTCTTCAGATCCGTCTCGGACCACTGGCTGAGGTCGATCACATCCTTGAACTGGTTGAGGTCAACGAAGCCTTCGCCGTTCTTCGAGAAGATCGGCAGCCACGGCCAGTTGATCTGCATGATGTCGGCTTCGGTCTTGCCGGCAAGCTGTGTGGTGATCTTCTCCTGGTGGCCGGTCCAGCCGGTGAATTCCGGCGAGATGGTGTGACCGTACTTGTCACCGCAGAGCTTCAGCGCTTCCTGCGTTGCCTTGTGACGGTCGTCGCTGCCCCACCAGGACATGCGAAGCTCCGCAGCATTGACACTCGTCAGGCTGGTTGCCGCAAGAAGTGCGGCGGTCATGATCAAGGTTCTCATTCTGGCTCCTCCCAAGTTAGAACGATGACGGCTTCAGTCGGCGAGCGAGATGTTCTCGCCCGTCATTCGGTTGAAGATATGCGTGGACCGGATATCCGGGCTGAGCCAGATACGGTCGTCACGGATGGCCGAACGGTCGTATTGGCTCGACGGTACGACGGCGATCACGCGTTCGCCGCCGATATTGATGTAAAGATAGACTTCGTGGCCCATGAACTCGACATGGCTCACACGCCCCGACAACGTCCCCGGCGTCTCGGGTGGCGCGATCTTGAGATGCTGCGGTCGGATGCCGATGGTCACGTCACGCGGTGCATTGCGCTCAAGCCTTTGCGCGAGGCCATCGGTGATCGAGATCGTCTGGCCGGCGGTCACCAGTTCGCCATTGCCGGTCAGTTCCGCGGCGATCAGGTTCATCTCGGGGCTGCCGATGAAGCCGGCGACGAAGGCGTTGGCCGGACGGTTGTAGAGGGTGACAGGGTCGGCCACCTGCATGATATGGCCGTCTTTCATGACGCAGATCCGGTCGCCCATGGTCATGGCTTCCGTCTGGTCATGCGTGACATAGACGACGGTTGCAGCCATGCCATCGGCCTTCAGCTGCTTGTGCAGATCGGTGATGCGCACACGCATCGAGGCGCGCAGCTTGGCGTCGAGGTTGGAGAGCGGCTCGTCGAAGAGGAAGACCTGCGGCTTCTTGATCAGCGCACGCCCGACGGCGACACGCTGGGCCTGACCGCCCGAGAGCTGTTTCGGCAACCGGTCGAGCAGGGCGCCGATCTCCAGCGTGCCCGCCACTTGGTCGGTCGCCTGGTCGATTTCATCCTGCGGCCGACGCTTCAGGCGCATCGAGAAGGACAGGTTCTTCTTCACCTTCATGTGCGGATAAAGCGCATAGTTCTGGAAGACCATGGAGATGCCGCGGTCCCCCGGTGCACGGTCGTTGACCAGTTCGCCGCCGATCCGGATCTCACCGCCTGATATCCGCTCAAGGCCCGCGATCATGCGCAGCGTCGTGGACTTGGCGCAGCCGGAGGGTCCGACCAGCACCATGAACTCCCCGTCGTCGACGTCGAGGTTGATGCCATGCACGGCACGGAAGGAACCGTAGTCTTTTTCGAGGTTTTTCAGTTGCAACCTTGCCATTGCATTATCCCTTGATGCCGCCGGCAGAGATGCCGTCGATGAAGTATTTCTGGGCGAGGAAGAAGACGGTCAGGGCCGGCAGCAGCGTCAGCACCGACATGGCGAGCACCCGGTTCCACTCGAAGGCTTCCGTCGTATCGATCGAGAGTTTCAGCGCCAGCGACACCGGGAACTTCTCGACCGAGGAGATGTAGATGAGGGGCCCCAGGAAGTCGTTCATCGTCCACATGAACTGGAAGAGGCAGACCGAGATCAGGGCCGGCATCAACAGGGGCACGACGATGAAGAGCAGGACCTGCCAGGTATTGGCGCCGTCCACCCGGGCCGCCTCTTCCATGTCACGCGGGATGGCGCGCAGGAACTGCACCAGCATGAAGACGAAGAAGGCATCACCGGCAAAGGCCGAGGGGACCCAGAGCGGCAGATAGGTATCGAGCCAGCCGAGATCGCGGAACAGCAGATATTGCGGAATGCGGGTGACCACGTTCGGCAGCAGCAGGGTTGCGATCAGGGTTGCGAAGAGCAGCTTCTTGTAGGGGAAGTCGAAGCGGGCAAAACCATAGGCGACTGCCGTGCAGGAGATCGCCGTGCCGATGATCTTCGGCAGCACGATCCACAGTGTGTTCAGGAAGAAGGTGCCGAAGGTGTAGGGCGTGGAGGTCTTCCAGCCATGGATATAGCCATCGATCGTCGGGTCATCCGGCAGAAAGCCGGGATTGGCGAAGATCTCGGAATTCGTCTTGAACGAGGCGCCGATCAGCCAGACCAGCGGATAGAGCATGATGAGGCCGACCACCGTAAGAAGGACGTAGCGGAAGACGGTCGTCATTTTCTGCCGGCGCCGATCCCGGCGATGGGCCTTGTCGACCTCGTCGATACCTGCGGCAAGTGGGGTGAGGGCGTGGTCGGTCATGATCAGCTCCGCTTGTCGCCGGCGTAGTAGACCCAATGGCGCGAGGACCAGAAGGCGATGAGGGTGAGGGCCATGATGATGACGAACAGCACCCAGGCGATGGCCGAGGCATAGCCCATGTCGAAGCGCAGGAAGGCCTCGTCATAGATGTAGATCGGCAGGAAATAGGTGGCCTTCAGCGGGCCGCCCTGCGTGATGATGTAGGGACCGTTGAACTCCTGGAATGCCTGGACCATCTGCATGATCAGGTTGAAGAAGATGACCGGCGTGATCAGCGGCAGGGTGATGTGGACGAAGCTCTTCCACTTGCCGGCACCGTCGATCGCGGCGGCCTCATAGAGGCTCTTGTCGATGCTCTGGAGGGCTGCCAGGAAGATCACCATCGCGGAGCCGAACTGCCAGACACGCAGGAGCGTGATGGTGAAGAGGGCGTTGGTCGGATCGCCGAACCAGTTGATCGGTTCAATGCCGATCGAGGCCAGGCCCATGTTGATCAGGCCGACATCGGCGAACATGTAGCGCCACAGCACCGCAATCGCGATCGATCCGCCCAGGATCGAGGGCACGTAGAAGGCCGTGCGGTAGAGATTGATGAATTTCAGCTTGTAATTCAGGATGACCGCGATGAAGAGCGCGAAACACAGTTCGAGCGGCACCGTCACGAAGACATAGAACAGGGTGACGCTGAGCGACTTGATGAAGGTCCGGTCGCTGGTGAACAGCCTGATATAATTGTCGAAGCCGGTGAAGATCGGCGCGCTCATCAGGTTGTAATCGGTGAAGCTCAGATAGAGCGACATGACGAAGGGCAGGGCCGTGAAGACCAGCAAGCCGACGATGTAGGGGGCGAGATAGAAGAGCCCTAGGTAGCGGCTGTCTCCGCTCATGCGGCACCTCCTGCACGCGCCAGTGCTTCGGGCAGGCGATGCTGGGTCGCCGTGACCATTTCGCCGAAGAGACGGTAGGCCTTGTCCTGCGGCAGGGTGGCGACCAGGGGGTCCGATACGAAGAGCGGCGGAAGAGCCTCAGCATCACCTGAAAGAACTGCCGCGACAAGTGCCGTCTGGCGCTCGGCATGAGGGCGAGCGAGAAGTTCGATGGCCAGCGGTAGGCGCCCCGCGACCACAGGCTGGACCCCGAGAGCGCTGAAACGCGTATTGGACTCGACGATCGTCCCGTCGGTAAAGCCCTCCAACTGCCCCCGGTTCGGGAGATTGACGTTGCTGACGTGTTCGGGGCCACCCATCAGCGCCTTGATCTGCTCGACGATCGCCTCGTCGGAAGCGCGCGGCGGGGGCAGGTCTGCTCCGTTGTCGAGCGCATTGGCATAATCGATCTTGGCCTTGCGCTCGCGCATGCGGAATTCGACCGGTGTGAGCCCAAATTTCCAGGCGGCATGGTCATCGAGATACCAGCTCTGGGGCAGGAACTCGACGAGATGACGGTCGCCGGCGGCAGCGGCGATGCCGAAGCGGAGCGACAGGTCGAACTTCACCCGGAAGCTGTCGGTGAAATAGCGGTCGTGTTCATTGGCAGGATCCAGCGGGGATTCCCGCCAGCCGGTCGCATGATGCTCGCGGGCAAATTCGAAATAGGCCGGCATCATGTCGACACCGCCGACGGCGGCGCGGTCCACGAAGGTGAAGTGGTTGATGCCGAGCACGTTCACCATGGCGTCGCGATAGCCGTAGATGACTTCGCCTGCCCGGCGATTTGCCAGATAGGCCATGATCTTGCGGGTCTTGATGACCTCGTGGCAGGAGCCCCATGCCCGGATCTCCGGAAAGACGGAATAGAGCGTAGCCGTCAGCACCGACATCGGGTTGGTGAGGTTGCAGACATAGGCTTCAGGGCAATGGCGGGCGATCGCGCGGCCGATCTCGGCGATCATCGGAATCGCCCGCATGGCACGGACAAAGCCGCCTGGGCCGACCGTGTCGCCGACCGACTGGCGGATACCGTAACGTTCGGGAATGGCGATGTCGTTGGCCATGTCCTCGAACGATCCCGGCAGGATCGAGATAATGACGACATCGGCGCCCGTCAGAGCGGCCTGAAGCGTCTTCTCCGCCGTATAGGTGACTGTTGCGCCGGCCCCGCTTCGGGCGGCATAGCGGGCACCGATCCGGGCATTGCGCTCGGCTGCCTCATGGTCGAGATCATAGAGCCGGACGGTCGCGGGCAGTGTGCCGTCCTGGGCGAGATCACCCATCAGTTTCGTCGCCCAGTTGAGCGAACCGCCGCCGATATAGGCGATGGTGACCGGGCGCATGTATTCCGTTTTCTGCATCGCAATATTTGGGGTCGACGAAGCCTTGACCGGCCACATGCGTGACCCGTCCCGCTGTCTACCCTACTCCTCCTGGTATCCTCCCCGGTCTTCCCAAGGAGACCGGTCCTGTGGCTAATATCTCGCCAGACGTCTCGCGCGGAAATCGACAAATAGGGGAAAAAGGATGGACAAAACTGAAGGTAGCGTGCTCGCCGGCATTCCGATGCAGGCACTGGCGCTCAACCTGACGCGCTCGACGATCCGCATGCAGCATTCGCAGACCTGGTCGATCGACAAGTCGAACCGGGTTCATGATCTCGTGATCTGCCTCAGTGGCCGCGGGATCTATGATGTCGAGGGCGAGACGGTGGAGATGGAGCCAGGAAGCGCCATGCTTCTGACCGCCGGAACCCGCTTCATCGGGCGATCTGCCTCAACGGAAGCCTATACAGGCATTGCCCAGCATTTCACGCTCGACCTTTTCGGGCGTCTCGACCTGATTTCGCAGATGGATCTGATGCGATCGATCCGGCTTGCCCGTTGGGACATGCTGGAAAAGGTCGTCATGCATTTTCGCGAAACGGCACCACCCTATTCGACGACGCTGCAGCAGCACCATGTCTTCATGTTCCTGCTGATCGAGTTCATCGAGCAGGCCTTTGTCGGCTGGCGAGAGCAGTCCGTCGGCACTGTCGCCAACCCCGATCAGCTGTCATTGGCGATCATGGTGGCCGCGAGCCAGATCGCGGCTGATCCCCTCAACGAAGGGATCACCGAGCAGGTTCTCGCTGCTGCCCCCTACAATCCGGACTATTTCAAGCGTGAGTTCCGCAAGCGCGTCGGCTGGACCATGGACAAGTTCCAGGAGTTCAAGCGCATGGAACGCGCCATGGGTCTTTTGGCCGGCGGCTGCACGGTAAAGCGGGCGGCGGCGCTCTCAGGCTATGCCGACGCCTATTACTTCTCCCGCATGTTCAAGCGCTATATCGGCATCAGTCCCCAGGGGTACCAGGAGGCGGAGCGGCGGAACCGGGAAGGGGCCTTCCCACGCGGAGAAGAGGACGGGCAGGTGGTCTACCCCTTGCCGCGTCAGTGAAAACCTGTCTTATGAGTTTCGCGCCTGAGCCATGGCTTCACGATAGGCAGCGCCTCAGTGAAAAGATTTTTTCAGCTTGTTGCTCGGTGAACAACATGTATGATAAGTTTATATAACATGTATGGGAGGAATGATGTCGCATACCGACTTCACCAATCGCTTCGCCATCGATCCATTGACCGCTGCCGGCTTTGGCACGGATGAATTGCGTTCGAATTTTTTGCTGCCGCCGCTCTTTGTGCCCGGTCGCATCCAGCTGCATTACACCAATTACGATCGGATGATCGTCGGTGGTGCGGTGCCGGTTTCGTCGACGCTGGCGCTTGAGACGATCAAGCCGGCGGGGACGCCCGAACTCCTGGCACGCCGTGAGCTGATCGCCGTCAACATCGGCGGCGCCGGTGTGGTGACGGTGGATGGTGAGAGCTTCCAGGCCGGCACCCGCGACATGGTCTATGCCGGTATGGGGTCTTCGGTCAGCTTCGCCTCCGTGTCGGCGGACCAGCCGGCCAAGTTCTATCTCTTGAGCGCGCCCGCCCACACCCGCTACCCGGCACGTCATATCGGCATCGGCGACGCCAAGCGGATTGATCTCGGCACGCAGGAGACCAGCAACGAGCGCTCGATCTTCCAATTCGTGCACCCCGAGGGCGTGAAGACCTGCCAGCTGGTGGTGGGCATGACGAGCCTTGCCAAGGGTTCCATCTGGAACACAATGCCCTGCCACATCCATGACCGTCGCATGGAGGTCTATCTCTATTTCGACATGGCGGAGAAGACCCGGGTCTTCCACCTGCTCGGTGAACCGGACGAGACGCGCCACATCATCATGAAGAACGAGGAAGCGGTTCTGTCTCCCGGCTGGTCGATCCATTCAGGTGCCGGTACGGCCAACTACTCGTTCATCTGGGCCATGGCTGGCGACAATGTCGACTATACCGATGTCGATGCGGTCGCCATTGAGGACATGCGCTGATATCCGCCCAAAGACGGATGGCGGAAACCACGTTTTAAACGACATGCGGGATTGTCCATCCCGTATGTATCGTTTGCATCATTGATTTTCAAATCAAGGTTGTAGATTTTAATTCGGCCCGACGGCGGTAAACGCTGCGGGCCGAAACTTTTTCAGGCACTGCCATTAAGTTCATCTTAGTCTTCCAGGCTCATGATCCGGTCGATTCATGCATGGACATCGGGAGACGCTAACTCGGCATCACCCGTGTCGAAGGAGACCTTTATCGTGTTTATCGATCGTATATTGTCCCGCTTTAACATCCAGACCAAGGTCCTGATCTTCATCCTGCCTTTTGTCATCAGCATCTCTGCCGTTGGCTTCACAGGTCTTTACGCCTCGGGTCTCCTGCAGGGTCGCATCGAGATCTCAAACAGCGTGCTGCAGTCTTTGAGCGGCTTCCGCGACGTGTCCGCGTCGATGACCAGCTTTCTGGCTGATACGACGGACGCCGCCAAGGCCGATCTGACAGGACGTCTGGAGCAGCAGAAGCGCGATCTGGACACGACGCTTTCGCAGCTTGCCCCCGATGCTGATGGTCGGTCGGAGCTGGAGGAAGCCGGCAAGTTGATCGATAAGGTCTTTATCCACATCGACGATCTATGGCGGCTGCATGCCAGCGAATCAACTCTTGTCGATACACTTCAGCAGGGCACAAAGCAGGTGGTTGTCGCCCAGGGGCGTGTGACGGCTGCGATGGCAACCATGGAACGCGCGGTGCAGGCAGATGATGCCGCTGCCAAGACCATGCTGCGCGACGCCGAGAGCATTCGCAGCACAGGCACCTTCCTGACCGAAACGAATTCTGCCTTTACCAAGGCCAAGACGCCGGACGAGAAGTTTGCTGTCATCACCGCCCGCGTCGATGAGATCATCGCGCGCCAGCAGGTTCTCGCCGCCGTACTGCCGAAGGCGAACCAGTCGGCTGCAAAGACGCTTGAGAAAATTGGTGGCGAACTGAAGGCGGCCGTGGCTGCTAACGACAAGTCGGAAGCAGTGATCACCGATTTGGCCGGAAAGCTCCGCAACTTTACCCAGCTCAACGCCTATCTCGGTCTGGCTGCCCAGCAGAAGATGAAGGAAGCGACGATCAAGTTCGGTGAACTCGATGCACCGCTTGCGAAGGCACAGGCCGTCATTGCCGACGGTCGTCAGGTCATGGCCGCTGGCTATGCGCTTCAGATCATGATGGCGCGCTTCCTGCTGGAGCCGACCGAGCAGAACCGCATGCTGCTTGAACAGCAGTTCAATGCCGTCAAGAAATTCCTGGCAGCGCTGGACAAGACGGCTGCCGACCAGCCGATCATGATGCAGGTGAAGAAGGAGCTGGGTCCGGCTGTGGATTCCATGATCGGTGCGAGTGCTGAGCTCGTGAAGGTCAGCCAGGAGCGCAAGGCTAGCTTCGAACAGGCGGGCGCCGATTTGAATGTCATCTGGAAGCAACTGACGACCTTTGCCGAAATGCAGAAGGTCTCGGCTGGCCAGGAGCGTCAGGAGGCGAACTCTATCTCCATCGGCGCGACCGCGCTCGGCATTCTGATCTCGATCTTCGCCGGTATCGGCCTGGTGCTGACCTTCAAAGGCCCGATCGGCCAGATCACCGGTGCCATGCGCCGCCTTGCGGAAGGCGTGCTGGACACGAAGATCAATGGCGAAGCCCGCGTTGATGAAATCGGCGAGATGGCGCGCGCGCTTGGTGTCTTCAAGCAGAACGCACTGTCGAAGATCGAAATCGAAAGCCGCAGCGAGGCCGAAAGGGCTCAGGCGGAGGAAGAGCGTCGCCGCAACGATCTCGAGAAGCAGGAGATCGACCGGCAGATCGATTTTGCCGTCAACGCACTGGCCTCCGGCCTCGGCCGTCTTGCGAAGGGCGATATCTCCGAGACCATCGACACGCCGTTCCACGGTCGCCTGGAGCAGCTGCGCAACGACTTCAACCAGTCGCTGGAGCATCTGCAGGATACGATGACGCAGATCCGCTCGAACACCTACATGATCCAGCGCAACGCCGCCGAGATGAGCAGTGCGGCCGACCAGCTCGCCAAACGCACCGAACAGCAGGCAGCTTCGCTCGAAGAAACAGCGGCTGCCGTCGATGAGATCACCGTGACAGTCAAGTCCTCTGCCGAGCGTGCCGAAGAAGCAAACAGCATCGTCGGCGAGACCAAGGGTCGTGCAGATACCTCGTCAACCGTGGTTGCCAGTGCCATTGACGCCATGGGCCGGATCGAGGATGCGTCGGGCCAGATCGTGCAGATCATCGACGTGATCGACGAAATCGCCTTCCAGACCAACCTTCTGGCCCTCAATGCCGGTATTGAAGCCGCCCGTGCGGGCGAGGCCGGAAAGGGTTTTGCCGTCGTCGCGCAGGAAGTGCGTGAGCTTGCCCAGCGTTCGGCCGGTGCCGCTCAGCAGATCAAGGACCTCATTCACAAGTCGAGCACGGAAGTTACCTCGGGCGCCAAGCTCGTGCAGCAGACAGGTGCGGTTCTGGCAGAGATTTCCGCCAGCATCATCACGGTCGCTGATCGGGTGTCGGTCATCGCCATGGCGAGCCGCGACCAGTCAAATGCGCTGGCGGGGGTCAACTCATCCGTCAACGAAATGGACCAGATGACCCAGCGCAACGCCGCCATGGTCGAGGAGACCAATGCCGCGACCCGCCAGCTGGCGGACGAGGCGGACGCGTTGATGCAGCTCGTCAACCAGTTCAAGCTCGCTCCGGAAGGACGACGCCAAGGTGGACACTCGCATAGTCGTGCCGCCTGACAGGGTCATGATGCCTCAAGCTGACGAGCCGCCGCCTTAACATGGTCGGCGGCTCTGTCGTATCCGCGCATTCGCATGCGAGAGCCGCTTGGAAAGCTTGCGACAGCCCGTTATCCTTGAACGCGGAGGAGCGAGCACTTGACGAGACCCATGGTACCCCCCGCGAGGCGATTGGCTGATGCCCGGCGCATGATCGTCGCGCTCGTCCTGGTTCTTCTGGCCGTCGTTGTGGCACTTGTCACGGTCGGCAATCGGCTTCTCACGCTGACTGTCATGGAAGAAGCCTCGCTGCAGGCGAACAGTGCCTTGCGTCTCGCAACCTCAGCTCTCACCGGTCATCTCAGCCGTTATGAGACCCTGCCCGCCCTGATTGCCGATCATGACGACATGAAGCAGCTGGTGCTCGACCCGAACAATCTGGAACTCCGAAACGCGGCAAATCTCTATCTGAAAGAGATCAACACGCTGCTCGAATCCTCGGACATCTATGTGATGACGATGGACGGGAACACGATTGCGGCGAGCAATTTCGACCGGCCGGCGACCTTCGTCGGCGAGAATTTCAGTTACCGTCCTTATTTCTACGAGGCGGCAGCGGGCCTGCAGTCACGGTTTTACGCGCTCGGCACGACGTCGGCGAAGCGTGGCTACTATTTCTCGTCGCCAATCGAGGTCGATGGCGTCGTTCGTGGTGTGATTGCCTTCAAGGTCGATATCGAGGGTATCGAAACATCCTGGCGGGGTGGCGAATACAAGATCCTCGTCCATGACCCCGAAGGCATCATCTTCATGACCGGCAATCCGGAATGGCTCTATGCCTCGGTCTTGCCACTGACATCGGAACGTCTGGAGCGTACTTCGGCATCCAGACGCTATTCCGATGCGGTGCTGCGGGAATTGCCGATCAAGCGCACGTCGTTTGACGATCACCTCCTTATGACGGTCAATCAGGACAGCGGCAAACGCGAGTATCTCGTGCTTGAGCAATACATGCCCGACGCCGATTGGACGGTGAAGGTTCTGTTTGATACCGGCACGATCCACGCTCAGGCGCGCACCATGCTCGTTGCCATCCTGCTGTTTCTCTGCCTGTTTGGATTGGGTCTCGCCGTGGTCATTCAGCGGCGCGCACGGCTGCAGGAGCGCATGCATATGCAGATCGAGGCGCAGGCCGAACTGGAGCGTCGTGTCGAGGAGCGCACGGCGGACCTGGCCCGGGTTAACCTGCAACTGCGCCAGACGCAGGCCGATCTCATCCAGGCCGGCAAGCTTGCCGGCCTTGGTCAGATGTCGGCGGCATTGTCGCACGAGTTCAACCAGCCGCTCGCTGCTGCCAAGACCTATGCCGACAGCGCGACGATGCTGATCGATCGCGACCGCATCTCGGAGGCACGCGACAATCTGGGCCGCATTTCCAATCTGATCGACAGGATGGCTTCCATTTCGCGGCATCTGCGCAATTTTGCCCGCAAACCCAACGAAAAGCTTGGCGCGATCTCCATCGAGGACGTGGTTGAGGAAACACTGGAGATCGTCTCCGCGCGATTGGGTACAGCCGATGCGACGCTTTCCCTGTCCTTCGAACCCGGCCTGCCGCCGGTGCAGGGCGGCTCGGTGCGTCTGCAGCAGGTGCTGGTCAACATTCTCACCAATGCCTGTGATGCCGTGGAAGGTCTCGAGGATCGCAAGATCGAGCTTGCGGCACGGCGGGACGAGGGGCGGGTGGTGATCGAGATCGCCGACCGTGGCCCCGGCGTGCCGCCGGCCATCGCCGAACGGATTTTCGATCCTTTCTTCACGACCAAGGGTGTGGGCAAGGGGCTTGGTCTCGGTTTGTCGATTTCCTACAATATCATCAAGGATTTTGGCGGCAGCTTGACGGTCGGGCCGCGTGAAGGCGGCGGTGCTCTGTTTCGCATCGAACTCCTGGAAGCGGAAGCTTTGAGCGAGGCGGCGGAATGAGTTCCGGACTGGTCTTGATCGTCGATGACGAGGAGGAGCTGCGTTTCTCCACCAGCCAGGCCCTCGAACTCCATGGTTTGCAGGTGAAGGCGTTTGCGACGGGCGAGGAGATCCTCTCGCGCGTTGGGTTCGGCTTCGATGGCGTCGTTGTCAGTGACATCCGCATGCCCGGCATGGACGGGATGACGCTGCTACATCGGATCCGCGAGCTCGACCACGAGATCCCGGTGATCCTTGTGACCGGTCATGGCGAGGTGCAGCTGGCGGTCAAGGCGATGCGCGAGGGCGCCTACGACTTCATCGAGAAGCCGTTTGCCAGCCAGGCGCTCGCCGGCGTGGTGCGCCATGCACTGGACCGCCGTTCCCTGGTGCTTGAGAACCGACGGCTGCGGGCCGTGGCCGGCAAGCGGGACGATATCGAGACACGTCTGCCCGGACGCACGCCCGTGATGGTCGATCTGCGCTACCGCGTTCGCGCCATCGGGGCGACGGAGGCAGATGCGCTGGTTATCGGGGAGACGGGAGTCGGCAAGGAGGTCGTGGCGCGCAGCCTGCATGACGTCAGTGCTAGGGCCAAGGGACCGTTCCTTGCGATCAACTGCGCTTCGCTGCCGGAAACATTGATCGAAAGCGAGCTCTTCGGGCATGAGGCCGGGGCTTTTCCAGGCGCGATCCGTGCCCGCTACGGGAAATTCGAACATGGCCGGGGCGGGACGATCCTGCTCGATGAGATTGGCTCGATGCCCTTCGACCTGCAGGCGAAGTTTCTAAGGGTCCTGCAGGAGCGGACCATCACCCGGCTCGGGTCGAATGAGACGGTGCCGCTCGACGTTCGTTTTCTGGCCACCAGCAAGGTGGATCTGGAAGGCGAAGTCGCGGCTGGCCGGTTCCGCGCCGATCTCTTTTACCGGCTGAATGTGGTTACGCTTCGCGTGCCCTCGCTGGCGCAACGTAGAGCGGACATCCCGCTTCTCTTCCTGCATCTGGTGCGGGAGGCCTGTGCGCGCTACGGGCGCGACGACATGGAGGTCGAGCCTGAGATCCTCTCGGAGATCGCCGAGCGGGACTGGCCGGGCAATGTGCGCGAATTACGCAATGCCGCCGATCGGCTGGTGCTTGGGCTTGAGACGGGGCTCGACAGTGCGGCGCAGCTGGAAGCTGCCAATACCCGCCTCGCGGACAAGGTTGCCGCCTATGAAAAGCAGCTGATCGCCAATGCCATCACCGCCCATGGCGGTGCGCTTCGACCGGTGTATGAACAGCTCGGCATCTCGCGGAAGACGCTTTACGAGAAGATGCAGAAGCACGGTCTCGATAAGAGCCTGGCCTTCGACACGCGTGATTGAGGCCCTATACTGCAGACCGTAGAGCGATGATGGGTGGAAATCCACACATCCGAAAAGCGTGTTGGGCGGGAATCTACCCATGGTGCGTTGCGGCAAGCCAGAAAACCTTAACACTCTCCGCCCTGGACGATTGTGACACGATCCCGCCTGACGAAGATCGGGCCATCCAATGCCGGGCGGGAGGAGCCGACCGGCAGGATCAATCAAACCGGGAGGCCTTTATGACTTTCTTCAAGTCGCTTTTCAGCGCAACCGCCATTGCGGCAACCTTCATCGCAGCAGCCGCATCGGCTCAGACCTATCCCGAGCGCTCGATCACCATGGTCGTTCCGTTCGCTGCCGGCGGCCCAACGGATACCGTGGCTCGTCTTGTTGCTGAATCCATGTCCAAGGATCTCGGCCAGCAGGTTCTCGTCGAGAATGTCGGCGGTGCTGGTGGCACGCTGGGTGCTGGCCGCGTCGCAAGCGCCGCGCCGGACGGTTATACCGTGCTGCTGCATCATATTGGCATGGCGACCAGCGCGACCCTCTATCGCAAGCTCGCCTATGATCCGCTCAATGCCTTCGACTATGTCGGTCTCGTCACAGATGTGCCGATGACCATCGTTGCCCGCAAGGACTTCGAGCCGACCGATCTCAAGGGCCTGGTTGAGTATGTGAAGGCGAACAAGGACAAGGTCACCGTTGCCAATGCCGGCATCGGTGCAGCCTCGCATCTTTGCGGCATGCTGTTCATGAGCCAGATCGAAACCCCGCTTGTGACCGTTCCCTACAAGGGCACCGGTCCGGCCATGACCGATCTGCTCGGCGGCCAGGTCGATATCATGTGCGACCAGACCACCAACACGACGAAGCAGATCCAGGGCGGCACGATCAAGGCTTATGCCGTGACCTCGGCTGAGCGTCTGCCGGTCCTTCCGGATGTACCGACCGCTGCCGAAGGTGGTCTGAACGACTTCCAGGTTGGCATCTGGCACGGTGTCTATGTTCCGAAGGGCACACCGACGGAAGCGATCGACAAGCTCAATGCCTCGCTCAACAAGGCACTCAAGGACGAGAATGTCATCGCCCGCTTCGCCGAACTCGGCACGGCGCCGTCGCCTGAAGCAGATGTCACCCCTGCGGCACTGAAGGCCAAGCTCGAAAGTGAAATCGCCCGCTGGAAGCCGGTGATTGAGGCTGCTGGCCAGTACGCCGACTGATCCTTTCACAGCTGCGCGTATCCGGTTTCCCGACCGGGTCCGCGACTTGTCGTGCCGGTCGGCGAGTGTCTCGCCGCCCGTGCTTTTTGTCGGGGGACAACATGAAATCCATACGCTTCGACACGGCCAATCTTCTCTGTGGCCTGCTGTTCATCGGGCTCGGCCTCTTCTTCGTCATTCAGTCGCTGTCGCTGGAACTCGGCACCGCCTTCCGCATGGGGCCGGGTTACTTTCCGCTGGTGCTGGCCGGTGTTCTGACCCTGCTTGGCGTCGTCATTCTCGTTCAGTCGGTGAAGGTCACCGGAGAGGTCATCGGTGCCATCGCCTGGCGCGGTATGCTTTTTATCCTGCCGGCGCCGATCGTCTTCGGCCTGCTGGTCCGTGGTGCCGGCTTCGTGCCCGCCCTCTTCGTCGCCGCCTTCATCGCGAGTTTTGCCTCTGAGCGCCTGAGGGTGCCGGCGGCGCTCGCGCTTGCGACCGGCATCACCTTCTTCTCGGTCCTCGTGTTCAGCTACGGCCTCGGCCTGCCGTTCGAACGCTTCGGCCCCTGGTTCCGTTGAGGAGGCGACCATGGATTTCATCAGCAATCTCGCCCTCGGCTTCTCGACAGCCGGTTCCATCGAGAACCTGTTCTTCTGCCTGGTCGGCGTCATCCTTGGCACGCTGATCGGCGTGCTTCCCGGCATCGGGGCGACAGCCACGATCGCCATGCTCTTGCCGATCACCTTCCAGCTCGAACCCGTCTCGTCGCTGATCATGCTCGCCGGCATCTATTACGGCGCGCAGTATGGCGGCTCGACCACGGCGATCCTGATCAATATGCCGGGTGAATCCTCCTCGGCAGTGACCGCGATCGACGGCTACCAGATGGCCCGCAAGGGAAGGGCAGGGGCAGCGCTTGCAATCGCCGCGATCGGCTCCTTCTTCGCCGGCACCGTCTCGACCTTCCTCGTCGCGATCTTTGCGCCGCCGCTCACCGCCATCGCGCTTGAGTTCGGTGCGGCCGAATACTTCTCCCTGATGATCGTCGGTCTGGTCTCGTCGATCGCGCTTGCCCACGGCTCGATCATCAAGGCGCTTGCCATGGTCGCACTCGGCCTGCTGCTCGGGCTTGTCGGCACGGACATCTATTCGGGCACGCCCCGCTTCACGATGGGCATCACCGAATATGCGGATGGTTTGAACTTCGTCGCGGTCGCTGTGGGCGTTTTCGGTGTTGCCGAAATCCTGCGCAACCTCGAAAGCGATCGCAATCGCACCGTGCTGATCACCAAAGTCAGCGGTCTGATGCCGACGCGCGACGATTTCAAGCGGATGATCGGCCCGGTGCTGCGCGGTACGGGCATTGGCTCGGCTCTCGGCATTCTGCCGGGCGGCGGCGCCATCCTCGCCTCGTTTGCCTCCTATACGGTTGAAAAGCGCATGGCCAAGAACCCGGAAGAGTTCGGCCATGGCGCGATCGAAGGTGTCGCCGGTCCTGAATCGGCCAACAATGCCGGTGCCCAGACTTCGTTCATTCCGCTGCTGACACTCGGCATTCCCGCCAATCCGGTCATGGCGCTGATGGTCGGGGCCATGATCATCCAGGGCATCGTGCCGGGTCCGAATGTTGCCACCGAGCAGCCGGCCCTCTTCTGGGGCATCATCGCCTCGATGTGGATCGGCAACTTGATGCTCTTGGTTCTGAACCTGCCGCTGATCGGGCTCTGGGTGAAGCTGCTGACGATCCCGTACTACGTGCTCTTCCCGATCATCATGGCCTTCTGCTCGATCGGGGTCTACAGCGTCAACGGCAACATCTACGACCTCTATGCCGTCGCCTTCTTCGGGCTCATCGGCTACGTGCTGGTCAAGCTGCGCTGCGAGCCGGCACCCCTGTTGCTCGGCTTCGTTCTCGGCCCGCTGCTGGAGGAAAACCTGCGCCGCGCCATGATCCTTTCGCGTGGCGACCCGTCGACCTTCGTCACCCGGCCGATCAGCGCGACACTGCTTCTGATCGCGCTTGCGGTGCTCATCATCGTCTTCCTCCCGAGCGTCAAGAAGAAGCGCGAGGAGGTTTTCCAGGACGAGGACTGATATCCCTCATCCTGTGATTTCGAGAGGCTGGCGGCGACGCCAGCCTTTTTTCATGGAAGGTTGGGGGAGAAGAGCGATGTCCAGTTGCGGATGAACTCTTCCCGCGTGGCCCTGTCCTGGGCGGCCAGCAGCGCCGGGCCGACCCTGATGGGGCGGCCGATGCCGGACTCGATCAGCGAGGCCGGCCCATCCACGCCGGGGGGCAGAGGTGCGTTTTCGGCAAAGTAGAAGGCCTTTTCGCGCGCCACCGTCTGGCCGCGCTCCGAAACGAGATAGTCGATGAAACGGGCTGCGAGATCCGGCTGCGGCGAATGCGTCGGGATCATCGCACCGCGGGTGAGGATCAGCGTATAGTCACGCGGTACGACGACCCGCATGTCGTTGTTGCGCAGGTAGCGCCCATAGGCATAGGAGCCGAGGATATTGTAGGCGATCTTCAGCCGGCCCTCCTCGATCAGGTCCAGCACTTCCTTGTTGCAGCAGCTTGTGACCACCTGGGCGCGGCTGAAGCTTTCCAGCAGGCGGCCATAGCTTGTCGGTGCCTGCTGGGCGTCGTGGAAGGCGAGCAGATAGCCAACGCCCGAGAGCTGGACATTGTAGGTGCCTATGCGGGTCCAGTATTCGTCCGGCTTGCGGCGCAGAAGTTCGGCGATCTCGACATGCGAGCGCGGCACGTCCTCGGGCGGGACCTGCGAGGCATCATAGACAATCACGGCTGGTTCGAAGGCGAAGCCGAAGATTTCGTCGCGCCAGTTGGCCCAGGCCGAGACCCGTTCGGTTTGCGCCGACCGGTGCGAACGGGCGCAGCCGTCATTGGCGAGTTTGACCAGATGATCGACGGAAGAGGATATCCAAAGGTCGCCATGGCTGCGTTGCTGGCGGCAGGCCAATTCGGCCTCGCGGAAAAGGTCGTTGCTGACATAGTCGTTGAACTCGACCGTCACGTCGCGTGCCGTCTCCTGGAAGTCGAGGATCAGCGGTGCGATTACATCGGCGTCTGTAACGCCATTAATGACCAGCCGTGTCCGCTCTTCCCCAGGCGCTGGAAAAACAGAGCGGTCGCCCTCCAGCGCAACAGCCGAAGTCGATGACAGAGCCGCTGCAACGAGCGTTGTTGTCATCCATTGCAGTGTCGTCGAAAGTCTCACGAGACGGACCTCTCCATCAGAGGAAGTTCGAGGAACACGGTGAAGCCGCTTTCCGGCGCGGGCTCGCGAAAGGCGAGGGCTCCGTTGAGTGTGGTTGCCACTTCAGACGCAATCGCAAAGCCGAGGCCGGAGCTGCCTTCACCCGTCTTCGAGGAAACGAAACGACGCGTAACCTGGGTCCAGTCCTGGGGCGGGATGCCCGGTCCATCGTCTTCGACTTCAATCAGCGCGAAATCGCCTCGCCTTACCACGCGCACGGCAAGGCTTGAAACCACGCCGTGCCGAAGAGAATTGTCGATGACGTTGACGATCGCTTCGCGCAGGCTCAGGCCATCGCCGAGCACCATCAACGGCTCAGGTGGAGCCTCGAAGGAAACCACGATGTCGGGATCGATGGTAATCGGCACGGCAGCGCGGAAGGCCTTGCGTGCGACATCGACAACATCGATCGGCGAGAGCTGAATGGAATCGAAGCGGTGGATCACCATGGCGTGGTTCAGTAGCTGTGTCGTGAAGCGCGCGAGTTCTGACGCTCTGTTGCGCACCCGGTCGAGATGGCGACGATCATTGTCTGAAAGCGCGTCTTCGTTGATCAGGCTTACCTGGGCCGAAAGGGCCGTCAGAGGTGTGCGGATCTGGTGGGCACTGTCGGCGATGAAGCGTTGCAACAGCTGCAGGCGATCGTCGAGGCGTCGCATGAAGTGGTTGATGGATTCCACGAATGGCGAGAGTTCGCGCGGCACGTCGACGGCGAGCGGTGTCAGGTCCTGGCTGTCGCGGCGGCGCAGCGTGTCGCCGAGAGCATCCAGCGGGCGCAGGGAATAGCGAACCGCAAGGATGGTGCCACCCAGTGCCAGCAGGCTCATCACGCCGACCAGTGCCAGCGCCCGCGTGGTCAATTCCGTCGTCAGTTGCTGTCTCGCCTCTGTCGTCTGGGCGATGAGAACATTTGCCCAGCCGCCGATGGCTGGATCGGCAATGGCACGGCTTGCAGCCACCATGCGAACAGGCTGTTCGCGGAAACTTGCGGTTTCAAACAGCGCTTCAGACCTGGCATTGGTGATATCAGCCGGGAAGTCCAGATCCTCGTAACCGGTCAGGGTCGAGCCGTCAGGGGCAACCACGCGGTAAAAGATCTTGTCGCGCGGTGCCAGCCCGAGCAGTTCAAAGGCGCTGGGAGGAAGGTTGACTGTGATGCGGCCCTCTTCGACCAGCAAACTATCGAGAATCTGGATTGCGGCCCCTTGCAGCAACCGGTCATAGGCTTCATCTGCCGCGGCGCGGGCATAGAACCAGGCGGCGGTCATCAGGACCGCAGCGCCGCCCGCGAGAACAACGGCGACGCGGATGACGAGGCGCGCAAAGAGGGAACGCCTAGTCCTCTGCATCGGACACCAGTTGATAGCCCACGCCGCGCACCGTCACGATCCGGGCACTTGCGCCCTCGAGCTTCTTTCTCAGTCGCCCGACATAGAGTTCGATCGCGTTCGGGCCGGCCGGCTCATCAAAACCGAAGAGCTGGTCGAGCAGCTGATCCTTGCTGAAGACGCGCCCTGGACGGCTTGCGAGGATTTCGAGCAGGGTCATCTCGCGACGCTTCAACTGCACCTCGCGATTGCCGACCTTGACGGTGCGCTGCGAGCGGTCGAGCAGGACGTCACCGCATGCAATCACATTCGTGGCTTCGCCGCCGGCGCGCCGACGCAACAGCACGCGGGCGCGGGCCTCCAACTCGCGGAAATCGAACGGTTTGACGAGATAGTCATCGGCCCCAAGGTCTAGCGCGCCGACACGATCGTCGATCTCGGAGCGCGCCGTGAGAACGAGGACGGGGACGGCACTTCCCTTGTCGCGCATGCGTTTCAGAATGGAGAAACCGTCCATCCCAGGGAGCATCACGTCGAGGATGACGAGATCGTATTCGGTGAAGTCAAGGATCTCCGCTGCCGCGCGGCCGTTCGTCTCCCAATCGACGGTGTGGCCGATGGTTTCAAAGCGACGAGAGATCGCTTCACCGACGTCGAGTGTATCTTCCACGAGCAAAATGCGCATGGCAGGACGCTCGCATGTCTGCCAACTTCGATCAAGCTGAAGACGGGCCGTCATCGCAGGCAAATGGTCTCGCGTTCACTGGCGCCACATGAACTTTGACATTGAACCCTCTGGGTTCCGGCCGCATCGTCACCATGAAAGCGGTCTGTCTGCCAGACGCGATTGACGGGGCAGGCCAGGTCTCAAGCCTGAACGTCGTTGACCATCCGCATGGCCGGAGGCGCCGCTTCCATAGCTTCGATCAGCGATGCCATGATCGCCGTCCGAAGGGCATAGGTATTGGCTGTGGTCTTCTTGTGGTCCAGTCTCTGCGCCGCGACGACCAGATTGGCACCCTGCTGCATGACGATCTGCTGAGCCCGGACCATCGCCCAGGTCTCGATATCGATCTGTTCCCTCATGTCCCGCATCCTCAGCTAAATCATTTAGCCCGCGAAGCCTTCTCGAATTGGCCTCGTATTCAAGGATATTCGATTACTTGAATTGGTTAAATCAGTTATCCAAAAAAGGTCATATGATTTGAGAGGCCCCGGTTGATTATTTGGGAAGCGCTTGCGTAGCAAACTTTCAGTCTTCTTTAAGTTCCATGATGCTTATGTGGAGGGATGGAATTTAGGAGGCACCATGAGCTGCAAGGGCTGCAAGAATGGGACGGCGTTCCAGTCTTCGTTTTCGATGGCATTCCAACCGATCATGGACATCCGTCGAGGCGAGATCTTTGCCCATGAAGCTCTCGTGCGAGGTGTAGACGGCAGCGGCGCTGGGCTGGTTTTGTCGCTGGTCGATCCGGACAATCGTTATGCGTTTGACCAGCAGTGTCGGGTCAAGGCCATCGAATTGGCGGCCAATCTCTTTCCCCGTCATGGCATGCCGCATCTGTCGATCAACTTCATGCCCAACGCTGTCTACGAGCCGAGGGCCTGTATTCGTCAGACGCTGGAGACGGCGAGGCGCACCGATTTTCCGCTCGACCGGATCATCTTCGAGTTCACTGAAGTCGAAAAGCTCGACACGGAGCATCTGCTCAACATCCTTCGAAGCTATCGAGAGATAGGCTTTAAAACCGCAATCGACGATTTCGGCGCCGGCTATTCGGGGCTCAACCTGCTCACGCGGTTCCAGCCCGATATCGTCAAGCTCGACATGGATCTGATCCGTGGCATCGACACCGATCCCATCAAACAGGTTGTCGTGCGGCGCACGCTGGATATGTTGCGGGACCTCGGGGTCACCGCCGTTTGCGAGGGCATCGAGACGGCTGGAGAATTTTCGGTTCTGACAGATTTCGGGGTCGATCTCATCCAGGGCTATTACATCGCCCGCCCCACCTTTGAAGGTCTCAGTGAGATCTCGCCATTGCTGGCGGCCTGATCGCTTCACATAGGAAGGGGCCACCTTCGACAGGCGGCCCCTGGCTTTTTTCTCTGAACGGCCCTCAGAAGTCCATGCCGCCGGCCGGCATCGCCGGGGCTGCTTCCTTCTTCGGCTTCTCGGCGATCATCGCTTCCGTGGTGATCAGGAGGCCAGCAACGGAGGCTGCATCCTGCAGCGCGGTGCGGACCACCTTGGCCGGGTCGATGACGCCCTGGGCGAAGAGGTCGCCATATTCGCCGGTCTGGGCGTTCCAGCCATAGGCGAATTCCGACTTCTCGCGCAGCTTGCCGACGATGATCGAGCCTTCTGCGCCGGCATTCTCGGCGATCTGGCGGACCGGGGCCTCGATGGCGCGACGGATGATGTCGATGCCGACGCGCTGGTCTTCATTGGCGGTCTTCAGGTTTTCGAGCGCCTTGACGGAACGCAGCAGTGCCACGCCGCCACCGGGCAGGATGCCTTCCTCGACGGCTGCACGGGTCGCATGCAGGGCGTCGTCGACGCGATCCTTCTTCTCCTTGACTTCGACTTCGGTCGAGCCGCCGACGCGGATGACGGCAACGCCACCGGCGAGCTTGGCCAGACGCTCCTGCAGTTTCTCGCGGTCGTAGTCGGAGGAGGTCTCCTCGATCTGCGCCTTGATCTGGGCCACGCGACCGTCGATCTCGGCCTTCGAGCCCGCGCCGTTGATAACAGTGGTGTTTTCCTTCTCGATCGACACCTTCTTCGAACGGCCCAGCATGTTGAGGGTGACGTTCTCAAGCTTGATGCCCAGGTCTTCCGAGATGACGGTACCGCCGGTGAGGATTGCGATGTCCTCAAGCATGGCCTTGCGGCGATCGCCGAAGCCCGGAGCCTTGACAGCTGCCACCTTCAGGCCGCCACGCAGCTTGTTGACGACGAGGGTGGCGAGTGCTTCGCCTTCGACGTCTTCCGCGATGATCAGGAGCGGCTTGCCGGACTGGACAACGGCTTCTAGGACCGGCAGAAGGGCCTGAAGGTTCGACAGCTTCTTTTCGTGGATCAGGATATAGGGGTCGTCGAGTTCGACGCGCATCTTTTCCTGATTGGTGACGAAGTAGGGCGAGAGATAGCCGCGGTCGAACTGCATGCCTTCAACGACTTCGAGTTCGGTGTCGGCCGTCTTGGCCTCCTCGACCGTGATCACGCCGTCATTGCCGACCTTCTCCATCGCTTCGGCGAGGTGGCGGCCGATCTCGGTGTCGCCATTGGCGGAGATGGTGCCGACCTGGGCGATTTCCGAGTTGTTGGAGATCTTGCGGGCGTTGTTCTTGAGTTCCTTGACGACGGCATCGACGGCAAGATCGATGCCGCGCTTCAGGTCCATGGGGTTCATGCCGGAGGCGACAGCCTTGGCGCCTTCCTTGACGATGGCCTGGGCGAGCACGGTCGCGGTGGTCGTGCCGTCACCGGCGAGGTCGTTTGTCTTGGACGCGACTTCACGCAGCATCTGCGCGCCCATGTTCTCGAACTTGTCTTCGAGTTCGATTTCCTTGGCAACCGAGACGCCATCCTTGGTGATGCGCGGCGCGCCGAAGGACTTGTCGATCACGACGTTGCGGCCCTTCGGACCCAGCGTCACTTTCACGGCATTGGCGAGGATGTCGACACCGCGCAGCATCTTTTCGCGGGCGTCGGTGTTAAATTTCACTTCTTTTGCAGCCATGGTTCACTCCTCAAAAAGCAAATGATGACCGGTGTTTCTCAGGCGGCTTTCTTCTCGGCGGCCTGGGCTTCGATGATGCCCATGACGTCGGCTTCCTTCATAATCAGCAGCTCTTCGCCGTCGATCTTGATCTCGGTGCCAGACCACTTGCCGAAGAGCACGCGGTCGCCGACCTTGACGTCGAGAGCGACGATCTGGCCCTGTTCATTGCGGGCGCCAGGACCGACGGCGATGACTTCGCCTTCCTGCGGCTTTTCCTTGGCGGTGTCGGGAATGATGATGCCGCCCTTGGTCTTTTCCTCGGACGAAACGCGGCGGACGACGATACGGTCGTGCAGCGGACGGAACTTCATGTTTTCCTCCTGGACAAACAAAATGGAACGTCCCCAAAGGCCGGACCGGATGCGGTCCGGACGGGTTGCCGGACCCTCCAACGGCATCCGGCGGGCGAAGATTTGGTTTGTCCGATTTTGTCTTTCAAGAGGGGTTCGAGAAAAAATCAGCACTCGCGCCATTGTGCTGCTAACAATCTGATTTTCAATCACAATTTGTGACGCCTTCTTGTCAGATATGGAATTTTTGTCAAACTTTTTATCGTCAGTGACCAAGAGGGAAACCGCATGAAATCTTCTGCAGACTTCACCCTCCAGATGGAGGGTTATGGCCTTACCACCGCGCATATTCTCTACCGCATGCCCGACTTCCGCTCCGTGCTTCAGACCTTCCTCTGGCAGGACTACGATCTTGCCCCCGATTTCCCACAGATGACCAAGTTCCTGAATTTCTGGCGGACCAATCTCGACGGCGATTTGCATTCGGTGCGCTTCAGCCACAAGCGGCTGATCGGGCCGAACGAATGGCGCAAGGTGGACGGAGAATTCAACCTCCACTGAGGATCCTGGATCGCCCGGGACGACGGGAACAAGGCAGGCTGGTGGGCGTTGGTCCGGGTCGGACACCCCACCTCCCAAGGATGCCAGCATGCCCTTTCCCGTTTCGACCTACCGTTTGCAGTTTCGCGGCGGCATGGATTTCGACCGCGCCATCGGGCTCGTGCCCTATCTCAAGCGCCTCGGCATCACCCATCTCTACGCGTCGCCCGTGTTTGCCGCGACGGAGGGGTCGACGCATGGCTATGACGTCACCGATGCCAACGTGATCGATCCCGTGCTTGGCGGTCGGGAAGGGTTCGAACGGCTGGCTGCCGCGTTGAGGTCCGAAGGTCTCGGCCTGATCCTCGACATCGTGCCGAACCACATGGCCGCCAGTCTTGAGAACCCTTGGTGGCGCAGCGTCATCGAACGGGGCGAGGCAAGCCGCTACGGGCATTATTTCGACATCGACTGGAGCCAGCGGCTGACGCTTCCGTTTCTCGGCAAGCCGCTCGAGCAAGCGGTTATGGACGAAGAGGTTTCGCTGGTGATCGATCCCGTGCAAGGGGTGCTCGCATTCGCCTATTTCGACAGTCTCTATCCGCTGAACCCATCGACCTATCCGGCTGCTCTGGCCAAGTGTGAGCATCCCATGGCCGCGCAGCTCTCGGATCTTGGGCGCCGGGCGAAAGCCGGTGAGGAGGCCGAATTCCATCACGCTGTTGTTTCGCTGTGCCGCGACCAGGATTGCGAAGGGTTGCTCAGGGAACTCCAGGCGAAGGCGCGAGAACGAGAGTTTCTGCTCTTTCTGCACGACCTCCAGCCTTTTCGCCTGATGGATTGGACGGAAGCCGCCAAAGGCCTCAGCTATCGGCGCTTCTTCGAAATTGCGGGGCTGGTCGGATTGCGCGTCGAGGCATCGGATGTGTTCGAAGCTGCCCATCGCACCGTTCTGGAGTTGGTTCGCGCCGGCCAGGTTGACGGGTTGCGTATCGACCATGTCGATGGTCTTGCAGACCCCGGCCGTTACTTGCAGCAGCTGCGCGACGCTGTCGGGCCGGACATTCCGATCTATGTCGAGAAGATCCTGGCGCCGGGAGAAGAGCTACCGAAGAGCTGGCCCGTGCAAGGTTCGACCGGCTATGAATTCATCGCGGCCCAGGTGCCGGTTCTGCTCGATTGGACCGGCTTCCTCGCCATTCGGCAGGCTTATGCGGGGATCGCGGGGCCTCAGGCGTCCGTTGCGGAGAAGATGCGGGAGGCGAAGCTGCGGATGATCCGGGTCAACTTCGCCGGCGAGGTAAAGGCCCTGGTCGGGCAGGGCGCCGATTTGCTGCGGCTCGACGAGGACACGATGAACCGGGCCCTCGAAGAGCTTCTTCTCGCCTTCCCGCGTTATCGGACCTATGCCGCGCACGGATACATGAGCGCCGAAGATCGGCAGCTCGTGGATCAGGTGCTGAGCGAAGCAAAAGCGCGGCTGGACGAAACGGCGGCTGATGCGGCCTGGTCCATCGCCGATCTCCTGAAGGGCGAAGGGCGCTTCGAAGATGGTGGCGTCGGAAGCGATCTCTTCCGTCGGCGTTTCCAGCAGTTGACCGGGCCGCTGATGGCGAAATCGCTCGAGGATACGTTGTTCTTCCGCCATGTTGAGTTCCTCGCCTTGAACGAGGTCGGTGGCGAGTTGGAACCGGAGGAGGGCGGCGTCAATCATTTCCATGCCGAGATGCAGCGGTGTGCGGCGACGCAACCATTTGGGCTTTCCGCCTCCTCGACGCATGACACCAAGCGCGGCGAGGATGCCCGCGCGCGTCTCTTCGCGCTTGCCGAGGATGCGCCCCGCTTTGCTGCCCTGATCGAGGGGTGGCGCAAGACGCATGGGGATGCCGTCGTCGAGGTCGATGACAAGCCCGTACCTGAGCCTCAAGTCGAATGGATGATCTTTCAGGCATTGATCGGCCACTGGCCGGTCGAGTTCATGGCCGATGATCGGGAAGGCATTGCCGACTTTGCCGAGCGTGTCCTAGCCTTCGTGGAGAAGTCCCTGCGCGAGGCAAAGCTCCGGACGGACTGGAACGCGGTGAACGAAGACTACGAGAGCGCGGTGAAGGATTATGTCCGCACGCTGCTGTTCGATAGGCCTCAATTCGTCACCGAGCTGGTGCACGAGATCCAGCCGCTGATCTGGGCGGGTCTGATCAATGGCCTTACCCAGACCATTGTCAAACTGACCGCGCCCGGCGTTCCCGACATCTACCAGGGGAGCGAAAGGCTGGATTTCAGTTTCGTCGATCCCGATAATCGTCGTCCGCCGCCTTTCGAAACCTTGGCTGCTTTCGATCCGCAAGCGCCGATCTCTTTCGGCGACGAGCGTGCGCTCGCAGAGGGGTGGCTGAAACAGGCGGTCATCGGTCGAGGTCTGGCGCTTCGCAACCGGCATCCTCAGCTGTTCCTCAAAGGGCAATATCTGCCGTTGACGATCACGGGCCCCCGCCAGTCGCACGTCTTGGCGTTTGCGCGAGAACATGAGGGCATCGCTGCAATCACTGTCGCCTGCCGTCTGCCGATCGCCATGCTTCAGGCGGGCGAGGGGCTGACGTCGGAGCAGTTCTGGGGGGATGCCCTGCTTGAAATACCGGAAGCTCTTGCGGGGCAAGGCTGGACGGAGATTTTGTCTGACCGCCAGCTTGCCGTCGGCAATGATCTTCTGCTGCGAGAGCTGATGGACGGGCAGACGATCGCCTTGCTGACCTCCGAAGCTGGTTAAGCGTGCCTCGCTTCAAGAGCTATGCCGGCGGAGAGACTGCGATGACTCCCACCGGCCACCCCTATTCGTTTGTTCCAGAATTTCAGGCCACAGCGGATCTGGCTCGCGGCAGGAAGCTAACCAGCTGCTTTTGCGGGTTTGAACATTGGCGCATACCGGCTTCGTCTGCCGCCGCGATGAATGCGCTGCGCGCCAGCTCAGTGGCACGGGGCCCACGCAAAGCGTTGCGGCAAAGCCGTAAGGCGCGTTCATAGGCAGGGCCCCGTCTGGTCGGCCACTCAGCATCGAGAAAATCGAGCGCATCATATGCATTTACGAAACGTCGCGTCAGCCCGCAGGGCAATTCGAGCTCGACGGGGATGTTCCAGGTGAAATCGGCTTCAGTCATGCCTTCCTCCGTTTGGCCCGACCAACTCGGAGAAGAGGGCGCGGGTTCCCGCCCCGCAATTAAATAAAGCTGTTATGATATTGATTTTTCTGTTGCGGAACGCGACTGCGCTTCGCGGCGCTCAAGCCAGACCGTTGTTTCATCGCCGGCAAGTTGGCTCGCTTCCACCACGTTCTTCCCGTCCAGCAGGGCGTGCAGCAGGCTGCCGCTGAAGGTGTCGCCGGCGCCGATCGTGTCGCGCACGACGATTGTTCTCGCCAGGGTCAGCATGGTTTCTTCGCAGCCGTCATAAACCGAGATTGCAGAGGGGCCGTCCGTCATCACCAGATGGGAAAGCCTATCCGTTGCGAGCGCCCGGGCCATGGCCCAAACCTCGGTCATGGGCATCCCGGGCAAATCGGCTTTCGAACCGACCATGATGTCGGCGGGACGGACCTCGCCCTCGCGCAGCGGAACCTGCGAGACGACAAGCGGCGCCCGGTTCAGCGAGGCGAGGATGGTGTCCGGCAGCTTCGGCGCGTTGACGTAGAATGCATCCGCCGCGACTTCGTGGTCGAGCACAAAGGTGCGGGAAAGGCGACGCTCGCTGGACAGGATGGTCCGCTCGCCGGTCGGGTCGAGGAGGATATCGGCAAAGTCTGTCTCGCCGTCGCGCCGTGCGATCAGCGTCGTGTCAAAACCGGCGTCCTTGAGTGCGGCATGCGCATCCTTGCCATGCGCATCGCTCATCAGGTTCGATAGCAGCGCCACGTCATGCCCGAGATCGAGCAGCCGGCGCGCGGTGAAATAGCCGCCGCCGCCGAGGCGGGTCTCGCGTGACGACCAGGCGATGCGGCCACCGGAGCGCAAAGGCTCCGTCAGACGCCAGATGCGGTCATGGTTGATGTGGCCGATGACGACCACCCGCTTTTTCTGATCGCCGCTCACTCGGTTGGATCCTTGGGCGCGGGGCGGCTGGTCTCGCGCAAGATCAGTTCCACTGGCCATAGCTCCTTGATATCGGTCGCCTCGCGGCCTGAAAGCAGTTCCAGAACAAGATCTGCGATCCGGCTGCCGGCTGCGCGGATAGAGGACCTGGTCGTCGATAGGGACGGGGCCATGTTGTCGGCAGTCAGGTAGGGAAAGACGTCGTCATGGGCGATGACGGAGATATCTTTGCCGATCGCCAAATTCATCGACCGCGCCGCGCGATAGACGCCAAGCGCCGTCATCATCGACCCGGCGACGAAGGCCGTGGGGCGCTGCCGCATCTCCAGCGCCAAACGGGCGAAGCGAAAACCAATCTCGTCCGTGAAATTGGCATGGGTGACGAGGCTCGGATCATAGTCAATGCCACGTTCGGCCAGCGCGGCCTTGTAGCCTGTCAATCGGTCCAGCGTGAAGGTGAGGCCTTCGCGGCCGTTGAGAAGTGCAATCCGGCGATGGCCAAGATCGAGCAGATGCTCGGTGCTGCGGCGGATCGCGCCTTCGTTGTCGATATCTAGCCAGGCATGCGGGACATCTGTTGCGGAGCGGCCATGCACGATGAAGGGGAGTTTGAGCTCATGCAAAAGTGCTATGCGCGGATCGTTCGGGCGAGGTGAGTGGATAACGACGGCATCGACCCGGCGGCTTTCGGCTAGCCGCCGGTAGAGCTGTAACTCGTCTCCTGCATCGTGCTCCGCCATTGGTGTAATCAGAATGTCGATGTCTTCGCTGCTCAGACGATCGGCCATGCCGCTCATGAATTCGGAGAACTGGTAATCGCCCGACTTGGTCATGACCACGCCGATGGCGCCGGCCCGGCCGGTTGCGAGGCGCACGGCATTGATATTCGGCCGATAGCCGAGGCGGGCGGCCTCTTCCATCACCCGGGCACGGGTCGCCTCATTGACCTCCGGATAGCCGCTCAGGGCGCGGCTCACCGTCGTCGGCGACAATCCGATCTCTCTGGCGAATTCCTTGAGCTTCATTCCTTTAACCGCACTCCTGCCGGAACTTCCGGTCGTGATGCCGCTTATCCCATGCTTGGGGGCGGCATGGCAATTGCAGATCCGCCAGTGTTAAAAACGGTTCAAAATGGTGCGGTGTACTTATGGCCTGGAACTGTTCGCTTCGGTCTCGTTGGAACCGTTTGACAGGTGATTTAACGATTGTATTGTTGCCTCCAAACCGTTTTCAAAAAACCTTGATCCTGCCATGGTCTTGTTCTCCTTTTTCTTTACGTCCGATGGAGCGATGCGACCTGGCAAGACAAGGTCCATGGCCGGTTGCACTGGCAAAACCTAGGGAGAATACAGATGACGATCAGAACGGTTGTCTGGGGTGAAAACATTCACGAGCGCGAAAACGCCATCGTCCGGGGGATCTATCCCGATGGCATGCATGCGACGATCGCTGCCGCGCTGAACACGGATCCGGATATCGAGGCGACAACGGCGACGCTGCAGGAGCCGGAGCATGGGCTGCCCGTCGATCGCCTGGCGGAAACCGACGTTCTGGTCTGGTGGGGGCACAAGGCGCATGGCGAGGTCTCCGACGAGATCGTCGAGCGGGTCGCACACCGAGTCTGGGAAGGCATGGGGCTTTTGGTCCTGCATTCCGGCCATTTCTCCAAGCCGTTCAAGCGACTGATGGGAACACCCTGCGCGCTGAAGTGGCGCGAGGCGGGCGAGCGCGAGCGGATCTGGACGGTCAATCCGGGCCACCCGATTGCGGCTGGCATTCCGGAAAACTTCGTGCTGGAAAACGAAGAGATGTATGGCGAGTTCTTCTCGGTTCCGGAGCCGCTCGAGACGGTGTTCATCTCCTGGTTCGCCGGTGGCGAGATCTTCCGTTCCGGCCTTACCTGGCGTCGCGGTGCTGGCAATATCTTCTACTTCCGCCCGGGTCATGAGACCTATCCGACCTATCACGATGCGACGGTGCAGCAGGTCATCCGCAACGGCGTGAAATGGGCTTATAATCCCATGCCGCGTTATGCCGCCGTGCATGATGCCCCGAATGTGCCGGTCGAACAGGCCCTGGAGCCGATCACCGAACGCGGCCCGCGTCTGCATCAGGCCGGCGAGGAAGGCTACAAATGAGTGTTTCTCCCATTCGTCTCCTGATCCTCGGGACCGGGGGCATGGCCAATACCCATGCCATGAACTTCTCCACGATTGCCGGTGTCGAACTGGTTGCAGCCGTCGATCTCGACATGGCGACGGTGCGCGCCTTCGCCGCCCGCCACAACATTCCCAACACGTTTACTTCGCTCGACGAGGCGATCGCCTGGGGTGAGTTCGATGCCGTCACCAACGTGACGCCCGATCGCGTGCACCATCCAACCACCTTGAAGCTGATTGCCGCCGGCAAGCATGTCATGTGTGAAAAGCCCTTGGCCGAGAACTATGCCAAGGCCGACGAGATGGCGACGGCGGCGGAAATGTCCGGCCTCGTGAACATGGTCAACCTCACCTATCGCAACGTCGCGCAGGTGCAGAAGGCCCGGCAGATGGTCATCGGTGGCGAGATCGGCAAGGTTCGCCATATCGAGGCCTCCTACCTGCAGAGCTGGCTGGTCTCCAAGGCCTGGGGCGACTGGTCGACGGAGAGTCAGTGGCTCTGGCGGTTGTCGACCAAGCACGGGTCGAATGGCGTGCTCGGCGATGTCGGCATCCATATTCTCGATTTCGCAGGCTATGGTGCGGCGACCGACATCGACCATGTCTTCGCGCGTTTGAAGACCTTCGAGAAGGCGCCGGGCAACAAGATCGGCGAATATGATCTCGATGCCAATGACAGCTTCACCATGACCGCCGAGTTCACTAACGGTGCGATGGGTGTCATCCATGCCAGCCGCTGGGCGACAGGTCATCTCAACGAGCTCAGGCTTCGCGTGCATGGCGACAAGGGTGCGCTTGAGGTCATCCACCGCCTCGACGGTTCAAGTCTTCGGGCCTGCCTGCAGGAGGATGTCGAAAAGGCCGTGTGGCGCGAGATCGAGGTCGATCCGGTCGAGACGAACTATCAGAAGTTCATCACCGCGATCCGCTCCGGCTATGGCCAGGAGCCGAGCTTCCGGCATGCAGCCAGCCTGCAGAAAATCCTGGATCTAGCCATGCTGACGGAAGTCGAGCGGCGCGAACTGGCGGTTTGATATCGTACATTTGTAAAGGTTCAGCAGAATGATTGCTGAGCGGCCCAGTACCAATCCGCTTGGTACTGGGCCCCGTTCCACGTTGGCTTACCGTTATCGTTGGATACTTTTTACTGCGGCTATCGCAGCATCAAGTTCGCAGATTTCGACTTTAAGTTCTTTGCTAACCTCTAGCCTGTAGGTAGGGTCTTCTAATTCATGGAGGAGCACGCCTATAGCTGGCTGACTGCCTTGGCGGGTCCTTTCTGGGTCATACAAATGGATCGGTATGTAGTGTCTCTCCCCACCCGGATTTTTCAACGTGATACTCATCTGTGAATTTTGAAGGAACTTGGCACTGAGTTTATACATGCAATTTTATCCCTATATGATTGCCGAACATAGTAGTGCGCTCGCAACTAAATCATTAGTAATGCGGGCCATGGATTGATTGTTTGTGGATGGACGCAAACTTGTGCCGAGCCAGCGGACGCACAACGAATCGTTTCTCTATTAATACATTAGCTTTAACAGATAGGCAATAAAAGATATTTGGCCTGTCTGAAGAAAAGGCGCCATAAAACTTGGTTTTCAGAACTTAGTCTCAAACGAAAACGCCGCCCGAGGAGGTTCGGGCGGCGTTTCCATTTTGCGCTGACCTCATCGGACAGCGCGGGAGCTCTTGCGTGTCAGTAGCTTACGGTGACGGCAGACTTGTCTTTCGCCGACTTCACTGCGGCATCGGCGAGTGCGAGCGCGATCAGGCCGTCTTCAGCCGACGGCGACATTGGTGTGCCGTTGTCGAGGGCGTCGATGAAGGCGGAGATTTCGGCTGCATAGGCTGCCGTATAGCGGGTCATGAAGAAGTCGTGCAGCGGCGGGCGGGTATAGCCGTCCTTGTTGGCGACTTCGATCGAGACCGGGCGCTGGTTCTCGGCCGAGACAGAACCGAGCGAGCCATGCACCTCGATGCGCTGGTCGTAGCCGTAAGACGCACGGCGGGAGTTGGAGATGATCGCCTGGCGGCCGCTCTTCGTCGTCAGGATCAGCGAGGCGCTGTCGTAGTCGCCGAGTTCGCCGATCTTGGGATCGACCAGAACGGAGGCCGAGGCCTGCACCGTTTCGATCTCTTCGCCGAGCAGGAAGCGGGCCATGTCGAAGTCATGGATGGTCATGTCGCGGAAGATGCCGCCGGAGACCTTGATGTATTCGGCCGGCGGTGCGCCCGGGTCGCGGCTGGTGATCGTCACCATCTCGACCTTGCCGATCGAGCCCTTGTCGATTTCCTTGCGAACGGCCTGGAAATGCGGGTCAAAGCGGCGGTTGAAGCCGAGCATGACCTTGCCGCCGACGGCGCGCACGGTCTCGAGGCAGGCCTTGGCGCGTGCGACGTCCAGGTCGATCGGCTTTTCGCAGAAGATCGCCTTGCCGGCCTTGGCGAAGCGTTCGATCAGGTCTGCATGGGTGTTGGTGGGCGTGCAGATGATGACGGCGTCGATGTCCTTGTCGGCCTCGATCTCCTCGATCGTCTTCACCGCGCAGCCGGTCTGGGCCGCGATGGCGTTTGCGGCGTCCGCGAAGGCGTCGGCAACGGCGACGAGTTTCGCGCGCTTGTCTTCGGCGATTGCCTTGGCATGCACTTTGCCGATGCGGCCGGCGCCCAGAAGTGCCAGTCTCGTGACCATGTTCATTTCCTCCCTATGCGCCTTGTTCCCTCGTCAAAGGGCGGCGATTGTGATGTGTTTGGGGGCTCCGAGGCGGAGCCAAGCTGATCGAGGTTCCATTTGTCGCTGGCAAATGCCGCGTTTTGGAATATATGTTCTATTTTGCTAGATTGTGACACGGTTTCTGTCAAGCGTGACGAGGTGCTTGATGACGGGAGGGGGAGACTGCATGGGCGAGAATGGCGGACCGCAGACGATCAAGGCCTTCGAAGATCGTCTGCTGGAGGTCTCCGGCAGCCTGCCGAAGCGGTTGAAGCAATGCGCCGATTATGTCGCGGCCAACAAGGACCGGATCGCCGTGTCCACGGTTGCCGAGATGGCGGAGGGTGCTGGCGTGCAGCCGTCCGCCTTCATGCGCTTCTGCCAGATCATGGGTTTCTCCGGCTTTTCGGAGATGCAGAAGCTGTTTCGCGAGAGCTTCGTGGGAGGCTGGCCCGACTATTCCACGCGCCTCCAGCACTTGCGGGAAAAGGCCGAAGGCTCGCCCTCGGCGCTTCTCGCGGAGTTCGTCGAGGCAGGGCGGCTTTCGCTGGAAAATCTCGTCAAAACCGTTGATCCCCAGGCGCTTGAGGTCGCCGTCAAGCAACTGGCCTCGGCGCGCATGATCCACATCATGGGCCTGCGGCGGTCTTTTCCTGTGGCGAGCTACATGGCCTATGCATTCGAGAAGATGGGCGTGCCCGCCATGCTGCACAGCGTGGTTGGCCGGCTCGACAATCATCACGCGATCCGTCCGGGGGATGCCCTGCTTGCCGTCACCTTTTCTCCCTATTCTGCCGAAACGCTTGAGCTGGTCGAGCAGGTCCGGGCGCGCGGCGTTCCCGTTGTCGCCGTCACCGATACGGTGGTCAGTCCACTCCGACGGATGGGGGCGACACTGCTTTCCGTTTCCGAAGTCGATTTCGGCGCGTTCCGCTCTCTCTCGGCCACGCTCTGTCTGGCGATCACGCTCTCCGTAGCCGTCGGTACGGCACGTCGGGATGACTGAACGTCCGTATTGAAATTCTTCAAAATAGAATTTATAGTCCATTTTATGAATGGCTGTTCCAAAACTGGAGCGGTCGCGAGGCGGGGCGTCAGATCCCGCATCACAGGGAGGACATCGCTTGGCTTCGCTCGATCTGATCACGATCGGTCGCTCGTCCGTGGACCTTTACGGTGCCCAGGTCGGCGGTCGGCTGGAGGACATGGCCTCCTTCAACAAGTATATCGGGGGCTCGCCGACCAATATCGCGGCGGGCACAGCGCGGCTCGGCTTGAAGTCGGCGCTGATCACCCGCGTCGGCGACGAGCATATGGGCCGCTTCATCCGCGAGCAGCTGGTGCGCGAGGGTGTGGATGTGCGCGGCGTCAAGACGGACAAGGAGCGGCTCACCGCGCTGGTGCTGCTCGGCATCCGGGACGAGCATCAGTTCCCGCTGATCTTCTACCGCGAAAACTGCGCCGACATGGCGCTGTCGGAAGAGGATATCGATCCGGATTTCATCGCCCAGGCGCGCTGCGTCTGCGCCACGGGCACGCATCTGTCGCATCCGCGGACGGAGGCCGCCGTACTCAAGGCTCTGAAGATCGCCCGCGAGAAGGGCGGCCTGACGGCGCTCGATATCGACTATCGCCCGAACCTCTGGGGTCTCGCCGGCCATGGCGACGGCGAAAGCCGCTTCATCGAATCCACTCAGGTGACGGCGAAGCTGCAGTCGACGCTGCATCTCTTCAACCTGATCGTCGGTACGGAGGAGGAATTCCACATTGCCGGCGGTTCGACGGACACAATCGAGGCGCTGAAGGCGGTTCGCAAGGTCTCGTCGGCAACGCTGGTTTGCAAGCGTGGCCCGATGGGCGCTGTCGTTTTTGACGGTGCGATCCCCGACAGTCTCGATGCCGGCCAGACCGGCCAGGGTTTCCCGATCGAGGTGTTCAACGTGCTCGGCGCCGGCGATGGCTTCATGTCGGGCCTGCTCAAAGGCTGGCTCACCGGTCAGGATTGGCCGACCAGCCTGAAATATGCCAATGCCTGCGGCGCCTTTGCCGTCTCCCGCCATGGCTGCACGCCGGCCTATCCGAGCTGGGAAGAGCTGCAATACTTCTTCCGCACTGGCATCAAGAACAAGGCGCTGCGCAAGGACGAAGCCCTGGAGCAGGTGCACTGGTCGACCAACCGCAAGAATGATTGGTCGACGATGCGGGTCTTTGCCTTCGATCATCGCATGCAGCTCGAAGCCATGGCCAAGGAAGCCGGCGTTGCCGACGAGAAGATCGGTGCCTTCAAGAACCTCTGCCTCGATGCGGCGCTCAAGGTGTCCGGCGGCAATGCCGGTTACGGCCTGCTCTGCGACAGCCGTCTCGGTCGCGAGGCACTGTATCGCGCGGCTGGCACGGGTCTCTGGATCGGTCGTCCGGTCGAATGGCCGGGTTCGCGCCCGCTGACGCTGGAGCCGGAAATCGGCCCGGATTTCGGCGGCCTGGTCGAATGGCCGCTTGAACATGTGGTGAAGGTTCTCTGCTTCTATCACCCCGATGATACGTCGGAGATGAAGGCCGAGCAGGAAAAGACCGTGCAGCGGCTCTTCCATGCCGCCCGCCGCAACCGGTTGGAATTCCTGCTGGAGGTCATCCCCTCCAAGGTCGGCGCCTGCGATGACGAGACGGTGGCCAAGATCATCGAGCGTTTCTACGAAATCGGCGTTTATCCCGACTGGTGGAAGCTTGAGCCGATGAAGACCACGGCGTCCTGGGCCAATGCCTGCAACGCCATCGACCGCAACGACCCGAACACGCGCGGCATCGTGGTGCTCGGTCTCGATGCGCCACAGGCGGAGCTTGAGGAGAGCTTCCAGCTTGCTGCCGGCTTCGATCTGGTCAAAGGTTTCGCCGTCGGCCGCACCATCTTCGGGGATGCCGCGCGCAAGTGGCTCGCCGGTTCGCTGAGTGATGCCGCTGCCGTCGAGGATATGGCTGCGCGTTACCAGAGCCTCTGCGTGATCTGGGATGCGGCGCGCCAGAAGGCGGTTTCCGCCAAGGGAGGAAAAGCATGAAGACGATCCGGCTGACCGCCGCCCAGGCGATGGTGCGCTACCTCGCCAACCAGCTGAACGAGGATGGCGTTCCCTATATCGCCGGCATGTGGGCGATCTTCGGTCACGGCAATGTCGCCGGCATTGGCGAGGCGCTTTATGGTATCCGTGAGGAACTGCCGACCTATCGCGGCCAGAACGAGCAGTCGATGGCGCATGCGGCGATCGCCTATGCCAAGCAGCTCGGCCGTCGTCGCGCCATGGCGGTGACCTCATCCATCGGCCCCGGCGCGCTCAACATGGTGACGGCGGCGGCGCTCGCCCATGTCAATCGTCTGCCGGTGCTCTTCGTGCCCGGCGATGTCTTCGCCAATCGCGGCCCCGATCCGGTTTTGCAGCAGATCGAGGATTTCGGCGACGGCACGATGTCGGCGAATGACTGCTTCCGGCCTGTCTCGCGCTACTTCGACCGCATCATGCGGCCGGAACAGCTGCTGACAGCGTTGCCGCGCGCCATGCGGACGCTGACCGATCCTGCGGATTGCGGCCCCGTCACGCTTGCCTTCTGCCAGGACGTGCAGGCTGAGGCCTATGATTATCCCGAGAGCTTCTTTGCCAAGAAGACCTGGCGCTTCCGTCGTCCGGAGCCGGATGTCGTGGAGTTCGAAGCGGCGGTTGCGGCGCTGAAGGCGGCGAAGAACCCTGTGATCGTCGCCGGTGGCGGCGTGCATTTTGCAGGCGCCACAGACACGCTGAAGGCCTTTGTCGAGAAGCACCAGATCCCTGTTGTCGAGACCCAGGCCGGCAAGTCGGCACTATCATGGGACCATGGCCTGAACTTCGGCCCCGTTGGCGTTACCGGTGCCGAGAGCGCCAATGTCGTCTCGGAGAAGGCCGACCTCGTCATCGGCGTCGGCACGCGCTTCCAGGATTTCACCACGGGGTCCTGGGCGCTGTTCAAGAACCCCAACCGCAAAATTCTGGCGCTCAACGTGCAGCCTTACGACAGCGCCAAGCATGATGCGATCCCGCTGGTGGCGGATGCTAAGATCGGCCTTGAAAAGCTTTCGGCCGCGCTCGGTGATCACACGTATGCCGCACCGGATGCCGGTCTCAAGGCCTCCTGGTTTGCCAAGGCGGATGCCGTGACGGCGGCTCCCAAGGACAGCAATTCGCTGCCGACGGACATGCAGGTGATCGGCGCCGTGCAGCGCGCGTCGCGGGATAACACGGTTGTCATGTGTGCGGCGGGCACCATGCCGGGCGAGCTGCATCAGCTGTGGAAGTCCAAGCTGCCGCTCTCCTATCACATGGAATACGGCTTCTCCTGCATGGGCTACGAGATCGCCGGCGGTCTCGGCATCAAGATGGCGGAGCCCGATCGCGACGTCATCGTCATGGTCGGCGACGGCTCCTACATGATGATGAATTCGGAACTGGCAACCGCTGTTGGCATGGGCGTGAAGATCACGCTGGTGATCACCGACAACAGGGGCTACGGCTGCATCAACCGGCTGCAGATGGGCACCGGCGGCGCGCAATTCAACAACCTCTACGCCCATTCGAATGTGAGCCCCATCGCCATCGATTTTGCCGCTCATGCGGCCTCGATGGGGGCGCGGTCCCACAAGGTGTCGTCGATTGCGGAGCTGGAAACAGCCCTAGATGCCGCCCGCGAGGCGACCGAGACCACTGTCATCGTCATCGATACCGATCCTTATCCAACCACCGGAGCCGGCGGCTACTGGTGGGATGTCGCGGTGCCGGAAGTCTCCGCCCGCGCCGAAGTCAATCAAGCCCGCACTGCCTATGAAGCGGCTCTGAAGGAAAGAACCTGATCATGATCCTTTTCGGAACCAACCCGATCGCCTGGTCGAACGATGACGATCGCCGTCTCGGCGCCCATATCAGCCTCGAACAGTGCCTGGACGAAACCGCCAAGATCGGTTTCGACGGCATCGAAAAGGGCCACAAGCTGCCGACAGATCCTGCGGGTCTCAAGTCGGTGCTGGAGCCGCGCGGCCTGAAATTCGTCTCCGGTTGGCATTCGCTGAACCTGCTGACCAACTCCATCGAGGAAGAAAAGGCCGCCATGCAGCCCTTCCTCGATGTGCTGAAGGCCATGGGCTGCAAGGTCATCATCGTCTGCGAAACCTCCAACGCCATCCATGGCGCCGATGATCTGGCGCTGGCCTATCGTCCTGTCCTGTCCGATGTCGAATGGGCCAAGTTCGGCGCCGGCGTCGAGGTGCTCGCCGAGTTTTCCGCTTCGCAGGGCATCTCGCTGGTCTACCACCATCACATGGGCACGGTCGTCGAGACCGAGGCCGAGATCGACAAGCTGATGGAGCATACCGGCCCGCATGCCAAGCTGTTGCTCGACACCGGCCATTGCTATTTCGGCGGCGGCGATCCGGAAGCGGTTGCGAAAAAACACATGCACCGCGTCGGCCATATCCATGCGAAGAACGTTCGTCCCGTCATCGCCGATCAGGTCCGCCAAGAAAAGCTCTCCTTCCTTGAAGGCGTTCGCCGCGGTGTGTTCACCGTTCCCGGCGATGTCGAAGGTGGCGTGAACTTCCCGCCGGTGCTGAAGATCGCGGCCGAACATGGATACCAGGGCTGGATCGTCATCGAGGCCGAGCAGGACCCGGATGTGCGCAATCCCTTTGAGTATCAGAGCCTGGGTCTCAAGTCGCTCAAGGGCTTCGCCAAGGAAGCCGGCCTGATCTAATAATGTCCACGGGGCGGAGCAGACCCTCCGCCTCGTGTTTTGACAGATCGCGGATTTGGGCTCTATTGCAGGCGACGTTCAACACTCTGACTGCCGGGAGCAGACCTTGAAGTTCCAGATCCTCGATCCGACCCACCCCTTCTTCAAGCCGCTGTGGATCCGCATCCTCTGTGTCGTGGTGCCACTCGCCTGGGCCGGGGTGGAGTATTCGAATGCTGCCACAGGCTGGGCCTTGATCTTCGCCGCTTGCGGTCTCTATGCCGGCTACGAACTGCTGTTCATGTACGACCATACGATCAAGAAGGCCGAAGCCAAGGCAGAGGCCGAGCGTGCCAGGATCGCGGCAGAGGCCGAGCGCTCCGACGACGATTGAGAAAAAAACACGGGAGACGAGGAATGACCGATCTGTTGCGCAAGCCTGCCGGCAAATCCGGCAAGGTGCATGACATCACGCCGGCCAGCGCGGGCTGGGGTTATGTCGGCTTCGGGCTTTATCACCTGAAAGCGGGCGAGCAGGCGGCGGAGCAGACCGGCGAGACGGAGGTCATCCTGGTTCTCGTCGAGGGCAAGGCGACGATCAGCGCGTCGGGCAAGGATTTCGGCGAACTCGGCCAGCGCATGTCCGTGTTCGAGAAGACGCCGCCGCATTGTGTCTATGTGCCAGCCGGCAGCGACTGGACGGCGGAAGCGACGACCGACTGCGTGCTTGCGGTCTGCACGGCTCCGGCCATGCCGGGCCGCGAGGCACAGAAGATCGGGCCTGAGGGCATTTCCTTCGTCGAGCGCGGCAAGGGTGCCAATACAAGGCATATCTATCCGATTGCCATGGAAGATCGCGACGTCGCCGACAGCCTGCTGGTGACGGAAGTCTTCACGCCCTCGGGCAACTGGTCGTCCTATCCGCCGCATCGGCATGACGAGGATAACTATCCCGAGATGACCTATCTCGAGGAGACCTATTACCACCGTCTCAACCCGGCTCAGGGTTTTGGCTTCCAGCGGGTCTTTACCGAAGACGGCTCGCTCGATGAGACCATGGCGGTGTCTGATGGGGATGTGGTGCTGGTGCCGAAGGGGCATCACCCCTGCGGTGTGCCGCATGGCTACGAGATGTATTATCTCAACGTCATGGCCGGGCCGATGCGCAAGTGGCGCTTCCAGAACCACCCGGACCACGACTGGATCTACCAGCGCGACAGCAAGTAATTGGGGTGAAGGCGGTCATTGCCTTCACGAATGCGTTTCCTGGAACAATTCCAAATCCGTTCATCAATTGGCGCCGTAGTGGGAGCACAACGCGCCAATGATGGAGACGCACCCATGCCGAAGATCAGCCTCGCCCTTGTCGGGCTTGCCCTGAGTCTGCTGCCGTCCGCCGGACAGGCAGCGGACAAGTTCACCTTCGAAGACTATTTCACCGGCCGCACGGAAGCGGTCGGTTCGTTCAGCGCCATCAATGGCGTCAAGCGGACGTTTACGGTCGATCTGACCGGAAGCTGGGATGGGAAGACCTTGACGCTGCGCGAGGACTTCGTCTTCGATGACGGCACCAAGGATCGCAAGACCTGGCGCTTCACCAAGACCAGCCCCAACACCTATAGCGGCACCCGCGAGGACGTGATCGGCGAGACGAAGGTGACGATCAACGGCGCCGTCGCCCGCTTCAATTACCTCGTCTATCTGACGCCGCAGACGCAGAGCAACAAGGTGCGCTTCTGGGACAAGATGGTACTGCGCGAGGATGGGACGGTGCTGAACACGGCGCTCGTCACCAAATTCGGCATACCGGTCGCCAAGACCACCGTCGAGTTCCGCAAGCCCGGTTCTTCGCACAAGACGGCGAGCCGCTAAGGCTCAAGCCTTTCGTGCCGCGAGCCAGCGGTCGATACCACTGGCTGCGGCAATGCCGGTCGCGAAACAGGCGGTGAGCAGATAGCCGCCTGTCGGCGCCTCCCAGTCGAGCATTTCGCCCGACACAAAGGTGCCAGACCGGTTTTTCAGCATGAAGCCATCGTCGATCGCGTCGAGGGTTACACCGCCTGCCGTGGAGATCGCCTCGGCGATCGGGCGCTGGCGTTTGACAGGGAGCGGCAGAGCCTTGATGAGGCTTGCGAGGCCACTCGCGTCACGCTGGTTGGCTGCGGGATCGACTTCCCGCAGCAGAGCGATCTTCACTCCGTCGAGATTGGCGGCCTTCTTCAATCGTGTCGAAAAGCTCGCCTTGCGATCCTGACGCGCGAGGTCTGCGGCAAGCCTTTCGACCGTTCGTCCCGGTGCGAGGTCGAGGATCAGCGCGGCCTGACCGTCCCGCTCAAGCGCGTCCCTCAGCGCTGCCGAATGGGCATAGATCAGGCTGCCTTCGATGCCGCCCCGGCTGATGACAAATTCGCCCTGGGTGGTGCCGGCTGCCGAAGTGGCCTTGACCGACTTGACCGGCTGGCCGGAGAAACGCGTGTCGAAGCTTTCGGAAAAGTCGCAATCGAAACCGCAATTGGCCGGGCGAAGTGGGGCAATGTCGATGCCTTCGGCTTCGAGCAGCGGCACCCAGGCGGCATCCGAGCCGAGCTTTGGCCAGCTGGCGCCACCAAGTGCCAGAAGCGTCGCGTCCGCCGTCGCGCGCTTTGGACCGTCTGGCGTGTCGAAGAGCAGGGTGTCAGCGTCAAATCCTGTCCATCGGTGACGGGTGAGGATGGTCACGCCCATGCCTTCCAGCCGTTTCAGCCAGGCGCGCAAGAGCGGCGATGCCTTCATCGCCTTGGGAAAGACGCGGCCTGAGGAGCCGATAAAGGTATCCGTACCGAGCCCCGCTGCCCATGCGCGGATCGCCTCCGGTGTCATGAGGTCGAGCACCGGGCGCAGCCGGTCGTTTGCCGCGCCATAGCGGGTGACGAAACGGGCATAGTCTTCGGCATGGGTGATGTTGAGGCCAGACTTTCCGGCGAGCAGGAATTTGCGACCAACCGTCGGCATGGTGTCATAGACGGTGACGGCATGGCCCTTTGCGGCCAAATGTTCCGCCGCCATCAGGCCCGCCGGGCCGCCGCCGATGATCGCCACACTTTTCGTCATTGCGGATCAGTCCAGGGTGAAGGTCGAGAGACGGGAGACCAGGCCTTCGATCGTCGCGCTGTCGGCATTGGCAAAGGCGAAGCGCAGGTAGTCCTGGCAGTCGTCGCCAAAATAGGCACCGGGGATGCAGAGCACTCCAGCTTGCTTCGCCAGCCGTTCTGCGACGTGAGCGGAGTCCTGGCCTGCAAAGGGATGGCGGATGAAGGCGAAATAGGCGCCGAGCGAGTCCATCTTCCAGGCGGGAAGCTCGGCCATCACACCCTTCAGCGTATCGGCGCGCTTGAGGATCTCGATGCGGTTGTCTTCGCGCCAGGCCTTCAGCGCTGGGATCGCCTTCGCCACGGCTGCCTGGGGTGCACGTGGGGCGCAGATCTGCAGGTTGTCCATGACCTTGGCGATTTCCGAGACGGCGCGAGGCCCGGCTGTGATCGCACCGAGGCGATGACCGGGAATGCAGAAGGATTTGGAAAAGGAGTAGAGCAGGATGAGGTTCTCGTCCCAGCCGAGGATCGACAGGAGATCATGCGGACGGTCACCGCCGGGCAGAAAGTCGCGATAGGTCTCGTCGAGGATCAGGAAGGCACCGGCCTTGCGGCAGGCCTCGAATGCCTTGTGAAGCAGATTGGCGGGATAGATCGCACCCGTCGGATTGTTGGGCGAGACCAGGGCCACTGCCTTGACGCCGTTGGCAAGCGCCGTCTCGATGCCCTCGATATCAGGAACGAAGCCGGTCGCCGGATCGAGCGGGATCAGCTCGCGGCGAATGCCCATCATCGCCAGCGTGGTTTCCTGGTTGAAGTAGAATGGATCGGTTAGGGCCACCGCATCGCCGCTTGCGGCAATCGCAGAAATGACAGCCATGAAGGCCTGGTTGCAGCCAGCGGTGATGTGAATGTTCTCTGCGGTAACAGGCGCGCCATAGACTGAGGCCACTTCTGCCGCATAGGCCGCACGCAGCGGGGCCTCACCCTCGATCGGGCCATAGCCGGAATTCGCCCGTGCCGAGGCGGCCTCAGCCAGCCAGGCGAAGAGATCGGGATGCGGCGGATAGCCGGGCACCGCCTGGCTGAGATCGATCATCGGGCCACTCGCGCCGTTATAGGCGCGTGCCCAGGCGAAGACCGAGGGAACGGGCGGGGCCGAGAGATCAGCAACGAGCGGATTGAAGGGGGCGGCGGGCATGGTCTGTCCTTTGTCGGTGCAATGCGTCGCGCGCGCACAGGTTCTGCGCGTTATTGACGCGTTGCGGCGGGAGCCCAGTGCTACACCAAGCCGTGACCCTTTTCCAAGCCTTCGGCGGGCTCGCGGGTCAGCGGTGATCCTCGATGATCATCGCGGCTGCCTTTTCGGCGATCATCAGGGTCGGGGAATTGGTGTTGCCGGAGGTGATGGTCGGCATGACCGAGGCATCGGCGATGCGCAGGCCCTTCAGGGCGCGGAGCCGCAGGCGCGGATCGACGACGCTGTCCGGATCCGCCCCCATGCGGCAGGTACCAACGGGGTGGAAGATCGTGGTGCCGATATCGCCGGCCGCCTTCTCCAGCTCGGCATCGCTTTCAAGGTCAGGCCCAGGCCGATATTCTTCCGGCTGATAGCGGGCAAAGGCGGGCTGAGAGGCGATGCGGCGCGTCAGCCGGATCGAGCGGACGGCGACGTCGCGGTCGCCTGATGTCGAAAGATAGTTCGGCGCGATCTTCGGCTGGGCGGCGAAGTCTGGCGTGGCGATATGCACCGAGCCCCGGCTTTCGGGTCTCAGATTACAGACACTTGCCGTCATCGCCGGGAAGGGGTGTACGGGATCGCCGAACTTGTCGAGCGAGACCGGCTGGACATGATATTCGAGATCGGCGGTTTCCTTGTCCGGGCCGGAGCGGGTGAAGATGCCGAGCTGGCTCGGGGCCATGGACATCGGGCCAGAGCGGCGCCAAGCATATTCCAGCCCGATCATCGCCTTGCCATAGAAGCTGGAGGCGCGCTCGTTGAGCGTCGGCACGCCCTTGACCTTGAAGACGAGGCGGAGCTGAAGGTGGTCCTGCAGGTTTTCGCCGACGGCTGGCACTTCGCGCACCGTTTCTATCCCGGCATTCTGCAGGACGTCACCGCGGCCAATGCCGGAGAGTTCGAGGATCTGCGGCGAGCCGATGGCACCGGCTGACAGCACGACCTCGCGGCGGGCGGCGAAGCGTTTCAACTCACCGTCGTGATGGACGTCGGCGCCGGTTACGCGGTCGCCCTCGATAGCCAGGCGCTTCACATGGGCGCGGGTCAGGATGGTCAGGTTCTTCCGGTGTTTCGCCGGCTTGAGGAAGGCCTTCGCCGTGTTCCAGCGGATGCCGGAGCGCTGGTTGACCTCGAAGAAGCCGGAGCCTTCGTTGTTGCCGCGATTGAAGTCGTCCGTTTCCGGGATGCCTGCCTGTTTGGCCGCCTCGCGAAAGGCTTCCAGCACCTCCCAGCGAAGCCTGGCCTTTTCCACCCGCCATTCGCCGCCTGAACCATGCTTGTCGTCGGCGCCCCGGTGGAAGTCCTCTGTCTTCTTGAAAAGGGGCAGCACGTCATCCCAGCCCCAGCCGTCGCAGCCCATCTGGCGCCACTGGTCGTAGTCGCGGGCCTGGCCGCGCATATAGATCATGCCGTTGATCGAGGAGCAGCCGCCAAGCACCTTGCCTCTGGGATAGCCGATGGCGCGACCGTTCAGGCCCGGCTCGGCCTCTGTCTTGAAACACCAGTCGGTGCGCGGATTGTTGATGCAGTAGAGATAGCCGACCGGGATATGGATCCAGTGATAATTGTCGCTGCCGCCGGCCTCCAGCAGCAGCACGCGGCGCGACGGATCGGCGGAGAGCCGGTTGGCCAGCAGGCAGCCGGCAGTGCCGGCGCCGATGACGATGTAATCGTAGGTCTCCATGCTCCTCCCCGAGCGCTGCCTGCGTCTCAACTGTTTCGCAGGCGACCCTCCAGCAGGTCAAGCACGGAGCGGGCGGCGTCCATGACATTGGTGCCGGGGCCGAAGACGGCGGAGACGCCATGCTCCAGCAGGAAGTCGTAGTCCTGACGCGGAATGACCCCGCCGACGACGACGATCACGTCATTCGCGCCCTTGGCCTTCAGTGCCTCGACGAGCTGCGGAGCGAGCGTCTTGTGGCCGGCGGCAAGCGAGGACATACCGACGACCTGGACCTTGTTGGCCACGGCGAGATCTGCCGCTTCATCCGGTGTCTGGAACAGGGGGCCTGCCACGACATCGAAGCCGATATCGCCGAAGGCCGACGCAATCACCTTGGCGCCGCGATCATGGCCATCCTGGCCGAGCTTGGCGATCAGGATGCGCGGCTTCGAGGCGGCCTTGCCGTAATCCTTCAGGCGGGTCGTGAGCGTCTCCATTTCCGGATCGCCCTCATAGGCCTTGCCGTAGATGTCATGCACGACCTCTGGGACCGCGACGTGATCGCCGAAGACCGCGCGCATGGCATCCGAAATCTCGCCGACTGTGGCACGCGCCCGTGCCGCCTCGACAGCGGCTTCGAGCAGGTTGCCCTCTCCCGTGCGAGCGATTTCGGTCAGGCGCGCGAGGGTGGTTTCTACCCGCTTCGGGTCGCGCTGGCGGCGCGTCTGTTCGATGCGCTTGACCTGCGACAGACGAACGGCGGTGTTGTCGATTTCGAGGATGTCGATGGGTTCTTCGTTTTCCAGCCGGAACTTGTTGACCCCGACGATCACCTCCTCGCCCCGGTCGACGGCGGCCTGGCGGCGGGTGGCGGCTTCTTCGATCAGGCGCTTTGGCAGACCGTCATCGACAGCCTTGGTCATGCCACCCAGGCTTTCGACCTCCTCGATCAACGCCCAGGCTTTTTCCGCCAGTTCGTTGGTCAGGCTCTCGACATAATAGGAGCCGGCGAGCGGATCGACCACCTTGGTGACACCCGTCTCGTTCTGCAGGATCAGCTGGGTGTTGCGGGCGATGCGGGCGGAGAATTCCGTCGGCAGGGCGATTGCCTCGTCGAAGGAATTGGTGTGCAGCGACTGCGTGCCGCCGAGCGCTGCCGACATGGCCTCAAACGCCGTGCGGATGATGTTGTTGTAGGGGTCCTGTTCGGCCAGCGAAACGCCGGATGTCTGGCAATGGGTGCGCAGCATCAGGGAGGACGCCTTCTTCGGCTCGAATTCCTGCATGATGCGAGTCCAGAGCAGGCGGGCGGCGCGCAGCTTGGCTGCCTCCATGAAGAAGTTCATGCCGATGGCGAAGAAGAACGACAGCCGGCCGGCAAACTCGTCAACATCCATGCCCTTGGCGATGGCGGCACGGACATATTCGCGCCCGTCGGCCAGCGTGAAAGCGAGCTCCTGCACCAGCGTCGCACCGGCCTCTTGCATGTGATAGCCGGAGATCGAGATCGAGTTGAATTTCGGCATCTCCTTCGCCGTGTATTCGATGATGTCGGCGATGATCCGCATCGAGGGCTCGGGCGGGTAGATATAGGTGTTGCGGACCATGAATTCCTTGAGAATGTCGTTCTGGATGGTCCCCGACAGTTTTTCGCGCGAGACACCCTGTTCCTCGCCGGTGACGATGAAATTGGCGAGGATCGGAATGACGGCACCATTCATGGTCATCGACACCGAGATGTCCTGCAGCGGAATGCCGTCGAACAGGATCTTCATGTCCTCGACGCTATCGATCGCCACACCCGCCTTGCCGACATCGCCCTCGACGCGCGGATGATCCGAGTCATAGCCGCGATGGGTGGCAAGGTCGAAGGCGACGGAGACGCCCTGCTGCCCGGCGGCCAGCGCCTTGCGGTAGAAGGCATTCGACTCCTCTGCCGTCGAGAAGCCGGCATATTGCCGGATCGTCCAGGGGCGCACGGCATACATGGTGGCGCGCGGCCCGCGCACAAAGGGGGCAAAGCCCGGCAGGCTGTCGAGGTGGCCGATGCCGGCGATGTCGTCTGCCGTATAGAGCGGCTTCACCGGAATGCCCTCCGGCGTGTTCCAGACGAGGCTGTCCGCCGGACGCTTCAATTCCTTCTCGGCAAGCGCCTGCCAGTCGGCGATGGTTTTCTTGGTCATCGATGCGATCCTTATCTGAAGGCTGCGCGGTTCGGCGGTTCGCCGAGGGAGGTCAGTTTGACGGAATTTCGGGGTCGGGCTATTCTTTGAGGCTCAACCGGAGCGCCTTGCCATGACCGTAAAAGCCTCTGTCTCGCTCTCGCCGCAGCAGGAAGAATTCGCCCGCAAGCTGGTCGAGGACGGCCATTTTCCAAGCCTTGCCGCTGTCGTCGAGCGAGGGCTGGATCTGGTGCGGGAAGAGACGGAGATGCGGGAAGAGGATCAGGCGGCGTGGCGGGCGCTAATTGAGCGTCGGCGCAAGGGGCCTTTCCTCTCTGAGGCGGAAAGCCATGAGCGGATCGAGGCGATGATTGCTGCAAAGAAGGCCGAGTATGGTCTTTGAGGTCGAACTTTCGGAAGAAAGCGAGACCGATCTCAAGCAGATCTTCGATCATCTTGTTCAGTCCTACACCCAGTTGGGTGAGCCTCTTGAAGATGCCTTTGATCAAGCATCCGAACGCATTCGCCGGATCCGCAGCGATATCTTTGGCCTCGGGAAAGCGCCCTACCAGGGGACATTGTCGAAGGAGATTGGCGACGGTCTGCGTCACGTCACCAAGAACTGCGCAGTCATCTATTTCGACGTCTACGAGGCGACGCGGACCGTTCAGGTAATTGCCGTCTTCTTCGGTGGACAGGATCATCAGCGGCATATGCTGAAGCGGCCGTCTTAGGCGGCTTTGCTTCGTCTGCTGGTTTGCCACGCGGATACCCCCCTCTGTCCTGCCGGACATCTCCCCCTCAAGGGGGGAGATCACGGTGGGGCTTGCCTTCTGCCGGATTGTTGACGTCGAGTCGTAAAGGTGGGCGAAACGCCATCGGCCAATCTTCCCCCTTGAGGGGGAGATGTCGGCGTAGCCGACAGAGGGTGGTATTCCCGCGACGGACGTCACCCCTCGAACTCCATGATCAACTCATCCACCGCCAGGCTCTGGCCCGGCTTGACGACGATCTTTTTCACCGTACCCCGGCGTTCGGCCTTCAGGATATTTTCCATCTTCATCGCCTCGACGGTGGCGAGCGCCTGGCCGGCCTCGACGGTCTCGCCTTCTTTCACCGCAACCCCGGTGATGACACCCGGCATCGGGCAAAGCAGCATCTTGGACGTATCCGGCGGCAGCTTTTCGGGCATGAGTTTGGCAAGCGCCGCGACACGCGGCGAGCGGACGCGGGCGGTCAAATCCATGCCGCGCCAGCGGAGCCGGATGGCGGGGCCCTTGAGGTCGACCTTGACCGCGAGCGTCTCGCCGCCGATGTCGGCATGGGCGAGTGTCTGACCCGGCTGCCACTCGGTGGCGATCACCAGCTCGTTGCCGGTCTCGAATGCGACGCGCGCGTTGCCGGTGCCTTCGGTAACGGCCAGGGCATGGTCGCTACCGGCGAGATTGACGACCCAGTCCTTGCCGAGTTTGCGGGTATGGTTGCCGATGGTGCCGGAGATCTGGATGGCGCGGGCCTGCAGGCGGTGATTGATCACAGCGGCGATCGCGGCGAGCTTTTCCGCCGAGGCCGCATCCGGCGTGACGCCGGTAAAGCCGTGCCTGAATTCCTCGGCGATATAGGCCGTGGTGATCTTGCCGGAGCGGAAACGATCCTGGTTCATGACTGCTGAAAGGAAGGGCAGGTTGTGGCCGATGCCTTCGACCTCGAAGCTGTCGAGCGCTTCCGACATCGCCTCGATGGCGGTCAGTCGATCAGGAGCCCAGGTGCAGAGCTTGGCGATCATCGGGTCGTAATACATCGAGATCTCGCCGCCTTCGAAGACGCCGGTGTCGTTGCGAACAACGGTGCCTTCGGCCGTCGTGCCCTCTGCCGGCGGGCGATAACGGGTGAGCCGGCCGATCGAGGGCAGGAAGTTGCGATAGGGGTCTTCGGCGTAGAGCCGGCTTTCAATCGCCCAGCCGTTGAGCTTCACGTCATCCTGGCCGAAGCTGAGCTTTTCGCCCGCCGCGACACGGATCATCTGCTCCACGAGATCAAGACCGGTCACCAGCTCGGTGACGGGATGTTCGACCTGCAGGCGGGTGTTCATCTCGAGGAAGTAGAACTTGTTCTCTTTGCCATCGACGATGAATTCCACGGTACCGGCGGAGTGGTAGCCGACGGCTTTTGCCAAGGCGACGGCCTGTTCGCCCATGGCCTTGCGGGTCGCGGCATCGAGGAAGGGCGAGGGGGCCTCTTCGATGACCTTCTGGTTTCGCCGCTGGATCGAACATTCGCGCTCGCCGAGATAGAGCGTGTTGCCGTGCTTGTCGCCGAGGACCTGGATTTCGATATGGCGTGGTTCAGTGACGAATTTTTCGATGAAGATGCGGTCGTCGCCGAACGAATTCTTCGCCTCGTTCTTCGACGACTGGAAGCCTTCGCGGGCCTCTTCTGCATTCCAGGCGATGCGCATGCCCTTGCCGCCGCCGCCGGCCGAGGCCTTGATCATCACGGGATAGCCGATCTGATCGGAGATCTTCACCGCCTCGTCGGCATCGGCAATCAGGCCCATATGGCCGGGCACGGTCGAGACGCCGGCTTCGGCCGCCAGCTTTTTCGAGGTGATCTTGTCACCCATGGCCTGGATGGCACCGACCGGCGGGCCTATGAAGGTCACGCCCGCCTTTTCCAATGCTTCGGCGAAGGCGGCGTTTTCAGAAAGGAAGCCATAGCCTGGATGGACGGCATCGGCGCCGGTCTGCCTTATGGCATCGAGGATCTTGTCGATGACGATATAGGACTGGTTCGACGGCGCCGGGCCAATATGCACCGCCTCATCGGCCATCTCGACATGCAGCGCATTGCGGTCGGCATCGGAATAGACGGCGACCGTCTTGATCCCGAGCTTCTTCGCGGTCTTGATGACCCGGCAGGCAATTTCGCCCCGGTTGGCGATGAGGATTTTCAGGATCACTTATTTTCTCTCCCTGCCGTTTATCATCCGGACACAGCTGCCAGGCGCTCAAGCGCCAGATCTGTTCGCTATTCCCGCGCCTTCTTCTTCAATCCCTTCGCCACGCTCTGTTCGCTCGTGACCTCGCCGAAGGCTTCGGGAAAGTTCTTCCGGGCCAGCGGCTCGTTTATCTTCAGCTTGGCGAAATAGGATTGCGGATCGAAGCCGCGTTCGGCGGCGATCACTTCGCGGCCGAAGAGGCGGCAGAGGCGTTCGCCGTCGAGATTGCCGCGTTCGAAGGGTTCGGTGCCGAAAAACTGCCATAGCGCCTGCATGAAGCCGAGGTCGGCGAGCGCCACCGTCTGGTCCATGGTGCGGTGGCGCGGCCAGTTGGTCACCGGCGTCACCTTCGGATTGGCGCGGCGGATCGTGTATTGCCACTGCGTTCCGGGCAGACCGAGCGGAAAACCCTGATGTTTCGGCATGAGCGGATCTTTTGCCATGGGTTCAGACCTCGAACACGTCTTCGAAGGATTCGGGGAAGTTCTTCCGCGCCACCTTCTCGTCGATGACAAGCATCGCCTCATAGGACAGAGGATCGAATTCCTTGGTGGCCGAGATCACTTCGCGGCCGAAAAGCAGGCTCAGGCGCGCAGCATCGAGATTGCCACGCTCGAAGGGCTCTGCGCCGAAATGATGCCAGAGCGCATGCAGGAAGGCCGCGTCGATCCGGTGTTCCTTGGTGCCGGGCCGTGCCTTGCGGGGCAGGGCCTTGATCGGGGTGACGCCGCGCGGATTGGCGCGGCGGATGGTGAATTGCACACCGGTCCCCGGCATGCCGCCGGGGAAACCGCGATGTTTGGTCATGTCGGGGAGGCTTGGCATGGTCTCTCCTTACGCCGCAGCGATCTTGTCCTGCGTCTTCGTTCCGAAGTCGGAGGCATCGTGGCGTTCATGCAGCTGTTCGGAAAGCGGGCCGGAGGTCTTGTTGACGATCGCGCCGCGCTGCACGGCGGGGCGGGCGGCGAGCTGCTTGGCCCAGCGCAGGACGTGGGTGTATTCATGGGTCGACAGGAAGGTGCCGGCATCCGGATAGGACTGGTCGAGTGCGAGCCTGCCGTACCAGGGCCAGATCGCCATGTCGGCAATGGTGTAGTCGCTGCCGGAGACGAATTCGTTTTCGGCGAGCTGACGGTCGAGAACGTCCATCTGACGCTTGGTTTCCATCGCGTAGCGGTCGATCGCATACTGGATCTTGACCGGCGCATAGGTGAAGAAGTGGCCGAAGCCGCCGCCGACGAAGGGGGCGGAGCCCATCTGCCAGAAGAGCCAGTTGAAGGCTTCGGCGCGGCTGCGCGGATCATTCGGCAGGAAGGCACCGAACTTTTCCGCAAGATAGGTCATGATCGAGGCACTCTCGAACAGCCGGATCGGCTTGCCGCCATCGACCGGCGCATGGTCGGCGAGGGCCGGGATCTTGGAATTGGGGTTGATACCGACAAAGCCCGAGCCGAACTGCTCACCCTTGCCGATATTGATCAGCCAGGCATCGTATTCGGCGCCCTTGTGACCGGCCGCCAGCAGCTCTTCGAGCAGGATCGTCACCTTCTGGCCGTTCGGCGTTGCCAGCGAATAGAGCTGCAGCGGATGTTTGCCGACCTTGAGCTCGACCTCTGTCTGCGCGCCTGCCGTCGGGCGGTTGATGCTGGCGAACTGGCCGCCATTGCCTTGCTCCCAGGTCCAGACCTTGGGCGGCTGATAGCCGGTAGGCAGGTTCTTCTCGGGCGGGAATTTTTCGTCGGTCATGAAATCGGGTCCTTTTGCGGTGGGCGCGCGAACGGCGCGATCGGGTTCTATATAGGCGATGATGGCGCTTCGCCTCAGCCCCTATTCTGTCGTTCGTCGTCCGTCCACCTTACTCTGCAGCTTCTGCGGGCGGTTTCGCACCCGGATATTTTTGGCCTTTCAGCATCCCGTCGATGCTGAGATCTTCATCGAGTTCAGGCCAATGAACGCCTGAGGGTGAAAGCTCGATGCGGTTTCGCGCTTCCGGGTTTGCTGCGAGCAGCGGCGGATACCACCAGAGCGGGGTCGACAGCTTCAGGCCATTCGCCAGCACCACGATCAGCTCGCCGTCGCTGCATTTGGCTTCAACCGGTTCGAACTCTTCCCAGTTCTCATCCGAAATAACGGTTACAGGCATCAATGAACTCCTTCCGATGTTCATTCACGACATCAATGATGGCGTTGACCTCGTGATCCGCCACCCGTCGATTATACGCCACACGCACGGGATCGAGCCACAGTTTCAGTTCCTTGCGATCCTTGCGATCCTTGCGGACATGGACGTGCGGCGGTTCGCCTCTGTCCAGGCTGAAAAACAGAAATTTCCAGCCCTTCCATTCAAAGATCGTCGGCATCTCGCCTTCCTCTTGCAGCGGACCTCTTACAGTGTGCCTCTCACAGCGGGATCGTATCGTGCTTCTTCCAATGCGTGCCGACCTGCTTGTTGCGGAGGCTCGCGAAAGCCTTGGCAATGCGGCGGCGCGAGGAATGCGGCATGATCACTTCGTCGATGAAGCCGCGTTCGGCGGCCTTGAAGGGGTTGGCGAAGTTTACTTCGTACTCCTTCGTCCGCGCCGCGATCTTCTCGGCATCGCCAAGTTCGGAGCGGTAGAGGATTTCGGTGGCACCCTTGGCGCCCATCACGGCGATTTCGGCGGTTGGCCAGGCATAGTTGATATCGGCGCCGATATGCTTGGAGGCCATGACGTCATAGGCGCCGCCATAGGCCTTGCGGGTGATGAGGGTCACCATCGGTACGGTCGCCTGGCTATAGGCGAAGAGGAGCTTGGCGCCATGCTTGATGACGCCGCCATATTCCTGGGCGGTGCCGGGCAGGAAGCCGGGCACATCGACCAGCGTCAGGATCGGGATGGAGAAGGCATCACAGAAGCGGACGAAACGGGCGGCCTTGCGCGATGAATCGATATCCAGGCAGCCTGCCAGCACCATTGGCTGGTTAGCGACGACGCCGACCGTCTGGCCCTCCATGCGGATAAAGCCGGTGATGATGTTCTTCGCAAAGGCTTCCTGGATCTCGAAGAAATCGCCCTCGTCGGCCAGCGCGTAGATCAGCTCCTTCATGTCATAGGGCTTGTTGGAACTGTCCGGGATCAGCGTGTCCAGCCGCATGTCGATGCGGGCGGGATCGTCGTGGAAGGGGCGGACCGGCGGCTTTTCGCGGTTGTTGAGCGGCAGGAAGTCGAAGAGCAGGCGGACCTGCTCCAGGGCTTCGATGTCGTTCTCATAGGCGCCATCGGCGACGGAGGATTTTTTCGTGTGCGTCGAGGCGCCGCCCAGTTCTTCTGCCGTGACGATCTCGTTGGTCACGGTCTTCACCACGTCGGGGCCAGTCACAAACATGTAGGAGCTATCGCGCACCATGAAGATGAAGTCGGTCATCGCAGGCGAATAGACGGCACCGCCGGCGCAGGGGCCCATAATCACGGAGATCTGCGGGATGACGCCCGAGGCATCGACATTGCGCTTGAAGACATCGGCATAGCCGGCCAGCGATGCCACGCCTTCCTGGATGCGGGCACCGCCGGAATCGTTGAGGCCGATCACGGGGGCGCCGACCTTCATCGCCATGTCCATGATCTTGCAGATCTTCTGGGCATGGGTTTCAGACAGCGAGCCGCCGAGCACGGTGAAATCCTGGGAGAAGACATAGACCTGACGGCCATTGATCGTGCCCCAGCCGGTGACGACGCCGTCGCCCGGCACCTTCTGCTCGGCCATGCCGAAATCCACGCAGCGGTGCGTGACATACATGTCGTATTCTTCGAACGAGCCTTCGTCGAGCAGGACCTCGATGCGCTCGCGGGCGGTCAGCTTGCCCTTGCCGTGCTGGGCGGCAATGCGCTTTTCGCCGCCGCCGAGGCGGGCCTCGTCGCGGCGGGCTTCGAGCTGGTCCAGGATCGTCGACATGCTTCCTCCGGAATGATCTTGATGGCTTCAGGCCTTGATGTGACACCTATTCCACTGTGCCGCAGAAGAAAACGGTTGAACAGGTGCATCTGTGGATTTATGAATTTGCAAAGTGAAAATTGCGAATTTGCGAAATGGCCATCGGGAAACTCTTCATCGGCCGCAAGGTCCGCGACATCCGCCAGGCGAACGGCGCCACCCAGGCGCAGTTTGCCGACATGGTCGGCATTTCCACCAGCTATCTCAACCAGATCGAAAACAATCAGCGCCCGGTCTCGGCCTCGGTGCTTTTGTCGCTGGCGGAAAAGTTCGGCATCGATATCACCGAGCTGTCCTCCGGCCAGAACGACCGGCTGATGTCGGCGCTGACGGAGGCGCTCTCCGATCCGCTGTTCGAGACCTATTCGCCGAGCCTGCAGGAGCTGAAGCTCGTTACCCAGAATGCTCCGGGTTTCGCCCATGCGCTGATTGCCGCCCACCAGGCCTACAGGCGCGGCAACGAACAGCTGGCGAGCCTCGACGACCGGCTGGGGGCTGCCCCCAGCCAGGAGGTGACGCCCTATGACGAGGTGCGCGACTTCTTCCATTTCGTCGACAATTACATCCACGATCTCGACCTCGCCGCCGAGCAGCTGGCGACGGAACTGAAGCTCGGGGAGGGCGAGAACTACGCGGCCCTGTCAGGCCATCTTGAAGCGCGGCACGGCGTGCGCGTGGTGCGCGGCGAGGCGGGCGACGAGGCGATCCGCCGCTTCGATCCGGTGGGGCGGATCCTGACCGTCAGCCGCTATGCCTCTGCCCCCACCCGCGATTTCCAGATCGCCATCCAGATCGCCCAGCTCGCGGCTGCCACGAAGATCGACCAGGTGCTGAAACAGGCGAATTTCCGCAGCGAAGAGGCGGTCGAGATCTGTCGCATGGGTCTCTACAACTACTTCGCCGGCGCGCTGATCCTGCCCTATCGCATCTTCCTCACGGCCGCGCGGGATCTGCGCCACGATATCGAGCTGCTCGCCGCCCGCTTCGAGGCCTCGCTCGAACAGGTCTGCCACCGCCTCTCGACGCTGCAGCGGCCGGGGCTCAAGGGCGTGCCGATCTTCTTTGCCCGCATCGACCGGGCCGGCAATATCACCAAGCGGCATAGCGCGGCCCGCCTGCAATTTGCCCGCTTCGGGGCGGCCTGTCCGCTGTGGAATGCCCATCAGGCCTTCGAGACGCCGGGCCGGATCATCCGCCAGACGGCGGAGACGCCCGATGGCGTGCGCTATCTCTGCATCGCGACGCAAGTCTCAAAAGGCTCCGCTGGCTTCCGCGCCGCCAATCCGCGTTATGCTTTGGCGCTCGGCTGCGAGATCTCCTATGCTGGCGCCTTCGTCTATGCCGACGACCTCGACCTCTCCAACCGCGGCGCCTTCGACCCGATCGGCATTTCCTGCCGCATCTGCGAGCGCGTCAAATGCACCAGCCGCGCGGTGCCGCCGCTGAAACGGAAGCTCGTGGTGGATCATCGGGTGCGGAACCCGATGCCGTATGAGATTGAGTGAGGGTGTTTGTCTTGTTGGGGCGTTTTGTGCCATTTGGATTGGCACTTCGTCGGCTCAATTTGGATCTATCCGGGCAGGCAGCTACCGGATGTATAGAACAGCAGCGGCTCAATAGCACATCTGCCAAGCTGCAATCGACCCAATAGCCGCCCTCCAAGGTGGCCGTACCCCCCCCCCGGAAGGAAGCAGTTACTCAGCCGATATGGGTAAGATTGCTGATTCCTTGCCGCAGTGCATCCACTGTTATCTCATCATCGACGAGTTTTGCCTCTGGAAGTTCTGCACGAGAGCATTCGAAGCCAATTCTCGATGTCACGTCGTCTTGACGTTTGCCAGGAGCAGTCGGGTCGAATTTGGTTGGAATCAGGCCTGAGAGGCGAAGTCCGCATCGACAGCCCTCAAGTAACATCCAGGCCAGCGAAAAATTGTTGAGCGCCATGTTTTCATCGCCCCCGACATCGAAATGGTAGCCCGGAAACCAACGTTGCTCGAAGCGTTCCTGTTCATCCCGGACGAAAATGAGTGGTTTAAACAAGGCGCGGTGCTCGTCTCGCGAAACGGCGTGCGCGACATTTCGAATTTTGCGCTCGATTCTGGGATCATTCAACTCCACAGGTCCGTTTCCCAACATATAGTATTGGTTGCCGGGCACGCAGTCGAACATTCCGAGGAACTGAATATCTACTCCGGCAGTGGAGCCCGACGCCTTGCCTCGCAAGATGGCCCGATATTCTTCATAGGTTGACTCAGGGTGCCATCTCAGGCCACATCGGGCGATCAATCCAGCAAGATGGCGTGCCGCATAAGCTCCTCTGCTGAAGCCGATTACATAGATCCGGTCACCCTCCATGTAATTGGCCTTGACGAATGTGTAAGCCGCGCGGACAGTCCTAAAAACACCTCGCCCGGTGGCACCGTCGAGTTTTTCCTCCAGCCGACGGCTGCCTACTCCGACGCCAGAGTAGTAGTTGGAGATACACTGCTGCTTGTCCAGCAACCCGAGAATCCGGTGAACATTCGTGTCTTGGAGATCGTTTCCGTTCCACGTGCCATCTAGGCATACGACGATATTCATGGCTGCCGCCCAAGGCGGCTACCGTCGTTCGATTTTGAATGGCCATCTACCTTTGCAACCAGCTCGATATACTCCTGACTGAATAACTGCGTGAATGTGTCCGTATGGTCGCCGTTTCGAGCAAGTTTAAGTTGATAGTCGTCTGGCAGATACGCAGGATCATTTGGTCCGGCGCCATGGTTCAGAGGCCAAATTTGATTATTTGCGATGAGAAGCGCGACAATATCTGGTTTCGAGCTATGAGGCTCGTAGCAAATTCTGATCCAATCGCCGCTCTTCAAAAGCTTTGGATTAGGCCGCTCGTCTAACACGTGGAATTTTACGCCAAGATGCTCGAAGTAGCTATTGTTATCCATGTCGAAATTCCGATCTGGGGCTTTTCATTATGGACTGCACCAGTAAGTGTAGCAGTCGTCCAAGAATTTCCAAGCCCTTATCTCCATAAGCGAGTTATGGGCGAGCGCCCCAAGGCGTAATTTTGGCAACACCACTGGGCCTATTCTCCATGCAACAGAAATATTTAGCTACGTGGCTGATTGATATCAGTCTGTCCCCACTCTCCAGTTCTAGACGTGAATGGGCGTCCAGGCTCAATGTCTGATCTAAAGCGTGTCGCATTTATTCAGCCTCATATCCTGCGGCTTTGAAGAAGTTTCGGCATTCAGTGACAGAGAAGAGGGCGATGATGTCGCCGAGGGCTTGGGCAATCGTGTCGAAGCTCCTGGCTGCTCGCTTTCGCAAGAGCGCCTTGAGCTTTGAGAACGCCATTTCGATGGGGTTCAGGTCCGGCGAATAGGGCGGCAGGAAGAGAAGCCAGGCCCCCTTCGCCTTGACCAGTTGTTCGGCTTTCTCGCTTTTGTGGAAGCCGACATTGTCGAGGATGACAACATCGCCGGGCGACAGTGTCGGCGCAAGCTGTGTCTCGATCCATGTTTCAAAGATGCGGCTGTTCATGGGTGCATCGACAATCCATGGCGCGGTCAGGCCATGGCAGCGCAGTCCGGCGATGAATGTCTGCGTCTTCCAGTGGCCGAAGGGAGCGTAAGCCGCAAAGCGACTGCCTTTGGCAGACCATCCGGTGCGCTTCGTCAGACGGGTATTCGTGGACGTCTCATCGATAAAGATGAGCCGTGACAACGCCTTGTTGAAGAACCGCTTTCGCCGGCTAATCCAAAGATCACGCGCCTTGGCGATCTCCGGTCTGAGCTGCTCGCTTGCCTTGAGGCTTTTTTTTATTGCTGAGCCCAAGCCGATGTAGAAACCGCCCGACGGTTGCGCGGTGGACTTCGATGCCGCGCTCGGCCAGTTCGAGACACAGTTCGTCCAGCGTCACTTCGCCATTGAGGGCTACGCGCTCGCTGATCCATTCCCCATGCGGCGAAAGTTTACTGCCAGGCGGGTGGCCCTGTCTGGCAGGCCGAAGAGAACCAGAGGAACGATGCAGGATCATCATGTTGTTGACGAACCGGGGCGAAACCCGGAAATGCCGGGCGGCTTCCCGATTGCTGTTGCCTTCATTCACAAACGCAACGACACGCTCACGCAACTCCATCGGATGCGGCTTGCCCATGGCGCTTCTCCTTCCACGGGCACAGTCAATCACAGATCAAGAAAAACCGGAATCCTGAATCCCGTTTGCCGCGACACGCTTTAGGCATCTCCGATCCTACCCAAACAACCGCTCATCCCTCGCCGCAAAGAACGCCTCGAAACTCTCCGGCGCCACATCCTCCAGCGTCGCCGGCGCCCAGCTCGGATTTCCTATCCTTGTCGATGATCGCCGCGCGGATGCCTTATCTATTTGTTTTTTCGCAGTCCGGACGCAAAACCGCTGACGCACTTTTTTGGACCCGCTCTGGTTCCAGCTGAATTCAGGGTGGGATTTATGCATCAGGGATGCGATCTGGGCTATATGTCTACAGGGACGATATATTCAGAGAGATGGGCCTCGAAATCGGCGGTCGTTATGGTGCGCTCGATCAGTTCGATGAATGAGGTGGCCATCAGCTCGGTGTCTGCCTCCGGATGGATCGTGAGTCCGTTCGCGCCCAGGAATGCAAAGCCGGCGTCAAAGCCAGTCCGCTTGTTTCCTTGCTCGAATGCGTGGGCTGAGGCGATGCCATGCATGTAGCATACCGCCAAGCTGACGGCGTCTGGCTCTTCATAGTCCCAGAGGTTTCGAGGGCGCATCATGGCGCCGGCCAGCTTTTCTGGAAAAAGCAGCGCATGATTTTCACCAAGCGCTGCTGTATGGATGAGGTTGATCTTTACAACGACTTCAATCGGCAGCCACAGCGGCTCACTTTGCAAGGATTGCATGAACCTTGGGGAAGCGCTCAATAGCCTGAGAAATCAGGGCGTCGTAGTTCACAGGAGCCTGCGACGGGCGCACGTCGAAGGTTTTCCGTGGGGGAGTCGTAGGGGTTTCTTTCAAAACACTCACAGCTTACCTCCTTTCGGTCCAGCCTGCGATCGAATTTGATTAGTCTAAATCCATAGCGCGAATTGACGGGTTCGTCAAATAAACGTCGCCACTTGTGACATGTTCTAGCATAGCGGTAAACGGACCGTGTCTCCCGGTATCTATGTCAGCTCCCAGGCATTCAGATTCATAAGGCGCTACAGCGAACCTTTGTGCGCCATGTTTGGCGCACGGCGCTGTAGACCTCTCCGACCCTACCCAAACAACCGCTCATCCCGCTCCACAAAAAACGCCTCGACACTCTCCGGCGCCACATCCTCCAGCGTCGTCGGTGACCATGTCGGGTTCCGGTCCTTGTCGATGATCGCCGCGCGGATGCCTTCGTAGAAATCGGGGACTTTCACCACCTGGAGGGTGCCGGCGAATTCGCGTTCGAGGCAGGTTTCGAGGTCCCGGGAGCGGCGGGCCTCGCGCAGCATCCTGAGCGTCACTTTCAGGCTGGTCGGCGATTTCGCGCGCATGGCGGTTAGCGTTCTTGCGGCCAGGTCGCCCTGTTCCTGTTCCAGTGCTGCGATGATCTCCTCCACCGTGTCGAAGGCGAAGCAGCGGTCGATCATGGCGCGGCCTTCGGAAAAGATGCCGGTCGGGCCGTCCACCGTATAGTCGCGGATGATCGAGGCGATGGTTGCCCCGAGGGCGGGGGCGGGCAGGGCGGCGATCCGCTGCAGAAGTTCGGCCACCCGGTCCTGCGGAACATACCAGTCGGCAAAGCCTGCGGTGATGGCGTCGGCGCCGTTCACCGCCTCGCCTGTTAGCCCCATCCAGGTGCCGAGTTCGCCGGCTGCGCGGGAGAGGAGCCAGGTCGCGCCGATATCGGGGAAGAAGCCGATGCCGGTTTCGGGCATGGCGAGCTTCGTCGTTTCGGTGACGATGCGGTGGCTGCCATGGCTGGAGACACCGACGCCGCCGCCCATGGTGATGCCATCCATCACGACGATGTAAGGTTTCTTGAAGCCGGCGATGCGGGCATTCAGGCGGTATTCGGCCTTGAGGAAGTGGGAGGCCTTGCCATCGCCGGCCTTGCCGCTTTCATAGAACATCCTGATATCGCCGCCGGCGCAAAGCCCACGTTCGCCTTCGCCAGTGACGAGGACGGCGGCGACTTGCGGGTCGGCCTCGAAGGCATCGAGCGCCTTGCCTAAGGCGAGGACCATGTCGTGGGAGAGGCTGTTGAGCACACGCGGACGGTTAAGGGCGATCAGGCCAAGCGCGCCCTTTTTCGCCGTCAGGATTTCCTCGCCCTGATAGTCCGCCTCCAGATACCGCATGCCGTCCTCCCCTTTTGTCTTTTGAGAGAGTTAGACATGCGTCGCGGGGAAAGGGCAAGGGCTGGGTTGGCGTATATGGATACCCCCCTCTGTCACTGCGTGACATCTCCCCCACAAGGGGGGAGAACGGAGCGCCGCGTTTGCCGATCCCTTTCCGGCGCCAACGGAATGTGAGCGGGCCGGCGGTTCAGCCAGTCTCCCCCCGTGTGGGGGAGATGTCAGCGAAGCTGACAGAGGGGGGTACCCCAACGCGATAGCCCTGGGCTGCCTAAGCAGGATCAGCCAACAAGATTGCGAGGCTTGCCGGCGAAAAACAGCTCGATATTCTCGATCAGCTGGTCGGCCAGGGCCTGGACTGCCTCGCGGCTGGCCCAGGCGACATGCGGGGTGAGGATGACGTTTTCGCGGGACGCGATCCGCATCATCGGGCTGTTGGCGGCGGGTGGTTCGCCATCGGTGACATCAAAGCCGGCGCCGGAGATCTGGCCGGCATCGAGCGCCTTTTCAAGGGCGAGTTCATCGACGAGACCGCCGCGACCGGTGTTGATCAGCAGCGGCTTGCGTTCCATCAGGGCGAATTCCCTGATGCCGATCACGCCGCGCGTTTCCGGCGTCAGCGGGCAGTGCAGGGTGATCACGTCGGAACGTTTCAACACCTCGTCAAAGGCGGTCTGGCCGGGTTTGAGCTCGGTTGCGCCGCGACGACTGGCGGCGAGCACCGTCATGCCGAAGGCTTCGGCGATCTTGCCCACCGACTGGCCCAGCGTGCCATGGCCGATGATCCCCAGCGTCGAGCCGCCGAGATCGGCGATGGGATAATCGAAATAGCAGAATTGCGCCGCCTGCTGCCAGCGACCCTCGATGACCGACTGGCGATAGGGCAGGATCGAGCGGCGCAGCGCCAGCATCAGCGCGAAGGTATGTTCGGGCACCGTGTGTTTGGCGTAGTTCCTGATATTGCAAACGGCGATGCCACGCGCCTTGGCCTCCGCGAGATCGACGATATCGGTGCCGGTGGCGGAGACGGCGATCAGCTTGAGCTTGGCGGCGCCGGCGAGTGCTTCGGCGCGGACAGGGGCCTTGTTGGTGATCACGACATCGGCGTCGCGGATGCGCTCAGCCACTTCGTTCGGGGCGCTGCGGGCATGGACCACCATCTCATGCGGCACGGAGGGCGCGCGGACCACGGTTTCCGGCGACAGCGTGTCCCGGTCGAGAAAGACGATGCGGATCATGGCGGACCTCCCTGCGTTGTATTTGACCTAGCCGAGCGGCTTTCGGTCAGCAAGGCAGGTCAATGGTAATCCGGTACGCCGGGCATGGTGATGAAGCCCGGAAGCGCGCGGAAACGGCGCAGCCAGCGCCGAAGGGCCGGGTATTCGTCGTGATCGATGCCGCAGTCGCGCGAAAGCGCAAAGCTCGGCAGGAGGGCGAGATCGGCCAGCGTCGGGGTGTTGCCAACGAACCACTCCGAGCCTTCGATCTGCCTGAGCGTCATATGGTCGTTCATGATGCGGAAGGCTTTGCGGGCGGCCTTGAGGTCGGCCTCACTTGCCCCCTCGGAGGTGAAGAGCGCCGCCTCGCGCGCGTCGACGGCGGGTTTCAGCTCGCGGGTGGCGAAGCCCAGCCATTGCTGGACGCTGCCGAAGTCTGCGGCATCGGCAGGCAGCCAGGGACTGTCAGGCGCGTGGGCGCGGACGAGATAAGCGAGGATGGCGGCGGTGCCGAACAGCTTTACGTCGCCGTCTTCGAGGATCGGCAGCGTGCCGGTCGGGTTGAGCGCCAGCATGTGCGGCTTTTCCTGCTCGCGGCCCGGCGCCTTGTCGACGGCAACCGTTTCGAAGGGGAGGCCGAGCATGGAAAGGAGGAGACGAACGCGAAAACCGTTTTCGTCGAGATGGTAATCGTAGAGTTTGATCATCACGCGGCCTCCATCGAGCGGGCTTCGATGCGGTTGCGGAGGTCTGTGGCCCAGAGCGCGAGGGAGCGGCGGTTGGCTGCGGCGGTGTGTCCGGTCACCGTGATGTGCAAGGCGGTCCGGCCGGCGTCGCGGGGTTGGGCTGCGATCAGGACGGTCACGTCGTTACCTTGGAAGGTAACCAAGCCAGTCCCACTCTCGACCGGACGATAGCCCTCGGGTGGGGCTGCCGTCACCGCGAGCAGAGCCGCTTCCGCCGTCATGTCGAGGAACAGGCTGCGAACTGGTTCGGCCGTCTCATGAAGCGTCGAGAGGTCCTCCGCATCCGACCCCTCCGGTGCCATCCAGATTATCCCGGCGCGTTCGATCGCGGCGAAGGTCGGGACCTTGATCGTCTGGGGCACCTCGAGATCCGGGTGTGCCGGGATGTAGCGACACTGGCCGCCGGTGTCGTAGCGCCAGCCGTGATAGAGGCAGGCGATGTGGTCGCCGCGCACGAAGCCGAAGCTCATGCGCATGCCGCGATGCGGACAGCGGTCCTCCCAGACATGGACCGCGCCCTTGTTGTCGCGCCAGACGACGCGCTCCTCGCCGTTAACGAGCGTGCCGGCGGAGGTGCCGGCTTCGATGTCGGCGGAAATGGCAACGGGGATCCAAGAGGAATTGGGGTTCATGATGCGGCCTTTTCGGGCAGGTCTTCGTCTGTTTGAAATCTCGATACGTCGAGCACGATGCTGTCATAGGGGCCGAGACTAACAGCCATTTCAAAGGCGTCGATCAGGGCTTCCGGGCCCGACAGCGTCAGGCGACAGCGGTCCCTGTCACAGGAGGCAATGTTCAGGCCGAGCGACAGGCGGGCGGCCCGATGTTCGGCAAACGCGACAAAACCCTGCGGCTCCAGCCTTCCGGAAAAGGTGAAGCCGACGGTCATCTGGTCGGCCTTCGCCGTCATCGGATGGGGATCACTGTTGCCTTGCAATTGTGCGCGCTCTAATTTTTGGGCAATCTAGCGGCGGGCGCGATCGGGTTTCAAGCGGTTTCTCCCGTGCTCCAGAGGAAAGACGGACTATGCAGAACGGTATCGACAAGGCTTCGCTTAACCAGTGGTATGTGCTCGATACCGAGGCTGTCATCCCGGTTGGAAGATCGCAAAACCGGTTGCTTGGGACGGATCTCACCGTCGTTAAACAGGCCGATGGGTCGATCGAGGTCTTTGCCGAGGGGCGGGCCGAGCCGCTGCCGCTGCGCCATCGCTTCGGCTTTCTTTGGGCGACGCTGGGTCAGCCCGAGCGCGAGATTTTTCCGCTGCCGGAGGCCGACGAGCCCGATCGGCGCTACGTACCCTGCGGTGTCGTCACCGTGAAGGCGTCAGGGCTTCGCATCGTCGAGAATTTTCTCGACATGGCGCATTTCCCCTTCGTGCATACCGATGTTCTGGGTGCGGAGCCGCATACCGAAGTGCAGAGCTACGATGTCGAGATACGGCGCGAAGAGGACGAGGTCTGGGCGACAAACTGCACCTTCTTCCAGCCGCAAGCGGCTCTGTCGGCGCAGGATGGCATCACCACGCAATACACGTACCGCGTGATGACGCCGTTCACGACGATCCTCTACAAGACCTGTCCGAATGCGGCCAATCGCTGGGATGTCATCGGGCTCTTCGTCCAGCCGCTCGATCCCGGTCGCTGCCGGGCGCATCCGATCATGTATCTGATCGACGATGTCTCGACGACGACGGAGCTCATCCATTTCCAGCAGATGATCTTCCTGCAAGATCGCATCATTCTGGAAAACCAGCGGCCGGTGCTTCTGCCGCTTGAGCCGCGCAAGGAAATCCCGACGCGGGCGGATGCCTCGTCCATCGCCTATCGGCGCTGGCTGAAGGAAAAGGGTGTGACCTACGGCGCGACGACGGTGGCGGCGTAAGGGCAACAAAAAACCCGGAGCCGTGAGGGTCCGGGTTTCGTGCGCCATAAGACCGTCAGGTCTTAGTTGCGGCTCATCCAGTCGTCGATCTCGCGATCGGCTTCTTCCTGGGTCTTGCCATAGGCAGCCTGGATCTTGCCGGAGAGTTCCTTGCGCTTGCCGGCGATGACGTCGAGATCGTCACCGGTCAGCTTGCCCCACTGGGTCTGGGCCTTGCCCTTGAACTGCTCCCAATTGCCTTCGATCTGGTTCCAATTCATCGGTTTTTCTCCCGTGTTGGTGAATGGTCGAGGCTTGATGTCCTCGGGGCAAACAACGCCTTGGGTAGCGGACTGGTTCCAACTCATTCTTGCGCAACGCTCGCTTCGACCTCCCGTCTGCTGCGTGGAAGAAACATGCCCCATTACGGAACCCTCCTTCGCCTGTGACGTTGTGAAAGCGAGTGCGACATCCGTTCCACAGACGAAGGAGACCAATCATGGCGCAAGTACCGAATGCCTCGAAGAACAAGGCCGAGACCGTTGCAAACGACACCACGAGCGGTCTGGGGGCCGGCAGCACTGTGGGCAGTGCCAGCTCTGTCGGCAACGCGACCACCGGTGACGTGCAGGCGGATCTTGAAGCGCTGCGGCGCGACCTCGCTTCGCTGACGCAAACCGTCGCCTCCTTCGGCAGCGGCAAAATCCGCCAGGCGGGCGAGACGTCGCAGCAGTATATGGACACGGCCCGCGAGCGCTTCATGGATGCCGAAGAAGACATCGAGGCCTATGTGCGGGCCAAGCCGCTTCAGTCGCTCGCCATGGCGGCGGGGGTCGGTTACGTGCTCGCGCTGCTCAGCCGGCGTTGATCATGCTGCCACTTTTCAGACAATTGGGCATCGTTGCCTTCGGTCGGGTCCGACCGACGGCCCGCAGGGTCGGGCGTTCGGTCGTCGCCGGCGCCATTGCGGGGGTGCTGGGCCTGACGGCCTATGTCGCCCTCTTGTTGGCGCTCGGGTTCTATCTGACCAGCGTGATTGGACCCATTCTCGCTGCTCTCGCCATCGCGGTCGGCACCGCCCTCGTCGCGGTGGTGGTGATCGCCGTGGTTCAATCGATGAACCGGGCTACGGAGCGGCGCGCGAAGGCCCGCCAACGGGCCGCAAGGTCGAGGTTGCCGGACCCAATGACGCTGCAGCTTCTTGCCGGCGTTCCAGCGCTGATGAAGGGCCGGTCTTTGCTCACGGCAGCCGCAATCGCCGCCGTGGTTTACGGTCTGGCCAAATCGCAAGGTGTGGGGAATGATCGAGACGACATCTGATGACAGCTGCACGGCCGGGTCTTGAAGATCCGGCCTTTTACCGAGTCAGGCACTATTTCTTCGATTTACTTTCGTCTTCCGCGTTTTGCAGTTGTTCAAGCAGATCGAGCAAGTGTGGTGGAGTGCCTTCCTGGATGATGCTATCATAATAGCGACGCAGCTTTGAAGCGATGAGCGCATTCGTGTTTTGCCGCTGTGCCTCCGAGGCCTTTTTCGACTTTGATTTTTCCGGAGGGCCTTCAGCCATATGCATCCAAATCCGTGAGTTTGCCAAGCAGGACGACAATTAACCTGATAAGCCCTTTGAGGCAAAAAAGTTCCCCAAGCGCTGGAACATTTTTTCTTGAGCCGCGTTTTCTGCCGAGTCCGCACTAAGTTCCATTCCGATTGGAGAACTGCATGTCCCTTACTGCCCGCGTCGCCGTCCATCTTCCTTACCTGCGGCGCTACGCACGCGCTGTCACCGGTTCACAGACCTCCGGAGATGCCTATGTCGCAGCGGTCCTGGAGGCGCTGATCGCCGATATCTCGATCTTCCCCGATACCGGAGATGACCGCGTCGCCCTCTACAAGCTGTTCGTGACGATTTACGATTCCACCAAGGTGGAGCTCCCACAGATCACCTCGCCGTTTGCCTGGGAGAAGCGTGCAGCGGCCAATCTGGCGGCCGTGCCGACACGTGCGCGTCATGCCTTCCTGCTCATCACGGTCGAAGGCTTCAGCACCAGCGAGGCGGCCAATGTCCTCGGTGTGGGCGAAGCGGAATTCAACTCGCTGTTCAACGAGGCGTCTATGGAGATCTCGCGTCAGGTGGCGACCGACATCATGATCATCGAAGACGAGCCACTTATTGCACTGGATATCGAGCAGATGGTTGAGGACCTCGGCCATCGTGTGACCGGCATCGCCCGGACCCATGCCGAGGCGGTTGATCTCTACAAACGTACGAACCCGAAGATGGTTTTGGCCGACATCCAGCTTGCCGATGGCAGCTCGGGCATTGATGCCGTCAACGATATCCTCAAGGTTGATACAATTCCGGTGATCTTCATCACGGCTTTCCCGGAGCGCCTGCTCACCGGTGAGCGTCCGGAACCCGCATTCCTGGTCACCAAGCCGTTCAATCCCGACATGGTCAAGGCGCTGATCAGTCAAGCGCTCTTCTTCAACGAGCGCGTGTCCGAGCAGGCTTGATATAGTCCATTGAGGGCATAGGTTGATGCGAGGGGTGGACCGGGCGGAGCCGGTCCTTGATGCCGAGAACGGCGGAGCAGGCAATTGGTACATCGGTTGACATGGTTTGAACCTCAACGCGGCGACGAACAGCTGCGGGAGTTTTTCATAACCGCGCTCATCGACATGGGCGCCAGCCTGATCCTACAGGATATCGATGGCACCTATGTCTGCATCACCTCGCTGCCGGCCCGGTGGAGCCTACCGGTGGGTGCTGTCCCCAGTGACGACACAATCTTCGGGCCGGAAATCGGACAGAAGCTGACCGAGCTAAAATCCGGCCTCGTCAAGGCCGGTGACCGTGCCGAATTGGAGATCGAGGCCGGCGATGACACGTTTTTTGAATTCCGCTGCCGGATGGTCGAGATGGCCGATCACGATCTGCATCTGATCACCGTCGTCATCGACCGCACCGAGGACCGGCGACGCGAGCGGCTGCTTAGGGCGCTGCTGCGCGAGGTCAGCCACCGCTCCAAGAACCTGCTGGCGATTATCCAGAGTATTGCCTCCCAGACCGCGCGTTATTCCGGTACGCTCGACATGTTCCTCGGGAAATTCCGGGGCAGGCTGCATGCGCTGTCGCAGTCCCAGGATCTGATAACGGATTCGAGCTGGCGGGGTGCCTATTTCCGGGATCTCTTGAAGCAGCAGGTCGATCGCTACGTGCAGGAGAATGTCGATCTGGTTCGGGTAACCGGAGATGATGTGCTTCTGACGCCGAACGCGTCTCTGCATATCGGTCTTGCGCTTCACGAACTGGTGGTCAACGCCGTGAGCCACGGCGATTTCCTGCAGCGTCGCCTGCCGATCGACGTCTCTTGCCGGAAGCTTGAAACGCCAGCCGGTCCGGTGGTCGAGATCATCTGGGCCGAGCCCTTCACGGCGCGCGAGAACGAGGAAACGAAGGCTGCACGTTTCGGCTCGACCGTGCTTGAGCGGGTGGTTCCCTCTTCGGTCAACGGGGAAGCACGCCACGAGTTGAGCAATGGGCAGGTCAGATACCAGTTGCGCTTCCCGCTCGAGATCTTTGACTGACCGTTTGCGCTGCCCGGCGCTTCCCAACGAGAGATGCGATCATGCGCCTGTTCAGTTGCAGCAACTGTTCGAATGTCGTGCATTTCGAGAATGACGGCTGCGTGACCTGTGGGGCGCGTCTCGCTTTCCGGTCGGGAACGCTCGACATGGTCGCATTGGATGCTTCCACAACACATGTTCTTGACCATGGTGTCACGTTGGCGGCGAACGTTCGCCCTTGCGCCAATGCTGCTCTGGGCGGGTGCAACTGGCTGGTCGAAGATGAGGACGACAGTGGATTCTGCCTCGCCTGCCGCCATAATGTGACGATCCCTGATCTCTCCGTGCCGGAAAACCTGCAGAACTGGCAGAGGATCGAACTCGCCAAGCGGGGTCTTTTCTATTCGCTTCTACGCTTCAGATTGCCGCTTGTGACGCGGACGGCAGATCAGGAGGGCGGGCTGGGCTTCGCGTTTCTTGCGGATGATCCGATGGATGGCAGCGAGGGGCCGGTGTTGACTGGTCATGCCGAAGGCCTGATTACCCTCAACATTGCCGAGGGGTCGGATGCCGAACGGGAAGCGCGTCGCGTCGCGCTGGGTGAACCTTTCCGCACCCTGCTTGGACATTTTCGCCACGAGGTCGCGCATTACTACTGGAACGTCCTTGTGCGGGATCGCGACGCCTTCGACCGCTGTCGCGCGGTCTTCGGAGACGAGCGGGCTGACTACTCCGACGCCCTGAAGCGCCATTATGCGGAGGGACCGCCGCAAGGCTGGGAGACCAAGTATATTTCAGCCTATGCCGCGAGCCACCCCTGGGAGGATTTCGCGGAAACCTTCGCGCACTACTTCCACATCGTTGATGCCCTGGATACGGCGGATGCCTTCGGGTTGCGCACCAATCCCGATGTCGACGCTGATCTGCCGGCGATCGAACTGAAGCGCACCTTTGATAGCTACAGCATGGGCAGTGCCGAGGCGCTCATTCGGGCCTGGGTGCCGCTGACCTTGGCGATCAACAGCATCAACCGCAGCATGGGACAGCCGGATCTCTATCCCTTCGTGTTGTCAGAGCCGGTGATTGCCAAGCTTCACTATATTCACGACCTGATCCGTTCCTGAGCGGAGCTGGGGGACTTCAAGCTCATCACGCCCTTGTTCCCGGAACCGTCCGGCAGTCTTCGCGTTAACCTTCAGGTAACACGGAGAACGATCATGAACAGTATGGCTGCACTGCTTGTTATTGTGGCCTGCCATCCACAAGACACGACCTGTCTGCAGGATCCGGTGGCTGTGATATCCTATGATACGGACGAGGCTTGCTACAGCGCACTTCCAACAGAACTTAAACGCGCCAGAGCCATTGCCGAGATCATCTATGGTGACTGTTTTCCCGTGAGTCCTGAACTCGTGGCCGGTCGTGACATCCGCCAGACGATCGACCCCGCCAAGCTGGCGGCGCTGGATGTCGCCCCGATACAGGCCGGCCCTGCCACTGCCCAGGCGCTGGTGCCGCCCGTGCCGGCCGAACGTTACGGAGCAAGCCGATGACTTTAGAAGCCGCCAAGGGTCAAACTTCGCCCCAGATTGATGTCCGAAACCGTCACCTGGCGCAGCAGGCGGGACTGGACCAGGACCTGGAATCGCAGGTGCCGCCCCGGTACGGGTCGTTTACGGTAACGGTATTGGGCGTGATCCTGGCCCTTCTGGTCGCCGTGGCCATCTGGGTCCTTAGCTGATTTTCCTTCTGATTTGTCAAAGAGAAAGGCCACGCCGTACTCCGGCGTGGCCTCTATCTCGCTTCTTGTCTTCCGCAGGTCGATTTTCCCTCACGCCTGGCGGAAAAGTCGCATGGCCAGCGAAACCAGGAAGAGAATGATGAAGATTCCAAAGAGGATCTTGGCGATTCCGGCAGATGCGCCGGCAATGCCGCCAAAGCCGAGAACGCCTGCAATCAGCGCGACAACGAGAAAGACGAGGGCATAGTAGAGCATGGTGATTTCTCCCTGTTTCGATGCCGGGAGAACGCCGTCTATAGGGCTTTGTTCCAATTGGATCACGGTTTCGCCAGCGTTATAAAAGCTGGATAAAAATATCGTCTCTCCAGGAACTTTATCCCTTCTTCGGCGTTGTCAGGCGACACTGATTCAAACCCGTTGGACCCAATGACAGAACATTCGAAGAAAGCGCCGGTTACGAACGGGCTGCCTGGAATGGCCGCCTTTCATCCCGGTGTGTCGGCGCAATTGCGCGAATACTACCAGTCTGTGCAGGAGGAAGGCATTCCGGAGCGCTTTCTGCAGCTTCTGGAGCAGCTGGACATGGCCGAACGTCAGGCCGGTGAAGCCAATCGCATCAAGGACAATGCTCGATGACCGGTGGTGAGACGTCGATCGATCATTCCTTTAAGCGTGACCTTCTGGCAGCGCTGCCGAACCTGCGTGCCTTTGCTGTCTCGCTCACTGGCCGGCACCATGTCGCTGACGATCTCGTGCAGGACACGATCATGAAGGCATGGGCGAAGCAGGATCATTTCGAGCCCGGCACCAATATGAAGGCCTGGCTCTTCACCATCCTGCGCAACGAGTTCTATTCGCAGATGCGCAAGCGCGGTCGTGAAGTGTCCGATACGGACGGGATCTTCACCTCCCAGCTCTCGACCCATCCGCAACAGTATGGCTCCCTCGACCTGCAGGACTTCAAGCGGGCGCTCGACCAGTTGCCGAGTGATCAGCGCGAAGCCATCATTCTCGTGGGCGCATCCGGCTTTGCTTATGAAGAAGCTGCCGAGATCTGCGGCTGTGCAGTCGGCACCATCAAAAGCCGGATCAACCGGGCGCGCAACAAGCTTCAAGAGATCCTGGGCGTGAGCGGAGAGGGTGACTATGGCCCCGATGCCCACAGTTCAGCGGTCATCAAGAAGGCCTTTGCCGTCTGAGGTCTGACGATCATGGGCCGCTTTCACCACCGCCGCAGCCAGTTCATGTGCCTGCGGCGGCTTTGTGACTACGGGGTGATCGGTGACAATGGTCACCATCTCCGTGAAGTGTCCGTAGGACGACAGAAAAACGGGTCTCGCCCCCGCTTCCTGGATCAGTCTGGCTCTTTCGACATTCGTCGGCTCATTCAGTTCCGCATCGATAATGACAACGTCGAAAGCGGTCGCTTCGACCGCTTCGGCGAGCCGGCCCAGCGTGGAGATGGTGACATCGCACACCAGGGCCTCGAGCAGGATGCGTTCGACCTCCATGGCGATCAGATACTGGTTCTCGGCAACGAGAACGCGGAGCGGCGCTGTGGTCATAGAATTTCCTTTTGTCAGGGGCGCGTTATCGGACGTCCCCCGACGAGCGTCATTTAAAAAAGACATGTGCAGCCGCCATTGTTCCAATTGGGAACAGTGTGGCGGACAAACGAGGTCATCCCGTGGCAATCGAACCGCGTCAGTCTCCCATCCGTGTCAGCTGCTTCGAATGTCCCTTGCGGCACATGAAGCGGTTCCGTCCCTTCACCGAAGGGGAACTGGAGTTCGTCTCCACCTTCAAGCGCGGAGAACTGATCGCCGATCCCGGCACGACCGTGCTCGTCGAGGGCGCCCGCAGTGCCCATCTCTACACAGTGCTGTCTGGCTGGGGGTTCCGCTACAAGATCCTGGAGGACGGTCGGCGACAGATCCTCAATTACATCGTTCCGGGTGACATGATCGGCCTGCAGGGGGCGGTCATGGCGGAGATGCAGCATTCGGTGGAGGCGCTGACGCCGATGACCCTCTGCGTCTTTGAGAGGAGCCGTTTATTTTCCCTGTTCGAACTGCATCCAGGGCTGAGTTTCGATCTGACCTGGCTTGCGGCGCGCGAGGAAAGCATTCTCGATGAGCATCTGCTCAGCATCGGTCGCCGATCCGCGCTGGAGCGAGCCTCCTATTTGCTCGCCTTCCTTTTCGATCGCGGCGTGAGCGCCGGCATTCTGGGGGATAACCTGCGGCATATCCCGGTCACGCAGATGCATTTTGCCGATACGCTCGGGCTTTCCATCGTGCATACGAACAAGACGCTGAAGAAGCTCGCAGACCGGGGGCTTATCCGCTGGCGCGAACGCGGTTGCGATATCCTCGATCCCCTTGGCCTGCAGGACATTGCGGGCTGGACGCCGACGGAGCCGAGGGTGAGGCCCTTCGTTTAAGGCACGGCAAGAAAAGGCCCGCATCGCTTCCCAGCGTGCGGGCCTTTGCCACGATAGCAGACGTCATCAGGCAACAATGATGACGCCGGTAAAGAGCGCAATGATCATCACGATCAGCACGATGAAAATCAGGATCTTGGCGACACCCGCCGAGGCGCCTGCCACGCCCCGGAAGCCGAGCAGACTGGCGACGGCGGCGATCAGAAGGAGGATGAGGATCCATTGCAGCATGTTGGTCTCCCTTGCGTTGTTCCACAGGGGAAACAGGGGGTGAGCGCAATTGTTCCACCGGATGCTGGCGAGGGTTGCAGCAGTGCGCTGCAATAAAATCGTTTTAAGCGTAAAGCCTGTGGGGCAAAACTGTCATTTGTTCCCGATGCTGGACTAGACAGGGGGCCTCACTTCTGTTCGTGTCCGCGATTGGAGTGTCATTCGACTTTGGGCGAAGGACAGAAGGTAGGACCCGTTAAAACGGAGTTTGGGAGATGGGATTGAAGATCGGATCGCCAAGGGAGATTTATGCCGGCGAGGCCCGCGTCGCGATGACGCCGGACAGCGCCACGCAGTTGCAAAAGCTCGGCTATGAATGCGTCATCGAAAGCGGCGCCGGCAAGGCTGCCGGTCTTTCGGACGATGCCTATCGCGCCGCCGGTGTCACGGTGGTCGAAACGGCCGCCGCGCTTTATGAAACGGCCGATATCATCGCCAAGGTGCGTCCGCCCGAGACGACCGAAGTCGATCGTCTCGGTCCCGGCAAGACGCTGATCTCCTTCTTCTATCCGGCCCAGAATACCGCTCTGCTGGAGCAGGCCAAGGCCAAGGGCGCGACGGTCGTTGCCATGGACATGGTGCCGCGCATCAGCCGCGCCCAGAAGATGGACGCGCTTTCTTCGATGGCCAATATCGCCGGCTACCGCGCGGTGATCGAGGCTGGCAACAATTTCGGCCGCTTCTTCACCGGTCAGGTGACCGCCGCCGGCAAGATCCCGCCGGCCAAGGTGCTGGTCATCGGCGCCGGCGTTGCCGGTCTTGCCGCGATCGGCACGAGTGTTTCGCTTGGCGCCATCACCTATGCCTTCGACGTTCGCCCTGAGGTCGCCGAACAGATCGAGAGCATGGGGGCTGAATTCGTCTTCCTCGAATTCGAGGCGACCCAGGATGGCGCCGCGACCGGCGGATATGCCGCTCCGTCCTCGCCGGAGTTCCGCGAGAAGCAGCTTGCCAAGTTCCGCGAACTGGCGCCCGAGATCGACATCGTCATCACCACGGCGCTGATCCCCGGTCGTGATGCACCGAAGCTCTGGCTTGCCGACATGGTGGCCGTGATGAAGCCGGGCTCCGTGGTCGTTGACCTCGCGGCAGAACGCGGCGGCAACTGCGACCTGACCGTTCCGGATCAGAAGATCGTCTCCGACAATGGCGTGACCATCGTCGGCTATACGGACTTCCCAAGCCGCATGGCCGCGCAGTCCTCGACGCTCTACTCGACCAATATCCGCCACATGATGACGGACCTGACGCCGGCAAAAGACGGCGTCGTCGTGCACAATATGGAAGACGATGTCATCCGTGGCGCGACCGTCACCAAGGACGGTGAGATCACCTTCCCGCCGCCGCCGCCGAAGATCCAGGCGATTGCGGCTGCAAAGCCCAAGGAGAAGGTGAAGGAGCTGACGCCCGAGGAAAAGCGGGCGCAGGAAATCGCCGCCTTCAAGACGCAGACCCGCAACCAGGTGGCCTTGCTTGCCGGGGGCGGTGCGCTAATCCTGCTTGCCGGCCTTTACGCACCCGCCAGCTTCATGAGCCATTTCATCGTCTTCGTGCTCGCCTGCTTCGTCGGCTTCCAGGTCATCTGGAATGTCAGCCATTCGCTGCACACGCCGCTGATGGCGATCACCAACGCCATCTCCTCGATCATCATTCTGGGTGCCCTGATGCAGATCGGATCAGGCAACTTCCTGGTGATCATCCTCGCTGCGCTGTCGGTCCTAATGGCCGGCATCAACATCTTCGGTGGCTTCATGGTCACCCGGCGCATGCTCGCCATGTTCCAGAAGTCTTGAGTTAGGGGAGGGGACACACACATGGAATACGGATTTACCACAGCGGCCTATGTCGTCGCAGCCGTTCTCTTCATCCTGTCGCTCGGCGGCCTCTCCGGCCAGGAAAGCGCCAAGCGCGCCGTCTGGTACGGCATTGTCGGCATGGGGCTTGCCGTCGTCGCAACGCTTTACGGCCCCGGTGCGGGCAACTGGTTCGTCTCGGTCGTGATGATCGCCATCGGCGGTGCCATCGGCTGGGTCGTTGCCCAGCGCGTTCAGATGACCGAAATGCCGCAGCTCGTCGCCGCCATGCATTCGCTGGTCGGTCTCGCCGCCGTCTTCATCGGCTTCAATGCCGAGATCGAGATGTGGCGGATTTCAAGTACTCTCGTGGCTGCCGGCCTCACCTCCTGTGATGCGGCGCTCAGTGCCGTTGCCTGCGCCACCCAGGCCGGGCAGACGACGCTGTTTGGCGATTTCGCCGGCTTTGCTCTCAAGATTGCCGAAAAGACTGGCGCTGAAATCGCTGTCCTGAAGATCGAAGTCTTCCTCGGCGTGTTCATCGGTGCGGTCACCTTCACGGGTTCGGTCGTCGCCTATGGCAAGCTCGCGGGCAAGGTCGATGGCAAGGCGAAGAAACTGCCCGGCGGTCATATGCTGAATGCCGGTGCCGCTCTCGGTTCGCTGATCCTGCTGGTGCTCTACTTCAACGGCGCGGGCAGCTGGACGCTGATCCTGATGACGCTGCTTGCACTCTTCATCGGCTATCACCTGATCATGGGCATCGGCGGCGCCGACATGCCGGTCGTCGTGTCGATGCTCAACAGCTATTCCGGCTGGGCGGCAGCGGCCATCGGCTTCTCGCTGTCGAACGATCTCCTGATCGTCGTCGGCGCGCTGGTCGGCTCGTCGGGTGCGATCCTCTCCTACATCATGTGCAAGGCGATGAACCGCAGCTTCGTCTCGGTCATCCTCGGCGGCTTCGGCGGCACGACCGGCCCGCAGATGGAAGTGACCGGCGAACAGATCGCCATCGACGGCGACGGCGTTGCCAATGCACTCAACGATGCCGACAGCGTCATCATCGTTCCCGGCTACGGCATGGCGGTTGCGCAGGCGCAGCAGTCTGTGTCGGAGCTGACCCGCAAGCTGCGTGCTGCCGGCAAGACGGTGCGCTTTGCGATCCATCCGGTCGCCGGTCGTCTGCCGGGGCACATGAACGTGCTGCTGGCCGAGGCCAAGGTTCCCTACGACATCGTGCTCGAAATGGACGAGATCAACGAGGACTTCCCGGAAACGGACGTTGTCATCGTCATCGGCTCGAACGACATCGTCAACCCGGCCGCCCAGGAGGACCCGAACTCGCCCATCGCCGGCATGCCGGTTCTGGAGGTCTGGAAGGCCAAGCAGGTCTTCGTCTCCAAGCGCGGCCAGGGCACGGGATATTCCGGCATCGAGAACCCGCTGTTCTACAAGGAGAATACGCGGATGTTCTACGGTGACGCGAAGAAGTCGATCGACAGCATCCTGCCGTTGATCAAGTAAGCTTCGGATCAGATCTGAGCTTTAAAGCCGGGTGGTGACGCCCGGCTTTTCTGCTTCTTGGGGTTGTCGACGAGAACTGGTCGTTAACCAAAAGCCGGGTAGATCATGATGAGTGTGACCGCAGGAGTTTTCGTGAGCACCAAGATTTTTCTCGTCAGCCTGTCGGCTGGTTTCATTGCAACGGCAGCCGTATCGGCCGATCTCGGCTCTGCGGATATTCCCCAGCCGCTACCGACAGAAGGGGGCGTTGCCGATATTATTCACGACTGGGGCGGCGGCTATGTCGGTGTTGTTGGCGGTGGTGCCGTCGGCGAGGTGAAAACGCAGACGGGTTCCGGTACGTTGTTCTCCGAGACGCCCTTGCGCGGTGGTCTGGCCGGAGTGACGGCCGGTTACAACATCCAGAATGGCAACATGGTCTACGGCGTCGAGGCGGATGTCTCGTGGGCGAAGGTCAAGGGCGACAAGGCCTGCGCTGGCTTCCCTTCCCAGACCTGCTACTATGAGCTGGGTTGGCAGGGTACGGCGCGGGCGCGCGTCGGTGTGGCCATGGACCGTACGCTTTTGTATGTGACCGGCGGTCTTGCCGTTGCCGGTGGCAAGGGTGGCGTGGACCCGATCCTCGGGGCGATCGACGGGCAAGACCAGCAGACCTATTTCGGCTACGTCGCCGGCGTGGGTGCCGAATATGCCATGACCGACGCGCTGAGCTTCAAGGCCGAGTACCTCTACACCGATTACCGCCAGCGCACCTCGCCGCGCGGTACGGTTAGCCCGACAGATAGCTACAAGTCCGACCCTTCGAGCCACCTGTTCCGGGTTGGTGTGAATTACAGGTTTTGATTTGCACATCCGCTGAAGACAGAAAAAACCCCGCCACGTTAGCGGGGTCTTTCACTTAGATGCCGATCAAACATCCGCCTTGAACGTCTGCTTCTGCGTACCCAGCCCCTCGATGCCGAGCTCGACCACATCGCCGGCCTTTAGGAACTGCGGCGGCTTCATGCCGAGGCCGACGCCCGGGGGCGTGCCGGTTGAGATGACGTCGCCGGGATGCAGGCTCATGAACTGGCTGAGATAGGAAACGAGATGCGCGACGCCATAGACCATGGTCTTCGACGAGCCGTCCTGCATCATCTTGCCATTGACCGAAAGCCACATCTTGAGGTTCTGCGGATCAGAAATCTCGTCCTTGGTGACGAGCCAGGGGCCGATCGGGCCGAAGGTGTCGCAGGATTTTCCCTTGGTCCACTGTCCCGCGCGCTCGGTCTGGAAGGCGCGTTCGGACACGTCGTGGGAGACGCAGTAGCCGGCGACATAGTCCATGGCGTCGGCTTCCGAGACGTATTTCGCGGTCTTGCCGATGACGACGCCGAGTTCGACTTCCCAGTCGGTCTTTTCCGAGGTGCGCGGGATCAGAACGTCGTCGTTCGGGCCGCAGATGGCCGAGGTCGCCTTCATGAAGATGACCGGCTCCGGCGGTACGGCAGCACCCGTTTCGGCGGCGTGGTCGGAATAGTTCAGGCCAATGCAGATGAACTTGCCGGTGCCGGCAACGCAGGCGCCGATGCGGTCGACGGCGATCTCCGGCAGCGAGGCCGGATCCAGGGCTGCAATCTTGGCCAGACCTTCCGGCGAAATGGCGGCACCGCCGATATCGGTCACATGGGCCGAGAGGTCACGGATCTTGCCGTCCTTGTCGAGGATCGCCGGCTTTTCCTGACCCAGCGGGCCAACGCGCATCAGTTTCATGGTCGTATTCCTTCCTGACTATTAGATCGTCCAGCCGCCGTCGATGGCATAGGCCTGGCCCGAGGTATAGGTGGCGCCGGCGAGATAGACGGCAAGATCGGCGATTTCTTCCGGCGTGCCCAAGCGGCCCATGGGCTGGCGGGCGATGAAGGCGGCGCGGGCGGCATCGTAGTCCCCTTGAGCCCGCATACGGTCCTGCAGCGAGGGGCTTTCGACCGTGCCCGGGCATATGGCATTGCAGCGGATGCCTTGCGTCACATAATCGGCGGCGACGGATTTGGTCAGGCCGATGACGGCCGCCTTGGTGACCGTATAGGCGAAGCGGTTCGGCACGCCTTTGATCGAGCTTGCGACCGAGGCCATGTTGATGATCGAGCCGTCGCCGCGTTCCAGCATGGCCGGCAGGACCGCGCGGATGGTGCGGATCATCGCACGGACATTGAGGTCGAGCGCGAAGTCGAGATCCTTGTCCGGCATGTCGAGGATCGTGCCGGCATGGACGAAGCCGGCGCAATTGAAGAGCACGTCGAAGGGGCCGGTCTCGGCGACCACGGCCTTCACCGCTTCGTCGTTCAGAACGTCGAGTTTGCGCGTCGTAATCCCGGCCTCACCGTTCAGGCTCGCTAGGGCATCCGTGTTGATATCGGTCGCAACGACCGTTGCTCCGGCGCGGGCAAAGGCCAGCGCACTGGCGCGACCGATGCCCTGGCCTGCGGCCGTCACCAGCACATGCTTCTTTTCAAGGTTCATGCTCTTGGCTCCTCCAGCCGATCCCTCGTCACTCGACCCTTGCATATTCTCACCGTCGATGCGAGCATCATTCATATGCAAAACATTTATTCATGAACGTCAAGGCCAGACCTCGGACTTCAAGGAGAGAAATGACGTGAATGACCTCGACCAGGACCGCTACCGGGCGCCGGCGCTCGACAAGGGGCTCGACATCATCGAGCTTCTGGCGGGTGTCGATGGCGGCTTGAGCCAGGCCGAGATCGCCAAGAAGCTCGACCGCAGTCCCAATGAATTCTACAGGATGCTCGACCGGCTGGTGAAGCGCGGCTATGTCGCGCGGCTCGATGGTGATCGATACGTGCTGACGCTGAAGCTTTTTGGCCTCGCGCAGCTGCATGCGCCGACCCGGCGGCTTGCCTCGCTTGCCATGCCGCTCATGCGGGAACTCGCGGAAATCACCCGGCAGGAAAACCATATCGTCGTCTATGACCGGGGCCATCCGGTGGTCATCGCGCAGCTGGAGGCGCCGGGTTATTGGGGCATTTCGATCCGGGTCGGCTCGCGCATGGGGCTGTTCGATACCGGCTCCGGCCATGTCTTGCTCGCCTTTCGAAGCCCGGAGGTGCGCGCCATGATGGTTGCCGAGCATGTGGCGAGCGGTGGGCCGGATGGGCGGATGACGGAGGCCTTCATCGCCAGGCTCGACCAGATCCGGGCGCGTGGCTATGAGATGATGCCGAGCGCGCAGACCGCCGGTGTCATCAATCTCTCGGCCCCGATCGTCAGTGCCGATGGCGAGGCCATCGGGGCGCTCACCATCCCCTACATCACCATCATCAATGCGCCCGAGGCGCCCGACATCGACAGAACGATCGAAGCGTTGACCGCAACGGCGCGGCGGATCTCGGAACTTGCCGGTGCCGGTCTGGGGACGGACGTTTCTGATACGAATTGAGTTTCAACGGCCTTGGGAGGGGCCTTGCATGATCATCGATACCCATCTGCATCTCATCTATCGCGACCGTCTCACCTATCCCTGGCTGAAGGATGTCCCGGCGCTCGATGCCGATTTCACCTGGGAGACCTATGCGCGGGAGGCGCGTCGTCTCGGGATCTCCTCGGTGCTGCATATGGAGGTGGATGTGGCGCCCGCGCATATCCCTGCGGAAACCGAGATGGTGCAGGCGTTATCCCGCGCCCCCGAGAGCTTGCTGCGAGGGGTAATCGCCTCCTGCCGGCCGGAAGATTTAGGCTTTGCCGCCTATCTCGACGCCCAGCGGGCCAATCCCTTCGTCAAGGGCTTCCGCCGCGTCCTGCATGTCGTGCCCGACGATGTGTCCGAGGGGGCGCTGTTCCGCGAGAATGTGAAGCGGCTCTCCGGTACAGGCCTCACCTTCGATCTCTGCATGCTGCCGCATCAGATCGACAAGGCCAAGGCGCTGGTCGATCTCGCGCCCGATGTTACCTTCATCCTCGACCATTGCGGGGTGCCAGATATCAAGGGGCATGGCTATGAAACGTGGAAGACCGGGATCACCGACATCGCCACACGCGACAATGTCCGCGTGAAAATCTCCGGCATCCCGGCCTATGGCGATCTGGAGAACTGGACGCTCGAAGACCTCAAACCCTATTTCGATCATACGATCGCATCCTTCGGCTTCGACCGTGCGATCTGGGGTTCGGACTGGCCGGTCTGCACGCTGGGCGGGGGGCTCTCGACCTGGGTCGCGACGACGCAGGCGCTGCTGCATGGCTGCACGAAAGACGAAAAGGATAAGCTTTTCTCGGGCAATGCCCGGGGGATCTGGCAGCTCGGCTAACGCGTCTTGCCGCGTTCGGCCATGAGGCGGCGGAGATAGCCGCGCATGGCGATGATGAGGGCCTCGATGTCCTCATTGGAGGCGGAGAGATCGTCCAGGGCGTAGCTCTGCAGGATGATGCCGTCGATGCCGATCAGCATCTGCCGGCCGACTGCCCGGCCGATCTGGCGAAGCTCTTCATCGCTGTCATCTTCGAAAACGAGATGGCCGTAGAAATCGATATAGGCGTTGTACTGTTTTGCCGCGAGCCATTCGGAACCCTTGGTGCGCAGGGCGTAGAGGGTCAATTCCGTCTGGGCGATCTGCTTGTTTCTTGTCCGCTGGATGTAGCGCCAGCTGGCCCGGATCAGCGCCTCGACCCGATCCTCGGGTTCTGGCGGTAGGGCGACATCGGCGCGATAGGCAGTGTCCATCTCAGCGATCAGATCTTCGAGCACGGCGAGCAGCAGGCTCTCCTTGCTGTCGAAGTAATAATGCAGCGTCGCGAGCTTCACGCCTGCGGATGCGGCAATCCGGCGTGTCGTCAGCGCCTCCATGCCACCTTCCTCAAGCGCCTCGCGCGCACCCTTTATGATGCGGACACGAGTTTCCAGTCCCTTGCGGGTGGCGCCCGGCGGGCGGCCACGAGGGCTGCCGCTTGTCGGCTGCCGGGGATTGGCGTCTGCTGCTTCCCTCATCGAGCGCCTCCGGCGTCGAAAGTAATGCGACCGTCGCAGATGGTGACGGCGGGTCGGACGGTGTCCATGATGTCATCGGGCGCGACGGTTTCGATGTCCCTAGTGAGGATCACGACGTCGGCAAGGTAGCCCGGCTTCAGCATGCCCTTGCGGTCTTCCATGAATTCCACCCAGGCACCGATCGCGGTATAGGCTTCGAGCGCTTCCATCAACGAGAAGCGCTGGTCCTTCAGGCCCTCCTTCCAGGGCTTGCGGGTCAGCGCATCCTGGATGCATTGGAAAGGCGAGACGGGCGAGACCGGCCAGTCGGAGGCGAACACGACGGGGGCTCCGGATTCCTTCATGGTCCGCCATGCATAGGCACAATCCCAGCGGTCCTCGCCGATCTTGGCTGTGGTCGGCTCTGCCGGGAAGCAGGTGCCGCCGGGGTAGTGGACGGGCTGCATGGAGGCGACGATGCCGAGTTCTGCAAAGCGCGGGATGTCGTCCGGATGGATGATTTCGATATGCTCGATGCGGTGCCGATTGCCGCGCTTGCCGTTCGCCTTGACCGCCGCCTCATAGCCGTCGAGCGTCTGGCGGATGGCGGCACTGCCGATCGCGTGGACTGCGACCTGCAGGTCGAGCGCATCGGCCTTGGTGGCGATCGCATTGAAGGCTTGCGGGGTGAACAGCGGCTCATAGGTGTAGCCCGGCCGGTCGCCGTAGCCGTCGAGCATATAGGCCGTCTGGCTGTCCAGCACGCCGTCCATGAAGACCTTGACGAAATCGCCGCGCAGCATGTCGGTGGCGAATTCCTTCTTCCATGCGGCTGCCTTGTCGAGATCCTCCAGCGCCATGAAGTTCTTCATGTGATAGGGAATGCGGATGCGGCAGGAGAGTTCGCCCGAAAGCTCCAGATCGCGCATCAGCCGCAGCTGGTAGTGATTGCCGTCGAAATTCTGGATCGAGGTGACGCCCCAGGAGGCGCAGTAGTCGAGGCCGGCCTTCAGGATGGCGCGGTCGAGGGCGAATTGCTCCGGCGTGACATTCTCGGGGTCCATGCCGGTGACCATGCCGAGCTCTTCGCGTCCACCGGTGGAGGCGAGCGCCGAGACCGGGCCGAAAGCATTGCCTTCGCGCAGCTCGCCATTGGCGAGGCCATCCGGCCCCATGACAATCTCATTGCCGACGCCGACATCCTTGCCCTGCAGAATGCCTGCCTTCTCCAGCGCTGCCGTGTTGGCCCAGGCGGTGTGATGGTCGGGCGCGAACATCATGAAGGGACGGTCAGGCAGGATGGCGTCCAGGTGATGGCGGGTGCAGGGCTCGGTGAGCGAGATGATCGAATAGTCGGCGGAAAAGCCCATCAGCAGCGGCTCATCCGGGTTCTTCTCCGCATAATCGAGAATGGCGGATTTCAGTGCCTCGAAGCCTTGAATGCCATGCAGGTTCAGCTGGCGCAGCGAGACCGAGCCCGGGAAAATGTGCATATGGGCTTCGTTGAAGCCGGGCATGACGGTGGCACCCTTGGCGTCGATCCGTTGAGTGTTCGGACCGGCCATAGCCTCGATTTCGGATCGTGTGCCAACGGCGAGAATGCGGTTGCCGGCAAGAGCAACCGCTTCGGCCCGGGGAGCCGCCGCGTCCATGGTGAGGACCGGGCCGTTGATGATGATGATGTCAGCAGTCGTTGCCATGACGGAGTCCTTTGATCTCATACGGTCCACGTGCTGAGCGCGCGGAAGAAGGCGAAATTGTCGTGTTTCAGCTCGTCGTCCAGCGGATTGGGCTGGGAGGAGAGCTTGACGATGACGGTCTCGGTCGATGGGTCGACATAGAGCCACTGGCCGTGGATGCCGATGGCGCAGAAGGCTCCATCCTGTTCACCGGACTGGTACCACTGGCTGCGGTAGCGACCCTTGGGGAAGAAATTGGACTTGCCGTCAACCCAGGCCTGGTGGTCGCCTGCCGTCAGCATGTCGGTCAGCCAGGCTTCGGGGATGAGGCGTTTTCCGTCGACGCTGCCACCGTTGCGCAGCATTTCGCCGACGCGGGCGAGGTCGCGGGCAGTCACCGAGATGCCGCCTGCCGCCCGCGCCGTGCCTTCGGCATCGACGGTGACGCTGGCATGGTTCTTCGCGCCGAGCGGCTTCCAGAGGCGGTCGGAAAGGACATCTGCGTAGCGCTCGCCGGTGGCGCGTTCGATCAGGATGCCGAGAAGGTCAGAATTCGGTGAAGCGTAAAAGTGGGCGCCGCCATGGGGATGGGCGTCCTTCTTCAAAGTTGTCAGAAAGGCGAGCAGCGTCTCGTTCGGTTGGCTCTTGTCTGCCGGGTTCCAGAGCGTGGCGCGGCGGTAGCGGGCGTAGGCGCCATCGGTGTTGAGATAGGCCTCGTCGAAGGCGAGGCTGACGCGCATGTCGAGCACGTCGCGGATGGTGCAGTCGCCATAGGCGGAGCCGGCGGCTTCCGGCAGGAGATCGGTCACCGGCGCATTCGGATCGATCAGGCCGTCGGCCTCAAGCGTGGCGATGACCAGGGCGGTCAGCGACTTGCTGATCGAGAAGACGATGTGGCGCTGGTCGATGCCGGCATGTGGGGCATAGCGTTCGGCGACGATTTTTCCCGCCTTCATCAGCACGAAGGCGTCGGTATGGGCATAGTCCAGATAGGCGCCGATATCGGACTGTCCGGCGAGACCGTCTGTCAGCGCCTGACCAAGAAGGTCGGATTGGACGGGCATTCCCTCCGGGTACTCAGCCGTAGCAGCAATCCTGGCGCTCGGCACGACTTCCTCGACATGGCCGAAGCTGAAGCGGCTGTACGGCGCCGTCCGCCAGTTTTCGAGCGTCACGGCGCTCCTTTCGAACCCATAGGCCTTGGCAAACTGCGTCGTCATCAGGATATGCTCCACCTGCGGGAGGGCCATTGGCCCTCCCGTTCCTGCTTTCTGGTTTGGATCGGCGTTACTTCTGAACTTCGGTCCAGATGCGTGTGTAGAGCTGCTGCACATCGGGTTCGCAGCTCAGCAGGAATTCGCCGGCACTTTCCAGCTCCGCCGGGATCACCAGTTCCGGAGCGCCCTGCATGGCGGGATCCATGAACTGCTCGGAACCCTTGATGCCATTGGCATATTTGGCGAAGTTCGAGATCATCGCGGCGTTTTCCGGCGCCATGATGAAGTTCATGAAAGCCTTGGCGTTATCGACGTTCTTGGCGTCCTTCAGGATGACGACGCTATCCATGAAGATGGGGAAGCCTTCCTTGGGATAACCGAACTTGATGTCGGGGTTCTGCAGGCGCGAGCGCATGATGGCGCCGTTCCAGTAGTAGACGCCCGAATAGTCGCCGTTCGGCAGCTTGTCGGTGACGCTGTAGTCCATGGCGAGCCACTTCGCCTTGGCCTCGACCAGCTTGTCGCGCACCTTCATCAACACTTCCTTGTCCGTCGTGCACCAGTCGCCACCGAAATACTTGATCGTGGCGAAGAGCACGTCGTTCATTTCGGGCGTGACGTTCAGCTTGCCGACCAGTTCTGCCGGCGGATCGAGGAAGATCGCCGACGTGTTGATGTCGCCGCCATAGACCTTGGTGTTGACGCCGATGCCGGTCACGCCCCACTGCCACGGAACGGAATAGCGGCGGCCCGGATCCCATTCGACATCGGCCCAGCGCGGGTCAACATGCTTGAAATTCTCCATCTGGTCAGGGCGGGCTTCAAGCAGCAGGCCCTCGTTGATCCAGATCGGCATGTAGTTGGCGGAGGGCACGACGATGTCGAAGCCGTGGCCGCCGGCCCGGACCTTGGCAAGTGCCGTGTCGTTGGAGTCATAGTCGGTGATCGTCACTTTGACGCCGAACTGTTCCTCGAACTTCTTGATCAGCTCGGGGCTGGTATAGTCGCCCCAGTTGTAGATGTTGAGCTCGCCCGCGGCGGAAGCCGCACCCGCGAAGCTCAGCGCCGTGATGGCAGCGATGGCCGTGGTTGTCATCCATTTCATGGTCATGTCCGTTCCTCTCTGTTGGTTGCTTTTATGCTTGCGGCTTGCGCCGGTTGATGAAGAAGAAGATCACGATCAGCAGCGTGGAGGCGGCCAGGAAGATCGTGGCGATGGCATTGATTTCGGGCGTCGTCTCCCGGCGGATCTGGCCGAGCATGTAGGTCGGCAGGGTGTCCTGCCCGCCGGATTTGACGAATTCGGTGATGACGACATCATCCAGCGAAATCACGAAGGCGAGCATGAAGCCGGCGATGATGGCCGGCCGGAGCAGGGGAAATGTCACGAAGCGGAAGGCCTGCCAGGGTGTCGCGTAGAGATCGGCGGCTGCCCGTTCGAGCGTCAGATCCATGCTTTCCAGCCTGGCCCGGATGGGCAGATAGGCGAAGGGTATGCAGAAGGCCGTGTGCGCCAGGATCAGGTAGCCGAGGCCGGAATAGCCGGTCGAGACCTTGATGCGGGAGAAGACGATCAGAAGCGCCACGGCCGTGACGATTTCCGGGATCATCAGCGGCTGGTTGATCACAGCGTATTTCGCCGTCAGGCCGCGATAGGGCTCGGTGCGCGTGGTGGCCAGCGCCGCCATGGTGGCGGCAATCGTCGCCAGCCCGGCTGCCCAGAGCGCGATCACGACCGAGCGTGCGGCTGCTTCCTGGGCCGCACTGTTCTCCAGCGCGGAAGCAAACCACCGTAGCGAGAAACCACCCCAGCTCGACAGCGAGTCATTCGCATTGAACGAATAGGCGACCAGCGTCGCGATCGGCAGATAGAGCGAGAAGAAGGTGAAGAGCGCGATCAGGCCGAAGCCGGGTTGCGAGCGGATGTCGAAGCGACGTTCAGCCATGACGCACCCCCGACTTTGCGGCGTTGCGCACATAGAAGAGCAGGGCGATCATGACGAGCGCCATCAGCGTGATCGACATGGCGGCACCCAGCGGCCAGTTGCGCCCGGCGCCGAATTGCAGCTCGATCAGGTTGCCCAGCATCAGGTTCTTGCCGCCGCCGAGCACGCGCGGAATAACGTAAGCGCCGAGCGAGGGAATGAAGACCAGGATGGAGCCGGCGATCAGGCCGGGCTTCACCAGCGGAATGACGATGCGCCAGAGCACCTGCAGACGGTTTGCGTAAAGGTCATATCCTGCCTCGACCAGCCGGAAATCGAGCTTTTCGATCGAGGCATAAAGCGGCAGTACCATCAGCGGAAGGTAGACATAGGTCATGCCGAGCAGGGTGGCCGTGTCGGTATAGATGATCTGCAGGGGGGTATCGATGATGCCGAGCCAGATCAGCAGATTGTTCAGAATGCCTTCGTTGCGGATGACCTGCTGCATGGCAAAGGTGCGGATCAGGAGGTTGGTCCAGAAGGGAATGGTGATCAGGAAGACCCAGATCTCGCGGGTGCGGGGAGGGCGGGTTGCGATGAAATAGGCGGTCGGAAAGCCCAGGATCAGGGTGAAGAGCGTCGTCTGGAGCGACAGCGATATGGAGCGCCAGAAGATCGCGAGATGGGCGTCGGCGATGCCCAGCGTGTCGTCGAAGATATCGCGCTGGAAGAAGACCGAGGTCCAGCCTTCGAGCGAGAAGGTGCCGAACTTCACGTCGCCATAGTCGCCCTTCTCCAGAAAGGAATAGAGCAGCATGACGAAGAGCGGACCGAGTGCTGCGACGAAGATGATCGCAAGTGCCGGGAGGCTCAGGAACCAGCGGTTTCGGATATCGCGCGATTTGGCATTTTCGGGGGCCGTCTTGATCGCGCTCATGGTCAGTCCCTCAGGATCTGCGCGACATCGTCGCTGACGAGGATGCCGACATTCTGGCCTTCGATCACCCCGCAGCTGCCGCTTCGACTGTTCTGCTGGCGGACGCTGAACAGCGAACCTCCCTCAAGGCGCACGTTGATGGTGGTGTCGGTGCCGAGATAGACGACGCTTTCGACCGTGCCCCTCAATGTCGCCGCATCGGTCGGCTCGACGATGGCCGCATGCTCCGGACGGATGACGATGGTGACCTTGCCGGATGGCGTGGTTTTGTCCGGGAAGGTGGCGGGGATCTCGCGGCCCGAGCGCAGCCGCACCGTGGCGCGATCGCTCTGGACCGAGGCGACTTCGACTTCGAGGAAGTTGGTTTCGCCGATGAAGTCTGCGACGAAGCGTTCGGCCGGACGGTCGTAGATGTCCCAAGGCGACCCGACCTGGAGCAGGCTTCCCGTCGACATGACCGCGATGCGGTCCGACATGGTGAGCGCCTCTTCCTGGTCGTGGGTGACGAAGATGAAGGTGATGCCGGTTTCCGCCTGCACGCGCTTGAGCTCGATCTGCATTTCCTTGCGCAGCTTGTAGTCGAGGGCCGACAGTGGTTCGTCGAGCAGCAGGACCTTCGGCTTGGGGGCAAGCGCGCGGGCAAGCGCCACGCGCTGCTGCTGGCCGCCGGAGATCTGGCTCACCTGCCGGTCGCGCATCTTGGTCATGTGCACGAGTTCCAGCATCTCGGCGACACGCGCCTCGATCTCGGCCTTCGGCTTGCCGAGCATTTTCAGGCCAAAGCCGATGTTGTCGGCAACCGTCATATGCGGGAAAAGCGCGTAGGACTGGAAGACCGTGTTGACCGGTCGCTTGAAGGGCGGCAAGGGCGCGATGTCCTCGCCATGCAGAAGGATCTCCCCCGTGGTGGGGAAATCGAAGCCGGCGATCAGGCGCAGGAGCGTAGTCTTGCCGCAGCCGGAAGGCCCCAGCAGCGTGAAGAACTCGTTTTCCCTGATCTTGAGAAAGATCCCGTAGAGTGCTGTGACCTTGTCTGGTCCGGTTCCGTAGACGCGGCTGACGCCGCGGATTTCGATGGCTGCCTTGTCAGATGCGGAACTCAAGCCGTGCCCCCTGGCGTTCGGGTTATGCGCGATGTGCTTCGTTCGTCCCCTTGTGCGGCAGAACCTGCCGTATCAGGGGTGGCGCAAGTGGTGTCACGCAAGTCACGTGCCAGCTTTCGGGCATGCTGATCTCTCCCCTATGGCAAGGTCCGGATTTCTGCCCAACAGGCGGCAAAAGTCCGTTTTTGCCTTGGTTCGCCGAAGTTCCCGTGTATCGGACGTGCGGTTCGACGAGGCCCGCATCATCCTCTTTTGTGTCATGTTGCCTCTAATTTGGTCGTTTGACCATTTTAATTTTTGGCGCTTTCAAAGATTTCCGGATCTGCATGGCAGGGCTGCACTGAGCGCTCGACCGGGTGCTTGACAGCCTCGTGTTGCGAGGCCCATCGTCGCCATCCGCCCGACCTCTACGTCCATCGTAACGGAGCCCCGCGTGTCCGATCCGACTTCCCTGTCCCTGACCCATCTTCTGAAGGCATTCGATGACGGTGCCTTTTCCGTCGAGGAGGTCATGGTGTCCTTTCTCGACAGGATCGACCGCTTCAATCCAAAGATCAATGCCCTCGTCAGTCTGCGAACCCGCGACGTCCTGATCGCCGAGGCTCGGGCGAAAGATACGGAGCGGCAGCAAGGGACCGCGCGCGGTGCCCTGCATGGCGTGCCGGTTGCCATCAAGGATCTGAGCGAGGCCAAGGGCATGCTCTGCACCTATGGCTCGCCGCTCTTCCACGACTATGTGCCGGATTTCGATGACATCCAGGTCGAACGTATCAGGGCCGCTGGCGCCATCATCATCGGCAAGACCAATACGCCGGAATGGGGTTTCGGCTCGCACAGCTACAATCCCGTCTTCGGGGTGACACGCAATCCCTGGGACCTGACCCGTTCCGCCGGCGGATCGAGCGGCGGGGCAGGGGCGGCGCTCGCGGCGCGTCTCGTCCCGGTCGCCGATGGCAGCGACATGATGGGCTCGTTGCGCAATCCTGCGGCCTTCAACAATGTCGTCGGCTTCCGCCCGAGCTTCGGGCGCATACCGACGCTTCCCGGCAGAGATGCCTATCTCAACCAGCTCGCGACGCTGGGGCCGATGGGGCGATCCGTCGAGGACGTGGTGACGCTTCTCAACGTGCAGTCCGGTTTCGATCCTCGCGATCCCTCATCCTTTGAAAGTGCTGCGATTGCTCTTGATCCACCTATCGTCGCCAGGGGCGGTCGCATCGGCTGGCTCGGCGACTTCGGCGGCCATCTGCCCTTCGAGCGCGGCGTGCTCGAATTGAACGAGAAGGCGCTCGGTGTCTTCCAAAAGCTCGGCTTTGCCGTCGAGCCCGTGCGCATCGACTTCGACATGGAACGCCTCTGGTGGGCGTGGACGACGCTGCGCAGCTATTTCACCGCCGGCAGCATGCGGGACTTCTACGAAGATCCCGGCCGACGCGGTTCGCTCAAGCCTGAGATCCTCTACGAGGTCCGCTCCGGACTTCGTGTCCAGGCTGCCGATGTGTACGAGGCCTCGGCTGTGCGCACGGCCTGGTATCAGGCGCTCGCCAAGGTCTTCGAGACCTATGATTATCTCGTTGCACCCGCAGCGCAGGTCTTCCCCTTCGATGCCGACATTCCCTGGCCGCGCGAAATCGCGGGCAGACATATGGACACCTACCACCGATGGATGGAGGTGGTGATTGGCCCGAGCATGGCGGGTCTGCCGGTGGCCGCACTGCCGGCCGGCTTTTCGCCCCAGGGTCTTCCGAGCGGTTTCCAGCTGATCGGCAAGCCGCGGGCCGATCAGGCGGTGCTGTCGATTGCGGCTGCCTATGAGGCGGCGACCGACTGGCTCGACCGGCTTCCTCCGCTTGACTAGCCTGATTGCTGGATAATTGGTCGCACGACTTGAAGCGCGAAATGATTTGGTCCAACGATTCCGAAACAGTCGCGGTGTTCCGCCTTTCTTCTCGTCCGGGCTTTGGCCCGGGTCTCTCGCTTGGATCTTCTCCATGAACCTAGTCTTCGACGGCCATAATGACGTCCTCCTGCGCCTCTGGCGCAGCCGCAACGAGGGCCGCAATCCCGTGGCCGAATTCCGCAACGGCACCAGCGCCGGGCATATCGATGCGCCGCGCGCCAAGCGTGGCGGGCTCGCGGGCGGGCTCTGCGCGATCTATATTCCCTCGCCACATGACTTCAATCTGCGCGAGCCTGACGCGAACGGGCATTACTCCACGCCGCTCGATCCGCCGCTGGAGCGCATGTCCTCGCTTGATATCGCGCTGCAGATGGCGGCAATCGCCCATCGCCTGGATCAGGACGGGAGCTGGAGGCTCTGCCGGACGACGTCTGAGATCCGTCATGCCATGGCTGACGGCGTCTTTGCTGCCGTGATGCACATGGAAGGCTGCGAGGCGATCGATGCCGACCTCGAAACGCTGGAGGTCTTCTATGCTGCAGGTCTGCGCTCGCTCGGGCCGGTCTGGAGCCGCAACAACATCTTCGGCCATGGTGTGCCCTTTGCCTATCCGAGCTCGCCCGATACCGGGCCCGGCCTGACAAAGGCCGGCGAGGACCTGATCCGGGCCTGCAACCGGCTCGGCATCCTGATCGATCTCGCCCATATCACCGAGAAGGGTTTCTGGGATGTCGAGCGTCTGAGCGACCAGCCGCTGATCGCCAGCCATTCCAATGTGCATGCGCTGACGCCCGTCGCCCGCAATCTGACCGACCGGCAGATGGACGCGATCAAGGCGAGCCATGGTCTCGTCGGCCTCAACTATGCCGTCACCATGCTGAGGCCGGATGGGCGCGACGATGCCGAAACCTCGATTTCGACGATGATTAGCCATATCGATTATCTCGTCGATCGGATGGGCATCGATTGCGTGGCGCTGGGTTCGGATTTCGACGGTGCGACGATCCCGAATGTCATCGGTGATGCCGTCGGCAACCAGCGCCTGATCACCGGGCTCAAGGAACGCGGTTATGGTCCTGATGACCTCGACAAGATCTGCCGCGAAAACTGGCTGCGGGTGCTGGCCTCTGCCTGGCACGAGTGAGCCAGGCTGTCTTGAGCGTCAGGCGACGCGGTGGCCGGAGCGCCAGGCGGATTTGACGAAGGGATGGCCGTCCTGCAGGTCGACACGGATCAGGTCGGCCTTGAGGCCGGTCTTGATGGCACCGCGGTCTGGCAGATTGCCGGCGAGTGCCGGTGTGCGGGTGACCATGGCGACCGCGCTTGGCAGGTCGAAGTCGAGGCCCGGATCGGCCGCGATCATGAAGGCGGCGTCCAGCATCGAGCGCGGCACATAGTCAGAAGCCAGGATATCGACAAGCCGTGCGGCGAGCAGGTCACGCACGGCGATGTTGCCGGATTGTGAGCCGCCGCGCACGAGGTTCGGTGCGCCGGCGACGATGTGCATGCCAGCCGCGCGAGCGGCTTCCGCCGCCTCCATCGAACAGGGGAACTCCGAGATCGACACGCCCTCCGCCACGCCTTCCTCGATATGGGCGATATCGGTGTCGTCGTGGCTCATCAGCGGCATGGAGCGCGCGCGGGCTAGCGCCACGATATCAGGCCGGGTCGTCGCGGCGATATGGCTCTTTTCGGCCACCAGCACCTTGATCTTTTCGCGCACCAGTTCGGGGCTCTCGCCCGTCGACTTGCAGGCTCTTGCGACATAGGCGTCGATGTCGCGGCTCTGGCGGATGCCGGGCAGGTGCTCCATGACCGAGATGACGCGGACGATTTCACGGTCGATGTTGTCGGCCGTCAGTTGCGGGGTTACCGGGTCGGTCAGTTCGCAGCGCAGGTGGACGAGATGTTCTGCCCGCAGCATACCCGACTTTTGAGCCTGCTCCAGCGCTTCGATCATGGGTTTCAGGATCTCGGCACGCTCCGGATTGTCGGTGGTTGCACCGACGCAAAGGCTGTCAAAGACGGTCGTCACGCCGCCGCCGATGATCTGGGCATCGTGGGCCAAGGCGGCGCGCATGAAATCCCAGCGCACATGGGCACGGGGATAGAGGTGCTTTTCGAAATGGTCGGTATGGATGTCGACAAGGCCAGGCAGGAGATAGTCGCCGGCGAAGTCTAGCGCTTCTGCATGGCGTGACGGGCCTTCGTGTATTTCGACGATCTTACCGTCCTCGACCACGACAGAGCCATGCAGCACATGACCCGTTGTCACGACCCGGGCATTGGAGAGGATCATGATCTCACCGCGCGCTGCTTCATGGGCTTCACCCGTCGCATCCGTCTGTCGCAGCATGTCCGAGCCTCCGTCCGCTTCCGTCGAAGCGTCTCTAGGCGCGTTTCATGACGCTTTGGTGTCAGTTCCCGCGAATGATGGGATCAGGACAGCAGTTTCAGGCAGTCGTCGACGATCACCTGTTCCTCGTCGGTGGCGATGACCCGGATCTTTACCCGGCTCTCCTCGCGGGAGATCACCCCTTCGTTGCGGTCGTTCGCTTCAGCGTCGAGGAGAAGGCCGAGGAAGCGCAGGCGCTCGATGACCGAGCGGCGGATTGCCGGCTGGTTCTCGCCGATGCCGGCGGTGAAGACCAGCGTGTCCAAGCCGCCAAGCGAGGCGGCAAGGCGGGCCACTTCGCCCGCGATCCTGAGTGTGAAGACATCGAGCGCCTCGCAGGCCTCTTTCGACGGCGTTTCCAACAGCACCCGGCTGTCGGCGCTGATGCCCGATAGACCGAGCAGGCCGGACTGTTTGTAGATCATATCCTCGACCTGTTTGACGCTCATCCTGTGCGCGTCGATCAGGTGGAAGAGCACGCCGGGATCGATCGCGCCGGAGCGGGTCGCCATGGGCACGCCGTCGATGGTGGAAAAACCCATGGAGGTGTCACGGCTCACTCCGTGTTCGAGCGCACAGAGGCTGGCGCCGGAGCCGAGATGTGCGACGACGGCGCGACCGCCGGCCGTCTCCGGTTCAAGCGTCTTCAGGGCGCCGGCGATATAGGCATAGGAGAGGCCGTGAAAGCCGTAGCGCTTGACGCCCTTGTCGAACCATTCGCGCGGGATGGCGAAGCGCCTCACCGTATCGGACTGGGTCCGGTGAAAGGCGGTGTCGAAGGAGGCAGTCTGGGCAAGGCCCGGTTTCAGCGCGGCGATGGCCCTGATCAGGCGCAGGTTCTGCGGCTGGTGCAGGGGCGCCAGGGTCACCAGGCTCTCGATGCCGGCCAGACTCGTCTCGTCGACCTTGACGGCATCGGAAAAGAGATCGCCGCCATGCACGACGCGATGGCCGATGGCCGAAACGGCGTCGAGATCGTAGTGTTCGGATAGCCAGTCGAAGACCTCTTCCAGCACGTCATGCAGAAGGTCGTCGGTTCTGGCGACCAAGGGCACGTCGAAAACCTGGGGTCCCTCGACCAGATGGAAGGTCAAGGGTTCGGCGCGGAAATCGATGACCCCCTTGCCGATGCGTCTGGCGTTTGATTGTTCGCGGGCGAAAATGCCGATCTTCACCGTTGAAGAGCCGGCATTGAAGGTCAGCAGCAGCTTCTGACTCATGCCTTGCCACCAAGGGCTGCCGCGCGCTTGGCAGCGACCAGCTTTGCCAGGGCCGCCGAGGCGATGCGGACGCGCAAACTGTCGGAGCGGCTCGTCAGGATGATCGGCACGCGGGCACCGAGCACCAGGCCGGCTGCATCGGCATTGGCGAAATAGAGGAGCTGTTTGGCGAGCATGTTGCCGGCTTCGAGATCCGGCACCAGCAGGATATCGGCGTCGCCGGCAACCGGTGAGACGATGCCCTTGGTGCGGGCGGCTTCCATGCTGATCGCATTGTCGAAGGCAAGCGGGCCGTCGACCTTGGCACCCTTGATCTGGCCGCGCGCGGCCATGACGGTCAAGGCTGCTGCCTCCAGTGTGGCCGGCATCTTGTCGTTGACGGTCTCGACGGCGGCGAGCACGGCGACCTTCGGCTCTGCCACGCCCAGCATATGCATGAGATCCACCGCGTTCTGGCAGATGTCGCGCTTGTGTTCGAGTGTCGGCGCGATGTTGATCGCCGCATCCGTGACGATCAGCAGTTTGGAATAGGCGGGCACATCCATGACATAGACATGGCTGACGCGGCGTTCGGTCTTGAGGCCCAAGCCGCTGCCGACGACGGCGCCGAGCAGTTCGTCGGAATGCAGGCTGCCCTTCATGACAGAGCCGACCTTGCCGGCGACTGCCAGCTCGACGGCAAGCGCCGCTGCCGCATGGCTGTGTTCGGTATTCAAGATCTCGAAGCCGTCGATCGATATGCCGGCCTTTTCGGCGGCAGCGCGGATCTTCGCCTCCGGGCCGATCAGGATCGGCTCCAGCAGGCCTTCGTCGCGGATCTCCACGGCCGCTTCGATCGCTTCTGGCGAGCAGGGATGGACAAGGGCGGTCTTGACCATCGGCAGGCTGCGGGCCTCGGCAACGATGGTGTCGAAGCGGTCGTGACGCTGCAGGGAGACATCGGGGGGAAGGTTCTCCGACCAGCTGATGCGCTCGACCGGCGCGCGGACCCGGGCCTTGCCAACGAGGACCGGCTCGCCCCTCTGATTGACGCAGCGTGTGTCGAAGATCAGCGTATTACCATCGCTTTCCTTCTTCATCAGGGTGACGGTCGCGGTGATGCGGTCGCCGGTCGCGATTTCCTTCCAGAATTCCAGATCCTGACCGAGATAGACGGTGCCGGGGCCGGGCAGGCGGGTGTCGAGCACGGCGGAAATCATGCCGGCCGGGATCAGCGATTGGCCGAGCGGCACGGGATTGCTGTCGCCGGACAGCGCCGCAAAGAGTTCGATGTCATCCGGGCCGATCACGCGGGTGATGCTGGCGGCATCGCCGAGCTTCAACTCGTCGAACAGGCGGTTGGTGAGGACTGGTCTTTCCATGTCGCTTTCGTCTTCCATTGTCGAACCGTCCTCCCCCGATCCGTGTCACTCTGCAGCCGGTCTGCGTCAAAGGCATGACCGGGCTTGGAGGGCAATCTCTGCGGTGGTGGGTCCGTTGTCCTTGACTTGGGTCAAGGCTGGGTTTGACGAAAGTGGGGGGTGGGGGAGCCTCTCCCCTTGTGGGAGAGGATGGAAAATCGAAGGCTTAGGCGAGCGCAAGCCGCCTAAACTTCAGATTTTCCCGGTGAGGGGATCGGTGATGGTGGCACGACGAACGGACCCCCTCACTTGCGATTTCAGATGTTTAGGCGGCTTGCGCTCGCCTAATTCATCGAAATCGCTTTCTCCCCCACCAAGGGGGAGAAAGGATCACCCCCACCTGTCTCGCCAGGCCGGCAACGCATCCGCATAGGGCAGCGCCACAGCCTCGAATACCCCGCGCGCAATCGCCCGGGCCGTCACCAGCGCTGCCAGATGGCAGAGTTCCATGAGGTCGGCCTGACCGCTGCGTTCGCGTCTTCCCGTCGAGGCAGCAAATATCGTGTCGCCATCGAACGGCAGGTGGGCCGGAAGCACGGCGCGGGCAAGGCCATCATGGGCTGATATCGACAGGCGGTGCAGTTCGGGTTTCGACAAGGTGCAATCGGTGACCACGGCGCCGATTGTTGTTGCGGTCAGCCGCAGGCCCTTGATGCGCATGGCCCGATCTTCGGCGCTGACATGGGTGGGTTGGCCGAGGCCGCCAAATTCCTCGCCTTCCTCGAAGGCAGCCGCCCAGAAATGCGGGCCGTCGCCGATGACTACCGAGCCCATGGCATTGACGGCGACGAGGGCTGCGATGGTGTGGCCCGACGAGGAGATGGCGCTTGCGGAGCCGAGGCCGCCCTTGAGGTTTGCCGTCGTCGCACCCGTTCCGGCACCGACCGTGCCGAGGGGAAAAGCGCCCTTGGCAACGTTTTGATAGGCCTCGTAACCGAGATCACGATAGGGGGTATGCATGCCCCAGTCCTTGTCCCCTCCGTTCAAGAGATCCATCAGGATCGCCTGCGGCACGATCGGTACGCGCACCGAGCCCACGGCAAAGCCACGACCGGCTGCCCTCAGGCCCGATTGCACGCCGCCGGCTGCATCCAGCCCGAAGGCCGAGCCGCCCGAGAGCACGAAGGCATCGACCTGTTGCACCGTCATCGAGGGATCGAGCAGCGTCACGTCCCGTCCACCCGGCGCGCCACCGAGCACAGTGCCGGATGCCGTCGCCGGTTCGTCAAAGACGATCACCGTCACGCCGGAGCCGAGGCTCAGGTCCGTGGCATGGCCGACCGAGAGGCCGTCAATATCGGTCAGGAGGTTCAGGGTGCCGTGGGGCATGGGAGTGTCTCCGGTGGGTGGGCGGAGAGTGGCGGGGGTGGGGGATGAGATCAAGACGGTTTTGGTGCGTATGCTGGTCGGCTCAAAGCTTGTGCCGTGCCGCACCCCCCTCTGTCCTGCCGGACATCTCCCCCTCAAGGGGGGAGATTGGCGCGCGGCGATCTCCCGTTTTACCACTTGCCCTCCTTGATTTGAGGAGCGCAATCTCGAAGGGCTAGTCGCGGATTGCTTCCCTTAAGGTTGGCAAAGGTCGGCCCCGCGTCGATCTCCCCCCTTGAGGGGGAGATGTCCGGCAGGACAGAGGGGGTACCAAGCGGCAAGGCCCTTGAGATGGAACAACCCCCAACCGCCCACATTTGTCCTTTCAGACCCGGTTGACGCGCCTGCCTTCAGACGCAATGTGAACCCCACGCCACCGATCAGGATACCGCCCATGCAGCGCTTCAAACACCATGTCGCCCGTATTGCCTCGGCCACGGAACGGCGCGTCTGGCTGACGGCCTTGGTGGCAGCGCTTGTCGCCTATTTCCTATTCGAGCTGACGGGCGAGGTGCTGGAGGGGGAGACGCGGGCCTTCGATGAGGGCGTGCTCCTGATGTTGCGCGACCCCGCCGATCCCTCCTTGCCGATCGGGCCTGCCTGGCTCACCAAGATGATGGTCGATATCACGGCGCTGGGCGGCGTGACCGTGCTGACGCTGTTGGTGACATCCGTCGTCGTTTATCTCGCGTTGCGCCGTAAATTCCGCACCGCCGCCTTCGTCACCGTCTCGATCCTCGGCGGATGGGCTTTGAGCAGCGCCATGAAACTCGGCATCGCAAGGCCGCGACCGGAGGTGGTGCAGCACCTCGTTGAAGTCACCGACATGAGCTTTCCGAGCGGCCATGCCATGCTGTCGGCGATCACCTATCTGACACTCGGCGCCATGCTGTCACGCATCGAGGAAAAGCCGTCGCTGCGCACTTTCTTCCCGCTGGTCGCCGTCGTGCTGACGCTTCTGATCGGGCTCAGCCGCATCTATCTCGGCGTGCATTATCCGACCGATGTGCTCGGCGGCTGGGCCGCGGGCACGGTCTGGGCCTGTGGGAGCTGGTTTGTGGCGCGGTGGGTGTTGGGCAGGCCAAGTGGGCGCTGATGCGCCCACTTGATTTCAGCCATCAATGCTTCAACGCCTTCGGATCCAGCGCATCGCGGATGGCATCGCCGATATAGTTCACGCTCAACACCGTCAGCGAGATCGCCAGGCCCGGCCAGATGACGCGGGAGGGGTTGATCTGCAGGAAATTGGCGCCGTCGAAGAGCAGGCGGCCCCAGGTGGGGAAGTCGGGCGGGAAGCCCAGGCCCAGGAAGGACAGCGCGGATTCGGTGATGATGGCGGTGGCGATGCCGAGTGTTGCCGAGACCATGATCGAGGACATGACGTTCGGCAGGATGTGCTTGCTGATGATGCGGTGTTCGCGCATGCCGCTCGACTTCGCCGCCAGGATGAATTCCTGGCTCTTGATCGCCAGCACGTCGCCTCTGACAATGCGGGCCGTGTGCATCCAGCTGGTGATGCCGATGACGAAGACGATCAGGATGAAGATGCCGGTTTCCGGTCCGAAGGCCTGACGCAGCGTGTCGCGGAAGAGCATGATGATGACAAGCAGCAGCGGCAGGAGCGGTAGCGCGAGGAAGAGGTCCGTCATGCGCATCAGCGGGCCGTCGAGCTTGCGGGAATAGCCCGCGAGCACGCCGACGAGCGTTCCGACAACGAGGGCCAGAAGCATGGCGGCCATGCCGACGGCGAGCGAGATCTGCCCGCCGGCGAGCACCTGGGCCAGCATGTCCTTGCCGAGATTGTCGGTGCCGAAGGGATGCTCCCAGGACATGCCCTGGTTCTTGGCGCGAATGTCGATCTTGTTCGGGTCGATCGTGTGGATGAAGGGCCCGATGAAGACGGCCAGCACGATGAAGGTGAAGACGATGAGGCCGGCGACGCCGCCCTTGTGGGCGCGGAACTGACGCCAGAGCATCGGCCAGAAGCTGCCGCTCTGCGGTCTCGTCTGCGGGGTGGGCGCGGGCGCGCCCGTGGTTGCGACTGCGGCATCACTCATAGCGGATCCTCGGATCGAGTATGCCGTAGAGAACGTCGGCAATCAGGTTGAAGAGCACGATCAGGAAGGCGAAGATGAAGGTCAGGGTCTGGACGAGCGGGATGTCAGCGCCCTGGATCGCGGTGATCAGCAGTTGCCCCAGACCATTCACGCGGAAAACCTGTTCGGTGATGATGGCGCCGGAGAAGATCGTGGGCACGCCAAGCGCGATCACGGTGACGACCGGGATCAGGCTGTTGCGCAGCACATGCACGAGCAGCACGACCTTTTCCTTCACACCCTTGGCACGCGCCGTGCGGACATAATCCATGTTGAGGTTGTCGAGCATGGAGGCACGCACGAAGCGGCTGATCTGCGAGACGTTGAAGAGGGTCAACACCAGCACTGGCAGGAACATCTGCTTCACCTGAAGCACGAAGCTGTCCCAGCTGTTGACCACCAGCGTGGTGTCGTAGATCGACGGGAACCACTGCAGGTAGGACGAGAAGATGACGATCAGCAGGACGCCGGTGAAGAAGGTCGGGACGGAATAGCCGACCATCGAGATGAAGGTGCCGATCTGGTCGAACCAGGAATACTGGCGATAGGCGGAGATGACGCCGATCGGGATCGCGATCAACACGCCGAAGAGATAGGAGAGGCCGACGACCCAGAGCGTCTGCGGCAGGCGCTGGACGATCAGGTCAACCACGGGGCTGCGGGTGGCCCAGGAGAGAACGCGCATGCGCTCGCCGGAGCCGACGGTGATGCCGGTGATCTGTTCGAAGATGTTCAGCGGTTCATTGATAAAGAACTGCTGCAGCCATTTGAAATAGCGGATGATGAAGGGCTGATCGAGGCCCATGGCCAGGCGGATCTGCTCGCGCACTTCCGGTGGGATGGTCAGCGGCAGGTCGCTCAAGGGATCGCTCGGAGCGAGATCGAGCAAGGCAAAAATAATGAAACTGATGGCCAGTAGCGTCGGGACTGCGAACAGCAGTCGCCGAACGGTGAAGGTGAACATCGGCTGGTCTCCAGGCTGTCGGCAGAAAAAATGCAAACGCCGGGCCTGCCGAAAGAGGCAGGCCCGGCGTGTTTGGCATTACTTAGCGCGCGACCAGTCGGCGACGTTCCAGAGTTCCGAATCCCAGGCGTTCATCTTCACGCCGAGCAGTGTGTTGTTGACAGCCGAGGGCTGACCACGATGGATGAGCGGGATCTGGGCGACATCGTTGGAGAGCATGTCGTTCAGCTGGATGGAGATTGCAGCACGCTCTTCGAGATTGGACGTGGTGCCGAGCTTCTTGACCAGTTCGTCATAGGCCGGGTTGCAGTAGCGGACGATGTTTTCACCCTGCCAGCCAGTGGCCGGGCCCGGGATCTTGTCGCACATCCAGCTTGCCATGTACTTCTCCGGGTCGGTGCCGTCGAAGTTGTTGGTGTACATCTGCACGTCGGCATAGAACTTCTGGAAGGTGTCCGGGGAAGCCGGGTCACCGCCGAAGAAGACGGAAGCCGAGACATTGCGCAGTTCGGCGGCCACGCCGATCTGGCTCCACCAATCCTTGACGAGCGCCTGGGTGCCCTGACGAACCGAGTTGGTCGAGGTCTGGTAGAGGAAGGAGAGCTTGACGCCGTCCTTTTCGCGGATGCCGTCGGATCCCATCTTCCAGCCGGCATCTTCGAGCAGCTTGTTGGCGCCCTCGATGTCCTGCTTCAGGCACCAGTCGACATTTTTGGAGACGTAGATATCTGGCGCGGGCAGAATGTTGCAGGTCGGGCGACCATTGGCGCCGTAGCCGGCTTCAACCAGGATGTCGCGGTCGATGGAGATCGACAAAGCGCGGCGGACGGCCGGATCGGACAGTGCCGGATGCGGACCGGCTTCCTTGGTCGAACGCTTGTCGCCGAGCGACGGATCGACGGCGAAGGGGTTGATGTCGATACGCTCGACCTGGGTACCGAAGGCAACTTCGATCTTGCCTTTGCCTGCTGCCAGCATCTGAGCCAGGATTTCCGGCTCGACCTGCATGTTCCAGGCGTAGTCGAATTCGCCGGTTTCCAGAACCGAGCGCGCAGCGGAAGCGGCGTCACCACCACCCTTCAGGGTAACGGAGGCGAAGGCCGGCTTGGCCGGGTCGCGGTAGTTCGGGTTGGCGGTGAAGGTCACGACGTCGTTCGGCTTGAACTCGTTGACGACGAAGGGGCCTGTGCCGATCGGGCCGAAGTTTGCGGCGGTGCATTCCGGTGCCTTGGCGCCAAGGCAATCCTTGAACTGGGCAGCCTGGATCAGCGGCGACTGGGCGCCGACAAAGGCGCTGTACGGATAGGGCTTCGCATCGGCGAAGGAGACCTTGATGGTGGAGGCATCAACAGCCTCGACATTGGTCACGCCTTCGAAGTAGGCGCCCTGGGCGCAACCGCCGTCCGGCGCGGTGCAGTATTTCCATGTGAAGATGGCGTCTTCGGCAGTGACAGCCGTGCCGTCGGACCACTTGAGGTCGGGCTTCAGCTTCCAGGTGATGCTCTTGAGATCTGCTGCAACGCCGCCATTTTCAACGGTCGGAATTTCGGCAGCGAGCATCGGCACCAGTGCGCCGGTTTCGTCGTAGCGCGCCAGCGGCTCGATGACCATCGAGGCTGCATAAACTTCCTTGGTGCCCCCGGACAGATACGGGTTCATCGTCGAAACGGCCTGCCAGAAGATGATCTTCAGGTCGCCATCGGTGCCGCGTTCGGCCATGGCCGGCGCTGCCGTCAGCGCGAAAGCGGCTGCAGACGCGGCCAGCATCAGTTTACGAGTGTTCATGTGTCTATTCCCCATTTATTCTTGTTTGCAGGCGCGATGGTGACCCGATCTGCCGGCCAGCGATGTGGCCAGCCCATTCGTCAAATGTCAACCACCTATCTTTTTGGTATCGCAGGAAAAATTTTCAATCTGGTTTGAATTGTGAGTCGCCATGGGCGTGCCCGGACAGCGCTGCTAACTGTCGGGTTGGCTAAAATTTAGGCCATGTAAGCACAAGCCTATTTTCCATGCAAGACGGAATTTTGCGGCTTGCCAAAGCTGTCCATCGCTGCACAGTATGCGCGAAATCCTGCGGGGAACAACGACAAAAAGAGGGTCATTCCATGCCAGTGCTCAACCGCGCCAGCGAACTTCAGCCAGAAGTCGCTGAATGGCGCCGTCATCTCCACCAGAATCCGGAACTGCTGTTTGATGTGCATGGCACCGCAGCCTTCGTGACCGAGAAGCTGAAGGAGTTCGGCTGCGACGTGGTGAAGACGGGGATCGGCCGGACGGGTGTGGTCGGAATCATCAAGGGCAATCGCGGTGACGGACCGGTCGTCGGCTTCCGCGCCGACATGGATGCGCTGCCCATTCATGAAATGTCCGGCAAGCCCTGGGCCTCCAAGATGCCTGGCAAGATGCATGCCTGCGGCCATGACGGTCACACCGCCATGCTGCTGGGAGCTGCCAAGTATCTTGCCGAAACCCGCAATTTCCGTGGCTCTATCGCGGTGATCTTCCAGCCGGCGGAGGAAGGCGGCGGTGGCGCACGCGAGATGGTCGCCGACGGCATGATGGAGAATTTCGGCATCAAGCAGGTCTATGGCATGCACAATCACCCCGGCATGGCGGTCGGCACCTTTGCCACGCGCCGGGGCTCGATCATGGCCGCCGCCGACCAGTTCGACATCGAGATCGAAGGCCGCAGCGGCCATGCGGCGCAACCGCACAAGAGCGTCGATCCGGTGCTGGCGGCCTCCCAGGTCGTGGTCGCCCTGCAGTCGATCGCATCGCGCGAGGCCGATCCGTTGAGCTCGGTCGTCATTACGGTCACCAAGATCCATGGCGGTGACGCCTATAATGTCATTCCGGACATGGTGAAGCTCTCCGGTACCGTGCGCACGCTTCTGCCGGAAATGCGGCAGATGGCCGAGACCCGTATCGGCGAGATCGCGAGCGGCGTTGCCATGGCCATGGGGGCAAAGGCGACGCTGCGCTATCATCGCGGCTATCCCGTCACCTTCAATCATGCGTCTGAAACCGATTTCGCCATCGACATCATGCGCAAGGTTGCCGGCGATCACGCCGTCAGCGATGCCTTCCCGCCGACCATGGGCGCGGAGGATTTCTCCTATATGCTCGAATCGCGCCCCGGCTCGTTTGTCTTCATCGGCAATGGCGATACCGCGAACCTGCACAATTCGGCCTATGACTTCAATGACGAGGTTATTCCCTATGGCATCAGCTATTGGGTGACGCTCGCCGAAACGGCGCTGGCCGCCTGAACGAACAACCACATCTCGAACAGACAAAAAAAGGGGAACGGGATATGGCTGCGGTGGAACTGGGCACAGAAACGGGCGCGACGCCGGTATTGTCGGTGCGCGGGCTGACGACATCTTTCCGGGTGGGAACCGAATGGCGTTCCGTGGTGCGCAACATGGATCTCGATGTCGCGCCGGGCGAGACGGTTGCGATCGTCGGCGAATCGGGCTCGGGAAAGAGTGTCACCTCGCTTTCGATCATGCGGCTTTTGCCGCAGCTGACGAGCCGGATCGAAGGCAGCGTCAAGCTCGAGGGACGCGAATTGCTGACGCTGGATGCCGAGCAGATGCGGCAGGTGCGCGGTAACCAGATCTCGATGATCTTCCAGGAGCCGATGACCTCGCTCAATCCGATCTTTCCGATCGGCAAGCAGATCGCCGAAGCCATCACCTGCCACCGCGACATCTCGGCTGCGGAGGCGAAGACGGAGGTGTTGCGACTGCTCGACCGGGTGCGCATTCCGAATGCGAAGAACCGGTTCGACGAATATCCACACCAATTCTCCGGCGGCATGCGCCAGCGCGTGATGATCGCCATGGCACTGGCCTCGAAGCCAAAGCTCCTGATCGCCGACGAGCCGACGACGGCGCTCGATGTGACGATCCAGGGCCAGATTCTCGATCTGATCAAGACGCTGCAGGACGAGGAGGGCATGGCCGTGCTCTTCATCACCCACGACATGGGCGTTGTCGCAGAAGTATCCGATCGGACCATCGTGATGTTCCGTGGCGAGGCGGTCGAGACCGGGACCACCGACGACATCTTCAATCGCGGCCAGCATCCCTACACACGCGCGCTGCTGTCCGCCGTGCCAAAGCTCGGATCCATGGGCGGGCGCGAACGGCCGATGCGCTTTCCGGTGATCGACATAAAGACGGGGGCGACGCTGGTGCCGGAGGCCGAGGCCGGCATTCCGGAGAAGGCCAGCCAGCCGCTGCTCGAAGTGAAGAATCTCACGACGCGATTTGACATCCGCTCCGGCCTGTTCGGGCGCAAAAGCGGTGCCGTGCATGCTGTGGAAAACGTCTCCTTCACCCTGAAGCCTGGCGAGACGCTGTCGCTGGTCGGCGAATCCGGTTGCGGCAAATCGACGACCGGGCGTTCGATCACCCGCCTCGTGCAGCCGACCTCAGGGCAGATCAATGTCGATGGCTATGATGTGGGGCGATTGGACGAGGAATCACTGCGCCGCATGCGCCGGAGCATCCAGATGGTGTTCCAGGATCCCTTCGCCAGCCTTGATCCGCGCATGAGCATCGGCCAGGCGGTGATGGAGCCCTTCATCGAGCACAAGCTCGGCTCGAAGGCTGAGGCACGCGAAAAGGCTGCCGACCTGCTCGAACGCGTCGGCCTGTCCGCCGATATGATGCCGCGCTACCCGCATGAATTCTCCGGTGGTCAGCGCCAGCGCATCGCGATTGCCCGCTCGCTCATCCTTGATCCCAAGATCATCGTGGCGGACGAGGCGGTGTCGGCACTCGACGTCTCGATCAAGGCTCAGGTCTGCAATCTGCTGCTCGATCTGCAGCAGAGCTTCAATCTCGCCTATCTGTTCATCAGCCATGACATGGCGGTCGTTGAACGGGTCAGCCACAGGGTGGCGGTCATGTATCTCGGCGAGATCGTCGAGATCGGGCCGCGTCAGGCCGTTTTCGACAATCCGCAGCATCCCTACACCAAAAAGCTGATGGCGGCGGTGCCGGTACCGGATCCGGCGCGGCGGAAGTTGAAGCGCAATCTGTCGACTGACGAGATCAAGAGCCCGATCCGCCCTGTGGGCTTCCAACCGCCGGTGCGCCATTATCGCGAAGTGGGCGAGGGGCACCTCGTTCAGGTCTGAGGCCGTGCCATTGCAAGGCTTACGCCCCAGGCGGAGGTTTCATTCCGGTGGGGCTTCGCCAAAGCCGACAAATGAGACATGCGTCGTCCACTCGTATTTCGTCGCATCGATGATCTGCGGTCGCGGATGGGCGAAGCCGTGGATCAAAAGCGGATAGCACCGCGTGATGGTGTCACCCGCTGCGAGGGCCTGGTCATGGCGAAGCGTGCCGCGATAGAGGATCTTGCTGCGCCCCGGCTCTCGCCCGTAGAGCTCGAAGGCCAGACGGTTGACCGATGTGCCCGAATTGTTGGTGAGGGTCGCGGCGACAGGAAGGGCCGGGTCCACGCAGGTCGCGGCATCGGTGCCGACCGTTACCATGACCGCTGCTGCAGCATTGGTCTGGCTGCGCGACTGATAATCGCTGAACAGCCAGACGGCGGTTGCAATGACAGCCGTCCCGGCCGCAAGCGCGATCGCCCAGGGCCGGCGGCGAAGGAAAAGCTCTATCAGCAGCAGGGTGATCGCTGCGGTGATGATAAACGGCATCACGGCCGTTCGGTCTCAAAAACTGGTTTCATGCCAGGAACATAAGGTCGGCTGCAAGAAAGGCAACGGTCGGGGCGATTGCCATGGTCTTGCCGCTTGCTTCGGTTAGGCATGCAGCACTAACCTCAGCTTTCTGCCACAAGGCTATAGGTGCCCCATGCTGATCTCCCTTTACCAAATGCAGCCGCTTTCGGGCGATGTTCCGGGCAATCTCGGCAAGATCGCTCAGGCGGCCATGGCCTCTGCGGAAATGGGGGCGGAGCTTCCTGGTGACGCCCGAACTTGGCACCAGCGGTTATGCGCTCGGCGCGCAATTCGAGGAGGTCGCAGAAGGACGTGACGGGTCGATCATCGCGGCGCTGACGGAGATTTCCGCCGATTGCGGCCTTGCGATCTGCGCCGGTTTCCCCGAGCGCGACGGCAAGCAGGTGTTCAATTCCTCGGTGCTGATCCGGCCGGATGGCAGCACGGAATTCTACCGCAAGAGCCACCTTTACGGAGACGGTGAACGGGCGGCTTTCGTGCCGGGCTCGGAGCCGCCGCATGTCTTTGATCTCAATGGCATCAAGACCGGCATGCTGATCTGCTATGATGTGGAATTCCCGGAAAATGTCCGCACTCTGGCGCTGGCCGGCGCCGAGCTTATCCTGGTGCCGACCGCCCTGCCGCAGGGCATCATCAGCCGGCGCATTGCCGATACCGTGGTTCCGACACGCGCCTTTGAAAACGGCGTATTTCTCGCCTATGCCGATCTCTGCGGTCAGGAAAACGGGCTCTCCTATGGCGGACGTTCGGTCATCCTTGGTCCCGATGGTGACGAACTGGCCCGTGCCGGCATGCGGGAGACCCTGCTGGTCGCGGAGGTCGAGCCGAAGGCCTATGACGATGCGCGGGCGCAGAACCCCTATCTGATCGACCGTCGACCGGGTCTCTATCGTTTGGACTGACGGCCCGCATTGCAGTGGCTGCCCCGGCCTCCTACATCACGGCGACAGATGAAGGAGACCCCGATGATTCTTGATGCTGCTGCGTTGTCCCTGCGCAACCTCTTCGCCCCGGAGACGCGGACTGTCTTCTGGAAGACGCTGGGTCTGACGATCATCGTGCTGATCGGCCTGTGGTTCGGTCTGCGCGAAACCTTCATCACATTCGTCATGCCGATGCTCCAGGGGCTGATACCGGACCTGCCGGATTGGGCGGGGTGGTTGACCTTCATCTTCGGCATTCTGGCGAGCATCGGTCTGGCGCTCGCCCTGGCTTTGCTGCTGTCCCCCGTCACGGCGATCATCGCAGGCTTGTTTCTCGATGATGTCGCCGAAGTCGTGGAGAAGCGGGACTATCCGAACGATCCTCCCGGCAAGGCGATGCCGATGGGGGAGGCGATCGTCGCTTCGATCAAGTTCTTCGGCATCGTCATTGTTGGTAACCTGATTGCGCTGATGCTGCTCTTTATCCCCGGCATCAACATCATCGCCTTCTTCCTGGTGAACGGTTACCTGCTCGGTCGCGAGTTCTTCGAGTTCGCCGCCATGCGTTTCCGCAGTGCCGAGGAGGCAAAGCTCCTACGCTCGCGCCATTCCGGCACGGTGTTCATGGCCGGCCTCGTGATTGCGCTTTTCCTCGCGGTGCCGATTGTCAACCTTCTCACCCCGCTCTTTGCCGCGGGCCTGATGGTGCATCTGCACAAGGCGCTGACGGCGAAGGATCCGGCGACCTCATTGCGGCAAGGCTGACGCCTCGTATTGCGCGGCAAATTCGGCGCTCGGCGGGATCGGTTTGATGATGTCGATCAGAACGCCGTTCGGATCGGCGGTTATGAAATGTCGCTGGCCGAAGTCTTCGTCCCTAATGTCGAGCAGCATCGGCAAGCCGGCCTGTTTCAGTCTGTCATAGACAGCGTCCACGTCTTCGACCTCGAAGTTCAGGAGCAGGCCGGAGGCCTTTCCGCAGTATCCCGGCGGGACTGTTTCATGGCGGCCATCGAGGATCGCGAGCGTCACCTTTTCGTCTTCGGTCGACTGCAGATGGACATACCAGTCGGCGGTGAAGAGCGGCTCGAAGTGAAAATGGCGTCGATAGAAGGCCGTCGTCGCTTCGACATTATCCGTCATGATGACGGGGTAGTAGCTCGTGGTCCTCATCCCTTTCCCTCCTTGATGATTTAACATACAATCTGCATGTATCTATGAAATTAACATACATTCTGTTTGTATGTAAAGGAGTGGCGGTGGCGCGTAATACCAGAGAAGGAACCGAGGCGACGCGTCTGGCGCTGATCTCGGCGGCCAGACGGCTCTTCGTCGAAAAGGGCTATGCGGAGACGGCAACGCCGGACATCGTGGCCGCAGCGGGTGTGACACGCGGTGCGCTCTATCATCATTTCGAGGACAAGAAGGCCCTGTTCAGAGCGGTGATCGAACTGGAAGCGATGGCGGTCGCATCCGAGATCGATCGCGGCGCTGCATCGGCTGCGACCCCGCGAGACGGACTGATCTCGGGGGCATCGGCCTATTTCGCGGCAATGGCGGTGGAGGGCCGCGCGCGGCTGATGCTGCTGGAAGCGCCGGCGGTGCTGGGGGTCGAACGGACGGCCGAGATCGACCGGGACAATGCCGAGGATCGGCTGCTTGAGGGTGTTTCAGACTGTCTCGGAGCGGCGGCATCTGCGGATGAGGTCCGCGCGCTGACCAACCTGCTGTCTTCCGCCTTCGACCGAGCGGTTCTCGAAATCGAGCGCGGCGGCGATCCCAGTCTCTACGAGGCTGCGATTGCTCGGCTGATTGACGGGCTCATTCCTCGTTCGCGTTGAAGATCTGCGGTGGCAGTTCGACGAGCGGGGCGGGGACATCGCAGGTCTTTTCCGGCGACTTGCAGATGTCTGCGATGACGCAGCGTTCGCATTCCGGTTTCCGGGCCTTGCAACAGTAGCGCCCATGCAGGATCAGCCAGTGATGGGCATGGAAGAGATATTGCTCGGGAATGATCCGCATCAGGATATCCTCGATCTCATCCGGCGTCTTGCCCGGTGCGAGCTTGATGCGGTTGCCGATCCTCAGGATATGCGTGTCGACGGCCATGGTCGGAATGCCGAAGGCCATGGACATCACGACATTCGCGGTCTTGCGGCCGACGCCGGGAAGCGTCACCAGTTCCTCGCGGGTGCGGGGGACTTCGCTGCCGAAGTCGTCGACGAGCTTCTGGGAAAGCGCGATGACGTTCTTCGCCTTGTTGCGAAAAAGCCCGATCGTCTTGATATAATCGCGGACCTTTTCCTCGCCGAGCGCCAGCATCTTTTCCGGCGTGTCCGCCACCTTGAAGAGGGCGCGCGTCGCTTTATTTACCCCCGCGTCGGTTGCCTGGGCCGAGAGCGCCACGGCGACCACGAGCGTGAACGGATTGACGTGCTCCAGTTCCCCCTTGGGCTCCGGCCTCTGAATCGAGAAACGGCGGAATATCTCTTCCAGTTCGGCCCGAGAGTAAGCCGTGCGACGGCGTGTCGCCGGCTTGCGACGGGTCGCCGGATTTGACTTTTTCAAGGTTTGGGTGCTGGATTTCGGCTTCGCTTTAGTCATGGAAAACCTATAATCGGGCGCGGTGATGGAAGGCAATCTCGAGCAGGCGGCGGATCAGCCGATTTTCGCAGCGGAACTGACGCCTTACCGGTCGCTGGGCCGCAAAGGCTATCGCATCCTGTTTGCGATCACCGGGACCGTCTGCCTTGTGCATGCGATCTTCTTCATGGCGACCGGCGCCTGGCCGATCGGCCTGTTCTTCGGCCTGGACTTTCTCCTGCTCTACGGTGCTTTCTGGCTGAATTATCGTGCAGCACGTGCACGGGAAGAGGTGACGGTGTCGCGGACCGAACTGTCAATCCGCAAGTTCACACCCACAGGACGGATGACCGAACACACGTTCAAGACGCTCTGGGCCCGCTTCTTTGTCGAGCGCCACGAAGAACTCGGCATCACCTCCATGGCAGTGGCCGGCGAAGGGCGGCGGACCGATGTCGGCTCCTTCCTCAATCCCGATGATCGCGAGAGTTTCGCAAAGGCGATGACCGGTGCCCTGGCCACCGCCAAGCAGCGCATTTGATTGGGATCGAGGCCTGGCAAGAAACGGGTGGTATCCGACGCCTCGTCGTGGTGAAGTCTCGGCCAGATGAGGATTTGCTATGACGCTTGCCCAACAGATCGACCTTTCCCGAACCACCGACATCACGCCTGAGGGCTCTGACTACGAGACCGTCCGGCAGGTGATCGAGATGTTGACGCTCGACTATCAGCGCCAGCCGTCGCTGGAGGTGATTGCCGAGCGATTGCGGCAATCGCCGACACAGTTGCAAAAGACCTTTACGCGCTGGGCCGGGCTCTCACCCAAAGCCTTCCTTCAGGCGGTCACGCTCGATCACGCCAAGCGACTGCTGGGTCGTGAGGAAATGCCGCTGCTCGAGACATCCCTTGAGCTTGGTCTCTCCGGTCCCGGACGCCTGCATGATCTCTTCGTCACACACGAGGCGATGAGCCCCGGCGAGTGGAAGGCACGCGGCGCAGGGCTCACGATCCGCTATGGCTATCATCCGTCGCCCTTCGGCCTGGCGCTCGTCATGACCACAGACCGCGGACTTGCGGGGCTCGCCTTTGCCGATCCGGGCGGTGAAGTCGCCTGTTTCGACGACATGGCGCGGCGCTGGCCGAATGCCCATTACGTCGAGGACGTGGAGGCCACGGCGTCTTACGCGGCGCGCGTCTTCCATCCCGAGCGCTGGTCGGCGGAGGAACCCTTGCGGGTCGTGCTGATCGGCTCGGACTTCCAGATCCGGGTCTGGGAAAGCCTCCTGGAAATTCCGCTCGGGCGTGCCGTCACCTATTCCGACATCGCCCGAAAGATCGGCCAGCCGACAGCCAGCCGCGCGGTGGGGGCAGCCGTCGGACGCAATCCAATTTCCTTCGTCGTGCCTTGTCATCGGGCGCTCGGCAAGAGCGGCGCGCTGACCGGGTATCACTGGGGCCTGACCCGCAAGCGTGCGATGCTGGGTTGGGAAGCGGGCAAGGGGTGAGCGCGCGAGGTGCTTTCCGAAATCCCGCTTTTGTGAGAGGATGAACCATGCGCAACACGGTTCATCTCCCTGAAGACATCAGCCGCCGGATCGACAGTCTGGTCGAGCGGAGCAATCTCTCCCGCGATCAGATCGTGGAGGATGCGCTTGCTCAAGGGCGCTCGCTTGCATGGCAAGAGCAGTGGCTCGCGGGCGTGCTGGAAGGACTGGCAGAGGCTGAACGCGGTGAGTTCGCCAGTGAAGCAGAGATCGAGGCCGTGTTGAACAAATACGGCACGCCCTGAAGCCATGCGTGTCGTCTGGACGCGGCGCTATCTGAGAGAGCTCGCTGCCATCGGCGATTATCTGCTCGAACGTAACCCTGCGGCTGCATCGCGTATCGTGCGGGCGATCCATGGCCGAACACTTCGCCTTCTGACGCACAACGCATTCCTGGGACGGCGTGGTGAAATCGAAGGAACGCGCGAGCTCGTGCTCGCTGATCTCGGATACATTGTCGCCTACAGGGTGCAGGACGACCATGTCGAGGTTCTCTTTGTACAACATGGTGCCCGTGCCTGGCCAGAGCAGCTCTAGCCTGCCAACCCCAACAACTCTCGTGCCGCCGCCTCATCCGTGATCAGCGTGTTGCAGCCGATCCTGCGGATTGTCGCGCGAATGGCCTTGGCGCGATGCGCCCCACCCGAAGACAGCACGATGTGTTTCGCTTTCCTCAGCGTGTCCAGGTCGACCGACATCACCCGTTCGTTGATCGGGTGGGCGACCGAGTTGCCTTCCGCATCGAGGAAGTTGAACATGGTGTCGCAGACGCAGCCGGCATCGACCAGTTCCATCAGCGTCTGGTGGCTGATGAAGCCTTCCGAGAGCGAGGTGGAATGCGGGCCGATATCGCCGCAGGAGACGATCGCGAGGTCGAGGTTTTCGGCAAGATCATAGATCGTCTTCAACCCGCATTCTTCAATGAGTGCCCGCTTGGTCGCGACGGAATCGACGAGGAGGGGCGCAAGGAACATGTAGCATTCGGCGCCGAGCTGGCTTGCCAGCCGCCAGGTGTAGTCGATCGGGTTGGTCTGGCGGACCGCAACGATACCGCCGAGCAGGGAGACCACCTTGCAGTTCTCGCGGTTCGGTGGGCGGAAGCCTGCGAGTGACGCCGTCATGGTCCGGCCCCAGCCGACGCCGATGGTCATGTCATTGGTGATCACTTCGGTCAGGAACTGGCCGAGTGCGAGGCCGACGGCCTTGGCGATCGAGGCGGCATCCTGGCTGTCTGGCGAGGGCACGACAACGGCTTCGTCAAGGCCATAGGCCTTTTCGAGCCTGACTGCGAGATCGACGCAATCGGCGACGCCGTCGCTGATCCAGATCTGCACCTCGGCGCGCTTGCGAGCCTCTTCCAGCATGCGGATGACGGTCGAGCGGCTGATGCCTAGCCGATCCGCCACGTCCTTCTGCGTCAGGCCCTCGTTGTAATAGAGCCATGCGGCGCGGATGCGCAGTGCCGCAGCATCCGAAAGGGACGTGTGATGTTCGCGTCTGAGCTTCGCCAAGGGGTGTCCCGTCTGTTGGAAATCGCAGCTACTATCCCGAAATGTGAAACTTATGTCAAATCCGTTCAGCAAATGTCTTGACTTTGTCTGCTGCAGGTGGCGATAGTCAAACCCCAGAAGGCTGGCGGATCGCGCCGGCCGGTTTATGCCATGCTGAGCCGAAGGAAAATGCGATGACCTCGAAACTCGAACAGCTTCGTTCCATGACGACCGTGGTCGCCGATACCGGTGACATCGAGGCCGTCGCCCGCCTGAAGCCGGTCGATTGCACCACCAATCCCTCCATCGTCCTGAAGGCGCTCGGCACCGATGCCTTCGCAGATGCCTTCAAGGAAGCGATCGCCTGGGGCAAGTCCAAGGGCGGCAAGGACGAGGCCGTTGTCGGCGCGATCGCCGACCGTCTGGCCGTGTCCGTCGGTGCAGCCCTTGCCGCACTGGTCCCGGGCCGCGTTTCGACCGAAGTCGATGCCGATCTTTCCTTCGACACCAAGGCCTCGATCGAAAAGGCGCATCAGATCATTGCCGATTACAAGGCGCGCGGCATCGAGAAGGATCGCATCCTGATCAAGCTTGCTTCCACCTGGGAAGGCATTCGTGCCGCCGAAGTGCTGCAGACGGAAGGCATCGACTGCAATCTGACGCTGCTCTTCTCCAAGGCCCAGGCGATTGCCTGCGCCGAGGCCAAGGTGTTTCTCATTTCGCCCTTTGTCGGTCGTATCCTCGACTGGTACAAGAAGTCGACCGGTCAGGACTATACCGCCGAGACCGATCCGGGCGTGCTATCGGTTCGCTCCATCTACAATTACTACAAGGCGAACGGCATCGGCACGATCGTCATGGGTGCTTCCTTCCGCAATGCCGGCGAGATCGAGGCGCTGGCCGGTTGTGACCGGCTGACGATCAGCCCGCAGCTGCTCGACGAGTTGAATGCGACCGAGGGAACGCTCACCCGCGTTCTGTCGCCCGAGACCGTCAAGGCCGAGCCGCATGTCTCGCTCGACGAGAAGGCCTTCCGCTGGGCGATGAACGAGGACGCCATGGCGACCGAAAAGCTTGCGGAGGGCATTCGCGGCTTTGCCAAGGATCTCGGCACGCTGCGCGGCCAGATCGCCAAGGCGCTCGCCGCCTGAGAAGGAAAAGCGATTCGCTTTCTCCGAAATAAATGGGGTCGTGGCGAGAGCTGCGGCCACCCACCCTGATAAGATCAGTGCCGCCCCTGATCTCTTGGATTGCTTTGTTGCGCGGCAATTCCGCGATAATACGGTATCCGGCCACAAGAGACGTGGCCATTATCGTTGACGAGTCGTTTATTTCTAAGTCATATATTGTTGACTAATATCACTGGGTCTAGCGATGCATTCGTGTAGACCAAGGCGCCTCGCATTGGTGCGGGTGTCGGTTTTTCATGGCGTGGGGAAGCAGAGACCAGCTCTGCTGCATGATGCGCGACCCGACGTCAGGCTCAGACAAGCCATGTTTTCTTAAAGTTGTGTCCGTGGGTTTGCTGCCGGCGTTCGCTCGTCTTTCAGCGATTCTTGGCTTTGGCATGCTTCCTATCGTTCGTTCAACGGCTTTCGTCGTGTGCGTGCAGTGGGGACAGCGGCTGCAATGTATTTGGAACGAATTATCTTCAGGGCGGGCGTGCATGGCAACGATCATACCTTCGATGAGCATCAGCCAAATCAGGACGCTGACCGCGTCAGCGATTGCAGCTCTCACCACCGAAGATGTTAGTGCGCTCAGCTCGGCCCAGATCCGCGTCTTGTCGTCCGGGCAAATCTCCGCCTTTGAGACGGGTGATCTGGATACCCTTTCCGCCAGCCAGTTGGCTGCGATCTCGGCGACGGGGCTTCGCGGTCTGACGGTCGATCAGCTCGCGGTGATCGACAGTGCGAAACTCTCAGGGCTTCAAACCAGTCAGCTCATTGCCTTGTCGTCCGGCCAGATTGCAGCGCTGTCGGCCGATCAGTTCAACGCTCTGACAACGTCTCAGCTGGCTAAGCTGACCAATCGGAACTTGGCTGGTCTCGGCACGGACGATATCGCGACCCTGACGGCCGCCGAGCTTTCGGTGATCTCCTCTCGGGCCCTCGCCAGTTTGTCTGCCGCCAATTTCGCCGTTCTCACAAGCGGTCAAATCTCGGGCCTTACAACAGGTCAGATCGCTTCTTTGCCGACTGGCATCATTGCGAGCCTGACCACGAGCCAAATCGATGGTCTTTCACCGCTCCAGGTGTCGGCTTTGTCTGCCCGCCAGACAGCGGTGTTGACCCCCGCTATCCTCGCGTCCTTCTCGACCAGCCAGATCTCCGCACTCAGGAGTGTGGCAGTCGCGGGTCTTTCGTCTGACCATATTGCAGCGTTGTCGACAGAGCAGATCGATGTCCTGACCACCGGTCAGCTGGCGGCGCTGAATACTGTGGCGATCAGGGGCCTTGGCTCCGATGACATAGACGTGCTGTCGGCAGACGGTGTGGCGGCCATCGCGACGCGATCCCTGTCGGCACTTCCCGTTGATGTTTTCAGTTCGCTGAGCTCGGCTCAATTGACCGTTCTCAGCTCGCGCAAGATCGCGGCTTTGACCACGGCACAGCTCGCGTCGCTCACATCCGATCAGGTTGATGGGCTTTCGGCAGAGCAGCTTTCCGGCCTGTCCATCATGCAGGTCAACTCGCTGAGTTCCGGCACACTTCTGTCTTTCAGCACCCAGCAGATCGGCGGCTTGTCGACGCGTGTCATTGCTGCCTTCAACTCTGATCAAGTTGCGGCGCTCGATAGTGGACAGATTGCCGCCCTGACGACCGCGCAGCTTGCTGCCATTTCCTCGGCAGGGATCGTGGGTCTTGGAACCGATGATTTTGCAAACTTATCCCCGTCCGAATTCTCCGTTATCAACACGCGTGTCCTGAAGGCGCTGACAACGGCTCAAATCGGCGGTCTTCTCTCTAGTCAGATTGCGTCATTCTCAACAAGCCAGATCGGAAATCTGACGACCAGCCAGGTTGCGGCTCTCAGCAGCAGCCAGGTTACCAGTCTGACCCCGGCGCAGGTTGGCGCGTTGAACTCCATCCAGGTCGTTGCGCTCGGCAGTGCCAATATCGCTCTGTTGACGACCGCACAGGTGGCGGCATTGAGCAGTCGAGCCGTCGGCGCGCTGACCAGCGCGCAACTTGACGCGATGACGACCGACCAGATCGCCGCCTTGTCGGCCGCTCAGATCGCAGCGCTGTCATCAAGCGACATCGCTGCTCTGTCATCTGCAGACCTCAATGCGTTCAGTCCTGCCGAATTTGCGGCACTCGGTTCTGCCGCCATCCGAGGCCTTTCGACCGCTGCCATCGGAGGCCTTTCCACGGCCTTGATTGGTGCCATGAACACCCGGGCCCTGGCGGCGCTGACCTCGGAGCAGGTCGCGGCCATGACTTCGACCCAGATTGCGGCGCTGTCAGCTTCACAGATTGCGGCACTCAGCTCCAGTTCAGTCGCTGGCCTAGGGGCGGAAGACATCGCAACGTTCGATTCCGCCGATATTGGCGCACTCCAGTCGCGCTCGATCCGCGGACTGACCTCCAGCGCGTTTGCTTCGCTGACTTCAGGTCAGATCGTCGGGCTCACCTCTGCGCAGCTGACAGCTCTCTCTACAGCCGTCATTGGGTCGCTCACCAGTGATCAGCTGAACGGTCTTTTGACCAGTCAGATCGCCGTTCTCACGTCAAGTCAGATCGCAGCCCTCTCGACCGCGACGCTCGCGTCGCTTGAGACAGCCCAGATCCGGTCGATCAGCACCCGAGGCATTGCAGCGCTCAACTCTCAGCAGGTGGCTGCGTTGAGCACAGCGGCCTTTGATGCGCTGACGAGTCAGCAGCTGGCGGCGCTGACGTCCTCTGTCCTTCGCTCGCTGACAACCGGCGCGATCGGGACCCTGTCATCTGCCGAAATTGCGACCCTGTCCTCTCGCGTCATCGGCGCCCTCTCAACCGAGAACATCGCAGCTTTGACCTCCGGTCAGCTGGCCGGATTGACCAGTGGGCAGGCTGCGGCCCTGACAACGGTCCAACTCGACGTTCTCAATACCGCTCAGCTGGACGGGCTTTCCACCGCTGCAATCGCGGCCCTCACCAGTACTCAGGTTCGGTCGTTGACGCCGCAGCAATTCGGTTCTCTCTCGACAGCGCAGATGCAGGCCGTGAACACGCGAGCCATCGCCGCCCTTGGCAGCGATATGTGGTCTGCAGTTGGCAGTACGGAATTTGCAGCCCTTTCGACCTCGCAATTGGCCGCGATCGCCAGTGCCATTCTGACCGCAGACCAACTCGATACACTGACGTCGTCAGAATTTGCCGTACTCAGCACCCGGACCATCGGGTCGATTACCCCCGCATTGCTCGCCGGCCTCGAATCGACCCAACTCACAGGGCTGACATCCCTGCAGGCCGCTGCGCTGACGACAGCACAGATCGCAGGCTTGAGCAGCGATAATCTCGACGGGCTTCCGACACGAGCCATCGCTGCCATGACCAGCGTGCAGCTCAGGGCGCTTTCGACGGCCGCATTCGCCTCGCTTTCCACCGGCCAGGTGGCTGCCATCAACACCCAGGCCTTCGGCGGCCTATCCTCCACCCAGATTGGCGCCATGTCGTCGGAGCAGATTGGTGCTCTGACGTCTGGGCAGATCGCACTGCTCTCCAGTTCGGCGATTGCCGGTCTGACGACAGAAGATATCGATGCGCTGGATTCGAGCGATATCGCCGCGATCAGCTCTCGGGCGATCGTCGGCCTGTCCACCGCGAGTATTGCCGCTTTGGATACGGCGCAGCTTGCCGGACTGACATCCGTGCAGATCACTGCGCTGCGCACGTCTCAGATCGGCGCACTGACGTCCGATCAGATCGCCAGCCTGTCGAACAGCCAGTTTTCTGCGCTGACAACTGCGCAGATCCGCAGTCTTTCGACCGGTAGCATCGCCGCTTTGACGACCGATCAGGTTGTATCACTCAACTCGCGTGTCATCAGCGTGCTCTCCACCGATCAGCTGACCGCGATGACGACGGCGCAGATCGAGGCCCTGACACCGGCCCAGGTCAGCGCGCTGAACTCGCTCGCGATTGGTGCCCTCAATTCTGCAGATCTGCTGCTGTTCTCGACGGCGGATATTGCAGCGATCCAGACTTCCGCGCTGTCCGGGCTGTCAACCGATGATCTCAGTGATCTCACGACGGCCCAGATCTTCGCACTGACGTCGCGACAGATCCAATCGATGAGCAACGAGCAGGTCGCGATTGTCGTCGCTGCCTATCAGGCGATATGAGCAGTTAAAGAGTGCTTCTCAAAGGACAGTCTTCGTGGAAGGGCCCCGGTGGGGCCTTTCTCTTTGAAGGCGCGCCGAGAAGCGGAAGGCTCTGCTCCTCAAAGACTAGCAAAGCTCACGGTGTTCTTGGCCTCGGGAAGGGGTCGATATCAATCTCGATCTCGGGCTCAAGCGAGGGGTTGCGCAGATCATCCGGCGGCGCGAAGCCTGGTTCTTCGAGCAGGAAGCGTCCATCCACCCAGCCCGAAATACGCGGGAGATCGACGGTCGCAACACGGCACCAATAGCCGCCACGGCTATCCCTGCAGGAGAGCCGTTCGATCGGCGTGCCCTCATCGAGCGCGTGGATGATGCGGAAATTGGGCCCGGCACCGGAATAGACGGGCAGACGCTGACCGGGCGGCAGGCCTCTGACATGCCAGAGATAGCTATCCGTCATCAGACCGCCGCCGCCAATGTCGGGCGCAGGGATGACCTGCGGCTGCTGGGCGCTGACAGACGTTGCAAAGAGCGGCATCACGGACATCAGGGCCGCGACCACGATGCTGGTCTTCCGCCTTGTCTGTCTTTCATCCGTTCGGGTGCCGCGCATCTCGCTCTCCTGATTCCGCAACATGATACGAAGGAGAGGGGCGGGGTGCCACCGGTTTGATCCGTCAGGGTAAACGCGGGTCTACGGGCGAAGTGGGCCAGGCATTTGCCATGCCTGGCCCGGGGGTTCGAAGGTTCAGGCGCTCAATGCGCGATCATCACATGGCGGACGGCGGTATAGTCTTCCAGCGCGTAGAGGGACATGTCCTTGCCATAACCCGACTGCTTCATGCCGCCATGGGGCATTTCGTTGCAGAGCATGAAGTGGGTGTTGATCCAGGTGCAGCCGTAGCGCAGCTTGGCGGCGGTCTGCATGGCGCGGGAGATGTCCTTGGTCCAGACGGAGGAGGCAAGGCCGTAGTCGCTGTCATTTGCCCAGGCGACCGCCTGTTCGGCTTCCGTGAAGCGGGTGACGGAGACGACCGGCCCGAAGACTTCTCGGCGGACGATCTCGTCATCCTGCGTTGCGCCGGCAATGACGGTCGGGGTGTAGAAGAAGCCCTTGTCCGAGCCGAGCTTACCGCCGGTCACGACTTCCATGTGCTTGTGTTCGGCAGCCCGGGTGACGAAGCTTTCGACGCGGTCGCGCTGGCGCTTGGAGATCAGCGGGCCGATCTCGTTTTCGGCGTCGTCGGCCTGGTTGAACTTGATGGTCGAGACGGCGCTTGCAAGATCGGCGACGAAGCGGTCGTAGATCTTGTCAGCGGCGTAGATGCGGCAAGCGGCGGTGCAGTCCTGGCCGGCATTGTAGTAGCCGAAGGTGCGGATCGCCGAGACGACGGCATCGATATCGGCATCGTCATGGACGATGACCGGAGCCTTGCCGCCGAGTTCGAGATGGGTGCGCTTCACGGTCTTGGCGGCCGCCGTCAGCACCTTCTTACCCGTGGCGATATCGCCTGTTATCGAGACCATGGCGATCTTCGGGTGATTGATCAGTGCGTTGCCGACGCTGTCGCCGCGGCCGAGCACGACATTGACCACGCCTTCCGGCAGAATGTCGGCCATGACCTTGGCGAGCTTTAGGGCCGTCAGCGGCGTCTGCTCGGAGGGCTTGAAGACCACGGTGTTGCCGCCGGCAAGTGCTGGCGCGAGTTTCCAGGCCATCATCATCAGCGGGTAGTTCCAGGGCGCAATCGAGCCGATGACGCCGACAGCGTCGCGGCGGATCATCGAGGTGAAGCCCGGCAGATATTCGCCCGAAACCGGTGCCTGCAGTGTGCGGATCGCGCCGGCGAAGAAGCGGTAGCAGTCGACGATCGCCGGGATCTCGTCATTCAGCACGGCGTTGATCGGCTTGCCGCAGTTGAGGCTTTCGAGCGCGGCAAAACCGGCGGCGTCCTTTTCGATCGCGTCAGCGATCGCCAGCAGGTAGCCGGCGCGCTGGCCGGGGGTCGTCTGCGACCAGGAGACGAAGGCGCCTTCTGCGGCGTCCACGGCCTCGTCGACCTGGGCAAGCGAGGCCTCGGGGAGATCGACGATGACATCGCCGGTTTTGGGGTTCAGGATCTTTTCGTCCGTCTCTGTGCCGGCTTCGAACTTGGCGCCGATCAGCATCTGGGTGTCCATGTCGTTCTCCCTTTTATCAGACTTCAATTGCGAAACCGGCAGGCGACGCCGCACGGGTTCGGTGGTTCATCATTTGCCGCTGCCTGCGATCTGGTCGGTATCGCGGGTCAGATAATAGGCCGCCAGAATCGGCAGGAAAGTGACGATCACGACAACCATCGCGACCACATTGGTGACCGGGCGCTGGCGTGGGCGGATCAGTTCTTCGAGCATCCAGATCGGCAGCGTCGACTGCTGGCCGGCGGTGAAGGTGGTGACGATGACCTCGTCGAAGGAGAGCGCGAAGGCGAGCATGCCGCCGGCCAGAAGCGCTGTCGCAATGTTCGGCAGGATCACATAGCGGAAGGTCTGGAAACCGTCTGCGCCGAGATCCATGGAGGCCTCGATCAGCGAGCCTGAGGTGCGGCGGAAGCGAGCCACCGCATTGTTGTAGACAACGACGACGCAGAAGGTCGCGTGGCCGAGGATGATCGTCCAGAAGGTGAACGGGATGTCCGCCAGCGAAAAGGCCGAGCGCAGTGCAATGCCGGTGATGATTCCGGGCAGCGCGATGGGCAGGATCACGAGCAGCGAGATGACTTCGCGACCGAAGAACTTGGTGCGGGCAACGGCGGCGGCGGCAAGCGTGCCGAGCACCAGCGCAATCACGGTGGCGATGCTGGCGACCTTGACCGAGAGCCAGAGGGCTTCCCAGATGTCGGGGCGGTTCCAGGCGACGGCGAACCATTTGGTGGTGAAGCCCGGCGGCGGCCACTGGAAGCTCTTTTCCTCCGTGGTGAAGGCATAGACGAAGATCAAGAGGATCGGCAGATGCAGGAAGGCAAGGCCGAGGCCGGCGGCGATCTTCAGCGACAGGCCTGCGGATTGGGAGCGGTCAAAGCGCATCGAAGGCCCCCATGCGTTTGGCGATGGTCAGATAAATGCCCATGATGACGATCGGCACGACCGAGAAGGCGGCGGCAAGCGGGATATTGCCGGCAGTGCCCTGCTGGGCATAGACGGCCTGGCCGATGAAGAGGCGCGAGGTGCCGACGATCTGCGGGATGATGTAATCGCCCATGGTGAGCGAGAAGGTGAAGATCGAGCCGGCGACAATGCCGGGCAGCGCCAGCGGAAAGAGCACGTGGCGGAAGGTCTGGCCGGAATCGGCGCCAAGATCGCCTGACGCCTCGATCAGGTTGCCGGGCACGCGCTCCAGGGCTGCCTGGATCGGCAGGATCATGAAGGGCAGCCAGACATAGACGAAGACGATGAAGGTGCCGAGATAGCTGATCGACAGCGAATTGCCGCCTATCACGGGGATGGCGAGGATGCCGTCGAGCAGCCAGGTCAGATGCAGTTTCTCGAAGATCCAGGTGAGGATGCCTTCCTTGGCGAGGATCAGCTTCCAGGCATAGACCTTGACGAGATAGCTCGACCAGAGCGGCAGCATGATGCCGAGATAAAAGACCGCCTTCCAGCGCCCCCGGGCATAACGCGCGGCATAATAGGCGATGGGGAAGGCGATCACCGCAGACACCAGCGTGACGGCCGCCGACATCAGCAACGTGCGCAGGATGATGTCGAAATTGGCCGGCTGCAGCAGCTGGCCATAGGTTGCGAGCGTGAATTCGTAATTGATCAGGCCGGAGAATTCGTCGATCGAAAAGAAGCTCTGCAGGAGCAGCGCAAAGAGCGAGCCGACATAGATGATGCCAAGCCAGAGCAGGGGCGGCACCAGCATCAGAACCAGCAGCAGGTTGGGCCTCCGCCAGAACAGATCCGAGAGCCGCCTCATCAGGCCCTGACGGCCAGGGGTAATGGCGGGTGCGGAGATCGCCGTCATGCGGCCTCCTCCATATAGTGCAGGTCGGCGGGCGACCAGGCGATGCGGATGCTTTCGCCGCTCTGCGGTGCCGGTTGGCCGGCGGGCAGCGAGACGGTGAGGGCGGCCACTGCCGTTTCGACGAAGAGCTTGGTCGAGGCGCCGAGGAAGCTGGTCGAGCGCACGGTTGCCTCGACACCGCCGTCCGAGACAATGCGGATCGCTTCGGGGCGCAGGCTCGTCCAGCGGGCCTCACCGCCGAGCGCCTTCATAGCTTCGGGCGCAATCACATTCGAAGACCCAACGAAATCGGCGACGAAGCGGGTACGGGGGCGGTTGTAGATCTCGTGCGGCGTGCCGGCCTGGACGATCCTGCCGTCGTTGAAGACGGCGACGCGGTCGGCCATGGAGAGTGCTTCGCCCTGGTCATGGGTGACGAAGACGAAGGTGATGCCGAGCGAGCGCTGCAGGCTTTTCAGCTCCTCCTGCATCTGTTCGCGCAGCTTCAAGTCCAGCGCGCCAAGCGGCTCGTCGAGCAGCAGCACCTTGGGCTTGTTCACCAGCGCGCGGGCAAGGGCCACGCGCTGGCGCTGGCCGCCGGAGAGCTGGCCGGGCTTGCGGGCGCCGTAGCCTGGTAGCTTGACCATTTCCAGCGCCTTCTCGGCCTCACGGTGGCGTTCGGCCTTGGCGACGCCCTTGACCATCAGGCCATAGGCGACGTTGTCGAGAATGTTCAAATGCGGGAAGAGGGCATAGTCCTGGAAGACCGTGTTGACGTTGCGGCGATAGGGCGGCACGCCCTCGGCGGTTTCGCCGAAGATCTCGATATGGCCTGATGTCGGCTGTTCGAAGCCGGCGATCAGGCGCAGGCAGGTCGTCTTGCCGGAGCCGGAAGGGCCGAGCATGGCGAAGAATTCGCCTGGCTCGACGGTCAGGTCGACGGCATCGACGGCTTTCACGCTGCCGAAATGGCGCGAGACCTTCGAGAAGGAGACGGCTGCGGTCATGGGGACTCCGGTTTCATCTCTCCCCTTGCGGGAGAGAATGCGATTTCAGCAGCTTAGCGTCAGCTAAGTGCTAGAAATCGCAAGAGAGGGGGCGTGGGTTTCTGCCCCTCCGTTGCAAAATCTAACGCTTAGCCTCGCTCCGCTCGGCTAATTCGTTGATTTTGCTTTCTCCCCCGCAAAGGGGGGAGATATGGTGGTTACCGTCCGCCGATCACGCCGATGTAGTCGGAGACCCAGCGGTGGTAGGGGACGCATTCGCCCTGGCTTTCGCACTTGGAGACCGGGGTCTTCCAGAACTTGATCTTCTCGAAGTTGTCGAAGCCGTTGCGGGCGCAGCCTTCGTCGGTCAGGAGCGCATTGCCCTTGCAGGCGGCGGGAACGGAGGGAACCGTGCCGAACCAGGCGGAAACGTCACCCTGGACCTTGGGCGAGAGCGAATGCTCCATCCACATATAGGCGCAGTTCGGGTGCTCGCTGTCGACATGCAGCATGGTGGTGTCGGCCCAGCCAGTGACGCCTTCCTTCGGGAAGACCGATGCCACGGGCTGGTCGGCCTTCAGGAGGTTGACCTGGAAGGGCCAGGAGCCGGAGGCGACAACGCCTTCGTTCTTGAAGTCGTCGATCTGGATGAAGGCATCGTGCCAGTAGCGGCTGACCAGCGTGCGCTGGACGCGCAGGAGATCAAGGGCTGCCTTGTACTGGTCTTCGTTCAGCTCGTAGGGGTCCTTGATGCCGAGTTCCGGCTTGTGGAACATCAGGTAATTGGCGGCATCTGCCACATGGATCGGGCCGTCATAGGCCTGGATGCGGCCCTTGTTGGATTTGCCGTCGGCGAGCGTCACTTCCTCGAAGACGACATTCCAGCTGTCGGGGGCTTTGTCGCCAAAGGCCTTGGTGTTGTACATCAGAACGTTCGGACCCCAGACATAGGGCGTGCCGTAGTGAACGCCGTCCTTGGTGTGCCAGGGGGCGTTCTGCAGGCGTTCGTCGATGGTGCTCCAGGAGGGGATGAGGGCCGTGTTGATTGGCTGGACGCGCTTGCCGGCCACGAGACGCAGCGACGCGTCGCCCGAGGCGGTGACGAGGTCGAAGCCGCCTTCGTTCATCAGGGCGACCATTTCATCCGAGGTGGCGGCGGTCTTGACCGAGACCATGCAGCCGGTCTTCTTTTCGAATTCGGTGACCCAGTCGAAATTCTTGTCGGTTTCGCCGCGCTCGATATAGCCGGCCCAGGCAACGATGGACAGCGCGCCTTCGCCAGGGCCGAGCTCCTTCAGGGGCTCCTGGGCGACGGCCGCGGAGGTAAAGCTCAGGACGGTGGCAAGGACAGTGCAAGACTTCAGAAGAGATTTCATCGCGAGGTCTCCCGGTTGGAGGGTCGCTTTTGCGTGACCCTTATTGTTCCCGGAACAAAAGTTGCCGTGAATTAACCGCATTCGCAAATTCATTCGTCAGAATGTCGGTATCGGTTTTTCCGATAGATGGGGCGTCTCTGATGGTCGTTACGTAATGCCCCTCATCCGGCTGCCGCCACCTTCTCCCCGTGAACGGGGAGAAGGCCGATTGGGCCGCCGTATCCGCCTTCTCCCCGCTTGCGGGGAGAAGGTCCCGGCAGGGGGATGAGGGGCACCTTTCTTGAGGCTGCGTCTACCTCACCCGCCCACTCCGGCTCGCCTCGGCGATGCCGACGAAATCGCGCGCCGCCTGTGGCAGGCTCGAACCCTTGCGCCAGACCATGCCGACCTGCACCACCGGAAGCGCGCCCGAGACGTCGCGGCTTTCGATACGGTCGCCTTCCAGCGACCAGGGCCGATAGACGAGATCGGGAAGCAGGGCCACGCCCGCGCCTGTGGCGACGAGGCTGCGGACCGCTTCCACAGAACGCGTGCGGAAAGCGACATGCGGCCGGGCGCCGAGCGCCGAGAGCAGCTTGCCGGTGTTCTCCTCGATTTCGTCGACCGTCAGCATGATCAGCGGCTCGCGGGCGATATCCTGCACGGAAATGATATCCGCCGAAACCAGCGGGTGGCCAATGGGCAGCCAGAGGCGGTAGGGCGAGGTTTCCAGGATCTCGGCCTGCAGCGCCAGTCGGTCGCGCAGGTTGGAGATGACCATCACCGCGACATCGAGTTCGCCACCGATCAGCAGGTGTTCGAGATAGGAGCCGTTGTCCTCGATGGCCGAGACCTCAACGCCCGGGCAAGCGCGGCGATAGCGGGCGAGAAGATCGGACAGGACGTAGCCGGCGACGAGGGAGGTCACGCCGATATTGAGCGTGCCGCCGGTGCTGTTCTGGGTCTCGGTGAAGACGTTGCGGGCATCCGAGACATCGGCGAGGATCTTGGTTGCGTGGCGGAGGAACTGGTGGCCGTTATAGGTGATGGTCAGGCCGCGCGGATGGCGCTCGAAGAGCTCCACACCGAGATCGCCCTCGAGTTCCTTGATCGCCTCGGTCACCGAAGACTGGGAGATCGACAGGTTCTGTGCCGCACGCGTGACCGATCCCTGTTCGGCGACGGCGACGAAATACTGCAATTGGCGGAAGGTGAAGGCCATGGCCTTTTGAAGCACGGCGCCTGATCCGAGGCAAGGCAGGTGATATGCCTGTCCGCTTGCATGTCTGCCGTGCATTTGTGGGCTAGGAAAACCGGGCGACGCGTGTACGATCATGCCGCTCGCTTCGTGTTTCGTCAGCGGGTCCTTCCTGTTCAGGCCATTGTTGCACATCATGAAATCGACGCCGCTTGGCTACAGCTTCACGTTTCTGGCTTTTTCCGTCTTTGCCATTCAGGACGGTCTTTCAAAGCATCTCGGCCAGGATTATTCGCCGGTCCAGGTGGCTATGGTGCGCTTCTGGGCCTTTCTCGTTTTTGCCCTGTTCATGGCATACCACAGTCCCGGGGGGATCAGGGCTGCCGTCAACAGCAAACGTCCTTGGCTTCAGTGCCTGCGTGGGCTGCTCCTTTTCGTGCAGATACTGATTTCGGTGACGGCCTTCGTCCATGTGGGGCTGGCGCAAAGCCAAGCGATTTTTGCCGCAACGCCGATTTTTGTCGCGCTGTTGTCGATGCCGGTGCTGGGCGAACGTGTGGGCTGGCGGCGTTGGACAGCCATCCTGGTGGGGCTGATCGGTGTTGTGGTGATGCTTGCCCCGACCGGCAACGGTGTCAGCCCCTACATGATCCTGCCGCTGATCTGCGCCGTCATGGGCGCTGTCTATGGAATTGCCACTCGGCTGGTCAGCCGCGATGATACCCCGGCGACGAGCTTCTTCTATCTTGGCTTTGTCGGTTTCGTCTGTGCCACAATCCTTGGTCCATTCTACTGGATCCCGTTTACCGCCGTCGACTGGGCCTGGATGGCGGGGCTTTGCTGCACCGGTATCATAGGGCATTTCGCTCTGATAAAGGCCTACGGCAATCTCGACGCAGTGCTTGTCCAGCCGATCTCCTATTGGCAGTTGGTGCTCGGCGCCATCCTTGCGGTGGCGGTGTTTGGCGAGGTGCTCAAGTGGAACACGGTGGTCGGCTCGATCATCGTCGTTGGAGCCGGCCTCTTTACCGTCTGGCGGGAATGGGTGGTGTCGCGTCGTGCACGACACGCCGAGGAACAAGCCAGGGGCTAGGCCTTCGCCTCGCTGCTGCGATTGCGGATCTGACCGATCAGGAAGGTCGCGATGAAGATGCCGCTCATGATCAAGACGATCGTCGGGGCGGGGGCGCTGTCGATGAAGAAGCTCAGATAGATGCCTGCCAGCGAGGAGATGACCGCGACGGACACCGCCGTCACCAGCATCGTGCCGTAACGCTTGGTCAACAGGAAGGCGATGGCGCCGGGGGCGACCAGCATCGCGACCGAGAGGATGATGCCGACGGCTTTCAGGGCGCCGACGACGACAAGCGAAAGTACGGCGAGCTGGCCGTAATGCAGGAGCCGGACCGACAGGCCGATGGCCCGCGCATGCTGCGGGTCGAAGGCGTGGACGAGCAGGTCCTTGCGCAGCACGATCAGGAAGAGCGTGGCGAAAAGGGCGATGAGGCCTGTTTCGATGAGGTCCGAGGGCAGCAGGCCCAGCATGTCGCCGAAGAGTATGTGGTCGAGATGCACGGAGCTCTGGACCTTGACATAGAGGACCAGGCCGAGACCAAACATGCCGGAAAAGACGATGCCGAGCACCGTGTCTTCCTTGATGCGGCTGTTCTCCTTGATGAAGCCGGTCAGAAGCGCGCAGACGAGACCGGCGACAAAGGCGCCGATGGCGAGCGGAATGCCGGCGATATAGGCGATCACCACGCCCGGCAGCACGGCGTGCGAGACGGCGTCGCCCATCAGCGACCAGCCTTTGAGCACCAGCAGGCAGGAGAGAAGCGCCATCGGGATCGCGATCATCAACGTCACGACGAATGCCGACTGCATGAAGGGCAGCTGGAAGGGCATGAGCGCGAGTTCGAGGGTTTCACTCATGCCGGGCGCTCCTCAGGGAGACGAGCGGCGTCTGTCATGACCTCTGGGGACGCTGGTTCCAGGGCTTCTCGGGCGCGGCTGCGCGCGGCGAGCACGCCGTGCTTGGGCGCGAAGAGGAAGGCCAGTAGGAAGATCACCGTTTGCAGCACGACGATGATGCCGCCGGTGGCGCCGTCGAGGAAGTAGCTGGCATAGGCGCCGACAAAGCTCGTGCCCGCACCAATGCCGAGTGCGAGCAGGATCAGGCGCTGGAAGCGGTCAGTCAGGAGATAGGCGGTGGCCCCGGGGGTCACGACCATGGCGATGACCAGGAAGGCCCCGACCGTCTGCATGGCGGCAACGGTTGAGGCGGCGAGCAGGGTGAAGAACATCACCTTCAGCGCATCGGGCCTGAGGCCAATCGAGCGAGCGTGGTTTTCGTCGAAGAAGGTCACCATCAGGTCCTTCCATTTCAGCGTCAGCACGAGAAGGCTGATGCCGCCGATCAGGATGAGCTGTAGCGTGTCGGCGGGCGAGATGGCCAGAACATTGCCGAGCACGATGGTCTTGATGTCGATGGAGACGGGCGAGATCGACACCATGAACAGGCCGAGGCCGAAGAAAGAGGTGAAGATCAGTCCGATGATCGCGTCTTCCTTCAGCTTGGTGCGCTGGTTGAGGAAGAGGATGGCGAGCGCCGCAAGTCCGCCGGACAGGAACGCGCCAAAGGCAAAGGGAAGGCCCAGCATATAAGCGCCGGCCACGCCGGGCACGATGGCATGGGAGAGCGCGTCGCCGATCAGCGACCAGCCCTTCAGCATCAGATAGGCGGAGAGGAAGCCGCAGACGGCGCCGACCAGCGCAGACACCAGAATGGCGTTGCGCATGTAATCATAGGTGAAGGGCTCAACCAGAGTCGCGAGCATCTGATGCTCCCGGTTTCGGCTGGCCATAGATGACGAAGGGGCGTTCGTCATCGGTGATGACGGTGACTTCGCGGCCGTCATCATCGTCGTGCAGATCGCGACCGGCGAGCACGAAATGGCGCAGCGCACCGCCAAAGGCGGTCTTGAGGTTGTCTTCGGTAAAGGTGTCCTCGGTCTTGCCGGAGGCAATCACGGTGCCCTTGACGAAGATGGTGCGGTCGCAGAAATCCGGCACGCTGCCGAGATTGTGGGTCGAAACCAGCATGACGCGGCCTTCGGCGCGCAGGTCCTTCATCAAGCCGATGATCTGTTCCTCTGTGGTCACATCGACGCCGGTGAAGGGTTCGTCGAGCAGGATGACCTGACCTTCCTGGGCCAGCGCGCGGGCGAGGAAGACGCGCTTGCGCTGGCCGCCGGAGAGCTCGCCGATCTGGCGCTTGCGGTAATCGCCCATGCCGACGCGGGCGAGCGCTTCGTCAACGAGCTGGTGATCGCGCTTAGAGGGGATGCGCAGGAAATTCATGTGGCCGTAGCGGCCCATCATCACGACGTCCTCGACGAGAACGGGGAAGTTCCAGTCGACCTCTTCCGCCTGGGGTACGTAGGCGACGAGGTTTTTCTTGAGGGCTTCCCGCACGCTCATGCCGAGCACGCGGATCTCGCCCGATGCGACGGGCACGAAGCCCATGATGGCCTTGAAAAGCGTCGACTTGCCGGCGCCGTTGACGCCGACAAGTGCGGTGATGGTTCCGGGTGGGATTGCAAAGCTCGCATGGCGCAGGGCCGTGTGGCCGTTGCGATAGGTGACCGTCACATCCTCTGCGGCGATCCCCTCGCGATTGCGTCTTGCAGCCGATCCCATGATCATCCGGCAAATCCCTTCACGATGGTCGAGACCGTCACCTTCAGGAGATCCAGATAGGTCGGGACCGGACCGTCAGGCTCGCTCAGCGAATCCACATAGAGGATACCGCCATAGCGTGCCCCGGTTTCGGCAGCGACCTGTTTGGCCGGCTTGTCGGAGACGGTGCTCTCGGAGAATACGACGGGGATCTTGTTTTCGATCACCTGGTCAACGACCGCCTTCACCTGTTGGGGTGTGCCCTGGCTGTCGGCATTGATCGGCCAGAGATAGAGTTCCTTCATGCCAAGGTCGCGGGCGAGGTAGGAGAAGGCACCTTCACTGGTCACCAGGAAGCGCTCGTTTTCCGGCACCTTGGCAATTTCCGCCTGCATCGGCCCGATTTCCGCGCGGATCTTCTCCGAATAGGTGCGGGCATTGGCCTCGTAGATCGCGGCATTCGCTGGGTCGATGTCAGTCAGCGCCTTGCGGATGTTCTCGACATAGATGAGTGCGTTCTCGGGAGACATCCAGGCGTGCGGGTTCGGCTTGCCGTCATAGGCGCCACCGGCAATGCTGATCGGCTCGACGCCATCGCTGACGGTTACGGTCGGCACATCGCCGAGATTGGCGAGGAATTTCTCGAACCAGGCTTCGAGGTTCAGCCCGTTGCGCAGCACGAGGTCGGCATCACGGGCTTTCAAAATGTCACGCGGGGTCGGCTGGTAGCCGTGGATCTCGGCACCCGGCTTGGTGATGCTTTCGACATCAGCGGCGTCACCGGCAACATTCTGGGCGATATCGGCAATCACGGTGAAGGTCGTGACGACCTTCGGCTTGTCGTCGGCAAAGGCTGTCCCCGGCAGCAGAAGCGCCAGAGCGAAAAGACGGCAGGCAAGCTTTGAAACCATTGTCCATTCCTGTTCTTGCAAGTCATTCGCATTAAAATCTATCGCGCTTCGTGCCGTTGTCAATGCTCTTGCAAATCATTTGCAAAAAGACCGGCTCGGAAGTGTGCCGGAACTGGAATTGCCGGGTTAAAGGTTCCGCAAGGAGAGCGGCGTATGCTCACCCCCAGTATTGCGTAAACAGTCGGGACAGTGTCATGGCGGAGTTCCAAGCGTGAAGGTGCCCAAGATCCACCTTTCACGAAAGCTCATGCTGATTGCAGGCGGAGTGCTTGTCAGCCTCGGCGGCACGGGTGCTGCCGCCGTCTATATTGGCGCCGACAAACTGCTCGGTCCTTCCTATGCCGATCTCAATGGCCTTGAATGCACGGAAGTGAAGACGGTGACGATCCAGAAGAAGGATCGCCTCTGGGTTCGTAAGTTTATCACCACCGATGAGCCTGGCGACGGGATGGCGCGCGTCAAGACAGCGTTGCGGGTGGCCAAGAGCCTGCAGGAGGCCGAAAAGGCGGATCTGGTGCAGGTCGTCGTGCTCGATATCAACGGACCGAAGGATCGTTCTGGCATGCGTGGCCGAGCCGTGGGCGCCGATGTCATCTATGTGCCGGAGCCGGGCCATGTTCCCGAGGAGGTCGGAGCCCGCATGCTGACGGCGCGCTATGTCGATGGCGCTGCCGCAGCAAATGGCGAGTTCTTCGGTGAACGCGTCGACATGCTCGAAGCCGATATTCAGGCGCTTGTCGCCAAGCTCAACGATCAGACGGATTGCGTAAAGCCCGAAGGCCTGGTGCCCGAGGTCGAGGGCCATGACGATAGGTCTGCCGGCGGTCACGGCAAGGCTCCTGCTGGTGGTGGCAAGGACGCGCATGGCGAAAAGCCGGCTGACGGTCACGGCGAGGCCAAGGAGGGGCACGACGATGCGCCCGCCGACGAGCATGGTGAGGAGACGCCGGTTGCCGAACATGGCGCCGAGGAAAGCAAGGGCTGGATGGCCTCACTGATGGGCATGGTCGGTCTCGGTGGCGAAGAGGCCCCGGCTGAAGATCATGCGGCTCCCGCTGATGGCGCTGCTGCCGTTGCAGAAGGGCATAAGGCGCCGGCGGACGACCATGCGGAACCGGCAGTTGCCGCGCATGGCGATGCCGGGTCGAGCGATGCCCATGGTGATGCTCCGGCGCATGGCACGGAACAGGTTGCCCATACGGAAGAAAAGCCGGCCACTGTTGAAGAGACCGCTCATGGCGGGGCAAGCGCCGGGCATGAGGAAACAATCGATCAGGCGGCGGCCCACGAGGTCGCGACCGAAGAGGAGCCGGCGGCAGATGGTGGCTGGTTCGCCTCGCTGAAAAGCATGGTGGGACTTGGCGGTGCTGACGAAGAGGCGCCTGCCGAGGATGCGACGGCGAAGGCCGAGGAGGCCCCGGCCGGCGGTGATGCCGCAAGCACCGACCATGGCGCGGCCTGGCTCGAGAAGATGCGTTCACAGCCGATCACGCCGGCTGCAGGCGGGGCCGCAGCGCCCGCCGCCAAGCCGGAGGAACATGGCGCCGTGACCGATGGTCACGCCCCCGCAGCCGAGCAGCATGCGGCCAAGTCCGCCGCTGATCCCGCCCATGCCGAGCATGCGGCACCGGCCGAAGACGAGGCGATCTTGCCGCCCAAGGTCAACGCCAAAGGCGACGAGCACGCCAAGGCAGGGCACTAGAGCCGTTCATTTCTAAATGGAATCAGTTCTGTTGGCTGAAACGGAGTCGGATGATCGCCCGGCTGGCGCGCGTCGTATCCACAGCATACGGCCAAGCCAGCCGGGCGATCAGGCGGCCCGTTCCAGCCAACCCGAAGGGCCGGGCATCTTTCCGCCAGGATCAGCTGCGATCGTCTCGCCCATACCTCAGGGTATGCGCAGCGTCGATCGTCGCTGCCCTGACGAAAACCTGCTCCGGCAGAACTGCTTCCATTTAAAAATGAACGGCTCTGAGCACAGCGTGGCGGCGCAACTGCGCCGCCCCCGGTTTCTCGCAGGTCGCCATGACCGGCGAATCCTGTAGTCTTGTCTTGGGGAGGCCCCAACAGCAGACCGGGAACCGATGGAACGCATAACACTATTTCAGCATGCATCCGATTATGCCAATCGTGGCGGCCTTGCCTCCGATCTAGCGCGGCTTGTCGCGCGTCCGTCGGTGAGCCAGTCCGAGGGTCAACCGGGCGATCTGATCGCCTATCTGGATGCCGACATGCGGCCGATGCTGGAAGCGATCGGGTTCACCTGCCAAGTCTTCGACAATCCGCTGCCGGGCGGCGCGCCGTTTCTGGTCGGTAGCAGGATCGAAGACGCGGCCCTGCCGACCATCCTGATCTACGGGCATGGTGATGTCTGCAATGGCGAGGCATCCCGCTGGCGCGAGGGATTGCATCCCTTCCAGCTGATCCAGGAAGGCGACCGGCTTTACGGTCGGGGCACCGCCGACAACAAGATCCAGCACCTCATCAACATCAAGGCCCTGGAGACGGTGATCAAGGGGCGGGGACGTCTCGGGTTCAACGTCAAGATCGTGCTGGAAATGGCGGAGGAGACCGGGTCTTACGGCTTGCGGGACTTCTTCGAGCGCGAACGCGACCTGTTGTCGGCGGATGTGCTGATCGCCTCGGACGGGCCGAGGCTGCAGGTCGAGACGCCGACCATGTTCATGGGCTCGCGCGGCGGCTTAAGCTTCGATCTCGTGGTGGACTTGCGGCCGGGGGATCATCATTCCGGCAATTTCGGCGGGTTGCTTGCCGATCCGGTGATCCTGCTCACCCATGCCATCGCCGCCATCGTCGATCGGCGCGGCCAGCTCCTTGTGCCGGAATGGCGTCCGACGAGCCTCACGCCCGACATTCGTGCAGCGCTCAAGGATTTGCCGCCGCGGCGGCATGATGAGGGCTGGGGCGAGGCGGATCTCACGCCGTCGGAACGGGTCTTCGGCTGGAATTCGCTTGCCGTTCTGGCGATTTCGGCGGGAAACATCGCAGCCCCGCAGAATGCCATTTCCGGTTCGGCGCGGGCGACCTGCCAGCTGCGGTTTGTCGTCGGCACCGATATGGACGAGATCCTGCCGGCGCTCAGGCGGCATCTCGATGCGGCAGGGTTTCCGATGGTGGAGATCCGGGCCAAGGGGCCGGCCTTCAAGGCGACGCGCTTTCCGCCGGATCATCCTTGGGTGCGGTTTGTCGAGCAGTCCATTACCGCAACAACCGGCAAGGCGCCGCATCTCCTGCCCAATCTCGCGGGATCGCTGCCGAACGATGTCTTCACCGACGTGCTGGGCCTGCCGACGATCTGGATCCCGCATGCGCATGCAGACTGCGGCCAGCATGGACCGAACGAGCATGCGCTCTTGTCGATTGCCGAAGAGGGCATGCGGATCATGACGGGGCTTTTTCTCGATATCGGAGAACAGGGTGCGCCGGCCTCCCTTTGAGGCGAATGTCCTGCACCCAGAAACGCAAAAATCCCGGACCTCCTGCGAGATCCGGGATTTGAAACTTGTATCTGCTGCCCTGCTCAGTCAGCCTTGTTGCGGCGGGCCGGGAAGAGGATGACGTCGCGGATCGACGGGGCGTTGGTCAAAAGCATGATCAGGCGGTCGACGCCGATGCCGAGACCGCCGGCGGGGGGCATGCCCTGGTCGATGGCATCAAGGAACTCGTCGTCAAGCTGCTTGTCCTTTTCGCCGCGCGAATGGGCCTGGTCGAGCTGCTCGACCATGCGCTTGCGCTGCTCTTCCGGGTCATTCAGTTCGGAGAAGGCGTTGCCGACTTCCCAGGCGTTGCAATAGGTCTCGAAACGCTCGACGAGGCGCGGTTCGCCTGGCACTTCCTTGGCAAAGGGCGAGATGTCCTTCGGGAAATGCGTGACGTGGCTCGGCTGGATCAGCGTGCCCTCGACCTTTTCCTCGAAAATGAAGGCGAGGCATTCGCCCCAGGTCCAGTCCTTCTCGACGGCAAAGCCGGCGGCCTTGGCGGCGGTGCGGGCTTCCTCGTCGGTCTTCATCGCCAGGAAGTCGATGCCGGTCGCTTCCTTGACGGCGTCCGGCATCGGCACGCGCTTGAACGGACCCTTGAAGGACAGCGTCTTGTCGCCATAGACGACGTCCGTCGAGCCGTGGATGGCAACCGCGAGGCTTTCGAACAGGCGCTCGACGAGGCCCATGACGTCCTCATAGTCGGCATAGGCCCAGTAGCATTCCATCATGGTGAATTCGGGATTGTGGCGGGTCGATACACCTTCGTTGCGGAAGTTGCGGTTGACCTCGAACACCTTGTCGGCAAGGCCCGACACCAGGGTGCGCTTGAGGAACAGTTCCGGCGCGATGCGCAGATACATGTCCATCTTCAGCGTGTTGTGGAAGGTCTTGAACGGATCGGCGGTGGCGCCGCCATAGACCGTCTGCAGCATCGGCGTCTCGACCTCGAGGAAGCCTTCGCCTTCCATGAAGCGGCGCAGACCCGAGATGATCTTGGAGCGCTGCAGGAAGCGGAGCTTGGAATCCTCGTTGGTCAGGATGTCGAGATGGCGCTTGCGGTAGCGCAGTTCGATGTCGGCCAGACCGTGATACTTCTCTGGCATGGGGAGAAGCGTCTTGGTCAGCATGGTGATTTCATGAGCGTTGATGGTCAGCTCGCCGCGCTTGGTGCGACGGACCTGGCCCTTGACGCCGATGATGTCGCCAAGGTCGATCATCGGCAAAAGCGCGCGGGCTTCTTCCGGGGTCGTGTCCTTGTGGGAGAAGATCTGGATCTTGCCCGAGGCGTCATGGATGTCCATGAACATGCCGGAATTGCGCGAGGAATAGACGCGGCCGGCGACCGTGACGATGTCCTCCGATTCCTGATCCGGCTCGAGACCAGCGTATTTCTCGGCGAATTCCGCATTGGTCAGCGTGCGGTGGAAATGCGCCGGATAGACGTCGCCGACGGTCTTGCGCAGCTGGTCGAGCTTCTGGCGGCGGACTTCCGTCGGGTCGGAGGAGAGGGCGGTTTCGGTCTTCTGTTCGGTCATCGTGTGAACGCCTTTTGCGGCTGTCTTCGTTTCGGTCACCCCCCTCTGCCCTGCCGGGCATCTCCCCCTCAAGGGGGGAGATCGGATGGGGGTACGCTCTTTGCTTCCCTCCCGCATCGCTGCCGCTAAACTGTGAGCTTGAGGCACAAGGCCTGCCACTCGATAATCTCCCCCCTTGAGGGGGAGATGCCCGGCAGGGCAGAGGGGGGTATTCAGTGCGCCGCCAATTGAGGCGACACGGCATCTTAGTTGGTGGCACCCGCCATCGCGGTCAGCACCTGGATCGCAACCTTCAAACGCTGGCGCACGACCGAGCGGCCGAGCAGCGCCATACTGTCAAACAGCGGCAGCGAGCGCTGGCTGCCGGAGACGGCGACGAAGAGCGGCGGGGTGACGACGCGGAGCTTCTTGCCCATGCGGTCCGAAATCGCCCGCAGCTCTTCCTCGATGGTCGCGACGTTCCATTCGAGGATCTTTTCGAGGTCCGCCTGAACGGTGGTGACGATTTCGAGTGTTTCGGCCGGGCTGGTCTTCAGGCCGCCGAAGGAGGCGGGCGTCAGGCCGACGTCGTTGGCGAGCAGGAAGCCGGCGAGCGGCGGGACTTCGCCGAGCTTGGTGACGCGGCTCTGGGCGAGCTTAAGGCCTTCGACCAGGCGATCGTTCTCCATCGACCAGTCGAGCACGCGGGCGACGAAATCATCAGGTGTCAGCTTCTCGCGCAGCCAGCGGCCGTTCAGCCAGTCGAGCTTCTGGATGTCGAAGATGGCACCGGCCTTGGACAGGTTGTCCGGATCGAACTTCGCGATCAGCTCTTCCATCGACAGCAGTTCCTCGCCTTCGGCGATCTGAATGAAGAACAGGCCGAGGAAGTTCATCAGGGCTTCCGGCAGGTAGCCGAGAGCGGAGTAATAGGAGATCGAGGTCGGGTTCTTGCGCTTCGACAGCTTCGACTTGTCGTGATTGCGCATCAGCGACAGGTGCATGAAGACCGGCGGCTCGAGGCCGAGATGGCGGTAGATCAGGATGTGCTTCGGCACCGAGGCCAGCCACTCTTCGCCGCGTGCGACGTGGGTGATCTTCATCATGTGGTCGTCGACGACGTTTGCCATGTGATAGGTCGGCATGCCATCGGCCTTCAGGAGCACCTGCATGTCGACGCTTTCCCAGGGGATCGAGACGTCGCCGTAGACGCCGTCGTGGAAATCGCAAGAGCCTTCGGTCGGCACCTTCAGGCGCACGACATGCGGCTCACCGGCGGCAACGCGTGCGGTGACTTCTTCGGCCTTCAGATGCAGGCAGTGGCCGTCATAGCCCGGGGGCTTGCCAGCGGCGCGCTGGGCTTCGCGCATACTTTCCAGCCGCTCGGGCGTGCAGAAGCAATGGAAGGCGCCGCCGTTTGCAAGCATCTTGTCGACGAAAGGACGGTAGAGATCTTTGCGCTCGGACTGGCGATAGGGGCCATAGGGGCCGCCGACATCGGGGCCTTCCGACCAGGTGAGGCCGGTCCATTTCAGCGCGTCCAGCACCTTCTGTTCGAACTCGGCGGTCGAACGCGTCGCGTCGGTGTCCTCGATGCGCAGGATGAACTCACCGCCGAATTTCTTGGCGAAGAGATAGTTGAACAGCGCGATATAGGCGGTACCGACATGGGGCTCGCCGGTCGGGGAGGGTGCGATGCGGACGCGGACGCCGGAATTGGTCATAGGATTCAGCTCGTGTGCGTGCGGGGGATCTAGCGTGCAAGCGCCGGATCGAGAATTGTGAGACTTCCAAGGATGGCTACGAAGGACAGACAGGGCTCATATAGACCGCCTGTTCCACCGCGAGGCCTTAGGCCATATTCATGGCCGTGCGTCAAGAAAAACCACGGAAACAGGGCTTTCGCAGAGCCTCTCGCTTGCGCGCAGATTTTTTGCAAAGCGGTCGGAACCAGAAGCCCAATTCCGCGTTTAGTTGGCAGAGCGCAGGCCGTGCCAACCGGACGCGACGGGATATGGGGAACAGGGAGGTTTTCCGGTTTCTCTCCCTGGCCAACGAATTGGCAGACGAGCCCCTTAACCGTCCGGCCTGCGCTCTCCCCAAGTCCCCGCCCCCAAGGAAAACCTGCGTCCCGCCGACGCAGGTTTTTCTTTGCGCGTCTCGAATGGTTTCTGGCTTGTCAGCTGACGGGCCAGACCATCAGCAAGGCCGGCACCGAGACCAGCACAATCAGAAACGAGAGAGGCAGCCCCAATCTCGGATAGTCGGAGAACCTGTAGCCCCCGGGGCCCATAACCAGCGTGTTGCACTGGTGGCCTATGGGGGTGAGGAAATCGCAGCCGGCACCGATGGCGACCGCCATCAGGAAGGCCTCCGGCTTGTAGCCGAGGCCAGTGGCGAAGCTTGCGGCAATCGGCGCCATAACGAGCACCGTTGCGGCATTGTTGAGGAAGGGGGTGACCGCCATGGCTGTCAGCAGGATGAGCGCGACAGCGCCCCAAGCGGGTAGACCTCCGGCGATGGCGTTGAGCCAGCCGGCGATAACGTCGCTGCCGCCGGAGGTTCTCAGCGTATCTGCGACAGGGATCAGGGCTGCCAGCATCACCAGGATCGGGCCGTCGACGGCGCGGTAAACCTCGCTGACCGGAATGACGCCGAAGGCAACCATGGCAAGGGCTGCGGCGAAGAAGGCGATCGCGACCGGGGCAAGGCCGAGCGCTGTCGCGCCCATGGCAATCACGAGGATCGCGAGAGGAATGAAGATGTTGCGGCTCGTGCCCAGCAGGATTTCGCGCTCGGCAAGCGGCAGGCAGCCGAGTTCGGTCAGGATCGAGGGCATCTGCTGGCGCAGGCCCTGGAGCACGACGACATCGCCCGAGCGCAGGGTCAGCTGGCCCAAGCGTTCGCGAATGCGCTTGCCCTGGCGGCTCACGGCCAAGAGGTTCACGCCATAGGTATGGACAAGCGACAGCTCGCTGGTGGTCTGGCCGATCAGCGGGGAACCGCGACCGATCACGGCTTCCACCGAGGAAATGTCGCCACGCTTCTTGCGGTCACCCTCCGTGTTGCCGGACAGGCTGAGATTGCCCTGGGAAACGATGCGGTCGAGCGCTTCCGATGGACCTTCGAGGAGGAGCGTGTCCTCTTCATGCAGCAGGACGTCCGGAAAGGGCGAGAGGCGTGTGTGGCCCCGCAGGATGGCTGTGGCGGTCACTTCGCCATGAGAAATCTGCAGCAGGTGATGAAGGGTCTTGCCGACATAGGGCGACTGGCGGGTGATCATCGCTTCGGTGGCGAAGCTTGAGGCTTCGAGCGCCTCCTGCAGCGACGGGTTCTGGTTCTCGCGACGTGGCACGAGCCAGTAGAAGAAGATCAGAAAGAGGATGCCGGCGGCAGCGAGCGTCGCGCCCACCGGCGTGAAATCGAACATGGTGAAGGGCTGGCCGGTGAGCTCTTCCCGCAGCCGCGAGACCGCAATGTTCGGTGAGGTGCCGATCTGCGTCATGAGACCGCCGAGCAGTGCCGAAAACGCCATGGGCATCAGGAAGACCGAGGGCGGGACGTTGGACCGCCGGGCGAACTGGAAGGCGACGGGCATCATGATCGCCAGCGCGCCGATATTCTTGATGAAGGCCGACAGCACGGTCACTGTTACCAACAGGAGCAGCATCTGGCCATGCAGGGAGGAGAGGGCTGGAAAGAAGCGCTTGATGGCGAGATCCACAACGCCCGAGCGGGCGACGCCGGCGCTCACCACCAGGGCGCTGCCGACGATAATCACCAGATCGTCCGAAAAGCCGGAGAAGGCTTCCCCTGCCGGGACCAGGCCCAAGGCGACCGCAGCAACCAGGGCACAGCAGGCAATCACGTCGTAGCGGAACTTCTCCCAGAGGAAGGCCGCCATCATGATGGCAATGATGCCGAAGGCGAGGATCTGCTCGTAGGTCATGGGGCTCCGGCACAATGCTGGCTGATCAGGAAGGCGTAGGAGCTTGCTGGAAGTCTGGCAAGGGCCGATCGGTTCCAAGCCCGTTTGATCGACAGTGAAAAAAGGCCCATCACGATGACAGGCCTTCGATGTTTGTGGCTCCGTTGCCGCCGCTGCTCAATGCACTGCGGTCTTCAGCTTGCGGTCCCGTTCGCGCTTGCGCCGGGCGAACATGTTCAACACCTCGACCAGCGCGGAGAAGGCCATGGCCGCGTAGATGTAGCCCTTGGGAACATGGAAGCCCATGCCTTCGGCAATCAGCGTCGTGCCGATCATCAGCAGGAAGGCAAGCGCCAGCATGACGATGGTCGGGTTCTTCTCGATGAAATTGGCCAGCGGCGTTGCGGCCAGCAGCATGACAGTCACGGCTGCGAGGACGGCGACCACCATGATCGGCAGATGCGGGGTCATGCCAACGGCGGTGATGATGCTGTCGATCGAGAAGACGAGGTCGAGCAGCAGGATCTGGCCGATGGCACTGGCAAAGGTCGTCGAGGCAGACGAGGCGATAAAGTCCTCGTCCTTGTCGACGGGGTCGACATTGTGGTGGATTTCCTTGGTGGCCTTCCAGACAAGGAAGAGGCCACCTGCAATGAGGATCATGTCCTTCCAGGAGAAGCCATGGCCGAACGCTTCAAAGACCGGTGTCGTCAGCTGGACGATCCATGCGACGGTGCCGAGCAAAGCGAGGCGCATGACAAGCGCCAGACCAATGCCGATCCTTCGCGCCCTTTCGCGCATTTCAGCGGGCAGTTTGTTCGTCAGAATCGAGATGAAGATCAGGTTGTCGATGCCGAGAACCACCTCCATCACCACAAGCGTTACGAGGGCGATCCAGGCGGCGGGGTCCTGGAGAAGAAGCATGATGTCCTGCATGATGGTGTTCCGTGCTGATCAAAACGGAGAGAGGGCCCGGGAGATGAGACATATCCCGGCAATGGCAATCAGCGAATTAAAGTCCGTGCGCGGAACAAAGTTCCGTATGAGATCAGGCTGAAGTCTCCGAGCTTTTGGGCCCGTAGAAGTTCATGAACATGCGCAGGCCGGAATCCACCACGCGTTCGATTTCCGTGTCATCCGGGCGGACGGGGATGTCGTTGAACAACCGCTTTTTGAAATAGCCTGCGACCGACAGGTCGATGAACTGGCGGGCGGCCAGATCGCTGTCTTCGACCGAGAGTTCGCCCTTGTCATTTGCTGCAGCGATGTAGTCCTGCAGCAGCACCTTGATGTTGGTGGGGGACGAGGCGAAGAAGCGCTGACAGAGTGTCGGCATGCGATCGAGAACACCGAGCAGGATGCGCATCGTCGGAATCATCTCGGTGTCGAGAATGAAATGCGCATAGGCGAGCGCATAGCGCCTGAGGCCTTCATCGACTGTCTTGCTCTCGGCGAGAACCTGCTGGATCGCCGCGTCGAATTCGCTCTTTTCACGCTCGATCAGAGCACCGAAGAGATCTTCCTTGCTCTGGAAATAAACGTAAATCGTGCCCTTGGAGACGCCGGCTTCACGGGTGACGTCGTTCATGCTCGCCGCGTCGTAGCCAAGCCTCATAAAGATCCGCTTGGCTCCGTCGAGGATCTGCCCGCGCTTTACCGGATCCGCGCCCGCAGCAAACCGGCCCACCCCGGCGACGGGGTAGGATGGCGGCGTCATGGCAATTTCCTGCTGCTGTTTCGACATTTCCTGACCGAAAAAATTAACTCACTTGGACGGCTTCGCTCCTGAAGCCTGTTTCTGCCCCTTGATATGCCGGAAAAAAGGCTCTATGTCAATCGAACCGAACGGTTCAGTTCGAATAAGTTCAACCAATCCCCGGTCCGTGCCATGTCAGCGACGCAAAGATCCACCGCCCTTCGTTCCACTTCCACTCCAGTCGACCGGAATGAGGCCGCGCCCGCCATTGACACGGATGCAGGGGAGCCCCATTCGGCGCCAGAGGGTGCCGTTTCCAAGCCCAAGCGCCGCAGCCCCCTGCTGCCGGCGATCCTTGCGGTGCTGCTCGCGGGCGGCGCCTGGTACGGTTACCAGTGGTGGACCGATGGCCGTTTCATGGTGTCGACGGAAGATGCCTATATCGAAGGTGATATCGCGATCATCTCGCCCAAGGTTTCCGGTTATGTCGCCAAGGTCAACGTGACCGACAACCAGGTCGTCCATGCGGGTGATCCGCTGGTCACCCTGGATGGTGGAGATTACCAGATCGCCTATGACCAGGCCGTTGCCGGCAAGCAGAGCTCGGAACTGGCGGTCAACCGCATCGATGCCCAGATCGTCGGTGGTCAGGCCAGTGTGGCCCAGGCCAAGGCGCAGCTTGGTTCGCTGGAAGCGGCCGTTCGTGGTGCCGAGATTACGGCAAATCGTGCCGGCGAGCTTGCCGCCAAGAGTGTCGGTACAGCTGCCGATCTCGACAACGCCAAGGTGGCGCTTGATCAGGCCCGCGCCAATCTCGTGGCCGGCCAGGCTGCGGTCGATTCCGCCGAGGCCAATCTTTCCATCCTGAAAGCGCAGCGCGAAGAGGCCGTGAATGCCGTGAAGGTTCAGGATCAGGTCGTGGCCAAGGCCACGCGGGACCTGGATTTCACCGTGCTCAAGGCCCCCTATGATGGTGTGATCGGCAATCTCTCGGTGCAATCGGGTGACCTGGTTTCGGCCGGCAAGCGGCTGGCCGCTCTGGTGCCGACCAGTGAGCTTTATATCGAGGCGAATTTCAAGGAAACGCAGATCGCCCATCTGGTGCCTGGCTCCAAGGTTTCGATCCACGTGGATGCCTATGGCGACGATCCGCTCGAAGGCACGGTGACGTCGATCGCTCCGGCTTCCGGCGCCATCTTCTCGATGCTGCCGGCGGAAAACGCCACCGGCAACTTCACCAAGGTCGTTCAGCGCGTGCCCGTCAGGATCGCGCTGCCCAAGGAAGCGCTCGCCGGTGGCCATCTGCGCGCCGGCCTCAGCGTCATCGTCGACGTCGACACCCGCACGGCCCCCGAAGGCCAGGCGCTTGCCGCGAAGTAATCTAGAGCATTTCCGGTGAAAACGGGATCACCTGAAATGCTCTATCTATTTGTTTTTACGCAGTCCGGACGCAAAACCGCTGACGCACTTTTGCTGGACCTGCTCTAACCGGCTGACGCTATCGAAAGGGCCGTGTCATGGCCGCAATCACCTCAACAGCCATTGCGCCCTCGGCACCTGCCGAGGAGCGCATGGACCCCCGACGCGTCTTCGCCTTCCTGGCGATGGTGTTCGGGATGTTCATGTCGATCCTCGACATCCAGATCGTCTCGGCGTCGCTCGCCGAGATCCAGGCGGGCCTGGGGGCCGGCTCCGACGAAATCGCCTGGGTGCAGACATCCTATCTGATCGCCGAGGTGATCATGATCCCGCTGTCGGGCGTTTTGGCGCGCATCGTGTCGACACGGGTGCTCTTCACCTTCTGTGCCGCCGGCTTCACGCTCGCAAGCGCGCTCTGTGCCACGGCCACGAACATCGAGCAGATGATCGTCTACCGCGCCATTCAGGGCTTCATCGGCGGCGGTATGATCCCCTCGGTGTTTGCTGCGGCCTTCACCATTTTCCCGCCCTCGAAACGCAATATCGTCTCGCCCATGGTCGGCCTTGTTGCGACGCTTGCGCCGACCATCGGTCCGACGATCGGCGGCTATCTCAGCCACGCCATGTCCTGGCACTGGCTGTTCCTGATCAATGTCGTGCCCGGTATTCTGGTGGCTGCTGCGGCCTGGAGCCTGATCGATTTCGACAAGCCGGATCTGAAGCTTCTCAAGAAGTTCGACTGGTGGGGGCTTGCCTCCATGGCGGTCTTCCTCGGCACGATGGAGTTCGTGCTCGAAGAGGGCAACAACAAGGACTGGTTCAACGACCATCATATCGTCATGGGCACGGTTGCCATGGTCATCGGCGGTGCGATCTTCTTCTGGCGGGTCTTCAAGGTCGAGCTCCCCGTCGTCGATCTCCGGGCCTTCTCCAATGCCAACTTCGCCTTCGGCTCGCTCTTCTCCTTCGTCATGGGTGTCGGCCTCTATGGTCTTACCTATCTTTACCCGCTCTATCTCGGGCGTATCAGAGGCTACGACTCGCTGATGATCGGCGAGACCATGTTCGTCTCCGGTGCGGCGATGTTCTTCACCGCGCCCGTGGCTGGCGCTCTGTCGAACAAGCTCGATCCCCGCGTGATGATGATGATTGGTTTCTCCGGCTTTGCGCTCGGGACCTACCTGATGACGGGGATCACGGCGGACTGGGATTTCTACGAGCTGCTCGTGCCGCAGATCCTGCGTGGCTGTTCGCTGATGCTTTGCATGGTGCCGATCAACAACCTGGCGCTCGGTACGCTGCCGCCGGATCGCATCAAGAATGCGTCTGGCCTGTTCAATCTGACCCGCAACCTCGGTGGTGCTGTTGGCCTTGCGATCATCAACACGATGCTGACGCAGCGTTCGGACGACCACTATGCGCGGCTTTCCGTGCAGCTTTCATGGGGCAATCAGGCGGCACTCGACTGGCTCGCCAGCGTCGGCGCCAACTATGACAGCTATGGACTCGACGGTACGGCGGTTGCGGTGAAGAAGCTTTCGGGTGTCGTCACCCAGCAGGCCTGGCTTCTCTCCTTCATGGACGTCTTCATGGGGCTGACGGTGCTGTTTGCAATTCTCGTCTTCATGGTTCTGCTTCTGAAGAAACCCCAGGGCGCTGCGCCAGCCGGCGCCGGCCACTGACGCATGGTCCGGGGCCTCCATGCTCGCATAAGCTTGCGGGTTCAGGCTCTGTCCTGATCTCCAGGGCTTGAGGCCGCCTCACATGATGAGGCGGTCTTCTTTTTTTCGAGAAAAAGAGGTACGTACATCAGATTTCTGATTTACGTACCTCAGACTCTGGTGTAGGAGAGGCGCCGGAGGAGAGAATGAAGCCGACCGTCCACGACATTGCGAGCCGTGCAGGCGTCAGCCTTGCCACCGTCGACCGGGTCTTGAACCGGCGGCCGGGGGTCAGCGCGCGCACCCGCGAAAAGGTCGATCAGGCTGTCAGCGAGCTCGGTTTCGTCCGCGATGTGGCCGCTGCAAACCTTGCCAAGGGGCGCGTCTATCCGCTGACCTTCATCATTCCCTCGAACGACAATTCCTTCATGCGGGGCCTTCGGCTCGCCCTCGAAGAGGCCCGTGCGCGGGCAAGTGTCGAGCGCATCGCGATCCGGCTGGTGGATGTTCCTGCTTTCGATGCAGCAGCGCTTGCCGCGGCGTTGAAAGATGCGGCGGCGGAAGATCCGGCCGGTATCGCCTTCGTGGCTGTTGATGCCCCTGACGTGACCGAGGTTGCGGCGGAGATTTCTGAGGGCGGCATCCCGCTCGTGACGCTGGTGTCCGATCTCTCCGGAGCGGCTCGCGACCACTATGCCGGGATCGACAATGCGGCGGCAGGGCGGACGGCTGCCAGCCTGCTTGGACGTTTCGCCGGAGGGCGTGCCGGCAAGGTGGCCGTGCTTGCCGGCTCAATGCTGGTGCGTGACCACCGCGAACGCTGCGATGCCTTTGCCTCTGCAATCGCCAAGGAATTCTCGTCGCTTGCCCTGCTGCCCGTACTCGAGGGGAGGGACGATCCTGATGTCGTCGAGCGGCTGGTCGCAGACTTGTTCGCCGGTCGGGACGACATCGTGGCGCTTTACAGTCTCGGGGCGGGTAACCGCGGACTAGTGCGGGCGCTGCGGCGTCTGCCTGCTGGCCGCCGTCCCGTTGTCGTCGCGCACGAGTTGACGGAGACCACGCGCGAGGCCCTGACGTCCGGGCTGATCGACGCGGTGCTCAACCAGGATGCCGGCCACGAAGTGCGCAGTGCCATCCGCGTGCTGAAAGCCAAGGCCGATGGGCTGCCGGTCGTTCAAGACCAGGAGCGCATTCGGATCGACATATTCTTGAAGGACAATCTGCCCTGAGGGGCAGAGGAATGGAGGACACCCATGTATCTCGGATTGGATCTCGGCACGTCGAGCGTCAAGGCGATGCTGATCGACGGCGACCAGAAGGTGGTCGGCGTCGGCCATGCCGGTCTCACGGTGCAGCGGCCGCATCCCGGCTGGTCGGAGCAGGCACCCGGCGACTGGCTGAGAGCGACGGAAGAGGCGGTTGCGGCACTGAAGGCCTCGCATCCGAAGGAACTCGCCGCCGTCAAGGGCATCGGTCTTTCCGGCCATATGCATGGTGCAACGCTCATCGACGCCAAGGATCGGGTGCTGCGCCCCTGCATCCTCTGGAACGATACGCGTTCCCATGCAGAAGCAGCAAGTCTCGATGCCGATCCGCGCTTCCGGGCGCTGACCGGCAACATCGTCTTCCCGGGTTTCACCGCGCCGAAGCTCGCCTGGGTGAAGAACCACGAGCCGGATACATTCGCGAAGGTCGCCAAGGTGCTCCTGCCCAAGGATTTCCTGCGGCTCTGGCTGACGGGCGAATACCTCTCCGACATGTCGGATTCGGCTGGCACCAGCTGGCTCGATACCGGCAAGCGCGCCTGGTCGAGTGAATTGCTGGAGGCCACCGGTCTGACCGTCGAGCAGATGCCGGGCCTCGTCGAAGGCACGGATCGTGCGGGTATGCTGCGCGCCGAGCTTGCGGAAAAATGGGGTCTCGGTTCCGATGTGGTCGTGGCCGGTGGGGCAGGGGACAATGCAGCCTCTGCCTGCGGCATGGGCACGGTGGCCGAAGGCCAGGCCTTTGTCTCGCTCGGTACGTCGGGCGTGCTGTTTGCCGCCAACGCCTCCTACCTGCCGAAGCCGGAAAGCGCCGTGCATGCCTTCTGCCATGCGCTGCCCAAGACCTGGCACCAGATGGGTGTCATTCTGTCGGCAACCGACGCGCTCAACTGGCATTCGACGGTCACCGGCAAATCGGCCGGCGAACTGACCGGCGAATTGGGTGATGTTCTGAAGGCGCCGACCGGAGTCACCTTCCTGCCCTATCTCTCGGGTGAGCGGACACCGCATAATGATGCGAAGATCCGGGGTGCCTTTATCGGGCTTGGTCACGAAAGCGATCGCGCCGTGCTCACCCAGGCGGTGCTGGAAGGCGTCACCTTTGCCATCCGTGACAGTCTCGAAGCGCTGAAGTCTGCGGGGACCAAGATCTCCCGGGTGACGGCCATCGGCGGCGGCTCGCGCTCGCGCTACTGGCTGTCCTCGATCGCCACCGCGCTCGACATGCCGGTCGATATTCCCGCCGATGGCGATTTCGGCGCGGCCTTCGGGGCGGCACGACTGGGCCTGATCGCGGCAACCGGGGCAGATCCGCTCTCGGTCTGCACGGCGCCGCAGACGGCGGAGACGGTGGAACCGGTGAAGGCGCTCAGCTCTGCTTACGAGGCAGCCTATGGTCGCTACCGGGCGCTTTATCCGGCGATCCGAGGGATTTGAAAGATTTGCCCCTCACCCTGACCCTCTCCCCGCAGGCGGGGAGAGGGGACGGTAACGGTGGCGGCGCATGTCCTTCTCCCCGTTCACGGGGAGAAGGTGCCGGCAGGCGGATGAGGGGCTGCGAAGCCATCACCCCACCCCGGACCTGACGGTCCGACCCTCCCCCTCAAGGGGAGGGTGGTCACAACACACCAAGGAGAACCACCCATGAGCACAGGCTTTTTCGGCAATATCCAGAAGATCAAATATGAAGGCCCTGACAGCACCAATCCGCTGGCCTTCCGTCACTACAATCCGGACGAAGTCATTCTCGGCAAGCGCATGGAAGACCATCTGCGCTTTGCGATTGCCTATTGGCACACCTTCGTCTGGCCGGGCACCGATCCGTTCGGCGGCAATACCTTCGAGCGTCCCTGGTTCAAGGACACGATGGACGCGGCGAAGCTGAAGGCCGATGTCGCTTTCGAATTCTTCCAGCTGCTTGGAACGCCCTATTACTGCTTCCACGACGCGGACGTTCGTCCCGAGGGCAACAGCTTCGCGGAGAACACCAATAACCTCAACGAGATCGTCGACTACTTCGCCAAGAAGCAGGCCGAGACCGGCGTCAAGCTTCTCTGGGGCACGGCGAACATGTTCTCGCATCGTCGCTACATGTCGGGCGCTGCCACCAATCCCGATCCGGATGTTTTCGCCTTCGCCGCTGCGACCGTGAAGACCTGCATGGACGCGACGAAGCGTCTGGGCGGCGAGAACTATGTCCTCTGGGGCGGTCGTGAAGGTTACGAGACGCTGCTCAATACCGACCTGAAGAAGGAACTGGACCAGCTCGGCCGCTTCCTCAACCTCGTCGTTGAGTACAAGCACAAGATCGGCTTCAAGGGCGCTATCCTGATCGAGCCGAAGCCGCAGGAGCCGTCGAAGCACCAGTACGACTACGACGTCGCGACCGTCTATGGCTTCCTCAAGGCCTATGGCCTGGAGAAGGAAGTGAAGGTCAATATCGAGCAGGGCCATGCGATCCTCGCCGGCCACTCCTTCGAGCACGAGCTGGCGCTCGCAAATGCTCTGGGGATTTTCGGCTCGATCGACATGAACCGCAACGACTATCAGTCCGGCTGGGATACCGACCAGTTCCCGAACAATGTGCCGGAAATGGCGCTCGCCTATTACCAGGTTCTCTCCGGCGGCGGCTTCACCACCGGTGGCACGAACTTCGACGCCAAGCTGCGCCGCCAGTCTCTCGACGCTGAGGATCTTCTGATCGGCCATATCGGCGGCATGGACTGCTGCGCCCGTGGTCTGAAGGCCGCCGCGAAGATGATCGAGGACAAGGCCCTGTCTGGCCCGCTCAGCGCGCGTTATGCCGGCTGGGACAAGCCGGAAAACCAGAAGATGCTGCGCGGCGAAGAAAGCCTCGATGCGATTGCCGCACGCGTCGAAGCCCAGAACGTCAACCCGAAGCCGGTCTCCGGCAAGCAGGAACTCTTGGAGAACGTGGTCAACCGCTACGTTTGATTTTGACACTCTGAATGTCTTTCGAGGCCGGGGTGCGCAAGCGTCCCGGCCCTTCGCATTCCTGAACGGCCGTCATCCTCGGGCGAAGTCCCGAGGATCTGCCGAGGTTGGTCGCGGTGGGGACGGTTGAGGAGGGCGCACGTCTCCGCGCACCGTAAGGGCCTAATGCACGGCAGACGGCAGTAGATCCTCGGGACTGCGCCCGAGGAAGACGGCGGCAAAGGCGTCGCTTGGCGGCCCTCACCCGATCGCGGTGATCTCCAGCTCCTGATCGCCCACCGTCACGACATCCCCCACGGCTTTGCCCATCAACCGGCTTGCGACCGGTGAGACGAAGGAAATCGAACCCGTCTTCGGGTCGGCCTCATCCTCGCCGACGATGCGGTAGGTCTGCACGCGACCATCGTCGCGCTCGAAGGTGACCGTACTACCAAAGGCGACCACGGCATTGCTCTCCGGGGGCGGGATGACTTGAGCGGTGCGGATGCGCTCCGTCAGGTATTTGAGATCGCGATAGGGTACCGCCGACTGGCGGCGGCGTTCGTTGATGTCCTCGATCGCCTGCGCAGCGAGATAGGCAGTGCGTGCCTCTTCCGCCTGGGCTTCGAGACGCTTCAAGCCTTCCGCCGTCACGAGGTTCGGATGGGGCGATATCGGTCTGTCCGGCAGATGGGTTTCTGCTGCGGTTTCCGAACTCTCTTCCTTGGTGAAGGCGACACTCATGGGGGTATTCCGATTTGTAGGGCAGGGTGTAGCGGTGACCTGCTAATATAGGGGGAATTCGGTCGACGGCCCAGATCGGATATGGGTCCATCGGGGTCTTGTTACAGCTTGGGCAGGGCTACCGTTTCGCCGGTCCCGTGACCGAGCCGCGCACGATGAGGTCCGGCATCAGCAGGATTTCCTGGCGCTCCGTCGGGCGGTCGGAGAGGGATTTGATCAAGAGCGACATGGCCTGGCGGCCTATGGCGGTGCGGGGCTGGCGGATGGTGGTCAGTGCCGGGTTCACGTAAGTTGCCTGGGGCACGTCGTCGAAGCCGATGACGGAGAAGTCGTGCGGCAGGTCGTAGCCACGGGCGTTGAGGCCGTTGATCACGCCGACGGCGGTGGCGTCGTTGACGCACATGAAGGCGGTGGGCAGCGTGTCGCGCATGAAGAGTTGCTCGACGGCGAGGCGGCCGCTTTCGATGGTGCCTTCGCCTTCCAGCACGAAACGCTGTTGCGGCGGAATGCGGGCGGCGTCGAGCGCGATGTCAAAACCTTGGCGGCGGCGCTGGTGGCCGAGCCTTGTCTTGCTGTCGCCGATGAAGGCGATGGAACGGTGACCGGCGGCGAGAAGATGTTCGGCGGCCTTGCGGGCGCCGGCGACATCATCGACGCCGACATAGGAGATCTTCGAGCCGAAGACCGGTTCGAAGACGGCCACCGAAGGCGGCAGGCGCTGGCCGACGACCTGATGGCCGAAGGGCTCGTGGCCAGTGAACAGCACGAGGCCGGTGGCCTGGCCGGAGCTTAAGAATTTCAGATATTCCAGGCCGCGTTCCGGGTCGTTCTGGGTATGGCCGATGAGCACGCCAAAGCCATGCGCACGAGCCTCGTTTTCCAGCCCGATCAGGGTCGAGGAAAAGTTCGGATCGCCGATATCTGGAGCCAGGATCAGGATCATGTTCGACCGGCCCATGCGCAGCGAACGCGCCATGGCATTGGTCGTGTAGCCGGTGATGGCAATCGCCTGATTGACGCGCTGGCGGGTTGATTTCGCCACCTTGTCGGGGGTGTGGATCGCGCGGCTCACCGTCGCGATCGACACTTCCGCGATGCGCGCCACGTCCTCAATCGTCGCTGGTGCTTGTTGCGGCACGCGGCTTCATCCCCTATCCGTCTGGAATCGTTGGAGACCTTACATTCACTGCTGCGACTGCGAAAGCCGATAGGGAACAAATTGTCAGCCTGATGTGATGATGTAAACCTTTACATCGGTTATGTAAAGGTTTACACAAGATGGCAGAGCGGGGAGGAACCGCCGGGAGGATTGCATGACATCGGTTGGGGGCGAGGCGCGGGCACCCGTGCTCGTGGCGGAGCGTATTTCGAAATCATTTGGCGACGTGCAGGTGCTTTTCAGCGTCGATTTCGACGTGATGCCGGGCGAGGTTCACGCGCTGATGGGCGAGAACGGCGCGGGTAAGTCGACGCTCGTCAAGATCCTCTCGGGCTTCGAGCAGGCGACTGCCGGGCGCATCCTGCTCGATGGCGAAGCGGTGACGCTGCCGGCCAATGGTGCTGCCGAAGCGCTGGGCATCGTGCTCATCCACCAGGAATTCAATCTTGCCGATCATCTGACCGTCACCGAGAGCCTGTTTCTCGGCCGCGAAGTGACGCGTTTCGGCATGCTCGACCGCAAGATGATGCGCGCCGAGGCGCGGCGCGTGCTCGATCAGCTGGGTTCCAGGATCGACGAGGATGCGCTGATCAGTTCGCTCGCCGTTGCCGACAAGCAGATGGTAGAAATAGCCAAGGCAATCAGCCGGAAGGCGCGCATCGTCTTCATGGACGAGCCGACGGCTGTCCTGTCGCGCGACGAAACCGAAGTGTTGTTCGATCAGGTGCGCAAGCTGCGCGCCCGGGGCACGAGTTTCGTCTTCGTCAGCCATAAGCTCGATGAGGTGATGGAACTGACCGATCGCGTCACGGTGCTGCGCGATGGGCAATGGGTGAAGACGGCGCCGACGTCTGCGCTCGACGGCGAGGCGATTGCCCAGTTGATGGTCGGTCGCGAATTGTCGAGCCTCTATCCCAACAAGCACGAGCCCGATGTCGACGAGCAGATCGTGCTGTCGGTCAGGGATCTTTCGACCGGTTTCGTCAAGAATGCCAGCTTCGATCTGAAGCGCGGCGAAGTGCTCGGCTTTTCCGGCCTGATCGGTTCGGGACGGACAGAGTTGATGGAGGCGGTGGCGGGGCTTCGCCCGCGTCTGTCCGGCGATGTCTGGCTGAAGGGCGCCCTGCTTCAGCAGCAGGATTTTCGCGAGGCGAACCGGCGCGGGCTCGCCTATATGACCAAGGATCGCAAGGGCAAGGGGTTGTTGCTCGGCGAGGGCATGACGGCGAACCTGACGCTGCAGTCAATGGACAATCATGTGCGTCACGGTTACCTCGACCCCGGCAGCGAGGCCAAGGCCATGGCGCGTGCCAAGCGGCGTTTCGACATCCGTGTGCGCGACGAGAAGGTGCGGGTCGGGCGCATGTCCGGTGGCAACCAGCAGAAGCTCCTGCTCGCCAAGATCATGGAAGTCGAGCCTGACGTGATCATCATCGACGAGCCGACGCGCGGCATTGATGTCGGCACCAAGCAGCAGATCTATCACTTCATTGCCGCGCTCGCCCGCGAGGGCCGCTCGATCATCGTCATTTCCTCTGAGATGCCCGAGGTGATCGGGCTTTGCACGCGGGTTGCGGTGATGCGCGAGGGCAGAATGGTCGGTCTGCTCGAAGGCGACGACATCAACGAACAGACGATCATGCGCTACGCCGCCGGATTGAGGCGGCAGATGGCGAGCTGATGCAGTGCAAAGCCTGGCGGCAAGACCGGGCTTGAAAACGAAGACTTTGGGGTGCGCGACCTTCAACAGCAGGTGCGCGGGAGGAGACGGGAAGACCATGACTGCCGAAATTGACAAAGCTGCCCCTGTCCATGGCCGCCGCACCTGGCGCGATATCGACCTGCGGGCGGTCGCACCCTTTGCCGCGCTGCTGATCCTGCTGATCGTCGGCGCCCTGGTGAACCCGAATTTCATCGGCCTCACCAATCTCGCCAATGTCGCGACGCGTTCCGCCTTCATCGCGATCATCGCCGTTGGGGCAACCTTCGTCATTTCGTCTGGAGACCTTGATCTCTCTGTTGGTTCGATGGTGGCCTTTGTCGCGAGCCTGATGATCCTGTTCATGAATTCCGGCGCGATTGCCGATCCTGGCCTGATGATTGCAGCGGCCATGGCACTTGCGATCATCATTGGTTCGCTCTGCGGGTTGTTGAACGGGCTGATCACCACGGTCGGCAAGATCGAACCCTTCATCGCCACGCTTGGCACCATGGGCATTTATCGCGGCCTGACCACCTGGCTCTCCCAGGGCGGCGCGATCACGCTGCGCGATCCGGTGCAGCAGGAGGTTTATCGGCCGGTTTATTTCGGCTCGATCCTCGGTGTGCCCGTGCCGATTGTCGTCATTCTGGTGGTGACCGCGATTGCCGCCGTCATCCTCTATCGCACGCGCTATGGCCGCCATGTCGTGGCCGTCGGTTCGAACCGCGATGTCGCCCGCTATTCCGGTATTGCCGTCGACCGGGTGCGCACCATTGCCTTCGTTATCCAGGGGCTTTGCGTCGCAATCGCCGTGCTCCTCTACGTGCCGCGTCTCGGTTCGACCTCGGCGACCACGGGCATTCTCTGGGAGCTGCAGGCGATCACCGCCGTCGTCATCGGTGGCACGGCGCTCAAGGGCGGGGCGGGCCGTGTCTGGGGCACGATCTGCGGCGCCTTCATCCTCGAACTCGTCGGCAACATCATGCTGCTGTCGAACTTCATCTCCGAATATCTGATCGGCGCCATCCAGGGCACGATCATCATCATCGCGATGCTCGTCCAGCGGTCGCTGGCGCGCAAGGCGTAGGGAAGCGGTCGGGCGCAGGAGGGTCGCCCGGTCCGTTCTTCAGTCGACCCTTTGTCACTTTGGGAGGAAACCAATGCATAAGAAATTATTGGGCGTGGCATTCGCCATGACCGCACTCGTCTCGATCTTCGGCGCAGCGCAGGCCCAGGATGCAAAAACAATCGGCGTCTCCATCCCGGCTGCCACGCATGGCTGGACATCCGGCGTGATCTATCACGCCGAGCGCATCGCCAAGCAGCTGATGGCGCGTCATCCGGGTCTCACCGTCGTCGTCAAGACCTCTGCGGATCCGTCCAGCCAGGCCAATGCCGTGCAGGATCTGGCGACCCAGGGCATCGACGCTCTGGTCATCCTGCCGACCGATCCAGATCCGCTTGTCAACGCCATCCGCCAGATCAAGGACAGCGGCAAGTTCGTCGCTCTCGTCGACCGCGCGCCTTCGGTCAATGACAACAGCGTCCGTGACCTCTATGTGGCCGGCAACAATCCGGCACTCGGCGAAGTGGCCGGCAAATACATCGCCGAAAACACGCCCGATGCCGAAGTCGTCGTGATCCGCGGCATGCCGATCCCGATCGATCAGCAGCGCCAGGACGGTTTCGACAAGGGCATTGCCGGCTCGAACGTCAAGGTTCTCGACCGCCAGTTCGGCAACTGGAACCGCGACGATGCCTTCAAGGTGATGCAGGACTATCTGACCAAGTATCCGAAGATCGACGTGGTCTGGTGCCAGGATGACGACATGGCCGTCGGCGTGCTCCAGGCGATCGAACAGGCTGGCCGCACCGACATCCAGTACATCATCGGCGGTGCCGGCTCCAAGGACATGATCAAGAAGGTTATGGACGGTGACAAGATGGTTCCGGTCAACGTTCTCTATCCGCCGTCGATGGTGGGGACTGCCATGGAGCTGACGGCTGCCGCGATCTATGACGCGGTTCCCGTCCACGGCACCTATACGCTCGACGCGACGCTGATCACGCCTGATAACGCGAAGAATTACTACTTCCCGGATTCGCCGTTCTGATCCCCCGTTCCTGCCGCGATTGCTCTGCCCGGGTTTTCCCGGGCAGATGCTTGAATGCCTGCATCATTCAGGTTGTCACGAAAATCCATCTCCTGTAACCGTTTACGGAAACGTTGCAGGAAGTCTCAGGGAGGAGAATTCATGAAGACGATCAAGGGGCCGGCGATCTTTCTCGGCCAGTTTGCCGGCGATGCCGCGCCGTTCAATACCTGGGATGGAATCACCAAATGGGCGGCCGACAAGGGCTATGTCGGTGTGCAGGTTCCAACCTGGGCCGGCCAGCTGATGGACCTGAAGAAGGCGGCCGAATCCAAGGATTACTGCGACGAGCTTGCCGGTGTCGCCCGGGCAAACGGTATCGAGATCACCGAGCTTTCCACGCATTTGCAGGGACAGCTGGTGGCCGTGCATCCGGCCTATGACGAGGCTTTCGATGGCTTTGCGGCACCCGAAGTGCGCGGTAATCCCAAGGCGCGGCAGGAATGGGCGGTGCAACAGGTCAAGTATGCGCTCAAGGCCTCCAAGCTTCTCGGCATCAAGGCGCATGCGACCTTCTCCGGCGCGCTGGCCTGGCCCTATATCTATCCCTGGCCGCAGCGTCCGGCGGGTCTGGTCGAGACGGCCTTTGACGAACTGGCGCGCCGCTGGCTGCCGATCCTCGACTATGCCGAGGAGCAGGGCGTCGATGTCTGCTACGAAATCCATCCGGGCGAAGACCTGCATGACGGGGTCACCTTCGAGATGTTCCTCGAGCGGGTGAAGAACCATTCCCGCGCCAACATGCTCTACGACCCGTCGCACTATGTGCTCCAGTGCCTCGACTATCTCGACAACATCGACATCTACAAGGACCGGATCAAGATGTTCCACGTCAAGGACGCGGAGTTCAATCCGACCGGTCGCCAAGGCGTCTATGGCGGCTATCAGGGCTGGGTGAACAGGGCCGGGCGCTTCCGCTCGCTCGGCGACGGCCAGGTCGATTTCGGCGCAATCTTTTCGAAGATGGCGGCGAATGATTTCGACGGCTGGGCCGTTGTCGAATGGGAATGCGCGCTGAAGCATCCGGAAGACGGCGCCCGTGAAGGGGCCGAGTTTGTTCGGGCGCATATCATCCGGGTGACCGAAAAGGCGTTCGACGACTTCGCATCCGGCGGAACCGACGATGCGGCCAACCGCCGGATGTTGGGGCTCTGAGACTAGACGGCCTTGAGGGCGGCGATGTCGCCGCTCTCGAGGTGGGGCAGGGCGCGCTCGATTTTGTCGAGCGGCCAGTCCCACCAGGCGAGCGTCAGGAGATCCTCGATTTGCGTATCCGTAAGGCGTTTGCGGATCAGGGTCGCGGGATTGCCGCCGACGATGGCGTAGGGCGGTACATCGCGGGTGACCACGGCGCGAGCGGCGATGATGGCGCCCGGGCCGATCGTGACACCCGGCATGATCGTGGCACCATGGCCGATCCAGACATCGTGGCCGATCACAGTGTCGCGGTAGGGCAGATCCTGGTAGCCGTCGATGGTCTGAGGGCTGAAGACGCGGAAGGGATAGGTCGTCACGCCCGACATGGCATGATTGGCCGAGCTGGTGATGATGATCGCCTCGCGGGCGATCTGCACGAAGCGGCCGATCACGAGACGCTCTTGGCTGAAGGGATAGAGATAGGGCGCAAGAATTGTCGCCGTTTCTTCCGCTTTGCCGGAATGGGTGAAGTAGCTGAAGTCGCCGATCTCCATTTTGGGATGGTCGATGACGGCGGCAAGCTGGACGGTCTCGCGATAGGGCGTGCCGTCGGCAAGCGTGATGGGATAGGGTTGTCTCGGGTCGAGAAAAGGCATGGTCGAGATCCTTCAGAAGAGCATGCGTCGCGCGTCGCGTTGACCGCTGACGCCGGTTTGAAATGCTTTGCCTCAGAAGAGGCGGATCTCAGATGTTCACTGTCAGGGCATCCTTCTTTACGGATGTCAGTCTAACGGATCTGGAGAGCGAACTCCAGACACCGCATTTCAAGGAGGAAGCATATGGCGATCGAAGCGAGCAAGTCGGGCAAGCGAACCCCGAAGATCCGGCTGGGCATGGTTGGCGGCGGGCAGGGCGCCTTTATCGGTGCGGTGCATCGCATGGCGGCCCGTCTCGACGACCAGTATGATCTCGTTGCCGGTGCGCTGTCCTCGACGCCGGAAAAGTCTGTCGCTTCGGGCCGCGAACTCGGGCTTGATCCGGAGCGCTGCTACGGCTCTTACGAAGAGATGGCGGAGAAGGAAGCGGCGCGTCCCGATGGGATCGAGGCGGTGTCGATCGTGACGCCCAACCATGTGCATTTCCCGGCGGCGAAGGCCTTTCTGGAGTGCGGCATCCATGTCATCTGCGACAAGCCGCTGACCTCGAACCTCGAGGATGCCAAGGCGTTGAAGGCAGTTGCCGACAAGGCGAAGGCGCTGTTCATCCTGACACACAATTACACCGGCTATCCCATGGTTCGGCATGCGCGCGAACTGGTGCGCTCCGGCGAGCTTGGCGATATCAGGCTGGTGCAGATGGAATATCCGCAGGATTGGCTGGCGGAACCGATCGAGCAGACCGGCCAGAAGCAGGCCGCCTGGCGCACCGATCCGAAACAGTCGGGTGCAGGTGGTTCGACCGGCGATATCGGCACGCATGCCTATAATCTCGGTTCGTTCATTTCGGGCCTCGAACTGGATGAGCTGGCAGCAGATGTGCACACCTTTGTCGAAGGTCGCCGTCTCGATGACAATGCCCATGTGATGCTGCGCTTCAAGGGCGGGGCAAAGGGTCTTTTGTGGTGCAGCCAGGTAGCGACCGGCAACGAGAACGGGCTGAAGGTTCGTATTTACGGAACCAAGGCCGGCATCGAATGGACGCAGGCCGATCCCAACTATCTGTGGTTCACGCGCCTCGGCGAGCCGAAGAAGCTGATCACGCGGGGCGGTGCAGGGGCGAATGCCGCAGCTGGCCGTGTGACGCGCATTCCGTCGGGGCATCCGGAGGGATATCTGGAAGCCTTCGCGACGATCTATACGGAAGCCGCTGCCGCCATCAATGCAGCGAAGTCGGGTGCTGCTGTCGATCCGGCGGTGGTCTATCCGACGGTGGATGACGGCGTGAAGGGTGTCGCCTTCGTCGAGGCCTGTATCGCGTCTTCGAAGCAGAATGGCGGTTGGGTGAAGGTTTGAGCCCAGCTCCCCTTTCAGGGGGGAGGTCGCCGCAGAGCGGCGGCTGGGAGTGATCGATAAACTTGCCCCTCACCCTGACCCTCTCCCCGCAAGCGGGGAGAGGGGATGTCAGGCGTTTGCGGGTCCGGCCTTCTCCCCGCTCGCGGGGAGAAGGTGCCCGAAGGGCGGATGAGGGGCATATTTGGCGAACAAAACCGATAATGCTTAGCCGGTCCTCACCCTGCCTCCGCTTCGCTCGGCTTCCCTCTCCCCAAGGGGAGAGGAGGTCACGCAGGCGCTCTGCCGATTCCGGAGATGCACCCCACCCCGGACCTTCGGTCCGACCCTCCCCCTCGAGGGAGGGTGGATTTCCTGCAACGTTGCAGTTTTTTGTTTCTGCCGTCTTCACCGCGTCGCGCGATTGCTCTAAATCGCTTTTGACTGACCAGTGGCGGCCGTTCCGCACTGACATGACGAAGGATGTGTTTGATGATCGATCCCAAGGCGCTCGCCTCGCGTTTCCCCGGTGATTTCCTCTTCGGTGTCGCCACCGCTTCCTTCCAGATCGAAGGGGCGTCGAAGGCGGATGGCCGCAAGCCGTCTATCTGGGATGCGTTTTCCAACATGCCGGGTCGGGTCTTCGGGCGGCACAATGGCGACATGGCCTGCGATCACTACAACAGGTGGGAAAGCGATCTTGACCTGATCAAGGACATGGGCGTCACCGGCTATCGCTTCTCGATTGCCTGGCCGCGGATCATTCCCGAGGGCACCGGACCGATCAACGAGAAGGGTCTCGATTTCTACGACAAACTGGTCGACGGGCTGAAGGCGCGCGGCATCAAGGCCTATGCGACGCTCTACCATTGGGATCTGCCGCTGGCCCTCATGGGCGATGGTGGCTGGACGGCGCGCTCCACGGCGCAGGCCTTCCAACGCTACACCCGCGTGGTGATGGAGCGGCTTGGCGACCGGCTGGATGCAGTCGCGACCTTCAACGAGCCCTGGTGCTCGGTCTGGCTCAGCCATCTCTACGGTGTGCATGCGCCGGGCGAGCGCAGCATGGATGCTGCCCTTCATGCGCTGCATTACACCAACCTTGCGCATGGTCTGTCGGTTCAGGCGATCCGCGAAGTGGCACCCAATGTCCCGGTCGGGCTGGTACTCAATGCGCATGAGACGCTGCCGGGTTCGGACAGCGCTGAAGACCGTGCTGCGGCCGAGCGCGCGCATCAGTTCCACAATGGTGTCTTCTTCGATCCGGTGTTCAAGGGCGAGTACCCCGCCGAGTTCCTTTCGGCGCTTGGCCATCGCATGCCGAAAATCGAGGAGGGGGATCTCGCCATCATCAGCCAGAAGCTCGACTGGTGGGGGCTCAACTATTACACGCCGATGCGCGTGGCCGATGATCCGACGCCAGGTGCCGAATTCCCGGCCACGGTGGGCGCGCCGCCGGTCTCCAAGGTCAAGACCGATATCGGCTGGGAGGTCTATGCGCCTGCCTTGAAGTCGCTCGTCGAGCGGCTCTACGCCCGCTACGATCTGCCCCCCTGCTACATCACCGAGAACGGTGCCTGCTACAACATGGAGGTCGAGGGTGGTGAGGTCGAAGACCAGCCGCGGCTGGATTACTATGCCGAGCATCTCGACAAGGTCGCCGACCTGATTGCCGAGGGCTATCCGATGCAGGGCTACTTCGCCTGGTCGCTGATGGACAATTTCGAATGGGCCGAGGGCTACAGGATGCGCTTCGGCCTGGTGCATGTCGATTACGACACGCAGGTCCGCACCATCAAGAAGAGCGGCAAGTGGTATCGCGATCTGGCTCTCGAATTCCCCAAGGGTAACTTCAAGGCCGATTGACCAGGCAGGGGGCTCCGGCCCCCATGCTCCAACTCAGCCGAGCTTGATCAGCTTGTTGCCGGCGTCAACCTCGTTGCGGCGGTCGAATTCCGCGCGGGCCGTCTGGATGCGGTCGTGATGGGTGAAGACCCAGCCTCCGAGTGCCCGGATCGGCTCACCGAAAGAGCGGCCGAGATCGGTCAGCGCATATTCCACTTTCGGCGGGACAGTCGGATGCACAGTGCGCTCGACGATGCCGTCTCTCTCCAGTGAACGCAGCGTCAATGTCAGCATGCGCTGCGAGATTCCGACGACCGATCGTTTGAGATCTGAGAAGCGCTGCGGACCGTCGCCCAGCATCATGATCACCAGAACCGTCCATTTATCGCCAAGCCTCGCCAGCATTTCGCTGACGGTCTGGCATTTCGTGGGGTCATAGTTGTCGCACATGGCGGGTCCAATCGTTCTATCGGTGTAACCTGGTATCAAAAATGTGCCTTCTTGCACAAATTTTCCGGTTCCATATCTAGGCCTGGTTACGAATTGATACCAGACCTTGTCGTCCGTGCCAACTCCCAAGGCGCCCCGGCGGGTCCAACCAGGAGCGAGACCATGTCCGCACTTATTGAAAAGCTGAACTGGCGTTATGCCACCAAGAAGATGGATCCGTCCAAGGTTGTTTCCGAAGACAAGGTCGAACGGATCGTTGAAGCCGCCCGTCTGGCCCCGACCTCCAGCGGCCTGCAGCCCTTCGAAGTCATCGTCGTCACCAACAAGGACGTGCGCGCCAAGATCCAGGAAATCGCCTGGAACCAGGCCCAGGTCACCGAAGGCTCGCACCTGCTCGTCTTCGCTGCCTGGGACAATTACACGCCCGAGCGCATCAACCACATGTTCGACCTCGTCAATGAGGAGCGTGGTTTCACCAATGAAGGCTGGGAAAACTACCGCCAGATGCTGCTCAACAGCTATCCGCAGCGCGACGCCCAGGTGAATTTCGAGCATGCCGCGCGTCAGGCCTATATCGGCTTCGGCATGTCGGTCGCACAGGCCGCCTTCGAGGGCGTCGATGCAACCCCGATGGAAGGTTTTGACCCGGTCAAGCTCGACGAAATCCTTGGCCTGAAGGAAAAGGGCCTGCGTTCGGTCACGATCCTGCCGCTCGGCTATCGTGCCGCCGAGGGCGATTGGCTCGCACCGCTGAAGAAGGTCCGCCGTCTGAAGGATCAGTTCGTGTCGGTTGTTGCCTGACACTCTCGCAATTCGCGTCGGCACCTCCAGGCCGACCGCCAGGGCTCCGGGTAACCGGGGCCCTTTCTGTTGGTGTATCAAGATACCCGATTGAGTTGTTATTGTGCATGCTCTTCAGTGTGTTAAGTCAAATTGAACACATTGTGACGCAAGGTGTAGCCTCAGCCTTGGGTAACTCGTATGCGGCTTCATCATTTGGACAGACGGCTTCGGCCACTCGCTACCCGACGGGTGGCGGTCGCAGCCTTGCTCGTCGTTTTTGCGACCATGGCGATGATGGTGGCCTCTATCGTGATGACGGCGCTCGATCGGGTCGCGGGTTATGCCAATCACCTGGACGAGGAACGCTCACGCCAGACGCTGGTCGGTGCCGTCCAGACATTCGAACACCAGCTGGGCGCGACGCTTCTCGACTATACCGCCTGGGATGATGCCGCTGCCAATGCCTATGTCCACAAGGACATGGCCTGGATGATCAGCAACTTTGGCGACATGACCTTCGATAGCGATTTGTTCGATGTGGCCATCGTGCTCGATGCCGAGGGACGCCCGATGATGGCCTATTCGGATGGCCAGCCTTTGGACGCCGGTGCCAAAGGTTATCTGACACCGGGACTGATGAAGCTGTTTGACAAGGTTCGCTATGGTCAGACTGGTCGTGTGCCGCAGGCGCTCGGCTTCATCCGAACACAGAAGGGCATCGGTGCCGCGGGTGTAGCGCTGATCCGGCCGAAATCCGGCGAGATCGACAGGCCTGTTGCGGACTATGTCTATCTCGCATTCATTCGCCATCTCACGCCTGCGACCGTCGAACGCCTCTCGGAGGCCTATGTGCTGCCCGGTCTTGTGCTGACGCCGCCATCCTCCGCAAATACTGCGGTCACAATCTCCGCTCCGTCCGGCGAGAGCATTGCTGCGCTGGCCTGGATACCTCGTGCACCTGGTGACCAGAGCCGCGAGCAGGTTGCACCCTTGATCAAGGCCGCGCTTGTGATCGTGACCATCTACGCATTGCTGCTGGTCGTCATAGGCAATTCCGAGATGCGAAGGGTCCGTGCCGACGAGGCAAACGCCGTCAAACTTGCGCAGACCGATCGGCTCAGCGGGCTCTTGAACCGGGCTGGCCTCACCCAGATGCTGGATGACCAGGTTCGCCGCGCTCGTGAACTCGATGAAGATGTTGTCCTGCTCTATCTCGATCTCGATGGGTTCAAGGAGGTCAACGATGCCTATGGTCATGCGACAGGCGACCGGCTGATCCGGGCCGTGGCGGCTGGTCTTGCTGTGCTCGTCGGAGACCGGGCCGGTCTTGCCCGGATCGGCGGTGACGAGTTTGGAATTGTGCTCTCCGGCAAGGATGCGCAGCAGCGCGCTCTGGCGCTGGCCAGTTCGATCATTGCTTTCTTCGATGAACCCGTCTTGCTCGGTGAGCGCACCGTTGTGGTCGGCTGCAGCATCGGCATCTGCGTTTCGGAAGGCGGCCTGGTGGAGGGCGGCGAACTGACGCGGCGCGCCGATATGGCCATGTATTCGTCAAAGGATGGCGGGCGCGGGCGCTGGACCGTTTATGATCCCCGCATGGACGAAGAGCGGGAAAGCCGCAACCAGATGGAGATCGATCTCCGTGAGGCGATTGCTCGCGGCGAGATCGACGTCGTCTACCAGCCGGTTGTCGATGCGAAGACCTTCACACTTGTCAGTGTCGAGGCCTTGGCACGCTGGACGCGCAGAGGGCACGGGCCTGTGTCGCCGGATGTTTTCATTCCGATCGCCGAGACGAGTGGCTTGATCGACCAGCTCGGCCTCTGCGTTCTCAAGCAGGCCTTGCGCCAGCTCCGAGACTGGCCGGAGCTGAAGCTTTCGGTCAATGTTTCGCCCGGTCAGTTCCGAGATCCAGCCTTTGTCGATCATGTTGCCGCGACCTTTGAAGAGGCAGGCGTCGAGCCCGGCCGGGTCGTCCTGGAAATGACCGAGACCTACTTTATCCAGAGCCCCGACCGGGCAAGGCTCGCATTGGAGCGGCTGCGCTCGCTCGGTCTCAGGATCGCGCTCGACGATTTCGGCGCCGGCTTCTCCAGCGTCGGTTATCTCAGGCAATTCGGTTTCGACCGGATGAAGATCGATAGGTCGCTCGTGCAGTCTTTGGAGCGCGGGCATCGGGCCGTCGAAATGCTGCAGGCGACGGTGGCGCTCGCGCGCTCGCTCGGCATACCTGTCACGGCTGAGGGGGTCGAGACGGAGCAGCAGGCCGTCATCCTGCGCCTTGCCGGCTGCGACCAGTTGCAGGGCTATCTTTTTGGCCGTCCGCAATCGCCTGAGGAGATCGCTGCCTTCATGCTGCGCCCGATGGAATTGCGTGCCAAGGCCGCCGAACTCGCCTTTGCCGCCGGGCGGGATCAGGGCTCGCTCGGCTGAACTTGTCGGCGTTCGGGGAACCTAGGGCCGGGGTTCAGGCTTCTCCTTTCAGAAAGGAGATTGACCATGTTTACCACCGATACCTGGCTCAGAGTTGTCTGCAGCATGATGATCAACGCCGTGATCTTCGGCACGGGCGCCATCCTCGTGCTGTCGGTCCCGGCGCTGGCGGTGCATGCCAAGGTCCTGCTGCCACTCGTTGTCATCGCAGCCTTTGCAGCCGCACCCTTCTTCGCCCTCGTTGTGGCGCCACGCATGCGGCTGAGGAACTGGGGTCGACGGAACTGGCAGCGCGGCGATGTGATCTCCGGCTGATCGGGGCCCGCGACGCAGTCGGCGGCTTTCAGCCGCCGATATGCCGCTCGCCGCGTTTCTTGGCGAGCGCGATCTGCAGTTGGCGCTGGCGGTAGCGGTCGCGGTCGGCCTCCGTGCGGCTGTCATAGCAATGGCTGCAGGAGACGCCTTCCTCATAATGAGGATGGGTCAGTTCCTCCGCCGTGATCGGGTTGCGGCAGGCGTGGCAGAGCTTGTGGTTGCCTTCCTTCAGGCCATGGGTCACCGAGACGCGCTCGTCGAAGACGAAGCAGGCGCCGTCCCAGAGGCTCTGTTCTTCCGGCACTTCCTCCAGATATTTCAGGATGCCTCCCTTGAGGTGGTAGACCTCCTCGAAGCCCTGTTGCTTCATGAAGGCTGTCGCCTTCTCGCAACGGATTCCGCCGGTGCAATACATCGCGATCTTCGGCTTGTTGTGCAGGCCGGGATTGTTCTTCACCCAGTCGGGAAACTCGCGAAACGTCTTGGTGTTCGGATCGATGGCACCGCGGAAGATGCCGATCGCCGTCTCGTAATCGTTGCGGGTGTCGATCACGATGGTCTCGGGGTCGGAAATCAGGTCGTTCCAGTCCTTCGGATCGACATAGGTGCCGACGATCTCGTTGGGGTCGATGTCCTCGACGCCCATGGTGACGATTTCCTTCTTCAGCCGCACCTTCATGCGCAGGAAGGGCATCTTCGATGCCCTGCTCTCCTTGTGCTCAAGGCTTGCGAATTCCGGCTGGCTGCGGATGTAGGCCAGAACCTTGGCGATCGCGGCGTCGGTGCCGGCGATCGTGCCGTTGATGCCTTCATGCGCAATCAGCAGCGTGCCCTTGACGCCTTCCGCCTTGCACAGGCTCTCCAGCGGCTCCTGAAAACTCTCGAAGCGCGGAAACTTGGCAAAGTGATAGAGGGCGGCGACGCAAAAGGCGCCGCTTGTCTCGGGGCGGGGGGCTGTCGTGTGTTCGGTCATGGCCAGCGAAATACCGCCTCAGCCCCTGTGGCGCAACGCATTTCCTACGTTCGATGCAAGTTTGAAATTCGTCAAGTCGCACGTTGATTGTGCGTTTGTGCCTTGCAGCACTGGACAGCGCAGCATCGTTTAGATAGATCGATGTAACTTTATAACATTAAAGGTGATCCTAATGTTCAGGAATATCTTCGCTGCCTCTTTCGCCCTTCTGCTCGCCGGTGCCGCGCCCGCCATAGCCTCCGACGGTGTGGTCGATATCGTCGCTCCTTTCGAAATCACCGGTCTCGACCCTGCAAAATCCGGAGACATTTTCCTCCGCATGCGGATCGTCGAGACACTGGTCGAAGCCGACAGGGACGGCAATCCGGTTCCGGCGCTGGCGAAGAACTGGTCGGTGAGCGAAGACGGTCTCATCTGGCACTTCGAGCTGCAGCCGGGCGTGAAGTTCCAGGACGGCACAGCGCTGACGGCAGAAGCGGTGGCGTCCGCACTTAACATCGCCAAGGACAAGGCTGGGCTGCTCAGCAAGGCGCCGATCACCGAGATCAAGGGGGAGGGCGCGGGCGCTGTCGTCGTCTCGCTGTCGAAGCCCTTTGTGCCGCTCTTGGCCTTCCTCGCCGAAAACCGTGCCCAGATCCTGGCGCCGGCTGCCTATGAGGGTGCCGAGGTCAAGGCGATCGTCGGTACGGGGCCGTACAAGCTTACCAAGCTTGAGGCGCCGCAGAGCCTCGCCGTTGAACGTTTCGCCGACTATTGGGGCCAGAAGCCGGAAATCGAAAAGGCGACCTATCTCTCGGTCAGCCGTGCGGAGACCCGCGCGCTGATGGCCGAGAGCGGTGACGCCGATTATGTGTTCAACCTTGATCCGGCGAGCCGCACGCGGCTGGCGAAGAGCGACAAGGTCGTGCTGCAGTCCGTATCGATCCCGCGCAGCGTGCTCCTGAAGGTCAATGCCGGCCATCCCTTCCTCGCCGATGTGAAGGCACGCGAGGCGCTGAGCCTGGCCATCGACCGCGAAGGGCTTGCGGTAGCCATCCTGCGCTACCCGGCCGCGGCCACGCAGCTTTTCCCGCCGAGCCTGAAGATCTGGCACGATGCCGATCTGGCACCGCTCGGCTACGACCCTGAGAAGGCCAAGGCGCTGCTGGCCGAACTTGGCTGGACGCCGGGCGGCGACGGCATCCTGCAGAAGGACGGCAAGCCGTTCGCGCTGACGCTGACGACCTATCCGGATCGCCCGGAACTGCCGCTGATCGCCGCTGTCCTGCAGGACCAGCTGAAGGAAATTGGCGTGGCGCTGACGATCAACTCGACCAATTCCTCCGAGATCCCGGCGAAGCATCAGGACGGCTCGCTGGAGCTTGCACTGATGGCGCGCAACTTCGCGCTGGTTCCCGATCCGATCGGCACCATGCTTTCCGACTACGGCCCAGGCGGCGGTGACTGGGGCGCGATGAACTGGACGAATGCCGGGTTCGAAAAGGCACTGGATGATCTGACCCGGGTTACGGACCCCGCTGAGGGCGAGGCGCTTCGCCATCAGGCCGTGGCTGCGATCCAGGCTGATCTGCCGGTCATTCCGATCGCCTGGTATCAGCAGACGGTCGCCTTCTCGCCGAAGCTGGAGGGGGCCACGATCGACCCGTTCGAGCGGACCTTTGGACTTGAGACCATGCGGTGGGCGAAATGACCAGGGCGATCCTGAACCGCCTGATCCAGGCGGCTCTGGTGGCCTTCATGGTGGGCATCATCTGCTTTGTGATGACAAGATCGCTTCCGGGCGATCTTGCCTACCGGATTGCTGCAGGCCGCTATGGTTATGATGTCGTCGACAGTGCGGCCGCTGCCAAGGTGGCCGCCGAGCTTGATCTCGCCAAACCGGCCATCCTGGCCCTCTTCGACTGGATGGCCGACCTCCTGCGTTTTGACCTCGGAACGTCGCTGGTCACGGGCAAGCCGGTCATCGAGGAAATCGGCATGCAGCTCGGCCATACGATCGAGCTGGCGCTGGCCGCCATCGTGCTCTCGCTGTTCATCGGTCCGCCGCTCGGCATTCTCGCGGGGCTCAGGCCCGGCGGCTTGCTCGACCGGTCGCTGATGCTGGTGTCCACGGCTTTGCGGGCTCTGCCGCAATTCGTCGTCGGTCTCATCCTGATCATCGTCTTCGGTATCACGCTCAATCTGCTTCCGGCGGCCGGTCATACTCATGGCACGCATCTCATCCTGCCGGCGCTGACTCTGGCGCTTGGGCTGGCTGCTGTCTCCAACAGGGTGGCGCGCGATGCGATGGTTGCCGTGTCGCGCTCGCCCTACTACGCCTTCGGTCGAACGAAGGGGTTGTCGGAATGGCAGGTCTTTTCGCGGCACGGATTGCGCAATGTCGCGGTTCCAATCGTCACCTATCTCGGCGTGCAGTTCGTCTATCTCGTCGAAGGCGTCGTGGTGGTCGAGACGCTGTTTGCCTGGCCGGGCATCGGCCATGCGCTGGTGCATGCGATCTTCGGCCGCGACGTACCGATGATCCAAGGGACGGCGCTTGTCATGGGGTTGATGTTCGTCGCGCTCAACGCGCTGGTCGATCTCTTCTGCCATGGCATTGATCCGCGGAGGCGCAGCGCATGACGACACTCGATTATGTGGCGCCGCGCCCGGCGCGCTGGCCACTGCGCCGGCTCGCCGGTGTGGCCATCCTTGGCGGCTTGCTGGCCTTTGCCTTCCTGCCGCTGGTGATCGGTGGCGTCGATCCGCTGAAGCAGACGCTGCGCCTGACCCTGCAGGGGCCGAGCGCTGCCGACTGGTTCGGCTATGACCATCTTGGTCGTTCGATGCAGGCGCGGCTTGCGGCAGCGCTGCGCCTGTCGCTCGGGCTGGCTTTGCTGTCGGTCTTCACCGCGATGATCCCTGGCGTGTTGCTTGGGGTTCTCGCTGCCTGGCGCGGCGGCTTTGTCGACCGGGCCGTTGGCTCGGTGTCGGAGGCGTTCCTGGCCCTTCCGGGACTGTTGCTTGTGCTGATGCTGACGGCGATCGTGCCTGACAATCCGGCCATGCTCTATATCGGCATTTCGCTGGTGCTGTGGGTCGAGTATTTCCGCCTGACGCGGGCCATGGCGCGGCCTTTGCTGATGTCGCCGGCGGTGGAAGCCTCGCGGCTGCTCGGTTTCGGTCCGGCCTATATCCTGCGCCGGCATCTCTGGCCGGAACTGGCGCCGATGATTTTGACGGTGGCCGCTTACGGTGCTGCGTCGGCGATCATGGCTATCGCAGCGCTCGGCTTCGTCAGCGTCGGCGTCCGCCCGCCGACGCCGGAGCTCGGATCGATGATGATCGAGCTCTTGCCCTATTACCAGGAAGCGCCGCATGCGCTGCTGCAGCCGATTGCCGTGATCTTCCTGATGGTGCTGGCGCTGCAGCTGATCGGCGGAAAGGATAAGCCATGACTACTCTACTTTCCGTCGAAGCGGCCTCGGTCTCTGCCGCGACCGGCGAGATCGTCGCTCCGGTCTCGTTCTCCCTCAAGGCCGGGCGGCCCTTCACCATTCTCGGCGAAACCGGCTCGGGCAAGAGCCTGCTCGCTCAGGCGATCATCGGTGTGTTGCCGGAGGGGCTGACGGCCACTGGTAGTGTGACCATCGACGGGCAGGTCCTATCGCTGGCCGAGCCGAAGCGGTTTCGGCCGCTCTGGGGCCGCAAGGTCGGCGTTCTGCCGCAGGAACCCTGGCTGGCGCTTGACCCCACCATGATGGCGCTCGAGCAGGTGGCCGAGGGGCATCGTTATCTCGGACGTCTCGGGGAAGACGAGGCCATCTCTGCCGCTCGGACCGATCTCGAAGCGCTGGGTGTGCTCGATGCCGAGGCGAAGCTTCCCGGGCAGCTCTCCGGAGGCATGGCGCAGCGCGTCGCCTTTGCCGCCGCGCGGGCCGGCGGTGCGCGGATCATCATCGCCGACGAACCGACCAAGGGGCTCGATGTCAGCAGGCGCGACGAGGTGATTGCACTTCTGATGCAGGAGGTCGAGGCCGGCGGTACGGTCCTCGTCATCACCCATGATCTGGCGCTGGCCCGGCAAATGGGTGGCGATCTCGCCGTCATGCTGGAGGGCAAGATCATCGAGACGGGGGAGGCGGACGAGCTTCTGTCTTCGCCCTCGCATGACTATACCCGTCGTCTGATTGCGGCGGAGCCGGAGAACTGGGCTGAACGAGAGGCCGTGGTCGTTGAGGATGGCGACCCGATCCTGATCGCTTCGGGTCTGAAGAAGGCACGCGGCGGGAAGCTGCTGTTTGCCGATCAGGATTTCGCGCTCCGACCCGGCGAGATCGTCGGCATTACCGGTCCCAGCGGCTCGGGCAAGAGCTCGCTCGGCGATGTGCTGCTCGGGCTCTTGAAGGCGGATGCAGGTGAGGTGACCCGTTTGCCGCAGGCGAAGCCCGTTCGCTATCAGAAGCTCTACCAGGATCCGCCCTCTGCCTTCCCGCAGAAGATCACGCTCGGGGAGGCAATCGCCGATCTGGTGCGCCTGCATCGGCTGGATGGAACGCGCGTCCAGCCTTTGATGGAGCGGCTGCGCCTCGCCCCCGTGCTTCTCACGCGCCTGCCGACGGAGGTCTCCGGCGGCGAGTTGCAGCGTTTCGCGTTGCTGCGGGTGCTGCTCCTTGATCCGCTCTTCCTCTTCGCCGACGAGCCAACTTCGCGCCTTGATCTGATCACCCAGCAGGAAACGATTGACTTGCTGACGGAGCTGGCGCGCGAGCGCAACTGCGCGGTGCTGCTTGTCAGCCATGATGCGGCGCTGATCGAGAAGACCTGCGACCGACAGGTGCGTATCGGCCAGGCTTAAGCTGTCGCCCGCAGCCAAAGCGTCTCGATGACGTCGGCCTCGCGTCTCGCGGGATCGGCGAAGACCTGGCCGGCAAGGGCCACAGCCTCGCGGCGGAGATCCTGCTGGCGGCGGATGATGATCGCCAGCAGGAAGGACTGTCCTTCGCCGTCGCCGAAGATCTGCGGCTCGTTGTCAAGCAGCGTGGTCAGGACGGTCAGGTCATGCTCATGGCCGAGCAAATCGACCAGGCGCTTGGCATCCTTTCGCTTGGCGGCAAAGGCGCTTGGCCAGAGGTCGCGGAGCAATGCAAGGTTCATCCAGTAGGCCTGGGCCGCCTTGCGCAAATCGTGATAGGCCTCGCCGTGACCTTGCCCCTCGCAGAACTCCAGCGCTTCGGTTGCGCGTTCCAGGCCGTTGCGCCAGCCGCGTGCGAGCAGGCGGGCGGCGTGTCCTGGTTTTGTCGAGAGTTCAAGGCCGTCAAGCGCTGCCTGCGCGTCGTGACAGCCGTCGATTGCGTGGCACACCTTGTCTTCTAGATCCGTTTCCGAAGAGGCGAGGTGGTCCCGCCTCAGCACCAACACTGCGCGGGCTGCATCCAGCGTCTCGGCCTCGTCATCGGTCAGGGTGTGTTCCGAGAGGTGATCGACGGTTTCGATCAGGGCTGTCGCATCGCGGACCAAAGCAAGGCTGTGGGCGATGTCGCGCAGGCGCGCATTTTCGTGCCGGCGGAAGGTTTTGTCGGCCTGGGCGATGAGGCGGTAGAGGTTGCGCACCCGCTTGAACTTCTTGCGGGCCTCATGGATCGCCTCGTGCAACCCCGCTGGTCTGGTCTCCAGGGCGGTTACGGCCTGCTGCAACTGCTCGCGGGCAATCCGCGTGACCTCAGCTCCCAGTCCGGCGTCCGGGCTGATCCTATAGGACATGCACCCGCTCCGGCCGGGTTCGCTCGGTCGCCAGGGCCTGGTTGGAGTAGCGCTTGTCGCCGGTTACTTCTCGGCCCAGCCAGCTTGGCAGCTTCGGATCGTCTGTTTCCGACTGCATCTCGACTTCGGCAATGACGAGGCCGCGGTGATGGCCGCCGAAGACGTCGATCTCCCAGGTGAAGCCGGCAAAATCCACCGTGTAGCGTGTCTTGTCGATCACGTGACCATTGGCGATGCCAATCATCTCACGGGCGTCGTCTATAGGGATGGGATATTCGAATTCGTCGCGGATGCGCAGGTTGCTGCCGAACTTGATCGTCAGCTGGGCGGTTTCATCATTGCGGGTGCGAATGCGCACCGATCGATCGCTTTCAGCGGAGATATAGGCCTGGAGGATCCGGGTCTCGGAGGTGACGCTGCTCTTCCAGGCATCGTCCCGCACGAGAAACTTGCGTTCGATTTCTTTCGCCATACGCACACGCTCCGAAAAATGACGCCCTTGAACCATAGCGGAGCCGGTCCTGTTAGGAAACTGGAAAGATTCCGTGCTACCTGTCGGTCTCGACATCCTGGCCCATGCGGGTTAGTGAAAGGCCGATCTAATCGTTTTAAAAAGAGGGTCCTGCCATGGGCGACAAAACCGAAAAGCTCCTCTCCACCCTGAAGCTTCAGCCGGTTGTGCCGGTTTTGATCATCGAGGATGCCAAGACGGCTGTGCCTTTGGCGCGCGCTCTTGTCGCAGGTGGCCTGAAGGCGATCGAGATCACTTTGCGCACCTCTGCGGCACTCGAAGCGGTTCGCCTCGTTGCCCAGGAAGTCGAAGGGGCCGTGGTCGGTGCCGGCACGATCCTGAACGCCGCGCATTACGCCGCAGCCGTTGATGCCGGTTCGCAGTTCATCGTCAGCCCGGGCACGACGCAGGAACTGCTTGATGTCGCGCGCGACTCCGACATTCCGCTGCTGCCGGGTGCCGCAACGGCATCGGAGGTCATGGCGCTGCGCGAAGAGGGCTACAAGGTCTTGAAGTTCTTCCCGGCCGAGCAGGCCGGCGGTGCCGCCTATCTCAAGGCGCTGTCCTCGCCGCTCGCCGGCACGTTGTTCTGCCCGACCGGCGGCATCTCGCTGAAGAACGCCATGGACTATCTGTCCCTGCCGAACGTCGTTTGCGTCGGCGGGTCCTGGGTCGCGCCGAAGGAGCTGGTGTCTGCCGGTGACTGGGCGGGTATCACCAAGCTTGCCAGCGAAGCCGCCGCGCTCAAGGGCTGAGTTTTCAGGCGGTTTGTGTTCCAGCCTCTTTGTAATGTCACAGTCGCTTCCTATCTAGGGAGCGACTGTTTCAACAAGGAGACCCCGATGTTCGACGCCAAGAAGCTGCTGGATCAATTCCTCGGATCGCAGATGCCGGGAGCGTCGGGCTCCATCGGCAAGAAGGGCAATGATCTGCTCGATCTTGCCAAGAACAATCCGTGGAAGAGCGGCGCGCTTGCGGCTGTGCTGCTCGGCACCAAGACCGGTCGCTCGATCGGTGGCAATGCGCTGAAGCTTGGCGGTCTCGCCGTGATCGCTGGCCTCGGCTACCAGGCCTATAAGAATTATCAGGCGGGTCAGAAGCCTGAACCGACGCAATCTCTGCCGGAGCTCCTGCCGCCACCGAAGGATTCGCCCTTCAGCACCGAGCCCCAGGCAGTATCCGACGACTTCGCTCTGTCCCTGGTGCGGGCGATGATTGCCGCGGCCAAGGCCGATGGCCATATCGACGTCGCCGAACGGTCGCGCATCATGGACAAGATCCACCTTTCGGGTCTCGGCGCCGAGGCTGAAGCCTTTATCGAAGCCGAGCTTGCCAAGCCGATCGATCTCGATGCGCTGGTGGCCTCGGCCAAGACCGAAGAGCAGAAGGTTGAGATCTACACCGCTTCGCGCCTGACCATCGAGCCGGATACGCGCACCGAGCGCGGCTATCTCGACATGCTGGCCGGTCGCCTTGGGCTTCCCGATGCGCTGGTCGATCACATTGAGGCCACTGTCGCCTCCGCCAAGGTCAGTCTGTGACGCCAGGCTGCGGCATCGGGTCCGGTGCCGTGTCCATGCCGATGGTTGCCTTTGCCTGATCTCTGGCCTAAGCCTCGGACGATCGATCGGCCCGAGGCTTCATCATGCGTGACCTGTCCAGTTTCAAGGGATGTCCGGCTCCCCAGCCCGTCAGGCTGGAGGGCCGTTTCGTTGTGATCGAGCCCTATGATCGCTCTGCGCATCTGAAGGCCCTGTGGGATGGCCTTGGCGGCATGGAGGGGATCAATCCGCTGCTTGCCTATTTCACGCAGCCTGATTTCCGGGGCATCGAGGATTTCGACGCCTGGCTGACGGGCGTACAGAAGGGCGGCTGGGTCACGGAAGTCATGCGTGACAGGGCGACGGGTAAGGTCGTTGGTGTGGCGAATTACATGCGGCCTGATCCGGCCAATGGCGTGGTCGAGGTGGGTGGCGTTGCGCACGGCCCTGATATGAGCCGTTCGCCGCTTGCGACCGAGGCGCATTATCTGCTGGCCCGGCACGTCTTCGACGATCTCGGCTATCGCCGCTACGAATGGAAGTGCCACAACGAGAACGAGCCGAGCAAAGTCACGGCGAAGCGCTACGGATTCAGCTTCGAGGGTGTGTTCCGCCAGCACATGCTGTCCAAGGGCAAGAACCGCGACACCGCCTGGTTCTCGATGATCGACAGCGAGTGGCCGCTGATCCGGGCCGCATTCGAGGCCTGGCTTTCGCCTGAGAATTTCGACGCAACCGGTCGCCAGCGGCGCCGGCTGGAGGATCTGCGGGCCGAGCTCGCGGCCAGAGAGACATGATTGGAAAGCAAACCGTGAAGCCGAACATCTTCAGCATCATTCTCTATGTCGGCACGGCTCTGGCCGTCGCCGCTCTCGCCTATGCGAGCTTCAAGAGCGTCACCGTTGCCTGGTCTGTCGGGCTGTGCGTGGCGATCGGCGTGGTCGTCTATGCCTTCAGCCTCTTGCCGGAACCCAAGAAGGTGGCACGCAAGGAAGGGGCTGCGGCATCCGCCCGGTCCCCGGCAGCGCAGGCCGCAGCCGTGGTCGCGGTGATCTTCGGGCTGATGCTGGTCGTTCCGACCGTCGTGCTCTGGATTGGCCGCTGGTCGCCGGAACTCGGCGCATTGGTCGGCGCCCTGGCGCTGATGGCGATGTTCCTGATCCTCTGGCTTCGCTCGCGCTATCAGCGCAGCCATGGAAGCGACGAGAGCTGAGGCTTTCAGGCGCTGAGGCCAGCCGCCAGCAACAGGGCGCCGAGCAGGATCAGCATGAGGGCAGCTGCCACCTCGATGGAACTGGCGACCATGCCGGCCCGGCGGGAGCCGGGGCCTGACAGCTTCAGTGCGATGCCCTTGGCGCCGACGGCAAGGCTTGCGAGAGCCGACACCGTAATCGCCGTCCCGAGTGCCATGGCGAAAACGGACAAGACGCCGCCGAGCAGCAGGCCGTTGAGGAGCGCAAAGGTCATCACCAAAAGTGCGCCGGAACACGGGCGCATGCCGACCGCAATGACCGCCGACCAGGCATCCCGGAGGCTGAAGACGCTGCCACCGACCAGGCTCGGATCGGGCAGATGGGCAATCCCGCATTCATGGCAGACCGAGCCCGGGGCAAGAGCGTCGTGGTCATGGGACACGGCCATGGCGCGGAAGCGGGAGCCGCTGGCTTCGGGGCGGGCGCTGGTTTCGGTGGGGCCCGCAAACAGCGAGGCCGTGACGCTGCCGCCCGCGGCGCTGTCGGCGCCATCGAAAAGGCCTCCCGTCGTCGCGGCTGCGGCAGGAGCGGTATGGGCGAAGGAGGCTCTGAGCTTGCGGACGAGCAGCCACAGTCCGAAGGCGATGATCATCGCATAGCTTGCGATCTCCAGCGTGCGCGTTGCATCCGTCATGCTGATCGAGGTGCCGCGCAGCACGAGATAGGCAGTGCCGACAACGGCAATCGCGACCAGGCCCTGGAGGAAGGCGGAGACGAAGGAGACGAGGATCCCGCGGCGAAGCTCTATTTCGTTGGCAAGCAGATAGGACGAAATCACCGCCTTGCCATGCCCTGGGCCGGCGGCGTGGAAGACGCCATAGACAAAGGACAGGCCAACCAGCGTTGCAAGGCTCCAGGGATCCTCGCGCATGGCCTTCAAGGCGGTCGTCAGCGAACGGTAGAAGGCTTGCTGATGGGCGTTGATCCAGACCAGAAGCTCGGCGAAGGGGCCACTTGCCGGCTGATAGCTCGGCTCGGCCGCTCCTATGCCCAAAGGCGAGGCCGCATGCGCTATGCCGGCGAGCAGCACGAAGGAGACGGCCAGCGCGGCAAACCTTGCGGTGTTTGCTGAACGGGCCGGTCTCAGCATGTGACCTCCATGCGGGTGGCAAAGAGCTTGCCCATGTCGTTGCCCGTGGGGTCGCTGAAGAAGGCTTCCGTCAGGTTGAGTTGGTTTTGCGCGATGACCTCATCCGGATCGGGGCGCACGACCTTTTGCGCGCAGGCGGAGAAGGCCTTGCCCTCCAAGACCATGTCCTCGTCTTTCGCAAAGTCGATCGCGGTATAGAGGGTCGGATCGTAGATGCCGAAGGTCATGCGTCCGCCCACCTTCACGGGGGTCTTCGGCTTGGCGATGAAGAAGACAAGGAGCTGGTTGTCCTTGAAGTCGACGTTGAAGACGTCCGGTCGGCCGATCTCGCTCGATGCACCGTCTTGGGTGACGAACGTGAAGTAGCTGTAGTCGCCAAGCGAGTCGCGGATGGTATTGGCGATGTCGGTCAGTTCGCTGTGGTCGAGCTTCAGGTCGCTGTTCTTGTCGAAGTCCATGAGGACACTCGAGGAGAAGATGTCGTCGAAGCGCCAGACATTGCGCAGCTCCTTCAGCGTGCCGTCATCGGCCGCGACGATCTCCACCCGTGCTTCGGCAAAAACGTGCGGATGGGAGAGCGCCGGCGTCGCGAATGCGACGACCGCTGCGGTCGCCCAGTAACCGAGGCGTTTCAGCATGCTTGGATAACCCTTCCCGAATTCCGGCTTGGCTCCCTCCCTGTCCGATGATTGGGACAAAAGTGGGACCCGCTGCATCTCCAGCCGTTACGAATAGCGCTTGAACCATGCGTGAAGGTAGTCAACGAAAGCGCGGACCTTGGCCGGCAGGTAGCGGCGATGCGGATAGACGGCATAGATGCCGCGATCCTTGGCGATGAAGTCATCAAACAGCGAGACGAGTTCGCCGGAGGCGAGATAGGGGCGGGCGATGAAGTCGGGGATCATCGCCACGCCCATGCTGGCGCGGGCCGCCCGCAAGGTCGCCTGCGGACTGTTGACCTCGATCGGGCCGGAGACGCTGACGGAGATCATTTCACCATCCGGCTCCTGAAAGCGAAGGCTGTTGTGCGAGCGGGAATTGGTGTCGATGAGGAAGGGGATGCGGGACAATTCGCTCGGATGGGCGAGGGGGCCGTTCTCGGCAATGAAGGCCGGCGTGGCGCAGGCATAGACCCGGAAATCGGAGAGCTTGCGGGCGATCATGCCGGAATCGTCGAGCTTGGTGATTCGGATGCCGAGATCGAAACCTTCCTCGATCAGATCGACGAAGCGGTCTTCGGCGACGATTTCGAGCGAGAGCTGCGGATTTTCCTTGGCGAAATCAATCAGCGACTGGCCGATTTCGGCGTCGATAAAGGTGCGGGGAACGGTGACCTTCAGCTTGCCTTTGAGGTCGGCATTGTTCTCACGGACGAGGTCCGCGAGGTTGTCGATCTCCTTCAGGATGTCGGCTGCGGTCCGATAATAGGTGTGGCCGGCCTCGGTGAGGGAGAACTGACGGGTGGTGCGGTTGAGCAGAAGAGCCCCGAGCTCGTCTTCCAACTCCCTGACATATTTTGACAAAAGTGCTTTTGAGCGGCCGGTCTTGCGGGCGGCGGCAGAGAAGCCTTCTGCTTCCACCACGTCGATGAAGGCTCTGATGCGCGTCAGCGTGTCCATGTCTGTCCCGTCCCCTCGCAAAGTTGCCAGATTGTGAACAAAGCGCCCGCTTCGTTCAATAGGCGCTGCATAAACGGCGAAAAAACTTCCGGGCGGCCTCAAAAAATCTCTTGATTATGACGGACAGTTTTCTTATCTCCGTGCTTGCCCAAAGTCGCACGTGCCTGTGGGTGTCCGCCGACCCTCGAATTGGGATTTATCCCTAAGGTGAGGTCATCGGTAAGGTACCTGGAACTAACCCCTCCAGTCGCTATTCCGGCCAACCGGGAAATGCGAGGACATCTTGAAGCAACGACGGTGCGGGCCTTTCTGGTTCTCTGCCGGCTTTCCAACAGCCGGGGTACTGAAGAGGCACACCATCATTGCCGGAAGTGCGGTAGGGTCTCCCTCCAATCCATGGCAGACAAAGCGGATTTATGCGCTCAGGCAAGAGTGCGTTCATCCATCGTTTCGCGCGTCGAGCGTTCGTACGGTACCGGTGTCTCCACCGACTGGTTTCGAGCGATGTCTCGCCGTCCTTTGTCCATCCGAAGCCTGGCCGCTTCGGATATCGCTGGAATTTGGAAGGTTACATCGATGACCACTGCACGCATCCTCGACTTCATCAACACCCGACGTCCGGAAGGTCCCTGCCTCGTGGTCGACCTCGACGTCGTGCGCGACAATTTCGGTGCCTTCCGTCATGCCCTGCCGGACAGCGCCATCTACTACGCAGTCAAGGCGAACCCGGCGCCGGAGATCCTCCAGCTCCTGGCCTCGCTCGGCTCGAACTTCGACTGCGCTTCCGTTGCCGAAATCCAGATGGCACTCGATGCCGGCGCCACCGCCGATCGCATCTCGTTCGGCAACACCATCAAGAAGGAGCGCGACATCGCCCGTGCGTTTGCACTCGGTGTCAACCTCTATGCCGTCGACAGCCATGAGGAAGTCGAGAAGATCGCGCGTGCCGCACCTGGCGCTCGTGTGTTCTGCCGCGTCTTGACTGATGGTGAAGGCGCCGAATGGCCGCTGTCGCGCAAGTTCGGCTGCGTGCCGCAGATGGCTGTCGACGTGCTCGTCTATGCCCACCAGCTGGGCCTGGAGTCCTTCGGCGTCTCGTTCCATGTCGGCTCGCAGATGACCAAGGTCGATGCCTGGGATGGTGCTCTTGCCGATGCCAAGCGCGTGTTCAACTCGCTGGCGAAGCAGGGCATCGTGCTGAAGATGGTCAATATGGGTGGTGGTTTCCCGACCAAGTACCTGCGCGACATTCCGTCGGCAGAGGCTTACGGTCAGGCGATCAATGCGTCGCTGAAGAAGCACTTCGGCAACAATATCCCGCAAACCATCATCGAGCCGGGCCGCGGCATGGTCGGCAATGCCGGTGTGATCAAGGCGGAAGTTGTGCTGATCTCCCGGAAGTCCGACAATGACGAACACCGCTGGGTGTTCCTCGACATCGGCAAGTTCGGCGGTCTGGCCGAAACCATGGACGAAGCGATCCGTTACCCGATCCGCACCGTCCGTGACGCCGATGACATGGCGCCCTGCGTGCTCGCCGGTCCGACCTGCGATTCGGCCGACGTGCTCTACGAGAAGAACATGTATCCGCTGCCGATCTCGCTTTCGATCGGCGACGAGGTTCTGATCGAATGCACCGGCGCCTACACCACCACCTATTCGGCGGTGGCGTTCAACGGCTTCGAGCCACTGAAGTCATACGTCATCTGACGTCTCCCGCGCCGGCCAACCGGCGCGGACCTTCACAATCATCGTCATCGCTTGGGATGGGAGGCCAGAATGGCCGCTGTTCTGGAAAGCATGCGCGCGCTTTTCGCGCCGGCGCCTGCATTCGTCATCGATCATGAAACGCCGGCCGACGTCGTCGCCCGTGAGTCGCTGCTCGACCGCTCCATGGGCAAGGATCGCCGCAAGAAGTCGTCGGAGAAGATCCGGCGTGGGCGCATTCCCGCGGAAGGCCTTGCCTTCGTCGCGCGGGACGCTGCGGGGCATGTGATCGGCACCGTACGCCTGTGGAATATTGAAGCCGGCGTTAGCCGTGAGGGTATGGCCGTTGATGCCTTGCTGCTTGGTCCGCTCGCTGTCGATGCCGGCCATGAAGGCAAAGGCATTGGTGCCGCACTGATGCGGGCAGCCCTTCTGGAAGCGCGCAAGCGTGGCCATGGCGCCGTGTTGCTTGTGGGTGACGCCCCCTATTACGAGCGTTTCGGCTTCTTCGCCGAAAAGGCGCAGCATCTGGTGATGCCGGGTCCGTTTGCGCGTGACCGCTTCCTGGCGCTGGAACTCTTGCCCGGCTGGCTCGAAGGAGCCGCCGGCATGGTGGTCGCGTCGGGTCGCAAGCTCGGCGGACTGTCGCGCAGATAGGCAGCCTGAAACTGTCGCCGTCCAACAATCATCAAATTCGCCGGTGTGTGCCTCACGCCCACTCCGGCGACATCTGTTTTTGGGCTTTCAGAAGCGCTGCTGATTTCGTTCAGCAAGCTTGGCCAGCGCGTCCGTATCAGGTTGATATCGAGCGTTGCTCTCGTCCCACCGGTACGTGACGTTTATGACCTCAGTCGCTCTCGGCGGTGGAGCGTCAGCACAAGCCTCGTCATCCGTCGGTCCGTCCACGAGGCGCACCGTCACCATGACGTTCGGTCTCTGGTCCTTACCTTCTTCCAGCGTCAGGTCCACGTCCTGACGTCGCTCAAGGCCGCAAAGCGCTTCCGAAAACGTCGAGACATCTGTGATCGGAATAAGCTGGTTTGGGATAGCAAGGTAAAGACTGGCAATCCGGTATGTTTGTGATGAGTTGGAATGGCTGTTGTCGATGACGATGAACGCCGTCTGATCGTTGATGACCCGCGTTTCTGTTCCGAGAGACGTTAGCCGATCAAACCCGACATTTACGAGATCCTGCAACACCGGTGTTGGTCCCTGGGTGTTGTAGAGGGCAAGAATGGCGGGCGCATCTGGGGCCCCGGCAGGCTCTCCGAAATCGAAGAGCGCAACCAGGCTGGCCTCTCTGGAGAAGCGAATGATTGGGGCGCTTGTGATCTCAAGGCCGTCCGGCGAGGCCGCGTCCATGTCGAGACGGTCTACCAGGGCTGGATTGAATGTGGTGCCGCGCCATCCGGATTGTGTTTGTGCAAGGTCCGGGACAAGCGTTCTCGCGAGATCTGCATAGCGCGTTGTCTGGTCTTGTCGAATAGGCTCGTCGAGCAGCGCTGAGCGCCACGTCTCCTGCGCTTTCGATAGGGTGACCGAAAGGGCAAGCATGGCTGCGATTGCACCAGGCAAAAGGCGGGGCATCATCTCATCCTCCACGTAGCTTCCGTCGTGACGCGAAAATTGCCTGCAAAGATTGGACTGGTCCCACTTCGCCACATCTCTTAGCTGGAAGAAACTGCTGAGTTTCTTTTTGATCAAGGAGAAGATTGATGGCTACACTCCGAAATTTAACATTGGTCGCGGCATTGACTGCGGCCGGGGCCGTTCAAGCTGCCGATGCCGTCATGGCGCCGGCCGAGCCGCCGCCGCAGGCGGCAGAGGTGTCCACCTGGTCCTGGGCTGGCGGTTATGCCGGTGTTCAGGGCGGCTATGGCTGGGGTGATACGACGTTGAGCCGCAGCGGCACCTCCGGCGAGGTTGATTTCGACGGCGGACGGTTCGGTGGTTTTGTCGGCTACAACTGGGCTCTCGGCTCCGCCTTCATCCTTGGTGCCGAAGCGGATCTTGGCTATGACTGGAATGAATACACCAGTGGCACGGAAGCTCTGGAGACCACCGTGCAGGGTGGCCTGCGGGCGCGGGTGGGTTACGCTGCCGATCGTGCGCTGCTCTATGCCGCCGGTGGCTGGACCGCAACGCAGCTCTCCTACCGGGATACGGGTGTTTCCATCGAAGACACCTTGAACGGCTGGACCATTGGTGCCGGTGTTGACTACGCCTTGACCGATCGCCTGTTCGCACGTGGGGAGTATCGTTACAACGACTATGGCCGCAAGACGGTCGATGGGACTGGTGTGGATTTCGACCAGCATGTCGTGCAGGTGGGCCTGGGCTTAAAATTCTGATCCCTCCCTAGCTTGCATCTCTATCGCCCGGCCGCGCAGCGAGCCGGGCATTTTCGTTCGCGTCGCGCTTGCGGCTTTCAAAATGATCCGCATCTCACGCAGCTTTCACGGAGAGCTGACACAGTCCTGACACACCCGCCCCTTTTTTCCGCCACCTCAGGGAACTATCTCCACGTTCGTTGCTTCTTCGGGCGGGGGTCCGGGGCGAAAAACATCGCGCCGGCAGGAACACAGGCGCCAGATCGGTTTTGATGGTTATGTTGTATAATCATCACATACATTAACCAGAGATGGCGCTATATGCGGACTTGTAACACAGGAGTTAAACACATGATCAAAAGCATCCTTCTCGGATCTGCCGCCGCTCTGGCGATTTCGACTTCGGCCTTCGCGGCTGACGCCATCATGGAAGCACCGGCTGAGCCGCCGGTGGTTGTCGAGACCGCACCGCAGTTCTCGTGGACAGGCGGCTATGCAGGTATCCTGACCGGCTACGGTTGGGGCGACGCAGACGTATCCGGTGCCGGCAACGCTGATTTCGACGGTGCTCGCTTTGGTGGCTTCGTCGGTTACAACTGGGATCTCGGCAACCAGCTCGTCGTCGGTCTCGAAGGCGACCTGAACTATGACTGGAACGAAGAAACCGTCGCTGGCGTTGGTGACTTCGAAACCGGCCTGAACTGGTCGACCCGCGCTCGCATCGGCTATGCCATGGACCGCGCGCTGTTGTTCGCGGCCGGCGGTTACACCGGCACAAACCTCGAAGGTCCTGGCGGCGATGACACGCTGCACGGCTGGACCGTCGGCGGTGGTGTCGATTACGCTCTGACCGATCGTATGTTCACGCGTCTCGAGTACCGCTACAACGACTTCGGTGATGGCACTGTCGGCGCCCGTAACGTTGATTTCAATCAGCATACGGTCAATGTGGGTCTCGCCGTCAAATTCTGATCCAATCTGATATGATCAGAGCAACGCCCGGCCTTCCGAGAGAGGAAGGCCGGGCGTTTGTGTATAAGTCGCTCGGTGAACTCAGGCCGCGCGATGGTCGATGACGTGTCCACCAGGGCCGCGGACTTCTTTGCGACGATTGAGTTCGAAACGGTTGACCAGCGTGGTCAGCTGGACCGCACCTTCCGCCAGCGTATGGCTGATGGCCGTTGTCTCCTCGACCATCGCGGCATTCTGTTGCGTCATCTGGTCGATGCTGTTGATGGCGGATCCGATTTCCTGCAGGCCGATCGCCTGTTCGCGCGCCGCCGTGGCGATTGCATCGACATTGGTGTCGATGCGGCTGACGAAGTCGCCGATCTGTGTCAGTGCCTCGCCCGTTTCACCGACCAGCTGAACACCGGACGACACTTCCACGCTCGACTTCTGGATCAGACCCTTGATGTCGCGTGCAGCGTTCGCAGAGCGCTGTGCCAGTTCGCGTACTTCCTGGGCGACAACCGCAAAACCCTTGCCGGCGTCACCGGCGCGAGCTGCTTCGACGCCAGCGTTCAGGGCCAGGAGATTGGTCTGGAAGGCGATCTCGTCGATCACGCCGATGATCTGGCCGATCTCGGACGATGCGGATTCGATACGCTCCATGGCCGACACGGCTGAGCGGACCACGTCGCCGGAAGCGAGCGCACAGTTCTTGGCTTCTCGCACCAGTTCACGAGTGTCGCTGGTGCGCTGGGCCGAAGCCCGGACGGTTGCCGTGACCTCTTCAAGTGCTGACGACGTCTGTTCAAGGGCGGCTGCCTGCTGCTCGGTGCGTTGCGCCAGATTGCTGGAAGCCTCGCGCATTTCCTGGCTGTTTTCCAGCAGGCGGCGGGTCTCTTCCATCACCTTTTCCAGCGTAGCCTGGAAGGTCGCGATTGAGTTGTTGAAGTCCTGGCGAAGAGGTTCGAAACGCGGATCAAAGGCTTCGTCCAGCGTCATGCGGATGTTGCATTCGGCCAGACGATGCAGGCCAGCGCCAAGCGCTTCAATGACGAAGCGCAGAGCTTCGGCCTCGATCACACGGTCCTTGTCGCGCAGAGCCCGTTCGCGATCGACTTCAGCGCGTGCTGCCTCTGTCTCGGCCTGCAGACGCTGGTTCTCCAAGCCAGCCTGGCGGAAGATTTCAACCGCAGCGGCGATATGCCCGATCTCGTCGGTACGCTTTGCATGGGGAACAGTGGCGGTAAAGTCGCCAGTCGCCATATGGGTCATGAAATCGGTGATTTCGCCAAGTGGCCTCAAAGCGCGGCGATGGATGAAATAGACACTGCCCAGGGCGGTTGCGATGAGAAGCAGTCCGAGTGCCAGCAGCAGCGCTTCCTGCCGGCTCGATTCTCCGGCCGCGTAGGTTTCACGGTCCACCAGATACTCGCTGGCCATGGTCACGAGCTCGTTCACGGATGCCTCATGATCATGAAACTCGACCTTCAGCTTCGACAGGACCGGTGTGATAGCGCTGGCATCGCCTGCAACAAGAGCGGGCTTCAATTCGTTTTGAAGGGTGCTCCAGTAGCGGTCGCCCTTGGCGATGACCTCGTTGTAAAGCTTGGCGCGCAGGTTGTCGGGAAGGGTTGAGCTCTTCCAGTATTCCTCGCGTTCGTCATAAAGCTTGTTCAGCAAGTCGAAGCGAGGGATGTTTACAGCAGCCGTGTCCGGATGGATGAAGACTTCGTTGGCCAGCGCATAGGATTCGATGAGGTAAAGCGGTGGCGGAAGAATGTCGGCGATCAGGTCCTTGCCGTCTACGATCTGCTTATAGATCGGTCCATTGACCTTCAGCGTCTGCAGCGTTTGAGCTCCGACACCCGCGACAGCGATGATTCCGGTAGCAAGAGCAAGGCCGGCTGCCGTCACCACGATTTTCAGGTTTAGGTTCATGTTGCGTCCGTTTGCAATCCGTCCGCCGGACAGGCGCGTGCGTCAGCGCCCCCGGCATGCCGTGGTTGATAAGAAAAATGGAATAGGCTTTGGAGGAATGATTCCCAGTCCAGACGAGACGCGGCTTTTTTCTCTCGCTCGTCGCCCCAAAAATAGGGGGCGATTTACTACCACATTGTTAAGGTGACCATTTAGTAAATCACCTATTGCAATATTTTATAGTATTTGAACGTTTTGCGCGATTTTTTACAGTGACGCACGCAACCATCGCGCTTTGATGGTGGTTCGGATCAATTATGCGGTGATGTCGATCACGCCGCAGTCGCCCGCTTCCGACGCGAATGCGAGGAGCTTGCCGGTGCTGCTCCAGGCCAGAGACGTGATTGCACCCTTGCCTGGACGGCGCAGAAGCGCCTCCTTGCCGTCGGCAATCCGCACTGCCAGGATCATGCCGTCGATGAAGCCGATGGCAAGCACCTCTTCGGCCGGATGGAAGGCAACCTGGGTGACGAGGATGTTGGACCGGGTGCCGAGTTCCAGCGGTGCCTTGCCCATGGGGCCGTCCTTGCCGGAGAAGGGCCAGACAATCGCTGCTGGTGCGCCTGATGAGGCAAGCCACTTGCCCTTCGGCGACCAGGACAGCGATTTCACTTTCGCCGGGTAGCCGGTCATCCGCATATGGCGCGTTTCGGATGCCTTTCCGTCAAGCTTCCAGCCATGCAGGGCGCTCTCCTGCATCATGGTCACGGCGAAGCGGCCGTCCGGCGAGAAGGTGACGCCGGTATGGGCTCCCTTCCAGTCGAGATCGACAGCTGCCCCTGCCGTCCCGACCCAATGCAGGGTGACGCCGTTATAGCGGGCAACCGCGATGCGCAGACCTTTCGGTGCGAAGTCGACGGCTTCGACGGTGCGCTCCTCGGCAAATTCCTTGGTCGTGCCGTCGGAAAGGCGCACAAAGGTGGACTTGGCATAGGCATAGGCCACGGCCCCCTGCGGTCCGGGAGCAACGACCGTGATCCACTTGCGCGGAACATTGGCGAGTTCGGTGATCGTCCCGTCATGGGCGATGCGCAGCACGCGGCCATCCTCGCCGCCGGTCAGCAGCGTCTGGCTTGCCGGATCCTTGACGCAGGTCAGCAGGCCGGCATTGGCTTCGGTGACCTTCTCTCCGCCGTCCAGACGATGGATTGCACCACTTGCGGCGGCGAAGACCGGGATGTCACCGAGAAAATGGGTCGAGACAACGTGACCTTCGATATCGAGCGGCGCAACGGTGGGCATTGGTGCAGGCTTTCTTTCAGGCAGACTTCAGAAAAAGAGGGCGCCGAAGCGCCCCGTCAGGCGGTGGCTTCGCAGGCCTTGAAGCTCGCTTCGAGCTTCTCGCGGTCGAGTTCGCGGCCGATGAAGACGAGGCGGCTTTCGCGCTTCTCGCCGTCCTTCCACGGACGCTGGTGGTCGCCCTCGACAATCATGTGAACGCCCTGGACGACATAACGCTCCTCGTCGCCCTTGAATGCGATGATGCCCTTGAGGCGCAGGATGTTGGGGCCTTGCGTCTGCGTGATCTTCTGGATCCAGGGGAAGAAGCGGTCCGGGTTCATCTCGCCGCCGCGCAGCGACACCGAGGTCACCGTCACGTCATGGATCGGCGAGGGGGCGTGGTCGTGATGATGGTGGTGATCATGGCCATGATGGTGATCGTGGTCGTGATCATGGTGGTGATGGTCATGGCCGTGGTGATGATGATCGTGGTCGCAATCCGGGCCGCAGACATGGTTCGGGTCGTCATGGTCGAGGAAGTGCGGATCGTTCTCCAGTGCGCGCTCCAGGTTGAAGGCGCCCTGATCCAGAACCTTGGTCAGGTCGACGCCCGAGCGGGTCGTCGAATAGATGCGTGCCGACGGGTTGATCGCACGGACGATGTCTTCGATGCGGTGCAGCTCGTCATGGCTGACGAGGTCGGTCTTGTTGATGACGACGACATCGGCGAAGGCGATCTGGTCCTCGGCTTCTCGGCTGTCCTTGAGGCGCAGCGGCAGGTGCTTGGCGTCAACAAGTGCCACGACCGCGTCGAGTTCGGTCTTCGAACGCACGTCGTCATCCATGAAGAAGGTCTGGGCAACCGGGACCGGGTCGGCAAGGCCCGTGGTTTCGACGATGATGCCGTCGAAGCGACCGGGACGGCGCATCAGGCCCTCCACGACGCGGATCAGGTCGCCGCGTACCGTGCAGCAGACGCAGCCATTGTTCATTTCGTAGATTTCTTCATCCGACTCAACGATCAGGTCGTTGTCGATGCCGATCTCGCCGAACTCGTTGACGATGACCGCGTATTTCTTGCCGTGGTTCTCGGAGAGAATGCGGTTCAAGAGCGTCGTCTTGCCGGCGCCGAGATAGCCGGTGAGCACGGTAACGGGTGTCGGTTTCGCGGTTGCTTCGGTCATGAATGCCTCTGATGTCAGGGGGCGCCGGGCGATGCGGCTGTAATGGTATTACCCCATATAGGGGTTCCGGTGCGTCAGTTCAAAGGCTTTCGTACGTGTCAGGCAGGGGCCAGTGCCGAGCGGATATCTGTGCGCGTGAAGTCGTCTCCGACGAAGAGTAGCGGGCAGTCAAACTCCTTGGCCGTGGCATAGGAAAAGCAGTCGCCGAAATTGAGGGCGGCGGAGTGGAAGCCTTTGCCGAAGCGTTGGTAGGCCGCCGCGGCGCGTTCTGAACGGGCGGCTGTCAAAGGGATGATCTCGGTGATTGATGCTGTCATGAGCATCTTCATTTCCGCGAGCCGCTGATTGCGTGCAGCGACGATATGGGCTTCCGTCACCGTGGCAGCAGACATCAGCAGGCGTTGTGATCCATCAGAGAGAATGGCCTCGCACGCATCTACTGCCGTCTCCCGCTTGAGTACCGCCATCAGCGCCGAGGTGTCGACCACTATCACTTGGGCAGGCCGTTCTCGTCATACAGGAAGTCTTGGCTTCTCGCTGCAGTTTCGTCCGGGTAAGGGTCGGGCATCTGTGCGGTGCGTTCCCGTATCTCCTTCAAGATTTGCCGTCTTTCCTCAAGCGAGAGAGTTGGCCGTATCTCGACCGGCTCTGCCGGTCGCAAGGCGACAGCATCCTGCCCATCGCGGGTAATGATCACGGGCTCTCCGCGTTCGGCTCGCTCCACGAGTTCTTCGAACCGTTCGCCTGCTTGCTCCATGGAAACGCGCATGCTTCTTCCCCGCGATTTCTGCCGATCAATATGCGCCTTCCCTGGAGAGCCTGCAAGCTCACGCCAGTGTTGCAACATCGAAGTGATGTACGTCTTCGAGCAGTTCGAGCATGCCCTTCACAGCATGGGTCAAGAGCTTTTCACCCCTCTCTGCCGTCGCCGCTGCCGCATTGCCGGCGACGCCGTCGGGGTTGAGATCCGACATCTTCCAGCCGAAAGCATGCGGGCCATAGGCGCGCAGGTGTCTGTAGCGCATGGCAAACTCCGACTGGCGCGAGGGGAACGCCCGCGCGCTTGTCATGTCGACCCGATCCGGCGCCAGTGCCAGCATGACCGATGTCTCGATGTCGCCGCCATGAATGTCGATGGCCTTGTCTTCTGGCGAGATCCAGCCTTCCGGTTGACCGAAGCGGGTCCAGCTTGTGGCGACGACCAGCATGTCGAAGCGCACCCGCGCTTCGGTTGCGACAATGGTCAGCAGGGGGGAGTTGCCGCCATGGGCATTGAGCAGCACGAGCTTGCGGATGCCCTGTCGATGCAGATCCTCGGCAATCCCGAGCCAACGGATGACTGCCTCGTCATAGGTGAGCGTCCGGCTACCTGCGACATCCATGTGCTCGATCGAATAACCGACGGGTTCGACCGGCAGAATGGTGACCGGCAAATGCGCCGGCAGGGCATCGGCGACACGGCGCATGATCCCTTCGGCGATGATCGTATCGGTCTCGAAGGGCAGGTGAGGGCCGTGCTGCTCGTGGGCGCCAAACGGGAGAACTGCGATCCAGTCGCGTCGGTCCTCGATCGTCAGCCGGGGATCATTGTCCGCAAACCTTGGTGCCGGCTTCGCCATCTGGCCTAACCTCGTCATCTTCGTTATGCATGGCAGCCATCGCGGCGGAGTACCGTGGGGCCGCAGCGTTTGTCGACCGGGGAGAGTCATGGCGAAAAAGGACAAGGCCGACAAGGACCGCAGTGAAAAGAAGAAGGGCAAGAAGAAGGAGCCACCGGCTTCCGGCGTGTTGAGCAGCGCCGTCATCCAGGCCGCTCGTGCCATGCGCACGCGTTTGTCGCACGGTCTTGCCGAAAGTGGGCTTTATCCCGGACAGGATGGCGTGGTGCAACTGCTTGCCCAGGAGGACGGTCAGACGCCCGGAGCGCTGGCCCATCAGCTCGGTGTGAAAGCCCCGACTATGACACGAACCATCGGGCGTATGGAGGCGCAGGGGTTCGTTATGCGTCGAACCGATGACCGCGACGGTCGCCTGACCAAGGTCTATCTGACGGATGAGGGGCGCGGCAGCGTCGCGCGTATCGCCGAGGCCACATCGGCCTGTGAGACACATGCGATCCAGGGCCTTTCCGGCAAGGAGCTGAAGACGCTGGTCAAACTGCTGACCATCATCGAAGGCAATCTTTCCGGCCACAGTGTGGTCCGTTCCGCCGATCAGGCGGATGATGACGACGATTGAAATCGCGGATTAAATTGTTTAATTAAATCTTTTAAGGGCGGTCGAACGCCCACCGATTTGCTGCGAGGGAGGAAACGTGGCACAGAAGGTAAAGCTTTCGACCATTGCGGAAACGCTTGGTCTTTCCACGGCGACCATTTCGCTTGCCCTGCGTGACAGCCCGCTGGTTGCGGTCGATACGCGGGAGAAGATCAAGGAGCAGGCGCGGGCTCTCGGCTATATCTACAACCGCCGCGCCGCCAGCCTTCGTACATCTCGATCCGGGATCATCGGTGTCGTCGTGCATGACATCATGAACCCGTTCTACGGGGAAATTTTGAAGGCGATCGAAACTGAACTCGACCGCAGCCGCCACACCTTCATCCTTTCCAACCACTATGACAGCGTCGACAAGCAGCGCATGTTCGTCGAGACGCTGCTGCAATTGGGTGGTGACGGTGTGATCATGTCACCGGCCATCGGCACGCCGCCGGAAGACGTCATGCTGGCGGAAAACAATGGGATGCCGGCGATCTTTATCGCCCGTTCCATGGATGGGCTCGATGTGCCGATCTATCGCGGTGATGACAGCTACGGGATCTCGCTTGCCACCAATCATCTGATCGGCCTTGGCCATCGCTCCATCGCCATGATCGGCGGCACCGATCAGACGTCGACGGGACGCGACCGCTATCAGGGCTATGTCAATGCGTTGCGCAAGGCGGGGATCGAAGTCGATCCGGGCCTTCGCATTCCCGGGCCGCGCACGAAGCAGGGCGGCTTCGAAGCTGCCGTCAATTTCCTGTCGCTGCCGCAAAAGCCGACGGCGGCCGTCTGCTGGAACGATCTCGTCGCCATCGGTCTGATGAACGGTATTGCCCGTGCCGGGCTTATCCCCGGCCAGGATATTTCGGTCACCGGCTATGACGATCTCGAAGAAGCCTCGATTGCGACGCCGTCGCTCACCACCGTCTGGAACGGTCAGGCGGAGGTCGGGCGGCTTGCGGCGCGTGCGCTTCTCGACAAGCTGGCCGGTAGCCATGAGCCGGATGGTATTCACCTGATCAAGCCAGAGATGCGAATTCGTCAATCGACCGGTCCGAACCGTCGGTAGCCTTCAAGCCGGCTTGCATGCCGCTCGCCAATCTTCCGCGCCCTGCAAGGAGACAGCCATGTCCGATCGCCCACTCGTGCTCATTCCCGGCCGTATTCATCCGCGTGTCCGTGCCCGTCTTGCGGATCGGTTCGATCTTCTGGAGGTCACTGATGCCACGGCCATCGGCGCGGAGCCGGGTCAATTGGAGAAGGTGCGTGGTGCTGCTGTTTCTGGCCGCTTCCCGGCTTCGCTCATCGATCGCTTGCCGAAGCTTGAGGTGATCGGCAGTTTCGGGGTCGGTTATGACGGCGTTGACGTGCAGGCGGCCGCTGCGGCAGGGGTGATCGTGACGAACACGCCGGATGTGCTGAATGATGAAGTGGCGGATACGGCGATCGCGCTGCTTCTCAACACCATGCGTCAGTTCTATTTCGCTGAGCGGTACCTGCGGGATGGTCGCTGGGAGAAGGAGGGAGCCTTTCCGCTTTCGCCGCTTTCGCTCAAGGGCCGTAAGGTCGGTCTCCATGGTCTCGGCCGGATCGGCATGGAGATTGCCAATCGTCTGCTGCCGTTCAAGGTTGAACTCGCCTATCACACACGACGCCCGCGTACGGATGTCGATTTTGCCTATCACGATACGCTGACGGGCTTGGCACAGGCAGTCGATGTGCTCATCTCGATCGTCCCATCGACGCCTGAGACCATTGGTTCGATCAATGCAGAGGTTCTCTCCGCTCTTGGAGGTGACGGTGTACTCATCAATGTCGGCCGTGGTTCGACCGTTGATGAGCCGGCGCTGATTTCGGCGCTCCAGAATGGCACGATCGCTGCCGCGGGCCTCGATGTCTTTGCCGATGAACCTCGCGTGCCACAGGCGCTGATCGACTTGCCGAATGTCTCGCTGTTGCCGCATGTCGCGTCCGCCTCGGTGCCGACGCGCAATGCCATGGCTGATCTCGTCGCGGACAACCTCATCGCCTGGTTCGACAAGGGGCAACCGCTCACGCCTGTTCCTGAAACACCCTATCCGCGAAACTGATTCGGCAGTTCAGCCTTCGGCAAGTTTCGAGGTCCATCCTTCTTGGGCTGGGTTTCGAGCGGAGGGGTGATGCAATGAAGGCTTCTCTCGTCATTGTGACGACCGCAATTGCATGTGCTGGTGTGTCGGCTGCCGGGCTTGCCTTCTGGGCAACGCCTCAGCTGCCTGATCGCATGGCTCCTGATCCGATCGTGCTCGGGACCATCCCCTCGGCCGCTCCCTTGCCACCAATGCTTTCGGCGCCCATGGATGCGGGCACGGTTTCGCCCCCCGCCGTCTTTTCGGTCTCGAACTTCAAACGCAAGACCGTCTGCCTTGTCGAACGCGGTGCAGCGCTGACCAGCCGAAGCCGTGATTTCTTCGCCCCGCCCGACTGCGCGCTTGTGTGGCCGGGTCTGACCCAGGCAACGACCTGGACTCAGAACGAGGATGGCAGCGTGACGATCAGTGACTCGTCAGGCACGACATTGCTGATGCTCACGCGCGGACGACACTTTTCCTATGAAGTGACTGACATGCCCGATGCCGATCTCGCCCTGCTGATGCTGCCTTGAACAGGGCATCGCTGGCGCACCGAACCGGATTTGAACGTCACTTGTGTTCATGTTCGCGCTAACAGCGCGGTCCGGCCCAAAAAGGCACGTTCAAGTGAAAGCTCTCATCCAAAAGAATAGCGCCCAAGCGCTTGAAACGCTTTGGACAAAATGGTTAGCTCGCGCATCGCTGCCGGGAGGGGCCGACGATGCCCACCGGCGGGGCAACACTTGGGAGGTAGTTCATGGATCGTCGTTCATTTATCAAGAAGGCCAGCGTGGCAGGTGCAGGTGTGGCAGCGTCCACAGTGCTTGCAGCACCGGCCATCGCGCAGAGTTCTCCGAAAATCACCTGGCGCTGCTCTTCGGGCTTCCCGAAGGCGCTCGACACCATCTATGGCGCTGCTGAAGTCTTCGCCGCAGCCGTCAACGAAGCGACCGACGGCAATTTCCAGATCCAGGTTTTCGGTGCAGGCGAAATCGTTGGCGCGCTGGAAGGTGCAGATGCCGTTCGCGACGGCACCATCGAAATGGCGCATACCGCGTCCTACTACTTCTTCGGCAAGGATCCGTCCTGGGCATTCGGCACGGGCGTTCCGTTCGGTCTGAACCAGCGCATGACCAATGGCTGGCTCTATGAGGGCGGCGGTCTTGATCTGCTCAACGAGTTCTATGCCGCCAACAACATGATCTCTTTCCCGGCTGGTAACACCGGTGCACAGATGGGTGGCTGGTTCCGCAAGGAAATCAACACGGTTGCCGACCTGCAGGGCCTGAAGTTCCGTATCGGTGGCTTCGGTGGACGCATCATCTCCGAACTCGGCGTCGTTCCGCAGAACATCCCGGGCGGTGACATCTACGCGGCTCTCGAGCGTGGTACGATTGATGGTGCTGAATTCGTCGGTCCTTACGACGATGCCAAGCTCGGCTTCAACAAGGTTGCGCCTTACTGCTACTACCCCGGCTGGTGGGAAGGCGGCGTTACCCTGATGAACATGATCAACCTCGACAAGTGGAACGAACTGCCGAGCAACTACAAGGGCATCGTCAAGAGTGCTTCGGCGCTCGCCAACGGTGTGATGATGGCGCGTTACGACAGCCTCAACCCGGCTGCCCTGAAGCAGCTCGTTGCTGACGGCACCCAGCTTCGTCCGTACAGCCGCGAAATCCTGGAAGCTTGCTATGATGCGGCGACCAAGGTCTATGCTCAGATCAGTGCAGAGAACCCGCAGTTCAAGAAGCTGCACGATTCCTACATGGGCTATCGTGGCGATGGTTATCTGTGGTTCCAGCTGTCCGAATACAGCTTCGATACCTTCATGATGCTGCAGCAGCGCGCGGGCAAGCTCTAAGCTCTCGCGATCTGACGCTCGATCAAGCGGCCCTGGGACGAGAGTCCCGGGGCTTTTTTGTTGCCGGTATCTCGGTGACGCGTCGCGACGAGGCAAAAAAGAAACCCGGCGCGTGGCGCCGGGTTTCACAGTTCGAGGTGCGTTCTGGCCTTAGTCGAAGCGAGGCAAGCCGCCAGCATCGCCGGGGCCCGGCAAGCCGCCGGGTGCCGGCTGGGACGCCCCACCTGCCGGTGCATTGGCTGGCGGCGTTGCGGGCGCGCCGAAGTTCGGCATCGCAGGCATGCCATCTCCGGGTCCCGGAAGGCCCAGCGCAGGTGCGCCATCGAGGCTCATTCCGGGAAGACCGAAGCCTGCACCACCGGCATTGTTGATCTGCTGGTTGATGTCCGTCTGGTTCATCTGAACCGGCTCGGTCTTGTAGTGGGTGACCAGGCCGGGGAAGGCGATGAGCAGACCGAGCATCACGATATTGATAAGAATGAACGGCAGCGTTCCGGCATAGATCGAGCGCGTGCTGATCGGGTCAATCATACGATTGGTCGTCTTGTCATGCCATGCCTTGGTCGGAGCAACCGAGCGCAGGTAGAACAGGGCAAAGCCGAAGGGTGGCGTCAGGAACCCGACTTGGAGGTTGAAGCCAAGAAGGACGCCGAACCAGATCAGATCGATGCCAAGTTGCTCGGCTACCGGCACCAGGAGCGGCACGAGAACGAAGGCGATCTCGAAAAAGTCCAGGAAGCAGCCGAGGATGAAGACGATGATCGTCACCACGATCAGGAAGCCTGTCTGGCCGCCCGGCAGGGCGAGCATCAGGTCTTTGACCCAGATATCGCCCGAGATTCCGTAGAAGGTCAGTGCGAAGACGCGGGCGCCGATCAGGATGAACATCACAAACGTTGCCAGTTTGGCGGTCGAGTTCGAGCGCCTGCGACAGAGTCGTATAGTTCAGACGACCCTTTGCTGCTGCCAGAACCAGAGCGCCAGCCGCACCCATGGCACCACCCTCCGTAGGGGTGGCGATGCCGAGGAAGATCGTGCCGAGCACCAGGAAGATCAGAGCAAGCGGCGGAATGAGAACGATCACCACCTGCTCCGCCATCTTCGACAGCAAGCCGAGTTTCATCTGGCGGTTTGCCACGGCAAACAGGTAGGGAATGACGGTTGCCAACACGGCGGACCACACGACCCGGATCTCGTAGCGCAACTCGGTGAACACAAAATAGTAAGCGAGCGTGTAGAGGGCTATCGCTGCCAACAAGATGATGTAGAGAGATTTCCCACCACTGCCGAGCGGACGCGCCTCAGGCGGCAGGGCAGGAGCCCATTCTGGCTTAACCAGTGTCACGGCAAAGATGTAGAGGCAGTACATGCCGATCAGGATCATGGCCGGCAGAATGGCGCCGAGATACATGTCGCCCACGGAACGGCCGAGCTGGTCGGCCATGACGATCAGCACCAGCGATGGCGGAACGATCTGTGCGAGCGTGCCTGACGCTGCGATCGTGCCGGCCGCCAGGCCGGGATTGTAGTTGTAGCGCATCATGATCGGCAGCGAGATCAGTCCCATGGCAATGACCGATGCCGCGACGACGCCCGTGGTCGCGGCCAGAAGCGCGCCGACGATGACAACGGCAAATGCCAGGCCGCCACGAACCGTGCCGAAAAGCTGTCCGACTGTATCGAGAAGGTCTTCGGCCATGCGTGACCGTTCGAGGATTAATCCCATGAAGGTGAAGAACGGGATCGCCAGAAGCGTGTCGTTGCGCATGATGTCGAAGACACGGTTCATATTGGCCTGGGCCAACGGCCAGGAGAGCTTGATCTCAGGCGAGATGTAGCTCAGTTCGACGCCGAAGACGAAGAAGTACATGCCCCCGGCGGCGAGCGTAAAGGCGACAGGATAGCCCAGCAGCAGCAGGCTCATCACGACGATGAACATGATGGGGGCCAGGTTGTGCGCGAAAAGATCAAGCATGGTTGCCCTCCTTCGTCTCGTCGGCAGGGGCCGCAGATCCATGGCCGCCGCCAGCGGTATCCTCCAATTCGCCCCGGATGATGGCGGAGCGCTTGATGATCTCGGAGAAGGCTTGGAAGGTTAGAAGCACGAAGCCGAGAAGAATGGCACCTTTGGCCGGCCAGATGATCAGGCCACCGGCATTGGAGGAAATTTCGCCCGACGTGAAGGACCGCCAGAAGAACGGTACGGCGAGATAGGTCATCATCAGCGCGAATGGCAGAAGGAAGAAGATGTGGCCCAGCAGGTCGATCCAGTCGCGTGTGCGCTTCTGGAGCTTACCGGCAAGCACGTCGATGCGCACATGCTCGTTGCGCTGCAGTGTGTAAGCCGCAGCCAGCATGAAGACAGCACCGAACAGGTACCACTGGACTTCCAGCCAGGCATTCGACGAGGTATCGAACGCCTTGCGGATGATCGCATTGCCGGAGCTGATGATGACGGCGACCAACAGAAGCCATCCCACAGTCTTCCCGACAAGGATATTGGTAGCGTCAATCGCTCGCGCGATTGTCAATAGAAGCTGCATAGAACCTCTCTCCCCTTCTTATTATCGAGTGAAGCTTAGAGCATGGGCTTTTGGGTCGTGCAACCGGTCAGCTTGCGCGGTCGGCGAACTTCCACCAAAGTTGATTGGATGACTGGGAGCTCATCGCATCCAGAGGGTGTCTGCAAGGGCAGTGGCGCAAATCCAGCGCTTCCTGATCGCTGAATTTGCCTGATCGCAACAGAGATCTCAGATCTGCATTTCCATCGCTCTGCGAAGTGCAGCAAATTCCCCACAGCTGAATTCTAAGCGAACCTGTGACCTTGAAGATCATAAGTTTCCGCCCGCTGCTGACAATCTTGCCAGCCGCTCCGACCGCCGTCAGCCGGCAAAACTGTGGGTGCGGGTGCTGGTCGCGATTGTTGACCATGAGGGGCAGATGCGATTGCGCTCCGGCTGACGTTTGTGTATGCGAGAAACTGACGAAAATTCAGCCTGCGCCGGCATCCTCTACGATTCTGTCGTGGTGCCGCAGTCTTACGATTGGGGAGATCGAACATGAGCGAACATCATTCCGGTCCGGTCGAAACCGGTGCTTCCATGGACTACAAGGAACATGAGAAGACCTACGACTTCTTCATTGCCGGCACCAAGTATGGCACGGCCATTCTGGTCGCTCTGATGATCGCCATGGCGGCCGGTTTCTTCGGCGGCGCAGGCCTGATCGGTGGCTTCTTCATCTGGATCATCCTGTCGATCGCCGGTGTTTTCATCATGCGCTGATCGACGCGCAAGTCGACGTCAGGTGAAGGGCGGTCCGCAAACGGGCCGCCCTTTTCGTTTGTGCGCATGGGCTCAGAACAAAAAAACGGCGGGTTGCCCCGCCGCTCACATTTGATCAAATCTCTGTCGCCTGTCAGCTCGTCGTGGCCCGCGTCCGCGCCAGACCCTGCTTGGCCGGCTCGTATTTCGGGTCGAGACGAAGCGCATGCGCGTAGGACTTTGCGGCCCGGGCCTTGTCGCCGCGGCGCTCGTAGATGAGCGCCTGGTTGGCCCAGCTTTCGGCGATGTTGTTGTTCAACTCGATTGCGAGGTTGAAGTCGGCGAATGCGTTGTCGTCGTCGTTCAGCGCCACGTAGGAAACGCCGCGACCGTTATAGGGCTCAGGTGCGCGCGGCGAGAGCGAGATCGCCTTCGAGAAGTCTTCGATCGCCTTGGCGTGATCGCCGCGCAGCTGATAAATCAGGCCGCGATTGTGGTAGGCGCGACCATCGGTCGTGTCGAGCTGGATGGCGCGGTTGAAATCGCCGAAGGCCTCGTCGATGCGGCCGGCCTGGCGGTAGATATTGCCACGGCCGATATAGGCGACGTCATAGTTCGGGTTGATCTTCAGCGCCATGTTGTAGTCGGCGGCGGCTTCGACCGGCTTGCCCATGTTGCGATAGACGAGGGCGCGGTTGGCATAAGCCTGGAAGAATTGTGGGTTCAGCTGGAGCGCGGTGTTGAAATCGTCCAGCGCCTGCTTGAACTGGCCGGCGCGGCCATAGGCAGAACCGCGGACGTTGTAGCCTTCCGGATCGCGCGGGTTGGCCTGGATCACGGCGGTCAGCGAGGCAATGTTTTCGTCGGAGCCCTGGGCGCGGTCGAGACGAATGACATCCGTGGTTTCCGTTGTCGTGGCGCAGCCAGCCAAAGTGAGCGTGGCGAGCAGGGCTGCCGCAGTCGCCAGGCGCGGCAAGCGCGAAGCGTGGGAGGCGGGGAAAAGCACGGAGGTTTTCGTCATGAGGCGCATCATCCGGCGGCCGCCAGAACCCCTCGTAGGCGTCAGACAGCGCAAGTTTGTGTTGCATATCAAAAGAGCGGCGGCGATTCGTCTCGCCCCCGCCCTCATTTCATAGGAAAACGCCCAAATCGGGGCAGATCAGCGACCGCGTGCAGCCGGCAGCAGGCCTTCGCGCTGCATCTTCTTGCGCGCCAGCTTGCGGACGCGACGAACAGCTTCAGCCTTTTCGCGTGCACGCTTCTCAGACGGCTTTTCGAAGAAGTCGCGCATCTTCATTTCGCGGAAGATACCTTCGCGCTGCATTTTCTTCTTGAGAGCGCGGAGCGCCTGGTCAACGTTGTTGTCGCGGACTAGTACCTGCACGTTTATCCCGTTCCTTTGGTTCTTAGAGTTGGATCTCCCGTCGATGCAGGTCACATTGACGGAAATAGCATATAAGTTCGCCCGGCCCGTGAGTCCGGCGATTAGGCTGCGAAATACCAGAAGACCCCCGTGAAGTCCATATGGTGCAAGGCGTCCGATCAATAAATTTGCGCCATAACCCGTGCTTCATCGAAGGTGTCGAAAGACGGATGACATTGCGTCGCAAAACGGACGTCATGTCGTGGGTTGATCTGCGACCTGTATCATCCTACCCACATGCCTGAACCACAGGAGTTTAAGGCGAATGCGCAAATATTCGGTCTTTGCCGTTGTCCGTGAGGCCATGCGAGCCCACAAGGGATGGGAGGCTCAATGGGTCTCTCCCGAGCCGCGGCAGTCCTATGACGTCATCATCATCGGTGCCGGCGGCCATGGTCTTGGTGCCGCCTATTATCTCGCCAAGGAACACGGCATCACCAATGTCGCCGTGATCGAGAAGGGCTGGCTCGGCGGGGGCAATACCGGCCGTAACACGACGATCATCCGGTCCAACTATCTCTATGAAGAGAGCATGGACATCTACGAGCATTCGCTGAAGCTCTGGGAGGGCCTCAGCCAGGACCTCAACTACAATGTCATGTATTCGCCGCGCGGCGTGATGATGCTGTCGCATAATGTGCATGACATGCAGTCCTTCAAGCGGCATGTGAATGCCAACAATCTCTATGGCATCGACAATGAGTGGCTGACGCCGGAGCAGGCCAAGGCCTTCTGCCCGCCGCTCGATATCTCGAAGACCGCTCGCTACCCGATCAATGGGGCAGCACTCCAGCGTCGCGGCGGCACGGCGCGTCACGATGCTGTCGCCTGGGGTTATGCGCGTGCAGCGTCTGATCGCGGCGTGCACATCATCCAGAATTGCGAAGTGACCGGCATCCGTCGCGGCCCGAATGGTGGAGTCACCGGCGTTGATACGACCAAGGGCTTCATCGGCGCGAAGAAGGTCGGCGTCTCGGCTGCCGGTCATTCCTCCGTCGTCATGGGCATGGCGGGCGTGCGTCTTCCGGTGCATTCGACGCCGCTGCAGGCTCTCGTTTCCGAGCCGCTGAAGCCGATCTTCCCCTGCGTCGTCATGTCGAACACCGTGCATGCCTATATCTCGCAGTCGGACAAGGGCGAGCTGGTCATCGGTGCCGGCACCGACCAGTACAACTCCTACAGCCAGACCGGCGGCATGCAGATCATCACGCATACGCTCGATGCGATCTGCGAGCTCTTCCCGATGTTCCGTCGCGTCAAGATGATGCGCCAGTGGGGCGGGATCACCGACAATACGGCCGACCGTTCGCCGATCCAGAGCGTCACGCCGGTTCCGAACCTCTTCGTCAATGCCGGCTGGGGTACGGGCGGTTTCAAGGCGACGCCGGGGTCTGCCAACCTCTTTGCCCATCTCATCGCCAAGGGCGAGCCGCATAGGCTGGCTCAGGGCCTGACGCTCGACCGGTTCCGCACCGGCCGCCTCATCGACGAGGCAGCCGCCGCTGCCGTGGCGCACTGAATTAGGGATCGTCCATCATGCTGGTCATCAAATGCCCCTATTGCGAAGAAGAGCGAGCCGAGCTCGAGTTTCGCGCCGCCGGTGAAGCGCATATCGCGCGCCCGGAAAACATCGCCTCGATCACCGACGAGGAATTCGCCGACTACTTCTTCCTGCGCGACAACCCGAAGGGCCTCATCTTCGAGCGCTGGCGCCATATCCATGGCTGTGGGCGCTTCTTCAATGCGGCCCGCGACACCATCTCCGACAAGATCCTGCTGACATACAAGGCCGGTGAACCCATGCCCGATCCCGCGACGCTTCAGTCCGCAACCGTCACCAAGGGAGAGAAGGCATGAGCGCTGCCAACCGTATCTCCGGCAAGGGGCGCCTGACGCCAGCGCTGACCGCCCGCTTCACCATCGATGGCCGTACGCTGACGGCTTACGAAGGCGATACCGTGGCTTCCGCCATGATCGCCAACGGCATGCATCTCGCCGGCCGCTCGTTCAAGTATCACCGTCCGCGCGGCATCCTGACCGCAGGTCCGGAAGAGCCGAATGCGCTGCTCGACGTCTCGCGTGACGCTGCTCGCCGCCAGCCGAATGTTCGGGCGACCGTGCAGGAAGTCTTCGACGGGATGAAGATTGAGACGCAGAACCGCTGGCCGTCGCTGTCACTCGACATCGGCGAGGTCAACAATCTGCTGTCGCCCTTCTTCGCTGCCGGCTTCTACTACAAGACCTTCATGTGGCCAAAGGCAGCCTGGCACCAGATCTATGAACCCTTCATCCGTCGCGCCGCCGGTCTCGGCCATGCGCCGAAAGAAGCCGATCCGGATCATTACGCCAACCGTTACGCCCATTGCGACGTGCTGGTGATCGGTGGTGGTGCCGCTGGTCTCGCCTCGGCACTGGCTGCCGCCCAGACGGGCGTGCGGGTGATGATCGTTGACGAACAGCCGGAAATGGGCGGTGCCTTCCACTTCGACACGGGCGCCACCATCGACGGCCAGAGCGGCTGGGACTGGGCGCAAGCGACCGTTGCCAAGCTGAAGGGCATGGCGAACGTCACCGTGCTCTCGCGCACGACGGCCTTCGGCTATCACAACCACAATTACGTCGCGCTGGTTGAACGCGTCACTGACCACGTCGCCAAGCCCGCCAAGAACCAGCCGCGCGAGCGGCTGTGGCAGGTGCGTGCCAAGCGCGTGATCATCGCCAGCGGTGCAATCGAACGCCACATGGTCTTCGCCAACAATGATCGCCCCGGCATCATGCTGGCAGCTGCCGGCCGCACCTATCTCAACCATTTCGGCGTCGCCGTCGGTGCCAAGGTCGGTGTCTACACCGCGCATGACTCGGCCTATGAAGCGGCGATCGATCTGAAGAAGGCCGGCGTTTCCGTGCCCGTCATCGTCGATGCGCGCGAAAAGCCGGGCGACAAGGTGCTGGCAGAGGCCCGCGCGCTCGGCATTGAGGTGCTGACCGGCCATGGCGTGGTCGATACCGCCGGCCGTCTGCGCGTCCGCTCGATCACCGTTCGCCGCAATGGCGGTGGTGCAAGCCGCAAGATCGAGGTCGATGCGCTCCTGATGTGCGCCGGCTGGACGCCCTCCGTGCATATGTTCTCGCAGTCGCGCGGCAAGCTGAAGTTCGATGCTGCCAACCAGCGCTTCCTGCCGGATGTCTATGCCCAGGACTGCATCTGCGTTGGCGCATGCAACGGCACCGACGATCTGCAGGCGCTGCTCGACGAGGCGACTGCTGCCGGTCTCTCCTCGGCCAAGGCTGCGGGTGCGACCGAGACGCCAGCCGTCTCGCTCTCGGGCGCCAATGCGCATGCCTGGACCGGCGGCATGATCGGCGCTGCCGAAGGCGCCGGCCGCGAGGACAACGTCAAGGCCTTTGTCGACTTCCAGCACGATGTCTGCGCCAAGGATATTCGTCTGGCCGTGCGCGAGGGCATGCATTCGATCGAGCATATCAAGCGCTTCACCACGAATGGCATGGCGTCTGATCAGGGCAAGCTTTCCAACATGCATGGCCTTGCGATTGCAGCCGAAGTGCTGGGCAAGGAGATCCCGCAGGTCGGTCTCACCACCTTCCGTGCGCCCTATACGCCCGTGACCTTCGGCACGCTGATCAACCATTCGCGCGATGCGCTGTTTGATCCCGTGCGCAAGACGCCGATGCATGCCTATGAAGTATCCCAAGGTGCCGTCTATGAAGATGTCGGCAACTGGAAACGTGCCTGGTATTATCCGAAGGCCGGCGAGGACATGCATACCGCCGTCAACCGCGAGTGCAAGACGGTCCGTGAGGCGGCCGGCGTGTTCAACGCCTCGACACTCGGCAAGATCGAGGTTGTCGGGCCTGATGCCGCCGAGTTCCTGAACCTGATGTATACCAATGCCTGGGAAACGCTGAAGCCCGGCAAGGCGCGTTATGGCATCATGACCCGCGAAGACGGCTTCATCTATGACGATGGCGTCGTCGGGCGTCTCGCCGAGGATCGCTTCCACGTGACGACCACGACGGGCGGTGCGCCGCGTGTCATGCACCACATGGAAGACTATCTGCAGACGGAATTCCCGCATCTGAAGGTCTGGCTGACGTCGACCACCGAACAATGGGCGGTCATTGCCGTCCAGGGTCCGAAGGCGCGCGACATCATCGCGCCTTTCGTCGAGGGCATCGACATCTCGAACGAGGCCTTCCCGCATATGAGCGTGGCCGAAGGCAAGTTCTGCGGCGTGCCGACGCGCCTCTTCCGCGTCTCTTTCACCGGCGAGCTCGGTTTCGAAGTCAATGTGCCCGCCGATTTCGGTGCTGATGTCTTCCGCCAGATCTGGGAGCGCGCGCAATCACTTGGTGCTTGCCTCTATGGCACCGAGACCATGCACGTGCTGCGCGCCGAGAAGGGTTATATCATCGTCGGTCAGGACACCGACGGCACCCTGACGGCTGACGATGCCGGCCTTTCCTGGGCGGTGTCGAAGAAGAAGACCGACTTTGTCGGCATTCGCGGCATGAAGCGGCCTGACCTCGTCAAGGAAGGCCGCAAGCAGCTGGTCGGGATCTTCACCAAGGATCCGAACGAAGTGCTGGAGGAGGGCGCACAGATCGTCGCCAATCCGAACCAGCCGAAGCCGATGACCATGCTCGGGCATGTCACCTCGTCCTACTGGTCGGAAAACCTCGGTCGCTCGATTGCGATCGCCATGGTGGCTGGTGGACGTGCCCGCATGGGCGAGACGCTTTACGTGCCGATGAAGGACAAGACCATCGCGGTGGAAGTCACCGACATGGTGTTCGTTGACAAGGAAGGAGGCCGCATCCATGGCTGATATGTCTGTTGCAGACCGCAAGACCGTTCTTGCCGGCTTCCACGGCGGCAGCGCCAAGGTACGGCTGACGCCCGCGCTTCCGGCTACCCGCGTGTCGCTGCGCACTGCGGAAGATGGCGTTGCCGGTCTTTCGAAGTCTCTGGGCCTGAAGCTTCCGACAAAGCCGAAGACGTCCGCCTCGGCCAAGGGCCGCACGGCCTTCTGGATCGGTCCGGACGAATGGTTCCTGATCGACGAGAAGGGTGACACGCTGATGGCCGATTGCGCCGCCTCCGGCGTGGTTCATTCGGCGACCGACATCTCCCACCGCAACACAGCAATCATCGTCTCGGGGCCCGCCGCTGCCGACACCCTGAATGCGGCCTGCCCGCTGGATCTGTCGCTTGCCGCCTTCCCGGTGGGGGCGGTGACACGCACCGTCTTCGGCAAGATCGAGATCATCCTCTATCGCGTCGAGGAAGAGACCTTCCGCGTCGAATGCTGGCGGTCGTTTGCGGAGTATGCGTTTGGCATGCTCGCCGAGGGCGCGGAGGATGCCTCGCTCTGAGGGGCGGGGTGTTCGTGCAGGTATTTGAGGAGGCCGGGGTGACCCGGCCTTTTTTGGATATGGTTGTGCCAGCGTAAGCATCTCGTCTTTAAGCAGATCCCGTGCTACATATATCCTATGGACAAGATGCGCAAAGTTCCAGAGATGGTTGTTCGTGACCCTAGGACCGGTGAGACCGTTGTGGTTCAAGGTGCTGGCGCCATGAAGGATAGGCCGTTGAACTTGCGAAAAGGCATCGACCTGACTAAGCCGATTGCCGAACAAGTCTCAAAGATCAAACGCAAGGGCAGATCCTGAGGATATGACGGGTGCGCTTCTCGACACCCATGTGCTGTATTGGCTTGTGCATGAGCCAACTCAGCTATCCGTTGACGCAGCATTGTTGATCGGGCGAAGCCAAACCGCGAGTAGTCTCTTCGTTTCGCCAATTTCTGCCTGGGAATTGGCTCTCGCCGCACGTAAAAAGAGCAATGCACCTGTTGTGGGTCCGACGTCTCTCCCCAAATGGTTCGAAGACTCATGTTCGTCTCTCGGTGCACGCGTGGCTGCCATCGATCTTGCGGTGGCACTGGCAGCCGCCGAAGTGGTTGAGAATACAGGCCACAAGGATCCTGGCGACTGCTATCTCATCGCTGCCGCTCGGGTACTGAATGTGCCGTTGATTACTCGGGATGCAACAATCCTTGAAATCTCAGGTAGCGGTTATCTGAAAACACTCCCCTGCTGACCGCTAGATTTCCCATCCCACCCATTTCACCCAGCGCCCGTGAAAATCCGCCCGGCCGATCTCGCGGGTTTCCCGTGATGGCCAGAGCGTGAGCAGAATGGCTGCCCCGTCGGGCTTGCCGTCGGCCTCCAGCTGCAAGCGGGCGAGCGGTGCGGCTTCCGTCGCGCGGGCGCCGGCTGCGGCGATCAGCGTTTCGCCTTCGGCCTTCAGCGCCGACGGCAGGTATTGCCAGGCGATGGTGTGGTAGATCACGTGCGTTAGCCCTGAGCGCGGCGTTGCCAGACGTTTTCGCAGCCAGTCGATGGCATCGGCCTTTTCGACCTTCAGGCCGCTTTCGGTGGCCATTTCAAGCGCTGCTGCCGTGCGGTCGAGGCGGTCTTGCTGGTCGGCCCAGATATAGGAGAAGAGCCGCAGGCGGTCGTCTTGCGAGGCTGGGTCGAGCGGGTTCAGATCGCAGCCGGCGCGTTCGGTGATATCGATTGCGGCTTGCGGCGGCGGCGGGCCTTCCCAGCGCGGGGCGAGCTCGACGGCGGAGGTCTTGCCCCAGCTTAAGGCTCTCAATTGATAGCTGTAGCGGTCCCATTGCAGGTTGAGGCCGGCGCTGGCGCCGACCTCCGAGAGGCTCAGCGGCTTGCCGGTCAGTGCCGCAATGGTCAGGAAGCCGGGAAGCAGGGCGGAGGAGCGGCGCACCTCGTTGGTTTGCGGGGCGGATGTCAGGCGCTCCAGGATGAAGGCTTCGTCGCGGCTCAAGGCGGCTTCCACGGCGGCCCAGAGCGTGTCGTCGTCGACGGCATTTGGCGGATAGACGGCTGACAAAGCCGGGTCCTGGCCGGATCGGACCAGCGCATGCAGCGTGCCGGCGAGCCGAAGCGCCAGTGCATCGCCGGTGCCGTCTGGATTACCGGGCCAACCGAGGACGGTTGTCCCGACATGGCTGTGCCCGGTCAGCCTCTCTGCCGCCAGTGTGCAGAGGCGTGCGGTGAAGGGGGAGCCGAGATCGCTGCAGGCCTTGGCCTGGCGCAGGAAACTCTGGCGGATCAGTTCGCTGCGGTCGTCGCTCATGGTCTGAGGCGCCTTTCGTGTCAGACGCCTTCCGGGCGATCCTTCGGGTCGAATTGGGAAATGGTGATCCAGTCAGCTGTCAGAGCCGGCTTGCGCTCGTCCTCGATCTCGACGGTCACCTCATAGGTGTTCATCAGCATGCCGGCGCCGCGAAAGCGGGCTTCGGCGAGCTTGAAGGAGCCCCTGATACGCTTGCCCGTCTTCACCGGCGACAGAAAGCGCAGCTTCTCGAAGCCGTAATTGATGCCCATGGTCTGCTCGCGGATCTTCGGCAGGCAGTTGTAGTTCATCGCCGACAGCAGTGAGACGGTGAGGAAACCATGGGCGATCGTGCCGCCGAAGGGCGTCTCGGCGGCTGCGCGCACCGGGTCGGTATGGATGAATTGATGGTCCATGGTGGCGCCGGCAAAGGCGTCGATCATCGGCTGGTCGACGGTGATCCAGTCGGAGACGCCGACTATGGTTCCAACGAGGCCCGGCACGTCCTTGAGCGAAATCTCTTGCGGCATGAAAAGAACCTGATCCTTCAATAATTCCCGCAGGCTACAGCCGCTTTATGTCGTGAGGAAGAGGCTAACGTCACTGGTGGGGAAAAACTCAAGTTTCGATCCAGAAATCGACACTGCGTGCCTTCACCGTCAACTTGGCGGCGCTTCGGCCCGTCTCAAGGCGGCGCCATTTGCGCTTGTCGTGCGCGGGGAGCATGAAGTCCCTCGGCTCAGGTGATCGATTGAAGAGCACGGCAACATGGCAGTCCTTGCCCGTCTCGCGGTCGATGGACGCGAGCACCATGGTAAAGGCGCCGAGGTCGGGCGTTTCCCAGTCGGCGACCGTCATCGGCAGGCCGTCGGTGTTCAGCCAGCTGACATCACCATCGCCGGTCAGCACACTTGTGTCCATGAAGCAGGAGAAACGCTGGCGCATGGCGGCAAGGCGGGCGGTGGTTTCGATCAGCTCCTCGTCTGCCCCGGACCAATCGAGCCAGGTGAGGGTATTGTCCTGGCAATAGGCATTGTTGTTGCCGCGTTGGCTGCGGCCGAACTCGTCGCCTGCCGTCAGCATCACCGCGCCGCGGCTGGCAAACAGCGTCGAGAGCAGAGCTTCGACATCCTGCCGGCGCTTCTTCAGGATCGCCTTGTCGGATGTCTCACCCTCGACGCCGTTGTTCCAGGAATGGTTCTCGTTGTGGCCGTCGCGGTTTTCCTCGCCATTCGCCTCGTTGTGTTTGTGCTCAAAGGAGACGAGATCGTAGAGCGAAAAGCCGTCATGGGCGGCGATGAAGTTGACGCTGCGAGTCTGGCCGTGGGCGTCATGGGCGAAGAGATCGGCGGAACCGGCGAGCGCCGTTGCAAGATCGCCTGTTGTCCAGGCGTCGCCCCGCCAGTGGCGTCGGAAGGTGTCACGGGCGCGATCGTTCCATTCGAGGAAGGCGGGCGGGAAGCGGCCAAGCTGGTAACCGCCCGGTCCGATATCCCAGGGTTCGGCGATCAGGATGCGGTCTTCCAGCACTTCGTCCTCGAGGATGGCCTTCAAGGTCGGGGCGTCTTGATGAAAACCGTCCCAGTGACGGCCCATGATCGGGGCGAGGTCGAAGCGGAAACCATCCACGCCTGCTGCCAGAACGAAGTGGCGCAGCGTATCGACGATCAGCCGGCGGATAAAGGGATGGTCGCAGGCCAGCGTATTGCCGCAGCCGGTGTCGTTGACCAGCGTGCCGGGATCATCCGCCACATGGCGGAAGAGCGAGCGGTTGTCGATGCCGCGAAGCGAGAGCGTGGTGCCGTGGACATCGCTTTCGCCCGTATGGTTGAACACGAGGTCGAGGATGACGCCGATGCCCTCGGCATGCAGGGCAGCGACCGTGTCGCGCAGTTCCTTCACGCCGCCCGGCACGAGGCGCGGATCAAGCGCCATCATCGCGACGGGATTGTAGCCCCAGCTGTTGGTGAGGCCGAGGGGGGGCAGATGGCGCTCGTCGATCCAGGCGGTGATCGGCATCAGTTCGACCATGTCGACGCCGATGCGCCTGAGATGGGCGAGGATGGCGGGGTGGGCGAGGGCGGAGAGCGTGCCGCGTTGGGCGTCCGGCACATCCGGATGCAGCATGGTCAGCGCCTTGACGTTGACCTCGTAGATGAAGCCGCTGCGCTCGCCGAGCGGCATCATCGGTCTCACCGGCTTGTGGGCCTTCAGGATCGCCTTCGGCATCAGGGCGGCGGTGTCGACGCCGAACTGGCCGAGCCGGACATCATAGACGAAGGGGCGGTCGAGTTCGGTCGCATAGGGGTCGACCAGCAGCTTGGACGGATCGTACCAATGGCCTTCGCCCGGATCATAGGGGCCGTGGATGCGGAAGCCGTAGCGGGCGCCTTCCTTCATCCCCTCGACGAAAACGTGGTGCACGTCGCCATCGCCTCGTGTCATCGAAAGCCTGGCGAGTTCGGTCTCGCCCCGCTCATCGAAGAGGCAGAGCTCTACGTGGCTTGCATGATGCGACCAGAGGCGGAAATCGGCACCCGTCTTGCCGATGATTGCTCCGAGCATAGGCATGGTCATGGGTCGCCTCGCGGTCCGTGTGATTCGCTCGCCTCAGAGGGAACAATAGCAGGCGGGCTATCCTCGGCCAGAGCGGTTGCGCTTACATGGCCGCGACGTTCACCGATTTCACCGCCGCTTCCTTGCGTTCGCTGTAGCGATCGGTCAGGTAGTCGGAGATGTCGCGTGTCAGAAGCGTGAACTTCACCAGTTCCTCGCAGACATCGACGACGCGCTCGTAATAGGACGAGGGCTTCATCCGGCCATTGCCGTCGAATTCCTGCCAGGCCTTGGCGACGGAGGACTGGTTGGGGATGGTGATCATCCGCATCCAGCGGCCGAGCAGGCGCATGGCATTGACGGCGTTGAACGACTGCGAGCCGCCGGAGACCTGCATGACCGCGAGCGTCTTGCCCTGGGTCGGGCGGATGGCGCCGACGGACAGCGGAATCCAGTCGATCTGCGCCTTCATGATGCCCGTCAGCGTGCCGTGGCGCTCGGGGCTCACCCAGACCTGGCCTTCCGACCACGCGGAAAGGTCGCGCAGTTCCTGCACCTTGGGATGGCTTACCGGCGCATCGTCGGGGAGCGGCAGGCCGGAGGGATCGAAAACCCTGACATCGGCGCCGAAATGCTCCAGCAGGCGCTTGGCCTCCATGGCGAGCAGTCGGCTGTAGGAGACCTGCCGGACCGAGCCATAGAGGATCAGAATGCGCGGCTTGTGGGTGGAGAAGGGGCGCCGCAGCGCCTCCAGATCCGGCAGGCGCAGGTGATCGAGATCGGCGGCGGGCAGGTCTACATTCACGTCAGACAATGCGCTTGCCCTCCACATCGAGCACGGCCTCGCCGTCTTCCTTGACGAAGGCGGAGGTGAAGGCGTCGGCGGGAAGGATGTCGAGCACCACTTCGGACGGACGGCAGAGGCGGGTGCCCATCTCGGTGACGACAAGCGGACGGTTGATCAGGATCGGCGTCGCGATCATGGCGTCGAGCAATTGGTCGTCCGAGAGGGCGGGATCGGCAAGGCCGAGTTCCTCATAGGGCGTGCCCTTTTCGCGGATCGCCTGCCGCACGGTGAGGCCTGAGTCGGCGATCATCTTTGCCAGTTCCGGTTTGCTCGGCGGGGTCTTCAGATATTCGATGACCGTGGGCTCGATGCCGGCATGGCGGATGAGGTCGAGCGTGTTGCGCGAGGTGCCGCAGGCCGGGTTGTGATAGATGGTGACGTTCATGGACGGTCGGTTCCTTCGGAGGCGACAGGGGGATTTGTGTTGCGGCTCTCGGCAAAGAGCCATGCGGCCAGCGCGGCGGCGATAAGGGCGCCGACCAGTTGGGCGAGGATGAAGCCGGTCAGATCGATCGGGCGGATACCGGCAAAGGTGTTGGTCAGGCTTCGGGCAATCGCCACGGCCGGATTGGCGAACGAGGTCGATGCGGTGAACCAGTAGGCCGCCGTGATATAGAGCCCGACCAGCATGGGAATGGCCTTTGGGCGGAAGCGCAGGCCGCCGAGGATTGTGAGCAGCAGACCAAAGGTCGCGACCGCTTCCGCCGTCCATTGGGCAGAGCCCGTGCGAACCGTCTCCGAGATCTGGAAGATCGGCAGCTCGAACATGGCATGGGCGATGAGCGTTCCGGCGATACCACCGAGGATCTGGGCGAGCATGTAAGGCAGTAGGGCGGAGGCCTCCAGCTCCTTGCGCAGGGCAAAGACCATTGTCACCGCCGGGTTGAAATGGGCGCCGGAAATCGGCCCCAGTATGGTGATCAGCACGAAGAGGATGGCGCCGGTCGGGATGGTGTTGCCGAGTAGGGACACGGCGACATCGTCGGACAGGCGATCGGCCATGATGCCGGAGCCGACGACGGTGGCGACCAGGATGGCTGTGCCGAGCGCTTCGGCTGTGAGGCGGCGGGGGAGGTCGGTCATGGTCGTCAGCTGGCCGTCTGCTCGGCGGCACCAATCTCCTGCAGACGCTTTTGCAGCGAAAGCTTGTCGAGGCTCGCCATCGGCAGGCTGACAAAGATCGAGATGCGGTGATTGAGCATGCGATAGGCTTCGGCGAAGGCGAAATGCTTCTCGCTATCCGTACCCTCTGCAGCGGCCGGGTCGGGCACGCCCCAATGGGCGGTCATCGGCTGGCCGGGCCAGACGGGGCAGGCTTCGGCAGCGGCGTTGTCGCAGACGGTGAAGACAAAATCGAGCTCAGGCGCGCCGGGGATTGCGAACTCGTCCCAGTTCTTCGAACGGGCGAAGCTCGTGTCGTAGTTCATGCCCTTCAGCAGTTGCAGCGTGTAGGGGTGAACCTCACCCTTCGGCTGCGAACCGGCGGAATAAGCCTTGAACTTTCCCTGGCCGAGCCGGTTGAGCAGCGCTTCGGCGATGATCGAGCGGGCGGAATTGCCGGTGCAGAGGAAAAGCACGTTGTAGATCTTGTCGGACATGGCCGGTCTCTCAGTTCGGGCGGGTTGGTTGTAGCTTTGGGCTGCAGCAGGCGAGATCGTCGATCAGCGGCTGGCAGAGGCTGGCATTGCCGCCGCAGCAATCCTTAAGCAGGTAAAGCGCGACAGCGCGGAAGCGGTCGAGATCGGCGCGGTAGATGATCGAGCGGCTCTGGCGCTCGCCTGTGACCAGCCCGGCTTGCGAGAGTGTCGACAGATGCGCCGACATGGTGTTCTGCGGCACCCCGATCAGACGCGCGAGCTCACCGGCGGGCACACCATCGGGTTCATGCGCCACCAGCAGGCGGAAGGTCTGCAGCCGGGTCGGCTGGGCCAGGGCGGCAAGGGCCGCGATCGTCGATTTTTCATCCATATATCCAGAATAACGGATATGATTGGGGAGTCAATTGGGGTCGTGCCGAAGTCACAGAAAAACCCCGGCGTCGAGGACACCGGGGTTTCAATATGTGAGAGAGGGCCTCTATGGGATCAGGTGATGACCGTCGGCTCGTTCATGCCCGTGTAGCGCTTGATCTCCGCCACCTCTTCCGCTGCCGCGATCAGGTCAGCGAGTGCTGCCTGCGTCTCGATTGCGTGGCGGCTGGCGTCGGGCTCGTAGCGTTCGACATAGAGGCGCAGCGTAGCACCCGAGGTGCCGGTGCCGGAGAGGCGGAAGACGATGCGGCTGCCGCCTTCGAAGAGGATGCGGATGCCCTGGTTCTTCGAGACGGAGTGGTCGATCGGGTCGTGATAGGCGAAGTCGTCGGCGGCGGTCACGGTCAGGCCGTTGATCCTGGTGCCGGGCAGGCTGTCGAGCTTGGCGCGCAGAGCGGTGACCAGGGCGTTGGCATTGTCCGTATCGACGCCTTCATAGTCGTGGCGGGAATAGTAGTTGCGGCCGTATTCGGCCCAGTGGCTTTCCACGATCTGCTTCACGCTCTGCTTGCGGGCGGCGACGATGTTGAGCCAGAAGAGCACGGCCCAAAGACCGTCTTTCTCGCGCACATGGTCGGAGCCGGTGCCGAAGCTTTCCTCGCCGCAGACGGTGACCTTGCCGGCATCCATGAGGTTGCCGAAGAATTTCCAGCCGGTCGGGGTCTCATACATGCCGATGCCGAGCTTTTCCGCCACGCGATCGGCGGCAGCACTTGTCGGCATCGAGCGGGCGATGCCGGCGATGCCGTTTTTGTAGCCGGGGGCGCAGGTGGCGTTGGCGGCGATCATCGCCAGGCTGTCTGAGGGCGTGACGAACATGCCCTTGCCGACCACCATGTTTCGGTCGCCGTCGCCATCGGAGGCGGCGCCGAAGTCCGGGCCGTCGGCGCTCATGACATCGTCATAAAGGTCCTTGGCATGGACGAGGTTCGGATCGGGATGGTGGTGGCCGAAGTCTGGCAGGGGGACTTCGTTGCGCACGGAACCGGCGGGCGCGCCGAGGCGCTTTTCGAGGATCTCGACGGCATAGGGGCCGGTGACGGCGCTCATTGAATCGATCACAACGCGGAAGCCGCCCGAGATCAGCGCGCGGATGGCCGGGAAGTCGAAGAGGGTTTCCATCAGGTCGGCATAGTCGGTGACCGGGTCGATCACCTCGACGGTCATGCCGGCGAGATCGAAGCTGCCGACGGTGTCGAGATCGATGTCGGCGACTTGGGCGATCTTGTAGCTGTCGATTGTCTTGGTGCGGGCGAAGATCGCGTCGGTGATCTTTTCCGGTGCCGGGCCGCCATTGCCGATATTGTATTTGATGCCGAAATCTTCGGTCGGGCCGCCGGGATTGTGGCTGGCCGAGAGAACGATGCCGCCAAAGGCCTTGTATTTGCGGATGACATGCGAGGCGGCTGGCGTCGAGAGGATTCCGCCCTTGCCGACCAGGACCTTGCCGAAACCATTGGCGGCCGCCATTTTCAGCGCCTTCTGGATGACTTCGCGGTTGTAGTAGCGGCCGTCGCCGCCGATCACCAGCGTCTGGCCTTCAAAGCCTTCCAGGCTGTCGAAGATCGCCTGAATGAAGTTCTCCGCATAGTTCTCCTGCTGGAAGACCGGAACCTTCTTGCGCAGTCCCGATGTGCCGGGCTTCTGGTCCGCATAGGGTTTCGTGGAGACGGTCGAGATCATCGATTACTGGCCTTTCGAGACGAGGCGTTGATAAAGTTCGGCATAGGTCGCGCCGCTCCTGGTCCAGGAGACGTCGGATTTCATGCCCTGCTTCTGCATTTGCGACCAGAGACGCTGGTCACTGTAAAGGCGGAGCGTGCGGCGGATGGCGCGGCGGAAGGCGTCCGCCGTGACGGGTGCGAACTGGACGCCTGTGGCGACACCGGCAGCAAGAGCCGCTTCATTGGCGTCGATGATGGTGTCGGCGAGGCCGCCGGTGCGGGCGACGAGCGGAATGCAGCCGTAGCGCAGGGCGTAAAGCTGGGTCAGGCCACAGGGCTCGAAGCGCGAGGGCACGAGGATGACGTCGGAGCCGGCCTGCATGACATGCGAGAGGCCTTCATCATAACCGAGCACCATGCCGACGCGGCCGCGATGATGGGCGGCGGCACCCTGCAGGGCAGCCTCGATGCCGCTCTCGCCGGAGCCGAGGATGGCGAGCCTACCGCCGGCATTGACGATGTCGTCGATCACCTCCGGCAGCAGGTCTAGACCCTTCTGCCAGGTGAGGCGCGAGATGACGCAGAAGATCGGGCCGTCATCGCCATCGAAGGCGAAGCGCTCGACCATGGCTGCCCGGTTGCCGGCGCGCTTCTTCAGAGCGGTACCGGAATAGTGGCTGGTGAGCAGCGGGTCGGAGGCCGGGTTCCAGGTCTCGGCGTCTATGCCGTTGACGATGCCGTAGAGATCGGCAGCGCGGCTGGCGATGACCCCATCGAGCCCCATGCCGAATTCCGGCGTCAGGATTTCCTCGGCATAGGAGGGGCTGACGGTGGAGAGTGCGTGGGCGGTCACAAGGCCGCTCTTCAGGTAGCTGATCGTGCCGTAATATTCGAGCGCTTCGTACCAGGCGTGGCCGGGCAGACCGAGATAGGGAAAGAGCGTCGCGCCGAACTGGCCCTGGAAGGCGATGTTGTGGATGGTGATGAGGCTCGGAACTTCCGGGGCCTCGGCGTACCGCATGTAGACGGGGGCCAGTGCACCCTGCCAGTCATGTACATGGACGAGGTCGGGTTTGAAGTTGGGCAGCAAGCCCGCCGCGATCTCGGCGCCCACCTTGGAGAGCACGGCAAAGCGCTTCCAGTTGTCGGGATAGTCGCGGCCCTGGGTGTCGAGATAAGGACCGCCAGACCGCTCGTAGAGTGTCGGGCAATCGAGGATCAGCAGGTCGAGGCCTTCGTGTCTCACCTCAAGTAGGGTCGCCCGCTCATCGAGCACATCCTCGAACTCGTGGACCTTCTTCGGCTTCTTCACCGCCTTCATCACAGCCGGGTAGCCGGGGATCAGCGTCTTCGTCTCAATACCATGGGCGGCGAGCGCGATGGGAAGCGCGCCCGCGACGTCGGCGAGGCCTCCGGTCTTGATCAGCGGATAAAGTTCGGAGGCGACCGAAAGGACCTTCATGGGAGTGACTAACCCAGTTTGTCGATCATCGACTGTGTGATGAGGCAAATCCCGTTTTCGCTGCGGCGGAAGCGCTTGGCATCCATTTCCGGATCCTCGCCAACGATCAGCCCCTCCGGGATCACCACGCCATGGTCTATGACGACATTGGTGAGACGCGCATGACGGCCGATCTGCACCTTCGGTAGGACGACCGCGCCTTCGAGGCGGGAATAGGAATTCGCCCGCACGCCGGTGAACAGCAGGCTCTTGTAGAGGGCCGAACCGGAGATGATGCAGTCGCCCGAAACCAGCGAAGAGATCGCCGAGCCGCGGCGGCCTTCGTCGTCATGGACGAACTTGGCGGGCGGCGTGATCTCGGAATAGGTCCAGATCGGCCAGGACTTGTCGTAGAGGTCGAGCTCGGGAACGATATCCGTCAGGTCGATATTGGCCTGCCAATAGGCATCGATCGTGCCGACGTCGCGCCAGTAGGGTTCGCGTTCGAAGTCTGAGCGGACGCAGGACTGGGCGAAGCGATGGGCGACGGCTTTGCCGTTTTTCACCACATAGGGGATGATGTCCTTGCCGAAGTCGCGGCTCGAATCCGGGTCGGCGGCATCGCGGCGCAGCAGTTCCATCAGGTATTTCGTCTGGAAGACGTAGATACCCATGGAGGCGAGCGCAAAATCTTCATTGCCCGGGATGCCCGGCGGGTCGGCAGGCTTTTCGACGAAATCGATGATCCGGTCGGTCGCATCGACATGCATTACCCCGAAGCCGGTTGCCTCCATGCGCGGCACTTCCAGGCAGCCGATGGTGACATCCGCGCCCGAATTGACGTGCTGCTGCAGCATCAGCTCGTAGTCCATCTTGTAGATGTGGTCGCCCGCGAGGATGACCATGTATTCCGGCGCGTAGGATTCGATGATGTCGGCGTTCTGATAGACGGCGTCGGCGGTGCCTTCATACCACTGCGTTTCGGACACACGCTGCGAAGCCGGGAGGATGTCGAAGCTCTCGTTGCGCTCGGGGCGGAAGAAGTTCCAGCCGAGCTGCAGATGGCGGATCAGCGAGTGGGCCTTGTACTGGGTGGCCACACCGATACGGCGGATACCGGAGTTCAGCGCATTGGAGAGGGCAAAATCGATGATGCGGGCCTTGCCGCCGAAATAGACGGCGGGCTTGGCGCGCCGGTCCGTCAATTCCTTCAGGCGGCTGCCGCGCCCGCCGGCCAGAACATAGGCCATGGCATCACGCGACAGGCTCCGTGCCGTTTTTTCGGTCATATCTTTCCTCCCCTTACTGTTCCAATTCCAGCATGATCACGGCCAGCGGCGGGAGCGTCAGCCCTGCTTTTGCCCATCCGCTTCCCGTGGCATGCGCCTCCACGCGGCCACCATTGCCCTTGCCGCTACCACCATAGATTTCGGCATCGGTGTTCAGTATCTCACGCCAACGGCCTGCTGCAGGCAAGCTCAATTCGTATCGCTCGTGATAGTTCGGCGTCAGGTTGCAGACGACGGCAATCGGCTTTTCACCAGGCGCCTTGCGCAGCCAGGCGAGAACCGAGTTTTCCTGGTCGTCGGCATTGATCCACTCGAAGCCTTCGCCCTCGCAGTCGCGGGCGTGCAGAGCCGGCTTGGAGCGATAGGTGAAGTTCAAGTCACGGACCAGGCGCCGCATGCCTTCATGCGGGGCGTAGTCGAGCAGGTTCCAATCCAGGGAACGGGCTTCCGACCACTCGCCCCATTGGGCGAATTCCTGGCCCATGAAGAGCAGCTTCTTGCCAGGATGACCCCACATATAGCCGTAATAGGCGCGGAGATTGGCGAACTTCTGCCAGTCATCGCCCGGCATCTTGGCGATCATCGAACCCTTGCCGTGTACCACTTCGTCGTGGGAGATCGGCAGGACGAAATTCTCCGAGAAGGCATAGAGCAGACCGAAGGTCAGCTCCTGGTGATGATACTTCCTGTAGATCGGATCCCGGGCAAAGTAGCTCAGGGTGTCGTGCATGAAGCCCATGTTCCACTTGAAGCCGAAGCCGAGGCCGCCTTCATGGACCGGCTGGGAGACCTTCGGCCAGGAGGTGCTCTCCTCGGCAATGGTCATGATGCCGGGATGGCTGCCATAGACATGGTGGTTCATCTGCTGCAGGAAGCGAACCGACTCCAGATTTTCGCGCCCACCATATTCGTTGGGGATCCACTCGCCTTCCTTGCGGGAGTAGTCGAGGTAGAGCATTGAGGCGACCGCATCGACGCGCAACCCGTCGAGATGGAATTTTTCCGCCCAGTAGAGCGCGTTGTTGATCAGGTAGGACGAAACCTCGACACGGCCGAAATTGTAGATCGCCGTGTTCCAGTCGGGGTGGAAGCCCTGACGGGGATCGGCGTGTTCGTAGAGTGCCGTGCCATCGAAATGGCGAAGCCCGTGGGCATCCGTCGGGAAATGGGCCGGCACCCAGTCCAGGATGACGCTCAAGCCGACCTTGTGGCAGCCGTTGACGAAGCGCGCAAAACCCTCCGGCTCGCCGAAGCGGGCGCTGGGCGCATAGAGGCCCGTGGTCTGGTAGCCCCAGGAGGGGTCGTAGGGATGCTCGGTGATGGGCAGGAATTCGATATGGGTGAAGCCCATGTCGACGCAGTAGGGGATCAGCCTTGCCGCCATCTCATCCCAGGAGAGCATCGAGCCGTCATCGCGGCGCTGCCATGAGCCGGCATGCACCTCATAAATCGAGATCGGCTGGCGTCGCTGGTCGATGCTCGCCCAATGCTTGCGATGTGCCTCGTCTTCCCAGACCTGTTCGAGCTCTGCCGTCGTTACCGATGCGTTCTTCGGGCGCATCTCGGCGCGCCGGGCATAGGGGTCGGCCTTGAGCGGCTGAAGCTCGCCATGTGGTCCGACGATCTCGAACTTGTAGGTGGCACCGGTCCGGACATCAGGCGCAAAGATCTCCCAGATGCCGGTGTCGCGGCGCAGCCGCATGACGTGGCGGCGCCCGTCCCAGTCGTTGAAGTCGCCAACGACCGAAACACGGCGGGCGTTGGGGGCCCAGACGGCGAAATGGAAGCCGTCGACGCCCTGGTGCCTCATGGGATGGGCGCCCATCTTGTCGAAAAGGCGCAGATGCGAGCCTTCGCGGATGAAATAGTCATCCATCGGCCCGAGGATTGGCCAGAAGCTGTAGGGATCGGTGACCGTCCATTCGGCGTCACCGCGCGTGGCGCGATAGCGCACGGGCAAGACGCCATCCAGCTTGACGGGCCCGGAGAAGAAGCCCGCATCATGATGCCGGACCAGTTCGCCAATCGGTTCGCCGGCCAGATTGTGGGCGACTACGGTCTCCGCGCCTGGAATGAAGCAGCGTGCGACATGGCCGGCGCCTGCCTCATGCACACCGAGAAAGGCAAAGGGGTCACCATGGGTGCCCTGGATGATCGCCTCGATTTCTGCTGCCGACGGTGTGTCCGGCTTTGCTACGTCACCGCTCCTCTTCGGTGATTTTGCCATCAAGCTCTCCAGATGTCCGCGTTGTATTGCCGGATGGTGCGGTCCGACGAGAACCAGCCCATGCGCGCTGTGTTGCGAATAGTCTTGGAGTACCAGGCCGTTTTGTCCGTCCAGATCGCGTCAACATCCCGCTGGGCCTTGGCATAGGCATCGAAGTCAGCGGCGACCATGAACCAGTCATGCTGATAGATGCCCTGCATCAGATCGACATAGCGGTCACGGTCGTCAGGCGAGAAGACGCCCGAGGCAATCGCCGCAAGGGCCTGCTGCAGCTCGCGAGAGGCTTCGATGGCGGCGCGGGGATTATGCCCCTCGGCGCGCACGCGACCGACCTCGTCGGCGGTCATTCCAAAAATCACGATGTTCTCCTCGCCCACATGATCGCGCATTTCGACATTGGCGCCGTCGAGCGTTCCAATGGTCAATGCACCGTTCAACGCGAACTTCATGTTCCCGGTTCCAGATGCTTCCATGCCGGCGGTGGAAATCTGTTCGGAGAGGTCGGCCGCGGGCACCATGACTTCGGCCAGCGAGACATTGTAGTTGGGAATGAAGACGACCTTCAGCAGGCCGCGCACCGAGGGGTCGGTGTTGATGACGCGGGCAACATCGTTCGCCAGTTTGATGATGAGCTTGGCATTGTGGTAGCTCGGTGCGGCCTTGCCGGCGAAGAGCTTGACGCGCGGCACCCAGTCCCGCTCGGGATGCGAGCGGATCTGGTCGAAAAGCGCGACCGTCTCGATAATGTTTAGGAGCTGGCGCTTGTATTCGTGGATGCGCTTGATCTGGATGTCGAACATCGCGTGCGGATCGAGCTTGATGCCCATGCGGCTGGCGACGAGGCCGGCAAGCTTCTGCTTGTTGGCGAATTTCACCGCTGCGAATTTCTGCTGGAAGGCTGCATCATCGGCGAAGGCGTCGAGGCCCTTCAGCTTGGTCGCATCATCCAGGAATTCTGGTCCGATGGCTTCCTTGATCAGGTCGGTGAGAGCCGGATTGCACTGCATTAGCCAGCGGCGTGGAGTGATGCCGTTGGTCTTGTTGTTGATGCGGGTGGGGTAAAGCTTGTGGAGATCGGCAAAGACCGTCTCCTTCATCAGCTCGGTATGCAGTGCCGACACGCCATTGATCGAATGCGAGCCCATGAAGGCGAGATTGCCCATGCGCACGCGGCGGTCGCCGCTTTCGTCGATCAGCGAAATCTGGCGGATCTCGTGGTCGTTGAAGCCGCGCTTCTTGCGAGCATCAAGCAGGACCTTGGCGTTGATCGCATAGACCAGCTGCATGTGGCGCGGCAGCAGCCGCTCGAAGAGCGGCACCGGCCAGCTTTCCAGCGCTTCCGGAAGCAGCGTGTGGTTGGTGTAGGAGAAGGTCTTGGAGGAGATCTCCCAGGCTTCATCGAAGGCGACACCGTGAACATCGACCAGCAGGCGCATCAGTTCGGCGACGGAGACGGCGGGATGGGTGTCGTTGAGCTGGATCGCCACCTTTTCCGGCAGCTGGGCGAGCGTATTGCCCTGCTGCAGGTGACGGCGGACAATGTCCTGCAGCGATGCCGAACAGAAGAAGAATTCCTGGCGCAGGCGCAGTTCCTGGCCGGCAGGCGTGGCATCCGCCGGGTAGAGAACGCGGGTCAGCGATTCCGCCTTGTTGCTCTCGCGCAGCGCGCCGATATGGTCGCCGGCATTGAAGGCATCGAGCAGGATCGGGTCGATCGGTTGGGCCGACCAGAGACGCAGCGTGTTGACTCGCTCGCCACGCCAGCCAACGGCGGGCGTGTCATAGGCGGTGGCAATGACGCGCTCGCCCTGTTTCCACACGTAACGCGGCTCACCGTCGGGCCCGTCGACGGTCTCGACCGTGCCGCCGAAGCCGACTTCGTAGGAGCTTTCGCGGCGCTCGAATTCCCAGGGGTTGCCATGGGCGAGCCAGCTTTCCGGCAGTTCGACCTGCCAGCCCTCCGCCATCTGCTGGCGGAAGAGGCCGTGGACATATCGGATGCCGTAGCCGTAAGCCGGGATGTTGACGGTCGCCATGCTCTCCATGAAACAGGCGGCCAGACGTCCCAGACCACCATTGCCGAGTGCAGCATCGGGCTCAAGGCCGGCAATGACGTCAAACTCGACGGAGAGCGAGGAGAGCGCCTGTCGGATGTTGTCGATCAGGCCGAGGTTCGACATGGCGTCGCGCAGCAGGCGGCCGATCAGGAATTCAAGCGAAAGATAATAAACCCGCTTGCCGTTGTTCATATAGGTATTGCGGGTCGATTCCATCCAGGTGTCGATGATGCGGTCACGCACCACGAGGATCGTTGCGGTCAGCCAGTCATGCGGGGTCGCGACCTTCGCGTCCTTGCCGATGCTGTAGGTCAGCTTGTCCATGATCTCGGCGGCCAGGGCGTCCGGATCGGAAACGCCGCGCTTGGGAAGGGGAAGGTCGACTTTGTGGGGAGTCTTGATCATCGGTCCGCCTGGCGTTGTTCGTGTCTCCGACCGGTTCCGATGCGATTGTCGATGCCGGCCCCTGTTTCGCCAGTTTACGCATCGAAATGAAACAGTTGCAACAGGCGCAATGCTCAGCCGAAAAATTTGTTAAAGCTGCCTACAATTCAGGCAAGTCTCTGTTCTGATTGTTTTATCTCTGAAACACGAAGATACGATAAGGCCGCGGTCGAGTTGGCCACGGCCTGATTGATGTCAAAAACTAAATCGATTTGATCGGATCAGTTGGTGAGACGGGTTGCCGCCTCGACAGCCTTGTCACCGATTTCCTTGAATGCCGCGACAAGTTCCGCCGCGTCCTGTGCGTCGTAGTAGTTTGAGGGGCTCGAAGCGCAGGCCTTAAGAAGCCCTTGTCCCTTCTTGGGCGCCATGAACGCCACGGTGTAGATCTGGATCCCGTCTTTCTTGGCGGCAGTGCAAGTGGCCAGTGTTTCGGTATCGGCGCTGGAGAAGTTGTTGTCGCCGTCGGTCATGAACAGGATGAACTTGCTCGGTTGCTGACCGTTCCTGTTCTTGTGCGCCGTGTCTTCACTCGCCTTGATGATGTCGGAATAGGCGCGGGCCATCGCATCGGATGAGTCCGTGCCGCCCTCGGCGATCAGGTCCTGCACGTAGCTCAGGGTATGCGATGTGCCCCAATCGAAGGCGACGGGCGTATGCATCCTCGCTTCATAGGAAACGGCCGCCGTCCGCACGTAGCGATCCTCAGGATCGGCGGTGTCGAGCTGCGTGGTCAGGCTCGCGACCGCCATTTTCAGAGCGTCGATCTTGATGATGTAATTGTCCGCCTCGTAGCTGCAGGTTCTCGGTCTCCACGAGGATCCGCAGTTGTAGTAGACCGTCTTCGTTGGCTGTGCTTCGTTGATGGTCTCGGTGTCCCAGGCCATTGAGCCGGATCGGTCGAGAACGAGATACATCGACATGGCATTCTTGCTCTCGGTCGTCGCGCGCGCCGTTGCCGTGACCCCGACCTTCATCTCTTCCCAGCCAAGAAGCGCGGTCATGCCGTTGGTCTTTACGACGAAGTCGGTGGTCAACGTCACGTCGTAAGTGTTGCCCGACGTGCTCTTGTTGCGGGTCACGGTCCCGATTGCACTGTCGAGCGGATCGACGGGTGTCGTTTCGCCCGGAATGGAATCGTTCGTCTTTGCATCTGGGATGACGTTGTAGAACTGCGCCTTCATGAACTTGCATGCCATGTCGAGCGCCTCCTTGTCCGACATGGTCTTGTCCTTCGCCAAGGCGTTGGCGGCGGAAAGCACGGCGGAGTCGGCCGAATCCTGCAAGGCGTTGCGCACCTGGACCACCTGGTTGTAGTCAAGCGCAATACCGGCTGTCGCTGCCGTCACCGGCAGGATGATCGCAGTGGCAATACCGAAGTTCCCGGCACGGTCGCGCCAGAAGCGTCCAAAGAGAGATTTGCCGCGGCTGTCTGTGGTAGTCATCATGTCCATCCAAAAATCAGCGTTTGGACGGTTTTAGACCAGAAGTTATTGCATCCGCTTTAAATGGATTGCTTAAATTTGAATCAATGGAGATTATTGCCGTACGGGGATGACATCGACAGCCTGGGCCGTCTGATGCGATCCATAGCTTTTCAGAACCCCGATCACCGGGGCGACATCGGCATAGTCCCGCCCATAGCCGACCACGATGTGGTCCGTGCCGGCGATGATGTCATTGGTCGGGTCGAGCTCGATCCAGCCTGTGAGTTTGCCGCACCAGACCCTGACCCAGGCATGCATGGCGTCTGCACCTTCGAGCCGTTCCTTGCCCGGAGGCGGGATCGTGCGCAGAAAGCCACTGACATAGCCGGCGGGGATGCCGAGGCTGCGCAGCGCCACGATCATAACATGGCTGAAATCCTGGCACACGCCGCGCTTCTTGGCGAAGGCCTCCGCCGGCGTTGTATCGACCGTCGTTGCCTCCGCGTCGTATTTGAAGTCCTTGTGAATACGACTGCAGAGTATTTCTGCGATCTGGCGAACCGTCATGCTGGGTTTCAGCATCCCGCGGACATAGGCCGCGATTGCCTTGTCGCGGGGCAGGCGGGGGCTGGTGCCGAGGAAATGATGCGGCGATTCAGCGTCGAGCGACCAGGTTTCCGCGATCTCCTGTGGAAGGCGGTCGAGCAGTGGTGAGAAATCCGCAGCGATCGGCTGGGCCTGCACCATGACGCGGGCCTGCATGCGGATATCCAGCTTCTCGTGCGGACCGCGCAGGATGGCGTGGCTGGTCGGATGGCGAAAGAAGTCGCTGAAAGTGGAGATCTCGTCCGGCTCCGGGGTCACGGTGATTGCGCCGGCGATCAGCCGCTGGCGATCCGGCAGGGAGAGCGGCAGCAAGCGCAGCATGTGATGGGCACCGGATGCCGGGACCTCGTAATGATAGCCGATATGGAGCGAGAGGTCGTAGAGCATCGCGTCAGCTCAGATAGGTTTGGGCGAGAATGTCGGAGAGTTTCTCCAGTTCCCGCTCGAGACTGGTATAGACGTCGGCGCTCATGGTCTCCGGCGTCATCACGGCCAAGCCCGAATGCAGACGCATGGCCTCGCGGAAGAGGCTCGACATCTGGCCGTTGACCATGGCGTTCGGCAGTTGCTCGACCTCGATGCGGATCTCGTTCAGCTGGAAGAGGATCGAGCGTGGGTTGAGCGGATCGAGCGCCAGAAGGTCGGTCACCGTCAGCCGTGCCGTCGACACATTGTAGCGGCGGCGATGGGTCATGACGTTGTCGCCGATTTCGAGCAGCATATCGAGCGAGCCGTCGGGCGCGTCTGGGCCTGTCATGTGGCCGAGCAGACGCGTCATGTGCAGGCCGCGTTCCAGCAAGCGGCCGATGGTCAGGAAGCGCCAGCCGGTAAACCGGTACATGTTCTCATGCACGAGACCGGCAAAGCCCGCCAGCTTGCGCAACAGGATCGTCATCGCATGGGCCGCGTCGTCGCCCGGCTTCACGCGCTCGTGGAAGCGTTTCGCGGTTTTCGACAGATCGTTCAGCGCCAGCCATCCATCGGGCGAGAAGCGGTCGCGGATGTTGCTGGCCGAATAGACGGCGCTGTCGATGTTGCGCAGCAGGCTTTCCGGCACACCGGACTTCGTATCGACATCGATGTCCGAGAGGTATTCCGTGACGAAGGCAAGCAAAGGCTGGTCCGGATTGGCGCTTTCGGCATAACGGGCATGCCAGGCCCGCAGGATGCGAAGCACGCCTTCGGCCCGCTCGATGTAGCGACCCAGCCAGAAGAGGTTGTCGGCCGCACGGCTCGGCAGGCTGCCCGGCATGTTGCGGGTAAAGGTTTCCTCGGCCGGCAGCAGCGACGTGCGATCCACGGGCTTGTCGGAGACGATCCAGACATCGGCGGCACTTCCGCCGGATTGCATGGCGATGGCCGACACGTCCGAGCCGCTGCCGATGCGGGCAAAGCCGCCCGGCATGATCTGCCAGCCGTTTTGCGTGCGGGCTGCGAAGACGCGCAGCGACATCGGGCGCGGGGTCAGCTTGCCGTCGACCATGGCCGGCGTCGTCGAGAGCGTCACGACTTCCTGCCCGACGAGATTGCCGGCTTCCGTCTCCAGCCATTCGGCGGTGGTCCGGCCTTGCGGGTCCTTGTAGCGCGACCCCATGACCGAGCGCCCGCCATCGTCGAAGAAGGGCAGGCGCGAGAAGGCGGAGCCGATCACCATGCGGTCGAGATGCGCTGCCACATGCTCGCGCTCCGCCTTCTGGCCGCACCACCAGGTGGCGATCGAGGGCAGCTTCAGTTCCTCGCCGAGCAGATGGCGCGAGAGGGTGGGCATGAAGGCGAGAAGCGCGCGCGTTTCGAGAATGCCCGAGCCGAGCGCGTTGACGAAGGTGACGGCGCCATTGCGCAGTGCCTGCACCATGCCGGGCGTGCCGATATAGGAGTTCTGGTCGAGTTCGAGCGGATCGGCGAAGGCGGCATCCAGGCGGCGCCAGAGCACGCTGACGGGTTTCAGGCCGGCCACGGTGCGAACCATGACACGACCGTTGACGATCGTCAGGTCTTCGCCCTCCAGCAGCATGATGCCGAGATAGCGGGCGATATAGGCGTGTTCGAAATAGGTCTCGTTGGCGGGGCCCGGTGACAGGACGGCGATGCGCTCGTCCGTGCTGCGGGTGCGGGCCTGAAGCGCCTTGCGGAAGGCGCCGAAGAACGACGCAAGCCGGTGGACATGGGTTTCGGCATAAACGTCGGAAAAGGCGCGGGCGGTGGCTACGCGGTTTTCCAGCGCAAAGCCTGCACCAGAGGGCGCCTGCGTCCGGTCAGCGAGAACCCACCAGTTGCCGTCGGGGCCGCGACCAATTTCGAAGGAACAGAAATGCAGGTAGTGACCGCCGGCCGGCTTGATGCCGACGAGCGGTCGCAGGAATTCAGGATTCGAGGCAATCAGCTGGGGGGGCAGGAAGCCTTCCTGCACCAGTCTGTTTTCCGAGTAGATGTCGGCAACGACCGCTTCCAGCAGGTTCGCGCGCTGGACCAGGCCGTCGGCCAGAACCTGCCACTCGGGTTCCGAGATCATCACCGGGATATGCGAGAAAGGCCAGGCGCGCTCGCTTGATCCGCCGGAACCATAGGCGCGGTAGAAGACGCCGGCGTCGCGCAGATAGCGGTCGGCACGGGCGAAGCGCTCGTGCAGATCTTCCTCCGGCATGGTGTCTATGGCCGAAACAAGCGCCTGCCAGACAGGCCGGACATTGCCCTTGTTGTCGATCATCTCGTCGGCAGCGCCCGACAGCGCGCGATAGCCGGCCGTGCGGGCCTTGCTCTTCGGCGCGTCTGGCGGGGAAAGCTCCGCTGCCGTCTTCTGTGCCATCAATCAGATACCTTGCGGTCTTCTCAGGTCCAAAGTGTGCGGGAATTCCGGCGACACGGCTTCGGGCCATAGGGAATAGGAGCCGGCTGTATGGCCCCATGGCTCGAAACGTGCAAGCCGACGGGCTTCCGCTTCATTCCCATTCACAGGGAAAGTATCGTAATTCCGGCCACCGGGATGGGCGACGTGGTAGACGCAGCCTCCGATCGATCGGCCGGACCATGTATCATAGATGTCGAATGTTAGCGGTGTGTTGACGGGTAAAACCGGATGCAGGCCCGATGCCGGCTGCCAGGCCTTGTAACGAACGCCGGCGACGGCGATGCCGTTGACATCCGTCTTGCGCAGCGGGACTGCGCGCCCGTTGCAGGCGACAGTGAAGCGATCGGGGTTGGCCGTCTCCAGCTTCACCTGCAGACGCTCGACGGACGAGTCCACATACCGCACCGTTCCGCCGATCGCCCCCTGTTCGCCCATCACATGCCAGGGTTCGAGCGCGCCACGCAATTCGAGCTTGGAGCCTTCGTATTCGACTTCGCCGTAGAAGGGGAAGCGGAATTCCAGCTGGGCTGCAAACCATTCCGGCTTGAAGTCGAAGCCGTTCTGGCGGAGGTCGGCCAGCACTTCGAGGAAGTCCTGCCAGATGTAATGTGGCAGCATGAAGCGATCATGCAGGCTCGTGCCCCAGCGGACGAAACGGCCGCCGATCGGGTTCTTCCAGAAGCGGGCAATCAGCGCGCGGATCAGCAGCTGTTGGGCCAGCGACATGCGGGCATTCGGTGGCATCTCGAAGCCGCGGAATTCGACAAGGCCAAGCCTGCCTGTCGGACCATCCGGCGAGAAGAGCTTGTCGATGCAGATTTCCGAGCGATGCGTGTTGCCGGTGACGTCGACCAGCAGGTTGCGGAACAGGCGGTCGACGAGCCATGGCAGTGGCGGTGCCATGCCCTGATCGGGCATGGGGATCTGCGCCATGGCGATTTCGAGCTGATAGAGCGAATCGTGCCGGGCTTCGTCAAAGCGTGGCGCCTGGCTGGTCGGGCCGATGAACAGACCGGAGAAGAGATAGGACAGCGAGGGATGGCGCTGCCAGTGCAGGACCAGGCTCTTCAGCAGGTCCGGGCGGCGGAGGAACGGGCTGTCGTTCGGCGTTGCACCGCCGACGACGACATGGTTGCCGCCACCGGTGCCGCAATGGCGGCCGTCGATCATGAACTTGTCGGCGCCAAGGCGGCACAGGCGCGCTTCCTCGTAGATCGCCGTGGTGGTGGCGACGCAATCCTCCCAGTCATAGGCAGGGTGGATGTTGACCTCGATGACGCCGGGATCGGGCGCGACGCGGATGACGTTCAGCCGTTCGTCATGGGGCGGTGTATAGCCCTCGATGTGGACGGGCAGGTTGAGTGCTGCCGCCGCGCGTTCGGCCGAGGCGATGAGATCGAGATAGTCCTCGAGCGCTTCGGTCGGGGGCATGAAGACGCAGACGCGACCGTCGCGCACTTCAACCGAAATCGCAGTGCGCACACGTCCGCCGATCTCCTCGAACGACTGGCCCATCTGCGTCTGCTGGCCGGTCTCGGTCTTCACCGAATGCTCTGGCATGGCGCGGCCCTTGTCGGTCGCGAAGTCCGGCAGCGGCGGCTTTTCCACCGTCGGGTCGACGGGGTTGATGTAGGGATACATCGAGGGCGCGACATAGGGCAGGGAGTTCAGCGGCAGGCGGAAGCCGACGGGGCTGTCGCCCGGCACGAGATAAAGCCGCCCGCGCCGGGTCCGCCATTTTTCGCTGACCCACTGGCGCCCCGTGGAACGTCCCTGCCAGGCCTGGACCGGCAGCACGTAGCCGGCGGGATTGGTCAGCCCGTTGCCAAACACCCTGGCGATGCGGTTGCGCTCTTCAGGGTCCTTGAGCTTCGAATTGGCCGGGTCGACGTTTTCCGGCAGGCTCGCTTCCTTGATGATCCATTCGGCGGGATCCTCGAAGGCGGGTGCGACGTTTTCGCTGGGGATATCGAGCTCGGTCGCGATCGCCTGCAACAGGCGGGCGGCATCGTCATGGCCGACGCTGTATCTCCGGTTCTCGACCGCGATCAGGTCGGGATTGCGCCAGACCGGCTTGTTGTCGCGGCGCCAATAGAGCGAAAAGGTCCAGCGCGGCAGGCTTTCGCCCGGATACCACTTGCCCTGGCCGTAATGCAGGAAGCCGCCCGGCGCGAAACGGTCGCGCAGCCGGCGGATCAGCTGGTCGGCCTTGTCACGCTTGGTCGGGCCGACGGCTGCGGTGTTCCACTCGTCCGACTGGAAGTCGTCTATGGAAACGAAAGTCGGCTCACCGCCCATGGTGAGCCTGATGTCACGGGCCTGCAGCTCGGCATCGACCTTGTGGCCGAGGTGATTGAGTGCGTCCCAGCTGTCGTCGGAGAAGGGCTTGGTGATGCGGGGGTGTTCGGCGACACGCTTGACCTGCATGTCGAAAGCGAAATCGGTGTTCGCCTCGCCGAAATAGCCGCCTGAAATCGGGGCTGCGTTCTTGTAATGGGGCGTGGCGGCGAGCGGAATATGGCTTTCGCCGGTCAAGAGACCGGAGGTGGGGTCGAGGCCGATCCAGCCGGCGCCGGGGATGTAGACCTCGGTCCAGGCATGCAGGTCGGTGAAATCGACCTCTGTGCCCGAAGGGCCGTCGAGTGCCTTCAGGTCCGGTGCGAGCTGGATGAGATAGCCAGAGACAAAACGGGCGGCAAAACCGAGGCGGCGCAGGATCTGGACGAACAGCCAGCTCGAATCACGGCAGGAGCCGCGGGCCGATGTCAGCGTATCCTCCGGCGTCTGGACGCCGGGCTCCATGCGGATGACATAGCCGATCTCCTGCTGCAGGCGGGCATTCAGCCCGACCACCATGTCGACCGTTCCCTGACCTTGCGTCCTGTCGACAGTCGCCATGAAGGCATCGAGCGCCGGCGACGCAGGTTCCGGTGTCATATAGATCTTCAGGTCGTCCCTCAGATCCTCCGGATAGTCGAACGGCCATTTGACCGCGACTTCCTCGGTGAAGAAGTCGAAGGGATTGTAGACCGTCATGTCGGCGACGAGATCGACCTCGATCTTGAACTCGGTCACCGGGTCGGGAAAGACGAAGCGGGCGAGATAGTTGCCGTAGGGATCCTGCTGCAGATTGACGAAATGGTTCTCGGGCGTGACCTTGAGCGAATGCGAGAGAACCTTGGTGCGCGAATGGGCAGCGGGCTTCAGCCGGATGATCTGGGGGCCAAGACGGACCGGCTTGTCATAGATGTAATGGGTGAGATGATAAATGCTTGCCTTGATTGACATTCGTTACCGCTTCGCTGTTCGCCCTGCCGCTTTTTCCGGCTTGCATCGATCTTGTGCAATGCAGCGCCATAAAGCAAGCGGCCCGGACGGTGGAAACCGCCGGGCCAACCGGTTTCGATTTGGATGAAAATCAGCTTCGCCCGAATTCGTCCACCAGGCGGATGATGTCGTCCTCGCCGAGATAGGAGCCCGTCTGGACCTCGATGACTTCAAGCCGGATCTTGCCCGGATTGGCGAGGCGATGGACTGAGCCCTGCGGAATGTAGATCGACTGGTTCTCGTGCAGCACGGTGACCTTGTCGTCGATCGTCACTTCCGCCGTTCCCTTGACGCAGACCCAGTGTTCGGCGCGGTGGTGATGCTTCTGCAGCGAGAGCTTCTTTTCCGGATGGACGAAGAGGCGCTTCACCTGGAAGCGGTCGCCGTTGAGGATCGAGGTATAGCCACCCCAGGGACGCAGCGCCGTCGGGTGGTTCTCGGTCAGATGCGCCGTGTCCTTGTTGGCGGCGAGCAGCTTTACCAGATTGCCGACATCCTGGGCCCGGTCGAGGCGGCCGACATAGACGGCATCTTCCGAGGCGACGACGGCAACACCTTCCATGCCCTGGACCGCGAGATGCGCATTGCGCGACATGACGAGCGAATTGGTGGTGTCCGAGACGGTCGCATTGCCGCTGACGACATTGCCGTTCTCGTCACCGCCGGCAAGCTTCCAGATCGCATCCCAGCTGCCGAGATCGGACCAGGTGATCGGGGAGGGGACAACCGCTGCATTCGGGGTCTTTTCCATGACGGCATAGTCGATGGAGATGCTGGGGCTGCGGCCAAAGCTTGTCCCATCAAGTCGGGTGAAGTCGAGATCGCCCTTGGCACCCTCGACCGACTGTTCGACGGCGGCAAGCACTTCGGGGGCGAGCGCCTGAAGTTCTGCAATCATCTGGCCGGCGGAGAAGACGAACATGCCGGAGTTCCAGGCATAGTTACCGCTCGCCAGCATCTTTTCAGCGACGTCTGCCTTGGGCTTTTCGACGAAACGCGAGACCTTGTGGACGCCGCTTCCCAGATCCTCGCCGATCTCGATATAGCCATAGCCGGTCGCGGGTTCGGTCGGCGTGATGCCGAACGTGACGATCTTGCCGTTCCGGGCAGCCTGGGCAGCCTTTTCCACGCAGCCGCGATAGATATCGTCGACGGTGATCTCGTGGTCGGAGGGCAGGATCTGGATCAGCGTGTCGCTACCATGGCGCTCACCGACGATGACGGCGGCAGCAGCCACGGCGGCTGCCGTGTTGCGTGCCTCGGGCTCCAGAATGATGCCGTCGAGCGCGATACCGATCTCGCGGGCCTGTTCGGCGACGAGGAAGCGGAAATCCTCATTGGTCACGATGACAGGGGCTTCATAGATCGTCTTGTCGGAGACGCGTGCGAGCGTCTTCTGCAGCAAGGTTTCTTCGCCGAGGAAGCGGATGAACTGCTTCGCAGCGGCTGCGCGCGACAGCGGCCAAAGCCGCGTTCCCTTGCCGCCGGCCATGATGACCGGCACGATCTTGTTGCTCATGTTTATCTGCCTTTCGATGTCTCGCCGGGGCGTTTCCGTCCCGGCCGAATTCGGTGCGACCGTGGTGCCGCATATGCTGTTGAACGCGGGTGCGGCGGTTTTGTTACATGTTTGGGCTGATGTTCCAAGCCCGTCGATGGAGGATGCGGGTTGAACATCGCGGATGCACTGTCCTTGCGACATCGCTATGCTGCCATCACCCGCATGCCGGTTCGTCATAGTCAGAAGAGAGAGCATCCTTGTCCAAGATCCGCCCGCTGTTTTCCATTCCGGCCGCCCCGCTTATTCCCGTTCTGGGGCTGCAGGCTGGCTTCCCGATCCATCGCATCTTCTGCGTCGGGCGCAATTATGCGGCGCATGCCGCCGAGCTTGGCAATACGGTCGATCGCGTCGCGCCCTTCTACTTTACCAAGCCGCCGACGGGCCTTGTTCTTCACGGCGGCTCCATTGCCTATCCGCCGGGCACCGAGGATTATCACCACGAGATCGAACTTGTGATTGCGATCGGCGCGCCGGCTTTTCGGGTGTCGACCGAAGAGGCGATGAAAGCGGTGTTCGGCTATGCCGTCGGGCTCGACATGACGCGGCGCGACCTGCAGAACGCGATGAAGGAAAAGCAACGTCCCTGGGATATCTCAAAGGCGTTTGAAGAGTCTGCCGTCATCGGCCCGATCACGCCGGCCTCCGAATTCGCGCCTGAGGCACAGCGCATCTCGCTCGTCGTCAATGGCAGCCTGCGCCAGGAGGGCCATCTCAACGAAATGGTCTGGTCCGTGCCCGAGATCATCAGCCATCTGTCGCGCTATTATCACCTGACACCCGGAGACCTGATCTTCACCGGCACGCCGTCTGGCGTCGGGGCGCTGCAGCCGGGCGATCGTCTGGCGGGTGCTGTCGAGGGGCTCACGCCGATTGCGGTCACGATCGGACCGGCGGCCTGACGTGACGGCAGTGGGCGGGCGAAGAGGAGCAGAAGCCGGTCCGGCGCTGGTGCCGGGCCGCGACTGTGGAACCTGTTCGCTATGCTGCATCCTTCCCGATATCGCGGAATTCGACAAACCGGCCAACCAGCCCTGTCGCCACTGTCTCAGCGGTGGTGGCTGTGACGCCTATGATGTCAGGCCCGCGACCTGCCGGGACTTCTTCTGTCTCTGGCGCACGGATGCGACGCTCGGACCCGAATGGGAGCCGAGTGTCAGCCGGATGATGATGTATGCGCAGGGGCCGCAGCTGACGGTGCTGGTCGAGCCGGAGGCCGGAGCCAGCTGGCGGGAGGCGCCCTATCGCGGCTGGCTCGAGGCGAGGGCGGAGGCGCTGAAGCCTTCGGGTGGCTATATGGTGGTCTATGCGGGGGATGAGGTGACGGTGGTGAAGCGGTGAGCTGAGCTTCCAGATTGCCGTGGAAATGGGAGGTGGAGAATGCTATATGTGGGGAGGGCAGCCATGCGCCGGAACAACCCAGAGCACTCGAAAGACTGCAGGTGAGCAATCGCAATCATGGGCCGGGGGGCTGCCGTTTCATTTGAAGAGCTCGATGAACCTGGTCTGCTGACCGTCCAGCCCACAGTCTTGATATCTCGGCACAACTTTCACGCCATAGCTCAGATAGTTGCCGTTTCGATGATACGTCACGGGGCGTAGCAGTTCTGCATAGCGTAGTTCGCAATTACCATAGAAATCCGGTTCGACTGCTGCCGCGAAAGACGAAGCAACCGCATCAACGAGTTGAAGGCTCGCATTCTTTTTATGATCCTGTGCGTCCACAGCCTCAATGTCGATCACCGGCCAATGGATTTTGACATCAGCATCAGGTTGATCTTTCAGATCAGCCAGATAAGCGCGAAAGCTCTCGTAGGACATGCCACCGCGACGCGAGAAGGTTATCTGCACTCGTCCATCACCTTCGGGAACTTGGGGACGGTGATCGCGGCAAAGCCAAGAAATCCGCTCGACCAGATATCGCGCCATGTAGAAGTAAAGTTGGTTCCTGGCTGAGTAGACGCCAACGGGAATGGGTGGCTTGGCCGCCATGACGCTTATTGTTCTGAGTGGTAGCGTGGCGATCATTTGTGCTGCGACTGTGCGCTGTCCGTGGTTCAGTTCCATGAAGTGAAGCGTTCGGCTTTTCTTGTTGACGAATTTGTCCGAGATCGAATCGCGCCATCGTACCGCTTCCAGGGTGTAGACCTGTCGGAAAACGCAGGCGGATAGAACGAGCCAACGCGAGGACCCGCCGCGGCGACCAGGCTCGCGAAAGTTGCCAAGGCCGTCGTCCCCCGACTCATCGATATAAGCGACGTAGGAATGAGGCATACGTTCTCTCCACAATCAGTGCTCGTTGGATCAATTGCCGACCAGAGATTGTTGATGAGAGCGATGTTCCACTTTTCCGTCAACCGGATTGCGAATCGGTTCACGTCAAAAGCGGTGGCCTGATGCCGGGTTGGGAGGCGAAATTGCGTCAATCCGACCAAAACTCAAAAGGGCTCGCCGTTTCCGGCAAGCCCTTGAAAGAATTCGAATGGTGGGCGTGACAGGGATTGAACCTGTGACCCCTACGATGTCAACGTAGTGCTCTCCCGCTGAGCTACACGCCCATCCGATGAGCGGCTTAAGACCACAAAACCGCTTCGCCCGTCAATAGGCATTTTGCAGTTTTATGAAGAGATTTTTCCAATCCCTTCGGCAGGCCTTATGCAGCAAGGAGTTTGTTCACTTCGTCGACGAGATCGCGAAGGTGGAAAGGCTTGGAGAGGACCTTGGCGTCTTTCGGCGCCTTCGAATCCGCGTTCAATGCGACGGCTGCAAAGCCGGTGATGAACATGACCTTGAGGTCCGGATCGAGTTCAGTGGCGCGGCGCGCCAGCTCAATGCCGTCCATTTCCGGCATCACGATGTCTGTCAGGAGAAGGGAGAAGGGTTCTTCCCGCAGGCGATCATAGGCTGAGGCGCCGTTGTCGAAGGAGGAGACTTTATAGCCTGCCTTTTCCAGCGCCTTCACCAGGAACCGGCGCATGTCGTTGTCATCTTCGGCGAGAAGGATTTTCTGAGTCATTTGGGGACCGCTGTACTCGATTGCATTAGGAAGGCCGCAGCCGCTCACTTTAGGTTGGGCTCAGTAAAGAACCGGTGAACAACGAAAAATTGAACCTGCAGCGCCATTTCCGGCAGTATGGACTTTGCGACGGGTGACTGGCAACATGGCGAACACAACAAGTTTGTGACGTGGTAAAGAAGAGGGCCAGAGAAGCGGATGACCAACGAAATCGAGCTGTTCGAGGTTCGAGAGCCCGCGACTCAGACCATCCCCTTTGTCTATAATTCGCCGCATAGCGGCCGTCTGTATCCACTGACCTTTCTAGATGAGTCGCGGCTTGACGAGCTCTCGATCCGCCGATCTGAAGATCATTATGTTGACGAGCTGTTTTCGGCAGCACCCAGCTTTGGCGCGCCGCTTCTGGTCGCGCACTTCCCGCGTGCCTATGTCGATGTCAACAGAGAGCCTTATGAGCTCGATCCGCGGATGTTTTCCGATCCATTGCCGCCGTTTGCCAACAGCAATTCGGCGCGCGTTGCCGGCGGGCTTGGGACGATCCCGCGTATTGTTGCCGAGAATATGGAGATCTATGCGCGGCGCATGCCGCTTGCCGTCGCCATGGAACGGATCGAGAGCTGCTACAAGCCCTATCACGCCTGCCTTCGGCGACTGATTGCCCGGACCCATGCGGTGTTCGGCTTCGGCGTGTTGATCGATTGCCATTCGATGCCCGGCAATATCCGCGTTGCCGGCAGTGGCCTCAAACCGGATTTCATTGTCGGCGATCGCTATGGCACGAGCGCCTCTGCGGAGCTCAGCCAGGCGGCCCTGCAGTTTCTCGAGGATCTCGGCTTCACGGCCGTGCGTAACAAGCCTTATGCCGGCGGTTTTATCACCGAGCATTATGGCCGTCCGGCGCGTGGTCTGCATGCCCTGCAGATCGAGGTCAACAGATCACTCTATATCGACGAAGTAACGCTTGAAAAGCGGTCGGATTTCTCCGCTCTGGCCGGCTCGATCGCGGTGTTCATGGAGCAGATGGCCGCATTCGTCGCCGACTATGCTGGCGACCGGGCGCTGGCGGCCGAATAGCCTATTCCTCAGCTTGGTGATGTCTTGCTCTCGACGTGCTGCGCCGGGCAAAAAAAACCGCGCTCGTGGCGCGGCTGAGTCTAGGGAGGAAACACCCAAGGAGGGTATTTACAGTCAAAAGACTGTACCTGTGACGTTACATATTGCGGCGCACCATTGTCAAGCCGAATCTTGGTGCATTTTTGGGCATGGCGAAAAAATACGCAGTTTCGTCATGCGCGGCGTCCGATGACATGTTCTACGGCACGGTTAGGGCTCGCGGCGGAGGTTTTCTTTCGGCGCAACTGGCATTAAGACGAAGCTCCCTCCAGACGACGGATTTTTTCATGCGCCCTGATCGTGATTTCTTCTTCCGCCTTGCCGATGCCGCCAAGGCCGAGACGCTTCCCCGCTTTCGCTCGGGTCTCTCCGTCGTCAACAAGGAGAAGGCTGGCTTTGACCCTGTCACCGAAGGCGATCAGGCCGCCGAGATCGCCATCCGCCGGCTGATCGAAGCGGAATTCCCGACCCATGGCATTCTTGGCGAAGAGCATGAAAACATCCGCATGGACAGCGATCAGCTCTGGGTGATCGATCCGATTGATGGCACACGGGCCTTCATCTCCGGCGTGCCCGTCTGGGGCACGCTGATCGGCTTCCAGGAACAGGGCCGCTCGATGATGGGTCTGATGGAACAGCCGTTCACCGGTGAGCGCTATTATGCCGATGGCGAGCGGTCCTGGTACTCAGGCCCCGATGGCGAACGGCAGAATCAGGTTCGCGATTGCGGCAGCCTCGAAAACGCGATCCTCTTCACCACCTCGCCGCATCTCTTCAAGGACTGGGAGGTCGAACGCTTCCAGGCGGTGCAGGACAAGGTGAAGCTATTCCGCTACGGCGTCGACTGCTACGCCTATTGCCTGCTGGCGGCTGGCCATGTCGACCTGGTCATCGAGACGGTGCTCAAGCCCTATGACGTCGGCGCGCTGATTCCGATCATCGAACAGGCCGGCGGGGTGATCACCACCTGGGACGGCGGTCGTCCGGAGGCGGGCGGTTCGATCATCGCAGCGGGCTCAAAGGCCGTGCATGCCGAGGCCATGGCGATGCTGAAACGGCCCTGAGGCGGTTGCTTAGGCCTCAAGACTGGAAGCCATGGCGTCTTCAGCCACATCCGCCTGCTCGGGTTCTCCGCCCGGCATGAAGGCAAACAGCGCTGCGAGTGCCTGCTTTCGGTAGCGATCCTGCTCCTGGAAGATTTCATGCCGCGCGCCCGGCACCGGAACCAGCTGTCCGGCACGGAAATATTGGGCGAGCGATTCCTGATGATGGAATGGCACGATAGGGTCGTTTCCGGGCGCGATAATGACCGTTGGAACCGTGATCGAGGCAAGATGCCCGGGGCGTCGGATCGCATCGATGGCCTTCTGGCTTTCGTAGATCCAGCGCGCTGTGGGCGGTCCCAGTGCCAGTTCCGGATGATCCATCAGAATGCGCTGGTTGCGTGCAAAGCGCGTGGCGTCCGATGTCAGTGGATTGCCTTCAAAGGGCTTCAGTGGTTCATCCTTGTTGAGTGTGACGCGGCCAAAGCCGGTAAAGCTTGCCAGCATCGAGAGCCGGCGGATGTTCTCCGGCGATGTTCTCTGCCCTCCAAGCCCAACGAAGGGAGCGGCCAGAACCATGCGCTCGATGCGATTGGCAAGGCGGGGTGCTGCCTTGAGCGCGATCAGACCGCCCGTCGAATGGGCGACCAGGAAAAAGGGCAGGCGCGTATCCGGCAGGACGATCTGCTCGAGGAAGATTTCGAGGTCGCGGATATAGTGGTCGAAACGGGCGACATAGCCCGGGCGGGGATCCTTCAACAGCCGCTCGGAACCACCCTGACCCCGGAAGTCGTAAGTCGCGACCCAGAAGCCGCGCTCGTTCAGCTCGCGGATCGTTTCAAAATACTTCTCGATCGTCTCGTTGCGGCCGTGGAGCAGAACGATCGTGCCGAGTATCTTCGGTGCTTGCGACCGGAAGACTGCATAGCGGAGCCGCACGCCGCGATGGCCCTCGAAAAATCCGACCAAGGGTGTGCCGGGGATCGGGTTGCCTAGGGTGGCGTGAAGAATGGCATCCATGCCTGCAACTGCCTGTCGGTTGAAAGCGCCTCTGGTACTCCGGGATAGGATGCTGGCCCGGCGGAAGTCAAAGAAAAAAGCCGGAACCGCAAACTGAGGGCTGCGGTTCCGGCGAAGTCCGGCCGAAGTGGAAGGGACGATATCTCCGGCCCGGTCGGTCGAGACAACCGATGCCATGAACCCTAGTGATAGCAAGTTGAATACGGCTTGAACCGGGCGTTCACCGACAGTTCATCGCGCCCGTCTGGCCGGGATGGGGATGATCTTGAATTCGCGAAAAGCATTTCCCACATCGGGGTTGCGGACGCCAAACGGGTCCGTGAGCCGCCGCCAGCATCGCCCCAAGCGGGATGCCCGCGGCCCCAAGAAAACGCCAACGTCGCTTCAAGGAGGACACCATGCGTCACGTCGATTTTTCCCCTCTCTACCGTTCCACCGTCGGTTTCGATCGCCTGTTCACCATGCTGGACAGCCTCGGTCAGCCGGAACAGGCCCAGAGCTACCCGCCCTACAACATCGAACGCACCGGCGAGAACCTTTACCGGATCACTATGGCCGTTGCCGGCTTCGACGAAACCGAGCTTTCGATCGAGGCGCATGCGCATGTGCTGACCGTCAAGGGTGAAAAGCTTGAGGACGAGAAGGCCGAGCAGAGCGAATTCCTTTATCGCGGCATTGCCAAGCGCGCCTTCGAGCGCCGCTTCCAGCTTGCCGACCATGTGGAAGTGACCGCCGCCTCGCTGAAGAACGGCCTGTTGCACATCGATCTCCTGCGCAACATCCCCGAAGCCATGAAGCCCCGCCGGATTGCCATCGCCGCCGAACCCGTCGGCACGGCCCCCAAGGCGATCGAGGCGCATGTGAACTAAGCGCAGCTGCGCTCCACGAGCTCCCAGTCAGGCGGTCGGCGAAAGCCGGCCGCTTTTTTCGTCTGCCGCCATGCGCCGCGTCCAGATCGTGCACAGCAGCTTGTCGAGCGAAAGGAGACCTGCGCCCTTCACGGCGAGATAGGCGAGCGGAAAGATCCACAGGAGCCGCTGGTCGAGGATGACGCTGTCGGGGAAGCGGTCGAAGAGCGCGCCGATCGTTATTGCATCGACATTATGGACGAGAATGTCGGTGAGGGTCTGCACGATGATGAAGCCGATCATGCCAAGGGCGGCGATGCGGGTGAAGAGACCTGCAACGAGAAGCAGCGGCAGGATGAACTCACCATAGGAGCCGAAGAAAACCATCAGCCCCCAGGGAAAGAAGGAGACGGCGGAGACGTCGCCGCCGGCTGCTTCCACAGCGGGGAGCGCGATCTGGTAATAGGCGCTGTCGGCGATCGCCAAGGGGCCGTCGAATTTGGTCAGCGCCGAGTTGATGTAGTAGGGCAAAAGCACCGCGAGAAAGACCAGCCGCGCAAAAAGGCCAAGAAACCAGCGGTCGAGCATCGGCTCGACCTGGCGAACCGTTTTGCGATAGATTTCGATGATCGACACGGCGAGGGTCATGGCTTTTTACTTTCATGATGCGTTTGGAGGCCGGCGAAGGCGCCGGATGTCACTGCAAGACCAATGAGGGCGGGGATCTCGGCATCCTCCTCGCTGGCAGCGAGGCAGGCGTCGCCAAGCGAGCGGCCTGACAGCAATGCTTCGAAAAAGGCCGCACCTCCGGCGGGTAGGGGTTCAATGGTCACGTCGAGGGCAGGGCGGGTGATCAACACCGCTTCCGGACTTGTCGGGTCGAAGCCCTCCAGAGAGGTCCCCTCGCGATCTCGTCGGCAGATCGTGCCAGCCGCGTAACGCAAGCGCATGAGGCGGGCCGCCGGGTGGGCCACGAAGCCGACGCCTGCCAGATCTTCGGGCGCGATTTGCCCAAGTGCCATCGGATCGAGCGGATCGGCATCGGCGGCGTGATAGGCATCGAGCCAGAGGCGTTCGACACGCGCCACATCCGCCAGGAAAGGCAAGTCTGCAGCAGGCGGAAAGCTCTCCAGGAAGGAGGGAAAGGTTTCGCCGTAGGTGAAGAGAAGCGGAGACGTCGGCGGGTGATGGGCGACGTAGAGGCGTGCCATGGCGCGGAAGAAGTCCTCCCCCACCAGATTTTGCACCGTCGGAAAGATCGATGCCATGGCGTCGACCAGGGATACGGTCACGTTGTTGCGGTAGACGGCAAAGCGTCTGCTCGGTGCGGGATTGCCCCGGCCGGTCAACCCCGCAGGCAAGGGCAAGTCGGGCTCGACAAGCGCTTCGGCGAAGGCGCCACTCGATACGGGGTCAGGACGCATGACGTAATCCGGCGCTCTTTGCTTCGGATTGGTCGAGGATTGCCTCTGCCCGTTGCGCCTCATGCCGGAGCACCGGCCATTCCGGCACCTCGTTGTCCCATTCGATCAGCGTTGGAAGTGCGCCAATTCCGTCAATGATATGGGCGTAGAGATCCCAGACGAGATCATCGACCGGCCGATCGTGGCTGTCGATCAGAAGCGGCAGACCTGCGTCATCGATGTCCTCAGCATGCCCGGCGAGATGGATTTCCGCGACCTCAGAGAGCGGGAAATCGGCGAGATAATCATGGGCTGAATAGCCGTGATTGGTGGCTGAGACATGGACGTTGTTGATGTCCAGAAGAAGCCCGCAGCCTGTGCGGCGCACGATCGCGCGGATGAAATCCGTCTCGGACATCGTCGAGGCTTCAAAGCCGAGATAGGTCGATGGGTTTTCCAGCAGAATTCTGCGGCCAAGCGTTTCCTGGACCCGGTCGATATGATCGCAAACGCGGTTCAGCGTCGGCTCGTCATAGGGGACCGGAAGCAGGTCGTTGAAGAAATAGCTGTCATGCGTCGACCAGGCGAGATGCTCGGACACCTGTTCCGGCTGGTAGCGATCGACGACGGTCTTGAGGCGGTTGAGATGTTCCAGATCAAGGCCGCTGGGGCTGCCGATCGAAAGTCCTACGCCGTGGATCGAAAGTGCGAAGTCCTCGCGCATGCGTTTCAGCATTCGATGCGGATATCCGCCTGCGCCCATATAGTTTTCCGCGTGAACTTCCAGAAAACCGATCCGATAGGAATCAGCCTGGATCGCTTCGGCATGTTGCGGCTTGAAACCGGCGCCAGCGCGAGCAGGCAGCCTTCGGGATCCTCGATCCCCGCAGTGGTCAGGGCGAACAGTTTTTACTTCGGCACGAGCGGACATGGCCTGCACCTCTCGGAGAAAGGTTAAACACTCTGTGGGGACGGCACCTGCGGCCATGCCGCAGATGCCGTATCGGCTCAGGCCTTGGGAAGGTCGCGGTCGAGGGCTTCCAGCGAGCCCATGCGGCCATCGGGCAGTGCCATGGTCGTGCAGGTGCCCTTGGCGACATAGGTCCAGGCATTGCCCTGGTAGTCGACCTTGGAGGTGCCGGCGCAGGTGGTGCCGGGGCCGGCGGCGCAATCGTTCTTGCCGGCCATGGAAACGCCGAAGCACTTTTCCTTTTCCTGGGCGACGGCCGGACCCGACAGAAGGGCGGCGCTGCCGATGGCCATGGTGACGGCGGCGGCCAGCGCCGCAGTGTTGATGGTGGTCTTGGTCATGAAACTTCTCCTCGGATCGTGATGCGCGTTGTCGTTCCAGCCCTCATCGGGGCTGACAGATGCATCATGTCGGGAAGTTCCGGCTTTGGAAAGTCAAGGTTTTTTGTAGCAAATCTCTAGGTTTCGACTGTAAGAAAACTTTCGGTCAAACGACTTCTAGAAATTGATCAACTTCCTCAACTGTCGTGGCAAAGCTTGTTACCAGTCTAACTAGGGTCTCGTTTTCCTGCGGCAAGGGTTGCCAGCCATGCGGCGCCTGCCACGGATGAAATCGCGCGCCTTTTTCTCTCGCGCGCTCGGCGGCTGATTTTTCAATCACGACGAAGACCTCGTTGGCCGTCGTGTCCCAGGCGAGGCGCGCCGTGTTCTTTGCGGCAAGCCCCTCGCGTAGCCGATCGGCCATGGCATTCGCGTGGCGTGCGAGGTCGAGCCAGAGATCGCCGTCGAGGTAGGCTTCGAGCTGGGCAGCGATGAAGCGGCTCTTGGAGAAGAGCTGGGCGGAGCGCTTGCGGATAAAGGGCATGTCGGCTGCCATGTTCTGATCGAAGAAGACGACCGCCTCGGCGCACCAGCAACCATTCTTCGTGCCGCCGAAGGACAGCATGTCGATCCCGCGCTTCCAGGTCATTTCGGCCGGGCTTGCGCCGAGTGCCACCAGGGCATTGGCGAAGCGGGCGCCATCCATATGGAGCGGCAGGTTGCGGGCCTTGGCGACGGCGGCGATCGCGTCGAGTTCATCGAGCGAATAGACGGTGCCGACTTCGGTCGCCTGGGTGACGGTGACTGCCATGGCGCGACCGTGATGGGGCGAGGCGGGTTCGAAGCGCGAGATGGCGGCTTCGAGCGCCTTCGGGTCGATCCTGCCTTCGGCTCCCTCGACGCCGAAGAGCCTTGTTCCGCCGGTCAGGAATTCCGGCGCGCCGCCTTCATCCGCGTTGACGTGGGCATCGGCGTGACAGAAACTCACGCCGCCGGCTTTGGTCACGCTTGCCAGCGCCAGCGAATTGGCGGCCGTGCCGGTTGCGACGAAGAAGACCGAAACCTGGCGCTCGAAAATCTCTGAGAAGCGCTCTTCGACCGCCGTGTCCAGGTCGCTCGTACCATAGGCCGGGGCAAAGCCCTGGGCATGGCGGGTGAGATTTTCGGCGATCCTCGGGTGAGCGCCGGACCAGTTGTCGGAAGCAAAGTGCATGGGATCATTCCTGAGGCAAAGGCGGGTGAGAGGACTTTAGCCCTTTCAGCCTCACGATCAATGCGGACCGGCATTGCACAGCGCTCAAGACGATGAGTTGGCAAGAAGCCGAAACAAAAGAATGGCGTGACGTAATTAAATTTCTCCGATGCCTTGATCGTCGTAATTTCGCGTCCTTTGCTCCGTTAATTTTCTGGTGCAACGCTTGCATGATCGTTTACTTTCTGTCATAGGAACAGCAGAAATTAGGTCAGATTAGTTGACCTAATTCCAGTTTCGAAGGCGACAAGTTTTCGGGCGTCATGGGATGGTCAAGCGATCCGTATAGGGGTGGCGGGACTGTCGCTGGCGCCCATCGGCGCCGGAAGCGGGTCCAAACAGTCCGGTCAGTCCGGCTCAAACGGAGGTAAAGGTCATGACGAAGGTTCCGTCATCCGAAGAGATCATCCGGTCCGCCAGTGCGGAGAAGGTCGCCGATGTGGCGACGTCGCGCGCCGGTCTGCCTCCGAAACAGGGTCTTTATGATCCCCGCAACGAACATGACGCCTGCGGCGTCGGCTTCATCGCCCACATGAAGGGTCAGAAGTCGCACCAGATCGTCAAGGACGGCCTGTTCATCCTGGAGAACCTGACGCACCGCGGTGCTGTCGGTGCCGATCCGCTGATGGGTGATGGCGCCGGTATTCTGGTCCAGATCCCCGATCGCTTCTTCCGCGAGGAAATGGCGGCCCAGGGGATTACGCTTCCGAAGGCGGGCGAATATGCCGTCGGTCACTTCTTCTTTCCGCAGGACGAAGAGCAGATCGCGCATTTCAAGCAGGTCATCGCTGAAGTCTGTCAGTCCGAAGGCCAGCATCTGATCGGCTATCGTGACGTGCCGGTCGACAACTCGTCGCTGTCCAAGGCGCCCGAGATTGCCGCGACCGAGCCGCGCCAGATCCAGGTCTTCATCGGCGCCGGTCGCGATGCCGCGACCCAGCAGGCTTTTGAGCGTCGCCTGTTCCTGCTGCGCAAGGTGATCTCGAACCGCATCTATGATCAGTATGGCGGTCAGGAAACCGGCTTCTATCCGGTGTCCCTGTCGTCCTCGACGATCGTCTACAAGGGCATGTTCCTCGCCTATCAGGTCGGCGCCTACTACAAGGATCTCGCTGATCCGCGCTTCGAGTCGGCCGTTGCCCTCGTACACCAGCGTTTCTCGACCAATACCTTCCCGTCCTGGAAGTTGGCGCATCCTTACCGCATGGTTGCCCATAACGGCGAAATCAACACGCTGCGTGGCAACGTCAACTGGATGGCTGCGCGTCAGGCGTCCGTCTCCTCGCCGCTCTTCGGCGACGACATCTCCAAGCTCTGGCCGATCTCCTATGAAGGTCAGTCGGACACCGCCTGCTTCGACAACGCGCTGGAGTTCCTCGTTCAGGGTGGCTACTCGCTGGCGCATGCGGTGATGATGCTGATCCCGGAAGCCTGGGCCGGCAACCAGCTGATGACGCCGGAGCGGAAGGCCTTCTACGAATATCATGCTGCCCTGATGGAGCCGTGGGACGGTCCGGCTGCCGTCTGCTTTACCGATGGTCGCCAGATTGGTGCCACGCTCGACCGCAACGGCCTGCGTCCGGCGCGCTACCTCGTCACCGACGACGATCGTGTGATCCTCGCCTCCGAGGCTGGCACGCTGCCGGTTCCGGAAGAGAAGATCGTCAAGAAGTGGCGCCTGCAGCCGGGCAAGATGCTGCTGATCGACATGCAGGAAGGCCGCATCATTTCCGACGAGGAAGTGAAGTCGAAGCTTGCTCAGAGCCATCCCTATCGCGACTGGCTGGATCGCACCCAGCTGATCCTCGAAGACCTGAAGCCTGTCGAGCCACGGGCGCTGCGCCGCGACGTATCGCTGCTCGATCGCCAGCAGGCCTTTGGCTACACGACCGAAGACACCAAGCTCCTGATGTCGCCGATGGCGACGACGGGCCAGGAAGCGATCGGCTCCATGGGCACCGATACACCGATCTCGGCGATGTCGGAAAAGTCGAAGCTGCTTTACACCTATTTCAAGCAGAACTTCGCCCAGGTCACCAACCCGCCGATCGACCCGATCCGCGAAGAGCTCGTCATGAGCCTGGTGTCCTTTATCGGGCCGCGTCCGAACATCCTCGATCATGAAGGCATGGCGAACGCCAAGCGCATGGAAGTGCGCCAGCCGATCCTGACCAATGGGGATCTCGAAAAGATCCGCTCCATCGGTCACATGGAAGACCGGTTCGACACCAAGACGCTCGACTTCACCTATGACGTGGAGCGTGGCGCCGAAGGCATGCCGGAAATGCTCGATCGCCTCTGCGAGCGTGCGGAAGCGGCTGTTCGCGGCGGCTACAACATCATCGTCCTCTCTGACCGCCAGATCGGCCCCGATCGTATCGCGATCCCGGCGCTGCTTGCGACCGCTGCCGTGCACCATCACCTGATCCGCAAGGGTCTGCGCACCTCGGTCGGTCTCGTCGTTGAATCCGGCGAGCCGCGCGAAGTGCATCACTTCTGCTGTCTCGCGGGCTTCGGTGCCGAGGCCATCAACCCCTATCTCGCCTTCGACACGCTGCTCGACATGCACAAGCATGGCGAATTCCCGAAGGAAGTGTCGGAAGACGAAGTCGTCTACCGCTACATCAAGGCTGTCGGTAAGGGCATCCTCAAGGTCATGTCCAAGATGGGCATCTCGACCTACCAGTCCTATTGCGGCGCGCAGATCTTCGACGCGATCGGCCTCTCGTCCGAACTGGTCGACAAGTACTTCTTCGGTACGGCGACCACCATCGAAGGCATCGGCCTTACGGAAATCGCCGAGGAAACCGTCGCGCGCCACATGTCGGCCTTCGGCAAGGATCCGGTGCTTGCCAGCACGCTCGATATCGGCGGCGAATATGCCTACCGCATGCGCGGCGAAAACCACGCCTGGAGCCCTGATTCGATCGCCTCGCTGCAGCATGCCGTGCGCGGCAACAGCCAGGATCGTTACCGCGAATTCGCCGAGATGGTGAACGAGAGCAATCTCAGGATGAACACCATCCGTGGCCTGTTCAAGATCAAGTCGGCGGACGCGCTCGGTCGCAAGCCCATCTCGGTCGACGAGGTCGAGCCGGCGGTCGATATCGTCAAGCGTTTCTCGACCGGCGCCATGTCCTTCGGCTCCATCAGCCGCGAGGCGCATACGACGCTGGCGATTGCCATGAACCGGATCGGCGGTAAGTCGAACACCGGCGAGGGTGGCGAAGAGAGCGACCGTTACCTGCCGCTGCCGGATGGCTCGATGAACCCGGAACGTTCGGCGATCAAGCAGATCGCCTCCGGTCGCTTCGGTGTCACCACCGAATATCTGGTGAATGCCGACGTCTTGCAGATCAAGGTCGCGCAGGGTGCCAAGCCCGGCGAAGGCGGTCAGCTGCCCGGCCACAAGGTCGATGCGACGGTTGCCAAGACCCGTCACTCGACGCCGGGTGTCGGCCTGATCTCGCCGCCGCCGCACCACGACATCTATTCGATCGAAGATCTGGCGCAGCTGATCTACGACCTGAAGAACGTCAACCCGGTGGCCGACATCTCGGTCAAGCTCGTCTCGGAAGTCGGCGTCGGCACGGTTGCCGCCGGTGTGGCCAAGGCACGCGCAGACCATATCACGGTTGCCGGCTTCGACGGTGGCACGGGTGCGTCGCCGCTCACCTCGCTGAAGCATGCCGGTTCTCCTTGGGAAATCGGTCTTGCTGAAACACAGCAGACGCTGGTGCTGAACGGCCTGCGCTCGCGCATCGCTCTGCAGGTCGATGGTGGTCTGAAGACCGGCCGTGACGTGATCATCGGCGCGCTGCTGGGTGCCGACGAATTCGGCTTTGCCACGGCTCCGCTGATTGCGGCCGGCTGCATCATGATGCGCAAGTGCCATCTCAACACCTGCCCGGTTGGCGTTGCCACCCAGGATCCGGTGCTGCGCAAGCGCTTCAAGGGTACGCCCGAGCATGTCATCAACTACTTCTTCTTCGTGGCCGAAGAAGTGCGCGAAATCCTCGCCTCGCTTGGTGTTCGCGAGCTCGATGAGATCATCGGTGCTTCCGAATTGCTCGAAAAGGACGAGATGCTCGCCCACTGGAAGGCCAAGGGTCTCGACTTCTCGAAGATCTTCCACAAGGTGGAGGCTCCGAAGGAGGCGACCTATTGGACCGAGCGCCAGAAGCACCCGATCGATGACATTCTCGATCGCAAGCTGATCGAGAAGGCCATGCCGTCGCTCGAAAGCAAGCAGCCCGTCGTCTTCGACGTCGACATCAAGAACGTCGACCGTTCGGCTGGCGCCATGCTGTCGGGCGAAGTCGCCAAGCGCTACGGCCACAAGGGCCTGAAGGATGATACGATCCATGTCACGCTGAACGGCACTGCTGGTCAGTCCTTCGGCGCGTTCCTCGCGCGTGGCATCACCTTCGATCTCGTGGGCGACGGCAACGACTATGTCGGCAAGGGCCTGTCGGGTGGCCGCATCATCGTGCGCCCGCCGGAAAACGCCAAGATCGTTGCCGAGCAGTCGATCATCGTCGGCAACACCGTGCTCTACGGCGCGATCTCCGGCGAATGCTATTTCCGTGGCGTGGCGGGCGAGCGTTTTGCTGTTCGCAACTCGGGTGCCATTGCCGTCGTCGAGGGCGTGGGTGACCATGGCTGCGAATACATGACGGGCGGCGTGGTCGTCGTGCTCGGCGAAACGGGCCGCAACTTCGCAGCCGGCATGTCGGGCGGTGTTGCCTATGTGCTCGACGAGAGCGGCGATTTCGCCAAGCGCTGCAACATGGCCATGGTCGAACTCGAGCCGGTTCCGGAAGAGGACGACATGCTGGAGAAGCTGCACCATCACGGCGGCGACCTCATGCACAAGGGCCTTGTCGACGTATCGGGCGACATGACCCGCCACGACGAGGAGCGCCTCTACCAGCTGATCTCGAACCATCTGCACTACACGGGCTCGAACCGTGCCAAGCAGATCCTCGACAGCTGGGCCGAGTATCGTCCGAAGTTCCGCAAGGTCATGCCGGTGGAATACCGCCGTGCGCTTGAGGAGATGGAACGCATGCGAATGGGCGTGGCTGCGGAATAAGTTCTACAGCTTCATATGTTGTGATATGCTGTTGGCATATCGCAAGAATGAGGCCTGTCATGAACGAGCATGTGAAGGACACGGGGGAAGGTGGCGAGGTTGCAGTCGCCATCTTCAAGAATGGTCGAAGCCGGGCTGTGCGTATCCCGAAGGAATTCGATCTGGAAGGTGATCGCGCCGTGATGGTGCGCCAACCGGATGGATCGATCCTGATGCGCACGGCAGTGACTGCCGGACTGATCGAATATCTCAAACAGGCGGAAGCCTGGAGTGGAGAGGACTTCGTCGAAAATGACGAGGAGCTGGCTCCGCTCAATGAGGTCGAGATCTGATGCGGTACATGCTCGATACCAACATCGTTTCGGCGATCGTGAGGGACCCACGCGGCAAGGTTCTCGAGCGACTGCTCGATGTTGGGGAAGAGAACGCTTTCATCAGCATCATCACCCACGGTGAGATCTGGTACGGCGTTAAGAAGAACGGCTCGGAAGAGCTGTCGCAGAAGGTGTCAGCGGTGACGCGGCGCCTGTATGTGGCGCCTCTGCAGCTACCGACTGATCAGCGTTATGTCGAGATCCGGCTCGCGCTGAGACAAGGAAAGAATATCGGTCCAAACGACCTTTGGATCGCGGCACATGCAGTGGCGCTGGACGTCGTGCTCGTGACGAATAATGAAACCGAGTTTTCCCGGGTTCCGGGACTGAAGATCGAGAACTGGCTGCGATAGCGGCGGAGATTGAGGGAAGTAGACATGGGCAAGGTTACAGGTTTCATGGAAATCGACCGGCAGGTGGCGAAGTATCAGCCGGCCTCCGACCGCATCCGCCATTTCCGCGAATTCACCATCCCCATGTCGGATGCCGAGGTCACCAAGCAGGCGGCGCGCTGCATGGATTGTGGCATTCCCTATTGCCATGGTCCGACCGGCTGTCCGGTGCATAACCAGATCCCGGACTGGAACGACCTCGTCTATAACAACAAGTGGGAGGAGGCGATCCGCAACCTCCACTCGACGAACAACTTCCCGGAATTCACCGGTCGCGTCTGCCCGGCACCGTGCGAGGAAGCCTGCACGCTGAACCTCGAAGACACGCCGGTCGCGATCAAGACCGTCGAGCAGGCGATTGCCGACAAGGCCTATGAGCTCGGCTTTATCGTGCCGCAGCCGGCAACGATCCATACCGGCAAGAAGGTCGCGATCATCGGCTCCGGTCCGTCGGGTCTCGCCGCAGCCCAGCAGCTCGGTCGTGCCGGTCATGAAGTGCATGTCTATGAGCGTGAATCCAAGCCCGGCGGGTTGCTGCGCTACGGTATTCCCGACTTCAAGATGGAGAAGAACTTCATCGATCGCCGCGTCGAGCAGATGAAGGGCGAAAACGTCACCTTCCATTGCGGCGTCAATGTCGGCGTCGACGTCACCGTCGAGAAGCTGCGTGCGGATTATGATGCCGTGCTCTATTGCGGCGGTTCGGAAACCCCGCGCGAAGCCGGCATTCCCGGCGTCGAGTTCCATGGCGTGCATGATGCCATGCCCTATCTCGTGCAGCAGAACCGCCGCGTCGGTCGCGAAAACATCGACAGCGCCGGCTGGCCGGCCGATCCGATCCTGGCTGGCGGCAAGCATGTCGTCGTCGTCGGTGGTGGTGATACGGCATCTGACTGCGTCGGCACGGCCTTCCGCCAGGGCGCCGTCAAGGTCACCCAGCTCGATATCCGCCCGCAGCCGCCGCAGACCGAAGACAAGCTCGCCGTCTGGCCCTTCTGGGCAACCAAGATGCGCACCTCGTCTTCACAGGCCGAAGGCGCTGTTCGCGAGTTCCAGGTCGCAACACTGGAATTCGTCGGCGAAGACGGCGTGCTGACCGGCGTGAAGTGCTGCCAGGTGGACGAGCGCCGCAAGCCGATCGCCGGCACCGAGTTCATCATCAAGGCCGATCTCGCCTTCATCGCCATCGGCTTCTCCGGCCCGTTCACCGACAGCGTGCTGAAGGAGCTCGACGGCAAGCTCGAGCTCAATACCGACCGCCGTGGCTCGACCAATGTGGTTGCGAATGACAAGGACTATCGTTCGTCGATCGACAAGCTCTGGGTGGCCGGCGACGCCCGTCGCGGTCAGTCACTGGTTGTCTGGGCGATCCGCGAAGGACGTCAGGCCGCCCGCGCCATCGACGAAGCCCTGATGGGCGAGAGCGTGCTGCCGCGGTGAAGGCGGACAAAACAACATAAAGGATAGAGAAGGGGCCGCTCTTGAGTGGCCCCTTTCTTCTTATCAGTGTCTCGTTAGAATCAGGGTGTCGCCGTTGTCGGTGTGGCAGCCGTGGTGGATTGAGGCTCAACCGTGTGCTTCACATAGTCCACTCGGCCGACCGGCGGATCAGGCAGGCGGCCGTTCTGGACCAGCTGGTCGCGCGGCGTGGGGACGCTGGATGGGGGCGGGGATGCGCCGCCGAGCAATTCGTCGGCGCCATCAAGTTCCGGATCGAAAAGGTCGATCGGCGGTGTCGTGACGATCGCCTTGTTTTCCGACGGAGGCAGGCTGACAAGGGCGGGCAGGTTGCTTGCGTCGAGGCGGACGAGGTCGGGGCTCGTCATATCGCCGAGATAGCGGCGCACGGATTTCTCGACATAGAAGGCGAGCTTGCGCTTGCCCGGGCCGGTGAAGCCGATGCCGTCATTGCCGCGCAGGCGGACCGGCTGACCGTTGATGTCGGAGCCTGTGACGATAAAGCGGCCTTCCTGATCGACAAAGCCCTCCCAGACATCGACGAATTCGCCGTTCACTTTCTCAATGCTGGAACGATAGATGGTGTTGAGGCGCAGCGCGTCCGCCGTCATGTTCTGCGGTCGGAAGGCCGGAAGCCCGACCCAGATGACGGGCACGCGCGTTTCTGCCGCGATGCTCACCAGTCTTGCGACGCGGTCACCATAGGCGGAGAACCAGTCATCTGTCCGAAAATCCAGGCGGCCCGACGATGTGACGAGCTGCTGCCGATCGTTCGCACCGATCTGGATGACCAGAACGCTCGGCTTCACTTCGCTCACCAGGATAGGAAGTTCCGTTGGCCAATCGTAGAAGTCATCGCGTACGAGGCCTGAAGAGCCGTTCGATCTCGTCTCGACGACCACGCCGGGTGCGTCTTCGAACGCACTCTCAAGCCCGTCGCCGAGTGCGCCGGCAACGAAGTCGCCGACCACGAGAACCTTCTTGGCATTTTCGAGCTTCGGCTGCGGCTGAGCTGCTGCGGTCGCGCGGGCGGATGGTTCCCTTGTGTTGATGGTCGTGACGCTGCGGTTGTTCTTCTTCCGCACCTTGCCATCCCGCGGGCGCTGGGCGTTCTGCGGCGGAACATAGGCCGGTTGCCGTTCACCGAACAACATGTCGAGCAGAGTGCGGCGGCGTTCAGGCTGCTGGGCTTCTGCGGACGTGGCAACAAAGCTGGTCGCGACGATTGTCAGCGCCAGACCGAGCGTCATGAGGCGGGCGAATGCTGCGCGCGGGCTCTTCAAGTCACACTCCATGGCCGCAGGGCGATAGTCCAGAAACGTCTTCGCCGCGATCCCCTTTTTGTGGATCGCGGCGATTGGTTAGTCAACAGGCGGGGCTGCCGAAGCCTGCGGCTCAGTTGCGCAATGCGTCGAGGAGGACACGCGACGGCTGCCCGTCCACGGACATGCCGAGCCGCTGCTGGATTGCGGTGATCGCCGCACGCGAGCCGGAGCCGAAATTGCCGTCGATCTTGCCGTCGTAGTAGCCGAGCGCCTGAAGGCGTGTCTGAAGCTCGAACTTTTCCTTGATGTCGAGCGAACCGTCGGGCCGCGGCCAGCGCTGCTGCATGCCGCCATAACCGGCGATCTCCTCCGCGAGCAGACCGACGCCAAGCGCATAGCTGTCGGCAGCATTGTAGCGTTTGATGACAAAGAAGTTTTTGGTCATCAGAAAGCCCGGTCCGTTCCGCCCTCCGAGCATCTTCAGTTCGGCCCGCTCATTGCCGTTGCGGAACCCCTTGCCGGATGGCCGGGCAAAGCCGAGCGCCTGCCACTGGGCGACCGTCTTTGTCTGGCCGGTGTATTTGTGGCCACCCTTCGGCACGACGATTTCATAGCCCCAGGTGCGACCGGTCTGCCAGTCGTTCTTGGCGAGCAGGTTGGCGGCGGTCGCCAGCGCATCGGGGATGGAATGCCAGATGTCCTTGTCGCCATTGCCATCGGCATCGATGCCGTAAAGCAGGTAGCTCGTCGGAATGAACTGGGTATGACCCATGGCCCCGGCCCAGGAACCCATCAAGTTCTTGTTCGTGACGTCGCCGTTTTGCAGCATCTTCAGAGCCGCGATCAGCTGACTGCGGGCGTATTTGGCGCGTTTCCTGTCAGCATAAGCAAGCGTGGCCAGCGAACGCGGCACGTTATGAAGGCGGTCCGGCCGCTCAAGGGCGGCACCATAATTCGATTCCATCGACCAGATGGCGAGCAGCACATGCTTGTCCACGCCGAAATGGTTTTCCAGCGCGGTCAGCAGCCGGCCGTGCTTGGCCAGCATTTCCTGGCCGATCTTCACCGTGTAGGGGTTCACGCGGCTGTCGAGATAGTCCCAGATCTCGTGCTTGAATTCCGGCTGGAAGGCCGCCTTTTCCAGGACGAACTGATCGGGCTCCGTCACGCCCTTGAAGGCCTGGCGATAGGTCTCTTCGGTGATGCCGGCCTTGGCCGCCGTCGGGTAGAAGTCCCGAATCCACTTCTGGAAACCGGCGTCCGCAAAGGCGTCCAGCGGAATGAGCGCTGTCGACAGCGTCAGGGCAATGGCGCCGAGCAGGCTGGGGCGGTGTCTTTTCATGGGCATCTCCCGTGCATTCTCAAGTTTGCAGCCGGAACAAGGCTGTTCACCACAGGTTAATGCTGTTCAGTCAACAAACCCTTTACCACGTTGTCCGACCGCAGTTAGTCTTTGCCATTTTGAAGCAATTGTATGTTACTGGCCGTGACCGCGTTATGATGGCGTAAATCGATTAGAATCCTCGAGGAGGAATGAGTGGTTCAGACTAAGAAGCTCCGCAAGGCCGTATTCCCTGTTGCCGGTCTCGGCACCCGCTTTCTGCCGGCGACAAAGGCAGTTCCGAAGGAAATGCTGACCGTCGTCGACAAGCCGGTCATTCAGTATGTCGTTGATGAGGCCATTGAGGCCGGCATCGAGCATTTCGTCTTCGTCACCGGCCGCGGCAAGGCCGTCATCGAGGATTATTTCGACATTCAGTTCGAACTCGAACAAACACTGAAGGCACGCAACAAGAACGCTGAGTTGTCACTTCTTGATCAGCTCCAGCCGACGGCCGGCCAGACCAGCTTCACACGTCAGCAGGAGCCGCTCGGTCTCGGTCATGCGGTCTGGTGCGCCCGGGACATCGTCGGCCACGAGCCGTTCGCCCTGCTTCTTCCCGACATGATTATGCGCGGAGAACAGGCCTGCCTCAAGGGCATGGTCGAACTTTATGAAAAGACCGGTGGCAATATCGTTGCGGTCGAGGAATGTGCGCCCGAGCAGGCCCACAAATATGGGATCGTCGGCGTCGGTGATGCGCTGGAAGGCGGCTTCAAGATTACGCAGATGGTCGAAAAGCCGGCCAAGGGTACGGCCCCTTCGAACTTTTTCATCAACGGTCGCTACATTCTGCAGCCTGAAATCTTTGAAATCCTGTCGACCCAGGAGCGCGGTGCAGGCAATGAGATCCAGCTGACGGACGGGATGCTGAAGCTCGCCCAGAACCAGGACTTTGCCGCCTACCACTTCAAGGGTCAGACCTTCGACTGTGGCGCCAAGGATGGCTTCATCCTCGCAAACGTGGCCTTCGCGATCGAACGCGCCGACATTCGCCCGGCGATCGAGGATCAGTTGAAGGCGCTGCTTGCCGCGCTGAAGTGACGATAAAAATCGCTGACCGCCGGCTTCAACGCTTGGCGGTCAGCCCGACAAGGGCCGTCACCGTGCTGCTGTCGCTGCCAGTATCGGCGTTTGTGCGCTCGTAGTTCAGATCAGCTGTCGCATCGAGGTAACGGTTGATTTTCCAGGTCAGGCCCGCGCCGGCATTGTAGGCGGTCGTGTCGCTGGCGCTTGCCGCTCCATCGTAGTTCGTGAACGTCGTGCCGCCGGTCAGGCGCGCCACGAGATTGGTGCGCAGGTCGCGGGAGAGTGTGGCGGTCAGACGATGGATCGTGGCGCCGTTGACGCCCGCAGTGGTCGAAGGATCGATGCTGGTGTCGAGCCCAAGGTCGATGCGGGTGCCGTCCCGAGGCGACCAGAAGATGTTTCCGTCGACCGTCAGGGCCGACAATTCCGCCAGACGGCCGTCCTCGAATTTCTGCTGCTCGTGGCCGACGGCGATTTCGCCGCGCAGCTTTTCCCCGAGATCCACCGCGACACCTGCCTTCACGCCATAAAGATCGGCTGATCGGCGATAGCCGGACGAATCTACTTTCTCATCATAGTCGATCCGTCCGATCGTTCCTTCGATGAAAGGTGTGAGCGCCGGCGACAGCTCGTAGCCGAGACGTGCGCTCAGACTGTATCGGTTCCGATCGCGGTCGGTGCGGTCCAGGATGGTGCCATTGGAAAGTGTGGCATCCGAATACTGAAAGCGCGCGATGTCGCCCGCGATTGAACCGCGGATCACGCCGAAGTCGCGCTCGATCGACAGGCCGCCGCCAAACTGGTTGACGCCGGATTGGACCTTGGCGCCAGAGACGGCGTTGGGATCGTCGCTGTCCTCGCGGCTGAAATTGTAGGAGCCCGAAAGTGTGGCGATGGTGTCATCGGCGAGATCGAGGCGTAGGCGCGCATCGATATTGGCGCGGGGCTTGTCGCTATCTGTTCCGGAGAGTGTTTCCTGCCAGGCCCCTTCGGCGCCGACATTCAGCTCATGTCGCGACCAGTCGGAGGTCAATGTTCCCTTCAGCCCGGTTTCCGAAAAGGTTCGGTTGGCTTTTACATCGCCTGTCTTCTGCCGTTCGGTCCCCAGCTTCTGGCTGATTGATGGGCGAAGCACGAGGCTGCCGAGCCGGATGCCCGTGCCGTCTTCTGCTTCCAGGGCGTCGCGACGAATGCGGGCGGCCGTTGCATCGTCGAGCCGTGTCTCGCGCATGTTCTGGCGGCCAAAGTCTTCGTCCAGCGGCATGGCATCCGGTTCGCCCATGGGGGCGAGGGTGACGCTGTTCGGATTGACTGTCGCCGTTGTGGTCGGGTCGGTGGGAATGCTCTGCGCAGCCGTGGGCAATTCCGCCGTCCGGGTTGCGATGCCTTCCGGGCCGATGCCGGTCACCGATGTCGGACTTGCCGCAGTCTCTGCCGAAGTTTGTCCCGTCGGGCGGGCCTGTTGCGCGGCGAGCAGTGACGGATGAGCAAGGACCGACAGGGCCAATACGCCTGCGAAGGCACGCAGGCCAAGGCGGTCTGTGCCGCGCATCTCCCGATTTTCGATTGAATTCATGCTTGCGCCCGGCAACCTCTAATGCTTACCCAAACGTAAAGCCTGATGGTTAATGTTTGGTTTCGCGCGCAAGATTGCTTGGTCTGCTACCATCTGACCTGCCGTCACTAGCGGACGAGAATTTACAGCAGCCATCAAACGCAGTATGGGACGGCATGATCAAGCGCGCAGTCAATCTCGTTGAAGCCAGTGCGACCGAATCCGCTCTTCGGGTCATCTCGACCGAGCGGGAAGGGCTCCGTGTTCTCGAGGAGGCTCTGGCTGGGCCTCTCGCGGCGCCGTTCTGCCATGCCGTGAAGACGATCGGAGACATTGGTGGTCGGGTGATCGTCACCGGTGTCGGCAAAAGCGGGCATATCGGTTCCAAGATCGCCGCGACCTTTGCCTCTACCGGCACGCCCGCGTTCTTTGTCCATCCGGCCGAAGCCAATCATGGTGATCTCGGCATGATTGCGCAGGACGACGCGATCCTGGCGATTTCGTGGGGCGGTGAGACGGCAGAACTGCAGGGCATACTCGCCTTTTCCCGTCGATTCTCGATCCCGTTGATCGCAATCACCGCAGGCGAGAATTCCACGTTAGCGCGCAATGCTGATGTGGTTCTGCTGATGCCGAAGATCCAGGAAGCCTGCCCGCATGGTCTCGCGCCGACGACGTCTGCCGTGCTGCAGCTTGCCATCGGCGATGCGATTGCCGTTGCACTGCTTGAAGCGCGCGGGTTTTCGCCATCGGACTTCCGTACCTTCCATCCGGGCGGCAAGCTCGGAGCGAGCCTGACCCATGTGCGTGACATCATGCATACGGGTGATCGTATGCCCCTAGCGAAACTCGGCACTCCAATGCCCGAGGCGGTGAAGACGCTTTCGCACAAGCGCTTCGGCTGCGTCGGCATTGTCGATGAAGCCGGAAAGCTCTGTGGCATCGTCACTGAAGGGGACATGGCCCGCAATCTGGCGCGGGATCTCTCGGTGCTCGCGGTCGATGATGTGATGACCCGCAATCCGAAGGTCATCAAAGGCGATGCGCTTGCAACGACCGCTGCAGCGATGATCAACAAACATGGTATCGGCGCGCTGATCGTGGTCGATGATGAGAACACGCCGATCGGCCTCATCCACTTCCATGATCTGCTCAGGATCGGAGTCGCCTGAGAACGGCTCTAAGCCTCTTCAACCGTCAGGTCGCGCCCGTTGCTTGATGCAACGCGCACACGGGCTCCGATCGGAAGATCGGGTCCGCTCACCACCCAGAAGGTATCATCGAGCCGAATGCGGCCACGACCTTCGCGGATGGGCTCTGCCAGTACGGCTGTCCGTCCGACAAGGCTTGCGCCCCGCTGGTTCAAGAGCGGTTCGTCGGTTTCGGCCTCAAGACTGGAGAAAAAGCGGCGACCGATCAGCGTGAAGACGGCGGCGCTCGCGGCGAAAACCAGCGACTGCACCTGCCAGGTCCAGAATCCGGCATCCCAAAGGAGCAGCGACAGCGACCCGGTCAAGATGGCTCCAAGACCGATCCAGACGAGAAATACGCCGGGCATGATGAGTTCAGCCGCCAGCAACAGCATGCCCAGCACCCACCAGCTCCAGGGTCCGAGTTCGGCGATGATGCGTTCCAGCATGACCGTCACTCACCGTTCGGGTTGAATGAAGAAATCGGCGGCGTCGTGCGCGGCGTGGCTGCCGGACGCGGCGGGGCGGGGCGTTTCTCTTCGCCGAATACCTCACGGGCGATCGCGCCGATACCACCAAGCGAGCCGATCAGGGATGTCGCTTCCATCGGCATCAGGACCACCTTGGAGTTACTGGAGGTCCCGATCGCGGCCATGGCTTCCGTATATTTCTGCGCCACGAAGTAGTTGATGGCGTTCACGTCACCGGCGGCAATCGCCTCGGACACCAGTCGCGTCGCCTTGGCTTCGGCTTCGGCCAGGCGTTCGCGGGCTTCGGCCTCGCGATAGGCGGCTTCGCGCTGGCCTTCCGCCTGCAGGATGGCCGCCTGCTTGGCGCCTTCTGCCTTGAGGATCTGGGCATTGCGCAGACCCTCGGCTTCCAGCACCTGGGCGCGCTTTTCGCGCTCGGCCTTCATCTGGCGGCCCATGGCATCAACCAGATCGACCGGCGGCTGGATATCCTTGATCTCGACGCGGGTGACCTTGATGCCCCAGGGGCGAACAGCCTCGTCGACGACACGCAAAAGGCGATCGTTGATCACCTCGCGGTTCGAGAGGAGTTCGTCGAGGTCCATCGATCCCATGACCGACCGGATATTGGTCATTGTCAGGTTGAGGATGGCATTTTCAAGGTCGGAGACCTGGTAGGCGGCCTCGGCGGCGTTGAGAACCTGGAAGAAGGCGACGGCATCCGCAGAGACGGAGGCGTTGTCCTTGGTGATAACCTCCTGGGTGGGCACGTCGAGCACCTGCTCCTTCACATTCATCTTTGCGCCGATGCGCTCGAAGAACGGGATGATCAGGTTGAGACCGGGTTCCAGCGTTCGGGTGTAGCGTCCAAAACGCTCAATCGTGTAGCGATAGCCTTGGGGAACCGTCTTGATGCCGGCGAAAAGGACCAGGATGACCAGGACCACGAGCGCAATGACAACGATATCTGGACCAGTAATGGGCATGAATTCCTCCAGCTCGGGCGCGATGGGACACTGCGCATCCGCGAACTAACATCGTGAGGTGCAAGAGGAAATGCAAGCTATCGTGGTCACAGACTGGCGGTTGGTCTGCGCTCTCCACAAAGATGAAGGGCGGCCGGGGTCTCCCCCGCCGCCCTCCAGATCTGCACTCGGCTAAGGCCGGTCTCAGAACTCTTCCCAGTTGTCCTGGGCAACGGCCGCGTTGCCGTGGCTACGCGGGGCAGGGGCTGCCGGACGTGCCGGCGCCGGTGCTCGGGTCGCCTGGGCCGGAGCGCGGGTTGCCTGGCTCGAAGGCTGTGCCATGGAGCGCGCTGTCTCGCGCAGAGCAGAAGCCTGGGCCTGCTGTACGCCTTCGATGGTGAAGTGCGAGATCAGATCGCGCAGCTTTGCCGCTTCGGATGCGAGCGCTGCGGAGGCGGCGTTCGATTCCTCGACCATGGCTGCGTTCTGCTGGGTCGTCTGGTCCATCGCGTTGACGGCGTGGTTGACTTCCGAAAGGCCGGTTGCCTGTTCCTTCGCCGAGATGGCGATCGCATCCATATGCGTGTTCATCTCGGTGATGAAGCCACCGATGGTGCGCAGGGCCTCGCCGGTCTTGCGGACCAGATCCACGCCACCCGCGACTTCCGTCGAGGAGTTCTGGATGAGTGCCTTGATCTCCTTCGCGGCATTTGCAGACCGCTGGGCGAGTTCGCGGACTTCCTGAGCGACGACGGCGAAGCCCTTGCCGGCTTCACCGGCACGTGCTGCTTCAACACCGGCATTCAGTGCCAGAAGGTTGGTCTGGAAGGCGATTTCATCGATGACGCCGATGATGTTCGAGATCTGCTGCGAAGACCCCTCGATACGGCGCATGGCGTCCTCGGCCTTGGCCACCACATCCGAAGACTGTGTCGCGGAGGTGTTGGCCTGCGCGGCTACCGAGCGAGCCTCTTCGGTGCGTTTCGTCGAATTGACCACGTTGGCGGTGATCTCCTCGACAGCTGCTGCCGTCTGTTCGAGAGCGGCGGCCTGCTGTTCGGTGCGCTTCGACAGATGATCGGTGCCCGAGGCGATCTCGCGGGTGCCGGTTTCCATGGTCGCGACGCTGTTGGTGATCGAGGCCATGGTCTGGTTGAGCTGGCGAACCGACTGGTTGAAATCGTGGCGCAGAGCTTCGAAATCAGGTGCGAAGGCTTCGTTGATCTGGAAGGCGAGGTCGCCGGCTGCGAGGCGCTTCAGGCCCGTCGCAAGGCCCGAGGTTGCGATGCGCAGACGTTCCGCGGCGTCCGCTTCGGCACGCTGCTGGGTCGCAATGCGTTCGGCTTCTGCGCGCTGGCGGTTGCCTTCGGCTTCGGCTTCGAGACGCTTGTTGGCAATGGCCGCCTCGCGGAAGATCTGCATCGCAGCTGCCATCTTGCCGATCTCGTCCTTGCCGCCCTGGTCAATCGCGATGTCGAGGTCGCCATTGGCAAGCCGTGTCGTAGCATCGGCAAGTCTGCCAAGCGGACGGGAGACGAGTTGGAAGTTCAGGAAGCCGAGAAGGATCGCGGCTGCCGCCACGACGATCGAGGCGATCAGACTGACGTTTTCCACCTGCGCAAGAGCCAGGCTCTGGTTCTCGGTTGCTGTCGCAGCACGGGCAGTCATGGCCGTCTTGACTTCACCCAGCTTGTCCTGAAACGCCTTTGCGAGCGCCTCACCTTCGCCGGTGACTTCGATGGCACGCGCGAGCTCTACCGTGACCGGATCGCGCATCAAAAGGATCTGACGGTCTACGAAGTTGGCTTTCCAGGTGTCGAGAGAAGCAAAAGCCTCCCGCAGCCTCGGCAATTCAGAGGGGGCGGCTTCCGAGAACAGCTTTTCCAGGGCCGCCTTGTCATTGGTCATTTCGCCAACGAGTTCCTGAGAGGCGGCCGCGTAGTCACGGTTGCCGGTCAACAGGAAGGTTTTCAGCTGAAGGTTGGCCAGCGAAAGGTCGGAGCCGAATTCTTCGACGGCGGTGACCACTTGGTTGACCGTTGCCGTTTCGATGACCTGATCGCGCGCGACGATCGCGCGGTTGTAGATGAAAGTCGACGCCGCAATGGCGATGGCAGCCAATATACCGAAAGCGATAAAGCCCTTTGCGCTTACGGATAGGTTCTTAAGCATGATGCTGGTCCAGTCTCAATCAGAGAGGGAGAATCTACATGGGTGGGAAAACGGGCGCATTCATGCGCCCGTTGCTAGGTCGATCAGGACGCGGCCAGCAAACGTCTTTCAAGTTCGGTGAGGTTCAGCTCAACGGTCACAGCGCCGATTTTCTTCTTGGACGCATCGACGATTGTGAAGCTGACCTGGTTGCGCCAGATCTTGGCCTCGTCATCCCATTCGGGTGCATCGACGAACATGGCGTCTTCAGAGACGGCAAAGGTCTTCTGGAACTTGTCTTCATCACCCTGCCAGAAGTCGCTCGTGACGGAGCTTTGGCCGACATTGAGGCCGTTCTGGTCCATCACGAAGATCTCGGCATAGAGACCCAGCGATTTGCCCTGGATGCGGGCAAGATAGACCGAGAGCGGATTGGACAGGGTGGCGGCGATCAGCGGCTTGTCCGCGGCTTCGCGTTCGGCCTTCCACTGGTTATCAAGCTCGTCGATCTGCGCCTGGGTCATGGTGTTCAGGCGATTGTTCTGCGCCTCGACGGAAACTTGCACGATCTCCGCGCCAATGAACTGGCGCATCTCTTCCACGAGGGCGGGCGAGATCAGTTTGTTGACGTCGGGCTGCGGTGTTTCGGCATGGGCCGGGGCAAGGGCCATCGCCAAGAAGGCCGATGCAAGGGTCAATCTGTAACGATACATGTCAGTTCTCCTTCAATGCCCCTAATTCTAGGGATCATTATTAAACGGAGCGTTAATATAAGAAATCGCTCCTCTAAAATTATATTTAAATCCAATTATTTAGGCTCTTTGCTCGCTCATGCTAACGGGAGCTTCTGGCACCTTTGGGTTGCTCTCGGCGGGATTGGAGTTGCACGAAATATCGTCATAAAGCGATGAATTCACAATGCAAAACACAGGTTTGCCTTTGGTCGGCTGACCATCCGGGGGAGCGTGAAAATTTCTTTGGAAACGTCTCGGTTGCAACGGCGTGAGCGTACCAGAATGAGGCAGGTTGCCGAGGTCAGTTAAGTCACTGGAAAGAGGTTACGGCTTGAAACGAAAACGACCGCCTCGCGGCGGCCGTGGGTGTGAGACCTTTTTTGGGCTGAGAGGTGTGTCAGACCCAGCCCTGCAATTCGCGGCGAACGACATTCTCGATCACGCGCATGCCGTCTTCGCTGTCATTGAGGCAGGGAATATGCGTGAATTTCTCGCCGCCATTGTGAAGGAAGTCTTCGCCTGCCTCACCGGCGATTTCCTCGAGCGTCTCCAGGCAGTCGGAGACGAAGCCGGGGTTCATGATGGCGATGCGCTTGACACCTTCCTGCGCGAGCTTCTCGACGGTCTTGTCGGTGTAGGGCTGAAGCCATTCCTCCGGCCCAAAACGGGACTGGAAGGTGACCATCAGCTTTTCCTTTTCCCAGCCAAGGTGCTCACGCAGCAAACGCGTCGTCTTGTAACACTGGCAGTGATAGGGATCGCCCTTCATGAAGTAGGACTTGGGGATCCCATGGTAGGAGGTGATCACCAGTTCCGGCTCCCAGTCGAGCGTCGCGAGGTGCTTGTTGATCGAGTTGGCGAGCGCCTCGATATAGACCGGATCATCGGCATATTGCGGAACCGTGCGCAACGCTGGCTGCCAGCGCATCTTCAGAAGCGCCTTGAAGGCCTCGTCATTGACGGTGGCCGTCGTGGCCGCCGCGTATTGCGGATAGAGCGGATAGACGAGGATGCGCTCGCAGCCGGCCTTCTGCATCTCGTTCATCTTGGCCTGAATGGCCGGCTGACCGTAGCGCATGGCCCAATCGACATGCACGTTCGGAAGATCCTTGAGGGCCAAGGCGAGCTTTTCGCCCTGGCTGCGCGTGTAGGTTCGCAGATAGCTCTCATCGAGATCTTTATTCCAGATCTCCTCATAGGCCTTGCCGACCTTCTGCGGACGGCGGTTGAGAACGATGCCGTAGAGGATCGGGTACCAAAACCACCGTGACCACTCGATGACGCGCTTGTCCGTCAGGAACTCCTCGAGATAGCGGCGCATGGACTTGTAGTCCGTGCCGTCAGGGGTTCCGAGATTGACGAGCAGCACGCCGACCTTGCCGAAATTGACGGGCGGGTGGTCGGAGGGCCAATGGGCGGGAAGTGCATTCATCTTGAAATCCTGGAGCTGAGAACTCGACCGTTACGTGACGAAGGCCAGTTGAGATCATCTGATAAGAGCAAAAGCCGGCCCGGGGAAGCCCGGACCGGCTTTTGTCATGCGTCAAACGGTCTTACTTCGCCGGAAGCTGCAATTCGCGGCCGATCGAGATGATGTTCGGATTGCGCAGAGCATTGGCCTCGGCGATCTTGCTCCAAAGCATGCCGTCGCCATAAGTGGCTTCTGCGATCTTCCAAAGGCTGTCGCCAGCGATGACCTTATACACCGTGGCGGCGGCCGCAGCTGCCGTCTCGGTCGGCGTTGTTGCCGGTGCGGCTGCCGTTTCAGCAGCCGGCGCGGCGGCCGGTGTCTCGGCGGTTGCCTCGGCGGATGCTGGGGCCGCTGCCGCGATCACCGTGATACGGCCATCCGTGTAGGGCTTGTATGGGCTGTTCTTGGCGATGTAGTCGGCAACAACACTTTCAAGCCCCGGACCGAAGTCGTAGGCGTTCTGGCCGCCGGTTGCGAAGACCTTGTAGCCGTCACCGCCGGAGCGCATGTAGTTGTTGGTTGCCACGCCATAGACCTTGTTCGGATCGATGGCGACGAAGGCATCGCCTTCCTTCACCTCGACCGAGGTGATGCGGCTGCCGGCCGGCTTGTTCAGGTCTGCCGTGTATTTCAGACCCGAAACCTGCGGGAAGCGACCAGCGCCTTCCTCGACCTGGCTCACGCCGTTTTCAAGCGCTGCCACGATATCCGAGCCCTTCAGCTGGAATGAGGCGAGCGTGTTCTGGAAGGGCAGGACGGTCAGGACTTCACCCATCGTCACCGTGCCGGCATCGATCGAAGCGCGCAGGCCGCCACCGTTCTGAATGGCGATGGTGATGCCCTGATCGCTGAGACGGTCGATCATGGCGTCGGCCACGAGGTTGCCCATGGAGCATTCCATGGCGCGGCAGACATCACGCGAGCCCTCGATCGCTTCGGCTGTCGCGCCGATTTCCTTCAGCTTCAGTTCTTCGATCGGGCCGGCGAGCTCGGCAACCTTGGCGACAAAACCAGCGTCCGGCGTGACCGAGGCGTCGAGCAGCTTCGGTTCGCCGGTTGCGCTCTTAACGACGCCGGCATCGTCGAAGACGACCGTGAGGTCACCGAGATATTTGGAATAGGAATAGGCCTGGACGATCGGGACGTCCTTGCCGGACGGGCTCTTCACCATGGTCGGGTAGGGGCCTGCCGCATTTTCATCGGTGTTGGAAAGCAGCGTATGGCTGTGACCGCCGACGATCACGTCGATGCCGTCGACGGCTGCGGCGATTTCCTGGTCCTTCGGGTAACCGACATGCGAGAGCAGCACGATCTTGTCGATGCCCTGGCCCTCGATTTCCTTCACTGCCTCCTTGAGGTAGCCGATTTCATCAGCAAACAGGATGCTGTCGCCGGGGGAGGAGGTTTCATCCGTATCGGTGGCCAGGACGGACACAACCGCGACCTTTTCGCCGCCGAAGTCTTTGACGATATACGGCTTGAATTTATCGGCCACGGGGGAGTTCAGACCGGCCAGCGTGTTGCCGGAGATCATCGGGAACTCCAGCGCGTCGATGAACTTGGCCAGCTCTTCCGGGCCGTCGTCGAATTCGTGGTTGCCGATCGCCATGGCGTCGAAGCCGATGCCGTTCATGAATTCGGCAATCGGGGCGCTCTTGTAAGTGGTGTAGAAGAGCGAGCCCTGGAACTGGTCACCGGCGTCGAGCGTCAGGACATTCTTGCCGGTGAGTTCGGCGCGGCGGGCGTCGATGGCGGCCTTCACACGGGCGATGCCGCCGAAGCACTCGTTCTTGGCTGCGTCATCCGCCGAGCAGGTGGAGTCGGACTTGTTGATTGCCTCAATGCGCGAATGCATGTCGTTGATGTGCAGGATATTGAGCTCGAAATCGGCGAAAGCCGTTCCAGCCGTCAGGGCCAGCACCGAGGCGCTGAACAAGCCAATCTTCAAATGTCTGAACATCTCATCTCTCCTGTTGCAATACATCGCTAGCAGTCTGGCACGCGATGATGACAGTCACACGCCAGAATTCGGATGCCGGATGTTTTCATCTCGACCGGGGGAGGGCAAGCAGAAATCGCTGTCGATCCGCAGGTTCGCGACACCTGAAACGAAAGAAGCGGCCACTGGGGCCGCTTCCGATAATACGATACTGGACGGTCTCAGGCCCGGCGCGCGAGCGAGAACTGGGCACCGGTATCGGTGGTGCAGTTCAGCTGGGTGGGCGTGACCAGCGCGCAATTGACCTTCTGCTGGGTGTTGCGCACCAGCGATGTCATGTTGATCTCGACGAGACGATCATTGACCAGCATGTAGGTGCCGGAGGCGAGGATCTGATTGGTGTCCGTGGTGCGGGTGGTAAAGGTTCCGCCCTGGAAGGTCGAGCTGATGCCATTGGGATCGACCCAGGCCCCTTCGATCGATGGCCCTTGCTGAACGACCGGCAGCTGGCGCGGCGGGCTGGAATAGCAGGATGAAAGCGCGAGGCTCGCTGCAGCGACTGCGACCAGGGATTTGATTTTCATTCTTGTCTCCCACCAATTCAGCGGCCCGGCAACGCCGTCCACCGTCTGTGTTATCACCGAGAACATGCCGCGAAGGCTTGGCCAAAGCAAGGCGAGAGCCTTGTATTGCCGGGGTTATCCCGATCTTGCTCGCGATGCAAGAAGGCCCGCCGCAAGCGACGGGCCCTGTTCATGCGTAAAACCGGTCAGCGGACCAGGATGTTCCGGAACTGCCACGGATCCTTTTCGTCGAGGTCTTCCGGGAAGAGGCCCGGGCGACCGTCGAGCGGGGTCCAGTCGGTGTAGTGGCCTTCGACCGGGCCGAGATAGGGCGACTGCACTTCGAGGCAGCGCTTGTAGTCCATCTCGTCGGCCTCGACGATGCCGGCCTTCGGATTTTCGAGCGCCCAGACCATGCCGGCGAGAACCGCCGAGGTCACCTGCAGGCCGGTCGCGTTCTGATAGGGCGCGATGCGGCGGGTTTCTTCCAGCGACAGGCGCGAGCCATACCAGTAGGCGTTCTTCTCGTGGCCGTAGAGCAGTACGCCGAGTTCATCGACGCCATCGACCAGTTCGTCCTCGTTCAGAACATGCAGGACCGGCTGCGGCGTGCCGCCATTGCCGAACATCTCGTGCAGCGAGAGCACGGCATCATTGGCTGGGTGATAGGCATAATGGCAGGTCGGGCGGTAGACGACTTCGCCATCCTTCTCGACGGTGAAGTAGTCCGCAATCGAGATCGACTCGTTGTGGGTGACGAGGAAGCCATACTGCGGACCCGGCGTCGGGCACCAGGTGCGTACGCGGGTGTTGGCGCCCGGCTGCTCCAGATAGATCGCGGCCTTGCAGCCCTTCTTGTGCTTCTTGGCGTTTTTCGGCATCCAGTTTTCATGGGTGCCCCAGCCGAGTTCGGCCGGCTGCATGCCTTCCGACAGGAAGCCCTCGACGGACCAGGTGTTCCAGAAGACGTTAAGCGGCTTCGGGTTCTTGGTGCGCTGGGTATCGCGCTCGGCGATATGCACGCCCTTGACGCCGACCTTCTTCATCAGCTTGGCCCAGCCGTCGCGATCGTTCTGGTCCGGCTCGTCGAACTTGACGCCGGTTTCATGGGCGATGTTGACCAGCGCCTGCTTGACGAACCAGGAGACCATGCCCGGGTTTGCGCCGCAGGTGGAGACGGCCGTGGTGCCGCCCGGGTTCTTGGCCTTTTCCTGGCGCACGGTCTCGCGCAAAGCATAGTTGGTGCGCTCGGAATTCTTCATGTTCTTGTCGAAGTAGAAGCCGAGCCAGGGCTCAACGACGGTGTCGATGTAGAGCACGTCGAGCTTGCGGCAGAGCTTCATCAGGTCGAGCGAACCGGTATCAACCGAAAGGTTGACGCAGAAGCCCTGGCCTTCGCCTTCGGTCAGAAGCGGCTTCAGCAGCTTCTTGTAGTTCTCTTTCGTGACATGCGCCTGGATGTGCTTGATGCCATGCTTGGCGAGCAGCTCGGCCTCGTCATTGCGGGGATCGATGACGACCATCCGGCTCTTGTCGAACTTGAAGTGGCGTTCGATCAGCGGCAGGGTGCCGCGGCCGATCGAGCCGAAACCGATCATCACGATCGGGCCGGTGATCTCGCCATAAACCGGGTAGGTCATTTCGCTCATTTCCGTCTCCTTGGAGGCCCGGTCGTTTCGCCTGGGCCATGTTTCCGGCCTGTCTCATGCGGCCGGAGCGATACTGGCGGTTCTAGATCACAAAACTCTGACACAATAAAGGGTGGGGCCTATGCCCAGAGATGGGCTAGCAGTGATTTTCCGACGCCACATCTTGCCGCAGGCGGTCAACCAGGCGCTTGCGTTGGCGGTTGAGCCCCTTGTAGCGCAGTTGCGGCTCGGTCAGCCCCTCGAGCTGACTGGCGAGAGAATGTGCCAGACGCCGGCCCTCCGGGTGGCGATCAAACAGGGTGACCGGGTCGAGATAGATGCGGATCGTAAAGACAATCGCGCCTGTCACGGGCAGTTTCGTCAGCGTCTGTCGTTCGACGCGCACCACGGCCTCGTCTGGCTCAGCCGTATCGTTGCGACCTGTCTCCGGATGGAAGAGCTTCTCCTTCCAGTTGATCGACCAGTTGAAGCGCTCGGCGGGCAGGTCGGGGGCCAGATTGTCGAAGATGCGATTGATCATCGCCGCGTTTCGGGTGCCGCCTTCGAAACCCGGCACATGTTCGTGGACTTCCTCCATCGGGCGATCGAACTTTTCCGCAAGCACCCAGGAGGAGGGGAAGGAGAGGTGCGCTGCGGCGATAAACCAGCCCGCCTCGCGCCGCATCATGATCACGAGGTCGTCCTGCACCAGCATTCCGGCGCGCAGAAGCGGGGGCAGGTCATCATCGCTCAGGCCTGTCTTTGCCATGAGCTGCCGATGATGGGCGTTGAGATAGCCGGTGAGAGCTGCAAGACATTCCTCCTGCGCGGGAAGGCTGTCGCCGGTCGCCCGGTAGACCTCGTCAAGCCGCGTCGCGGCCAGCGCGCTCTTTTCCGCCAGGTAATAATCGCGGTCGGCATCCGGTTCGATCCAGCGGGTTGGGTCTAGTGCCGACAGGCCTATGGTGAAAGGGCGCGTCGGGCCGGCATAGGGGGTATGGGTAAATTGAGGAACCATCGAGAAAGTGAGCCGTGTTTGCCTGCAGCCTGCCGCCTTGCTATCATCATCGCAAGACGTTTCTTTTTCCGACTGCGCGCGAAGTCGGGAGGTACCAATGACAGCACAGCTTGCACGGATTGCTATCTCACCCGAAACCATGTCGCGTTTGAGATCGACTGCCGCACAAAACGGCCGCGATGAAAACGAGTTGATGGAAGAAGCGATTGTCGCCTATCTCGACCGTCACGACATGGAAATGTCCGTCGTCGAGGAGGGTATGATTTCCGCCAGAGCCGAAGGGCTTATCTCCCACGAGGCCATGACAGCTTGGCTTGAGAGCTGGGGGACATCAGACGAGCAGCAAGCTCCGAAACCCGATATCGCACGATAAATGCCATGAAAGTCGTCTGGTCAATCACTGCCAGACAGGATCTCGTTCACATCCGCTCGTATATCGCCCGTTTTCATCCCGTTGCCGCTGGTGAAATTGCCCGTCATATCCTGATGGCCGTCGAAAACATTTCCAGGCATCCCGAGATCGGGACCGGTACCAGGCTCCCGGATGCCAGGCGTTTTGTGGTGTCCGGAACGCCCTACGTGGTCTACTACAAGCTTGGCTCCAGTCGTATCGAGATACTTGAAGCGTTCGATGGACGGCGCGCGGTTCCGCGGACCCTTGGGGATGAAGACTGAGGCATCACTTCAGCGCCTCCAGTCCGACAGCCGTGCGGGTTATCGTCACCTCCGTTATGTCGTACACCGCCACGCCCTCGACCGTGAACGGATCGGCTGCGACATAGGCCTCGATGTCAGCCCGGTCGCCCTTGGCCAGGATGACGCCACCGGTGCGCGGGTTCTTGCGGCCCGAGGCCAGAAACATGCCGTTGTCATAGCCGGCATTCACCCAGTCCATATGCGGAGCCATGACGCGGTCGGCGTCTTCGGTCGGTTTCACATAGGTGAGGGAGAGGATGAACATGGGCAGCCCTAATCAATGAGTTCGGCGGGGATCAGCCCGCGCAGGGAGTTGCCGACAAAGAGCTTGCGGTGGCGCAGGTCGTCGAGTTTCAGGACCTCGCCGCGTGCCTTGCGTTCACGGATCAGTTCGGCGCGCAAGACGCCGGGAAGAAGGCCGCTTGTGAGTGGCGGGGTGAGCAGCATGCCGTCGGCGGCTTCGGCGAAAATGTTGGTGATCGTGCCTTCGCAGACCTCGCCCCGCTCGTTGAGAAGGATCACCTCGTCCGCCTCGTCCTTAGAGAATTCGGCGCGGGCGGCCTCATAGGGTTCGCGACGGGTGGTCTTGTGGCGGAACAGGCTGTCTTCGGATTGCAGGCGTGTCTTTGCGATTTTCAGCCGCCAGACCGTGCCGTCGGGCATGGGTTCGAAGGGGGTGGCGGTCACCTCCATCTTGCCGCGATAGGTCATGACAAGGCGCACCCTCAGCGGTGCATCCCCGGACACTTCCTTCTCAAGTTTTCCCTTCGCGTCCTGCGGTTGGCGAAAACCCAGCGCATCGGCGGAACGGGACAGGCGGCGCAAATGCTGGTCGAGCCGCAGGAAGCCTGCGTCCGGTTGCCACCGCATCGTCTCGATCAGCGAGAAATCCATTCATCTCCCACGGCAAAGCGCGCCTTCAGCAGGCATTCTTCGTATTCGGCGTCCGCCTTCGAATCGAAGACGATGCCGCCGCCGACATTGAAGACGGCGCGCCCATGGTTGAAAAGGGAGATGGTGCGGATTGCCACCGAAAATCGCATGGGACCCGAAGGGTCGCACCATCCGATTGCGCCGCAATAGACGTCGCGCGGGCCGGCTTCGAGTTCGTGCAGGATGCGCATGGCCCACATCTTGGGCGCGCCGGTCACGGAGCCGCAGGGGAAGAGGGCGGCCACGATCTCGGGCAGGCCGATTTCGGGCAAGAGCCTGGCCCTGACATAGCTTACCATCTGATGTACGGTCGGATAGGTCTCGATGGCAAACAGCTTGGGGACCGAAAGTGTGCCGACCTCCGAGATGACGGAGACGTCGTTGCGCAAGAGATCGACGATCATCCGGTTCTCGGCCTGGGTCTTTTCGTCGCCGAGCATGGCGGCGATGATCGCCTCGTCCTCCGCCGGTGACGCGCCGCGCGCTGCTGTGCCCTTCATGGGCCTTGTCTCGATCCAGCCGTCTTGATCGACGGAAAAGAACAGTTCCGGTGAGCGGGACAGGATGACGGGGCCGATGCCATAGTCGATCAGCGCGCCGTAATGCACGGGCTGGCGATCGACGAGGGACCAGAAGGCGGCGCGGGGGTCGCCCTCCCATTTTGCCTCGACCGGCATGGTCAGGTTCGCCTGATAGCAGTCGCCCTTGCGCAGATGATGATGAAGCCGCTCAAAGCGGTTCCGATAGGTTTCGAAGTCCCAGGCGGCTCTTGGCTCGCTCAAGAGCGGCGCATTCGGAATGTTCGAGGGTGGCGTCGCAAGCGGGTGGTCTGTCGGCGCGGGCGCTGAAAAGACGCCCATCGAAATCAGCGGTGTCTCGCGGCCCTCTTCGATCAGGGGACGGAGCTTTGGTTCAAAGACAAACCCGGCTTCATAGGAAAGGTAGCCCGCCAGCCACTTGCCGGCCTTCCGATGCGCTTCCAGTCTCGCAAGCGCCGGCTCGACCTCGTCGGCCGACCGGGCGACGACGAGCGTCTCCGGTTCGGCAAAAACGAGGCTCGTTCCCGCGCGGTCGTCGCGGAAGAGCGCATAGGGCGCGTGGTCACGCATGGTATGTCGGCAGCTCCGCTGTTCAGGCTGCCTTATCTAGCGCTTCCAACTCGTCAATCAGCCCCTCGATCATCGACAGACCCTTGGCCCAGAACGACGGATCGGTGGCATCGAGGCCGAACGGAGCCAGAAGCTCCGAGTGGTGCTTGGTACCGCCGGCCTTCAAGAGCGCGAAGTACTTGTCCTGGAAGCCCTGGTCGGCGTTCTGGTAGACGGCATAAAGCGAGTTTACCAGGCAGTCGCCAAAGGCATAGGCATAGACATAGAAGGGCGAGTGGATGAAGTGGGGAATATAGGCCCACCAGGTCTCGTAGCCTTCCGAGATCTTGATTGCCGGCCCAAGGCTTTCCGACTGAACGGAGAGCCAGAGTTCGCCGATCTGCTCGGCGGTCAGTTCGCCTTCCTTGCGGGCCGTGTGGATCTTGCGCTCGAACTGGTAAAAGGCGATCTGGCGGACAACCGTGTTGATCATGTCTTCGACCTTCTGGGCGAGCATGGCCTTGCGTTCGCGTTTGTCGGTCGTCTTGTCGAGAAGGGCGCGGAAGGTCAGCATTTCGCCGAAGACGGATGCGGTTTCGGCAAGCGTCAGCGGGGTCTGGCACATCAGCGCACCCTGGCCGCCAGCGAGCACCTGGTGCACGCCGTGGCCGAGTTCATGCGCCAGCGTCATCACATCACGCGGCTTGCCGAGATAATTGACCAGAACATAGGGGTGAGCCGAAGGCACCGTCGGATGGGCGAAGGCGCCTAGCGCCTTTCCGGGGCGGGCGGGGGCATCGATCCAGCCGCCGTCGAAGAAGCGGCCGGCGATTTCGGCCATTTCAGGCGCGAAGCCGCCATAGGCTGAGAGCACCATGTCCTTGGCCTCATCCCAGGAAATCAGTCTGTCAGGTGTTTCGGCCAGCGGCGCATTGCGGTCCCAGAAATTCATCTGGTCCATGCCGAGCCACTTCGCCTTCATCTTGTAGTAGCGGTGCGACAGGCGCGGATAGGCCTCCTGCACAGCGGCTGCCAATGCGTCGACGACTTCGCGTTCGACGCGGTTGGCCAGATGGCGGCTGTCGGCGATGTCTTCAAAGCCGCGCCAGCGGTCGGAGATATCCTTGTCCTTGGCGAGCGTGTTGGTCACCAAAGTGAAGATGCGGATATTTTCCTTGAACGTCCTCGACAGGGCTTCGGCGGCCAGCTTGCGCTTTTCCGGATTGGCATCCTGCAACAGCGTGAGCGTCGGCTCGAGAGGCATCTCGTCGTCGCCGACCTTGAAGCGCAGGGCGGCAAGCGTCTCGTCGAACAGGCGGTTGAAGGCGGCGGCACCCGTTTGCGACTTCTCGAGAAAGAGTTGTTCAATCCGGTCGTCGAGCTGGAAGGGCTTGTCCTTGCGCAGATCGACGATCCAGGGGCGGAAGTGGCCAAGGGCCGGATCGCGGTCCATGGCGGCATCGACGGCGTCATCCGACAGGCGGTTCAGTTCCAGCGGGAAGAACAGAAGGCGGGCCGACATGTCCGTCAGCTTGGCCTGGATGTCGCCAAAGAACTTGCCGTTCGCCGGATTGGTCATGTCGGAGTAATAGGTCAGGCCAGCGTAGGAGGCGATGCGGCCAAGCAGGTCTTCGAGCGCGTCCATCTCGCGAAGCGCCTGGGCGAGCGAGTTTTCGCCGACAGTTTCCAGGGCGATCGAGAGCTTGCCCTTCCACTTCGTTTCGAAGGCGAGTGCATCCGAGCCTGCCTTTTCGACAGCCCCGAGGAACTCGGGAGAGGTCTGGCCGGGATAGAGATCCTCAAGCTTCCAGACGGGAAGGTCGCCAAGGTTCTGATTTGCGCTCGCGGAAGCCGGGTTTGCCGGGCTGAAGGCGGGGCGACGGTCGATCATCATGGTGACGTCCTTTCTCTCGTGTGTTGCGGAGATGTAGTCAGTCGTCCGGCGATGGGCAAGCAGGTGGATGTCCCGGTCTGATGCGACCCAACCGCGCCGTTTGCCGCAGCGCCTCTGTGGATTGTGCCATAAACGGTTAAGGACCGTTAAAATGTTAGGCTTTCTTCCAAGAACATGTTCAGGCCTTTCTGCCAGTCTCCCCGCGATAACCCAGGAGCGCAAGGGCGCCGAAACAGCCTCGGGGAGCGTAAGTTGACCGCACAGATTCTACTCATCGATGAAGATGTCGCCGAGCGCCGCAGCATGAAGGCTGCAATTGAGGCGCATGGTCATGCCGTTCATGTTGCCGATACGGCGACAGCGGGAATAGAGCTTTTTCGCCGCCATTGCGATCAAATCAGCGTCGTCGTGCTCGACGCGACCTCGGCCGACGGTCTCAATCCGACCCTCATTCCGATCCTGGGCGAGATCAATCCGGCCGTGCCGGTGATTGTGGGAACCACGGAAGGCGCCACCGAAACCGCTCTTGATGCGGTCCGGGCAGGCGCATTCGACTTTCTGGTCAAGCCGATAGCCCAGGAGCGGTTGATCGGCGCCATCGAGTCTGCCCTCAAGATCCATCGCACCAGTCTGCAGGGACGTGCACCCCGTCGCGCCCGCAGCGGATCTGTCAGCTTTGCGGACGTCGTTGCGGCCAGTGCGGCCATGTCTCGCGTCGTTGAGCTCGGGCGCCGGGCTGCGCAGTCGGTCATCCCCGTTATGCTGGAAGGCGAGGCCGGGGTCGGCAAGGAGCTGATTGCCCGCGCCATTCATGCGGCGGGTGATCGTTCGTCCCGTCCGTTTATCTCCGTCAACTGCAACACGGTCTCGCCCGGTCAGATCGAGGAATTTCTGTTCGGCAGCGAAAACCTTGCGGGCAAGCTTGCAGATGCGGAGGGCGGAACGCTTTTTATTGAGGAAATCAGCGAGTTGCCCCCGGTCGGCCAAATGCGTCTGCTTGAGATCGTGCAGAGCGGCGAAGTTCTCCGGCAAGGCCAGCCGAGGCCAATCAAGGCGAATGTCCGCCTGATCCTTGCCACCAACAAGGATCTGATCGAGGAGGTCAAGGCCGGCCGTTTCCGGGAGGACCTCTATTATCGCGTCAACGTCTTCCCGATCACCATCGCTTCGCTCCGCCGCCGCAAGGAAGACATCCCGCACCTCGTTCGTGCCTTTGTCGAGCGTTTCTCTCTCGAACAGCGCCTGCCTCGGACCTTGCAGATCGACCCGTCGGCACTTGCGCTTCTGACCTCATTCGAATGGCCGGGCAATACGCGTCAGCTGGAGAATGCAATCTTCCGTGCGGTGGTGCTGGCGGAGGGGGCGAGCCTCAGCGAGCGAGACTTTCCGCAGATTTCGGCCCAGGTGCGAGGCCATCGCGGCGGTGGCTCCGGCGCTGAGCCACAGGCCATCCTGAGTGAGCCAAGTCCGATCGCCAAGGTTCAAGCGGCTTTGGCCGAACGTGCGGCCGGTTTTGCAGGCGGCTATTCTGCTCCATCCACAGGTTTCGCAGCAGCCCAATCCGCCAACATCATTGTCAGCACGGATGAGGCTGGCAATGTGCGTAAGCTTGCCGAGATCGAGGAAGAGCTGATCCGCTTTGCGCTGAAGTTCTACCGCGGACAAATGAGCCAGGTGGCCCGGAAACTCGGCATCGGCCGTTCCACCCTCTACCGCAAACTGAAGGATTACGGGATTGATCCTGATGATCCGCAGAAGGATGCGGCTTGATTTGCCTCAATCGTTCGATGTTAACTCTGGGGTAAGCTTAATCGCTTACCACGGGGCTAAGCATTTGTTAGGCAAGCGTTCACTATAAATGTGCAGCTTGTGCGGATGTGGCAAATTTGCCATGGTATGACCGCATTTGACGTTCATTCGAGTTGGCGTGGGACGTAGTCTTTCGGACGGGGATTGCATTGCAGGCATCGCAGGACATCAGCGCGCTCCATATGCAAAGAGAGCGCAACATCCGGCTTGCGTCTGCGTCTTTCGCAGCGAAGATGCTGATGTCGCTCTTTATTTCCGTGCTGGGGTGCCTTGCGGTTCTTCTCCTGGCACCCGGGACCGCGAGAGCTGAAACCCGTACCCTCAACATCGAATTCGTCCATACCGGTGAACGTGCCTCGATCACCTTCAAGCGCAATGGCCGCTACGACCCAAAGGGTCTGAAACAGCTCAATTACATTCTGCGTGACTGGCGTCGCAACGAGCCGACGAAAATGGATCCGCGCCTCTTCGACCTCGTCTGGGAAGTCTACCGGCAGTCGCGTGCGAAGGGTTACATCAAGGTGGTTTCCGCCTATCGCTCTCCCGCGACCAACAACATGTTGCGTTCACGCTCGAAGGGTGTCGCCAAGGAAAGCCAGCATATGCGTGGCACGGCGATGGACTTCTACATTCCGGGCGTGCCTCTGAAGACGCTGCGCGAAATCGGCGTGAAGATGCAGGCTGGCGGCGTGGGCTATTATCCGAATTCCGGCTCACCCTTCGTGCATATGGATGTGGCCGGCGTGCGCGCCTGGCCGCGCATGAGCCGCAAGGATCTCGTGCGTCTCTTCCCGGATGGCAAGACCGTCCACATTCCGGCCGACGGCAAGCCATTGCCGGGCTATCAACAGGCGCTCGCCGAATACAAGCGTCGTGTGGCCTCGGGCAACACGGTGATGATGGCCGAAGAGAGTTCGTCCTCGCGGCCGCGCAACTTCCTTGCCATGCTGTTCGGCGGTGGTGACGAAGACGAAGTTGAGGATATTCCGGAACCCGCAGCACGTCCGGCTGTCGCCCAGCCGCAGCCGGCACCGGCCGCCCCGCGTGAGCAGCCTGCGGTAACGGCGACAGAGCCGGTCATGGTCGCCAATACGCTTCCCGGCGTCGATGCCGCTGCGGCGCCCGTTCCGCAGGCGCGTCCGGCCCTTCGTCCGGCCGACAATAGCCTTGCCGTCGCGCTCTATCAGCCGCCACGCAATGCGGCAGAGGATGCCTTGCGTGAAGTGGCCAGCGGCGTGCCGGTTCCGGCTGCTGCGCCTGCAGACGAATTTGCCGACCTCGCCGCGATGAACGTCCCTGTGCCGACGCTGCTCAGCAGACCTGAGCCGGGTGTGGCCGAGCCGGGCGTGATGACGGCATCGATCGATCCGAATGCCGACTCCATGGTGCTCGCCGACGGGATGACCGTTCCGGTGCCGGCGGCCCGTCCGCAGGTGGCCGAGGCGCTCTTGGCATCTGCCCAGGCGGAAGCCGAGGCGGAGATCGACGAAGTCGAGCAGGCGATCCTGTCGCCAGAGGCCGCTGCCGCGCTTGAAGAAGGCACAATGCCGGAAATGGCGGCGCCGATTCCGGCCAGCGCACCCGCGCAGGCTGAACTCCGTGCTGCTCCGGCGCCGGCTGAGAAGCCTGTCGAAGTTGCCGCAATCCCGCCGCAGCCGGAAACCGTGGTGGAATCGACGACGCAATTCGGCGACATGTTCGACACGCCGTCCGAGCCTGTTGCTGATGTCGATGCGGCGCTTCCCAAGAAAGGTGGTCGTCCGGGTCAGGAGGATGCCGAGCGTGCGCATATGGCCATGTATGGTGGTACCAAGCTGACGAAGAGCATGATTGAGCAGTGGGCGCTCAATCAGGGTCGCTTCGAGTCGGTTGCCAAGCCAGTGAAGGCGCCGCGCGTTGTCTCCCGCTCCCTGATGGCGCCGGCAACAACGGTACCCGATGGCTTCCGCCTCGATGCGACAACGGTCGATCCGAGCCGCTTTGGGGCACCCTGAGAGCCCGTCGGATCCCCAGGCAATTGATTGATAGACAAAAAGAAACCCGCCGGATTGGCGGGTTTTTTGCTGGTTGGGGCGTTTGTCTCAGCCTTCCGGAGGGCCTTCGATCATGCCCAGTGCGGCCAGGTAGGTGTCGAGGATCAGGTCCTCTTCCATGCGCTCCTGGTCGTCCTTCTTGCGCAGCGCGATCACCTTCTTCAGGATCTTGGTGTCGAAGCCCATGGCCTTGGCTTCGCCGTAGACGTCCTTGATGTCGTCGGCGATGGTCTTCTTTTCTTCTTCCAGGCGCTCGATGCGTTCGACAAACGCACGGAGCTGGTCGCGGGCGACGCCGTGGGCGGCATCAGACATGGGCAATCTCCTTCACTGCGGGGATGGCATTTTCGGGATGGGTTATCGTGGCGTTCACGTGCCGCGAAGCGCGGTCCGCGTCAAGCCCCAAAGCTTGGGGCACGCGTCATTCCTTCGGGCGGTTCTGCTCAAAGGCCTGCTGCTGCTCGGTGGTTGCATCGCGCTGGTGAAGCGCTTTCCACTCGTCATAAGGCATGCCGTAGACGACCTCCCGGCTTTCGTCCTTGGTCAGGTCGAGGCCCTTTTCCTTCGCCGCGTCGAGATACCAGTTGGAGAGGCAATTGCGGCAGAAGCCGGCGAGGTTCATCAAGTCGATGTTCTGCACCTCGGGACGATTGCGCAGATGGGAGACGAGCCGGCGGAAGGCGGCGGCTTCGAGTTCGGTTTGCTGGTCCTTGGTCGGGAGCGTCATGCTGTCCTCCTTCAGGGCGCGATGGGTTGGGTGGGGTAGGGGCCGGTGCGCGAGGCATGGATCTCATACTCGTGCAGCTTCGGGTCGGCATTGAGGCGCTCGAAGATCGGCGCCAGACGATCGGCCCAGGCGGTAACGCCGGCCTCGTCGCCGATCAGGTCCTGGCGGACTTCCAGAAGCGCATGCGGGATGCCCGTCATCATGCAATGGCGATACATGGTGTCGCCCTTCAAGGCGCCGTCATAGGGTTCATTGTCGCCGACAAGGATATCGCCTGCGGCTTCCAGCCCCTCGATCAGCGGGCGGACAGCCCGGGCATCGGTATCCCAGAGAACCGCTGCATGCCAGGGGCGGGGCACGCCCTTCCAGGCCGGCGTATAGGAGTGCAGCGACAGCACCAGCGGCGCCTTGCCGGAAGCCGTCGCAACCTTGCCGATCACCTCCGAGACCGCCCGGTGATAGGGGCGGTGATAAGTTTCGATCCGGTTCTGCCACTCCGCCGGTGCGATCGGGTGGTTGCCCGGAATGATCGCGCCATCGGAGATGCGCATGATGATGGTCGGGTCATCTTCGCCGCGATTCGGATCGATCAGCAGGCGGGAAAAGCGCGACATTACGGCAGGTACCCCGAGACGGGCGGCCAGACGACGGGTCAGCGGCTCGATGCCGATGTCATAGGCAATGTGTCGACCAAAGGCGCTGTCGGGCAATCCAAGCTTTCCGTAGGGCTCGGGAACGATGTTCGTGGCGTGGTCGGCGAGGATCACGAGGCCGGCGTCGAAGCGGCCTTCCGAAATCTCGAAAACGGGGGAAACATTCATCAGTTTGAAGCCATCAGCTGCTACAAGCGCTTGATCGCATGGGGAATGGGGGAGCGCAAGCTTTCATGGCTGTCACGTTTGTGCCAAGATCGGACATATAGGTTTTGAGACTGACCAAAGGCAGAAAATATAATCGATTAGAGTTGCGTTGACATTCTCTGGTCAGCATCGCAAGAAGGCATCCCATGCGCATTTTTGGAGTTCCGGCGGCAATCGTGCATCACTCGATCAGACAGACTTTTGACCGTGCCAAGGCACGTTTTCTAAAGCCCCTCCTGATCGCGGGTGCGCTGTTTTCGCCCATGCTGGCAGCCGATGCTGCTCACGCCGAGTTCCGTGTCTGCAATGGCACCCAGAACTTGGTGGGGGTCGCGGTCGGTTACCGGGCGGAAGAGGGCTGGATCACGGAAGGCTGGTGGCAGGTTCCGGCCGGCACCTGTGCCACGCTGATCGAGGGCGAACTCCAATCGCGTTATTACTATCTCTATGCTGAGGATGCCGCTCGCGGTGGTCGCTGGACTGGTGACATCAACATGTGTGTTGCCGAAAACGAGTTCAAGATCGTTGGCGTCAATGACTGCTTCACACGCGGCTATCAGCAGATGGGGTTCAAGGAATACGACACCGGCAGGCAGGGGAGCTGGATGGTCCAGCTGTCCGATTCGTCGGGCACCCAGGAAAGCCAGAACTGATGAAGCGCAACCGCAAAGTAAAGATCCTCGCCACGCTTGGTCCCGCCTCTTCCGATGAGGCGATGATCCGGAAGCTTCATGAAGCCGGGGCCGATCTTTTCCGCATCAACATGAGCCATGCCAGCCATGATCTGATGCGGACGCTGGTTCAGCGGATCCGCAATGTCGAGGCCGCCTGTGGCCGTCCTATCGGCATTCTTGCCGACCTCCAGGGCCCGAAGCTGCGTGTCGGCAAGTTTGCCGAGACAACCGTTGAGCTGAAGGCCGGTCAGACGTTTACGCTCGACAACAAGGATGTGCCAGGCGATGCGACCCGCGTCTATCTCCCGCATCCGGAAATCCTGGAATCGGTGAAGCCCGGCGACCGTCTGCTGATCGATGACGGCAAGCTGCATCTGAAGGCCGAGAAGTGCGACGGCAAGAGCATCGTGACGACCGTTGTGTCGGGCACCAAGATCTCCGACCGCAAGGGCGTCAGCCTGCCCGACACCATTCTCGCGACCGGCGTTTTGACCGACAAGGACCGCGCCGACCTCGATGCGGTTCTGGCCGTCAATGACGTCGACTGGGTGGCTCTCTCCTTCATCCAGCGTCCGGAAGACCTGGCGGAAGTCCGCAAGATCGCCAAGGGCCGCGTCGGCCTGATGTCGAAGATCGAAAAGCCGCAGGCGATCGAGCGCATCGACGAAATCATCGAACTGTCCGACGCCCTTATGGTTGCCCGTGGTGACCTTGGCGTTGAAATGCCGCTCGAGCGCGTGCCCGGCATCCAGAAGCAGCTGATCCGCGCCTGCCGCCGCGAAGGCAAGCCGGTCGTCGTCGCAACCCAGATGCTGGAATCGATGATCACGGCACCGGTCCCGACCCGTGCGGAAGTCTCCGACGTTGCGACCGCCGTCTTTGAAGGCGCCGACGCCATCATGCTCTCGGCTGAATCGGCATCCGGCCAGTATCCGGTCGAAGCGGTGGCAACCATGGCCTCGATCGCCGAGACCGTCGAGCGCGAGCCGCATTATCCCGGCATCATCTACGCCCAGCGCGCCCAGCCGGAAGCCACCGGCGCCGACGCCATCTCGCTAGCTGCCCGCCAGATTGCCGAGACGCTGCGTCTGCAGGCGATCGTCTGTTACACGTCTTCGGGCAATACGGGTCTGCGCGCGTCGCGCGAACGCCCGGAAGTGCCGATCATCGCGCTGTCGCCGGTCATCCAGACCGCACGCCGCCTGTCGGTCGTCTGGGGCCTGCACTGCGTCGTCTCCTCGGAGCCGACCGACCTCGACGACATGGTCAACCGCGCCTGCCGCATCGTCGTCGAAGAAGGTTTCGGCAAGCCGGGCGACCGTATCATCATGTCGGCCGGCGTTCCGCTCGGTACACCCGGCTCGACCAACATGCTGCGCATCGCCTATATCGGCTCGGACGGCCAGACGGGGATCTGAGGATCGCCGATCTCAAGGATCTGGAAAAGCCGCCTTCGTGCGGCTTTTTTCATGGCGGCTATTGGCCCGCCTGAAGGGAAGGGGCGGCACCCGTCGGCTCGACGCGTGTCGCGGCGAGGCGCGGTTCCACGGCTCGCGCCATGGCCTGCAGATCGCGCTGCTCACCGCCGATCTTCTCCAGGGCGGCAATGACGATGTCGGTGACGATATAATCCGGCTTGTGGCCGAGCCCTCTGATCCAGACGAGTTCTGAGCCCTTGATGTCGCGGGCGAGGCCCTTGGAATGGATCTCCTCCAACACGATCTCGTCGCTGTCGCCGGTGATGACAACAGTCGGCTTGTTGATCTCCCTGTAGCGAGGCGCAAAGCCGGTGACATAGGCATGCAGCCCGGCCACATCCCTGGCGTTGGAGCGGAAAGTCGAGGGGCGCAGGACAAGGGTTGGGCCTGTGTCCTCAATGTAGTTCGTTGGGTGCGGATTGGGCGCAAAGACATGGTCGGTCGCTGCTGCGATCCGCATCATGCCGGCATGCAGGGCCAGCGTGTGGCAGAAGATCGGGCCGATCACCGGTTCGGAGGCGAGGTGGTAATACCAGTCAACGCCGCCCGGCCAGGGGTGCGTGGCGGCGGCGAGGAAGGCCAGACCCTCGACCTTATCCGGATGCAGCACGCCAAAGCTTGCGGTGATCGCGCCGCCGAAGGAATGGCCGACAATGATCGCCCGCTCGATCCCCTTCTTCTCCATCAGTTTCGCGATGGCATTGGCCTGCCCGTCGGGCGTGTCATTCTCCGGGCCGCCACGCTCCGAATAGCCGTGTCCCGGTCTGTCGACAAAGAGAAGCTCCGCCCGGCCCCGCAGCCGCTCCAGGAAGGCGCCTGCCTGGTCCCGGAGATTGCCCGAAGCGCCATGGATGAAGACGATCGGTGGAAGGTCTGCCTCGGGTCCAGCGGGAACGTGGAGGGCGTTCAGGCTGTAACCGCCGACATCGGTCAGTTCCCCGATATTCGGTGTCTGAGCCGTAATGGCACGGGCACGGACCTGTGTGGCCATGGCCAGCGCTGCCAGTAGGGCGATAAGGATGAGGAGGATGATGAGCAAGACGAGACCGATACGGGGTAGGAGCAAGAGCAAGGCTTCCGAGCTGGACGATATGGCAACAAGATCGTGCTGCACTGCCGTTCGTCAAGGGAAGTCGGTTTGCCTTACGTCCGCTGGCCAGCCAGTTCTTCCGAGAGCTTGGAGACGATCTCCTGGGCCTCGCGGTCGGCGGGGAAGACGTCGAGATAGCGTTCCCAGGCCTTCAGCGCTGCATCCTTGCTGCCGCGCTCGGTGAGGATGCCTGCAAGGCCGGCGATGGCGCCGAAGTGGCGGGGTTCGAGTTCCAGCACCTTCTCGATATCGGAGACGGATTTCTTGTAGTTGCCCATGCTGAAATGCAGGGTCGCCCGCTGGTTCCAGGCGCCGACAAACTTGGGATCGAGAATGATCGCCCGGTCAATGAAGTCGAGAGCAGCGGCGTTACGCTTCTCAGCAGCGGCCTTGGCAGACCATTGCATCAGCAGGTTGATGGTCGGGCTCGACGACTCGCTCCAGGTCGCCATGGCCGTGTTGGCGATCTGGCGTGCGGCTTGCGGATTGCGCTCGCGTTTCAGCTCCGCCAGCAGGTCATCTACGGTCTTGGGCTTTCCGGGTTCCTTGAGCGGGATCCGTTCCACCGGCGTTTGGGTTGCCCCGGCCCCGTCGAGCTCCTCGGGCGACTGCGCGGCAACGGCTCCGGCGAGGAGCAGGGCTGGCAGCAGCGGAAGGGTGAGGGCGAGTCGCAAAGAAAAACGGCGCATGAAGGGAAGGTAGTCCCTCAGCGCCGTCTTTCAAACTCACATTTCCGATATCAACACGCCGCAGAAGCGGCGGGCAGTCCGTCATGGCTCATGGGCTCCGGAGAGCCCGGGGCATCAGCCCTGGCGAGCCTTGAAGCGCGGGTTCTGCTTGTTGATGATGTAGATACGGCCCTTGCGGCGAACCAGACGGTTGTCGCGATGACGGGCCTTAAGCGCTTTCAGCGAGTTCTTGATCTTCATTTTTCTGGTCCACAACGATTGTCGGGGAATGTGTCATTCACCCACTGTGTTCAAACAATCAAAAGCGCGCCGCTGGGCGCGCCCTTGAAGAGTTGGCGGCAATTAGCCCGAGGGAGGCCTTGCTGTCAACATGCCCGGCGGAAAATGCCGGACACATCAGGCTAAAAAACCGGGAAAATCAGTCGCGAAACGGCAGGATTTCGGTGACGTGACCCATCTTGCGGCCAGGGCGGGCTTCCGTCTTGCCATAGAGATGGACCAGCACATTCGGCTTTGCGAGCCAGGCCGGGACAGAATCGATGTCGTCGCCGATCAGATTCGTCATCACGCAATCGGAGTGGCGCACGGTATCGCCAAGCGGCAGAGAGGCGACCGCGCGGATGTGCTGCTCGAACTGCGAGACGATGCAGGCGGCCTCCGTCCAGTGGCCGGAATTGTGCACGCGCGGGGCGATCTCGTTGGCAATCAGGCTACCGTCTGCCAGCACGAAGAACTCCATGCCGACGACGCCGACGTAAGCGAGGCCTTCGAGAAGCTTGGTCGCGGCCTCGCGGGCTGCGGCTGCCGTCTCCGGCGTGATCGCAGCCGGCTGGGTCGAGGTGTGCAGAATGCCGTTGCGGTGAACGTTTTCCGTCGGATCGTAGCAGCGGATTTCGCCTGCGCTGTTGCGGGCGGCGATGATCGAGACTTCGCGGACAAAGGGCACGAAGCTTTCGAGGATGAGCGGGACGGAGCCAAGGGCTTCGTAGCCACCAGCAGCAGAATCACCCTTGCGATAGACCTGCTGGCCCTTGCCATCGTAACCGAGACGGCGGGTCTTCAACACGCCTTCATCTCCGAAATCGCCAAGCGCGGCTTCCAGGCCAGACTGGCTGTCGACGGCGTGGAAGCGTGCCGTCTCGATGCCGGATGCGTTGAGAAAACGCTTTTCCGTGACGCGGTCCTGGGCGACTTCAAGCGCCTTCGGCGGCGGATAGACCGGCACGCTGGCAGCCAGCGTCTCGGCGGCTGATACGGGCACGTTCTCGAATTCGTAGGTCACGACATCGCAGAGGCGGGCAAGTTCCGCGAGCGCTGCCGGATCGTCATAGGCGGCTGTGATCTGCTGGTTCGCGACCTGAGCGGCTGGGCTGTCGGCCTGGGGCTCGAGGATCACGGTGCGGAAATTCAGCCGGGCTGCGGCCATGGCCAGCATGCGGCCCAGCTGGCCGCCACCGATGATGCCGATCGTGCGGATGGTCATGGGGCCTCGTCTACGGGATATTCGGCGACCGAGGCCGTCTGGCGCTCGACCCATTCGTCGAGTCGCTCTGCCAGTTCGTCGTCGAAGACGGCGAGCACGCGGGCGGCGAGCAGGGCGGCATTGACCGCACCGGCACGGCCGATGGCGAGCGTGCCGACCGGAATGCCGGCCGGCATCTGGACGATGGAGTAGAGGCTGTCGAGGCCGGACATCGTCTTCGACTGCACGGGTACGCCGAAGACGGGAAGCGTGGTGAGCGAGGCGACCATGCCGGGCAGGTGGGCGGCCCCGCCGGCGCCGGCGATCACCACCTTGAAGCCCTCGTCGCGGGCCCCCTTGGCGAAAGCATACATGCGGTCGGGCGTACGGTGTGCCGAAACGATGCGGGCTTCATAGGAGACGCCGAGTGCGTCGAGCGTGTCGGCGGCATTTTTCATGGTTTCCCAGTCGGACTGGCTTCCCATGATGATGGCGACGGGCGGGCACTCAGCTGTCATCAGGCTATCCTTATGCCGTCACGTTGTGCTGTCAGGCGATGATGTCGGGAATGATCTGGTCTTCCAGCGCGGTGATCTTGTCCTTGATCGACAATTTCTTTTTCTTCATGCGCTGAATTCGAAGGGCGTCGCAGCCGACCGTGATCATGGCATTGATCGCCGCATCATAGTCCTCGTGCTCCTGGCGAAGCCGTGCCAAAGAGAGCCTGATGTCGGCCTGTTCCTGATCGGCCATGCTTGTTCCCCATTAACGCCGTGTGGCCCATCCTTTAAGGATGCCCGGAAGATTCGCGCAAGCTCCTATCACCAAATACCGGTAACGGGAAGTTATCCCTGTCTTCGTTTTTGATGGTCGAATGTCACGACTTGGCCTTCGACAAACCGCATTTCTCGTGTCACATTATCTTCGCAAAGCCTGAAACTCCAGCGGATGAGGGCTGGAGGTAGGCGATAAGGAAGGACGCATCAAATGACCATACAGGCTCATCTTGAATCGCTGCAGAAGAAGCATGGAGCGCTCGAGGAACAGCTCCATGACGCGCTTGCATCTCCCTCCGTCGATGATCGGCACATTGCCGAACTGAAGCGCCTGAAACTGCGCCTCAAGGATGAAATGGAACGCCTGAGAGCCTCCACACGCCACTGATACCACCCTTCCGGCTGTGCCGGGATTAGGCGGACCCAAAGACCAATCCCGATGTATTCATGAAGCAGCCAATACAACACCCTCGGCCCCGGAGTTCTGTCGACTTCGGGGCTTTTGTTTTGTCGGTCCTGGAAAAGTCTTGAGAGGGTCAGGACCAGAACTGGTCCAGCCACATGTTCATGCGGTCGAAGCCTGGCCGATGAATGAAGTAGATGCGGCGCGTGCCTTCCGAGCGGACATCGACAAGGCCACTATCCAGAAGCGCCTTCAGATGCTGGGAAACGGCGGGACGGCTGATCGGCAACTGGGCGGCCAGTTCATTGACGGTTTTTTCCCCCCGGCGCAGATCCTCCAGGATGTGTCGCCGGTTCGGGTCTGCGATCGCCATGAACGGGTCTGCGTTCGTCATAAACTGACGGTACGGCAAACCCCGCATGGCGACAAGATCCGATGTGCAGCGCAGCAAGCCTGAGTGGGACACAAATTTCCGTGTCAGAGCCCGAACAGTCCCCGGCTTCCGTCCCAGAGCAGCTTGCTGCCCGCGATCAGCACCATGCCGTACATCAGCGGATAGAAGATGGCCGGTTTCAGGTGGCGGACGAGGCGGGCGCCGGCGAGGGTCGACACCAGGGCCACCGGCAGCAAGGCTGCTGAGAGGCTGAGATTGGTGGCGTCGAGTTCCCCAAGCGCGAAATAGGGGATCACCTTGATCGCGTTCAAGATGGCGAAGAAGCGGGTGGAAGTGCCGGTATAGGTCAGCGGGTCGAGCTTCAACGGCAGGACATAGATCTGAAAGGGCGGGCCGCCGGCATGGGCGACAAAGCTCGCATAGCCCGACAGGGAGCCCCAGAAGCTGCCGGCGATCGGCCGTTGTCCGGCGGGTGCCGTTTCCTGGCCCTTGTAGGCGGCCCAGCTTTCAATGAAGTACTTGAGCGAGAAGACGATCGATATCCCGCCGAGAACGAGACGCATCGCGTCCGCCGAGACATAGGTCGAAGTTGCCCAGCCCAGCCCGATGCCGATCACAGCACCCGGCAGCATGGCAATGAGGGTCGCGCGGTTGTTGTGATGGCGCCATGCCCAGAGTGCCACGGCATCCATGACCAGCAGGATCGGCAGGAAAATCGCCGCAGCCTGCATGGGCGGAACGGCAAAGGCGAGCAGTGGCACGCCGATCAGCGCGAAAGCGCCGCCGAGACCACCTTTCGAGAGACCAACGAGGGCAACGGCGGGAATGGCGACGGCATAGAAGTTCGGGTCTGTCAGCATTGCGCGGTTGATCCTTTTGGAAGAGCGGTCTATCGGATTTGTCCAGAGAAAACGAGGACGAAATCCGTCGAAACGGACCTGTCCCGCACACGGAAACACCGCGCATGACTGAAAATCGCTGCCGCCTCGTCCTCATCGTTCCCGATATCCCCGACACCGCCCGGTGCGCCGAGGTCGTCAAAAACGCATTGCGCGGGGGCGATGTCGCCTCGGTGATCGTGCCGCAATACGGCCTCGACGATACCGTGTTCCAGAAACATGCCGAGGCGATCGTGCCGGAAATCCAGGCGGCGGGCGCTGCGGCTCTTGTCGTCGACAACAGCCGCGTCGCCGGCCGGGTGAAGGCCGACGGGCTGCACATCACCGGGAATGCCGAGATGCTCGCCGAAGCCGTGGAGAAGCACACGCCGAAGCTGATCGTCGGTGGCGGCAATGCCATGGACCGCCACCATGCCCTGGAGATCGGCGAGATCCAGCCAGACTATATCTTCTTCGGGAAGATCGATGGCGACATCAAGCCGGAGGCCCATTCCAAGAATATCGCACTCGGCGAATGGTGGTCGTCGATGATCGAGATCCCGTGCATCGTCATGGGCGGCGCGGACCCGTCATCGGCCGTTGTCGTTGCCGAGAGCGGTGTGGAATTCGTGGCACTCGGCAAGGCTGTTTTCGACGACCCGTCCCAGGCTGCCGCAATCGTGACCCGGGTGAATGCCGAGCTTGACGAAAAAGCGCCACGGTTTGAAGATTGAACCGCCTCATGCGTTCAATCTCGCCCACCCATCGTCTGATTCTTGCCGCGCTTGCCGGGGCATGCCTTTCCCTGGCAAATCCTGCCATCGCGCAAGACAGCGAGGACGGTCTGGAGATCGGTGATGCACCGGCGATCTTGCCTGCCGATCCCTCCGACGCGGGCGCAATCGAGCGCGGCGCACGGCCGAGCAGCAGCACGGGTGACGCAAACAGGCTCGACCGCGGCGATCGGGATGCGACGCCGCCTGTGACGAAAGGCGCAAAGCCGACCAAGGGCGATAAGCCGGACGAGCTGCAGGGCATCAATATCTATCTGCGGATGGGCGCGCCGCTGCCGGACCTGCCACCGGAAAAGCCTTTCGAAGGCAAGCCAGACGAGGCCTATGGCGCGTTTCAGCGCGGTCTCTTCCTCACCGCTGTCGACAAGGCTCTGCCGCGGGCGCAGCTCGGTGATCCTGCCGCACAGACCCTGCTTGCCGAGATCATGTCCCGCGGGCTTGGGGTCAAGCGGGACCTGAAGGGTGCCGCCTTCTGGTATGGCCAGGCCGCCCAGGGCGGAGATCCTGCAGCGATGTTCAAATATGCCCTGCTTCTGATGGAGGGCCGGGAGGTCCCGCGGGACAAGGCGAAGGCTGACGAGTACATGCGGCGTGCCGCCGATGCCGGCAATGGATCGGCCCAGTTCAACTGGGCGCAGATCCTCGTTTCCGACAATCCGGGTGTTCGCGGCCTGACCATGGCCATGCCCTATTACGAGAAGGCGGCCGAGCAGGGTATCGCCGATGCGCAATATGCGCTGGCGCAGGTTTATTCGGCTTTGAAAGATGTGCCGCCTGAGAAAAAAGCGCGGGCGCGCGAATGGATGCTGCGCGCGGCGCGTGCCGGCTTTGATACGGCTCAGCTCGACATGGGTCTATGGCTGGTCAAAGGTTACAACGGTCCGCGCGATTACGAAGCGGGTTACCAATGGCTGAGCATTGCGGCAGCGCGCGGCAATGTCGTAGCGCAGAACCGGATTGCGCATCTCTATATCAACGCGCTGGGCACCGGCCCCAATCCGGTCGAGGCGGCCAAGTGGTATGTCCTTTCGCGGCGTGCCGGTCTCACCGATCCGGCGCTTGAGGATTTCTATCTCGGGCTCAACGAAGAGCAGCAGAAACAGGCGATCGATCTCGCCAATCGCTTCAGGCGGATCTGACGCCGCGTTATCTGCCGGAGGGCGGGCCTTGGACTTGATCGATGTCTTTCAACGTCTTGGCCTTGCGATTGCCATCGGTGCAGCCGTCGGGGTGGAGCGGCATTGGCGGGAGCGTGATGAGCCCGAGGGTGCGCGTATTGCCGGCATCCGCACCTTTACGCTGATTGGCATGACGGGCGGAATTGCGGGGCTGCTGGACGGCTTGTTTTTGACCTCCGGTCTCTCCGGACTGATCATTGCGACTTTCCTCGGTGCAATTGCGGTGGTGTTGCTTCGCTTCGGTCTGATGGAGGCGCGGGCGCAAGGGACGTTCAGCGCAACCACCGTCATCGCCGGAATTACGACCTTCGGGCTCGGCGCGCTTGCGGTTGTGGGGGATATGGCGGTTGCCTCCGCTGCCGGGGCTGCGATGGTTGCCTTGCTTTCCAGCCGCGAATTCCTGCATGGCGCGATCCGGCGCTTGACCTGGGTCGAGCTGCGCTCCGCCGTCGTGCTGCTTGCCATGGGTTTCGTGCTCCTGCCGCTCATTCCCGCCGACCCCTACGGGCCCTTTGGCGGTGTTTCGCCGCGCAACCTGCTGATCCTGGTCATCCTTCTCGCCTCGATTTCCTATGCCGGTTATGTTGCCGTGCGTCTGATCGGTGGTGGACGTGGCGATCTGGTGGCGGGTGCGGTTGGCGGACTTGTCTCATCGACTGCAACAACCCTTGCCATGGCCCGGCAAAGCCGCAGCGTGACGACTGCGGCCGGTCCGGCAGCCGGCGCGATCGCGGCGGGCAGCGTCTCGTTGATCCGCACTGCGCTGCTCCTTCTTGCTTTGTCTCCAACGCTCGGTTGGCAATTGTTGCCGGGGCTCCTCGTGGCAGGTGGCCTGATGCTTGCCGGCGCGGTAGCAATCCTCAGCCGTGCCGACGACCTGTGGGAAGCGGATCTGCCGGGTAATCCCTTTGAATTGTTGCCGGTGATCAAGATGGCCGCGCTGATCACGACGGTTGCCTTTGTTGCGCGTGCGGCAAGCCAGATCTTCGGTGATGGCGGCCTTTACATCGTCTCGGCCATTACCGCATTGGCGGATGTCGATGCAGTCACGGTCACCGTCGCCGGCATGCTTCCGACGCTTCCCATGAATGTGGCACTGATCGCTGTCGGGATCGCGGTGACGGCGAATATGGCTGCAAAGGTGGTTTACGCGGGCATGGCAGGCAGCCCTGGCTTCGCGCTCAGGCTGGCATTTGCCTCCACTGTCGCGGTCGCTGCCGGCCTGCTGGTCACGTTTGCTGCAGGGCACGTCTGACGCGCATGCATGGGCCGAAACGCCCATCCCCCTTGAATTCCGGCGGCATTTGTGGTCTTGAACCCGCCAAACATCGCCGCCGTCGCGTGCTCGTCCGTTGCCGCCTTCCGGCGCCTCCCAGTTTCAAGGAATTCGATACATGGCCCGCTCAGCCCTTCTCAATGTCATGGTTCAGGCCGCACTCAAGGCCGGCAAGTCGCTGTCGCGCGATTTCGGCGAAGTGCAGAACCTGCAAGTCTCGGTGAAAGGCCCCGGCGATTTCGTCTCGCAGGCCGATTTCCGCGCCGAGAAGATCGTTCGTGAAGAACTCTTGAAGGCACGCCCGACCTATGGCTTCCTCGGTGAGGAAGGCGAAGAGATCAAGGGCACCGACGGCGCGCATCGCTGGATCGTCGACCCGCTCGACGGCACGACCAACTTCCTGCACGGCATTCCGCAGTTTGCCGTCTCGATCGCGCTTGAGCGCAATGGCGAAATCGTCGCCGGCGTAATTTTCAACCCGGCGACCGACGAACTCTACACGACGGAAAAGGGCGGCGGCGCCTTCCTCAACGATCGCCGTATCCGCGTCGGCGCCCGCAAGGCGCTTTCCGATTGCGTCATCGGTTGCGGCGTGCCGCATCTCGGTCGCGGTCAGCACGGCAAGTTCCTCGTCGAACTGCGTCACGTGATGGGCGAAGTCTCCGGCGTTCGCCGCATGGGGGCAGCCGCCCTCGACCTCGCTTATGTCGCTGCCGGCCGTCTCGACGGTTTCTGGGAAGCGCAACTCAATGCCTGGGACATCGCAGCCGGTATTCTCCTGATCAAGGAAGCCGGTGGCTTTGTGTCCGACATGAAGGGCGGCCAGGAGATGTTCGAGAACGGCACGGTGCTGGCCGGCAATGAGTATATCCGCAAGGCGCTGGAAGAGGTCGTGAACCGCCCGGTGCCGCAGGCCTGATTTCGACCTGAGGGAAAATTTTCCCAAAGTCGGCGGCTTCAATTCGTCTCATTTTTGCACTAGCCTCCGGGTCCAAGATTCCCCGGAGGTTGAGCGTATCATGGCGAAAGTGAAGTTGGAGGATCTCGAGGTGGGCGAGACCCGCCCGGGCGCATACGGCCAGAAGCTCTCCAGCCCGATGCCCTTCTTCACGACGATGGTGATCTTCCTGATCATCGTGTGTTTTATTGCGGCAATCCTCTACCGCCAGGCGCATGCCGCCTTCATCACCAATCCCGGCCTGAATGGCCTGATCCTCGGCGTTCTCGCCGTCGGCATCATCCTCGTCTTTGCCCAGGTTCTGGCGCTTCGACCGGAAGTGCGGTGGTTCAATTCCTTCCGGGCCGCCGGTGACAATGCGATGCTGGTCGGCCGCGACCCGAAGCTTTTGGCACCGATGCGGGCCCTGATCGGCGGTCGCCGCTCCATGGCGATCTCGACCACGGCTCTCCGGTCCATCCTCGATTCGATCGGCACGCGCCTCGATGAGTCGCGTGATACGAGCCGCTACCTCATCGGCCTCCTCGTCTTTCTCGGCCTGCTTGGAACCTTCTGGGGTCTGATCGGCACCATCGGGTCTATCAATGAGGTCATCCAGTCGCTCGACCCGGCCTCGGGCGACAGCAACGATATTCTGCAGTCGCTGAAGTCTGGCCTCACTGCGCCGCTTGCCGGCATGGGAACGGCGTTTTCGTCGTCACTGCTGGGCCTTTCCGGCTCGCTGATCCTCGGTTTCCTCGACCTGCAGGCCGGCCGCGCACAGAACCGTTTCTACACCGAGCTTGAGAACTGGCTTTCCTCCGTTACCGATCTCGATTCCGAGCGTCCGCAGGTCTCGGATGCGACAGCTGCCGTTGCCAGCGACGATATCCGTCTCCTGGTTGCCGAGATCCAGAAGCTTGCCAATCGCGAAGGCAATGATCGCTCTGTGGCCGCAATAGCCGGGCTTGCAGAGGGCATCCAGGGGCTGGTCAAGAACATGCGCAATGAGCAGCAGATGCTGCGCGACTGGATCGAGGCACAGCAGGAGGATGCCCGGGCCATGCGCAAGACGCTGGAGCGGCTGAACGACAAGATCGGCGGGGCGAAGTAAATGGCGCTGGGGCGCAATCGTCGCCGCGAGCGCGGGATCGACTACTGGCCGGGCTTTGTCGATGCCTTGTCGACGCTCCTGCTTGCCATCATGTTCCTGCTCACCGTCTTCGTTGTTGCCCAGTTCATTCTGGGCCGAGAGATTTCCGGCAAGGACGAAGTGCTCAATCGGTTGAACAGCCAGATTGCCGAACTGACGCAGCTGCTCGCTTTGGAAAAGAGCGGCAAACAGGATCTCGAAGATACGCTTGCGGCGCTGCAGTCCTCGCTTGCGACCTCCGAGACCGAGCGGTCACGGCTGCAGCAATTGCTCGACAGCGGAGCGGGCTCCGCTGAAGCCGCGAACGAGCGGGTCGGGCGCCTGACCGGCGAGCTCGATGCCGAAAGACAGGTGAGCGCCCGGGCGATGAGCCAGATCGAGCTGTTGAACCAGCAGATCGCGGCACTTCGCGCGCAGATCGCTGCGGTCGAAGAGGCGCTCCAGGCGTCCGAGGCGAAAGATCAGTCGTCGCAGGCGCGAATTGCTGATCTTGGTCGCCGTCTGAACGTGGCGCTCGCCCAGCGCGTGCAGGAGCTCAACCGCTACCGGTCCGACTTCTTCGGGCGTCTCAGGGAGATCCTCTCTGACCGCGAGAATATCCGCATCGTCGGCGACCGTTTCGTCTTTCAGTCGGAAGTCCTCTTCCCGGTCGGTGGTGCCGATCTCGATGCTGCCGGACAGGCGGAGATGGACAAGCTTGCCGCTGCCGTACTGGAGCTCGCGCAGGAAATCCCCGCCGAGATCAACTGGGTGCTGCGCGTCGATGGTCATACGGACGCCTCGCCGCTCACGGGAACGGGGCGTTATCGTGACAACTGGGAGCTTTCCTCCGCCCGTGCAACCTCGGTGGTCAAGTATCTGATCTCGCGGGGTGTGCCGGCGAACAGGCTTGTCGCGGCGGGCTTCGGCGAGTTCCAGCCGATCGCCGAGGGCGATACGCCGGAGATCCTGGCCCAGAACCGCCGTATCGAGTTGAAGCTTACCGAACGCTGATATTACCCGTGATTGTTTGTGTGCCAGACAACTTGCACGCCGACTTACGTGCGCGTAAAGGTAAGAAAACGCTCGGTGGGAGGGTGGCATGCAGGAATTCGATGTCGTCGTGATCGGGGGAGGTCTGGCCGGTCTCGTTGCGGCTACGGAGGCGGTCGATCGCGGGCTGAAAGTCGGCGTGATCGACCAGGAAGGTGAGCAAAACCTCGGCGGTCAGGCCTTCTGGTCGCTCGGAGGTCTGTTCTTCGTCGATAGCCCCGAGCAGCGGCGGATGCGTGTTCGCGACAGCTTCGAGCTTGCCCGACAGGACTGGTTTGGCTCGGCCGCCTTTGACCGCCCCGAGGATTTCTGGCCGCGCCAATGGGCTGAGGCCTATCTACAGTTCGCAGCCGGCGAAAAGCGCAGCTGGCTGAAGGCGCAGGGCATGAGCTGGTTTCCCGTCGTCGGCTGGGCGGAGCGGGGCGGGGGTCATGCCGACGGGCACGGCAATTCGGTGCCGCGCTTCCATGTGACCTGGGGAACAGGGCCAGGCGTGCTTGCGCCCTTCGTCCGCCGCGCCAAGGTGGCAGCCGATGCGGGCAAGCTGACCTTTCTTTTCCGTCACCAGGTTGACCGCTTGACCGTCACCAACGGCGTCGTGACGGGCGCAATCGGCGTGCTGCTGGCCGGTGACGCGACCCCGCGCGGTGGCTCCAGTTCCCGCAATGTTGTCGGCGATTTCGAGGTCAAGGCTGGCGCCGTCATCATTGCCTCCGGCGGCATCGGCGGCAATCATGATCTCGTTCGCAAGAGCTGGCCGGTCGATCGTCTTGGTCCAGCACCGAAGCACATGGTCGCGGGTGTGCCCGCTCATGTGGATGGACGCATGTTGTCGATCACCCAGGCGGCCGGTGGCGAGATCATCAATGGCGACCGCATGTGGCACTATACCGAGGGCCTGAAGAACTGGGACCCGATCTGGCCGAACCATGGCATCCGCATCCTGCCGGGACCCTCTTCCTTCTGGTGCGATGCCGACGGCAACCGTTTCCCGGCACCGGCCATGCCGGGCTTCGACACGCTCGGCACGCTGAAGGCCATCCGGGCGCGTGGGCACGAGTATTCGTGGTTCATCCTCAACAAGGCGATCATCAAGAAGGAATTCGCCCTGTCCGGCTCCGAGCAGAACCCGGACCTGACGGGCAAGGATATTCCGCTTTTGTTGAAACGGCTCGGCAAGAACCCGCCAGGGCCGGTGCAGGCCTTTATGGACAAGGGCGAGGATTTCGTCGTCCGCGATAATCTGGAAGATCTCGTCGCCGGTATGAACGAGCTTTGCGGCGAGCACCGGCTCGGTGTGCATCATGTGCGGGCGCAGATCGAGGCGCGCGACCGCGAGATGGAGAATACCTTTTCCAAGGATGCGCAGGTTGTCGCCATCAGGGGTGCTCGCAACTATCTCGGCGACAAGCTGATGCGCACGGCAAAGCCGCACCGGTTGCTTGACCCCGCAGCCGGTCCGCTGATCGGGGTGCGCCTGCATATCCTCACACGCAAGACGTTGGGCGGCTTGCATACGGATCTGGAAGGTCGCGTGCTCAACCGCGAGAACAAGCCGGTGCCGGGGCTTTATGCGGCAGGCGAGGTCTCCGGCTTCGGCGGCGGCGGCATGCATGGCTATAACGCGCTTGAGGGCACCTTCCTCGGCGGCTGCCTGTTTTCCGGTCGTGTGGCGGGGCGCAGCGTCGGGCGCTGATCACTTGAGCCGGATTGAAATGCAAAGGGCGGTGTCTTGTGCGCCGCCCTTCTCGTTTGTCCGGTGACTGTGCTCAATCCATCCGCACGTTGGCGTCCTTGACCACCGGTGTCCACTTGGCGATCTCCGCCTTCACATGCGTTGCCAGTTCCTCCGGCGAGGAGGCAACGATGGTGGCGGAAAACTCCTGCATCCGCTCGGCAACGCCGGGATCGGCCATGGCCTTGACGGCGGCGGCATTCAGCCGGTCGACAACCTCCTTCGGCGTGTCCTTGGGGGCAAAGAGCGCGTTCCAGGTATAGGTCTCATAGCCCGGCAGGCCTGCCTCGGTCATGGTCGGAATGTCGGGGAAGGAGGGTGCCCGTTCGGCCGTGGTCACGGCAAGCGCCCGCAGCGTGCCGGCCTTGATATGGGCAGACGAGGAGGGGAGGTTGTCGAACATGATCGACACCTGGTTGCCGAGCAGATCATTGAGCGCCGGGCCCGATCCCTTGTAGGGGATGTGCTCCATGGTGACGCTGGCCATGGACTTGAACAACTCGCCGGAGAGATGCAGCGGCGTGCCATTGCCCGACGAAGCGTAGCTCCACTTGTCCGGCTCGGCCTTCAAGAGCGCCAGAAGCTCCTCGACCGACTTTGCCGGCAGTTCGGGATTGACCACCAGCACGTTCGGCACCAGCACCAGAAGCGAGACGGGGGTGAAGTCCGCTTCGGCGTCATAGGGCTTGGATGTCAGGATCAGCGGGTTGAGCGCGTGGGTGGCGACCGTGCCCATCAGAATGGTGTAGCCATCCGGTTCGGCCCGGGCGACATTGCCGGCGCCCAGGCTGCCGCCGGCGCCGGCGACATTCTGCACGACGACCTGCTGGCCGAGATCCTCGGACATCTTCTCGGCTATCACGCGGGCGACGACATCGGTCGATCCGCCTGCGGCAAAGGGAACGACGAGCGTCACCGGACGCTCGGGAAAAGCGGCCTGAGCCTGGGCCGCCATCATCAAGCCGGCGATCAGGCTTCCGGCAAAAAGCGATTTACAGAACGACATGAATACTCCTCCATCCAATGTCTGATGTTCCCAGCTGCTCCTCCAGCAACGGGCACGGAGGGGAGTGTGGCAGGCCTCCGGATGCATTCAACTGCAGGTCTCAGACGGTGGATGTCGGGGGACGCCCGCTCGCGTCAAACGGGTGGAAATCCACCCATTTGTGGCAAAAGACTGGGTGGATTTCCACCCGTCGGGTCCGTCGCTTATTGCGCCGCTGCGGTAAAGTCGCGGCCGCCGGTCTCGAATTGCAGGCGCGCGAGCTTTGCGTAGAGGCCTCCCTGCTGGATGAGGCTCTGATGCGTGCCTTCCTCGACGATGCGGCCGTCGTCGAGCACCAGGATGCGATCGGCCTTCAACACCGTCGCGAGGCGATGGGCGATAACGATGGTCGTGCGGTCGCGCATCAGGCCGTCGAGGGCTTTCTGGACCAACGTTTCGCTTTCGGCATCGAGCGCCGACGTTGCTTCGTCGAGGAGAAGCAGCGGGGCATCGCGCAGCAGGGCGCGGGCGATGGCGATGCGCTGGCGCTGGCCGCCGGAGAGGGTCACGCCGCGTTCGCCAACCAGCGTATCAAAGCCGTTTTCGAGCCGTCCGATGAATTCGCTGGCTTGAGCCGCTTCGGCTGCGGCCTCGACCATGGCGCGGGTTGCGTCCGGCGACCCGAACGAAATGTTGTCGTGGATCGACGAGGCAAAGATCGTTGTGTCCTGGGGAACGATCGCGATCCGGGCGCGCACAGCCTGCGGATCGGCCTCGCGGATATCGACGCCGTCGAGGCGGATGGTGCCGGAGGCCGGGTCGTAGAAGCGCAGAATGAGCGAAAAGATGGTGCTCTTGCCCGCGCCCGAGGGGCCGACGATTGCGACCGTCTCGCCGTGTGCGACCGAGAAGGAGAGGCCGTTGAGCGCCGATTTGCTCTTGGTCGAGGGATAGGTGAAGTGGACGCTGTCGAATGTGATGCTGCCCTGGGCCGGTTCGGGAAGGGCCTTCGGCACGGCGGGTGCTGAGATCGCCGGGTGTTCGGCAAGCAGTTCATGCAGGCGCTCGGCTGCCCCTGCGGCCTGGGAGAGTTCGCCCCAGACTTCCGACAGCGTGCCGAGCGAGCCGGCGGCGATCAACGAATAGAGGAGGAACTGGCCGAGCGTGCCGCCGCTCATGGTGCCAGCCAGCACGCTCTGGGCGCCGTACCAAAGAACGCCAACGACGCTGCCAAACACGAGGGCGATGGCAACACCGGTCAGCAGAGCACGAGACTGGATGGCCGAGCGCGCCGCTTCATAGGCGCTTTCAACAGCGCCAGAGTAGCGACTGCGGGCTGCGTCTTCAGCGTTGAAGGCCTGCAGGGTGCGCGCAGCACCGATCACCTCGCCGGCATATGACGAGGCTTCAGCCAGCGTATCCTGGGCGGCGCGGGAGCGTTGGCGGACAGAGCGACCGAAGCCGACCAGCGGGAAGACGATGACGGGGATTGCCGCCAGCACCATGATCGACAGCTTGGGGCTGGTGGCGATCATCATTCCAACGGCGCCGAGACAGAGGATGGTGTTGCGCAGCGCCAGCGATGCGGTGGCGCCGACAGCTGATTTCAGCTGAGTCGTGTCGGCCGTCAGGCGCGAAACGATCTCGCCGGATTGGTTGATGTCGTAGAAGGATGGCGACAGTTTCGTCACATGGGCGAAGACATCGCGGCGCAGATCGGCCACCACGCGCTCACCGATGGTGATGACATAGTAGTAGCGAAGGGCGCTTGCGACCGCGAGCACGAGTGCCATGACGATCATCATGGCGAAGTATTTGTTGATGAATTCGCTATCCGCAGCCTGGAACCCATGGTCCAGCATACGCCGAATGGCGATCGGCAGGGCGAGCGTGGTTGCGGCTGCCAGGCACAGGAAGATCAGTGCCGCAGCAACAAGAGCCCTGTAGCGCTTGAGATAGGGCAGGAGGCTGGTCAGAGGCTTCAGAGAGCGGCGTTTCTTGTCTGTGGTATCGGCTTCCAAGGTCACTCTGTCATGCTCCTTCAGTGCCACCTAGCTTTCGCGCCATGGCACTTGTTATCCCTGCGCCCTTCATGTATAGGCACGGCATCGAATTGGGAAGCCGTAGCCCATAAGGACTGCGGCTTCATCTATTGAATAGGTCTCGCTGACGCAATTGCGGCACATGGACCCCACGGCACAGCAGGAATAGAACCATGAAGGCTGACATCCATCCCGACTACCACGTCATCAAGGTCGTCATGACCGATGGCACCGAATACGAGACTCGTTCGACCTGGGGTTCGGCTGGCGCCGTCATGAACCTCGAAATCGACCCGAAGTCCCATCCGGCCTGGACCGGTGGCAACCAGCAGCTGCTGGACCGCGGTGGTCGCGTTTCCAAGTTCAACAAGCGTTTCGGCGGCCTCGGCCTCTGATCGTTCGAACGATCCGCATACGCAAAAGCCCGGCCATCGTGCCGGGCTTTTCCGTTTCTGGCTGTCCAACACGTGTTCAGATCGCCTTGATGCGATCCGCGATTTCGTCGAGCGCCAGATCGTGTTTCTGGGCGAGCACACGGCCGAATTTTTCGAGATCGGCGATGTTGCCCGGCGTGGCATCGTCCAGTGCATCATTAGGACCGACCAGCGGTGCGTCGAGGCGGAAGTAGTTCAGGCTCGCCTTGTTGTCCAAGGTCACTACCGTTGCCCCCTCGGCGAAGGATGGCGGCTCTCGATTGAGCAGCTTGTTGAGCTGATAGGATGCCGTACTCGACTGGCCTTGCATCAGGACGGAGATCAAGGGCGTGTCGTTGGCCGGATTGATCCAGCCACCGGCGCCCCAGCTCTTCGCTTGCTGATATGGGATCTTGCGATTGGCCGAGCCCGTTCCGAGTGACAGAATCACCATCTCCTCGCCATCGTCGCGCCACCCGAGTTTGGAACCCTCGACATAGGCCGCCATGGCCGGGTCGTTGGCGAAGACCCCGCCATCGATCAGTGGCAGCATGGGCGTCTGGCCGTGGGCGGTCTTCGCCAGGTCCTCCACCAGCGCCGGCTCGAAATAGGTCGGTGCTGCCGAAGAACCGCGTACCGCCTGCCAGAAGTAGAATCGCTCGTGGTCCTTATCGGCATTGGTGATGAAGACTGCACGGCGGGCATGGATGTCATAGGCGGTAATCAGGACCTTGCCGAACGCGTCCTTCACTTCCGTGCGTTGGCCCAGCATGTCGATCAGGATCTTTTCAAGCGCTGCCGCGCTGTAGCGTTCCTCGAAAAGCCCTCCGAAATTGGCCATCTTGCGGAAGAGGCCAATGTCGAAAATGTCCGGTCCCTTCTTCTTGTAGAGATCGAGCAGTGTCTTCGGATCGGCGGCAGGCTCGGCTTTTTTGCCTGGCCGGGGGCAGGTGAGGCCGGCGGCAATGATCGCCCCCGTTGACGTCCCCGCAATCAGGTGGAAGTAGCGATGCAAAGGCAGCGTCTTGCCCTTGGCCGCCAGCTTCTCAACGAGCACGGTTAAAACGACAGCCGGAATAACGCCCCTGATGCCGCCGCCATCAATCGATAAGATGAACTTGGTCATGAACCCCTCCCTTTTGAAGAAGGGAGCAGTGTCGCATATTATTTAAAGTTGTAAATATGAGGTCTATGCAATCTCGCGATCCTGAGGCCGATCAAAAAACCCGGCGCAGCTTTCGCTGGCCAGGTTGAGATTGTGCTGGCGGATGGATCAACCTGCGTTAAAGGCCGTACGCAGAAGGTTGAGCTGGGCCTGGACACTGTTTTCGTTGTCCGGCTGGAAGTCCTCTTCTGCCGGGCGATAGATTTCGCGGTCGAGCAGCGCGATGCGGTTCTGCAAGCGCAGCGAACGCTCGACGAGGTCGCGGAAGGCTTCCGGAAGGTCGTTCCAGCCCGGGGCAGCACGGTCGACGTTGAAGCCGTCGAGGCGCACCTTGCTCTTTTCAGAGATCACCTGGTCGCGGCTCATTTCGCCATTGTTGACGGCGCGCTGCAGCAGCAGCCAAGAGGCCATCTGCATCAGGCGGGTGGTCAGGCGCATCGATTCCGCTGCGTAAAGGACCGAGGCCTGGCGCGGCAGAACCTTGGCGGCTGCGCGGCCCGGGCCGTCGAGGTAAGCTGCGGTTTCTTCGACCAGACCCATGCCCTCGGCATAGGTCGCCTTGAACTGGCTGGATGCCGCAACACGACCGGCGAAGCTAACCGTATTCATACCGAGTTCAGACATGGATGTTTCCCTGTAAACGCATCACTGAGGCATGTAACGACAGCGCTACTAACTTGTTCCTGCCGCATTTCGTGGGGCTACGATGCTACCAATAGCCCAAATCCGCAAGGCGAAACTTAAGGAAGGGTTAATTCCCACAATTTCGTGAAACCTTTGCCGCTTTGGACAAAAAAAGAGCCGCAAATGCGGCTCTCAAGGTAAAACAGGGAGAAAATCAGACCACGCCAAAAAAAGGTTTCGCCTGAATCCAGGAGAACTGGATGTGCCGAGTTTCCCCCAAAAGGCTTAACGCCAAGTAAACGGATAATTGAAATTTGCGTCTTTTGCGGGCGTCCCTGTAGAAGTCGTCCCCTATACTTTGGGCCCAAAGAGACTGTCGGCTGCGCGCCGGCCTGCGTCCTTGCGATCGATTTCGCTCCTGATTCGCGCGATCTCCGCTTCCAGAAGCGCGATTCTGTGGCGCAATTCATCGGCAGAGATGGTCGATAGGTCGCAGCCGATCTCGTGGCCGGTGCTCCGCTTGCGGGGTTCTTCGTCGATGATCATGCGCGTGCCTCCCTGCGGATATCATCGCCGAGATCATCCTGTTCGGGCAAGGGGGCTGCGCGCGGATCGAGGCTCAGGCCTTCCGGCGTGCTGCTCATGGGCGAGGCGGAGATCGGCAGGTTCGGCACGTTCTCGCGGTCTGCGGCCGGGATCGCGGCGCGCGTGCGGCTGCGATAGATGGCGTAGGCTGATATCAGCAGATGCGAAATGGCAGTGACCGCAAACAGGGCGTGAGGCCCTGCCGCCGTCATCACGGGACCACCAATCGTTGGGCCGATGATCGTGCCGATGCCAAAGAGTAGCAGCAGTCCCCCGGAAACCTTGACGAATTCATCCGGCTTGGCGAAGTCATTGGCATGGGCGACGGCGATCGGATAGAGCGCATTGGCTGCTGCGCCATAGATCCCGACGAGCACGAAGATCCAAAGCGGATCCGTCGGTGTCAGGAAGACGAGGGCGACGGCTGCGAAGGCGGCAAGCGCTGACAGAGCCGCCAGCACGTAGCGGCGATCGATGCGGTCCGACAGCTTACCCGCAGGGAACTGCATGACGGCGCCGAGGAAGATGGTCACCGAGAGCAACAGGGCGATGGTCGAGGGATCAAGACCGGTTCGGGAACCGAAGACGGCGCCGAGCGTGCCATAGGCACCGTTGGCGATGCCGATCAAAAGTATACCGACGAAGGAGACAGGTGAGTTGCGGTAAAGCAGCGGCAGGTCGAGCTTGATCGACTTCAAAGGTTGCGGCGTGGCTGCGGTCGACATCAGCGTCGGCAGGACGGCGAAGCCGTAGACGATGCCGCAGATCATGAAGAGGATGGTTGTCTGCGGATCGAGAGGGCCGACCAACATCTGGCCTGCCACGACGCCGATCAGCGTGATCGAAATGTAGAGCGAGAAAATCATCCCGCGGCTCTCGTTGGTGGCACGCTCGTTCAGCCAGCTTTCGATGATCATCGAGGTGCCTGCTGTGCAGAAGCCGGTGATCACGCGCAAAACGACCCACCAGGTCGCATCGACGATGATGCCGGTGAGAAGGGCGTTGACCGAGATCAGCGAGACAAAGGTGGAGAAGGCGCGGACATGGCCAACCCGCATGACCAGCTTCGGCGCGACGAAGCAGCCGAGCACGAAGCCGGCAGCCCAGGTGGTGCCGAGCAGACCGAGCACTTCGTTCGAATAACCCTCGGCCGCGCCGCGCACTGGCAGCAGCAGGCCGTGCAGGCCGTTTCCAAGGAAAAGGAAGAGCGTGCCCAGAAGCAGGGCCATTACCGGCAGAAGATTGCGTCGCATGGTATTCTTGTCGATTGGTGTGGGGCGCCCGGTCCGGGGCAGCACGGCAAGGTTACAGTAGACGGATGTTCCTACCGTTGTCTGAATGTCACCTTGGTGCTTGCAGGAAATCCTTCTGACGGGCAAAAGTGACAGCGGTGTGGCTGCGTCACTGCATCAAGCGCTGCCAGCGCGGTTTCCCGCGCAGGCTCCACAAGGAATTTCGATGACCAAGGCCATTTCCGCCTTCCTGATCCTCGCCATGATCGTTCAGGTGATCAGGCCGCTCGGCCTTCCAGGCTTGCGGCGGCGCAGCGATTTCTGGAAGCTGGCGGTTGTCGCCTTCGTCACCTGGTCGGTGACGCTGTTGATCCGACCATAGGGGAACACGTCAATTGGGCGTGCCGGCCTTCTCCGTCTTCCACTCGGGCAGGGGGAAGAGGCGGTCATAGGCCCAGTTGAACACGAAAGCATAGACCAGGTAGAAGAGCGCGAAGGCAACGTCCATGACGAAGGCCTGCCAGAGGCTGATCCCGAGATACCAGGCGATGAACGGCATCAGGACGATCAGCAGGCCGACTTCAAAGAGAATGGCGTGAATCACGCGCATCGGCAGCGACTTCAGCGTTGTGCCGGTGAAGTGGCGCAGCGTGTGGTCGAAGCCGAGATTGTACAGATAGTTCCAGGCCGTCGCGAGTGTGGCGCTGACCACGCCGACGATACCGATGTCGGTGGCCGGTATGGAAAACGCCCAGCTGCCCAGCGGGATGATGAGCGCAAGTCCGATGACTTCGAAGCTGATGGCGTGGCGAATGCGGTCTGCGACGGTACGCATGTTCCTCTCTCCGGGAAACAGGCGGGTCGTCCCGCATCATCTTCAAGCCCAAGTTGGGGAGGTCGTCCTCGAAGCCCGATATAGGCCCGGAGGCCTGACGCGGCAAGGATCATCTGCTGACAGTTTCAGCAAAAGCACAAGGTTTGAGCGTTATCGGAGGCCTGGTTGCCCTTCTGTCACAGGTGGATTTCGCCACGGGTTACGAGAACCGAGCTGCCGCTGATCTCGACGTAATCAAATAGTCCGTCCCGTGTGGCGATGGCCAGGCGGATGAGGCTACGGCGGCCCATTTCGACACCCTGTTCGACCAGGAGATGGCGCGTTTCGGGTGCCGGCCCAAGCGTGGTCAGGAAGGCACCCAGCGCTGCCGAAGCGCTGCCGGTCGCCGGATCTTCCGCGACGTTGTCGAACGGGGCAAACATGCGCGCACGCAGATGGTCCGCACCGACCCAGGTGTAGAGGAAGGTGGCGCAGTCGCAGTCTTCGTCCGCATGCGCCTGGCGCAGGGCGGTCAAGGGATCCAGGCGAGACGCGGCGCGTGCCAGCGCTTCCAGGTCAGCTACCTCCACGAGGATGAACTTCAGTCCGACCGAGGCGAAGACCGGTTTGTGTCGCCGTGTTTCGATGTCTTTCGTTGCGAGGCCCAGGCAGGGCGCGATGATCTCGGGTGAAAGCGTGGCGCCGATAGTCAGCGGCCCGGGCGCGCGTATCGTCGTTTCCGACACCTTGCCATCGGGGCCGCGCAAGACGGACACCTCGACAAGCCCGGCCTTTTCCTCAAAGCGAATATGGTCTTCCACGGGCTTGCCGAAGAGTTGGCCCTGCGAGGCCAGCACAAAGGCGGTACCGACATTCGGGTGTCCGGCAAACGGCACTTCGGTGACAGGCGTGAAGATGCGGACCTCGGCGGTATTCTCGGGGTTCTGCGGTGGCAGGACAAACGTTGTCTCGGAATAGCCGAATTCGGCGGCGATACGCTGCATGTCCGTTTCGCTCAGATCCCGCGCATCGGTGATGACGGCCAGCGGATTGCCGGCGAAACGGGTATCGGTGAAGACATCGACGGTGACGAAAGGGACGGTGCGAGATGTGCTGGGCATTGCGGCTCCCGAGGGTTGTTCCGCTCCCTGATAACGCAAGAAGCCCGGCGCGTGGCCGGGCTTTCGTGTCTTCATGACAAGTTCGTTTCCGTCGAGGCCAGCCTTTATTCGGCGGCCATGGCGCCGACCTTGATGACGCTGGCGGCATAGATCTGGTCGATCGTCCGGGCGATGCTGGCGTTGAACTCGGCATCGCTCATCGAGACGCGCAGCTGTTCGGCCAGCGCGCGCGAGAAGCTGGCGATCATGCCGTGGTTGCGGCTGAGCTTCTCGCAGGCGTCGATGGTGCTGTATCCGCCGGAGAGGGCGACCACGCGGACCACCGACTTATGGGCGACGAGCGGGGCGTAGAAATCGGCTTCCGTCGGAATGGTCAGCTTGAGCATGACCTTGTCGTCAGCCGGCAGCTTGTCGAGTTCGTTGGCGATTTCGTCGCGCAGGATGGCCTCGGCCTGGACCTTGGTTGGGCTCTTGATCGAGACTTCCGGCTCGACGATCGGAACCAGGCCCTGGCCGATGATCTGGCGGGCGACTTCGAACTGTTGGCGGACCACAGCGGCGATGCCGGCCTTGTCGGCATGGGCGATGACCGAGCGCATCTTGGTGCCGAAGATGCCCTTCTCGCGACCGCGGATCAGCAGCGCATCGAGCTCGGGCATCGGCTTCATCGTCTGAACGCCGTTCTCCTCGTCCAGCAGACCCTTGTCGATCTTGAGGAAGGGCACGACGCCGCGCTTCTGCCAGAGGAAGGACGGAACGGGCTCGCCGTCGACATCGCCATCCATGGTGCGTTCAAAGAGGATCGCGCCGATCACCTTGTCGCCGGTGAAGGCCGGGGCCTTCATGATGCGCACGCGCATGGCATGGATCAGGCGGTACATCTCGTCGTCACCGCTATAGTCGGTTTCCTGCACGCCGTAGAGACGCAGGGCGCCGGGTGTCGAACCGCCACTCTGGTCGAGCGCAGCGATGAAGCCGGGCGCCGAGGTGATCTTGTTCAACATTTTCGCGTCCACCATATCTCACTCCTATCCCTGAACATGGCGCCACCGCGCCGGACAATCTAACAAGTCTGGTGACGACATTTGCAGCCGTCCCGGTCACTCCCTGACCGCTTTCGATCCCCGGGGGATCGTGATGACTTCGGCGATAACAGAACTTTAGTAAGGGGAAAATGGGTGGCTAAGCTATTGAAACGATTGAAATCATTTCAATCGTTTGAAAATTCAAAGATTTTTAAATCCATTTCAAACGGCACGATTTTTGCCGTGCCGACATCGCCTGATCGAGCATGTTTCATTCGCCAGGAGAACCCGCCTGAGGTCTCGGAGTTCCTTTTGGCCGTGATGATAGCATCGAAGGCAATACGGCCCAATGACATCCGACACGAAAAAACCGCGTGCCCTGGGACACGCGGTTCGATGTCGTTTGCGTCGATGACTGACCGGGATCAGCCCTTGGTGAGGACTGCGACGCCCGGCAGTTCCTTGCCTTCCATCCATTCGAGGAAGGCGCCGCCCGCCGTCGAGACATAGGAGAAGTCGTCGGCAACGCCGGCATGGTTGAGTGCAGAGACCGTGTCGCCGCCGCCGGCGACGGAGACGAGCTTGCCGGCCTTGGTCTGTTCGGCTGCATGGAGAGCGGCTGAGACGGTCGCCTTGTCGAAGGGGGCGATTTCGAAGGCGCCGAGCGGACCGTTCCAGACGAGGGTCGCGGCCTTCTCGATCCAGCCATTGATCAGTTCGCCCGACTTCGGGCCGACGTCAAGCATCATGGCATCGGCGGGGATGGCCTTGATATCGACCGTCTCGTTGGCGGCATTGGCCTTGAACTCGCGGGCAACGACGCCGTCGATCGGAAGCACGATCGAGCAGCCGGCGGTCTTCGCCGTTTCCATGATCGAGCGGGCGGTGTCGGCAAGGTCATGCTCGCAGAGCGACTTGCCGACATCGATGCCCTGGGCGGCGATGAAGGTATTGGCCATGCCGCCGCCAATGACCAGCGCGTCGACCTTGGTCACGAGGTTGGAGAGGAGGTCGATCTTGGTCGAGACCTTGGCGCCGCCGACGATGGCGACGACCGGACGGGTCGGCTGGCCCAGACCCTTTTCCAGCGCTTCAAGCTCGGCCTGCATGGTGCGACCGGCATAGGCGGGCAGGTGATGAGCAAGGCCTTCCGTCGAGGCATGGGCGCGGTGCGCGGCCGAGAAAGCGTCGTTGACGTAGATGTCGCCGTTCTTCGCCAGTTCGGCGGTGAACTCGGGCGTGTTCTTCTCTTCGCCCTTGTGGAAGCGGGTGTTTTCGAGAAGCAGGATGTCGCCGTTCTCCATCTTGGCGATGGCGTCAGCGGCGGGTGCGCCGATGCAGTCGGAGGCGAAGGCAACGCGCTGGTCCAGCACTTCCTCGACGGCAGGCGCGATCAGCGACAGCGACTGGTCGGCGACCGGCTCACCCTTCGGGCGGCCGAAATGGGCAAGCAGGATGACCTTGGCGCCCTTCTGCGACAGTTCGAGGATCGTCGGCGCCACGCGCTCAATGCGCGTCGTGTCGGAAACCTTGCCGTCGGTGACGGGAACGTTGAGGTCGACGCGGACAAGCACGCGCTTGCCTGCGATGTCGGTGAGATCGTCGAGTGTCTTGAAAGCCGGCATGGAATTACCCGTCTTGAATGCTGTTGAACTGGGCTGACGGGCCGGACCTTACACCGCTTGTGTGACGGCGCAAGGCAAGCGCCGTCATTTTTCGACCGGTGTCTTGCCGGAGGCTCCTGCCCGCTTGCGACGGAGGTAATCGCGCGCCTCAAGAGCAAGTTCGCGGATGTTGAGGAAGATCGGCCAGGTGGTGGCGGGCTCCACAGGTTCCATCGAAACGCCAACAGAGGCGATATGGCCGTGTTCATCGATGTCGCGGACGATCAGCACGATGGTGCCCAGACGAACCCGGTCTGCATAGTCGGCGCGGCCGCCAACGCGCTGGGTGATCATCTCGGCGACCGTCTTGCCGCGCTCACTGTCGGTGATCGAGAGCGGCCCATAGGCTTCGTCGAGATCGCGGACATGGGTGGCGGGCGAGATGGCGAAGGTGCCGAAGAACTCGCCATCGTCCTCCTCGACCGGCGCCTCGGTCGCAAACAGCCGGTCGAGCAGCTTCGAGTAGCTCGGCGCGATGAACAGATAGACCTGGTCATTCTCGCGCAGGCGCCCGGCATACTGATAGCGCATCGACTTGCCATCACGGATGACGAGAGAGGGCATGGCCCAGCGCGGGATGCGTTCGCCGCGCAGAACCGGGCTGCCGGCCACCACGCGGTAGGCGAGCAGTTCATGATTGGCAGATCCCGGAAGGTCGAGCTCGACCTTGTCGATCGCCCCGATGCGTGGCGGGATGATCAGGCCAAGGCGCTTGGCGAGCGGTTTGATGGTCCAGCCCTGCAGGACGAGCGAGATCATCACCACGATGAAGGCGGTGTTGAAGAAGACCTCGCCGTTTTCCATGTTGCCGACGACCGGGACGATGCCGAGAAGAATGGAGACGGCGCCGCGTAGACCGACCCATGCAATGAAGCCTGTCTCGCGCTGGGTGAAGTCGAAGGGCAGGAGACACAGCCAGACAGCGATCGGGCGCGCGATGAAGACCAGGAAGAGCGCCAGCAGAATTGCCGGCAGCAGGATTTCCGGGAACTGCGACGGGGTCGCCAGCAGGCCCAGCACCAGGAACATGATGATCTGAGCCAGCCAGGTCATGCCGTCCTGGAAGCGCTTGATGGCGACCGTTGCCGGGAGTTTGCGGGAGCCCGCATAGATGCCGGCGACATAAACCGCGAGAAAGCCACTGCCGCCGATCATGCCGGTGAAGGCGAAGATCATCAGGGCCAGCGCCAGCATGAAGATCGGCGCAAGGCCCTGTTCTATGTGTAGTCGGCGAAGAATGAAGACGATGGAGAGACCGCCGAGCAGGCCCAGGATCAGGCCGATGCCCATCTGCTCGATGAACAGCCTGAGCAATTCAAGCGACAGACCTCCGGATCCGCTGCCGTTGGCAATCAATTCGACCAGCGCAATCGTGAGGAAGATCGCCATCGGGTCGTTGGTGCCGGATTCGACTTCCAGAGACGACCGCACTCTATCACGGATGTTGATGCCGCCGATGCGCAGAAGGAAGAAGACGGCTGCGGCATCGGTTGACCCGAGGATCGCTCCGAGCAGCATACCCTCGAGATAGCTGAGGCCGAACAGAAAATGCGCGGCGACACCAACAAGCAGGGTCGTCAGCAGTACGCCCAAAGTTGCAAGGGTCAAAGCCGGGGCGGCAGAGAGGCGAAAGGACTGCAGCGAAGTGCCGAAACCGGAATCGAAGAGCACGACGGCCAGGGCAAGCGAGCCGACCACGTAGGCGAGGGGGAAGTTCGAGAAATCGATCCCCAGACCATCGACGCCGGCCCCGAGACCGATCGTCAGGAAGAGCAGGAGGAGGGGCGCGCCGAAGCGGAAAGCAATCAGGCTCGAAAAAGCGGCCAGGAAGACCAGGGCTGTCGCCACCAGCGTGACGGCATAAAACTCACTCAATCCTCTTCCCCCTTTCCCGATCCCTGCAGCACAGCCACCTCAACCACCACTGTCCGTTGCCGCCTATCGGCTGTCAAACCGAAAGGTGGTCCTCTCCTCGCAGAAGAAAGGTATTTCTATGAGACCGGAAATCGGATGTGTGCCGAATGGCATGGAGAAGATGGAGCGAGATCGTGATGATTATAGGGCGGATTTAAAGATTTTAATCCGCCCTACAATATTTTTATCTCGGTTCGGACAGCAATCCGCGGATCAAGGCATAGCTTGCTCCGAGAAGCACGATCGCAAAGGGCAAGCCGGTTGAAACCGCCATGGCCTGAAGCGCGACGAGACCACCACCGAGCAGCAGGGCCACGGCCACCAGACCTTCGAAACTGGCCCAGAAGACGCGCTGCGGGACCGGCGCGTTGACCTTGCCGCCTGCCGAGATCGTGTCGATGACCAGCGAACCGGAGTCAGATGAGGTGACGAAGAAAACCACCACGAGAACGATGCCGATGAAGGAGCTGACTGCCGTGATCGGCAGATGCGCCAGCATCTCGAAAAGCTGGAGTTCAAGAGCTGCATCCTGAACGCTCGTCAGGCCGTCATTGACGAACTGGCTGATCGCCGTTCCGCCCAGCGCCGTCATCCAAAGAACTGAGACGAGCGATGGAATGAGCAACACGGCTGTCAGCAGTTCGCGCACGCTGCGGCCACGGCTGACGCGGGCGATGAACATGCCGACGAAGGGCGACCAGCTGATCCACCAGGCCCAGTAGAAGGCTGTCCAGCCCTGGGCGAAGTTGCTGTCATCACGGCCGAAAGGGTTTGCCAGCGCCGGCAGATAAGTCGCGTAGGCAGATAGGTTCAGGAAGAAGCCCTGGATGATCTGCATGGTTGGGCCTACGGCGATGACGAAGACGAGCAGCAGCGCCGCAAGGCCGAGATTAACCTCCGACAGAAGCTTGACTCCCTTGTCCATGCCGGCCACCACCGACGCGATGGCGATGCCCGTGATGGCAAGCACCAGCAGGATCATGGTGGTTTCCGTTGCGGGGATGCCGAAAAGGAACTCAAGGCCGGCGCTCGCCTGCTGGGCTCCGATGCCGAGCGAAGTGGAAAGGCCGAAGATGGTGGCGAAGACCGCGAGTATGTCGATGACATGGCCCGGCCAGCCCCAGACACGCTCGCCGAAGATCGGGTAGAAGATCGAGCGCAGGGTCAGCGGCAGCCCCTTGTTGAAGGAGAACAGGGCAAGCGAGAGCGCGACGACGGCATAGATCGCCCAGGGATGCAGGCCCCAGTGGAAGATCGTGGCCGCCATGGCGAGGCGACGCGCAGCCTCCGGATCGCCGGCAGCGCCATTGAGCGGTGCCCAGTCCGTGCGAACGCCGTCTTCGAAGACGGGGCCGCCGAGTGCGGCCGTGAAATGTCCCATGGGCTCGGAAACCCCGTAGAACATCAGGCCAATGCCCATGCCTGCGGCAAACAGCATCGAGAACCAGGCAAGATTGCCGTAGTCCGGGCGTGCCTCAGGTCCGCCCAGCCGGATGCGCCCGAGCGGAGACAGGATAAGGCCAATGCAGACGAGCACGAAGACATTGCCGGTCAGCAGGAAGAACCAGTCGAGATTGCCGGTGAGGAAGTCGCGCAAGCCGGTAAAGGCCGGCTCGAGCGTGGTCTGGAAGGCCAGCGTCAGGAAGGTGAAGAGTACGATTGACAGGGCCGAGACGCTGAAGACGACATTGTGGATGTCGAGTTCGAAGACGAAGCGGCGGCGGAAGCTTATATTGTCCTGACCGATCTCATAGGACGTGTCGATGATCTCCGTCCGCCCCTCGGGCGCCGGGATCGCTTCTTCGGCGACGGCTGCATAAGAATCAGTCGTGGTGAGAGCCAATGGTCCGGTATCCTTTCTATGTAAGCGGGGCATGTCGCACCCGGAACAGGGCGCGGTTCGCGCCCGAAAGTGGCATGGCCTCCGAAGAGGAAGCCGCATTTGCGCCACAATTCGAAAGGGGCAACTGCCCAGTCGGCGGATTGTTCCCCTTGGGAACCATTTTGTGCCTTCCGCAGCCTCCGGGCTCCAGAACGGAAAAAGGCGGACCATTGCTGGCCCGCCTTTGTCTGAGATGATATCTGATAGATCAGATGAGCTTGGCCATGGCCACTGCGGTGTCCGACATGCGGTTGGAGAAGCCCCACTCGTTGTCGTACCAGGTCAGGATGCGCACGAGCGTGCCGTCCATGACCTTGGTCTGGGCAGCTGCGAAGCTCGAGGAATGGCTGTCATGGTTGAAGTCGACCGAGACGAGGGCGTCTTCGGTGTAGGCGAGGATGCCCTTCAGTTCGCCTTCAGCGGCTGCCTTGATGGCGGCATTGACTTCTTCCGCCGTGACGGCGCGCTTGGCGATGAACTTCAGGTCGACGACCGAGACGTTCGGGGTCGGAACGCGGATCGCGGAGCCGTCGAGCTTGCCCTTCAGTTCCGGCAGCACGAGGCCGACGGCCTTGGCTGCACCGGTCGAGGTCGGGATCATCGAGAGAGCGGCTGCACGGGCGCGGTAGAGATCCTTGTGCATGGTGTCCAGCGTCGGCTGGTCGCCAGTGTAGGAGTGGATCGTCGTCATGTAGCCCTTCTCGATGCCGAACTCGCGGTTCAGGACATAGGCGACCGGTGCCAGGCAGTTGGTCGTGCAGGAGGCGTTGGAGACGACGATGTCATCCTTGGTCAGCGCATTGTGGTTGACGCCGAAGACGATGGTCTTGTCGGCGCCGTCAGCCGGGGCCGAGACGAGAACGCGCTTGGAGCCGTTGGCGAGGTGCAGCGAGGCCTTTTCCTTCGAGGTGAAGATGCCGGTGCATTCCATGGCGATGTCGACGTTCGACCAGGGCAGCTCCTTCGGGTCCTTGATCGCGGTCACCTTGATCGGCTTGCCGCCGCCGACGATGATCGAGTCGCCGGACACTTCGACCGAAGCCGGGAACTTGCCGTGTACGCTGTCGTAACGCAGCAGATGCGCGTTGGTCTCGACCGGGCCGAGGTCGTTGATCGCTACGACTTCGATGTCGGTGCGGCCGGATTCGACGATGGCGCGGAGAACGTTACGTCCGATACGGCCAAAGCCGTTGATGGCAACTTTCACAGTCATTGGTGCACTCCCGATTGGATATTGAGCTCTTGGGCAATGTCAGGGCGTGTGGAGCACGCCCTGGCGGGATGGTGTCAGGCAAGCTTGGCTTCGGCGGCGGCGACGACGGCGTCCGCCGTGATGCCGAAGTGCTTGTAGAGTTCCTTGGCAGGCCCGGAGGCGCCGAAGGACGTCATGCCGATGAAGGTGCCGGTGGAACCGATGATCGCGTCCCAGCCCTGGCGGATGCCGGCTTCGACGGCGATCTTGACCGGCGCATCGCCGATGATCGCTTCCTGGTAGTCGGCGTCCTGTTCGAAGAAGAGTTCGAAGCAGGGAACGGAGACGACGCGGGCCGGAATGCCCTTGGCTTCCAGCTGCTGCTGGGCCTTGATCGCGATTTCGACTTCCGAACCGGAGGCGAAGATCGAGACCTTGGCGTCGCTGGCCGAGATCAGCTCGTAAGCACCCTGGGCGCAGAGGTTGCGCTCTTCATATTCGGTACGGGCTGGGATCAGGTTCTGGCGGGTCAGCGCCAGGCCAGACGGACGTTCCTTGTTCTCCAGCGCCACCTGCCAGCATTCGACGGTTTCCGTGGCGTCTGCCGGGCGGAACATCAGCAGGTTCGGGATGGCACGCAGCGCTGCCATGTGCTCGACCGGCTGATGGGTCGGGCCGTCTTCGCCAAGACCGATGGAATCATGGGTCAGGACGTGAATGACGCGGATGCCCATGAGGGCGGCCAGACGGATCGACGGACGGCAGTAGTCCGAGAAGATCAGGAAGCCGCCGGAATAGGGGATCAGGCCGCCATGCAGCGCAATCCCGTTCATGGCAGCGGCCATGCCGTGCTCGCGGATGCCGTAGTGGATGTAACGGCCGGAGAAGTCGGTCGGGGTGATCGACTTGGTCTGGCTGGTCTTGGTGTTGTTCGAACCGGTCAGGTCGGCCGAGCCACCCAGCGTTTCGGTGACGACGCCGTTGATGACTTCAAGCGCATCTTCCGACGCCTTGCGGGTTGCAACCGTCGGCTTGGTTTCAGCGAGCTTCTTCTTGTAGGCGTCGACGGCGCCGGCAAGCGTGCCGGGCAGGTCGCCAGCGAAGCGGCGGTTGAATTCGGCGCGCTTCTCGGCGTCGGCAGCTGCCAGGCGGGCTTCCCAGTCCTTGCGGGTCTTGGTCGAGCGCAGGCCGGCGAGACGCCAGGCGTCGAGCACGTCGGCCGGGATCGAGAAGGCTTCCTCGTTCCAGCCAAGCGCCTTGCGGGTGGCGGCGATTTCGTCGGCGCCGAGCGGCGAGCCATGAACCTTGTGGGTGCCGGCCTTGTTCGGGGCGCCGAAGCCGATGACGGTCTTGGCGGCAATCATGGTCGGCTTGTCGGACTTCTTGGCAGTCTCGATGGCCGCTGCGATCGCTTCCGGGTCGTGACCGTCGATGGCAAGCGTGTTCCAGCCAGCGGAGCGGAAGCGGGCATGCTGGTCGGTCGAGTCGGCCAGCGAGATCGCGCCGTCGATCGAGATGCCGTTGTCGTCCCAGAAGACGATCAGCTTGTTGAGCTTCAGGTGGCCGGCGAGCGTGATCGCTTCCTGGCTGATGCCTTCCATGAGGCAGCCGTCACCGGCAAGCACATAGGTATAGTGGTTCTGCAGGTCCGAACCGAACTCGTCTGCCAGCTTCTTTTCGGCGAGTGCCATGCCGACGGCGGTGGCGATGCCCTGGCCGAGCGGACCGGTGGTCGTCTCGATGCCCGAGGCGTGGCCGTATTCCGGGTGGCCGGCAGTCTTGGCGCCAAGCTGACGGAAGGACTTGATGTCCTCGATGGTCATGTCCTCATAGCCGGTCAAATACAGCAGCGAGTAGATCAGCATCGAGCCATGGCCGGCCGACAGCACGAAGCGGTCGCGGTCAGGCCAGAGCGGGTTCTTCGGGTCGAAGCTCAGATAGCGGGTGAAAAGAACGGTCGCGACATCGGCGCAGCCCATCGGCATGCCGGGATGGCCGGAATTGGCCTTTTCCACTGCATCCATGGCGAGGAAACGGATCGCATTCGCCATCCGCTGATGTTTTTCGGGAGAAATCATGGCTTTTCCGCTTGTTCCGGGGCTTCGAGACACGGCCCGAAGGGACGGGCCGCCTGAACGGGGGTGATCCTTAGCAGGTGCATCACGCAAGTCAACAAAATGGCCGGGTTTGGTGCTTTCCCGGACCAATAAAACATCTCTCTGCCTCTTTCCTGTGCGAAGCGGCGCTATGACTTTGGGATTGGCAAAAATGGAACAATCGTCCACAGAATTGGCTCGTTTCGATAGCTTGCGGTTTATTGACGCGCGCTAAGCGCGAGGCTTACTGTCGCCCGTCAAATCGTTGGGGCGGCCACGACGATTCGTGTAGCAAACAGAGTTCACTGAGGCAGGGGCAAGACGATGCCGGCGGATAATTCGGTGGATGCCGCGCTCGCGGCGTTGCGGCAGGCTGTCGCCGGGCTCGAGAATGCCGTCGATATGCGCTTCGAGGCAGAGCGTGAGAGCACGGAGATCGACGGCGAGGTGCGGCGCGTCCATGCTGATCGCGCCCGTCTTGCCCAGGAATTGGATCAGTCCGAGTTTCGAGCCAACCGGCTTGAAGAGGTCAATCGCGAGGTCTCGCGACGGCTGGTGACCGCGATGGAAACGATCCGGGCGGTGCTCGATCGCTAAGGTTTCGGCGCGCAGGCGCCGCGCGTAGGAAAGAGTTGGAAGGCCGATGGCGCAAGTCACAGTCACGATCGACGGAAAAGCCTATCGCATGGCTTGCGAGGAGGGGCAGGAAGCCCATCTGACCGAACTGGCCGGCCAGTTCGACCGTTATGTCGGTCATCTCAAGGGACAGTTCGGAGAGATCGGCGATCTCAGGATCACCGTGATGGCCGGAATCATGGTCATGGACGAAATGGCTGACCTCAATCGGCGGCTTGCGGCAGCCGAGGCAGAACTGGCCGGGTTCCGTGCAGGGCGCGACACCGTGTTGACGAGCGCAACGCAACGGGAGGAGGCCGTCGCGCATGCGATTGCGGATCTCGCTGAGCGATTGAACGGCATCACGCGCAAGCTGACGCAGCGTCCTGCGCCTCAGACGCAAACACGCCCTGTTTCTTGAAAACGGCCACTGGCGCAGACGTCGTAAAGCGCCTATATCTCTTTTGCGGTCTGCGCCTCACGACAGGAACCACAATCCCTGGGGCCATACTCGATCCTTAGGGAGCTGTCCCTGGCCAGGCCCGTGGGCTTGGACATATGGCGCCCACCTACTTTGTAGGCACCCAGGATCGTAAACTCTCCATCGGTTGCCGTGGATCGCACTTCTCTCTTTGCAGCAAGATCCTATGAAAAAGCCGCCGCGATGTCTCGCGACGGCTTTGTTGCGTTCTGTCTTGATTCGTCGCTGGGATCAGAATTCTTCCCAGTTGTCCTTGGAGGCTGCTGTCGCTGTGTTTCCGCCACCGAAGGCCTTTGCGAGGTTGCCAACCATCTTGCGGGCTGGCGATGCCACGGGGCGGGTGCCCGTCGCGGCCGGAGCCGGGCGCGATACCGGTGCTGCTGGGGCATGACCTGATGGTGCAGCCCGCGTCGCATGGCTGGCTGCGCCTGCGATGTGGAACTGCGACACGAGGCCTGCGAGATTGCGGGCGCTGTCGGCCAGACGATGGGTGACGGCGGTTGCCTCTTCCACCATGGCGGCGTTCTTCTGGGTGAACTGGTCCATATGATTGACGGAGCCATTAATCTCGTTCAGCCCGGTGGACTGCTCGCGGGCTGCAGAGGCGATCGCCGAGATGTGGTCGTTGATCACGGCCACCTGGCTGGAGATTTCGCTGAGCGCGCTGCCCGTCTGCTGGACGAGCGAAACGCCGCCAGCGACGGCTTCGCCCGACTTGTTGATGAGCGCCTTGATGTCCTTGGCGGCATTGGCCGAACGCTGGGCGAGTTCCCGGACCTCCTGGGCGACGACCGCGAAGCCCTTGCCGGCCTCACCGGCGCGGGCTGCCTCGACGCCGGCGTTCAGTGCAAGCAGGTTCGTCTGGAAAGCGATCTCATCGATGACGTTGATGATCTTGGAGATTTCGCTCGATGCCTGCTCAATGCGGCTCATGGCCTCGATCGCGTCAGACACGACCTTGCTGGAGTTCTCCGTGCTCTGACGGGCCTTGGTCGCCATGTCTGCTGCCTGATCTGCCTTCGCCGAAGAACCGCGGACGGTCGAGGTGATTTCTTCGAGCGCAGCAGAGGTTTCCTCCAGCGAAGCGGCTTGCTGTTCTGTGCGCTTGGACAGGTCGTCGGTGGCCGAGCGCATCTCGGCGGAGCTTGCTTCGATGCCGGATGTCTCGTTGCGGATTTCTGTCAAAGTGCTGCTGAGCTTTTCGACGGAGGCGTTGAAATCAATGCGCAGACGGTCGAGGTCTCCCGAGAAGGGGCGCTCGATGCGCACCGTGAGGTCGCCATCGCTGAGACGGTTCAGCGAGTTGGCGAGAATATCGACGGCTTCCTGCACAATGCGGGAGTCTTCCGCCTTGGCACGTTCACGTTCGGCGCGTTCTTCTTCACCCAGGGCTGCGGCATCTGCCGCGCGGCGCTCGATCTCAATCTTCTGGATGGCGCTTTCACGGAAGACGTTGATCGAACGGGCCAAAGCCCCGACCTCATTCTTGAGGTGCTGGTCCGGAACCTCGGTATCCAACTGCCCCGATGCAAGACGATCAGCGACCGCGGTCAGGCGGGGAAGGGAGCCGACAATGCGGCGGACCAAGAGGGCGATCAGGGTTGCAGCGAAAATCAGCACGATCAATGCCGTGGTTCCGATCGCATAGTTCATTTCCGTGGCGATGCTGCTGATTTCCTGCTTGCTCACGCCAGCATAGAGAATACCAATCACGTCTCCACTTGGAGAGAAGATCGGCTGATAGATGGCGTAGAAGGGCTTTTCGAGAATGGTCACTTCGCCGCGATACATTTGGCCCTTGGTGGCGAAGGGGTAGACGGCACCGTTCTGACCGAGCGCCGTACCGACCGCGCGGTTGCCGTCCGGCTTGATGATGTTGGTGGTGCGGCGCCAGAAATCCTTGCTTTCGGCATCCCAGGCGAAGATGGTCGCGGTCTGGCCGGTCATGCGGCCGATCGTGTCGATCATCGTGTGCTCGGTGAATTCCGCCGGGATTGCCTCCGTCACGATCCGCTCGACGTTGCCATTCGACGCCCAGGTGACCTTGGTGCCCGGCAGATCCCGTTCGATGATGGTGGCAGCTGTCCGAAGGCTTGCATCCTGGCTGGCGATCGCCTGTTCCTTGATGCGGGTCTGGATGTTGCCCGAAATGACCCATGCGACAGCTCCGAGAGCCGCAATCAGGATCAACACCGTCGTGGCGGTGATTGTTTTCGTGATGCCGAAGCGCGAGAAGATCTGCATTATGAAATGCCCTTTGGTGATTGGCTTGGACCTTAGTCTAGGCTTCGCAAGTTAATCCTTGGTTTTTTAGGGGTATTTGAAACGCTTTTGATGGACGTCAAAATCGCGTTTTTCTGGTAAATGCCTCCCCCAATTCTGGCGGGTTTGTCGATGAAAGGCGCGGTTATGATCGAAAAGCGAGATCTGAAGGCTCAAATCCGCAAGGAGAGGCTTGCGGCTCGTGACGCATTGCCGGCCGATTTGCGGCTGGAGCATAGTCTCGTGATGGCCGACTGCGCGGGCGACGTCCTGCCGATCGAGTCCGGCATCGTCGTTTCCGGTTTCTTCCCGATCCGGTCCGAGGCCGATGTGCGTCCATTGATGGCACGTCTCAAGGCGCGGGGTGCGCGGCTTTGCCTGCCCATCGTTCAAGACAAGGAAACGATCCTGTTTCGCGAATTGCTGCCGGGCGCGGAATTGATCGATACCGGCTTTGGCACCCGGGGCCCTGGCCCGGATGCTGCTGTGGTTGATCCCGATCTTCTGCTCGTGCCGCTGTCTGCTTTCGATGCACATGGCAATCGGATCGGCTACGGTGCGGGCCATTATGACCGGGCGATTGCGCGGTTGAGGGAAAAAGGCCGGCATCCGCGCCTGATCGGCATTGCTTTCGACTGTCAGGAGGTGGCAGAAGTGCCCTATGAGGCCCATGACGTCCGGCTGGAAGCTGTGCTGACCGAGAGCGGGCTTAGAACATTCACGGAGTGATTGGACGAATATGCGACTTCTGTTCCTCGGAGACATGGTGGGCAAGACCGGACGTACGGCTGTGTGGGAGCTGTTGCCGGGCCTCATCTCCGACCTGAAGCTCGATTTCGTCATCGTCAACGGCGAGAACGCCGCCGGTGGTTTCGGCATCACAGAAGAGATCTATCTCGAGACCATCAATGCCGGTGCCGATGTCGTGACGACCGGCAACCATGTCTGGGATCAGAAGGAGGCGGTCACCTTCTGCACGCGGCACGACCAGTTTCTGCGTCCGGCCAATTATCCGGCCGGCACGCCGGGCAAGGGCTCGGGCCTCTATTATGCCCGCAACGGCGCCCGCGTGCTTGTGGCCAACATCATGGGCCGCGTCTTCATGCATCCGGAACTCGACGATCCCTTCAAGTCGGCCGAGACCATCCTTGCGGCCTGCCCGCTGAAGGAGCAGGCGGACGTGATCGTCTTCGATTTTCATGCGGAGGCGACCAGCGAAAAGCAGTGCTTCGGCCATTTCGTCGATGGCCGCGCAAGCTTCGTCGTCGGCACGCACACGCATGTGCCGACGGCCGATCATCAGATCCTCAATGGCGGAACGGCCTATATGTCGGATGCCGGCATGTGCGGCGACTACGATTCCTCGCTCGGCATGGAAAAGGAAGAGCCGCTCAACCGTTTCATTTCGAAGATGCCGAAGGGGCGTTTCGAGGCGGCCAGCGGCCCGGCGACCATCTGCGGGGTCGGCGTGGAGATATCCGATGCGACGGGGCTTGCTGAAAAGATCGCGCCGCTTCGCCTCGGTCCGCGTCTGGCCGAGACGATCCCGCCCTTCTGGGCCTGAGTGCGGGATCCATTGTCACGAACACAATTGCGCGCTCACTTATGGGAGGTCTTGCGCTCCAGCCGTCCCAGCTTTTGCAAGACCTCGCTTGAGGCGACCTCGACACATTGCAGTTGCTTGAGTGCAGAGCCGATGTCGCCTGAATTGTAGCAACGCACAGCTTCCAATCCGTGCTCGTGCACCCGGCAATGCGGTTCGTCGAGTGCAAGGAAGTCGCTATCCTGACCCATCGGCGTGCTGCGTTCGCTCAGGTACCATTTGCCAAGGCGACAATTCCGGTGGTCAGCGAGTTCCCGAGGATCGAGCCGGTCGCGGCCCACCATCATGTTGGCAAGGCGTCGCTTCCAAATGACGTGATCGGATTGCGCCAGCATGACGACCTTGCCAGGGATATCCTCCTCGGCCAAAACCTTGAGCCTCCGATCGAGGCCGGTTTGCGCGTTTGCGACCGCATCCATGACCCGCCCAAGCTGGCGGGTCGCGTCCCCGGCATTCGTTGCGATATGGGTGATGCCGTTGGCAACGCTTGAGGATGCAGCCTTCTGCTCCACCAGGCCGCTTGCGATCTGGGCAGCGCTGTCGGCGCTTTCATTGACCTGGCGCAGGGCATCGCTCAGCCTCATCGAGAGTGTATCGAGGGCTGCCGTGCCGGCGTTCGCCGAACTGCGGCTGACGGACATGGCCTCATTCATCGAGGTTAATCCCTGCTCGAGATCCATCACGATCTTCGAAATCTCTGTCGTTGCATTGGCGGTGCGGTCCGAAAGCGCCTTTACTTCGGAAGCGACGACTGCAAATCCGCGCCCTGCCTCGCCTGCACGTGCCGCTTCGACGGCAGCATTGATCGCGAGCATGTTTGTCTGAGAAGCAATCTTCTTGATGTTGGCCGCGATTTCGGAAATGCGCGAGCCCAAGGTGTGGATCGATGCAATCCGGTCGGACGCGTCTCCGAGCGCACGGTTGATGCCCTCCATGGTCGTCCGTGTTTCCAAGGCTGACTGTCGAGCTTCGTCACAGGCAGCTCCCGCGCGTCGCGTGCCGCCGGAAATCTCTTCGCCGTGACGGGCAATCTCATCCACGGTCGCTGCCATCTCTTCGGCGGCCGCGGCAATGTCATGCGTCCTGTGATCGACCTGTTTCAGGTCGTAGAGAAGGTTGGCTGACATAGTGGCCGTCTCGTTCACATTGACCGAGATCTCGACAACATCTTTCAATTGAGCTGCCGACCGTTCTTGGGTGCGCGCGATGAGGCGTGCCACTGCGCGATCCAGTGGATCGGAGCCCGAAGGCAGTTTGCTGAAGTCGTCGTTGAGGGCTGCTTCGATACATTCCAGGAGGGCATAGCCGGTGGTCTGGGTGTCGTGGTCAAAGAGGGCTTGCGCCGCCGGCATGGTATGTCCTTCCAGGTGTTCAAAACGGTGTGCGGTAGCTGGTGGTGCGAAGATTGACCAGGAGCGATTAAGGACTGATTAAGGGTGATGAAGCCGGGAGACGTATTTGCCCCGCTGCGATAACGGCAATTTGACAAAGGTCATGCCGCCAGCAGTCTTTACCGCAGGGATGAGCTGCCGCATGCTCCCATCATGGATCTGGATGGAATGCAGGGAGCGGCATGATGCTGAGACTGGTGTTGTCCACGATAATGCTCGCCGCCGCAACGGGTGGCGTTTATGCTCAGGATCGTCCGCAGGTCAGCCAGTGTCAGCTGATCGCCGAGAACCTTCCGAATGTCCAATATGCCAACTTCACGCCTCCGGCCTCGGGCGCTCCCGCGCTGACGCTGGCGCAGGTCCAGGAGGACGTGGTGATCACCTTTGTCGGTCACTCCACCTTCCAGATCGACACGCCCGGCGGAATTTCGATCGCGACCGATTTCAACGGCTGGCTCAGAACGTCCAGGACGCCTGATGTCGTGACCATGAACAAGGCCCATTCCAGCCATTACACGCTCAACCCCGATCCGGCGATCGGTGCCGTGCTGCATGGATGGAATGATGCGCAGCCCGGAGAGGCCATCCAGCATCGGCTGGTGGTGGGCGATGCCTATATCCGCAATATCTCGACCGACATTCGCAGTTGGGGCGGCACCATGGAGCCGAACGGCAACTCGATTTTCGTCTTCGAGGTTGCGGGCCTTTGCATCGGTCATCTGGGACATCTGCATCATGAATTGACCGATACCCATTACGGCGAGATCGGCCGCCTCGATATCGTCATGGTGCCGGTCGATGGCGGTCTGACGCTCGGCGCGGACAGCATGAGCCGGATCGTCAAACGGCTCCGTTCGGCCGTCATTCTGCCCATGCACCGTCGGGGTCCGCCGATCGAAACCTTCCTGTCGATGTTCGACGACAGTTTCGATACGCAGATTTCCGAGAACCGCGGCTTCACCGTATCCATGCGGACCTTGCCGAAGAAGCCGCTGATCCTCGTTCTTCAGGGGGTCTAGTCCCCCCCTCAGTCACTTCAGGCGAAGCGGACCTCGCGGTGCACGCCGACATCCGGCATCTTTTCGTCGCTCATATTGGCCTTGGCGATCTCCCAGCCGAACTTGAGCGAACTGCTGGTCGAGGCCCAGATCTCGCCGTCATCCAGCTTGAGTTCCAGAAGGGTGAGCTTCGGATCGGACTTTCCGCCCTCGTACCAGGCCGCGACGACCGAATTCCAGTATTCATCGATCTTCGCCGGGTCCTTGTTTTCCGTCAGCGTCCCGGCAAGGCAGGCATGATAGTCATGATCCTTGCCGACGACGCAAAAGTGCGCGCGGCTGCCGGGACGCAGGGCCTGCACTAGGTGGCTGTCGGTCTTGGTGAAGAACCAGATGGCGTTGCGCTGGCGATCGGCATTCGGCGCCATGGGCTGCATATGCATGTTGCCACCCATCAGGCCGAGCATGCCGGCATGGATATCATCGATCTCGTCCCAGAGCTGTTGTACGGGATTTTCCTTGGCTTCGGTGAAGCTTGCCATATCGTCTATCTCCCTGACGTTTTTCCATGGCAGCAACGAGTTCAAGGAGGAGTTGTTCCTGAGCGTGTGACCGGCCATGGCAACGGCGGATGGGCTTGAACCGGGCGGGGTTCGCCCGTATAAGGCGGCCATTCCCAACATTTAGACCTGATCAGGGGTGCCATGGCTGGCCATTCACAGTTCAAAAACATCATGCACCGCAAGGGCAAGCAGGACGGTATCCGTTCGAAGATGTTCTCGAAGCTTGCGCGCGAAATCACCGTGGCGGCAAAGACCGGTCTGCCTGACCCGGCCATGAACGCTGCTCTGCGCCTTGCCGTGCAGAACGCCAAGGCGCAGTCGATGCCGAAGGACAACATCGAGCGCGCCATCAAGAAGGCATCCGGTGCCGACGCCGAGAGCTATGACGCGATCCGCTACGAAGGCTACGGCCCGGGCGGCGTTGCCATCATCGTCGAGACGCTGACCGACAACCGCAACCGCACCGCATCCTCCGTGCGCTCGACCTTCTCGAAGGCCGGCGGTGCGCTCGGCGAAACCGGTTCGGTTTCCTTCTCCTTCGACCATGTCGGCGAGATCACCTACAAGGCCTCCGTTGGCGACGCCGACAAGGTCATGGAGGCGGCGATCGAAGCCGGCGCCGAAGACGTCGTTTCCGACGAAGACGGTCACACCATCTACTGCGCGTTTGAAGACATGAACGAGGTGTCGAAGGCGCTTGAAGCAGTTCTCGGCGGCGCAGAATCGGTCAAGGCGATCTGGAAGCCGCAGAACACGATCCCGGTTGACGAGGAGAAGGCGCAGTCGCTGATGAAGCTCATCGACACGCTGGAAGACGACGACGACGTGCAGAACGTCTATTCGAACTTCGAAGTCTCCGACGAAGTCATGGCCAAGCTGTCGGCCTGAGGGTCGCCACATCTTTCCACAAACAGAAAGCCCGGCTGCGATCGCAGCCGGGCTTTTTGCATTCCGTCTTCATTCAGGCGGTGGATATCCCTGTCAGGCTGCCGCGCTGCGGACGCTGGCGATGACGTCAACCAGGCCGTTGACGATGCGCTCGACCTGTTCACGATCGTCGCCCTCGGCCATGACGCGGATCAGCGGCTCGGTGCCGGATGGGCGGATGACGAGGCGGCCGGACTTGGCAAGCTCGGCTTCGGCATCGGCGATCGCCTGCTTGACCATCACATCTTCCAGCGGCTTGCCGCCGGAGAAGCGGACGTTGCGCAGGAGCTGCGGGACCGGTTCGAAGCGATGGCAGATCTCGCTGACCGTCTTGCCGGTGCGCTTCACCGCCGCGAGGATCTGCAGCGCCGCGACAAGGCCGTCGCCGGTGGTGCCGTGATCGGCCAGCACGATATGGCCGGACTGTTCGCCGCCGACGTTGAAGTCGTGGCTGCGCATATGTTCGACGACGTAGCGGTCACCGACCTTGGTGCGCGCGAGCGTCAGTCCCTTGTCGCCCAGGAAGCGTTCGAGGCCGAGGTTCGACATGACGGTCGCGACGATACCGCCGCCGCGCAGCATCTGATCCTGCGCCCAGGTTTCCGCGATGACGGCCATCAGCTGGTCGCCGTCAACGACGGTGCCGTTCTCATCGACGATGATCACGCGGTCGGCGTCGCCATCGAGCGCGATACCGATGTCGGCGCGGGTCTCGTGGACCTTCTTCTGCAGCGTTTCAGGATGGGTCGAGCCGCATTCCAGGTTGATGTTGGTGCCGTTCGGCTCATCGCCGATCGTCACGACTTCGGCGCCGAGTTCCCAGAGCGCCTGTGGTGCGACCTTGTAGGCGGCCCCGTTGGCGCAGTCGATCGCAACACGGAGCCCATGCAGTGTCACGTCGCGGGGGAGGGTGCGCTTGGCGAATTCAACATAGCGATCGTGGACGCCATCGATACGCTTGGCGCGGCCGATGTCGTTCGGGGCTGCGAGCTGGCCGTAAAGGTCCTTTTCCAGCAGTTCCTCGATCTGCTGCTCCAGCTCGTCCGAAAGTTTGTAGCCATCGGGGCCGAAGAGCTTAATGCCATTATCGGCAAAGGGATTGTGCGAGGCCGAGATCATCACGCCGAGGTCGCAGCGCAGCGAGCGCGTCAGCATGGCCACAGCAGGTGTGGGGATCGGGCCGAGAACGAAGGCGTCGAGGCCGGCGGCGGTGAAGCCAGCGACCATGGCGTTTTCCAGCATATAGCCGGAGAGGCGCGTATCCTTGCCGATCACAACGCGATGGCGGTGGCCGCCGCGACGGAAGATCGTGCCGGCGGCAATACCCACACGCATCGCAAGATCCGGGGTCATGGGGAAGCGGTTGGAAAGGCCGCGAATGCCATCCGTGCCGAAGTAACGACGTGTCATCTGTGTTCCTTCAAGTCCATTCCTGTACCGGTCGCTGCGTTTGCTCAGCCATGAGCCATTTCGCAGCGCGCCGCATTCGGCTGCTCATGCCATAGAATGCGGCTCAGAACACGTAAAATAGCGCTAAAATACATTACACGGCGTTACCAGGGATGCAGTCTTCCACGGAATTCTGGGCCGTCGAACTATTGAAACGAAAAAGGCCACCGCGCGGGTGGCCTTTCCGATGTGTCATGGCAGGCGCTTAGTGCGGCTGCGGCTCAAGTCCGCCTTCGGGTTCGCCACCCTTCGGCACGTCCTTGCGGCCGGTCGAGGGGACCGCAGAGCCACGGCTTGGCGTGCTGTCATCGCCGCTGTCGCGGGACGGCTTTTCGCCACGGATCAGGGCCTTGATCTCTTCGCCGGAGAGCGTTTCGTATTCCAGTAGACCTTCGGCGATCGCCACGAATTCATCGTGGTGGTCGGTCAGAATGCGGCGTGCCTCGGTATAGGCTTCGTCGATCAGGCGACGGACTTCTGTGTCGATCTTCTGGGCGGTCGATTCAGAGACGTTGCGCGTCTGCGAAACGGAATGGCCGAGGAAGACTTCCTGCTGGTTCTCGCCATAGGCGACGTGACCGAGGATATCGGAGAAGCCCCACTGGGTGACCATGGCGCGCGCCAGCTTGGTGGCCTGCTCGATGTCGGAGGAGGCGCCCGAGGTGATGTTCTCCTTGCCGAAGGTCAGTTCTTCCGCAACGCGTCCGCCCATCATGATGATGAGGCGCGAGACCATCCACTTGTAGCTCATCGAGTAGCGATCGCCCTCGGGGAGCTGCATGACCATGCCGAGCGCACGGCCGCGCGGAATGATCGTCGCCTTGTGCAGCGGATCGGCTACCGGCACCTTGAGTGCGGTGATCGCATGGCCGGCTTCGTGATAGGCGGTCAGCTTCTTTTCAGCTTCGGTCATGGCCGAGGAGCGGCGTTCCGCGCCCATCATGATCTTGTCCTTGGCGTCTTCGAATTCCTGCATGGTGACCACGCGCTTGTTGCGGCGTGCGGCCATCAGGGCTGCTTCGTTGACGAGGTTCATCAGATCGGCACCGGAGAAGCCGGGCGTACCACGGGCGAGAACCTTGAGATCGACATTCGGCGCCAGCGGCACGTTGCGGGCGTGGACCTTGAGGATACGCTCGCGGCCGATGATGTCGGGGTTGGGAACGACGACCTGACGGTCGAAACGGCCCGGACGCAGAAGAGCAGGATCGAGAACGTCGGGACGGTTGGTCGCGGCGATCAGGATGATGCCTTCATTGGCCTCGAAGCCGTCCATTTCGACGAGCAGCTGGTTGAGGGTCTGTTCGCGTTCGTCGTTACCGCCGCCGAGACCGGCGCCACGATGGCGACCGACGGCGTCGATTTCGTCGATGAAGATGATGCAGGGAGCGTTCTTCTTCGCCTGTTCGAACATGTCGCGGACGCGGCTTGCACCGACACCGACGAACATTTCAACGAAGTCCGAACCGGAGATCGTGAAGAAGGGCACGTTGGCTTCGCCGGCGACCGAGCGGGCGAGCAGGGTCTTACCGGTACCCGGAGGGCCAACGAGCAGTACGCCGCGCGGGATCTTGCCGCCGAGACGCTGGAACTTCTGCGGATCGCGCAGGAATTCGACGATTTCTTCGAGGTCCTGCTTGGCTTCGTCAACGCCTGCAACGTCATCAAAGGTGACGCGGCCGTGCGCTTCGGTGAGCAGCTTCGCCTTGGACTTGCCAAAGCCCATGGCGCCGCGCGAGCCGCCCTGCATCTGGCGCATGAAGAAGAGCCAGACGCCGAGGATCAGCAGCATGGGGAGGAGCGTGCCGATATAGCTCAGGAAGCCCGAGGAGCCATCCGTTTCCGGACGGGCGACGATCATCACGTTCTTGGCTTCCAGCTTGGTCAGCAGGTTGTCGTCGACAACCGGCGCATAGGTCTGGAAGGCGGTGCCTGTCTCGACATATTTGCCGAGGACGCGGTTGCCGGTGACCGTGACCTCACGAACGCGTCCCGCATCCACTTCCCGGAGGAACTGCGAATACGGCACCTCGCTCGAGGCCGTCTGAGACGGTGAGGTCTGGAACATGCTGAAAAGCGCGATCAGCAACAGAGCGATGATCGCCCAGAGCGCGAAATTGCGAAAATTTGGGTTCATTGAACTCCCCGAACCTGTGTTGCGGACCGAAGCCCCGCAGAATTATTCCCTAACATAGGAGCGCACCGCACCCTTGCCAAGGCAAACGCACTGTCGCAGATCGTTTTCCGTCAATAAGTCTTAAATCGCACATTGAGGGGTGGGATCCGCGCCGATCAACCGGGCGATCACATCCGCCAGTGGCTGGTCGAAGCAAGGCATGAATTCGGCATACAGCGAAAGGCGCGGTCTCACGTCGATGCCGTCACCGGAATTGACGGAAACTCCCTGCATACCAAGGAGTTGAGGCTGGTTTCCTGTCTGCGCCGAACGGATTGCGCCCGGGAGTGCGGGTCCGATTTCTGCGGCGGGGCCGGCGGAGATGGTGATCTCGCCGGCACTTTGATTGATGATCGCAAAGCGACCATCCCAATCGCCCTTGCCGCCCGGTGGCAGGTGCAGCGGCAAAAAACCGCGCCTTTCCCGAACCAGAAATAGGTCATGGCGGCGGCGAACGATCAGCGTCCCGGCCAAAGTCAGGCGAAAATCCACGTCGTTGTCGAGCGCGGCGCTCAGGCGCTCAAGGCTTGTAGTGCCGGGGCGGTGCGGTCTGCCACCGAGGACGGCGATCAGCGTTGCCAGCGCATGATTGCGTGGCTCCGGTGCCGGCCTATCTGCGCCGCCGAGCGAGATCGTCACGAGTTGACCTGGACCCTGGCTTGCACTCCGTTCCAGCCAGAATGCCGCTGCGGCTGAGAGGTTGCACCGCTCCCGTGCTGCCTCTGCGATCGTCTCGGAAGCGATCTCTGGCGCCGATTGACGGGTCCTGACGCGCTCATAGCGAGGATCGTCGTTGCTAGGGTCATCGATCCAGGTTTGACCATGCGCCTGGAGGCGGGCGCGAATCGTCGCGCGGCGGCTGCGCAGGAATGGTCTCAGCACCCACAGGCGGGCGTCATACAGGGTTGCCGGTGCCATGCCGGCGAGGCCCAGGGCACCATCAACGGAACGGTCCGCACGCATGGCGACTGTCTCGATCTGATCATCGAGCGTGTGTCCCGTAAGGATGACCTCGGCCTTCAGCAGATCTGCGCTATGCGCCAACAGCCCATATCGCGCTTTGCGTGCGGCGGCCGGAAGGCCGGTTTTCGGTTTGTCGCCGGTCCAGGATGCGATGTGATGCGGGATGCCGAGTTCCTGGCAGATCTGCGCGACATGGCGGGCTTCCAGGGCGGATTCCGGTCTCAGGCCGTGATCGACGGTCGCTGCGCAAAGGGAATGGGGAAGGGCGGTGCCCCGTCTGTCGATCGCCTGTTTCAGGAGCAGGAGAAGTCCGAGCGAATCGCTGCCACCGGAGACGGCGGCCAGAAGGTGCGTGGGTCGGAGAAGGGAATTCAGAAAGTCTTCGATCGCCGCTTCGGGCGAGAGTTCGGGCAGGGACGAGGCTGCCGCGAGCGGGGCGGCCATCAGCAGCTGAGGCGCTTCTGTTCGCTCGCGACCTTGGAGACGACGGCGCGGGAAGCCTTGGGGTAGCGCTTGGAGACTTCGCGCAAGGTGGCGCAGGCGGTCTCGGTATTGTCGAGGGCGGCCAGCGACATGCCGAGCTTCAGCAGCATTTCGGGCGCCTTGGGCGATGTGTTGTAGGTCTGGTGGGCATTGAGGAAGGTCTTGGCCGCCTCGTTGTAATTGCCCTGGGAGTAGAGGGCTTCTCCGAGCCAGAAGTGGGCATCGGCGATGCGCGAGCTGCTCGGATAGGCGGCGATGAAGTCGCGGAATTCGCTTTCGGCCAGCGTGTAGTCGCCGGAGAGAACATGGGCATAGGCGATCTGGTAGACGTCGCTCTCCGAATTGAGCGAAGCCGTCTGCTGGGGCGGGTTCGGTGGGACGGCGACGCCCGTGTCGACGCCTGGCAGGCTGCTGCTCGCGCTGTTGTTCAGGGCGTCCTGGTTCAGCGTGGCCGTCACCGGCATGCCGTTTTCGTCCAGCGCAATGGAGCCGAGCGTCTGCTCGCCGGGCGCCGTGCCCGGGGTCTCGATCGTGCCGGAAGCGTCGGCGGTTACGCCGACGTCCGGAGTTTCGGTGATGATTTCGGCAACCGAATCCTGCTGAGCACCTGCAGTGGCAGGACGGGTCAGGGAACCGCTCTTCTTTTCGAGATCCTGGAAGCGGAACTCGTTGTCTTCCTGTTGCTTGCGCATCTGCTCCTGCATCTGCAGCAGCTGGAAGCTCATCTCTTCGATACGGCCGTTCAGTGCCCGGATTTCTTCCTCCAGCTGCTGAACGCGCAACGAGGGATCCGCGCCCTGTGTCATGTAGACCTGGCCGCGAGGATCCTGGCTCGACGGTTGCTCGGCTGCCTTCTGCTGTCCGAAGATGGGTGGCAGGGTGATCTGGAAGGCGTTTGCCGTTCCATGCAGACCCGTCAGCGAGGCCGTCGCTAGCAGAGCGGCCATCACAAGTTTGTTCATGTTCCTTCTTCCTGTTTTCGCGACGATTTGCGCCGAACCAGCGCCGACAGGAGTTTTCCCAATTGCCTGCAAAAAGCAACCAAGTTCGGCCAAAGTAAGGAGAAAAGTAAAAGGCGACCCGAGGGCCGCCTTCACGTGGTGGTGATCGTCGGGCGGACCCGATTACATGCCTGCGCCACCGAGAACAGTGACGGCGCGACGGTTCTGCGACCAGCAGGAAATGTCGTCGCAAACGGCTACCGGGCGTTCCTTGCCGTAGGAGATCGTCTTCATGCGCTGGGCCGGAACGCCACGCGATGCCAGATAGTCGCGCGTGGCGGCGGCGCGGCGCGCACCGAGTGCCAGGTTGTATTCGCGGGTACCGCGCTCGTCGGCATGGCCCTCGATCGTGATGGCGTAGTTCGGGTACTGCTGCAGCCACTGAGCCTGACGGTCGAGCGTCTGAGCGGCATCGGCGCGGATCGAGGACGAATCGGTGTCGAAGAAGATGCGGTCGCCGACATTGACGGTGAAGTCCTGGGTCGAGCCCGGGGTTGCTGCGCCAGCACCGGCGCCGAGGCCGAGTTCACCGGCGCTGTTCGGCAGGTTCTTCTTGTTGGCGCAGCCTGCCAGCGCAAGTGCTACGGCAAAGGCCACCATGGCCGGATTGGTTGCCATCTTCTGCAGGCGGCTCTTGGCCGGGGAATGAATGCGGCTCATCGCCGGTCTCCTTGAATTCTCTGTTAGGGTTGCCGGACCATAACCAATCGCGGTTAACCGGCTTCGAACAATCATGGTTAAGAAAGGGTCAATTCCTGCTTCCGAAGCCGGAATTGAAGGCCGTTTGCGGCGAGAAAGGGGCACGAATGCGCCCCTTTTCGATCACTATTCCATCAGTGGCGACCAGGCCGGGTCTGACGCGAAGGAAGGTGTCTTCACCTGCTGCTCGTTGTAGCCCGTGAGGTCGATCGAGTAGAGCTGCGGACCGCCGGCACCGGCATTCTGGCGGAAGAACATCAGTACGCGGCCATTCGGTGCCCAGGTCGGACCTTCGTTGTGGAAGCCGGTGGTGAGGATACGCTCGCCCGAACCGTCGGTCTTCATCACGCCAATCGAGAACTTGCCACCCGACTGCTTGGTGAAGGCGATGAGGTCGCCGCGCGGAGACCAGACGGGCGTTGAATAAGAGCCGTCGCCGAAGGAGATGCGGCGCTGACCGGAGCCATCGGCGTTCATCACATAGAGCTGCTGACGCCCGCCACGGTCGCTTTCGAAAACGATCTGGCTGCCATCGGGCGAATAGGAGGGCGAGGTGTCGATCGCCGCCGTCGAGGTCAGGCGGGTCGTGGTGCGCGACCTCAGGTCCATCGTGTAGATGTTGGCATTGCCGTCCTGCTGCAGGCTCATGATCACCCGCTGGCCATCCGGCGAGAAGCGCGGGGCAAAGGTCATGCCGGGGAAATTGCCCACGACCTCACGTGCTCCGGTTTCCAACTGCAGCAGATAGACGCGCGGCTGGTCGCCCTCGAAGGACATGTAGGTGATTTCCTGGCGGCTCGGCGAGAAGCGCGGCGTCAGAACGATGTCGTTGCTGTTGGTCAGCATCCGCAGGTTCTCGCCGTCCTGATCCATGATCGCGAGCTGGCGCTTGCGGTCGGTCTTCGGGCCGCTTTCGGACACGAAGACGATGCGCGTGTCAAAATAGCCCTTTTCGCCGGTGATACGCTCATAAATCGCGTCCGCGATCATATGAGCGACGCGGCGCCAGTTGCGCGGATCGGTGAAGAACTGCTGGCCGGTCATCTGCTGGCCGCCATAGGTATCCCAAAGTCGGAACTCGGCGCGCAAACGACCATCCGGCTCGCGAACAATGCGCCCGACGACAAGGGCTTCGGCCTTCAGGACCGTCCAGTCGGCAAAGCGCGGCGGCTGATCCGGGTTCTGGATGTTTTCGATGAAGGCTGATCGGTTGACCGGTGCAAACAGGCCAGAGCGCCGCAGGTCCGCTTCAACGACAGCCGAAATCTGGGCGCCGATACCATCGGCCGAGATAAAGTCGGTAATGGCGATCGGCAGCGGCTGGACGTTACCTCTATTGATGTTGATCTCGACGGTTGCGTTTGCGGGCGCCACGAAGGCACCTGCCAAGCCGGCACAGACCAGCAGAAGTCGGAGGAGGAGAGTTTTCATGCTTACCAAGCCTTTCAGCTCTTACATCAGTTCGCTGGGGTCGAAGTTGACGACAACTTCGGACCACGCGTCGTATTTGTCCGGGGGAAGATTGGTGAAGGGAGCGGACTTGCGCACGGCGCGCACGGCGCCGCTCATCAGCACCTGTTGTGCCTGTGGAGATCCGCCGGACGCGGTTGCCTCGGGTTCGCCGATCAGCGCCCCGTTCTGATCGAGGCGGAAGGTGACGCGGATACGGACATCTGCCGCATCGGCCATGCCGGGGGTGATCAGCCAGTTTTCCTGGATGATGCCGCGCAGCGCATCGAGTTCACTCTGGCTGAGCGTGGAGCCGCCCGTGTCCGTCTCGCCGCCCAGGGCTTCCTGGTCGGTCGATCGGCGCGCGCCACCGCCGGCCGCATCCGTCTTGTTGAGAAGTGCTGCCACCTCGTCTGCGTTGAAGTCGCTTTCCATCTGCGGCTTGGACTTCGCGGTCTCCTGAGCCTTGGTGTCCGTCTTGGCGTCGGGCTTGGGGGCCGGCTTCTTTTCTGCCGGCTTGGCGAGCTCGGGCTTCGGGCGGGCAGCCGGGATCGGCGCCTGCTCGGGCAGCGGGATTTCTTCTGCGACGGTCTCTTCCGGCGGCGCTTCTTCGGCCGGTGGAGTTTCCGGTTCCGGTGGCGGAGCCGTCTCTTCCTTGACGATCTCCTTCACCTCGTTCGCCTTGGGATCCGGCGTAGGCGCGGGCGTCTCGACTTTCTTGGGTGCGGCCGCCACTTCCTGTTCGACCGGGCGCTGTGACGGGGTCGGCGGCGATTTCAGATCGACTTCGTTGTCGCCGAAGTGCTCGGCCGGTTCGGCGATCGGCGGCTTCTTGGTCGGAACCGGAGCGGATTTCTCCGCCAGCGGCGCGTCCTTCGAGCCCTTCTGGATCTGCGTGAATTCTTCGATCGGCACGATGTCGACAGGCAAGGTTTCCATCGGCGCCATTTCCAGCTTTGCGGGCGAGCCAAGGCTCACCAGCGCTGCGGAGAGCGCCAGTCCGTGCACAAGCGAGGATGCGAAGAGGCTGCCCTTCATGTCCGTCCGATCAGTTCTGCTGTTCCTGCAGGGTCACGAGACCGATATTGGTAAAGCCGGCGGCCGAAATCCGCGCCATGACCTGCATGACGATGCCATAGGTGGCGGCGGTATCGGCGCGCACGAAAATGCGTTCATTGTAGCCGGTGGTGGCGATTGCCTGCAGCTTCGGCACGACTTCCTCGATCGGAATGGCCGTTTCCTGCAGATAGATTTCGCCGGCCGGATTGACCGAGACGGTAATCGGCTGGTTTTCGCTGCTCATCGCCTTGGCCTGGGTCTGCGGCAGGTCGATCGGCACGCCGACCGTCATCATCGGTGCCGCAACCATGAAGATGATCAGGAGCACGAGAACGACGTCGACGAAGGGCGTGACGTTGATTTCGCTGACAAGCGTACGCTTGCCGCCGCGACGTCCGCGACGTCCTCCGCCACCACCACCATTACCGACCGACATACCCATGATGCGTCTCCTGCCTTCCGGGCCTTACTGTGCCGCCTGGCGGGGCTGCAGCTTCTCGTCGATCTGACGGGAAAGAATGGCCGAAAACTCGTCTGCAAAGCCTTCCATGCGCGCCGACAGCTTGCCGGCTTCGCCGGAGAACTTGTTGTAGGCGATAACGGCGGGAATAGCTGCGATCAGGCCAATGGCGGTCGCGAGCAGCGCTTCGGCGATACCAGGCGCAACGACCGCAAGGCTTGCATTGTTGGAGCCGGCGATGGCCTGGAACGAGGTCATGATACCGATGACGGTTCCGAACAGGCCGATGAAGGGACCGGCAGAGCCGATGGTGGCGAGCGACGACAGGCGCGATTCAAGCGCCTCGGACTCACGGGCCATGGTGACGTCCATGGCGCGGTCGATACGCATCTGCAGGCCGATCGGCGAACGGGCACCGCGCTCGAAGCTCTTCTTCCATTCGCGCATGGCGGCGACGAAGATGGCTGCGAGACCGGTGTTGTTGCGCTCGGCGAGCGTGCGGTAGAGCTCTTCCAGGGACTGGCCTGACCAGAAGACCTGTTCGAACTGATCGAACTGGCGGCGGGCGCGGGCAAAGCTCAAATACTTGTCAATGACGATCGCCCAGGTCCAGACGGAGGCGACCAGAAGTCCGATCATGACGAGCTTGACGATCAGGCCTGCCTGCATGAAGAGGCCCCAGAGGCTCACGTCATGCACTGCTGCTGCCATTCCAACTTGTTCCATCGCCTTCAATTCCCCGAAATCCAAACGCCCGGTGGGTTGGACCGGGCGACGACATGAGCTCAACTGGTGGAAAACTTGCGCGGTCGCTGCCGCCGAAACCCTTTTCCCGCCTTAGCTCCCAGACTGCTTCTGGTATGAAAATTTGGTCAAAGGAAGGCGTGCGCTGCACAAACTTCCTAGCTCGGAGTAAGACGCGATTAAGGTTAAAAAGGGGTTACCGGAGGCCTTGATCAGGGCTTTGTGACATCATGCGAGGAACTGGCGGGCGAGGTCTTCCGGAAGACGGCGTGGCCGGCCATTGCGGTTGACGACGGCGATCACGACCTTGGCGGCGATCAGCAGCAGGTCATCGCGACGGATCTCCTGTTGCAGGACCATCTTCGCCCCGCCGGCCTTTTCCGTTCGGGTCACGACGCCGATGACATCGTCCATGCGGGCAGGGGCCTTGAAGTCGATCTCCATGCGGTGAACCATGAAGGCAAGGCCTTCATCGGAGCTGGCAAAAAGATCCGACTGCTCGACGCCGAGGCAGCGCAGATAATCGGTGCGGGCGCGCTCCATGAAATGCAGGTAACGGGCATGATAGACGGCGCCGGAAAAGTCGGTGTCTTCGTAATAGACGCGCTGGGTGAGGTGGTGCACGCCGTCGATGATTTCGCCGGAGAGGGAAATGGATCTTGTCTCGCCCACGCTTTGTCCTCGCTGATATCAGGCGGCACCTAGCAGAAGCCACAGGGCGAAACCAGTCTCAGCTCTGTTTCTCGTCGAGATCGCCGTCATGCCAGACGATATGCTTCGGTGCGGTCGGCAAGGATTCGATCTCGTCCGCAATGAAGTAGGGAGGAATATCCAGGGCGTTCAGGGCTTGCCGTGTCGCCGGCACCCATTTGAATTCGAGGCTGTTCTTGCCGTCCTCGTTGCGGTGGATAATGTCTGCCGGATGGAAGGGGAAGTGGTCCGGGATCTCCATCCGGTAGTAAAGGCCGAGTTCATGCCAGGCCTTGCCCTCGTAATCGAAAAAGTTCTCGACGATCCAGAGCAGCGGGCCGACCACTGCCTCGACGCCCAGTTCCTCCTGCATTTCGCGCACAAGTGTTTCCGTCGAGGTCTCGCCGATCTCGGCCCGGCCGCCGGGAAATGTCCAGAAACTCTCGTGGGTGGCGCGATGGACGAGCACGTGGCCATCGCGGAAGGCGAGGCCAGCAATGCGATGGTTGAAGCGCCGCTTGCCGTCCTTGATGGTGATGAGAGTGCGTCTGGACACTGTCTCAATCATCCTCAAGCGTCAGCCGGAATTGTGCCGCCTCGAGGTCCTTTGGTGGCGTCATGCCGAGGTGCTTCCAGGCGGTCGCCGTCAGCACGCGACCGCGCGGGGTGCGCTGGATGAAACCCTGCTGGATCATGTAAGGCTCGATGATATCCTCGATGGCGTCGCGCGGCTCGGAGAGGCCTGCCGCGATGGTTTCGATGCCGACGGGGCCGCCGCCAAAATTCACCGCGATCATCGAGAGATAGCGCATGTCGAGCTGGTCGAGGCCCATATTGTCGACGTTCAGCCGCGTCAGCGCCGCGTCGGCGATCTCTCGGGTTACCGCTTCGGCACGGGCCACTTCGGCGAAGTCACGCACACGGCGCAACAGGCGGCCAGCGATGCGCGGGGTGCCGCGGGCGCGTCGGGCAACTTCGCGTGCGCCGTCCTCGGTCATCGGCAGGTTCAAGAGGCGGGCGCCACGGCGGACGATCGATTCCAGTTCCTCGACCGTGTAGAAATTCAACCGCACAGGAATGCCGAAGCGGTCGCGCAGCGGGGTGGTCAGAAGGCCGAGACGGGTGGTGGCGGCAACGAGGGTGAATTTCGACAGATCGATCTTCACCGAACGGGCGGCCGGCCCTTCGCCGATGATCAAGTCGAGCTGGAAATCCTCCATGGCCGGATAGAGGATTTCCTCGACGGCGGGGCTCAGGCGATGGATCTCGTCGATGAAGAGAACGTCGCGCTCTTCGAGATTGGTCAGAAGGGCCGCGAGATCGCCAGCCTTGGCGATCACAGGGCCTGATGTCGAACGGAAGTTGACGCCGAGCTCCTTGGCCATGATCTGGGCCAGCGTCGTCTTGCCGAGGCCGGGAGGGCCGACGAAGAGCACGTGATCCAGCGCTTCGCCCCGGTTCTTCGCGGCCTCGATGAAGATCTTGAGATTGGCGCGTGCTTCCGCCTGCCCGGTGAAATCGTCGAGCGACTGCGGGCGGAGTGCCGCATCGAGGTCTTCCCCCTTTTTTTCGGGCGAGAGGATGGGGTTGTTGGTCATCATGCGAGAAGTTCCATGCCGGGCACGCGGGAGGCGGCGCGTTTGTCGAAGGTCTTTATGGAGGCGCAGCCTTCTTGAAGAGATCGGGCCGCAATCAAGGCGTCGGCGAAGTCTGCATTCTTCTGGTCGACCTGCCGCAGCGCCTTTACGACGAGGTCGTGGCTTTCGACGGTCAGGCCCCGGACCTGTAGCAATTTCGCGATCGCCGTCGAGGCTTCGCGTCTGCCGTAGCCAAGTTGCGAGCGTAATGCCCAATCCAGTTCCAATACGCAGATCAGGGGGAGAAAGGCGAGGTAGTCCTTTCCAAGCCCTTCGGCAAAACGCAGAGCCAGACGCCGTTGATCCGGATCGTCATTGGTTAGAAGCCGGATCACGATGTTGGTATCGAGGCCGAGGAGTGTCATGCCGCAAGATCCGAGGGATCGTCACCCCCGGTGGAGAGTGCGTTTGCGCCTGCCGCCCGCACCACCGCTTCGTCGATCTCCTCCACTGTGGCCCGTCCGTTTGGCGGATTGCCGAGAAAACCGGCCAGATCCTTGAGGTCGATGTTCTTGGGAGTGATGACAATTTCGCCGTCGACCACGCTGTAGACCAACTGATCGCCGGGACTGAGATTGAGCAGCTCACGCATTTCTTTGGGAATGGTGATCTGACCTTTGGCAGACATGGTGACTTCCCATACTTTCATCAGAGTCTCCGACGTTTATATGTTTTTCCAACTTTATCAGAAATGTCGGAATGAGACAAATTCGGAGGACAACTCACCGCGACAGCTCCTTCAGCCCCAACCGGATCAGCTTGGCGCTATCAGCACCTTCGCCGCCGTTCTTCAAGGCGGCTGCGATGGCGTTTGCAGCCTGATCACGGGAATAGCCGAGATTGGTGAGCGCTGAGACTGCATCGGCGACGGGCGCGGAGGCCACACCTTCGCCGAGTTCTTGCTTGAGGCCGATATTGGCGGCGGCTTCGCCGGCAAAGGCGGGGGCCTTGTTCTTCAGTTCGGTGACGAGACGCAGCGCAACCTTTGGTCCAACGCCGGGAGCGCGGGAGATCGCAGCCTTGTCCTGCAGCGCGATCGCATTGGCGAGTTCCGACGGGGTGAGGGTGGAAAGCACAGCCAGCGCCACCTTGGCCCCGACGCCCTGGACGCTCTGCAGGATGTTGAACCATTCGCGCTCCAGCGCGCTCAGGAAGCCGAAGAGTTTCAGCTGATCTTCGCGGACATAGGTTTCGATGAAGAGCACGACCGCCTCGCCGGCCGAGCCGATACGCGACAGCGTTCGCGACGAGCAGTGGGCGACGTAGCAGACGCCGTGCACGTCGACGAGAACATAGTCGTCGCCAATCTCGTCAATGGTGCCTTTGAGTTTGCCGATCATGGATGCGTCCGTCGCGTTACAGGGGATGGGTGTCGGGGGAGATGATCTCGAGATCGGGGAAGTAGCTGCGATAGCCTTTTGGATCCCGGGTCAGGATCTTGTGACCCCGAATGGCGGCATGGGCCCCGATCAGGAAATCCGGCAGCACGCGCTCACGTCTCCCGCCTGCGAGACGGTAGATCCTGAATGCCACGCCAGCTGCGAAAGCGGCTGCCCAGGGGAGGCTTTCGCGATGGAAATCCGAAACCGGCAGGAGGGCGTCCACGCTATCGCGATCGGAGTATCGAACTGAAAACTCCGAATAGATGATCGGATTGATTACAAGCGGCTCGTCGCGCGCCAGACGCAAGAGCTGGCCGCGAGACCAGCTAAGCCATTTCGGATCGCGCACGGCCACATCAACGAGCACGTTCGTATCGACGAGTACCGCCATAACCTAGCGGTCCCGTGTGATTTGCATCAGAGCATCTGCGTCAACATCCTGATCGCCTGTGCCTTCCAGCCGCGAGAGCGTCTCCATCAGTCCAGCTAGACGCTGATTTTCCCTGAGAGCCTGCGCCCCGTTCTTGGGCGCAAGCATCAGCCGGCCGTCCTCGACGGTGAATACGACTTCGGAATTTGGCTCTATACCAACCAGTTCGCGCAGATCGCGGGGAATGGTCACCTGGCCCTTGGATGTGACTCGCATGTTTGCCTCCAATGCAGTAAGAATAAATCCTACCATCGGAACAAGTCAAGAACAAATCAGGCGGAGGCGAGGACCTTGCGCATCCTGTCACCGCCGCGATTGTGGGCGTGGCAGATGGCGATGGCGAGTGCGTCGGCGGCGTCATTGCCCTTGAATTCGGCCTTGGGCATCAGGATCTTCAGCATCATGTGGATCTGCTGCTTTTCGCCATGGCCGACGCCGATGACGGACTTCTTCACGGCATTCGGCGCGTATTCGGCAACCGGCAGGCCGGCACGGGCAGGGACCAGCATGGCAATGCCGCGCGCCTGACCGAGCTTCAGCGTTGCCACCGCATCCTTGTTGACGAAGGTCTGCTCGACGGCTGCCTCATCGGGCTTGTAGGTGTGGACGACATCGGCCAGCCCGTCATGCAGCTGGCAGAGGCGGGAGGCCAGATCCATGTCGCCATCGGAGGTCACCGTGCCTGAGGCAACGAAGCGCAGCGAGTTGCCCAGCGTCTCGATGACGCCCCAGCCGCAGCGGCGGAGGCCCGGGTCAATGCCGATGATGCGAATCGTAGAGGTCATGGAGAGATCCTAGTGCAGTTCTCATCCGATGTGCCAGCCAAATGTGAACAAAACAAAAACAAAAGAAGTGATGAAATTTAATGTTCGTCACCTCTTGGGTGCGCGATCCCGCAAGACTACATGAAGGGTTCACCGTCCGAAGGCCTGAAAAAAGATGATACCGTTTTCCATTCTCGACCTCTCTCCCGTTGCCGAAGGCCACACTGTTCGCGAAGCGCTGGATGCCTCGCGAAGGCTGGCACAGGTGGCTGAGAAAAGCGGATATCAGCGTTTCTGGCTCGCCGAGCATCACGGCATGCCCGGCATTGCCAGCGCCGCGACCACGCTTGTGATGTCCCATGTTGCGGCGGGGACCGAGACGATCAAGGTCGGTTCCGGCGGGATTATGCTGCCAAACCACGCGCCGCTCATCATTGCCGAACAGTTTGGAACGCTGGAGGCGCTCTATCCTGGGCGGATCGAACTTGGTCTCGGCCGCGCGCCGGGAACGGATATGCGCACGGCGCGCGCCCTCCGACGCAATATGGAAGCCGGCGCTGAGACTTTCCCGCACGATATTCTTGAGCTGCAACGCCTGCTCGGGGAGCCGGACGATGAGGGCGGACTGATTGCCGTTCCCGGGATCAAGAGCCATATTCCGATCTGGCTCCTGGGGTCCAGCCTCTATAGCGCGCATCTGGCGGCGGCGCTGGGACTGCCTTACGCCTTCGCGTCGCATTTCGCGCCCGATCAGCTTCTCGATGCCGTCGCTATCTATCGCGAACGCTTCCAGCCGTCTGCGGATCTGCAAAAGCCCTATGTTATGGTCGGCGTGATGGCAGCGATGGCCGATACGGACCCTGAGGCCGCGCGTCTCTTCACCTCGGCGCAGCAGCAGTTCGTCAATCTGCGTCGCAATGTCCGACGTCCGTTCCCGCGTCCGGTCGAGACGATGGAGGGGATGTGGACGGAGATCGAGCGCATCGGCGTCGAGCATACGCTGCGCTACGCAATCGTCGGATCGCCCGAAACGGCTGCGGACAAGCTCGAGCGCTTTATCGCTGAGGTTCGTCCCGACGAACTCATTGTTTCGACGCCCTTGCACAATCTCGAAGCCCGTCTGCGGTCCGTCGAGCTGTTCGCGGGGCTGCGTGAGCGTGTTGCTCAGCCGGTGTGAGAATACGTCTCAAGCACGCATCGTTTGAAACGTGATTTACCAATTCTGTTTGTGAGCTGATGCTCCCCCGGGCTTCCATGGGCTTTGTTTTGGGGATTGACGGCACCGTGACAGTATCACGGTAAGCAAATGAATAATGACTAGAGTTAAGATCTGTAGTTAATCCCAACTTAACCTTTGCGCTCCATTATCTGTCCCAATTCAGGATGTCAGGCGTGAGACAGCCTGACGCGACAACGCTGGGACTTGGAGTATCCTGTCATGACGAAAACCATTCTTGCCGCGGCAACGGCTGCCTTGCTCGCCAGCTCGGCTGCCTATGCTGCCGATGTTTATCAGCCTGAGCCGCAGCCCGTTTATGTCGATGCACCGGAAGTTGCCGTGGCCGAAGCCTCTGGCTGGTACCTGCGCGGCGACCTCGGCTACAGCTTCAACAAGCTGCGCGGCGCAAACTATTTCCAGGGCAGCAACGACAACAAAGTTGATTTTGCCACGTCGTCGATCAAGGACAGCTTCTGGCTCGGCGCCGGTGTCGGTTACCAGATCAACAGCTATCTGCGCTCTGACCTGACCTTCGACTACCTCTTCGATTCCGAGTTCGCCGGCTCTACCCGGGGATCTTGTGGTGTTGCGACCGCTTGTACATCGCGCGACATCACCAGCATGCGCGCCTACACGCTGATGGCCAACGCCTATGTCGATCTGGGCACCTATGCCTATTTCACCCCCTATATCGGCGGTGGTATCGGTGGCTCCTATGTGAAGTGGGACAAACTTCGCAATACATCTTGCGCGGACAACAATTCTTCCAACTGCGACGCGACCGTCGAGCATGAAGGCAAGGGCAGCTGGCGCTTCGCCTACCAGCTTATGGCCGGCGCCTCGATCGACGTGACCTGCAACGTCAAGGCTGATGTCGGCTATCGCTTCCGCCACACCGCAGGCGGCGACATGTTCGGCTACGCCCTCAACGGCGGTCCGGGCTATGACAAGGGCTTTACCAGCCACAGCCTGCATGCCGGCGCACGTTACGTGTTCGGCGGCTGCGAAACTCCGGTTGCCTATGAGCCGCCGCCGGAACTGCCGGTCTACAAGTAAGCTCGATTTCAGGATCGATACAAAGGGCTGCCTTCGGGCGGCCCTTTTTCGTTTCAGCAGCCATCAGATGACGCGGCGCGGACGGAACAAAAATTTTGCTCTAAGCGACGCCACCCCGCTTGACTGGATTCGTCGACAAGAGTAATTCCGACGGCGGGACACCTCTCCCCAACGAGAGGCTAATTACCTGGAAGGGTATCTATATGGCTGATGTGATCGCCCCCGCCGCGCGTCCGGCAAACTCTCATTTTTCGTCTGGCCCCTGCTCGAAGCGTCCCGGTTGGTCGCTCGACGCGCTTTCCGATGCCCCGCTCGGTCGTTCGCACCGCGCCAAGGTTGGCAAGGAAAAGCTGAAACTGGCCATCGACCTGACCCGCGAAATTCTCAACGTTCCCGCTGACTACCGCATCGGCATTGTTCCGGCCTCCGATACGGGCGCCGTCGAAATGGCCATGTGGTCGCTGCTCGGCGAGCGCGGCGTTGACATGCTCTCCTGGGAGAGCTTCGGCGCCGGCTGGGTCACCGATGTGGTGAAGCAGCTGAAGCTTGCCGATGTCCGCAAGTTCAATGCCGATTACGGCCTTCTCCCGGACCTGACGCAAGTTGATTTCGACCGTGACGTGGTCTTTACCTGGAACGGTACGACCTCGGGCGTTCGCGTCGCGAATGCCGATTTCATCCCTGCGGATCGCAAGGGCCTCACCATCTGCGACGCAACCTCGGCAGCCTTTGCCCAGGACATGGACTTCTCGAAGCTCGATGTCACCACCTTCTCCTGGCAGAAGGTGCTGGGCGGCGAGGGCGGTCACGGCGTGATCATCCTGTCCCCGCGCGCTGTCGAGCGTCTGACGACCTATGTTCCGGCCTGGCCGCTGCCGAAGATCTTCCGCATGACCTCGGGCGGCAAACTGATCGAAGGGATCTTTGTCGGCGAGACGATCAACACGCCGTCGATGCTGTGCGTCGAAGACTATATCGATGCCTTGAAGTGGGCGAAGTCGATCGGTGGCCTTGAGGCTCTGATCGCGCGGGCCGATGCCAATGCCAAGGTCATCTTCGATTTCATCGAAAAGAACGACTGGATCGCCAATCTCGCCGTTGATCCGGCGACGCGCTCCAACACCTCGGTTTGCGTCAAGATCGTTGACCCTGAGGTCACGGCACTCGATGCCGACGCCCAGGCCGCCTTTGCCAAGGGCATTGCCACCATTCTGGAAAAGCAGGGTGTCGCCTATGACATCGGTGCTTACCGTGATGCGCCGGCCGGTCTGCGCATCTGGGCCGGTGCCACGATCGAGACTGCTGACATGGCTGCTCTGATGCCCTGGCTCTCCTTCGCCTATGAGACGCAGAAGGCGTCTCTGGCCAAGGCTGCTGCCTGATCCTGGATCATAACGGCTCCGCCTGACGGGCGGAGCCCCGCAATTCTTATCATTCCATTCAAACGAACTCTCTCATAGGAGGCCTCGTCATGGCACCTCGCGTTCTCGTCTCCGACGAACTCTCGGAAACCGCCGTCCAGATCTTCCGCGATCGTGGCGTCGAAGTCGATTTCCAGCCGAAGCTCGGCAAGGACAAGGAAAAGCTCGCCGAAATCATCGGCAAATATGATGGTCTGGCCATCCGTTCCGCCACCAAGGCGACGGAAAAGCTGATCGCTGCCGCGACCAACCTCAAGGTCATCGGCCGCGCCGGCATCGGCGTTGACAATGTCGATATCCCGGCGGCCTCCAAGCGCGGCATCATCGTGATGAACACGCCCTTCGGCAATTCGATCACGACGGCGGAACACGCCATCGCCCTGATGTTCGCCGTTGCCCGCCAGCTGCCGCAGGCCGATGCCTCGACCCAGGCCGGCAAGTGGGAAAAGTCGAAGTTCATGGGTGTCGAGATCACCGGCAAGACGCTCGGCGTTATCGGCGCCGGCAATATCGGCGGCATCGTCTGCAAGAAGGCGATCGGCCTTGGCATGTCCGTCATTGCCTATGACCCCTTCCTCTCGGCTGAACGTGCTCAGGAGATGGGTGTCGAGAAGGTCGAGCTCGACGACCTTCTCGCGCGTGCTGACTTCATCACGCTGCACGTGCCCATGACCGACAAGACCCGCGGCATCCTCGGCAAGGAAAACATCGCCAAGACGAAGCCCGGCGTGCGCATCATCAATTGCGCTCGTGGCGGTCTGGTCGATGAGGCAGCTCTGGCTGAAGCCATCAAGTCCGGCCATGTCGCCGGTGCCGGCTTCGATGTTTTCGAGGTCGAGCCCGCGACCGAAAGCCCGCTCTTCGGCCTGCCGAACGTCGTCTGCACCCCGCATCTTGGTGCATCCACCACGGAAGCCCAGGAGAATGTCGCGCTTCAGGTCGCCGAGCAGATGTCGGACTATCTGATGAAGGGTGCCGTCTCGAATGCCATCAACATGCCGTCGATCACGGCTGAGGAAGCGCCGATCCTGAAGCCCTTTATCCGTCTTGCCGACGTGCTCGGCTCGTTTGCCGGCCAGATGACCGAGAACCCGATCAAGGAAATCGAGATCCTCTATGATGGCGTGACCGCCGGCATGAACACCAAGGCGCTCACCTCGGCGTTGCTGGCAGGCCTGATCCGTCCGCTGGTGGCCGACGTCAACATGGTCTCTGCGCCGATCATGGTGAAGGAGAAGGGCATCATCGTCTCCGAGGTGAAGCGCGACAAGACCGGCGTCTACGACGGCTATATCAAGCTGACGATCACGACGGAAAAGCAGACCCGCTCGGTTGCCGGTACCGTCTTCTCGGACGGGAAGCCGCGTTTCATCCAGATCAAGGGCATCAACATGGATGCCGATGTCGGTCAGAACATGATCTACATCTCCAACACCGACGTGCCCGGCATGATCGGCTTCATGGGCACGACGCTCGGCAATGCGAAGGTCAACATCGCGAACTTCCAGCTCGGTCGCGACAAGGAAGGCGGCGATGCGATTGCGCTTCTTTATGTCGACGGTCCCGTCGAGCAGGCAGTTCTCGACCAGCTGACCGCCAATCCGGCGATCAAGCAGGCCAAGCCGCTGGTGTTCAACGTCGACTGATTGATGTCGCTTGCGATGGACCCGCCGCAGCTTACGTTGCGGCGGGCTTTTTTGTGTTGACGTCACCTGGCGTCAGCGCTGGCTGACGGGGATCAGGACGGCGTTGACCTTGCTGGAAACACGCACGCTCTTGGCCACCGCCTCCTTCGGCAGGGCAAGCACGACCGTTGCGGTTGCCGACCGCTGATCACCGACCTCGTGGACCACGGGCTTATCGGCCAAGATCACGCCGTCGTCTTTATCGGTGACCTCCACGAGGATCGAAGTCGGATCCAGCGGGGCAAGGCCCGGCTTTCGCGCGATCACCACATGTATTTCCGGTTGGCATGTATCCTCGTTGACCGTCTGGTACGCAGCGAGGATGTAGTCGTCAGAAGCAATCGGGATGGTCTGGGGGAGTGGCTCTGACATGACAGCCTCGCGCTCCATCGCAATCGTGGTCTCGCCGTTGACAGTCCATTCCTTACTGACAAGAACCTTGTTGCTGTCCGCCGTATCTATCAGTGTACCTTTGAAACTCAAGGCGATCTTGTAGGTCTTGCCTTTCTCGACATTGTTAAAGCCGGGAGCGTCGAACATGAAGTAACTGCAGCCGTCTGCCTGGCTGGGGGTATACTTGTCGTAGCTGTCTCCGACACGGCTGCGATAGCCATAGGCACGGACCCCTGGCGCGCGTCCGGGAGGGCAGCCGTCCTCGAAGAAACTGTCCTTGTCGAGAAACACCTCGCCGCACAGGCGATGGGCGAGCTTGGACCCGTCCACCTTGAATTCGCCTTTGACATATTGTCGGTACTCGCCGTCCGCGCATTTGCCGGTGAACGTCGCGGTGTTGGAGAATTCACCGGCAAAACGCTGTCCGACCACCTGTGGCGCCACATTGCCGGCAGGCGTGGTAAATTGGCTGAAGCCAACCATTTGATCCTCCTGGTCTTGATTGGGGTTGGTGACAAGGAGCGATGACCATCAATGCCATCGCTCCCCCTGAGGTGGCGGCGTCAGTAGTATTCGGCCGAGAAGGAGCCGTTCGCCGCCTGAGTTACGACCACATTCGTCTGCGAACGGCCGGTGAAGTCGATCGTCTGTGCCGTGGTCGATGCCTGGGCATAGTCGATGATCGATCCGGGTGTGTAGAGGCCGTCGGCCACGTAGAACTTGATCACCGGCGTGATGTCGTAAGTCTCGTTGGGTTGCGCGACGAAGGTGGCGACCGGAGAGGGGATGCCGGGGATATTGCCTGGACGCGCCAGACCGAAGAGGTAGCCGTTGGTTGCGTTGAAATCACAATTGCTGACGATCCGGAACGAACCTGTTCGTGCACCCCCAGGGGTGAGTCGACCGAAGCCGACGCCGCCGGTCTCGGCGGCGCCGAGGAACGGGACGGTATCCTGTGTGGCCGTATTGACCGCGATGTCGCCGGCAATGCCCATCGTGGTGCCGGGAGCAACCTGCTCCGGTACCTGCGCCCAGTAGGCCGATGTCTCATCGGTGTAAGTCACGGTGTCGTTGCTGCCGGACGTGATGCCCTCGAACGTCACCCAGGCATTTGTATAGACTTCGGGGGACCCGCCCTTTGATCCGATGATCGGCGGCTCCATGAAGCAAACATAGCTTTTCACGAAGCCAGAAAGGTTGCGGATTCTGATTGTGTAGGTGGCCATTTCTTTCTCCCTTAAGCGGCACGCGGCCGATGGACCGCTGACGATGCCAGGAAGGAAAATGCCACCTGAGATAGTTGTTTTATCGATTAATCAATTTATGCCTGCGCAATTCGCGCCTTCCTTCGTTGCGTCGCGCGCAAGAATTGCTGCCATTCAAGCGTTTAGCGATTGAAGGAACGAATCCAGGAGTTTCCGGGAGGTTGTGGGGAGCCCCTCATATAGACGGAGGATCTTCTCAAGGCCCTCCGAAGCGGCTGTGTCGGAGCGGTGCGCCGTGGGCTCTGACGTCATTTTCCCGCGCCCAAGGACCAGCCAATCCAGCGAGATGTCGAGGAGCGAGCATATGTCCGCCGCGCTCTCGAGCGACATGGGGCCGTTGGCTAGCCATCGCGTGACGGTGCTTTGGCTGACGTTCAGGGCAACGGCGAAGGCGTGTTGTTTGTGATAACCTTTCGCCACCATGGCAGTTCGCAGCCGCATCCCTCGCCGACGAACTTGCTGGAGCTGCCCGGAGTGGTCTGCCATTGTGCTAACCCCTGCCTAAAGGTGGACATTCTTCACGTCTGCAAGAGACCAATTTTGGCCATGAGATCACAGGGATTACCCCGTGTGCATTTCCTATCCACAAAATTGCGCAGACAACAAAAAATCAATTAATAGTTGCGTTATCTCTGGCGGAAGTTGTGGGGAAAGGTTTGGATCCCCGATCGGACATGGAGAAGGAAGGGGCGGGATCAAATTCGCGCCGTTCCCGTTAGTGGCGCATGGGCCAACCGCATCTCACTTGCATATGAAAAATCATATGCGTTGAACTGACGCATGGCGGGTTGTCGCATTGCCTCAGTGGTGCCAGGGTATATCTGACTGGTGACATCTCCGGGAGGAGAGAAGGAAGGACAGCCATGTTCGAACACTTCGACGCCCAGCTCCTGGCACGCATGCAGTTCGCTTTTACCGTATCGTTCCACATCATTTTCCCCGCCTTTTCCATCGGCTTGGCGAGCTACCTCGCCGTGCTCGAAGGCCTCTATCTGTGGAAGAAGGACAGGGTCTATCTGGAGCTTTTCGACTTCTGGAAGACGATCTTCGCGGTCGCCTTCGGTATGGGTGTCGTTTCCGGCATCGTCATGTCCTACCAGTTCGGCACGAACTGGTCGGTGTTCTCGGACAAGGCAGGACCGGTCATCGGCCCCTTGATGGGCTACGAAGTCCTCACCGCCTTCTTCCTCGAAGCTGGCTTTCTCGGCGTCATGCTGTTCGGCCGCAACCGGGTTGGTCCGGGCCTGCATTTCTTCGCCACGCTGATGGTCGCCTTCGGCACGCTGATCTCGGCGACCTGGATCCTGTCAGTCAATTCGTGGATGCAGACGCCCGCTGGTTTTGCGATGAATGCGGAGGGGCAGTTCGTTCCCACCGACTGGTGGGCCATCGTCTTCAATCCGTCCTTCCCCTATCGCCTCGTCCACATGGTGATCGCCGCCTATCTGACGACGGCCTTCGTGGTCGGCGCCGTCGGCGCCTGGCATCTTCTGAAAGGGACTGCCCCACGACGTGCCGGAAAGATGTTCTCGATGGCGATGTGGATGGCCGCGATTGTCGCGCCGATCCAGATCTTCGCTGGAGACATGCATGGCCTGAACACGCTGGAGCATCAGCCGGTCAAGGTCATGGCCATGGAGGGGCATTTCGACAGCCATCCGGACGGCGCGCCACTGATCGTGTTCGGCATCCCGAACGAGGCGGAGAAGCGGGTTGATTATGCCATCGAAATTCCAAAGCTTTCGAGCCTCATCCTCAAGCATGACCTGAACGCTCCGCTCGCCGGTCTCGACACCGTCGCTGACGACAAGGAGCCGCCGGTGGCGATCGTCTTCTGGTCGTTCCGCGTCATGGTCGGCATTGGCTTTGCCATGTTGGGTGTCGGTCTTTTCTCGCTCTGGTGCCGCTGGAAGGGCACGCTTCATACAAATGACTGGCTGCATCGCGCTGCCTTGGTCATGGGGCCCTCCGGCTTCGTCGCGGTGCTTGCCGGCTGGATCACCACCGAAGTCGGCCGTCAGCCCTATACGGTCTATGGCCATCTCTTGACGGCGGATTCGATTTCGCCGGTTGCCGCGCCTGCGGTCGCGGCGTCGCTGATCGCCTTCATCGTGGTCTACTTCATCGTCTTCGGGGCCGGTACCTTCTACATCCTGCGCCTGATGGGCCGCCTGCCGCGTGATCCCATGCCGGATCTCGACGATGGACCGATCCGCGCGTCCGGCATCACGCCGGCCGCCCAGCCCGGACACCATGGAGGCCGTCATGCCCATTGATCTTCCGTTCATCTGGGCCGGCATTATCGCTTTTGCCGTGCTCGCCTATGTCATCCTCGACGGCTTCGATCTCGGCGTCGGCATTCTTTTCCCCTTCTTCCCGGAGAAGCACGAGAAGGACCTGATGATGAACTCGGTGGCGCCTGTCTGGGACGGAAACGAGACCTGGCTGGTGCTGGGCGGTGGCGGTCTGCTCGCTGTCTTTCCGCTTGCCTATGCGACGATCCTGCCTGCCCTTTACGCCCCGCTGATCATCATGCTGCTCGGCCTGATCTTCCGCGGCGTTGCCTTCGAATATCGCTGGCGCACCAAACGCGCCGAATATCTGTGGAACTGGGCCTTTGCCGGTGGATCATTTGTCGCTGCTTTCTTCCAGGGTGTGGCGCTTGGGGCCCTGGTGCAGGGAATACCCGTGACCGATCGTGCCTATTCCGGCGGCTGGTGGGACTGGCTCACGCCCTTTTCGCTGGCGACAGGTGCCGCCCTCGTCATCGGATATGCACTGCTTGGAGCGACCTGGCTGGTGATGAAGACGGAGGGCGAAATCGCGGATCGGGCACGGTCCTTCGCGCTGCCGCTGTCGTTTGCAACCGTCGCGGCGATGGGCGTTTTCAGCCTCTGGACGCCCTGGCTGGAACCCCTCTATTTCGAGCGCTGGTTCAAGTTCCCGACGCTGATCTTCTCGGTCGTCGTGCCGGCTCTGGTGCTCGGTTGCCTTTATGTCATCGTCAATGGACTTAGGAAGGGCCATGATGCGCGGCCGTTCCTGGCTGCCTTGGGTCTCTTCGTGCTCGGCTATGCCGGGATTGGGATCAGTTTCTATCCGTATATTGTGCCGACATCTTTGACCATCTGGGAGGCTGCCGCCCCCGACGAAAGCCTTGCCTTCCTGCTGGTCGGGGCCGTCATCCTCGTGCCGATGATCCTCGGCTACACGGCCTATGCCTATTGGGTCTTCCGTGGAAAGCTCAATCCGGACGAGGGCTATCACTGATGGACAAGCGCCTGATCGCCAGCCGTCTTCTCTGGTTTGTCGGCCTCTGGGCCGGCGGGGTCCTCGCCATCACCATCATCGGCGGCATCATCAAGCTCTGGCTTGGCGCCTGATCCTCAACCCTCCTGATGAAACTGATGTATCGGCTTATCGGACCAGCCTGATCACCTGAAATTCAATGGAAATCGGCGCGCAATCCCTTCAAAAGAGAGCGAGCTCACTCCATATGGGGGACAAGCCCGCAAGGGCATCCAAGACTGTTTCGAGGAGGACAGGAAACAACATGCGGCAATACGCAAAGACATTCGCGACGCTGGCTCTGGGCATGATGGTGACGCTGATCGCCGTCGACTATGCCGAGGCGCGTCGCGCTTCAGGCGGTCTCGGCAGCCGCGGCACGCGCACTTTCGATGCTCCGGCAGCAACCCGGACGGCACCGACGCCGGCCGCGCCGATCGAGCGCACCATGACCCCGCGCACCAACGCAAGCCAGCCTGCAACCAATCCGTCCACGGCCGCCAACCAGGCCACGCGCCCCGGCCTGTTCGGCGGTCTCGCCGGCGGTCTGATGGGCGGCCTGCTGCTCGGCGGTCTGTTCGGCATGATGATGGGCACCGGCTTTGGCGGTGCCATGGGCTTCCTAGGCCTGCTGCTGCAGGGCTTGCTGATCTTCTTCCTGATCCGCTTTGCGATGCGCATGTTCGCCAATCGCCAGGCTGCAACCTCCGGCGCCGGCAATCCTCCGGGCTTCGGCGGCTTTGGCGGCATGGCGCGCGACAACCAGAGCGGTGATCAGGCTCGTCCGAGCTTCCAGATCCCGAAGCTTGGCGGTGGGGTCTCGTCCGTGGCATCGGCCCGTCGTGCCGCCCAGCCGGATGAACTTGGCATCACGCCGAAGGATCTCGAGCGCTTCGAGGAGCTGCTGCAGGAGATGCAGCGCGCGTATGCAGCTGAAGATTACGGCGCGCTGCGTCGGATCACCACGCCGGAAGCCATGTCCTATCTCGCCGAGGAGCTGAGCGAAAACGCAACCAAGGGCGTCAAGAACGAAGTGCGCGACGTGCATCTCGTTCAGGGCGACGTGGCCGAAAGCTGGGCCGAAGACAAGATGGAATACGCCACCGTTGCCATGCGCTACGAGGCGATCGACTATGTCGTCGACCGTCAGAGCGGAGATGTGGTCGAGGGTGATGCGACCACGCCGGTGGAATCGGTCGAGATCTGGACCTTCGCCCGCCGGCCGAACACCCAGTGGCAGATCTCGGCGATCCAGAGCGCAAACTGATCTGGCCATTCGTTGATGATTGAGACCTCCCTGCCGGGTTCGGTGGGGAGGTTTTTGTTTATGGGCGTTCGGGGCTTGATCAGGTTGCTGCTCGCGGTACCCCCCTCTGTCCTGCCGGACATCTCCCCCTCAAGGGGGGAGATTGGATCGGGGATCCCGATCTCGCTGCCATTCATGCCGAGGTCTGGGGTTCTTCTATAGCGGTTGTACTGCGTAAAGATGACACCTGGTCAGGTGGTCTCAACGGCGACCGGCAATCTCCCCCCTTGAGGGGGAGATGTCGGCGTAGCCGACAGAGGGGGGTACACCTTGCTCCGAAACTTAAAGCCTCACCCTCAACCCGGGCACTGCTGCAGCTGGCGGGCGTAGGTGTAGGTGATATCGGTAAATCGCTTCGCACCCCGCAGCGCCTCCGGACGCTTGTTGTAGGCGCCGCGGAGATAGCCGGTATGGCCGGAGTGATAGGCGAGATAGAGCTTGTAGGGGTCGTTCAGCGGGATGTTCAGCTTGTCGGCGGTCTGACGGTGGTACCAGCCGATGAAGCGGATGGCGTCGGAGAAATCCGTGCGGCGGGCGCCCCAGCGGCCTGTTTCGCGCTGGTAGCGTTCCCAGGTGCCGTCAAGCGCCTGGGAATAGCCATAGGCACTCGACTGACGCTTGCCGGGGATGAAGCCGAAGATCATCTTGCGCGGCGGCTTGGCGTTGTGGCGGAAACTGGATTCCGTATAAATCGTCGCCATCAGGATCGGCACCGGCACGCCATATTCGCGTTCGGCAGCGATGGCAGCCCGTCGCCAGTTGTTGAACAGCCCGTCGCGCTGCTCGAAAATCGCGCAGGCATTGCGGGTCTGGGATGGCGGTTTGGCACAGGCCGACAGCATCAGCATGACGCCGAGGGCAGAGTAAAGAGCGGTACGCATGACAAAACCTCGCTACAGGCCTGCCATTCTATTCATTAAAATTTAACGAAAGGTTTTCTTAACCGCCCCCGGATCTCGCATCCCTCTATCGGGGGAGGGGGCGCCGGTCGAGAGCGGCCTCGCATGCTCGCCAGGCGAGAAACAGGCGTTGACGTCAGTCGCATTTGCCACCAGTCTGCCGGGCGATCGTTAGGCAGCGAGGAGGGGCAGTCATGTCCTTGCCCGGCGGTCGCAGGTGGACGTTCGTCCGGGAGCGAGGATATGCAGGGCATGCAGCAGGTCGGCATCGGCATCATCGGATGCGGCAATATTTCAGGCGCTTATCTCAAGGCGCTCCAGCATTTTCCGATCCTGAAGGTTTGCGGCATCGCCGACCTCAACACGGAGCTTCGCCCAGGCGCGGGCCGCTGAATTCGGTGTGCCTGCGCGTTCGATCGAGTCGCTTTATGCCGATCCGGACGTGCAGATCATCGTCAACCTGACGATCCCCAAGGCGCATGTCGAAGTGGGGCTGAAAGCGCTCGCGGCGGGCAAACATGTCTATTCGGAAAAGCCGCTCGGCGTGACCTTTGCCGAAGGCAAGCGGCTCGTCGAAACGGCGAAGTCGCTCAATCTCCGGGTCGGGTCTGCGCCCGACACCTTTCTCGGCGGCGCGCATCAGACAGCGCGCGGGCTGATCGACCAAGGCGTGATCGGCCAGCCGATCGGCGGCACGGCCTACTTCATGTGCCCCGGCCATGAGCGATGGCATCCCAATCCGGACTTCTACTATGAGGCCGGCGGCGGGCCGATGCTCGACATGGGCCCCTACTACATCACCGATCTCGTCAATCTCTTCGGCCCGGTGGAGAAGGTGGCGGGCTTTGCCACCAAGGTGCGCGACACGAGAAAGATCGGCAGCGAGCCACGCCGGGGTGAGACGATCCCCGTGTATGTGCCGACGCATGTCGCGGGGCTCATGTCCTTCGCCAACGGGGCGGTGGTGCAGATCTCCATGAGCTTCGATGTCGCGGCGCACTGGCACAAGCCGCTCGAGGTCTATGGCACCGAGGGCACGCTGATCGTGCCGGATCCCAATCATTTCGGCGGCGACGTCTTCGTCCTGCCGCTGACCGGTGAAGCGCAGGGCAAGCCCGTGACGCTGCCTTACGCCGAAGGCAACTGGCGCTCGCTTGGCGTCGCCGACATGGCACATGCCATTCTGTCTAACCGACCGCATCGGGCAAATGGGGATCTCGCGCTGCATGTGCTCGAAGTCATGGAAGCCTTCCAGACGGCCTCCGACCGGGGCGAGACAGTCAAGATCACCACCAGTGTCGAGCGGCCGGCGCCGCTCGAACAGTCGCTCGTCGACGGCTTGATCGGCCGCTAAGTTCATTTTCAGAAGGAAATTTACATGCGTCAGGTTCTGATTTGCTGGGGCGGCTGGGACGGACACCAGCCCGAACAATGTGCGGCCATCGTCTCCGACATGCTGAAGGCCGAAGGGTTCACCGTCCGCGTCGAAGCGGGCACGGAGGCCTTTGCCGATCCCGCGATCCGCGACTACAGCCTCATCGTGCCGATGCTGACGATGACAAAGATCGAAAAGCCCGAGATCGAGAACCTGGAACTCGCCATTCGCGGCGGCGTCGGCCTCGGCGGTTTCCACGGCCAGGCGGGCGACAGTTTTCGCGACTGCGTGCAGTATCAATATATGATCGGCGGCCAGTGGGTCGCCCATCCCGGCAATATCTATGATTACACGGTCAATATCGTGAAGCCCGAGGACCCGCTGGTCTCCGGCATCGGCGATTTCCCCTATCGCTCCGAGCAGTATTACATGCATGTCGACCCGAACAACGAGGTGCTGGCGACGACGACCTTTACCGGCGAGCATGATGCCTGGATCGATGGGCATGTGATGCCGGTCGTCTGGAAGCGCCGGCACGGGCAGGGCAGGGTGTTCTACTCCTCGCTCGGCCACCAGGCGGCGGAGTTCGAGGTGCCGCAGATGCGGGAGATTGTGCGGAGAGGGTTGGTTTGGGCGGCTCGGTGAGGGGAGCGCCTAGCCGATCAGCCAGCCGCGAATTGCGGCCCAGTTGTTCAGGATGACGATCACGGCAGTCGCAATCGACAGCATTGCGGCGGCCTTTCCCATGGTCGGCAGGCTGTTGACGCGGCCTTTAAGCTCGCCGAACTCAATCGCGGACGGTGCAGCGCGCAGCATGGCCTTGATCTCGGCGGTATCCTGCAGGACCCGTTTCATATCGTCTTCGAGGGCTTTGACGCGCTGTTCCATGGCATCAAATGTGCCACCGTCGTCGCTGTCTTTCAAGGCGGCTGCCGTTGCTATGCGGCGCTTCGGCGTTTCGTTGACCATGGAACATCATCCAATTTCGGTGTCACGATGATTGGTGCAATCTTTGCGAGAAATTGGTTGGGCGTCAAGAATGGCAAATAATCAGCAGCCACAGGCCGAAGCGCTGCGCCACTTAGTCGAACTAACAATCTGCTAAACTGGAGAATCTTGGTAGCGGGGGGCGGACTTGAACCGCCGACCTTGGGGTTATGAATCCCACGCTCTAACCACCTGAGCTACCCCGCCACACATCGGACATCTGGGCTTGAAGCCGTCGCCGTCCGAAGCGATGGGCGGCTTATAAGGCGAGGGTCCGATCAAAGTCAAGCGCGGTTTGGGCAAAAACAGCGTGGCTTTCCACCGGCTTGACTGATGAGCTTGAGAGCGGCCCGAAAGCCGCTGCCTCAGGCCGCCACGGGGCTGGCGAGAAGCGCCTTCAGGGCGCTTTCGGCCGTGCCGGAGCGTTCAGACCGCTCGATGAAGCCGCCGCCATAGACGCGGGCGTCGGCGCCGGTTGCCGAATAGAGCACGCAGGCCTGGCCGGGGGCGACGCCGGCTTCGCCGATTTCGAGATCGACATAGACACCCTTGTCGTCTGCATGCAGGACGGCAGGCGTCGGCGGTCGGGTGGAGCGGACCTTGGCGAAGCAGGGCATGCCGTCACTTGCGTCTTCCGCCAGCGTGCGGTCGCCCAGCCAGTTGATGTCGCGCAGGTAGACGCGGTGGGTTTCCAGCGCTTCCTTCGGCCCGACGATAACGCGGCGCGAGCGGGCGTCGAGATAGATGACGTAGAGCGGCTCGCCGGTGGCGACGCCCAAGCCCTTCCGCTGGCCGATCGTGTAATGCAGGATGCCTTCGTGGCTGCCGAGCACGCGGCCATCGAGATGGACGATCTCGCCGGCAAGTGCTGCATTCGGCTTCAGCTTGTTGATCACGTCGGCATATTTGCCCTGGGGCACGAAACAGATGTCCTGGCTGTCGGCCTTCTGGGCGACGACGAGGCCCATCTCTTCAGCGAGCACGCGGACTTCCGCCTTCGACATCGCGCCGAGCGGGAAGCGCAGATAGTCGATCTGCTCCTGCGTGGTGGCAAAGAGGAAATAGCTCTGGTCGCGCTCGCTATCGATCGGGCGAAAGAGGGCGCGGTGGCCGGGATCGTTTGCCAGCGGCACCGACTTCGAGCGGATGTAATGACCGGTCGCCAGCGCGTCGGCGCCGAGTTCTTTCGCGGTCGCCAGAAGGTCGGCGAACTTGACCGTCTGGTTGCAGGCCACGCAGGGGATCGGCGTTTCGCCGGCGACATAGCTTTCCATGAACGGGTTGATCACGGTGTCGCGGAAACGCTGTTCGTAGTCGAGCACGTAATGGGGAATGCCGAGCGTTTCGCAGACGCGGCGGGCATCGTCGATGTCTTGGCCGGCGCAGCAGGAGCCGGCGCGATGGACGGCAGCGCCATGGTCATACAGCTGCAGCGTGATGCCGAGGACGTCATAACCCTCGCGCTTCAGGATGCCGGCGACGACGGACGAGTCCACGCCGCCCGACATGGCGACGACAACGCGCGTATCTTCCGGTCTCTTGTCAAAATCCAGCGTGTTCACGGGCTTCGTCTCTGTGCTTCATGCGACCGTTCAGCCCGCCGCTTCAGGCGATCTTGGCCAGGCTCTGCCGGGTTTTTCACCTGCTGCCGGTACCGGTCCTTTAGTTGACGGATATAGAAAGGATTGCTTCTTCGTGCAAGAGCAGCGATTCGCGGGAGGTGTCCCGCAGGGAGGTCCGAAGAAATGCCCGTCCATATGACCGTCACGCCGGAGAGCTTTCCGATCGCCGGGAGTTTCACCATCTCGCGCGGGTCGAAGACCGAGGCGAAGGTGGTCACGGTGCGGCTGACGGATGGCGCGCATGTGGGCCAGGGCGAATGCGTGCCCTATGCGCGGTATGGCGAGACGGTGGACAGTGTCGTCGAGATGCTCAAGGCGCTGGTGCCTGAGGTGGCTCAGGGGCTGGACCGGGCAGGGCTGCAGGACCGGCTGAAGCCGGGCGCTGCGCGCAATGCGCTGGACTGCGCCTTCTGGGATCTCGAAGCCAAGCGGGCCGGGCTTCCGGTCTGGCAACTTGCAAAGTTAAAAGAGCCAAAGCCGCTTTCGGTCACCTACACGCTGTCGCTCGGTAGCCCAGAGAGCATGCAGGCTGCGGCGGAGAAGGAGGCGCACCGGCCGCTCTTGAAGGTCAAGCTCGGTGGCGAAGGGGATGTCGAGCGTATCCGGGCAGTCAGGGCTGGCGCGCCGAACGCCGCCATTATTGTCGATGCCAATGAGGGCTGGACCCTGGAGCAGTACAAGGCACTGGCGCCTGTCTTTCTCGATCTCGGGGTAAAGCTGGTTGAGCAGCCGTTTCCGGCTGGTTCTGATGATGCCCTTCTCGGCCTTGATCGGGTCCTGCCGGTCTGTGCCGACGAGAGTTGTCACGACACGGCATCGCTTACTGCCCTCAAGGGCAAGTATGATGCCGTCAACATCAAGCTCGACAAGACGGGCGGGCTGACGGAAGCGCTTGCAATGCGGGATGCGGCCGTTGAAGCCGGTTTCGAGATCATGGTCGGCTGCATGGTCGGCACCTCGCTTGCCATGGCCCCGGCCTTTCTGATCGGCCAGGGCGCGGCCTTTGTCGATCTCGACGGGCCGCTGCTTCTGGCGCGGGATCGGGAGCCGGTGATTTCCTATGACGGTGCCGTGATGCCGCTGCCGCCGCGTGGGTTGTGGGGGTAGTCTTTCCCGTTTTGCCCGACGGCACCCCCCTCTGTCCTGCCGGACATCTCCCCCACAAGGGGGGAGACTGGCTACCCCGCTAGCCTTTCACCCACCTTTGGGGTTGCATTCGGTGCGGCAGACGCGGCGCTCCGCTCTCCCCCCTTGTGGGGGAGATGTCACGTAGTGACAGAGGGGGGTGTCGGCCAGGTCGAAGCGCTACCGCCGGATTAAGCCCCTCATGCCTTCGCCATCCAGATCACATGCTTCTTGCCGCGCCCGGTTCGCCCAGCCCTCACCGGAATCTCTTCCACCCCATAGCCGCAGTCCTTCAAGCGGCGTGTGAACCTGGGGTCCGGGCCCTGCGACCAGACGCCGAGCACGCCGCCGCGGGTTAGGGCGGATTTGGATTTCCTTAACCCGTCATGGGAATAGAGGCCGTCATTCGCTTCGCGTGTGAGGCCGTCAGGGCCGTTGTCGACGTCGAGCAGGATGGCGCCGAACTGTCCCCTGGATTTGGCAATCAGCGCGCCGACATCGCCGACATGCACGGAGACTCGCGGGTCGTCGAGGCTGCCGGCATAGATCTCGGCCATCGGGCCGCGCGCCCAGTCGACGACGGCGGGCACGAGTTCGGCGACGGTCACCTTCGCATCCTGAGGCAGCACGGCAAGGGCGGCGCGAAGCGTAAAGCCCATGCCGAGGCCGCCGATCAGGATATGCGGGCGCTTGTGGTCAGTGATCCGCTCGAAGGCGAGGGTGGCGAGCGCTTCCTCGGAGCCACTGAGGCGGCTGTTCATCAGCTCGTTGGTGCCGAGCATGATGGAGAATTCCGTGCCGCGTTGCTTCAGGCGCAATTCGCCGCCGCCGGGTATCTTGGCCGTGTCGAGCTGGATCCAGGGGAGCATGGGGCAAATCCTGCGCTTGAAGAGTTCGGCAGCCCCTATCACGGCGGAGCCCGGGGGTTCAACGTCGTGTCCGTAAGGTAGATCGAAAACGAGGCTTGCGGTTCATCCCGCTTCCGAGGATAGCTTCAGCTCTCCGGTGAAATTGCCGGATCGTGTATCTCCAGGAGACTGCCCATGCCCGCCCCCGTCAACCTATTCAAGAAAGCGCTGCGTGAAGACCAGGGGCTCCTGACCGGGCTCTGGGTGGCGCTCGCCAATCCGCATTCGGCGGAAATCTGCGCCGGGGCGGGCTTCGACTGGATCCTCATCGATGCCGAACATGGGCCGAACGATATTCCGCTGATCGCAGCCCAGCTTGCGGCGATTACCCGGCATCCCTCGCATCCGGTCGTGCGGCTGCCGGTCGGCGAGCCCTGGCTGATCAAGCAGGCGCTGGATATCGGCGCGCAGACGCTGATGATCCCGATGGTCGAGACGGGCGAGCAGGCGGCCATGCTGGCCAAGGCGCTGCGTTATCCGCCGGATGGTATCAGAGGCATGGGCGCGAGCCTGGGGCGCGCCTCGAATTTTGGGCGCATCGCCGATTATGCGGATACGGCCAATGCGCAAGTCTGCCTGATTGCCCAGATCGAAAGCCGTCTCGGTGTCGAGAATGCCGATGCAATCCTGGCTGTCGAAGGCGTCGATGCCGTGCTGATCGGGCCTGCCGATCTCTCCGCCGACATGGGCTATCGCGGCAAGGCGACGGTGCCGGAGGTGATGGAGAGGGTCGAGGCGCTGATCGGCAAGATCAAGGCGGCCGGCAAGCCGGCAGGCATCATGACCGGCGATCCGGAGATGATCGCGCTCGCGCGGCGCGCCGGCGTGCGCTTCATGGCGACGGGCACCGATACGGGGCTTCTGGCGCGGGCTGCTGCCGCGCTTGCGGCCGAGATGCGGGGTGCAGACCCTTCGGATGCGCCCGCTGCCGGCGGCTATTCGTAATCGGCTTGGTCTCGGTGCCGCGCGGCAGCGGGCCAGTTCTGAGGGCAGCCGTTGTCCATGCCAATTAGGACTGCGACCGGGAGAGCCTGGAAGAACGGATTGTCTGTGTCGCGGCAAGTCGAGAGAAAGCCAGCGCCTCATCGGCGCTCACCTTTCCATCGACGCATCAAACGCATCACTGCTCCAATGAGTGAGATGACGCGGAGTGGCGTTGTCGATCGCTTAGCCCCAGCCACCTCCGGGCATCAGTGGCTGCGGGCCGTGACCAATGCACGAGCCTTTTCGCGAGCCTTGTCGCGGGTGCGTGCAATCGCCTCGCGGATGCGTGCGCTGCGGCTGTTGTCGTTGTCGGCGACCGTCATGGCATTGCCGCGCCATTCGAAGCCGCTGCCGAACCAGGCCGTTACGAAGAGCACCGGCAAGAGTAGGTCGCGGAGCATCATGGCGGGTAAAATGCGCCAACCGGTCGGCCAGCCAAAGGCTCTCGCCAGCACCACCTCTGCGCCATACCAGGCGACGATATAAGCGAATGGTGCGATGGCGGGCAGTGCATCGGTGATTGCCAGTGTGCCCATGGCCGCCAGCGGCAGGGCGATCCCGGTGAAGATTTCCGGCAGGAAATAGAGCGGGAAGGAGGCGCGACGCAGGCGAGCCCAGCGCAGCTGTCGTTTCCAGACGGCCTTGATGTCACGCTCACCCAGGGGCTGCGGGAAGGGCTCGTGCACGAGCCGAACCTTGAGGCCAGCGCTGCGGATCAGGAGCGTCGCGGCGGCGTCCTCGGCCACTTCTTCACCCAGCCGCTCGAAGCCGCCGAGCCTGGCTATCAGTTGCCGGTTGAAGAGCATGGCCTTGCCCTGAGCGAAGCCGAAGCCGCAGGCATCGGCAAAAAGCTGCCAGCGCGCCTGGAAACTGTCCAGCCAGGCGCATTCCAGCAGCGCCCCAGAGTTTTCCGGCTCTGTCCCGGCAGGCGGCGAGCAGACGAGACCGGTCTGGTCGTCCCAGCGGCCGATCATTCGCTCGATCGTGTCTGGCGGCATCAGGACGTTGCTGTCGGTCATGACGATCCAGTCGTGACGGGCGGAACGCCAGCCCTTGATGACATTGTTCATCTTCGGATTGACGCTGAACAGGTCTTCGCCGACCAGCAGCCTGGAAGGAATATGTGGATGCGCCGCCATCAAGCGGCGAGCCACAGACGCTGCCGGATCGTCGGCTTTGGCCACACAGAAGATGATCTCGTAACTCGGCCAGTCCAGCAGGAACGAGGATGCAAGGCAGCGTTCGAGGTTGTTTTCCAGCCCGCAGATTGGTCGGATCAGGGTGACCGGCGGACGGGCCGTCGCCGCCGCCTCGTGATTGCGGTTTCGCAGTCTCGTTGAGAGGACGAAGGCGATGCTTGCAAGTTGGACGAAGAGGGCGATCGCGGCAAACCAGATCAGAGCAGTCATGGCGAGTCTCCGGATTTTCCGTTCCGGATAGCATCGCTGTGTGACAGTTCGGCGAAGCCTCAGTCCTTGTGGCGCAGCGCCTGAAGCAGTTTGAAGCCCAGGAATGCGGCAATGGCAGCGGCTGCCAGGAAACCGCTGACGCTGCCACTGATTTCGGCGATCTCCGTAACGCTCTCGCTGAAGCTCGCGCCCAGTCCGGTGTAGAGAATGACCCAGACGGCCTCGCCGAGAATGCCGGCCAGCGTAAAGCGCATCCAGGAGAAACCGGAAGCGCCGGCCATGAGATTGAGATAGGGGCCAAGCGGCGAGAGTAGCCAGCGGGTCAGGAAAACGGCCATATTGCCACGTGCATCCATCTCTCGCTCGGCCCGTTCAATTGCCCTGCGGCGCTGCGCGTTGCGGCTGACAAGCGGGATCAGCCGCTGTCCGGCGAGGCGGCCCAGAACATAGCCGATCTGGTCGCCGGCGATTGCGGCGGACAGGGCAACCGCAATCACGATCCAGAGGGTGAAGTCACCGGCGGCAGCAAGCGCGCCCATCAGCATCATCACGATCGAGGCTGGCAGGGGCGCGCCGAGGCAGCTGATGCCGACGACAAGCGCGAGCAGTGACAGTCCGTAGGACGGCAGGGACGCGAGCAGCGTTTCCGTGAGGGTCATTTCGGCGGGCCCTGACGCCGAAGTTCGGCAAGGGACGCCTCGATGTCAGCCTTGAAGTCCTCGAAACTCTGGCCACGCTCTTTCGCCAACCGCTCCAGAGAGGGGCGCGGGCCGTCCTTCGGCGGCGGTGGCAGATCGAGGTCGCGGGCCAGCTTCTCGACGGGTACATGCCAGGAATGGGCAACATAACCGATCGTCATCCAGGGCTCGGGCGGCAGGTCCTGTCGTGCCGGGTCGTTCCAGTAGGCGACAAAGAAGATTGTCCGTCCGGCGAAGAAGATCGCAAACGCCATGGCCAGCAGAAAGGCCGAGGTGAGGATGCGGTGGCGTTGCCAGAGTTTCAGGAATGTCTTCACGGTTCTCTTGTGTGCTGGGGCGGCCGCAGGTTGACAGGTCAGGTCGGCGTGCCTCTATCGTCTTGTGGCATGTAAGCGAGAATGAGGAGCGGCGGCAATGGCGGAGGCGGAAGTCAGGCTCGAAGACAGCTGGAAAGCGGTGCTGGGGTCCGAATTCGCGCAGCCCTATATGCGCGACCTCAAAGATTTTCTGCAAAGGGAAAAGGCTGATGGAAAGCAGATCTTTCCAAAAGGTGCCGAGTATTTCCGGGCGCTCGATCTCACCCCGCTGAACCAGGTGCGGGTCGTCATCCTTGGTCAGGATCCCTATCACGGTGCCGGACAGGCGCATGGTCTCTGCTTTAGCGTCAGACCCGGCGTGCGCATCCCGCCTTCGCTCGTCAATATCTACAAGGAACTGCAGAGCGATCTCGGCATTGTGCCTGCGCGTCATGGCTTTCTCGAACACTGGGCCCGGCAGGGTGTGCTTCTGCTCAACAGCGTTCTTACGGTCGAAGAATCGCGGGCGGCTTCCCATCAAGGGCAGGGATGGGAGCGGTTTACCGATGCCGTGATCCGCGCGGTCAATGGGGACTGTGAGCATGTGGTCTTTATGCTCTGGGGCTCCTATGCGCAGAAAAAGGCCGCCTTTGTAGATCGGGCCCGGCATCTGGTTCTGAAGGCGCCGCATCCGTCGCCGCTTTCGGCGCATAACGGCTTCTTCGGCTGCCGGCACTTTTCGCAGGCCAATGAGTTTCTTCTGTCAAAAGGTCGGTCGGTGATTGATTGGCAGCTGCCAAATCAACCATGAGCGCGCAACAAGACGTGTTCATGACCTTTTCAAGTGCTTGCCGCGATCCTGCATGTGACCAATAGTGCCACCATCTTCGTTTCACTCCGTCGGAGTCCGCATGTCCAACCATTTGAAGTTCTTCATAGACGGTGCATGGGTCGATCCGATGGCTCCGGCCCGTCTCGACGTCATCGATCCCTCGACCGAAGAGCCGTTCACGACGATCTCGATCGGTGGCCGTGCTGATGTCGATCGTGCCGTCAAGGCAGCCCGTGACGCCTTCGCGACGTTTTCGCTGACCGATCGCTTTGAGCGGCTGGCGCTGCTGGAGCGAATCCTGGCCATCTACAATGAGCGCTTCGAAGATATCGCCCAGGCGGTTAGCCGGGAGATGGGTGCGCCGCTTGCCTTTGCGCGGGAGGCACAGGCCGCGGCCGGCAGGGCGCATCTGGAGGCGACAATTTCCGCCTTCAGGGCATTCGATTTTGCCGAACAGCGCGGCTCCACCCGGATCGTCAAGGAGCCGATCGGCGTCTGTGCGTTGATCACGCCTTGGAACTGGCCGCTCAACCAGATCGTCTGCAAGGTGGCGCCTGCCATCGCTGCCGGCTGCACGGTGGTTCTGAAGCCCTCGGAGATTGCGCCGATCTCGGGGCTGATCTTCGCCGAAGTGATGGAGGCCGCGGGGACGCCAAAGGGCGTGTTCAACCTTGTCAACGGGCGCGGGCCAGAGGTCGGTCAGGTGATGGCCGGTCATCCCGATGTCGATATGGTGTCCTTTACCGGCTCGACGCGGGCGGGGATCGTGGTTGCCAAGACGGCTGCCGATACGGTCAAGCGTGTGGCCCAGGAATTGGGCGGCAAGTCGGCCAACATCATCCTGCCGGATGCCGACCTTGAGACAGCGGTGGTGAAGGGGGTCGAAGGCTGCTTCGGCAATTCCGGCCAGTCCTGCGATGCACCGACGCGGATGCTGGTGCCGGCGGATCGACATGACGAGGCCTTGCACATCGCGCGAGCGGCCGCAGACGCCCATAAGGTTGGTGATCCACGCGCCGAGGATACCGTTCTCGGTCCGGTGGTCAGCAATATCCAATACAACAAGATCCAGCGGCTGATCGAACTTGGGATCGAAGAGGGAGCCTTGCTGGTCACCGGCGGTCCGGGTCGGCCCGAGGGACTCAACCGGGGTTATTATGTCCGTCCGACGGTATTCGGCCATGTGACGCCAGACATGACGATCGCGCGCGAAGAGATCTTCGGCCCCGTCCTGTCGATCATGCCCTACGAGACGGAAGAGGAGGCGATCGCGATTGCCAACGACACCGTGTATGGCCTGGCGGCCTATGTGCAGTCTGAAGACATCGAGCATGCGCGGCAGGTTGCAGCCCGCATGCGCGCCGGTTCCGTCTATCTCAACTACCCGGAGTGGGATACGTCAGCGCCATTTGGAGGCTACAAACAGTCCGGGAACGGCCGCGAATATGCGGACTGGGGCATCCACGATTTTCTCGAGATCAAGGGCATTGTCGGCTGGGGCGCCTGATTGGTTCTTCAGAAGACGCATTCTGCCATTTCTCCTCTCGCACCCGAGCGTGCGTTTCCCTGATCCGGCTTGGCTGCGCCTTGCCAGCGACGGCCGTTTTGCTGCCACTTGAAGTAAACCTTGCCTCAAATGTCGCGCCTCTGCCTAAATTTTGCCAATTTTTCCAAAGGCTTGCGATAAGGGCTTCAGGGGTGTGTGGGGAACAATTTTCCGTGAAGTCCGTTCTTTCCGTCAATGGCAGTCAACGGAAAGGATCTAGCCATGAATACGAAGATTATCGCTCTCGGAGCTCTTGTACTCGGTGCTGTCACGACGCCCGTTCTGGCACAGGAAGGCACTGTCACGGGTGCGGCCGGTGGTGCCGTGACCGGCGCCATTGTCGGTGGACCGGTCGGTGCTGCCGTGGGTGGCGTGGTGGGTGCCATTGCGGGTACCGCGGTTGCTCCGCCGCCGCCGAAGGTCGTCACCTATGTTCAGCAGCAGCCGCTGCCGACCCAGCCGGTCGTGATCGAAAAGCAGGTGGTCGTCGGTGAGCCCCTGCCGCAGGAAATCGTGCTGACCCCGATCCCGGACGACCCGACGTACGCTTACGCGGTCGTCAACAATCAGCGCGTCATCGTCGATCCGCAGACCTACGTCGTAGTCGGCGTCGTCCAGTAATCGGCTTTCCGACGTTTCAGAGACAGAAAGGCTTGGCCGATCGCTTGGCGGTCGGTCGCCCAATCCAGGAGGAAATACCATGGACCAACGTCCCGATCCTCGCCTCGATCAGCGTCCGCATGTGACCCAGCAGACCTCTGCAGGCGGTGGCGCGACCTGGGGCATCGCCATCCTGCTGATCGTGGTGATCGCAGTTGGCGCGTTCTTCGTCTTCGGCGGCACTGATACCGCCGATAGCCCAGCGACGACGGCAACGGAAAGCACGACGCCGGCGACCCCGCCTGAAGATGCTCCCGCGACTCCGCCGGCCGACACGGCGACTCCGCCAGCCGAGACGGTAACACCGCCGGCCGATATCGCCACGCCGCCTGCGGCCGATCCGGCACCCGCGACGCCGCCGGCTGGCGATGCGGCCCCGGCCCAGCCTGCCGCACCGGCACCCGCTCCGGCGACCCCGCCGGCCAGCAGCACGCCTTGATCCGATCAAGGGCTTTCGACGAGGCCAGCTCCCCCGGGGGCTGGCCTTTTTGCTGCGGCTGCGCTTTCCTTGCCGATGACTGGGTCAATCGGGGATCGATCGATGAGCGATATGATGGCGAGTGAGGGAATGCGGGCACCCCGCCTTGCGATCGATCCTTCGGAACCCGCCGTTGTCTATGCCATCGGCGATGTGCATGGCTGTCTCGACGCGCTGATCGCGCTCGAAGAGCGCATCGTTGCGGATGCCGCCGGGATCGAGCGGCGCAAGCTGATCGTCATGCTCGGCGACTATGTGGATCGCGGACCGAAATCGGCGGCGGTGATCTATCATCTGACCGCCTCGCCGCCCGCCGGCTTCGAGCGTATCTGCCTTCGTGGCAATCACGACGATGCGTTTCTCGCCTTCCTCGATGGCGATCCCGCCGGCGACTGGGTGCTCGATCATGGCGCCGAACAGACCTTCGCCTCTTACGGTCTCGACATGGAAGCGCTTGCCCTCGACGGTGCGCGGCATGTGCTGCGGGAAGCGATCCGCGCGGCAGTCCCTGCGAGCCATGTCGAGTTTCTGCGTCAGCTCCCGGTGCTGTTGACCATCGGCACCGATGTCTTCGTCCATGCGGGCCTGCGTCCGGGCCGGCCTCTCGCAGAGCAGACCGACGACGATCTGATGTGGATACGACGGTCGTTTCTCGACCTCGGTCCGGGTCTCCCGGTCAGGGTCTTCCACGGACACACGCCGATGCGGGAGGCCTATGTGGGGGCCGAGCGCGTCAGTCTCGACACGCATTGTTACCGCACGGGACGTCTGACCGCCGCGCGGCTGCAGGCGGGTGAGGTCACGGTCCTCTCGGTCGGCTGATCCCGATGGGCTGAAGGATCAGGTCCGGGGCTTGTCCGCAGGCTTGCCCCATTCAGCGATTGCGATGCCGCCGAGAACGAGAACCAGCGCCACGATATGGAAGACTTCCAGTTTCTCGCCAAGGATGGTGATCGACAGAAGCGTCCCGAAGACCGGCACGAGGTTGATAAAGAGGCCGGCGCGGTTGGCGCCAATGCCTTCCACGCCCTTGATGTAAAGGATCTGCGAGATCAGCGACGGGAAGAGACCGGCGTAGAGGATGATCAGCCAGCCTTGCGTGTCCGGGAGGATGAGTTCGCCACGACCGGCTTCCCACCACATGAGCGGCAGACAGGTGATTGCGGCGGCGAGTGCCGGGACGGCCATCAGGCTTTTCCAGTGGACGGGCGGCTTCCAGCGCAGTGAGACGGTGTATACCGCGTAGGAAATACCGGCAAACAGCATCAGCAGGTCGCCATAGTTCAGCGTCAGGGTCAGCAGGGTCTGCAGATCGCCATGCGACGCGGTGACCGCCGCGCCGACGAAGCTGATCATAAAGCCCAGGATCTGGATCGCGGAGACGGCAATGCGGAACAGCAGGAAGTTGATGACGAAGATCAGCACCGGGATGGCGCCCTGTTCGATCGCGCCGTTGACTGCGCTCGTGTATTTGAGCGCTGTATAGAGGAAGCCGTTGAAGGCCGCATAGCCAACGGCGCCGTAGAAGACCAGGAGCTTCCAATTGGCTTTCAGCACCGGCCAGTCTTTGCGGATCTGCGGGATCGAGATGGCGGCGATGATCACGGTCGCAAGCGCCCAGCGGCCGAAGCTCAGAACCATCGGGCTGACATGGCCGAGTGCCAGCTTGCCGGCAATCGTGTTGCCGCCCCAGAGCAGGGTGGTGATCACAAGAAAAGTATAGGCGCGGATGGGCAAAGGTGTCTCTTCCCTGCATGCAGGCGCCGTTCGCCGAAACCGTCTCCCCCCGGTTCGTCGCGGCGCGAATTGCCTTGGAAATAGGCGAGGGGTCGGGCTTTGTCACGTAAAAAGCCAAATCGCTCGTCAAGACGGGTCGATTTCCCAAAAACAACACAGTATAGATGCGCGGGTTTGGGTAGGCGCAGGCACTGCGCAATATACAGGATTAGATGATGACGAATGTCGTGGTGATTGGTTCGCAATGGGGTGACGAGGGCAAGGGCAAGATTGTCGACTGGCTCTCCGAACGTGCGGACATCGTGGTCCGCTTCCAGGGCGGACACAATGCCGGCCACACGCTCGTCATCGACGGCGTTTCCTACAAGCTCTCGCTGCTTCCGTCGGGCGTCGTGCGCCCCGGCAAGAAGGCCGTGATCGGCAATGGCGTGGTCGTCGATCCGCATGCGCTGATCGCCGAGATCGGCCGCCTGAAGGACCAGGGCGTGGACGTCACGCCGGACAATCTGCGCATCGCCGAAAACGCGACACTGATTCTCTCGCTGCACCGCGAACTCGACGGAATGCGCGAAGATGCAGCCTCCAACAGCGGTACGAAGATCGGCACGACCCGTCGCGGCATTGGCCCGGCCTATGAAGACAAGGTCGGCCGTCGCGCGATCCGCGTGATGGACCTCGCGGATCTTGACGCACTCGACGGGAAGGTCGAGCGGATCCTCACGCATCACAACGCCCTGCGTCGCGGTTTCGGCGCTCCGGAAGTCGAGCACAAGACGATCATGGAGGAACTGACGTCGATCGCCGATCGCGTGCTGCCCTTCATGGATTCGGTCTGGGTCCTCCTGGACAAGGAGCGCCGCAAGGGCTCGCGCATCCTGTTCGAAGGTGCTCAGGGCTCGCTGCTCGACATCGACCACGGCACATATCCCTTCGTGACCTCGTCCAATACCGTCGCCGGCCAGGCTGCGGCCGGTTCCGGCATGGGCCCGGGCTCGCTCGGCTATATCCTCGGAATCACCAAGGCCTATACGACGCGCGTTGGTGAAGGTCCGTTCCCGACCGAGCTGCATGACGAGATCGGCCAGTTCCTCGGCGAAAAGGGCCATGAGTTCGGCACTGTCACGGGCCGCAAGCGGCGCTGTGGCTGGTTTGATGCGGCACTCGTGCGCCAGTCGGTCGCGACCAATGGAATCACCGGCATCGCGCTCACCAAGCTCGATGTTCTCGATGGTCTGGAAGAGCTGAAGATCTGCGTCGGCTACAAGCTTGATGGGCAGGAGATTGACTATCTGCCGGCAGCGCAGGCCGCCCAGGCACGCGTCGAGCCGATCTACATCACGCTCGAAGGCTGGAAAGAATCCACGGTAGGTGCCCGGAAATGGGCTGATCTTCCGGCTCAGGCGATTAAATATGTCCGTCAGGTGGAAGAACTGATCGGCGCGCCGGTCGCGCTTCTGTCGACAAGTCCCGAGCGCGACGACACCATACTTGTGACGGACCCCTTCGAGGACTAATCTAGGATTTTACTGAAAATTTACCGGCGCGGCGGGGCCGGTTCTCAAGAGAAAGTGCTGATGGCTGACTTTATCGCTGTGATTCGACGGGCCGTGGATGGCTTGTCGAACAATACTCCGGAGATGCGTGCGCGAGTTTATGAAAAGGCTCGCGCCGCTGTCGTTCGGCAGCTCGAGAACATGTCACCGCGCCCGCCCGAGCATATGCTGCAGCGTCAGCTCGACAAGCTCGATCAGGCTATCCGTGAAGTCGAGGCGGAGCATGCGGATGCGCTTCCGCCGCTCGAGCAGGAGCAGCCGGTCTCCGCGATGCCGGCCACTGCCGCCGTGGCGGCAGCGACTGTTGCGGCGTCTGCTCCCGCTTGGGCAGAGCCGGAACCGGAACCCGCAGCTGACGCTCCGCCAGTTCAGAATAACGACACATCTGCGTATCAACCCGCGGCGGACGTGGAAACACTTGCGCCCGAACCTGTTGAACCTGCTCCGGCTGTAACAGGCGATGATTGGGCGGATGCCCATATGGCGGAGCCTGCACCGGTGGTGGCCGATGAGCCGGTTGCCCTGGCCGAGGAACCTGTTGCAGACGTGGTTCAGCCCGTTTCGACCTCATGGAGCACCGAGCCTTCTTTCGGTCGCGACGATCAGGAAGCCGCCTATGCCGGCCTTTATGATCGTACCGTCGAGGAGCCGATTGCGACGGAGCCAGAACCGGTGAGTGCGCCGTTGCCGGAGGCTCCGGTCACAGCGGAGGACGCGACCGAGGTCGCCGCTGCGCCTTATGTCAATGCGCCAACTGCCGAGGAAACCTGGTCCAGAAACGAGGAGCCCGATGCGGGTGCTCCCGCCTGGGATATTGTGGCGGCGCCAGAGATCGTATCCGCCTCTCAGGAACTGCCGATCGCCGAGACGGAGGATGTCGAAGCCCATCGGCCGCCCGAGCCGCCTGAGGCTTCTATCCGTGTCGATTCGGTTGAGGACTGGCTCCAGAGCCGTTCGCTCGATCCGGTCCCGACGATACCGGCTGCCAGCTGGGATCTTCCTGCTGCGACCGAGACGGCGGCCAACCGCGTGCCCGAATTGCCGGAAATCGATACAGGCCCGGCCTCTGCTTCCTACACGCCGACGGACGAATTCCCCGCTTACATCGAACCGGTGCGGGTCGAGGCGAGCCGCGATTATGTGGCGCCGGAAGGCCTGAGCCTGCCGGATGCAGATCCCGCAGTTGTTGGGAAGCTCGCATCCACGCCGGCAACTCCGGCCATCGACGCCGATGACTTCAGTCAGTGGTTCCAGGAACATGTCGAGCAGGGCGGCAAGGACACGCGTGCCGCTGGCTCGACGCCTGCAGCTCCCGCCACCGAGTGGGACGAACATATCGACAGCTTCGCGCCGAGCGCGAAAGGCGCGCAGGTCGATCTCGCCTCTCAGGCCGATGGTATGGAAGCGCTGGTCAGCGGTTATGGCCAGCAACCTGCCTATCGATTGGAGCCGAAGAAGCGCCGCAACCTTGCGCCTGTTATCATCGGCGCGCTGGTGATTGCCGTGCTGGGTGGCGCCGGTTACCTCGCCTGGAGCATGCGCGATCAGATCGGCGGCATGGTCGCTAATCTTACCGGCGAGGTCGCACCAGCCGAGCCGACGGCAGAGGCGCCTGCAACGGCGGCTGCACCGGATGCGGCTCCCGCCGAGACGGCGGCCGCGCCGGAAGCAGTCACACCCCCGGCGGACGGCACGACAGCTCCGCAGAAATTCACGCAGCGTCTTCGCCCCGATGGGACAGAAGTCGATGAGGGTGCGGGCTCCGCACCGATCGACGGCGCGCCGGCGGAAGGTCGTTCCGTTTCCGCGCAGACGGTGGCGTCCACTGTCGAGCCCACCGATCCGCCTGCCGCCGCCAATGGTGCGGCCGCAACTCAGACCCCCGGAACCGCCGCCAATACCGCCGCCGTTGCCGGTGGTGAAAAGCTGTTCCTCTATGAGGAGCGTATCGGCCAGGCGACGCCCGTTGCCGTGCCCGGCTCGATCACCTGGACGGCCGTGCGCGAAAACGGTGCCGACGGGCGGCCCGATCCGCAAATACAGGGCCGGATCAATGTTCCCGAACGCGGCATCTCAGCGCTGCTCACCTTCAAGCGCAACACGGACAATTCGCTGCCGGCGAGCCACATCATCGAGGTTGTCTTCTCCGTGCCGGCGGATTTCGAAGGCGGCGCGATTGAAAACCTGCAGCGGATCGCGATGAAGCGGACCGAACAGGATCGTGGTGATCCGCTTGTCGCCGTCACGGCAAAGGTTACCGATGACACCTATCTCGTCGCACTCAACGACTTCGAGGATGTGGTGCGACGGAACCTTGAGCTTCTCTCGACGCGCGCTTGGATCGATATTCCCGTCACCTATCGCAACGGTCGCCGCGCCCTGATCACGCTCGACAAGGGCACGACGGGCACGAATGTCTTCGACCAGGTGATCCGCGAATGGGCGGCGCTGACTCCGGCAGCACCTGCCAACTGAGGCAGAGCGCAGGACAAAGATAAACCGGGTGTGTCGCCACACCCGGTTTTTTGTTGGCTGCAGATTGGGGTGAGGTTCTTAAGCCTCCACCACCCTCAGCGCCTTGGCGCGTTCCAGCGCGTCCTTCTGGACGGCTTCCTGGACCTTTTCGAAGGCGCGTACCTCGATCTGGCGGACGCGTTCGCGGCTGATGTCGAACTCGGCGGAGAGTTCTTCCAGCGTGACCGGGTCGTCGGCCAGCCTACGGGCTTCGAAGATGCGGCGTTCGCGGTCGTTGAGGACGGCCATCGCCCGCTTCAGCATGCTGCGACGGGTTTCCAGTTCGTCCTGCTCGATCAGCACGTCTTCCTGGCTGTCGTGGTCATCGACGAGCCAATCCTGCCACTGGCCGCTTTCGCCTTCGGAGGCGCGCAGCGGAGCGTTCAGCGAGGCGTCGCCGGAGAGGCGGCGGTTCATCGAGATGACCTCCTCCTCCGAGACGTTCAGCTTGGTGGCGATCTCGGTCACCTGATCGGGCTTCAGGTCGCCTTCCTCGATTGCCTGGATCTTGCCCTTGAGGCGACGCAGGTTGAAGAACAGGCGCTTCTGGTTGGCGGTCGTGCCCATCTTCACCAGCGACCACGAGCGCAGGATATACTCCTGGATCGAGGCCTTGATCCACCACATGGCATAGGTGGCCAGGCGGAAGCCGCGTTCCGGGTCAAATTTCTTCACGGCCTGCATCAGGCCGACATTGCCTTCCGAGACGACTTCGCCGATTGGCAGGCCGTAGCCGCGATAGCCCATGGCGATCTTCGCCACGAGGCGCAGATGGCTTGTCACGAGCCTATGCGCGGCGTCGCGGTCGGCATGCTCGGCGTAACGCTTGGCGAGCATGTATTCTTCCTGCGGTTCCAGCATCGGGAACTTGCGGATTTCATCGAGATAACGATTGAGGCCGGCTTCACCGGCAGTGATGGTCGGCAGCGTATTGCGGGCCATATAGCACCCCTTCTTCCTTCCGGGCTCCCATAGCGACGGCGAGCCCCATCTCCGTGGATCTCATTTCCCCACAGAAATCCAGATAACAAATAAGTATGGCAAAACGGCGATACAAGGGATCGGTTCCCGCGCGCGTGGATTGACGGACTGTCAACCGTTCGCGCAGCGTTTCCGACTGTTCGGCTCGCAGCTCACATGGTCTTCAAGGCGTCGATGACCTTCTGCAGGTCGGCCGGGATCGGGGCTTCGAAGCGCATGGTCTTGCCCGTGGTCGGGTGCTCGAAGGCGAGCAGATAGGCGTGCAGGGCCTGTCGGTGGAACTTGTTCACCGCGCGCTTGGCGTCCTCGGGCAGGAGATTGGCCTTGGTCTTGAAGGCGGCGCCGTATTCCTGGTCGCCGATCAGGGGATTGCCGATATGGGCCATGTGGACGCGGATCTGGTGGGTGCGGCCGGTTTCCAGGCGGCATTCGACCAGCGAGGCGAGGCAGGTGGCATCCGGCTTTTCGCCATAGCGTTCCAGCACGGTGTAATGGGTGATGGCCTCGCGGGCGTCGTCGGTGTCCTCGCGCTTCACCGTGCGCTTGGTGCGGTCAGCGCCAGAACGGCCAAGGGCTGCGTCGATCGTCCCGGCGAGCGTGCGCGGGCGGCCCCAGACGACGGCGCGGTAGGCGCGCTCCAGCGGGCCCGTGCGGCCATGGTCGGCGAACTGGTCGGCGAGGTGGCGATGGGCGATATCGTTCTTGGCGACGACCATGACGCCGGACGTGTCCTTGTCGAGGCGGTGGACGATGCCGGGGCGCTTGACGCCGCCGATGCCCGACAGGCTGTCGCCGCAGTGATAGATCAGCGCATTGACCAGCGTGCCATTCCAATTGCCCGCACCGGGATGGACTACGAGGCCGGGGGGCTTCGCAATCACGATCAGGTCCTTGTCCTCATAGAGAACGTCGAGCGGGATGTTCTCGCCCTTCGGCTGCGGATCCTCGGGTTCCGGCAGATCGATGACCACGGTGTCACCTGGCTTGATCTTGCGGTTCGGGCTGTCGAGCAGATTGCCGTTCAGCTGCACCGCGCCCTGTTCGATCAGCGCCTTGACCCGGTTGCGGGAAAACTCCTGCCCGAGGGCGGCCGTCAGCCAGGCATCGATGCGGCCCTCGGCATCATCCTCTGCAATCAGCTCTTTCCTTGATGCGGCGGCTTCGTTAAAGGGGTCGGTCATCATGTCATCCCGTCATACGGCGGCCGGGGCTTTGGCCTTTGTCGCTGCCATTTGGCACAGACCGGGGTTTTCGACAATCGACTGCCGGTCCGCCCGGCGATTTTCTCCGGTCCGTTCGCCCCGGTGAAAGCGTCGAGAGGAGCGCGAACGCAAGTGGGAAATGACTGCAGCCATGACGCATATCGATGACGAGAACCAGGAAGACAAGCCGCTCGATCCGGTCATGGAAGGTGTGCGCCGCAAGATGGTCAAGCTGCAGCTGATCTCCGGCGGCATCATGGCGACGCTGTTTCTCGCCGTTCTGGTGTCGATCTTCTACAAGCTCACCCAGGACCAGGGCGGCAACGAGCCGGTGGCTGCGACATCGCAGCCCTTCGCCGTGCCCTCCGATCAGCCGCTCAGCGTGACGGCTAACCTGCCGGCCGGCTTCCGTGTGGCCCAGACGTCCCTCTCGGGCAGCCAGATGCTGATCTATGGCGAGACCGCAGCCGGCGAGCGCAAGGCTTTCGTCTTCGACCTCGCGCTCGGCCGCATCATCGCCGACGTCACGCTGGCCGGCGACTGAGGCAGGCCGTGGAGCCCGCCCGTCTCATCGAGATCACCGATCCCGGCGATCCGAGGATTGCCGAATTCAGCTCGATCCGCGAGCGGGACCTGACAGGTCGTCACGGACAGTTCGTCGCCGAGGGCACGGTCGTGCTTTCTATGCTGGCCAAGGCGCATGGCAAGGCCGGAGCTGTCAGGGCGGAAAAGCTTCTCTTGCTAAAAAACCGCGTGGCCGTGCTTTCCGACTTGCTTGCGCAGTTTCCGGTCGAGGTCCCCGTCTATGTCGCCGAGGCTGCTGTGCTCGATGCGATCGCCGGTTTTCATCTGCACCGAGGCGTGCTGGCGCTTGGTCGCCGTGCGGCGCCGCCCGATCTCTACGAACTGATCGCTGATCTGCCTGAGGCCGCGCTTGTGCTGGTCGGCTGCGGCATCTCCAACCACGACAATGTCGGTGCGCTGTTTCGCAACGCTGCCGGGTTTACGGCTGATGCGGTTCTTCTGGACGAAACTTGCTGTGATCCACTCTACCGAAAGGCGCTGCGCGTGTCCGTGGGCTCGGTGCTCACAGTGCCCTATGCCCGGCAGGGGCGTGCTGAAGATGTGCTGGGTACGCTGGCGCAGTCGGGCTTCGAGATCTGGGCGCTTTCGCCGTCCGGAACGGTCGAAATCGGGGCGATTGCACCGGGCCGACGCGTGGCTCTGGTCATGGGGACCGAAGGGGAGGGGCTGCCGGCCGCAATTCTCGCCCGTTTCCGTTCTGCGCGGATCGCCCAGGCTCCCGGTCTCGACAGCCTGAATGTGGGCACCGCGAGCGGTATCGCCCTCTACGCCATCGCCCGCGCCATGGGGCGTCTTGGTTAGAGCCGAGCGTCCGTCGTCCGATCGTGTTGTGGTTTCTTATTCGGCCGGTGTTGCCATGCCGGAGCTGCGACCGATCGATGGGTCCATGGCGAGCACGCGATCAACCAGGCTCTTCGGCTTGTCGGCGCCCTTTGATTGCGGCGAGATGAGATCGCTGATCACAGTCTGCTCACCTTCCCGAGCGGCGGTCAGGATGATCATCTTCGCGGCGATGTCGCCAAGTTCTTCCCGAAGTGCATCGTCTTCCGCCGATGCCTTGGCCTTCAGCAGACGCTCTGTCAGCGCTGTCTGGCTGCGGCGGATGTCGATTTCAAGCGCTGCCGTGTCTGTGGCACGGTTGGAATTGGCAATCTCGTCTTCGGGCATGGTCATGTCTTTCGTCTCGGGCAGGGCGAGGCCGGCTTCCCGCAGCGTGCGCTGGGCTTCCCGGAGCTGGGCATTGGCGCGCTTGAGCTTCGTCCGTGCATCGTTCAGTTCGCGCGTCCGCCGGTCGAGCAGCGATCCGGTGTCGGCGCGCTCCGCCGCGTCGCGGGCGAGCGTGTCTTCGAGCCTGATGACCTTGTGTTCTTCCTGCGCCAGGCGAAGTTCGGCGTCCTTGGCGCGCTTGGCGAGAAGCTTGTTCTCGCGGCGCAGTTCCTCGCGTTCGTCGCGCATTCCGAGGATGCGGGTCTTCAGGTTGTCGATTTCGGTGTCGCGGCTCATTGCCTCGATCCGCATCGTGTCCATGTCCGTCAGGAGGCGCGTCATGCGGGCGGTGCGGTTTTCTAGCTCGACATCCTTGGCCGCTGCTGCGATCTCAACGCGCTTCAGCGTCTCACGCAGTGAGGTGATCTCCACATCGCCGCGACGCAGACGTGAGCGGAGATCTGCGGCTTCCGTGCTCATCTCCTCGATCTGGACCTTCAGATCTTTCGTCTCGGCAACGAGGCGCGCTGCGTCGTTGCTGAGCGTTTCATTCTTGAAGTTAAGTGCGATCGATTTTTCGCGTTCGCGGCTGAGCTCGTGCTGCGTTCTGGCATTTTCCGCAGCGTAGAGCGCCCGGACCATGTCCTTCTGGGCACGGATCTCCTGCGGGCTGAGCGGCATGGTCGCCTTCAGCCGGTTCTCGGTGTAGCGAACGATGCGCTGATGCACCGCCGGCGCAATAAGCATCGCCAGCAGCGCCGCCGCCATAAAACCCATCGCGAAAATCAGGCTGTATTCAATCACGACCGCGCCATAGCACTAAGAGAGCATTAGGATATAGTTAAGCATGCGCATCGGCGCCGGGCAAGCAGAACAGCCCGACGAGCGCCATCCTTCAACCAATATGGCTAACGACAGAGCAGATCGAGCTTGCTTCAGCCTGAACGAGGCTCGCTTTCCCTCAGAAAGGGTTCCAGGTGGGCGTGCGCGTGAGTTTGAGATAGCCCACGTTGACACCGAGGCGGGCGCCAATGCCGGTGCGGATCGGTACCAGGATCACGTCCCGGCTCTTGAGCACCGTCATGCCGACGCCGGCGACGATATAGGCCGAGCCGCTGATGCCGCCGTAGCGGGCATAAAGCGTGTCGACATCCGGCAGATCATACACGAGCATCATCGTCCGGGTGCCGTTGCCGCCGTAGTCGATTCCGAGCGACGGACCCTGCCAAAAGACGTCATGCTGGCCGACATTCTTGGTGTAGAGCGTGCCCTCGCCATAGGTCAGGCCAGCGATCAGGGCGCCGGAGCCTTCCTGGCCAAGGATGTAGCCGTTCGGCAGGCCGTATTGTTCGAAGGCTTGCTCGATGACCTTGGCGAGTGCGCCGCTGGTTTCACCGAAAAAGCCATGGCCCGCATCGACCACTTCCTGGATCGAATATTCGCCAGCCGCCTCGACGGGGCGCTGGACCGCAACAAGGCTGAGCGTTGCGAGAACGGCCACGACGAGTGACCGCAGAAGCGACAGGGAGCGGTGGGGCAGGTGACGCATGGTGCCTCCTAAATGCGAAGCCGATGGATTCGGCATCTTCCTTGGGGGTAAATAAACCTAGCGAGCATCGTCTTAATAATCGGTTTACCAAATATGGTGTCATTATGGCCGAACGGCATCCGACCAAGTCGCGGCCTGCGGACGCATGTCCGCCAGTTGCGCTTAAGCGTCCACATTCTCTGGAGACGACCATGGCGAAGAACCCCAACCTCACGCTTGCAGGTCCCGACCTTGCTGCGCTTCTCTGCAGCCGCGTCTGCCACGACGTCATCTCGCCCGTCGGTGCGATTAACAACGGCCTTGAGCTTCTGGATGAAGGCGGTGCGGACGCGGATGCGATGGACCTCATCCGCACCAGTGCTCTCAATGCCTCGGTCCGATTGAAGTTCGCCCGTCTTGCCTTTGGCGCTTCCGGTTCTGTCGGGGCCTCGATCGATACCGGCGAGGCGGAAAAGGCAGCCAAAGATTTCGCGCTGGCGGAAAAGAAGACGGAAGTCTCGTGGAATGGGCCGCGCGCCATCATCGCCAAGAACCGGGTGAAGCTTCTGTTGAACCTGTTCCTGGTGGCCTATGGCGCCATCCCGCGCGGCGGCTCGCTCGACATTTTCCTGGAAAATCCGGAGACGGATGCAAAATTCAAGATCGTCGCCAAGGGGCGCATGCTGCGCGTGCCGCCGAAATACCAGGAGATCCTGTCCGGTCACCTGGAAGAGGCCGTCGATGCGCATTCGATCCAGCCCTATTATACCGTTTTGCTCGCTGAGGAATGCGGCATGGAACTGAAATGCCTGCCCAGCGAAGGCGAGATCGCGTTTACCGCTGAAGTTGTCTCCTGAGCCGTGTCAAACCGGGACGTGAAAACGACGCTCCCGGTAACCTTTCCTTAGGCGGCGCGCGCTATGGTGGTTTACGAATTTCAGATCCCCGATGGCGGGGAGGGGAGTTGGCCATGAAGCGCTTGATGATCGCAGACGGCTCGGACATCGTTCGCAAGGTCGGCAAAAAAATCCTGTCGGAGTTGGGCTATGAAGTCACGGAGGCCTCTTCCGGACGCGAGGCCCTGTCGCGGTGTGAGCGCGAGCTGCCGGACGTGATGATTGTCGATGCCGGTCTGGATGATGCGCTCAACCTTATCTCCAACGTTCGCGCGCTGCCCGAAGGCAAGGCCGTGAAGATCTATTATTGCGTCGTGGAGGCCGAGCTGAAGGTGATGATGGCCGGTAAGCGTGCTGGCGCGAGCGATTTCCTGCTCAAGCCGTTTGATCGCGCCATCCTGACGAAGACCTTTGGTGGCGACGCCATCGCGGCTTGATTGCATTCCAAAGCTGAACCCAGTTTGACAAGGCGGTGCCCCAGGCGCCGCCTTTTCCGTTTTGCCAAGCGGACGCTGCTCAGTCTGCCTGAATGCGGCCTTTGAGATCCCGAAATGCAAGAGGCCCGCGTCCAGGACGCGGGCCTCTTGGAAGGGGATTGGATCTGGGCTTATGCCGTTTCCATGTATTCCGAGCCATCCGGCTCGCGCAGGACATAGCCGCGACCCCAGACGGTCTCGATATAGTTGGCGCCGCCGGCGGCGTTTGCGAGCTTCTTGCGCAGCTTGCAGATGAAGACGTCGATGATCTTCAGTTCCGGCTCGTCCATGCCACCATAGAGGTGGTTGAGGAACATTTCCTTGGTCAGCGTGGTACCCTTGCGGAGCGAAAGCAGCTCCAGCATCTGGTATTCCTTGCCGGTCAGGTGAACGCGCTGGCCGCCGACTTCGACAGTCTTGGCGTCGAGGTTCACGATCAGCTCGCCGGTGATGATGATCGACTGGGCATGGCCCTTGGAACGACGGACGATCGCATGAATGCGCGCAACCAGCTCGTCCTTGTGGAACGGCTTGGTCATGTAGTCGTCGGCGCCGAAGCCGAGACCGCGGACCTTGTCTTCGATGCCCGCCATGCCGGAAAGGATCAGGATGGGCGTTTTCACCTTGGACAGGCGAAGGGTACGCAGCACCTCGTAACCGGACATATCGGGCAGGTTCAGGTCGAGCAGAATGATGTCGTAGTCGTAGAGCTTACCGAGGTCGACACCTTCTTCGCCGAGATCGGTAGTGTAGACGTTGAAGCTCTCCGACTTGAGCATCAATTCGATGCTCTGCGCCGTCGCGCTATCGTCTTCAATGAGTAGAACCCGCATATTTATCCCCTTTACCGCCGCCGAAAGGTCAAGATGGCCCCCTACGCGATACGGATCCAGTCGTTGCCTGATTTGAAGGCTGCCACCAATTGGTTAACAAATTCTGATTCCCTCTGGCAAGGCGTATCGAATTTATTAAGCAAAGATATCAGCCTCCTGATTCTTCATGTGTTTCCGGTCATCGCCACACCTGAATCAGCGCCTCAGGAAAACCCCGTAACCGATTCATTTGACTCATCATTGTCAGGAGCTCTTTTCGGGCTCTGGCATTTACTGACCCTTAAGTGATCGGCCTTATCATTAACGATGCCCGTAAACGAAAGGTTACCAAAGGTAGGTTTTTGTTAACGCCGCGGACTTTTTTTGGACGAATCGGTGGCGGGCGTGTTGAGTAGCAAGTGTGGCGGGGGGTCTCGCATCACGGGAGTATTGCGTATGAAGTCGCGTGAGAGCCTGGTACGCCTGAAGGGATTTCAGGTTACCGAAAAGCGTCGGCAATTGCAGCAGTTGCAGTCTATGATGTCGGAGTTCGAACGGATGGCGAAGGAGCTTGAGGCTCAGATCGGCATCGAGGAAAAGAAATCGGGCATCACCGATCCCAATCATTTCGCCTATCCCACCTTCGCCAAGGCAGCTCGCCAGCGCGCGGACAATCTCCAGGTCTCTATCCGGGAACTGAAGGTCCAGCAGGAAGCGGCAGAACTGGCGTTGGAAGAGGCTGAAGCGGAATACCAGAAGGCTGCAGCTCTCGAAGAGCGCGATGGCCAGATGCGTGTCCGGGCCTGAGTTTCACGATTCAGTCTGGTTGAGATTTCGAAATGGAAGGCGGGCGAGGGCAATCCTCCGTCCGCCTTCGTTCGTTTTTCGCGCCTTTTTGGCGCTGTTTACTTGCGCACGTCGTTCCAATCGGGGTGTCGGTCCATCTGCGACTTCATGAAGGGGCAGAGGGGGATGATCTTCCAGCCGCCCTTGCGGGCTTCCGCAACGGCGTGTTCGGCGAGTGCCTGGCCCGCACCCTTGCCCCGCATCGCGCCGGGGACTTCCGTATGGTCGACGATGATCAGCGTGGCCGACGCGCGGGAATAGGTCATGACCGCCGGCTCATCGATCCCGTCGATATGAAGCACATAGCGCCCGCCGGATCCTGCCTCTTCGCTTCTGATCTGCATTCTCGCCTCCTGTTGCCGCGTTCTTGTGGTTCTGATTAACATTGGCCTTCCTCAAGGGGCAACGCCGTTGGCCGCATACGGTCTGTTCGATGTGCATGGAAGGAACCATCTTGCTCGTCTGGTTGAAGGCGTTCCTCCTCGTTGCAGCCGCTGCATCTTTCGCGCTTGGCGCAACGCTGCCTTTGATGCGGTTCGAGAGTTTCTACGTCTTTTCCACCGATGCCTCGCTGGTTCAGGTGATCGCATCTCTCTGGGCAGAAGGGGACCGACTGCTGGCGCTCCTCGTCGGCCTTGTCTCGATCGTCTTTCCCCTGGCCAAGCTGCTGCTTGTCACGGCCGAGCTCATGGCGGGTGCGCCGCAGGCGGGGCAGGGCGCGCTTTACCGTCTGGTGCCGGTGCTGTCGAAATGGTCGATGATGGATGTGTTGCTGGTCGCCATCGTGATCTTTGCGACCAAGACCAGCGGTCTTGCTCAGGCTTTCACGCAGCCAGGTCTTTGGTTCTATGCAGGATCGAGCCTTGCTGTTGCTGCGTTAAGCGGTCTGAATTCCCGCGCGCTCGACCGAAAAACATGAAACCGGCAGGCGGGGCCGTGCCGGTTCAGGTATGGGTCTGATGCAATTCAATTCGTGCCGGCGGAACCGGCACCAAAATGGACTAATGGCGATATTGCTGAATACGGGTGGTGCGCAGGCCGGGTAGGCCGTGATCGTTGATGGAGGACTGCCAGGAGAGGAATTCCTCGACCGTCAGAGTGTAGCGTTCACAGGCTTCTTCGAGGCTCAACAGGCCACCACGCACAGCCGCGACAACCTCAGCCTTGCGGCGGATCACCCAGCGGCGCGTATTGGCCGGCGGAAGATCGGCAATCGTTAGGGGGCTGCCATCGGGGCCGATGACATATTTCACTCGTGGGCGGATCATTTCGGTCATTGGACTCTCTATACAAACTCAAGACCACACACCCTCACTCTAGGACCGATGCTTTAAAATTTGCCTAAGCCCATTGTAAGCATTTGATAATAATTTTTACGGATCGCCCGCCTGCGAGATTCGGCGGATTCGATCCAAGTTGATTAAACTTGCAGCATTTGCATAGGTGTTATGCGAGGCACGCGGCTGGTGCGTGCTCTGTACTTGTGGCATACGACCGCCATCAATCGAAATGCCGCGATCAACACGTTGATCGCATAGGCGGCTGTCGATCATCGCGGTTTCCTTCGGTGCCGCAAGACCGGCGACAGGCCCGCCTGATATTCGTTCCAAGATGGAACGTCATAATGTCCATAAACATGCGAAATCCCGATCGGATGAAGATCCGGTCGAAAGGAGTTTTATGTTCAGGCCAACTGATGTGACGCCCAGTCACGATCTTGGTGACCGTGATGCCGTTTTTTGCAGCGAGGCGCTGAATGCGGGCCCGTGGGGTCGCGAGTTCTCGGCGCTTGGCCGTCGCCACGGTTTCCGCCACTGCCTTCTCGCACGCGTTCCCAAGGCTGACAGCCCCGAGTTTTCGGCCAATATGATCCTGTGTACCTGGCCGGACGAGCTGCGGCTCGCCTATGAGGCGGCCGATGTCTATGCTGGAAGCATGCTGGTGAGCCGGGTCAAGCAGTCCATCCTGCCGATGTTCACCCAGGATAATCTCTTTCTTGGCACCACAGGGGCTGAAGCGCGGCAGCCTCTCTCTCCGCTCTTCCAGCAGTTTGAGTTCCGGGCCTCCTTGGTTCTCACTCTGCAGGACCGGAACCAGACGCCTTATATCCTGGTGTTTTCGGGGCGCGACGATGCCCCGGATCGGCAGGAAATTGCAGATCTGCAGCTGAGCGCCATGGAGCTTCTCGACGCGGGTGTCGATGCTTTGGTGCCGCGCTTCGGACCGAAAGAAAAGCTCTCAGCACGCGAAGTCGAATGTCTTCGCTGGTCTGCTGCCGGCAAGAGCAGCGACGAGATTGCCATCATTCTCGATATTTCGAGCCATACCGTCGTCAGTTACCTCAAAAGCGCCATGCGCAAACTCGAGGCGGTTAACCGCATGCAGGCGGTCGCCCGTGCCTGCCGCTACCGGCTGCTTTGACACGCCGCGGCATTCTCTGCTGACGAAGGGCGCCATCTTGAGCATGGCGCCCTTCGTCGTTTCGGCGCTCAGAGAAAGGCGAGGCAAAGTTCGGTCTTGCCGTAGCCGAACTGGTACTGGATGGTGCCTTCATGCCGCAGTGCCAGGGTGTCACCGGCGTCCAGCCACACCAAAGCGACCGTGCTCGCGGTCCCCGCACCCCCGACCTGGCTGATGATATCGGCGGTGCCGTTTCGGCTGACATGGACCGTGTGGGTGCTGGTACTGACGGCGGAGACGTTAAGCGACAGCAGATAGTATCCGGATACCGGCACCACGATTGGCCGACCATGGCCCGAGGCCAGCGGGGTGCCGAGGGTTATGTCGCCACCCGACAGATGCAGATCGTCGAAGCCGGTGAAGCTGTCGGCCGCAGGTGTCAGTGTCGAAGCTGCCAGAGCTGCACGGGCCAGCGGTCGCTGGTCGTGGCGGACATGACCTTCTGGCGTGACGCTCAGGGCCTGGCGCCAGCCTGTGGCATCGCCGTTCACTTTCAACGAAAAACGATCCTCGCCCGCCAGGCCCATTTCGGCGCGGCCCTGCCAGTTCGACTGGAAGATTATGCTGGCAGTTTCTGCCGTGCCCGCCTTGTTGATGGTCAGCCGATGGCTATCGCCGGCGTGGTTCAGCAGGATGGCCGGCGACGAGATCGAAAGACGGTTATAGCTGTCGGCATCCGCGGCGATGCCGAGCCGTTCGAATCGAGCCTCGGCAACAAGTGGCGGAACGATCCAGTCTGTACCGTCGAAAATCTTGAGCCTCTCCTCGTCTGGGAAGACGGCGTGCCAGCCAATCCTGGGTGTTATGAAGACCCAGATACCGTCCTGAAGCAGGGCGAGTTGTCCGGCATGCCCCGTCCAAAGGCCGGTCGCCGGAGTCGTGACCCGATGGATCTCGCCCTCCTGCGGATTTTCAGGCGGGTTTGTCGCGCTGCCGGCGACGACCAGCTGGACCAGCGCATCCAGGCGCTGCAGCGCTTCATTGTGGGTGACGTGTTTCTGCGCCTGTGCCGGGAGGATGAAGGGCAGGGCGAGGTTGGCGGTTGTGTCGGTCATGGTCTCTCCTTCGTGTTCGGCTGCCAGGGCAGCGCGGATTGAAGGAGCCAGTCTCGATCATGCCGGAAGGTGGGGGATGAAAATCCTATGTTCCCTTTGAAATCATGGAGTTTTCTTCGAAAGTCATCCCCCTCAGGCGGGGCGGCCCGTGGCCAGGAAGGCCGGGTTTTCGAAGGCGCGCAGGCCGGGCAGGCGTTTGCCATAGGTGAGCGGTGCGCCGTCTTCGGTCGATACCATGCCGCCGGCGGCTCTCAGGACCGCATCGCCTGCAGCCGTATCCCATTCCATGGTCGGGCTGAAGCGGGGGTAGAGGTCGGCCGCGCCTTCCGCGACCAGACAGAATTTCAGCGAGGAGCCGACGGTCTTGCGCTCCATGATCGCCGCTTTGCGGATATAGGCGTCCGTCGCATCGCAATTGTGCGAGCGGGAGACGAGGGCCGAAGGCGAGGCGCCCTTTGGCCGCGCCGCAATCGGCATGCGCGCGATTTCGGCATCCGCCTCATCGAGCTTCACCTTCTCGGCCCTGCCGGCGCCACCCAGATAAAGCGTGTGGAAGGCCGGCGCATGCACCACGCCGAGGACCGGAACGCCGTTTTCGATCAGCGCGATGTTGACGGTAAAGTCGTCATGGCCGCCGATGAATTCGCGCGTGCCGTCGAGCGGATCGACGAGGATAAAGGGCCTGCCGCTCACGTCTGGAATGCGGCCGGCGGCGACTTCTTCTTCGGCGACCACGGGAATATCGGGCAGGTCACGGGAGAGTGCATCGAGGATCAGCCGTTCGGCGGCTTCGTCTGCCTCCGTGACGGGCGACTTGTCGCCTTTCAGACGCACCTCGGCGCCGGCCTTGTAAATGTCGAGGATCACGCGGCCAGCGGCGATCGCGCTTTCCTCGAAAAGCTTCAGAATGTCCTGCCTGTCACGCACCTGAACCGGGCTCCCGATCACATCCTCTCCGGTTTAGACCTGTCTCCGGCGCTTTGGAAGTGCATGATGTCGCGAGGTCTTGCCAGCGCGTGATGTTTCTGTGCTGCACTGCGATCAAACCTTTGTCGCATGTCTCAAACAGCACACATTTTGTCCTGATCGCGCTTGCTCTTTGTGATGCCTATGCGAATGTGACGCGACATTTGCAGAGGTTGTTCGATGCGTTATTCCGCCCTTTCGATCTTCCGCCAGGCGCTTTCCGGCAACCGGAACTGGGCGCCGATGTGGCGCGAGCCGCAGCCGAAACCGCATTACGATGTGATCATCGTCGGCGGTGGCGGGCACGGCCTTTCCACGGCCTATTATCTGGCCAAGGAATTCGGCATCACCAATGTCGCCGTGATCGAGAAGGGCTATCTCGGCGGTGGCAATGTCGGGCGCAACACGACGATCATCCGCTCCAACTATATGCTCGAAGGCAACGAGCCCTTCTATGAATTCTCCATGAAGCTGTGGGAAGGCCTGGAACAGGACTTCAACTACAATGCCATGGTCTCGCAGCGCGGCATCGTCAATCTCTTCCATACCGACGGCCAGCGCGATGCCTATGCGCGGCGCGGCAATGCGATGATGATGCATGGGGTGAAGGCCGAACTGCTCGACCGCGAGCAGGTACGCTCCATGATGCCCTATCTCAATTTCGACCATGCGCGCTTCCCGATCATGGGCGGTTTGCTGCAGCGACGCGGCGGTACGGCCCGCCATGATGCGGTTGCCTGGGGTTATGGACGCGGTGCGGACGAGCGCGGCGTGGATCTCATCCAGCATTGTGAAGTGACCGGCATCCGCCGCGACGAACTTGGCCAGGTGACGGGCGTCGAGACGACCAAGGGCTTCATCGGCTGCAACAAGCTGGCGCTCGCCACCGCCGGCCATACATCCGTGACCGGCAAGATGGCCGGGCTCGACCTGCCGATCGAGACGCATGTGCTACAGGCCTTCGTCTCGGAAGGCATCAAGCCCGTGATCGACAATGTCATCACCTATGGTGCGGGACATTTCTACATCTCGCAGTCCGACAAGGGCGGTTTGGTCTTCGGGGCCGACATCGACTACTATTCGTCCTATGCCCAGCGCGGTAATCTCGCGACCGTCGAGCATACGATCGAGGAGGGCGTGTCGCTAATCCCCGGCCTGTCCAGGGTTCGCGTACTGCGCGCCTGGGGTGGCGCCATGGACATGTCGATGGACGGCTCGCCGATCATCGACCGCACGCCGATCGACAATCTCTACCTGAATTGCGGCTGGTGTTATGGCGGCTTCAAGGCGACGCCGGCGTCCGGCTTCTGCTTTGCCCATCTGATTGCCAAGAACGAGGCCCATCCCGTGGCCCGCCTCTTGCGCCTTGATCGCTTCGAGCGCGGTTTTGCCGTCGACGAAGGCGGCAAGGGTCCACAACCGAACCTGCATTGAGACATCGCCATGGCAAGCCTGATCACCTGTCCGCATTGCGGCGTTCGTCCCAAGGAAGAGTTCAGCATTCGCGGTGACGCGAGCCCGGTTCGCCCGGCGCCCGGTGCACCCGACGATGCCTGGTATCGTTATGTTTTCATCCGCGACAATCCGAAGGGCCGGATCATCGAGCACTGGCATCACACCGCCGGTTGCCGGCGCTGGCTTGTCGTCGAGCGCGACAATGCGTCGAGCCATGAGGTCTATAGCGTGACCGATGCGAGTGAATACGCCAAGGAGGCCGCACGATGAGTGGTTTCAGGCTTTCCTCCGGCGGGCTCGTCAACCGCGCCCGCACCATCTCCTTCTCGTTCGATGGCGAGACCTATACGGGCTATGAGGGCGACACGCTGGCCTCTGCGCTGATCGCCAATGACCAGCTGCTCGTCGGGCGCTCGTTCAAGTATCACCGTCCGCGCGGCATCGTGACGGCGGGCTCGGCAGAGCCGAATGCACTTGTCACGATCGGCAAGGACGGTCGGACCGAGCCGAACACGCGGGCAACCGTTGCCGAGCTCTATCAGGGGCTCGAAGCCAACAGCCAGAACCGCTGGCCGTCGCTGAAATACGATATCGGCGCGGTCAACAGCCTGTTGTCGCCATTTCTCTCGGCCGGCTTCTACTACAAGACCTTCATGTGGCCGAAGGCCTTCTGGGAAAAGCTCTATGAGCCGATCATCCGGAAAGCCGCCGGCCTCGGCAAGACGCCGTTCATCGCCGATCCCGATCGCTACGAAAAGGCATGGGCGCATTGCGACCTCCTGGTGATCGGCGCCGGCCCGGCCGGGTTGATGGCGGCGCGGGCTGCGGCGCGGGCGGGGCTGCGCGTCATTCTGGCGGACGAAGGGTTCAGGCTGGGTGGTTCGCTGCTTTCCGAGCGCGTCAGCGTCGGTGGCGTGCCGGCGGCCGAGTATGCAGCCTCCGTCGTCGAGGAGCTGAAGAGCCTTTCCAATGTCACGCTGATGCCGCGCACCACCGTGTTCGGCTGGTATGACGACAATGTCTTCGGCGCCGTCGAAAAGGTGCAGAAACATGTCGCCCAACCTTCGGGCGATCTGCCGGTCGAGCGTGTCTGGCGCATCGTCGCCAAGCGGGCGATCCTGGCATCCGGCGCTGAGGAACGACCGCTGGTCTTCGGCGGAAACGACAGGCCCGGTGTGATGACCTCGGGTGCCATCAGGACCTATCTCAATCGCTACGGTGTGGCCGCCGGCCAGAACGTCGCGATCTTCACCAATGGCGGCGCGGGTTATCGCACGGCGGCCGATCTTGTCGCTGCCGGTGTCGGCGTTGCGGCCATCATCGACGGGCGGACACACTCGTCTGATGTTGGGCCCTCCGGCGTGCGGGTGATCAGGGGCGGCTCCGTTGTCGACACCAAGGGGTATTACCGGATCAAGGGGCTGATCGCCGAACGCGTCGGCCATCAGGAAGAGATCGCCTGCGATGCGCTGGCGATGAGCGGCGGCTATAGCCCGATCGTGCATCTCGCCTGCCAGCGCGGCGCCAAGCCAACCTGGTCGGACGAGCATCAGGCCTTCCTGGCGCCCGATGTCGGGCAGGGGCTTCGGATCGCCGGCTCGGCTGCCGGTCATGCCTCGCTTGCTGCCGTTCTGCGCGATGGTGCGGACAAGGCGCATGAGGCGATCGGTGATCTCGGTCGGCTCGTCGGCACGGTCGACGTTCCGCAAGTCGAGGGTGAATTCGACGCCTCCTTCGCGCCGCTCTGGTATGTGCCGGGCGCCAAGTCCAAGGCCTTCGTCGACTTCCAGAACGACGTGCATGTGAAGGACCTGAGCCTTGCCCAGCGCGAGGCCATGGGCCATGTCGAGCACACCAAGCGCTACACCACCGGCGGCATGGCGACCGATCAGGGCAAGCTCGGCAATGTCGCCACCATCGGCATCATGGCCGGCATGCGTGGCGTATCTCCGGCCGAGATTGGGACCACCACCTTCCGGCCCTTCTACACGCCCGTTTCCTTCGGCGCCATGGCGGGCACCTCGCGCGGCGAACACTCGCGGCCCGTGCGCACCTCGCCGCTGCATGGCTGGGCAAAGAAAAACGGCGCCGTCTTCGTCGAATCCGGCCTCTGGTATCGCTCCTCCTGGTTTCCGCGCGATGGCGAGAAGACCTGGCGCGAGGCGGTCGACCGGGAAGTGCTGAATATCAGGGCCAATGCCGGCATCTGCGATGTCTCGACGCTCGGCAAGATCGAGATCTTCGGCAAGGATGCCGCGGAATTCCTGAACCGCGTCTATTCCAATGCCTTCCTGAAGCTGCCGGTCGGCAAGGCGCGCTATGGGCTGATGCTGCGCGAAGACGGGATGATCTACGACGACGGCACGACGAGCCGCTTCTCGGACGAGCATTTCTTCATGACCACGACGACGGCCTATGCCGGCGAGGTGATGACGCATCTGGAATTCTGCTCCCAGGTTCTCTGGCCGGATCTCGACGTCCGCTTCGTCTCCTCCAGCGATCAGTGGGCGCAGATGTCGGTCGCGGGGCCGAAGGCGCGGATCATCCTCGAGCAGATCATTGAGGACGATATCTCCAACGAGGCCTTCCCCTTCCTTTCGGCGCGCGAAGTGCTGCTCAAGGGAGGCTTGAAGGCGCGGCTTTTCCGCATCTCCTTTTCCGGCGAACTCGCCTTTGAAGTGGCAGTGCCCGCCAATTACGGCGAAGCTGTCGCCGATGCGATCATGGCCGCCGGCAAGCCGCATGGCATCTGCCCTTACGGCGTCGAGGCGCTCAACGTGCTGCGCATCGAAAAGGGCTTCATCACCCACAGCGAAATCGACGGGCGCACGACGCCCGACGATGTCGGTCTGGGCAAGATGTTCTCGACGCAGAAGCCTGACTTCATCGGCAAGCGGCTGTCGAGCCGTTTCGGCCTGACCGCCGCCGATCGTCCGCAGCTCGTGGGCCTGAAGCCCGTCGAACGCGACAAGAGCTTCGCCGCCGGTGCGCATTTGCTGAAGGAAAACGTCAAGCCGTCGACGCTGAATGACCAGGGCTGGGTGTCATCCGTCTGCCATTCGCCGACGCTCGGCCACACGATTGGCCTTGCCTTCCTGAAATCCGGCCGCGAGCGGCTGGGCGAGAAGGTGGTCGTCTGGGACGGCCTGCGCGGTTCGGAAGTGCTGGCCGAGGTCGTCAGCCCCGTCTTCTACGACCCCGACAACAAGAAACTGAACCTGTGAGGATCCTGCCATGCCGGTGACCTATGCCGCCCGTCACGTGCTCGAGGACCACATTTCCGGTTTCGAAGCGACGCCGAACCCCCATCATCTCGCCATCCTGCGGGCCGTCTCCGTGTTCTCGGTGCTCGCCCATCCGGGCGACGAGGCCGATATCGACGAAGCACTGACCAATGTCGAAGATGTGCATGTCCGCGTCTGCGGACCGGGCGAATGGCTTGTCGTCAGCGAGGCGGTGGCAGCCGACACCATCGCCCGGCAACTTGCCGAACTCGGGGCGAGCCGCGCCTCGTTCGTCGACCAGAGCGACGGTCGCGTGGTGCTGCGCATTCAGGGGCCGAAGGTCCGGGCGATCCTCGCCAAATGCACGGCGCTCGACCTGCATGCTGACCTGTTCGAGATCGGTCAGTCGAGCAACTGCCAGATCTGCCATGTCGGCGCCAACCTCGCCCGCACGGGGCAGGACGCATTCGAGATCATCGTCATGCGCAGCTTTGCGGGTTTCCTGTTCGACGAGGTTCGGGAGATGGGGCGGGAGTTTGCGCTGACGGCGGGGTTTGCGGGGTAGGGGGGCAGGCACTACCTGAAATTGGAATGGTTCCACGCGCCTTCGAGCGTAGCCATCGGGAACGTAATGCTTGGGCTGTAAGTAATGTCCACCTTTCCGTGACTGTCCTCGTACAGATTGCTGTATCCACCGCTAACTGTACCGCCCATTTCAAACTTACTACCCATTGCCTGCCCCCTATTTTCTCTTGTTTATCCAGCCAATAAGCTTATTTCGAAGAAAGCCATCAGGCATGCCAAATAGCTTTGTAATTTCGAGCAAATTCCACAATATTTCAGTGTGCAAAGCTACTAAGGCCATCATTGGAAATAATAAAAATAGCGACAATACTGCAAATGGTGGATAAATAACATAAAATATATATCCGTAACCGGCAAATAAATACTCAAAATATGCATGGGAAATGGCGAGCAACACGGTTAAAGAAAATCCTACAAAAATATCTACGATATAAAATCTTCTGAAATGCATCTTCAGTACAATTATTGTTGGAAACAGAAGCGCGTTCAGCAAGATCGGATCCTTATTGATAAAAATCAATATTTTTCATCCTTCATGTGCAAATTATTCGATTTGTAGAAAGGCATCAAGATTACGACGTTCGGGGAATTATTTTTTCCACGCACTGGGATTAATTTGTGCAAACCACATAAGATCCACCTACAACCTTCGCGCCTGACGCCTTCGCGAATCTGTCCGTCGGCAATATTCCCGACTCCGGCAAGACAAAGACATCCCTATTATTCCGAATTTGGCCTCCTTATACTTGAAACCGTGTAATGACTGAGGATTTGGCCGAAAAAATCTGAATCCGTGCGTCCATTTTCTTCGGAAGGGATGTTAAAGCCAAGGAATTTCAGAGTAGCTTGGAATATACAATTCTCTAGTTTGTCCTTTTCGACGTCTTTGTCGACATACACTATTTTGTATTGGCCATCAGAATAGCTGCATGAGCTACTTATATCGTGGATGTTCATGCCCCTTCTGGACAGTGGGGTCTTGGTGAAGATCACATTTAAGCCCTGGGGCTGGGGAGGTTTCGCCCCGACAATTCTGAAGACGGAGCTTTGAAGGGAGCCAAAGTCTGCCGCTCGGCAGCGATCTTCAATCTCCTGAGGAGGCTTTTCGTAACAGGTCATGATAATGTTTACGATTGCGCCCCTAAAGCTAGCAAAATCGTTTGGGTCGTTAACTTTTGCAAATCTGAATAGCCTTTCGTCCCCAAGGGCTGGCTGCAAGGAAAGCATGCAAATGGCCAGAGCCAGAGTGATGTTAAGTTTTGTACTCTTGAATGGTTTACACAACATAGCCGTATGGCAGCGCCTGAGGCTAAGCACGCTATCCATGAATCACCTATTTGCGTGGTTTATTATAGGTCTGCGCCTTAGCCATGCCGGTCAAGTGGCCCCCTCCCTGTCCGTTCGATCGTGCTAAACAGAAAAAAGGGCGGCTTAACTCTATAAGCCCCACCAACTAACCTTGCTGCTACCGCCTTCATCAGCCTGTCCGTCGCCTTAATGTTTGAGCCAGTCGTGACATGAGGAACGCGATGGCTCGCATGCAGTGAAGTCGCCTATTGGCAACGGTTTCAAAGCATTGATTGAAGCTGTAGTCGACGTCACTCCCACGCCAAATTTAGCCCCAAAGCGCTTCCCCACTAATGGCTATATCAACTCCGATATTGCGTAGACAGTTAGGCCGATAACTTCCTGAAACCACACAGGAGACTTCTCGGTCCCAAGCTCTTGAGTGATTGACAAAGTTCTGGCCACTACGTTGGCCCCCGCTTTCTAGCATCCAATCCGAAAATAGCTGCTACAAGAAACAAAAAACAAAAACTCAACAAACCAACAACCTGCACGATAAGTGAAGTATTAAAAAGCAATCCGCCTCTTCCGGTGTTCTCGGGATAGGCAGGGAGGATCAAGGTCATTAAAAAAATGAAAACAAATAAAGCGGATAAAATTAGTTTACAACGTTTTTCTTCATTTAATTTTGTAAAACTATTTATTGAATATAATCTATTAATAAATAAAAATATAATAAGGGCAGGATATGCTATATACATAGACATTAATGCATAGTATATTGTCGTGCCAGAGCACGAAGACACGGTTTCAAGCTGATTTATGCGTGGCCAAGCGAGCTTTATATCGTGTTCAATAAATCCAAATTTGCATGAAACAAATAAAATATTGTATAAGATGATCGTTGAAGACAATGCGAAGGTTAGGACATAGTAATGCAGATTTTTGATCATGGGCATTTTCTGTCGTTGAGTTCAAACCACATATGCCCACCTAGCAATTTCGCTCCCGCCGCCTTCATCAGCCTGTCCGTCGCCTCGATGTTCGAGCCCGTCGTGGCATGAATAAAGCTATGGCTCGCAGTCAGCGATGCCGCCCATTGCCGGATCGCGGCAACTAGTGCGAGGAAGGTCGACGCTCCACTTTGTTGTCCTGTTTTCATGGTACAATCTTTGCGATTTATGGAGGTCTTGTAAAGGATCCGTTGCCTGCTGTTTCTCTGGATTTGCCGATGTCATATGGGTGATGGAGGAAAAGTTGTGTCGCATGCCCAAAACCCGTTCGCTGACCATCACATTGCCTGATGACATGGCCGACCTCGTCCGTGCCAAGGTCGCGTCGGGCGAATTTGGCAACGAAGTCGATGTCGTGGCGGAAGGGTTGAGGGCCCTTGTTGAAAAGGACCTTGAGATCGAGCGCTGGCTACGAGACGATGTAGCGCCGGTCTATGATGCCTACAGGGCTGATCCAGCCTTCGCCCGTTCGCTCGACGATGCTTTCGCTGACCTCGACGCGTTTATGGGTAGAACCGAAGGTCAAGTTCGGTGAAGCGCTATGCCGTTCGGCTGATGCCTGCGGCTGAAAACGATCTTCGCGCAATCTATCGCTATATCCTGAAGGCCAGCAGCTTGAACTCTGAGGTGCTTCCCCACGCCGCCCACAGAACACCCGCTGTCATCGATGCGACATCTTTCGTCGCAGCATGGTCTTCTGGCTTTCACGCGCGCAATCTAGCTTTGTTGCATCAATCATTGCCGCCAAGGGGAGCGTTTTTCCATGAAGAGCCATGCGCGTGTCGTCGTCATCGGCGGGGGTGTCGTCGGGTGTTCGGTGCTTTACCACCTGACCAAGTTCGGCTGGACCGATGTCGTGCTGCTCGAGCGCTCGGAGCTGACCTCCGGCTCCACCTGGCATGCGGCGGGCGGCATGCACACGATCAATGGCGATCCGAACGTTGCCAAGCTGCAGAAATACACGGTCGAGCTCTACAAGGAGATCGAGGAGTATTCCGGTCAGGATATCGGCCTGCACATGACCTCCGGCCTGATGCTGGCCGCCACCAAGGAGCGCTTCGACTGGATGAAGTCGCTGCTTGCCAAGGGCAAATATGCCGGCGGCGAGGCGACGCTGATTTCGGCGCAGGAAGCCTATGAGATGATGCCGCTGCTCGATCCCAAGCAGTTCGTTGGCGCCGTCTTCGATCCGCATGAGGGCCATCTCGACCCCTATGGCACGACGCATGCCTATGCGAAGTCGGCGAAGAAGAACGGGGCGGAGATCTATCTGCACACCAAGGTCGAGGATCTGGTGCAGCTGGAAGACGGCACCTGGCGGGTGATCACCAACAAGGGTGAGATCCGCTGCGAACATGTCGTCAATGCCGCCGGTCTGTGGGCGCGCGAAGTCGGGCGCATGGTCGGGCTGGAGCTGCCGGTGCTCGCCATGGAGCACATGTATCTGATTACCGAGGACATGCCCGAGGTCATCGAGTTCAACAAGACGACCGGCAAGGAGCTGATGCACTGCGTCGATTTCGACGGCGAGATCTATATCCGCCAGGAACGCAACGGCATGCTCATGGGCACCTATGAAAAGGATTGCCGTCCGTGGTCGCCGATCGAGACGCCCTGGACCTTCGGCCATGAACTTCTCGCCGAAGACCTGGAGCGCATCACCAATGAGCTGGAAATTGGCTTCCGGCATTTCCCGGCCTTCAACAATGCCGGCATCAAGAAGATCATCAACGGCCCCTTCACCTTCTCGCCGGATGGCAATCCGCTCGTCGGCCCCGTCCGCGGCATGACCAATTTCTGGTCGGCCTGCGCTGTTATGGCGGGCTTCTCCCAGGGTGGCGGCGTGGGACTGGCGCTCGCCAACTGGATCATCGAAGGCGATCCGGGCTTTGATGTCTTCGCCATGGATGTCTGCCGCTACGGCGACTATGCGACGCTTGCCTATACCAATGCCAAGGTGCGCGAAAACTATTCCCGCCGCTTCTCGATCCGCTATCCGAATGAGGAGCTGCCGGGCGCCCGTCCGCTGCTGACGACGCCCATCTATGACAAGCTCAAGGCGGCCGGTGCTGTCTTCGGCGCGTCCTATGGGCTGGAATCGGCGCTCTGGTTTGCGCCCGAAGGTGTCGAGGATGCCTTCTCCTGGCGCCGCTCCACAGACTTCGAGGCGGTTGGGCGCGAAGCCAAGGCCGTGCGCGACAGCGTCGGTCTGATGGAGACCTCGGGCTTTGCCAAATACATGGTGAGCGGGGAGGGATCGCGCGACTGGCTCGACCATATGCTCGCCTGCAAGATCCCCGAAGTCGGTCGCATGGCGCTCGCGCCGATGCTGAACGAGGCGGGCAAGCTGATCGGTGACTTCACCGTCGCCAATCTCGACGACGAAGACTTCCTCGTCATCGGCTCGGGCATTGCCGAGGACTATCACATGCGCTGGTTCGAGAGCCATCTGCCGGAGGATGGTTCCGTTGATGTCGAGGCGCTGAACCTCAGCCTTGTCGGCCTGTCGATCGCCGGACCGAAGTCGCGCGACGTGCTGGCCAAGCTCACCCATCTGGATGTCTCCGATGCAGCGCTGCCCTTCATGGCGATCCGTGAAATGGATCTCGGCATGGCGCCGGTCATTCTGGGCCGTGTCAGCTATACCGGCGACCTCGGCTACGAGATCTGGATGCGGCCGGAATATCAGCGTCACGTCTTTGAGGCGCTGATGGAGGCCGGGGCGGAGTTCAATATCTCGCTCTTCGGGTTGCGCGCACTCAATGCGCTCCGGCTCGAAAAGAGCTTTGGCAGCTGGTCACGTGAATTCCGGCCGCTTTATGGGCCGCTCGAGGCCGGGTTGTCGCGCTTCGTGGCGCTAAAGAAAGAGGCGAGCTTTATCGGCAAGCAGGCGGCGATCGAGGAGAAGCTCTCCGGCGGCAAGCTGAGGCTCCGCACATTCATCGTCGAGGCCAAAGATGCGGATGTCATCGGCGACGAGCCGATCTCCTACAAGGGCGAGGTGTGCGGCTGGGTCACCTCGGGCGGCTTTGCCCATCCGAGCGGCGTTTCTGTCGCCATCGGTTACGTGCCGAAGGAGATTGCCGACGAAATCGACGGCTGGAGTGTGGAAATTCTTGGGGAAATCCTGCCCGCCCGTTTGCAGCCTCAGTCGCTATTTGACGCGAACGGGTCGCGAATGAGAAACTGAACCGTTTTCCACAAATATGGGCTTGCTTTAGTTTTGTCTGATGGACGGCAGGTCGCTCCGGCGACCTGCTGATTTCGTAAGCTTTTTCTGCTGTTTTTTTGTGTGACCTGTCATTTCAAGGGTCAAACTGCCGCTTAACAGTAACATTTTATCCCCTGCCTGCCTTTTAGGCTTCACATTTTCGGACAAAGCGATATGGAATCCTCCGACGCCTATGCCCGCCAGGGACAACAAAATGAGACGCAGTAATCAGGTGCGTCCGGGGGATAATGTATGGACTATTTTATCCAGCAGCTCATCAACGGGCTGACTCTTGGATCCATCTATGGCCTCGTGGCTATCGGCTATACGATGGTTTACGGCATCATCGGCATGATCAACTTTGCCCATGGTGACATCTTCATGCTCGGCGGCTTTGCCGCTCTGATCGTCTTCCTCATTCTCACATCCTTCTTCGCCGGCATTCCGGTGGCGCTTGCGCTGCTGATCATGCTGATCGTTGCAATGTTGATGACCGGTCTGTGGAACTGGACGATCGAGCGGGTCGCCTATCGGCCGCTGCGCGGATCGTTCCGCCTTGCGCCGCTGATCACGGCGATCGGCATGTCGATCGTTCTGTCGAACTTCATCCAGATCTCGCAGGGTCCGCGCAACAAGCCGATCCCGCCGCTGGTCAGCGAAGTGCTGCATTTCGGCAATGTCACCATCGCGGTCAAGCAGGTGATCATCGTCGTCGTCACGGCCGTTCTGCTGGCAGCCTTCTGGTATATCGTCAACAAGACCCCGCTCGGCCGTGCGCAGCGTGCGACCGAACAGGACCGCAAGATGGCGGCTCTTCTGGGCGTCGATGTTGACCGCACGATCTCCATCACCTTCGTCATGGGTGCAGCGCTCGCGGCCGTCGCCGGCACGATGTACCTCATGTATTACGGTGTCGCATCGTTCCATGACGGCTTCATTCCAGGCGTGAAGGCCTTCACGGCAGCCGTTCTCGGCGGTATCGGCTCGCTCCCGGGCGCGGTGCTCGGCGGGTTGCTGATTGGCCTTATCGAGTCGCTCTGGTCGGCCTATTTCAGCATCGCCTATAAGGATGTCGCGACCTTCGCCATCCTGGCCTTCGTGCTGATCTTCAAGCCCACCGGCATCCTCGGACGTCCGGAAGTCGAGAAGGTTTGATCCCATGACTACTCCTGCAAACGTAAACGGTGCCGCTTCGTCCGGCATAATGGCGCGCGCCATCAAGGAAGGCCTGTTCGCCGGCCTTCTCTCTCTCGGCTTGTTCAGCCTCTACATCGGCATCAAGACCGATCAGAACATGGCCAACGAGCTGATCTGGTATCCGCGCTGGGGCCTGCTCGCGATCTTCGTGATCATTGCGGCTGTCGGTCGCTTCGCCATGGTCGCCTTCCTGGCGCCCTGGTTCGCCGCCCGCAAGGAGAAGAAGTCGGCTGCCGTGCCGGTGCACGACATCGACGCCAAGCAGCCGTTCATCAAGACGCATTTCCTGAAGATCGCGCTGATTGCACTGATCCTCTATCCGCCGGTCATCGTGGCGCTCACGGGCGTCCAGGGCTCGCTGAAATATGTCGACAACTTCGGCATCCAGATCCTTATCTACGTGATGCTGGCCTGGGGTCTGAACATCGTCGTCGGTCTCGCCGGCCTGCTAGACCTCGGTTATGTCGCCTTCTACGCGGTCGGTGCCTATTCCTATGCGCTGCTCGCCCAGAACTTCGGCCTGTCCTTCTGGATCCTGCTGCCGCTCGCCGGCATCCTGGCGGCCTTCTGGGGCATCATCCTGGGCTTCCCGGTTCTGCGTCTTAGAGGCGATTATCTTGCCATCGTGACGCTCGCCTTCGGTGAAATCATCCGACTGGTGCTGATCAACTGGCAGGACGTGACCCGTGGTACCTTCGGTATCTCCAGCATTCCGAAGGCGACTTTCTTCGGCATCGAATTCAACGCGTCGCCGGATGGCTTCGCCAAGATGTTCGGCCTGCCGATGTCGTCGGCCTACTACAAGATCTACCTCTTCTACGTGATCCTGGCTCTGTGCTGCCTGACGGCCTATGTCACGATCAAGCTCTGCCGCATGCCGATCGGCCGTGCGTGGGAAGCGCTGCGTGAAGACGAAATCGCCTGCCGCTCACTCGGCATCAACACTGTCACGACCAAGCTCACCGCTTTCGCGATCGGTGCGATGTTCGGCGGCTTTGCCGGCTCCTTCTTCGCTGCCCGCCAGGGCTTCGTTTCGCCGGAAAGCTTCGTCTTCCTCGAGTCTGCCGTCATCCTCGCCATCGTCGTTCTCGGCGGCATGGGATCGCTGACGGGGATCGCGGTTGCGGCCATCGTCATGATCGGCGGCACGGAAGCGCTGCGTGAGATGGAATTCTTGAAGCATATCTTCGGTCCCGACTTCACGCCAGAACTCTACCGCATGATCCTCTTCGGCCTCGCCATGGTCGTGGTCATGCTGTTCAAGCCGCGCGGTTTCGTCGGCAGCAGAGAGCCGACGGCCTTCCTCAGGGAGCGCAAGGCCGTCTCGGGCAGCTTCACCAAGGAAGGTCACGGCTGATGGCTTCCGGGAACACGACAATGAGCAATGACACCATTCTGAAAGTCGAGCATCTGTCGATGCGCTTTGGTGGTCTGATGGCCATCAACGACTTCTCCTTCGAAGCCAAGCGCGGCGAAATCACCGCGCTGATCGGTCCCAACGGTGCGGGCAAGACCACGGTCTTCAACTGCATCACCGGCTTCTACAAGCCGACCATGGGCATGATCACGCTGAACCAGAAGTCCGGGCAGAAGCATCTTCTCGAGCGGTTGCCCGATTTCGAGATCACCAAAAAGGCGAAGGTCGCCCGTACCTTCCAGAACATCCGGCTCTTCTCGGGTCTGACCGTTCTTGAGAACCTTCTGGTGGCGCAGCACAATGCGCTGATGAAGGCATCGGGCTATACCGTGCTCGGTCTGCTCGGCATGCCGGCCTACAAGAAGGCCGAGGCGGAATCGATCGAGAAGGCCCGTTACTGGCTCGAAAAAGCCGATCTGATCGAGCGTGCCGACGATCCGGCAGGTGATCTTCCCTATGGCGCCCAGCGCCGTCTGGAAATCTGCCGCGCCATGTGCACGGGCCCCGAGCTTCTCTGCCTCGATGAGCCGGCCGCGGGTCTCAACCCGAAGGAATCGCTGGCGCTCAACACGCTGCTCAAGAGCATCCGTGACGAAGGCACCTCGCTGCTCCTGATCGAGCACGACATGTCGGTCGTCATGCAGATTTCCGACCACGTCGTGGTGCTGGAATATGGCCAGAAGATCTCGGACGGCACGCCTGATTACGTCAAGAACGACCCGAAGGTCATTGCGGCCTATCTGGGTGTCGAGGATGAAGAGTTGGATGAAGCAATCCATGAAGTCGAAGCCGTTGCCGGAGGGAACAACTGATGTCCTCTGAACCGCTTCTGAAGGTCTCCGCCGTCGAGACCTATTACGGCAATATCCGTGCGCTGGCCGGTGTGGACGTCGAAGTCCACAAGGGCGAGATCGTGTCGCTGATCGGCGCCAACGGTGCCGGCAAGTCGACGTTGATGATGACCATTTGCGGCAGCCCGCAGGCGCGTGCCGGCCAGGTTATGTTCGACGGCGAAGACATCACCAAGCTGCCGACGCATCTGATCGCGCGTCGCCGTATCGCCCAGTCGCCGGAAGGTCGCCGCATCTTCCCGCGCATGACGGTGCTGGAAAACCTGCAGATGGGTGCCGGTCTCGACGATCTGAAATACTTCAAGGAGGACGTGGAGAAGGTCTTCACCATGTTCCCCCGCCTGAAGGAACGTCAGAGCCAGCGCGGTGGCACGCTGTCGGGTGGCGAGCAGCAGATGCTCTCCATCGGTCGCGCGCTGATGTCGCGTCCGAAGCTGCTGCTTCTCGACGAGCCGTCGCTCGGTCTCGCACCGCTGATCGTCAAGGGGATCTTCGAGCAGATCAAGCGGCTGAACCAGGAAGAGGGGCTGACCGTCTTCCTCGTCGAGCAGAACGCTTTCGCCGCACTGAAGCTGTCCGACCGTGCCTATGTCATGGTCAACGGCAAGGTGACAATGAGTGGCACGGGTAAGGAACTGCTGGCCGATCCGTCGGTCCGCGCGGCCTATCTCGAAGGCGGCCATCACTGAGCGCGGGGAGTAATTGACATGCAAGGTTTGTTTTTCGAAAGCGACACGACAGTTCGCTACGTGCTCAGATTTCTCGTGCTGCTCCTCGGTTTGTGGACCGCATGGCGCACGGGCAGGGCGGCGGCCGAGGGTTGGAACGGCTACGGCACCGTGTTCGTCTACATCCTGGGGCTGGGATTTGCGATGCGGTTCCTGCACTTCTCGCTGTTTGGCGGGCCCTTCCTCAGCCCCTTCTTCTACGTGATCGACGTCGTGCTTCTGATGGCGTTTGCAGCGGCTGGTTTCCAGGCGCGCCGGACGTCACAGATGGTCGATAACTATTACTGGCTCTACGAGAGAACTTCGTATTTCTCGTGGAAGAACAAAGATTGACAAGCCGTTGTTTTCTGTCGCAGATTGGCGACAGAAGGCTTCGGTCTGCCAATACATAAGGCCTCGGCCAGATACAAAGAGTGGAACAGTTTTCCGGCGCAGTTACAGCGGGTATTGCGCAGGGTTTTATCCTAACCCGCATAAAAAACTTGGGAGTCAAAATATGAAGAAGTCCCTCCTTTCGGCTGTTGCGCTGTCGGCCATGGTCGCCTTCAGCGGCAACGCCTATGCCGAAATCCTGGTCGGCGTCGCCGGCCCGCTGACCGGCCCGAACGCTGCCTTCGGTGCGCAGCTCCAGAAGGGTGCCGAGCAGGCTGCTGCCGACATCAACGCAGCTGGCGGCATCAACGGCGAGCCGATCAAGATCGTTCTCGGCGATGACGTTTCGGACGCCAAGCAGGGCGTTTCGGTCGCCAACAAGTTCGTTGCTGACGGCGTAAAGTTCGTCGTCGGTCACTTCAACTCCGGCGTTTCGATCCCGGCGTCTGAAGTCTACGCTGAAAACGGCATCCTGCAGATCACGCCTGCTTCCACCAACCCGAACTTCACCGAGCGCGGCCTGTGGAACACCTTCCGTACCTGCGGCCGTGACGACCAGCAGGGCGCAGTTGCCGGCAAGTACATCGCCGACAACTTCAAGGACGCCAAGGTTGCTGTCGTTCACGACAAGACGCCTTACGGCCAGGGTCTCGCTGACGAAACCAAGAAGGCGATGAACGAGCTCGGCGTTACCGAAGTGATCTACGAAGGCATCACCCCCGGTGAAAAGGACTACTCGGCTCTGATCGCCAAGATGAAGGAAGCCGGCGTTTCCGTCGTCTACTTCGGCGGTCTGCACACCGAAGCCGGCCTGATCCTGCGCCAGATGGCAACCCAGGGCCTGACCGCGACGATGATGTCCGGCGACGGCATCACCTCGAACGAACTGGCCTCGATCGCCGGCGACGCCGTCAACGGCACGCTGATGACCTTCCCGCCGGATCCGCGCATGAACCCGAACGCTGCTGACGCTGTGAAGAAGTTCCGCGACGCCGGCTTCGAACCGGAAGCCTACACGCTGTACTCCTACGCTGCCCTGCAGGTCATCGCAGAAGCTGCCAAGGCTGCTGGCTCTTCCGATCCGGAAGCCGTTGCAACGGCTCTGAAGGAAAAGGGTCCCTACACGACCGTTATCGGCGAACTCGGCTTCGACGCGAAGGGCGACATCACCCGTCCGGACTACGTCATGTACACCTGGAAGAAGGGCGAGGACGGCAAGTACTCGTACTTCCAGAACTAATTCGATCCTTCATCGGACCGACGGAAAGCCCGGCCTCGCGCCGGGCTTTTTGCGTTGTGGGGGCTTGGGCTGGCGAATGGCGAATAGCGAGTAGGGAGTAAAGAATAGGGAGTAGTGCGGGGCGAGCAGTCTTGTGCAGGACACTGACAGCCGTTGTCACCTATTGAGGGGCAGGCAAAAGAGCTTGACTGCATGGCGGTGCCGACCGACGACGCTATTCGCTACTGTCGCTCACGTCTCGCGCAGCACGCCTGCCGCCTTGACAGCCGCCGATGCACGGTTCTCCACCCCAAGCTTGGAGTAGATCTGCTCGAGGTGCTTGTTCACCGTGCGCGAGGAGAGGCCGAGGATTTCGCCGATGTCGCGGTTGGCCTTGCCTTTGGCGATCCAGAGGAGAACCTCGCTCTCGCGATGGGTCAGGCCGAAGCGTTCCCTCAACATCTCGTCCTCGCTCTGGCGATTGGCGGAGGTGAGGCGGAAGAGATATTCGTCCGCGCCGATCGTGCCGAGCAGGGACAGCGTCAGCGGCAGGCCCGTTGCGCCGGCATAGGGAAAGGTGGTCTCGGTCTGCGGTGAGGCGCCGGCACGGCGTGCGGTGAGCCAGGCGGCTGCGGCGTTGGCGACATCACCGATCCGGTCCTGGTGGCCGGTCGCCGTCTCGATCAGGCGGTTGGCCTGCGGTGTCGTCCAGTGCACCTGCCCGTCGCCACGGATGGCGAGCAGATGTCGACCGGCCGCATCGAGTGCGACCCTGGCGCTCTGGGCGGAACGGGCATTGGAGAGGTGGACGCGGATCCGGGCGCGCAATTCGTCGATGTTGATCGGCTTTGTGAGATAGTCGACGCCGCCCGATTCGAGTGCCTTCACCACATGCTCGGTTTCGGTGAGGCCGGTCATGAAGATAACGGGCACCTGGGCGACGACCGGGTCGGCCTTCAGCGTCCGGCAGGCCTCGAAGCCGTCCATGCCCGGCATCACAGCGTCCAGCAGGATAAGATCCGGGCTGATGCGGGCGACGATCGACAGCGCGGCATGGCCCGATGTGGCAATCAGCACGGAATAGCCGGAGGCCTCCAAGGCTTCGGTCAGAAAGCCGAGGGCATCCGGACTGTCGTCCACCAGAAGCACGATGTCGCGGCGGTTCGCCTCAGCCATGGATCGGCTCCCCGCCGGTTTGGAAGGAGGCGAGGAAGCTGCGCAGGCCAGCGAGGTCGAAGGCCTGCACGTAAGCGCGGGCGGCATCGACAAAGGCCGTGTTGTTTCCCAGCCCGCCGAGTTCGGCGAGCTTTGCCTCGATCCCGCGCACATAGCCGATATCGCAGAGGCTGATCAACTCCTCCACATGGGTTGCGCCCGGCGATATCGGCCTCTCCGCCGGTGTGGCCGGCTGCAGAAGGCGCGGATCGTCGGCGTAGATCCAGTCGAGGCCGAGGAAGCGGGCCAGCTTGTCGCGCAGGCGCGTGATGTCGACGGGCTTGGCGATCGCGTCGTCATGGCCTTCGCCGCCGGGGGCCGGGGCATCGCCGACATTGGCGGAGAGCATCAGGATCGGCGCCTTCTGGCCGGCATCGCGGAGCTTTTCGACAAGCTGCCAGCCGTTCATGCCGGGCATGGAAATGTCGACGAGGAAAAGATCCGCCTTCACACCCTCGATCAGCGTCAGACATTCGGTGCCGCCGGCTGCCGTCAGGACGACGAAGTCGAGCGGCGCGAGAACTTCGCGCATCAGCTCGCGATGATCTTCGTTGTCGTCGACGACAACGATGGTGCGGCGCGGTCCGGTATAGGAGACGATCTTGCGTTCGGGGGCGGGAGCGGTGTTCGGCCGGTCGATGGCCGACAGCATCAGCCGGACCTTGAAGGTCGAGCCTTTGTCGCGCTCGCTCGTCACCGAGATCTCGCCGCCCAGCGTGTTGGTTAGCAGCTTGGTGATGGTGAGGCCAAGGCCAAGGCCCGGTTGCGGGCGGATATTGTCCGCTTCGCCGCGCTGGAAGGGCTCGTAGATGCGGTTCAGGTCTTTCTCGGAGATGCCACGGCCGGTATCGCTGACGGTGAAGGTCGCGACCTGGCTTCGATAATCGACGGTGAATCGAATGGTCCCCTCATCGGTGAACTTGATCGCATTGGAAAGCAGATTGACGAGGATCTGCCTGATCCGGCGTTCGTCGGTGCGGACGTAGAGTGGCAGGTTTCGCGACCGTTGATGCTCGAAGAGGATGCCCTTGGCCGCGGCCTGAGGGGCGAACATGTCGATGAGCTGGTCGAGGAAGTCCTGGATGTTGACCTCGTTGGAGAAGACCTGCAGGCGACCGGCCTCGATCTTGGAGATGTCGAGCAGCCCGTCGATCAGGCCCGACAGGTGGTCGGCGGAGCGGCGGATGACCTTGATCGCCGATTGGCGCGGCACCGGTATCGTCTCGTCGCGCTCCAGGATCTGGGCATAGCCGAGCACGGCATTCAGCGGCGTGCGCAGTTCGTGGGAGAGGCCCACGACATAGCGGCTCTTGGCGCGGTTTGCCGCTTCCGCCGTCTCCTTGGCATTCTGGAGTGCTGCGTCCGTCTTGCGGTGGGCGGCGATTTCCTTGAGCAACAGCGTATTTTGGCGCGAGGATTCCTCTTCCGCCACCACCCGGCTGTCATGGGCGAGCACATAAAACCAGGAGACGATGCCGGCGATGATCGCAAAGATGAAGAAGACGACCGTCACCGTGCGGTTGACCACGTCTGCCATATCCGGTGTCGCGGCATTCACCTGATGGGCGATGATCGCGAGAATGGCGCCGATCACCGAGATCGACAGCATGGCCGTCAGGGCATAGCGCCCGAGCCGGGTGGAGAAGGTTTCAATCACCGCTTGCGGAAGGAAGGCGCGGGCCACGGTTGCGGCCTGGGCATTGATCTTCGCATGCGGCTTGCACATGTCGTGGCAGCGGCTGTCGAGCGTGCAGCAGAGTGAGCAGATGGGGGCCGCATAGGCGGGGCACCAGGCCATGTCTTCCGGCTCAAAGGGGTGTTCGCAGATCGAGCAGGTGATGCCGGTCTGGTTCTTCCAGCTGTGGCGCGGTTTGCGCGCGAGATAGAACTTGCCGTCCGTCCACCAGGCGAGGAGCGGGGAGATGAGGAAGGCGACCAGCGTCACATAGGTCGAGAGCGAGGCCATGGTCGAGCCGAAGGCGCCGAAATGGGCGGCGAGCGCCAGTCCGGTCGAGAGCGCCATGGTGCCGCAGCCGACCGGGTTGATGTCGTAGAGATGGGCACGCTTGAACTCGATGCCGGGCGGCGAGAGGCCGAGCTTCTTGTTGACGAAGAGGTCGGCCGAGATGGCGCAAAGCCAGCTCATGGCGATGATCGAGAAGATGCCGAGCGTCTCTTCGAGCAGGCCGTAGATGCCGAGTTCCATCAAGAGCAGGGCGATCGCCACATTGAAAACCAGCCAGACGACGCGTCCCGGATGGCTGTGGGTCAGGCGCGAGAAGAAGTTCGACCAGGCAAGCGAGCCGGCATAGGCATTCATGACGTTGATCTTCAGCTGCGAGATCACCACGAAACCCGCCATCAGCAGCATGGCCGCCGTTTCATTGGGGATCATGTAGCCGAAGGCGGCTACATACATATGGGCGGGGTCGGCAGCCTCGCTGATCGGCACGCCGGTCGAGAGCGTCAGGACGGCGAGGAAGGAGCCTGCCAGCAGCTTCGGCACACCGAGCACGACCCAGCCGGAGCCGGCGAGGAAGATGCCGATGCGATGGTGCAGCTTGCGGGCGCCCTCGGGCGGCAGGAAGCGGAGGAAGTCGACCTGTTCGCCGATCTGCGGCATCAGCGCCAGGATGACGGCGGAGGCGGCGCCGAACTCCAGGAGATTGAAGGGGGCTGCCTCACCGAGATGGGCGTTCGAGTGATCGACGCCGGCAAAGGCGATCCAAAGGTCGATCTTCTCCCAGTCGAGAAAGGCAATGAAGACGAAGGGCAGGATGTTGAGCACGATCCAGAAAGGCTGGGTGATCAGCTGGAACTTCGAGATCATCCGGATGCCGTAGGTGACCAGCGGCAGCACGGCGACGGCGGAGATGATGTAGCCGAGCCAGAGCGGAATGCCGAAGGCGAGTTCCAGCGCCTTGGTCATGATCGAGGCTTCGATCGCAAAAAGCATGAAGGTGAAGCCGGCATAGATCAGCGAGGTGATCGTCGAGCCGATATAGCCGAAGCCGGCGCCGCGGGTGAGCAGGTCGATGTCGACGCCATGGCGGATGGCGTAGCGGCTGATCGGAATGCCGACCAACAGCATCAGGACGGCGGCAACAATAATGGCGAAGAAGGCGTTCGTGGTTCCGTAGGCGATCGTGATAGTGCCGCCGATCGCCTCCAGCGCCAGAAAGGAAATGGCGCCGATTGCCGTCTGGGAGATGCGGCTTGACGAAAACTTTCGGGCACCCTTGGCCGTGAAGCGCAAGGCATAATCTTCCAGCGTCTGGTTCGCGACCCAGCGATTGTATTCGCGGCGGACGGGGATGATGCGTTGGCGTGCCGGCATGCCTAAAATCTAGCGCCTTTTGTTAAGTGGCTTTCCTTTAGGCATTTTCACGGGATTGTCCAGAATAGCAAGGCCCGTCAGGGCTTGATCAGACCTCCCTGATAATCGAGCTGATAGACCAGCCTGTCCGCGACGAGGATTCGTTCCACACCGAGGAAACTGCGATAGTCACCCATGGACTGATCGATGTATTCGCCGAGGGCATGCTGATAGGTGAAGTCGCCGAGAAAGCGCTTTTCCTGATAAAGCGCAGTGAGCGCTTGCTTGATCACGATGCCTGCGCGCTCGCCGTCGAAGCGAGCCGGGTCGATGATCCTGCCATAGTAGTTCATCGCCCAGACGGGAACTTCGTCCTGCCAGACGACTTCCTGGCCGAGGAAATCGGTGCCGCCGAAATGGCTGTCGAGATAGCGAAAGCTGCCCTTCTCATGGGTGATATCCTTGGCCCCAGGGCGGGAGGGGACGGGCTGCGGGTGCTTGCCGCTCATATAGGTCAGCGCCTTGGCTTCGATGATGAACTCTGCGAGTTTATCCACGACCCTCTCCATTGGTTTCTCGAACATATGGTGAACATACGGTAGGATCTGGGTGGCGGGAACCCTGCATTTGAAGGGTTTTTCGCCTGGATGTCTGCCCCTGCCGCCTCGGTTCCCCCGCATGGCCCCCTTTTACCCCCTGACCTACGTCAAACGACGTATACGGTTTTGCGACGCAGCATCGGATAGTCCCCTTCAGCAACGGTTAAATTCCATTAACCGACCGGTTGCGGACAAGAAGAGGGGTTCACGACAATGTCCATGAAGATGAAACTGACTGGCGCGCTGCTCGGCGCCATGCTGTCGACGACGGCCTTCCACGGTGCGTTTGCCCAGGAAGACACGATCAAGATCGGCGTTCTGCACTCGCTCTCCGGCACGATGGCGATTTCGGAAACGACGCTGAAGGACGCCATGCTGATGCTCGTCGAAGAGCAGAACAAGAAGGGTGGCGTTCTCGGCAAGAAGCTTGAAGCCGTCGTTGTCGACCCGGCTTCTGACTGGCCGCTGTTTGCCGAAAAGGCCCGGGAGCTGATCGAAAAGGACAAGGTTGCGGCCGTCTTCGGTTGCTGGACCTCGTCTTCGCGCAAGTCCGTTCTGCCGGTCTTTGAAGAGCTGAACTCGATCCTCTTCTACCCGGTCCAGTACGAGGGTGAAGAATCCTCGCGCAACATCTTCTACACGGGTGCCGCTCCGAACCAGCAGGCGATCCCGGCCGTCGACTACCTCGCTGAAAACGAAGGCGTCGAGCGTTGGGTTCTCGCTGGCACCGACTACGTCTATCCGCAGACGACCAACAAGATCCTCAAAGCCTATCTGATGTCGAAGGGCGTTGCCGAAGAAGACATCATGATCAACTACACGCCGTTCGGTCATTCCGACTGGCAGACCATCGTCTCCGACATCAAGAAGTTCGGCTCGGCTGGCAAGAAGACCGCCGTCGTCTCGACCATCAACGGTGACGCCAACGTTCCGTTTTACAAGGAACTCGCCAACCAGGGCATCAAGGCCGAAGACATCCCGGTCGTCGCCTTCTCCGTCGGTGAAGAAGAACTCGCCGGCCTCGACACTGCTCCGCTCGTCGGCCACCTCGCTGCCTGGAACTACTTCCAGTCCGTCGACACCCCGGCCAATGCCGAGTTCATCAAGACCTGGCACGCTTTCACCGGCAACGAGAAGCGCGTGACCAACGACCCGATGGAAGCTGCCTATATCGGCTTCAACGCCTGGGTTAAGGCCGTCGAAGCTGCCGGCACCACCGAGACCGACGAAGTTCTCGATACCATCATCGGCGTGACGGTTCCGAACCTCACTGGCGGCTATGCCACCGTGATGCCGAACCACCACATCACCAAGCCGGTTCTGATCGGTGAAATCCAGGCCGACGGCCAGTTCGAAGTCGTTCAGGAAACGCCTGCCGTCGTCGGTGACGAGTGGTCCGACTATCTGCCCGACTCCAAGGACCTGATCGCTGATTGGCGCAAGCCGATGGAATGCGGCAACTTCAACGTTGCCACCGGCAAGTGCGGCGGCAAGGGCAGCTGATCATCGCCTTCTCCCACCTCCCCCTTGAGGGGGGAGGTCATCGCGCAGCGATGGGTGGGGGTGATGTCTTCAGGGTGTCACCCCACCCCGAACCTTCGGTTCGACCCTCCCCCTCAAGGGGAGGGTGTTTTCGAACCAGCCTTCAGCGGAATTAGCCCGTCTCCCCGGTCATCAGGGAGGCGGTGCCGGCAGGCGGATGAGGGCTTCCTCAAGCTCGCCGCCAGCCATCCGGGGGATACAGAATGCTCATTCGTTTCATCACACTCCTCTTCACCTTCCTCGCACTTGCCGCGCCCTCCTTTGCGCAGAGCGATCCGAAGGATCTCCTCAACGCACTCGGCAAGGCCAATTTCAAGCAGGCCGAAGAGCTGATCGGGCAGATCGCCGCGACCGGGGATCCGCGCATCGTGCCGGCGCTGGAAGCCTTTGCTGAGGGGGAACTCTTCGTCCGCAAGTCGGACGGTGCCGTCTTCATCACCAAGGCTGCGGGCAGCAATCTTGCTGCGATCGATCCACTGACGGGCGAGACTGTCGGCGAGGAGCCGAAAAGCGCCTTTACCAAGATCAAGGTGAACAACAATCTCCGCCGCGCGATCCGTTCTGCGCTTGGCGGTCTGACGCTGCTCAGCCCGGACCGGGATGTGCGTCTGTCCGCTGCCCAGGCGGTGCTGCAGTCTCCGAGTGCCGAAAATCTCGAGCTCGTCGAGGCCGCGCTTGCCAAGGAAACGGATCCGGAGGTCAAGTCACGGATGGAGCAGGCCCGGGCCGTGTCCATCCTGGCCTCGGACCGCTCGATCGAGGAAAAGCGGGGCGCCATCGAGGCCGTCGCTTCGATCGGCGGTCGTCCGGCGAAAAGCATCCTGCTCTCGGTCTCCGGCACGATTGACGAAGCGCTGCGGTCGGATCTCGATGCCGCCGTCTCGAAGATCGAAAGCCAGCTGGTGCTCTGGGATACCGCCGAGAGTGTCTGGTATGGCATTTCGCTCGGCTCCGTGCTGCTGCTCGCGGCCATCGGCCTCGCCATCACCTTCGGCGTCATGGGCATCATCAACATGGCGCATGGCGAGATGGTGATGATCGGCGCCTATTCCACCTTCGTGGTGCAGCAGGTGATCCGCACCAGCTATCCGGAACTTTTTGACTGGTCGCTGGCCATCGCCTTGCCCGTCGCCTTCCTGATGACGGCGCTGATCGGGCTCGTCATCGAGCGAGGCGTCATCCGCTTCCTCTATGGCCGTCCGCTGGAAACGCTGCTGGCCACCTGGGGCATTTCGCTGATCCTGCAGCAGACCGTGCGCACCATCTTCGGCCCGACCAACCAGGAAGTGGGCAACCCCTCCTGGATGTCCGGCTCGTTTGCGCTCGGCGGCATGACGATCACCTGGAACCGCCTCTGGATCGTGCTCTTCTCGCTGACCATCTTCTTTGCGCTGCTCGCGCTGATGAAGAAGTCCGCCTTCGGCCTGCAGATGCGCGCCGTCACCCAGAACCGCCGCATGGCGTCGTCCATGGGCATTCGCACCCCCTGGGTCGATGCCTTCACCTTTGCGCTTGGTTCGGGCATTGCCGGGATCGCCGGTGTGGCGCTTTCCCAGATCGACAACGTCTCTCCGAACCTCGGTCAGGCCTATATCATCGACAGTTTCATGGTCGTGGTCTTTGGCGGGGTCGGCAATCTCTGGGGTACGCTGGTTGGCGCTCTGTCGCTCGGCATTCTCAACAAGTTCCTCGAACCCTCGGTTGGTGCGGTGCTCGGCAAGATCCTCGTGCTCGTGCTGATCATTCTCTTCATTCAGAAACGTCCGCGCGGCCTCTTCGCGCTCAGGGGAAGGGCGGTGGAAGCATGATTACCGGCTTCATCCTGCGTGCACTCGAAGGCAAGATCCTGATTGCTGTCGGCATTCTCCTCGCTTTCGCTCTGCTCGTTCCGGCGCTCAACCTGCTGACACCACCCGACAGCCCGCTGCATGTGCCGACCTATGTCATGTCGCTGATGGGCAAGTATCTCTGCTATGCGCTGCTGGCGCTGGCGCTCGATCTCGTCTGGGGTTACTGCGGCATCCTCTCGCTCGGCCACGGCGCCTTCTTCGCGCTCGGCGGTTATGCGATGGGCATGTATCTGATGCGCCAGATCGGATCGCGTGGCGTTTATGGCGATCCCGTTCTGCCCGACTTCATGGTCTTCCTAAACTGGAAGGAATTGCCGTGGTTCTGGCATGGCATGGACATGTTCCCCGTCGCCATGGCGATGGTGCTGATCGTGCCCGGCCTGCTCGCCTTCTTCTTCGGCTGGTTTGCCTTCCGCTCCCGCGTCAACGGCGTCTATCTCTCGATCATCACCCAGGCGATGACCTATGCGCTGATGCTCGCCTTCTTCCGCAACGACATGGGCTTCGGCGGCAATAACGGCCTTACCGACTACAAGGAAATCCTCGGTTTCTCGGTCCAGGCGGATGGAACGCGCGCGGTGCTGTTTGCGCTCTCGGCGATCTTCCTGGCGCTCTGCCTCGTGATTGCGTCCGGCATCACTCGTTCGAAGTTCGGCAAGGTGCTGGTCGGCGTGCGCGATGCGGAAAGCCGTGTGCGTTTCCTGGGTTACCGGGTCGAGAACATCAAGCTCTTCACCTTCGTCGTTTCGGCGATGATGGCGGGCATTGCCGGTGCGCTCTTCGTGCCGCAGGTCGGCATCATCAACCCCGGCGAATTCGATCCGGCCAACTCGATCGAGGTCGTGGTCTGGGCTGCTGTCGGCGGGCGCGGCACGCTGATCGGGCCGATCATCGGGGCGATCCTCGTCAATGTCGGCAAGAGCTACTTCACCGGCGCCTTCCCCGATCTCTGGCTGTTTGCACTCGGCGCGCTGTTCATTTGCGTCACGCTCTTCCTGCCGAAGGGTATCGTCGGGACGGTCCAGCAGTATCTGGCACGCCGCAAGGAGTTCCGCGATGCCGCCGACAAGGACGCGGCGAACGCTGACGTAAAACCCCAATCGGCCCCCGTGGCTGCGGAGTGATGTGATGAGCGACAAGACCACGTCCAGCCTGCTCTATCTCAACGGTGTCTCCGTCTCCTTCGACGGCTTCAAGGCACTGAATTCGCTCTCCTTCATCGTCGAACCCGGCGAGTTGCGTGCCATCATTGGCCCGAACGGCGCCGGCAAGACGACAATGATGGACATCATCACCGGCAAGACCCGGCCAGACAGCGGCGAGGTCTTCTTCGATGGCGGGAAGATCGACCTTACCAAGAAGGACGAGGCCGAGATCGCCCAGCTCGGGATCGGCCGCAAGTTCCAGAAACCGACGGTGTTCGAAAGCCATACCGTCTGGGACAATCTTGAACTGGCGCTGAACCGCAATCGCGGTGTCTTCGCGACGCTCTTCTATCGGCTGACGGCCGAGGACAAGGCACGCATCGAGGAGATCCTGGAGACGGTGCGGCTCACGCATCGCAAGGATGAGCTCGCTGCCAATCTCTCCCACGGCCAGAAGCAGTGGCTGGAGATCGGCATGCTTTTGGCGCAGGAGCCGAAGCTTTTGCTCGTTGACGAGCCGGTCGCCGGCATGACCGATGCCGAGACGGCGGAGACGGCCATTCTCTTGAAGGAGATCGCCAAGACCCGCTCCGTCGTCGTCGTCGAACACGACATGGGCTTCATCCGCGACCTCGGGGTGAAGGTGACGTGTCTGGCGGAAGGCTCCGTGCTTGCGGAAGGCTCGATCGATTTCGTCTCGAATGACCAGAAGGTCATCGAGAACTATCTGGGGCGGTGATGGGATGATGTCTGACGTTGCCGTTTGGGTACCCCCCTCTGGCCTGCCGGCCATCTCCCCCTCAAGGGGGGAGATCGGTATTCGGCTGATCGCTCATGACCTCATACCGCGCGTCCGGGGCGCACGAAAACTAGAAACATATTCAGCGGTTCGTTCGGTCTGCGGCGTTAGCCGTCTTCCGATCTCCCCCCTTGAGGGGGAGATGCCCGGAAGGGCAGAGGGGGGTGGTGTCAGGACCCTCACCGCTAGCGGAGGTCTGCCATGCTGACAGTCGAAAACGTCAATCTCCACTACGGCGCAGCGCAAGCCCTGCGCGGGGTCTCGATCAATGCCGAAATGGGCAAGATCACCTGTGTGCTCGGGCGAAACGGGGTCGGAAAGTCGTCGCTCTTGCGTGCCATCACCGGCCAGCATGCGGTGTCTGCCGGCACAATCACCTTCAACGGCCAGAAGCTCAACGGCATGGCGCCGTTCAACCGGGCGCGCAATGGGGTGGGTTATGTGCCGCAGGGGCGCGAGATCTTTCCACTGTTGACGGTCAAGGAGAACCTCGAGACCGGCTACGCGCCGCTCGACCGCAAGGATCGTTATATCCCCGACGACATCTTCAGTCTGTTTCCGGTGCTTGATTCGATGCTGTCGCGGCGCGGGGGGGACCTTTCCGGCGGCCAGCAGCAGCAGCTTGCGATCGGGCGGGCCATGGTGACACGGCCGAAGATCCTTGTGCTCGACGAGCCGACCGAGGGCATTCAGCCGTCGATCATCAAGGATATCGGTCGGGCGATCCGTTACCTGCGCGACACGACCGGCATGGCGATCCTGCTCGTCGAGCAGTATCTCGATTTCTGCCGGGAGCTGGCGGACTATGTCTACATCATGGATCGCGGCGAGATCGTCCATCAGGGTGCAGCCGAAACGCTCGATACGCCTGAGGCGCGGCGCCATCTGACCGTATGAGTTCGCCTTGTCTCGATGCGAAAATCATGCGACGCCAGTCGTCTGACGAGTTTCATGGAGGCGGTTGAGCGGTGGATCTGATGACTGTTCCGGTGAAGGCGGGGCGTGCGCAGCGGTCGCGCGGGGTTGCTCGGCTTGTGACCAAATTCCTCGGCGGACGGACACGGATTGCCGAACTCTATCAGGAGGGTGCGGCGAAGATCCGGTTGCCGGAGAGCTTTACCGACGAGCTTGAAGCCGTGACGATCAATACGTCCGGCGGCGTGACGGGCGGTGACCAGTTCGACTGGAGTTTTCGCGCCGGTCCCGGCAGCTTTCTGACCGTCACGACCCAAGCCTGCGAGAAGATCTACAAGGCGTCAGCTGGGACCGGTGCGATCACCACCCGGATCGAGGTGGGCGAGGGCGCCCGGATGCACTGGCTGCCGCAGGAAAGCATTCTCTTCGACAATGCGTCGCTCACCCGGCGGCTGGAGGTCGATCTTGCCGAGGGGGCCGAGTTCCTCGCGGTCGAGGCGATCCTGCTCGGACGGAAAGCCATGGGCGAGGCGATGAATACCGGTCTCGTGCGTGACCGCTGGCGGATCCGGCAGGGCGGAAAACTGCTGCATGCCGAAGAGCTGAAACTCGAGGGAGAGGTGGGCCGTCTTGCAGCCTCGCCGGCGGTGCTGGCCGGGCGCGTGGCCTTCGCCACGCTGATCCTTGTCAGCCCTCGTGCCGAAGCGCTCGTTCGCCCAATTCGTGAGCAGATCGGTGAAGAAATGGGCGGCGTAAGTCATTGGCAAGGCAAGCTTGTTGCCCGTGTTGCTGCGGCTGACGGCTTTGCCCTGAGAAAAATCCTGTTGCCCGTCATTTCGGCCTTGCGCGGGGGCGCGTCTGTGCCAAAAGTCTGGAATCTCTGACGATCACGGATTGGAGCACGCATGAATCTGACGCCGCGGGAAAAGGACAAACTGCTGATCGCGATGGCGGCCATGGTCGCCCGGCGGCGGCTCGAACGGGGCGTGAAGCTCAACTATCCGGAAGCCATTGCGCTGATCACCGATTTCGTCGTCGAAGGTGCGCGCGACGGCCGCGCCGTGGCCGATCTCATGGAGGCCGGTGCGCATGTCATCACCCGCGACCAGGTGATGGAAGGCATTGCCGAGATGATCCATGACGTGCAGATCGAGGCGACGTTTCCCGATGGAACGAAGCTCGTCACCGTGCACGAACCCATTCGCTGAGGACCGAGATCATGGCGCTGGAGCTTCGACCGAACTGCGAGTGCTGCGACAAGGATCTGCCGCCGGAGAGCCTGGCGATGATCTGCAGCTTCGAATGCACCTATTGCGCGGATTGTGCTGAGACCACGCTTTCTGGCATCTGCCCGAATTGCGGTGGAGAACTGGTGCGCCGGCCGGTGCGGCCTGCCGCTAAACTCGCCAACAATCCGGCGTCCACCAAACGCATCCTGAAAGCCGAAGGTTGCCAGCCTTCGCGTGCCGCCTGAATCCGCTGAAGGAGAGAGAGATGATCCCCGGTCAAATCATTGCAGCACCTGGCGAAATCGAACTGAATGCCGGCCATCCGACGGTTACGATCGAGGTGTCGAACAGCGGTGACCGCCCGGTGCAGGTGGGTAGCCACTACCATTTCTTCGAGACCAATGCCGGGCTGATATTCGAGCGTGAAAAGACGCGTGGCATGCGGCTCGACATTCCCGCAGGCACGGCCGTGCGTTTTGAACCCGGCCAGACGCGCCAGGTGACGCTGATCCCGCTGTCGGGCAAGCGGGAGGTCTACGGTTTTCGCCAGCAGATCATGGGAAGCCTCTGAGATGGGCAAGGCGGGGGCACGGGTATGGGGCGAGCGATGAACTGGAGCGTGATCCTGATGGTCTGCGGTTGCGTATTGCTACAAGACGCGCCGGCCTCGGGTGAGGACGTGCGGGACGTCGATTGCAACAATGCCCAGACCCAGGCCGACATGAACCAGTGTGCGGCCGAGGACTATCGAAAAGCCGATGCCGCCATGAACGCCCAATGGGCCGAGACGCGCGCCGCCATGCTTGCATGGGACAAGGCGTCGCCGCCCTCGGACGACAATGGAGCAGCCAAGCGGCTTCTGGCTTCGCAGCGTGCCTGGCTCGCTTATCGCGACGCGGCCTGCGATGTCGAAGGTTACTCGGTCGAAGGTGGTTCCATGCAGCCATTGATGGTTTCATCCTGCCTTGCGGATCTGACGACACGCCGTACGGAAGAATTGAAATCGCTGGTCGGGCTCTATTGAGGATGACACGCGATGGCTCGGGCTAGACAGATCATGATCGTGGGCAATGGCCCGGTGCATGAAGGGGCAGCCCCCCTGATCGATGCGGCGGACCTGGTGATCCGCTTCAACGGCAGCCGCAATTTCGGTTCGGCAGGGCGCAAGACCGATATCATCGCCGTCTGCAACACCGGTCGTCCCGGGGCCGCTATGCTGGCCGATCCGGCCTGGCGTGACAGCGAGGCCGTCAGTCGTACTGCCGAGATCTGGTCGGTGCGCGATCCGGAGAAGTTTGCCGACCTGAAGCCGGATCTGGCCATCAGCCATCCCGAACTCGACGATTTCTGCGACGATTACACCGACGGCTTCGAGGCCTTTGCGACGGCGAAGGGCAAGCAGCACCGGATCATCAGTCGCGCGGTTCATGAGGCGCTGGACAAGACCTTGATGGCGCTTGATGCGGAACCGTATGTCGTGCCGTCCAGCGGCATGGTGGTGATCCAGGCGCTGCTTCTAGACCCCGAGCATGCCAAGGACACCATCCTGCTTGCCGGTTTCGGTCACAGTGGCTGGGATGGCCATCCCTTCGAGGCCGAACGGCGCCTCGTTGACCAGCATATCGCCAGCGGCCGCATCATGCGGCTGCAACCTCTATTTGCTTCCTCCCTCGCCCAAGGAACCTAACGCCCATGTCCTTCAAGATGTCCCGCGCCGCCTATGCTTCGATGTTTGGTCCGACCACGGGCGACAAGGTGCGTCTTGCAGATACGGAATTGTTCATCGAGGTGGAGAAGGATTTCACCACCTATGGCGAAGAGGTGAAGTTTGGCGGCGGCAAGGTCATCCGCGACGGCATGGGCCAGAGCCAGGTGACGCGCGCCAACGGCGCCGTCGACACCGTCATCACCAATGCGCTGATCCTCGACCACTGGGGCATCGTGAAGGCCGATATCGGACTGAAGGACGGCCGTATCGTTGCAATCGGCAAGGCCGGCAATCCGGATACGCAGCCTGATGTCAACATCATTGTCGGTCCGGGGACGGAGGCGATTGCGGGCGAGGGCAAGATCGTCACCGCCGGCGGCATGGATGCGCATATCCATTTCATCTGCCCGCAGCAGATCGAGGAGGCGCTGATGTCCGGCCTCACCTGCATGCTCGGCGGCGGCACGGGACCGGCGCATGGAACGCTTGCCACCACCTGCACGCCCGGTCCGTGGCATATTGCCCGGATGATCGAGGCCGCCGATGCCTTCCCGATGAACCTCGCCTTTGCCGGCAAAGGCAATGCCTCGCTGCCCGGCGCGCTTGAGGAAATGGTTCTGGGCGGTGCTACCTCGCTGAAGTTGCACGAGGACTGGGGCACGACGCCTGCTGCCATCGACTGCTGCCTTTCGGTGGCCGACCAGTTTGATGTGCAGGTGATGATCCACACGGATACGCTCAATGAAAGCGGCTTCGTCGAGGATACCGTCAACGCCATCCGTGGCCGCACGATCCATGCCTTCCATACGGAAGGAGCGGGCGGCGGGCATGCGCCTGATATCATCAAGATCTGCGGTCAGATGAACGTCATCCCGTCGTCGACCAATCCGACGCGGCCCTACACGGTCAACACGGTTGCCGAGCATCTGGACATGCTGATGGTCTGCCATCACCTGTCCTCGTCGATCCCGGAAGACATCGCCTTTGCCGAAAGCCGCATCCGCAAGGAAACCATCGCGGCGGAAGACATCCTGCATGATATCGGTGCCTTCTCGATCATCTCGTCGGACAGCCAGGCCATGGGCCGCGTCGGCGAAGTCATCATCCGCACCTGGCAGACGGCCGACAAGATGAAGCGCCAGCGCGGCGCGCTGCCCTCTGAGACCGGCGACAACGACAATATGCGCGCCAAGCGTTATATCGCGAAATACACGATCAACCCGGCGATCGCCCATGGGGTCTCCCATGAGATCGGATCGGTCGAAGTCGGCAAGCGCGCCGATCTCGTGATCTGGAACCCGGCCTTCTTCGGTGTGAAGCCGGACATGATCCTGATGGGAGGCATGATTGCCGCCGCGCCGATGGGCGATCCGAATGCCTCGATCCCGACGCCGCAGCCGGTGCATTACCGTCCGATGTTCGGCGCCTATGGCAAGGCACGCACGAACTCCTCCGTCACCTTCGTTAGCCAGGCCGCGCTTGACGCGGGGCTTGCCAATCGCCTGGGTACAGCGAAGCAGATGGTGGCGGTCAAGAACACGCGCGGCGGCATCTCGAAAAAGTCAATGATCCACAATGACTTGACGCCGCATGTGGAAGTGGATCCGGAAACCTATGAAGTCCGCGCCGACGGTGAACTCCTCACCTGCGAGCCGGCGACCAAGCTGCCGATGGCACAGCGATATTTCCTGTTCTGATCCAGGTGCTGACGGCGGTTGATCCTGGGTTGCAGCCTGCCCCCTCTGCTGTATCATTCGATTGTCTGTATCTGGAGGTCGGCCGTGACCGGAGATGTGAACAATCTGGTGCTGGAGCATCTGCGCGCCATCCGCAGCGATTTGCGTGAGATGCGCGGTACGATGCAGGAGCAGGGGCAGCGCCTGACCCGGATGGAAATCGGCTTGGCCGGTTTGCGCCGCGACCAAGGCGCTGATGCCGGAGGCGTTGCCGAGATGGGCTTGCGGATCGATCGCCTTGTCGAGCAAGTTCAACGGATCGAAGCCCGACTCGATCTTGCAGACTAGGATCTCATGCGATTGACACGCTTTTTGCGAATGCTGGGCTCCACCCTTGCCCTGCTGTTTTTGCTTGTGGTGCTGGGAACAGTCGTTCCCCGGCCTGTGACCGCGCCGGCAGAAGCTGCCGTCCAGGGCGAAACACAGATCCTGCTGCTTGCCAATCCCATCCACACCGACATCGCTCTGCCTGTTGATGACGAGGTGCGGGCGGCCTTTGCCGATCTCATCCCGGCCGGTCTGCCGGTGGATATGCCCGGCGTCGAATACCTGATCATCGGCTGGGGCGGACGCTCCTTTTATATCGAGACGCCGACCTGGGGCGATATCCGACCGCTGCCGGTGTTGAAGGCGCTGACCGTGGATCGCTCCGTCCTGCATGTCTCGGTCGCAGGTCAGATAGATCAGGACCACCCTTCCGTTCGAGTTCTGACGATCTCCAAGGACGGGCGTAGCCGGATGATCGAGGCCATTCGTGCGAGCTTCGTCCGCGATGCCGGTGTGCCCGTGCCCATCCCCGGCGCAGCCTATGGTCTGGACGACGCCTTCTTCGAGGCGCACGGTGCTTTCAATGCCTTTGTCGGCTGCAATACATGGACGGCAGACATGCTGCGGGTGGCCGGTCTGCGCACCGGATGGTGGACACCGCTGCCGCAATTCCTCGACCTTTCCCTCGACCTCCATAACGGCAGCTGAGGCATCCGTAGCTTCCGACGGATCCCGGCCTTTTCCGGGTTCTGCGCTCAGTCGTCCACACGATTTGCCATCCCTTGATCGCTTCTCGATCCATTTTAGGGAGCGCCTCAATCAATCGGCAGATCGATAACATTTGAAGGGTTGCATTAGGATTTGGCCAACGGGCGAGGCCTAAGCCAGTAGGCCTGATAGTGAAGGAGCGGACGGTGAGTCGCATCGGCAAAGAGCTTTGGCGGCAGATCGAGTTGGGGGATTTCGACACCCCACAGGGTGTCTGGAGCTTTGCTTTTCGCGTCAGCTTTCGCTCCGTGATCGTTACCAGCCTGGCCGGAATCTGTCTGCTGCCGCTCTTCTCGACGGTGGCGTTTGAGGAGATCCCATTTGCAGACCTGGTCAAACTGATGGTCGCCTTTTCCTGGCTGTTTGCCGGTCTGCTCTCGGGCGGGCTTGCCCTGGTTGCTGGCTTCGTCATTCGGGATCTCTTGAGATCACGCAGGGAGTTCGAGCGCCTCAGTCGCACTGACAGCCTGTCGGGACTTGCCAACCGGCGCGGCTTCAATGACGCGGTCGCGAATGTCGAGGAAAATGCCTCGCTGGCGATCATCGACATCGATCGCTTCAAGTCGATCAACGATCGTTTCGGCCATCAGGCCGGCGACCGGGTGATCCAGGCGATTTCTGGCATGCTGAATGAGGTGTTCGGTGAGCCGCATCTGGTGGCCCGGCTTGGTGGTGAGGAATTCGGGGTCATTCTGCGGGGTGGGACGCTGGCAGAGCGGTTGGCGCTGGTCGAAGAGGCACGCTTGCGGATCGGGCAAGAGCGCGGCAGTTTTCACGATATGGGACCGAGCGTCACGATCTCCGCCGGTATAGCGGAATTCCGGCCTGGCCAGCGTCCGGAAGTCACCTATGCTTGGGCCGACAAGGCGCTGTATCTTGCCAAGAAAAGCGGTCGGGACAGGGTCGTGCATGAGAATTCGTTGACGATCATCGATCCGGCTCCGCCTGAACATGTCGCTGATGATGCACGGCTTTTTGCTGCCATCGGACAGCGCGACTGAAGAACGATCTTGCCGTTTGCCCGCTTTCTGTGCATGGTTCAAAGAACAGCCATGTCGGAGATTTCATGCAGCGCGCCACGTCTTTCAAACCTGCCGGGTTCATCAGCGATGCGCCTGATGGGGTGGTGGTCCTTCCGCATGATGGACGACACTTGCGGCGCAAACTCCTGCATCTCGACAATGGCGACATGGTCATGCTCGACCTCAAGGAGCCGGTGCTCTTCCACCATGGAGACCGGCTTTTGCTGGACGATGGCACTACGATCGAGATCCAGGCTGCGGAGGAGCGGCTCTTCGAAATCCGGGCACGCGGTACCCTTCATCTGATCGAACTTGCCTGGCATCTCGGCAACCGGCACCTTTCCGCGCAGGTCGAGACTGACCGTATCCTGATCCAGCGCGACCACGTCATCCGTGACATGCTGGCCGGCCTCGGTGCCGAGGTGAGGGAGGTGGTGGAGCCGTTTCAGCCGGTGCGCGGTGCCTATCACGCCCATGGCGGCCACGGATCCCATGCGGGCCATCATGAGGCCGGACATGGCCATGGCTGAGGCGGCCTATGAGGGACTTGCCGGGCGACAGGCGCTGCTCAGGCTGATGGCCTGGCTGTCGCCGGCCTTCCCAGTCGGCGGCTTCTCCTACTCGGGCGGCTTTGAAAGCGCAATCGTCGAAGGCCATGTCGCGGACGGTGATGCGGTCGAGGCCTGGCTACAGGAGCTGATCAGCGATGGCGGGATGCGCAATGATGCGATCCTGCTCTCCGAGGCGCATCGGTGCCAGAGCGAGGGCCGGTCGCTTGCCGAGCTGGTGGAGCTTGGTGCCGCGCTTGCAGGCTCTGCTGAACGCTATGGCGAAATCATGCGGCTTGGCGAGGCCTTTCTTAAGGCCGCCAGCGCCTGGCCGCATCCTCTCTTCGAGGATCTCTCAGGTTCTGTGCCCTACAGTGTCGCGGTCGGTGCGATGGCCGCCGCGAATGGCGTGAGTGTCGCCGATGCGCTTGCCGCCTTTCTGCATGCCCAGGTATCGCAATATGTTTCGGTCGCGATCCGCCTTGGCGTGATTGGACAGACCCGCGGGGTGGCAATTCTTGCTGCATCGGAGAGCCTGCTTCTGGACGCCGCCTCCCGATATTCCAAGCTTGGCCTCGACGATCTCGGATCGGGAACCATCATCGCTGAGACCCTCAGCATGCGGCATGAAGCCCAGTATTCCCGCCTTTTCCAATCCTAGGCGAAAGCATTTACACAGGACGAAGATGATGAAATCGAAGAATGGCCCCCTTCGCGTCGGTATCGGCGGACCTGTTGGATCCGGCAAGACCGCCCTGACCGAGAAACTCTGCAAGGCCATGCGCGACAACTATTCCGTCGCGGTTGTCACCAATGACATCTATACGCGCGAGGATGCTGATGCGTTGATCCGGATGCAGGCGCTGAGTTCTGATCGGGTTGTCGGGGTTGAGACAGGTGGCTGTCCGCATACGGCGATCCGAGAGGACGCCTCGATCAACCTCAAGGCCATTGCCGATCTCAACGCACGGATCCCGGATCTCGATGTCGTGTTCATTGAATCGGGTGGCGACAATCTCGCAGCGACCTTCTCGCCTGACCTCGCCGATATCACCCTCTATGTGATCTCGGTGTGTCAGGGTGAGGAAATCCCACGCAAAGGCGGGCCGGGGATTACCCGTTCCGACCTCCTGGTCATCAATAAGACCGATCTGGCGCCGCATGTCGGCGTTGATCTGGAGGTGATGGAGCGCGATGCCGGGCGGATGCGCTCCGAACGCCCGTTCGTCTTTACCGATCTGAAGCGCGGAAATGGCGTCGATCGGATCGTCAGCTTCCTGCAGCAGAGTGGGGGGCTCTGAGCGAAGCGGACGGTAGCGTCTATCAAGCCGGGTCAGATCTGCCTGAGCGCGTTGACGTCGCTGATCTGGATGGTGCGTCCACGCACGACGACACCGCACCGCTTGAGGGCTGAGAAGGCACGGGACAGCGCCTCGGGAGCCAGGCCCAGCTTGCCAGCGAGCAGGCTCTTCTGGAACGGCAGGCGGATCGAGGCCGGACCGCCTTCGGTGTTGCAATGGGTGAGGAGATAATGGGCGACCCGCTGCGGGGCTGTCTGCAGCCGGTCATTGGCGATGCAGTCCATGGTCGTGCGCAGATGATCCGACAGGCAGCGAATGATGGCCTTCGCCACATCGCTCTCCCGCTCGGCAAGCGAGCGAACGCGCTGCAGGTCAAAACGTGCAAGCGTCACGTGTTCGGCTGCCTGTGCGTTGTAGAGGTAGCGATCACCGAGCGCCAGCAGGCATTCGGAAAAGGTATCTCCTGGGCCGCAGATGCGAATGTCGGCTTCTCGCCCGTCCTTGTTGAGACGATAGAGGCGTACATAGCCGGTGAGGACGCTGTAGAAACAGTCGGCAGGCTCGCCCTCCCGGAAGAGCACCTCGCGCGCCTCATAGTTGGAGATATTGGCAATCTCCATCATTGAGGCCATCGCGGTCGGGCCCAGTTGGGACAAGAATGAGGTTCGCAAAAGCGTGTTCTTGTCGCGGGCGTTCAGTCTCAGGATCTTGTTCACGGTCTTCACGGCTCCCCATCCACAACTGCATCAGGGCCTCCACCGCTGCGGTCGCCGCTTCACCTCTGCGGTCCCCCTGCCTGAGAGAACTAGATCGCAGATGCGCGTCTTCTGCAGGTCCGGGTGAACGTGCCCTTTCCAGTCCGGGCATATTAGCGCGCCTCGGGGAAGCGTGGATTGATTTCGATCAAATGGCCATCGGTATATGACGATTGATGAAAGCATGCGGGACGTACAACGGGCGCTGCGTTTCCGCAGCGCCCGTCATGGATGTTGCATGGCTACGGGAAGGCCTCAGTCTAAAATTTGATCCCGACGCCGACTTTGACTGTCTGCTGGACCAGATCCGCATTCACGGATGCAGGGCCGAAAATGATGCTGCCTCTGCTGTAGTCAGTGTAGCGATAATCGATCCGGCCAAAGATCGCGTCGGTTACAGCATAGTCGATACCTGCGCCAAGCGTGTAGCCAGTAAAGTTGCCCGAGGCCTCGCCCACACCTGTTAGGGTTGCCTCCAGATGGGCGCCAGACCAGCCGGCACTGCCGTAGAGAAGCAGACGGTCAAGTGCGTAACCGAGACGCACTCGCGCAGAGCCCTGAACATCGACGCCGCCATTGAAGGTTCCAAAGGTCGAACTGACGGTAACGTTTTGAAAATTGTATTCAATATCGCCTTCGAGACCGACGATGACATCCTGGTGCAGGGCGATGTTGAAACCACCGAAGGTGCCGAGGATGGAATCATCCAGTTCGGACTGAGCCGGTGGATAGCCTGCCGTCTCGAAGTGGCCGTCCATCCAGCCGTATCCGGCAGCCATACCGGCATAACCGCCGGACCAGTCGTAGGACCCGTCCCGCAGATCAGAGGGTGGGGCATGTGTACCCGTTAAGGCCGTGTCGAAGGCTGATGCAGAGCCAGCCATGAGGGGGACGGCCATGATGATCAAATATCTCACGGTATTCCTCGTCGTCAAAACAAAGTGAAATGCGCATATAAGTTGCGCCAAATACCTTGTGCGTGACTGAAGGGTGTGGGGTGATCGCAGGCCCAATTGTGCGCAAGCCGGAAACAAATCGGCCGCCCGAAGGCGGCCGATCCAGATTTGGGATTACTCCGCCGCGAGCGGCGGTAGATTGACCACGTTGCCCTTGCCATCGCTCTTGCGGCTGACCGGCTGGCTGCGTTCGACGGCTGCGACGCGCTTTTCCATCGCTTCTAAAGCCTGCACGTTCTTGCGGGCGAGGAAGGACAGGACTTCCGGCGTGAGCGGCTCTTCCTCTTCCTCCTTCTTGCCGACGAAGCGGCTGAAGAGCCAGCCGAGCAGGCGGGAGACGTCATCGAGGATCAGGAAGAAGGCCGGCACGACCACGAGGCTCAGCACTGTCGACACGATGATGCCGCCGATAACCGCGATGGCCATTGGTGCACGGAACGAGCCGCCTTCACCGACGCCCAGCGCCGAGGGCAGCATGCCCGCCGACATGGCGATCGAGGTCATGATGATCGGACGGGCGCGCTTGCGGCCTGCCTCCACCATGGCTTCGAGCCGGTGCATGCCCTGACGGCGCATTTCGATGGCGAAGTCCACGAGCAGGATGGCGTTCTTCGTCACGATGCCCATCAGCATCAGGATGCCGATGAGGACGGGCATGGAGAGCGCATTGTTCGTCAGTATCAGCGCGAGCGCCACGCCGCCGATGGCCAGCGGCAGCGAGAACAGGATGGTGAAGGGCTGGATCACGTCCTTGAAGAGCAGGATCAGCACCGTCAGCACCAGGAGCAGGCCGAGGATCATCGCGTTGACGAAGCTCTGCTGCATCTCGGCCTGGATCTTGGCGTCGCCGCTTTCCGCAAGGCGCACGCTGGCCGGAATGTCGGCATTTTCCACCGTCGTCCGGAAGGCCGCTGTTGCGGTATCGAGAGCGACACCCTGCGGCAGGCCGGCGCCGATCGACACTACACGGTTGCGGTCGTTACGTTTGATCGAAGAGACGCCTTCCGCATAGTCGATGTCGGCGACACTCGACAGCGGTACCGTCGCGCCGCTTGCCGTACGCACCTTCAGTGCGCGGATCGCAGCGAGGTCGGTACGCAGATCGAGCGAGGCCTGGACGCGGATCGGGATCTGGCGGTTGTCGAGCGAGATCTTCGGCAGCGCTGCGTCGACGTCACCAATTGTTGCGACGCGAACCGTCTGGGCGATCTGCTGGGCTGTGATGCCGAGGCGGGCTGCTTCATCGGCGCGCGGGCGGATCTGCAGTTCCGGACGGGGCAGGGCGCCGTCGGCGCTGACATTGGCGAGCTCCGGAACCTGGCGAAGCTTGGCTTCGAGGATGCCGACTGCCTGGTTCAGTTCCGCTTCATTCTTGGAGAGGAAGTTGAACGTGATGTCGCGCTCGCCACGGTCGTTGAGCTTGGTGATCCGGATATCGGGGATACCGGCAAGCTTGGCGAAGACCTCTTCTTCGACGTCCCATTGCGGCCGGATACGGCCATTCTCGGGAAGCTTCGGGAGATATTGGCCGATCAACGGAATGCTGCCGAGGCCCCCGTTGACCAGCGTCTTGGCCAGCGAGTGCTCGATCCTGTCGAGGTTCAGGGTCACGCTGGCCCGGCGCAGTTCCAGATCGCCGCGGGGCGAGGAGCCGCCGAGGATGAACACGCTCGCAACGTCAGGCACGTCCTTGATAGCAGCATATATCTCGTCGGTCTTCCGCTCGGTCTCGTCCAGCGTCGCATTCGGCGGAAGCTCGACGGAGAGCACGATACGGCCCGCGTCTTCCGGCGGGATGAAGCTGCCGGGAACGCCGGCGAGCAGGATGATCGAACCGATCAGGAAAGCGATGGCAGCGGCAAGCGTACCGAGGCGCGAATACCAGCGGCGCGTCGTGAAGCGGACGAGCTTCGTGTACATCTTCAGCGGCAGGCTATCGTTGTCGTGATGGTCGTCCATCGCGTCTTCCGCCCGCATGAGATAGGCGGCCATCATCGGGGTGATGAGGCGCGCCACAAGCAGCGAGAAGAAGACGGAGAAGGCCACCGTCAGGCCGAACTGGATGAAGTACTGGCCTGGGATGCCCGGCATGAACGACACCGGCACGAAGACCGCAATAATCGTGAAGGTCGTCGCGATGACGGCGAGACCGATTTCGTCCGCCGCCTCGATCGCCGCTCGATAGGGCGTCTTGCCCATCTTGATGTGTCGGGCGATGTTTTCCACCTCGACGATCGCGTCGTCGACGAGAATACCGGTCGCCAGCGTCAGCGCCAGGAACGAGACGAGGTTCAGTGAGAAGCCCATCATGTCCATGACCCAGAAGGTCGGGATCGCGGACAGCGGCAAGGCTACGGCTGAAATCAGGGTCGCACGCCAGTTGCGCAGGAAGAGCAGAACCACGATGACGGCCAGGATCGCCCCCTCGATGAGGGTGTGCATGGCGGCTTCGTAGTTGCCGTAGGTGAAGTAGACCGAGTCGTCGATCATCTCGATCTGGACGTTGGGGTTTTCGGCACGAACGGTCGCCAGGCTTTCGGCAACGGTTTCGGCCACGGTCACTTCACTGGCACCCTTGGCGCGGAAGACCGCGAAGGAGACGACCGGATTGCCGTCATGACGGGCAAAGGACTTCTGTTCCTCATAGGTGTCGTAGACACGGCCGAGGTCGGACAGCTTGACGAAGCGGCCGCCGGGCAGGGCGATCGTCGTGTTCGCCAGGCTTTCCACATCGCGGTTATCACCCAGCGTGCGGATCGACTGTTCGGCGCCGGCCACCTGGCCACGGCCCGAGCCGAGGTCGACATTGGTGCCCTTCAACTGGCTTGAGATGTCGGAAGCCGTTACGCCGAGCGCATCGAGGCGGTTCGGGTCGAGTTCAACTCGCACTTCGCGATCGGCACCGCCGTAACGGTCAACGCGACCGATGCCGGGCTGGCCCTGCAGGGCGCGCTTGACCGTGTCATCGACGAACCACGAGAAGCTCGGCAAGGTTCATGTTCGGCGAGGAGACAGCGAAGCTCTGGATCGCCTGGCCTTCGACGTCGATCTTGGTGACAATCGGTTCGTCGACGGAGGCCGGCAGATCGCCGCGGATCTGGTCGATCGCGTCCTTGACGTCCTGCACCGCCTGCTCGGTCGGCACTTCCATGCGGAACATGACGACCGTCTGGGAGTTGCCATCGGTGACGGTCGAGTTGATCTCGTCAACGCCGGTGATCGAGGCGACCGCGTCTTCGATTTCCTTCGTGACCTGGCTTTCCAGTTCAGCCGGGGAGGCGCCACTCTGGCCTACCGTTATCGCAACCAGGGGAACGTCGATGTTCGGGAAGCGGGTGATCGGCAGCGCGAGAAACGACTGGATCCCGACAACCATCAGGAGGAAGAAGGCCAGGATCGGCGCAATCGGATTGCGTATGGACCATGCAGAGAAGTTCATGGCGTCTTCGCCCCTCAGTTGGAAACGCTGCTGGTTTCTTCCACCGGATTGACCCGGTCACCGTCACGGACAAACACGCCCGCCTTGGCGACCACCTTGTCACCTTCGCTCAGGCCTTCGGTGACCTGGATGAAGGCGCCGTCCTGAATGCCGGTCTTGATCTCGACCATCTGGACCGTGCCGTTTTCGACCTTGCGAACCGTTGTCTTGCCGCCTTCCGTGGTAATGGCGGACAGAGGCAGTGCAATGCCATTGGCCTCATCCACGGTAATGGCTGCGCTGCCATACATGCCGGCACGGGCAGCTGCGTCATCGTCCAAAGCGATATGCACCGAACCCAGGCGCGTGACGGAGTCGATGACCGGCGACACAAGGCGGATCGAACCGGTCAGGGGCTCGGCCCGACCGGCAATCGTGACGGTCGCCGTCTGGCCCTGCTTGATGCGCAGGATATCACCTTCCGGGACATCTGCCACCAATTCGATCTGGCCGTCGCGGATCACCGTGAAAAGCGGCTGCCCCGCGCCGGTTGCGATGGCACCGATCTTGGCATTGCGCACGGAGACCGTGCCGGCCACGGGCGACTTGACCTCGGTGCGGGCGAGCCGCAGATCCGTATCTGCGATCTGGCTATCGACCACCTTGATATCCGCCTCTGCCACGGTAATGGCCTGGCGGGCCGTCTCAACGCGGGCCGTTGCACTGGCCAGCGTGGTTTCGGCCTGCTCTTTTTGCGAGGCGGAGACGGAACCGGAAGCGACGAGACGCGTTGCACGATCCAGCTGACGCTGGGCTTCTCGCAGGTTCGCTTCGGCTTCAACGACCTGGGCCTGATACTGCGCCAAAGCGGCCTCTGCCTTGGCCCTGTTGGCCACAAGCTGGCTGCGCTGCAACACGAGGGTGTCCTCGTTCAGCCGGGCAACGACCGTATCAGCCTGGACCGTGTCGCCGACATCCGCCTCCAGCGACTTGATCTGCAGGCCTTCCACCTGTGGCTGAACCTGCACCTCTTCGACGGCGCGGACGGTACCGGTCGCGAGAATGCGATCGACCAGCGCACGGCTTTCGGCCGGGGTGACGATGATTGCCGGAAGATTCTGAGCCGGTACGGGGGCCGCAGCCTGTTCCTGTGCCAAGGCCACGGAGGCCGACAGCGACAAAGTGGCAGCCATCAAGACCGCCCGAGCGCGCGTGTTTCGAAACATGAGTCCCTTCCCAACAACGATTTTCGCAGTTCACGCCTTGATACGTGGCGGAAGACCGTTCGGCTCACAGCCAAGGTGCTTCCAGACAATAACACGCGTCTTCACAATCGCGGCATCTCAACACTGTTTGAAGAGGTGGGGGATGGCGGAAGGGCTTGCAAGAGCCGTGACTGCGGATTCAAGCCGTGCTCCCAAAATTGTTCAAGATAGAACGGTGGTGTTGCGGAATTACCAGCCAAAGCCCTGCAATTGATAGGTAAAGCCTACAAAAAAAGCACGGGGATCGCTCCCCGTGCTTCTATGACTTGGTGGTCCGCCTGGTTCTACTTGAGGGCCGCGTCGGTGATCTCGGTCGTGAAGGCGCCTGTCGGCTCCTTCGTGATGACCGGATCGGAACCGCCGCCCATCAGGGTCTTCACGGTGCGGTCGTAGTCGGCCTTGTCGAGGGCGCCGTTCGAGCCGGCGGTCAACTTGGCGACTTCGCTCATCATGCGCTTCTGGTGGGCTTCGGTCTGGGCGCCGGAGGCGTCGTTCTCGAGCACGATTTCAGCGGCTTCATCCGGATTGGCTTCGGCGTATTTCCAGCCCTTCATCGAAGCGCGGACGAACTTGACCATCTTTTCTTTGAAGGCCGGGTCGGCGAGCTTGTCTTCGAGGACATAGAGACCGTCTTCGAGGGTTGCGACACCTTCGTCTTCATACTTGAAGGTGATCAGCTCTTCCGGCTTGATGCCCGCATCGATGACCTGCCAGTATTCGTTGTAGGTCATCGTCGAAATGCAGGCGGCCTGCTTCTGCAGGAGCGGGTCGACGTTGAAGCCCTGCTTCAGCACGGTCACGCCATCCGGCGAACCATCGGTCTTGATGCCGAGCGTGTTCATCCAGGACAGGAATGGATATTCGTTGCCGAAGAACCAGACGCCGAGCGTCTTGCCCTTGAAATCCTCAGGCTTGGTGATGCCGCTTTCCTTGAGGCAGGTCAGCATCATGCCGGACGACTTGAAGGGCTGGGCGATGTTGACGAGCGGCACGCCCTTTTCGCGGGTCGCGAGGGCGGATGGCATCCAGTCGACGATGACGTCAGCGCCGCCACCGGCCAGAACCTGCGGGGGAGCGATATCCGGGCCGCCCGGCTTGATTTCGACGTCGAGGCCTTCTTCCTCGTAGAAGCCTTTATCCTTGGCGACGTAGTAGCCGGCGAACTGGGCCTGGGTCACCCATTTCAGCTGGAGGGTCACCTTGTCGGCGGCGGCGGCCTGCATCGCGGTCAGCGAGACCGCGGCAGCCATCAGCAGGGATGCGAGTTTGATTTTCATTTCAGTTCCCTCTTTTGTTTTTGGTGCAGTTCACGACCGTCCACCACGGACGGACGGATGCCAGAAGGTGACCCGGCGTTCTGCCAGTGCCACCAATCCGTAGAAGACTGAGCCAGCGAGTGCGGCGACCGCAATCACGGCCCAGACCATGTCGACATTCGAGCGTCCGACCTCTGTCGAGATCCGGAAGCCCATGCCGACAATCGGGGTGCCGAAGAACTCTGCCACGATCGCACCGATCAGCGCGAGGGTGGAGTTGATCTTCAGGGCATTGAAAATGAAGGGCCAGGCGGCAGGGAGCCGCAGGCGCACCAGCGTCTGCCACCAGGAGGCGGCATAGGTGTGCATCAGGTCGCGTTCCATATGGCTGGCCGAGGCCAGTCCCTGGACCGTGTTCACCAGCATCGGGAAGAAGGTCATGATCACGACGACCGCGACCTTCGACTGCCAGTCGAAGCCGAACCACATCACCATGATCGGCGCGATGCCGACGACGGGGAGGGCCGAGACGAAGTTGCCGATCGGCAGCAGGCCCTTTTGCAGGAAGGGCGAGCGGTCGATCAGGATCGCGACGATGAAGCCAAGACCGCAGCCGGCAACGTAACCTGTAATCACCGACTTCAGAAAGGTCTGCTGGAAGTCTGCCCAGAGGATCGGGGTGGAGATCAGGATCCGCGCCCAGATCATCGACGGGGCGGGCAAGAGGATCGAGGGGATCTCGAAACCGCGCACCACACATTCCCAGATGACGAGCAGTGTTACGCCAAAGATCAGCGGCACGGCCAGGCCGATGGCGCGCTTGGTCGTCTGGTCCTTGGGACGCAGGCGGACGAGCCACTCGTTCAGACCCCAGGCGCCGAGCCAGAAGACGAAGGCGAAGACGAGGTAACCGTTCATGGCTTGACCCCCATGCGTGCAAGAACCCGGGTATGGGCCATGCCCACAATCGATACCAGAATGGCGGCGAGCCCTGCCGCCATGAAGAGGGCGGCCCAGATCTGGATGGTCTGGCCATAGTAGGAGCCTGACAGCAGACGGGCGCCCAGACCGGCAACCGCGCCGGTCGGCAGCTCACCGACGATGGCGCCCACCAGCGAGATGGCGATGGCTACCTTCAGCGAGGTGAAGAGGTAAGGCATCGAAGCTGGCCAGCGCAGCTTCCAGAAGGTCTGCGACTGGCTGGCATTGTAGGTACGCATCAGATCGAGCAGCAGCATATCGGGGCTGCGCAGGCCCTTCACCATGCCGACGACGATCGGGAAGAAGGAAAGATATGTCGAAATCAATGCCTTGGGCATCAATCCGGAGATCCCGATCGAATTCAGGACAACGATGATCATCGGCGCAATCGCAAGGATCGGGATCGTTTGCGAGGCGATCACCCAGGGCATCAGCGACTTGTCCATGGCCCGGTTGTGGACGATGGCAATCGCCAGCACGATGCCGAGTAGGGTGCCCATGGCAAAGCCCATGAGCGTCGCCGAAAGCGTGATCCAGGCATGGTAGACGAGGCTGCGCTTGGAGGTGACGGCCTTGTTGATCGTTGTGTCCCAAAGCTCGGCGACGATCTGGTGCGGGGCCGGGAGGACGGGGCGCTCCTGGGCGAAGGTCCGTTCGACGATCTGCGAGAAGGTGATCGTTTCCCCGGCGCGCGCCGCCTGATCGCGGACGAAGGGCGCGTTCAGATAAACGACGAAGACATGCCAGATCACGAGGATCGCCAGGATAACGGTCAGAACCGGCAAAATGCGGTCACGGAAGGCGGAAGGGGCAGCCTTCATCAGGCACCTCCTTTTGCGGGAATGAGCATAAGAGCCATGGAAACGACACCGAGAGCGACACCTGCGGTCTGAACGGCGGTGAGCCGTTCACCGAAGAGGAAGAAGGCGATCACATTGACGAGCAGCAATTGTGCGACCGCCGATACCGAGATGGCCAGCCCCAGCCCGCCTTCGCGCATCAGCTTCACCATCATCAGGTTGCCGACACAGTAGAGCGCGAGCGATGCCAAGAGCACCCAGAGCTTGCCGTTGTCGACATAGGCCCTGCTGACGGTGGCGGCACCCAGGAAGGTCGCCATGGCGGCACCCAGCCAGAGGAGGAAGGTGGGGTTCATGGGGTGGCCTCCACTTTTACGGCGGCCGACACCCTCCCCTTGAGGGGGAGGGTCGGAGCGAAGCTCCGGGGTGGGGCGACGTGCATGACGTCAGGGCCGATTGATGATGTCGAACTCGCTGCCCGGTTCACCCCCACCCGCCGCTTCGCGGCGACCTCCCCCCTCAAGGGGGAGGTGTGGAGCGACAGGCTCGCCCCATCCCGCTCTCCCCCCTTATGGGGGAGATGCCCGGCAGGGCAGAGGGGGGTGACCAGGTTCTCCAAGTAGATGTTATTCCTCATAAGAATGCCCCGCCTTCAGACCCTCGCGCACCCGGTGCGCGATTTCGAGAAACTCCGGCGTCTCGCGGATGTCGAGCGGGCGTTCCTTCGGTAGCGTCGACTCGATGATGTCGGTCACGCGGCCCGGACGCGGGCTCATGACGACGATCTTGGTGGAGAGGTAGACGGCTTCCGGGATCGAATGGGTGACGAAGCAGATCGTCTTGTTGGTGCGGTCCCAGAGTTTTAGCAGTTCCGAATTCAGGTGGTCACGGACGATTTCGTCGAGCGCGCCGAAGGGTTCGTCCATCAGCAGAAGGTCGGCATCGAAGGCGAGCGCGCGGGCGATCGAGGCACGCTGCTGCATGCCACCCGACAGCTGCCAGGGATATTTCTTGCCGAAGCCTGAGAGGTTGACGAGGTCGAGGGTCTGTTCGATGCGCTTCTTCTTCTCATCGGCGCTGTAGCCCATGATTTCCAGGGGCAGCGCGATGTTGTTCTCGATCGTGCGCCAGGGATAGAGGGCAGCCGCTTGGAAGACATAGCCGTAGGAGCGCGCCTTGCGGGCGTTTTCCGGTGTCATGCCGTTGACGGTGATCTCGCCGGCGGTGTGTTTCTCCAGATCGGCGATGACGCGCAGGAAGGTGGTCTTGCCGCAGCCGGAGGGACCGATGAAGGAAACGAAGTCGCCCTTCTTCACCTCCAGATTGACGTTGGACAGGGCGTGGACGGGCCCGTCATTGGTCTCGAAGGTGAGGCTCAGGTTTTTGGCCGAGACGACGGAGTAGGGTGCATTCATGCGCTGGGACCAATCGGGTTTGTTGCAAAGGCCTGTCGCCTCTTGCATTCTTTGGACATGCGGTCGCTCGGGAGCAGCGAACCGGGATTGGCGGGCCTGCCGCCGGGAAAAAGAGGATTGGACCATGGACGCATCATCAAAGCCCACCTGCCGGATCGTGAAGCCCGGCCACACCTATGAGGGCAAGCAGGGCTTGAGTTACTTCGAGGGCATTGCGGCCGAAACGGTCGGGTCGAAGGGCATCTGCATGCATGTGCTGACGATGCCGCCCGGTGCGCGCGCCAAGGCGCATCTGCATGAGAGCCACGAAACGGCGATCTACATGCTCTCCGGTCAGGCGCATACCTGGTATGGCGACCGGCTGGAAAACCATGTGATCGTGCATGCCGGCGAGCTGTTTTACATCCCGGCCGGCGTGCCGCATCTGCCGGCGAACCTGTCGAACGCGCCTTGCACGGCGATCATTGCGCGCACCGACCCGAACGAGCAGGAAAGCGTTGTCCTGCTGCCGGAACTGGATGGGCTGGTTGAAGTTTGATGCCTCGTCACTGACGTCGGAGCGCGTTGTACCCCCCTCTGCCCTGCCGGGCATCTCCCCCACAAGGGGGGAGAGCGGTTGGGGCAGGCGCCGAAGCCTCACCCTCCCCTTGAGGGGGAGGGTCGGAGCGGAGCTCCGGGGTGGGGTGATGTGTAAAGCGTCTGCGTAAACCCTTGAGGTCGAACTCGTCGCCTCGATCACCCCCACCCGCCGCTTTGCGGCGACCTCCCCCCTCAAGGGGGAGGTGTGGCGAGCGGCCAGCCGCCTCTGATCTCCCCCCTTGAGGGGGAGATGCCCGGCAGGGCAGAGGGGGGTAACACCGCGTACCAACATCATAACAGAGTCACACCCCCGTCGCCGGAATGCCGGTGCGTTCCACCTTGCGCGGGGCGACCAGTTCCTTCCAGGTCGAGAGCGCCTTGGAAACGGCGGGGAAGGGCTCGCGCTTGACGAACTTGCCGTGGCCCTCGCGGGTCTTCACGGCACTCTCCTCGATCGCGACGTATCCGCGGGTCAGCGTGTAACGCGGCAGGCCCGTCACTTCCTTGCCCTCGAAGACGTTGTAGTCGATCGAGGACTGCTGGGTCTTGGCGGAGATGGTCTTTGAGCGCTTGGGATCCCAGACCACGAGGTCGGCATCGGCGCCGACCAGGACGGCGCCCTTCTTCGGATAGATGTTGAGGATCTTGGCGACGTTGGTCGAGGTAACGGCGACGAATTCGTTCATCGTCAGGCGGCCGGTCGCGACACCATAGGTCCAGAGCATGGGCATGCGGTCCTCAAGCCCGCCGGTGCCGTTCGGGATCTTGGCGAAGTTGCCGACGCCGAAGCGCTTCTGTTCGCTGGTGAAGGCGCAGTGGTCGGTGGCGACGACCGAGAGCGAGCCCGACTGCAGGCCGGCCCAGAGTGAATCCTGGTGCTGCTTGTTGCGGAAGGGAGGCGACATGACGCGGCGGGCGGCGTGGTCCCAGTCCTTGTTGAAATATTCGCTTTCGTCGAGCGTCAGGTGCTGGATCAGCGGCTCGCCATAGACGCGCATGCCCTTGGCGCGGGCGCGGCGGATGGCTTCATGCGCCTGTTCGCAGGAGGTGTGCACGACATAGAGCGGCACGCCTGCCATGTCGGCCAGCATGATGGCGCGGTTGGTGGCCTCGCCCTCGACTTCCGGGGGTCTGGAATAGGCATGGCCTTCCGGACCATTGTTGCCCTCGGCCAGCAGCTTTGCGGTCATCGAGGCGACGACGTCGCCGTTTTCGGCATGGACCATCGGCAGCGCGCCGAGTTCGGCGCAGCGCTGGAAGGAGGCGAACATCTCGTCGTCGTTCACCATCAGGGCGCCCTTGTAGGCCATGAAGTGCTTGAACGAGTTGATGCCCTTGTCCTGCACGACGGTCTTCATCTCGTCGAAGATGCGTTCGTTCCAGCCGGTGATCGCCATGTGGAAAGAGTAGTCGGCCGTGGCGCGCGAGGTCTTGTTGTCCCACATGGTGAGCGCTTCGAGCAGCGACTGGTCGGGGGCCGGCAGGCAGAAATCGACGACCATGGTCGTGCCGCCGGAGAGGCCGGCGCGCGTGCCGCTTTCGAAATCATCCGCCGAATAGGTGCCCATGAAGGGCATTTCCAGATGCACATGCGGGTCGATGCCGCCGGGCATGACATAACAGCCCGACGCATCCAGCACGGTGTCGCCAGAGAGGTTTGGCCCGATCGCGACGATCACGCCCCCCTCGATCTTGACATCAGCCTTGTAGGTCAGATCGGCGGTGACGATGGTTCCGCCCTTGATGACTGTGGTGGTCATTTGCTCTCTCCCTCGATCCTTTTTCTCACGATTGCGGTCTAAACTGCTGCAATCCGGTGATGTTGATTATTGCCAGTTCGAGCATCGCCATTTCATCCTCGTTGAGATGGCCGATGACTTGTCGTATGGCAGCCTTCTTCAAGTGGGTCATCTTGTCGGCCATGGCTTGCGACCGTTCCTTCAGGCCGTTTGCATCCGATGGCTCAATCGTGGGACGAAAATCCGAGGCGTCAGAAAGAAAGGTCGAAAGAGGGCAAAGAAGCAGGGTGACGTGGTGTTCGATATAATTGTCCGCTTGAATTATGACCGCTGGCCTCGGTTTCCCGAGGTCTCCCTGAAATGCGGCTGTCACCATATCGCCCCGAGCAAACTTCACGGCTTATCCCAGTCATCTGAAAGATCTTCGCCGGTCAGTTCCACAATTCCAGCCTTACGATCCGCCTCCACAGCAGCCTTCGTCTGCCTAGCAGCTTCCTCTTTGTACGCCTCGCTAGACATGTCAGGCACCCAGATTTCCACTGGCCTGTAGCCCCGCCGCAGCAGGTCAGCGCGTTCTTCCGGTGACAATTCCCTCGGTCGTCCCATGGTTCGCTCCCGTTCAGGACTGCTCCTAGATTTCGATCCTACGCCACAATCTCCGCCGTCTCCAGAACCGCCCTCAGCAGCACGTCGCAGCCGGCGCTGGCCCATTCCTTGGAAATTTCCTCAGCCTCGTTATGGCTCAAGCCGCCGACGCAGGGGCACATGATCATGGTCGAGGGCGCCACCTTGGCTGTCCAGCAGGCATCGTGGCCGGCGCCGGAGATGATGTTCATGTGGCTGTAGCCGAGATCTTCCGCCGCCTTGCGGACGGAGGCGACGAGTGTCGGGTCGAAGGTCACCGGATCGAAATGGCCGACGGCCTCGATGGAACAGCCGACACCGAGGGCTGCACAGATTTCGGCGGCTTCCTTTTCGATGCGGGCGCGCATGCCGTCGAGCTTGGCCTGTTCCGGCGAGCGGATGTCGACGGTGAAGATCACCGTGCCGGGCAGGACGTTGCGGGAATTGGGCGAGAACTTCACCTGGCCGACGCCGCCGACGCAGCCCGGCTGGTTGTCCATGGCAACCGTCTGGACCATTTCCATGATCCGGGCCATGGCAAGGCCGGCATTGACGCGGTGGTTCATCGGGGTGGAGCCGGTATGGGCTTCCCTGCCGGTCAGCGTGAATTCCAGCCACCACAGGCCCTGACAGTGGGTGACCACACCGATCTGCTTCTCTTCGGCCTCAAGGATCGGCCCCTGTTCGATGTGATATTCGAAATAGGCGTGCATCTTGCGGGCGCCGACCTTTTCGTCACCCACCCAGCCGATGCGCTTCAGCTCCTCGCCGAAACTCTTGCCCTCCATGTCCTTGCGGGCATAGGCGTAATCCTGGGTCAGCACGCCGGCAAAGACACCGGAGGCCAGCATGGCGGGCGCAAAGCGGGCGCCTTCCTCATTCGTCCAGTTGGTCACGACGATGGGGTGCTTGGTCTTGATGTTGAGGTCGTTCATCGAGCGCACGACTTCCAGACCGGCGAGCACACCGAGCACGCCGTCATATTTGCCGCCGGTGGGCTGGGTGTCGAGGTGGCTGCCGATATAGACGGGCAGGGCATCCGGATCGGTGCCGGGGCGGGTCATGAACATATTGCCCATTGTGTCGACGCCCATGGTCAGCCCCGCATCCTCGCACCAGCGCTGGAAGAGGCGGCGGCCCTCGGCATCTTCATCGGTCAGGGTCTGGCGATTGTTGCCGCCGGAAATACCGGGGCCAATCTTCGCCATGTCCATGAGCATGTCCCACAGCCGATCGCCGTTCACGCGAAGGTTCGTGCCGGGTTGCGCCGTCATTGCAGATCCTCACCTGTTTTATCGGAGCGCGGATCTTCCGCCCGTGCCCCTTGTTCCCTGGGTCAGCAACAACGGCTTGTCTTTGTCTTTTCCGTTGTTGTATCGGCAGTTGCCTTTATTTGACATCTGTCCAATAATTTGACCGACTGGTAAAACATTACAACTTCCATCACGGCACTCAAGACGGAATCAGCAAAAATCTGCGACAAAAAACCGTGCAATTGCACAGAATTTGGGCGCGGATATTCTTGAGTGACTTCAGTGTCTTAGGCAGGGAACAACTCTAAGATGGCGATACCGAGAGCGGCGCAAACCCAGAGGCGGACGCGGATCCAGGAGGAGAAGGAAGAGGTTATCCTCGAGGCGGCGCTGGAAGTCTTCTCTCAGCGCGGCTTCCATGGCTCGACAATCGACCAGATCGCCGAGGTGGCGGGCATGTCGAAGCCCAACCTGCTCTATTATTTCCGCACCAAGGAGGCGATGCATCAGGCGCTGATCGACCGGGTGCTGGAAAACTGGCTGGAGCCGCTTGCCGCCTTCGATGCCGAGGGGGATCCGGAGCAGGAAATTAGGTCCTATATCCGCCGCAAGCTCGAAATGGCGCGCGACTTTCCGCGCGAAAGCCGGCTGTTCGCCAACGAGATCCTGCAGGGCGCGCCGCATATTGCCGGAGTGCTGGAAGGGCCGTTGAAGGAACTGGTCGACGAGAAGGCCGAAGTGATCCGGGCCTGGATCGCGTCCGGCAAGATTCGCGCCTGCGATCCGCATCACATGATCTTCTCGATCTGGTCGACGACCCAGCACTATGCCGATTTCGACGTGCAGGTTCGTTCCGTACTGGGGCCTGGGCGGGAGGAAGAAGATCGCTTCGAGGCGGCGGCCCGCTTTCTTGAGGGTCTTTTCGTCAACGGACTGATTCTGAAGCCCGTGGCCGTCAGTCCCTGAGCAGTCCCATCACCAGAAGCCCTGCCGCCGTGACCAGCGCGCCGACGAAGACGGCGGGGCTTGCCCAGCCATGGCCGAGCAGGCCTTCGAGCAGGATGATGAAGGTCGGCGTGAGATAGCCGTAGCCGAGGACCTTGGGCGCCGGCAGCCGCATCGAGGCATATTGCAGGAGCATGAAGGTCAGCGCCGTGGTGATGACGGAGAGATAGGCGATCGTTGCCCAGACCGTCGGCGGAAGGCTAGCAAAATCGGTGGTCGCGAGCGGCACTGCGCCGGTCGGCAAAAGCCAGGGCACCGTAAAGACGATGACCCAGAAACCGAAGGCCACAGGGTTTTCGCCCTGGTTGAACTTGCGGATCAGCGGCACATAGGCGCCGTGGCAGACGACGCCGACGAAATAGATCAGCTCACCAGTGCCGACATCAAAGGACAGGATCGCGTTGATATCCGCCCGGAAGATGACCCAGATGGCGCCCAGGGCCGCGATCACCAGGGCGATGAAGACATCCGGCCGCGTCTTCTGGCCTATGAAGAGGAGCGCGAAGCCGGCGCTGATCAGCGGCATCAGGGTGAAGACGGCGCCGGTCTGGACGGGATTGGTGAATTCGAGCGCGGCGAACATCGTCAGCATGTAGATGGCGATGAGCCCTCCCAGCAGGGCAAAGCGCCAGATCCGCTGGGGTGGGCGGAAAGGCACGCGCAGGATGCCGAAGGTCAGGACACCCATGACGACCACCGTCATCAGATAGCGCCAGAGTGTCAGCGGGCCTGCATCCATATGCTGCGCCGCCATGCCGCCGAAGGAGAATGAGCCGGCGATCAGGGCGGCGAAAAGCAGCATCGCCGCATGCGCCTTCAGCTTTTCACGACCCTTGGCGTGCACCGTGTGGCGGTTGACGGGGGTCTCTGCTGCTGGCGCTTGCTCTGTCATGGCATGTCTTTCGACCGGAAGTGGTCCAACCGTTCGCGTGACTTGACCCGACCGGCTTTCTCATTCATCTGCGATCCGGGAGACGCGGAATAAGCGTCGTCCAAGGATATCCTTCCGGCAGTTAATCGAAAGCGGACCTGATGACAACGACGATCGGCTTCAGCGATACGGACAAGAGCACCAGCGCGGTGCTGCAGGACGTGATCAACTCGATGCATGACGAGCATGTCACCTTGCGTCAGATCCTCGAAAAGATGGGCGAAAGCGGCTTGCTTCTGCTCTGCGGTCTGCTCTCCCTGCCGTTTCTCGTGCCCGTCTCCATTCCGGGCGTATCGACCGTCTTCGGTGCGGGCATCGTGCTCATCGGCATCGCCGTGACCTTCAACCGTCTGCCGTGGCTGCCGGAGAAAGTGGCGGACCGCAAGCTTGATCGGGCGAAGCTGGTGCCGGTTCTCGAGCGGGGGCTTGCCATTCTGCGCAAGGTCGACCGCTATGTTCGCCCACGCCTGCCGGGACTGACCGTGGGCAGTCTGATCAATCGGGTGAACGGGCTCATCCTGACCGCTGCCGGCGTGCTGCTGATGATGCCGCTCGGCTTCATCCCGTTTTCCAACACGCTGCCGGGCGTCGCCATTCTGTTTCTATCAACGGGGATTTCCCAGCGTGACGGCGTGGTTGTGGCGCTCGGCCATTTCATGGTTGTTCTGACGCTCGTCTACTTTTCGGCACTGGCCTATGCCGGCTTTGCCGCCGGCCAGAGCCTTCTTGGCTAAACTCTAGGCCGAGGGCTGAGGGCCCGATAATCAGGCGCTGCGCTGCCAGCGATCGTCACGCTTCAAGACGTGCGCCCTTGCGAAATCGATGAAGGCGTCGGGGCTCATGGGTCGGGCGAGTGCATAGCCCTGCAGCGTGTTGCAGCCCAGGTCGCGCAGGATTGCCGCATGTTCCATCGTTTCGACTCCCTCGGCGACAATCCCGATCCCGAATGATCGTCCGATGTCGACGATCGAGCTGATCAGTTTGCGCTGGGTCGGGTTGGCCACAATCGGCGCGACGAGCTGTCGGTCGATCTTGAGACGGCTGGGGGAGAGCTTGATCAGAGACAGGATCGACGCGTAGCCTGTCCCGAAGTCATCGATCTCGATGGAAATGCCGCGTTGACGGATGCGATCCAGGCTGGCCGCGACGGCATCGGCCTTGTCATCGAAAGAAATCGACTCCAGCAGTTCGAACGACAGGCTGCCCGGTTTTATCGAGAGCCTGCCGAGATGATCGAGAAGCGCTTCTTCAAACAGGCGTTGTGCCGAGATGTTGACTGAGACATGCTCGATCCCGAGCCCTTCCGCGTGCCAGCGCGCTAATTCCGCGAGTGCCTGATCGAGGATCTTTGCATCGATCTGCGCAACCACGTTCAGGCTGTCTGCAATGTCGAGAAAGGCATTGGGCGCGAGTATGCCCCTGTCCGGATGCCGCCAGCGAGCAAGTGCCTCGACGCCGTTGATCTCCAGAGTGCGCGCGTCGAACTGCGGCTGGAAATACGCGATGAAATCATCGTCGTGCAGCGAACGCAGAATGGCATCAGCCGTCGTCTTTAGATTGATCGTGCGCGCGCGCAGCTGGTCGGAGAAGCGTTCGACCCTGTTGCGACCGCGGCGTTTGGCCTCGTAGAGCGCGATGTCAGCGTTTACAAGCAGTTGTTCGCAGCTCAGGCCCGGCTCGACCTTCTGGGCGATGCCGATCGACGCGCCGACACGGCATTCATGTCCGTTGTAGAGGATGGGCTTGTTGATCGCTGCGATCAACTCGTTGCCCAAGGCTTCGTAGTTCACGTCGGGCGCGCTTCGCGTGCAAACGATCACGAATTCATCGCCGCCGATACGCGCCACGAAATCGCAATTGGCCTTATAGTTTTGCAGTTCGCGCGCCACATTGCGCAGAATGGCGTCTCCTGCGCCATGGCCCAGGGTGTCGTTGATTTCCTTGAAGCGATCAAGATCCATATGCAAGACCGTCAAGGTCTGGCCCGTCGCCTCCTGCCCGTCGACGAACTGTTCCAGCCTCTGGTCCAGGTAGCGGCGGTTCGGCAGCCCCGTCAGCGAATCATGCAGCGCATTGTGTTCCATCCTCTGTCGAGCAGCTTCCAGCTCCTCGTTGCGCAGCGCCGTTTCTCTTTGAGCCCGACGCAGTTCTTCCTGCAGACGCACGTCAGCGCTGACATCCCAGTTGACGCCAAGCACCCGCGTTTCGCCGGTGTGATCGCGATATGCCGTGCCGACGGTGCGGAAATGGATCAGTTCCCCGTCCGGCCGCCGCGCGCGGAATTCACCAGTATAGGACCCTCCGTTTTCTATGGCTTCGTTCATAAGTGTGTTGATGGCAACACAGTCCTCCGGCACTACCAACTCCTCCCAGAGCTGCTGGTGGATCGGGGTGTCCGGTGACAGGCCATAGAGCTGGTAAAGCTGCTCGTCCCAGGTCACCGAGTTCGACTTGATATCGAGCTCCCAGACGCCGATCCTGGATGTTGCCAGCGCCGCGCCGAGGCGATGCGACATGGCGCGGAGTTCCTCCTCGCGTTGGCGCAATGCTGCGTAATTGTGCTGGCGCTCTCTCATCAGCATGGCGACCCAGACGACCGTCCCGGCGATCAGTCCAGCCATGGCGATGATCATGGTCCGTATCAGTGCGTCTGGTTTGCTCGCGCTCGCCCAGCCACCTGCAGGCACGGCGGAGATCGCCCAACGCTTGTTTCCGAGATCCACGGTCATGGTGACTGGATCATCCTTCAAAACGTCACCGTCACCATAGATGATCGTTTTGTCGCCTGTCAGGGAGTTCCGCTCGCTGATGGTCACGGAGAGCGGAAGGTCCGAAGCCTGAAGGCCGATGTCATTGTAGAGCTGGGCCAGATCGACGATACCGGCCAGCGCGCCCCAGAAGGCGTGTTCTCCGCCGTCGTTCTCCATGTGGATCGGTACGGTGACGATCAGTCCCATGCTGCCATTCCTCAGCTGCAGCGGGCCATTTATGATCGTCTTTCCTTGATCGCGCAGCTTGGCGACAGACTCCTCCGCCGCAGGCGGTGGCAAAAGTCGCATACCGATCAACCCCTTATTACGTTCATAGGGGTAAACGAACGTTGTTATCAGGTCTGGAGCCGCGACGATGTTGAGTATCTGTGAGGGGTTCTGGAGCAGGCTCTCCGACAGCGTCGCGAAGCGTTCCTGGGTGACGTAAGGTTCTGTTCCGATGACGGCGACCATGCCCTGGAGGAGCCTGATATTGGCGTTCAGATTGGCTTCGAGCTTGGTCCGCACGAGGCCCAGGCTTTCTTCCACGTCGTTTCTGGCGGCTTCGCGACCGAGACGCTGTTGCTGGAAATCAGCATAGATCGCAGACACGGCGACGCCAATCAGCACGATGACGCTTGGTATCAGGATTTGCAAACGTGATCGGAGGGCGGACTCGCCCACGGCTGTCTTGCTCTTCGTCGCCATGGTCTCCTTGCCAGGGGCTAGGCCGGCTCAACATTCAAGCCGTGAACTGGAATATCCTGATGGTGGAGTATAGCGCTGAAAAAAAACTGAATCGATTGGAAAAAGATTGAGGAATTATAGAAATCGAGACATGTCCGGCCCGTAAAACGGGCCGGAAATTCTTGATGGACGACTATTCCGCCGCCTGAACAGCCATCGGATTGTTCGGATGGGTCGTCCAGTTGGCGTAGTTGGGGTCGACCGGCTTGCCGGTGCGCTGGTCGATCGTGCCGGGTTCAAGGCCGACCATGGTGATGCAGTTCTCGACCGGACAGACGTTGACGCAGAGATTGCAGCCGACGCATTCGTCTTCCATCACCTCGAATTTCCTGACGCCATCGACGATGCTGGTGATCGCTTGGTGCGAGGTGTCCTCGCAGGCGATGTGGCAGCGGCCGCACTTGATGCAGGCGTCCTGATCGATATGGGCCTTGGCCACATAATTCAGGTTCAGGTACTTCCAGTCGGTGACATTCGGGACGGCGCGGCCACAGATGTCGTCGAGGCTCTGATGGCCCTTGGCATCCATCCAGTTGTTGAGGCCGGTGATCATTTCCTGGACGATCTTGAAGCCATAGGTCATGGCCGCCGTGCAGACCTGCACGTTGCCGGCACCAAGCGCCAGGAATTCCGCCGCATCACGCCAGGTCGTCACACCGCCGATGCCGGAGATCGGCAGGCCATAGGTTTCTGGATCGCGGGCGATTTCAGAGACCATGTTCAGCGCGATCGGCTTGACCGCCGGGCCGCAATAGCCGCCATGGCTGCCCTTGCCGCCGATGCTGGGGTTCGGCGAGAAGTTGTCGAGATCGACCGAGACGATCGAGTTGATCGTGTTGATCAGCGACACGGCATCGGTGCCGCCACGCTTGGCGGCGCGGGCCGGGTTGCGGATGTCGGTGATGTTGGGTGTCAGCTTGGTGATGACGGGCATGCGGGTGTATTGCTTGCACCACCGCACGACCATCTCGATGTACTCAGGCACCTGACCGACGGCAGAGCCCATGCCGCGTTCGGACATGCCGTGCGGACAGCCGAAATTGAGTTCGATGCCGTCGGCGCCGGTTTCTTCGACCAGCGGCAGGATCGCCTTCCACTCTTCCTCGACGCAGGGGACCATGATCGAGGCGACAAGTGCGCGATCCGGCCAGTTCTTCTTGACCATCTTCATCTCCTGCAGGTTCACCTGCAGGGGACGGTCGGTGATCAGTTCGATGTTGTTGAGGCCAAGGAGCCTGCGGTCCGCGCCCCAGATTGCGCCATAGCGCGGGCCGTTGACGTTGACGACCGGCGGGCCTTCCGAGCCGAGCGTCTTCCAGACGACGCCGCCCCAGCCCGCCTTGAAGGCGCGTTCGACGTTGTAGGCCTTGTCGGTCGGCGGAGCGGATGCTAGCCAGAAGGGGTTGGGCGACTTGATGCCGACGAAGTTGTTGCGAAGATCAGCCATTGTTCAAATCCTCTCTGAGCGGGTGCGTCATGCGACTGCGGTCACGCCCGCCGTTGAAACGGCGAGAGAGCGGTTGATGCTTTCGGCCGCGTCACGGCCCATGGCGACGGCAGAGACCGTCAGGTCCTGACCTCCGAAGGCGCAGTCGCCGCCGGCCCAGACACCCGGGATCGAGGTGCGGCCTTCGGCGTCGATGGCGATCTTGCCGCCTTCGACGTTGAGGCCGTCCAGACCCTGGCCGTCGAGCTTTTGGCCGATCGCGACCAGAATCTGGTCCGCCTTGATCTCGGTCGTGTGGCCGGTGCCCTTCATCAGGCCGTTTTCGAGGTGGGTGTATTCGAAGGTGATCGCAGAGCAGTGGCCGCCGTGATGGGCGACTTCCTTCGGCTGCAGCCAGTGACGGATGTGAACACCCTTGGAGGTCGCGAGATCCTGCTCGAACTCGGAGGCGTTCATGTGTTCCTTGCCGCGGCGATAGCAGATGGTGACGTTTTCCGCGCCGAGAAGCTTGGCCTGGACGGCGGCATCGATCGCGGTCATGCCGCCGCCGATGACGACGACGTCACGGCCGACGGGAACGTCTGCCTTGTCGTCTGCCTGACGCAGGTTGGCGATGAATTCGACCGCGTCGATCACACCGTTGATCTTGGCGCCGGGGATGTTCAGCCCGTTGACGTTGCCAAGGCCGGCGCCGATGAAGACGGCGTCATGCTTGGCCTGGAGGTCGGCGAGGGTGAAATCGCGACCCATCATCTGGCCGTCGAGCACGTCGATATTGCCGAGCGAGAGGATGTAGTCGACTTCCTTCTGGGCGAAGTCGTTCGGCGTCTTGTAGGCGGCGATACCGTATTCGTTGAGGCCGCCCGCCTTTTCCCGCGCTTCGTAGATGGTGACCTGGTGGCCGTGCATCGCCAGCCGATGGGCGGCGGCAAGGCCAGCGGGGCCTGCGCCGATGATACCCACCGTGCGACCGGTCGAGGCTGCTGGACGGTAGAACTGGCGGCCTTCCTCGATAGCAATGTCGGTGGCGTAACGTTGCAGGCGGCCGATCTCGACAGGGCGCTCTTCCGCCGTGTTGCGCACACAGGCCTCTTCGCAGAGCGTTTCGGTTGGACAGACGCGGGCGCACATGCCGCCGAGAATGTTCTGGTCGAAGATGGTCTTTGCCGCGCCAATCGGATTGCCAGTCGATATCTGCCGGATGAACATCGGGATATCGATGGCGGTGGGACAGGCCGTCATGCAGGGGGCGTCATGACAGAAGTAACATCTGTCGGACGCAACGAGTGCCTCGTGGTCGCCGAGGCGGGGATGCAGGTCTGAGAAATTCTTTGCATAATCGGCAGCATCAAGCCGCCCGGCCTTAAGGCCCGGTTCCAGTCTTCGCATCGCAGTTCCCTCTTTTATATTCGAAGCGATGCGGGGAAGCGTAACTCAGGATCAAACTTTTATCAAACGGTAAAAATTTGGATTTTGTGCCTCAGAGGCCCTGAGAATCCGGGAAAGTTGACCCTTGTCAAACCCAGGATGGCGATCGGTGCGTGGAGGTTTGTGTCACTCAAAAACCTGACTAAAATCTTCAGCTATATACTTTACTCTTTTTGTCATGTTTTGTATGCCTCTCTGGACAGGCGCGCTTGGGCAGCCTTTTTGACGGATTCGGGAGTGACGGCAGCATGGCGAAGAAAAAAAAGCAGGCGTCGAGACAGTTAGCCGGCGAAAGTTCGCAGCGGGATAACGCTCTGAAATCCAACGCAGAAGTCCGCAGTTTTCTGTATGTCGGTGGCCGGGATTGCCAAGTTGCACACCTCAGACAGATCGCCAGCAATTTTGGTGCGGAACTAATTCACCATGATGGGGGTTTACGTGAAGCGGTTTCGCGTATCGACACGGTGCTCCCCTCCGTCGACTGCGTTTTCTGCCCGATCGACTGTATCAGTCACGATGCGTGTCTGCGCGTGAAGAGCGGTTGTAAGAAGTTCGGCAAGACTTTCATTCCGCTGCGAAACGGCTCGAAATCCAGTCTCGAGCGTGCACTGCAGACACTCAATGAAAGGAATACGGACGGATGAGCAGGGACGGTTTCGACAAGGGTGGCATAGGCTCGTTTCATGAGCTTGCACGTCAGCGCGGCGAGGGGCTCCTGCCGGAACTCGCCGAGGCAATGTTGCAACGCTCGCAGGAAATTGAAGTGATGAATTGTGAAATCATCACTTTGCCGGGCTTGCACGAACGTAAATCGGCTACCATGTACCACGCAGTCAACCGGGCTCCGGCCCTTGTCATAGACTTTCCCGCTCCCCGATGGCAGCGGAACGCCAACGCCAGGTCGTAGACGTTTCGTCCGTTGAATCATGCGGGAAAAAGAGGAACTTTCCGCATGAACGCTCAGCAACCTTTTGCGACAACGATCCTCAATGCAGTGCCGATCCTCCCCTCCCTTGATTTCAGTGAAACCCGCAATTTCTACGTCAACGAACTCGGCTTCGAAGATGTCGGTTATGACGGGCTCGACTACCTCGTCGTCCGCCGCGGCGGCATGGAGCTGCATTTCTGGCTCAGCGACGATCCGGTCCAATGCCACAACAGTTCCGTGTTCTTCCGTGCCACGGCTCCGGCGGAAATCTATTTGGACTTCTGCAGCCGGGGCATCGAAGCGATCCGTCCGGCCGATGATGCCGGCGAATGTGGCGGCGGTGTGCGCTTCCATATCCGCGACCCGCACGGAAATCTGCTGATGTTTGGCGGAGCGGGACCGGCAGCCAACAAGCATTAGAGTCTTTTCAAGCGTTTCCCGCGCCGTATTGCCGTTCCTGTGGAGCGTTAATTGCGGCGCGGCAAAGCTGCGGCTGCGGCCAGGATCAGCCAGGAGGCGATCAGCGTCAGGCCGCCCGTCGGAGCTGCCATCGGGAAGAGCCCCGAGCCGAACAAGTGGCGTGCCACGAGATCACCGGCAAACAGGGCCGTTCCGGTCGTCATGCCGAGGGCTGCGAGCGCCGAAAAGCGAAGACGGCCTGCGGCAAGCGACAGGGCGATCAGAGCCGGCGCATGGGCGAGGCAGATCGTCGAGGCCGGACGCAGGAGGGCTTCGCCGCCTGCATGGCTGGCCGCTGCCGCAAGGCCCACGCCAGCTGCGCCAATCAAACCCGCTGCCAGGGCCGCCCAGCGATTGGATGCCATCTCGGCCATCGGCTTACTCCTTGTTCTGCATGTGAAAGGCGAGCTTTTCGATCGGCGGCCAGATGATCTCCCGCAGTTTCGGATGCTCGACCGTCTCGTCAAGGGCGCGACGGAAACACAAAAGCCATTCGTCGCGCTCGATGGGACCGATCTCGGCAACGAAATGGCGGCGCCTCAGCATCGGGTGTCCGCGCTTCTGCATGTAGATCGGCGGTCCGCCGAGATAGCCGGTCAGATACTCGTAGAACTTCTCTTCGCTGCCGGAGAGATCCGGCGGATGCACGGCGCGGCAATGGGCGGCTTCCGGCAGTGTGTCCATCAGTTCGTAGAAGCGTCGCGTCAGCGCCTTGACGGTCGGATCGCCACCGATCGCTTCGTAGAGGGTGATTGTTTCTTCGCTCATGCTGTCGTCCTTGCGTGATGTCTTTTCGCGCTTTCAAAGCCTCAAGGCAACCGGCGGGCCGGCTCCGTGGCAATCGAGCGCAGTTCGGGTCCGCCCTGCAACAAAAGCAGAGGACAGCTGGGTCTCGGCATGCCATAAGGGCGCCGATTTCCAGCAGGCGCCTTGTCCATGATCCGTATCGAAAACATCTCCAAGCAGCTCAGCCACCGCATCCTCTTCATCGAGGCATCGGCCGCCCTCAATCGTGGCGAAAAGATCGGCCTTGTCGGCCCGAACGGTGCAGGCAAGACCTCGCTCTTCCGGATGATCATTGGTCACGAGCAGCCGGACGAGGGGCAGGTCTCTGTCGATAAGGGTGTGACGATCGGCTATTTCAGCCAGGATGTCGGCGAAATGTCCGGCCGCTCGGCCGTGGCCGAGGTGATGGACGGGGCAGGGCCGGTGAGCGAGGTTGCCGCTGAGCTGCGCGAACTCGAAGCCGCCATGGTCGATCCTGACAGAATGGACGAGATGGACGCGATCATCGAGCGCTATGGCGAGGTGCAGGCGCGTTACGAGGAGCTCGACGGCTATGGCCTGGAGGGCCGGGCGCGCGAGGTTCTGGCCGGTCTCTCCTTCTCCGAAAGCATGATGGATGGCGATGTCGGCGCTCTCTCGGGTGGCTGGAAGATGCGCGTGGCGCTCGCCCGCATCCTGCTGATGCGACCCGACGTGATGCTGCTCGACGAACCATCGAACCATCTCGATCTCGAGAGCCTGATCTGGCTCGAGCAGTTCCTGAAAGGTTATGACGGTGCGCTTCTGATGACCTCGCATGACCGCGAGTTCATGAACCGCATCGTCACCAAGATCATCGAGATCGATGCCGGCCAGCTCAACAGCTACACCGGCGACTATGAATTCTACGAGGGCCAGCGAGCGCAGAACGAGAAGCAGCAGCAGGCGCAGTTCGAGCGGCAGCAGGCGATGCTCGCCAAGGAAATCAAGTTCATCGAGCGCTTCAAGGCGCGGGCATCGCACGCGTCCCAGGTGCAGAGCCGGGTGAAGAAGCTGGAAAAGATCGACCGCGTCGAGCCGCCGAAGCGCCGCCAGGTGGTCGCCTTCGAATTCCAGCCGGCGCCGCGTTCCGGCGAAGACGTGGTCAGCGTCAAGGGCGTCTCCAAGCGCTATGGCGACAAGGTCATCTATGACGGTTTCGACTTCATGGTCCGCCGCAAGGAGCGTTGGTGCATCATGGGCATTAACGGCGCCGGCAAGTCGACACTCTTGAAGCTGGTCGCAGGTGATTCGAAGCCGGACGAAGGTACGGTCTCCATCGGCGCCAGCGTCAAGATGGGCTATTTCGCCCAGCATGCGATGGATGTGCTCGATGGCGACATGACGATCTTCGAGATGCTGGAAACGAGCTTCCCGCGTGCTGGGCAGGCACCGCTTCGCGCACTCGCCGGCTGCTTCGGCTTTTCCGGCGATGACATCGACAAGCGGGTGCGGGTCCTCTCGGGCGGTGAGAAGGCGCGTCTTGTCATGGCGATGATGCTGTTCGACCCGCCGAACCTGCTGGTTCTCGACGAGCCGACCAACCACCTCGACCTCGACACCAAGGAAATGCTGATTAAGGCGCTGTCGCAGTTCGAAGGCACCATGCTCTTCGTCAGCCACGACCGCCATTTCCTCGCGGCATTGTCGAACCGCGTGCTCGAACTGACGCCCGAAGGTGTCTTCCAGTATGGCGGCGGCTACACTGAGTATGTCGAGCGCACAGGGCATGAGGCACCGGGCCTCAGAAGCTGAGGCCCGATGTAATGCCTTGGAGAGTTACGCGCTGGTCGTGCTTCTCTCTGCGCGCAAGGCCGCAATTTCGGATCGCAGCGCCTGCATTTCCCGCAACAAGTCAGCATTGTCGACATGGAGCGTCTTCAGTTCGGCATCCGTGTCTGCGGTGCTTTGATCCTGCATGGCCGAGACGATGACACCGATGAAGAGGTTCAGCACGGAATAGGTGCTGAGCAGGATGAAGGGCACGAAGAACATCCAGGCATAGGGATGCACTTCCATTACCGGCCGGACAATGCCCATGGACCAGCTTTCCAGTGTCATGATCTGGAAGAGCGAATAGGTGGACGCGCCGAGGCTGCCGAACCAGTCGGGGAAGCTTGCGCCATAGAGCTTGGTCGCCATGACTGCGGAGACATAGAACAGCATAAACAGCAGCACGATGATCGAGCCCATGCCCGGCAGTGCTGCGATCAGGCCACCGATGACCCGGCGCAGCGACGGCACGACCGAGATCAGGCGCAGAAGACGCAGGATGCGCAGGGCACGCAGCACCTGGAACGGGCCCGTTGCCGGAATGAGCGCAATCGCGACGATCGCGAAATCGAAAATGCTCCAAGGGTCGCGGAAGAAGGAAAGCCGATACGTGTATAGACGCGCAATGATTTCGATGACGAAAATCGAGAGAATGATGCGGTCAATCGCGAGCAGCAGCGGCCCGATGGCCTGCATGACTGTCGGAGAGGTCTCAAGCCCCAGGGTGACCGAGTTGATCAGGATGATGGTAATGATGAACCTCTCCCACTGGCCTGAGGAGAGGATCGTCTTCAGCTTGTCGCGCATGGTCTGGCTCCGGAGAAAAACTGCCAGACGAAAAGACGATGGAACAAGGCGCGTCAAGCGATTCCCCTGTTACGGGAGAACTGCTCACGCGCCTTTTTGGGGAAGACCGATGGCTGGCGTCTTTCTCAGGCCGAATGGCCGTTGAAGCTGGAATGCCACTTCCAGGCCGTGCGGATGATGTCGTCGATGCCCAGCTTCGGATCCCAACCGAGGACTTCGCGGGCAAGCGCATTGCTGGCGACGAGGCCCGGCGGGTCGCCCGGGCGGCGTTCGGTGCGCTTGACCGGCATCGGGCGGCCGGAGACCTTCTCGATAGCCGAAATGAGTTCCTTCACCGTCGTACCGTTGCCGGTGCCGAGGTTGATGGCGATCGTCTCGCCACCGTTCAAGAGATAATCGACGGCACGGACATGGGCGTCGGCGAGATCGTTGACGTGGATGTAGTCGCGGATGCAGGTGCCGTCGCGGGTGTCATAGTCTTCGCCGAAGATCGAGAAGAATTCGCGGCGTCCGAGCGCCGTCTCGATGGCGAGCGGAATGGCATGGGTCTCCGGTGAGTGCCACTCGCCGATGCGGCCTTCGAAGTCAGCGCCGGCGGCGTTGAAATAGCGCAGCATGACGGAGCGCATGCGGCCGCAGAGGTTCAAGTCGCCCAGCGCCTGTTCGACGATGTGCTTGGTGCGGCCGTAAGGGTTGATCGGCTTCTGGCCGTGCTTCTCGTCGAGCGGCAGATATTCCGGCGCCCCATAGGTGGCGCAGGTCGAGGAGAAGACGAAGTTGCGGATATCGGCTTCGCTGAGCGCTTGCAGGAGGCTGAGCGTGCCCGAGACGTTGACGTCGTAGAAGTGCTCCGGCTCCTTGAAGGACTGGCCGACCTCGATCAGACCGGCGAAATGCATGGCGGCCTTCGGCTGGTACTTGGCCAGCACTTCCTTCAGTCGCGCCTTATCCCTGATATCACCCTGTTCGGCCGGACCCCATTTGACGAATTCCGGATGGCCCGAGCTGAAGTTGTCATAGACGACGGGCAGATAGCCGCGCTCGGAGAGGGCGAGGCAGGTGTGCGAGCCGATATAGCCGGCGCCGCCGACGACGAGGATGGGTGTGGCAGTCATGGTCATTCTCTGATCAGAGCGGGGCGTGGACGAAGGCGGGCATCGCTGCCTGTTCCTTCGATTTCGTCAGGAAGAGGCGGGCGGTGTCGAGTGCTTCGCGGATCGTCACGTCCATGTCGAGGTAACGATAGGTCGCCAGGCGTCCGACGAAGGTGACGGACTTTTCCTCGTTGGCACGGGCGACGTAGTCGGCGAGCTGCGCCTTCTCCTCGACCAGGCGGATCGGGTAGTAGGGGATGTCGTTCTCGCCGCAGGCGCGGGAGAATTCTCGGTAGCAGACAGAGCCCTCGTGGCTTTCCCAGGGCGAGAAATGCTTGTGCTCGGTGATGCGGGTATAGGGCACCGACGCATCGCCGTAGTTCATCACCGCGCAGCCCTGATAGTCACCCTGATAGCTGAAGCGCTCGAAATCGAGCGTTCGGTAGCCGAGGCGGCCGAACTCATAGGCGAAATAGCCGTCGAGCGGGCCGGAATAGAAGAGGTGGGCATAGTCATGCGGCGCGCGCGGGTCGAAATGCTGGCCGAGCGTCACCTTGATCTTCGGGTGGTCGAAGATCTTTTCGATCATGTCGGTATAGCCGTTTTCCGGCATGCCCTGGAATTTGTGGAAGAAGTAGTTGTCGTCGTAGTTGAAGCGCACAGGCAGGCGCTTCAGGATCGAGGCCGGCAGGTCGGTCGGCGAGCAGCCCCACTGCTTTTCGGTATAGCCCTTGAAGAAGGCCTCGTAGAGGTCGCGTCCAACGAAGCGCAGCGCCTGTTCCTCGAAAGTCTGCGGATCGGTGATGGTCTTGTCGGCCTGTTCCTCGATGAAGGCACGGGCCTCGTCGGGGCGGAAGGTCTTGCCGAAGAACTGGTTGATCGTGTGCAGGTTGACCGGCAGCGAATAGACCTGGCCCTGGCTCGTGGTCTTCACCCGGTTCTTGTAAGGCAGGAAGGTCTGGTAGCTGTTGACGTAGTCCCAGACCTCAGCGTCATCCGTGTGGAAGATGTGCGGGCCATAGATATGCACCATGACGCCGGTGTCGGCGTCGCGCTCGGTGTGGCAGTTGCCGCCGATATGGGAACGGCTGTCGAAAACCTCGACCTCGAAGCCCGCTTCCGCCAGTTCACGCGCAATAACGGCGCCCGAGAGACCTGCGCCGACGATCCCGATTTTCTGACCCTGTGCCATGTGAGCATGTTCCTCGATTTCAGGGCGGGCGTGGTTCCAGCTAAAGCCTGCCGCGTCTCGCCGAATTGCTGAAAGACCGGCGGTTTTGCCGCCGGTCGATGGGTATGCCGTCAGACGGCGAGTTTTTCGCGCATCAGCGCATCATAGGCCGTGATCAGCCTGTTGACGTCGACGCCTTTTTCCTGCGGGCCGAAGCTCAGATGGCTGACGGTGAAGTCTGAGTAGATAGCCGTCGGGCGCTCCAGAAAGGCGGGGAGATCGACCGTCAGCATCTTCTCGTCGTCGCCTCTGGCGAGCGCCATGTGCTGAAGGTCGCTGCCGAGCCAGGCAATGAAGTTGATCGACTGGCGTTCCTGCCAATCAACGACCTTGGACGGCAGCGGGAATTCCTTCTTCGGCGAGGCCAGGAAGAAGTCGTGCAGGTTGTTCGCCTTGTTCGGATCCGTCCAGAGCGTCCCGCCGAAGCCGCCCGGGGGGCGCTCGAAATGACCAAGCGACTGAGGCAAGGCGCCGGAAACCTGCTGGAAGTAAGCGCAAACGCCATTGTTCACGACATTCGCCGAGGTCACGAAGTAATGCGGGTTCTTGCGGCGATGGTCGATGAAGCCCGAGAGCCCATCGAGATCGACATAGACGATGTCGTCATCACATTTGAGGAACAGAGCGTCTGCGAAGTCCGGCAACCGCTTGGCGTAATACTGGTAGCACTGGAAATACGGCATTTCGTCGCCGGGATTGCCGATGTAGCGCCGCACGGGTGCCACGGCGTCGGTCAATTCCAGACTGCCGCCCCAGCCGCCGCGGACCATGACATCCACGCCGGCGGAGAGGTTGACATCCGGCCACCGTCCGACCGTGATCCCGTTCACCATCAGATCCGGAATGCCGGCGCTGTCGATATTGAGGACCACGTCATTCACGCGACCTGAAGAGAGGACCCCGGGCGTCGAACGCAGCCATGCTGAGGGCACCTGCTTGCGGTCCGGATCGGTGAGCTGGGATCGCGACAGTCTTCGCAGCACCGACTGCTGATTGTTCCACCCACCGACGACGATCTCGATGAAATTGTTCGGATCGTCCTTCGGCAGGAGGGCGATGTGCAGATCATTGGTAATGCGCGCACTCATCCGGTGCGCCGCCGCCTTGTTCAAAGTGCCGCGATGCTGGTAGCCGACATTGTCACCCATATAGCGGACTGGGCCGAACTCGCGGGTGACCCAGGCATGGTCTGCTGCGGAACGGGTGAAATCCCAGATGTGCCATTCATCGATGAGGCCGTCGGCCATGGCCCTGCGGACATAGCTGTTCAGGATCTGCATGCGGGCTTCGCGGCCGGCGAAAGTGACGAGAATAACGGGTGCCATGAGGTCCTCTGGGCGATCGGCGGCGATTGGGAGACTTGTTGCGGGATCAGAGGCGCTTCAGCGCACCGATGCCGAGGAAGTTGCCGGACACGGACGTGTATTGCTGGGTGAACTCCCAGGCAAAGAAGTCCGACTCAGCCTGCTTCACATAGCTCCAGAATACCGACGTGCCGGGGCATGCCTGAGAGGCAACATCATGATGGACGATGATCTTGGCCGTCTTGCGGACAAGAAGGTGGTCAAACATCACGCCCTGCAGAGAATGGTCGCCATCAATGAAGACCATTTCGGGCTTCAGCATCGACATGTAGTCGATCACTTCCTGCGAGGTGGAGAAGTTCTTGATGTAGTGAACGGGCGTCGACGAAACTTCGATGTATTTCCGAACAAACGGTGTCGGCTCGATCGGATCGATGGCGAGAGAGAATTCGAGCGGTGCCCCGATCTTCTTCAGCCATTCATTGACAAGGATAAACGTGCCGCCCCAGCGGCAGCCGATCTCGGAGAAGGTGCGGATTTCGCGGGCATTGTGGGCCAGCCAAACCAGATAGCGGGACAGCTGGGAGGGATACTGCCACAGATGCAGACCCTTGCCGAAATATGGAGACAGTTCCGCCGGCTGCTGCTCCAGGTATTCGTTGTTCAGGCCGAGGCTCGGGATGAATTCCGTTTCGAGGAACTGGGTATCGTAGCACCTCGCGATCGGCAGCGCCTTGATCTTTGCGATCGTGTTCTCGACTTCGCCGACCAGCGTTTCGTAATGCTGATATTTTTCCTGCATATTCCCTGTATCCCCTGAATGTCAGCACTATGCGCTGCGTGAATTGATTTGATCGAAAAGAGTGGCGCCCATGACGTTGGGCGCAACCGGATTGCATAAAAGAAGGCTTTTAATTCGCCGGGCTGCCTGGTCTCAGCTTTTGTTTGCAGACCACAGACGCGTATCCGGCGTTACCGGATGGAACGCATCCCAGGCCGCGATCTTGTCGCTGTAGCGTTTGCGATAGGTGGCCTCGTCCTCGAATTCGACTTCGGCCGTCATCACTTCCGAGCCGATCTCGTAATACATGTCCATGTTGGACAGATCCGGGGTCGGCGTTTCGCCGCGTTCGCGTTCGCCCTGCATCTGCCAATAAAGCTCTTCCAGACGGCGGACGAGGCGCGGGATGTCGCGAAGCGCGCAAGTCTCGCGCTGGGCCTGCAGAGAGGCACGGATACGAGCGAGTTCCGCCTTGTCCTTCGCCAGTGTGACCGCCTTGCGGACATAATCGTCAGGTGTCGCGCAGATGAGCTCGGGAACGCCGGCCGACTTGACGATACTGCTGCAGAAACGAGAGGCGAAGCTTTTGCCGGGAACCGTCAGAACCGGCAGGCCCATGGTGATCGCATCGGATGCCGTCGAGTGAGCACCGTAAGGGAAGGTGTCGAGGAAGAGATCGGCGATGGCGATACGCGCCAGGTGGTTCGGGTTGGGTGCCTTGGGGGCGAAGTAGATGCGGGACGGATCAACACCGGCAGAGGTTGCGAGATCCCGCAGGCGCTGGTTGACGGCATCCGACGCGCCAAGAAGCCAGAGAATGCTGCCCGGGGTCGCGGTGAGGATTGCCATCCAGCGGGCGAAGACCGGAGCGGTGATTTTCTGCATGCCGTTGAAGCAGGCAAAGACAAATGCGTCTTCGGGCAGGCCAGCCTCTGCGCGTGTCGGGCGTGGCCCGATGACCCGCTTGCGGTCGACGGGTTGATTGCAGGGGATGTGGAGGACTTTTTCGGTGTAGTACAGTTCGTTGCCGGGCGGGATGATCTGCTCATCGGCAATAATATACTGGTGAACCGGACTTGCCATGGTCCCGGGGTAACCGCAGAAGTTCACGATGACCGGGGCAGGGCGGTAAGAGAAGATCTTGGTCCGGGCAAGCTTGGTGTAGCCGTTCACGTCGATCAGAACATCGATCTCGTCGGCCATGATCTGTCGGGCAGCATCGAGATCCGACATTGCGGCGATGTCGCGCCAGACATCTATGACGGCCTTCATACGGGTCTGGGTGGCATCATTGGTGCGCGGCTCGCCAATGTAATAGGCATAGACCTCGACGGACGACTTGTCGTGTAGTTCGAGCACCTCGCTCAATGCGAAACCGACGGCGTGGTCGCGCAGGTCGGAAGAGACATAGCCGATTCGCAGACGCTGACCGGTTCCAACCTTCTTGCGCGGAACGGGCTTGTTCAAATGAGCGGGATCCGGGCGTCCGGCGAGCGTCTTGAAGTAGCGATAGGCCTTGGCCATCTGGTAGATCGGATCGTCGGCATAGCAGGCAAGCGGCAGAGGCGAGATCGAATCGAGCATCTGGCGGCGTGTGACATATTCCGATGTCTGAACCACCGGCCACTTGCACTGGTGCTGGCGCACCGAAATCCAATGTTGACCGGCCTCAGGCTTATCAGGCCGCAGTTCAATGGCCTGCCAGAGCGCAGCCTCAGCATCTTCGTAGAGACCGGCGCCTTCCATGACACGGCCAATATGCTGCAGAGCCATCAGGCGATGCACCGACTTGTCGGGCGTGATTTCGGCCGTCGCATCGACGTAGCTGCGCCATTGCTGGATCGCGAGAGCGCCGAGACCGGCGTCCTCATAGTTGCGACCGAGATTGATGTGGGCCTGCCCCATCATCGGCGATGCCCTGAGGGCAGCCTTGAGGGCGTTGATCGCCCCAGCCGTGTCGCCAAGCTGTTTCAAGGTGACGGAGTAGTTGAACAAGGCCAGGTGCAACAACGGGCTCTGCTCGTTGAAGGCCGTCCAGACCTTATAAAGCTCTGCGGAGAACGAGGACTGCCCGGCGGCTCCCCATTGCTCCGCCAGCTTGAGAACATCCAAAAGGGAAAGCTTCTGGCGCCGCGCTTCATCCAGTGCGGTTGCGAGTTGAGCGGTCTGCTCCGGGGCAAATGCTGTATGTATCACCATCGACATCACATCTGTTGCTGACCAAGAGGGCCAAGTTTCGTTCCCGCACAACGGCGTTGGAAATACTCCTATTCGGCCTAGCTTGCTTTGGGCTTGCGTTAGGATGATCGTGAGGAGGTGTCGGTTCGTTGAAACAAGCTTGTTTCAATTGCGATGCCCAAGAACAGTCTCAAACGATACTCAATAATAAAAATGCATCTTCCATTTCCGTTCTTTTCCGTTAATACAAAATTAGAGGATGAGCCCTAATCATCTCTGTGAGAATCGTCCCATCCTGTGCGTGTGCTCATGGTGGATGGGGCTCGGAGTGTATCCGGATCGGGATGCGCTTCTTTGACGGTGTGGGAAGCAGACGTTTGGTCTGCAGCATGATGCCCTCTCCAACGCCAGGCTCGGTCGAGCCATGTTCCAGCCAAAAGATATTCGTCCGCAAGGACAGCGCATAAGGCCGGTATGTCCGGTCCGATTGCGTCAATCGGCCACCTAGGGCGCAGGATGTACCCGGGGTCGTGACGGAGAGGCACAAGGGGTGCCCCTGCGACCGGTGGCAAAAGGAATGTAACGGCCAACCGCAAACGTTAAAGGCGCGCGTCATATGACTTCGATTATCTCTTCTCTGACCACAACCCAGATCCGGTCGTTGTCCACGGCGTTGATCGCCGGCCTCAAGACTGCGGACGTTGCGGCGCTGACCACCACCCAGGTGGCAGCGCTCTCTTCGGTTCAGCTCAGCGCATTCGAGACGGAGGACTTCGATGTTCTCAGCACGGGCCAGCTCGGCGCCCTCTCGACGACGGCGGCCCGCGGACTGACGGTTGACCAGCTCGCTGTCATCGACAGCGCCAAGATGACGGCGCTCAGCAGCCGCTTCCTGAACTCCCTGACATCGACTCAGGTGACCGCATTCACTTCGGAGCAGTTTGATGCTCTGACGACATCTCAGCTGAACTCGCTTGGAAGCGCCGCTCTCGCTGGTCTCGACACCGACGACATGAGCACGCTGACCTCGACCGAGCTTGCCGCGCTCAGCACCCGCGCTCTTGCCGGGATCTCTACTGCCAATTTCGCGGTCTTGAACTCCGATCAGATTTCCGGTCTGACCTCTGGCCAGTTCGCTTCGCTTTCGACCACCGTGATCGCAAACCTGACGACCGATCAGGTCGTGGGTCTCACATCGGCCCAGCTTGGCGCAATGACCTCCAGCCAGGTTCGTGTCCTGACGACGGACGTGATCGCCGCCCTTACCAGCACTCAGGTTCCTGCGCTGACCACCCGATCCGTTGCCCTGCTGACCTCGGCACAGGTTGAAGCACTGACGACGGACCAGGTTAATGTCCTCACGACCGGCCAGATTGCCGCTCTCACCAGCGCTGCGGTTGCGGGTCTGGGCACCGATGATCTCGATGTCCTTGATTCTGCCGACGTGGCAGCCCTGCAGACCCGGACACTTGCTGCACTCTCCACTGCAGCCTTTGCATCGCTCGATTCGGCTCAGCTTGGTGGTCTGACCTCCGCCAAGATCGCTATCCTGACAACCGCACAGATCGCGGCCCTGAACTCTGACCAGGCCGACGGCCTGACGTCTGGCCAGCTCCTCGGCCTTACAACGGCTCAGGCCGCCGCATTGAGCAGCGAAACGCTTGCTTCGCTCTCGACTGATCAGGTCCCTGGCCTTTCGACCCGTGTAATCGCCACCCTGACCTCTGAAAAGGTTGCCGCGCTCTCCAGCGAACTGGTTGCAGCCTTCTCGACTGGCCAGATCAACGCACTTACGTCTGCCGCCGTTCGCGGTCTTGAGACCGAAGATGTCGGAACCTTCTCTTCCACCGAGCTTGCAGCCCTCAATTCCAGTGCTCTCGTAGCACTTTCGACTGCCAACATTGCTGCCCTGCTTTCGGACCAGCTGACAGCCCTCTCGACCGCACAGGTCGCGTCGCTGACGACCGCACAGGTCGCTGCCTTCATCAGTGACCAGCTCCCGGGCCTCAGCACCACGCAGGTCGCTGCCCTGACGTCCAGCCAGGTGGTCGCACTCGGAAATGACAACGTTGCTGCACTCAACACCGGGCAGGTCGCTGCGCTCAGCAGCCGTGCCGTTGGCGCGCTGACGACCGCACAGCTTGCTGCGATGTCCAGCGAGCAGATCGAAGCATTGTCGTCGGCCCAGATTGCTGCACTTTCTTCCAGCGATATCGCAGCCCTTGCGACCGAAGACCTCAATGCATTCTCGACCGATGAAATCGCGACCCTGAGCTCTGCTGCCTTTGCTGGCATCACCTCCGACAAGATCGGATCGCTGACGACCGATCGCGTTGCAGCAATCAGCACTCGTGCCATAGCAGGCCTGACCAGTGACCAGGTCGCTGGCCTGACTTCGGAACAGGTTGGTGCCCTCAGCACGACCCAGTTGAGCGCACTGACCTCGATGGCCGTCAGAACCCTCGCAACTGAGGACCTCACAGCTCTCGACTCGGCTGACATCGCTGCTCTGCAGTCCCGCTCGCTGGCGGCTATCACCACCGGCGCCTTTGCGACCCTGACGTCCGACCAGGTGATCGGTCTGACCACGGCGCAGCTCGCCGCCCTCTCCACCGCTCTGATCGGTTCGCTGACGAGCGATCAGGTTGATGGTCTGAATTCGGCGCAGATCGGCGTACTCTCGTCCGGTCAGGTTGCCGCTCTGACGACCGATGCCTTCGACTCCTTCGACAGCGTGCAGCTCGGCGCGATCAGCACCCGCTCGATCTCCTCTCTGACCTCGGCCCAGCTGAACGTACTCGACTCGGATCAGTTCAGCGGTCTGTCGACGGCTCAGCTTGCGAACCTGACCTCCGCTGCGATCCGCGGTCTGAACACCGACTCACTCGGTACGCTCAATTCCGCAGAGATCGCTGTACTTAGCTCTCGTGCCTTTGCGGCCCTGAGCACCGAGAACGTGGCTGCCCTTACGAGCGACCAGATTACCGGTCTCACGTCCGGCCAGCTTTCTTCTCTGTCCACTGCACAGGTCGCGGTCCTCGACAGTGATCAGCTCGACGGTCTGAGCACCGCATTGACCGCATTGCTCACCAGTGGGCAGGTCAATGCACTGACCACAGAGGCGCTTGCTTCGCTCTCCAGTGATCAGGTGATCGCGCTCAACACCCGCGTCATCGCCGCCCTGAGCTCGGCACAAGTGGCCGCCATGACGTCCGAGCAGATTGGTGCCCTGACCACCGGCCAGCTCGCCGCCCTGACGTCCGCCGCTGTTGCCGGTCTCGAAACCGAAGACGTCGACGCCTTCGCATCCACGGATCTCGCTGCGCTGTCCTCCCGTGCCATTGCCGCTCTGTCCACCGCGAACATCGAGGCCCTCGACAGCCTCCAGCTCAGCGGCTTGACGACGGCTCAGGTGACCGCTCTGACGACCGCACAGGTGGCAACGCTGATCAGCGATCAGTTCGATGGTCTGACTTCCGACCTGGTGGCCATGCTCTCCAGTGCGCAGATCAACGCGCTGACGTCGGATACGCTCTCCTCGATCGCAACTGATCTGGTCACCGCCATCAACACCCGTGCGGTCGCCGCTCTTGGCTCTGCCCAAGTGGCTGCAATGACGTCCGATCAGCTCGGGGCTCTGACGACCGGCCAGCTGGCTGTTCTGACGACCGCAGCGGTAGCGGGTCTGGAAACCGAAGATATCGATATCTTCACAACGTCCGATCTGGCTGCACTCTCCACCCGTGCAGTTGCCGCTCTGTCGACCGCCAATATTGCAGCGCTTGACTCCGATCAGCTTGCTGGTCTGACGACTGCGCAGGTTGCATCTCTGACGACGGCCCAGGTTTCGACCTTGATCAGCGACCAGATCGTCGGTCTGACCACTGTCCAGGCCGGTGTCCTGAGCTCTGCTCAGATCGTGGCTCTGACGACGGCAACCGTCGCAGCACTGACGACCGCGAGCGTCGGTTCGCTTGCAACCCGCGCCGTGTCCGCTCTGACCGCTGATCAGCTGACGGCGATGACGTCCGAGCAGATCGAAGCGCTCACCTCGACCCAGATCGCGACCTTGACATCGACCGATCTGGCCGCCCTGGCTTCGGAAGATATCGCGGCGTTCAGCACGGATGAAATCGCGATCATCGCCCCGGCTGCCATCACCGGCATCACGACCGAGGCCATGGCTGCTCTTGAAACCGGACAGGTGGCGGCAATCTCCACCCGTGCTGTTGCAAGCCTGACTTCGGCTCAGATTGCAGCACTGGAAAGCGATAAGGTCGCAGCCCTGACGACGGAGCAGCTCTCGCAGCTCAGCTCTGCTGCGGTGGCCGGCCTGTCTACAGAGGATGTTGGCACCTTCGACTCGGTTGACATTGCGGCTCTGCAGAGCCGTGTGGTCGCTGCGCTGAGCACTGAAAACATCGCTGCACTGACGTCTGCCCAGACTGTCGGGTTGACGACCGGCCAGCTCGCTGCCTTGTCCACCGCGCAGGTGGCTGCTGTGACCTCTGATGCGATTGTCGGCCTCACCAGCGCCCAGCTCGCTGTCCTTAACTCCGTACAGGTCGCCGCTCTGACGACCGATACGCTGGCAGCGATCACGTCGACACAGCTGCCTGGTTTGGCAACGAGCGGTATTGCCCTGCTGAGCTCCGCCCAGATCGGTGCAATGACGTCGAGCCAGTTCGACTTCCTGACGACGGCTCAGATCGCCGCCATCAGCTCGGCTGGTATCGCTGGTCTGGAAACAGAGGATGTCGCGACCTTCGCTCCGACGGATCTGGCGGCCATCAACACCCGCGCCCTGGCCCAGCTGTCCACCGCCAACTTTGCGGCTCTGGACTCGGTGCAGCTTGCTGGTCTGACGACGGCCCAGGTTGCCGCCATCACCACGGCTCAGATCGGAGTGCTCACCAGCGAAGATATCGATGGCATCACGACCCTCGCTATCAACGCCTTGAGCTCGGCACAGCTCGCAGCCTTCTCGACCGAGAACCTCGCATCGTTCTCGACCGAGCAGATTGCTGCGCTGAAGACCAGCGTGTTCTCGTCGCTGAACTCTGATCAGGTACGAGCACTCACCACCGATCAGATCGATGCCCTGACGAGCGCGCAGTTCGCACTGCTCACCTCTGCAGCCATCGCTGGTCTCGAAACCGAGGACATGGCAACCTTCACCTCGACCGAGCTCGCAACACTGAGCACCCGGACGATTGCAGCCCTGTCGACGGCGAACTTCGCTGAACTGACCTCCACCCAGTTGGTGGGTTTGACGACCGCCCAGGTAGCGGCTCTGACGACGGCTCAGGTCGCTGCGATGGACTCCGAGCAGGTCGGCGGTCTGACGACGGCCCAGGTCGCGGTCCTGACCACGGCACAGGCACAGAACCTGTCGACGGATGGTCTGTCAGGTCTGACGAGCGGTCAGATCACCAACCTGACAACCCGTGTGGTCAGTGCCCTGACGACGGCTCAGCTGGTGGCGTTGACCTCCGACCAGGTTGAAGCCCTGACCTCCACGCAGGTCGGTGCCCTGAACTCGGCAGCAATCGCCGCTCTGGAAGGTGAGGATCTCCTGGCCTTCTCGACGGAAGACATCGCCGCGATCACCACCACTGCCCTGGCTGGCTTGTCCACGGATGACATCAGCAGCCTGGAATCTGATCAAATCTTGGCCTTCACCTCGACTCAGATCCCGGCCTTGAACTCGGAACAGACTAACGCCTGGCTGGCAGCCTACCTGGCGATCTAAGGAGCGAGGCGCGACCAGCGCCTCCTTCCGAAACTTTGGACACGAAGAGCCCTGCCGGCATCCGGCAGGGCTCTTTGCATTGGAAGCAGCCGTGCCGGTGTGCGTAGGTTGGTGCCGGGGCGTTATCCCGGGTTATGGGTCCCCGATAAGGTTTGCCATGAGGCAGATGGATTGCCCGGCGGGGGAGGGGGCATACGAAAGGCCCACAGAATACCGGGGCACTCAGTGCAGCCCTGTCTCGCTTCACTTGCGCGTGCGCCAAAGCAAAACCCCGCCAACGCTTTCGGTTGGCGGGGTCCTTAGATTGGGCCTTGCTAAGCTCTTAAGGCTGGAGCGCTCTCAGGTTCGTACTTTGGCTGCATCACGGGCCAAAGCCTCTGCAGTCGCTGTCCGCCGGTACCATACTGTGATCATCGAAGAGGTAATGACGATGAACAGACTGTAGAGGATCGGGATGAACAGGACCTCCTGCTGCTGCGTGCCTGTGAAGGTCAGTGTCACGATGAGGGCGGCGAGTGGCCCATTCTGGATGCCTGTTTCCAGACTGATCGTGCGTGAGCGATTCGAATCCTGGCGCAAGGCGCGTGCAAGCCAATAGCCGAGCAGCATGCCGAACAGTCCGATGCCGACGGCCGCGATGTAGACGGCGAATGGCGTATCCAGCAGCATCTGATAATTGCGCGGTACCCAGGAGCCGATCAGGAACAGGATGACGAACACGCCGAGCAGTGAGCCCAGCATTTCGATCGAGGCGCCGACATTGGCGTTGAGCTTGCGGATGACCATTCCGAGCGCAGTCGGCACGATCAGGACGACAAGCACCTGGGCAACATTGCTGGCGGGGATGACATAGTCGCCCCGGAGGCCGGCGAGGCCGCTGTAGAAGCTGATCAGCAGGGGCACGGTTACCACGGCCACCAATGTGGAGACTGTGGTCATCATGATCGAAAGCGCCAGAACGCCCTTGGAGAAATAGGTAAAGATATTGCTGGTGGTGCCGCCCGGCATGCAGGCAATCAGAATCAGTCCCGCAGCCATACCAGCGGGCAGGCCGAGAATTACGGCCAGGGCATATCCAAGGAAGGGCATGATCATGTACTGGCTCAAAAGCCCGACCAGGATTCCCTTGGGCTTGCGAAAGGCGATGAAGAAGTCTCGCCATGTCATGGAGGCGCCCATGCCCAGCATGATCACCATCATCATGATGCCGAGGAGTGTGGTTTCAAATTCCGTCAACATTGTCCGTCCCCTCGCTTATCGCTTGAACTCGTTTGCCACTTCGGCCTTCAGGTCCTTGCGCAGGATCTTGCCGATTGGCGTCTTAGGCAGGGCGTCACGGAAAACGACGGATTTCGGTACTTTGTAGTCGCTCAGCAGGGTCTTGCAGTGACTGCGGATATCGTCTTCGGTCAGGTCTCCTTCGAAATCCGGATTCCGGACCACATAGGCCCGCACGGCTTCACCCGTCTTCGCATCGGGGATCGCAACGACGGCCGCTTCCAGGACGGCGTCCATCTTGGCCAGCGCATCCTCCACCTCGTTCGGGTAGACATTGAAGCCCGAGACCAGCACCAGATCCTTCTTGCGATCGACGATCTTCAGATAGCCATCGGCATCCATCACCGCGATGTCGCCAGTCGCGAACCAGCCGTTCTGCAGCGAAGAAGCTGTTTCATCCGGGCGTTGCCAATAACCCTGCATGACCTGTGCGCCGCGCACGGTCAGTTCACCCGGTTCTCCCGTCGGGACCGGTTTGCCGTCGCCGTCGACGAGAATGACGTCGCATCCTGGGACAGGGATGCCGATACTGCCGGGCCGGCCCCGGTCATCGAACGGGTTGAAGCTGACCAGCGGCGAGGTTTCGCTGAGGCCATAGCCTTCACCGATCGGGGTGCCCGTCATGACGCGCCAGCGCGTGGCAACCGCTTCATGCAGGGCGGTGCCGCCCGCGATCGCTGCCTTCAGCTTTTTCGGCGGATAGGCGGTGAACCATTCCTCGTTCATCAACCCATTGAACAGCGTGTTGACGCCCGTGACCCAGGTGATCGGATAGTTTTCGATCGCCCGCTGCAGATTTTGGACCGGCCGCGGCGAGGGGATCAGAATGTTGCGGGCGCCGAGCTCGAAGAAGGTCATCAGGTTCGCTGTGAAGGCGAAGATATGGTAAAGCGGCAATGCGGTGAGCACCATATCTTCCCGCGCCATGACGCTCCCGGCGACAGCGCGGACCTGGTCAAGATTGGTCAGGATATTGCCATGGGTCAGCATGGCCCCCTTGGCAACGCCTGTCGTGCCGCCCGTGTATTGCAGCATGGCGAGGTCGTCGGGACCGGAGGCAGCCCACATGGATTTGACGTCAGCCTTGTGCGCGCGGCCCTTGGCGAGGGCCTCCTTGATCCGGATCACCGGCACGGCGAGGGCAGGGACCGTCGGCAATGTCTTGGCCCAGACCTTCTGAACGCCGCGGATGATGATCTCCGGAATTTTCGGGAAGAATTCGGGAATGCCAGCCAGCACCACGCTCTTGATGCCTGTCTTCGGCACGACTTCGCTCAGCTTGTCGGCGAACATATCGACGATGACGAGCGCCTTGGCACCCGAATCGTTGAACTGATGGATCATCTCGCTCGGCGTGTAGAGCGGGTTGGTGTTGACGAGAACGCAGCCCGCCTTGAAGACGCCGAAGGCGACGACGGGATAAGGCAGACCGTTCGGCAGCTGGACGGCTACCCGGTCACCCGGCCGCAATCCGCATTCGTGATGCAGGAATGCGGCGAAGGCATCCGACATTTCACCGATTTCGGCATAGGTCAAACTGCCATTCATGCCGTTCGGCACGACGCAGGTGAAGGCCTTGCGCGGACCGTTGGCCGCACAGGACTGGTCCACCAGATCGGCGATGCTTCTGTAGCGAAGCGCGCCCAGCTCCTGCGGGATGTTCGTGCCGTAAGACGCCAGCCACGGTCGTGGCGGCGTGAAAATGTGTTCCATATCAACTCCCCCCAGGGCGCTCTTCGGCGCTTCACTGATCTGCGAACCGCATGCCGTCGCGATCCGGTTCCTCCTGAACGTCTGGAAGATGAATTTGTCTTTCGTCAAAGTCCAGCGATTTCGGGGGCTTGGCCGGGTTTCCCAACCATCAAAGCGACCCTGGCCTGCGCAAAGGCCATCACGTCCGCGTTATCAATAACAACGAGAGCAGCGCCGAGCTCATAACGCTCTGGTTGCCTTGCATGAAACCTGAAGCTTATTTGATGGATGGCGCACCCGACAGGATTCGAACCTGTGACCTTTGGAATCGGAATCCAACACTCTATCCAGCTGAGCTACGGGTGCTTCCGGCGACGAGATGACTCGTTGCTTCCAAAGCGGTCATAGCGCAGTCACTGACTGGCTTCAATCCGAAAAAACCTTCCAGACGGCTTCCAACAGTTTCCATGGGGCGAGAGCGAGCGTTTTTGTTGGTCTGTGATCAAATGCCCGGTTCTTTTCGAGCTTGGTCTGGGTTCGTGAGAAAAGGTGATAACATATCGTCCAAATTTGTTGGATCACGCAGAACTGGTCGCTGTTCCTCCCTTGTGGCATCGGTTTAAACCGTTAGTATCGTTGCAGTAGGGTCGCTCGCGCCAGAAGCGGCCCGATTGAGGGGCAATCATGGCAATGGCGGGGACATGCCGGAACTTACTATGGATGAATTGGTGCCCAACCCGTCCAGGCTGGACTTTTCAGTGATGGATGATGCCGTCGGGTATCGGTTGCGGCGGGCGCAGCTTGCCGTTTTTCAACATTTCAATGAAGCATTTTCGTCGAAAGGACTTCGCCCGACAGACTTTGCCGTGCTGCTTCTTCTGACCAACAATCAGGGTTCCAAACAGAGCGAAGTGGCCGAAGCGCTCGGCATTCAGCGGGCGAATTTCGTTGCCATCGTCGATGGTCTTGAAAACAAAGGCTTCATCGAGCGTCGCAAGTCGGAGACAGACCGCCGGGTACAGTCGCTCTACATGACGCCGGCCGGCGAGGCCTATCTCGAAGAGCTGATGCCGATCTGGCTCGACCACGAGCAATGGGTGCTGGATCAGCTCGGCGGTGTTGCCGAACGCGATACGGTCAACAAGCTTCTGAAGCGTCTCTACGACTGAGCTTCATCTCCCGATACCCAGATCGAATCGGTTGATGGCTTCGTCGATCAGCCGGTTTGCGATCTTCATGCGAACAGTCGCGGCCTCGCGGTAGTCTTCCGCGACCCGGTCGGGATGATTGTCGCGGGCGAAGTTGCGGCGACGCTCCTGCAGGCGGTCGCGATCGTCGGTAGGAGCCAGGCCAAGGTCCTCCGCGACCTCTTCCGGCGACAGGCGCTCCAGCCAGATCGGGAGCGGGGGCGGGGCGGGCGGTTCAGGCTCGCTCGGCGCCGTTTCCTCCGGCATCAGGGAGAGATAGGCGTCCAGGCGCGGATCGGCTGCGACGCCGGATGACGGATGAACCGGAGCGGGGGCATCGGGCACGAAGCTCGTCGAAAGCCCGTTGATCCGGAAAGCCGGCTCCTCCGCCGGGGCCTGTTCTTCGGCCTCCGCGTCGAGCCGGTCGACAACGGACTGGAAGAGCGACTTTCCAAACAGCATGCGCGCCAAAACCTCCGCTGCGGCCGGGTCTGGCCGCGCTCTAGAGCATTTCCGGTGAAAACGGGATCGCCTGAAATGCTCTATCTATTTGTTTTTACGCAGTCCGGACGCAAAACCGCTAACGCACTTTTGCTGGACCTGCTCTCACGGCACAAGACCATGCAGACGTGGTGCGGAGCTTGCGGCGCGCTTGCCAGCGTTCTCTCCGAGGGCTGCCTCAGCTTTGCGACTGGCTCTGGCTTTGGGTCTGCTCGACGATGAGCTTCACTGTCAGATCTTCACCGGCGATGCCGATCCGCATGCCGGATACCGGTGCAGCGTCGGGATAGCTGAGGCCGGTCGCGATCCGGACATAGCGGGCATCGGGGCAGTGCTTGTTGGCTGCATCGAAGCCGACCCAGCCGAGGCCTGGCAGATGCACCTCGGCCCAGGCATGCGTCGCGACCTGCTCGACCCGGTCATCCATCAGCAGGTAGCCGGAGACGTAGCGTGCCGGCAGGCTCATGCTGCGTGCGGCGGCGATGAAGGCATGGGCGTGGTCCTGGCAGACGCCGCGGCCGGCTTCCAGCGCCTGCTCGGCGGTGGTTTCCGTGCCTGTTGTTCCCGGCTCGTAGGCGATCTGGGCGTTCAGCTTGCCCATCAGATCGTGCATCTTGGCCAGTTCGTTGTCGCCCGTCAGGCTGCGAACCAGTTCGCGGGTCAACTTGCCCGGCTTGGTGAGCGGCGTTTCGCGCAGGTAGAGCCAGAGCGGCACATAGCCCTGATGCGGACCGAAGACGCCGGCCCGATCCTCGGTCTCGATCTCACCCGAGGCGACGATGTGGACGCTGTGGCTGTTCCCCTCGGTCGACACCAGATGGGTGTGATTGCCGAACTGGTCGTTGAAGCCCGCTTCGACGGTCGCGCCATCAACGGCGATGTTCCAGGAGAGCACCTTCTGGCCCGGGCCGTCCAGAGGGCAGAGCCTGAGCCGCTGCAGGGAATACTGGACGGGATCGTCGTAGCGATATTCGGTGGTGTGGGTGATCTTGAGACGCATGCTCGATCCTGCTCAGCTGTAAAACCGGTAGCCCTCGGTAATCTCACTGCCCAGCTTGTTGTTGTGGGCGATGAAATTGTCGAGGAAGTCGTGCAGGCCCTGATCCATGATCTGGTCGATCGAGGTGGATTTCAGGCTGGCGAGCACGGTATCGGCGGTCTCATGGGCGGCGAGCCGCTGGCCATAGTCCTTGCCGATATAGCCGAGGTTGGAGACGATCTTTTCGTAGCAATAGGCGAGCGAGCGCGGCATCTGACCGTTGAGGATCAGGAAGTCGGCAATGTTTGCGGCCTTGTATTCCCCGTCATAGACCCAGCGGTAGGAGCGGTGGGCGGAGACCGAACGCAGGATCGATTCCCACTGCATGTTGTCGAGCGAGGAGCCGACATGGGTGATCGCCGGCAGCAGCACGTAGTATTTCACATCGAGAATACGGCTTGTATTGTCGGCGCGCTCGATAAAGGTGCCGATGCGGGCGAAGTTGTAGATCTCGTTTCTGAGCATCGAGCCGTGGAAGGCGCCGCGGATCAGGCCGGCGCGGCGCTTCACCGTGTCGATGACTTCGGGGAGGTCGGCCGATTTCAGCTTGCGGGCGAGCATCTGCTTGAGCTCGATCCAGCATTCGTTGGTGGCTTCCCAGGTTTCACGGGTCAGCGCCGTGCGCACCATGCGGGCATTGTTGCGGCCCGCGTCGATGCAGGACATGACGCTGGAGGGATTGGCGGTATCGCGTAGCAGGAAGTCGATCGCGTCTGCGGCGGTCACCTTGTCCTGGCGCTCGGCAAACAGGCTGCGGACATCGGCGCTCTGCAGCACCGCATCCCAGTCGTCATCTGAGGCGCCGGTGCGGGTCAGCGACATCCTGAGGCCTGCATCCACGAGGCGGGCGATGTTTTCGGCTCTCTCGATGTAGCGGAACATCCAGTAGAGGCCGTTGGCAGTTCTTCCGAGCATGACCATGTCAGTCCTCCAGTACCCAGGTATCCTTGGTGCCGCCGCCCTGGCTGGAATTGACCACGAGCGAGCCCTGCTTCAGGGCCACGCGGGTCAAGCCGCCGGGGATGATCTGCACCTTGTCGGAGACGAGGACATAGGGACGAAGGTCGACGTGGCGGGGCGCAATCCCCTTGTTGACGAGGATCGGCACGGTCGAGAGCGACAGCGTCGGCTGGGCGATATAGTTGGAGGGCCGCGCCTTCAGCTTGTCGGCAAAATCGGCGCGCTCCTTCTTCGTGGCCGTCGGTCCGACCAGCATGCCGTAGCCGCCGGAGCCGTGGACTTCCTTGACCACGAGTTCTTCGAGATGCTCCAGCACATATTTCAGGCTGTCGGCTTCCGAACAGCGCCATGTCGGCACGTTCTCGAGGATCGCCTTGCGCCCTGTGTAGAATTCGACGATCTCCGGCATGTAGCTGTAGATCGCCTTGTCGTCGGAAATGCCGGTGCCCGGTGCATTGGCAATCGTGATGTTGCCGGCGCGGTAGACATCCATGATGCCGGGAATGCCGAGCGCCGAATCGGGGCGGAAGGTCAAGGGATCGAGGAAGTCGTCGTCGACACGGCGGTAAAGCACGTCGATCGCCTCGTAGCCGCGCGTGGTGCGCATCTTCACCTTGCCGTCGATGACGCGCAGGTCCGAGCCTTCGACGAGTTCCACGCCCATCATGTCGGCGAGGAAGGAGTGCTCGTAATAGGCCGAGTTATAGATGCCCGGGGTCAAGACCGCGACGCGCGGCTTGCCCTTGCAGCCGGGGGGCGCAAGAGACGCGAGCGACTGGCGGAGCAGATAGGGGTAGTCCTCGACGCGCTGTACCTTGTTGAGCTGGAAGAGCTCCGGGAACATCTGCATCATGGTTTCCCGGTTCTCCAGCATGTAGGAGACGCCGGAGGGCGTGCGGGCATTGTCTTCCAGCACGTAGAACTGATCTTCGCCGGTGCGGACAATGTCGGTGCCGACAATGTGCGTATAGACGCCGCCCGGCGGACGGAAGCCGATCATCTCGGGCAGGAAGGCGACGTTCTTCTCGATCAACTCGCGGGGAATGCGGCCGGCCTTGATGATTTCCTGCTTGTGGTAGATGTCGTCGAGGAAGGCATTGAGGGCGAGCACGCGCTGTTCGATGCCCTGGGCGAGCTTTCGCCATTCACGGCCGGAAATGATGCGCGGGATGATGTCGAAGGGTATGAGCTTTTCGGAGCTGTCGGCATGGCCATAGACGGCGAAGGTAATGCCGGTTTTCCGGAAGATGTTTTCCGCGTCTCGCGACTTGGCCAGAAGCCTTGCCGGATCCTGGCTGGAATACCAATCGAAGTAGTTCTGGTAAGGTCCGCGCGGATCGTTGTCCGCAGTCATCATTTCATCAAATGCCAATGGCGCCATCCCCTTTTTTCGTCATTTGAATACAACCATTTGGCCAATGCAAGGTCGTTCACGGTCTGCGTCCGTATAATTAGACAATTCTGAATGTGCTTGAAATTCCAGCAATGGCGCAAATTCTGGGCAGATATCGAGACGGGCTGGTGCTTCCGGGAGCGCTACTCCCACGTGATTTGCCTTATCGTGAAATTGTCCGAGCCGACTGATGGCTGCTTCGCTTAAAAATTAGGCTTCTTCTGTCGGCAGATTTTTTGTGATCGATACCGTTGAACGGAATTCACGAGGATCTGCAGGAAAACTCTTTTGACCCCCGGGCCATGCCGCAGTATCGAAACGGTGCGCCGGCGGCTTCAACTCCGGTCCCAGAAAGACATCTGTCCATGACCCTTGCCCGGCTTGCGCCCGCCATTTTCGTTCTTCTCTGGTCTACCGGCTGGGTTTCCGCGAAGTATGCGACCTTCTTTGCAGACCCGTTGACTTTCCTCCTGGTGCGCTATGCCACGGCGGTGGCCCTGTTCTACATCGTCTGTCGCATCGGGGGCGTGTCCTTCCCGAAGAATCGCGCTGGATGGCTGCATGCGATCGTCTCCGGCATGTTCCTGCATGGTCTTTATCTCGGCATGGTCTGGTGGGCGATCGGGCAGGGAGTGCCCGCCGCGCTCTCGGGCATTATCGCCGGACTGCAGCCGCTGATGACCGGCATTGCCGCCGCCTATCTGATCGGGGAAAAGCTCAGTTGGAGCCAGAGGGCTGGCCTGATCATCGGCTTTGTCGGTGTGGCGATTGCCGTCCTGCCCAAGGTGGTCATTCTCGATGCTTCAAGCATTCCCGCCTATGCGGTCGCCATCAATGTGCTCGCCATGGCCTGCGTCACCGCCGGCACGCTTTATCAGAAGCGGTTCGTGCGTGAGGGCGATCTGCGTGCGGTCGCGGCGCTGCAATTTGTAGGGGCTCTGATCGTCACGATACCTGCGGCCGTCGCGCTCGAAAATCTGCATGTTGACTGGAGTTTGGGCTTCTTTGCCACGCTCGCCTGGTCGGTGGTCGGGATTTCCATGGGGGCGGTGGCATTGCTGCTCTATCTCATCCGCCGGGGGGACGTATCCAAGGCCGCGTCGCTCATCTATCTCGTGCCGCCACTGGCTGCTCTCGAAGCGGCCATTGCGTTCGGGGAGGAGCTGACGGTTGCGATGATGATCGGCACCTGCGTGGTCATGGTCGGCGTTTATCTCACCAACCGCAAGCCGGTCTCGGCGACACCAGAGGCCTGACCTCCGGCCATGAAAAATGGCGCGGTGGGTGCCGCGCCATTTCATCGTATCAAATCAGCTTGAGCGGTGGCTCATGCCTCGCGGCGACGGCCGCCGGCGGTGCCGGAACGGGCAGGCCGTGCCTGGCCATTGCCGCCACGGTTGCCGCCATTGCCATTGGCCGAGCGATTGCCGCCATTGCCGTTGGCATTGCGGTTCTGACCGCCGCCACTGCCACCCTTGCGGTGACCCGGCTTGCCAGCTGGACGACCGTCCGCCTTGGCGCCGCCTTCCGACTTGCCACGGCCCTGGCCACCCTGATGGTTGCGGTTGTTGCCGCCGCCTGCGCCGCCACGGCGCTGCGGACGGACCGGGCGCTGCAGGCTTGCCGGCGGTTCGCCCGAGGCGACCGGGATGTCGATGCCCATCAGCTTCTCGATGTCGCGCAGCAGACGGCCTTCGTCCGGACCGCAGAAGGCGATCGCGATGCCGTCACGGCCGGCGCGCGCGGTGCGGCCGATGCGGTGAATATAGGCATCCGGCACTTCCGGCAGGTCGTAGTTGAAGACGTGGCTGACGGCCGGGATGTCGATGCCGCGGGCGGCAACGTCGGTGGCGATCAGGGTCTTGATCTGACCGTCACGGAAACCCTTCAAGGCCCGCTCGCGCTGGCCCTGGCTCTTGTTGCCGTGGATCGAGGCGACCGAGTAGCCGGTGATGTCGAGATGCTTCATCAGCTTCTCGGCTCCATGCTTGGTGCGCAGGAAGACGATCGAGCGGCCATCCGGGTTGTCGTTCAAGATCTTCTTGAGCAGTTCCGTCTTGGCATTCTGACCAGCCAGGAAGTGCACGTGCTGTTCGACCTTGTCGGCGGCCTTGCCGGGCGGCGTGACTTCGACCTTGGCCGGGTTGGTCAGGAACTGGGCGGCGAGATCGGCGATCGACGACGGCATGGTGGCCGAGAAAAGCAGGGTCTGGCGCTTCGGCGGCACCATCTTCGAGATCTTGCGCAGGTCGTGGATGAAGCCAAGGTCAAGCATCTGGTCGGCTTCGTCGAGAACGAGATGGCTGACATTGCGCAGCGTCACGGCATTGCGCTCGATCAGATCGAGCAGGCGGCCGGGGGTGGCAACGAGGATGTCAGCGCCGGACAGGAGCTGCATCTGCTGCTTGCCGATCGAGGCGCCGCCGACGACCTGGATGATCTTGAGCGGGAGCTTCTGATTGAAGGCGCGCAGATTGTCGCCGATCTGGTTCACCAGTTCGCGGGTCGGTGCGAGGATCAGAACGCGGGTCGAGCGGGACTGCGGACGGGCTTCGCTCGCCATCAGCGCTTCGATGATCGGCAAGCCGAAGGCAGCCGTCTTGCCGGTGCCGGTCTGGGCGAGACCGATCAGGTCGCGGCCTTCCATGACGATCGGGATCGCCTGGGCCTGGATGGGGGTTGGGGTTTCAAAGCCGAGATGGCCGAGGGTCTTCACGATTTTCTTGGACAGTCCAAGGTCTTCGAACGTGGTCAAAGCATATGCCTTTCGGGGGCGCCAAAAACCATTCGACCGGGTCGCGGATGTGCGAACCGGTTGGCATTGGCGTCAAGAACCCCGCGTGATTTGGGAACTTGTAAGTTGGAAAAACTTTCCAGCGCATCGGCGATGATGATCGCCGCATTCTCTTCGCGCCTTGCCTTCTTCGCGTCTCAGATGTCGCTGGGCTCGCTCACGCGGCGGCCGGAAGGTGAAAGCTGAGTTGCAAATGGGCGCATTTGCTCCGGAAGTCAAGTGCAATGCACAATCTGGGCTCTAAAAGCGGAGCTCAACTTCGAGGCCATGCTCCTTGCGATTGCGGAACGCGATCTGCAAATCGTAGACTTCAACGATTTCCTGGACGATCGACAATCCGAGCCCGTGACCCGGTGTCTGCAAGTCAAGGCGAAGGCCACGCTTGCTCAGTTCATCGAGCATGTCCTCAGCGACCCCCGGACCGTCATCCCTGATCGTAAGGATGGTGCGTGCCCCATCTGCCCGCGCCGCGATTGCAACGGTTGATCTTGCCCATTTTGCGGCGTTTTCCAGAATGTTGCCGAGCAGCTCGGCGAGATCCTGTCGGTCCAACGGGACCTTGAAGTCGTCGCCGATGTCCATGGTCCAATCAAGATTCTCGCCGTTTGGCGTGCGGCGCAATGTGCGCACGATGCTTGCAACGACAGGCGCGATCAAGCTGTCCTCTTGGCGGACGGTGCGGTTCATGGCGATACGACTGAGCGTCAACTCCCGCTGGACATGCGACTGCATAACCTGAGCAATGTGGGACAGCTCTTCGCCGAGCACAGTCTCTCCCCGTTCAATCAGCATTTGCGCGTCGTTCGACAGAATGGTCAGCGGGGTCTTCAGGCCATGGGCGAGATCAGCTGCCCGGGCTCGGGCCTTGTCAATCGCGCTCTGCTGTTCATCCAGCAGGCGGTTTAATGCCTCCACCGTGGCGTTAAGTTCGGTTGGGAATTGTCCCTCAAGTCGCTCCGCCTCACGGCTTCTGATACGGTCGAGGCCCCGATTGAGCCGGGCCAATGGCCTCAGGCCGACATTCAGCTGAACCAGCGACAGACCGACGAGCAAAAGCGCGAGGATGGCGAGATAAGGTATGATATCCGCCGTGAAGGCGCGGCTCGCTGCCACAAGTCCGATCGTATCGATGGCAACGACAGTTCGTACGATCCGGGTCGCGGAGCCCGTGCCGAGGCTGACTGTCCGTTCAAGCGCAAGCAGGATCGCGCCCTCAGGGCCTGGGATGCGATACTGCCTTACAGCGCCTGGATCGGCGACCGGCGGAGGCAGGGAGAGCTCCGTGTCCCAGAGCGAAGGAGAGCGCAGCAGAGTGCCGCGTTCGTCGGCAACCTGCCAGTACAAGCCGCTCAGCGGTTCCTGAAAGCGTGCATCCTGGGCCGTCTCGCTCAGGGTAACCGCACCCTGGGGCGTCAGTCGCAGGTTGCCAATCACTTCTATCGTGTTGCGATCCAGTTCTTCTATGACGCGTCGCTCAAGACTTCGACCGAACAGATCGACGAACACGAAACCGGCGACGACCAGAAGCAGTCCGACACTGACAAGCGACAGAAAGACAAACCGCGCCCGGATCGAGCGCATCATGCCGCGCCACCGATCCGGTACCCGTAGCCGCGTTTGGTGGACACCACATCACGACCGAGCTTCCGCCTTATGCGACCGACAAGAACCTCGATCGAATTGCTCTCCCGCTCGAAATCCTGGGCATAAAGCTGCTCAGTGAGTTCAGCCTGGGATACGTGGCGATCGGCGTTCAGCGCCAGATGGCTCAGAAAGCGATACTCCATCGGCGTCAGGTCTACCGGAAGGCCAGACTGAGTAACGGACTTGGTGCGGATGTCGATCGTGATGTCGCCGAAGTCGAGGACGGCCGAGGCATGCCCTGCGCTGCGTCGGACGATTGCGCGCAGCCTTGCGAGCAATTCCGGGATCTGAAAGGGTTTCGGCAGATAGTCGTCGGCCCCGGCATCGATGCCTTCGACCTTTTCCTGCCAAGTGCCTCGGGCCGTCAGGATGAGGACGGGCATGGTGCGCCCTTCTGCCCGCCAGCGCCGTAGGATCGAAAGCCCGTCCAGTCCTGGAAGGCCGAGATCGAGAATGACGGCGGTAAAATCTTCCTCCAATCCAGAGAACAGACCGGCTTCTCCATCCTTCTCGTGCAAGACCGTGTATCCGGCCCGTTGCAGATGAAGGGAGACATCACGCGCGATCCGCGGATCGTCTTCGACAAGAAGGATGCGCATCAGTCTTCGTCTATCTCCAGGATTTTTCCGTCGGCTGCATCGACCTCCATTTCCACCACAAGGCCTCGCGGTGTCAGCACCCGAAACTCATAGATAAGCCGGTCGTCGTTTTCATCCAGTTCTGTGTCGATGATGCGACCAGGAATCCGTTTTGTCACGATACTGCGCAGCTCCGACAGCGACAGGATCTCGCCGCGCTCGACGGCGTCGCGCAACTTGTCCCGCAACTCCTCGTCCTTGTCGTCGGCAAAGACCTTGATAGGGCCAGACACGACGAAGGCGGACATGAGCGCGGTCAATACAATTACAAGACGGCGGTTGGATGATGGGCGCACGCGTAGGATCATGCAAAGAGTTTAGCTGCGCCAACCTGACGATTGGCTGACATTCAGCGTCAGTTATCGCTCAGGCGACGTCTTCTACGGTGATGACATGGCTCGAGTGACACGCCGAGCCTTTGAGTGAAACCACAGGAGACAACCATGAAAATTCTGATTGCCGCATCCACACTCGCCGTCCTCGCCAGCACAGGTGTCGTTCACGCCTATGACGACGATCGTCGTTGTATCCTTGGCGCCGGCGACGTGCGCCTGTCGCTTGCCGACATCGAGAAGAAGGCTGCAGCCGAAGGGATTGATACGCGCGAAATCGAACTCGATGACGGTTGCTGGGAGGTCAAGGGCGTGCGCGACGGTCTGCGGGTCGAGGCTGTCTATCATCCTGTCACGGGTGAGTTGCTGGCCCATCGCGACGATTGAGCCAGGGTTTCGAAACTCTGACATCGATGAGGGCCGCCCGATGGGTGGCCCTTTCTTGTTCAGGATGGCTTTCAGTCTTTCAACTGGATTTCGAAGACCTGGCGGGCTGCCGAGCGACCGTTGAGAAATATCTCAAGCACATGTGTTCCGGGATAATAGATCCGCGTGGTGATCGGGCGCAGTGCATGGCGCTTGGTGATCGTCACTCGGTCGCCTGCCGCGATCGTCAGGCTCTTGCCCTTGAAGACCTTGGGCGACAAAGACCCATCCTTCTTCTGATGGTGGATGGCATAGTCGACGAGCACCGTGCGCGTTTCCCGGCTCTGGCTGCGCAGATGGACCTGGAACTCGAGTTCACCGGGGAAGACGATGTGGTCTATGTCGAGTTGAAGCGTCGCGGTCACATCCTCAAGCGGCTCGAAACCGAAATTGGCCAGCGCCTTGGCGTGTCCCTTCTTCACCAGCGTGCGCGAGGCGTGTTTCAGGAGCCAGAGCCGTTCCTTCGAGGCTCCGTTTCGGTGCCGCTCGACAAACTCGGCGACCAGATCCGGGTGATCCTTGGCAATGTCGTTCAGGCTGTTGGCGACCGAGCGGCGGACGTAATCCTCGCCGTCGTCGATCAGCGCTTCCAGGATCGGCAGAAGGGGAGCGGGATCCTTGACCAATGCCGGCAGGCGCATGGCCCAGGGCAGGCGGGGGCGGGTGCCTTCGCTGGCGAGGCGGCGGACGTGATGGTTCGGGTCCTCGACCCAGCCGGAGATGATCGCCAGCGCCTTGTCCTGCTCCTGGGCAATGAAGGGGCGGATGCCGAATTCTGCGGTGAAATGCGGCGTGAGAGACTTGAGCAGGCCGAGGGCTGTTTCGAGATGACCCCGGCCATGGGCGGCGACATACTGGTTGAAGGAGAGGAGCGCCCAGCCGCTGAGGCCATCATGGTCCGATCCCGGCAGGCAGGCGTGCAGGATGGATGCCGCTTGCTCGAAACTACCCGGCAAATGGCGGTGCAGCGCATCGGCGATGCATTGGCCACGTTGCATCAGTTCCAACGAGTCGATGACCGGCAGGACATCGGCGAGAAATGCGTCCCGGTCGAACTGCGCCCAGGCCCGCGCCACGGCGTCTGCCGTATCGCGGGCGGTGTGTGGGCCGATCAGGTGTTTCAGGGGCTCGGCCATCGGCGTTCAGTTCGTGTCTTGCGTTTCGAAATGCTGCATCAGGGTTACACCCGTGATCGCGACCATGTAAGGGGCGAAGGCTGGATCGGACTGGACCTTCGCGGCTGCCGCGTCGGCACTTTCTTTGTTGGTCCATTCGACGAGGTCGGCGATCAGGTCGCGCTGGTCCAGGGAGTCGAGCGCTCGCCAGCTGACGAAGCCCGGATAGGTCCTGACCGCCGCCATGGCCGCGCGGCGGGCTTCCTGGGCTGCTGGCTTGTCGGCGACGGTGCAGATGGCGATTTCGAGAACGGTGCTGCTGGTCATGGGTGTCTCCCTCAGATGATGACGGCTTGACCTAGCACGGTCCAACTGACAACCTTCTGGCCATTACTTTCGAAGGAGGCACGCATGCGCCCCGCCGACCGACTGTTCCGGATCATCCAGCTGATGCGCGCGACCGGCCGCGCCATGACGGCGGCGGAAATCGCCGAGAAGATGGAGGTCGCGCCGCGCACCATTTATCGCGACATGGATCATCTGATCGCCTCCGGCGCGCCGATCGAGGGCGAGCGCGGGGTGGGCTATATGCTGCGCGAGGCTTTCGACGCGCCGCCGCTGACCTTCACGTTTGAGCAGCTTGAGGCACTGGCGTTCGGCTTGAGGGCCGTCGAGATGCTCGGCGATCCCCGGCTCGGCCAGGCGGCGCGCGAGGCGAAGGAGAAGATGCTCGGCATGTTGCCGAAGGATCATGCCGAACGGTTGATCTCGGCGCCGATTCATGCGTTTCGCTCGTCAGCACAGCCCGTCGTGCCGGATTGTCTTGGTGATATGCGCTCGGCCCTGTCGGCCAAACGCAAGGTCTGGATCGCCTATCATTCGCTGCCCGGCGAGCGCAGCCAGCGCGTCGTCTGGCCGCTGGGTCTTGCGGCCTTCGGCGCGATCTGGGTAATGACGGCCTGGTGCGAGATGCGCCAGGGATTTCGTGATTTCCGCCTCGACCGGGTCGAGGACTGGAAGGTGATGCAGGATCGGTTCGAGCCTCAGCCGCACCAGACCTATCAGGCCTATCTGAAGCAGCTTGCCTGACGCCTCAGAAATCCGTCGCCACCCCGCCTTCAGCCTTGCGTTTCGCCACGAAAGCATCGAGCTCTTCCTCGACACCAGGATCGATCGGCGGGCGCTCGTAGGTGGCAAGCTTCTCCTTGAAGACGCGGTTTGCGTGGTCGTAGGTGGTTGGGCGTCCGGCTTCTGTCCAGGTCTCGAAATTGCGCCAGTCGGAGAGGATCGGCGAGTAAAACGCCGTCTCGTAACGGGCGAGCGTGTGGGCCGTGCCGAAGAAATGGCCGCCGGGGCCGACTTCGCGGACGGCGTCAAGCGCCAGCGCATCTGGGGTGACGTCGAGAGGGGTGAGGAATTCCGCCACCATTTGTAGCAGATCGACATCAAGGATGAATTTTTCGAAGGAGGCCGTCAGGCCGCCCTCGGTCCAGCCCGCCGAATGCATGATGAAATTGCCGCCGCCTTGCGTCAGCGCCCAGAGCGAGAAGACCGACTCATAAGCCGACTGAGCGTCCAGCGTGTTGGCGGCGTTGGTGTTCGACGTGCGGTAGGGGATACCGTAGCGGCGGGCGAGCTGGCCGCCGACGATGACCGCCTTCATGTATTCCGGCGTGCCGAAGGCGGGTGCGCCTGTCTTCATGTCGACATTGGAGGTGAAACCGCCATAGACGACCGGGGCGCCGCGTTTGACCATCTGGGTGAAGGCGATGCCGCAGAGCGCTTCGGCATTCTGCTGCACGACGGCGCCAGCGATGGTGACGGGCGCCATGGCGCCGGCCAGCGTGAAGGGCGTCATGACGACGACCTGACCGCGCGAGGACATTTCGATGATGCCCTGGAGCATCGGTCCGTCGAGGCGCAGCGGCGAGGAGGAATTGATGATGGTGAAGAGCGAGGGCTCGTTTTCCATCTGCTCCATCGAAATGCCGCGACCGATGCGGGCGATCTCGATGGCGTCGAGATTGCGCTGCTTGCCGAGCGAGTAGCAGTGGAAGACCTTGTCGGTCAGCTTCACCATGTCGGAGAGGCAGTCGAGGTGGCGGACCGAGGCATGGATGTCGATCGGCTCGACCGGATAGCCGCCGGTCGTGTGGATCACGTCATAGCACTGGGCGAGCTTCACGAGCTTGCGGAAGTCTTCCTGGTTGCCGGCGCGGCGGCCCCCTTCGCGGTCTGCCACGAAGGGGGCGGATGCGATCTGGGCGAAGACGAGGTTGTTGCCGCCCATCTTGACGTTACGCTCGGGATTGCGGGCAAACATCTGGAATTCGCGCGGGGCCGACGCGATCATGTCCATGATCAGGTTGCGGTCGAAGCGGACGCGGTCTGAGCCCTCGGTGACCTCTGCACCATGCGCCTTCATGATGGCGCGGGCCTCCGGCAGCATGATGTCCATGCCGATCTCTTCGAGGATCGTCAGCGATGCCTCGTGCATCTCGTCGAGCGCCTGAGGTTCGAGCAGCTCGGTCTTGGCAAGACGGTTGACGAGATTGCGATACTTGCCGGCCACGCCCGTGCGGCTGCGGTCTCCGCCGCGTCCGCCGGTGCGCCTGCGGCGCTCGCCACCGGCAGATGAGGTTTCAGTCTCGGACAAGGCGGAAGTGCTAATGTCGCTCATGGTCGATCCATTGTGTCAATCTCGACATCAAGTCTCGCAGGTTCGCAAGCCAAAAGGCATTGCCGTTTGCGACGAAAAACCGGCTCATCTGGAACAGTGGTCGGCCAGCGCTGTATGTGGCGTGTAATCCTTCTTCTGGAATTGCTTTTAAAGCAGACGGTGATGGTTTGCTTACGCGCTGTTTACCAAAACAAGGCATTGATCAGAGGGTGAACAGAGTTTTGAATCGGGGAAGCGCCTTGCTCGAGCTAGTCCGCGACAAGATTGCCGCGCTCGATCTGCCTTCCTACGTGAAGGACAGCGAGCTGCGCTATGTCACGGTGAATGCTGCCTTCGCGAATCTCCATAACCTCTCCATCGAAAGTTTCCCCGGTCGCCATGATCGCGAGATTTTCGGACCCGACGCCGACGAATTGCGCGATGATCGCGAGCGGCGCGTTCTCGTGTTCGGCGAAGAGGAGGCTCTTTCCGTCAGGCCGGAGCCTTCAGGACCGCTGTGCACCCTTTATATCGAACGCTTCTTCGACGATGACGATCGGATCTATCTCTTTGGTTTCATGGAACCGAGCATGGAGCCGGCCACAAGAAGAGCAGAGACCGCGACGCAACTATCCGTCGCGCTGTTTCAGGCGGTGCTTGAGCAGTATCCGATTGCCACCTATGTGCGCGATGCCCATCACCGGCTGCTGTTTGCCAATCGGGCCTATGCCGACATCGTCGGCAGGCCGATCGTTGATCTCCTGGGGCGAACAGAACAGGAGAATTTCCCGGCGCTGGGCCAGAACTATTTTGAGGATAATCAACGCGTCCTCGAATCCGGCGTTACCAAGGAATTTCAGGATATTTTCCTGAGCGCTGACGGAGCAAGGGTCCCTGTCATCAGCCGAACCGGGGTCGTCACCGGACCCGGTGGCGCGCGCTATATCGTTGGATCGATAACCGATCTGACGCCGCTGCGTCAGGAGCAGAAGAAGCTTGAGGCTGTCCGCCAGGAATCCGAGGCGCTTCAGTCCCAGCTGCAAAGCCTTATGGCATCCCTTCCAGTCGGTATCATCGTGCTGGATCCAGACCTGCGGATTTCCTTCGTCAATCCGGCGGCCCGCGACATGATGGAATTCGGTCCCTCGGTGACGCTGGAGGGCCTGTCCTATCGGGACTTTCTGATGCGTGCCATGGTTCGCACTATGCCAAACCTCACGCCGGACGAACTGGCCGACCGCGTGAACTATCGCATAGAGCAGGTTGTCAGCCTGGTCGAGGGCCCTCTGATCGACGTCAAGACGCCGTCGGGACGTGCGCTTGCCGGTGGCAGTCGCCGGCTCGAGGGCGGGCAGATCCTGCTCACCTATACCGACGTCTCGGACATGTTCCAGCGTGAGGAGGAAACGCTTCTATACCGCGCGGCGCTGGAGCAGATGCCGGTACCGGTCTTCATTCGTAACCTCGATCGCAAAATGATCTATGTGAACAAGGCCTATGAGGAGCTTCACGGTCAGCGGCGAGAAGACATCTATGGCATGACGGAAGAGGAGCTCTGGCCGGAGAACGGCAAGATCATGAAGGAGGAAAATCTCCGGATCTTTGCAACTGGCGAGATGATCGAAAAGAACCGTGACATCGTGGTGCGCGATGGACAGGAAATTTCCGTCATTACACGGCTCAGCCGCATCACCACATCGCAGAACAAGTATTATCTGGTCGGATCGGTCAACGACGTCTCCGAACTGCGCAAAGGACAGCAGGCGCTGGTGCGCGCTCAGGCGAGGGCTGAAGCACTCTATAACGACATGGTCGCGATGCTGCAGGTCATGCCGGTCGGCGTCGTCATTCTCGGGCCAGACTATATGGTCGAGTTCGCGAACGAGAAGTGCCGGGAAATCTGGCAATGGCCCGATGACCTGCCGCTGCAGGGCCTGCCGTTCCGTCGATATTGCGAGCAGAATTCGACCCGTGGCTGGTCGTGGCCCGACATCGAGTTCGAAGAAGGCTATCGCCGTCGCATCGCTCAGTTCGATGTGCTGGAAGGCTCGCATGTAACCGAGATCGCCTATGCCGATGGCAAGTTCATTCTGGCGACCATCACCCGCCTCCAGGATCGCAAGATCCTGCTGACCTATTCCGATCTGACCGAAATGCGGGCCCGCGAGCGCGAAATCGACGAGGCGCAGCAGCAACTCGAACGCCTAGGCGGGTTTGTCCAGGAGTCCATGCGGATGATGACGCAGGGCCTGATGATGATCGAGAAGGGGCGGATTACGGAGGTCAACCCGTCGTTCAGCCGTATTCTCGATCTGCCAGAGACTCTCGTTGCGACGGGTGAAAGCTGGCGTCCGATCTTCGAATACTGTGCGGCGCGTGGCGATTTCGACGTCGAGGCGCAGACAATCCTGCAACAGTGGCAATCGGCATTGCAGAGTGCGAACGGGATCTCGACGAATTTCCTGGTCAACGGCAAAACCTGGGTCAAGCTGGAAGCGACCTTTGGAGGCGACCGCAGCTGCGTTGTTGTTCTGACCGACTTTACGGAACTCAAGGCCCGCGAGGCCGAGCTTGAGGTTCTGCTTGCCCGCGCGGAAGCCGCCGACAAGGCAAAGTCCGACTTCCTGGCCAATATGAGCCACGAGATCCGGACGCCGATGAACGGTGTGCTCGGGATGGCCGAGCTCTTGTCGAAATCGGAACTCGACACGCGCCAGAAGACCTTTGTCGATATCATGGTGAAGTCCGGCAATGCGCTGCTGACGATCATCAACGATATCCTCGATTTCTCGAAGATCGATGCCGGCCAGCTGAAGCTCAGAAAGTCGCCCTTCGATCCGGTCGAGGCAATCGAGGATGTCGCGACACTGATGTCCGCCGCCGCAGCCGAAAAGGATATCGAACTCGTCGTCTCCGGGGACCAGAAGGTGATGCATACCTTCATGGGCGATCCTGGCCGTTTCCGACAGATCGTCACCAATCTGCTCGGCAATGCGATCAAGTTCACCGAGAAGGGTCACGTGCATGTCGAAGTATCGGCCGGGCCCGTCCTCGACGGCCAGTCGGTGCTTAAACTGCGGATCGAAGATACCGGGATCGGTATCCCGGATGAAATGCAGGCGAAGATCTTCGAGAAGTTCTCGCAGGTCGATACGTCTTCGACCCGGCGTCACGAAGGCACGGGTCTTGGACTTGCGATCACGGCTGGCCTCGTCCGTCTGTTCGGCGGCAAGCTCAGCGTCGTATCCTCCGTCGGCTGTGGCTCTGCCTTCACCGTGGAACTGCCGCTTGCCGTGGTCGCCGAGCGTCGGCACCAGAAGGAGTTGCCGGCAACTGTGAGGGATGCGCGCGTCCTCGTCATTGACGACAATGCCGTCAATCGTCGCATCATCAGCGAGCAGCTGAAGATGTGGGGTTTCGACGGACTTGCCGTTTCGGATGGTCTGAGCGGGATCGACATTCTGTCTGCTGCTCATGACGAAGGGTTGCAGATCGACGTCGTGATCATCGATTATCAAATGCCGGATATGAACGGCCTTGATGTCGCCCAGGCCATCCGTGACGATCGGCGCTTTGACGATATCGCGCTCGTTTTCCTCACGTCGATGGATATGGTCGGCGACGATCGCCTGTTCGAGAGCCTGAAGATCCAGGCGCATCTGATGAAACCTGCTCGGGCAAATGTCCTGCGCGGCGCGATCATCGATGTTGTGCGCACCGCCCGCGTCCAGAGGCTCAATTCTGAACGTCTCAAACCCGTGCCGGCTCCCCTACCTGTCCCACATCAGCCGCCGGTGCTGCACACGCCCGTCATGCATTCTGAGGCGTCCGTTGTCGGCGCGCTAAGGGTGCTGATCGCCGAAGACAATCCGGTCAACCAGATTGTCTTCCGCCAGATCCTGACCGGTAGCGCAATAGCCTATCGTATCGTCGGCAACGGCGAAGAAGCGGTGCAGGCCTGGCGCAACGAGCCGCCGGATCTGATCCTGATGGATGTTTCCATGCCGGTGATGAATGGTCACCAGGCGACCGGCCTGATCCGGGCGGAAGAAACTGCGCGCGGCGGCGGAAGGACACCGATTATCGGCGTGACCGCCCATGCGCTCGAGAGCGACCGCGAGGCCTGCCTTGCCGCCGGCATGGACGATTATCTCTCCAAGCCGATCTCGCCGGAACTGTTGATGCGCAAGATCGAGCAATGGAGTGGCAGGGCCGTCATCGGGATCGCAGCGGAAGGCTGATCAGGCCGAGCGTCTGACGCCGCAGAGCATTTCCCGCTTGCCCGCGAAACCAGGGCGCCGCTCGACATCGAAACCCGCTGCGATCAAATTGCGCCGGACGAAGCCGGCCGAAGCATAGGTCGCGAAGCTGCCGTCCTCAGCCGTTGTGGCATGCACCCGCTGCATCAGCTCCGCCGACCACATGGCGCTGTTGCGCGACGGCGCGAAGCCGTCGAGGAACCAGGCGTCGAAAGTGAGCGTGCTTGCGGTGAGGTTCTCAAAGGCGTCGCCGCAGATGACGGAAAGCCGCGTTTGGTCGTCGAGATCGATCGTCACCACACCTGAGGGTTCTGCCGGCCAGCGGGCCACAAGAGCCTTGCGCTCCGCATCGATCTCCGGCCAGCGGGACAAGGCGCGGTCGATTTCCTCTGCCTGCATGGGAAAGAGCTCGAAGGAGACGAAATGCAGGCGGGCGCCGGGACGGCGGTGCGCCTTCCACTGCCGCCAGGTTTCGCAGGCGTTCAAGCCCGTGCCGAAGCCGAGCTCGCCGATGGTGAAGGTCTCTGCCGTCTGCCAGCGTTCCGGCAGGCCGTTGCCGGCGAGAAAGACATGGCCGCATTCCAGCCGGCCATCCGTCTGGCAATAAAAATGATCGCCAAAGGCGGGTGAAAAAGGCATATCGCCGTCATGCCAGGTGAGCGGTGCCTGGGTGTCGCCGGTGCCTGGCGGATAATTCGAATGGGTCATGGTCATGTCCGATAAATCGGTAGCGATGTCAGGTCAATTGCGGGCAGACCTCGTCATTGTCGGGGGCGGCATCATGGGCCTCTGGGCGGCGCTGAAGGCCGAGCGCCGGGGCATCGACACGATCCTCATCGAGGCCGAGCGCACCGGCAGCGGGGCCAGCGGCGGCCTGCTCGGCGCCTTGATGGCGCATATGCCGGATCGCTGGAACGAGAAGAAGCAGCTGCAATTCGATGGGCTCCTGTCGCTGGAAGCGGAGATCGCAGCACTCGAAGCCGAAACCGGCCTGTCTGCCGGTTATCGGCGCTGCGGGCGGCTGATCCCCCTGCCGAAAGCCCATTTGAGGCCCATCGCCGAGCGCCATTCCCTGGAGGCTGAGACGAACTGGTGTCAGCAGGGCAGGGCTTTCGATTGGTCCGTGATCGACGAGAGCCCGTTTGCCGATTGGCCATCGGCCGAGTTCAGCGCGGCCGGGCTGGTCCATGATCGATTTGCGGGACGGGTGTCGCCGCGCGCGCTCACCGCGACGCTCCGGGCACGGCTGGAGCAGGCCGGCCGTGTGCGCCTTGTCGAAGGGGCGGCTGCAAGTCGCATCGATCCGGTGGCAAACCGGCTTGAACTGACGGACGGGACGTCGATCGGCTTTGGCTCGCATCTGGTGGCTGCCGGTGTCGGCTCGTTTGCCTTGCTGGAAACGCTCGGGCCATCCCTGGCAAAGCCGCTGGGGCGGGGCGTCAAAGGGCAGGCGGCCCTGATGAAGGTCGATCTGCCGGATGCGCTGCCGCTTCTTTATCTCGACGGGCTCTATGTGGTGCCGCATGAAGGCGGCCATGTGGCGATCGGCAGCACCAGCGAGAACCGCTACGACGAACCCTTCTCCACCGACGGGCAGCTCGACGCGCTGATTGCCGAGGCGCGGCAGCTCGCGCCGGTTCTGCGTGAAGCGGAGGTCGTTGAACGCTGGGCCGGCTTGCGACCGAAGGCGATCGATCGGGATCCGATGGTCGGGCCCCATCCCGCCTATCCGCAGATCCATGCGCTGACCGGCGGCTTCAAGGTGAGCTTCGGCATCGCCCATCTCATGGCCGATGCCGCGCTCGATCTGATCGTGGGGCAGGGGCTGCGTCTGCCTCACAGCTTTACGCTCACCCATCACATTTCGGTGGCTGCAGATCGGGCAGGTGGTGAGGAATTTACCGAAATACCCTGAAAACAAAGGGATACTCACGATTGTGGGGCGAGAAATAAGAGCGCGCGCTTCGTGATACTGTCATGCAAATCACCTATCCACGGGGTTGTAACGGCAACTGCTAAAGTTCCGTCGCGAGCCAGTGCGAGGTGCTCGACATGCGTTATGCCATCTGCTTTACGCCGCCCGCCCGCGATCCGCTTGGCGATGCCGCGGCGCGTTGGCTTGGCCGCAATGTGTTCTCCGGCGAAGCGGAGGAGTATCCGGGCCTCAAAGGGCTCGGCGTGCATCAGATTGCCTTTCACACGGCGCTTCCCCGTCGCTTCGGCTTTCATGCGACCTTCAAGGCACCCTTCCATTTGAGCGAGGGCTCGAGCGAAGCCGCGTTGCTGCGTGAGCTCATGCATTTCGCCGGTCGCATGGAGCCAGTCGTGTTGCATGGCCTATCGGTCGGCCGGATCGGCGACGTCTTCGGGCTCATCATGCAGCGGCCTTGCCCGGAGGTCGATCATCTCGCCGCCTCGGTCGTGCAGGCATTCGACGGTTTTCGCGCGCCACTCTCGGAAGCGGAGATCGAACGACGCAATCCCGAGCGGCTTTCGGCGCCGCAATTCAGCAATCTCAACCGCTGGGGCCACCCCTATGTCATGGACGAATTTCGTTTCCACATGACCCTGACGGGGCCGCTTCTGGCGCGCGATTTCCCGCGAATCGAAGAGGCGCTGAAGGCGCATTTCGATCCGGTGCTGGCCGAGCCTGTTGTGGTGACCAATCTCGCGCTGTTTGTCGAGCCGGAGCGTGGCGCGCCGTTTACCGTGCATTCGCTGCATCCGCTCGGACAGGTTTCCAGCCGGAAGATTGCCTGATCTGTTTGCGCTGCAGCAAATCGCGCGTTTTCCATCTCGACAGGTGCCGCCCTCGCCAATAGCCTCGCGTCAAAACACGAGAGGTGAACCCATGACGACTGCGCCATATCCCCGCGACCTCATCGGCTATGGCCGTGACATTCCTGATCCGAAGTGGCCAGGCGATGCCCGGATCGCGGTGCAGTTCGTGGTGAATTACGAGGAGGGCGGCGAAAGCTGCATTCTCGACGGCGACCCGGCCTCGGAATGCCTGCTGTCTGAAATCGTCGGCGCCCAGCCTTGGGCCGGGCAGCGCAATCTCAATATGGAATCGATCTACGAATACGGTTCGCGTGCCGGTTTCTGGCGGCTGTGGCGGATGTTCACCGAGCGCAAGGTTCCGGTCACCGTCTATGGCGTGACGCTTGCCATGGCGCGCAACCCGGAAGCCGTAGCCGCGATGAAGGAAGCCGACTGGGAAATCGCCAGCCACGGCTATCGCTGGCTCGAATACAAGGATTTTCCCGAAGAGGTCGAGCGTCAGCACATTCAGGAGGCCGTGCGCCTGCACAAGGAACTCACCGGCTCGCATCCGCTCGGCATGTATCAGGGCAAGCCATCCATGAACACGCTGCGCCTCGTCATGGAGGAGGGCGGTTTCCTGTATTCCTCCGACAATTATTCCGACGACCTGCCGTTCTGGGTGCCGGATCTCGACGGCAAACCCTTCCTGATCATCCCCTATACGCTCGAGACCAATGACATGCGCTTTGCCACACCGCAGGGCTTCAATTCCGGCGATCAGTTTTTCACCTATCTCAAGGATGCCTTCGACGTGCTTTACGAGGAGGGGAAGAACGGCAGCCCGAAGATGATGTCCGTCGGACTGCACTGCCGCCTCGTTGGGCGACCGGGAAGGGCTGCGGCGCTGGCGCGGTTCATCGATTATGTCACCAGCCACGAGAAGGTCTGGGTGCCCAAGCGCATCGAGATCGCCGAGCATTGGCACAAGTATCATAAGCCTAGATGGTGAGGGCCTCATGACGACACTCTGCGACCTCAAGTTCAAGCTCATGAAAAACCCGGCATTCCGCGCCGAGTATGAGAAGGCCTGTGTCGAATATCAGGCGCTGGAGGCCGAGCTTGCGGCCTCCTCCAGCAACCAGTCCCGCAAGAGTGCGGCAGGCTCGGACAGGTTCGTGCCTGACAGCAGCCAATAGGCCTTGTCCTTGTCGGCGGCTTCCTCGAACAGCACGGTCAGCGTGCCCGCTGTCAGATGGTCTGATATCAGGGCTGTCGGGCAGAGGCCGATGCCGAGGCCCGAGAGGACCGAACTGACCAGCAGGTTGAAATCGGCATAGAGCGGTCCTGCCGGAGTCGGGCCCTCGATCCCGCGTGCCGCCAGCCAACTTTGCCAGGCGGCCTCCGTTGCGTCGTGCAGCAGGTCCTGTTTCAGGAGGTCGGCGGGCGTGGTGATCGGCCCGTGCCGCTCCAGATAGGCGGGCGCACAGGTGGGCCGGGTGGCGGCATCCAGGATGCGGTCGGCCCGCCCCGGCGGGCGGGTCCCGTGTCCGATCAGCAGGTCTGCGCCGGCTTCATCCGGGGTCAGTGCGCCGAGCGGATAGACGATCGAGACCTGTATATCGGGATATGCTGCGCGGAAACGGGGCAGGCGGGGGCCGAGCCAGTGGGTGACGACCGAGGGCATGCAGGCAAGGCTCGCACGCACGACAGCCTTTCTCGCAGACAGCCGCTCGACGGCGCGGGCGATATGGCCGAGGCCTTCCGAGCAAGCGGCGCCGAGTTCGCGTCCGTCGGTGGTGAGGCGCACGCCACGCGGCCGGCGTTCGAAGAGGGCAAGGCCCAGCCAGTCTTCCAGTGCCTTCACATGCTGGCTGACGGCCGCTGCCGTCATTCCGAGTTCGGTTGCGGCCTGCAGGAAGCTCTCGCGGCGGGCGGCGGCCTCGAAGGCGCGGAGTGTGGGCAGCGGTGGCAGTTTCATCCCTTCATGACTAAGCCACACTTGCTCATGGGGCAAGAAGAGAGGCTGTTGTCATGAAAGCGGCTGTCGGGCACCTTGTGGCTTCCATCCTGATGCCGTCCCGGAGCCGCCCATGTCCCCCTTCAACGCAAACATCCCCGTTCCCGCCGATGCGGCTGCCCGCCGGGCTGTAAAACCCGTCGTTTGTTATCCGGTCGAGTCGTTGAAGGTGCCCGACATGAGCATCCTGGAGCGGGCGCGGGTGACGATGGAGAAGGTCGGCGAAGTGGTCGTGCCGCCGCGCGAGGGCAACACCTTCGAAGTTCCCAAGGGGCATTTCTTCCGCATCGTCAGCGTGGAGGGGCCGCAGGTCGGCGACCTGAACCTCTGGAACGCCAACGACCTCTCCGAGCGCTTCTTTTCGGGCAAGACGCGGGCGCTGCATGCGACGCATGTCACGACCGGCAACCGTCTCTGGAGCAATCTGCCCTCGCTTCGCCCCATGGCGACGATCAGCCATGATACGCTCGGCTGGTACGGCTTCGACGAATTCGGCGGCGGTGTGCATGACGTGATCGGCACGCGCTGCGATCCCTATACCAACCGGCTGCTCTCCGGCGGCGACTATCATCATTGCTGCCATTCCAACCTCTGCCGTGCGCTGGCGCATCACCGGGGCATGGACATAAAGGCCGCCGAGCCGCATGTGCATGACGTCTTGAATGTCTTCATGTGCACCGGTTTCACCCGCGATACGCAGCAGTATTTCATGAAGGCGAGCCCGGTTCGCCCCGGGGATTTCCTGGAGATGTTCGCGGAGATCGATCTCTTAGGCGCTCTCTCGGCCTGCCCGGGCGGGGATTGCAGCGCCAGCCATTCGAGCGATGTGGCCAAGTGTTACCCGTTGAAGGTGGAAATCTACCGGCCGGATATGGCCTTGCTTGCGGATTGGCCGTTTCCGGAGCGGAATGGGTATCAGCTGCAGGTGTGATACCGTAAAGGGCCTGGCAGGAAGGGCTGATAATGTGAGGCCGTCATGCTCGGGCTTGTCCCGAGCATCTGCGACGTTTCAATTGCAGTCGGCTTCAGTAGATCCTCGGCACAAGGCCGAGGATGACGTTGCGTTTGAGGGTAGGCCTCTCAAAAAAAGGGCCCGACATCGCTGCCGGGCACCTCTCATTTCCGTCTTCTCAGCTCAGGCCTTGTCGAGGCTCGCGATGTCGATGACGAAGCGGTAGCGCACGTCGCTCTTGATGACGCGCTCATAGGCTTCGTTGACTTGGCTGATGTCGATGATCTCGATCTCAGGCGTGATGTTGTGCTTGCCGCAGAAGTCGAGCATCTCCTGCGTTTCCTTGATCGAGCCGATCGAGGAGCCGGCGAGCGAGCGGCGGCCCATGACCAGCGAGAAGGCATGGACCGGAACCGGGTTTTCCGGCAGGCCGACCAGAACCAGCGCGCCGTCGATCTTCAAGAGGTTCAGATAGGCGTTCCAGTCGATCTCGGTGCCGACAGTGCAGATGATCAGGTCGAAGGTGCCGGCGAGCTTCTTGAAGGTCTCCTTGTCGGCGGTGGCGTAGTAATCCTTGGCGCCGAAGGCGATGCCGTCGTCCTTCTTCGACAGGCTCTGGCTGAGAACGGTGATGTCGGCGCCGAGCGCAGCCCCGATCTTCACGCCCATATGGCCAAGCCCGCCCATGCCGACGATGGCCACCTTCTTGCCGGGGCCGGCCTTCCAGTGCACGAGCGGCGAATAGAGCGTGATGCCGGCGCAGAGCAGGGGCGCTGCCTTGTCGAGCGGCAGGTTGTCCGGAATGGAGAGCACATAGCCTTCCTTCACGGTGATGGTGTTCGAATAGCCGCCATAGGTCGGCGTCACGCCATCGGCCTCGAAGCCGTTATAGGTCGGCACGACGCCCGGCATATACTGTTCGAGATCGACATTGCGGCTCTCGCAATGGACGCAGCTGTCGACGAAACAGCCCACGCCGACGCGGTCGCCGACCTTGAACTGCGTGACCTTCGAGCCGACTGCAGTGACCACGCCGGCAATCTCGTGGCCCGGCACCATGGGGTAGGTGGAGTTGCCCCATTCGTTGCGCGCCTGGTGGATGTCGGAGTGGCAGATGCCGGAAAACTTGATGTCGATCACCACGTCGTCGTCATTCGGCTCGCGACGTTCGAAGGTGAAGGGAACCAATGGCTTGGAGGCATCCGTTGCGGCATAGCCCTTGGCAATCGGCATGGGGAATTCCTTTCTGGGAAATCGCGGAAGTGCAGTTCCATAGATAGACCGACCGGCCATGTCCGCAAGGTGGTGTGCCCTCGCGTTTGGGCGAAAATGATTGTCGCTGCCGGAAACTCGACAAGCCTCCGGGCCTCGGCTAATCCTTGATGCAAATCGCTTCGCGGCCCGGCCGCAGGCATCTTCCCCAGTCTCGCTCCCGTCGGACGAGACCTCGCTTCTAAATGGATAAACGAATGGACAGAGCGGACTTCGTTCAGCGTTTCGGCGGCGTGTTCGAGCATTCGCCCTTCATTGCCGAGCGCGCCTTTGATGCCGGCATGATCGAGGAGCCACTCACCGCACGTGACGTGCATGACGGGATGGCGGCGATCTTCCGCACGGCGAGCGCCGAAGAGCGGCTCGGCGTGCTCAGGGCGCATCCGGATCTTGCCGGCAAGCTTGCGATTGCGGGCGAGCTGACCGAAGACAGCAAGCGCGAACAGGCCGGTGCCGGGCTGGACCGGCTCTCGGCTGAGGAGCATGCCCGCTTTACGGCGCTGAACACGGCCTATGTCGAAAAATTCGGCTTTCCCTTCATCATTGCGGTCAAGGGGCTGACCAAGGACGACATTCTCGCAGCCTTCGAAACGCGGATTTCAAACAGCCGCGACCAGGAATTTGACACCGCCTGCCAGCAGGTGGAAAAAATCGCCAGGCTTCGCCTCGAAAGCCTGCTTCCGGAGAGACACTGACATGCTTGAGACTTCGACCGTGGTTCTGCCGGATTTCGCCGCCGGTGCCGTCAATCTTGCCTCCGCGCGCCTCGGGGCGACCGGCATTTTCTCGACCGACGAGTTCTTTGCGCCGCTGTCGCGCATGCTGAACGACGATCCGGCGACATTCGATCCGGATCTCTATGACGACAACGGCAAATACATGGATGGCTGGGAAAGCCGGCGCAAACGCGTGCCGGGGCATGACTATGCGATCATCCGGCTTGCCATGCCGGGCCGCATCTTCGGCTTCGATGTCGATACGCGCTTCTTCACCGGCAATTATCCGCCGCATTGCTCGATCGAGGCGGCCCATGTCGAGAGCGGCGATCCGACGGATGCGACGGTCTGGACGGAGCTCGTGACGAAGTCGCCGTTGGGTGCCTCGGCGCAGCATTTCTTCAAGAATGCCGATACCTCAAAGGTCTGGACGCATCTTCGCCTGCATATCTATCCGGATGGCGGTGTGGCGCGTCTGCGCGTCTATGGCGCGGCGCATTTCGACTGGTCGAAGGTGCGGGCTTCGGAAGAGATCGATCTCGCCTATATCTTCCATGGCGCAAAATCGCTGGCCTGGTCGGATGCCCATTACGGCCATCCCGACAAGATCCTGTCGCCGGGTCGCGGCACGAACATGGGCGATGGCTGGGAAACCAAGCGCCGCCGTGGTCCAGGCCATGACTGGGCGATCATCCGGCTCGGCCATGCCGGCGTCATCAACCGGGTGCTGATCGATACGCATTTCTACAAGGGCAATTACCCCGATACCTGCGAGCTGCTCGGCGCTTACCTGCCTGACGCAGGCGACACCTTCAGCGAAGCAGAGATTTCAGCCTCCGAACAGTGGAAGCCGATCCTGACCCGGCAGAAGATGCAGATGGATGCCGAGCATTTCTATGAAGGGGATCAGGTGCAGAAGATCGGCCCGGTGACGCATGTGCGGATTGCCATGCATCCGGATGGCGGCGTCATGCGCCTGCGCCTCTTCGGGACGAAATCATAAGCTGTTTGTGTTGACGCAATTCCGGACGCAAAGCCGGTTCTGACTTTTGCTGGGATTGCTCTGAAAACGAAAAGAGCGGGCTGTGGCCCGCTCGTCGCATGCTTCAGGCCGTCCGCAAAGCGGGCGGCTTTTTTATATGCCTTTATGGCGTTTACTGCTTTGGCGCCCGTTCGGCTTCGCGGATCGCTTCCTCGTGATACCAGCTTGCCGAACCGCTCTCATAGATCACGGGTTTCGGCGTCTGGCGCTCACGCATGGCATTCAGCCGGGCCAGGTCACGCACCGGGAATTCGTAGATCTTCGCCGATTCCCGAACCATGTTCGTTGTCATGCTACTGCCTCTCGTTTCCACCGAGTGTTGTCTCGATGTTCCATGCTTACCACGTCTGAAACTGAAATGCACATGAAAAGTGCAATTTGCCTATTTTGTAGGCAATATTGATGCAGAAAAAGTGATGAATTTAAAATCATCACAGCGCTTTCGTGATCTTTGGTGTGCAGACAACACCCGACACGCGCCTCTGGTTCCGCAAGTATGAGCTCAATCTGTTAAAGAAAGCCCTTTGATTACCGGGTTTCAGGCTTTCGCCTGCGACAAAATGGTCGCTTTCTCGTGATTGCGGGCAAACTGGCACGGTTCCTGCTTTTTCTTGTCCGACTCCCGGGCGAACCGGAGAATCACCCCTCTGTTGCGCATGAATGGCGCGAGACTGAAGAGAGAGCACCATGACCAAGTTTAAGCTCGAGTATATCTGGCTCGATGGCTACAAGCCGGTAGCAAACCTGCGTGGCAAGACGCAGATCAAGGAATTCGACAGCTTCCCGACCCTGGAACAGCTGCCGCTCTGGGGCTTTGACGGCTCCTCGACGATGCAGGCCGAAGGCCACTCGTCGGACTGCGTGCTGAAGCCTGTCGCCATCTATCCCGACCCGGCCCGCACCAACGGCGCTCTCGTCATGTGCGAAGTCATGATGCCGGATGGCGTCACGCCGCATCCGTCGAACAGCCGTGCGACCATCCTCGACGACGAAGGCGCCTGGTTCGGTTTCGAACAGGAATACTTCTTCTACGAAAACGGCCGTCCGCTCGGCTTCCCGGAGCAGGGCTATCCGGCTCCGCAGGGTCCGTACTACACCGGCGTCGGCTACAAGAATGTCGGCTCCATCGCTCGCGAAATCGTCGAAGAGCATCTCGACCTCTGCCTCGAAGCCGGCATCAACCACGAAGGCATCAATGCCGAAGTGGCCAAGGGCCAGTGGGAATTCCAGGTGTTCGGCAAGGGCTCCAAGAAGGCCGCTGACCAGATCTGGATCGCACGCTACCTGCTGCTGCGTCTCTGCGAAAAGTACGGCATCGACGTCGAATTCCACTGCAAGCCGCTCGGCGACACCGACTGGAACGGCTCGGGCATGCACTGCAACTTCTCCACCACCTTCATGCGTGAAGTTGGCGGCAAGGAGTACTTCGAAGCGCTCATGGCAGCGTTTGCGAAGAACTGGAAGGAGCACATCGACGTCTACGGTCCGGACAACCACCTGCGCCTGACCGGCAAGCACGAGACGGCTCCGTGGAACAAGTTCTCCTACGGCGTTGCCGACCGTGGCGCCTCGATCCGCGTTCCGCACTCCTTCGTCAACAACGGCTACAAGGGCTACCTCGAAGACCGCCGCCCGAACTCCCAGGGCGACCCCTATGCGATCGCTTCGCGCGTCCTGTCGACGATCGCCGAAGTCTCGACTGCCGACTACGCCAAGTCTGCCGCCTGATTTCAGGGCCAGGTCTCATGATTGCAGCGCCGGTGGCAACACCGGCGCTGTTTTCGTTTTGTCTGGTGGTCTGCTCCGGTTTGACGGAGCCTGTGCCGACAACAGAGGGGGCTTGCAAAAATCACCTACGCTATATAGTTAGTTAGTCTAACTACATAGGTTGGTTGTGATGGATCTGGAAGAAAGTCTGCGCTGCCTGCAATGGCATATGTGGTTCCGGTGGAGGGAAGAGTCCCGCAAAAGCGGGTCCATGGACCTGACGGCCACGGAACTCGACTACCTCTATCTGGTGATTGCCGCCGAAAAGCCGCTGCGGCTTGCGGATCTGGCAGAGCAGATGCGTGTCAGTCGTGCTTCCGCATCCGTCATGGTCCGGAAGCTGCATCTTAGCGGATATCTCAACAAGCTTTCCGACAGTGCCGACGGACGATCGGTGCTGTTGACGCCGACGGAAAAATGCAGCGCGCTGGTCGCTGAGGAGAAATCGATCTATGCCGAGACAGCGGAGCGCATTTCTCGTGCACTGGACCCCGACGAACTCAAAGACCTTGAGCGGTTGCTGAAGAAGGCGCGCGGCAGTCTTGAATGTTCCCAGACGTGACGACACATTTCCCATGACCCCCAGCTTTTTGACTGAACTGAAGGATATCGCGCGTCTGGCCGTTCCCATCGTGGTCGGCCTCAGCACTGGAGCCGTGATTACGGTGACGGATTCCCTGATGATCGCGCCGCTTGGTCATGTGCCCCTGGCTGCGGTCGGACTTGCGGGTGCCGTGGCGACCGTGATGCTGGCTGCGGTCTACGGCTTTCTTTCCGTCATCTCCGTTCGCATCGGCAATGCCTTCGGCGCGCGCCAGGGGCGCCGGGTTGCGGCCGTACTGCGGGTCGGTCTGACGCTGGGCGCCGTGGCAGGCGTTGGCGCGGCCCTGATCATGAGTGCCTCGCTGCTTCTCATGCCCTATTTCGGGCAACCGGAAGACGTGCTTTCGGAGGTCACGGCCTATTGGCATCTGATCGCTGCCTTCCTCATTCCCTATTCCATCCTCACCGTTTTCAAATCGGCCTTCGAAGCCATTGATCGTCCCTGGATCGGGGTGAGTTTTGGCGCGCTTGCCTGTATCCTGAACATCCCTCTCAACTACTGCCTGATCTATGGGATCGGACCTTTGCCGGCTCTCGGCCTGGCTGGCGCCGGGATCGCATCGCTGGTTGCCGAGAGCATCGCCTTGTTGGCGGCCTTCGCCTATTGGCGCTGGTCCCTGTCGACCCTGCGGTTGCGGGCGAGAGGCGATCGGTCTGCCGTGCAAGCCGGAAAACTCGTGCGCGAGGGCGCGCCGCTCGGCGTGATGTATGTGGCCGAGACGGCTGCCATGGCGGTGGCGACCATGTTGATCGGTCTGTTCGGATCGATCGCGCTGGCTGCCAATCAGGTGGCGCTGTCGGTCGGAACGCTGCTCTATATGGTGCCGCTCGGGGTCGCTGGAGCCGTGGCAATCCGCGTCGCCCAGGCCGCTGGAGCAAACCGCCTCGATAGGGTGCGCAGGGTGACTTTTGCCGCCCTCGGGATGGCGACGGTCTGGCTAGCGGCCGCGGCGCTGCTGCTTGGCCTCTACGGTGCCGAAATCGCGGCGCTGATTTCGTCTGATCCCGCCGTCATCGACCTGGCTGCGGCGTTGTTCTTCGTCTTCGCGCTCAGCCAGGTCGTGGACGGGCTTCAATCGACCCTTGTGGGGGCCTTGCGTGGCCTGTCCGATACGGCCATTCCCTCGGTGATCTCGATCCTCGCTTATTGGCCGGTCGCCATCCCGCTCGGCTGGGCACTCGCATTCCCGCTGGGTATGGGCCCGCAAGGCGTCTGGCTCGGCTTCGTTTCGGCTCTGGCGCTTGCCGCGCTTGCTCTGATCTGGAGATTCAACAGGCTCACGCGCTTGCCCGGTTGACGCAGAGACGGCAGGCCCCGATCCGGATGCTGGTTAAGGCGGACGCTGATTGTCCCCGAAGCCGTCATGCGGCCGCGTGCTCGTCTCGTACCAAGGCTTATTCCGCTTGCGCATCCGTCTGCTGACGGCCGAAACATTCGCGCCTTTCGGCGAGGTCATCGAGGCCGATCCCTCGATCTGGCGGCTGATCTGTGGCGGACGACGGAACGCATCCAAGCGCCGCTTTCGTATTGGTGGTGTAAGCCTCACTCTTTCTCGCGTTTCGCGTTTGCTCTATCATGTCGGTCAAGGAGATCGGTCATGCGTCCGTCAGAGGTGCTGGAGAAAAACAGGCAGGTGATCCGCGAGGTGACGGCACGTCACAAGGCGACGAACCCGCGTGTCTTCGGGTCGGTGGCGCGAGGCGAGGACGGGCCGGACAGCGACCTCGACATTCTCGTGGACGGCTTGCCGGGAATGACGCTTTTCGATCTGGGTGGACTGCAGGCCGAGATGGAGGATCTGTTGCCGTGCCCGGTCGATGTTGTAACCGCGGATGGTCTCAAGGCGCGTATGCGTGACCGGATCCTTGCTGAGGCGATCGCCATATGACCCCCGAAGAGCGGCTGCTCGACAACCTCATCGATATGGAGGAAGCAGCCACCGAAGCCATCGGGTTCCTCGATGGGGTCAGTTTCGAAGCGTTCGAGAACGATCTCCTTCGCCAACGCGCGGTTGCCATGACCTTCGTCCTGATCGCGGCGGCAGCCGCCCGTATCCAGGCGCGGTTCCCGGATATCGCGTCGGAGCAACCAGAGATCGCCTGGGCCCAAATGCGGGGGCTGCGCAATCTTGTGGTCCACCAATATGACCGGCTGGATTGGCGGCAGGTATGGGATACGGTGCAGCGTGATCTTCCGAAGCTGGTTCGCCAGATCGACCAGCTTCGCCATCCGCATGTCCAGGGAGAATGACCCCTTTGCCCATCGACCTTCCCATCCGTCCGCTGACGGCCGAAACATTTGCGCCCTTTGGCGAGGTGATCGAGGCCGATCCCTCGACCATGCGGCTGATCAATGGCGGCACGACGGAACGCTTTCATGCGCTGTTTTCGCCCGAGGTGACGGGCGAGGGGGCGCGGGTCATCGTCAACATTTTTCGCGGGCAACCGCGCGCCTTCCCTTATGAAATCGGCATGATGGAGCGCCATCCCTTCGGCAGCCAGAGCTTTTCGCCGTTGTCGGGTCGGCCCTTCCTCGTCGCGGTGTCCCACGATGAGGACGGCAGACCAGGGCAGCCGCATGTGTTTCTCGCCCGCCCGCACCAGGGCGTGAACTATCGGCGCAATACCTGGCATCATCCCTTGATGGCGATCGGCGACGTCAGCGATTTCCTGGTTGTCGATCGCGACGGACCCGGCAACAATCTCGAAGAATTCTTCTTCGATACCCCCTTCGTGATTCGGGAGCCCCAGATATGACCGGCCTCACCACCCATGTGCTCGACACGGCACTCGGCAAGCCCGCCCAGGGCCTGCGCATCCAGCTGATGCGGATGAATGGCGAGGAGGCGGAGCTGATCAAGACCGTCTTCACCAATGACGACGGGCGTGTCGATGGCGGGCCGATGCTGATCGGCGACGAATTCCAGGTCGGGCAATACGAGCTGCTTTTCCATGCCGGGGATTATCTGAAGGCCAAGGGTTTTGCGCTCACCGATCCGCCCTTTCTCGATGTGATCCCGATCCGCTTCGGCATTTCCGACACGACGGCGCATTATCACGTACCGCTGCTTCTCTCGCCTTATGGCTATTCGACCTATCGGGGCAGCTGATGCGGTTTGCAGCCATCGCCGATATTCATGGCAATGCCGTAGCCCTTGAGGCGGTGCTTGCCGATATCGCGGCGCAGGGCATTCAAACAGTCGATATCGTCAATCTCGGCGATTGCCTGTCCGGCCCGCTCGAAGCCGGGCGGACGGCGGATATCCTCGTGCTGCTTCAGCTGGTCACAGTGCGCGGCAATCACGACCGCTATCTGATCGAACATGCTAGCGGCGACATGCATGAATGGGAGGCGGATGCCTTCAGCCAGTTGACAGAGCGGCATCTCGACTGGCTGCGCGCGCTGCCCTTCGATGCGGTCTTCCGCGACGTCGCCTATCTCTGCCATGCGCGGCCGCAGGATGACGGCACCTACTGGCTCGAACAGGCGACGCCGGAGGGGCGTGTCGTGCTGCGCGACCAAGCGGAGATCGAGGCCTGGGCCCAGGGCATCGCCCAGCCGCTGATCCTCTGCGGCCATACCCATCTGCCGCGCGTCGTCCGCCTTTCCGACTGCAGGATGATCGTCAATCCCGGCAGCGTTGGCTGCCCGGCCTATGACGATGATGCGCCCGTCTATCACAAGGTCGAAGCGGGCAGCCCGTTCGCATCCTACGCGATCCTGGAGAAGACGGATGCCGGCTGGTCGGTCAGCTTCCGGCTCGTACCCTATGATCATATGTCCCAGTCGCAGCTTGCCGAACGCAATGGCCGTCCCAACTGGACGACCGGCCTTGCGACCGGCCGCCTGGGCTGATCGTCGCTCAAAGACGGCGCACACCGAGCACCCGTGCGGGATCATAGGCCTTGATCGAGACGGCATCGTCCTGGTTGCCGCCGAGCAGCAGCCACTGGTCTCCGTCATAGCCGACGAAGAAGCCGACGTGGCCCTTCCAGCTGTCCGGAGACTGCCGCCACAGGACGACAACGTCACCCCGTCGCGGCGCTCCCTGAACAGGCCTGCCCCAGGTGAGCCAGGAGCGGGCATTGGCGCGACCGGAGCCCCTCTGTCCTACCTCTGAAAAGCAGAAATTGACGAAGTAGGAACACCACGCCACTTCATCGTCGTCATGCCCGATCGCTGCGCCGTCCAGCCGCCGGTAGTAGAGCGCTATGCGCGGGTTTGTGCCGGGGCCATCCAGATTGGCCACCTGCATTTCGTATTCCCGATAGGCGATGTCGATCGCCTGTTGGCCAACAACTGGCAGGTCTCCCGCTTCACCGGTCACGGCCACGAGATAATCCAGCGAAACATAGCCATTGGGACGACCGTCACCTTCCAGATCCACCTGGATCCAGTTTCCGCTGCGCTGCAGCCCGTAAAGTCGGGTTTCTGGTGCCAGCGGGCGGATGATCGGGAAATCGAGGGAGGCGCCTCCGCGCAGATTGAGGCTGCCATGGCTCGAGACCTGAAAGAGCGCCCGACTGCCATCGGTGTCTTCCGGCTGCCGCCTGGTCACGACGGTCGATGGCAACGGCAGCGTGAACTGGCCGAAATCCGGGTTTCCCGGCCGGGTGATGTTGCTGTCGCAGTCGAGCCCGTCAATCTTGAGCGAGACCGCATCCTGGTAGAGATCCCAGGGGCCGTTTTCGAGATAGTCCTTGCTGCCGGACCAGCCAAGCGCCCTTGGTAGCCAGACGAGGTTAATATGGCCTGCCTCTTTGAGTTTGCTGCTGACCTTGCCTGAGCCGTAGACCCCCAGCCGATAGCCGGTCGAACCTGTGCCAACTTTTTCCGCGAAGATCCGGAAATATCTTTCGATCGTGCTGAGGTCGTCGGCACTGCTGAAGTCATGGTTCACAGAAACATAGATTGCGCTGCCCTTGGGCTGATCGATGGCGCGCGCACATTCGAGGGCGGCCTCGGCGTCCTTCAATGCGAAGCTCTCGCTGAAATCCGTGATCAGGCGATGGTTCTGCTGGAACACCACCGCAATCGACATGCCGGCTTCGACGATCGCCTCGGCTTCAGGCCTGGTGAGACGTTTGTCGGGAAAGGTCTGGCTGTTTTGTCGGTTGTAGTAGCGGATGATGCAGCGGATGCCGAGCGCAGCCAGCTGGTGCGCCCGTGCTTGGACGCTGTAGGGCGTGTCGATGATGGTCCTGGTCATGAAAGTATCCCCCGCGAATTCATTTCGCGGGGGAAGAGTATCCTTCAGCAAATACAAGTCTAGAGAGCGTGTTTTACGATGGCGCTTACCTGGGATTGCGTTGGATTGCAGCCATCCGGGGTGGTTCAGAACGGGCTCTCGGCAATGATCGTCTTGTCGATATCGGCGAGCTGGCGCTTGCCGCAGAGTGCCATGGTCACGTCCATCTCCTTGGCGATGATCTCCAGCGCCTTGGTCACGCCCTGTTTGCCCATGGCGCCGAGGCCATAGAGGAAGGGGCGGCCGATATAGGTGCCCTTGGCGCCGAGCGCCACGGCCTTCAGCACGTCCTGGCCGGAGCGGATGCCGCCATCCATGTGGATCTCGATCTTGTGGCCGACGGCATCGACGATTTTCGGCAGCATGGATATCGAGGAATGCGCGCCGTCGAGCTGGCGTCCGCCGTGGTTTGAGACGACGATGGCATCAGCCCCGGTTTTCGCCGCCATCCGGGCATCTTCGACGTCGAGGATGCCCTTGATGATCAGCTTGCCACCCCATTGCTTCCTGATCCACTCGACATCCTTCCAGGACAATTTCGGATCGAACTGCTCCGCCGTCCAGGAATGCAGCGAGGAAAGATCGGTGACGTTCTTGGCGTGGCCGTGGATGTTGCGGAAGGTGCGGCGGTTGGTCTGCAGCATGTTCCAGCACCAGCGCGGGCGGATCGCCATCTGGTAGAGATGTTTCGGCGTCAGCTTCGGCGGGGCGGCGAGGCTGTTGCGGATATCCTTGTGGCGCTGGCCGAGCAGCTGGAGGTCGGCGGTCAAGACGAGGGCCGAGCACTTGGCGGCCTTGGCGCGCTCGATCAGGTTCACGACGAAATCGCGGTCGCGCATGACATAGAGCTGGAACCAGAAGGGGCGGGTGGTGACCGAGGCGACATCCTCGATCGAGCAGATGCTCATGGTCGAGAGCGTGAAAGGCACGCCGAACTCTTCCGCAGCCTTGGCTGCGAGCATCTCGCCATCGGCATGCTGCATGCCGGTGAGGCCGGTCGGCGCCAGCGCCACGGGCATCTTCACCTTCTCGCCGACCATGGTCGTTTCGAGTGTGCGGCCGCTCATGTCGACGAGCACGCGCTGGCGCAGCTTGATCCTGGCAAAATCGCTCTCGTTCGCCCGGTAGGTGCTCTCGGTATAGGAGCCGCTATCGGCATAATCGAAGAAGAGTTTGGGCACGCGCTTGCGTGCCAGCGTCTTCAGATCGGAAATTTCAAGGATCGGCCCCATGTGGTCTCTCTCTCCGCCAATGTCTTTGTTTCGGCATAACATGCCATTCGGTCGACTGTGAACAGGAGACAGGAAAAGAGGTAAGATAATTTTACCTCTTGGATCCTTCAGAAGTGTTCTCCCGAGCGGAACGGGCCGACGCGCATGCCGGCGGCAATCAGATAGGCGGTGGACCAGCCGATCAGCAGGAAGCCGTTGACACCTTCGAGCGCGGCAAACATGCGCCATTCGGGATGGGGCACGACGTCGCCATAACCGACGGTCGAGAAGGTGATGGTCGAGAAGTAGAGGGCGGTCTCGAAATCATCGACCACGCCGATCACGCTATAGGCGGCGGCCCAGAGCCAGACCTCGGCCGTCAACACGGCAAAGACGCCGATGACCACCGTGTTCATGGCGAGCAGCCGGCTGCGATGGCCATGCAGGCGAATGTGGTCGGTGACAAAGCTCATAACATGGGTCACGCCCATCAGGCCGAAGGTGTGGATGACCACCGTCAGCGAGATCATCAGTGTGCCGAGGGCGAGGTTGGTGGCCAGCATGATGCATCCTCCTCCGGATGACTGTCGTTCAGCGAAGGTCCTTGCGGATCATGAATTTCAGGCCCGACCAGACATCGGTGACGGCGCAGACTTTCACGTCGACCAGGCCAGTCGGCAGGAAGACGGTGCGGAGCACGTCCTCGGTGATCGTGGTAGGCACTTTCGAGGCCTTTTTCGGCCAGGAGATCCACAGCATGCCTGACGGTTTCAGCATGGATTTCAGGCGTGACGCGTGGTCTTCGAGGCAGGCGCGTTCCGTCTCGAAGACATGGATATCGTCCTGCTCCCTGCCATCAGCCTCGGTGATGTTTCCGACGCAGCGCGCCAGGGGCAGATCGTCGACAAGATGGGTGAGATCGTCGGGCAGATTCACGAAGAGGGCGGCAAGCTCCGGCTTCAATCCGAGCTTTTTCGGAAGGGGGGTGCCGGAATAGCCACTGTCACTCATCATGGCCCAAATCTTTCCCGAGGTTTGCAGCGTCGGCACCGTTCAGTGTCGCATAGGGGGCGACGCGACGTGGAGCATCATCGGGTTCGGGCCGGCGTGTCAATGCTCGCTTTGTCATCCGCTTTTTGCAGAGCGGCCATAGGCTCATGACGCGAAAAAGAGAGGGGCGTTATGTTGAGGCTAGCACGGAATTGCGTTCTGCTCGTCGTTTTGCTCGTCTTGGGCCTTGCCGTGGCTGGAAGATCGTCAAATGCGGTCATTCTCGACAACGACCCGGTGCCGACATGCCCTCCGGGCGAAGTCTTCGACAGCGGCGCGGGGCAGTGCGCCACGGATATGACGCGATTAAATGATGCCGATCTGATGGCGAATGCCAAACGCAGGATTGACGAGGAGCGCTTCGAGGAGGCGCGGGCGCTGCTCGATGCCGTCAGGCAGAAGAACTCTGCGCGCTACTTCAACTATCGCGGCTTCGTCACCCGCAAGCTCGGCGATCCCGAGGGTTCGTTGGTTTTCTATCGGCGCGCACTGGTCCTCGATCCCTATTATGCCGAGGCGAGGGAGTATCTTGGCGAGGCCTATCTGATGCTCGGGCGGATCGCGGAGGCCGAGGAAGAACTCGCGCAGATCGCGCGCATCTGCGGTGTCCAATGCGAGCCCTATCAGGAACTGAGCGAAGCCCTGGCAGAGGCGAAGGGCCGATAAGGGCCTGTCGCCAGTGCCGGATGCGCTTCAGTTTGCAGGCTTCGAGGCCTTGCCGGCGACATAGGTCTCCACCACGGAACGATCGTCGCCCAGCGTCTGCAGCAGGAAGAGTTCTTCCGAAAGCGAGGTCACCGTTTCCATGCGCAGCCGCATGGCCGGGGTGGCGGCGGCATTCAGCACGACGATATCGGCATCGGTGCCTTCGTCCAGCGTGCCGATCCGGTCCGCAAGATCGAGCGCGACCGCATTGCCCAGTGTCATGTGGTAGAAACTTTCGAGCGGGTTCATCCGCTCGCCGAGCAGCTGCTGGATCTTGTAGGCCTCGTCCATGGTCTTGAGCATCGAATAGCTGGAGCCGCCGCCGATATCGGTGGCGACCGCGACGGTCACGGGCTTTTCGCGACGCTTGATCGCTTTCAGCGGGAAGAGGCCGGAGCCGAGGAAGAGGTTGGAGGTCGGGCAATGCACCGCGACCGCACCACTCTCCGCCATGGCATCCGCCTCTCGATCCGACAGGTGGATCGCATGGCCGAAGAGCGCCTTTTTCCTGAGCAGGCCGTAGCGGGCATAAATATCGGTATAATCAGTGGCGTCCGGATAGAGCTCGCAGGTGTAGCGGATCTCGTCGTGGTTCTCCGACAGATGCGTCTGGATATGCAGGTCGGGGAATTCTTCCGCCAGCTTCTGCGTCATCGCCATCTGCTCGGGCGTCGATGTGATGGCAAAGCGCGGGGTGATGGCGACGTGGTTGCGGCCCTTGCCATGCCATTGCTCGATGACCGCGCGGGTCTCGTCATAACCCAGTTGCGGCGTATCGAGCAGGCCTTGCGGCGCATTGCGGTCCATCATCACCTTGCCGCCGATCATCAGCGTGCCGCGCTTCAGGCTCTCGGCAAAGAAGGCATCGGCGGAGGCCTTGTGCACCGAGCAATAGGCAACCGCCGTTGTCGTGCCCTGGCGCAGGAATTCGTCGAAGAACTGCGTGGCGATGCGCTCTGCATGCGCGCTTTCGACGAAGCGGCATTCCTCGGGGAAGGTGTAGGTGTTCAGCCATTCCAAGAGATTGGCGGCATAGGAGGCGATCACCTGCATCTGCGGGAAATGTACATGGCAGTCGATCAGGCCCGGCAGGATCAGATGCGGGCGGTGGTCGATCTCGGTTGTATCAGCACCGGCCTTGGGCTTCACGTCGGCATAGGCGCCGACAGCGGCAATCTTGCCGTCGCGGACCAGCAGCGCGCCGTCTTCCTCGTAGAGATAGCTTTCGCGGTCGCCGGCATGCTCGGGTGCCCGGCGAAAGGAGAGGAGGCGGCCGCGGATCAGTGTTTCAGTCATTCTGTCTTGCCTTGAACCGTCGTCTCGTACCAGGCGACGAGCAGTTTGCGCTCTTCGGGCGAGAGATCGGTGATGTTTCCAGGCGGCATGGCATGGCTGCGGCCGGCCTGGAGATAGATTTCACGGGCATGGGCGGCGATCTCGCCGTCCGTTTCCAGCTTCACGTTCTTCGGTGCCCGCGCAATGCCTTCCCAGACGGGCTCGGCTGCGTGGCACATCGAACAGCGGCCCTGTACGACATCGCGCACCGCTTCGAAATGGCCGTTCTGGACAAAGGTCTGTTCACGGGTCGAAAGGCTCACCTGTTCCTCCTCCCCGGTCAGCACCTTCGGCACGGTCGAGAGCCACATGATGACGATGAAGAGGAGCACCGTGACCAGCCAGGTCCAGGTCGGCTTGCCCTTGCGGGCATGCGTGGTGTTGAACCAGTGGCGGATGGTAACGCCCATCAGGAAGACCAGGGCTGCGATGATCCAGTTGAACTCCGTGGCGAAGGCCAGCGGGTAGTGGTTCGACAGCATGAAGAAGATGACGGGCAGCGTCAGATAATTGTTGTGCAGCGAGCGCTGCTTGGCAATCACGCCGTATTTCGGATCGGGCGTGCGGCCCGCGATCAGGTCGGCAACGACGGTCTTCTGGTTCGGAATGATGATGAAGAAGACATTGGCCGACATGATGGTGGCGGTAAACGCGCCCAGATGCAGGAAGGCGGCGCGACCGGTGAACACTTGCGTATAGCCCCAGGCCATGGCGATCAGCACGACATAAAGGATGGCCATCAGGCCCCAGGTGTTGCGGCCGAGCGGCGACTTGCAAAGGAGGTCATACAGGATCCAGCCGACGGCGAGCGACGCCAGCGACAGGCCAATCGCCTGCCAGGGCTCGATGTCGAGCACAGTGCGATCGATCAGGAAGAGATCGGCGCCGCCGTAATAGACCACGGCCAGAAGGGCGAACCCTGAGAGCCAGGTGGCATAGCTCTCCCATTTGAACCAGGTCAGATGCTCCGGCATTGAGGCGGGCGCGACCAGATATTTCTGGATGTGATAGAAGCCACCGCCATGCACCTGCCATTCCTCGCCATAGGCGCCGACGGGCAGACCGGGGCGCTTTACCAGGCCGAGATCCAGCGCGATGAAATAGAAGGACGAGCCGATCCAGGCGATCGCCGTGATCACATGCAGCCAGCGGACGGCAAAATTCAGCCATTCCCAGGCGATTGCGTATTCATACATTCGGAGTTCCCCTTTCGTCCTCCCGGCCTGCCAGTGTGGAAAATATTGCGCTGCAAGGGAAGCCCTTCCGGCCGCGCGGAGGGCTCTGACGCGCGATTTATGCAGAGATTCTTTTCGTCGGGAGAAGCCCGTGAAATCAGGGCGCTTTTTCGGCTTCGAGCGCCGCCACAAGCCATGCTTCGAAAGCCTTGATTTTGTGCTGGTGGCGGCGGGAGTGTGGATAGACCAGCCAATAGGTATTGTTGTCGGTCAAGCTGGTTTCGAAAGGGCGGATCAGACGCCCTGACAACAGGTCATCTTGAACATAGAACGGACTGAGCATGGCGACACCATGGCCGGCAATGGCGGCTCCTGCTTCGAGATCTAGGACGCCAAGAGCATCTAGCCTTCTTGCTGATTTGGGCGGTGTCTCAAGCCCGGCCAGCAGGAACCAGTCGCGCCAACGTGTATCGTCATCGCTGATCCATGGCAGTTTCGAAAGATCTGCGGGTGCATGGATGCCGCCAATGCTATCAGCAAGTTTCGGGCTGAGCATGGGGGTATAGTCCAGTCGGATCAACTCGCGACAAACGAGGCCGGGCCAAGGACCCTGACCGACGCGAATGGCCACATCGGCAGGCTCACGATTGAAATCGGTCAATCCCGATCCTCGCAACAGCCTGACAGCGATGTTGGGATACTCCAGTTGAAAACTCCCGAGCGTCCTTGCAAGCCATTGCGAGGCGAAGGTCGGTGAGGAGTGGATTTCGAGAACCTCGTGATCCCTGCGAGTGGCGTTCAGCATGGCCTCCTGGAGCAGCCCGAAGCCTTCCGCCACCTTCGGATGCAGCCGCTCCCCGGTCTCCGTCAGACCGATCTGGCGCGGGCGGCGCCAGAACAGCGGCTCGCCTATATGCTCCTCAAGCAGCTTGATCTGATAGCTGACGGCTGTCTGGGTCATGCCGAGCTCTTCGCCGGCGCGGGTGAAACTCATGAGCCGCCCGACCGCCTCAAAGACGCGAAGGGCATTCAACGGCAGTTGGCGCGACAGTTTCATGGATCAGTTCTCTTTATCCATGCGAAGCGTAATTGAATTGGATCGCGCCGGCAACCTCAGGCATGGTCGCAGCATCGAACAAGAACGAAATCACGTAGCGTGGAGGCTCAGATGGTATCCGCGATCGGACGACTTATGCCCAGTTTCGAGGGCATTCTGCAGCGGCTTCGCAAGGCCGTACCACCGGGACAAGGTGTCCGCCGGCTTGATGTCGACGACCTTCCGGATGACCTTCGCCGGGACGTCGGGCTGGAGATGGTGGAGGATGTTTGGCATGCGAGGGAGTGGTCCGAGCGGCGGCTGCTTGACCGAAGCCTTGGCGGTCCGCTCTAGAAAAGTCCAATGATTATAGATGTTTCGTAGAGTCCACTGCGAGATCGATTCACGCTTCTCAGGCAGGAAATCAATCGGGCCACGTCCCGGCCTGCCAGTCGCGTGCCGTGTGAATGACGCGCAGGACCACAAGGGTTTCAGCGGCCTTCTGCATCCTGATCGTATATGCCATGACATAAGGAAGTCCGGCGACGGACTTCTCCCACGTACCTAACACGCGCCCTGGTCGGCCGGATGGAGTTTGAGCCAGTCGCTCCGCACAGAGACGGAGCTTCCTCGCAATTTGTCGCGCGGCTTTTGGATTGTCTTTCGAGATAAAGGCAATTTGGGATTTCAAGTCATCCAGGGCTTGGCGCGACCACTGGATGCGAAGGCTCACAGGCGGGCTGCCTCTGCAGCCTCGATCACGGCATCGAGTTCGGACATGGCGTCCTCATGATCGACAAGATCGCCCTTTTCGAGATCGACCAGTCCCTGGCGTATTGCTGCAATTGTCCTGAATTCGCGTTCCACATAGAGGGTGAGTGCCGTGTTGGCGACTTCGCCACGACTGCGTTGCGTCGCTTCGGCAAGCTCAGCAAGCTTGGCTTCTATGTCCTGGTTCAGTTCGATCGTCAGACTGGATCGTGCGGCCATGATGTCCTCATCCTTGCCGTCAGAGCATAGCAGTTTTTCTCTTCGGTGGCCACTCAGTCTGCTTTCAGCAGCACGTCCACCAGTTCCGCCGCGACGAGAGCGGCAATCACCGCCGGGCGCTTGTCCTTCACCGATCCGCCGCCGATGGGTAGAGTCAGTCGCTCCAGGGAGGCGCGACCCAGGCCTTCGCGGTCCAGGAACGAGGCGAAGGTGGCGCGCTTGGTCTTCGAGCCGATCATGCCGACATAGGCGAGGTCGGTGCGGGAGAGCGCTTCTTTTCCGATCAGGAAATCCAATGCATGATCATGGGTGAGGATGACGGCTGCCGCGCCCGGCTTCAGCTTTGCCACCTCCGCCTCGGGCATGGCGACCCGGCGGAAGGTGATGCCATCAGGCACGTCGCCGTCGATTGCGGGACGCGAGTCGATCAGCGTGACATTCAGCGGCAGAGGGCTCAGGGCCTGGGCGAGCGCCAGCCCGACATGGCCGGCGCCGAAGACCATGACTTCGGGAAAAGCCGCGCGTTCATCGGCCAAGCGCTGCAGGAGACTGGTCCTGGTCGTGTCATCGAGCCTCGTGAACTGCAACAGCGTGCGCCCGCCGCAGCACTGGCCGATCTCAGGCCCGAGCGGCACATCGAGCGTGGGCTCCAGCGTCTCCCCCGACATGAGCCTGCGCGCATGGCCGATCGCCATGAATTCCAGATGCCCGCCGCCGATCGTGCCCCAGAGGGTGGTCGCAGATACCAGCATCATCGTGCCGGTGTCCCGCGGGGTGGAGCCCCTGGTCTCTGCGACTTCGACGAGGACGGCATTCGGGTGGGCTTTGAGGAAGGCGGGGAGGGTGGTCATGCTGCAGCTTGCTCCGCCTCGTTTAGGCGTGGGTTACCCCCCTCTGCCCTGCCGGGCATCTCCCCCTCAAGGGGGGAGATCGCATTGGGGATGCATCTCTCACTCCTAAGGCTTCCCTGTGAGGAACCGCCGTAAAGTCTGGCAGGGCTTGGATGAAAGTCTCCAAAGGGCAGGGCGGTTGCCGGCAATCTCCCCCCTTGAGGGGGAGATGTCACGGAGTGACAGAGGGGGGTAAATGCGAATGCACTACTCAAAGCGTCGCACTCCAATCACTCGCAGGATGTGGGTGCAGACATCGTCGAGATGCTCAAGCACATCCTCGTTCGTAAAGCGCAGGACGGTCCATCCCAGATGGGCGAGCGTCTGATCTCGAACTTGATCGCGCTCGATCCTCTGATCGAATGTGTGGCTCGGGCCATCGATTTCGACCACCAGTTTGTGCTCGGGGCAGGCGAAATCGACGATGTAGCCGGCGATCGGCACCTGTCGTCGAAAGCCCAATCCCATCAAACGATGGGCTCTCACCGTATTCCAGAAGCGCAATTCAGCCGCCGTCAGCGCCTTGCGCATCCGCCGTGCGTTCCTGCGATGGCTTTCCGGAACGGCGTGGTGCGTCGTGGCTCCATCCATCACGCCCGCTTCAACCTCTCCACCGCCATCAGCACCCGCTCCGGTGTCGCAGGCGCATCAAGCCTTGGGCAAACACGGTAATCCGCGACCGAAGCCACCGCCATCGACAGCGCCTCCAGCACCGAGTTGGCCAGCATGAAGGGTGGTTCGCCGACGGCCTTGGAGCGGCCGATGGTGGGCTCGGTGTTTTCAGACGAGGGCACAAGCCGCGTGTTGAAGATCTTTGGCCGGTCGGAGGCGAGCGGGATCTTGTAGGTGGAGGGGGCGTGGGTGCGCAGGCGTCCCTTGCCGTCCCACCAGAGCTCTTCCGTCGTCAGCCAGCCCATGCCCTGGACGAAGCCGCCTTCGATCTGGCCGATGTCGATGGCCGGGTTCAGTGACTTGCCGACATCGTGGAGAATATCGGTGCGCTCCATCAGATATTCGCCCGTCAGCGTGTCGATCGAGACTTCCGAGCAGGCGGCCCCATAGGCGTAGTAATAGAAGGGCGTGCCGCGACCGGCGGCGCGGTCCCAGTGGATTTTGGGCGTCTTGTAGAAGCCTGCCGCCGAAAGTTGCACGCGGCCGAAATAGGCCTGTTTGACGAAATCGCCGAAGGCGAAGATCTTGTCCCCGACGCGCAGCCGGTTGGGCAGGAATTCGATTTCCGAGGCCGGGACGGCATATTTCTCCGCAGCAAAGGCGATCAGCCGTTCCTTGATCTGGCGGGCGGCATCCCATGCTGCCATGCCGTTCAGGTCCGAGCCGGAGGAGGCGGCGGTGGCCGAGGTGTTCGGCACCTTGGCGGTCGTGGTCGCCGTGATCTTCACCGTGTCGACATCGACCTGGAAACAGTCGGCGACGACCTGGGCGACCTTGGTATAGAGGCCCTGGCCCATTTCGGTGCCGCCATGGTTCAGATGGATGGAGCCGTCCTGATAGATATGAACGAGCGCCCCCGCCTGGTTGAAGGCGGTCATGGTGAAGGAGATGCCGAACTTCACCGGTGTGAGCGCGATGCCCTTCTTGATCACCGGGCTGGTCCGGTTGAACTCCAGGATCTTCTGACGGCGCGCCTGGTAGTCGCAGGAGGTTTCGAGTTCCTCGACGACCTTCAGGATGATGTTGTCTTCCACCTGCTGGTGGTAGGGGGTCACGTCGCGGCCCGAGCCCTTCTCGCCGTAGAAATTGGCCTTGCGGATCTCCAGCGGATCCTTGCCCAGCGCATAGGCGATTTCCTCGATCACCCGCTCTGCTCCGAGCATGCCCTGCGGGCCGCCGAAACCGCGATAGGCGGTGTTGGAGACGGTGTGGGTCTTCAAGGGCTGCGAGGTCAGCTTCACATGCGGATAGAAATAGCTGGAATCGGCATGGAAGAGGGCGCGGTCGGTGACCGGGCCTGACAGATCGGAGGAGTAGCCGCAGCGGGCGGCGAAATTGGCCTCGATCGCGTGGATCTTTCCGTCATTGTCGAAAGCGACGTCGAAATCCATCTTGAAGTCATGGCGCTTGCCGGTGACGCCCATGTCCTCGTCGCGGTCGGGGCGGAATTTGACGGCGCGCTTCAGCTTCTTGGCGGCCAGCGCTGCCAGTGCTGCAAACTGGTTGCCCTGCGTTTCCTTGCCGCCGAAGCCGCCGCCCATGCGCCGCGTGTTGACGGTGATGGCGTTGGAGGGAATGTCGAGCACATGGCCGACGATATGCTGGATTTCGGAGGGGTGCTGGGTGGAGGACCAGACGGTGACGTCATCGTCTTCGCCGGGAATGGCGAGCGCGATATGGCTTTCGAGATAAAAATGCTCCTGGCCGCCGATGCGCATCGCGCTTTTGATACGGTGGGCCGCCTTGTCGAGTTCGGTTTCCGGCGTACCGCGCTTAAGCGTCATGCCTGATGTGACGAGCGGTGCGCCATTCTCCAGCGCGCCGTCGATATCGGTCCAGAAGGGCAGGTCGCGATACTCGACCTTGGCGAGCCGGGCCGCCTTGCGGGCAGCGTCGCGGGTTTCGGCGATGACGGCGAAGATGGTCTGGCCGTGGAATTCGATCTTGTCGGTCGCGATCAGCGGCTCGTCATGGCGACCGCCGGAGGAGACGTCGTTGACGCCGGTGATGTCGGCGGCGGTCAGGACATCGACCACGCCGGGATAGGTCTTCACCGCCGAAAGATCGATCGACAGGATTTCGGCGTGGGCGCGATCCGCCATGCCGAGCGCGCCGTGCAAAAGGCCTGCGGGTTCGGGAATATCGTCGATATATTCGGCACTTCCGGCTACATGCTTGTGCGCTGAATCATGCCTAAGCGACTGGTGCATCGGCCCCTTGATGTATTTCGTCGTCTCGTAGGTCGCCTTATCCATCAAGGCCTCCGTCTTGTGCTGCGGCGCGCGCATTACCCCCCTCTGTCCTGCCGGACATCTCCCCCACAAGGGGGGAGAGTGGCGCGGGGATGCCGCTCGGCCATACCCTCCCCTTGAGGGGGAGGGTCGGAGCGGAGCTTCCGGGGTGGGGTGATGTGTCTTACATTTCCATCAATCGATGCGGCAGAACTCGCCGCCCCGGTCACCCCCACCCGCCGCTTCGCGGCGACCTCCCCCCTCAAGGGGGAGGTGGAGAGGGAGGCGCCAGGGCGTGCCGAGTGGATACCCCCCTCTGTCCTGCCGGACATCTCCCCCTCAAGGGGGGAGAGTGGCGCGGGGATGCGGCGCGGCCTGACCCTCCCCTTGAGGGGGAGGGTCGGAGCGGAGCTCCGGGGTGGGGTGATGTGTCTTACATTTCCATCAATCGATGCGGCAGAACTCGTGGCCCGGGTCACCCCCACCCGCCGCTTTGCGGCGACCTCCCCCCTCAAGGGGGAGGTGGGCAGACGGTCAGTGGCCACTCTCCCCCCTTGTGGGGGAGATGTCGGCGGAGCCGACAGAGGGGGGTAACCCCAAAGCAAAGCCGTCCCCATCATGCCTCCTCCACCGCAAAGCGCTGCAGTTCCTGCGGCGTGCCCGAGACCTCCAGGAAGAACCGGGTCAGCAGGTTTTTCGCCGTCAGCTGACGGTATTCCGCCGTGGCGCGCCAGTCGGTGAGCGGCTGGAAATCGTGGTCAAAGGCGTCGCGGGCGGCTTCAACGGTGCCTTGGGCGAGGGGCTTGCCGTAGAGCGCTGCCTCCACGGACCGCGCCCGTTTCGGTGTGCCCGCCATGCCGCCGAAGGCGATGCGGATATGGGTGACCACGCCGCTTGCGTCATGCTCCAGGTGGAAGGCGCCGCAGAGCGCCGAGATGTCCTCGTCACGGCGCTTGGAGATCTTGTAGACGGCGACATGGCTATCCGCCTTCGGGCGGGGCACAAACAGGCTTTCGACGAATTCGCCCGGCTGGCGGTCCTGCTTGCCGTAGTCGATGAAGAAGTCCTCAAGCGGCATGCTGCGGGTGCCCTTGGCGGAGCGCAGGGTGACGGTGGCGGACAATGCGATGAGCGCCGGGGGGCTGTCGCCGATCGGCGAGCCGTTGGCGACATTGCCGCCGATCGTGCCCATGTTGCGCACCTGCTGGCCGCCGATGCGCTCGATCAGGCGACCGAAGGCGGGGATTTCACGGCGCAGGACGTCGAGGGCGTTGGTGTAGCTGACACCGGCGCCGAGCGTGATGCCTTCTGATGTAACCGAGATCTGCTGCAGCTCTTGCAGATGGTTGATGAAGACGACAGGGTCGAGCACCCGCATCTGTTTGGTGACCCAGAGCCCGACATCGGTCGCGCCTGCTACGACAGTCGCCCTGGGGTGGGCGGCGAGTGTTTCGGCCAGGCCCTCGACGCTGCCGGGCACCACGAGGCGGCGGCCATCCGGGCCTGTGATGGCGATCGTCTCACGGGTCGCAAGCTCTTCGAGGCGGGCGATGATATTGGCGCGCTCGCGTTCCAGCGGGTCGAAGAGGGCGGACGGCCTGACATGGCCGACCTGTTCGGCGGCCTTGACGATCGGCTCATAGCCCGTGCAGCGACAGAGATTGCCCTGAAGCGCGCGCTCGATCTCGGCTCTATCAGGGTTTTCCGAGGTCAGCCACAACCCGTAAAGCGACATGACGAAGCCGGGGGTGCAGAAACCGCATTGCGAGCCATGACAGTCGACCATGGCCTGCTGCACCGGATGCAGCGTGCCGTCCTTGGCGGCCAAGTGCTCGACGGTCACGACATGGGTGGCGTGCAGCGAGCCGACGAAACGGATGCAGGCATTGACCGTTTCATAGTGCAGCCGACCGCCGACGAGCCTGCCGACCAGCACCGTGCAGGCACCGCAATCGCCTTCCGCGCAGCCTTCCTTGGAGCCCGTCAGCCGGCGCTTCAGGCGCAGGAAATCGAGCAGCGTCTCGGTCGGATCGAGGCTTGCAAGGGCGATGTCCTCGCCATTCAGGATGAAACGAATGCTGGTCATGAACTGCCTTTTTCTGCGGGGCGCGTCACTGCGCGGTCCAGCCGCCATCAATCGAAATGGAGGTGCCGGTGATCTGCCTGGCCGCGTCGCTGGCGAGGAAGATGGCGGTGGCCGCGACCTCCTCGATGGCAACGAATTCCTTCGTCGCCTGCAGGCGCAGCATCACGTCCGTCTTCACCTGTTCCTCGGAAATGCCACGGGCCTTTGCCGTATCGGGGATCTGCTTTTCAACGAGCGGTGTCAGCACATAGCCCGGGCAGATGGCGTTGATTGTGATGCCGAATTCTGCCAGTTCCAGGGCGACCGACTTGGTGAGCCCCATGATCCCGTGCTTGGCCGCGACATAGGCCGACTTGTAAGGCGAGGCCACCAGCGCATGCGCTGAGGCGACATTGATGATGCGGCCCTTCTTCCTCGCCTTCATGCCGGGCACGGCAGCGCGAATCGTGTGGAAGGAGCTCGTCAGGTTGATCGCGATGATCTGGTCCCATTTGTCGATCGGGAAATCCTCGACCGGCGAGACATGCTGGATGCCGGCATTGTTGACGAGCACGTCGACATCGCCAAAAGTCTTTTCCGCTGTGGCGATCAGGTCGGCGATTTCGGTCGGCTTGGTCATGTCCGCGCCGTGATAGATCGCCTTGCCGCCATGGGCCTCTAGCGCCTTGCGGTTGGCTTCGATCTCGTCAGCCGGCCCGAAGCCGTTGATGACGAGGTTCGCACCCTCGGCGGCAAAGGCTTTCGCGATGCCGAGCCCGATCCCGCTGGTCGATCCGGTGACGACGACGGTTCTTGCCATGCCATTCTCCCATGCTGGGGCGCTCTGTTGCGCCGCAATAGTCTGTTGGAGGTTATGCCCAAAGACCGAGCACTGGCAATCGCGATTTTGGCGCAAGACTGCTTCGCCCAAAGGCATGAATTCGCAAGCCGCATTTGCTCCGTTCGCCAGTTCGAAACAGTCCGTCACCCCGGCGCGGTTTGCGCCTGTGGTGGCAAACCTCTATCTCTGGCGCAACGATACAGCGAGAAAGACCCATGGAACTCGGACTTTACACCTTTGCCGATGTCGATCCCAATGCCGCCAACAAGGGCGCGGAAGCCAAGCGGCGCGTTGACGAGCTTCTGGCCGAGATCAAGCTCGCCGATGAGGTCGGTCTCGATGTCTTCGGCCTCGGCGAACATCACCGCCCTGACTATATGGCCTCTTCGCCCGCCACGATCCTCGCGGCTGCTGCCGTGCAGACGAAGAACATCCGGTTGACCAGCGCCGTTTCGGTTCTCTCCTCCGACGATCCGGTGCGGGTCTTCCAGCAATATGCAACGGTTGACCTCCTCTCCGGCGGGCGCACCGAACTGATGGTCGGGCGTGGCTCCTTCATCGAGAGCTTCCCGCTCTTTGGTTATGATCTCGAAGACTATGACCTGCTGTTTGCCGAAAAGCTGCAGCTGCTCATGGAAATCCGCGAAAACGAGGTGGTCACCTGGGAAGGCCAGACCCGCAAACCTATCCAGAGCAGGGGTGTCTATCCGCGTCCGCTGCAGGATCTGCTGCCGCTGTGGATCGCGATCGGCGGCACGCCGCAGTCAGCGGCGCGTGCCGGTTATCTCGGCCTGCCGCTGGGTCTCGCCATCATCGGCGGCGAGCCGCATCGTTTTGCGCCCTTCTTCGATCTCTACCGCCAGAGTGCCGCCAAGGCCGGTGTCGATCCGAAGCAATTGAAGACGAGCGTCAACGTGCATGGCTTCATCCATGACACGGTGCAGTCGGCTGCCGACATTTTCTACGAGCCGCAGGCCGTCGTGATGAACCGGATCGGCCGCGAGCGCGGCTGGGGCCCCACCAACCGGGCGCAGTTCGATGCCTCGCGCGGGCCGCGCGGCGCGCTTTTCGTTGGCGACCCGGAAACGGTCGCCGAAAAGATCGTCGCCATGCATGGCATCTTCAAGAACGACCGCTTCCTGTTGCAGATGGCGATCGGTCCCATGCCGCACAAGGAAATCATGCGTGGCATCGAACTCTTCGGAACAAAAGTCGCGCCGCTGGTTCGGAAAGCGTTGACGGAGAAGGCGTCCGCCGCCTAAGGCAGCGCCTGTCCCCGCAAATTGCCACTGAAGGACCGCCATGATCGTCGAAACCGAAGAGGACCTTACGCGTCTGAAAGACATCGGGCGCATCTGCGCGACGGCGGTGAAGACGATGGCGGCAGCGCTCGAACCCGGCATCACGACGCGGGAGCTGGATCTGATCGGGCGCAAGGTTCTTGAGGAAAACGGCGCGCAGTCGGCGCCGGAGCTCTGCTATAAGTTTCCCGGCGCGACCTGCATCTCGGTCAATGAAGAGATTGCCCATGGCATTCCGGGCGACCGGGTGATCAAGGCCGGCGATCTCGTCAATATCGATGTGTCTGCCGAAAAGCTCGGCTATTTCGGCGATACCGGCTCGTCCTTCATCGTGCCCCCGGGCACGGCCAAGCTGGAACGGCTGCTGCGTGACGGCAAGCGGGCGCTATGGGTCGGGCTGAACCAGGTCAAGACCGGCCGGCCGCTCGCCGATATCGGCAATTCCATCGGCGCCTTTGCCAAGAAGAACCGCTATACGCTGATCACCAATCTCGCCAGCCACGGCGTCGGCCGCTCGCTGCATGAGGAACCAACAGAGCTTTCCACCTGGCCGGATCCGGACGAGACGCGGATGATGGAGGAGGGGCTGGTCTTCACCGTCGAGCCGTTCCTGTCGCTCGGCGGGCAATGGGCCGAGGACGGCGACAAGGATGCCTGGACGCTCTACAGCGAGCCGCGCGCACCGACCGTGCAGTTCGAGCACACGATCGTGGTGACGAAGAACGGGCCGCTGGTGCTGACGCTGGCGGATTAGAGTCGTCCGCCAGCGCTTGTCCTTATTGGCCGGTGAAGCCTACAGCCACGCCCTTTTTCTTGAAATACGACTGCATCATCTTGCGGCCCTGGCGGTTCGGCTGGGCGAGCTTGGCGTTGTCGAAAATGGCTTCCTTCACGCCGTCGCGCGCCATCGCCGCCTTCAGCGCCGCAATATGGGTGTCGATCTCTTCGTTGTTGTTGTTGATCGATGCGTAGATGTTGTCGATGGCCTGCTGCAGGCTGAGATCGCTCATGGGACACTCCTGAAAGTCTGTTGACCCTCCTCTAGCGATTATTGGCGGGGAGGCAAGCGGAGCTTGAGGCAACGCCTTTGGCAGCAAACCTTACAAACCCGTCATTTTCGCGGGGGTAATTCTGCCACAATTTGGCGGTGCCATTGCTGCTCGGGACCTTCTGCCCTAGGTTCCCTTCGACTTTCCAGGACTTCTCCCACACGAAGGCTGACCGCGTGTTTCATTCTTTCTTTCCCCAGCCCAAACTGTTCTTCACGTCGGCTGCGCTCTGGACGCTCGTCTGTATCCTCGTCTGGTACACCGTCGGCCCGCAGATGGGCGCCGCCATCGGTCTGCCGCCGCTGGCCGAGGGGCAGCAACCGCCTGTCGGGCTTGCGTTCTTCTTCACGCCCGACAATCTCTGGTTCTACCTCTACTTCACCATCTTCGTGCTGATCTTCGGTGGTGTCTGGCAAGTGCTGGCCAAGGATCATCCCTGGACCAACTGGTCGATCTGGGGCTCTGCCTTCATCATCTTCATCGCCTATTTCAGCGTGCAGATCTCGGTTGCAGTCAACAACTGGCGCGGTCCCTTCTTCGATCTCTTCCAGAAGGCGCTGAACGGCGATGGCACGGTGACGGCCGGCCAGCTCTACGAGTTGCAGCTGCGCTTCCTGGAAATCGGTATGGTCGGCGTGACGCTGTCCGTCCTGACCGCCTTCTTCACCAACCATTACGTCTTCCGCTGGCGTAACGCGATGAACGACTTCTATCTGTCGAAGTGGGACAAGCTGCGCCATATCGAAGGTGCCTCGCAGCGTGTGCAGGAAGACACGATGCGATTCGCCAATATTCTCGAAGGTCTGGGCGTGGCGCTGATCAACTCGGTCATGACGCTGGTCGTCTTCCTGCCGATCCTCTTCCGAATGTCGGAGAATGTCACCGAACTGCCGATCATCGGGGCGGTGCCGCACGCCTTGTTCTGGCTGGCGATCTTCTGGTCGCTGTTCGGTACGGTGCTGTTGATGGTGGCCGGTATCAAGCTGCCGGGCCTGCAGTTCCGCAACCAACGCGTCGAAGCCGCGTTCCGCAAGGAACTGGTCTATGGCGAAGACAATGCCGAGCGCGCCGAGCCGGTGACCGTCAAGGAGCTGTTCTCCAATGTCCGGCGCAACTATTTCCGCATGTACTGGCACTACACCTATTTCAACGTCGCACGCTTCACCTATGGCCAGCTCGACGCGATCTTCCTGACCTTCATCCTCATCCCGACGATCGTCGCCGGCAAGATCACCATGGGTGTCTGGCAGCAGATCGCCACCGCCTTCGGTCAGGTGACGGACAGCTTCCAGTATCTCGTCAGCTACTGGTCGACGATCATCGAACTCTTGTCGATCCACAAGCGTCTTGCCGCCTTCGAGGCCGCCATCGACGGTGCGCCGCTGCCGGAGATCGACCAGCGCTATCTCGAGCGCGAGGCTGCCGAAGGTGAACTTGCGGCGGATCGGCCCTACTGAGGACGCGACGGCTTGATGAAACGATAAAGGCCGCGTCGGGACACCGACGCGGCCTTTCTCATGGTCGAAGATGTTGTCAGCCGATGTGCGCCATCGTCCCGCCCGAAAGCCCCGCATAGGCCTCCGGCTGGGTAAACAGCGAAAGACCGATCGCGACCGCGCCGATTGTCGCGGCGATGACGCAGGCAAAGGCGATGGCGAAGAGGAGGCGCTTCATGTGTTTTCCCAAACAATTTGGCCGCTTATCTCGTCTGGCGCATCAGATGTAAATGCGTCAAGCGATCACATGGCCCCGGGCGCTGCCGTCTCTCGTGTCTCAAGCATGTCGAGCGCCTCGGCATAGGTGACGCAGGCGACGTCGGGCAGGGGGCAGACTTCCGTCACCAGCCGCTCCATGGCCGTCCAGTAGGCTCCACCATTCATCTCGACGAAATGCAGGCCGATCTGCAGCGGAATGCGGTCGCCGTTATACTGCCGGTCAAAAGCGGTGCGGAAGGCCTGGTAGCTGCGCTCGGCGAATTCCTCGGCCTTGGACGGATGATCGATGCCGGCCGAATGGCGGATGAAGAGATTGTAGTCCATGGCGATGATGCGTCGGGCGCTTGGACCTTCCGCGATCAGCGGCAGGCCGAAGCGGGCAAGGCCGTCTCGTACAACGGGCAAGGCCGGGTCGTGGGTGACGATGCTGGCATCGTAGCGGAAGCCATGCTCACGCTCTGCCGCAAACAGGCTCTCGGGCGCAGAGAGATAGGGCGCGCGGAAGCCGGTGATGTCGTTCTCGACGAAATCTGCCCAGCCCTGCGGCTCGCGGTCGCCCAGCCCATTGTCCTTCCAGGCATTCTCCAGAACCCGGTCGAAGGTGTTGAATTCCTTGAGCCAATCCGCCTTCGTCCAGTCCTTGCCGTCGAAGTGGCCACAGGTATGGCTGGCGATCTCATGGCCCTCGGTTCGCGCCTTCCAGATGTTGTCGAGCCGGGCGGCGACCTCGTCGACGCTCAAGGCAAAGCCGATGTTGGAGCGGCCCGCCTTGATGCCCGGTGCCTTGTAGTCGCCGGCGCGGGCGCGCGGGATCAGCGTCGTGCAGGAGAGGAAATAGGTGAAGCGGGCATTGGCTCGCTGACCGATCTCGCGGCTGCGGACCCAGAGCCTGACGTCATGGGCACCATCGAAGGACACCAGCAGCACCTGTTTGGGGCGCTCCGGCTCCTGACCCGTTGTCGCAGGGGCTGCGCTATCCATGGCGGAGGCCGAGGTGGCAAGCGATAGGAAAAGGGCGGCGGACCAACGGAACATCAACACAAACTCGGGCTCAAATCGGGGGCACCTCCCGTCTCATTCAAATGCGGCGAAGCTTTGAACGCCCTTTAAATTCCCCGCATTGACCAGTATGCCTAGGCCCTGTTCCTCGAAAGGGCCAATCCATGACGTTTCTCATTCTCGGCATCATCCTTTTTCTCGGTGTTCACCTGCTCCGGGTCGTTGCACCCGGATTTCGTCTGTCGATGATCGACAAGTTCGGGGAGAACGGCTGGAAGGGGCTCTATTCCGTCCTCAGCCTGGTCACCCTCGTCATCCTGATCTGGGGCTATGCCACGGCGCCGGTCGTCAATCTCTGGTTCCCGCCCATGGGCATGAACCATCTGACCACGACGTTGATGCTGTTTGCGATGATCTGTCTTGTGGCCAGCCTGATCCCGGCTGGCCATATCGCGGTGAAGACCAAGCATCCCATGGTGCTTTCGGTGAAGATCTGGGCGGCCTCCCATCTTGTAGCGAATGGCGACCTTGCCTCGATGCTGCTCTTCGTCGCCTTCCTGGCCTGGGGTGTCGTCCTCAGGATCAGCTACAAGCGCCGCGAACGCGCCGGTCTTTCTCAGCCGCGCGCCTTTGTTTCGGCCCGCTACGACGCGATTGCGGTGGTCGGCGGTATCGCGCTTTGGGCGGTCTTTGTCATGTGGTTGCACAAACTGTTGATCGGTGTTGCACCGCTTGCCATGTGACGGCTTAAGCCTATCAGCGGTTTTCCCCTTACAAGCGGGCAAAAATCGGCTAGAAGGCCGCTCACGCATGAGAGAGACTGCATCGAAAGGCCGGCAGCGTCCGGGGATATCAATGGTTGACCAGAACGACAGCTTTATCCGCGAAGTGAACGAGGAGCTCCGCTCCGAGCAGGTGCGCAACGCCTGGAAGCGCTACAGCCGCCTGATCATCGGTGCTGCCGTGGTGATCGTTCTCGGCACGGCCGGCCATCGCCTGTGGACCCATTGGGATTCGACCCAGGCGTCGGATGCCGGCGACAAGTTCCTGGCGGCGCTGAACCTCGCCGACCAGGGCAAGCGCGACGAGGCGGAAGCTGCCCTGCAGGCGCTGGAGCAGGAGGGCTACGGTGCCTACGGCATTCTCGCCCGCTTCCGCGCGGCCTCGGTTCTCGCCGAGAAGGGGGATCCGGCCGGTGCCGTCACCTCGTTCAAGTCTATCGGTGACGATGCCTCGATCCCGGAAGCCGTGCGCAACACGGCCAAGGTTCGGGCTGCCTGGCTGCTCGTCGACACCGGCACCTATCAGGATGTCTCTGCGCTCGTCGAAGCCATGGCGACGCCGGCCAATGCCATGCGCCATGCCGCGCGCGAGGCACTCGGACTTGCCGCCTACAAGGCCGGCGACATGGTGCGTGCCCGCGAATGGTTCGAACAGATCAGCGAAGACGCGGAAACCCCGCGCAACGTCGCCAACCGTGCCCAGATGCTGCTCGACAACATCAAGGCCTCCGGCAAGGCGCCGTAACAACGACAAGGCCTGAAAAGGCCGGAAAGCTAGCGTTCCCATGAGTTTCACAGTCGCCATCGTCGGTCGCCCGAATGTCGGCAAGTCCACGCTTTTCAACCGTCTGGTTGGCAAGAAGCTGGCGCTTGTCGATGACACGCCGGGTGTCACCCGTGACCGTCGCCCCGGCGAGGCCAAGCTCGTGGACCTGCGTTTCACCATCATCGACACCGCCGGTCTCGAAGAGGCCGGGCCGGAGACGCTAGAAGGCCGCATGCGCGCCCAGACCGAGATGGCGATCGACGAAGCGGACCTGTCGCTCTTCGTCGTCGATGCCAAGTTCGGCCTGACGCCGGTAGACCAGTCGCTCGCCGAAATGTTGCGCCGTCGCGGCAAGCCGGTCGTGCTGGTTGCCAACAAGTCGGAAGCCCGCGGCTCCGATGCCGGCTTCTACGATGCTTATACGCTGGGCCTTGGCGAACCCGTACCGATCTCGGCCGAACACGGCCAGGGCATGATCGATCTGCGCGATGCCATCGTCGAAGCCATCGGCGAAGAGCGCGCCTTCCCGGAACCCGATGACGAGGCGGAAACCGATGTGGTTCTCTCGCAAGGCGAGGGCGAGGAAGACGAGGACTTCGAGCCGGAATACGACGAGACCAAGCCGCTGCGCGTGGCGATCGTCGGTCGCCCGAATGCCGGCAAGTCGACCCTGATCAACCGTTTCCTCGGCGAAGACCGCCTTTTGACCGGGCCTGAGGCCGGCATCACCCGCGATTCGATCTCGGTCGAATGGGACTGGCGCGACCGGACCATCAAGATGTTCGACACCGCCGGCATGCGCAAGAAGGCGCGCGTGCAGGAGAAGCTCGAAAAGCTCTCGGTTGCCGATACGCTGCGCGCCGTGCGGTTTGCGGAAACCGTGGTCATCGTCTTCGACGCGACGATCCCCTTCGAGAAGCAGGATCTGCAGATCGTCGACTTCGTCATCCGCGAAGGCCGTGCCGCCGTGCTCGCCTTCAACAAGTGGGATCTGGTCGAAGACCCGCAGGCAGTTCTCGCCGATCTGCGCGAAAAGACCGAGCGGCTTCTACCGCAGGCGCGTGGCATCCGCGCCGTGCCGATCTCCGGCCAGACCGGCTATGGTCTCGACAAGCTGATGCAGAACATCGTCGACACCGACAAGGTGTGGAACAAGCGGATCTCGACGGCCAAGCTCAATCGCTGGCTGGATGCAGTCACGACCCAGCATCCGCCACCGGCCGTGTCGGGGCGTCGCCTGAAGCTCAAATACATGACGCAGGTCAAGGCTCGTCCGCCGGCCTTCATGATCTCCTGCACGCGTCCCGATGCGCTGCCGGAAAGCTATGTGCGCTATCTGACAAATGGTCTGCGTGTCGATTTCGACATGCCGGGCGTGCCGATCCGCATCCATTTCAAGGCGGGCGAGAACCCGTTCGAGAACCGCAAGAAGAAGCGCTGACCGCTGCCGCTACTCGGTTGCCGGCGTCTGATAGCCGTCCGTGTCCTGCGGGCGGATGCCGAAGCGCTGCCTCAAGCCACGCTTGCGGCGCTGTTCTTTCGCCTCCACGACATTGTCGAAGAATTGCTGTGTCGCCGCTTCCCAGGAATAGGTTTCGGCGAGACGGCGCGCTGCCTGGGGCGAGGCCTGCAGGGCCGCTATACAGGCGATCTGCAGATCGTGGTCCAGCGCTCCCGCATGGGAGCCTGACGGGATGATGTCGACCGGACCGGTGACCGGATAGGCCGCGACGGGAATGCCGGACGCGAGCGCTTCGAGGATCGTATTGCCGAAGGTATCGGTCTTCGACGGGAAGACGAAGACATCGGCTTGCGCATAGGCTTCCGCCAGATCGTCTCCATGCTTCATCCCGGTGAAATGCACATCCGGGTAGCGTGCCTGAAGTTCTACCCGCGCCGGGCCGTCGCCGACCACGACCTTCGAACCCGGCAGGTCGAGATCAAGAAAGGCAGGCAGGTTCTTTTCCACGGCGACGCGGCCAACCGTCATGAAGATCGGGCGGGGGAGATCGAAGGGCTTTTCCGATTTTTCGCGTGGGTGAAAATGCGCCGTGTCGATGCCGCGGCTCCAGAGGCAGAGGTTGTTCAGCCCCTGCGCGGCGAGCTCCCGTCTCAGGCTTTCGGTCGCGACCATGCAGGCGCCGCCGCGATTGTGGAACCAGCGCACATAGGCGTAGAGCCAGGATAGCGGCACGGGCAGGCGCGCGGCCACATATTCCGGAAAACGGGTGTGATAGGTGGTTGAGAAGGGGCGTTTGTTCTTGATGCACCAGCGCCGCGCCATCAGGCCAAGCGGGCCTTCAGTCGCGATATGCATATAATCGGGCTGCTGTTTCTCGATCATCCGGCCGAGGCGGCGCGGCGTCACCAGCGACAGGCGGATTTCCGGATAGGTCGGCATGGGCATGCTGCGGAAGGGCTCGGGCGTGATCATCGAGACCTCGACGCCCATCTTGGCAAGCTCGCGATTGGTGGTTTCGATCGAGCGGACGACGCCGTTCACCTGCGGGTGCCAGGCATCGGTCACGATGGTCAGTCTCGGCATGGCGCGTCCGCCCTCATCCGAACGGCCGCCGGAGCGGCGATTCTGCTTCAAAAGCTCTCCTCGCCTTATGGGAGGGGAACATTACAGCTTGATGTCAGTCTTAGGACGGGCCGTTTGACATCCGCTGGCGAACCGGATTGCTTGAAGGTTGACCTGACGATTCCCGGCCGAAGGATCCGCCCATGACCAAGCCTGTCGCCCAATCCACCCGTTCGAACTCTGCCGACTGGTGGCGGGGTGCGGTGATCTACCAGGTCTATCCACGGTCCTTCCAGGATACCGACGGTGACGGGATCGGCGACATCAAGGGGATCATCGAGCGGCTGCCTTATATCGCGTCGCTCGGCGTCGACGCGATCTGGCTCTCGCCCTTCTTCACCTCGCCCCAGGCGGACATGGGCTACGACGTCTCGGACTATTGCGACGTCGATCCGATGTTCGGCACGCTCGCCGATTTCGATGCGATGATGAAGGAGGCGAAGCGGCTTGGCCTCAAGGTGATCATCGACCAGGTGATCTCGCATACGTCCGACCAGCATCCCTGGTTCAAGGAAAGCCGCGCGAGCCGCGACAATCCCAAGGCCGACTGGTTCGTCTGGGCCGCGGCCAAGCAGGATGGCACGGCACCCAACAACTGGCTCTCCGTCTTCGGCGGCCCCGCCTGGGAATGGGATGGGGTGCGCAAGCAGTATTACATGCACAACTTCCTCGCCTCGCAGCCGGATCTCAACTTCCACAATCGGGAGGTCCAGGATGCGGTTCTGGATGCGGTGAAGTTCTGGCTGGACCGCGGCGTCGACGGTTTCCGCTTGGACACCGTGAATTACTATTTCCACGACAAGGAGTTGCGCGACAACCCGCCGCATGCGCCCGACAGCGAGGAGGCGGGGCTCGATGCGCCCGACGTCAACCCATACGGCATGCAGAGCCATCTCTACGACAAGACGCAGCCCGAAAACATCGAGTTCCTGAAACGCTTCCGGGCGCTGCTCGACCAGTATCCGAATCGGACGACGGTGGGCGAAGTGGGGGACGGGGCGCGCTCGCTGAAGACGGTTGCGGCCTATACCTCCGGCGGCGACAAACTGCATATGTGCTACACCTTCGACCTGCTCGGGCCGGACTTCACCCCGAGCCATATCCGTCATTGCGTCGAGAGCTTTCACAAGCAGGTCCGGGATGGCTGGGTCTGCTGGGCCTTTTCCAATCACGACGTTACGCGGCATGTCAGCCGTTTCGCGCAGACCGCAGAGGAGCGGGCCGTCGTCGCTAGGCTTGCGATCTCGGTGCTTGCCACCCTGCGCGGCTCGATCTGCCTCTATCAGGGTGAGGAGCTTGGCCTGCCCGAGGCGGAGCTTGCGTTTGAAGATCTGCGCGACCCCTATGGCATCCGCTTCTGGCCGGCTTTCAAGGGCCGCGACGGATGCCGCACTCCGATGGTCTGGGAGAAGGGCAAGACGCAGGCGGGCTTTTCGAGCGTGAAACCCTGGCTGCCGGTGTCGGCCGAGCATCAGGCGCTCGCCGTCGATGCGCAGGAGACGGAGGAAGCCTCGGTGCTTGCGCATTACCGGGCCACACTTGCCTTCCGCAAGCAGCATGCGGCGCTTGTCGACGGCGACATGGAATTCCTCGCGACCAACGAGGATGTACTCGCCTTCACCCGTTCGAAGGGCGAGGAACGGTTGCTCTTCGTCTTCAATCTGCGGCGCGGGCCGCAGGAGATCACCCTACCGAAGGGGCATGGTTTGAAAGAGGTGCTCACCATGCCGGGACTGACCGGCACGGTGGTGGACGGGGAAATCCGCCTCGGGCCGCTGGATGGCCTATGCGCGAGAGTGTCATGACCGGTTTCGGAATTCGTCGAGCGACGGAGAAGGATCTTGAGGCCTGGGCATCGCTTCGCCATCAGCTCTGGCCGCACCTCTCGCTTGAAGGACACCGGGCCGATATCGCTGAAGCGCTGTCGGAACCGGAGCGGCTTGTGGCCTTCCTCTGTGTTGATCCCCATGGCCGGGCAATCGGCCTTGCCGAGGCGAGCGTGCGCTCCGATTATGTCAATGGCTGCGAGACCTCACCAGTTGCCTTTCTGGAAGGCATTGTCGTTGCTCCGGTCGCGCGCCGCCAGGGGGTAGCAGCGCGGCTCGTCGCAGCTGTTGCCGATTGGGCGCGTGAGCAGGGCCTGACAGAACTCGCCTCCGATGCCGAGCTTCACAACACGGTTTCGCATGCGATGCATGCCGCACTGGGCTTTGAGGAAACGGAGCGCGTCGTCTGTTTTCGCCGGCCGCTCTGACGTTCAGACCGCGCCTTCGTCGGGAATGTTCAGCACATGGCCACAGGCCTTGCAGTGCACGGCATCGGCATCGTGTCGCTGCAAGCCGCATTGCGGGCAGGGGAAGGTGACCTTGTAGGGCCTGACGATCGCCTGGGCCAGTCGCACGAAGAGCGAGATGCCGATGATCATCGTGACGATCGAGGTCAGCTTGCCGAAGGTGCCGGGAAGCGTGATGTCGCCGAAGCCTGTCGTCGTGACCGTCGCCACGGTGAAATAGAGCGCGTCGATGAAGCCGGTGCCGGCGTCTTCCGCATAGAAGAAGAAGGTGTAGACGAAGCCCGTTACCAGGAAGAGGAAGACGAAGAGATTGAGGAAGGCGGTGACGACGTCCGTCTGTTCCTTCAAGCCCAGCCGATTGAGCATCAGCTTGAAGATCGGCCGCTGCGCCACAGCCCAGATGCGTGCGACGCGCAGGAAGGCGAAGTTGAACAGCAAATGCGGGAAAAGCAGCGTACCGAGCACGAAGAGATCGACCCATGTCATGGGCCGCAGCAGAAAACCCTTGGTCGTGCGTGAGGCGCCCCACTGGGCCAGCATTTCAAGCGCAATCCAGGCGGCGATGGCATAGTCGAGGATCAGGTAACTCGGCCGGTCGCGCAGATAGGGCCCGGCAAGGAAGAAGGCGATGATCGCAAGATCGATCACCATCAGCGCGAACTGGAAGCGGATGGCGGCCGTATCGCGGCCATAATAGAGACGGGCGAGATGCTGGCGGAGTGTTTTGGATGGTTCGGCTGAAATGGTCATACCGGACGAAACTATTCCGCCGCTAACGCGGTCGATCTCGTCTGGTCCCCACGACCTGCCAATAGGCCTGCGATTGAAATGTCCTCGTCGAGTGCTTCCCAATGAATGCCAGAGGAACTGAGTTCGTATTTCAATAAATCGGCAGGGCGTGCCGACAAAAGCCTTGGAAACCAGGCGAGCGGCACGCCCAAGACACGTCCGTCCGAGAGCGAAACCCACATGGTGGCATCGTCGAACCTGACATCAGTCGCCGAAATGTTCATGCCACGCCCTTTCGATCTCGGAACGGTTCTCGTTCACAATGCGCATGATATCAGACAGTTCCCGGCTGTTGAACCCGTTGCTCTCGGCGAGCGCAATCTGCGGTTCCAGCCAGACCTTCGCATCGTCACCACCCCGGAAGACGTGGATGTGAACCGGTTCGCGCGGTGATCCCTCGTTCGAATAAAATAGAAAACGATATCCGTGTTTTCGAAAGACGACCGGCATGGCTTTCCTCCAGCTTTGTAACTGGACTTGATCTTGAGGCTTGCCTGCATGCGTTCAGTGCGACCGCATTCGATTTGGAATTCTTTTTCCCAACGAGATGAAATTCAGCGAGATAAACGAAAAAGGAGCGGCCTTGTCGGTATGTTCCTTGTGGAGAAGCTGGGCATTCGGCATTGTGACACGCCTCGCATTGAATTCTGCCCGGGTAAACACGACGCCGCAATCCTCACCCAATCAGCTTGAACTGGTCGACATCCACCATGCCTTTGTCCGAAATCTTCAGATGCGGGATGACCGGTAGCGGCAGGAAGGCGACCTGGAGGAAGGGTTCTTCGAGCGTCGTTCCAAGGGCATAGGCGGCCTTTCTCAAGCTGTGCAGCGTGTCGCGCACGCTCTCATAGGGCTCGAGGCTCATCAGGCCGGCGACGGGGAGCGGGATTTCGCCGGTCACATTGCCATCCTCGACCACGACGAAGCCGCCCTTGATTTCGCCCAGGCGATTGGCGGCGAGGGCCATGTCCTCTTCGGAGACGCCGACGACGCAGATGTTGTGGCTGTCGTGGCCGACGGTCGAGGCGATCGCGCCCTTTTTAAGCCCGAAACCCTGGACGAAGCCGTTGGCGTGGTTGCCGTTCTTGCCGTGCCGCTCGATGACGGCGACCTTGATCACGTCGTTGGCGAGATCGACGGATGTCTGGTTGCCCGAGGTCGGCAGGCGGTAGCGGCGGTGTTCGGTGATGATCTTGCCGGGCATGACGCCGATCACGGGCGTTTCGCCTTCCGCCACCGGCACACCGAAATCGGCAGCCTTCACCAGCCTTACCTTGACGCTGTCGAGGCCGACTGGGGAGACCGGCTTGCGGGTGGCAAAGAGTTCGTCCGTCACGCGGCGACCGGCTGAGAACACCATTTCGGCTTTGCAGTTTTCGAGGCTGTCGACGACCACTAGATCGGCCCGCCAGCCGGGTGCGACGAGGCCGCGATCGCGCAGACCAAAGGCGCGGGCCGCCGAAATCGAGGCGGCGCGGTAGACGGCGAGCGGCTCGACGCCGTTTCTGATCGCCTCGCGGATCAGATAGTCGAGATGGCCCTGTTCCGCGATGTCGAGCGGATTGCGGTCATCGGTGCAGAGCGCGAGGAAAGGCGAGAGCCGCTCGGTCAGGATCGGCATCAGCGCATGCAGGTCCTTCGACACCGAGCCCTCGCGGACCAGAATATGCATGCCCTTGCGGATCTTTTCCATGGCTTCGGAGGCACTGGTGCATTCGTGGTCGGTGCGGATGCGGGCGGAGAGGTAGCCGTTCAGGTCCCGGCCCGAGAGCAGCGGCGAATGGCCGTCGATATGGCCGTTCTGGAAGGCTTCGAGTTTCGCGATGCAGATCGGATCCTTGTGGATCACGCCCGGGAAATTCATGAATTCGGCAAGGCCGATGACCTTGGGATGGTTGCGGAAGGGCAACAAACGCTCGATCGGCAGGTCGGCGCCGGAGGTCTCCAGATGCGTCGCCGGCACGCAGGAGGAAAGCTGGACGCGGATGTCCATGATCGTCTCTTCGGCCGAATCGAGGAAGAACTGGATGCCCTCGGTGCCCAGCACATTGGCGATCTCATGCGGATCGCAGATGACGGTCGTCACGCCATAGGGCAGAACGCAGCGGTCGAATTCATGCGGGGTGACCAGCGAGCTTTCGATATGGAGATGCGTGTCGATGAAGCCGGGCACGACGATCTTGCCGGTGATGTCGATCACCTCGCGGCCTTCGTAACTCTCGACGGTGCCGATGATGGTATCGCCGCAGATGGCAATGTCTGATGCGACCAGTTCGCCGGTGACCAGATCGAAGAAGAGCCCACCTCTCAGGACGATGTCCGCCGGCTCGCGGCCTGTCCCCTGATCGATGCGGCGTTCGAGGTCGGTCATGGCGGGCTCTCCGATTCTGTTGTTCCAAGCGCATTCTACCGATTGGGAATGTCGAAGGGAAACGGAGGTGATAATCGCTTGCGCTATTCGTTCGCTTTGGTTCCCTTCACTGCCACCTCTGCCTCAAAGCGCTCATCCACCGGGACGCCAAGCGCCACTGCCAGGGCATTGGTCCGGCTCGCCATGGCAATCACCTGCAGCAGTTCCGCATGCATTTCCGGCGTCATACCCTTGGCCTTGGCGGAGGCGGTATGGGAGTGGACGCAATAGGTGCAGCCGTTGGTCGCGGAAACGGCGATGTAGATCAGTTCTTTTACCAGCGGGTCGAGGGCACCCGGCGCCATCACCGTCTGCAGCCGGTCCCAGACCGCCTTCAGCTCGTCCGGATCATGGGCGAGCGCCCGCCAGAAATTGTTGACGTAGTCGGTGCCGCGTTTCGTGCGGATATCGTTGAAGACGGCGAGCGCTTGTGCGCTCGCCTCCTCATCGCTCAACAGGGGGAGAACCGCCATTTGATATGCCTTCTCAGACCAGAGCCAGAACGCGGGCCGGGCCGCCGGTGCCGCGCTTGTGCTTCGGCGCGCCGACGACGATCGTCGCGCCCTTGACCGGCAGTTCCTCCAGGTTGTTCAGGCATTCGATGCCGTAGCGACCGCCCGGCAGCCAGCTGGTGTGGACGCCGAAATCGGCGGAATTGCCGGGATCGAGCGAGAGCGTGTCGACGCCGATGGCCGCCACATCCAGCGTCGCCAGCAGGTCGGTCGCCGACTTGGCAAAGCCCGGGAAGGCGAACTTGCCTTCGCCGTCATTGCGGAAGGCCGGATCGGTCACCTTCTTCGCCCAGCCGGAGCGCAATGCCACGACCGCGCCCCTGGGGATCTCGCCATTGGCGCTGATCCAGGCCTCGACATCGGCGGCCTCGACGGTCGCATTGGCGTCTTCCCTGGCCCGGTCGGTGATGTCGATGATGGCCAGTGGCGCGACCAGCTGTTCCGGCTCGATCTGATCGACGCTCTTGCCGTCGGCGCTGAAGTGGAAGGGGGCGTCGATATGGGTGCCCGTGTGTTCGAAGATGGTCAGCTTGTGCAGCTGATAGCCGTTGCCGGCAAATTCCACGGCCCATTCGTATTCGATGCCCGGCTTGCCATCGAAGGTCGGGAAGGACCCGTCATAGGCATGGGTGAGGTCCACCACCTTGCTCGGGCTCTGCTGCGCCAGCACCGGCTTGGCGATCCCGCCCGTGGCGACCGCTGCCGTGGCGACGGCCATGCCCTTGAACAGCGAACGGCGCGACAGCATGCTCTGCTTTACATTTTCCATGACGCATTGATTGCACATATTCGTCCCTCTCCAAGTGTTGTCCACCTGGTCAGACTATCGCAAGCCAAGGGCGCGGCAAGTGGCGAGCTTCGCGTGCAGGCCCGCACGCGCAGAAGGTTTTTCTATAAATTCAACCGGATTAGTGCGGTTTCTTCGCGATCGGAACCGATCCCGGATCAAGGCAGAGTTCGCGCAGCGGATCGCCGCCATCGATGAACAGGCGACCTCCGGGGACAAGTGCTCTGCGGATGCATGGAAGCGCCAGCCGGCCGGCCTCTGGATGACGCCCATCGAGAGCGCCGACCCTGATGGCGACGGCGAGATCGAACGGGGCTTCACCGTCCGCAAGCGTGAAGTGCTCTGCAGCAGACTGCCGGAAGGCGAGGGAGCCCGGATAGGCGCTCTCGGTGATCTGTGCCATTGCGGCAGCAATCGCAGCTGGCGATCGGTCGATGCCGAGCACGAAGATGTCGCCCTTAAACCGCTCTGCAATGAGGCGGGCGAGCACGCCCGGCCCGCAGCCGATTTCCAGCACGCGCATGCCGGGATGAAGCGGCAGGGCGTCGGCGATCTCGATCAGCCGGCTGGACGCCTTCACCTCCATGGCTCATTCTTCGTCGCGGATTTCGACGGTAAAGCCGAAGCGCATCTGATCCCCTGCAGCGAGCGCCACCGTGTAGGGCCGCTCGACCAGTTCCGCCGTGCCGCCGGCATGGGCTGCCATGCCGTGCCAGGGCTCCACGCAGAGGAAGGGGGCGCCTGGCTTTTGCCACAGCGCGATATTGGGCAGGTTTTCGAAGGTAAAATGCAGCGATGGCCCGCCGTCTGCGGCGAAGGAGAGGCCGGTACCCGCACCTTCGGGGAAGATCAGCGCGTCGTTTGCAAAGAGGTCGTGGTTGAGCGCCAGCCGCCCCGCCTTGAATGGCGAGCTCGGCAGCGTCTTGCCGATCAGTCCGCCTTCCAGCTGGACGACGCCGGGTTCCGCGCCGTTGTCGAGGATTACCGCATGGGCCTTGTCCATAGCCCCCGGCAGTGGCCAGAGGAAGGCCGGGTGAAAGCCGATGCCGAAGGGCAGTGGGCCGGCGCCGGTGTTTTCGACAATGGCCGTGACCGTCAATGTCCGGCCATTCAGGCTGTGCTCGAGTATCAGGCGGAAGTCGAAGGGATAGACCTCGCGGGTCTCGGAGGACGAGACGAGTTCGTGGCGGCAGGCGGTCGCCGTCTGCTCTGCGATGACGAATTCGCGGCGGCGGGCAATGCCGTGCTGCGCCATCGGATAGGTCTTGCCATTGACCGCCAGCAGATCGCCCGGGGCCTTGCCGACGATCGGAAACAGGATCGGCGAGCGGCCCGTCCACCAGGCGGCATCGCCATTCCACAGCCAGTTCCGGCCATCCGCCGTCTTCAGCGACTGCATCTCGGCGCCCAGCGAGGAGATCTCGACGGCAAGCTCTGCACTGGCAATGCGAATCGTCTCGGACATGGGCGCTCCTTTGAATGGTCTTGACCACCTTAGGGCGATCGCGCGGGGAGCGCGACGGGGAAATGGGCATTGCTGGCGAACCTCGTCCTTCGAGGGTCGCTATCGCTGCAGCCTCTCCCTCGTGCTCCGATTCCCCCCTCTGTCGGCTACGCCGACATCTCCCCCTCAAGGGGGGAGATTGCCGTTTGGCCATCTGCCTCCTCAAGGCAGCTGCAGGTTGGACGTTTTAACCACGGGGTTTAGTGGGCTACGCGATACCGCGCGCCAATCTCCCCCCCCTCGAGGGGGAGATGCCCGGCAGGACAGAGGGGGGCACCACAGGCGCTGGGCAAGTCGCAACCCACAGCTCGCCACTCAGCCCTTCACCTTCGCCAACACTGTTTCCACCGGCAGACCCTGATCCCGCCAGGCGGTGAAACCGCCTTCGAGATGGCAGACGTTGTCGAGGCCCATCTCAAGCGCGGTTTTCGTGGCCAGTGCCGAGCGCCAGCCGCTGGCACAGTAGAAGAGGAACAGCTTGTCCTCGGCGAAGACAGGTTTGTGATAGGGGCTTTCCGGATCGATCCAGAATTCCAGCATGCCGCGCGGGCACGAGAAAGCGTCAGGGATCGTGCCTTCCCGTTCGCGCTCGCGCGGGTCGCGCAGATCGACGAAGACGACGTTGTCGCGGCCATGCAGACGGGCTGCCTCGGCCACATCGACGGCCTCGACCAAAGCCTCGGCTTCCGCCAGCAAGTCCTTGTAACCCTTCTTCATCACATCCTCCCCGCCGCGTGACCCCTCTTGCGCCATGCGATCATCCTAGCGCTGTCGCGCCCGCATGTCTGCACAGGACCTCCTGCCGCATGGACGCCGTCGGCGAGTTGGCCTAGCTTGCGGGTCATGGATACTGCAACCGACGCCATTGGTCCGATCATCCTCTTCGATGCCGAATGCATCCTCTGCTCGGCCAATGCGCAGTTTGTCCTGAGCCATGACCGCAAGAAGCGCTTCCGCCTTGCCTCGATGCAAGGGCAGGTGGGTGCTGCCCTTTATCGCCGCTTCGGTATCGATCCCACCAATCCCGACAGCATCATCGTCGTTGATGGTGAGCATATGCTGCGCGACAGCGATGCTGTGCTTGCCATCTATGCCGGGCTTGGCTGGCCTTGGAAGGCGCTTTCCATCTTCAAGGCGGTTCCACGCTTCATCCGCGACCCGCTCTACCTGCTGATCGCCCGAAACCGATACCGGCTCTTCGGCAAGCGCGACAGCTGCTGGCTGCCGTCACAGGAGTTTCGCGATCGGATTTTGTGAGGGTATCTCAGCGGCCGTATCGTCGGTGCATGCCTAACCCCCCTCTGTCGGCTACGCCGACATCTCCCCCTCAAGGGGGGAGATTGCCAGCCGATTGTGTGCCTCCTGACCCGTGCTCGCTATTGCGTCTTGCAGTCGGAGGCTTCGGGCAGAGGCTTGAGGGCAGTTCCTCTCCGCATTCCGATCTCCCCCCTTGAGGGGGAGATGTCCGGTAGGACAGAGGGGGGTACCACACGGCAAAAAAGTTGGCCGCAACCCGCCCTCCGCTCAAGGGGGAGGTCGCGCGGTACGCGCGGGTGGGGTGGATTAGAGCACCCGCCGCCCGGTCACCCCACCCCGGAGCTGCGCTCCGACCCTCCCCCTCAAGGGGAGGGTGGATTTCCGTACTCTGCCGCAACGAAAAAAGGCGACCCTTCCGGGCCGCCTTTCCTTTGCCTGCTATGGCGCAGCCTTACTCAGCCGAAACCGTCTTGCCGGCTTCCCACTTGTAGACGGCGAAGCTCTGGGAGGTGAGGTCGCCGGTTTCGCCATAGGTCAGCTTGCCGATGGCGGTCGGAATTTCCGAGCCGTCCTTGAGGGCTGCAGCTACGGCTTCGGCGTCATCGATGCTGCCTGCCTTGGTGATGCCGGCGGCAATGACTTCGACGGCCGCATAGGCGTTCAGCGTGAAGGCTTCCGCCGGAATGGACTTTGCGGCCAGTGCGGCAACGGCGGCCTTGCTGTCTTCGTTCTTCAGGGCGTCGGCGGCGTTGGTGAAGATCGTGCCTTCGGCAGCCGCGCCGCCAATCGTGACATATTCGTTGTTCGAGAGGCCGTCACCGGCGATCAGTTGCGCCTTCAGGCCGGCATCCTGCATCTGGCGCACCAGAAGACCGGCTTCCGGGTGGTAGCCGCCGAAGTAGATGACTTCGACGCCTTCGGCCTTAAGACGCGTGACGAGCGCGCCGAAATCCTTTTCGCCTGCGGTCAGCGAGTCCTTGAAGACCTCGGTGACGCCACCGGCGTTGAGGGCTGCCTTGAAGGCGTCTGCCAGACCCTTGCCGTACTGGCCCTTGTCGTCGAGGATGGCGATCTTCTTGTCCTTAAGGCTGCCCAGCACGAACTTGGCTGCCACGTCGGCCTGCTGGTCGTCACGGCCGCAGGTGCGGAAGACGGTGGTGAGGCCGCGGGCGGTCAGATCCGGGGCGGTTGCGGTCGGGGTGACCATCAGCACGCCGTTTTCGGCGAGAACGCTGGAGGCGGGCACGGCGACGCCCGAGGTGACCGGGCCAACGACGAAACGCACGCCTTCACCGACCAGTTGATTGGCGGCGGAAACGCCCTGCTTCGGCTCGCCGGCATCGTCGGCAATCTTCAGGCTCACCTGTTCGCCGTTGATGCCGCCCTTCTTGTTGATTTCCTCGACGGCGGTTTCCGCACCATTCTTGATCTGCGCGCCGACGGCGGCCAGCGGGCCGGTGAGCGGCGCCATCAGGCCGAGCACGATTTCGGCACGGGCAGCGGGTGCGGTAGCGATCAGCGCGGCAAGCGCTGCGCTGGCGAGAAGTTGAAATTTCATGTCCTGCTCCTAGGGTCGGCGCGACCGATCTCTGCCGGTTTTCACGCAATTCGGGTTCTTTTGTTGCTCCCCACGATCGCTTTAGACAAAAACGAAGGGCAGCAAAAGACCCGAAGCTGTGGCATGCGATCACGCCACAGCTTTGTCAGGGGCAGGGGATTGGGTTGATGAGGCGTGTCGTCAGACGGTGAGCACACGTCCGCCGACGCCGTCTTCCGCCTCGAAGCCGGCCTTGGCGGCTGCGGCATCCTGCTCCTTGCGCAAGGCGAGTTCGGCCATGGCGATCTGCTGCAGTTCGAAGAGATCATTGCTGATCTGGGCGCGGCGGGCGGCTAGGCGCGCCTCGTCGGCGCGGGCGGCAGAGAGCGCTTCCGGCTCCGGGATTGCCTTTGCGGGTCCGCCTGCAGGCGACGCGTCTTTACCGAACATACGCTTGAAAAGGTCGACCACGGAAATCCTCCCGGGACCTGGGCCCGTACAGATCGCCTCGGACCTGATGTCGGAAGCGGAAATGGCCGGGTGTGCTAAAGTCGTCGGTCGCGCCCACGCGGTCATCTGCGCCGGGATCGAACGTGCGATTCCCTAGAGAATACGGGAGGAGGGTGAAGGCGACAAGCGCGGCATCTGCGACGTAGTCAGCCTCGCGCAAGCCACGGGCGTTTCGCTGAGCGGTAAAAATGGCGAAATGGACGGACAGTGGGGACGGTTTATGGTTCACCGAGATGAGGCGCAAATAATCGCTGACTACGCAACCGCACTTGGTGAGAAGTGGGCACTGGTGATTTTTCGGATGGTGGGCGAATGGGTCTCTGTCCAGATGCTCTGGCGTCAGTATGAAAATCTGTTTGGCCACGGTCCAGAGAGGGTCGAGTTGCTGAACGACTGCGGCGGCGCGTTTTTCAATTCAGTGCAGAAGGTTTATTTTGAAAGTGTCCTATTGGGAATTTGCCGGCTCACTGATCCTCCCGCAATGCGTGGGCGAGAAAACTTGACGGTCGTTCGAATTTCAGAGCTTGCGGATACGCCTGCTAGAAAATCCAAGCTGATGCCATTGCTAACCGACCTGCAGGAAAAGGCGCGCTTTGCAAGAGATTGGCGCAATCGTCACATTGGTCATAGTGACTTGGCACTTAGAATTGGGGCTGCTAGGCCACTGGAACCCGCGACGAGGCTAAAGGTATCTCAAGCAATTGCGGCGATACATGAAGTCTTGAACTTCGTTTATACGGATTTCCTATCCAGTACGCTTGCCGATGATGTGCTTGATGACTTTAACAATGAGCTCGTCTTAATGCAGCGATTGTATATGGGGCGAGAGCACTGGAAGAGTGAATTGAAAGCGCTTCGTGAAGAGAAAATATTGCCCTCCAAACTCCCTTCTTGGCTTGAATAGAAGTAGCCTCAGTTGGCCATCCAAAAACATGATGGCCAACTGAGGTTTGCCTCAGATGTTGTTCATCAGCACCTTGCGCAGCTTGTCGAAGAGCTCGTCGATCTGGGCGTGCGTGATGATCAGCGGCGGCGAGAGCGCGATGATGTCGCCGGTGGTGCGGATCAGGAGGCCGTCGTTATAGGCGTTGAGGAAGGCGTTGAAGGCGCGCTTCGTCGGTTCGCCATCGATCGGCTTCAGTTCGATCGCGCCGATCAGGCCGAGATTGCGGATGTCGATGACATTCGGGCAGTCCCGCAGTGAATGCAGCTTCTCTTCCCAGTAGGGCGCGATTTCGGCCGCGCGGGTCAGGAGGTTCTCGTCGCGATAGGTGTCGAGCGTGCCGAGAGCCGCCGCAGAGGCGATCGGGTTGCCGGAATAGGTGTAGCCATGGAAGAACTCGATCATATGCTCGGGTCCCTGCATGAAGGCGTCATGGATCTCGGCGGTGACGAAGACCGCGCCCATCGGGATCACGCCATTGGTCAGGCCCTTGGCGGTGACCATGATATCCGGCTTCACGTCGAAATACTGGGCGGCGAAGGGGGCGCCGAGGCGGCCGAAGCCGGTGATGACTTCGTCGAAGATCAGCAGGATGCCGTGCTTGGTGCAGATCTCGCGCAGGCGCTGCAGGTAGCCCTTCGGCGGGATCAGCACGCCGGTCGAACCGGAGACCGGCTCGACGATGACAGCCGCGATGGTCGAGGCGTCATGCAGGGTGACGATGCGCTCCAGCTCGTCGGCGAGATCGCCGCCATGCTCCGGCATGCCCTTGGTGAAGGCGTTCTTGGCCGGCTGGTGGGTGTGCGGCAGGTGGTCGACGCCGGTCAGAAGCGTGCCGAACATCTTGCGGTTGGAGACGATGCCGCCGACCGAGATGCCACCGAAATTGACGCCGTGATAGCCGCGCTCGCGACCGATCAGGCGGGTGCGCGAGCCCTGACCCTTCACGCGCTGATAGGCAAGCGCCACCTTCAGCGCCGTCTCGACCGATTCCGAGCCGGAATTGGTGTAGAGCACATGGGCCATATTGTCCGGGGCGAGGTCGATCAGGCGGTTCGCCAGTTCGAAGGCCTTGGGATGGCCGAGCTGGAAGGCGGGCGCATAGTCGAGTTCGCCGGCCTGCTCGCGGATTGCTTCGGTGATCAGCGGGCGGCAATGGCCGGCGTTCACACACCAGAGGCCGGCGGTGCCGTCGAGCACCTGGCGGCCGTCATGGGTGGTGTAGTGCATGTCCTTGGCGCCGACGAAGAGGCGCGGCTCCTTCTTGTACTGGCGGTTCGCGGTGAACGGCATCCAGAAGGCGCGCAGGTCGTTCGGCGTGGAATTGAGGCGGTTAGACATCGTGTTCTCCATGGCCCTTTGGTCGCGGGCGGCCATTCTCCCTGATCTCGGCTGCAGAGGCCGAAATCCGTTGATTGCGCCGTCACGTTAGCAGGGCGCAAAGAACGGTCAAGCCACCCGCTGGGTGGCATCAACAAAGGTCATGGATTGCTGAATTCGGGTGATGGAAGCGGGCTTTGTTGGCCATCCATGACGCCCTGACGGGCCTGCTTCGTGCAGCCAAAGAAAAAAGCCCCGGCCAGACATCTGCCGACCGGGGCTCTCACAATCACAAGGCCAGAGGCATCACCCCCAAGGGCGGGTGACCATGCGATCAATTCCCACGCTTGATCGGCAGGCTGCTGGCAGCGCTGTCATCAGGCGGCGGATTTACTCGCTGCTGGAGCGCAATAGATGCTCTCGAGCGTCGAGAGGATCTTGATCACAGACTCGGATGTCGAGGAGTAGTAGATCGTCTGCGCGTCGCGGCGGGTTTTCACCAGCTTCTGTGCGCGAAGCTTGGAGAGGTGCTGCGACAGAGCCGACTGGCTCAGGCCAACCTGGGTCGCCAGAACACCGACCGGAACCTCACCCTCAACGAGGCTGCAGAGGATCATCAGTCGCTTCGGGTTTGCCATGGCGGACAGCAAACCGGCTGCGACAGTCGATTGTTCGGACAAAGCTTTCGTTTTCATCTCAGTTCAACTTTCCTTGGTCGAGTGCCCTTGGGGGGAGTGGCAGTCGTTGAAAAATCCATCACTTAACTTGTCCCTAAACTTTACCAGCATCATCAAAATTGTATATGCCTAAATTTAAGGTACTGCGTATACTGATTTAGATAACTCTAATAGCAGATGCTGGAAATTTGTGACGGGCGTCACAAATTCATGCCTGATCAGTAAGTCTTTGAAAACAATGTCTAAACCCTGCGCATCCAGAGATGAAATGCGCCAGTCGCCCTCTGTCGCGGCATGGAGGGTGACCGCGAGACGAGTGGCGAGATCGGGATGCTTTACCCCCAATTCTCGCAGTACTGCTTCTTCATCGCCGTACAAATCATCGCTGATTTTCGGGATGAGAAAATCCGTGTTGCTCAAATGATAGGCACGGCCAAATCCACCGTTCAGGCTCGCCCGTTCCGGTCTCAACCGGAAAAAGCGGAAGTCGGGAAAGTCGATATAAAGATGCGATTTCGGATGGCGGGCGAGGAAACGGCTTCTGAGGCGCCGATGGGTGTCGCTGTCGCGCTCGACCGTTTCCGCCGTGCATTGCAAGGTAAGCCGCGGATGGGCAAGCGGGTCGCCCTTGCCGGGTTCCCCTGTTAACAGGGAGGCGCGCGGATCGGCCAGCAGAGCCGTCGTGTGCGCTGAGAGGTTCGAAACCAGGACCACTGCCGCGCCGTCGCTGTCCATGCCCAGAAGGACGCGGCTGACGAAGGGAAAGCCGGTCTCCGGATCGATCACGCCGATGGCCGCGAAGCGGGCACCGCGCAGCAAAATGCGCGCCTGACGGCGCGCATCTTCGTCGGTCTCCCGAATCACCTGAGGCTTGTCGTTCATGGCCGGCTCCCGCATCGATCATTTGGCGATGCGGGGCAGGGCGTTTCACGCCTTGCGGCGGTGCTTGGTCAAGCCGCTCACCACATCCTGGGCGCCGATGGTGCCGATGATGGCGCCATTGTCAACGACCCCGATCGTGCCGGGCTGACGCGAGAGGGCATCGAGGATATCGACAAGCGGCGTTCCGGGCGCTGCTGTGCCCGTTACCTGGCCCTGCTCGCCGGTGACCCCGGCGCGCATCACGTCGGACGCCACCAGCATGTTGATCGGGTTCATGTTCTGCACGAAATCCGCGACATACTGGTTTGTCGGGTTCTGGACGATTTCCTGCGGCGTGCCGCACTGGATGATCCGCCCGCCTTCCATGATGGCGATGCGGTTGCCGATGCGGAAGGCTTCGTCCAGGTCGTGGCTGACGAATAGGATGGTCTTCTTCAGCCGCGCCTGGAACTCCAGCAACTCGTCCTGCAGGCGGGTGCGGATCAGCGGGTCGAGCGCCGAGAAGGGTTCGTCCATCAGAAGGATCGGCGCACCCGTGGCAAAGGCACGGGCAAGGCCGACACGCTGCTGCATGCCGCCGGAGAAGCTCGTTGACCTTGCGATCCGCCCATTTCGACAGGTTGACCAGTTCGAGCTGGGCCGCGACCGTCTGCTTGCGCTCGGCTTCCGGGACGCCGGCCAGTTCAAGACCGAAGCCGACATTTTCCGCGACCGTGCGCCAGGGCAGGAGGCCGAACTGCTGGAAGACCATGGAGACGGTGTGCATGCGCAGATCGCGCAGCACCTGGGCGGAGGCCTTGTAGGGATCGACATAGCCGGTTTCGGTGCGGACGCTGACATTGCCGCGCACCACGGGGGCGAGCGCATTGACGGCGCGCAGAAGCGTCGACTTGCCCGATCCGGAGAGCCCCATCAGCACCAGGATCTCGCCTTCCTTGACCGCCAGCGAGGCGCCGGCCACGCCGAGCACCAGGCCTGTTGCGGCGCCGATCTCGTCGCGGGTCTTGCCCTGGTCGACGAGGTCGAGGGCGCGTTGCGGATCATCGCCGAAGACGATGTCGACATTGTCGAAGATGACGGCGTCGGTCATGAGTCTTCTCCGGGAATGCGGAAGATGCGGTCGAGGATGATCGCCAGGATAACGATGCAGAGGCCTGCCTCGAAACCGCGGGCGATGTTGACGGTGTTGAGCGCACGCACCACGGGGACGCCAAGACCACTTGCGCCAACGAGGGCGGCGATGACCACCATCGACAGCGAGAGCATGATGGTCTGGGTGAGGCCCGCCATGATCTGCGGCGTAGCAAAGGGCAGCTCGACCTTGCGGAGCACCTGCATCGGCGTTGCGCCGAAGGCGACGGCTGCCTCCACCAGCGATGGCGGGGTCGAAATGATGCCGAGGCGGGTGAGGCGGATCGGAGCGGCGATGGCGAAGATCACGGTGGCGATCAGGCCGGGCACCATGCCGAGGCCGAAGAGGATCAGTGCCGGGATCAGGTAAACGAAGGTCGGGATCGTCTGCATCAGGTCGAGCACGGGGCGCACGGCAGCGTAGAGCCAGGGGCGCCGCGCACAGGCGATGCCGATGGGAACGCCGATGACCATGCAAACGCCGGTCGAGGCAAGCACGAGCGCCAGCGTCTCCATCGTCTCCTTCCAGTAGCCCTGGTTGTAGATGAGCAGAAGCCCAAACAGAGTGAAGGCGGCGACGCCGAGCGACCGGCGCATCAGCCAGGCCAGCAGGGAAAACAGCGCGATCATCAAGAGCGGATAGAAGTCCTCAAGCGCGGTCCCCTTCAGGAAGGGTCCCTGCAACACGAAGAGCATGGCATTGATGGATGCACTGAGAATGGTCGCAATGAAATCGAATAGAAAATCGACATTATCGGTCAGCCAGTCGACGAAACTCTTCGACAAGGGCCCGATCGGCAGTTTGTAATCGGTCAGAAAATCCATGTTCGTCCCCTGATAGCCGCAGGTTCAACACCCAGGAGGCCGCGCGATCGGATCCCCCTTCCGATCGCGCGCTTCCAGCATCATTGGACAGGTCTTAGAGGCCGAGCGCCGTCTTGACTGCCGCAAGGGCGTCGCCGCCGTCCTTCGTGGTCACACCTGCGAGCCAGGGCTCGACAGCGGTCGGATTGGCCTTCAGCCACTCGGAAGCCGCCACTTCGGCATCCTGACCATCGTTCAGGATCTTGCCCATGATCTCGTTCTCCATCTGGAGCGAGAACTTGAGGTTGGTGACGAACTTGCCGACATTCGGGCACTCGGTCGTGTAGCCGGCGCGGGTGTTGGTGTAGATCGTTGCGCCGCCAAAATTCGGGCCGAAGACGTCATCGCCGCCCGACAGATAGGTCAGCTTGAAGTTGGCGTTCATCGGATGCGGTTCCCAGCCGAGGAAGACGACCGGCGTGCCATCCTTTTCGGCGCGGGCGACCTGGGCCAGCATGCCCTGCTCGGAGGATTCGACGACTTCGAACTCGCCGAGTTCGAACTTGTTGGCGTCGATCATGTCGAGGATCAGGCGGTTGCCGTCATTGCCCGGCTCGATCCCGTAGATCTTGCCTTCCAGCGCATCCTTGTGCTTGGCGATGTCGGCGAAGTCCTTGATGCCGAGTTCGGCACCCTTGGCATTGGTGGCAAGCGTATATTTCGCGCCTTCGAGGTTCGGGCCGAAGATCTCCACCGACTTCTCTTCGCGGTAGGGCGCGATGTCGGCTTCCATGGTCGGCATCCAGTTGCCGAGGAAGACGTCGATGTCCTTGTTCTTCAGCGAGGAGTAGGTGACCGGGACGGAGAGAACCGTGGTGGTCGGCTCGTAACCGAGAGCCTTCAAAATGACGGAGGCCGTGGCGGTGGTGGCGGTGATGTCGGTCCAGCCGACGTCCGAGAAGCGAACGGTCGAGCAGCTTTCGGCCTCCTGGGCCAAGGCCGGCATCGCGCTCAGCGCGATCAGAGAAACGGCGGCCACGAATGTGCGGCGAGCGGAGTTCGAATACGTCATTGGCAGGCTCCCGGTTTTTTTTGATGTTCCCAAGTCAACATTCAATACGAAAGAATTGCAAGGATGCCCGCGCGTTTGCGCCGCAGCACCGCCCCTGTTTGCGACTTGAACGCCTTTGGCGACAGGCGTGCGGCTAAGACACAAAAAAATCACCGGATTTTGATGGGCGTCAATGTAAACGATTGCGGTGCGTGCGAAATGGTGCTGCCATGCGCGTGCGACGCGTCGGCGCCGTTCTATGGATCAGGGAGTTTCCATGAAACTGACTTCGCTGCTTTTCACTGTTGCGGTCGTTGCCGCTCCGCTTTCCGCCTCTGCTGCTGGCGATCCGGTCGCCGGTGGCAAGGCTTTCAAGGTCTGTGCTGCCTGTCATATCGCCACCGAGGCCAAGAACAAGGTCGGCCCCACCTTGCAGGGTGTCGTCGGTCGTCCGGTGGCCTCCGTGGCCGACTTTAAGTATTCCAAGGCCATGACCGATTTCGGTCAGGGCAAGACCTGGGACGAAGCTCTGCTTTCTGAATACCTCAAGGCGCCGAAAGCCCTCGTCAAGGGGACCAAGATGGCCTTTGCCGGCGTGAAGAAGGATGAGGACCTGGCGAATATCATCGCCTATCTCAAGGATCCGGCTGCCGGTGGGCAGTGATCCCCGGCGACAATGCTTCGATGCGGCAGCCGTTTCGCGGCTGTCGCATTTCTCTGATAGCCCCTCTTGTGTGACCGTTGCGACCCTCCATATCGGAAGGGCCTGATTATGTGCGGCGCGATACTTCTCCGCGCGGGGAAACGCGCTAAGGTGGCGCGAGGCGAAGCCGGCCAGCCGCCGGCATGAGGGACAGGGAGACACTATGGCGACGTTGCAATCCTTCGACAGCGAAATCGAGAAGACGCGCAAGATCGTTTCGGAGATGCGTGGCAAGATCGAACAATCCGGCGCGGTCCTCGATACGCTTGCCAAGAGCGACAGCGCGCTGACGGGTCAGAATTTCGACATCGAAAATGCGCGGATCGAAGATGTCCTCAACCAGCAGAAGGTGATGGAAGCCAACATCGCCGACCTGATCATCGGGCTTGAGGACGCCACGAATGTGTTTGGCGCCGAGTTCGAGAGCATGAAGAGCTTTTCGGGCATGGAAAAGTTCATCGGCATTTTTTCCAAGCAGAAGGCGCAGCGCATGCGAACCGAGCGTGTGCGCAACATGTCGCTTGCCGGCAATCTTCAAGAGTTGCTGGCCAAGTCCGACAGCATCGTCGGCATCCTCAAGGAACAGAAGACGGTTCTTGAGCAGCGCTACAAGAGCTCCGAAACCAGTCTGGTGCAGGTCATAGAGCGGCGCAAGCAGGCGATTGCCAATCTTGAGGAAACCCAGAAGACAATCGAAACGCTCAATCCGGCGCTGCTCGATATCGAGAACAAGATCGCCGCATCTACAGATGGATCCGAGCGGGCGGAACTGGAAGCCGCGCGCTCGAAGCTTGCGACAGACTACAATCAGGCCCAGGCCCGAGAGCAGGAGCTGCTGGCCGAAAGCCAGACGCTGGAACGCTATACCTCGATGTTCCAGACCTTCGTCGACAGTTTGAACAACCAGATCGCGGCGCAGAACACGCTGATCAACAAACTGACCATCGATACCGAGCAGCGCATCGTGCTCTACAAGGCGCTCGAGGATTCACTGAAGACGGCTGCCCAACAGGAAGTCGCGCACCGGATCAATACGCTTGGTTCCCAGGTCGATACGGCCGCGGAAGAAACCATGGCCGGCATCGGGGCGGCCGCTCAGCGGCATATCGGCGATCTCCTGGAGCTGCACGAGAAGAACATGCTGTCGACGCAGGACATTCAGCGCCGCAAGAAGCTGGCAGACGAGGCCTTTGCGCGTCGCTTCCAGGCGGTTCTCGACAAGCACAATGCCGCCAATTACGTGAAGCCCTGAGCGTGCCGGATATGGGAACGCAGCCTTCGGGCTGCGTTTCACGCTTACGGTGCGCTGACGCTTTGATGGGGGAGGGGCATGAACGTCGTCGATCGCAACAGTGCCGTGTCGCACTACTTTACCACCATGGCGGCAGCCCTTGCCGGTCTCGAACGCTTCTTCGGCCAGTCCGACCGCCGTTTCGGCGACAAAGGGCCGCCGACACTGCACGTGCTACCCTATCTTGATCGCCTCCGAAACTCCTTCACCTCCTGGCAGAACCGCATTGGTTTTACAGGGCAATTCAAGATCGCCCAGGCCGAGAGCGGCTTTCCCATCTTCCAGAATGTGCTGGAACTGGAAAATGATCGGGCGGGTGCCGCGTCGAGGCTCTCCACCATTCCTGCCGTCGCCAAGCTGCGCGAAGAAATGGTCGATTTCATCCTGCGGCAGAAGGAATTTCCGGGAGCCCTGCAGCAGCAGATCGCCGAGCGGCTTTATCTGGAGCAGGTGGGGGCGGGCGAGGTTTTCTCGCCCTTCGTGCTCCCGACCACCGTTGCCGTCAGCGTCAATCCGCAGTCGAAACGGCCGTCCTATCTGGTGAGCTGGGCTGCCTTTGACGGCGTCAGCACACTGCCGATGATCTATCTCGCGACGATCGAAGACTCTTCCGAGAACGTCACCAAGATCCTGGTGACCGAGGACGGCAAGCTGAACGGTGAGGTCGAGATCCCGCTGCCGGTCGGCGGGCTGCTCAATCCGGAGCTCGCGCGCAGCTTCGACGATTTCTGCGCCAAGAATTCCGCCTTTTCGCTCACCCCGGCGACGATCGCGACCAATATGGACCGTGATTTTCCGACGCTGCATCCGAAGTCGCTTCGGCGGATCGTGCTCGGTCCGATCTATGCGACGGGACTTACCCAGAATTCCGGCCGGGTGACCGAGATCCTCGATCGGGTGCGCAAGCCTGAAAACGCCTGGGTGATGACCTGGACCGTGCAGGAGGTGTTTTCCAAGCGCGAGCAGCCGGCGGTGAAGGGCTTTTTCTCCTCGTCTCCGGCGATCCAGGAATTCCATATCGAGACCCATGATCTGGAAGCTGCGCGCATGGGTGTCTCGACCTATGAGAAGCACGCGCTGGTGCCGCATGATGCCTATCAGGCGCTTTATGCTGAGAACGCGGTCAAGGCGATCTTCGGCAATTTCAAGGTGCATGTGATTTCCGGCAACCAGATCGTCAGCGAGGTCTGAATATGAGTGAACTGACGGCAGGTCTGACCACGCTCCGGGAAGAAGACATCGCCAAGCATCTCGCCGTGGCCCAAGGGCTGGTGACTCGGATTGTCGTACTCGACCAGGGCGAGGGCGCCTCGGGCGCGCCGATCGCCGGCACCGGGCGGCGGTTCGTCTCGACCGTCTCGACGGGCTCTGTGCGTCGGACCCTTGAGATCGAACTCACGAAAACCATCCAGGCGACCGGTTCTGCCGATCCGTTGCTGACACCGGCCCAGCATATCGTGCTTTACCGCGTCCGGCGCGGCGCGCAGGTGGCGCTTGCCATATCAGATGTTTTTGCCCGGCAGAGTGAGCTTGAACCCCTCCAGGCCCGCAATCTCAGCGCGCCCTTGCAGGGCGAGGAGGCCACCCGCTTCAAGGCCTTGCTCGCCTCCCAGGCTTATGTCGCGGCCTTTGCTTTTGCGGCCTACCTCAAGTCCACCGTGGCGGGAGAGGGCGAGCAACTTGACGGTATCCGGGAGCCGAACTTCCTGTTCGATACGGCCCAGGATGCCTTGAAGAGCATGGTCGCGGGTATCGACACGGCCGTGCAGGGGGCGGGTGACGATGCGACGCTGATCGGTCGGGTCCGTGCTTTGGCCGATCTCGCGCTTGCCGGGCTTCTGACCCGCAAGGCACGGTTTGAGCATCTTGGCGTTTTCGAAAACGCCCATATCCGCGTCGACCAGGATGATTTCACGCTCGACGGTTTCGACGCGGTGCCGGGCGTCAAGTCGAAGCCGCTCACGATGAGCTTCAAGAAGCCGGAAGAGATCATCGGCAACCATATCGCCAAGTACCAGGCGCTGAAGCTCGCCAAGATGCTGATGGCCTATGACTTCGACCGCCAGATGAACCCTTTCGTTGAGCTCGGCGGTTTCCTCTTCACCTTCATCGGCGACGGCATGCCGGGCACGGGCAAGACGATCCTGATCCAGATGCTGGCGGGTCTCTTGAACGACTACTGCAAGATGGCGGGCTATGCCTTCCATTACGAGAATTTCGGCGTCGACCAGATTTCGTCCTATCAGGGCAAGTCGGGCCAGAACTGCAAGGCCTTCGTCAACAATGTGCTCAATCCGCGCGTCATTGGCTTCGGCACGATCGATGATGTCGATCAGGTGACCGCCAAGCGCTCGGACGACAGGGCCTCGGCGGGTCAGCACGAGGTGACGGCGGTGCTGATGGAGAGCTTTGCCGGTGCCTCGACGGTGGTCCGGGGCAATGCCACCTTCGGCATGTTCTCCAATTACCCTGAGAATGTCGACGATGCGCTGCGCCAGCGCGCCGGAGCCCGCTGGCTGGTCGACGGGCCGCAGACACGCGAGGACTATATCGACATCTTCTCGCTGCTCGTCGGCAAGAACCACTCCATTCCGCTTGGCGAACACCAGCTCTTTGCCGGCCAGGAAATCCAGAAGGCCGTCAGCCGCTCCTATGGCGATCATGACCGGCCGAAGGAAGATGGGCTCGTGGCGGTCTGGGAACGCTACGAGAAGGCAGAGGGCAAGATCGAGACGCTCGCCGATGTCGGCGCCTATCTGCATGCCATCAAGCTCGCCGAACCGCGCTTCACCGGCCGCGCCATCAAGAACATCACCGATGCGATCAAGATGCGGGCGATGGATGTCGAGCTGCCCGACGCCTGGTTCGAGAAGCCCGAGGCTTTCGTCCACAAGAGCTACGACGAGAAGAAGGCGATGATCGCGGAGTTGCGCGGCCCCGTGACCATGGAGATGATCCTACAGGAGATCAACCGCTACGCCGACAGCGAATTCCGCTATGCCGACAAGTCTGATGATGCAGCCGTGACGGAGATCATCCGCCGCGAGCGCCAGCGGGAACGGGCGATCGGCGAGATCGAGAAGATGAAGGGGGAGGGGACGTGGTGAATTCGCTATCAGCGAATTTGGTTGTCGAGATCGGGGTTGAGGATTAGGATGTGCGGGGCGTTGTTTACAGCAGGGATGCCATTCGGACGTTGAACCGAATGCCCGCGAATGAGGCGCGGCGTATTCGGGCTAAGGTCCAGCAGTATGCCGATAACCCGGCTTCGCTGGCGAACAACGTCAAGAAGCTGCGTGACAGCCGCTATCACCGCCTTCGGATCGGTGACTGGCGGGTGATCTTTCGCGAAGACGGGACCGTCGTTGATGTTGTGCGTGTCGCCGCACGCGGTGAAGCCTATGAGGGAGAACTTTGATGACGATCGCATCATCATTCACGGCGCCGGATGGCGAAGAGATGATCGTTCTGAGCCGCAAGGACTATGAGGCGCTGATCCAGCGCATCGAGGATCTGGAAGACAGTCTCACGATTGCGGATTTCGAACGCAAGCTTGCTGCCGGCGAGGAAGAACTGATCCCTGCCGAGTATGTCAACCGCATGAGTGAAGGCGAAAGCCCGATCCGCGTGTGGCGTGATTTTCGGGGCATGGCGGCTAAGGATCTTGCCGCCGCTGCCGGAATCAGCACCGCTTATCTGTCGGAGATCGAAACCGGCAAGAAGGATGGCAGTGTCGCTACGTTGAAGGCTATCGCCGATGTCTTGAAGCTCGACCTCGATGACCTTTACTGGCGGCACGAGGACAGGAAGGTCGCAGATACCGCATGAACCGCCTCCTCGAAGCCGAGCTCATCTACGGCCGACTGCTCTCCATCCGCGAGCCGCATCTGATTGCCCGCTACAACAAGGCGCTGGCCGCCTTCGGCCTGCCCGAAACGAAACTCGCCGAATTCGACATCGATATCACCGGATTTTCGCCGCAGGTGGCGCAAGAGCTTGGCGATCCCGACTATCTCGATCCGCTGAAGGTCAACCGGCGTTTCATCATTCTCACCCCCGAGCAGGACAGCCTGCCGGTGGTGCATACGAGCTTTTCCAACACCGCCGGCCTGATGCACGAGTTCTATTCGGCCAATGCGCGGGCGATCCACGCGATCACGCTGAAGGACACGCTCTATGGCGAGATCGAGGACACAGTCTCAGAGGTGAAGACGCTTGATGATCTCTTGTCGATCAACGAGGTGAAGTTCAAGGTTCTCTCGGCGGAGGATCTGCTCGGCAAGGCGGGGCAGCTGCGGCAGCTTTGCGACGCGCTGGTGACGAGCCCGGATGCCTGGCGCGACGACGCGATGCTGGAGCGGATGGTGGCGCTGGCCAAGGAGACCGGGGACATCCGCCAGAACACGCTGGTGCCGGATAAACTCGTGTTTCGCCACGATGCCTTCTGGGCCGATCATTTCGGCGGTGTCTTCGTCTTCGTCGATGAGAAAATCACCACCGTGATCTGTGACCCCGAGGCCCCCGGTTTCCGCCGGTCAAGACCGTGGCAGGTGAGCTATATCTCGATCCACGACACCGCACAGGTCGCCGACTTCCTCGCCCGCACCGGCCGGCTTGAGCTGCCCCGGGCCAGCTGGGTCGAAAGCTCGGGGCTGTTTGCCCATCGGCTGGAAATGGCGCTGCTCTCCGTTGCCGCCACGCTCGATCCCGTGCCGGATCTCACCCGCATCGACGCCGTCTGGATGCAGACCTTCCTGCATCGGAATGCCAAGGCCATCGCCGAACGCGGCGTCTATCCGCTGCTGCAGGAGGCGCTGCGGACGCTCTCGCGCACTGGCAATCTGAGGATGGCCGATATCGACCCCAAGCTGCGCCTCTGGCTGGTGCGGGCCGAGCCTGATCATCCCGACCAGTGGCTGACCAACCGGCTGATCGCCCATCTGACGCCCGAGGATTTCGTCTCGCGCTTCGTCTTCGACAAGCAGGGCTTCTACCGCGCCTATGAGCGCTATCCGGACGCCTACCGAGACTATGTTGTATCCCGCCTGTCCGACACTTATCTGAAGGACAAGGCCGCCTTCCGCAAACGCCTCTATGGACTAGGAGATGACCATGCTTGACCCGATCATCGCGTTCTTCCAACGCGTCTTTGCCGCCATTGGCCGCGGCATCGGCATGGTGGTCGCCTGGCTCCTCTGGCCGTTTCTCGCGGCGCATGGCTGGTATCGCGACCGCAGCTGGATCATCAAGGGACCGATCCTTGCCGTGCTCGTGCTGCTCATCTTGTTCTACGGCCAGTTCCTTTATCGCACGCAGGTCTGGTACGCATTCGACCCGGCCTTTGCCCAGGCCTACAAATTCGAGGAACGCACGGTTCCTGCCGGCTCTCCATTGCCGGGCGAGGCCAATCGCTGCCAGGATTCGGCTGTGGTGATGATGAGTGCGGCGCTGACCGACCAGAACGTCAACCAGAATGCCTGGGTCTCGTCGACGCTCCTCTACAAGCTCGGTCTCTTCGGGCTCGACTGGGACAACACCCCGTATATGGACAACAAGGCTTCGTTCCAGCGCGGGGTCAATCAGGTCGTGCGCCGGACCGCCATCCAGCTCGCCGACAATCTCGGCCGCGTGCGCGGCACCTCTGGTATCAACAACGATCTGCAGGATGCGCGCGGCAACATCCAGTTCGACGAGGGCACCTGGTATTTCGGCACCGATCCCTTTGGCTTCAAGACGCCGACGCCAAGCTACTATCGTGCGGCCGTGGAAAGCTGGAACCGTTTCAATACCTCGCTTGCCAATTGCGAAGCCGTCTTTGACACGCGTTCCGACAACCTGCTGCAATTGCTCGACGGCATGGCGAGCGATCTCGGCAACACCTCCGACATCCTTCGCCGCCGTTCGGAAGAGTTCAATGCCGGCTGGTTTGATACCCGCGCCGATGACCGCTTCTGGTTCGCCTATGGCCAGCTCTATGCGCAGTACGCCATCCTGCAGGCGACCCGCGCCGATTTCGGCGACGTCATTCGCGAGCGCAACCTGACGGCCATCTGGACCGAGCTCGAGCGTCAGCTGCAGGCCTCGTTGCGCATCCAGCCGGCGATTATCTCCAATGGCAGCGAGGACGGCTGGATCATGCCGACGCATCTTGCGACCATGGGCTTCTACATCCTGCGCGTCCGCTCCAACATGGTCGAAATCCGCGCGATCCTTGATCGCTGATTTTCAAAGCATGTGAACGCCCGCCGCCGTCGAGGTGTCGGGCGTTCAATTCGGTCTCGCCCGCAGGCTTGTGCTCCCTGGCGATTGGTGATCTTGCCAGCTGCTACGCGAACCGCTAAAACTGCCAGATGAGGTACGTACCTCATTCGACTGTGTCCCGGAGTGTCCGGTGCGCAGCCGCGGTTCGCGCAGGGAGGCGACGTGCCATGTCAACATTTGAAATCCAGCCCGAGTATCTCGTCACCGACGAGGCGGCGCTGCGCAGCCTCTATGCTCCAGCCCATGATCTCGCCGTGAAGAAAGAGCGCCAGACCCTCGGGCCGAATGCGCGGGCCTTCATCCAGCGGTCGCCTTTTCTCTGCATCGGCACCCAGGGCAGGGGTGGCCGGGCCGATGTCAGCCCGCGCGGCGATGCGCCGGGCTTCGTGCACATCCTGGATGAGGGCCGCGTTGCAATTCCAGACAGGCCAGGCAACAATCGGCTCGATACGCTCGACAACATTGTCGCCAACCCCGCCGTCGGGCTGCTCTTCCTGATCCCCGGCTATGACGAGACGCTCAGGCTCAACGGGCGTGCGTCGGTCACAACACAGCCGGATCTCCTTGCCAGCATGGCCGTCGACGGTAAGGTGCCGAGGCTGGCGATCGTCGTCGATATCGATGAAGTCTTCCTGCATTGCGCGAAGGCCTTCCGGAGGTCCCATCTCTGGGACCCCGACCACAGGCAGCAGCGCAGCGCGATGCCGTCACTCGTCCAGATGATCCTGGAGGATACCAGCGGCGCGCCCAGCGATCCGGAGGTCATGGCGCAGATGGACGAGAACCTCGAAGCTGCCTACCGGCAGACCATGTACTGACGGCTACTGCCTCAGCTGATGATCTTCATCCGGATCGCCTTGGCGACCAGCTGGGTGCGGTTGACGCAATCCAGCTTGCGGATGGCATTGGTCATATAGGCATTCACCGTATGGTCGGAGAGCGAGAGGATCTGGCCGATCTCCAGGGAGGTCTTGCCCTGGGCTGTCCAGCGCACGACTTCCAATTCGCGCGCGGAGAGCACGTTGGTGTTGCTGGCGGTGCGGCGCAGCCGATCGAAAACGTCGAAGGCCTGGATGCTCAGCATCGAGAGTTCGTTGATTTCAGGCATCGCCAGCGGCCCGCGGTCGCCGTCGTAACGCACGACATAACGGCTGCCATCAACGGAATTCACCGAGAACAGGACTCCGGATATCAGATGGTATCTGCGCATCAAGGCGGCAAATTCCGGTGGGCAGTCGAAGCTCGGGGCCATGCCGTCCAATCCGACTGTCCAGGAATGGTGCATGATAGACTGGCGGATATGCGGGATCGTCGGGCAGTAACGGAGGAATTCCAGCCGGTCAAATTCGCGGGCGTATTCGGATGGCAGGGTCGTTTCCCGGACGATCGGTCCCAGGAGTTTGTCTTGCGGGGTAGGGGCTGTCGCCAGCGTCACATAGTCGAGGCCGTATTCACGGGCGGCTCGTGACCAACTGTCCATCAATTCCGTTCGGTTTTGACAACTCCCGATGTCTTGGCTCAAGAGTATCTGTCGTTCTGGCGGCATTTTATCAATTTCGAAAGTTGACAACTATTCGGAAGTTTATGACCAATATATCAGTCCCGCTGAAAAGCTAGCAGTTTTTCCGGGTGCATCACCATTAATATGACTAATTTCTGACTCGTGCCAATCAAAATAGCATCTGCCTGTTATCTTGATCTTTAGACGGGCAGGGCGGAGCCGGCTTTGACCTCTTCCATCACGGCATAGGTGTGGGTTTCACGCACGCCGGGCAGGGGCAGAATCACCTCTGAGAGGAACTGTCGATACGCCTCCATGCCGGCCACGCGGGCCTTGACCAGATAATCGAAACCGCCCGCTACCATATGGCATTCCATCACGTCATCCGAGCGCTTCACGGCGGCCGCAAAGGTGTCGAAGACATCCGCCGTCGTGCGGTCCAGCTTTACCTCGATGAACACCAGCAGGTTGCGGCCAAGCTTCTGCGGTGAGAGCATGGCCATATAGCCGGTGATGTAGCCTTCGCGCGTCAGGCGACGCACGCGTTCGGCCGTCGCGGTTGGCGAAAGGTTCACCCGTTCGGCGAGTTCGATATTGGTCAACCGCCCCTCTGCCTGCAAGGCGCGGAGGATCTTGCGGTCGAGGCGGTCCAGTTCCTTGCTCATTCTCTATGAAACTCCATTCTGGTAGTGAATATGCCAGAAAAGTGACTGAAGAATAGTGGGAAATCCCGCAAATCCGAAGATATGTTGCCGATAACACGGAGGTGACAATGATCAAGGCAGCCATGACAGATTTTCCGCGCTTCGACGCCCCCTATGCCGGCGATGACGACCAGTTGATCCGCCATTTCGCCTCGCGCCTGTCGCTGTCGGAAAGCCAGAACGGCGCTATCGACCGCCGCGCCACCACCTATATCGAGGCCATCAGAGATAACTCGGGTTCGATCGGCGGCGTCGAAGATTTCCTGCGCGAATATGGGCTTTCGACCCGCGAAGGTCTGGCCCTGATGGTGCTGGCCGAAGCTCTCTTGCGCGTGCCCGATGCGCTGACCCAGGATCGGCTGATCGAGGACAAGCTGAAAGAGGGCGGCTGGAGCGAGCATGAGGCGCATGGCGACAGCTGGTTCGTCTCGGCTTCCGCCTGGGCGCTTGGTCTGTCTGCCCGCGTCATCCGTCCGGGCGAGACGCCTGAGGGCGTCATGCGCGGTCTCGTCAAGCGGCTGGGCCTGCCGACGGTGCGCTCAGCGACCAAGCAGGCGATGCGCTTCCTCGGCCATCACTTCGTGCTCGGCGAAACGATCAAGGACGCCCTGTCGCGCGCTGCCAAGAGCGAAGAGCGCGGCTATCGTCACTCGTTCGACATGCTGGGCGAAGGCGCCCGCACCGCCGAAGACGCCAAGCGCTATTTCCAGTCCTATGCCAGCGCCATCGAGGCGATCGGTGCGCATATGGCCAAGTTCGGCAAGAGCCAGCAGCTGCCGAACCGCATGGGCATCTCGGTCAAGCTGTCGGCGCTGCATCCGCGTTATCTCGCAACCCATCGTGACCGGGTGATGCGCGAACTGGTGCCGGATCTCCTGAAACTCGCGCAGATGGCCAAGGCGCATCAGCTCAATTTCACCGTCGATGCGGAGGAGGCCGACCGTCTCGAACTCTCGCTCGATGTCATCGCTGCCGTGTTCGCCGATCCGTCGCTGGCCGGTTGGGACGGTTTCGGCCTTGCGATCCAGGCCTATCAGAAGCGTGCACCACAGGTGATCGACTATATCGACAGCCTCTGCCAGCAATATGGCCGCCGCATGATGGTGCGTCTGGTCAAGGGCGCCTATTGGGATACCGAAGTGAAGCGCGCCCAGGAGCGCGGCCTCGACGACTACCCGGTCTGGACCCGCAAGCCTGCGACCGATCTTTCCTATCTGCATTGTGCTGCCAAGCTCATGGAAAAGCGCGCCCGCATCTTCCCGCAATTTGCCACCCACAATGCGCTCACTGTCTCGACGATCATCGAGCTTGCCGGCGCTGACCGCACGGGCTTCGAATTCCAGCGGCTGCATGGCATGGGCGAGGCGCTCTACGACACGCTGCTGTCGGGCAATGACCGCATCGCCTGCCGCATCTATGCGCCCGTCGGCGGCTATCGCGATCTGCTGGCCTATCTCGTTCGCCGTCTGCTTGAGAACGGCGCAAACTCCTCCTTCGTCGCCGTTGCCGGTGACAAGAACATTCCGGTCACGGCACTTCTGGAGCGGCCGACCGAGAAGCTCGGCCTTGGCAATGGCCAGAGCGCCCGCCACAGCCAGATCCCGATGCCGCTTGGTCTCTACGGCGACCGCAAGAACAGCGTCGGCTTCGAATTCGGTCATCGCGATAATCTTGAGCGGCTGATGACGCGCCTTTCGGTTCCCCTCTCGGAGATCAAGGCCCGGCCACTGGTGCCGGGTGCAAGCGGCGCCACCAGCGAGGAGGCCGTGCTGTCGCCGGCCGATCGTGCCCGCAAGGTCGGCACCGTGCGCAACGCGACGCCCGCCGATGTCAACAGCGCCTTTGCCGCCGGTCGCCAGGGCTTTGCCCGCTGGTCGCGGCTTGCCGTCGAGGAGCGCGCAGCCACCCTCGACAAACTTGCGGACCTGCTTGAGGCCGATCGCGACCGGTTGCTTGCGCTTCTGGCGCTCGAGGCCGGCAAGACACTGGACGATGGTGTTGCCGAAATCCGCGAAGCTGTCGACTTCTGCCGCTATTACGCTGTTCAGGCCCGCAAGCAGTTCGGCGAAGCCGAAGTCATGCCCGGCCCGACAGGCGAGCTCAACCGTCTCTCCTGGCGTGGGCGCGGTGTGTTTGCCTGCATCTCGCCGTGGAATTTCCCGCTGGCGATCTTCCTCGGCCAGGTCTCGGCAGCACTTGTCGCCGGCAATGCCGTGGTCGCCAAGCCGGCGCCGCAGACGCCGCTGATCGCCTTTGAAGCCGTTAAGCTGTTCCACCAGGCGGGCGTGCCCGAGGATGTGCTGATGCTGCTCCCGGGGGCCGGCGACGTCGGTGCGGCGATCGCCGCCCATCCGCAGCTTGCCGGCATTGCCTTCACCGGCTCGACGGCGACGGCTCAGGCGATCAACCGGACGCTTGCCGCCAAGAACGGCCCGATCGTGCCGCTGATTGCCGAAACCGGCGGCATGAACGCGATGATCGTCGATGCGACCGCGCTTGCCGAACAGGTGGCCGACGACGTCGTCATGTCCGCCTTCCGCTCGGCCGGCCAGCGCTGCTCGGCACTGCGCATCCTCTACCTGCAGGAAGATATTGCCGACGGCATGCTGGAGATGATCGAGGGCGCCGCCCGCGAACTCAATCTCGGCAACCCGCTCGATATCACCACCGATATCGGCCCGGTCATCGACGAAAAGCAGAAGGCGATGCTGGAGGGCCATGTCGCCGAGATGAAGCGGACGCAGAAGGTGCGTTACGCCGGCAAGGTCCCCTCGACTGGCAACTTCTTCGCCCCGCACATCATTGAGCTTGATCGTCCGGAGGCGCTGACCAGGGAGATCTTCGGGCCGGTGCTGCATGTCGTGCGCTGGAAGGCGAAGGCGCTCGACCAGGTCATCTCGTCGATCGCGGCCACCGGTTACGGCCTCACACTTGGCGTGCACAGCCGGATCGAGGCGACGATCCGCACCGTCACCGAAGCGCTCGACACGGGCAATATCTATGTGAACCGCAACATGATCGGCGCCGTCGTCGGCACCCAGCCTTTCGGTGGCTCCGGCATGTCCGGCACCGGCTTCAAGGCCGGCGGCCCGGCGTATTTGAGCCGCTTTGCGGTGGAGCAGGTGATCTCGGTGAATACGGCCGCTGCCGGCGGCAATGCGAGTTTGATTGCGATCGGCGAGGGGTGAATACCGGGCGCAACCGTTGCTGCGGACTGCGGACACCCCCTCTGTCACTACGTGACATCTCCCCCACACGGGGGGAGAGTGGGTGCCCGCCGCCGGCTCCGTGCAATGTCACAGGTCAATTTCGTAAGGCTGCGAGGTCAGCCGCATTCCGCTCTCCCCCCGTGTGGGGGAGATGCCCGGCAGGGCAGAGGGGGGTAACCTCCTCCACTGACATAAATCCATTTGCAAAAGGCCTCAGATCCTATCGGCGTCGCTTGCCTTCTTCTTGCCGTTCATCATCACCTCGAGATAGCCGAGCATCAGGGCCGAGACGACGAAGGCAATGTGGATGATGGTCAGCCACATCAGCTTGCCATCGGTATACTGGTTGATGTTGAGGAAGACCTGCAAAAGGTGGATCGACGAGATGGCGACGATCGATGAGGCGACCTTGATCTTCAGGCTGCCGGAATCGAGCTTGCCAAGGAACGATACCTCGTCATTGGCATCGTCGAAACGGCTGACGAAGTTTTCATAGCCGGAGATCATCACCATGACGATGAGGCTCGCGACCAGAGCTGCGTCGATCAGCGCCAGCATGGCGAGGATCATTTCGAAGTCCTCGTAGACGAAGACATTCTGGGCGATCTTCAGGAATTTGTAGCCGAAGGAGATGGCATAGACGCCGAGGGCCGCGACAAGGCCGAGATAGAAGATGACGAGGATCCAGCGGCTCGACAGGATGATTTTCTCGATCAGCAGTTCCAGCGATTTCATCGAGACCTTCCTTCGACGGCGCGGTTAGAGCAAGTCCAGCACATGAGGGTGACGGTTAGCGAGCGCAATTGCGGTACAACAGGGCATGAGAGCATTTCAACGACCCCGTCTTTTCGGAAATGCATCCGGTCCCTCATGATACATTGTTCTTCTGGGGAAGAAGAGGGGGCAGACGCGGCGGATCGGTTTGTAAACATGAAATAAACACCGAGACCCCGCTTGCCAGCCGGGCTGCGCCGTCCGATCTTCTCGGCACAGCGAAGGGGCAGGGGGAAGCATGACCGTACCATCCGATATCGACATCGCACGCGCGGCTTCCAAGCGGCCGATCCAGGAGATTGGTTGCAAGCTCGGCATTCCCTCCGAAAGCCTGATCCCTTATGGCCACGACAAGGCAAAGATCTCGGCGTCCTTCATCAAAAGTCTCGCTGACCGTCCCGACGGCAAGCTGATCCTGGTGACCGCGATCAATCCCACACCGGCGGGCGAGGGGAAGACGACGACGACGGTCGGCCTCGGCGATGGTCTCAACCGCATCGGCAAAAAAGCGGTCATCTGCATTCGCGAGCCCTCGCTCGGCCCCTGTTTCGGGGTGAAGGGCGGGGCGGCGGGCGGTGGTTATGCGCAGGTCGTGCCGATGGAGGACATCAACCTGCATTTCACCGGCGATTTCCACGCGATCACGTCGGCCCACAATCTGCTCTCGGCGCTGATCGACAATCACATCTACTGGGGCAATGAGCTCGGCATCGACACGCGCCGCATCACCTGGCGGAGGGTGATCGACATGAACGACCGGGCGCTGCGCCAGATCGTGACCTCGCTCGGCGGCGCCTCCAACGGTTTCCCGCGCGAGGCGGGCTTCGACATCACGGTTGCCTCGGAGGTCATGGCGATCCTGTGTCTTGCCACCGATCTGGAAGACCTGGAACGCCGGCTGGGCGCCATCATCATCGGCTACCGCCGTGACAAGACGCCGGTCTTTGCCCGCGACCTGAAGGCCGACGGCGCGATGGCCGTTCTCTTGAAAGAGGCGATGCAGCCCAACCTCGTGCAGACGCTGGAAAACAATCCGGCGCTGGTGCATGGCGGTCCCTTCGCCAATATCGCCCATGGCTGCAATTCGGTGGTGGCGACGAAGACGGCGTTAAAGCTCGGCGATTATGTCGTGACGGAAGCGGGGTTCGGGGCCGATCTCGGGGCTGAGAAATTTTTCGACATCAAATGCCGCAAGGCGGGGCTCACCCCCTCGGCCGTGGTCATCGTTGCGACGGTCCGGGCGCTCAAGATGAATGGTGGCGTGGCGAAGGAGGATCTGTCCCGCGAGGATGTCGGCGCCGTCGAGCGCGGCGCCGTCAATCTCGCCCGGCATCTCGAAAACCTCGCCAAGTTCGGCGTTCCGGCCGTCGTGGCGATCAACCATTTCACCACAGACACCGAAGCGGAAATCGCGGCGGTCAAGGCCGTTGCTGAAGGCCTCGGGGCCGAGGCCGTGCTCTGCCGCCACTGGGCGGACGGATCAGCCGGCATCGCTGCGCTTGCCGAAACCGTCGTGCGGATCGCCGAGGGCCAGTCCTCCTTCCATCCGCTCTATCCGGATGCCATGCCGCTCTTCTCCAAGATCGAGTGGATCGCCATCGAGATCTACCGGGCGGGTGAGGTGACCGCCGACAAGGCGGTGCGCGAGCAACTCGCCGACTGGGAGCGGCAGGGTTATGGCCATCTGCCGGTCTGTATGGCGAAGACGCAATACTCCTTCTCGACCGATCCGACGCTGCGTGGTGCGCCCGAGGGGCATACGGTGCATGTGCGGGAGGTCCGGCTTTCTGCCGGCGCCGGCTTCGTTGTGGCCATCACCGGTGAGATCATGACCATGCCCGGCCTGCCGCGTGTGCCGTCATCCGAAAAAATCCGGCTCGATGCCTCCGGCGCAATCGAAGGGCTTTTCTAGCCCTCGAAATCCACCCAAGATATGTTGTATTTCCGCAACGGTGACGGCCGTCACAATTCATGATTAAAGTAATCATGTTTTATATGTTGACTCACAAGATCATGTTTTATACGGCGTGATTACGGCGGAAAAATTCTCTCCGCCCCGTTTTTGACGCAATCACATCAGGCCGACCTGCTTCCGACCCCCGGGAAGCGGGACACCCTTTCTGCGGCCATTGAAAGGACGACACGCATGCGCTCCCGGTCCCTCCGCCCCCTCCTGCTTGCCTGCACGGCGCTCGCAGCCATCTCCTCTCTTGCCCCCGCAAAGGCCCAGACCGCCGCAACGACGACGACTGCCAATGGCGAGACGCAGCTGCAGACGATCGTGGTGAAGGGGAAGCGGGTACCGGCGGGATCTGTCGCCGATACGCCGCTGGCGACGGAGACGACGGCTGCCGAGATTGAAGCCAAGCAGATCACAAGCATCGAAGATCTCGGTCGCGTGGCAGAGCCGGGCGTCAACTTCAATCGCTCCAACGGAGCCGTGAATATCAGAGGTCTCGAGGGCGCGCGCGTGCTCACGACCGTAGACGGCATTCCGGTCCCCTACATCTTCGACGCGACGCGTGCCGCAAGCGGGGGCGTTGACGCGTTCAACTTCGCGGCACTTTCGGCAGTTGATGTCATGCGTGGAGCCGACTCGAGCCGGGCCGGATCGGGTGCGTTGGGGGGCGTTCTAGCCCTGCGGACGCTGACGCCTGATGACCTTATCTCTGATGATAAGGATTGGGGCGGGGTGGCCAAAACGACCTATGACAGTTCCGACAACAGCTGGGAGGGATCGGCTGCCGTCGCGAAACGTGTAGAGAATACCTCGGTTATGTTCCAAGGATCCTACAAAAAGGGTCACGAGCGCAAAACCAATGGTACCGTTGATACCTTTGGCACCACGCGGACCATGGCTGATCCTTCCGAATACGACCAGCACAATCTCCTGTTCCGTCTGCAACAGCAGCTCGAAGGTGGGCATACGCTTGGTCTCACGGCTGAGCGTTTCCGCAAGGATCGTGTGACTGATGCCAGAAGCCTACAGAATACCACCACCTTCCGGCCTGGAAACTATACTGGCAAAAAAGATACCGATCGCGATCGCGTCTCGTTGGACTACCAGTATGAAGCCCAGTCACAGGACGCCATAATTTCCAATGCATGGGCATCCCTGTACTGGATGGATCAGCGGACCATGGACGGCTACGATGCCATCCGGCAGACCACTCCGATCGGCGCGATTGGGCGCGAGAACGACAATAACGAGAGGACGATCGGGTTTATTGGGGCGGCCCAATCTGAACTTACGACGGGTCAGTTGAACCATACCTTTAGTTATGGTCTGGACACAGCCTTTGGCGTTTCGGATCAATACTCAAGCGGTTACGACAACTGCACAACGCCGAGAACCGGAACGTGCTTGAACTTGCACACCAACCAGGCCGATTCGCCGAAAGTCGACAGCAGCAAGCTTGGAGTGTTTTTTGACGACGAGATCGAGGTCGGTTCGTCGGGCGTAACTGTAACTCCAGGCTTGCGTTTTGACTGGGTGAAGCATTCGCCTGAAATGACGCCCGAGTATGACCGCAATTACCTCAATCCGGCACTGCCGAACGGCTTTGAGGATGCTGGGTTGTCACCGAAGCTGCGTCTTGCATACGAGTTGCAGCCTGACGTGACGTTTTACGGTCAGTGGGCGATGGCGTTCCGCGCGCCTACGGCGAGCGAACTCTACAGCGCGTTTGGCGGCTCAGGCACTTATCTGCGCCTTGGCAATGCCGATCTCCAATCCGAAACGAGCAATGGCTTCGAGTTCGGAGCCGATCTCGGCGACGAAGAGATGGGCGCACGTGTCTCGGTGTTCTATAATCGCTACAAGAATTTCATCGATATTGCTTCAATCACTGCTGCCGAGGCCGCCGCACTTGGTTTCACCGGTACTTACCCTCAAGGCAGGACCCGCTACTCCAATATCTCCGATGTAGAGATGTTCGGCGTCGATCTTTCAGCTCATAAAGTGTTCGACAACGGTTTCCGCGTTTCGGGCGGCCTTGCCTATGTGAAGGGCAATGATCTCGATCGCGGTACCTTCATCCGTTCGGTCGCGCCGCTTAAAGTCGTGGCCAGCATTGGCTACGACACTGAATTCTGGGGCGTTGGTGCCGATTTCGTAGCGGCGCAAAAATCGAGAGCCGACGACGGAAGAGGTACAGCCAACACCAGCTATTTCAGAACTGCGGGTTACGGTGTCGTTGACCTCAATGCGTGGTGGGAGCCGGAACAGCTGAACGGCCTGCGGATCACCGCCGGGGTTTATAACGTCTTTGACAAGACCTACTTCGATTACGCATCGGTCCGTACAAATTCATCGGCGCAGGCACGGGATTTCTACTCCGAACCCGGCCGGACCTTCAAAATCTACCTCACCCAGAAGTTCTGAGCGAGACGGACTCCAGTGCAGGGGCGGCGCAGCGATGCGCCGCCTTTTGCGTTTCAGCGGCAGTAGCGGAACCCGCTCTTCCGCGTGATCACGTCGAGATGCATATGGTCCTGATGCGTCGCATCGCTGCCTGGCGATAAGACGGTTGTGAAATAGAGGCAGGCGATCGCGTTGAAGGCGCGCTGGAAGGCGGCTTCTGCCGTTCCGTCGTCCTGACGGGCGATCATCACCGGCATCTCTTCGTTCCCGAATCGCAGGCCGGTTATGTCGATCGCATTGCCATAGGCGTGTTCGGAGACCTTGCCGTCGTCGGCGCTGTTGCGGTTGCGGCAGACATAGGTCGAGGCCTGGCGGATGGCCGTGAGCTGAGGCCGATCGGGAAAAGCGGCGTCGGTCGCCGGTTTCAGCATGTCCCGGGTCATCCGCGCGAGTTGCAGTGCCGTCTCACAGCGCAGAATACCCTTTGGCTCCAGCTGGATGCCGGGGGGTACGGTGTTGAGTTCGATCGGCTTGTCGATGCCGCAGGTCTCTCCATCCTCGATCCTGCCGATCTCCCGAAAGCCCGCCCCGATCGTCTCGAGCGCACTGATGCAAGCGGCATAAGCCTTCGGCTCCTCTGTGGCGATTTCGGAACGGTTGTGCGCTGCTGAAGCCTCGCTTCCGCCAAGGTCCCGGTCCTTGGCCAGATGCTCGGTCAGCGGCTGTGTCTCTGCTAGGGCAGGGTGCGCAGATGGGGCGGGAGACGCGGGTTTTTCTGCCGCCTTGTCGGTTTGTGCAGCATCTGGTTTCGCGGCAGGCACCGGCACGGTTTTAGGCTGAGCCGGGGATTCTGCCGGTTCCAGGCTTGAGTTTGGGGATGCGTCTTCGGCGCGCGGCGCCGGAGGCGGGACGGGCCCTTCTATCGGCAGGCTGGCGCCGCCAAGAACCGCTATCGACACGACAAGCGATGCCATCGGCATCAGGGGGTGGCGCATAGACGGCCCTCCGTTTCATCGGAATGAAAACGGCGGTGTCGTCGCTTTGTTCAAAAGAAGCGGGGGAGGGCCGCAGATATCGGCTCTCCCCCTTCGCTCTGGCCGACGTTGTCTCAGTCAGGCCGCCCGTTCCTTCTGGCCTGCTGATACTCCGCGCAACATGCGGGTCTTTTCGGCATCTTCTGGCGTGTCGCGCACCCTGTGGCGACGATTAAAGACGAACTGACCGACGAGGCGCACGAGTTCGCTCACCTCTTCGCTGAGCGAGTGGGTGGCCGCGCTGGTTTCCTCTACCATGCCGGCATTCTGCTGGGTCAGCTGGTCCATCTGGTTGACGGCCTGGCTGATCTCCGCAAGACCGGAGGCCTGTTCCTGGGCGGCATTGGCGATTGCTTCGACATCCAGGGCGATCGAGCTGATGCTCGTGGCGATTTCGCCCAGGGCCGAGCCGGTGTCGCGCACCAGCGATACCCCGCCGGCGACCTCCCGTCCGGATTGCTCGATCAGGCCGTTGATCTGCTTGGCGGCAGCGGCGGAGCGCTGCGCAAGGTCGCGCACTTCCTGGGCGACGACAGCAAAACCCTTGCCGGCTTCGCCGGCGCGGGCGGCCTCGACGCCGGCATTCAGCGCCAGAAGATTGGTCTGGAAGGCGATCTGGTCGATCACATCGGTGATGCTGGCAATGCTGGAAGAGGCTTCCTCGATGCGCCGCATGGCCTCCACGGCATCCTGAACCACGCGGGTCGATTTCTCGACGCTCTGGCGGGCGTCGCGCGTCTTTTCACGGGTGCTGCTGGTTCGTGCCGCAGAGGTTCGGATGTTGCTTGTGACTTCCTGAAGGGCTGCTGCGGTTTCCTCCAGGGCTGCTGCCTGCTGTTCGGTGCGCTTGGCCAGCTGATCGGAGGATTGCTGCAGGGCACCGGCATTGCTCTCGATCTGGCGGGCCTTGTCGAGGACCTGCGACATGGTCTCCTGGAAGACCGACAGCGACTTGTTGAAATCGTGGCGCAGCTGTTCGAATTCCGGCTGGAACGGTACATCCAGCGTGTAGCGGATGTTGAATTTCGACAGCCGGTCGAGGCCGGCGCCGAGATCGGTGATCACCCGCTGCAGGTTTTCCGCCTGGGCAATCTGGGTGGCCAGGCGAGCGCTGCGCTCCTCTTCGATGACGGACTGCTGCTGTCGAGCCTCTTCCTCCATGCGGATCTTTTCAATGCCAGCCGCACGGAACACCGCCACCGCACCCGCCATCGCGCCAATTTCGTCCCGACGGTTGGCATAGGGTACCGGTGTGTCGTAATCGCCTTCTGCCAGACCGTTCATATAGCCGCCGAATTGCGAGAGCGGCACCACGGCACGACGGCGGAACGTATAAAGGCCGACGACGAGCAGGACGAAGGCCGCGCCTGACACCGCAGCGGTCACAATCGTCAGATTGCGCCCTATGGTGTCCGCCTGCTCCTGGCGCTGCTGCATGGAGGCCTGGGACAGCGCCGTGATTTCGACAATCGCTGCGCGCTGTGTCTCATAGGCCTCCTTCAGGCGCTTCAGACTTCTCGACATGACGATCTTGTTCTTCGATTTCACTGCGGGGATGAAAACTTCGTTCATCTCGGCCCAGAAGGCGATCGAGGCCGGCTTGATCTGGTTGCGCAGGCCGCTGAGGATCTCCGGCGAGAGGCCCGAAAACTCCCAGCGCCGCATGGATTTGCCATAGGCCTGTCGGGCGACGATGATGCGGCGGATGTTCTGCTCGGCATCCTGTCCGCCCGATGCGGTTTCATTGGCGATCAGGAAGGCTTCGAGCAGGAAGAGCGGCGGCGGCATGATGTCGGCAATGAAATCCTTGCCGAGGCTGAGTTCGTTGTAAACCGGGCCGTTCACCTTCAGGCGTTCGAAACTGTAGTAGAATACGCCGAGCGCCAGCCCAAAGCCGAGCGCGACGAAGGCTCCGAAGAGCATGAGACTGCGAGAAATGGTGATGTTCATGCGTTTGCCCTCGTGGCCCCCGTGTGCGAAATCTACAACCCCTCATAGAGTTAGATAACGCTAAATCGTGATCTCCTAATTTTTATATAATTAGAATTGTTCCCGCATCGGTTTTTCAACCATGCGCCGATCCCGCAAATCCCGCTTGCACGGGACCTCGCCTCGGGTTATCAAATCGCCCATGAAGATCGTATCGAAGAACATTGCTTGGTGGTGGGCACGCTGACGCGGCCTTGACCAGTCATGTCTTCTGACGATTGACCCCAAAGCCGCCCGGAAACACTCCTGAGGCGGCTTTTTCGTATTCAAGGCGCCCCGGAGAAGGGCACTGACGAATGGAGAAGGACTGAAAATGTCGACGATTTTGCAGGAAGACGGCTCGGAAGCCTATCAGACGCGCGGCGGCGTGACCGTCACGCGCAAGCGGCGGCCGACCCCTTATGGCGATGCCATCTCCACCTATGTCGACAAGCTCGACGAGCGCCGTGGCGCTGTCTTCTCGTCCAACTATGAATATCCGGGCCGTTATACCCGCTGGGATACGGCCATCGTCGATCCGCCGCTCGGCATCTCATCCTTCGGCCGCAAGGTCTGGATCGAGGCCTATAACGGTCGCGGCGAAGCGCTGCTGACCATGATCGCCGAGGCGCTCGCCTCCGTCGAGGATCTCGCCCTGGGTGAGCGGACCGCCACGCGTCTTGATCTCGACGTCAAGCTGCCGTCGCGCGTCTTCACCGAGGAAGAACGCTCGAAGATCCCGACCGTCTTCACGGTTCTGCGCGCCATTACAGCGCTCTTTTACTCGGAGGAAGACTCGGCCATCGGCCTGTTCGGCGCCTTCGGCTATGATCTCGCCTTCCAGTTCGATGCCATCGACCTGAAGCTCACCCGTCCCGATGACCAGCGCGACATGGTGCTCTTCCTGCCGGACGAGATCCTGGTCGTCGACCATTATTCTGCCAAGGCCTGGATCGACCGCTACGACTTCACCAAGGGTGACGTCACCACCATCGGCCAGTCGGAAGAGATTGCGCCGGAGCCCTTTGAGCATACCAACACGATCCCGCCGCGTGGCGATCATCGTCCGGGGGAATACGCCGAGCTCGTCACCAAGGCGAAGGAGAGCTTCCGCAAGGGCGATCTGTTCGAGGTCGTTCCCGGCCAGAAGTTCATGGAACGCTGCGATTCAAAGCCGTCGCAGATCTCCAAGCGGCTGAAGGAAATCAATCCGTCGCCCTATTCCTTCTTCATCAATCTCGGAAACCAGGAATATCTCGTCGGCGCTTCGCCCGAGATGTTCGTCCGCGTCAACGGTCGCCGCATCGAGACCTGCCCGATCTCGGGCACCATCAAGCGCGGCGCGGACCCGATCGAGGATTCGGCGCAGATCCTGAAGCTCTTGAACTCCAAGAAGGACGAGAGCGAGCTCACCATGTGCTCGGATGTCGATCGCAACGACAAGTCCCGCGTCTGCGAGCCGGGCTCGGTCAAGGTCATCGGCCGCCGCCAGATCGAGATGTATTCGCGCCTCATCCACACCGTGGACCATATTGAAGGTCGCCTTCGTGACGGCATGGACGCTTTCGACGGCTTCCTCAGCCATGCTTGGGCGGTCACGGTCACCGGTGCGCCGAAGCTCTGGGCCATGCGTTTCATCGAGGCGCATGAGAAGAGCCCGCGCGCCTGGTATGGCGGCGCGATCGGCATGGTCGGCTTCAATGGTGACATGAACACGGGGCTTACGCTCCGCACGGTGCGCATCAAGGACGGCATTGCCGAGGTGCGTGCCGGCGCGACGCTTCTGAACGACAGCGACCCGCATGAAGAAGAAGCCGAAACCGAACTGAAGGCCTCCGCCATGATTGCAGCGATCCGTGACGCCAAGAGCGGCAACGACGCCTCCTCCAAGCGCGGCGTGGCCCGCGTAGGCGAGGGGGTCAACATCCTGCTCGTCGATCACGAAGATTCCTTCGTCCACACGCTGGCCAACTATTTCCGCCAGACGGGAGCGACCGTGAATACGGTGCGCACGCCGGTGCCGGAAGAGATCCTGGACAGTCTGAAGCCGGATCTGGTCGTGCTGTCGCCCGGCCCGGGCTCGCCCAGCGATTTTGACTGCAAGGCGACGATCAAGAAGGCGCGGGCGCGAAACCTGCCGATCTTCGGCGTGTGCCTGGGGCTGCAGGCGCTGGCCGAAGCCTATGGCGGGGAGCTGCGTCAACTCGCCGTGCCCATGCATGGCAAGCCGTCGCGCATCCGCGTGCTCGAACCCGGCCTCGTCTTCTCGGGGCTCGGCAAGGAAGTCACGGTCGGCCGCTACCACTCGATCTTCGCCGATCCGGCGACGCTGCACCGCGATTTCATGATCACGGCCGAAAGCGAAGACGGCACCATCATGGGCATCGAGCATACCAAGGAACCGGTCGCTGCCGTCCAGTTCCACCCGGAATCGATCATGACACTCGGCGGCGATGCTGGCATGCGGATGATCGAGAATGTGGTCGCGCATCTGGCGAAACGGGCGAAGGTCAAGGCGGCTTGAGCGTATTGATAAGGGGCGCTTCGGCGCCCCGAAGTCTTTAATGATGCTCCGGTATCGGTGAAGCGATCGGCCGGGCGGATGTTCTTCAAGCAGCCCGTGGCTGGATCCGCTTCAACTCCTCCTCTATCTCCCGCCGCCGCTGCATCAGATCGTAATCAGCCTGCAAACCAAGGAAGAAGCCTTCGGAAACACCGAAGTAGCGGGATAGCCTCAGATCGGTGTCCGCCGTCAGAGAGCGCTTGCCCAGCACGATTTCGTTGATCCGGCGCGGCGGCACGTTTAACGCCCGTGCCAGTGCGTTTTGGCTCAATCCCATCGGCCTCAAGAAATCCTCAAGCAGGATGTCGCCCGGATGCGGATTGGGCAGCAGGTCAGTCATGATAGTCGACGATCCTGACATTGCTCGGTCCTCCATCTTGCCAGTTGAAACATATCCGCCACTGCTCGTTGATCCGTATGCTGTACTGGCCGCCCCTGTCGCCCTTCAGGGCCTCCAGTCGGTTTCCAGGTGGCACGCGAAGATCCGGTAGGCTACGGGCATTGTTGATCAGACGTAGCTTCCTAAGCGCGACGGCCTGTATGTCCGGGGGAAGTTTGCGGCTTCGCTGACCGGACCAGATACGCTCGGTTTCAGCATCGGCGAAACTTTGGATCATGGTTGAGCATAACGTATCACGTTATGAAGGGCAACGCACCCCGCTGTGCGCACCCCATCTCCCGCCTTGACCTTTCCTCAACCCTTCGGCATTACCCTGCCGATCAGACTGAACCGCCCGAACGCACGGGCGGTTTTGTCGTTTTTGGCATTGCGTCTGCAATTCACTCGCATCTGCAGGGAAGAAGGCCATGGTGGTTGACAAGAACAATCTCGTCCGGCGGCTCGCCCTGATGGGTATTCCGCTCGCCTTTGGCGTCATGGGGCTCAAGGCTCTCGCCTGGTGGGTGACGGGCTCGGTCGCTCTTCTCTCCGATGCGCTGGAATCGACCGTCAACGTGATTGCCGCTTTCCTTGCCTATTTCGTCATCCGCTATGCGCAGAAGCCGGCCGACGACGATCACCCTTACGGCCATCACAAGGCCGAATACCTTTCGGCCGTTCTCGAAGGTGTGCTGATCGTGGTCGCGGCGCTCCTCATAATCCGCGAGGCGATCCCGGCGCTGCAGAACCCGACGCTGCCGGATGCACCCTTCCTCGGGCTTGCGATCAACGGTCTTGCCGCGGTCATCAATGCCGGCTGGGCGACGCTGCTCATCCGTGTGGGGCGCAGCCACCGTTCGCCGGCGCTGTCCGCCGACGGCCAGCACATCATGTCCGACGTGGTGACCTCGATCGGCGTCATCATCGGCCTCGCCCTGGTGCTGGCGACCGGCTATGCCATCCTTGATCCGGTGCTGGCCGTGCTGGTAGCGCTCAACATCATCTGGCAGGGCTGGAAGGTGATCGCGCAGTCCGTCGCCGGGCTGATGGATATTGCGGTCTCCCCCGAGGAAGACGAGGCGATCCGCCAGGCGATCAAGGAGAATTCCGAAGGTTCGCTCGGCGTGCATTATCTGCGCTCGCGGCGGGCTGGGGCTGCGACCTTTGTCGCCTTCGATCTCGTCGTGCCTTCGAAAATGACCGTGCGTGACGCGCATGTGATCTGCGACCGGCTGGAAATGGCCGTGCACAAGGCGGTACCCGGTACCCGTGTCACCATCCATGTGGAACCCGAGAACGAGATGGCGCATGGCGCGGGCATCGAACTCGGGCGTTGAATGAAAGGATCCCATCATGAGCAAGACCGATACGTCGGGACTGACCCAGCTCGGCCAGAGCGTCGAAGCGCCCACGAGCCCCGAAACCGCCGTTCTTGAGCGTGTGCCCAATGGCAATGCCGGCACCGATTACGTGGTGCGCTTCACGGCGCCCGAATTCACTTCGCTCTGCCCGATGACCGGCCAACCGGATTTCGCCCATATCGTCATCGATTACATTCCCGGCGACTGGCTGGTGGAATCGAAGTCGCTGAAACTCTTTCTGTTTTCTTTCCGCAACCATGGTGCCTTCCACGAGGATTGCTCCGTCTATATCGCCAAGCGCATCGTCGAGCTTCTCGATCCAAAGTGGCTGCGCATAGGTGCCTACTGGTATCCGCGCGGCGGTATCCCGATCGATGTCTTCTGGCAGACCGGTGAGCCGCCAAAGGGCGTCTGGCTGCCCGATCAGGGTGTCGCGACCTATCGCGGTCGGGGATAAGTGATTTCCGGCCGGTCCGGATCACGGCGTGACTCGCCGCAACTTGCGCGCTAGATTTCGGCATCTCGTCCCGGATCAGGAACAGAAGAGATGCCGAAATTCCTCGCCGTCTACACGATGAACCCAGAAAATCTCGCGCGCTTTCGTCGTCTGACAAAAGCCGAACAGGACGCGATCGATGCCGAGGGCATCCCCAAATGGTTGGCCTGGGAGACGCGCCATGCGGGTGCCATCGTTCATCGCGGCGGCATGGTCGGCAAGACGACCAGGGTGACGGCTGAGGGCATCGCTCCGGCGATGAATGCGATTTGCGGCTATCTGATCGTCGAAGCGGAAAGCGCCGAGGCTGCGGCGGAACTCTTTCTCGGCCACCCGCATATGACGGTGTTCCCCGGTGATGGCGTCGACATCATGCCGCTCGTGACCGAATTGACGGATTAAAGGCGTCCCTGCGTACTATGCGCGGGATTGTAGCCGGAACAAAAAACGGCGGCCCGAGAGCCGCCGTTTGCATGTGGAATGGCGTGTCGATCAGCCGAAGGCGATCAGAGCGCCACCGGCCACGGTCGCAAGGCCGAGCATGCGTGCGACTGCCGGGCCGAAGCGGGTGACGCCGAGGCCAAGCGCGATGCCGGCACCATGCAGGGCGGCGGTGGCGATCAGGAAGCCGATGCCAAAGGAGAGCGCACCGGCCGAGCCGAGTTCGCCGCCATGGGCATGGCCATGGAACAGCGCGAAGATACCCACAACGGCGGCAGAGGCTGCGACCGGCAGGCGCACGGCAGCGGCGACCAGCAGGCCAAGGCCGATGACGGAAGCGAGGATCGCCGGCTCGACAAAGGGCAGGCCGACGCCCGCGACGGCAAGGCCGAAGCCGACGGCCATCATCGATACGAAGGCTGCAGGAACAGCCCAGAGCGCGCGTCCACCGATCTGACTTGCCCAGACACCCACGGCGACCATGGCCAGGATATGATCTGCCCCGAACAGTGGGTGGGAGATGCCGGCCATCAGCGAGCCGTGTCCTGCCGGATCGAGATGAGCAAAGGCGGGGCTTGCCGCCAGCGTCATCAGGGCAGCGGTGAGTGAAAGGCGCTTCAACATGTTTCTATTCGTCCCTCTATTTGGTCGACTCAAGGCGGCCGTATTCGGTCCCGCCAATCGTCCCCTTAAACCATTGCTGACCCTAGCGTAAGCCGCTCGGCGCTGTCCACGACAAAGGCATCGCCGAACCTACGTCGAATGCCGGTGGTGAAGCCATGGCATCTGCGGCAGGGCGTGGCGCGAAGGGAACAGAGGCCCTTCTCATCCAAGGCCAGGAAGGCGGGGCATAACCCAGCTTATTGCTTTTCCACGCCCAGCACCTCGGCGCAGCGCGACAGGCTGAAGCCGTCGCCATCGGTGTCGTTGCTGGCGCGGATGGAGGTGATCACGCCAGATGTGTCGGTGTTGATCTGAAGCTCGCAGAAGAGCTGCTGGTAGCGCGGCGGAGTGATCATTTCCGGTTCCCAGAACGGATCGCGGGTAACGATGCGGGTCTCGGTGACCACGGTATTGCCGGAGCCATCGGTGCGGGTGTCCGTCCGGACCACGACGCGATCCGGTTCAGGGCTTGAATAGGTCGGTGGGATGTAGCGCGTCTTGTCGCCGCCGCGCCAGGTGTAGATCATGCCCGATGACAGCGGGTAGTCGCTGATCGGCGGGCCATAGGCGGCAAAGAAGCGTTCCACCGGCTGGCCGATCCAGCGGGATTGCAGTTCGCGATTGGTATCTTCCGTGGTCGTACAGCCAGTGAGGATCGCAAGGGGGATAATGAGGGCGGCGATCAGGCGGCAGAGGGGGCGCATGAAGGATCTCAAAAGGGGATATCCGTTGACATTGCCCCATTCGTAGCGCGGGCGGTCCGCCTCCTGCAAGGCGTCCCTGCGTCGCGATCGGCTCACTAGCACTGAGATTTGGCATGACAGGCAAATCCGGGAGGTCGCGTGATGACGCCGTGATCCGCCGGTTCTTGCAGAGGAGGGGTGCGCTGCCCAGTTCCGGCTTGTCTCCACCCCGTCCGATCCCATATCTGGAGGTAGCCCAACACATCTCCGGACATCCCGGACGAGGAGTGCCTTCTTGTTTTCCTTCGACAACAGTTACGCCCGCCTGCCGCAGAGCTTTCACCGGCCGGCGCGTCCCGCCGCCGCCCGTCAGCCGAGCCTCATCCGGTTCAACCGTGCGCTTGCGGCCGAACTTGGCCTTGATGTCGAGGGGGCGAGCGAGGCGCGGCTCGCGCAGGTCTTGTCGGGGCAGGTGATCCCTGTTGGGGCGGAACCCCTGGCGCAAGCCTATGCCGGCCATCAGTTCGGGCATTTCAATCCGCAGCTCGGTGACGGACGGGCATTGCTGCTCGGCGAAGTCCTCGACCGTGAGGGCCGGCGGCGCGACATCCAGCTGAAGGGCTCGGGCCCGACGGCCTTCTCGCGCAATGGCGACGGCATGGCGGCGCTTGGCCCTGTCCTGCGCGAATACATCGTCTCGGAAGCCTTTGCCGCGCTTGGCGTGCCGGCGACGCGGGCGCTTGCCGCTGTTGCGACCGGCGAGCAGGTGATCCGCGAAACCGTGCTTCCCGGCGCGGTCTTCACACGCGTTGCGGCAAGCCATATCCGCGTCGGCACGTTCCAGTTCTTTGCCGCTCAAGGCGATGAAGAGGCCGTCAAGACGCTCGCCGACCACGTGATCGACCGCCACTATCCGGAGGCGCGGGGGGCGGCAAACCCTTACCTTGCGATGCTGACAATGGTCGCCGAACGGCAGGCGAAGTTGATTGCGCGTTGGTTGTCGATCGGCTTCATCCATGGGGTGATGAACACCGACAACATGGCGATTTCGGGCGAAACCATTGATTTCGGCCCCTGCGCCTTCCTCGACGAATACGACCCGCGCAAAGTCTTTTCCTCGATCGACCAGCGCGGCCGCTATGCCTATGCCAACCAGCCCGGCATCGGCCAGTGGAACATTGCCCGCCTTGCCGAATGCCTGCTCCAACTTATCGAAGCGGATGAAGACAAGGCGCTCGAAGCGGCCAACAGCGTGCTCAAGGCATTCGGCGACGTCTTCCAGGCGGAATGGCTCGCGCTGTTTTCGGCCAAGCTCGGGGTGGCAGGCGAGGGGGCGGATGATCGTCTTCTAGTCAGCGATTTCCTTGAACTGATGCACCAGGGCGAGGCGGATTTCACACTGACCTTTAGGGTGCTGTCGAGGGTCGCCGGCGGCGCCGATGTTGAGGTTCTGACTTCGGTATTCACCACCCCGCAGCCCGGTCTTGCCGATTGGCTGACCCGCTGGCGGGCCCGGATCGAGGATGGCCGGACACCCTTTGAGCGTCAGGCCGCGATGGAAGCCGTCAATCCGGCGCTCATTCCGCGCAACCACCGTATCGAGGAAGCGATCGCGGCTGCCGTCTACAACGACTTCTCCTTCTTCCATCGCCTCGTGGATGCGCTGGCGACACCCTATGCCGAAGACCCCGACACGGCCGACCTGCGGCTTGCTCCGAAGCCCGACGAGCGGGTGACACGGACGTTTTGCGGGACGTGACGGCGAGGGGGGCCTGCTGATCAGCGCAGGATATCCAGCCCCTTGCGCTCGACAATGTCGAGGATCTTCGTCGCCGTACCGCTTGGCTTTTTCGTTCCTTGCTCCCAGGCGGCGACGGTGACTTTGCGAACGTTCAGATATCGGGCGAAGACGCCCTGGCTGACCTTGTTGGCATTGCGGATCGCGCGGATTTCTTCCGGCGAGTAATCTCGAAGCTGAGGAAGGCACAAAGCATCGAATTCGCGCATGGTCACGTCGTCAACGAAGCCTTCTTCGTGCAAGCGGGCAGCCGAGCGATGAACGTTTTCAAGTATCTTGCTCATCGAGACTGACCTCCAATAGCAGCTTCTTTGCAATCATCCGGCCGAAAACCTCAGCATCAGCCTGCATGTAGATTTCGCAGAGTTTCCTAAGCGCTTCCGTTTCACGCTTTGTGATTGTTTCGATCTCGTTCTTGGCGAAGCCATGAATGAAGATCAGCCTATCGCCCTGGCGGTAACCGAGGATGACACGATATCCACCTCTCTTGCCGCGGCCGGCTGCTGCGATCCGCTTCTTGATGAGGAAGCCGCCTAGCCTCGCGTCGATCAGACCTGCCTCGATCTCCACAGCCGCCCGCTTCAGCGCGGTCTCGGCCACGCCGTATTCCCGAGCCCATGTGTCGAACTCAAGCGTCTTCACCACAACAATCGGCATAATCTATATTACTCCGTGATATAGATTTCAAGCCATGACCAGCTTCCAGAGCGCTTGGCCCGCCCTTGCATAGATTGGCTGCCGAGTTCGATTTGTGCTGCCTTTGGTTGTGTTCGTCAATCTTTTGATATCATGTCATTCGCCGCTGATTTCCACTGCGACTTGCCCAGAATTTGACGAATTGAAGGTTGCAGGTGGGCGTATTCTTGCTCCCGAGTCTTATGGCGCTCAGTTCCGAGGATCGCTGCCGTTCCGCTCTCCACTTTACTGGAATTTTCATGCTCCGCTATTTCGAGACCATCATCGTTCCCACTGCCCGCGAGACACCGGGCGATCCGCCCGAGGGGCTTCTTGCCTTCTACTGGTTCTTCGTGCGTCAGGCGAAGGGGTTGTTCATCGCCCTTCTTTTGGCAAGTCTCCTGGTTGCCATCGCCGATGCGGCGATCCCGGTGCTGATGGGCCGGCTGGTCGAGGTGTTGACCTCGACCCCGAAAGAGCAAGTGTTCGAAGAGGCATCCGGCCTGATCCTTTCGCTGATCCTGCTGGTGCTCGTCATCCGCCCGCTCGTCACCCTGCTGCAAGGGCTGGTGCTCAACCAGTCGATTGCGCCGGGCGTCACCAATATGGTGCGCTGGCAGAGCCACTGGCATGTCATCCGTCAGAACATCTCCTTCTTCCAGAATGATTTCGCCGGCCGCATCGGATCGCGCATCCTCGAAATCGGCCACACGCTTCGAAGCTCCGTCGTCTCGATCATCTCGGTCGTCTGGTATCTGGCAGCTCTTGGCATCATCACCTCGGCCTTTCTCGCCGCTGCCAGCTGGTGGCTGGTGCTGCCGGTGGCACTCTGGACGCTCGCCTATATCGGCTTCCTCATCCTGATCGTGCCGCAGATCCGGCGCGGCTCGAAGGGGATTGCCTATGCAAGATCCGAAATGGTCGGGCGCATCGTCGACAGCTATACGAACATCATGACGGTCAAGCTCTTTGCCCGGCCGGAAGAAGAGGATGCTTTTGTCCGCGAAAGCGTCGACAAGCACACCGACCGGATGATCATCCAGCACCGCTGGCTGTCGCTGTTTTCGATCGGCCTCACCGTGCTTTCCGGCCTGCTGATCGCCGGTACGACCTGGGTTGCGGTAAAGCTCTGGGTGAGCGGTGCCGTCGGCATCGATGTCGTCGCCATGGTCCTGCCGATGACGCTGCAGATCTCCGGCACATCGGCCCGCGTCGCCCAGGAAATCACCCAGATCTCCGATCAGGTCGGCACGGTGCATGAGGCGATGGACACGATCGCCAAGCCGATTGGCCTCATCGACAAGCCGGCGGCGCGCCCGCTCGTTGTGAGCCAGGGGGCGATCCGCTTCGACAATGTTTCCTTTCATTATGGCCGCAAGGGCGGGATCATCGAGAACCTCACGCTCGATATCAAACCCGGCGAACGCATCGGCCTCGTCGGTCGTTCCGGGGCGGGCAAGTCGACGCTGATGAACCTGCTCCTGCGCTTCTACGATCTCGAATCCGGCCGCATCACCATCGATGGGCAGGATATTGCGATGGCCACCCAGGAAAGCATCCGGCGGCATATCTCCGTGGTCACCCAGGATACCTCGCTGCTGCACCGCTCGATCCACGACAACATCGCCTATGGCCGCCGCTCGGCGAGCCGGGCCGAGGTGATCGAGGCGGCGCGTCAGGCGCATGCTTTGGAGTTCATCGAACAGCTCACCGACTGGAACGGCCGTTCCGGCTTCGACGCCCATGTCGGCGAGCGCGGCGTGAAACTCTCCGGCGGCCAGCGCCAGCGCATCGCGATCGCCCGCGTCATCCTCAAGAACGCGCCGATCCTGATCCTCGACGAGGCGACCTCGGCGCTCGACAGTGAAGTCGAGCAGGCGATCCAGACCAGTCTCGAAGGCCTGATGCAGGACCGCACCGTGATCGCCATTGCGCACCGCCTGTCGACGATCGCCGCCATGGACCGGCTGGTCATTCTCGACAAGGGTCGCATCGTCGAGCAGGGAACGCATGCGGAGCTTTTGGCGCTCGGCGGCCACTATGCCGGCCTCTGGGCGCGGCAGTCGGGCGGGTTCCTCGAGGCGGAGGGGTAAGAGCGCGGGTTACCCCCTCTGTCCTCCTGAGCGTGTCGAAGGGCGGACATCTCCCCCACAAGGGGGGAGACTGGCTGGGCCGCCGGCCCTTCGCCCCCCTGTGATTCTCATGAAAGGGGGCGGCACACGCGGCGCTCCGCTCTCCCCCCTTGTGGGGGAGATGTCACGAAGTGACAGAGGGGGGTATCCATAGTCGATAGCCCAGCTGCTGTTCGCAACGCTTGGTCAGCTTCAAAAAAAAGGCGCCCCTTACGAGGCGCCTTTCAAGTGTCCGGTGATCGCTGCCGATCAGATCGACGGCTGCAGCGTCATCGAGGTGCCGGTGGCGGCGATGTTGAGGCCGATCTGGCCGGAGATGCTGACCGGCTGCAGATGGATCGAGCCGGAGGTGCCGCCGAACAAGACGTTGGCGCCAACGCCTGCACCGACTGTCGCTTCCGCCGTTGCGCCGCCATAGAGGCCGCCGAGCGAGCCCTTGTGGTAGCCGGCGGTGGGTGCAAAGACCGCCCAGATCACGCGGCTCTGGGTGGTGAAGCCGAGATCGACGCCGAACTTCTTGATCGAGCCCGTGTAGGTGTCGAGCGGTTCGCCATCGATGACGGAGGTGAAGTTGCAGTCAGCCGACTTGGCCGAGCCGAGGATGTAACCGACGCCACCGCCGATCTGGCAGTCGAGGTAACCGATGCGCACGCCGCCGACGCGGTCGCTTTCCACGACGGCCGGAACAGGGGCTGCGGCCGTCATGTCGGCGGCTGCGGTGATGCCGGCCGAGGTGAGGACGGGCAGGGCGGCGAGGCTCAGGATGAGCATTTTCTTCATGGCAATTCTCCTTCCATGTTCGGCTGCCGGGCGGGGATGGCCGTTTTCGGCTTCTCGGGCAGCGTGGAACAACGCCTATCGCGGAAGATTGATCCAACTGAGGCTGAACATAGGCAGCAAGGTGGCGATCCACCTGGCTTTGCCCCTGAACAGCTGGAATCACGGGATCCCTACAGCCGGCCGGCTAAAGCCCCGGTCCTGCCCGCCTGCGACATGCCTTCCGCCCATCCCGCCGCGATCAGACGGATTTTGCAGTGCAAACGGGTCGTGGGTCTCTTGCAGAATGTCGCAGACAGGCTGCAATTGTCTTTGCCCGCCTCTTAAGATCGGCGCCACATCATTCACTCCCAGACATCAGGGTTCACAAGGCTATGGCAGAGTTTCCGACCAAGGCGAAAGTCGTCATCATCGGTCTAGGCGGCATCGTCGGCGCGTCGATCGCGCATCATCTCATCGAGCGCGGCTGGGACGACATCGTCGGCATCGACAAGTCGGGCATACCCACAGATATCGGCTCGACCGCGCATGCGTCCGACTTCTGTTACACCACCAGCCACGATTATCTCTCGGTCTGGACCACCCAGTATTCCATCGATTTCTACGAGAAGATGGGCCATTACGCCCGTATCGGCGGTCTGGAAGTTGCCCGCACCGGCGACGACACCTGGATGGAAGAGATCAAGCGCAAGCTGTCGTCCGCCCGCGCCTTCGGCACCCGCGCGCACTATGTCTCGCCCGCCGAAATCAAGACGCTCTTCCCGCTGATCGAGGAAGATCAGGTCATGGGCGGCATGTTCGATCCGGATGCCGGCCTTGTCATCCCGCGCTCCCAGACGGTTGCCGGCAAGCTCGTCGATGCCGCTGAAAAGTCCGGCAAGCTGAAGATGTTCGGCAATACGCCGGCGAAGTCGCTGATCGTCGAGGGCGGCCGCATCAAGGGCGTCGTCACCCATCGCGGCACGATCATGGCCGATCACGTCATCGTCTGCGCCGGCCTCTGGGGCCGCCTGATTGCCGAAATGGTCGGTGAAGACCTGCCCGTCATGCCGGTCGACCACCCGCTCACCTTCTTCGGTCCGTATAACGAGTTCGAAGGCACCGGCAAGGAAATCGGCTATCCGCTGCTGCGCGACCAGGGCAACTCCGCTTACATGCGCGACACCGGCGACCCGAAGACCACCGAGGGCGGCCAGATCGAATGGGGCTATTACGAGCAGCACAATCCGCGCATGTGCCATCCGCGCGAACTCTTGGAAAAGCACGAGGCGCGTCTCTCGCCCTCGCAGCGCGACCTCGACATGGAGCAGATCATCGAGCCGCTCGAGCGCGCCATGGAACTGACCCCGATCCTCGGCGAACTCGGCTATAACGAAAGCCATAGCTTCAACGGCCTGCTACAGGTCTCCGCTGCTGGCGGCCCCTCCTGCGGCGAAAGCCAGAAGGTGCGCGGCCTCTGGTACTGCGTCGCCATCTGGGTCAAGGACGGCCCCGGTTACGGCAAGCTGATCGCCGACTGGATGACCGACGGCCGCACCGAAATCGACCATTCCTCGATCGATTACGCCCGTTTCTATCCGCACCAGCTGGAAGAGAAGTTCATCGAGGGCCGCTGCTATGAAGCCGCCCAGAAGATCTATTTCCCGGCCGTGCACACCCGCGAGCCCTATGCCTCGGGCCGCAATGTCAAGCGCTCGCCAATGTATGAGCGCGAAGTCGAGCTCGGCGGCTATTTCATGGAACTCGGCGGCTGGGAGCGTGCGCATGGCTATGCCGCCAACGAGCACCTGCTGGAAAAGTATGGCGACCGCGTTCCGGTTCGTGAAAACGAATGGGATAACAGACACTTCTGGCGTGTTTCGAATGCCGAACATCTGGCGATCAGCGAGGATTGCGGCATCGTCAACCTCAGCCACTTCCACATGGTCGACATCGAAGGTCCAGATCATGTCGAGCTGCTCGAATGGCTCTGCGCCGCGAAGATCGGCGGTGACGCGAATATCGGCAAGGGCATCTACACTCACTTCCTCGACGACGAGGGCATGGTGCGCGCCGACTTCACCGTCTTCCGCATGGCCGACCGCTGCCGCCTGGTGAATGGCGCCGATGCCGGCCCGCGCGACCTCTATTACATGAAGCGCGTGGCGGAAGATCGTGGCCTCAATGTCACGATCACCGACACCTCGGAGAAGTATATCACCATCGGCATCTGGGGCCCGAATGCCCGCGCCACGCTGAAAAAGGCGGTCGCCGACCCCGCCGGTCTTGATCCGGAAAACTTCCCCTTCGCCGCGATCAAGCCGATCGAGATTGCCGGCAAGCACGTCACCGCCTTCCGCATCTCCTATGTCGGTGAGCAGGGCTGGGAACTGCACATGAAATACGAAGACGGCCTCGCCGTCTGGGATGCGCTCCGCGCCACCGGCGTCATGGCCTTCGGCGTCGAGACCTATGCCAACTCGCGCCGTATGGAAAAGAGCCTGCGCCTGCAAAACGCCGATCTTCTGACCCAGTACAACCTGATCGAAGCGGATCTGGCGCGTCCGAAGGTCAAGGAAGCCGATTTCCGCGGCAAGGCCAAGCATCTCGAATACAAGGCCCGCGACAAGCAGCCGGCCATGCTCTGCACGCTCGTCATGACCGACAATGTGGACAGCAAGGGCGTCGCCCGCTACCCCGTCGGCTCCATGCCGGTCGTCGACCCTGCGTCAGGCGAAGTCCTGATCGACAGCCTCGGCCGTCGCTCCTACACGACCTCCGTCGCCTTCGGCCCGACCATCGGCAAGAACATCGCGCTCGCCTATCTGCCGCAGGAATATTGCGAGGTAGGCCGGAAGCTGAACGTGGAATACTTCGCCGAGAGCTTCCCGGTCGAAGTTGCGGCGGTGGGGTATAAGCCGCTGTATGATCCGGAGAATCTGAAGCCGCGCAGCTGAGAGCAGGGCGCCGCCTTCGTCATGCTCGGGCTTGTCCCGAGCATCTGCAACCGATTGACTTTATTGACGTAGTAGATCCTCGGCACAAGGCCGAGGATGACGTGGAGCAAGAGCAAGCAGTTTGTCATCAAGCTGAACCCGTCGGTCGCGAGGCCGGCGGGTTTTTTGTTGTTCACGCATATTGATGCGTCTGTCTTGATGTCTCAATTAAATGTAGCTACATTAAATCATGAAGATCGTCTGGGATGAGCCCAAGCGGCGCGCCAACCTTGAAAAGCATGGTTTCGACTTCGCCGACGTCAGCGAACTCGATTGGGAGAACGCCGTTGTCGAAGACGGCAGGCCAGATGTGGATGGCCGGCGACGGTTGAAGGCGATCGGATATTTTCGGGACGGAACGGCAGCCGTCGTCTTCGCCCTTCTCGGATCGGAAGCCATATCGATCATCAGCTTTCGCCCGGCTAGCGACAAAGAAAGAAGGAGGCTTCCATGGCCACCAAAGTCAAGACACTGAAAACGTTCGAGACTGGACGCGGTTATGACCGCGAGGACTGGGATGCCGTCGAGTTCCCGCAATTGAGCGACGAGGAACTGGCGCGTATGCGCCCCGCGCAGGAGGTCTTGCCGCCAGCCTTTTTCAAGGCAATGGAGGACCACCGCCGTTCGCGTGGCCGTCCAGCGGTGGCGCATCCGAAGAAGCAGATCACGCTGAGGCTCGATGAAGACGTCATCGCCAAATTCCGCGAGACCGGCAAGGGCTGGCAGGGGCGCCTGAATGCGGCACTGCGCAAGGCAGCGGGGATTTGAGGGTCTCCGGTTGCTCCGGCCCTACCTCCCCCCATGCGGGGGAGGACGGAAAATCGAAGGCTTAGGCGAGCGCAAGCCGCCTAAACTTCAGATTTTCCAGGAGAGGGGCTCGGTTCCGTTCGCGAACACCTTACCGAGCCCCCCCTCTTGCGATTTCAGATGTTTAGGCGGCTTGCGCTCGCCTAACTCATCGAAATCGCGTTCTCCCCCGCAAGGGGGGTGATAGGCGTCGCGCGAGCCCCTCATCCTGAGGTGCCCGACAGCGTCGGGCCTCGAAGGACGAGGCCACAACGGGATCCGGTGTCTGGATCCTTCGAGGCCCTCGCTTTGCGAGGGCACCTCAGGATGAGGGCTATCAGTCAAGCCGCAGACTCGGCGCCAACTTCCGACAAAAGGGGGATGAATTCCAAAAATCCCCCAACAAAATCAACAAAACTAAGTTTTTTCATCCCCGCCCATTTTTCCCGCCTTACCCTAATCCCCGTCCCGCCCTCGGATACACCTGACGATGCGATGTCAGGCGAGGCGGGGCCGGCGCCGGGAGGGAGGGTTGTCGCAGACCTGACGTTCCGGCCCGCTGCAACGGTCTCCCTCCGGACGAAGGGCTTGACGAGGGTGATGGGGTCGGATGCCCCAAAGCCTGGATACCCTGATCGGAAGGACGTGCCTCAGAGGCACACAAACAGGGCGCCCGCGCTGTCGCGAACATCCAGACAGCGGGGCGAATAAAACGGCGGGGATGAGGGCCGAGGTCGCCAATGACCAGGGCCCCATCCCCCGGGCGAGGGTCCCGGTCGGAATGGTGCACCATCCGGCGGGAACCTCCCGGGCTACCGGCCAGGCTGAAGCGTCATCTCGTATGACGCCGCAGCCGGACCCTACGCCCGGTCATCCTCGGGCCCGACCCGAGGACCGTCGCCGCCTTGCCAGAGAGACGCATGCAGCGGGAATAGACGCCGAACGAGGCGCCGGAAGGAGCCACATACATTACTTAGACAGGTTGCTTCTGGCGCCTCGTCCGAGACAAGTTTGACCGAACCGGAGGACGACAAGTCTGACCGGAGGCGAAGCTTGGGGTTTTTGACCGTTCAGTTCTTGGATGGTGGAAGAGCGGGCCGCAAGCGCGGAGCCCATCTCCCCCTTAGTGGGGGAGAAAGCGATTTCGATGAATTAGGCGAGCGCAAGCCGCCTAAACATCTGAAATCGCAAGTGAGGGGGTCCGTTCGTCGTGCCACCATCACCGATCCCCTCACCAACAAAATCTGAGGTTTAGCCCTGATCGGGCTAAGCCCTCGATTTTGTAACCTCTCCCACAAAGGGGAGAGGACAATTCAAAAATCATTTGTTCTCCCTTGAACAAATGGGCGTAAGCTGCCCATCTTGAGAGAGACAAAAAAAACGAGAGGCAACCGCCATGGACGGACTGGTATCGCCGAAATCCGAGATCGCGGATCCCGCAGCCCGCATCGCGTCTATTCTTGCCGCGCAAAAGGCGGCCTGGGCGAAGGATGTGACCCCTGATCATGCCACCCGGGATGATCGCCTCGCACGGCTCGACCGGATGATCGAGGCCTGGCAGGAGCGGTTTGCCGCGGCGATTTCGGAGGATTTCGGCAATCGGCCTGCCGTCGTCACCACGCTGACCGACATCGTGCCGGTGCGCGCCGCGATCCGCCATGCGCGCAAGCATCTGAAACGCTGGATGCGGCCGCGGAGCGTGTCGCTTGCCTGGACCGGCAAGCCGGCCTCGGCAGTCATCCTGCGCCAGCCGCTCGGTGTGGTCGGCGTCGTCGCCCCCTGGAACTATCCGCTGAACCTGATGCTCTCGCCGCTGACCGGGGCGCTTGCCGCCGGGAACCGCGCGATGCTGAAACCCTCGGAGCTGACGCCCGCCTTTTCTGACGTGCTGGCGAAAGCCGTGGCCGAGACCTTTGCCGAGGACGAGGTGGCCGTCGTGACCGGCGGGCCGGAGGTGGCGGCAGCCTTTACATCCGCCCCCTTCGACCACCTGATCTTCACCGGCTCGACCGCCGTCGGCCGCAAGGTGGCGGAAGCGGCGGCGAAGAACCTGACGCCTGTCACCCTCGAACTCGGCGGCAAGTCGCCGGCTATCCTCGACGCTTCCGTGCAGTTCGACAAGGCCGTGCCGCGCCTCGTCTGGGGCAAGCTTTTGAATTCCGGCCAGACCTGCGTGGCGCCCGATTATGCGCTGGTGCCGCGCGCGCGGGTTGCCGATTTCCTCGCCGCCGTGAAGGCAGAGGTTAGCAGGCAATATCCGGGCCTGCCTGGCAATACCGATTACACCTCGATCATCAGCCCCCGGCATTACGAGCGGCTGACGCGGCTGGTGGAGGAAGCGCGCGAAAAGGGCGCCGAGGTGGTCGAGCTTGCCGGTCCGCATGACGGCGAGGGCCGCGTGTTCTCGCCGGTGGCGGTGATCGGTGCGCCGGACGAGACCGCCGTGATGTCGGAAGAGATTTTTGGGCCGATCCTGCCGGTCGTTGCCTATGACACGCTGGACAAGGCGATCGCCTATATCAACCATCGCGACCGGCCCTTAGCGCTCTACTGGTTCGGTGAGGACAAGGCGGCGCGGGAGCGGGTTTTGACCGGCACGATTGCCGGCGGCGTGACGGTCAATGACACGATCCTGCATCTGGCCCAGGACGATCTGCCCTTCGGTGGTGTCGGTGCCTCAGGCTACGGCGCCTATCACGGCGAAGCGGGATTCGTGGCGCTCAGCAAGGAAAAGCCGGTCTTGAAGCAGTCGGCGATTTCGGGGGTGAGATTCCTCTATCCGCCCTATGGGCGGATGGCGCATTGGGTGTTGAAGCTGCTTGGCCGGTTCGGCTGAGCCTGCGATGCCCGCCGCCGGTCAGCCGGCGGCGAGGCGCGGGGCGGGACGTATTGCCGGGGCCTCCGGCATTGGTTTGGGCGTCGGCGCCAGCACGGAGATCTCGAAATCGGCAAGCGGCATGGGGCGGCCGAAGAGGTAGCCTTGGAAGAAGCGGCAGCCGGTGGTTTCGAGAAAGGCAAGCTGGGCGCGGGTTTCGACCCCTTCGGCCACGGTTTCCAGGCCAAGATCGGTGGCAATTGCCCGGATCGAGCGGACAAGGGCGGCGTCGCGGTCGTTTTCAGCGGCCGCCGTGACGAAGCTGCGATCGATCTTGAGTTCACTCACCGGCAGCCGGCGCAGATAGGCGAGCGACGAATAGCCGGTGCCGAAGTCATCGAGCGAGAAGGTGAGGCCGAGCGATTTCAAAGCCGCCATCTTCTCGGCCACGGGCTCGAGCCCGGCGATCAACACGCTTTCGGTGAGTTCCAGCCTGAGACGCGTGGGGTCGATGCGGTGGCGGGTGATGAGATCGCGCAGCGTGGTTTCGAAATCGGCTTCGTTGAACTGGCTGGCGCTGACATTGACGGAGAGGGTGAGGCGGCAAAGCCTCGGATCGGCCTGCCAGCGGGCGAGCGTCGTGCAGGCCTGTTCGAGGACAAAGGCCCCGAGAATCGGCATCAGGCCGACATCTTCGGCAGCGGGTACGAATGTCGATGGCGGTATCGGCCCTTTCAAGGGATGGTGCCAGCGCAGCAGCGCCTCGGCGCCGACCACGTGACCGCTTCGCTCGACCTGCGGCTGATAGACGAGGCTCAATTCTCCCTGGCGCAGCGCACGGACCAGGTCGCGGGCTATTCCACGCGGAGCGGAGAGGCGCTGTTGCAGCGTGTAGATCGCCCCGCAGAAGATCAGCGCGGCCATGGTCGGATTGAGCCATACGCCGATGCGGTGCAATTCCGGCGGGACGGGCTGGGCAAAGGGCAGTCTGAGATCGGCCGCATGCAGGACGACAAAGGCAATCAGGCTCGCGGCAATCACCGACAGTTGCATCCGGGAGGGCCGATGCAGGTGGTTGAGATAGGCGACCATGCCAAGCACCGGCAGGAACAGATGGGTGACGCGCGGGGCGCCGTTCTGCGGGACGTCGAACATCAGGCAAAAGCCGATGACAAAGATGAGGAAGCTGAACTGCGCCACCAGCAGGAAGAGATCGAGCCGCCGACGGGTGACGAGAACAAAGCAGATCAGGGCCGCGACGACCGGAAAGAACTCGGCCAGCGCCAGCAAAAGATGGCCCTGGATGAGGAAGATGACCGTCCAGAGGAGCGCAAAGCCGCCCACGGCAATCGACACAGCCCGATAAACGCGAATGACCCGGGCGAGCCTGTGCTGCTCATTGACCTTGCCGAACATAAGCTGCCCCATCGCCCGCTTCGGAGCTTCGGTTGGATCTTGGCCGGGCTGCCGATGCATCCCGAGTTTGGATCGAAATTCAGCATAACCTAACTTAGCCTGCTAAATAAACCTTATATGTCGAAGATTGCGTTTTCCTCTTTTCGGGCGGTCTCTGCACCGCAAAACGGGTTGGGGCGGCCCATCCTGCGATGAGCCGCCCCTCCGGACCTTTGCGGCCCATCCTCCCCCCGGAGAATTCTCAGCCTGCTTTGGCGACCTTCATGACCTCAGGGTCGTAAACCCGACCGAAGCGGTTGGCGAGGAAGGCATCAAGACCGATCTCCTCCTGGCGCACGAAACCGGCCTGCGGCAGCGTTCCATCGGCGAGCAGATCGAGCACCGTGCAGATGCCGGCGGCGGTGGTGATCTGGATGGCGCTCATCTTCTTGCCCGCAACAACGCCGGCATAGACCTTGTTGGCATAGGTCTCCTGCAGGTAGCGGCCGTCCTTCCAGCCACAGACGGTGACGAAGATCACGACGACATCCTGCATGGTGGCGGGCAGGGCGTTTTCGAAGAGGTCTTTCAAAACGTCGCGGCGATTCTTCAGGTTGAAGTCGTTCAAAAGCGCCTTGATGATCGCCTGGTGGCCGGGATAGCGGATGGTGCGATAGTTCATCGTGCGCACGCGGCCTTCCAGCGTCTTGGCCAGCGTGCCAAGGCCGCCCGAGGTGTTGAAGGCTTCATAGGTGACGCCGTCGAGCGAGAATTCCTCGCGCTCTTCCATGGCCGGCACGACCGCGAGCTTGCCTTCAACGATCGCCTCACAGGGCTCGATGTATTCGTTGATCAAGCCATCGGTCGACCAGGTCAGATTGTAGTTCAGCGCATTCGACGGATACTGCGGCAGGGCGCCGACGCGCATCCGCACCGTATCCAGCGTATCGAAATGTTTGGTCAGATCGTTGGCGACAATCGAAATGAAGCCCGGCGCCAGGCCACACTGGGGAATGAAGGCGGATCGCGCGCCGCGGGCCAGTTCTTCAACCTTGCGGGTCGTCGCCACATCTTCGGTCAGGTCGAGATAATGCGTCGCTGTGCGGGCCGCACTTTCGGCAATCGCACCGGTCAAATGGAAGGGGGCTGCCGAGAGGACGGCGAACTGGCCAGCCAAAGCAAGATCAAGCGCCTTCGTATCGGTGATGTCGAGTTCGAGGGTTTTCACGGCCGGATGCGAGTCGATTTTTGCCAGCTGGTCGGCGCTACGATCGGTGACGGTGACCTGGTAGTCGCCGGTTTCGGCCAGCATGCGGGCAATCGCGCCGCCGATCTTGCCCGCGCCGATGATGGTGATGTGTTTCATGATTTGCCCCTCGCATGCTGACAAGCCCGCCAAAGCCAGGCTTGATATCCTTGATCAAACCAGTGTGGCGGCGGCACCTGTCGATTCCAAGTGACGATATGAGCAAACTGCGGTATCGTTATAGGCATAACGACGATCACGATGGGCAAAATGCAGATTTCGGACAAGGACAGAGAACTTCTGGCGCTGCTGTCGGAGAACGCCCGCATGCCGGTTGCCGAACTGGCGCGTCGACTCGATCTGTCGCGCACGACGGTCCAGGCCCGGCTGGAACGGCTGGAGGGGCAGGGGGTGATCGCCGGCTATCAGGTGCGGCTGTCGGATGCCTATCAGAGCGGGCTGATCCGGGCGCATGTGATGATCACGATTGCGCCCAAGGCGCTGTCTGCCGTAACAGCTGAACTCAATGCCATCAAAGAAGTGTCCGCGCTGTATTCGGTGAATGGGCCCTACGACCTGATTGCGATCGTCGCGGCACCGTCAATCTCTGAACTCGACCGGTTGATCGATCGGATCGGCGATTTGTCGGGTGTCGAACGGACGCTCTCATCAATCATCCTCTCAACGCGGATTGCACGGTGATCGGCACACGAAAAGATTGTATTGGTCCACTTTTGTTTAGAGAAGTTTAATAAACCTCATGTTGAAGTGACGTCGATGGATTATCCGAGGGGTTGCCATGAGAGTGACAGCATTCCTACTGGCCTTCAGTCTTTTTCCGACATTCCTTGCAGCGCAGCCCATCGACCGACCCGAGGCGAAAGAACATCCTTTTCCCGGTGCGTCCAACTGGATCAACCGACAGGGTTCGGTGATGATGCTGGATATCGGTCCGGATGGTCTCGTCCAGGGCTTTTTCATCAACAATGCGCCCGGCAAAGGCTGCCGTGGCATTCCCTATACGTTGCGTGGTCAGATGCAGGGTGATGCGATCTCGTTCCAGGTCAGATGGCGAAACGGGGTGGCCGACTGCATGAGCGAAACGCAATGGCGCGGCCATATGCAGCCATCCCGCAATGGAGGGTTTGAAATCGTCGCCGAGTGGCAGCGTTCCTCGACGGTTGCGCTGACGTCGCAAGAGATCGTTCCTGAAAGCGGTCTCGATGTCTTCACATTCCGGCCGTTTACCAACTCTCGGTGACGCGAACCTGTACGTCCCTATTGTCGCAAGTTGTTGTCAGACGGGACCGTCGGTACCGTTAGGCAGCCTGATAGCCTATCAACGGCACTTGGTATAAATCGCGAAACGCCTTATCAGGCTGCCTTGAGCTCTGCCCTGGCGAGAGCCCGTTCGAGTGCGGCGATGCAGGCTTCGTCGTGATGACGACCGGCGCCGTCCCAGAGGATGGCGAGTGCCTTCTCGACTGGCATCGCGGCCCGGTATGGACGGTCTGCAGTCAGGGCGTCGAAGACATCGGCTGCGGCGACGATGCGGGTCTCGAAGGAAATCTGATCCCCTTTCAGGCCGCGCGGATAGCCGGACCCATCGAGCTTTTCGTGATGGGCACCACCAATCAACGCGAGATCTGCGAAGGCTGCGATGCGGGACAGGATCATTTCCGAGAATTCCGCATGCCGCTTCATCTGCTCCCATTCCAAGCCTTCCAGACGGCCGGGTTTGTCGAGCACGTTGTTGGAGACACCAAGCTTGCCGATGTCATGCAGCAGGGCTGCGCGTTTCAGTCTTCGGCGTTCGGGCAGGGCCATGCCGAGCTCCTCGGCGATCAGATCGGTGAAGAGCGCGACACGTTCGCTGTGGCCCGACGTGTAAGGGCTCTTGGCGTCGATGACGCGCGCAAAACCCGCGGCGATGTCATCAAGATAGTCTTCGTGAGCCATCACGGCCTGGCGGCCCGGCTCCATGGCGAGCACATAGGCTTCGAGAGTGTCCGAACCGAGTTCCGCAAAGAAAATCGGGGTGGCGAGCGTTTCGAAGGCGGCAACCAGTTCGGGGTCAAACCAGCTGCCGGCGCGCTTGCGGACTTCGGCGAGTGCGGCTTCGCTGCCCTCGTGAACGAAGAAAACGTCGATGACCTGCGCCATCAGGGCGATGCGGGCAAAGAGATGGATGTCATCGCCCTTTAATCCTCGCGGCTTGCCGCCGCCATCAACATGCTCGTCGAGATCGAGGATGCCACGCGCAACCTCTTCGGAAAATCGCATCTGGCGGGCGATCTCCGCGCCGCGCTGGCAGCGCGTCTGGATCAGGCTGGTCGATATCTCGCCGCCATTCTTGAAGATGTTGAGGATGCCACGGAACCGCTCGGCCAGGCCCGCTTCCATGCCGGTATGGGAAAGAACGAACTTCAGAATCTGCGGGAAAGAGCCATCGATCAGCTTGAAGTCGCGTTTGAACTTCAGGTCGTCGGCGAGATACAGTTCGCAGATGCGGGCGGCATTTGACGAGCAGCCAAGGTCCTTCAGGAGCAGCGTGTAGTAGAGGTCCCGCAATTGCTCTTCCTTCAGCCCGAGGGACTGACCAAGGCGGGTGCCGATAAAGCAGCAGCGGACGCAATGACCGGGTGGCTGTCCCTCGGTCATGTCGAGCGCATGGCTGAGCGCCTCGATCAGTTCTGCAAGCCTTATGGTCTCCGTCATGGCGGCTCCTCTCGAGCAAGAAGCCTAGGCGACGGACGTTAAGAACGGGTGTTGTGCTGCAATCGTGCCAAACGCAGCGCACCGGCTAAACTCATGCCGCCTCTCGGGTCTGCGTGCCAAGCACCCGTTCCAGAGCGTCGATGCAGACGGGATCGTGGTGCTCTCCCTGGCTTGCCCGGATCATCGCAAGCGCCTTGTCCGTGGGGATCGGGTCGCGATAGGGGCGAGAGGCCGTCAGGGCGTCGAAGACATCTGCGGTCGCCACAATGCGGGTGGCGAAGGTGATCTCGTCGCCTTTCAGCCCCCGGGGATAGCCTTTGCCATCCAGCCGTTCGTGATGGGCGCCGCCGATCGTGGCCAGTTCGGCAAAGGCTGGAATGCGCGAGAGGATGCGCTCCGAATGGGCGGCATGATCCCGCATCTCCTGCCATTCCAGCGCGTCGAGCTTGCCCGGTTTGTTGAGAATGCGGCCGGAGACACCGAGCTTGCCGATGTCATGCAAGAGGGCAGCCCGCCGCAGCGTCCGCAGCTCGCCCTCTGTCAATCCGAGCTCTCGGCCGATCTCCACGGTAAACTCAGCCACACGTTCGCTGTGGCCTGCGGTATAGGGGCTCTTGGCGTCGATGACGCGGGCGAAACCTTCGACGATATCGTCCAGATAGTCTTCATCCGCCAGGATGATCTTCTGACCCGGCTCGGCGGCCAGCACATTCGCCTCGAGATCTGGTGCGGCCAGTCCTACCCAGAAATCTGCGTCCGCCGTAACCTCCAGAAGGGCATCGGCGATCTTCGGGTCTAGCCACTGCCCGCGGCGCTTGCGGATTTCTGCCCGCGCGGCCTCCGGGCCTGACCTGGTGTTGAAGACATCCAGCACCTGGGCGGCAAGGGCAATGCGGGCGGACAGGTTGATCGCCTCTGCCTTCAAGCCCGCCGGACGGCCGGAGCCATCATAATGCTCGTCGAGATCGCGGATACCCTCCGCGACGGCTGCGGAAAACCGCATCTGACGGGCGATCTCGGCACCGCGCTGACAGCGAATGGCGACAAGTTCGCTGGCATGACGGCCACGCCTGAGAGCCGCGACAATGGCCGCGAAGCGACCGACAAGACTGCGTCGGCTTCCAGCGTGGCGGAAGACCTGGATCAGCAGGCTCGGCAGCGACCCGTCGACACGCTTGTAATCCCGCTTGAACCTGGTGTCGTCGGTGTCGAAGAGTTCGCACATGCGCATGGCATTGGCCGAGCAGCCAAGATCCTTCAGCATCAGCGTATAGTAGAGATCATGCAGCTCTTCTTCCGAGAGCCCGAGCTTGCGGCCGACCGCACTGCCGATATAGGCCGTGCGGATACAGTGACCCGGATCCTGACCTCCGGTGAGGTCAAGAGCATGGCTGAGGGCGCCGATCAGCTCGGCAAGGCGTATCTTGGCAGGCATGCGCAGTCTCCGTTCCTGCGAATAATAGCCCCCAAATGTTAAGGGGTCGTAGATTATTCGTATATTCCGAAAGTCCTATCTGTTTTGGCGGCAACCTCCTGTTCACTCCTTCCATGCTTGTCTTTTTCGCGCATTGTCTTAAGCCATGAGACGCACTATGTGCGGATGAGCCAAACCAACGAGGACTATCCCCTGTGATGAACGAAGACGAAGACGACAAGAGCAAGGAACTGCCGATCGGCAAGGAAACGGAAGCGAACCTCTTCAAGTCGCGTTCGATCTTCATCTATGGCGGTATCACCATGGAGCTGGCGCAGAAGGTCTGCACGCAGCTCGTCGCTCTCGCTGCAGCCTCGGACGAAGACATCCGCGTGTTCGTCTGCTCGCCTGGCGGCCATGTGGAAGCCGGTGACGCGATCCACGACATGATCCGCTTCATCAAGCCGAAGGTCTGGATCATCGCGACCGGCTGGGCGGCGTCTGCCGGCTCGCTGATTTTCGTCGCGGTTCCGAAGGAACGTCGTCTGGCCCTGCCGAACACCCGCTTCCTGATGCACCAGCCGTCTGGCGGCACGCGTGGCATGGCCTCGGACATCGAGATCCAGGCCCGCGAAATCATCAAGATGAACGAGCGTCTGATCAAGATCTACGCCAAGGCCACCGGCCAGTCGGAAGAGAAGATCGCCAAGGATATCGATCGGGACTACTGGCTGTCGGCCGAAGATGCCGTCACCTATGGTCTGGTCGGCCGGATCATCGAGAGCCACGCCGATATCGGCTGATTGGCTTCTAACGTAAAGATAAAAGAAAGCCGCCGGAGCGATCCGGCGGCTTTCTTCATTCTGGCTTCTTCTGCCGCTCAGATCAGCGGGCAACCGCGCCGATTGGCAAATCGCAGCTGCTCGGGGCCGCGGCGGGTGAAGCCGCGCACCGTGACACTGCGATCTGTGATGCGGACGACTTCGGCACGACGAAGCCCTTCTTCGCGCGCGGCGCGCTCGGCCTCGCGCGGGCTGCAGCCCCGATCGCGGATGCGATCACGCTGGGGGATGACCGGGCGGATGCCGTCCGGCCCGATGCGCAGCTCAAGCTCCTGGGCATGGGCCGGGGGGACAAGCGGTGCGGTGAGCGACGCACCGGCAATTGCAAGCATGCCAACACATGCGACGCGCAGAATTCTAGCGGACATGATCGGGTCCTCCTTCATTGTTGTGGCGGGAAAAGCCAGAAGGAGGGAAATGGTTCCCGGCGGCCCGGCCTTTTCGCCGGAACCGGGGCTGCAGCAAGGTCTCTTTTGTTCAGCTGCGGGTGAGGAGGCGGGCCAGGCGGAACGCAAGCGGACCGACGCCCAGCGACAGCGTGAAGGCGATCGGAAAGGCCATCAGGAAGCTCTTGGCCCATTCGGCGAAGAAGGCGGGCGAGGGGCCGAGATGCAGGAAGCCGAAGATGCCGGTCATCAGGCCGGCCATCATCAGGGCGATCAGTGCCTGGGCGAGGATGAGGGTTTTCTTGTTCGTCACGTCATGTCTCCACGTTTCTCAAAAGGCGGTGGAGCTGGTGGCGAAGACCTGGTCGTCGAGCACAGCACCACCCGTTTCCGGTTGATGCCGTGGGTTCGCCCAAGCAGGCGACTAAGTCCCGCAAAGAGAGCGGGGGCCGGGATAACCGAACCGGCCTTACGTTTTTCGGCTGGCCTCTGATAGTGGATCCTGCGACCAGGAGTCAAGATTTCACCGCGATATCGGCCGTTAACCTTGACGCGCGTCTTATGTTTGTTTTCGGGGCCGACAATGATTTTGAAAGGACTTGGCGGTGAAGCTTTGCACTCTTGCTGTTATACGAAGTGTCGATGATAGGAACCGATCCTATGGGTTCTTATCATCGACACTTGGTATTAGACATCTATTCACGTTGGCAATTTCCGGCCGGGATTTCTTATTCTTGTCTGTTTCCGATCTTCCTAATGCTCTGGCGATCTCGCGCCGTTCGACTGTGCGGCGGTGACGGATGACACGACCGCACCTCTCCCCTAGGACGGCGGACGGTCGGCACAGCCGGCGGGTGACGAATCTCGTCCTCTATGGCGGTTTGATTGTCGTGCTGGTCAGCGCCGTCTGGGTGGGCGCTGCGTTGCTTTTCTTGGCCCCGCACGCGCTTGCCACCTCGCTGATCGCCTTGGGTGTCGGGACTGCCATGCTTTCACTGGCGCTTGCCAACCGGATCCGGGCGGCTGCTCTGGTCATGTCGCATGGCCTGTTTCTGGTGGTGTTCCTTGCGGCGCTTATCGAGGCGCCGGCGCCGGGCATACCTTGCTCGATGCACTTCTATTTTCTGCCGGTGCTGGCAGCGACCTATCTCGCTTTCCGGCGGGAAGGCTTCTATCTCAAGGCCGTTCTGCCCTCGATCGGGCTCGCCGGCTTTCTCGGCTTTTCGCTCGATATGGTTCCGCATGTGGTTCTCCCGGGCCTGTCCGGCGGTTCGGGCATGATCGAGGTCTTCGCCCATCAGATCACCGGGACGGTCGCCACCTGTGCGGTTGTCGTCATCATGCAGGCGGATGTCGATGCCCGCCGCGCGCTGGAGGGCGATATCCGCCGGGCGATTGCACGGGGCGAGTTCCAGCTGCATTACCAGCCGCAGGTCGATCAGCGCGGGCGCATTACCGGCGTTGAAGCCTTGCTGCGCTGGCAGCATCCGGCACGCGGCATGGTGCCACCGAACGCTTTCATCCCGCTCGCCGAGGAGACGGGGCTGATCATCCCGATCGGCGAATGGGTCTTGCGGACGGCTGCGGCGCAACTGCAGGCCTGGGCGGGGTCGCCGGAGACGCGGGACCTGACCATTGCCGTCAATGTCAGCGCCACGCAGTTCCGCCAGCCGGATTTCGTCGAGCAGGTGCGGTCGATCATCACTCTTTCGGGCGCGCGGCCGGAAGCGCTGAAGCTGGAACTGACGGAAAGCGTGCTGGCCGAGGATATCGACGTCGTCCAGGCCAAGATGCAGGCGCTGAAGGCCTTTGGCATCACCTGGTCGCTCGACGATTTCGGCACGGGCTATTCTTCGCTGAGCTCGCTGAAAAACCTGCCTTTCGCGCAGATCAAGATCGACCAGTCCTTCGTGCGCGACCTGCTCGCCGATCCCCGCAACATGGCGATCGTGGAGACGATCGTCCGGCTGAGCGACAGTCTGGGGCTTTGCGTGATTGCCGAGGGGGTGGAGACGGAGGCGCAGCGCGCGGCGCTGGAAAAGGCCGGCTGCAGCCACTTCCAGGGCTATCTCTTCGGCCGACCGGTGCCTGTTGCCGAGCTTCTGTCGAAATTGCAGACGGCGGCCTGAGGCGCGATTAGCGCCATTCGTGGAGTTTTTCGCCTGTCAGCGGTCTCAATGTGACCAGCGGCAGGGCGGGGAAACGCTCCGCATAGGCCAGGGCGTCCGCCTCGTCGTTGAAGCCGATGAAGATCATCGACAGCACCTTCGCCTTCGGGGCGCCCTTCTTGCGATAGGCAAGCTTCACCGCGCAATGGGGGAAGGCTTCGTCCAGCACCGCAGCTTTGGGCAGCGCATCCGACAGCGCCAGATGGGCGCCGAGGCCAAGGAAACGGTCGATGGCGGCAAAGGCGGTCGCCTCGGGCAGCTGCTTGTTTTCGCTCGAGCCCGGCGCGCGGCCCCAGAACAGGCTGTCGACCAGCCCCTTTGAACGCTTGGACTTCACCACCACGAGACCACCGGCCGCAACGAGCTCCAGATGGGCGTCCCAGGTCTGGAAGAGGTCCGGGGATTGGTGGAGTTCGGACAGCAGGGGGCGGAGGGTGGTGGTTAGGTCGGTGTGGAGGGCAGGGGGCATAAGCGAGTGTCTCGGGGTGTGGTTGGGTGGTGGCGGCCTCGTAGCATGGTGGGGGCGAGGTGGATATGGGGGGAGCCGTGAGGCCGGTACTCTAACGGTTGCCGCCAGAGGTCGCAAAACTGTCGGCCCTCGATAATTCTCCACTACAGATATAACTCCTCGACTCTGCCATTCTGTTTGGTCCCATGCACAAGGAAACACGTTCGCTCGAAGTTCGATTTTGCCTTCCAGAACCACTCTGAGATTAGCTGTGTTTTCTCTGAGATCCCCTGATAGTCAGCGTACTTCATGGGAACTGGATTTGAGGTTTCAATAGGACGCGCTGCCAAGTGGGTTGATATTTCTGCCACCATTCCCGCCGCAAAATCTGCGATGGACACCAGATCCTCGCGGTACATGTGTGAACAGTCTTGCCCTGTTGTTCCCATTCCGAACCATCCGCGCTCGGTCGAAGAGAATACCCCTGAAAGTGTGGCGGCCATGCGTTGAACATCTAACCACATCAATTCGTTACCAAGGCTTGGGTCTTCGTCGCTGATCCAAGTCATCGACTGCTTTTGAGCTACATACCGGTCAGCCAAGAGCGCAACTAGCAGCGCCTTCCTTGTCGCTTCTTCAAGGGCCAAGGGCTTCCAACGGGCCTCCAGACTGAAAGCAGCGTTATCCGGGCGAATTGAAGGCATCTGCGACAGCAGTTGTTTTTCAAATGCGAAGACCAGAAGCCTTCCAGTCATCAACTTTGTGATGTCAAGGAAGTGTGCAAGAGCCCTCGGATTGTTGGTTTTGCCAAAACTTTTGAACGACAGCCGGCGATTGTCTGGAATGGACTGTTTCCGAAATAGCCACCGTGCTTGATCCCATTCCCAATTCAGTTCATTTGTGACGATGAAGGCGTATGTAACAAAACGGCTTCTCCGGTGCTGCCCGGAGTAGTCCGACGCGATTAGTACTGCTTGATCGAGGGGCGGGTTCCAACCCTTATCAGCGAGTGCTCCGCGAACAACGGTTATCCACGGCTGCGCCTCAATCAGCTGCGCATACATGCGATCGAGCTTTTGTCGCTGATTTTCGTGTTCCATCAGAGTAAAGTTTACCATAGGTTGAAGTGATTCGGAGGTCGGATGGCTCAAAAGACAGATATAGAGTGGACCGATGCAACCTGGAATCCTGTGACAGGGTGCACAAAAATTGGTCCGGGCTGTGACAACTGCTACGCGGAAAGATTCGCCGAACGCTGGCGCGGAACGGAGGGGCATCCATACGAGCAGGGTTTCGACCTGCGGCTTTGGCCGTCCCGTCTTGGCCAGCCCGCCCTCTGGAAAAAACCCCGTATGATCTTCGTGAATTCGATGAGCGATCTTTTTCACAAGAGCATCCCATCAGATCATGTAGACGCGGTGTTCGATGCAATGGAGGGCGCCAACTGGCACGTTTACCAAGTGCTGACAAAACGCTCGTCGCTAATGCGCAGTTACGTTCAACGCCGCTATGGTTCAGGTAAGGTCCCATCCCATATCTGGTTAGGCGTGTCTGTCGAGGATGCCGCCCACAAGAATCGAATCGAGCATCTAAGGCAAATCAATTCAGACGCACGTTTTATCTCTTTTGAACCGCTGCTTGGCCCAATGGGCGACGTCGACCTCACCGGTATTGCCTGGGCAATAGTCGGCGGAGAAAGTGGGCCTGGTGCAAGACCCATGGCTGCGTCATGGGCCACGCAACTGCGGATAGCATGTGAGCGCTACGGGGTGGCATTCTTCTTCAAACAGTGGGGAGGCGCTCGTCCCAAATCTGGCGGACGGTTGCTTGAGGGAGAGGAGTGGAATGGGTTTCCATGGCAAATTGTTCCCTCTGCTATTATAGCTGAGCTCCGTTAGGAAAATGATATGGACCCGCATCTAGATCTTTATCGTGACCGGGAACAATCTTTCATTAAGCATCAGTTTCTCACAAAGTATCTGCAAGCCGCTGCCTATAAAACGATGCAGGGGCGCTCTCCGGTCTTCAATTTCGTTGACGCTTTTGCTGGGCCTTGGCGTGTTTCTGACGATGCAAAGTATTCAGACGCATCATTTGATCAGGCGATAAACACCTTAGAGGCGGTGCGGGCTGACCTGGGAAGAAGCGGGATCTCTGGACTGAAAATCCGATTCTGTTTTTGCGAGCAGCGGAAAGAATCGGTGGATCGATTGCAGCAGTATGCTTCAACTAAGAGCCGTTTTGAAATTCACATATTTGAAGGTGCGTTCGAAGACAACTTAAACTCGATTGCAACCAAGTTGCCTGATGGCTTCACATTTACGTTTATTGATCCCACTGGATGGAAAATTCGCAACGAAGAGGTTTTTCGTTTCCTCCGCGCGCGGAATGGCGAATTCATGTTCAACTTTATGTCTGACCATATCAACCGGCATGCGGGGTATGAGGAAGTTGCTGCTTCCTTTGGTTTATTCCTCGCAGATGTAGATTGGGCAGACGATTTTGCGCGATTGCCGCTTGAGTGGACTAACGAACGCAAAATTCTCCATTTGTTAAAAACGACTATGCGGGCCAATAAAGTGGCCAGATACCTGCCAGATTTTTCCATAATGGTGCCGCGGGCAGAGCGCGTAAAGATGCGACTGATCTTGGGCACACATAGCGCAAAAGGACTGGAAGTTTTTCGTGACGTCCAGGAAAGAGTTGAGAAACAGGAACTGGAGATGCGGCTGACACTTCGGGAAAGTGATGGTGCTCAGGTCGGCCTCTTTTCTACGTCGGATATCGCTGCTCTTCAGCAAAAGCAAAGAGGAGTTGGTTGTAAATCGAACCAAGATTTAGCCGAGCTTATTGTCAGAGAATTTTTGCGCGACAAAATTCGTTCTTATCCAGCTCCAATTTACAATCAAGTGATGGAAAGCGTAGCAATAAGGAGAAAGCATTTAAACGATCTAATGCTTGTTTTGCGGGAGAGAGGTGTAGTGCAGTTTGATTTGCCTCCGAGGAAAAGGGTCCCGCAAGACGATACTCTTATTTCATACGTAGAGGCGTGATTTCCTGGTAATCGAGCGCTTTCAACATTTCAAAACCCAATTCACAACAAAAATCCCCGCCGAATTTCTCCGGCGGGGTCCGCATTTCCTCAATCCTCAAGCGCTAACCCGCGCTCTCAGAACTCCACAGCGCGATCGCCGTCCTCGTCCTGAATGCGGGTCGGCAGGCCGATCTTGTTCAGGAGGTTGATGAAGGGCTTGGGCGGCAGTTCCTCGACGTTGGCCATCTTCTTCACGTCCCATTCGCCGGTTGCGACGAGCATGGCGGCGGCGACCGGGGGGACGCCGGCGGTGTAGCTGATGCCCTGGCTGCCCACTTCGTTATAGGCTTGCCTGTGGTCGGCGACGTTGTAGAGGAAGACGGTCTTTTCCTTGCCGTCCTTGAAGCCCTTGACGTAGTCGCCGATGCAGGTCTTGCCTTCGTAATTGGGGGCTAGCGAGGCCGGATCCGGCAGGCAGGCCTTGACGACCTTGAGCGGGACCACTTCGGAACCGTCAGCCAGCTTGACCGGCTGTTCGGAGAGGAGGCCGATCGACTTCAACACGGTGAAGACGTTGATGTAGTGATCGCCAAAGCCCATCCAGAAGCGCACGTCGGCGCCGTCCATGTTCTTGGCCAATGAGTGCACTTCGTCATGGCCGCAGAGATAGGCGCGGCGGGTGCCGACGACCGGCAGGTCGTAGTCCTTGCCGATCTCGAACATCTTGTTGACCTTCCATTCGCCGCCCTGCCAGGAATAGACGACGCCGGTGAATTCGCGGAAATTGATTTCCGGGTCGAAGTTGGTGGCGAAGTACTTGCCATGGCTGCCGGCATTGATGTCAACGATGTCGACATCGGTCACCTTGTCGAGATATTCGTCCTTGGCGAGACGGGCATAGGCGTTGACGACGCCCGGATCAAAGCCGGCGCCGAGGATGGCGGTGATGCCCTTTTCCTCGCATTCTTCCGCACGCTTCCACTCGTAGTTTCCGTACCACGGCGGGGTCTCGCAGATCTTGTTCGGCTCTTCATGGATCGCGGTGTCGATATAGGCGACGCCGGTGTCCATGCAGGCGCGCAGCACCGACATGTTGAGGAAGGCGGTGCCGACATTGATGACGATCTCGGTGCCGAGCTTCTTGATGAGCGCCTTGGTGGCTTCGATGTCGAGGGCGTCGAGCGTGTGCGCTTCGAGAACGCCCGGCTGCTTCATCGCCTTCTTCTCATGCACGGATGCGATGATGGCGTCGCACTTCGCCTTGGTGCGCGAAGCGATGTGGATATCGCCGAGTACGTCGTTGTTCTGCGCACACTTGTGGGCAACCACCTGCGCGACGCCGCCGGCGCCGATGATGAGCACGTTCTTTTTCATTATGGGACCAACTCCTATGTCCAATCGTCAGAACCCGTTCCTGAGGGAGTTCAGGACAGGCTTGTTTCGTAGTCCGTGTAGTCGAACTCACGGACCGTCCTGAGGCTGCCATCCAGTTCGCGGATGGCGATTGCCGGCATTTGCACGCCGTTAAACCAGTTTTTCTTGACCATCGTGTAGCCGGCGGTGTCCTGCAGCGAGATGCGGTCGCCGATGTTCAATTCTTTCTCGAAATTGAACTCGCCGAAGATATCGCCCGCGAGGCAGGACTTGCCGCAGACCTGGTACCGGTGCGGTCCCTGGTTGGGGTGGACCTTTGCGCTTTCCCGGTAGATCAGCAGATCGAGGAGATGCGCTTCGATGGATGAATCCACCACGACAAGATCCTTGCCGTTATAGAGCTTGTCGAGCACGGTGACTTCGAGCGTGGTCGACTTGGTGATCGAGGCTTCGCCGGGCTCCAGATAGACCTGGACGCCGAACTCGCCGGAGAAGCGCTTCAGGCGCTCCGCGAACTTTTCCAGCGGATAGTTCTCGCCGGTGAAATGGATGCCGCCGCCGAGAGAGACCCATTCGGCCTTCTTGAGCAGGGGGCCGAACTTCTGCTCGATGTCACCGAGCATGCGGTCGAAGAGGTCGAAATCGCCGTTTTCGCAGTTGTTGTGGATCATGAAGCCGGAGATCAGCTCCATGACCGGCTCGACTTTTGCGAGATCCCATTCGCCCAGCCGCGAGAAGGGGCGGGCGGGGTCGGCGAGATCGAAGCTCGAGGACGATACGCCGGGGTTCAGCCGCAGGCCGCGGATGATGCCTTGGGATTGTTTCTCGAAGCGGGTCAGCTGGCCGATCGAATTGAAGATGATCTTGTCGGCATGGCTGACGACTTCGTCGATCTCGTAATCGGCATAGGCCACGGAATAGGCGTGGGTTTCCTTGCCGAAGCGCTCGTGGCCGAGGCGGACTTCGTTGAGCGACGACGAGGTCGTGCCGTCCATGTAGTCGCGCATAAAGTCGAAGACCGACCAGGTGGCGAAACATTTGAGCGCCAGAAGCGCCTTTGCGCCGGAGAGTTCGCGCAAGGTCGCGATCTTCTCCATGTTCTGGAGCAGCTTGGACTTGTCGATCAGGTAATAGGGAGTCTGGATCAAGGCTCTATCCTTCGTGAACCCAGCCATAACAGGCGGAAGTGAACGGGACGCCCCGAATGCGTCGGAGGGGGTCCATAGGCAAAAGGGGGGTAAAAGGCAAGCATTAGCTGGGGTTTTCGAGCGTTCTGCCGTCGGGATGCCTGAACTTGGTGAAACTGGCATGACAAGAGAGCCGCCGCCGCGCATGGCCCCCGCGCGCCCGGCGATCGGCGGCGGCCTTGAAGCAAGGCGTACCGGAGGTGATCTCCTGCGGCTTGCATTTCAGGCGTGGGGCGCGGAAAGCTCTCTGTCATCATCCATGCTCTTCACAGCCTCGAGTCCCCGCATGCTCAAAGACTTTTCTCCCCAGGCCGCCTTCATGGGCGTGCTCGTTGCCTTTGTCGGTTTTGCCAGTTCCTTTGCGGTCGTGCTGCAGGGACTGAAGGGCGTCGGGGCGACTGATTACGAGGCGGCGTCCGGGCTGATGGCGCTGTCGGTCGCCATGGGCATCTGCGGGATCGTCTTGAGTGTGTGGACGAAGCTACCGGTCTCTGTTGCCTGGTCGACGCCCGGGGCGGCGCTGATGGCGACGGCGGGGATCCCCGTCGGCGGGTTTCCGGCGGCGGTTGGCGCCTTTCTCGTTTGTGCGGCATTGATCGTGCTTGCCGGTCTCATCCGGCCCTTCGGTCGGGCGGTGGCGGCGATCCCGGCGCCGATTGCGAACGCGATGCTGGCGGGCGTTATCCTCAATCTCTGCTTTGCGCCGTTCAAGGCCGTGGCTTTCGATCCGCTGCTGGGCTTGCCGATCCTCGTGGTCTGGGCGGTGGTGGCGGCGTTCAAGCGGCTTTATGCGGTGCCGGCGGCGCTTTTGACCTTTGTTGTTGTCATCGTCTTCGGCGTCGATCTGCCAGAGGGCGCGATGGCGAGCTGGGCGGCGTCGCTGGCGCCACCGGTGGAGCTGGTCGCTCCAGCCTTTACGCTGCCGGCGTTGGTGTCGATCGCGCTGCCGCTCTTCATCGTCACCATGGCCTCGCAGAACATTCCGGGCATCGCGATCCTCAAGGTCAACAAATACGAGCCCAATCCAGGGCCGATGTTTGTGGTGACGGGGGTGTTTTCGGCACTCTCGGCTCCCTTCGGCGGGCATGCGGTCAATCTGGCGGCGATCACGGCGGCGATGTGTGCGGGCGAGGATGCACATGCCGATCCCAAGCGGCGCTACTGGGCGGCGATCATCGCCGGCATCGGCTATGTGCTGCTCGGGCTGGCGGCCGGTGCCGTCACCGGTTTCGTCTCGCTTGCGCCGCCGATCCTCATCCAGTCGGTTGCGGGTCTGGCGCTGATCGGGGCGTTTTCGGGGTCTGCGGTTGCGGCGTTCCAGGTGCCCGAGACGCGGGAGGCTGCGGCGGTGACTTTTCTGGTGACGGCGTCGGGGATTTCCATTCTCGGGATCTCAGGCGCGTTCTGGGGTCTGATTGCCGGGGTGGCGATGCTGGGGCTGGTGCGGGCTGCACGGAAGGGTTGAGTGGTGGCTGTTTTCCATGCTTTGATGCGGCATGGAGTTCGAATTCGATCCTGTGAAAAGCGAGGCGAACAAGGCGAAGCACGGAATCGATTTCGTGGCGGCGCAGGAATTGTGGTATGATCTTTTTGCTGTAGACGCGGATGCCGGGCATCCGGCGGAAGCAAGGCGAATTCGCGTAGGTCGGATCGCTGGTGTGTTATGGACAGGTGTCTACGTTTTGCGGAACGAGCGCATTCGGATCATCTCGGTGCGCCGAGCAAGAATTCAGGAGAGGCGTCGCTATGAAGACAATCAGCGCTGAAGAGTTCGACCGCAAGTTCGATGATGGCGAGGATATCAGCGAATACGTCGACTGGAGTACGGCGACACGTCCTAATCTTGAGCCGGTTGAGCTGACAGTTACTGTCATGCGCGGGACGAAGCTTAGGCTTGAGCGTCAGGCCAAGGAGCTCGGTGTGTCCGTGGATTCCCTGCTTGAAGACTGGCTCCGCGAAAAGCTCGACGCGGCGAGGCCATCCGCCGCCGAATAACACCCTTGCGCGATTCAGTTCGTCGCGTTATTCCTCATCTCATGAAGACAAACGGCACGACCATTGCTGCGACTGAAATGACGGCCCGCGCTGCGGTCCGCTTCGTCGCGTCGGTGCCAAACTCGCTTCTTCTTCTCGGCCTTATCCGCGGTTGCCGGGTCCATTGAGGAGCGCCCGGCGGCCGGGTCAGCCGTTTGGCGATTGCTCCTCGAAAACTCCCTAATCCAGATCAGTAATTCCCTGAACAGGGTTCGTTCGGACGTGTCAAAGCCAGGCTGATTTGTTATCAGCTGATCACGCCGACGAGGACGAGAAGAGACGAAGACGATGATTTTGAAGACCCATACCGCCAAGCAGGGCATGCCGGACGCCGCAACCAAGTACCGCCCTTATCCGCAGATCGACATTGCAGACCGGACCTGGCCCTCGAAGGTGATCGACAAGGCGCCGATCTGGTGCTCGGTGGATCTGCGCGACGGCAACCAGTCGCTGGTCAACCCGATGGGCCATGACCGCAAGGCGCGCATGTTCCAGCTCTTGCTCGACATGGGCTTCAAGGAAATCGAGATCGGCTTTCCGTCGGCGTCGCAGACCGATTTCGACTTTGCCCGCTGGTGCGTGGAAGAGGGCGGTGTTCCCGCCGACGTCTCCCTGCAGGTGCTGGTACAGTGCCGCCCGGAGCTGATCACGCGGACGTTTGAGGCGCTGGAGGGGGCCACGAACCCGATCATCCATTTCTACAACTCGACCTCCGAATTGCAGCGCCGCGTGGTGTTCGGCAAGGATGTCGCCGGCATCAAGCAGATCGCCGTCGATGCGGCGAAGATGATCATGGACATGTCGGCCAAGGCCGGCGGCGGCTATCGCTTTGAATATTCGCCGGAGAGCTTTACCGGCACTGAGCTGGAAGTGGCCTTGGAGATCTGCAACGCCGTGATCGCCGAAGTGAGGCCGACGGCTGACAACAAGCTGATCCTCAACCTGCCGTCGACCGTCGAGATGGCGACGCCGAATATCTATGCCGACCAGATCGAATGGATGTGCCGCAACATCGACAACCGCGAGAACGTCATCATCTCGCTGCATCCGCATAATGACCGGGGGACCGGCATTGCCGCCACCGAGCTCGGTCTGATGGCCGGTGCCGACCGCGTTGAGGGTACGCTGTTCGGCAATGGCGAGCGCACTGGCAATGTCGACGTGGTGACGCTGGCGCTCAACATGTACACGCAGGGTGTTGACCCGAAACTGGATTGCACCGACATCGAGCGGATCAAGGCGGTCTATGAATATTCCAACGAGATGGTGATCCCCGAGCGCCATCCTTACGTCGGCGAACTGGTCTATACGGCCTTCTCCGGCTCGCACCAGGATGCGATCAACAAGGGCATGAAGGCGATCAAGAAGGCCAATTCGCCGATCTGGGAAGTGCCCTATCTGCCGATCGACCCGCAGGATGTCGGCCGCACCTATGAGGCCATCATCCGCATCAATTCGCAGTCGGGCAAGGGCGGCATCGCCTATATCCTGCAGGAGGATTACGGCATCAACCTGCCGCGCAACCTGCAGATCGAGTTCCGCGAGGACATCCAGCGGATTACCGACGAGGAGGGCAAGGAACTGCCGTCGAAGAAGATCTATGAGCGCTTCATCGAGCGTTATGTCGATCAGACCGGTTCGCGCCTGAAATTCGTCGATCACCACACCTATCCGGATACGGAGAAGAAGGGCATCCGCGTGGTTGCCGCCGAGATCACCGACAATGGCGAGGTGAAGCGGATCGAAGGCAAGGGCACGGGTCCGATCGACGGCTTTGTCAATGCGCTCTCGACCTATCTCGGCATTGATCTCTCGGTGCAGGACTATTCCGAGCATTCGCTGCAGCATGGTTCGAATGCAGCAGCGATTGCTTATGTCGAGATGGCGCATGCCGGCGGCAAGCTGTTCGGTGCCGGCATCAACACCAATATCGTGACGGCTTCGCTCGAGGCCATCGTCTCGGCCGCCAACCGCGTGCTCGACGAGAAGAAGAAAGCCTGAGGCCGGGATGGTCTTCGCCGAGGTTCGACGGTCCTCCTCGGCGAAGGCGCCGCTCGTGCTGCTGCATGGCTTTGGCGGGATTGGCGCTCTTTGGGCTCCGGTCATCGAACGGCTTAATGCTGATCAGCCCCTTATCATCTACGATCTTCCGGGGCATGGGCGCTCGCTCGACCCTGATGGTGTCGGGCATGCGGGCGTCATGGCCAAGGCCATCCTTGCTGATCTCGACCAGCGGGGAGTGTCCTCCTTTCATCTCTGTGGCCACTCGATGGGTGGGGCGGTGGCGAGCCTTGTTGCGCTGAAGGCTGCCTCCCGCGTGCACTCGCTGACGCTTCTTGCCCCTGGTGGCTTTGGCTTCGAGATCGATCATCAGGCCTTGCGACATTATGCGGTCGCCGAAAAGGAAGGCGATCTTGCGACGGCGCTTGCGGCGATGATGGCACCGGGACATGTGGCGGACCCATCCGGCCTCGAACGGCTGGCTGCGGCGCGCCAGGCACCTGGAGCGCTGGATCGGCTGTTGGCCATTCTCGCCTCCTTCCTCGTCGAGCGCGACGGTCGGACGGGGCAGGGGACATTGCCGCTTGCTTCGTTCGACGGTTTTGGGATCCCGACTCGGCTCCTGTGGGGCACCGCAGATCCGATCCTGCCGGTCGAGCAGGCGTCGAAGATCTGGCCGGGTGCGGTGGTGACCTTGGTCGATGGGGCAGGGCATATGCTGATCGACGAGGCGCCAGACGTCGTGGCGGCAGCAATCCGGGCTACCTTGGCCGAAGACTGAGCGTCAGTCGCCCAGCAGCCGCTCGCTGTGATCCAGCTTCAGCGGCGCATCTTCGCTCTCGATCTTGTAGCGCTGCCAGTCGAGCTGCCAGTTTCCCGCTTCGCCGTCGATGGAGAAGAGATTGTAGCCGGCAGCCGGTTTCTTGGCGCCCGGGCCCTGGCTCGCCGAGGCGATGCCGACGACGGGGACCTTCTTTTCGCGGTCTGCCAGCCAGTAAAGCGTGTTCAGATGCGTGTGGCCGTGCAGCACGAGTTCGGCGCCGCCGGTGCGGATCGCGGCCGCGAAGCGGCGGATGCCGATCATGCGCTTATGCTGGGGGGCAGCGCCCCGGATCGGTGGGTGGTGGATCATCACCACGCGGAACAGGCCTTCCTCACCCGCCGCCTTCAACAGACCTGCCGTCTCGCGCGCCTGGCGGCCGCTGAAATAGCCCTGGGCTGAGAAGGGCGGGGTGGCGATCGAGGTGGAACAGCCGATGAGGGCCACCGGGCCACGGCGGCGGATATAGGGAAAGAGCTTGTGGTCGTCCTGGAAGATCAGCGGATCATCGTCGCCGCGCATGTAGTCGTACCAGGCCTGGACGACGCGTTCATGGGCACCCGGCACATAGGCGTCGTGATTGCCGGGGACGACGGAGGTGTCGAGGGGCGCGCCGGCTTCCTTCAGCCATTCGGCGACCAGGCGCACCTCGAGCTTGGAGGCGAGGTTGACGAGGTCGCCTGTGATCGCGAGATGATCCGGATTTTCTGCGCGCAGCGCGTCGAGAACCATTTCCAGCGCATTGGGAAAAAGATGCTTGCGACGGTTGCGATGCCAGTTCACATAGCCCGTAATCCGCTTCGATGCCAGTTCCCGGATCGTCAGGTTCGGCAGCGGGCCGAGATGCACGTCGGAGATGTGGGCGAGCTTGAACATGGCGCTTCTCATAGCGGCGCTGAAACCGAGGGGCAAGGAAAATGAAGCCAGCGGATGGTGCCGGACCCGGCGCCGATAGCGAAAGGCTCGGATGGCCGAAGAGGTTCCTTGTTCGTCTGTTGCATGTCTATTTCGCCGTCAGCCGTGGCATGACACTGGGGGTGCGGGCGGCCTGTTTCGACGAGGCGGGGCGGATATTTCTCGTGCGTCACACCTATGTGCCCGGCTGGCATCTGCCGGGCGGTGGGGTCGAACGCGACGAGACGGCGATCGAGGCGCTGATCAAGGAGATGCGGGAGGAGGGCAATCTGGAGCCAATCAGCCCGCCGAACCTCTTCCATGTCTATTTCAATGCGCGGATCAGCCGGCGCGACCATGTTCTGCTCTACCGCGTCACGGTGCGGCAGACGGCGGAGCGGCCCGCCGATCGGGAGATTGCCGAGGCCGGCTTCTTCGATCTGGACAGGCTTCCCGACGGCGCGACCCAGGCGACGCTGCGGCGGATCGCGGAGCTCACCGGGGACATGACCCCCGCACATCACTGGTGAGGCTCAGCCGCCGAGCGCTTCTCTGCCATGCGGCGCCATCAGGTCTTCCTTCGGGCCGACGGGGACGACGCCGGTCGGATTGATCATGGTGTGGCTGCGATAATAGTGATGCTTGATGTGGCGCATCTCGACGGTCTCCGCCACGCCCGGCGTCTGGTAAAGGTCGCGCAGATAGCCCGACAGGGCCGGATAATCGGCGATGCGGCGGATGTTGCATTTGAAATGCCCGACATAGACCGGATCGAAGCGCACCAGCGTGGTGAACAGGCGCCAATCGGCTTCGGTCACGCGGTTGCCGAACAGATAGCGCTGGTGTGTCAGGCGGGATTCCAGCCAGTCGAGTGTTGCAAAGAGCGGATAGACGGCACTCTCATAGGCTTCCTGGGAGGTGGCAAAGCCTGACTTGTAGACGCCGTTGTTGACGGTGTCGTAGATGCGGGCGTTGATCTCGTCGATCTCGGCGTGGAGATCCTTAGGGTGCATGTCGAGGCTCGAGCCGGTCAGGTGATCGAAGGCCGAATTGAACATGCGGATGATCTCCGAACTTTCGTTCGAGACGATCGTGCCCGTCTGCTTGTCCCAGAGCACCGGGACCGTGACGCGGCCGGAAAAGCTCGGGTCCGCCTTCACATAGACCTGCCAAAGGAAATCGGAGCCGAAGAGATGATCGGCTGTCGCGCCATCGCGGTCATGGAATTCCCAGCCGTTCTTCAGCATCAGCGGATCGACGACCGACACCGAGATCAGGTCTTCAAGACCCTTCAGCTTGCGGAAGATCAGCGTGCGATGGGCCCAGGGACAGGCATAGGAGACATAAAGATGATAGCGACCGGCCTCGGCCTTGAAACCACCCTTGCCCGAGGGGCCGGGAGAACCGTCAGCCGTGACCCAGTTGCGGAAGCTTGCATCAGCGCGCTTAAAGTGTCCGGAGGTCGACTGCGTGTCGTACCAGACGTCGTGCCAGACGCCATCCACCAGCTTGCCCATGGTTGTTTCCTTCTCGTTTGAACGTGACCCGGAAAATACGGTTGTTGGCGGGGATTGCGAGGGGCTGACGATTGAACAGTGCGTTTTCCGTTGGACGCGCGGAAATTTTGCTGCTATCGGAACCAAACTCAAGATTTGAAGGCCCCGATGACCATCGCACGGAACCCACGACGACGCTGAAGCTCTCGAACGCACGATCCCCGTGCGCGTGAACTCTATCGCTGTCTGTCTTTTTGGTTTCGGTCATCCATGTTTCACTCTGGCCTTGTCTACCTCACCGAGGATGCGTCGCACGACGCCGTCATCGAACTCATCAATGAAGAAGCTTTCGGTCCCGGCCGGCACACGCGTGCGGCAGCCCGCATTCGCGAGCAGGGGCCGCATGACCGGTCGCTCTCCTTCATCGCAGCCGACAATGGCGAGACCATTGCCTCGGTGCGCATGACGCCGGTTCTGGCCGGGGATGTGAAGGGGCATCTGCTCGGGCCGCTTGCCGTGCGGCCTTCCCACAAGAACCGGGGCATAGGCCGCGAACTGGTGCGGATCGCGATCGAGGCGGCGCGGCGCAAGGGGTCGGAAGGGGTGATCCTGATCGGCGACCCGCCCTATTACATGCCGCTCGGCTTCGAGAAGGTGGCCTACAAGGCGCTCGACTTCCCCGGTCCCGTCGATCCGAACCGGGTGCTGATCGTGCCGCTGGCGGATGATGTGCATGCGCGGCTGAAGGGCGTGATCGCCTGGCGCGACTGCAAGGCTGTCATGGCCGAGCCCGTTTCCGCAACGGAAGAGGCGCCTGCCCGGGCCTATGCCTCTGCCTGAGATTTTGATTCAGGCGTTTCCCCGAAGCGCTTGATCAGCCAGCATATATCGAGGCCTTTGCTGAAATCTTCGATGCGACCGAAGACACGGTAGCCGGCGCGCTCGTAAGTGCGGCAGGCGACCGGGTTGATCGTGTCAATATAGGCGCCGATGCAGCCGCGCGCCCTGGCTTCCTCCTCCGCGAGCGCCAGAAGTCTTGCCGCCATGCCCTGACCGCGCAGGCGTTCGGGGACGAAGAGCAATTCCACGTAAAGCCAGCCCCGACCGGTATAGCCGATCAGCCCGCCATCGACGTCGCCGTCTTCGCTGGTGATCGGGATGAAGACGTCCCTGCGGTCGGTCGGGCCGAGCAGGGTGTCGTTATGGCCCCGGATGCCGGCAAGGATGGCATCGCGGGCAGCTTCGGGGACGGCGTCGGAGAGCGAGAGGGGGAGAGGTGTGGGGTTGATCATGCGCGCTGTCTTGTCATTCGACCAGTTCTCCTTATGTCGCAACACGTTTGCATGTGACTAGTCTGTTTTGTGCATCTCGTGCGTAACAATCAGTCGTTTGCTATAGCCGCCGCTGCTATCATCTCCCCAGCGATGATGTTTGATCTCGATGGCGATGGCGCCAGCCTTCAAAGGTTGGGATGGTGCTAACTGTGCGGTTCTATAGATCTCCGAGACTTCGCCATGTTGAACTACCTGCTTCAGTATGGCGACAGAGAGTTCGTCGAATGCTGCCCCGGCTTCTGCATTGTCGTTCCGATGATAGCCCCGAAGTTCCAAATGTATTTGGGTGACAGCCCTGTCGTTGCCGCGCAGTCTGTAACTGACCTCGTCGGCCAAGACATTGTCACTGCGTTTGACGCGTGATGATTCCGCAGTCCATCCGTGGAGGGTCCTGTGATAGTCGTCGGTGACAATACCGAATTCCTGCAAATAGCCATTCGCCTTGTATGGTGACCATCCTTCACTCGGCGAAACCAAGGGGGGATTGCGTTCAAGCCTCTTGAGCCTTTTTATCTCCTTGATCGCTTCGGACACGCCTTTTCGATCAGATATGTCGCGATTGCGCATGTCTCGCGTAAGACGTTTGACGGAGGCTATATCCCATCCGAAGGCCAGTATCGCTTGCCACTTTGCGCTTCTCGAGACAGAAGCCTGAGTTGGGCGAAGTCCCATATATACAAACTCTCGCTCATACGCGATTAAAGCTGCGACAGTCAGCATGTACGGGACGAAGAGAAGCCAGAGAAGAAATGGCAGTCCGAACTCGCGTAGCGTGTCAACCGACCAGAACTGATCCACGTTCTCGACAATCACATACAGGCTGCAGACTATGATCGTGAACCCAGCGGCAGCTTGGATGATACGTAGAAATCGAACTGTCCGGTCCATTCCAGGCTCATCTAGCCGTTGCTCGCCAACTGCTATCAATGCGGTGAGGAGCGCAATGAGCGGGAAGAGTAAGATCTCAACCCATAGGCGAAAGCTCACGAGTTCGACTACGAACAGCACAACGGCAGCTACGGCAAATGTGTCGCGTGCCAGCTCGCGGAGCCTAATTGAACCCTTCGCCAGTCGGTTGGCGTCGAATACGGTTGCGAACCCCACACTCAACCACCACAGAAGAGTTGATTTCAAGTCCACTGTCTTCCAAAGGTCAGCCAAAGACAGCAGACAAATCGAAGCTGCAAGGTAGACTGACATTGTCAGCCACAAGAGGGAAAGCTTTGGTTCAAGAGATGTTTTTATAAAATTCCATATAAGATAGCGCGACGGCTTGCAGAACAGCAGCATAGATAGGCAGATTGCAAATGAATAGAATAGCGTCGCAATCTCTCTATTGTTCAGGGCTATAGAATCCGCGAGAGCGCTGCCCATGCTTTTTGCACTCGCCCTGTTCGCTAACTACTTGCCTCGTTGCGAGGCTGTGTCTTCACTAACTGCTCAAGCAGCGGCTTGGTGAGATCGATCCCCTTCCTCAACGGAAGATCCGAAACCTTCATGGAGTTCGCACCGCGCAGTTCGACATACTGGCCTGTGCGCGGATCGCGCAGCATCCATTGTCCTGTCGGTGTCTGCTTGAGGTCGGCTTTGGTCATGTCGCTACCATAGCGGGAAAACACGGCAGAATCCAGATGGCCCGCTTGCCAAGCCTTACCGCCCCTCGCGCCACCACATGGCGGAGACCGCGAGCAGCAAGATCCCCAAGCCGGCGAATCCTGCAAACAGCGGCATTGTGTTGACGCCCTTCAGCACCGTTTCATCGGTCAGGCGGATCAGCATGCGGCGGTCGTCGGCGACGCGGACTTCGCCGCGCACGGGCAGGATATCTGGAATGCGGACGGAGCTGTCGCCGTCGTCGAGGCGGGCGGTGAGGCCACGGGTTTCCTCGCTGATGGGGACAAGCGTGTCCGTGGTCGAGATCATCGCGCGGAATTCGGGGGCGTCGACGGCGCCGACATGGACGAGGGTCGAGAAGTCGCCGTTGGTGACGGTGAAGAGGCCGGTCTCGGTCATCCGGCGCTCGCCGCGATAGAGGCCGGGCTGGATCTCATTCAGGTTCAGCGCAATGGTTTCGCCCGAGGGTGTGGTGATCGTGGCGGGGCCTGGGGCTTCGCCGATGGTCTGGCGCGTGACTTCCAGCGTGCGGCCGGTGGCGCGGGCCTTCAGTGCCTCTTCCTCGAGTTCCGGCTCCTTCATCAGCCAGTGGGCGATGCGGCGATAGAGCGAGACATGCGGCCCGCCGCCTTCAAAACCGCGCGCCCAGAGCCAGCCCTGGTCGGAGAGCAGCATGGCAACGCGGCCTTCATTGGCGCGGTTCAGCACGAGCAGCGGACGGTCGCCATCAGCGGTCATCACGGTTTCGCCGTCGGTCCGGCCCACTTCGACGCTGCGGAACCAGCGGCCCCATTGCGGCGGCTCGACGGTCGAGCCATCGAGGCCACGGGTGACCGGGTGGCGCTTGCCCTGGTCGGAGAGGCGCGGATAAAAGCCCGCCTGGTGCACATCGCCGGTCGGTGTTGCCGGCAGGACCGAGGAGAGCGGGGTGAGTGCAATCGAGTCCTGGCCGGCATGTTCGGGGCCGGCTGCGATGAGCAGGGCGCCGCCATTCCTCACATATTCGGCGATGTAATCGTAATAGAGGATCGGCAGGACGCCGCGATGCTGGTAGCGGTCGAAGATGATCAGGTCGAAATCATTGATCTTTTCGACGAAAAGCTCGCGGGTCGGGAAGGCGATCAGCGACAACTCGTTGATCGGCGTGCCGTCCTGCTTTTCCGGCGGGCGCAGGATGGTGAAATGCACGAGGTCGACGGAGGCATCCGATTTCAAGAGGTTGCGCCAGGCGCGCTCACCGGCATGCGGCTCGCCCGAGACGAGCAGCACGCGCAGGTTCTGGCGGATGCCCTCGATCAGATGGATGGCACGGTTGTTGACGTCGGTGACTTCGCCAGGAGTCGCGGCGACCGAGAACTCCAGCACATTGTTGCCGCCGCGCGGAACGCGGAAGGCAAACGAGGTCTCGGCGCCGGGGACGGCCGGGACGATGCCGAGGTCTTCGCCGTTGATCTTGACCGAAACATCTGCCGGCTGGTCGGAGGCTTCGCCGTCGTCGAAGACGCGGAAGGTGAGTTCCTGTTCCTCATCGACGATGCCGAAGCGCGGGGCGCGCAGGATTTCGATACGGCGGTCGAACTCGTCGGCCTTGCCGGTAACTAGGGAATGCACCGGTGCGTTGAAGGGCAGGGGCTGATTTTCGCCGGGGATGTCATGTACCTGACCGTCGGTTACGAAGATCGCACCGCCGACGCGGGCCGGGGGAACGTCCGTGGTCGCGGCGGCAAGGGCTTCGAAGAGCTTGGTGGAGGGCGCGTCGCTGTCGCCGGGGTCGGTGACTTCAACGATGCGCGGCTCGATATTGGCGAAACGACCGAGGCGGTCGCGGATGCCCTGCAGCGCCTCATCGGTCTGTTCGGCGCGGCCGGCGATCTGCTGGCTCTGGCTGCGGTCGACGATGACGGGCACGACGGTGGTCAGCGGATCGCGCTCTTCCTGCAGGAGGAGCGGGTTGGCAAGGGCTGCGAGTACGGCAATCGATGCGGCAAGACGGATGGCCGTGCCGCGCACGCCACGCAGGAAGCCGAGGGTGGAAAGACCGACTGCGAGCACAGCGAGAGCGGCGATAGCAATCCAGGGAATGAAGGGGGCGAATTCGAGCGTCATGGTCTCACTGCCCCAGTCTTTCGAGCAAAGCAGGCACATGGACCTGGTCTGCTTTGTAGTTGCCGGTCAGCATATACATCATGATGTTGACGCCGGAGCGGAAGGACATTTCGCGCTGCATCTCGTCGGCGGGCACGACGGGCAACACGCTTGCGCCATTGGCATCGATCGCCCAGGCACCCATCAGGTCGTTGCCGGTGATCATGATCGGGGTCACGCCATCGCCCGAAGAGGCGACACCGCTGTTGCTGTTGAGCGCTTCCTGGCGGGCTTCGACCCAGAGCGGGCTGCCGCTGTAGCGGCCGGGGAAGCCCTGCAGCAGGTAGAAAGCACGCGTCAGTACGTGATCGGAAGGGACGGGCTCCAGCGGCGGGATGTCGATATTGGCAAGGATCGCCTGCAGGCGTTCGCCGTTCGGTGAGGCGCCCACCTCATTTCCCAGCGTCGAGCCCTGGTCACGCGTGTCGAAGAGCACGGTGCCGCCTGATCGCATATAGGCGTCGATGCGGCTGATCGCGGCAGCCGAGGGCATCGGCGCGGAGGCAGAGATCGGCCAGAAGATGATCGGGTAGAAGGACAATTCGTCCTTGGAGATGTCGACCCCCACCGGCGGCTCCGGTTCGAGCGTCGTGCGATAAGTGAGGAAATCGGTGAGGCCGGTGAGGCCCTGTTCCGACAGGCGATCGACCTCAGGCTCGCCGGTGATGACATAGGCGAGATGGGTGTTGTCGAGGCGTTCGAGGATCTGCTCGTCGCCGGGCTTGGCATCCCGCGACTGGGCAAGCGCCTGACCCGGCGGTGCCACGCCGGCAAGGGCGACGATGAGCGCCAGGATGGAGGCGGCAGCAGCCGGCGCGCGCTTTGGCAGGCGGGAGAAGGCGCCGCCCATGAAGAGCACGATCAGGCTGTCGATCACCAGAAGCAGGAAGGCGATGGTCAGAAGGCTCGGCTTCAGCGGGGTCGCCGCCGTGCCGGCCATAGGGTCGCGGGCGACGGTGAGGCCTGCCGGCGAGGGAAGCGGACGAAGCGTGGCTTCCGCCGGCAGGAGGTTGAGTGCCGTGAAGCCGTCTTCGGTGCCGTAAAGTCCGGGCGGGTTGTCGAACGTCGCTGCTTCCGGACGATCCGGACCAAGCGACAGTGGCTTCGCCGCGCCGGCTTCGGCGGTGAGCGCGCCACGTTCTGTCAACAGGCGGAAGGGCGGCAGCGATGGCGCGGTCGCCTGGCCGGCCTGGGCGTCGGCTGCTCCGACGCGGGTCAGCTGGACGACGCGGCGGAGCATTTCAACGAAGGTGCCCGAGATCGGCAGGTCCGACCAGGTGGCCTCTGCGCTGACATGGAAGAGCACAATGCGGCCGGCGCCGGTTTCCTCGACCGTGACCAGCGGCGTGCCGTCGGCAAGGCTTGCCCATGTGCGGGCGGCGAGATCGGGTGTCGGTTCGGCGAGCACCTGGCGCTTGACGAGGATGCCTTCGGGGCGCGGCATGCCGGCGAACGGGCCAAAGCTCGGGAAATCGGCAAGCGGCTGCGGCTCGGCCCAGGATAGCGCACCGCCGAGAGCGCGTTCGCCCTGACGCAGGATGACCGGCACGAGCGGGTCGTCCGCTGGGGCGGCGGCGAGGCGCGGGCCGGCAAAGCGGATCAGCGTGCCGCCCCTGGCAATCCAGGCCTGCAGCGGATCATAGACATCGGCCGGCAGGCGGCCGACATCGGCTAGCACAAGCGCGGACGGGTTCTGGTTCAGTATTTCCGGGATCGCGACGGCAAGATCCGTCTGGCCTGGCTTGACCACGTCGGCATAGGGGCCGAGGGCGCGCTCGATGTAATAGAGCGGCGAGAGCAGCGGCTGGAAACCGTCGCCGCTGTCGCCGGAGACAAGCGCCACCTTGCGGCGACGGAAACCGTCGTCGAGCAGGTGCGTGGCGCCCGCCGAGGCGACGCCGGCAATCGAGAGGCGGGCGAAATCATTGCGCAGCTCGAAGGGCGCGGCGATCTCACCAGAGGCCTCGGTGCTGCCGGGGGCGAAATCGACCTGGCCGGAGGCGATCACACGGCCCTGACGGTCTTGGGCATCAACGATCAGGCTGCGGGCTTCGGATGCATTGAGGCGCGAGAGGGTGACCGTCAGCGCATCGGAGCCATTGTTGGCCCCGGTGATGGCGACGCTCGTTGCGCCATCGCCTTCGACGATGCGGAATTCGGCGGGCGAGAGGCTGGCGAGATCGGACAGGAACGGATCCTCCGGGTCGCGGGCGATGCCATCTGAGATATAGGCGAGCGTGCCGGGGCGTTCCGACGAAAAGGTGGTGCGCAGCGCTTCGATGGTGCGCGCACGATCCGGGCGCTGCGGATGGGGTGTGGCGGCGGCGAGCTTTTCGAGCGCGACGGCTGGCGTGCCGGGGATCGCGTCATGGGTCGGATCGGCGGTGAAGATGATCGAGACGGGCAGGCTGCGGTCAGCGGCATCGCCGATCAGCGCGGTCGCGGTCTCGACGCGGCGGTCCCAGTCGCCGACGGTTGCCCAGCCGTTGTCGACGACGAGCAGCAGCGGGCCATCGCCGGAGAGGGTGGCGTTGCGTGGGTTGAGCACGGGGTCGGCCAGCGCGAAGATGACGATCGCGGCCATCAGCATGCGCAGAAGCGTCAGCCACCAGGGGCTCTTCGAGGGCGTTTCCTCGCGCTTCAAGACGCCGGCCAGGATCTTCAGCGGCGGGAAGACCTCTGCCTTGGGGCGTGGTGGTGTGAGTTTCAGAAGCCACCAGATCAGCGGCAGCGCGAGCAGGGCACCGAGAATGGCGGGAGCACCGAAGGCCAGGGGTATACCGAACATCAGCCCGCACTCCTGTTGACGGCGGGCGGCATGCCCGACAGGTGCATGTGGACGGCGACGAGGGCCTCGGAAGCGAGGCGATCGGTGCGGTTGTGGGTGAAGCTCCAGCCCATGCGGCGGAGCTGATCCGACATCGAGTCACGCCTCGCGAGATAGGCCTGTTGGTAGTCGTCGCGCAGCGTCTCGGCGCGGCCGGAGGTGAGCTTTTCGCCGGTTTCGGGATCGGTGAACTCGGTGCGGCCGGTGTAGGGGAAGGTTTCCTCGGCGGGATCGGCGACTTCGACCACATGACCGCGCAGGCCGCGACGGGCAAGCGGCGTGATGCGCTCCATCACCCGGTCGGCATCATCGAGGAAATCGCCGATCAGGACGATGTCGCTCGATCCCCGGATCATGCGGGTGTCGGGCAGGCCTTCGGTGATGGGGGCATGCATGATGGCCGTTGCCAGCCGTTCGGCAGCGTTGCGGGCCGAGATCGGTTCCATGATGCCGGGGCAGCCGATGCGTTCGCCGGAGCGGGCGAGAATTTCGGCGAGCGCCAGCATCAGGACGAGGGCGCGGCTTTCCTTGGAGACTGAGGCGAGCGTCGACTTGTACATCATCGACGGCGACATGTCGGCCCAGAGCCAGACGGTGTGGGCCGCCTCCCATTCGCGGTCACGGATATACATGTGGTCGTCGCGGGCCGAGCGGCGCCAGTCGATGCGCGAGAAGCTCTCACCATCGGCATAGGGGCGGAACTGCCAGAAGTTCTCGCCGATGCCGCGCTTGCGGCGGCCATGCCAGCCGGCGATCACGGTGTTGGCGATGCGCTTTGCCTCGACCATGCAGTCCGGCACGAGCACGGCGCGCTGGCGGGCGCGCTTCAGCACTTCGCTTCCGGGTGTCTGCTCGACGATCTGGCCGATCGATGCCACGCGGTTAAAGCCTCCGTTACTTGCGCAGGTCGGAAACGAGGCCCGCGATCACGTCGCGGACGGTCATGCCCTCGGCGCGGGCCGGGAAGGTCAGCGCCATGCGGTGCTCGAGCACCGGTTCGGCGAGCGCATGCACGTCGTCGATTGAGGGAGCAAGGCGGCCTTCGTAGAGTGCGCGGGCACGGGCGCAGAGCATCAGGGCCTGGCCGGCGCGGGGGCCGGGCCCCCAGGCGACGTTCTTGTCGGTCGACGCATTGCCATGGCCGGGACGTGCGGAGCGGACGAGCGAGAGGATTGCGTCGACGACGGTGTCGGAGACCGGCATCTGGCGGATCAGCTTCTGGATTTCCATCAGCCGCTCGCTGTTGATGACGGCACTGGCGCGGCGGTCGCTGACCCCGGTGGTTTCCAGAAGGATCTGCCGCTCGGCGGCGAGTTCCGGATAGAGAACGTCAACCTGCAGCAGGAAGCGGTCGAGCTGGGCTTCCGGAAGCGGATAGGTGCCTTCCTGCTCCAGCGGGTTCTGGGTCGCGAGCACGTGGAAGGGGGCCGGCAGCTGGTAGGGCTGGCCGGCGATGGTGACGTGATATTCCTGCATAGACTGCAGAAGCGCCGACTGGGTGCGCGGGCTGGCGCGGTTGATCTCGTCGGCCATCAGCAGCTGGGCGAAGACGGGGCCCTTGACGAAGCGGAAGGAGCGGCGGCCGGTGTCGTCCTGATTCATGACTTCGGTGCCGAGAATATCCGAGGGCATAAGGTCGGGGGTAAACTGGATGCGGTTGGCATCAAGGCCGAGAACCGTGCCAAGGGTCGTAACGAGCTTGGTCTTGGCGAGACCCGGGACACCGACGAGCAGCGCATGGCCGCCGGAGAGGATTGCGAGCAGGGTGTTCTCGACGACCTTTTCCTGGCCGAAGATCACCTTGGCCACTTCCTGGCGGATCGTTGCGATATCGGCGAGCGCCTTTTCGGCCTGCTCAACGATCGCCTTCTCATCCAGTGCGACATCGGGATTTGGCATCATGCCCATGGTCTGCTCCAATTGGTGTTGGCCTGGTCCGGCGAATCGAACGGACGCGCGAGGGTGCATGTTACTGAAACTAACTTATTGGCGAGAGGACGGCTGACAAGGACGTTTCGAATGACTATCTCGTGACTGTTATGAACTAAAGACAAAACCGGGACGCAAAGATGACGGGTGAGACGCTGAAGGCGACGACAGATGCGGCAGGGCTTGCCGCGCTGATTTCGCGTGCGTCAGCGCAAACATCGGGTGGAAAGTCCTCGCTGCCGCCGGTGGAACGCTGGGAACCGCCGTTCTGCGGGGATCTCGACATGGAAATCAGGTCTGACGGTACCTGGTTCTACATGGGCACGCCTATCGGCCGGGCTCCCCTTGTCAGGCTGTTTTCGACCGTTTTGCGCAAGGACGAGGACGGCAAGACCTATCTCGTCACACCTGTGGAAAAGGTCGGCATCCGGGTTCAGGACGCGCATTTCGTCGCCGTCGAGATGAGCGTGACGGAAAATGCAGGTGAGTCGCTGCTGACGTTTCGCACCAATGTCGGCGATGTCGTCGAGGCGGGACCGGATCATCCGCTCAGATTCGAAATCGTCGGGGAAAACCACGAGCTGAAGCCCTATCTTGCGGTTCGCGGCCGGCTTGAGGCTCTCGTGTCGCGCGCTGTCATGTATGATCTCGTCGAACGCGGGGAGATCGTCGATATCGATGGCAGGGTCATGTTTGCCGTGCGGTCGGGCGGTGCGGTCTTTCCGATCATGCCCGCCGATGAACTCGACCGACTGTCGCGATGAACCGCATGAATTTTACCGCCGATGATTTCCGTCGCCGCGCGCTCGAACAGGTCGGCGCGCCGCTGGAACACGCCTGGCGCGACCATGGCGACCATGTGTTGAACCGCGACAGCATTCTGCAGATCGAGCAGTTGAAGCTGAGGGATGCGGCCGTTCTGATCGGCGTGATCGACGATTGCGAGGATGCGCGGATCATTCTCACGCAGCGTACCGACAAGCTGCGCAAGCATGCGGGCCAGATCGCCTTTCCCGGCGGCGGCATCGATGCGACGGATGCCTCGCCCGAAGAAGCGGCGCTGCGCGAGGCGGAAGAGGAGATCGGTCTGGACCGCCGCTTCGTCGAAACGGTCGGGCGGCTGCCGCAATATCTCTCGGGAACGGGTTTCCGCATCCAGCCGGTGCTGGCGGTGGTGCAGCCCGGTTTCTCACTGACGCTCAATCCGGACGAGGTGGACAGCGTCTTCGAGGTGCCCTTGTCCTTCCTGATGGACCCCGCCAATCATCGGCAGGACAGCCGGATGTGGCAGGGGACTGTCCGGCATTTCTACGTGATGCCCTATCGCGAGCGGCATATCTGGGGCATTACCGCCGGCATCATCCGGACGCTTTATGAAAGGCTCTATGCATGACCAATGTGGGCATGACCAATCTGGCCGATCGCGACTGGTTCCAGGCGCCCGCGCTTCAGCGGGTGATGACGCTCTTGAACAGCGGCGGGGCGGAAACGCGGGTGGTCGGCGGCGCGGTGCGCAACAGCCTGATGGGGCTTCCCGTGGGCGATATCGATCTTGCGACGACGCTTCTTCCGGAAGAGGTGAGCGGGCGGGCGGCGGCCAAGGGCATCAAGGCGGTGCCGACCGGGATCGAGCATGGCACGGTGACGTTGGTCGTCGACGGCAAGGGTTATGAGGTGACGACGCTGCGGCGTGATGTCGAAACCAACGGGCGGCATGCGCAGGTCTCCTTCGGCGCCACCTGGCAGGAGGATGCCGATCGGCGGGATCTGACGATCAATGCGCTTTATGCCAGGGCGGATGGCGAGGTGGTGGATCTGGTCGGCGGCTTGCCTGATATCGAGACCAAGACCGTGCGCTTCATCGGCAGTGCCGAGCAGCGGATCGCCGAGGATTATCTGAGGGTGCTGCGCTTCTTCCGCTTCTTTGCACATTATGGCAGCGGTCGGCCCGATGCCGAGGGGCTGAAAGCATGCGCCCGGGCGCGGACGCAACTGAAGACGCTCTCGGCCGAGCGGGTCTGGGCGGAAATGAAGAAGCTTCTGTCCGCGCGCGACCCGGGACGGGCGCTTCTATGGATGCGGCAGTCGGCCGTGCTCACAGAGATCCTGCCGGAGACGGAGAAATGGGGCATTGATGCGATCCCGGGGCTGATCGCGACCGAGCAGGCGCTCGGCTGGGAGCCGGATCCTCTCTTGAGGCTCTCGGCGATCGTGCCGAAGGATGCGGCGCGGCTGGTGACGCTGTCGGAACGGCTTCGGCTTTCGAATGCGGAAGCGCTGGCGCTCGACCGCTTTGCCCGGGCACCAAAGCCGCAGGAGACGGTGACCGATGTTGCCTTCGACCGCGATCTCTACCGCTTCGGCAAGGACGGGATGATTGCCATGCTGAAGCTTGAGCTTGCTGCGGCGCGGGCGCGCGCCGAGGGGGATCAGAAGGCGATGGCCCGCAGCGCCCGGCTGTTTTCGCTGCTCAGGCGGGCGGAAGGTTTCGTGCGGCCGGTGCTGCCGATCAAGGGGGCTGACGTGCTGGCTGCCGGCATTCGGGCAGGGCCGAAGGTCGGGGAGATCCTCGGCAAGCTGGAGGAGGGTTGGATCGCCTCGCAGTTCAATCTGAGCCGCGAGGATCTGCTTAATCGGTTGGAGACGCTGGCGAAGGCCTGACGTTTCTGCAGATCAAGGCAAGGCAATACGCCGGAATGCGGTTCCGGTTCATCCGATGTTCCTCAACAAAGAGTGTCCGTGCGGCTGCGATCCGGCAGGCGTTTCGCCAGCGTATCCCTTGCGGCTTCACTGGATCGACATGACGTCGTTCAGGCCTTTCCGAGGAGGGATTTTCATGAACCGCATCGCTCTTGCCTTCGCCGCCGCCGGCATCACGCTTGCTGCTTCTTCCGCCAATGCCAATAACATCGTCGAAACGGCCCAGCAGGCCGGCAGCTTCAAGACGCTGCTTGCCGCCGCAGAGGCTGCCGGTCTCGTCGACGCGCTGTCGGGCGGCGGGCCGCTGACCGTCTTCGCACCGACCGACGAAGCCTTTGCCGCATTGCCGGCCGGCACGGTCGAGAACCTGCTGAAGCCGGAGAACAAGGACCAGCTCGCGGCGATCCTGAGCTACCATGTGGTGGGTCGCGAACTGACCTCGACCATGCTGCCGGGCCGCACGATCCATGTCCGCACCATCAAGAGTGGTGGAGACCGGACGCTCGCCGTGTCGAAGTCCGGTGCCGGCGTGACCGTCGACGGCGCGAATGTCGTGAGCGCCGATATCCGCACGGACAATGGCGTCATTCATGTCATCGACAAGGTCATGCTGCCGAGCAGCTGAGCTTTTTCACCGCCACAGACGGAGCCCGCTCGTCGGGCTCCGTTTTCATGATCTGCGAGTGCGTTTTCTCAGGCCTTCGTGGGCTGATCGTCGCGGATCCGCTCCTTGATGTGATCGACCGTTGCCGGGCGGATCAGGTCTTCGCCATGGGTGACGCGCATGTGGTCGATGACGCGTCTGACCACCTCGGCTTCTTCTTCGGCGCGGGTGTGCCAATCGCAGCCGGGGACCAGGCTTCCACACTCGAAATGCTTCACGTCGTTCTCCTCCGTAGTCTGCTTCGACCGTACAAACGCATCGGGACGCGTCTTGTTCTCCAGGGTCGAAAAAAATGCCCGCACCAGGTGCGGGCAAGGGGACAATCGACGCGGTGGATTGTGTTCAATCGGGCATAGCCCAGGCGTGGAAAACCGAACGAGCCGGCTGGCGCTTGCCTCGATGGGCGCCACTTTCGATATCGTTGGCGGCGAGCCGGTCGGCGAGATCCTTGCCGGCCAGACCGAGCCGAACCTGTTCAACGAAGTAGGAATGGGGCAGGTCGACGTCACTCGACTGACGTAACTGCTCGGCCAGGCGATCGATCAGTTCTGGCGCTTCGATCGCACGGTCGATGGGCTGACTCACGCTGGACACGGATACTGTGCTGGACGGGGTCATCGCAATCTCCTCCTCGATACTGCGTGCGAGGGGGAGAATGAGCCGCGTCAATGCGGAGCGCAATGCAAACTGTCAAGTTTCCGACACACTTTGCCGTAACCAGCGGAAATCGCCGCCCATTCTTTTTTGTGAACGAGCGGGACATATCGGATGTCAGCGTTAACCTGATGGATCAGGGATAACGGACCAGCGGAGGCAGCGATGAGAGGATTGATTCGACGTTGCCGCCGGTCTTCAGACCGAAGATCGTTCCGCGGTCGTAGAGCAGGTTAAACTCGACATAACGGCCGCGTCTGACGAGCTGTTCCTCGCGGTCTTCCTCCGTCCAGGGATTGTTGAAATTGGCCCGGACGATCTTCGGATAGACCAGATTGAAGGCGCGACCGACATCCTGGACGAAGGCGAAATTGGCGGCCCAGCCGCCTTTTTCCTCGTCCGCCGTCAGCCAGTCGAAGAAGATGCCGCCGATCCCGCGCGGCTCGTTGCGGTGGGGCAGGAAGAAGTATTCGTCGCACCACTTCTTGTAGGTGGGATAATCCGCGACGCTCGTATGGCGCTCGCAGGTGACTTCCATGGCCCGATGGAAGAGGCGGGTGTCGGGGTCGTCCTGGGTGCGCCTGCGGTCGAGCACGGGGGTGAGGTCTGCGCCGCCACCAAACCACTGGCTGGAGGTGACGACCATGCGGGTGTTCATGTGCACGGTGGGGACGTTGGGATTGACCGGATGGGCGATCAGCGAAATGCCGGAGGCCCAGAAGCGCGGGTCTTCCTCGGCGCCCGGCATCTGTTTGCGGAACTCGGGTGAAAACTCGCCGTGGACGGTCGAGGTGTGCACGCCGACCTTCTCGAAGACGCGGCCATACATCATCGACATGCGGCCGCCGCCACCCTTGCCCTCTTCGCGCTGCCAGTCCTTGGCGGTGAAGCGGCCGGGCTCGCGGTCGGCCATGGGGCCGGTTACCTCGTCTTCCAAGGCCTCGAAGGAGGCGCAGATCATGTCGCGCAGGCTCTCGAACCAGGCGCGCGCCGCTTCCTTCTTCTCCTCGATATCCGCAGGCAGGCCTTTGGCCAGAACCGGTCGCTCCATGTCGTCCCCCTTTAACTCTCTCAGGGCAAACGAATATCAGGTGAAATCGCAGGCGACCATACGGGTATGGGGGTGTCCCCTTAAAATCGACTCGCCTTCCGGTTTTGGCTGGATTAAACTCTTGGGTATGCGAGGGATTTCATGATGAAGATGCCCGGGCCGCCGCCGTTTACAGGTCTCAAGAAGCGGATCGCCGACCACCGCGCCGGAACGGCCGGACGTGTGGGCGGGCAATTCGTGCGGGAAACCTATTGCCTGACACGTGAGGAAGCGCGGGCAAAGGCGCGTGAGTGGTTCGACGCCTTCCCCAAGGCTGCCTACTGGACAGAGGTAGAAAGCTGGCGGCAGCTCGATGGCGATCAGATCGAATTCACCATGCGGCGTCTGCCGTCTGCGGACTGATGCGTCCGGCCGCGTGGCAGCATCCGCTCAAATCGAAGCATTGCTAAAATTCTAGCGATCGCGGAAAGCCAAAAACAAAACCTGCTCGCTAATCTTGCCGATACACAGCTGGAATGATGCCGGCTTCGGATCGACATGACATGCGACACAAGGTTTTCTCATGAGTTCAGTCTGGCTCAACCCGTCCGTTGCCAATGCAGCGTCGATGGCCAGCGCGTCGACGTCCGCGCTTGATCGGGTGACCAAGCAGGCGGCGCCTGTTCCTGCCGCCGAAGCGGATCAGAACGCTTCCAGCTATTGGTCGATCTCCACCACGATGCGGGCCGGCAGTCTGTCTGCCAGCAGCGTGCAGGAGGCGAATGAAATTGCTGCGGCCGCAACCGACACGGCGGCGCTGGGGCTTGAGCAGGCAACTGACATCGTCGCGCGGATCCAGCAGAAACTCGTGCTTGCCAAGGCTGTTGGCGCAGATCGCAACGCGATCAACGCCGATATCACGCAGATGAAGGCCGAACTCGGGGCCATCGTCGGGGATAGTAGCTTCAATGGCGACAACTGGTTGCAGGTCGAGGCTGGAGGGCGACCCAAGGTCACCTCACTGCTGGCCTCCGTGACCACTGGCCGTGACGGCAGCCTTTCGATCAACATGGTGGATTTCGATACGGCGAAATCGACACTGGTGTCTCGCCAGGATGCGCGCGACGGCATGCTGACGCGTGCCTATGCGGGGACCAGCCTCGGCGGTACGCCCTACAACTACTACCTGATGGATGCCCAGTCCCGTGAGCCGGTTGAGGCCGGGGCCCGCGAGATCAGGATTGATGGACATACCGGGAGTGACGAGATCGACGGGATGATCTCCACCCTCAACCGTGTGCTGATCGATATGGTCGGCGCCGGCGCCGAGTTAAGTGCAACCCGTGGGCAGGTGACGGGCGGTGTCGTGCTTGCCCAGGGGCTGGACGGCGCGGCAGAACTGGGTGTGAGCCGCCTGGTGGACACCGAGTTGAACGAGCAAAGGGTGCGCCTGACGGCGGAAAAGGTGCAGGAGCAGCTGCAGTCGTCGGCGTTGAACATGGCCAATGTGTCCATGACGTCCTGGTTGAGGCTCTGACGGCAACTATCTGTTGTTAAAACGATAAAGGCCCGCTTAGTGCGGGCCTTTGTCGTGTTTTCAGCCAGATTTCCGCTCGTCGTCAGGTCTTGGCGCGGGTGCGTTTCGTCTTGCCGCGCGGCAGCGGAACCATGATCGGCGTGGCGGCCGTTTCCGTCAGCGGGGCCGATGCAGAGGCAGTCTCAGACACTGTCTCCACAGTTTCCGGCGCGGCGATTTCAGCTGTCGTCACGTCCGGCGGCAATGGCTCGGACAGGGCTTCGGCGGGTGGCGAAGTGTCGGCTTCGATCTCCGCCGGGTGGGGCAATTCCGCGACCTGCACGGGAAGGGCTGAAGTTTCCTCGGATGCGACCAGCGCGGCCGGCTCTGTCACCGTCTCGCCGATTTCGGGCAGGTTTGGTGACATTGTCGCCTGACCGCTCAGGATGTCGGCGAGGATCTTGGTGACCTTCAGGGCGCCCGGCATGTCGGTGTTGGTGGAGTGGCCGCAGAAGGGGACCTTGATGTCTGTGGCGATCTTGGGACGCGAGTTCAGCTCGCCGAACCAGTCGAGTTCCCCGACGACATCGATGACCTCCGTGAAGGCCTCCGGCATCTTGATGCGGCCGCCGAAGGTCACGATGCGGGCGGTGTTGGCCAAGGTCTCGATGCGGCCCGGGTCGCGCGCCTTCAAGGTATAGAGAGCGTCAGCGATCACCCGATTGCCGCGCGAATGGCCCGTGATCAGGGTGAAGGACAGGCTCGGATCCGCAAGCAGGGTGGAGACCGTGTCCGCGTCGAGACCGGTCTTGCGGTTGGCATCGGTCTCTTCGTCTCGGTTGCCATAGGCGCCGAGCTTTGGACGGCCGACGACATCGTCGATCACTTCGAGATTACTTCTGATATGGCCAAGCCATCCGAAGAGGAAGGCGCCGCCGATGGCTTCGTTGACGATATCGCCGAGACCATAGCCCGAGACGACGGCTGCGACCGGTGCGCCGATCGCGTCAGCCACGTTGCGGGCGAAGGCGGCGGCACCGATTGCCGAACCGCCGATCCCGGCCACCGCCATGGCGCGCACATCCCGGCCACCGCGCAGGCAGAACTCTTCAACGCTTTCGCAAAGGGTGAGCATGGGGCCGCCCGTTGGCGGAACGATCATGATCAGACCCTGCGAGGCAAGGCTGTCGCTGATGTAGAAGGTTTCCTCAGGCGTCAGCGCTTTGACGTCGTAGTAAAGGGCGTCCATGCCTGTGTTGCGGAGCCGCCAGGGCTCCAGGGCTGCATTGCGCATCGTGCGGTGCCGGACGCGCTCGGGGAAGCTCAAGGATCTTGCGAATTGCGTGAGACCCAGGGTGAATGCTGTCTCGAACATGACTCCATCTCCCGTTTGCTGCGATGCAACATAATGCTTTTCGGATGAATAGGCAATGCGCGAAAGACGCGCTCTTTGCGCGTTTGCGGCGAGGCAGAGGGTCGCTGAGCCACAACTTTGGTTGGAGTTGCAGGCTGTTTCTTCCCTCGCAGCAAGGAGGGGACGGTGCCCAAGGCTATCGATTTTCTAGGATGAAAAGCCGGTCTGGCGTAGTGCTTCGCCGGCAATCATGGCGGCTGACATGGCCACATTGATCGAACGCTGCCCTTCGACCATTGGGATGATCACGCGATGATCGGCACGATCATGCACATGGTCCGGCACGCCGGCGCTTTCCCGCCCGAAGAGGAGGATGTCATTCCTGGCGTAGTCGAAGGTGGTGTAGGGCAGGGCGGCTTTGGTGGAGGCGAGCACGAGGCGGCGGCCTTCCGCAACGCGCAAGGCGTCGAACTGCTCCCAGTTGACGTGGCGGGTCATCGCGACGCTGGCGAGATAATCCATGCCGGCACGCTTCAGGTTCTTGTCCGACAAAACGAAACCGGCGGGCTCGATGATATCGACCTTCATGCCAAGGCAGGCGGCGAGCCGGAGAATGGTGCCGGTATTGCCGGGGATGTCGGGTTGGTAAAGGGCGATGCGCAGGTCGGTCATCCAGGGGTGATAGGCGATGCCGTGTCGGCGCTCAAGCCACACCACGCTGGCGGGCGACGGCCTGTGGTCGCTCTGCAACAGTTGCGGCAGAATGTCTCGATCACGAGAAATGCCGGCTGGAAAATTCGAGCGCGCGCCGATAGAACATGGGTCTCCTGAAACACGTTAAGGGGAGGCCATCGATGGATCTATTCGGTATTTCGCGCCAGCCCCGATTTATGGCTGCCGCCTGAGCGCGTCACGCCCCGTGTCTTTTCCAAGCTGATTCATCCTGCGGCCACAAGTGGCCTCAATCATTGAATATTCGCGCGTTCGCGTCACCTTTTGTCCGGTGCCGTCCGCGCGTCATTTCTGGAGATTATCCATGTTCTCGTGGTTCGAAAACCGCCTGAATCCGTATCCGGCCGGTGAGCCGACCCTGCCGCCGAAGGGGCTCGTCGCCTTCTGCTGGCACTATACCAAGCCGGCAGGTTGGTGGCTGGTGCTGCTTGGCCTGTGCTCGGGGCTGATCGCGGTCGCCGAAGTGTTCCTTTATCAGTTCCTCGGCAATATCGTTGACTGGCTATCGACGGCCGAGCGTTCGACCTTCCTTCAGACGGAAGGTGGCACGCTTGCCTGGATGGCGGCCTTGCTGCTGATCGGTCTGCCGGTGCTCGGTGTGATGCATACGATCACCATGCATCAGGTTCTGGCCGGCAATTTCCCGATGATTGCCCGCTGGCAGATGCATCGCTTCCTGCTGCGTCACTCGATGACCTTCTTCGCCAACGAGTTCGCCGGTCGCGTCTCGACCAAGGTGATGCAGACGGCGCTGTCGATCCGCGAAAGCGTGATGAAGATCATCGACGTCTTCATCTATGCGACGACTTTCTTCGTCTCGATGCTGGCGCTGGTCGCGGCGGTCGATTGGCGTCTCGGCGTTCCGCTGGTGCTCTGGCTCGCCATCTATGCGCTGATCCTCAGGCACTTCATTCCGAAACTGCGGAAGCTTTCGAGCGAACAGGCCGATGCCCGTTCGATGATGACCGGCCGGATCGTCGACAGCTATACCAATATCGCGACGGTGAAGCTGTTCTCGCATGCGGGACGAGAAGAGGTCTATGCGCGTGAGGGCATGGATGCCTTCCTTGGCACGGTTCACCGGCAGATGCGGCAGATCTCGCTGCTCAACATCTGCGTCGACATCAACAACGTGCTCGTCCAGTTCTTCGTCGCCGGTCTCGGGATCTGGTTCTGGCTGAACGGCACGGTGACGGTCGGCGCGATTGCGGTTGCGATCGGGCTGTCGATGCGCATCAACGGCATGTCGCAATGGATCATGTGGGAAGTGGCAGCCCTCTTCGAAAACATCGGCACCGTCTATGACGGCATGGGCATGATGACCAAGCCGCATGACATCGTCGACAAGCCGGCTGCCAGGCAGCTTGCCGCGCCGAAGGGCGAGATCGTCTATGACGGCGTGCGCTTCCACTATGGCAAGCAGAAGGGCGTGATCGAGGACTTCTCGCTGACTATCAAGGCGGGTGAAAAGGTCGGTCTGGTCGGACGCTCGGGTGCGGGCAAGACGACGCTGATGAACCTGCTATTGCGCTTCTACGATCTTGAGAAGGGCACGATCCTTGTCGATGGCCAGGACATCTCGGCCGTCAGCCAGGACAGTCTGCGGGCTCTCGTCGGCGTCGTGACCCAGGATACTTCGCTGCTGCATCGTTCGATCCGCGACAACATCGCTTATGGCCGGCCGGATGCAACCGATGCCGAGGTGATCGAGGCGGCGAAGCGGGCCAATGCCTGGGACTTCATCCAGGGGCTTTCCGACATGCAGGGACGGACCGGGCTCGACGCGCATGTCGGTGAGCGTGGGGTGAAGCTGTCGGGTGGCCAGCGGCAGCGTATCGCGATCGCCCGCGTCTTCCTGAAGGACGCGCCGATCCTGATCCTCGACGAGGCGACCTCGGCGCTCGACTCGGAAGTCGAGGCGGCGATCCAGGAGAGCCTGTTCAAGCTCATCGAGGACAAGACGGTGATTGCAATCGCGCACCGGCTGTCGACCCTGACGCAGATGGACCGGCTGATCGTGCTCGACAAAGGTCGGATCGTCGAGGAAGGCACGCATCAGCAGCTGGTGGCCAATGGCGGCATCTATGCGGATCTGTGGAACCGCCAGTCGGGTGGCTTTCTGCCGGATCAGACAGATCCGGAGCAGGAGCAGGAAAAGAAGCGTCGCGCGGATGAAGAGGCCAAGGCGCTCGAAGAGTCGGCCGAAGAAGCCGCGGAGTGATGCCCCATAGGGTATCTCAATCGTTCGCATGTTAGCGGAGCGGGGCCCTGGAGCCCCGCTCTTCGTTTCCGCAGGGGAGGCGCATTCGCGGCACTGATTGGTGCATCAGCCGAATTGGCTTGTTCATGAAAGACGGTGGGGTTTATGCGCAGACCCGAAGCGTTCACATTTTGAAACGCCATCATCGCGCAGTGTCAGGAGTGATATGCTGAAATACATCGACTGGATCTGGGCGGTTCTCGCCGGGGCTCTGCTCGCCGTGATGGTGACCATCAACAGCGGGCTTGCGGCGCTGACGACACCGTTTACCGCCTCCTGGGTGGTGCATGGCGTGGGCGGCGTCGTGGCGTTTCTGCTGCTGATCGCCAACGGTGCGGTGGCGCGCCGGACCGGGCGTCTGCCGGCCCATGGAAAGGCGCCGCTCTGGTCCTATCTCGGCGGCGCGCCCGGTGCTTTTGCCGTGGCTCTCAGCTCGATTGCTGTGAACTCCGAGCTTGCTTTGGCCGGTGGTTTGTCGCTGCTGCTCGTCGGCCAGATCCTGTTCGGGCTTCTCTCCGACCAGTTCGGCCTGTTTGGCACGCCCAAGAGAATGCTCAACCGTTTCGATTTTCTCGCGACGATCTGCGTGATCAGCGGGAGTGCGCTTCTCATCTTCTCGAAGGGGGCGTGAATGCTGGGTGCTGTCTTGATCGCTCTCGCCGGCGGCGCGGCCGTCGGCATGAGCCGCTCGATCAACGGTCGTCTGACCATGGACCGCGGAGCCTTTGCGGCGTCGGCCTGGAACCACTGGATCGGCTTCCTGCTGTTGACCGTCTATGTGCTTCTCTTCCATCGGATCGGGTTGCCACTGATTGCGGATGTGCCGTTTTTCTACTTCACGGGCGGCGTGATCGGTGCCTTGTTCGTGGTGATCAGCTCCTATGTCTTCCCGAGGATCGGTGCGGCCCGCTCGGGCCTGCTGATCATCGGGGGGCAGATGATCACGGGGCTGCTCATTGATCTCGCGCGCGGCACTGCGGAATTCCACATCGGCCAGCCGGCCGGGGTGGCGCTGATTCTGCTCGGCATCTATCTGACCCGATATACGCGTTGAAGCATGAAGGTCTGGCTCTATGGTCCTGACATCCATCGCATTTTAGTGTTTTCCGAAATCATCGGTTTTGATTTCAGGCGTAGCGTGTTGGGATAGGAACACCCTCTGGAGGTGCATTCCATGACCCAATCGCTTCAGCATCCGGCTATTCATGCAAAAGAGGCGGATATCGTTGGTCGCAAGGCCTTCGATTTCCTGAGCAAGAACCACCTCGACCTCACACCCGGAAATTTCGAACTCATCCATGCGGTCCTGACCGGCCGCGACAAGGCGCTGCGGGAGGCCTTTCTCGCTTTGCAAAAGCCGATCGGTCAGCCAGCGCTCTCCCTGCTGTCGCATCGGTTCTTCGCCGGACGGGCGCAGCTCTCGACGCTGAAGAGGACCAGCGAGGAGACGCTCGGTCTGCTTGAGACGTTTCGCGCATCTCTGGAAGCCGGCACGGTCACCATCACGGCCTCTCCGACATCTCCAGAGGATCCGCTGACGGGGATGCAAACGCAGCTGCGCGCCTGCATTGATGCGCTCCAGGCCGTCTGCAAGCTGGTGACGACGGAGCCTGTCGAGGTTGTCGGGCAGGAGCATCTGACGGCACAGCTCAGTTTCGGTCTGCCCGGTTATGAAGGGCTTGAACAGCGCGTCGACGATATCTGCAGACAAGGGCTGCCGGAGGAGGGGCTCAGTTTGCTGCTCTGTCGTATCCAGGGACTGGAGCCGCTCAGCAGAAGCGGCCTCGCCAAAGTGGGTGACTATATGAAAAACACCCTGGCGCGCTTCACCCATCGCCTGATCGACAGAAACGATGCGGCCTTTTGGACCGCGCCGGATGAGCTCGGGCTGCTGGTTGGCGCCAGCAGCGAGACTTATCTTACGCAGCTTGGCGAGAAGGTGGGCCGTGTGGTGCTCGATGCCGAGACTATTGTGCGGAAATCGATCCCGTCGATGCCGAAGCTCACCTGTCGCTTTGGCTGTGCGCGAACCTACAGGCCGATTGCGGCGGCACAGCTCTGCGGCGCCGCGCGGCAGTCGCTGCAAAGGGCCGAACTGACGGAAAGCGTCGTTCCGGTCTTTACCGAAGTATCAGCAGACCCCGGGGCGCTGCGGCGTTACGAGGCGCTGTACGGGCGCGGCCGTCATGCCTGATAGAATTGCGGGACGACCGACCGGGGGCATCATGCGTCTGGGTAGCGTGACGAAAATGTAATGCGCCATGGTCACGTTTAAGCCTTTGCCGTCTCCGGCAATCGGCCTATATCGCTTGTCATGTTCCAAGCTGTTGCCCGCCTTTTCGAGAACTGGCTCGATCCTTTCGCCCGATCGGACAATCTGCGTCCGCCGGAAAACACCTGGGGTTTCGTCTGGTTCTATGTCAGCCAGGCGAAGATGGCCTTCTTCCTCATGGCGATCTTCGGCGGGGCGGTGGCGATGCTCGAAGCGGGCCTTTTCTGGTTCGTCGGGCGGCTGGTCGATTTGCTCGACACCGTGCCGAAGGAGGCGGGCTGGGATGGTCTGATCGCCGCCCATGGCGGTGAACTGCTGGCGATGGCGCTGATCGTGCTGATCGGTCGTTTCATCGTCGTGACGATCGGTGCGCTGGTCGAAGAACAGGTCATCGTTCTCAACTTCTTCAACCTTGTCCGCTGGCAGGCGCATGCGCATGTGGCGCGTCAATCGCTCTCCTTCTTCCAGAATGATTTCGCTGGCCGCATCGTGACCAAGGTCTGGTCCGCAGGGCAATCCACGGGTGACCTCTTGACCTCGCTCCTGCAGGTCGTCTGGTTCATGGTGATCTATACGATCTCGACAATGACTCTGGTCGCTCAGCTCGACTGGCGGCTCGCGGCCATCATCGGCGCCTGGGTGGCGATCTTCCTGATGCTGGCGCGCTATTTCGTGCCGAAGATCCGTTATCATGCCAGGCAGACGGCCGAAGCATCATCGATGCTGAACGGGCGGCTGGTCGACAGCTATTCGAACATCCAGACGCTCAAGCTCTTTGCCCGCGAGCGGCAGAACGATCATTATATCCGCGCGGGTTTTGACCGGTTTCAGGAGACGCTTCGTCCCTTTGCACGGCTTCTGACCGGTGTGCGCGCCTCGCTCGCCATCCTCTCCGGCGTAATGATCCTGATGGTGGCCCTGCTTTCCGTCGAACTCTGGTTTGCCGGGGCGGTCACGGCCGGTGGCGTGGCCTTCACGCTCGGCCTTGTCCTGCGTCTCAACATGCTGCTCGGCCGCATGATGACCCAGCTCAACGGCATCATGCGCAATATCGGCACGATCCAGAACTCCGCCGAATTGGTGGCCAAGCCGATCGGGCTCACGGATCGGCCGGACGCGGCGAAGCTTCAGGTCAATTCGCCGGAGATCCGCTTCGAGGATGTCACCTTTCACTACGGGCGCAAGAAAGGCGCGATCGATCACCTGTCGCTGACCATCGAGCCGGGTGAAAAGGTGGGCATTGTCGGGCGGTCGGGGGCCGGCAAGTCAACGCTCGTCAATTTGCTGTTGCGCTTCTACGACCTTGAAGGCGGGAAGATCCTGATCGATGGCCAGGACATATCGACCGTCACCCAGGAAAGCTTGAGATCGCAGATCGGCATGGTGACGCAGGATACGGCACTTCTGCACCGGTCCATTCGCGACAACATCCTCTTTGGTCGCGAGGATGCCAGCGAGGAGATGCTGCTGAAGGCTGCCGAACGGGCGGAAGCACTCGATTTCATCCAGCGTCTGGAGGACCAGCGCGGCCGCAAGGGTTTCGAAGCGCATGTTGGCGAGCGGGGCGTGAAGCTTTCCGGCGGGCAGCGGCAGCGCATCGCCATCGCACGCGTGATGCTCAAGGATGCCCCGATCCTGGTGCTCGACGAGGCGACTTCGGCACTCGACTCGGAAGTCGAGGCCGCGATCCAGTCGAATCTCGATCGGCTGATGCAGGGCAAGACGGTGCTCGCTATCGCGCATCGACTTTCGACGATCGCCGCCCTCGACCGTCTCGTGGTCATGGACAAGGGCCGCATCATTGAGCAGGGGACGCATCAGGAATTGGTGGCTCTGGGCGGGCTTTACTCGGAATTGTGGGCGCGCCAGTCGGGCGGTTTCCTGGATACACGCAGCGAGCTGGTCTCAGCATGACCCGCCGCAGCTTCGTATCTCGTGGCGAAGCGACTGCAATGCTTGATAAACTGCCTGTCACTCTTGCGTTAAATCAAGCAATTGGGGATGCTGTCCGGTAAATCCGCGACATCGTGGCTCCTTGCCTGCGGAAGACTGGACAGAATAGATTATCGGGCTTAGAACGCGCCAATCTGGCGGGGAATCTATGGCTGCTCAGTGGCCGAATTGTGATTCCCGCTGCGGGGGCAAATGCGGTGTGTCGCAGGATTGCGAGAGGAAAAGTGACCGTGAGCGAACACGAGACAACAACAAACCAAGCGGGCGAGCCGACGCGCCGCGACTTTCTCTACATGGTGACCGGCGTGGCCGGTGCGGTTGGTGCGGCTTCGTTCGCCTGGCCCTTCATCGACCAGATGCGCCCGGACGCATCGACGCTGGCGCTCGCTTCGATCGAAGTGGACGTGTCTGCGGTTGAGCCGGGCATGTCGCTGACCGTCAAATGGCGTGGCAAGCCGGTCTTCATCCGCAACCGTACCGACCAGGAAGTCCAGGAAGCACAGGCCGTTCAGCTGGCTGAGCTGAAGGACCCGGTCGCACGCAACGCCAATGTCGATGCGACAGCCGAGGCGACCGACCTGGCGCGTTCGGCCGGCGAGGGCAAGGAAAACTGGATCGTGATGATCGGCTCCTGCACCCATCTGGGCTGCGTGCCGCTCGGTCAGGCCGGTGATTTCGGTGGCTGGTTCTGTCCCTGCCATGGCTCGCACTACGATACGGCGGGCCGTATCCGCAAGGGTCCTGCGCCGACGAACCTGCCGGTGCCGACCTTCGCATTCACATCCGACACTGTCATCAAGATCGGCTGAGGGGATAAGACACAATGAGTGGCCAATCGAGTTACCAGCCGTCCACTGGCGTCGAGAAGTGGATCGATCAGCGTCTTCCGCTGCCGCGTCTGATGTATGACAGCTTCGTCGCGTATCCGGTTCCCCGCAACCTGAACTACGCTTACACCTTCGGTGGCATCCTGACTGTGATGCTGCTGGTGCAGATCCTGACCGGTGTCGTGCTTGCCATGCACTATGCGGCACACACGTCCGTCGCGTTCAATTCGGTCGAAAAGATCATGCGTGACGTGAACAATGGCTGGCTGCTGCGCTACATGCACCAGAACGGCGCGTCGTTCTTCTTCATCGCCGTCTATCTGCATATCGCCCGCGGTCTCTACTACGGCTCCTACAAGGCGCCGCGCGAAATCCTCTGGATCCTCGGCGTTGTAATCTTCCTGCTGATGATGGCGACCGCCTTCATGGGCTATGTTCTGCCCTGGGGCCAGATGTCCTTCTGGGGTGCGACCGTTATCACCGGCTTCTTCACTGCCTTCCCGTTCGTCGGTGAAACCATCCAGCAGTTCCTGCTCGGTGGCTTTGCGGTCGACAATCCGACGCTGAACCGCTTCTTCGCTCTGCACTACCTGCTGCCCTTCATGATCGCCGGTGTTGTCATCCTGCACATCTGGGCGCTGCATGTGACCGGTCAGACCAACCCGACCGGCGTTGAAGTGAAGTCGAAGACCGATACCGTTCCCTTCACGCCCTATGCGACGCTGAAGGATGCTCTTGGCCTTTCCGTCTTCCTGATGGTTTTCGCCTACTTCATCTTCTATATGCCGAACTATCTTGGCCACCCGGACAACTACATCCCGGCTGACTCCCTGAAGACGCCGGCTCACATCGTTCCGGAATGGTACTTCCTGCCGTTCTACGCGATGCTGCGTGCGATCACCTTCGACGTCCTGTTCATCGACTCCAAGCTCGGCGGCGTCCTCGTGATGTTCGGCGCGATCATCGTGCTGTTCTTCCTGCCGTGGCTCGACACCTCGAAGGTCCGTTCTGCCGTATACCGTCCGTGGTACAAGCTGTTCTTCTGGATCTTCGTTGCCAACTCGATCCTTCTTGGCTGGCTGGGATCGAAGCCGGCAGAAGGCGTGTACGTTATTCTCTCGCAGATCGGTACCGCCTACTACTTCGGTTTCTTCCTTGTGATCATGCCACTTCTCGGTCTGTTCGAAACGCCAAAGCGTGTGCCGAATTCGATTACGGAAGCCGTCCTCGAAAAGAGCGGCAAGTCAGCACCAGCGGCCGCCTAACGGACTGCGAGAGAGGGAATACGAACATGAAAAAGCTTGTTGCAAGCATCCTGTCGCTCGCAGTGGTTACAGGATTGGGACTGGGTTCGGCGGCCGTTGCCGCCGAATACCCGATCAACAAACCACGCAATATCGATTGGTCTTTCGCTGGCCCCTTCGGAACCTATGACAAGGCGCAGCTCCAGCGCGGTCTCAAGGTCTACACGGAAGCCTGCTCCGTCTGTCACTCGATGAAGCTGGTGGCTTTCCGTACGCTGACGGATCTTGGCTACACGGAAGCACAGGTTCGCGCCTTTGCGGCGAATTACGAAGTGCAGGACGGACCGAATGCTGACGGTGAAATGTTCACCCGTACGGCCGTACCGTCCGATCACTTCCCGCCGCCCTTCCCGAACCAGGAGGCCGCTGCTGCTGCCAATAACGGCGCGGCCCCTCCGGACTTTTCGCTGATTGCGAAGGCCCGTGGTGTCATCCGTGGCTTCCCGACATTCGTGTTTGATATCTTCACCCAGTATCAGCAGAGCGGCCCCGATTATATCTACTCGCTGCTCACCGGATATCAGGACCCGCCGGAAGGTCACGAAGTGACCGAAGGTACCTATTACAACCCTTACTTCATCTCCGGTTCTGCGCTTGCCATGTCACCGCCGCTCAGCGATGGCGTCGTGACCTATGACGACGGCTCGCCGGAAACCGTGGATCAGTATGCTCAGGACGTTGCCGCATTCCTGATGTGGGCCGCTGAGCCGCATCTGGAAGACCGCAAGCGTATGGGCTTCATGGTCATGGTCTTCCTCGCGATCTTCACCGCGCTGATCTACCTGACGAAGAAGTCGGTCTACGCGAACAAGGAACACTGATCGATCCGATCACGTTCTGCGAAAAGGCGGTCTTCGGGCCGCCTTTTTTTGTTGGGGGACCATACCAATCTTGGTACAGTCCCGCGCAACTTCCTTCCGCTCTCAATCGGATGATACATGACCAAGATTGCCCACGAACTCGCCGCTGCCATCCGCTCCATTCCCGACTATCCGAAGCCCGGCATCATCTTCCGCGACATCACCACGCTGCTCGGCGACGCGCGCGCCTTTCGTCGGGCGGTCGACGAGCTGGTGCAGCCCTATGTGGGGCTGAAGGTCGACAAGATCGCCGGCATGGAAGCCCGCGGCTTCATCCTGGGCGGCGCCGTCGCGCATCAGCTCTCTGCCGGCTTCGTGCCGATCCGCAAGAAGGGCAAGCTGCCGCATGAGACCGTGCGGATCGCCTATAGCCTCGAATACGGCGTGGACGAGATGGAAATCCACATGGATGCGGTGAAGCCCGGCGAGAAGGTAATCCTGGTCGACGACCTGATCGCCACCGGCGGCACGGCTGTCGGTGCGGTCCAGCTGCTGCGCCAGATCGGCGCTGACGTTGTATCTGCCTGCTTCGTCATCGACTTGCCGGAGCTTGGCGGGCGCAAGAAGCTCGAAGCGCTCGGCGTCGAGGTGCGCACGCTCGTTGAATTCGAGGGCCACTGAGCCCCTCCCGGCGACCGGGGCGTGCCCCGGTCGACCCCTTTGCCGGCGTTCTATCTTTGCGCCAGCGCCAGTTTGCCCGCCATCAGCAGAAAGCCTGCCGAGAGCAGCCGGTTAACGACACGCATCCTGTCCGGACGCGTGACGAGGCCCTGTCGCATGCTGGCGGCTGCAAGGCCGTAAAGTGCGAAGACGACGAACGTTACGGCCATGAAGACGAGGCTTAAGGCTGCCATTGTGGCGAGCGGACGGGCATCCGCCGGATCAACGAATTGCGGCAGGAAGGCCAGGAAGAAGAGCGAGAGCTTGGGGTTCAGAAGGTTGATCAGCACCGCCTTGCGGATGATGTGCGAAGCCCGCTGTTTCGGTTCGGTTGACGTATCCCCCGCCAGTCTGCTTCTCCAGAGGCCGATCGCCATCCAGACGAGATAGGCAATGCCGGCATAGCGGATCGCCTCGAAGAGGCGCGGCTCGGCGGCGACGAGCGCGGCGAGGCCGAGCGCTGCTGCCAGCATGTGAGGGATGATGCCGAGCGTGCAACCGAAGGCCGCGACAAGCGCATCACGCCGACCACCGCCGAGCGCTGCGGCCAGCGTGTAAAGCGCGCCGGTGCCCGGTGTGGCGACGATGATCAGGGTGGTCAGAAGGAAGTCGAGGGTCATGAGAGGTCTCCTGCGTTGGCAGGGTGACCATGGGCGGCTCAGGCGCGTCCGTCTTGTACAGGATTGCAGATGATCCGGGCGCTTCGGTAGGCACCGGGTGTCAGGCCAAAGCGGCGGCGGAATTCGCGGTGCATATGGCTCTGGTCGACATAACCGCAGGCGGCGGCCACCTCGGCCGGTGCAAGGCCGGTCGAAAGCAGGCTGCGGCTGAGAAGTGCCCGGCGCTGCATCAGATAGGCGTGCGGCGTCAGGCCGGTATGGCGCAGGAAAGCGCGGATCAACTGGAAGCGACTGAGACCGGCGTCGCGGGCGAGGTCCTTCAGGTCCGCCGGGCTTGCCGGGTCATCGTCGAGGCGCTGGCGCACCCGTTGAAGCGAGGCGGGCAGGGGAGCCGGCGCAACGGTACTGTGAGTGAGTGTCCTGCCGAGGAGGAGGATCAGGACCTCGCGGAAGCGTTCCGCATCCCGGTGCCCCTCAGCGGTCTCCAGACAACGGTGTAGCGATCCCAGCAGAGTCCGGACAGTGGGATCGCCGAAGACCGGGTGTTCGAATTCGAGATCGCCAACGGTCGAGACGAGATCACTCAGGCTCTCTGAAACGAGGGCCGGCGTCAGGTAGAGCATGTGCCAGCTGCGGGCTGTGCGACCGAGCGGCGCGCCGTCATGCACTTCGCCGGGATTGACGGTGATCAGCTGGCCGGCTTCGGCTTCCACCTGGCCACGGCCGGAGGCGGAGATCTGCCCGCCGGCGGAGAGAAAGCCGATGCCATAGGTGTCGTGCGTGTGTTTGGGAAAGACGTGGGCGCTTGTCGCGGAGACCGCTTCCAGGCCGGACAGGGGTGTCGGATGGAAGCGGAAGCCGGTCATGGTCGGTCAGCGGCCAAGCGCTGTGGTGATATCGGCCTCGAGATCGGCGGGAGCCGTTCGGGGCGAGTAACGGGCAATCGGCTTGCCGTCGCGGCCGACCAGGAACTTGGCGAAGTTCCAGCCGATCTCCTGACCCTTTTCGGCGCCGGGCGTCTCGGCCTTCAGATAGGCATAGAGTGGGTGGGTGCCGTCACCGTTGACCTCGATCTTCGAGAACATCGGGAAGGTCACGGCGAAGCGGGTTTCGCAGAAGAGTGCGATCTCCTTTTCCGTGCCCGGCTCCTGGGCGCCGAACTGATTGCAGGGGAAGCCGAGAACGACGAGATCGGCATGGGTCTCGTGCAGCTTTTCGAGGCCCGCATACTGGGGTGTCAGGCCGCAGGCGCTCGCGGTGTTGACGATCAGCAGGACCTTGCCGGCATAGTCCTTCAGGCTGCGCTCGGAGCCGTCTATCGCCGTCAGGGTGAAGTCGTGGACGCTCATGCGGACTGCTCCTCGTCAGGGAAGAATTCAATCATGTTGCTGTTGAACCGCAACACGGTTTCGCCGTGCTGGTTGACGCCTTCCGATATTGCCGAGTTCAGCATGTAGCGGCGCTTGCCGTTGACGACGCGGCTGTCGACGGGGGTCATGAAGTAGGTGATCGTGTCGCCGGCAAAGACTGGTTTGAGCCATTGCAGCTCGGAGAACCCGGGCGATGGGCCGATCCTGGGGGGCTCGATGCCCTCGGCCTTCAGGCGCTTCATTTCGCGACCGATGAAGGCGATGAAGCTCTTCATCCAGTTGGCGCAGGTGTGCCAGCCCGAGGCGCAGAGCGCGCCAAAGACGTAATGCCTGGCCGCTTCCGGATCGACGTGGAAGGGCTGGGGATCGAATTTCTCGGCAAAGCGGACGATGTCTTCGGCAGTGAAGGTGACGCTGCCGAGTTCAAGGCGGGTGCCTGCGGGATAGAGGTCGAACATCTTCATGCCGGGACCTCCGCAGTCTGGCGGCGGCGGATCATCACCGCGTTTCGAGCTTTCATGATCGTTTCGCCGCGCTGATTGCGGAGTTCATGGCGGAAGGTGACAATGCCGAGATGGGGGCGCGAGCGCATGGGACGGGCTTCCTCGACGACGGACTGGCCGGAGAGCGTATCACCTGCCAGCACCGGTTTGCGCCACTGCATGAATTCGATCCCGGGCGCGCCCTCGGAGGCTGCCTTCAGCACATAGGCATCGATCATCAGGCGCATGAAGAGGCTGGACGTATGCCAGCCGGAGGCGGACAGACCGCCGAGAATGCTGGCCTTGCCGGCTTCCTCCGAGAGATGCATGGGCTGGGGATCAAATTCCCGGGCGAATTCGATGATTTCCTCTGATGTCACCAGGCGCGGCCCGAGCGCAAAGCTTAGCCCCTCCGTGAAGTCCTCGTAGTGGAGCTTGTCATGCTGCATGCGGTCTGTTCTCCGAAGTCTCTTCTGCCGCTATGGTCATAAGCGGGAATCACGAGGTGGTCCATGGCGGGTTGGGCAGATCAGGCCGGCTTTCTGGCTGACATCGATGAGGGGGCGCGGCGGGAGCTGGAAGCCCTGAAGCCTGTGCATGTTCCTGCCCGCAGCACGCTGTTTCGCCCGGGCGATGCGGCCCAGAGTTTTGTCATTCTGCTGGCCGGACGGATCGGGGTTTACCTGACGGGCCGAAACGGCCGCGAATTGCTGCTTTATTCCGTCACGCCTGGCGAGACTTGTGTGCAGACAACGCTCGGCGTGCTCGGCGGGGCGCCCTATTCGGGCGAAGCAATTGCGGAAAGCGATCTGGTGGCGGTCATGGTGCCGCCTCCCGTCTTCGAACGGTTGATGGCCCATTCGCCGGCCTTTCGCAGCTTTGTCTTCAAGGCCTTTGCCGACCGTCTGACAGATTTGATGTTCGTACTCGAACAGGTCGCTTTCGTGAAAGTGGAGGAGCGGCTCGCCCATGCGCTTCTGGAGCGGATGGACGGGGAGGGGATCGTCGAACTCACCCATCAGGAACTCTCGGTGATCATCGGGACTGCCCGCGAGGTCGTTTCCCGCCGGCTGGAGGCTCTGGCTTCCAAAGGGCTGATCGAGAACGAGCGTGGGCATATCCGGCTTGTGCAGATCGATCAGCTCAAGCTCATGGCGGCGAGCCGCTAGATTCTGCCCAAACCTGTGACTTAGTCACGGAAGGATGATGCAGCCGGCGCTATTGTTGGTCATGCTCAATCCTGAGCCGTGAGGGAGATAAGCCATGTTTGCCAAGAATGTCGGATCTGTTGACCGCCTGTTGCGTATCGTTGCCGGTCTGGTTCTGCTGTCGCTGTTCTTCATCTATCCGGACGCCTCGTGGCGCTATTTTGCCCTGATCGGCATCGTGCCTCTGGCGACGGGACTGCTGTCGACCTGCCCGCTGTATTCGATCATCGGCATCAATACCTGCCCTGCGAAGAAGGCGTGACCCGACAACCACTGATGATGCGGGGTCGGCAGGTGCCGGCCCCTTTTTCTCGTTCTCCAATGCCGGATGAAGACAGATGACTGTGATTGAACCCACCCGTTCCGAAGCTGCCGTCAAAGAGGATGCGGGCTTGCATCACCTGCCGCTGCCGCTTTTCGCCGTGCCGATGGGTGTCGGCGGGCTGGGTATGGCGTGGCGCGAGGCTGCGGTTGTTCTCAGCGCACCGGCTCTCGTCGGTGAAGTGTTGATGGCGCTTGCCGCTGTCTTCTGGCTGATGATCACGGTGGCCCATCTGGTGCGCCTTATTCGCCATCCGGATGCGCTTGCCGGCGACCTTTCCCATCCGATCCGGGGCGCCTTTGCCGGTGCCATCTCGATCGGACTGATGATTGTTGCGGGAGGCCTTGTTCCTTACTCGGTTCAGACGGCCTCAGCGATCTGGCTTTTTGCCGTGGTGCTGCATCTGGCGATCGGGGTGTTCATCGTGCGTAGCCTGCTGCTTAGTCCGCGCGAGGCTGCGACCCTGACGCCGCCGCTGCTGATCCCGCTGGTCGGCAATATCCTTGCACCGGTTGTCGGAGCAAAGCTCGGCTTCATGACGCTGTCGTGGATGCTGTTCGGTCTTGGCGGCTTGCTCTGGATCCTCGTCCAGCCGCTGATCCTTTACCGGATTGCGACAGGACCGATCTTGCCGCAGCGCATGTGGCCGACGCTGGTCATCCTACTCGCCCCGCCTGCGGTCGGAAGCCTGGCTCTCTCGTTGCTGACTGCAGGCTTCGGGCCCGGGCCCCTTGCCATCTACGGGTTTGCGGTTCTGACGGCTGCCGTGCTTTTGAGCCTCATTCCGCGGTTTCGCAGTGTGCCCTTTGCCATGTCCTGGTGGGGCTACACCTTCCCGGGTGCTGCCTTCACAGCCGTAACGCTGAAGTTTGCCCATGCGCATCCCTTCGCGGGGGAGACTGTCTTGCTCTGGGCGCTCCTGATCGGAGTAACCGGGATTATTCTCACGGTGCTGGCCGCGACGCTGAAGGCCCTGTTTGCCGGCCATCTTTTCCGACCGGAGTGACATGACAAGAGAATGGCCGCGTCTGCCCGGGGCAGCGCGTCCTCTCCGTCCGGATATGATCCGGGATGATCAGGTGTTGAAACGGAAGTGGATGACGTCGCCGTCGTGCACGACGTATTCCTTGCCTTCGTCGCGGCCCTTGCCGGCTTCCTTGGCGCCGACTTCGCCCTTGTAGGCGATGTAGTCGTCATAGGCGATGGTGAAGGCGCGAATGAAACCGCGTTCGAAATCGGTGTGGATGACGCCGGCGGCCTGCGGGGCCTTGGTGCCTCGCACGATGGTCCAGGCGCGGGTCTCCTTCGGGCCGACGGTGAAGTAGGTGATCAGGTCGAGCAGGTGGTAACCGGCGCGGATCAGGCGGTCGAGGCCGGCTTCATCAAGGCCGAGTGCCGAGAGGAATTCGGTCGCTTCCTCTTCCGGCAGCTGGGCGACCTCGGCTTCGATCGCAGCCGAGATCACGACGCATTCGGCCCCCTGTTCGGCGGCCATCTTGGCCACGGCTTCGGTGTATTTGTTGCCGGTTGCGGCGTCACCTTCGGCGACGTTGCAGACATAGAGAACCGGATGCGAGGTCAGAAGGTTCAGCTGCTTGAGGATGACGATCTCGTCGGCTGCCAGCGTCTTTAGAAGAAGGCGGGCCGGCTTGCCGTCCTGCAGGAGCTTGACGACCTGCTCCATGATCGGCAGCTGGGCGCTGGCTTCCTTGTCCTTGCCGGTGGCGCGCTTGCGGGTCTGCTCGAGGCGGCGCTCCAGGCTTTCGAGGTCGGCGAGCATCAGCTCGGTCTCGATCGTGTCGGCGTCGCCGACCGGGTCGATACGGCCTTCGACATGGGTGATGTCGGTGTCTTCGAAGCAACGCAGGACGTGGACGATGGCGTCGACTTCGCGGATATTGGCGAGGAACTTGTTGCCGAGGCCTTCGCCCTTCGACGCGCCGCGCACGAGGCCGGCGATGTCGACGAAGGAGATGCGGGTCGGGATGATTTCCTTGGAGCCGGCGATGTCCGCGAGCTTCTTCATGCGCGGATCGGGAACGGCCACTTCACCGGTGTTCGGCTCGATCGTGCAGAAGGGATAGTTGGCTGCCTGGGCGGCGGCCGTCTTGGTCAGCGCGTTGAAGAGGGTGGACTTGCCGACATTCGGAAGCCCGACGATACCGCATTTGAAGCCCATGGCTCTGAATACCTGCTCGGGATGGATTTTCGTTGCCCCCGCCTATGGGGTATAGGAGGGTCATGGTCAAGTGTTGCGGCCCCTCTAGGGTCCGAAGTTGCCGGAGGAATGATGGCGAAGGATACGGTGCTGACGCCGAAGACGGTGACCAAGCCGAAGGTGGAGAAACCGCGACTCTACAAGGTGCTCCTGCACAATGACGATTACACGCCGCGCGAGTTCGTCACGATCGTGCTGAGGGTCGTCTTCCGGATGAGCGAGGAGACCGGTTACCGGGTGATGATGACCGCGCACAAGTTCGGCTCGGCAGTGGTCGTCGTCTGCACGCGTGAGATTGCGGAGACAAAGGTGACGGAAGCGATGGATCTGGCCAAGGAGGCGGGCATGCCGCTGCTCTTTACGGCAGAACCGGAGGAGTGAGGACCCTCGGGTTTGAAAACCAATTGATTACGTCTGCGGGCATAGACTTCGGCCATGAACCCTGACCTGCAGACACTCCCCGAAGCAGCTACCTGGCACTATGTCGTGGCGGTCGGGCTCTTTGCGATCATGGGCGCAATCGGCCATGTGCTGCGCGCCGTCTTCAATATCCTGCCCGATCGTCTGTCGGATCGGCCGATGATGGATCTTGCCATCAGCGACGGCTTCAGTTGGCACGACCTGATCTTCAAGACCGAATATGACGAAGCAGGCTACTATCGTCTCGACAGCCTGCACAATCTGCGGCTCGCGGTTGGCTGGGCTATGTTTAGCGGCTTTCTCATCCTGCTTTTGGGGCAGGATGCATCACGGATTGCGGCCTATTTCATAGACTGGGGGCTTGCCGCGCTCGTCGATCTCTTCTGGTATCGGGTCGAAACCTTCACCTGGTGAGGCTTGTGCCTCACTTGCCCTTCTTCGCCTTCACGCCGAGCGCTTCCGCCGAGATCCAGAACACCGCGTCCTCTTCCTCTGTCGTCTCGACCCAGAGGAAGTCGAGGTCGGGGAATTCGGCTTCGAGGATGTCGCGGCCGCGGCCGATTTCGCAGAGCATGCCGCCGCCGGGATTGAGGTGTTTTGGTGCTTCGGCGAGCAGCGTGCGCACGAGGTCGAGGCCGTCTTCGCCGCCGTCATGGGCCATGGCCGGTTCGGCGCGGTATTCGGCCGGGAAGGCGTCCAGGGCTTCGTGGTCGACATAGGGCGGATTGGTGATGATCAGGTCGAACTTGCGGCCAGCAAGCGGCGTGAAGAGGTCGCCCTGATGCAGCGTCAGCTGGTCTTCGAGGCCATAGGCCTGACGGTTCTTCTCGGCGACTTCAAGCGCATCGGTGGAGAGATCGACGGCGTCGACGGAGGCCAGCGGGAAGAACTTTGCGGCGAGGATCGCCAGGCAGCCGGATCCGGTGCAGATATCGACGACGCTTTCCACCGCGAAGGGATCGGGCAGGAAGGTCGAACCGAATTCGCCGCCATATTCGTTGAACAGGATCTCGCCGATATGCGAGCGCGGTACGATCACGCGCTCATCGACGAAGAAGCGCATGCCCTGGATATAGGAGCGGCCGGTGAGATAGGCCGAGGGCTTGCGGGTCGCCACGCGCGTCTCGATACGCTCGGCCAGAAGGTGGCGCTCTGATGGCAGCAGCTTTGCGTCGAGGAAGGGGTCGAGCGTGTCGATCGGCAGGTCGAGGCTGTCGAGTATGAGGAAGGCGGCATCGTCGACGGCGGTATGGGTGCCGTGGCCGTAGCTGAGTTCGGCGGCGTTGAAGCGGGAGATGGCATAACGCCAGTAGTCGCGCAGGGTGACGAGGTCGGTGGTGATGTCGTGGCTCATGGTCGTCTTCCGGTCGTTTCTGCGGCTATCGGTTTAAGGCGGGGCAGGGCGGTCGCCCGCCCGGATCCAGTCAGTCGCCCTTGGGGCCAAACATCTTCTTCAGCATCTCGGCCATGGGGCCGGTCTCGGGAAGCTTCTTCGGCTGGGCGGAATTGCGGGCCTGATGGATATGGGATTGGGCTGGCTTGGGAGGCTTCGGCGCTTTGGCGGGTTTGTCGTCCTCGACCTTGGCTCCGGTGGCCAATGCCAGCTTGTTCATCAGCTGCGAATCCTCACCACGCACCAGCATGTCGGCATTGTCGGCGAGTGCTTCGAGGAGCGGATCGAGCCATTCGGCATCCGCCTTGGCGAAGTCGCCGAGCACGTGGTTGTGAACCTTGGACTTGTCGCCGGGATGGCCGATGCCGAGGCGGAGCCGCCGGTAGTTCAGGCCGCAATGGGCGTCGAGCGACTTGATGCCGTTGTGGCCACCATGGCCGCCGCCGGTCTTGATGCGCGCCTTGCCTGGCAGGAGGTCGAGTTCGTCATAGATGGCGACGATGTCCTCGGGGCCCAGCTTGTAGAAGCGCATGGCCTCGCCGACGCTTTCGCCTGACAGGTTCATATAGGTCTGCGGCTTGATCAGCATGACCTTTTCGCCGGCCAGCGTGCCTTCGGCGATTTCCGCCTTGAACTTCTTCGACCATGGCGAAAAGCCGTGGCGGCGCTGGATCGCGTCGACAGCCATGAAGCCGATATTGTGCCGGTTCTTCTGGTATTGTGCACCGGGATTGCCGAGGCCGGCCAGGATGATCATGGGAGCTCCCGTCTATTCGTCCGGGTTCTCCCAACGCGAATTGACGGCGATGTCAAGGGTTGGCTGCGAGTTCCGGCAGTTCCGCCTTGTCGAGACCATAGCTTTTCAGGATCTCCGCCTGGGTGCCGTCGGCGATCAGCTTGTCGAGCGCGGCCTGCATCTTGAGCCTGATGTCCTCGGGGAAATTCTTGTTGCAGGCGATCGAGAAGGTCTGCTCGGTGAAGACGAACTTGACTTCGATCGGTTGGCCTTCCCGCTTCAGCGTCACGTAATGCTGTTCGTCGATCGGCATCAGGTCGATGCGGCCGCTTTCAAGCTTCTTCAGGGTGAGCTTCAGGTCGGTCGCCAGGTCGATTTTTGTGAAGCCTTCCTTTTCAAGGATCGTCTGGGTGTAGTCGTCGCGTTGCGTGCCGACAGTGAAGGCACGGGCCTCCTCGATGCTGCGCGCCGTGATATCGCCGCCCTTGCGCCCGATCATCAGGTTGCGGCCGATGGCCAGCGGCTCGACCCAGGTAAAGATTTTGTCACGCTCCGGAATATGGGCGGCGGTGAAGACGCAATGCATCGGTTCGCTTTCTGCCAATGCAATTGCGCGCGCCCAGGGCATCATCTCGATGGTGTAGGGGACATTGATCTCCTTCATCATCAGAAGGACCTGATCGTATCCGGCCCCACGGATCTCGCTCCCGACCCTATAGTTATAGGGTGGATAGTCTTCCGTGGTAAAACGGACGACATCTGCGGCGGCGACCGGGGCCGCCGCGAGTGAAAGCATGATGGTAAGTACTTTCATTGCGGTTCCCTCCTTCAAGAGCTGTCAGCCGGCGGAGACTTTCGGCATCCGGACCGACTGGCTGCTGGATTTCTCGATCAGTGCAGAAAGCGGCTGTGGGCGGGCAAAGTGGTAGCCCTGGCCATAGTCCACACCGAATTCTTCCAGAATCTGACGCTGCTCTTCCGTCTCGATGCCTTCAGCGACGACGGTGCACTCCATCTTGTGCGAGATCGCGGTGATGCCTTCGACCAGCATGCGGCTCTTGTGGCTCAGTTCCGGCTCGTCTTCGGTCAGCGAGCGGATGAAGGACTGGTCAATCTTAACAATATGGACGGGGAAGCGGTTCAGGTAACTCAGGGAAGAATAACCTGTGCCGAAATCGTCCAGCGCGATGCGATAGCCGTAGCGATTGAATTCGTCGAGGATCGTTCGGATCTGCGGATTGTCATGCAGCAGCGTCGCTTCGGTGATCTCGATCACGATGCGGTGCGGCGCGATGTCGTAATGGGCTGTCAGGGCGGCGAGGCGAACCGGCAGGGACGCATCAAACTGCAGAGGCGAGAAGTTGACCGCCAGATAGGCGTCGCCATCGCCCGTGGCGGCACTGAGGCGGGCCAGATTGGACAGCGCCTTCTCGAGAACCTGACCGCCCAAGCGATTGATGGCACCGGTTTCTTCGGCGACGCCGATCATCTCTGCCGGGGAGACGACTCCGCGATGCGGATGGACCAAGCGCATCAAGGCTTCGTAGCCGACCGTGCGACCGCTCGCAACCTCGACGATCGGCTGGAAGAAGGCGTCGAACCAGTCTTCCGCCAGGCCTTCCTCAATGTCGTGCTCGATTTCGGCGCGGCGGCGGGTGTGATCCTGGATCTCAGGATTGTAGAGCTGCGCGCCATTCTTGCCGTCGCGCTTCTTGCTGTACATGGCCATATCGGACTTTTGCAGCAGTTCGGCTGCATTGGTCGCATGGGTGGGATAAATGGCAATGCCGATGCTTGCGCTCAGCCGCACGGTCGAATCCTCGATCGTCATCGGATTGACGAAGATGTCGCAGAGCGCGTGACTGATCCTTTTCGCCAGCGGTTCGATCGATTGCCCACGCAGAAGAACTGCGAATTCGTCGCCGCCGAGGCGTGCGGCTATGGCACCCTTCGGAAGCTCATCCTGCATACGATCAACGAAACGGCGCAGGACGAGGTCGCCCGCCTGATGGCCCAGATTGTCGTTGATCCATTTGAAGCGGTCGAGGTCGACAAAGATACAGGCGAGTTCCTCGCCCGCCGCATCGGTGGCGGCAATCTCGCTGTCGAGGGCGGTCTCGAAGCCCTGTCGGTTGCGAAGCCCGGTCAGATGGTCGGTGATCGCCTGGCGGTGGTTGCGCTCTTCCGACTGTTTGAGGGCGGTCACATCCGTCATGACCGACAGCGACAGATCCTCATCCGCGCCCTCGATCTTGCGGTTGGCTTCGGCGATCAGGACATCCATGATGGTTCCGTCGGCGCAGACGAATTGCGTCGTCGCCTCCAGGACATCGGCGATGGAGCGGGTTTTCTTGCGGTCGTGATAGGTGGCCCGTGCCTCGGCGGGGACGAGTTCGATAAACTGGCGGCCAACGATCTGATGACGCTGGTAGCCGGTGGCCAACAGCCAGTAATCGCTGACGCCGGTAATCCGGTCTTCTTCGTCGAGCGAAAACAGCATGGCCGGGGTGGTGTTGTAGATATCTGTCGCGCGGCGGTGCGCAAGGCGAAGCTCGCCTTCCTCCTGCTCCAGCTTGATCTGCATGGCGTTGAAACTGCGCGCCAATCGCCCGATCTCGTCGTTCGACTGCCAGTCCACATGGTGGCGGGAACCGAGCCGGCGTGTGGCCTCGATGGCGGCCGTGAGCTTGAGGAGCGGCTTCATCACCATCAACCGGTTGCCGATGACGGCGGCGCCCACGACGCCCATGACCGCCAGCATGAAGATGCCGATCAGCATCACTTCTGCCTGGCGCAGAGATGAGAATATGTCGATCCGGCTGTAGTAAATGGTGATGGTGCCGACCAGTTTCGGGCCTTCGACGGCACGATAGAAGATTTCGCGCGTGATCGATTCCAGACCGTTTTTCGGCCATTTCGGTAGCGCGGGCATGGCGACGGAAATGCCGCCCGAGACATCTTTGACGCTGACGCGGCTTACCGGCCCGTTGGAGATGATCGTTGCCGTGATCTGTTCAACACTTTCCTCGTCGAAGTCCCAGAGAGGCTTGGCAAGCGCCTGGGCGTTGGCCGCGAGCAGGATATCGAGGTTCTGCTGAAGTTCATTGGAGGCGCGCTCGGTCGCGAGCGACAGGAAAAGCGCGAAGAGCGGCACGACCAGGATGAAGATCGTGATCCCCACGATGGCAAGGAAGCGGCTCTCGACCGAACGAGTCATCGGCGGGCCGCCTCTGGCAGGGCGGGATCATGCGGCATGATGCTTCGGGCTCCCTCACGCAGTCACTGAGAGCGGGAGGTTTTCACGAAATACTTTAAATCTAACTAAAGGAAGATGATTGGTTTCGACCTTCCGGCGCAGGCCGTGTCACGAAAAAACCCACCCTTTGCGGGGTGGGTTTCAATTGTTGGCGTGATCAGAGCGATCAGGCTTCGGCTTCTGCTTCCATGCCGCCGGCCGGAGCAACGATCGTGGCGATCGTGAAGTCGCGGTCGGTGATGACGGGGCTGGTGCCAGCCGGGAGCTTGACGGCCGAGATATGAACGCTGTCGCCGACCTTCAGGCCAGCCAGGTCAACCGTCAGGAATTCCGGAATGTCGGAAGCCGGGCAGTGCAGTTCAACTTCGTGACGAACGATGTTGAGAACGGCGCCGGTCTTGATGGCCGACTTCTCTTCGTTGATGAAGTGAACCGGAACTTCAACCGTGACCTTGCTGTCGGCCGAGATACGCAGGAAGTCGACATGCATCGTGAAGTCACGAACGACGTCGAGCTGGTAGTCCTTCGGCAGAACGCTGATCTTCTGGCCATCGATGTCGATGATGGCGACGGTGGTCATGAAACCGCCGGCGTGGATGCGCTTGGTGATCTCGTTGGTGTTGATCGAGATCGAAATCGGGGCCTGCTTGTCACCATAGATGACAGCCGGGATGAAACCGTTGCGGCGAAGTTCGCGGGAGGACCCCTTACCTACCCGTTCGCGTGCTACGGCCTTGAGCTCGTAAGAAGCGTGGCTCATGGCTTTACCTTTCAAGTTACTGGAGAGCCCTGGCGACGCATCTTGGTCATGCCAGAACCGGAGACCGTTGCCGGTCCCATCCACATTGCCTCCAAGGGTGTCTGTGCGGATCGGGCGCCTATAGACCAGATGATGCGGAATAGCAAGGTTCTCCGGGGCATCCCGTCCGATTACGCGTTTGTGATTGCAGGCCTCGCGTTTCAGTCGCCGATATCGATTTGCTAACCATTCCTTTCAAGCTCTTTGAAATTGACGACTGCTAAATGAGATCTCTCTTTATCAAGTGGTCTCATTCATGCTCGAAGTCCTTTCCTGCTTAGTTGTCGAACACGACCCGCTCTCTCTGATCGCTGCCGTGACCATCTGCGTCTTCGGGTCGCTTTTGACGATGCGGCTCTTCGGCAGGGTCCGCAACACGCGTGGGGTGGCCCGGTTGAGCTGGATCTCGCTGACCAGCGTGATTGGGGGCGCTGCGATCTGGACCACGCACTTCGTCGCGATGATGGGCTATGAGGCGGAAGTTCTTGCGGGTTACGAACCCACGGCGACCTTGATTTCACTCGTGCTCGCGATCACCGTCACCGGTATCGGCTTCATGATCGCCGCGGCGACCCAACGCAGTCTGCTGATCGAGGCAGGTGGTGCGATCGTCGGGGCAGGCATCGCCGCCATGCATTATGTCGGGATGTCCGGCTATCAGGTGCAGGGCCATATTGAGTGGAACTCGTCCTATGTCGGTGCCTCGCTGATTGCAGGTGCCATGTTCGGGGCGGTGGCGACAAGCCGCGTCGCTCGGCCTGTCACCCGCTTCTGCCGCTATGGCGGCGGTGTTGCGCTGGTGCTCGCGATTGCGCTCACCCATTTCATTGGCATGACCGCCGTCACGGTCGTGCCGGATGCGCAGGCGGCGTTGCCGGCGGACATGCTGCCGGAAAGCGTTCTGACCGTCGTGCTGATGCTGGTCACGGTGCTGATCCTGTCGATCGGATCGATGACCTATGTGATCGATCGCCAATCGACGAAATCCGCCGTGGAACGCTACCGCCAGCTGTCGCTGCATGATGCCCTTACAGGGCTGCCGAACCGTGCGGCCTTCGTCGAACGTCTCGGCCACATGATGGAGACGCTTACTGCGGCCTCCGGGCGTATCTACCTCCTGTCTTTCGACCTTGATCGCTTCAAGGAAATCAACGACGTGCATGGTCACGCCGCAGGCGATCACGTCTTGCGGGTTGCCGCCGAGCGCATGGGTCTGAGGTTGCGGGAAGGGGAATTCGTCGCCCGCATCGGCGGCGACGAGTTCATTGCCGTGACCTCGCGTGTGTTCACCCATTCCGAGGCTCAGCAAATGGCGGAGCGGATCATCGGCGATCTCGGCCAGCCGATCGCCTGGGAGGAGATGACGCTCAGCATCGGCACCAGCATCGGCATCTCGGTGTTTCCGGATGGCGCCGATACGATCGACGATCTGCTAGCGCAGGCTGACACGGCCATGTATCGCGCCAAATCCGCAGGCAGCAACCAGATCTGTTTCTATGACCAGTCGATGGACCAGGCGGCGCGCGAGCGCAGTGCGCTTGCCATGGACATGCGCTCCGGCCTGGAGCGAGGCGAATTCGAGCTGTATTTCCAGCGGCAGAACAACACCCAGAGCGGGCAGATCGTCGGCTTCGAGGTGCTGCTGCGCTGGCGCCATCCGAAGCGCGGCATGGTCTCGCCGATGGAGTTCATCCCGATCGCTGAGCGCACAGGCTTCATCATGGAACTGGGTGACTGGGTTCTGCGCCAGTCCTGTGTCGAGGCGGTGCAGTGGCGCAATCCCTTGCGGATTGCGGTCAATGTCGCGCCGAAGCAATTGGCCAATGCCAATTTCCCGCAGCGGGTGCGTGACATCCTGAAGGAAACCGGCCTGCCGCCCGAGCGGCTGGAGCTGGAAATCACCGAGTCCGGCATTATCGCGGACCAGCAGAACGCGCTGTCGATTATCCGCCAGCTCAAGGCGATCGGCGTCAAGATCGCGATGGACGATTACGGCACGGGTTACAGCTCGCTGTCGACACTGCAGCTCTTCCCCTTCGACAAGATCAAGATCGATCGCGGCTTCATCGACAGCGTGGCGGAGAACCGTCAGTCTGCCGCCATCGTGCGCTCAACGCTGATCTTGGCCCAGAGCCTCGATATTCCGGTTCTGGCGGAGGGCGTTGAGAATGCCGAGCATCTCCGCTTCCTGCAGGACGAGGGCTGCGAGCAGGTTCAGGGCTACTTCTATGGCAAGCCCCAGCCGCTGTCGGAATTACAGGACATCGTCAATCCGGTGATGGATGGCGAGACCGCGTCCTCCGACACTCGCAAGGCGACGGGCCTCGCGGCCTAAGCGGCTGCGGGGACTTTGGGCAGAAGTGTCGCAGTTTTGCGCCATTTTGGAGCCGGAAATGACAGGTGTTAATTTGCTGCATTGATGAGCGATTGCCACCCGGCTGAGAAGGCGCATACTGGTGCCCGTGCTTTGGGAGGAGCCGATGCGTGAGGACACCAGACATTCCGAACTTGTCTATTCGACGGCGCAAAAAGCGTCTGCGGCGGTGACCTCGCCGGTTGCTGCCTCCTGGAGCCGCTGCCTCAACCTCTATCATTTGCAGCCCGAACAGGCGCGCAAGCCCATCCAGGTGGATGAAGCTCTCTACCGCGAGGCGCGTGAACGCATGGAGCGGCTGATCGGCAGTTCGGCGGATGAGGTCGATCGCCTCTACCAGATGGTCGGACGATCCGGCTGCTGTATCATTCTGGCCGATCAGAATGGCATCGTCGTCGATAGGCGAGGGGCTGCAGGCGATGATGTCGAGTTTCGCTCACTCGGCCTTTGGGAGCAGACACTTTGGAGTGAGGCGAGTGTCGGTACCAACGGGATCGGGACGGCGCTGGCCGATGAAAGGGCCGTGGTCATTCATCGCGATCAGCATTTCATGAGTGCCAATATCGGCCTGTCCTGCGCAACGGCGCCGATTCGCGACCATCTCGGTCGCCTGACGGCAGCGCTTGATGTCTCCACCTGCCGCAACGACGTGTCCGACATGACGCTTGCGGTTCTTTCCCAGGCCGTTCGAGATGCTGCGGCTCGCGTCGAGAGTAACCTCTTCCGCCAAGCCTTTGCCGGTGCCCGCATCGTGGTGGTGCCGCAGGCCAATTCACTTTCGGCGCTGATTGCCGTCGATGGCGATGATCTCATCCTTGGCGCAACCAAGGCGGCTCGGATCGCCCTCAAGCTCGATGACGGCCTGATCGCCCAGGGCATGCCGGCTGCCGATGCGCTGCGCGAGACGCGCGGCGAAAAGACTGGTGATCTCGACGATGCCGAACGGGCGGCGCTGCGCCGCGTGCTGTCACGCGCCAATGGCAACGTCTCGCTGGCGGCGCAGATGCTCGGTATCAGCCGCGCGACGCTGCATCGGAAGATGAAGCGCTTCCAGCTGCACTAGAACTCCCATCGTGGCCTGTATTTTTCGGACCAGCGCCATGGCTCTCAAGGCGCTCTCAGCAGTGTTTATCCAAGATCTGATAGTTTATCTTGGTTTCTTCAGCCGCCCTTCGATGAGGCGGCTTTTTTATGCGCCAACCACTGCTGCAAGTGTCGCAAGACTGACACACTGTGCGATGCGGTACTGTTTCATGGGGCTATCCGCGAAAGAAGAACACGGCAATCATCCTGCCATCGGGACCCGAGGAGGGGTCCCTTCACAGGGAGGATGACAGATGAACATTCAGGTCCAGACCATCGCTGCTTCGCCGTTCAAGCTGAGATACGGCAACTTTATCGGCGGTGAATTCCGCGAGCCGGTCAATGGTCGCTATTTCTCGAACACGACGCCAGTCACCGGCGGCAAGCTCTGCGACATCGCCCGTTCGGATGAAGCCGACGTCAATCTGGCGCTCGATGCAGCGCATGCCGCAAAGGACAAGTGGGGCCGCACATCGACCACCGAGCGCGCCAATATCCTGAACCGGATCGCCGACCGCATGGAGGCCAATCTTGAGCTCCTGGCGCGTGCCGAGACCTGGGACAATGGCAAGCCGCTGCGCGAGACCATGGTTGCCGATATTCCGCTCGCCATCGACCACTTCCGTTATTTCGCCGCCTGCGTTCGCTCGCAGGAAGGCACGATCGGCGAAGTCGACCATGACACGATCGCCTATCACTTCCACGAGCCGCTCGGCGTCGTGGGCCAGATCATTCCGTGGAACTTCCCGATCCTGATGGCCGCCTGGAAGGTGGCGCCGGCGCTGGCTGCCGGCAACTGCGTGGTGCTGAAGCCGGCCGAGCAGACGCCGGCCTCGATCCTGGTGCTGGCCGAACTGATCGCCGATCTGCTTCCGCCTGGTGTGCTCAACATCGTCAACGGCTTTGGGCTTGAAGCCGGCAAGCCGCTTGCGACCAGCCCGAGGATCGCCAAGATCGCCTTTACCGGCGAGACCTCGACCGGCCGGTTGATCATGCAGTATGCCAGCCAGAACCTGATCCCGGTGACGCTCGAACTGGGCGGCAAATCGCCGAACATCTTCTTTGAAGACGTGATGCGCGAGGATGACGACTATCTCGACAAGGCGCTCGAAGGCTTTGCGATGTTCGCCCTCAATCAGGGCGAGGTCTGCACCTGCCCGAGCCGCGCGCTGGTGCATGAGAAGATCTATGATCGCTTCATGGAAAAGGCGATCAAGCGCGTCGAGGCCGTCATCCAGGGCGATCCGCTTGCCATGTCGACGATGATCGGGGCGCAGGCCTCTTCCGAACAGCTCGAAAAGATCCTGTCCTATATCGACATCGGCAAACAGGAAGGTGCCGAGGTTCTTACGGGCGGCTATCGTAACCAGCTGCCGGGCGAATTGTCGGGCGGCTATTACGTCAAGCCGACCGTGTTCCGTGGCCACAACAAGATGCGCATCTTCCAGGAAGAGATCTTCGGACCCGTCGTCTCGGTCACGACCTTCAAGGACGAGGCGGAAGCGCTGGAAATCGCCAATGACACGCTCTATGGCCTCGGTGCCGGCGTGTGGAGCCGCGATGCCAATACTTGCTACCACTTCGGCCGCAGCATCCAGGCCGGTCGCGTCTGGACCAATTGCTACCACGCCTATCCGGCGCATGCGGCCTTCGGTGGCTACAAGCAGTCGGGTATCGGTCGCGAGACGCACAAGATGATGCTCGACCACTATCAGCAGACCAAGAACATGCTGGTGTCCTATAGCCCTAAGGCCTTGGGTTTCTTCTGAGAGCCTCCCCAGGGGCGGTGTTCCGCCAATGCCGCCCCTCGATGCCCCCTCTTCCTGTTCTTGACCAGGAGGAGGGGTTCTTTCGTTCTGAAACCAGGAGGGCAGACAATGACCAGCGGAGATCAGCCGCGCGTGGTGGCGACCGAGGCCGCACTCGCGTTTCTCGCCGAGATCAGACAAGATCACCCCGACATCCTCTTCCATCAGTCCGGCGGATGCTGCGATGGGTCTTCGCCGATGTGTTATCCGGCGAGCGAATACCGGGTGGGCGAGACGGATGTGAAGCTAGGCGAGATCGGCGGCGTGCCGTTCTATATCAGCGGCAGTCAGTATGCCGTCTGGGCGCATACGCAGCTGATCATCGACGTTGTGCCCGGCAGGGGCGGGATGTTCTCGCTCGACAATGGCCGCGAGCGGCGGTTCCTCACGCGGTCACGACTGTTTTCGGGTGGCGAGGCCTGCAGTCTTCCCGCTTGAGGTGACCGTGAACGCAAGACCCGCCGGCTGGAGCCGGCGGGCTTTGTCTTCGCGAGGATTGTATTTGCGGCTTTTCAGGCGGCGCGACGGGCAGATCCGCTGTGCTGGCCAATCGTGAAGCGCGCGACCTGCTCGGTCAGTCCATCCGCTTCCTGGGCCAGCGCGAAGGCTGCTGCCGTCGTTTCCTCGACCATGGCCGCATTCTGCTGGGTCATCTGGTCGAGTTCATTGACCGAGGCATTGATCTCGGAGAGACGCGCGGACTGTTCTCTTGAGGCACCGGCGATGGCGCCGATCTGATCGTTGATGGCGGCGATGTTGTCTTCGATCGTGTGCAGGCGATCTCCGGTCTGCAGCACCAGAGTGACGCCATCCGAGACATTGCTCGTCGAAGCATTGATCAAAGCGTTGATGTCGCGCGCTGCTGCCGAGGAACGCTGCGCAAGCTCTCGCACTTCCTGGGCAACGACTGCAAAACCCTTGCCAGCTTCACCCGCACGCGCGGCCTCGACACCGGCGTTGAGCGCCAGAAGATTGGTCTGGAAGGCGATCTGGTCGATGACGTCGATGATCTGCTGGATCTTTGAGGAGGATTCCTCGATCCGCTGCATCGCGGCGATGGCCTGGTTGACGACGTCCGACGATGCCTTGGCGCCCTTCAGAGCATCTGCCGAAACCTGGACTGCGGTCTCGCAGCGGCGCAGGGCATCGTGGACGCTGCCGGTCATCTCGCCAAGGGCGGCGGCGGCTTCCTCCAGCGAGGATGCCTGGCGTTCCGTCCGATGCGCGAGGTTGGCCGAGGCGCCCTTGAGGTCGTTCGAGCCGCCGCGAATGGTGTCGGCGCTGGCCATGATGGCGCGGATCGTTTCCTCAAGCTTGTCGAGAGATTCATTGAAATCGACGCGCAGATGGTCGAGTTCCGGCACGAAGCGGGTTTCGATGCGCAGGTGCAGCTTGTCGTTGGAGAGGTTCTTCAGGCCGGCAGCCAGGGCGTTGACGGCTTCCTGAAGCTCCTGGGCGCTGCGCTGCTTTTCTGCCTCGCGCTCGCGCCGCTCGGCATTCATCTGAAGATCACGGCTTTCCGCTTCCTTCTCGATGCGCTCCTTTTCGAGGGCGTTCGTGCGGAAACTGTCGAGTGCCCGGGCCATCAAGCCGATCTCATCACGGCGTCCTGTGCCGTCGATTTCAATCGCCGTGTCGCCGTTGTTCAGGCGGTTCATTAAGCTGGCGAGCTGGCTCAACGGGCGTGTGAGGCTGGAGGACACGGCGACACCTACTCCGCCCATGACGACGAGGACAGCGACAGTGGCCAGCAAGGCCCATTTTGCCAGGTCGTCAGAGGAGGCGAGGATACCGCGTTCATTCTGGCCGATCGCCAAGAGGTTCTTCTGGCCGAAGAGCGTGACCGGCATGAAACTGTAAAAGAGGTTTCGATCGCCGGAGGCGGCGAAGTCCGATCCCTTGCTGCCGCTACGCGCTGCCGCTACGAGGGCTTCCGCTACAGTCGCATTGGCGCCACCCGAGATGGTTCCTGCGCGCAGGCTGCCGTCCTCGGCAAGCAGGAAGCTGTCGTCAATGCTCTGTCCCAATCCGTCCGGTGCTAGCGAAGCCGCGAGGCGGTTCGCGCCCACGCGGATGACGATGACGCCCTTGCGGACGATTTCGCCCCAGACCGAAACCGCGAGGGGTTGCGCGACCAGTGCCGAATGCGTGTCGTCGGCAGCCCGCATTTCGCTGAAGCCGATGGAATGCACCTGGGTCACATCGCCAGCCTGGGCGGCATCGAATGCCGCCTTCAGCGCCGCATTGGCGGGATCGGCGACATTGGTGAGGAAAGCTTCGCCCTTGGTGACGGAATAGATGATCTGCCCACTGTTATCGATGACATAGATGTCGCTGACATTGGTGTTCTGCCGCGTGCTGGCGATGGTGCCGTGAACGGCGGCGTGGCGTACGCCGTAGAGCAGTTTCAGGCCGGATCCATCAATCGACGCCCGTTCCTCCGGGCTCTTGGCTGGATCCTGGAAAACCTCGCGGATTTTCGCTTCCTCGATTTTGATAACAGCTGCCACTGTTTCGGCCGCTTCGCCAAGCGCCGAATTCTGGGCGAGTTCGCCGAGCGCCTGCTGAATGCGGATTTCATAGGCGCTCAAAGCCTTTGCCTGGGTTGAGGCGACGCTTTCCAGACGCAACTTGCTGGCCTCGATCAACCCGTTCTTGCCGACCTGGTAACTCAGGAGCCCGACTGCCATGCAGGAGACGAGGGTCGCGCCGACCACCAGTCCTGCGAATTTTGCCTTTACCGACAAGAGCGCGCTCGAACGCGCAAGCGTTTCCTTGGAACCAACCACAATCATCCCCCCGACCAGATCCTGGCGGGAAAATTAGTCTGATTTATTTACCGTTGGGTTAAGGTCGGAAGGCGCTATGTCGCTCATCAACGCAGTCCCACTTTCTCGCAGGCGGCGTCGATGATCGACAGTTTGTGGGCTTGGGTGGTGTGATATTCGCGCAGGAATTGCTGCGTAATCCACATGGTCGAACGGCCCCTGCTGCCTTCCCAGCCGATGCTGCCGATCAATTCGGCCTCGCGTAGCTTTCGGTTCAGGTGCGTGCGCGAGAGGCGGAAGCTTTCGGCCAGTTCCGGGACGGACCGCAATTGCGTCGGGACGCGCTGGACGGATGGATCGACCGGATCAACGCCGACCATCAACCAGTCCATGACGATGCCGCCATTGTTCAGCCAGGTGAAGAGAGACCAGGTCTTTGGCGGGCTTCGCAGATGCGGCGAAATCATCGACCGGGTGGAAATTTCAGGATGCAGGTATGCCATGACGTTTTCATCGGCCTCGAAGGCATCGAGGCGATGCCCACCATCCAGACGGTCCAGACTGGACAGGTGGATGGAGACCCACCGCCTTGTGGCGGCAATGGTTTGCGGAGCTGGGAGGACCGGGCGATTGCGTCGGTCAGAGGTTTGACCAGCTTGCGCGACGCCGTAGACCAGCATTTCCTTCATAAAGGCATCCGCTGTGTTCACAGAGGAGATGCCGAGCGTTTTCACCTGTTCCAGGTAGCGTGCCATCAGCACCACGGGTTCGGGATTGCCGCGCGCGACTTCCGAGAAATAAATGCCCATTGCCAGATGCCCGAGCAACCAGCGCTGTTGTGTCCCGAAGACAGCCGCCAGGCGCGGGCTCTCCTCATGCACGCGCAGCAGCGCTCTTGACTGGTCGCGGATCGTTTCGTGAAAATCAAAATGAGCAAGCAAGTGTTCGACGGTGAGCGACATTAAATCACACGTGTCTAACTGGAAATTATCTTAAAACGAAAATACCGGACGAACATCTATGCAAAGTAAAATGAGGGCGCAAGGGGTTGTGACGTCGCTCACAAAGGATTGCGTCGCCTTATCCCAAATCGATCGAGGTTGAGGTCAGTCGAACAGGCTGGAGACCGATTCTTCCTGGCTGGTGCGGTTGATCGCCTCGCCGAGCAGCGTCGCTGTCGACAGAACGCGGATATTGTGGGCCGACTGTACCGCCGTTGTCGGCTGGATCGAGTCGGTGATCACGAGTTCGCGCAGCTTCGAGGAGGAGACGCGGGTGACCGCGCCGCCCGACAGGACGCCATGGGTGATATAGGCGGTGACGCTGGTGGCGCCGTTCTTCAGCAGGGCTTCGGCCGCGTTGCAGAGCGTGCCGCCGGAATCGACGATGTCGTCGATCAGAATGCAGTCCTTGCCGGCGACTTCACCGATGACGTTCATGACTTCGGACTCGCCCGGACGGTCGCGACGCTTGTCGACGATGGCGAGAAGACAGTCGAGGCGCTTGGCGAGCGAACGGGCGCGCACGACGCCGCCGACGTCGGGGGACACGACCATGACGTTGTTGGTGTCATAGTGTTCCTTGATGTCGCGCGCCAGAAGCGGTACCGCATAAAGGTTGTCCGTGGGTATGTCGAAGAAGCCCTGAATCTGGCCTGCATGCAGGTCGAGCGTCAGCACGCGGTCGGCGCCGGCTTCGGTGATCAGGTTGGCAACGAGCTTGGCCGAGATCGGCGTGCGGGGGCCAGGTTTACGGTCCTGGCGGGCATAGCCGAAATAGGGAAGGACGGCCGTGATGCGGCGAGCAGAGGATCGACGGAAGGCGTCGATCATGATCAGCAGTTCCATCAGGTGGTCATTCGTCGGGAAGGACGTCGACTGAACGACGAACACGTCTTCACCACGAACGTTTTCCTGGATCTCTACGAAGATTTCCTGGTCTGCGAAACGGCGGACGCTGGCCTTGCCGAGTGGTACGTTGAGATAGGAGCAGATCGCTTCGGCCAGTTGCCGGTTCGAATTACCTGCGAAAACCTTCATCTTGGCCCGCCTGTTACCATGCTGAGATGCGGGCTTTTTAGCGCCCTTCCCCCTGAATGCAAGAGGTTTGGACAGCTCGGCCCATATTTTCGGTTGATGCGCCAAATGGGGCGCAGGATTTGCGGTTTTCGAAGGCGGATGTCGCGCACCGGTCAACCGCCGCGACTGTTCCGCCATGATACATATTCGGCCATGCTCTTGGTGGCGATCTGCTGCATCACCGAGGCCGGAACGGCGGCCCACGGATCCTGGGCGCCTGAGGGCACGACTTCCTGGCCCTGGATACGGTGCAGGCGTCCGCCGCTGCCATCCAGGATGTCCCAGACATAGGTGATCGTCACATTGCCTCCATCGGAAAAGGCGGAGAAATAGCCTTTGAGGATATGCTCGCTCGATGCGTCACTGGCACTCTTGATGGTGAGGCCGCGGGCGCGGGCCTCGGCGCCTAGCTGCCGGGAGAGAGGCGTAACGGCTTGCACCGGTGCGCCGATGATCGGCAGGAAGCGGATGCTGCCGGTGGTTTGTGCGGCAGGGGGAAGGGCGGCCTGCTGTGCCGCTGGCGGCGGGCTCGTCTGTGCGGCGGTCTGCGCCACCTGCCTTGCCGGCTGCTGCTGCTGCGGGGTCTCGGGGAACGACTGGCCTTCCATGCCATCGAGCGGTGCGGAGGCGACGGGATTGCTGCCGCCCTGTGCGAGGGCCGCCGCCTGGGCCTCCAGCGTGTTCTGGGGGCCGCGCGCGGTATCTGCAAAGCCGGGCTCCGCAAGCGGTGCGCTCTCGACAGGCTGGCGTGCGGATGCGGGCGCTGCAAGTTCCTGCTGGTAGGCGGGGGGAAGGCTTCCCATGCCGCTGCCGACATCTGCGCGTGGCGTCAAGACATCGGGGCTGTTGCATCCCGAAAGAAGCAGCAACAGGCCGACGGTTCCGGCCAGTGTCCTGGTCATCATGCGGGAACGTCTCACCACGGCCGGTCCTTCCGCTTCGATCCTGTCACAATTAATGTGACTAGCATGCTTAACCTGTCAATTGGCTGAATGGACAGGCAAAACCGCGTTACCTCTGCCCTATACTGCCCAAGAGCTGGTCTCAGACACTGATCAGATCGAGCGGGTGACGTGACAGAGTCTGCGGGGCGGTCTCTGTCGTGAGGTATGTGTGGCCAATGGTCATCGCCGCCTCGCGGTCACTGTCCATGATGATCATGTGCACGAAGAGGCTCATGTCCGCCGCGATTTCCTGTGGGTTCCCGGCATGGAACATCTGGTGCTCCATCCAGGACGGGGCGAAGCGGGCGCCGACGGAGTAGCCGCAGGCATTGAAACGATGGCGGGTCAGCCCGCGTTCGTCCATGACCTTGGCATGGGCGTCGAAGACCTCGCCGAAGCTATGCCCCGGGCGCAGCACGTGTTCGACCGCCCGCATGCCCTCAAGCGCTGCCGTATAGAGTTCGCGGTGGCGGGGCGAGGGGTCGCCGATCAGCACCGTGCGCAGCATCGGCGCATGGTAGTGGGCCACAACGCCAGCCCATTCGAGTGTCAGCTGATCCGTGGCTGACAGCTTGCGGCGGCCGGATTTGTAGCGGCAGAGCAGGGCGTCCGCCGCAGACCCGATGACAAAGGGATTGGCCGGATAATCGCCGCCGCCTGCAAGTACGGCCGACTGCATGGCGGCCAGGATTTCCGCTTCATCGGCATCGGGACCAATCAAGGGCAGGGCAGCGTCGAAGGCGAGGTCTGCAAGCTCCGCAGCCTCCTTGATCTTGGTGATTTCGGCCGGCGATTTCACCAGCCTGAGATTGCTCACGAGATAGGAGGCATCGACGGCCTCACAGAAATTGGTGAGCTGATTGTCGACAAGACGGGCGACGCGGCCGGTCATGCCGTGGGTGTCGTATTCTACGCCGACGCGCATGCCGAGCAGATCGAGATCGCTCAGGAGATTGCGCAGATCAACGGCGGGATCGGCATTCAGGCGGTCGACCCAGACGACGATGTTCTCAATGGTCGAGGTGTGCTTGGCCTGGCGCAGGTCGGGTGTGCGTGTCAGCAGGGTCTGGCTGCCGTCAGCCTTCACGACGAGTGTCTGGAAAAAGCAGTAGCCGAAGCTGTCGAAGCCGGTCAGCCAGTACATGCTTTCTTGGGCAAAGAGCAGGACCGCGTCGAGCTTTTCCTCGGCCATGCGCGCCATGAGGCGGGCGCGGCGGGCGGAATACTCGCTTGCTGTAAAATGCAGGGCCATGTCATTCCTCCTTGATCGCGATCGCGGAAATCTGCCGCCCATAGTCGGGCTCGCCCGCATGGGTGGTCCGGCGATAGGAAAAGAACGTCTGAGGCGCCGCATAGGTGCATTGGTCGAGGCTGTCAGCGGTGACGCCGGCCTCTGTCAAAAGCTTTACGGTAAGCCCGGGAAGGTCGAACATGGCGTGGCCGGGCTTCGAAGACGGCGTGAAGAAGGCTGCAAATTCGGGATTGACGGCGATGAAGCGGTCAACGAATTCCGGGCCGACTTCGTAATTGGCGCGGGAGATCGACGGCCCGAGCGTCGCGTGGATCCTGTCGCGGCGCGCACCGAGTCTGACCATCGCGTCGATGGTGTTTTCCAGGACGCCACCAAGGGCGCCCTTCCAGCCTGCATGCGCCGCACCGATCACACGGTTTTCCGGATCGGCGAAGAGGATGGGCCCGCAATCGGCGGTGAGGACGCCCAGGATGATCCCCGGACTTGCGGTCACCTGCGCATCGGCCTGCGGACGGCTGCCGTCATAGTCTGCGCTGACGACAACGACGTCGGGAGAGTGGACCTGGTGCGCCGTTGCCAGACGCTCGAGCGGCAGGCCGAACCAGGCGCTGACGCGGCGACGATTTTCGCGGACCTTGTCCTGGTCGTCATGCGAGCCGAGGCCGACATTGAGGCCCTGGTAGATGCCTTCGGAGATGCCGCCGTCGCGGGTGAAGAAGCCATGGCGAATGCCCGAAGGGGCCATGGTGGCGAGGCTGTCTGCCAAGATGGGGCGTGGCTGGTCGGCTGTGCTCATGATCGGGTCTCCTGAGCCCTGGCAAATCACGCGTATGCTATGCGGATCTTGCGAAGCTATTGAATTGCATCGGCTTTCTTCGATTTTGAGCCGGTAGGGAGCGGGGCGATCGTGCAGATCACGCCGCTCTCTGTCAATGCTTGGACTTGAAAGGCAGCAATTGCACCGAGGGCATGGAGACCGCCATGACCTTGAAGAGTTCGCCCATATTGCCATCGCCGGAGCCGGCCAGGCGATGCACGGCCTCGACGATTTCCGTTTGCGTTTTTTCGTCCTTGTCGCGGCCGAGAGAGGCGGCGCGCTGCTCGATGCCCAGGCCGACAAGGAAGTCTCCCTGGTGCATGCAGCCGTTCAGATGGACGCCGGCGGCGAGCGCCGTGCGGGCGAGGTTTTCGAAGTCGACATGGCTGGTCAGATCCGCAAGGCCTGGATGGGCCAGCGGCGGATCATATTGGTGGGCGCGTACCGCCTGCAGCGTGTCGCCGAAATTGCTGACCATATGCCCGTAATCGATGATCAGGGCGGTGCCGTGATGGGCGATCAGCCGTTCGCAGATGGTCAGCATGACCGATTGGCGCGCCGGAGCCACTTCGAAGATCTCGCCGTCGGCGGGCTGGCTGATACCCTGGGGCAGCATGGACGGGTCGAGTTTGGCGACCCCCAGCGTGAAGCAGAGCTCGTCATTCTCATCAATGCCGACCATGCGCTCGCGGAAGCCGTCCGGTGTGCTGACGAACTGGCGGATCGGGATGGCATCGAAGAGTTCGTTGGCCGCCAGCAGCGTGAAGCCTTCCGGCAAGCCATCGAAACTGTCGTGCCAGGACACCTTGTCGCCATGGGCCGAAAGCGTTTCCATCTGGGTGAGCTTGAGGAGCGCACTCGTCTCGACGAGATGAACGGTCGCCGTCTCGTAGAGCTCGGGCGCGGCGCGCGAGATCACGCGCAGCATGTCGGACATCATCGTCCCGCGGCCGGGGCCGATTTCCACCAGGCGGACGTCACGCGGTTCACCGTGGCGCTGCCAGGTGTTGATCATGAAGATGCCCAGCATCTCGCCGAAGAGCTGGCTGATCTCGGGTGCCGTGACGAAGTCGCCTGCGCGTCCGAAGGGATGGCGCGTACGGTAGTAGCCGTGCTCGGGGTCGGCCAGGCAAAGTGCAAAATAGTCGGTCACGCTGATCGGACCATTGGCCGATATCAGCGACTTGATCTTTTCGGCAAGCGGCGTGGCCATCGGCGCTCCTCAGCCTTCGGTAACAGGAGCAGTCGACCGCGACCGCAAAAAGATCCAGAGCCCGATCAGGAGCATGGGCAGCGACAGCACCATGCCCATGGTCAGCCAGCCACCGAAGAGGTAGCCGATCTGCACGTCTGGCTCGCGGAAGAACTCGACGAAGATGCGGGCTGCCGCATAGCCAGCTACGAAAATGCCGGTGATGCGGCCGGGCGCTCTCAGGGCTCCAAAGGCACGGGCGAGGATCTGCAGGACGATCAGCAGGACCAGGCCTTCCAGCACGGCTTCGTAGAGCTGGCTCGGATGACGCGGGAAGGGGCCCCCGGTCGGGAAGGCCATGGCCCATGGCACATCGGCGGGGCGGCCCCAGAGCTCACCATTGATGAAGTTGGCGATACGGCCGAAGAACAGGCCGAGTGGTACGACGCTGGCGACGAGATCGAAGAGGCTCCACAGGCGGATCTGGTGCTTGCGGGCGAAGAAGACCATGGCGAGCGTTGCGCCGATGAAGCCGCCATGGAAGGACATGCCGCCATTCCAGACTTCGATCGCGCGCATGGGATTGGCGGCGATCGAGGCGAAATCATAGAAGAAGATATAGCCGATGCGGCCGCCTGCGACGACGCCGATCGCCACCCAGAGGATGAAGTCGTCGATCTGCTGCAAGGTGGCGGGTGCCTGACCGTTCGGCCATAGATGCGGGCGTTTCAGCAGGTCGCGGGCGATCGTCCAGCCGAGCAGGATGCCAGCCACATAGGCCAGCCCATACCAATGGACCGCCAGCGGGCCGATCGAGAAGGCGACCGGATCGATCGCGGGAAAGGATACGGCGGCGAAAAGGTCCAGGACTGACAACAATGGAGTACTTTCGTTAATGCTGGAGGAAAATGGCGTTGCACATTGACCCGGTCAAGATGGAATCGGGGCGTCTGCGACACCGTCAACCACCTTTATATTGCTGTTCTGTCTTGCATGGCGGCGGATGAGGTCCTACCTCGTTCTCAAGGGCTCTTTGTCCAACTGCTGTCCGCTTCCAGAGGAGTTACCCATGACAACCGGACCAAACCGTATTCTTGATGATTTCGCCAAGTTGATGACGGACGCCGCCGGCGCTGCACAGGGTGTGCGAAAGGAAGTTGAGACGGCGTTTCACGCGCAGATGGAGCGCTGGATGAACAGCATGGATCTCGTCAAGCGGGAAGAATTCGACGTGGTCCGCGAAATGGCGATCAAGGCACGGGAAGAGAACGAGGCCCTGCAGAAGCGGCTTGATGAACTCGAAGCCAAGCTCTCGGCCCAGGGCAAGTAACACCTTACGCCATTCTGTTTTTCTGCTGTCGAAGACCCATTGCCATCGGCTTTGGGTCTTTTTGTATTTTCAGGATCTTGACGGCTGTTTTCGACGCTCTTCCCACGAAAATTTTGCAGCTTGTGGACAGGTGGCAAAAAGCCAATCGGCAGAGTCGCTTAAGGGGTGATGCAAAGGCGATTCTGAAAGCGCCATCCACAGGCCTCTGAGCCAAATATGGCGAAGGGGGCTGGTGCTGGCTCCGCACGATTATACACTGATTTTCAACGATGATTCTGAGCGGGGGCCGCGTAAGTTTCGGGCAGGGTGCGTGTTTTACCCTGGGGTCCTTCGGAATCGTTTTCAGTAGTTTCCGGTTCAGGTGTCCGAGTGGCCCGGCGGTTCGCCGGGTGCCCGTATTCATTCCGGTCAAGAAGGTGATGCATGAGCCTCATGGAAATCGAAATCGAACGCCAGTCCAACCCGGTCGACATGATCGAGTTTGTGGCGGCGACCAATGACTGGTCGTTCGAGCGTTCGGGCGAAGACGAAATTGCAATGACCGTCGAGGGGCGCTGGGCCGACTATCATGTCTCCTTCTCCTGGATGGAAGAATTCGAAGCCCTGCATCTTGCCTCAGCCTTCGATCTCAAGATCCCCGAAAACCGTCTGAACGAAGTCATCAAGCTGCTTTCCTACGTGAATGGCCAGGTGCTGATGGGTCACTTCGATCTCTGGCGAAACGAGGATGTGGTGATCTTCCGCCAGTCGCTGCTGCTCGCCGGTGGGGCTGAGCCCACGAACCGTCAGGTCGAGGTGCTTCTCTCTTCTGCCGTCGATGCATGTGAAGCCTATTACCAGGCCTTCCAGTTCGTCGTGTGGTCCGGCATGGACGCCAAGAGCGCCATGGACGCCGTTCTGTTCGAGACGGTCGGGGAAGCCTGAGTATGACGACTGCTGCATTCGGACACATCGTCCTCGTCGGGGCCGGCAATATGGGCGGCGCGATGCTGGCCGGTTGGCTGAAGAGCGGCGTTCCCGGTTCGTCGGTCACGGTGCTTGATCCGGCGCCTTCCAACACAATGATGGCCCTGATCACCGAGGCGGGGGCACGGCATTGCGTGGCTGCGCCGGACGGTCTCGTCGCCGCTATCCTCTTTCTCGCGGTCAAACCGCAGGTGATGGATGCGGTTCTGCCCGCCCTCAAGTCTCTGTTGGGGCCGCAGACGACAGTCGTTTCCGTCGCTGCCGGCAAGACTATTTGCTCGATGGAAAGCCATCTCGGCAAGGCAGCCATGGTGCGGGCCATGCCGAACACGCCGGCGATGGTCGGCCGCGGGATCACCGGCGCTTATGCCAATGCAGCCGTATCGGCAGCACAGCGCGACATCGTCCACAAGCTGCTTCAGGTCTCCGGCCCGGTCGAATGGGTCGAGACCGAAGCCGATATCAATGCGGTCACCGCTCTCTCCGGCAGCGGTCCGGCCTATGTCTTTTATCTCGTCGAATGCATGGCGGAGGCGGGCCGTAAGGCCGGTCTGCCGGCGGACCTCGCCATGCGTCTCGCACGAGAAACGGTCGCGGGGGCTGGTGAATTGTTGCACCAGTCCCCCGACCCGGCGTCCATTCTGCGCAGGAATGTGACCTCTCCCGGTGGGACGACCGCAGCGGCGCTTTCCGTGCTGATGGCTGAAGATGCCATGCAGCCGCTCTTCGACCAGGCGATTGAGGCGGCGCGCAAACGGGCCGAGGAACTGGCACTGTGAGCGGATCCGAGATCAGTTTCGCCGACTTCGAGAAGGTCGATATCCGTGTCGGCACGATCGTCGAGGTCGAGAGTTTTCCCGAGGCGCGCAAGCCGGCCTACAAGCTGAAGATCGATTTCGGTCCCGAGATCGGTATCAAGAAGTCCTCGGCGCAGATCACCGTTCACTACACGCCGGAAACGCTTGTCGGACGCCAGGTGCTCGGTGTCGTGAATTTCCCGCCGCGCCAGATCGGGCCGTTCCGCTCGGAGGTTCTCACACTCGGCTTCGAGGATCAAAACGGTGCGATCGTTCTGGCGGCGGTCGAGCAGGCCGTGCCGAATGGCAAGAAGCTGATGTGAGATCCTGAGATCGCCGGAATGTCGAATGAGGGGCCTGCGTGGCCCCTTATTTTTTTCAATGTCAGACCGGTACGCGGATCGTCGCCCTCAGGCCGCCAAGCGGGCTGTCGTCGAGCGTTACATTGCCGCCGTGGCTGCGGGCTATGTCACGGGCGATGGCAAGCCCAAGGCCGGTGCCGGAGGCATCAAGATTGCGGGCTTCATCGAGCCGATAGAAGGGCTTGAAGACATCGTCGCGTGATTCCTTCGGGATGCCCGGGCCGTCGTCATCGAAGACGATGACCAGCCATTTTGCCGTGTGCCGGGCATCAATATCGAGGCGTTTGGCATAGCGGCGGGCATTGGATGCGAGGTTTGTCACCAGGCGCGTAAAGGCGTTCGGGCGGACATGCACGAAGGGATCGCCATCGAGCTTCCAGGTCAGGTCGCGCTCGTGCAGCGCAAAATCGGAAGCCACACGTCCGAAGAGGTCGCGGAGATCGAGTGTGCCGACATCCTCTTCGACTTCGCCCTTGGCGAAATCAAGATAGCCTTCGAGCATGCTCTGCATGTCGTCGATGTCATGGTTGAGACTGTCAATCTCCGGCCCGTCGCCGGCGAGTGCCAGTTGCAGCCGGAATCGGGTGAGGATGGTACGCAGATCATGGCTGACGCCGGCGAGCATGGCGGTCCGCTGTTCCATCTGTCGCTCGATGCGCTCGCGCATCAGGATGAAGGCGAGGCCGGCACGGCGCACTTCATCGGCGCCCCGGGGGGAGAAATCCTCGGGCGGCCGCTGGCCCTTGCCGAAGCTTTCGGCCGCCGTCGCCAACGCCAGGATCGGGCGTATCTGGCCGCGCAGGAACAGGATCGAAATCGCGATCAGAACCAGGGCGGTCGAGACCATCCAGACCAGGAAGATGTGGGTGTTGGATGCATAGGCGGAATTGCGCGGCGCGAAGATCCGCAGCGTCTTGTCGTCGAGCACGATGCGGATCTCGACCAGGCGTGAGGTTCCCACTGTATCGATCCAGAACGGACGGCGGATCTGCTCTGCAATTTCGTCTGAGAGGATCTGATCGAGGATGGAGAAGAAGGGCCGCGGCTGGGGAGAGGGCAGTTCGGTGCCGGGATCGATCGATACCATCAGGTTCAGCCTGTTGGTTGCGACCTCAGAGATCTTGGCGAAATCCTCCTCGCTCGGATAGCGCTGCAGGAGCTCAATGACGGCCGCGATGTCGCGCGTGACGGCCTCCGAGAGGCGCTCCGTCACCAGCTGCCAGTGGCGCTCCATGAAGACGAAGGCAACGACGGTCTGGAGGATCAGCATCGGGAGGATGATGATCAACAGTGAGCGCGCGTAGAGACCTGTCGGCAGTCGGTATCGCAACCAGCGGAACAGGCCCTTGAGGCCTGTCGCCGGGCTGCGGTCTTGATCCCGCCGGATCTGATCGTACAGCGTCATCTGCTCATGCTTCCTCGACGCTTCTTGCGCCCTTGTTCTCAGTCCATGCTCAGCCGATACCCGAAGCCACGTACTGTCTGCAACCAGACGGGGTTGGCCGGGTCGTCCTCGATCTTGCGTCTCAGACGGTTGATCTGGACGTCGATGGTGCGTTCGCCGACCTCCGCATCATTGCCGACCAGTTCGTGGCGCGGGATCGTGTCACCGGCGCGGGTGGCGAAGAGATACATGATGTCCTGTTCGCGATCGGTGAGGCGGATGATCTCGGCTCCCTTGCGCAATTCCTTGCGCAGGACCGAGAAAGTGAAGGGGCCGAACATCACCTGCTCGATCTTCGGCGCGTCCGGGTTCATGTTGCGCTTCAGGATGTTGTTGATCCTGAGCACCAGTTCGCGCGGGTCGAAGGGTTTGGCAAGATAATCGTCCGCACCGGCTTCGAGACCGGCAATCCGGCTGTCAGCCTCGGAGCGGGCGGTCAAAAGGATGATCGGCACGCGCTTTTCGTCAGACAGGCTCTGGGTCAGCGACAGGCCGGATTCGCCGGGCATCATCACGTCGAGCACGAGCAGGTCGAAGCTCAGGCCTTCGAGCTTGCGACGTCCTTCGGCGGCGTCTGCCGCGACGGAGACGCGAAACCCCTTTTCGGTGAGGAAGCGGTGCAGCAGGTCGCGAATACGTGTGTCGTCGTCGACCACGAGAAGGTGCGGAGCATCATCTGTCAGCTCGATCTTCTTCGACATTTCAGTCGGCTCCATCGGTTTCGAGAGGCTGGGTCACGGTCTGCTTCTGCATGCCTTCGAGAAAACGGCGCACGGTGGCGCGCTCGTCTGTCGTCATGCCTTCCATGGCGTGGGCGATGCGGCGTGACTGCGGTTCGGAGAGGGCGAGCGACAGTTCGCGGCCGGCAAGCGTCGGGTAGAGGCGGCGCTGGCGGCGGTCGGCGGGGCCTGCCATCTGGCGGATATAGCCGCTGTCGATCAGTTCCTTCAGGACCCGGGCGAGGCTCTGCTTGGTGATCTGCAGGATGCCGAGGAGATCAGCGACCGTCATGCCGGGCCGGCGGTTGACGAAATGCACGACGCGGTGATGGGCGCGGCCATAGCCGAGCTTGGCAAGAATGGCATCGGGATCGGACACGAAATCTCGATAGGCGAAAAACAGGTTCTCTATGGTCTCGAAATCGATCGTCTTGTCATCGACCACCGGCAAATCCGGCAGGGTTTTCTTGGCAGTCTTCGTCGCAGACTGTCGGGCCACGCGCGTCATTCCTTTCCTCCGATGCGGGCGCGCTGAAGCTGCGCCATCACCGGTTTCACATTCATCGCCCGGGAGCGATGCTTCCCCCTCGACCGGTCCATTTGAGCAGCCAGCCGTTTATCCTCGCCTCCCTGGCGGGACATGCCGGCGAAACTATGCGCAAGTGTAGCAGATTTCCAACAAATTTACTGAGATCGCACAGCTTAGGACGGCGTCAGGAAACCTCTTGCGGCCAGGATCGTTACGCTTTCACTGATCAATCACAAGCCCCAGACAAGCCGCTTCGGCGTAGCTTCGCCGCAGGAGAGAGGATTCGTGCCATGATGGACCGTGATCACACCGCGCAGATTTCCAAGAGCCCCAGCCTTCGTCCCGTCGCGATTGTCGTCTTTACCGCCAAGCTGGTGGTTGCGAGCTTTCTCGTTGCGCAGGCTTCGCTTCTTCCGGCCTCGCCCGTATCCCAGGTCTACGGACTTTCCCGCTGACCGAGGGTCTCTCGGTTTCTCTCGTTGTTGCGACATGCTAAGGCGCTTGGCATAGACGACAGAAGGACAGCGAGCCGATGGGCCAGATTCAAGCGGGCATCATTCCCGTCACCCCGTTCCAGCAGAATTGCACCATCCTTTTCGATGACGAGACGCGGGAAGGCGTGATCGTCGATCCCGGCGGCGATGTCGATGTTATCCTGCAGGTGATTGCGGAGAATAACCTTACCTTGAAGGCCATCTGGCTGACGCATGGTCATCTCGACCATGCCGGTGGTGCGGCCGAACTGAAGGAAAAGACCGGGCTCACCATCATCGGTCCGCAGAAGGACGACCTGCCGCTGTTGCAGCGGATCGAGACCCAGGCGGCCAGCTATGGCATTACCGGCCTGCGCAGCGTCGTTCCGGACCAATGGCTGGAAGATGGCGATACGGTCGGTTTCGGCGACCATACTTTCGAGGTCTATCACTGCCCGGGCCACGCGCCGGGACATGTCATCTATTTCAATCGGGGCCAGAAGTTCGCCCATCTCGGCGACGTGCTGTTCAGCGGATCTGTCGGGCGCACCGATCTGCCGGGCGGCGATCACCAGACGCTGATGAATTCGATCCGCGACAAGGTGCTGCCCCTCGGGGACGATGTGGGTTTCATCTGCGGCCATGGGCCCGGCAGTCGCATCGGCGACGAGAGGCGATCCAATCCGTTTATCCAGGGTCTCTAACGACAAAAGCGCCGGAGGCCGGCGCTTTTGTTCATGCTTGTCGATGTCTGCTCAGCCGGCGGTGCAGAAATGCGTGCGGCCGTCATAGCCGACAAAGGTGCCGGTGCGCGGGTTGAAGCTGCGATAGCGCTGCGAGCAGTAGTCATACCAGGCGCCGGTCCAGGGTTCGATCCCGTAGGACTGATAGACCGGGCGCGGCTTCTGGTAGACGGGGCGCGGGCGATAGGCATGACGCGGCGGGGGCGGCGGGAAATCATCGACGTAATAGCCGGGTTCGTCATAGACCGAGACGGGGCGGTCGATATAGACGCGGCGCTGCGGCGGCGGGCTTGCGAGGGCAGACCCAACGATCACGCCGGCAGCGAGACCGATCACACCAAGGGCGAGGGCGTCATCGCCGCTGTGATGATGGCGATAGTAACGGTCGCCGGCCTCAGCCTGCGTTGCGGCGGCCATGGGCGTCAGGGTCACTGCAGCCGCGAGAAGAGCGTGTTGCGCGAATTTCATCATGACGTCGTTCCTCGACCTAGCGAAATCTTCCGTGCCGGTGCTGGCTGTTCGGGCCATCGGCGATGATTGCAATCTAGGGAGCCGTGCCTGAACGGAGGCTGAACGAAAAAACCCGGCAATGATGCCGGGCCGCAATTCGTAGAAAACCGGGTGAAATCAGCCGGAGATCTGCAGGTTTACGGCCTTAGGGCCCTTGCCACGGCGATCGGGTTCGGTGTCGAAGCTGACCTTCTGGTTTTCGGTCAGACCCGACAGGCCCGATGCCTGGACAGCGGAGATGTGGACGAAGATGTCCGCGCCGCCGTTGTCGGGCTTGATGAAGCCAAAGCCCTTGTCGGTATTGAAAAATTTAACAGTGCCAGTCTCGGCCATGCGTCAGGTCCTTTTCTCTCTGCCCGTATTCGGCGGGGCAGCATTGCAATGTACCCGCGAGCGGGTGAGCGACAGGCATTTGTCGATATTGGAGGAAAGGGGCCCTGTTACCGCAGACTAACTTCAGACGATGTTACCAGCGTTTCAAGTTTGACTGCCCGGGGTTGTTATAGCGTCCCCGGCGCGCACTCATTTATAGGTCTTCCCATGCTCGCAAAATTGCCCGAACACGCGAAGAGTGCTTGGTTTGTCGAAAATTGGCAAGCGAAAGTTTTAACCTTCTTGCCGGCGAGAGTCCTTTGTTTTCAGTGCAAACGACCTGATTCGGGGCCTCTGCAAGACCCCGCAGCCCCGTTTTGGCGAAAAATTGCATCGCTTGCGATGGAGATTGAAGTAAAAGCCTGCGCGAACACGGAAATTTGCGGGTTAAAATTTTTCGTGTTCGATTGCTGACGCAGGGCAAAAATGTCTCTCGGGCGCCTCTGAATCGTGACTGGTCTCGTCCGGTTGGGTCCAAAAAACCCTGCCGTCATAGGGGGTCAACTGTCGCCGCCCCGGGTAATGCGCAGCAGCTGACCATCTTCTTCATCCGTGACCAGGAGGATCGAGCCATCGGGGGCCACTTTCACGTCGCGAATACGACCATACTCGCCTTCCAGCATCCGTTCTTCAGAGCCGATCGAGCCACCGGCACCGCGCTCTATGCGAGCCACGAGCTGGTACTTGAGGGCCGCGACCAGGAAATCGCCTTCCCACTCGGGGAACATGGCACCGCGGTAGACGGCCAGCGCACCAGGCGCGATCGAGGGATCCCAGTAGTGGAGCGGCTGCTCATAGCCGTCGGCCGATTGGCCGATGCCGATTTCGGCGCCGGAGTAGTGCTTGCCATAAGAGATGACCGGCCAGCCGTAATTGTTGCCCGCCTCGGGGGCGTTGATCTCGTCGCCGCCACGCGCTCCATGCTCCACGGTGTAGAGCCTGTCGTCTGCGGGGTCGATGACGATGCCCTGGGGATTGCGATGGCCGCTCGACCAGACTTCCGGTAGGGGCTGTCCTTTGGGGTTCGCCGATGACGGCATGCCGTCTGCATTGATGCGCATGATCTTACCGGCATGGTCGCCGGGATCCTGGGCGCGGTCTTCATCGCCCCGGTCGCCAATGCCGAAGAACAGGCTGCCATCGGCGGCAATTGCGATGCGAGACCCGAAATGCTGACCAGCACCCGTGAGCTTGTTCATCAGAAAGATGCGGCGGACATCTTCAATGCGCCGCTCGTTCGGGCTGAGACGGGCGGAGAACACGCCGGTGCCCTGGCCACCAGGACCGGGCACCGCCGCGGTAAAGAACAGGCGGCGGGTTTCGGCAAAGTCTGGGGCGAGGGCGATGTCGAGCAAGCCACCCTGTCCGACGGCAGCGATCCGTGGCAGACCGCCCAACGGACGGCTCACCTCGCCATCACGAATGATACGGATACGGCCCGGCCGTTCGGTGACGATATAGGCGCCATCGGGGAGAACCTCGACGGACCATGGGTGCTCCAGGCCGCTTGCGACGCTCGTGACTGCGAGGGTTACGTCTCGGGCTCGGTGCTCTCGGGTTTCCTGAGCGTTGACGGGGAGGGCGAGCGAGGCTGCCAGCAGCGGTACGATCAAGGATGCGGTCTTTTGTGGCAGTATCGGCATGGTCGCTCCTTCGTCATTACACGGCTCATGTCGTGAAGATGGGGGGCGACCTTGCCGCGACAAGATCAATGTTCAGAAGACAGCGCCTCTTGACGAAGTTTTGAAGAGGCGCCGCTGTCTTTAGCCGTCGAAGCTGACAGCCTTGAGCTTGTCGATACCCAAAGCCTGGAGTGCCAGTTTTTCGTAGAAAGGCTCGGATTTGCCGAGTTTGACCTTGTAGAGGAAGTATTTCTCGAAGCCGATCTTGGCAGCATGTACCCACTTGCCTTGAGAGGACCAGTTCACGTTGCGCGGCGGCAATTGCGGCTGGGCGACGAATGCGATCCCGCCATCGCCGAAGTCGGCGAGGCAGACGGCATTCCATGTGCCCTGGGCATTCGCCTCTTCACCCGTGATCAGATTGGCGATGTTGTGGGCGGTGGCCGTTACCATGGATTCGATCATGAAGCCGGTTTTGGGGACGCCCACCGGGACGGGCGTCTTGCCCATCGGCGGGATTGCGACGCAGACACCGACGGAGAAGACGTTTCTATAGGTCGGGTTCTGCTGGTGTTTATCGACGAGCACGAAGCCGCGCGGGTTGGTGAGGCCCTCGATGCCCTTGATGGCCTCCACGCCCCGGAAGGCGGGCAGCATCATCGTGTAGACCGAGGGGATCTCGTGGGTCGTCTTGATCGAGCCGTCTTCGTTGATCTCCTCGGCAACGACCTTGTCGCCCTCGAAGCGGCTGACCCGGGCATTGGTCACCCATTTGATGTGTTTGGAGCGCAGCGCGCTTTCGAGCAGGCCTTTGGTGTCGCCGACACCGTCGAGGCCGAGATGGCCGATATAGGGTTCCGAGGTGACAAAGGTCATCGGCACGCGGTCGCGGATCTTTGCGTCACGCAGGGCTTTGTCGAGAATGAAGGCGAATTCATAGGCCGGACCGAAGCAGGAGGCGCCCTGCACGGCGCCGATTACCACGGGCCCCGGATTGGCGACGAGCCTGTCGAAGGCTTCTTTCGCTGCCAGCGCGTGATCGATGTGGCACACGGACTGGGTGTGATGATGCGGGCCGAAGCCTTCGATTTCGTCGAAAGCGAGGTCAGGGCCCGTTGCGATCACGAGATAGTCGTAGTCGAGTGAGCTGCCGTCGAGCATTTCCACCCTGTTCTCGCCGGGATGGACACGAGCCGCACCCTGCGGATGCAGGGTGATGTTGCGCTTGGCGCAGGCGGGTCTCAGATCGACTTCGATCTCTTCGCGTCCTCGCCAGCCGACGGCCACCCAAGGATTTGAGGGAACGAAGGAATAGGTCGCTCCCTTGCTCAGGAGATGGATCTCGACTTCGCGGCCGAGGCGGTCTCTCAATTCATAGGCCATGATCGTGCCGCCAAGACCGGCACCCAGGACTGCAATGCGTTTCATGATGGCTCCTCCCAATCAGATGGAGCCATTATCTACGAAACTACATAGATATCAAGTCTACTATTTTATGGAGCGTTTCTGATTGACTTCCTGCTGGATCAGGTCCTGCCAGCCGCGCTTCAACAGGGCAAAGCCGCCGGCCGCCATCACCATGAAGCAGAGGGAGAGAAGGATCATCAGCAGGTGGCGTTCGCTCTCCGGAATTGTGAGGGTCCGTCCTGAGCCTGCCGTCGATAGATCGCCGCGCACCACAGGCGCCGGCAGGATGCTTGCCGTTGTGATCGCATCCTGCGCAGAAGAGGGCAGGCTCGAATGTGCGGCGGCCGGCGTCTGCTCCGGTGACGAGGCGGTGCCTGGGCTGCCAAACAGGAAGAGCGCCAGAGCCAGTCCGCTGGCAGCACCCAGCCAGGCGAGCGAGCGGCTGGGACGGGAAGGGGGCGTGACGGCTTCCAGTTCGAAGTCCATGGGGGCTCTCTCCTCTCTGTTTGACGTGGCCGGATAAAAGCCCGTGATCGCGTCTGCAGAGCGACGGAAATGTGGCGTTTCCCATGCCAAATTGTGATTTTCCCGGGTCTCATGGTGTCACGCGCATCCGACCATTGGCACGGGGACACAAATCTATCGATTCTGCAGAGGTTTTGGCTTGAAAGGCAGGGGCTCTTTCGCCATAGAGCTTGGACCTGAGGCCCCGGGGAGCGGGGTCGATGTTCAATCAGCTCAGGACACGCACAATGGCTTTCCTTGCCGACGCCCTTTCCCGCATCAAGCCTTCAGCGACCATCGCCGTTACGCAGATGGCCCGGGAGCTCAAAGCGCAGGGGAAAGACGTCATTTCGCTCTCCGTCGGCGAGCCCGACTTCGACACGCCGCAGAACATCAAGGATGCGGCTGTTGCCGCCATTGCCCGCGGCGAGACGAAGTACACGCCAGTTGCCGGCATTCCGGAGCTGCGGAAGGCGATCGCTGACAAGTTCAAGCGCGAGAACGGTCTCGACTACAAGCCCGAGCAGGTGATTGTCGGCACCGGCGGAAAACAGATTCTTTTCAATGCCTTCATGGCAACGATCAATCCGGGAGATGAAGTCGTGATCCCGGCGCCGTTCTGGGTCTCCTATCCGGAAATGATTGCGCTTTGCGGTGGCACGCCCGTCTTCGTCGAAACGACGATCGAGAACAATTTCAAGCTGACGGCCGAGCAGCTGGACAAGGCGATCACGCCGAAGACCAAGTGGTTCATGTTCAACTCGCCGTCCAACCCGTCGGGTGCCGCCTACAGCAAGGAAGAGCTCAAGGCGCTGACGGACGTGCTGATGAAGCATCCGCATGTTTGGGTTCTGACCGACGACATGTATGAACATCTCGTCTTCGGCGATTTCGTCTACTACACGCCTGCTCAGGTGGAGCCGGCGCTCTATGAACGTACGCTGACGATGAACGGCGTGTCCAAGGCCTATGCCATGACCGGCTGGCGTATCGGTTATGCGGCCGGCCCGCTGCCGCTGATCAAGGCGATGGACATGATCCAGGGCCAGCAGACCTCAGGTGCCTGCTCGGTTGCCCAGTGGGCGGCCGTCGAGGCGCTGAATGGTCCGCAGGACTTCATCACGGAATCGAAGAAGGCTTTCGAAGAGCGCCGCGACCTCGTGGTCTCCATGCTGAACCAGGCATCCGGCATCGTTTGCCCCAAGCCGGAAGGCGCCTTCTATGTCTATCCGTCCTGCGCAGCGCTCATCGGCAAGACCGCGCCGTCGGGCAAGGTCATCGAGACGGACGAAGACTTCGTCATGGAACTGCTGGCGACCGAAGGGGTTGCCACCGTTCACGGCTCGTCTTTCGGCCTCGGTCCGAACTTCCGCGTGTCCTACGCCACCTCGAATGCCAAGCTCGAAGAGGCCTGCAGCCGTATCCAGCGCTTCTGCGCCTCGCTGAAGTAAGCGCGGACACATAGCAGCTTAGGTAAGGGCTCGCTGAAAGGCGGGCCCTTTCTGCTTTTGGGATTTGTTGAGGACAGGGCGCGCCCGTGTTATCTTCGCTTACATGAAAACCGTCAGCCTGCAGGAAGCCACACGTCATCTGGAAGCGCTCGCCGATGCCGTCGAGCGGGGCGAGGTCGTGACCGTGACACGCGATGGGAAGCCGGTTCTGGATCTCGTGCCGCATGCGGCGGCCGAGGTGGGAGTGGCGAAGCCGAAGAAGGGTGGGATCGATTGGGAGGCCGGTCAGGCTTACCTGCGGTCGAAGGGGATTGAGAATGCCGTTCCCTATATCGCCGAAGATTTTGATGATCCGCTTCCGGAAGATTTCCTCTTAAGGCCGCTCCCGTAGTGTCGTCGGTCCTGCTGGATACGCACATTGCGCTTGCCTTTTTCGGGCGCTCATTTCGGTAGCACTTTCCTTTGATACACGAACTGCTTGAAGTTGGAGACGTCGATGGGTTCGTCAGTGCTGCAACTCTTTGGGAAATCGCCATAAAAACCAGGCTTGGCAAGCTGGACATCGGTATGCCACTGACTGACTTACCAGAAGCAATAGCGTCAGTTGGCCTGCATATACTCGGGATTGAAGTCTCTCACGTCCTCCACACTGTCGATCCAGAGCCGCCCACCCGGGATCCCTTTGACCGACTGCTCCTCGCCCAGTGCCATGTCGAAGGCCTTCAGCTTGTTACGGTCGATCGTGCGCTTGTCGACCATCCGCTGGCATTCCGCCCCTGATCACATGGATCAGAGGCGGAGATTTCGTTTCAACCCTTGGTCAGCCTGACAATAGTCGAGTTGCCGCCGCCGCGTTGTTCTGTGACGGCATAGACAGCGCCGTCCGGGCCGACCTTCACGTCGCGGATGCGGGCGCCGAGATCGACGCGTTCCTCATACTTGACCCGGTCGTTTTCCATGTGCAGCACCACGACGCCCCGGCTGACGAGGCCGCCGACGAGGAAGGCGCCCTTCCATTCGGGGATGGCGTTGGCATCGTAATAGGCCATGCCCGAGGGCGCGATGACCGGATCCCAGTAATAGACGGGCTGTTCGGTGTTTGCCATCTGGGTAATGCCTTCGCCGACCTTGGCGCCGCTATACTCCACGCCATAGGTGACCTCCGGCCAGCCGTAGTTCTTGCCCGCCTCGGGAAGGTTCAATTCGTCACCACCGCGTGGGCCATGTTCGACCGTCCAGAGGCGGCCCTGACCGTCGATCGTGGCGGATTGCAGATTGCGGTGGCCGAGTGACCAGATCTCCGGCAGCGCACCCGCCTCACCGGCAAACGGATTGTCTGCCCATGCTTCGCCGGTCTGGGTAATCCGGAAAATTTTGCCGAGGCCGCTCTGCAGATCCTGGGCCTGGACGCGCGGCTCGCGATCGGAGCGTTCGCCGACCGTCACGTAGAGTTCGCCCTGCGGACCAAAGGCAAGGCGGGAGCCGAAATGCTTGTTGCCGTCATAGCTCGGGGTCTGGCGGAAGATGACAGCTACGTCTTCCAGTGTGCCGCCGCCCTGACCGTCAGTGACGAGACGTGCGGAGGCCACGGACGTGCCGTTTCCGTCGTCACGCTGTTCGGAAAAGGAGAAGAAGATCTTGCCCGAAGTTTCATGGTCGGGGGCGAGTGCCACGTCGAGAAGGCCGCCCTGGCCGTTCGCCAACACCTCGGGAACGTTGGCAATCTCGGGACCAGCCTTGCCGTCGGCGCCGATGATGTGCATGGCGCCCTGCTTGGCCGTGACAAGCATACGTCCGTCGGGCAGGAATTCCATCGACCACAGATGCGGCAGCCCCTCCGCGACGACTTCCGTCTTGATGTTCGCCACCGCAGCTGGCTGCGGCGCGCGCGTCTGGCCGGCAAAGGCCGGCTGCTGGTCGGGGGCGTTCGCAGCCTTGGTTTCCACCGGAGCGCCGCCTTGTTGCGCAAATGCGGGCAAGGTGGACAAGCTGAAACTCAGCATGGTTCCGGCGAGTATCTTGGACAGTCGGCTCATCAATTCCTCCTGGTCTGGCTGTTGGACCCGATCAACGCCTCATTTGGTGTAAATGCTCCCGAACAGCAGCCCTGATGTGATCAACAATGCTTTATTGCTCGGTGAGACGGCCATCCGCAGCTGCGCGGCGGTTGAAAGACCTGGAAAGGCCGGCGTGATGATTTTGGCAAAGAAGGCGAATTGGCTCCTGCCTTCGATTGCATTGGTCTCGCCGTCATCCGGATTGATGGCGGTTGCGATCAGCGTGACGGCGATGATGGTGGTCTCAGCGGGTGTCATTGCCATCACAACGGGCTGAACGGTGCCTCTCTCTGACTGCCGCGTGACATCGTGTTTTTCTGCCGCTGATCCTTGTTGCGCACGTGCTGCGCGGCCCCCGCTGTTCCGCGACGCCGACGACGCGTTTGCGCCGGGCCTTGTTTGGTGGAATACTGTTGCCTAGCCTAGGAGGAGAAGGCGATGGTCAAGATCACATACGAGATCGTTCCGCACGACGGCGGTTGGGCCTATCGGCTCGGTGGCGTCTATTCGGAGGCATTTCCGACCCATGACCAGGCGCTGGAAGCCGTGCGTATCGTCATGGAAGAGCAGCAGGTCGGCGATGAGCCGGTGACGATCAGCTACCAGGACGAGGACGGGCGCTGGCGCGAGGAATATAGTGACGGTGGCGACCGACCGGAAGTAGAAGTCATCGATGCATTCGCCGGCGATGACAGACCGCCGGTCTGACGGCAGGTGAAAGCTCAACTTGCTGAACCTGTTGCGACCGGTTCTTCATGTGCCGATTCCGTTTCGGCGTCGGGTTTCCTGGCAAGTCGAACCCATGCCGTGAGCCCCCTGACCAGAGCGTCAAAGGTTGTCCGAAAGCGCGGGACGGTTTTCAGTGTTTCGTGCATGACCACGAAGGTTTCCAGCGCGACATCAAGCGTGCCCGGCAGAATTTCGATCAGGTCCTGATTGCGCGCTGCAAAGGCATGCTGGCACATTCCTATGCCGAGGCCTGCGCGGATGGCGGCAAGCTGCACGAGGTTGCTGTCGGCACGGAAATCAAAACCGATGCCGGCGAGGTCTGGCCGGTGTTTGAGGATCTCCCTGATATAGGCGAGCTGGCGGTCAAAGCCGATCAGCCGGTGCTGCGAGAGTGCTTCAAGCGTTTCGGGCACTCCGTGGCGCGCGACATAACTGCGATGGGCATGGAAGCCGAGAGTGATCCTGCCGACGCGGCGGCTGAGTAGGGCGGACTGGCTCGGCTGCACCATGCGGATTGCGATATCGGCTTCCTGCTGCAGCAGGTCCTCGACAGTATCCGAGGCCGATAGCTCGATTTCCAGCGCCGGATGTTCCTCCTGCAGCAGTGCCAGGACCGGCGGCAGAACCTCCACCGCGATGACCTCGCTCGCGCTGATGCGCACTGTGCCGCGCACCTCCAGCATGTCGCCCGAGGCGATGCGGGCCAGTGCCGCGGACATGGCGGCCATGCTGCGGGCATGGGTTTTCATGGCCAAGGCTTTTTCCGTCGGCAGGAGACCCTGGGGTGTGCGCAGGAAGAGGGGCGCGCCGAAGGCCAGCTCCAGCGCCTCGATGTGGCGCCCGGCCGTCGGCTGCGTCAGGCCGAGCTGACGGGCGGCTGCAGAAAGGGAGCCCGTTTCGACAACGGCGAGGAAGGTCCGGTAAAGGTCCCAGCTGATCTGATCCATGGTCATGCATTTTTGTATATCGATTGTACGATTTATGGCAATTCTGAATATCCATGCGGCGTGGGAAGATCAGTCCAGTTCCAAACCAGGAGATGGACATGACCGAATTCTCGAAAACTGCTTTGCAGCCGCCGCTCGCGCTGGTCCTCGGCGCAACGGGTGGCATTGGCGGAGCGCTTGCCAAGGCCCTGCAGAAGCGCGGCTACCGGGTGCGCGCCATGCACCGCCGTCCCGAAGAGCAGATGTCGTCGCGAGCCGAATATGAATGGGTTGCCGGCGACGCGATGCGGGCCTCGGATGTGCTGGCCGCCGCTCAGGATGCCAGCGTCATCGTGCACGGGGTCAACCCGCCGGGCTACCAGAACTGGGGCAAACTCGTTCTGCCGATGATCGACAACACGATTGCGGCCGCGCGGGCGGTCGGCGCCCGCATCCTGATGCCGGGCACGATCTACAATTTCGGCCCCGACAGCTTTCCGATGCTTGCCGAGGATAGTCCGCAGAGACCGGTGACCGTGAAAGGAAAGATCCGCGTCGAACTTGAGCAACGGCTGGAGCAGGCGGCCGATGAAGGCGTTTCGGTGATCATCGTCCGGGCAGGGGACTTCTTCGGGCCCGACGCGGGTAACAATTGGTTCGCCCAGGGACTGGTACAGCCGGGCAAGCCGGTGCGCTTCGTCATCAATCCCGGTCGAAAGGGCGTCGGTCATGCCTGGGCCTATCTGCCTGACGTCGCCGAGACCTTCATGCGTCTGCTCGATCGCGCAGACGAGTTGCCGCGCTTCTCGCGTTTTCACATGAACGGGTTCTTTGACCATGACGGGGTGCAGATGGCCCAGGCTATCGGTCGGGTCGTGGGCCGCCCGGGAATTCTGACCTTTGGCTTCCCCTGGAGGCTTGCGGGACTGCTGCGTCCCTTCATGCCCTTGCTCAAGGAGCTGCATGAGATGCGTTATCTGTGGCGGGAAACGATCCGCCTCGACAACCGCCATCTCGTGGAGGTCCTCGGTGAGGAACCGCAGACCCCGATCGATATAGCGGTGCGCGCGACGCTGCGGAGCCTCGGCTGCCTTCCGGAAGGTCCTGTTGTCACCGACCAGGTGCCGGCACCCGTCGCGATGGGGCGCAGGCCATGATGCGGTCTTCCATCGGTGCATCGAGCGGGTTTTTCGCCTTCAGGGCTCTGGTCTGGCTCACCCTTTTGGGCATCGCGGTACAATTCTTTCTGGCCGGCCTCACGGTGTTTGGGGGCGGGGCAGGCTGGGAGACGCATGCTGCGACGGGCGGCGCGCTTGCGATGCCGATCCTCGTCGTCTTCGCGATGACTTTGAGAGGTCCGCTGTCTGGGTTCCGAGGGTTCACCTCGCTGCTTCTGGCGGGATATCTGCTGCAGGTGACGCTGGCCGCACTCGGAGATCGGCTGCCCATGCTCGGCGCACTGCATCCGGTCAACGGGCTCGCTATGGGGCTTGTCGCCTTTGTGCTTGTCGCGCGGATCCGTGAGGCCCGCACCTGATCCCCAGGTCATAAAGAGAAAGGGCCCCCGCTTCCGGGAGCCCTTCGCAGTTTATGCCAGAGCGGGGTAGCTGGTATAGCCTTCTGCGCCACCGCCATAGAGCGTGGCTGCGTCAAGCGGGTTCAGCGCTGCATCTTCCTTCAGGCGGCGGACGAGGTCCGGGTTCGAAATGAAGGGGCGACCGAAGGCGACCAGATCAGCATAACCGCTCTCGACGGCCTCGATTGCGGAGGCGCGGTCATAGCCGTTGTTGGCGATCCAGGCACCCTTGCCACCGGCTGCGCGGTAGGCCGCCTTCAAAGCCTTCCAGTCGAAGGGCAGAACGTTACGCGGGCCACCGGTCGCGCCTTCGATGACGTGGACGAAGGCAAGTTCGTGCTCCGCGAGGGCATCGACCAGGGCTGTGTAGACAGCCTTCGGATCGGGATCGGAGACATCATTGGCCGGGGTCGTCGGCGAGATACGGATGCCGGTCCTCTCGGCGCCGATTTCCTTGGTTACCGCTTCGACGACTTCAAGCGTCAGGCGGATGCGGTTCTCGATTGAAGCGCCGTATTGGTCGGTGCGCTCATTGCTGTTCGAGCGCATGAACTGCTCAAGCAGATAACCGTTCGCAGCATGGATTTCGACGCCGTCAAAGCCTGCATCGATGGCCGCGCGAGCCGCTTTGCGATAGTCTTCGAGGATGCCGGGGATCTCCGCGGTTTCGAGTGCACGCGGTTGCGACGTCTCGACGAAGCTGCCGGTACCATCGGCGTTCAGCACGTAGGTCTTCGACTTGGCTGCAATCGGCGACGGGGCAACCGGCTTTCCGCCCTCCGGCTGCAGGCTGGTGTGGGAGATGCGGCCGACATGCCAGAGCTGGGTGACGATCTTGCCGCCGGCTGCATGCACGGCATCGGTCACCTTCTTCCAGCCTTCGATGGCTTCGGGCTTGTAGAGACCGGGCACATCCGCATAACCCTGCGCCTGATGGGTGATGGCCGTGCCTTCACTGATGATCAGGCCGGCGCTTGCGCGCTGGCGATAGTACTCGACGTTCAGATCGTTCGGCATGGCGCCCGGGGACCGGTTGCGCGTCAGCGGCGCCATGGCGATACGATTGGAAACGGGGATGGTGCCGACGGATGTCGGTTCAAAAAGCTTGGACATGAAACCTCTCGGGAGTTTCCGGCGGCGGGATATGTGTCGCCGGCACCCCCGATGTGGGGCATCATAGGGTATTGTTCAAGGACTTGATGAATTCGGCAATCGTGTCTTCGTTGCGGCGATAGAGCACCCTTTGGCCGACACGCTTGGAGCTGATCAGGCCCGCGCGCTGGAGTGTCGCCAGATGCGCCGATACAGCGGACTGCGAAAGCCCTGAGCGTTCGAATTGCCCCGCACTGATACCGTCAACGGCTTCTTCCTTCGGCACCCCGAAATACTCTTTGGGCTCCTTCAACCAGATCAGCATTTCCATGCGCGCCGGGTGTGCCAGCGCTTTCATCACGTCCTCAAGGAACATGTTCCCTCCAGTAACAGCATGTCAGTCCTAGACAGATCAATCGTTGGTGCCGAGCACCTAAGTGCGCGCGCGGCGAAGGCTCCGCCAGACGCTGTAACGCGTGACTGGGTCTATTGTTCCAACAAAATAACAAAAAAAGAGGGCCACCGGAAAACCAGGGCCCTTTAAATTGTGAAGGTCAAAAACCTCCAGAGGGGAACAGCTGCTGCGGTGGAACTGGGAGGAAAAAGCCACCATGTGCATCAGCTGTGTGCGATATGGTAGTTTTTTGTGCAGTGAACAATGCTTTTTTATGCATGTCAGGCATGCGCGAGTTGCAAGTCTGTTTGCGGGAACAACAAAATCTGATCACCAGACTATCAGCTCAGAAATTCCAGTTGCGCGCCTTGGCGACGATGAAGTCCCTGAATGCCTTGAGCTTTGCGGCGTTCTTGATCTCGTCCGGATAGCAGAAATAGGTATCGAAGGACGGCACGTCTGCGCTTGTCACAAGCTGCAGCAGGCCCGGGTCGCGTCCCACGATGTAATCCGGCAGCATGGCGATGCCGATGCCGAGCAGGCAGGCGCGCTTGATCGAGGTCAGACTGTTGATCTGCAGATGCGGGATGCGCGGATTGTCGGACGAGCGTCCGGCGACTTCAAGCCAGTTGACGTCGAGCAGGTAGTTCGGGGCCGGCTCGCCGAAGGTGATGATCTTGTGATTGTCGAGATCCTCGATCGACTGCGGCTCGCCATAGCGGTTGATGTAGGAGGGCGCTGCATAGACATGCATATGCACCGTGAACAGCTTGCGCTGGATGAGGTCCGACTGCTGCGGCTGGCGTAGTCGGATGGCGCAGTCGGCATGACGCATGTTCACGTCCAGCTCCTCGTTGTCGAGGATCAGCTGGATCGACATCTCAGGATAAAGCTGCAGGAACTCCTGGACCTTGTCGGTCAACCAGCCCTGGCCCAGACCGACGGTGGTTGTGACGCGGAGCTTTCCGGAGGGCTTCTCGGTGGTCTCCGTCAGCTGCATCTTGACGGTCTGCAGCTTCAAGAGGACGTCATGGGCGGTGCGATAGAGCAGTTCGCCCTGTTCGGTCAGGATCAGGCCGCGGGCGTGGCGGTGGAAAAGCTTGACCCCGATGTCCTGCTCCAGCGAGGAGACCTGGCGGCTGATGGCCGACTGGGACAGATGCAGCTTGTCTGCGGCATGGGTGAAGGACCCGGCTTCCGCAGCGGCATGAAAAATGCGCAGTTTGTCCCAGTCCAGCGGCATGCCGCCCCCTCTCATGTCGCTTATTCCGCGGCTTGTTTCGTCTCGACGGGCTGGGCAGACAGGAAGCGCTCGGCCTCAAGTGCTGCCATGCAGCCCATGCCGGCGGCGGTGATTGCCTGGCGATAGACATCGTCGGTCACGTCACCGGCGGCAAAGATGCCGGGCACGTCGGTCGCAGTCGAATCCGGCGCTGTCCAGAGATATCCATTGGATTTCAGCTTCAGCTTGCCCTTGAACAGTTCGACGGCCGGCGCATGGCCGATGGCGACGAAGACGCCGTCGATCGGCATGTCTGTGACAGCGCCGGTCAGCGCGTCCTTGAGCTTGACGCCCGAAACGGACGGCGGCATCGGCGGCTTGGCCGGGGTGCCGGTGATTTCCTCGACGGTGGTGTTCCAGAGAACGCGGATATTCTCCTTGGCGAAGAGGCGTTCCTGCAGGATCTTTTCCGAACGGAAGCTATCACGGCGGTGCACGACGGTGACCGACTTGCAGATATGCGAGAGATAGAGCGCTTCCTCGACGGCAGAATTGCCGCCGCCAACGACGATGACGTCCTTGTTGCGATAGAAGAAGCCGTCGCAGGTGGCACAGGCAGACACGCCGAAGCCCTGGAAATGCTGCTCGCTTTCGATGCCGAGCCATTTTGCCTTGGCACCGGTGCAGATGATCAGGGTGTCTGATGTCCAGACCTGACCGCTGTCGGTCTTGATCGTGAAGGGGCGATGGCTGGTGTCGACTTCGGTGACGAGGTCGCTGACGATCTCGGTGCCGACATGCTTGGCCTGGTTCAGCATCTGCTCCATCAGCCAGGGGCCCTGGATGGGATCGGCAAAGCCCGGATAATTTTCCACGTCCGTGGTGATCATCAGCTGGCCACCCTGTTCCATGCCAGCGATCAGGACCGGCTTCAGCATGGCGCGGGCGGCGTAGATCGCAGCGGTGTAGCCGGCAGGGCCGGAGCCGATGATCAGCACCTTGGTGTGGCGGGCAGTCATTGTCGCTTCCTTTCAACGCGCGATGGGTAACATCGACTGGGGCCTCAATACGCGGCTGCCCCGATCCTCGCGCGACTGACGCTCATTTAGGATCGAAGCGAAGCGCAATTCAAGGCGTTGCTCTGCTTTAGCAACAGAGCTTTGCGCGTCCACGCAATAATTGTGCGTGAAGGCGGAGGATTCTTGCCAATTGTTCCTGATGGAGTAGATATCGCACACATCTTCAAAAGGAGCGACCGTGCTCAAGGTAGAACTCGACGCCATCGACCTGCGCATTCTGAAAGAGTTGCAGCGGGATGGGCGGATGACCAATGTTGAACTCTCCGAACGCGTCGGCATCTCGGCGCCACCCTGCCTGCGGCGGGTGCGCAAGCTCGAAGAGGCCGGCATGATCGAGAGCTATCACGCTGTCTTGAATGCCAGCCGCCTCGGCTACGATCTCGTCGCTTTCTGTATGGTCGGCCTAAAGCACCAGTCGGAGGCCAATCTCAAGGCCTTTGCGGCGGCGACCGACAGCTGGCCGATCGTGCGCCAGGCCTGGATGGTCAATGGGGACAGCGATTTTCTGCTGCATTGCGTGGCCGAGAACCTGACGCGGTTCCAGGATTTCGTCATCGAGGTGCTGACGGCCAATGAACATGTGGACACCGTGCGGACGATGCTGACGATCCGGCAGGTGAAGAAGGGCGGATTGGTGGAGATCTGAGGCGCTGCCTCAGTACGGCTTCAGGGCCTCGGCCAGCCTCGCACGGAAACCGGCATCGATCTCCAGGAAGCGCTGGCGGGCGGCGGCTCCCAGCCGCTGCTTCTCCGAAGCATCCATGCGAAGCAGTGTCTCGACGACTTTTTCCATTGCAGAGAGATCCACGAGGTAGTTCGTCCCCAGGTGCCTGGGTTCGGTGCGCCTATAGGAAATGAGTAGGCCGCAATCGGCTGACACATGCTCGTTCATCGGCGGGCCGTCGGTGGTGACCGTGACCGCGCCGACCGACAGCGCTTCGACGAGGTGGTGACCCCAGCCTTCCGAACGGGACGGGCAGAGATGGATGCCGCAGCTGTTCTGCAGCTCTTTCAGTTGAGCATCCGTGATGTAGCCGCTGACCACCCGGATATTGGCAATGGCGGCCGCCTTCGGATGCGGATCACGCTGCACCAGCACCAGTTCCGGCCATTCGGGATGCCGTGACCACAATTCGATGACGTCTTCCGTGCCCTTCAGCGTGCTGCCGCCTGCGAGATGAAAGAAACGGTCCCAGTTCTTCGGCACCGTCTCGTCGAGACGGTCCTCTGAGGTGAAACCCACATAGACCGTGGGCACGCCGAGGCCGCGAAAGATTTCTTCGGCGTGGCGGCTCTTGGCCAGCACCAGGTCGATGCCTTTCAGTCTGCCGAGGTGGCGGCGGGGAAAGCGCTCCTGGTTCGGGCAGAGCAGATTGAACTTCGCAGCGCTGTACCAACGCGGAAAGGCACGTTCGACATGGATGATGGTCTGCGCCTGTCGGCGTCGGAACAGCCAATCGAGAAGCGACCGTGCCCTGATGCCTCTGGTCGCGACACCTTCTGATCGCCCGATCGAGGCCAGCGCTTCAATCAGGAGATTGGTGTCGCGGGTCAGCCCGAAGCTGTTGTCCTTGTTGACGATCAGGATATCGAGGAGATCGCGCGTCGCCATCGGTCAAGCATTTCCGGAGGTTGCGGGTCGGGATATTGCCGTCGCACGGGGCAGGGCAGCGCCGAGCAGACTTGCGTAAACCTCAGCCAACTGGTCCGCTTCGCGTTCGAGCCCGAAGGTTGCTTCGACGTGTTCACGACCCTTGCGGCCGGCCTGCATGGCCTTTTGCGGTTCCAGGAAGCCCGAGATTGCATCGCGCAGGCGCTCGTAGTCTCCTGCCGGCACGACCGATCCGGTCTCCCCCTCAACGATCATCTCGGCATAGGCGCCGGCGTCGCTGGCTATCACGGCGGTTCCGGAGGCCATTGCTTCGAGCGGCGTGAGGCCGAAGCCTTCGTTGCGGGACGGAGCGACGTAGAGCGTCAGGCGGCGATACCAGGGCTTGATGTCATCCACTTCTCCGAGAAAGCGGATGCGATCAGAAAGACCGGCCGTCGCGATATCGGCCTTAAGCTTGTCGGCAAAGGCAGTGTGTTCGGCTGTCACCCGGCCGGAAATGACGGCCGTCCATTCCGGGTTTTGCGGCAGAAGCTCGATCATTGCCCTGACGAAGAGATCGGTGCCCTTCTGATGGCGGACACGACCGAAGCAGCCGACGAGGTGACGGCCCTTCAGATCCTCGGGAAGGCCCTTGTCTATCTCTTCGGAGGGGTGGAACAGCTGCAAGTCCACGCCGTGGCGTATCACGGTATGCGGCACCTTCAAGAAGGAGCCGGATTTCGCATTGGTGGCAACGACCGCGTCCATCTTCGAGATCAGCCAGCGGGTATAGCGGCTGTGATGCCGTTGCGCTGCCGAGGTAAAGAGCAGCTTGAGCGGCATGCGGAACACGTCGCGGAGGATCAGGCCGGCCAGCATCTCATTGTTGCGACGCGCATGCCAGATGCGCGGCTTTCCGTTGGCCGGCTTCTTCCAGAGTGCCGGCAGGTCCGACCAGCGCATCTTTGGTAGATGGCCTGGCAGACCGGGCCCCAGGGTCACGATACCGAGACCCTGGCGCCGCTGTTCTGGGATGAGCTGAATGACTGTTGATGTTACGCCGGAGAGGCGCCGCTTGAAATGCGGCGCAACCACGGTGATATCGTCGAGGGACTGCGCCACAGAAAGGCCCTTTCGGACTTGGATCAACCCCACCTGACGGCGAGGATCTCGTAGGCCTTCGAGCCGCCGGGGGCGACAACTTCGATATTGTCGCCGACTTCCTTGCCGATCAGGGCGCGGGCAATCGGAGAGGATATCGAGATGCGGCCGGCCTTCACGTCGGCTTCCTGGTCGCCGACGATCTGGTAGGTCTTCTCTTCTTCGGTGTCCTCGTCGATGAGCTTCACCGTCGCACCGAACTTGATCTTGGAGCCGGACATCTTCGAGAGATCGATGACCTCTGCACGGGCGATCAGATCCTCGAGTTCGCCGATGCGGCCCTCGTTGTGGCTCTGGGCTTCCTTAGCGGCATGATATTCCGCATTTTCGGAAAGGTCGCCATGAGCGCGCGCTTCGGCAATCGCCTCGATGATGCGCGGACGTTCTTCCTGCTGACGCCAGCGAAGCTCTTCGCTGAGCTTCTCGAAACCGTTCTGCGTCATCGGTACTTTGTCTACCATTTCCTCTTCCTTCGTCTTCATGGCCGCGAGCGCGGGCACAAAAGAAAACAGGTTCCGAAGCAAAGCTGCGGAACCAGTCACAAATCAGGTTGGGACTGACTATAGCAGAATGGTCGGCGCAATTTCCAGAGTTTTCGTGAGGCGGTTCGGGGGACGTCTCTGTCCGTTCAAAAGCGCAATGAAATCAACCAGGAGGAAGCCCGGAGGACGGAATGCCGCAGGAGAGATTCTTGACGGTCGTCATGCGAACGTATAGTGAACATTCTCATGAAGAAGTCGCTCAAAGAACGTCTCGCCATCCTCTCCGATGCTGCCAAATACGATGCCTCCTGCGCGTCGAGTGGCACGACCAAACGGGACTCGTCGGCGTCGGGCGGGCTGGGTTCGACCGAGGGGTCGGGCATCTGTCACGCCTATGCGCCGGACGGGCGCTGCATCTCGCTTCTGAAGATCCTGCTCACCAATTTCTGCATCTATGACTGCGCCTATTGCATCAACCGCTCCTCGAGCAATGTCGAGCGGGCCCGGTTCACGCCGGAAGAGGTCGTCTGGCTGACGATCGAATTCTATCGGCGCAACTATATCGAAGGGCTGTTTCTCTCTTCCGGCATCATCAAGTCCTCGGACGATACCATGGCCGAGATGGTCAAGATCGCGAGGGATCTGCGCACGAAACATGATTTTCGCGGCTATATTCATCTGAAGACGATCCCTGAGGCCTCAGCGCATCTGGTGGAGGAGGCGGGGCTTTATGCCGATCGCCTGTCGATCAATATCGAACTGCCGACCGACCACGGGCTGGAGCGCTATGCGCCGGAGAAGCGCCCGGTCAACATTCGCCGCTCGATGGCGGATCTGAGGCTCAAGATCGACGAGGCGCGCGAGCCGACGCTGACCGGGCGGCGCAAGAAGTTTGTGCCCGGCGGACAGAGCACACAGATGATCGTCGGCGCCGATGGCGCGAGCGACGCGACGATCCTCGGCTCCAGCGCGCGGCTCTACAGCAGCTATGGGCTGAAGCGCGTCTACTACTCGGCCTTCAGCCCGATCCCTGACAGTTCGCGCCATCTGCCGCTGATCAAGCCGCCGCTGATGCGCGAGCACCGGCTCTATCAGGCCGACTGGCTCTACCGCTTCTATGGCTTCTCCGTGGAAGAGATCGCCTCGATCGGCCAGGACGGCATGCTCGATCTTGACCTGGATCCGAAGCTTGCCTGGGCGCTTGCCAATCGCGACCGCTTCCCTGTCGACGTGAACAAGGCCGATCGCGAGACGCTTCTGCGCGTGCCGGGCTTTGGAACGAAGACGGTGAACGGTCTTCTCTCCGCCCGCCGCCACCGCCGGGTTCGGCTGGAAGACCTGACGCGTCTCGGCGTGTCGCTCAAGAAGGTGCGGCCCTTTATCATCGCTGAAGGCTGGTCGCCCAATCGCAGCCTTGACCGGTCGGATCTGCGGTCGGTGTTTGCGCCGCCGGCCGAGCAGCTGTCGCTTTTCTGATGCGGACGGTCACGCTCGAAGGGCGAGGGGCGTTCGACGAGTGGCGCGATGCTGCACGAGCGCTTCTGGGGGACGGGGTCGCGCCAGATCAGGTGCGCTGGCAGTTGGCGGGGCAAGGCGGCGATCTCTTCGATGCCACCGCTGCACCCGATTTGACCGCGCGCTCTTGCGAGATTTCCGTTTCGAAAAGCTTCATTGAGGCTGCGGAGGCCGCGATCTGTCATTCCGATTCGGAGCGCTTTTCACTGCTCTATCGGATCCTGTGGCGGTTGCAGCACGAGCGCAGCCTGTTGCAGGTCACGTCTGATGCCGACGTCGCGCAACTCACGCGGCTGATCAAGAATGTCCGCCGAGACAGCCACAAGATGAAGGCCTTTGTTCGGTTCCGCGAGGTGGATGCGGTTCAGGCGGGTCGGCGGCGGTTCGTCGCCTGGTTCGAGCCCGAACATTTCATCGTCTCTCGCACCGCCGGTTTCTTCCAGCGGCGCTTCACCGACATGGACTGGCTGATCGCGACGCCAAAGGGCTCGGCCGCCTGGAACGGGCAGGAACTCAAGACATCACTCGAGCCTGCAGCCCGGCCGGAAGCAGAGGATGAGACCGACGAGCTGTGGCGGACCTATTTCGCCAATATCTTCAATCCGGCGCGGGTGAAGATCAGGGCCATGCAGTCGGAGATGCCAAAGAAATACTGGAAGAACATGCCGGAGGCCTCGCTCATTCCGGACCTGATTGCCGGTGCGGAGCGGCGGGTTGCCGAGATGGCAGCGCGCGAGGCGAGCCAGCCGCCGGCCTTTCACGAGCGCCTGCAGGCGCAGTGGCGCGGGCGGGAGGAGGAAGGCTCGTCGGTCGACCTGCCGCCGCTTGAAAGGCTCCGACAGGAGGCAGCCGGCTGCACGCGCTGTCCGCTCCACTGCCATGCGACGCAGACGGTGTTCGGCGAGGGACCCGTTGATGCCGAGATCATGTTCGTCGGCGAACAGCCTGGCGATACCGAGGATCTTGCGGGGCGGCCGTTCATCGGTCCGGCGGGTCAGGTCTTCGATGAGGCTGTTGCGGCTGCGGGGATCGATCGATCGCTGGTCTATGTCACCAATGCGGTCAAGCATTTCAAATATGAGCGGCGCGGCAAGCGGCGCATCCACATGCGCCCCGATGCCGACGAGGTGGCGCATTGTCGCTGGTGGGTCTCAAAGGAGATCGAGATCATCCGGCCGCGCATCGTCGTGGCGCTGGGCGCGACCGCCTATCTGTCGCTGACGGGCGAGAGCCGGCCGATCGCGGAAGTGCGCGGCATGCCAATCCCCCTGCAGGACAACCGCATGCTGCTGGTGACGACGCATCCGTCGGCGATCCTCAGGATGCCGGATCCGGATCTGAAGGCGCGTAGCCTTGAAGCGTTCCGGTCGGACCTTCTGGGTGTACGGCGGCTTTTCGACACGCTGCCAGCCCTTTAAGGGGCTGCTTCTGTGGCCGCCGACGCGGCATTCTTCGATTGCCGGTTTTGGCAGCTGCTTGAAATCTCTCCTTTTAATCTTCGGTTCATGTTCGGCTCATGCAGCAGTCAGCTTCGCTGCCCATCTTCATGTCAACGCACTGGGATGGTCCCAGCGTCTCCAACGAGGTTCAGAAATGTTCAGATTTGCCGTTTCCACATTTGCAGCTGTTATGATTGCCTTCTCCGCCCAGGCCGAAATGCCGGTCAAGGCAACGATCATCGACAGCACCATCACCCAGGCGCAGGTCGAAGCCGCCCAGGTTGCATGGGGCGATGCGCTCGTGAAGATTGCCACGGACTACAAGGAGGGCGGCATCGACAAGGCCAAGGCAACAGCCAAGGCGGTGATTGATGGAGCCTATGGCTATAATCTCGGCCCGGTGCTGTTCAAGCCGACGCTGACCGTCGAGCCGCAGACCTTCCGCCCGACAGCGGAAGGCGCACTCGCCTATTTCGTCGGCCATGACCCGAACTTCCCGGCCGATACCGGTTTTGCGCTGAAGGGCTGGACCTCGGTCAAGATCGAGAATTCGGCGATCTTCATCAGCGGCAAGACTGCCCAGACGATGGGCAAGGTCCATATCACTGATGGCGAAGGCAAAGTTACCACGGTCGACAAGACCTGGGGCTATCAGCTTGACGATGCCGGCAATCTGCGGATCGTCCTGCATCACTCCTCGCTGCCCTATACCGTCAACTAACGCTTCCGATCAGCAAACCTCAGCCTGTCTGGTCTGTTGCGCGCCCCTGAGCACTCCTCAGGGGCGCGTTACCGTCAGGCGATAACCGAGGCCCCGGATGGCCGTGATCTTCACATCGGGGTCCAGACTGGCAAGCTTGCGCCGCAGCCGGCTGACATAGACATCAACGACATTGGTCAGCGGATCACGATCGGCCGCCCAGACCCGCGCCAGAATGCGCTCGCGGCTGACCGTTGCCCCGGCCTGTGCAGCCAGCAGTTCGATCATTGCCATTTCCAGGGCACTGAGCAGGACCTCGCCGGTTGCGCTGCGCAAACCCGGCACTTGTCGATCCAGGGTAATCTGTCCGATCTGTAGTAGCTTGGGCGCAGTGGTGGGCTTTGCACGGCGCATCAGCGCTTCAATTCGGGCCAGCAATTCGTCGAAATCAAAGGGTTTTGCCAGATAATCATCGGCCCCGCGTCGCAAGCCATCGGCGCGCTCCTGGCTTTCGCCCATCGCGCTCAACATCAGCACCGGGACCTGGTGATTGCGCTGGCGCAGCATCTGGCAGAGGCTCAATCCATCGAGTTCCGGCAACATGACATCAAGAATGACGACGCCGGCCAGGTTCTCGGTCGCGCAGGTGCGGGCAAAGGTCTCGGCGGCGGCCAGGCCCTCGCGCCCGTTGCGGATCCAGGTGACGGTGTAGCCCTCGGCCTGCAGGCCGCGCTGCAGAAAATCGGCAACCCGGACATCGTCCTCGATCAGCAGAATGTTCATTGAGGCTCCTCATCCGTCAATGGCGGCGACAGCGGCAGGGTCAGGCGTGCAAGGGTGCCGGTACCCTGTGGCGATTCCAAGATGATCAGGCGGCCGCCCTGGGCCTCGGTCAATTGCCGGGCGATGGCCAGACCAAGTCCGAGACCATCGGGTCTGTGCGTGCGGGCCTTGCTGGAGCGCCAGCCGCGATCAAAAACATGGGGCAGGTCTTCGGCGCTGATGCCGATGCCCTGGTCGATGATGTCGATCTCAATACGCTCAGCTGCGGCTTTCGTGACGCTAACCTGGACCTCGCCACCGGGATGCGAATAGCGGATGGCATTGTCGATGAGGCAGACCAGAACCTGGCGGAGCCGGTTGGGATCGACCTCGACCACATCCTTTGGCAAGGGATCCGGCCCCTTGAGCTGAACGGCCCGTTCGGCCGCGATGGTGCCGGCAGTCTCCAGAGCCGCGCGGATCACCTCACCAAGCACCAGTTCTGAACACTCGATCACCGGCGGGGCCTTTGGATCGCGGACCAGCACAAGCAAGTCCTCGATCAGGTGGCCCATCTGGCGCGAAACCGTGACGATCCGTTCCAAGGTTGCCCGATAGGCGCTGCTGTCGGAATCTTTCTGTCGAAGGGCCACCTGAGCTTCACCGCGGATCACGGTGACCGGGGTGCGCAGTTCATGGCCGATATCGGCAAGCAATTGGGCGCGTGACCCTTCCGAGGCCGCAAGCTCATCCACGGTGCGGCTGAGTTCGGCGGTACGTGTGGCTACCTGCCTTTCAAGCTCAATCCGGTCTTCGGTGGCGCGGTTGCGGGACTGTTCGACCTCACCCGCCATGCTGTTCAGCTGGTCGCCGAGATGACGGAATTCCAGATCGCGAAAGCGCTGAAAACGATAGGAGAAATTACCCTTTTGATAGGCGCTCAAACCCTGTTCCAGCTGCTCCAGCGGTTGGCGGAAGCGGCTGACCAGAAAGGTTGCGAGGACAAAGGTGGCAAACAACCCGAAGCCGCCGGCGAGCAGAAACAGCCGGCGTGCGGTTGCCAGTCCGGCATCGGCCCGCGCCCGCTCGGCCTCCAGCGCCATTTGTTCGGCGACAAGCGCCTTTTTCAGGGCCTCGGCCGGCGAGATTCCTTGTACCTGGCCGAACTGGGTATCGACCTCCTCCATTCGCGAGACCGTGGGTGAGGGGGATAAAAGCAGGGAGGCTGTCTCCAGCTTAAGGCTGGCGACGACATCCTTCAGAAAGGCAAGAAGATTCGTTCTTTCTTCATGCTCCGCGAGGTTCTTGTTGCGGGCGCGATCCATGTCACGCGCCAGGCTGGCCTTCTCCGCCACCTGCGCTATCAGGCCATCCAAACGCTCGAGGATTGCGCTGCGCTGGGCAGGGTCTCCGGGCTTATTCAGCAATCTGCGGAAGCTCCAGTTGCGAAGGGCCGCCTTTTCCAGATCGAAACTGAGGAGTGCTGAATAAATGTCGTGGGCAATCCGCCCGCGCTCCACGCGGTACTGGGATTCGCTCAGCACATACCAGCCGGCGAAAGCAAGGATGACGGTCGGGATGGCCAGACCCAGAAAGGCCAGCCGCAACTGGGTCACATAACGCAGGGATAGGTCGAGTGGTGTGCGTTTCATGGTCCGCTGCCGTCATGATTTGAGACGAGGTCTTTCCTCTCTAACCGCGCCGCGCGCCGCCGGCATCCTTTTTCTGTGCTGCCGAGAGCGGTTGGAGGTGGCTTTGATTGCCGCAAGAAGCCACCGCCCAGCGAGCAAGTCGCGCCGACCGAAGTCGCCACCCACCTTGCCCATGGTGGAGAGCAAGCCAGCGACCATGAAGCCGGAGATATCGTTGATCCATAAAGCTCAGTGGCCGACGGGGCGAGGCCCGCCATGATCGCCGGGATGGCCCAAAACAGCACCGAGAGATGTATGGGATCGATCAGGCATGAAATGGACAGGATAAAGAGGTCGATCCGACGTTGGTTGGTTGCGAACGGGACCTCGCTAGCGACCGAGGACCGCCTCCAGCCTGTCGAAATTCTGCTCGTTGGCAGCGGCAATGAAGCGTTCGATCTCGCGGTTTTCCGGGGTGTCGTCGAACTGCATGTGCCAGGTGAGGCGGGTGCCGCCGTCATCAGGTTCGAGGCTGATGTCGAGCGTGAAGACATGCATCGGTTCATGATGAAGCGCGAGGATGCGGTGCGGGCGCTCGATCGCCTGGAAGGTCCAGCGGTTGTCGAAGTCGGTCTCGTCGGAGGAGGTCATGGTCACACGCCAGTCGCCACCGGGGACGAAATCGAACTCGGTGATGCGGTTGGTGAAGCCATGCGGCCCCCACCAGATGGCGAGGATTTCCGGTTTGGCGAAGGCGTCAAACAGCGTTTCCGCATCGGTCCGGAACACGCGTTCGGTGACGATATCCAGGCGATCCATGTGCGCTTTCCCCGATCGGTGCTTGTCAAGGCGATGTTGGTGGCGTTTAACACGCGCCGGTGGCCGACTGAAGAGGCCAGAGCCGCCCGGCCGCGGCGAGGAGAGCCGCTTTGCAATCGACCGTCCTGCTGACGAGCCTGGCCATGCTGGCCTTTGCCGCAAATTCGCTGTTTGCGCGTGAAGCGCTGGGCACACTGTCGATCGGCCCCGCAGCCTATACGGCGATCCGGATCCTGTCCGGGGCGATCGTGCTGTTCCTGCTGTTGCAGCGGGGCAAAGGCAATGGCGCACGGGCTGAGAATGTCCTGCCCGGCTCCTGGGTCTCGGCTGCCGCGCTCTTCACTTACGCGCTGGCTTTCTCGGCTGCCTATCTGTCGCTCGGGGCGGCGACCGGGGCGCTCATTCTGTTTACATCGGTTCAGGCGAGCATGGTGGGTTATGGGCTCTTTCGCGGCGACAGGCCGAGCGTAAGGGAACTCGTCGGTTTCGTGATTGCCTTCTCCGCCTTCGTCTACCTGATCCTGCCGGGGGCAGGGCGTCCCGATCCCCTGGGCAGCGCGCTGATGATCGTATCAGGGATTGCCTGGGCGGCCTATACGATCAACGGACGCGGTTCGCGCGATCCGATGGGCGATACGGCCGGGAATTTTCTGCGGGCCTGTGTCTTCTGTCTGCCGCTGATCGGCTTTGCGGTCGTCAGGGAGAGCGTTTCGGGGTCCGGCGTGCTGCTGGCGCTCGCCTCCGGGATCGTCGCTTCCGGCATCGGCTACTCGATCTGGTACAAGGCCCTGCCGCGGCTCAGCACCTTCCGGGCCGCGCTGATCCAGCTGTCGGTGCCGGTCATCGCAGCGGCCGGGGCGATATTGTTTCTCGGGGAAATGCTGACGCTGCATTTTGTTGTATCAGCAGCGGCCGTCATCGGGGGCATCGCCCTTGCCATCCTCGCCAAGCAGAAGCGGACGGCGTGACGATCTGAGCATCGGCTGTGGCTAGTCAAACAGCGCTATCAAGCCGGAAATCACCGTTGCGCCACCAATGGGCGCGATGATGAGCAGCACGAGGTTCACACCGACGATCCAGGCGAACGCCTTCTTTTGTTTCGGCGTCAGCGGCTCTGGCCCCCGGTTCGCAGGGGGCTCTGGCGGTGGCGTGTAGTTCTTGAGATCGAGAAACATGACGGAAGCCTGCCTCCGGTGCCGGACCACTATCATCGACCCGATGATAGATAGGCAGCGACGCCGCTTTTCCAGCGTTGTCTTCGTCCGGGTAGAAAGATTATCCTGAGATCTTCAAGGGCTCAGGCAGCATCGTCGAGTGCCGCGGCCGGCAGATTGGCGCGTGCATTGAGCACTTCGAGACCGACGATACGACCATCGCGGTCGTAATCAAGCATGATGCCTTCGGAGACCTCTTCGCTCTCCAGGACCGGTTCCGTGGAAAAACGAATATAGGCAGCATTGGTAGCTGCATCATATTCCAGCCTGGGCTTCATCTCGGCATCCGTGCGTTGCGATTGATAGAAGCCGTCAGGATAGGCGATCTTTGCCTAAGTCACAAAAAACTTCGCGCAAAACGCAAGATCGCCGCATCCACAAATGCGGCGATCTTGTCGTTTCAATACTTTGTCAAGCTGCTTACGTGCGTCCGCCTCAGAAGTAGCTCTGAAGCGGGCGAACCTCGAGCTGGCCGCCCTTCAGTGCCCGGATGGCTTCGGCAGCGGCAAGCGCTCCGGCCATGGTCGTGTAGTAGGGCACCTTCTGCATCAGGGCCGCACGGCGCAGCGACTTGGAGTCCGAGATCGCCTTGTTGCCGTCGGTCGTGTTGATGACCAGCTGGACCTGACGGTTGCGGATCGCGTCCTCGATGTGCGGACGGCCTTCCAGAACCTTGTTGATCTTCACGGCCGGAATGTCGTTTTCGGCGAGGAAGCGCTGGGTGCCGCCGGTCGCCAGAACCTTGAAGCCGATCTGGGTAAGGATCAGGATTGCGGGCAGGACGCGGGCCTTGTCCTCGTCGCGGACCGAGACGAAGACGGTTCCGTCACGCGGCAGTTCGACACCGGCGCCGAGCTGGCTCTTTGCAAAGGCCAGTGCAAAGTCTGTGTCGAGGCCGATGACTTCGCCGGTCGAGCGCATTTCCGGGCCGAGCAGCGTGTCGACGCCGGGGAAGCGGGCAAACGGGAAGACGGCTTCCTTGACGGCGATGTGGTTCAGGTTGCGCGGGTCCGGCTTCTTGCCATAGGCGGCGATCGCCTGGTCGAGCTTCTCGCCGGTCATGACGCGGGCGGCGATCTTGGCGATCGGGGCGCCGATGGTCTTGGCGACGAAGGGCACCGTGCGCGAGGCGCGCGGATTGACTTCGAGCACGTAGATCACGTCGTCCTTGATGGCATACTGGACGTTCATCAGGCCGCCGACATTGAGCGCCTTGGCAAGCGCCGTCGTCTGGCGTTCCAGTTCGTCGACGATGTCCTTGGAGAGCGAACGGGTCGGCAGCGAGCAGGCACTGTCGCCCGAGTGAATGCCGGCTTCCTCGATATGCTCCATGATGCCGGAGACGAAGACGTTTTCGCCGTCGCAGAGGGCGTCGACATCGACTTCAATCGCATTGGTCAGGTAGCTGTCGAAGAGCAGCGGGTTCTTGCCGAGCAGGGTGTTGATCTGGCCGGTCTTGTCGTTTGGGTAGCGCTGCTTGATGTCCTCAGGCACAAGTTCCGGCACCGTGTCGAGCAGGTAGTTCTGCAGCATGCCCTCGTTATGGATGATCTGCATGGCGCGGCCACCCAGCACGTAGGAGGGGCGCACGACGAGCGGGAAGCCGATTTCGCCGGCAACGAGGCGGGCCTGCTCAACGGAGTAGGCGATCCCATTGTTCGGCTGCGTCAGGTCGAGCTTCATCAGGAGCTTCTGGAAGCGGTCGCGGTCTTCGGCCAGATCGATCATGTCGGGTGCAGTGCCGAGGATCGGTATACCGTTCTTTTCCAGCGCTTCAGCGAGCTTCAGCGGGGTCTGGCCGCCGAACTGGACGATGACGCCGACCACTTCGCCCTTTTCCTGTTCGGCGCGCAGGATCTCGATCACGTCTTCGGCCGTCAGCGGCTCGAAATAGAGGCGGTCGGAGGTGTCGTAGTCGGTCGATACGGTTTCTGGGTTGCAGTTGACCATGATGGCTTCGAAGCCTGCATCCTTCAGCGCGAAGGCGGCATGGCAGCAGCAATAGTCGAACTCGATGCCCTGGCCGATACGGTTCGGGCCGCCGCCGAGGATGACGACCTTCTTGCGGTCGGAGACCTGGGCTTCCGAACGCAGCGCACCGACGAAGGGCGTCTCATAGGTCGAGTACATGTAAGCGGTCGGCGAGGCGAATTCGGCAGCACAGGTGTCGATGCGCTTGAAGACCGGGCGCACGCCGAGACCGTTGCGGAGTTCGGCCACTTCCTTCGGGCGCTTGCCGGCGAGCGAGGCAAGGCGGGCGTCGGAAAAGCCCATGGCCTTCAGCATGCGCAGGTTTTCGGCATCCTGCGGCAGACCGTGCTCGCGGATGCGGGCTTCCATGTCGGTGATCGCCTTGAACTGGGCGATGAACCACGGGTCGATCTTGCAGCCTTCGTGGACTTCTTCCGGCGACATGCCGAGGCGCAGCGCTTGGGCGACCATGCGCAGCCGGTCCGGGGTCGGGGTGCCGATGGCGGCACGAATGGCGTTCTTGTCGTCGCCTTGTCCCAAGCCGGGAATTTCGATTTCGTCGAGGCCGGTCAAGCCGGTCTCGAGACCGCGGAGTGCCTTCTGCAGCGATTCGGCAAAGGTGCGGCCGATCGCCATGACTTCACCGACCGACTTCATGGCGGTGGTCAGCGTCGGCTCGGCGCCCGGGAACTTTTCGAAGGCGAAGCGCGGGATCTTCGTGACGACGTAGTCGATCGACGGCTCGAAGGAGGCGGGCGTTGCGCCGCCGGTGATGTCATTTTCGAGTTCGTCGAGCGTGTAGCCGATCGCGAGCTTGGCGGCGATCTTGGCGATCGGGAAGCCGGTTGCCTTCGAGGCCAGCGCCGACGAGCGTGAGACACGCGGGTTCATTTCGATGACGACGAGGCGGCCGTCCTTCGGGTTGACGGCGAACTGGACGTTCGAGCCGCCGGTCTCAACGCCGATCTCGCGCAAAACCGCGATCGAGGCGTTGCGCATGATCTGGTATTCCTTGTCCGTCAGCGTCAGTGCCGGCGCGACCGTGATGCTATCACCGGTGTGGACGCCCATCGGATCGATATTTTCGATCGAGCAGACGATGATGCAGTTGTCCGCCTTGTCGCGGACGACCTCCATTTCATACTCCTTCCAGCCGAGGACCGATTCTTCGATGAGGACTTCGGTGGTAGGCGACGCGTCGAGGCCGGAATTGATGATTTCGTAGAATTCCGAGCGGTTGTAGGCAATGCCGCCGCCGGTGCCGCCGAGCGTGAAGGATGGGCGGATGATGGCGGGCAGGCCGACATGGTCGAGCGCCTGGGCGGCGATTGCCATGGCGTGGGCCATGTAGCGCTGCTTGCGGTCGGTCTCGCCGAGATTCCACTGGTTCTCCAGCTCGTCGAGCGCCTTGTCGAGCGCGTCGCCTGAGAGCTTGGCGCGGAGTTCCGCGCGGGCGGCCTCGTGCGTCTTGCGGTCTGCGTCCTTGATTTCGGTGGCGTTCGCCAGCATCGACTTCGGCGTTTCAAGCCCGATGCGGGCCATGGCTTCGCGGAAGAGGGCGCGGTCTTCGGCCATGTCGATGGCAGCGGGCTTGGCGCCAATCATCTCGACATTGTAGCGGTCGAGCACGCCCATGCGCTTCAGGGAGAGCGCGGTGTTCAACGCCGTCTGGCCGCCCATGGTCGGCAAGAGCGCGTCGGGGCGTTCCTTGGCGATGATCTTGGCAACGACTTCGGGCGTGATCGGCTCGACGTAAGTGGCGTCGGCCAGACCCGGATCGGTCATGATCGTGGCCGGATTGGAATTGACCAGGATGACCCGGTAGCCTTCTTCCTTCAGCGCCTTGCAGGCCTGGGTGCCTGAATAGTCGAACTCACATGCCTGACCGATGACGATCGGCCCCGCGCCGATGATGAGGATGGACTTGATATCTTGGCGCTTGGGCATGGCTCTATCCGTTCTTGCGCCTGCGCGAAAAACCGGCCTGGGTGAGGGAGGTCACCGGCCGGGCGCAGGAAGATGGTCTTTTCAGGCTAGAAGCGGCTTATAGGGAAATGTCCCGACGGAAGGAACCCTGAATCGAATGGCTCCGACAGATTTTTCGCTATGCAGGGAAACACGATTGTTGGAGCGAAAACGCCTTGTTGAAACAGGGTGGATATTTCACATCGGACGCTAGCTGTTGGTTTACCGCATCACGCTAGCTTCCCGATCCATCGAACCCCATCGCCTCAAGGAAAGGCTGCAGAATCATGACGGAGCACCAGGGCATGCGTCTCAGGCCTCTCCATTGGCTCGGTGCATGCTGCGTGCTGCTGAGTTGCGTCGTTCTTGTGATGATCTGGAGCAATCCGGCGGACGTGAATACGCTGACTTGGTCGAACACCGATTTCTCCAATTATTGGATCGCATCCTTTCTCCTGCGTGAGGGCCGCGTGATCGATCTGTTCAGCGGGCAAGACATTTATTTCTCTCACCTGCAGGCGGTGTTCGGCGCCGATTACCCCTGGCGCAACTGGAGCTATCCCCCTTCCTATGCGCTGTTGATGTGGCCTCTTAGCCTTGCGCAGCTCGCGACTTCGCTTGTCATCTTCCAGCTGTTGACGGCGATGCTGTTTCTTCATGCCGTGTCGAAGATTGATGCAGATATCGCGCCCGGTGCGGCGGCATTGCTCGTCGCCTTTCTGATCTGCAACACACTGACCGCGCAGAACGGATTTCTGACAGCGGCCTTGATGCTTTACGGCCTGGCGCTGCGTGACAAGTTTCCGATCGTGGCGGGGATCGCCTTCGGCTTGCTGACGGTGAAACCGCAGCTTGGGCTGCTGGTGCCAATTCTCTTGCTCTACGAAAGGCGGTGGACGGTCATTATCGCAGCCGGCTTCACCAGCCTCGCCCTGATGGCTGCCTCAGGCATGATACTCGGCTGGGAGACATGGGCCGGTTACATCCGCCACAACATTCCTTATCAGAGCTATGTGATGACCGACATGGGCGGCATTTTCCTGCGCATGATGCCGTCCTTGTTCGGGTCTTTGCGCTTTGCAGAGATGTCTTCTGAGCAGGCGATTGTCATTCACGGCGTTCTGGCAATCGCCGGCCTCGCCTTGTTCCTGCTCGGACTGGTTCGGGCTCGAAGTGGTTCCGAACGCAGCCTTGTGCTGCTTTTGGCGAGCTTCATCGTTGCACCGTATTCCCTCGTCTATGACCTCGGGGCATTGTCTGCCGTTGCCGCCATCGCCGCGTTTCAAAAACAAGATGACGGCCGAGCGGTCTGGTGGAGGCCGTGCTTCGTCCTCGTTGCCTTGTTGCCGATCATCCACTTTTCCTTTGTCGGTCTCCTCCAGGTTCCAATCGCGCCTGTTGTCCTGAGCGTCGCTTTGCTGCTGTTGGTCACCCCTCCCAAACCGCAGTTCGAAACGACCTGATCGGCCGTCATGTCCCGTTCGCAGTGTGGGGCTAGAAGGCAATCTCGCATTTCATTGGAGGTTATCCATGACAGTTCCACACCAGCACTCTTTTCCTCAGCATCTTCAGTTCGCGTCGATCAGCCATAATCCTGGTCCGATCCCGCATTTCGGACGGCGTTACGACAGTTCAGGAACGTTCCTGATCGAGCGCGGCAATACGGTGGTCTGCCATCTCGCGGAAGGCTCGGAGACGGAGGCGGTGATCCGTGATGCGCGGGAGCGTTTCCGGGGGATGGTCGGCGCTGAGAAGCTAGCGTTTACGGCCGAGAGCAGCCTGCATATGACCCTCTTCCAGGGGATCATCGAGACGCGCCGGGCGCTGCCTTACTGGCCGTCCGACGTGCCCGTCGAGACTCCTGTCGATGATATGACGGCGATCTTCATGGACAGGCTGGCACGTTTCGAACCCGGAGAGGCCTTTGCCATGGAGGTTATCCATGCCACGCCGAACGGGCTGACACTCGACGGTGTAACGGAAAGGGATCGCGCGATCCTGAAAGACTGGCGCAACAGATTGGCTGATCTGCTCGGCTACCGGCACCCCGACCATGAGACCTATGTCTTTCATATCACCTTGGCCTACATGATCGAACGCTTCAACGACGAGACCATGGCAGCCTGGGTGCCCTTTCTCAAAGATGTCGCTTCCGAGATCCGTCGGCGTGCCCCTGTCATCGAGATGCGCGCGCCAGCCTTTTGTGCCTTCGACGACATGAACCATTTCGAAGAGCTTCTCGTTTTCGAACCGAAGTGAGGCAAAGTCCGGATACGAAAATGGCGGGCCTGAGCCCGCCATTTGCTATTGGGTCTTTTTGCCAGGGATATCAGAATTCTTCCCATTCCTGGCCGCTTGGGGCGGGCTTGGCGCCCATCGCCGAGGCAATCTTGCCGGCCAATGCGCGGGCGGGTGAGGCGACCGGACGGGCGGCCTCGCTGGCGGGGGCCGGTCTCGCCACGGGGGCCGTCGGGCGGGTGGGCGTCTGCGCCGGAGCAGCATAGGCGCGCGACGAATGGGTCGCGGCAGCCGTCGGCGCGGTCGAGCCGAGGTTGAACTGGGCGAGGCGGGCCGAAAGGGCCTGCACTTCCGAGGCGAGTGTATGGGAGGCGGCGTTGGTTTCTTCGACCATGGCGGCGTTCTTCTGCGTCCCCTGGTCCATGATGTTGACGGCCGAGTTGATCTCGTGAAGGCCAGTCGATTGCTCGCGAGCGGCATCGACAATCGCGTGGACATTGGTGTTGATCTGCTGGACCTCGGCGACGATGGCCGAAAGCGCTTCGCCGGTCTGGTCGACGAGCGAGACGCCGTGCTTGACCTGTTCGCCGGACGCGCTGATCAGCGCCTTGATTTCCTTGGCCGCGTTGGCGGAGCGTTGCGCGAGTTCGCGGACTTCCTGGGCGACGACGGCAAAGCCCTTGCCGGCTTCGCCCGCACGGGCGGCCTCGACGCCGGCATTCAGCGCCAGCAGGTTGGTCTGGAACGCGATTTCGTCGATCACGCCGATGATGTTCGAGATCGACTGCGAGGACTGCTCGATTGCGCTCATCGCATCGATCGCGGAGCGGACGACCTCGCCGGAACGCTCGGCGCTTTCCTTGGTGCGGCTGACCTGCTGGCCGGCCTCTTCGGCGCGCTGGGTGGATTCCTTGACGGAGCGGGTGATCTGCGAGAGCGCAGCGGAGGTCTGTTCGACCGATGCGGCCTGCTGTTCGGTGCGGCGGGCAAGGTCGTCGGCGGCCGAGCGGATCTCGTTCGAGCCGTTTTCGATCGTCGTCGCGTTGTCGCGGAAGGAGATCATGGCGGCGCGGAGCTTCTCGATCGAATCGTTGAAGTTGCCGCGAATTTCGTCGAGCTGGGGGGAGAAGGGCTTTTCGAGCCGGACCGTCATGTCGCCGTCCGACAGGCGGGCAAGGCCAGCGCGCAATTCGTCGACGACGAAGCGGATTTCTTCTTCGCGCGCCTTGTGGCCCTTCGAGCGCTCGACACGTTCGATCTCTTCCTGCTCGTAACGGGCCTCGGCGGCCTTTTCGAGCTCGACCTTCTTGCGGTTGCTGTCGAGAAGCACGGCAAGCGAACGAGACAGGTCACCCAGTTCGTCGGACCGGTTCTGGTCGGTCAGCTCGACATCCAGCCGGCCGGAGGCGATCTGCGTAGTCTGGCCGATCACGCGGTTGATGCGGCCGATGAAGCGGCGTGCGAGAAGCCAGCCAACCACGATCAGAATGATGGTTGCGCCGGCGATGATCAGAGCGGAGGTCCAGACCGTCTCGGATACGGCGGCGAGCACGGTGGCGCTCGGGACGGCGACCACGACATTCCAGACGGCACCCGGGAAGGGTTCGATCGGCACGGCAATCGCCATGCGCTCGACGCCGTCCTTGTCGATCATGGTACCAACGGAGCCTGGAGACTTGATGAGGCCTTCCCATGCGGCCGCGTCGAGACCGCTGTCCTTCAAGCCCTTGCCCATGAGCGCCTTGTCGGGATGGCTGACAAAGGCATTGGCAGAGGAGAGAAGCGCCACGTAGCCATCTCCGAGCGGTCGCTTGGCGGCGAGGTCGGCTGCGGTCTTGTCAAGATCGATGTCGGCCCCGACATAGCCGAGCGCCTTGCCATTCCCCATCACGGGGATGGAGATCGTGGTCATCAGGACGTCCTTGCCGTCAACGGGATAGACATAAGGCTCAAGAAGAACCGTCTTTCCGGTCGTGACCGGCAGGATGTAATAGTCGCCGGCACCCGGCTTGTCATAATCGACCAGAACGTCGCTCTTGATGGCGCCACCGGACCGATAGATGTAGGGCATGAAGCGGCCGGTCTGGTCATGGGCCGGCTTGCCAACGAAGTCTGCATCCTTGCCGTCAAAGGCATTCGGCTCCCAGCCGCTGGAGACGCCGATCGCTCCGGGGAAACCCTCAAGGGTGGTGGTCATAACGGCCATCGCCATGTCACGGTCCGCCAGACCCTTGGCACGCAAGGCGGCAATCGAGGCCTCCATGCCTGCTACCATCTGGTGGGCGACACTGAGCGTTTGACTTACCTCTGCGGCGGCGTCTGAAGCTGCCGTCTGCATCTTGTCGATGCCGGCGCCGCGGATCGTGCCGTAGCTGATGCCAGTGATCGTTGCGGCAACGCCTATCGTCGTCACGACGCCAAGTGCGACCGTCGCGAAGATGTTCCGGCTGGTTGCTGATTTGAATAACATGGGCCGTTCCCTCATTAGCCTATGAACGCAGCGCGGCAGGCAGCCGCCGACACGCCGGAGTTTTTCCGGCCTTTGGTTTCACTCTAATCTCGCATGGTTAAGTAGGTGTTTATATTCGGGTGGAGCGTTTTTCGTGATGGTGCTTGATTGGTCGATGGATTGACCGGAAGGTTGCTCTCATTGAGCGAGTCGAGCTTTGGGAGTGATGATGTTCAAGGAGTATTCTGCCTTTGACGGCCTGGGTCTCGCCGATCTCATCAGGCGCGGTGAAGTCTCGGCTGCTGAGGTTCTCGAGGCGGCGATTTTTCGTATCGAGGCGGTCAATCCGAAGATCAACGCTGTCATCCGTCCGCTTTTCGATCGCGCCAGGCAGACGCTGGACAATGGTGTCCCGGACGGGGCCTTTTCCGGCGTTCCTTTTCTCGTCAAGGATTTGTTGGCGCAGATCGACGGCGTGTCGACTGGCAATGGCAATCGGCTCTGGGCGACGCGTGTGATGCAGGGCAGCAGCGAACTCGTGTGGCGCTGGGAGAATGCCGGTCTTGTTATCGCAGGACGAACGAATACGCCGGAATTCGGACTGACACCGTATACGGAGCCGCGCGCCTTTGGCCCGACCCGCAATCCCTGGGACTTAAACCGCACGCCGGGAGGTTCGTCCGGAGGTTCTGCGGCAGCGGTGGCGGCAGGCATGGTGCCGATTGCATCCGGTGGCGATGGCGGCGGCTCGATCCGCATTCCGGCTTCGGCTTGTGGCGTCTTCGGCATGAAGCCGACGCGCGGGCGAACACCGGCGGGTCCCTTTATTGGGGAAGCCTGGTCGGGCTTTGCGGGAGAGCACGTGCTGACGCGGTCGGTGCGCGACAGCGCGGCCGTTCTGGAAGCCACGCATGGAGCTGATCGCGGCTCGCCGCATCCGCTGCCACCGTATGAGGGCAGTTTTCTGGCGGCTGTCCACCGAGCGCCCGGGCGGTTGAGGATCGCGGTATCGCGAGAGCCGATGCTCGGCAAGGCTGTCGCACCCGAGGTTGTGGCCGCCTTCGACGCAACGGTAAAGCTTCTCGCCGAACTGGGACATGAGGTGATCGAGGCCGCCCCGCCTGTCGAGCGCGAGGCCTTTTCCATGGCCTTTCTTACGGCGCTGGCGGGGGAACTCCGGGCCGATATCGAGTTCACGGCGAAGATCTTCGGCGTGAAAATCCGTCCCGGCGATTACGATGCCTCGTCCTTCGGCATGGGCCTGCTGGGCGAGGGTTTTACCGCCGCAGACCTGATTGCCGCACATCGCTATCTGACACTGTCGGCGCGGTCGATCCTCGGCTTCTTCGACGAGATCGACGTGCTGATGACACCCGTGCTCTCGACCTTGCCGGTCAAGATCGGCGCCTTGCAGCCGAGTGCCGTCGAAAAGAAACTGCTGACGCTTCTGGGTTATGTCGGTGGCGGCAGGCTGCTCAAGAAACTCGGGATTGCCGAGCAGCTTGCCGCGCAGACGTTCGAGTTCATTCCGTGGACGCCGGTGTTCAACGTCACCGGCCAGCCGGCGATGTCGGTACCGATCGGCTGGTCGCCCGAGGGCATGCCGATCGGCATGCAGTTCGTCGGACGATTCGCCGATGAAGACACGCTGTTTTCGCTGGCGGGCCAGCTCGAGCAGGCGCGCCCCTGGAAGGATAGGCGCCCGCCGCTCTGACACTACGCCCTGCTCAGAGGCCGGGAACGACCAGCACCTTCACTTCGCCCGGCTGCGGCGGGTTGCTCACGACCTCGGGCGCCTCGTCGAGCGAGACCCGGCGCGAGATGAGCTTGCCGACCTCGATCTTTCCCGAGGCGATCAGGTCGGCTGCGCGGCGATGGGTAAAGGGATTGAGGAAGGAGGTGACCAGCTTGACCTCGCGGAAGAGCAGGTCGAAGGGTTCGATCGCGACCTTTTCGCCCTGAGCCATGACGCCGAGAATGACGGCCGTCCCGCCCGGACGGACGAGCTTGGTTGCCTGTACCACGGTTTCCCCGACGCCGGCGCATTCGAGCACGACATCGACGCCGCCAGGAACGAGACCTGTCTCGCCCGATATCTGCGCAATCACGTCTCCAAGAGCGGGATCGACACTGTGTGTCGCGCCGAGCTCCTCGGCAAGCCTGCGGCGGGCGGCCTGGCGGGTCACGAGGATGACCGTCGTTGCGCCGGCAAGCCTGGCAAGCTGCACGGTCAACAGGCCGATCACGCCGCCGCCGAGCACCACGACGGAGGAACCGGTCTTGATCTCGGCGAGATCGATGCCGTGGATGCAGCAGGCGAGCGGTTCGCAGAATGCGCCATGCATCGGGTCGAGATTGGCCGGCAGAAGAAAGGCCTGCTTGTGGGGAATGACCACATAATCGGCGAAGCCGCCATCCCGATGGATGCCGATGGCCCTCAGATTCCTGCAGAGATTGACCCGCCCGTTGACACAGTGGCTGCAGCGGCCGCAGGCGATGTTCGGGTCTCCGGTGATGCGGTCCCCGACCTTGAAACCTGTCACTGCGCTGCCGACCTCTTCGACGATACCGCTGAATTCGTGGCCGAGCGTCACCGGCGGGGTGCAGGGAAACTCGCCGTGGAAGAGATGTCTGTCGGTACCGCAGACACCGCAGGCTTCGACACGCACCAGGAGATCATCTGCTCCAGCCGCCGGTTTCTCAACCTCCCGGGTGAAAAGTTTGCCCGTGGCCTCCAGCCGCATTGCCTTCATCTGTCACTCCTCCCAAAGCACTGCGGTCAAACTTGCATGTGGGCGCGGGGCTGCCAAGCGGTTCGCACGTGCAGACCTCTGCATTCCCTTTCGAGAAAGTTGCAAGGGGCGGGTCGACGGAAGTGCGGGCTGCGGCTAGATAGTTCAAGCAACGACAATTGAAGGCAGTCTCCGATGATCACCGTGCACTATCTCGACAACTCGCGCGCCCACCGCATTCTCTGGCTGCTTGAGGAGCTCGGGCTGGATTATCAGGTGAAAATCTATCATCGCACCAAGGACTATCAGGCGCCCAAGGAGCTCAAGGCGGTGCATCGGCTCGGCAAATCTCCCGTGATCGAAGATCAGGGTCGCATGGTCGCCGAAAGCGGCGCGATCATGGAGTATCTGATCGAAACCTATGGCGGGGAGGGCTTAAGGCCTGCCGCAGGGACCGAGGAGCGGCTGCGCTACCGCTACTGGATGCATTATGCGGAGGGCTCGGCCATGCCGCTCCTGGTGATGAAGCTGATCTTTTCGCGCATCCCGGGGCAGGTGCCGTTCTTCATCCGGCCGGTGGCCCAGATGATCAGCCAGGGCGTCTCACGCAAGCTTCTCGATCCGCAGCTTTCCGACCATCTCGACATGTGGATCGATGAGGTTGGTAAGGACGGCTGGTTCGCGGGCCGTGATTTCTCGGCTGCCGATATTGCCATGAGCTTTCCGGTCGAAGCCGGCATGACGCGCATTGCCCAAGGCAAGGATCTGAGCGTTCTGCGGGCCTGGACGGAGCGGATCCGCGCACGGCCGGCCTATCAGCGGGCGCTGACCCGCGGCGGGGACTACGGTTACGCCAAAAGCTGAAGCCGCTTCAGCGGTCGCCAAAGCGGCTGCGGACGGCTTCGGCGAAGCTGCGGCTGACGGGGATCTCGGCTCCTGACTTGAGGCGCAGGATCATGCGGCTGCCGCTCCTTTCGAGCTTTGCCACATGGTCGGCTGCAACCCAATGGGAGCGATGGGTCTGCAGGCCATCGGTCGAACCGATCTCGCGCAGAGCATCGGAAAAACGAAGCAGAACGAGCTGGCGGCCCCGAGACGTTGTGACGACGGTGTAATGATCCTCCACGCTCAAGTGCAGCAGGGCGCCACGCAATTCGGGCTTGAGCCGGGCCATCAGGGGCGCCGGATCCGGGAGGTTGGCTGCTGGTTTCGGATCCGCCGATGCGCCATGGCCATTGGGAGGTTCAGACGCCCCGTTCGACATTGTCAGATGGGTGAGCAGGCTGAAGAGAACCGAAAGTGGCAGGCAGACAAGCAACTGCTGACCATAGGATGCCAGGGTCGGCGTCGCGCCGATCCACGACCAGCGGACCAGTTCCACCGCTGCCGAAACGAAGGGGGCGGCGATCAATGCATTGATCGTCAGGAGCAAGGGCGTGCTCGCCAGACGCCCTGCGAGCCAGATTTCCGCCAGGGTAATGATCAGGATCGCGACGGTCCAGGCCGCACCATGCAGGAGCGTCCAGAAGGCAGCCCGCTCGGCGAGGCCCATGTCGCGCATCGTGCCCGACGGGCCGACGGCGACAAAGACGGCAACCACGATGGCAAATGTTGCCCAGAGACGCGGTGAGCGTATCAGCCCTGTCCATTCACGAAGCGCAGACTGCAAGACGGTGCTGTTCACGAATATTTCTCGACATCGACGACAAGGCGTTTGCCACGCGGACCGCTCAGCGCGATCAGCACGACATCATCCATTGAAACCGTGCATCCGTTCAAGGCAAGTCCCATGTCGTTTTCTCTCCTCCTGCAGGCCGCCCCCGCCATCCAGATCCACGTCGCCACCGCTCTCCTGGCCCTCTTGCTTGGAACCTATCTGCTGATCGCTCCCAAGGGGACAGGAACCCACAGGATGCTCGGGCGCATCTGGATCGGCGTCATGGTGGTGACCTCACTCTCAAGCTTCTTCATTCATTCGCTTCGTCTCTACTTTGGTTTCAGTCCCATCCATATCCTTTCGGTGCTGACCCTGATCGGCAGCTGGCAGGCAGTCGTTGCCGCGCGGGCTGGTCGGATTGCCGAGCATCGACGGCATGTCGGCAATCTCTATTCGCTGGCGTTGCTGACGGCCGGCGCCTTCACGCTTCTGCCCGGACGCCTGATGCATAAGCTGCTGTTTGGTGAAGGGCAGGGGCAGGTCCACCTTCTGGCGATCGGCATGCTGCTCGTTGTCGTCGTGCTGTTCCAGTGGTGGGTCAGGCAAGGAGACACGCGTCACAAGTCCTGATGGCTCTTGAATATGCATCATCGCTGGTGTTGCGGAACAGTTCGGCTATCTTCTCATTGTCAGGGGCAGATGTGAGAGGGACAGCAGCATGGAATGGCGAGGTCGTCGACAATCCGACAATATCGAGGACCGGCGTGGACAATCTTCCGGAGGCGGATTGGGTCGCAATCCGTTCGGCCGTTCCGGAATCCAGATCCCGATGGGCGGACGGCGTGGTGGGGGCTTAAGCTTCGGAACGATCATCTTCCTCGTCGTCATTTATTTCGTGCTGAAGGCCATGGGCATCGACATGCTGCAGGTCCTGGGCGAGGGCAATGTCGGCGGCGCGGGCTCTGGCTACGAACAGTCGATCGGCCAAGGCCCGACGGGCCAGGCGAGCGATGAAACCACGGCCTTTGTCCGCACCGTGCTTGCCGAAACGGAGACAACCTGGAACGCGATCTTTGCGGCTTCCGGCGAGCGCTACCGCGAGCCGACGCTGGTGCTTTTCGCGGGTTCGACATCCTCACCCTGCGGGCAGGCATCGTCCGCGACCGGCCCCTTCTATTGCCCCGCCGACAGCAAGGTCTATCTCGATACCGAGTTCTTCGACCAGCTTGAGCGGCAGTTCGATGCCGCCGGTGACTTCGCCCAGGCCTATGTGATTGCCCATGAGGTCGGGCATCACGTGCAGAACCTGACGGGCGTGCTGCCTGAGTTCAACCGGCAGCGGCGCTCCCTGGGGCAGCGAGAAGCGAACCAGCTGTCGGTGCGCGTCGAATTGCAGGCGGATTGTTATGCCGGCATCTGGGCGAGGTCGGCGGACAAGGAGGGCATCCTCTCCGACGGTGACCTCGAGGAGGCGCTGAATGCCGCGCAGCAGATCGGCGATGACACGCTGCAGAAGCGCAGCCAGGGTTATGTCGTGCCCGATGCCTTCAATCACGGAACGTCGGCGCAGCGCATGAAATGGTTCAAGCGTGGCTATGAAAGCGGCGATGTCGGCGCCTGCGATACGTTTTCGGGTGCCATCTGACGGGGCGCTTCGGTTATCCGATGAGGAGCGCCGTGGCCCAGAGGCCGAGACCGAAGACGGTATGTGCCGCAAGATTGAGGGCCCGGACCTTGTTCGGGTTTGGCGTCTTTGACGCTGCCCAGCCGAGCCCAAGCCCCGGCTGGAGCAGGAACCAGCCCGCTGCGACCGTGACAATTGCCCAGATCCAGGCCGGCAGCAGGGTGGGGGACGCCAACCAGGGCGGGCCGAGCATCAGCGCGAGCATGATGCCATAGGCGATGGCGACGGCGTAATGGGCGATCCAGCCGAGCGCCAGTTCCTGGCCGTAGGGTTCGGCATCGGCGATGCTGTGGTGAAAGACCCGCCCGTTCTTCAGGTGATAGAACCACCGGCCGACGGGTGCCCAATTTGCCTTGGGCTGCTTGAAGACGGTTGTCAGGACGACGGCCCAAAGGTCCATGGCAAGCGTTGCGCCGGCGCCGATCAGCGCGCCCTTCCAGATCAATTCCAGCATGCTTTGGCCTTCTCCTGCTGCCGCTTGGAGAATGACCATAGAACGGGAGCAAGGCGCACGGAAAGGCCGGTTCGGGGGCAAGGCGTCGGCTCGTCGCCTTGTTTTTCATCAATTTCAGTGATGTCATGACCAATAATTCTGCAGTTTGCTGATTTGATATTGCCCGATCGTGGCTGGCGACTTATCCATCTGCGACATGCCGCTCGCCAGTTCCTGGAAGCGGCTTTTTTCGTTGAGATTGAAGCCATGCATACCGATGTCGCCCCGCTTGAAACACACAGTCCCGCACCTGTCGGCGCCGGCAGCTGGATGTCGCATATCCGCGCAACGCTCTCGCTTGGCATTCCACTGATCGGTGCGCAGCTGGCGCAGCTCGGCATCCACACCACCGACGTGGTGATCGTCGGTCAGCTCGGCGCCGTCCAGCTGGCGGCGATGGTGCTCGCCGGGCAGTTCTTCTTTACGATCTTCATTTTTGGATCGGGCTTCTCCATGGCGGTCATGCCGATGGTGGCGCAGGCCTATGGACGTGGGGATGTGGTGTCAGTGCGGCGGTCGATCCGCATGGGCATGTGGGTGTCCATTCTTTATGTGCTTCTGACCATGCCGCTATTCTTCCATGCCGAGGCGATCCTCTTGTCGCTTGGGCAGAAGCCGGAAGTGGCGAAGCTTGCGGCGGATTATGTCTTCATCGTCCAGCTTGGTCTGTTGCCGGCCCTGCTGTTTGCCGTGCTGCGCGCGCTTGTCAGCGCAACGGGACGGGCGCGGATCGTGCTTTGGGTCACGATCGGCATTCTGATCCTGAATGCCATCCTCGCCTACACGCTTGTATTCGGTCATTTCGGAATGCCGGCACTCGGGATGACGGGAGCTGCGATCGTGGCCGTCATCGTGCAGTGGGTGAGCGTGATTGCGATGGTCATCTACATCCAGACACGCGATGAGACACGCCGCTACGAGCTTTTCGTCCGGTTCTGGCGGCCGGACTGGCATGCCTTCCGCGAAGTGCTGATGCTCGGCCTGCCGATCAGCGTCACCGTTCTGGCGGAAGTGAGCCTGTTCAGTGCCGCCTCGCTGCTGATGGGGCGGATCGGCACGATCGAACTTGCCGCCCATGGCATTGCTCTGCAACTCGCCTCGATCGCCTTCATGCTGCCGCTTGGCCTGTCACAGGCTGCGACCGTGCGTGTCGGACTGGCGCATGGGCGCAAGAACTATCCCGAGCTGGTGCGGGCCTCGATCACGGTTGTGTCGATTGCCGGACTGATTTCCTTTGCCGGCGGTATCCTGTTCCTGATCGTGCCAGGGCCGCTCGCCTCGCTGTTCCTGAACGAGAACACGCCGGATGCCGCCGCCGTGCTTGCCTATGCGGGGCCGCTCGTCATCGTCGCGGGTCTGTTCCAGCTGGTCGACGGGCTGCAGGCGATCGCCGCCGGGCTGTTGCGCGGGCTGAAGGATGCGCGGGTGCCGATGATCCTGGCGCTCGTTTCCTACTGGCCGATCGGCTTTTTCCTCGCCTGGCTCATGGCGTTTCCGCTCGGCGTCGGCGGTATCGGCATCTGGTATGGCTTCTGCCTCGGGCTTGCGAGTGCGGCCGTCATGCTCAGCCTTCGCTTTTACCTGAAGGTCAGGCGGGAAATGCAAACGGCCCGGGTTTGATCCCGGGCCGCGTCGTCTCATTCGTCTGACTGATTTCAGCGCTCTGCCAAGGCTGGCTCACCCTTGGTCTCACGCACCATGTTGATGAAGCGGCGGAACAGGTAGTGGCTGTCCTGCGGGCCGGGCGAGGCTTCTGGGTGGTGCTGGACGGAGAAGACCGGCTTGCCCTTCAGGCGCAGGCCGCAATTCGTGCCGTCGAAGAGGGAAATGTGAGTCTCTTCAACGCTTTCCGGCAGCGACTTGGAGTCGACTGCGAAGCCGTGGTTCATCGAAACGATCTCGACCTTACCCGTGGTGAAGTCCTTCACGGGATGGTTTGCGCCGTGATGGCCCTGGTGCATCTTCTCGGTCTTGCCGCCAAGCGCCAGGCCCAGCATCTGGTGGCCGAGGCAGATGCCGAAGACCGGCTTGTCGCTCTTCACCAGGGTCTGGATGACGGGAACGGCGTATTCGCCGGTGGCGGCCGGATCTCCCGGGCCGTTCGACAGGAAGACGCCATCCGGGGCGAGCGCCAGGATGTCTTCGGCCGAGGTGGTCGCGGGTACAACGGTGACCTTGCAGTCGAGGCCGGCAAACAGGCGCAGGATGTTGCGCTTCACGCCGAAGTCGACGCAGACGATGTGATACTTCGCGTCAGAGGCGCCGAGCGTCGTGTGGCCTTCGGTCCAGGACCAGTCCTTTTCGTTCCAGACGGACGACTGGCCGGAGGAGGCGACCTTGGCGAGGTCGAGGCCGACGAGGCCGCTCCAGGCCTTGGCTTCGGCTTTCAGCGCCTCGATGTCGAAGACACCGTTCGGGTCGTGGGCGATGACCGCGTTCGGTGCGCCGTTTTCGCGGATCCAGGCGGTGAGCGCGCGGGTGTCGATGCCGGAGAGGCCGATGATGCCGCGGCTCTTCAGCCAAGCGTCGAGATGGCTTGCGGCACGATAATTTGAAGGCTCCGTGATGTCGGCCTTGAAGATGGTGCCGACCGCACCGTGGCCGGCTGCCGGCGTCAAATCTTCGATATCTTCGTCATTGGTGCCGACATTGCCGATATGGGGGAAGGTAAAGGTGACGATCTGGCCGAGATAGGACGGATCTGTCAGGATTTCCTCGTATCCGGTGAGCGCCGTGTTGAAGCAGACCTCGGCCTGGACCTTGCCGGTCGCGCCGATGCCGTGGCCTTCGATGACGGTGCCATCGGCGAGAACGAGGAGGGCGGTCGGCTTGCGGGTCGTCCAGGGGGCTGTCGCGGTCATGGTCATTCCTTGTTCGCCCGCGTGCCGGCCCCTTGTCGGAGCGGTTTCGCAGGACCATTTATGTTGCAGATCGAGGGCGCGCGAAGTCGCGCGTTTTCAGCCCTGATGACAATTTGCGTGCAGGTGCCGAGCAATAGACGCATGTTACGGAGAGGTCAATTCCGGAGTTGGTTCCGGCCCGGATTTCTCCCAAGCCATTTCAATGGTTTGCTCAATTCGTTTGCACTGCAGCAGATGTCTGGCTATGAGGACCACTTAACGAACACGGAAAAGCCACAATCACCGAAGGTGAACGGGCGCTTCCCCGGAGAAGAAAATGATACGCGACACGCTCGCCAACTCGCTGAAAGAGGCCCTGAAGGCCAAGGATGTCCGTCGGACGTCCACCGTGCGTCTGATCCAGACGGCGATCAAGGATCGGGACATTGCTCATCGTGGTACCGGCAAGGACCCGGTCACCGATGACGAGATCATGCAGATCCTGATGAAGATGATCAAGCAGCGGGACGAATCGGCCAAGATCTATGCCGACAACGACCGCCCGGAACTCGCCGCACAGGAGCGCGAGGAAATCGTCATCATCAAGTCCTTCATGCCCGAGCAGCTTTCGGAAGAGAAGGTGCGCGAGCTCTGCGCTGCGGTCATCAGCGAAACGGGTGCGCAAGGGTTGCGCGACATGGGCAAGTGCATCAGTGCGCTGAAGGAGCGCTATCCTGGTCAGATGGACTTCGGTAAGGCTTCCGGCGTGGTCAAGGACCTGCTTAAGTAGACCTTCACACTGTTTCGTCGCCTTCGACGCCGCCCTCGGGCGGCGTCTTGCGTTTCAGGGTTTGGAGCGCTTCTGCTCATCGACGAAATGGCGCAGCACTGCATTGATACGGGTCTGGTAGCCTTTGCCGGTTGCCTGGAAGAAATCGATGATGTCGGGATCGAGACGGATCGAGATTGCCTTCTTCTTGTCCGGGATCACCATCGTCGCCTTGGACCAGTCGATGTCCATGAAGTCCTTCCAGTCGGGATCGTCGCGCATGGCGCGCTCGATATCCTCGTCGGTCATGGCATCGACGCGGGCCCAGTCGGTCTTGTCTTCCCCGCGAGCGATCATCGCTTCGATCTCTTCAATTGTATATCTGACGATATTTTCTTTGCTCATTTTCGTGCGCCGTTCTTGCTGAAATGATGCGGCATTTGTCGCCGCGCATAGTGAACACAACTGCCAGAAGCTTTAGAGTGTCCGGACAAATCGACAGAGCGCGAGTTTCGCCGTTCCGCTCGCTGCGCATGTCCATTCGCGGGCCACGCAAGGCATTTGCCGCACGTGGAAAGTCGACACCGTGCTTTTCTAGATTGGCCAGACGCTTCGCCTCGTCCCACTCGAAGGCCCATTCTTCTTGCGGAATATCGTCCAGGCTACGCATCATGGCGGCTCTCAAAGGATCTGGTTGTCATTGTATATACAGATGTCATCGCAATCAAGCGCTGTGAATAACGGGCACTCCGCGCGAAAGCCTTGGCGCTGCGCTGCTGCGGCGCCTATATGAAGGATCAGCTGCCCAGGGATACAGATGCGTTTTTCCAGCGACTTCCTCGACGAGATCCGTGACCGCGTGCCGATTTCGGCCGTGGTGGGCCGTCGTGTGACCTGGGATCGCAAGAAGACCAATGTGTCGCGGCAGGACTATTGGGCATGCTGCCCGTTCCATGGCGAGAAGAGCCCGAGCTTTCATTGCGAGGATCGCAAGGGGCGATATCACTGCTTCGGCTGCGGCGTTTCCGGCGACCATTTTCGTTTCCTGACCGACCTCGAAGGCTTGAGCTTTGTCGAGGCGGTGCAGCAGGTGGCCGATATGGCCGGTATCGCCATGCCGCAGCCGGATCCGCAGGCAGAGCGGCGCGAGAAGGAGCGCACCAGCCTGCAGGACGTCATGGAGATGGCGACGCAGTTCTTTCAGGACCAGTTGCAGACGGCGAGCGGGGCGCGGGCCCGGGCTTACTTGCGCGAGCGTGGTCTCTCCGGGCGCACGATCGAGACGTTCCGGCTGGGTTATGCGCCTGAAAGTCGGAATGCGCTTAAGGAATATCTTGCTTCCAAGGGCGTGGCCAAGGAGCAGATCGAGGCCTGCGGGCTTGTCGTGCACGGGCCGGACATTCCCGTCTCCTATGACCGCTTTCGCGATCGCATCATGTTCCCGATCCTGTCGTCCCGCGACAAGGTGATCGCCTTCGGTGGGCGCGCCATGGCGGCGGATGCCATGGCGAAATATCTGAATTCCAACGAGACGGAGCTCTTTCACAAGGGCAATGTCCTCTACAATTTCTCCCGCGCCCGACGCGCGATGCAGGGTGCTGATGGCGCCGAGACACTGATTGCTGTCGAAGGCTATATGGACGTGATCGCGCTCTACCAGGCGGGGATCGAGAATGCGGTGGCGCCACTCGGCACGGCGCTGACCGAAAACCAGCTGCAACTGATGTGGAAGACGACGCCGGTCCCGGTGCTCTGCTTCGACGGCGATGGGGCGGGGCAGCGGGCAGCGTTTCGTGCCGTCGATCTTGCTTTGCCGCATATCAAGCCGGGCCAGTCGCTTCGCTTTGCCATGCTGCCGGATGGCAAGGACCCGGATGATCTCGTCAAGCACGACGGCCGCCAGCCCTTTGATCGAGTGATGGCGGAGGCGCGACCGCTTGCCGAGATGGTTTGGATGCGGGAGACCCAAGCCGGTGGCTTTGATACGCCTGAGAAGCGTGCAGAGCTTGAGGCGAAGCTCCGGCAGGTCGTGAATATGATTGCCGACGAAAGCGTCCGGAGACACTACCAGCAGGATGTGCGCGACAGGCTCTACGCTTTTTTCCAGAGCAGTCAGCCGGGAAGGGGAGAGCGCGGCAGTTTTCAGGGGGGACGCGGACAGGGGCAGGGTGCCCGTTACGGCGGACGTCCGCCCGGCCCGGTGGCGTCGAGCCGAGGCGCGATCTCGGATCGATTGGCGCGATCAGGCCTTGTGCGCGGAGCGCTCGAACAGGCGACATTGCGGGAAAGCGTGTTGGCGCTGACCATCGTCAATCATCCGCAGCTGCTCGACGACGAGTATGATGAGATTGCCGCGATCGATTATGAACATGCAGGGCTCCAGAAGCTCTGGTCCTCGCTTCTGACGGCAGTTGCCGAAGCCGGCTCGACGCTCAGCCGCGAAACCTTGATCCAGAAGCTTGAGGCGCACGGCCATGGGACGCTGTTGCGTGGTCTTGATCAGCAGATCCGCAATGCAAGGCTGTGGATTGCCACAGAGATCGCAGCGCCTGAAGATGCGCGTGAGGGCTATCGGCAGGCGCTTGCGCTCTACAAGCGGGCGCGGGCGCTGAAGCGGCAGCGCATGGAACTGGAGCGGGAAATCGCCGAGGCGACCGAGACCGATGATGCCAGTCGGATCGAGCAGGTGATCAGCGCCTTGCACGAGGTCCAGCTTGAAGTTGCCCGTATGGAAAACCAGGAAGCCATCATTGATGGCTTCGGTGTGATGTCCGGTCGGGTGAAGGGCGCAGCCACCGGACATGGCTAATGTAATCGTTTGCATAAATCTGTTGCGCTGCCGCGACAAATAGGGGATTCAAGTCTTGTTCCCCTGTCAGCGGAAGCAAGAGTGTCGCAGTACGAGTTGGACTTCATAGCCCGTAACGGGCACAGATTGCGCTCATTCTGGCGTCTGCCGAATGCCGTCTGGTGGGTGGCCCGCATCGGGACTTCCGGTTATCCACCGCGCATACGCCGGCGGCTGGCGGTCACCAATCTGATTGCGGCCATGGTCAGCCTGATGACCATCCCTTACATCGTGATGTTCGTCGCTTATGACAGCTACGGTCTGCTGCCTGCCATAATCGCATTTGCGCCGCAGGTGATCATCTATGCGTTGACCCCTTATTTTCACCGCTATGGAGAGATTTCGGCTGGGCTTTATCTCTGTGCGATGTGGCTGATATTCGGTATCAGTTTCTGCATGTTTTTCGGGCGGGACTCTGGGCTGCAATTCTACTTCCTGCCGGGAGCCGCCGCATCCTTGCTGGTCTTCGGTTCCGAGCGGCTGCTTCTCTCGGCCTTCGTTACCGTCTGCGGTCTTGCTGCATTTCTCGCGACAGAGATCCTGTTTGTCGTTCCGCTCGATTTCATTCGGGTTGATCCTGTCTTCCTGAACACGCTCTATTACGTGACCGTTCCGTTCGCCTTTCTGCTGATCTTCACCACCTCTTACTTTGCGTTCAAGGAAGCGGCGCAGGCGGAGATGGCGCTGGAGTCCGAACATCAGTTTTCCGAGCGGCTGCTTCTCAACATCCTGCCGCAGGCGGTGGCGAGCAGGCTTCGGGAGAATGGGACCCAGGTGGTCGCCGATCAGATCCCATCTGCAACAATCCTGTTTGCCGACATCGTCGATTTCACCCCACGGGCGGCACGCTGGCAGCCGCAGCAGGTGATTGCCTTTCTCGGGCGCGTCTTCAGCCAGTTTGATGCGATCGCCAGTGCCCATGGCCTGGAGAAGATCAAGACGATCGGCGACGCCTATATGGTGGCTGGAGGGCTGCCGGAGCCAAAACCGGATCATGAAGCCGCCGTCGCACAGATGGCGCTCGATCTGATTGCCTGCTGTCGGCGCATTTCGGAACAGGTGGGCGAAGCGGTCGAGGTGCGCATCGGTCTGGACACCGGCCCCGTGGTTGCGGGTGTCATCGGTTCGAACAAGCTTCTCTACGATGTCTGGGGCGACACGGTGAACACCGCCGCGCATATGGAATCGCATGGTCTTGCCGGTCGCATTCAGGTCAGCGACTGCCTCAAGCAGCGGCTTGAAAGCCGCTTTGACTTCGAGTTGCGTGGTGACATCGACATCAAGGGCAAGGGGCTGATGCGAACCTGGTTCTTAACAGGGGTCAAGTCCGATGTGTCGCCGGTTGCGCCGCCGATGGGGAACGGGTCTCACCCCCTTGTTTCCCCGTGATGACGACCTACATCAGCGAAGATCGGTGATAAAGACGCCGTTGAACGGCTTGTTTTGTTGATTTTCCTTGTCCAGCCTGCAGAAAGGCTTGACGTCAGGAAAAATTGTGGGAATCACCAATTCAAGCAGACAAGGGTGAAGTGGGTTCGGACGGATCTCTGGTATGATGACCGGTCATGCAGATAAACGAGGTTTCGGCGCTGCGGCCGCATTGCCCATAGTTAATCAGGAATTAAGCAACACTCCGTTAGGTCAGTGACAGCTATCCGCCCGGGTGAGTGGTCCGTCTCCCATTCCTCCGGCGATGAGCCGCATGATCAGACGTCAGGGAAAGCGACAAGATAAATGGCATCGAAAGTCAAAGAAAACGAAGAAGCCGACAGCGAACGCGACGGCGCGACGGACGGTCCGCTTCTCGATCTTTCCGATGACGCGGTCAAAAAGATGATCAAGGCCGCCAAGAAGCGCGGCTATGTGACTATGGACGAGTTGAATTCGGTTCTGCCGTCGGAGGAGGTGACCTCCGAGCAGATCGAAGACACCATGGCCATGCTTTCCGACATGGGCATCAACGTCATCGAAGACGAAGACGTCGACGAGGCCCAGGGCGGCGACGACGAGGCTGAGGAAGACGGCGACAGCGAAGGCGGCGAACTGGCGCCGACCGCAGGCACCGCCGTTGCGACCGCCAAGAAGAAAGAGCCGACCGACCGCACAGACGATCCGGTGCGCATGTATCTGCGCGAGATGGGCTCGGTCGAGCTTCTGTCGCGCGAAGGCGAAATTGCGATTGCCAAGCGCATCGAGGCTGGCCGCGAGACGATGATCTCGGGTCTCTGTGAGAGCCCGCTGACCTTTCAGGCGCTGATCATCTGGCGCGATGAGCTCAACGAAGGCACGACACTGCTGCGCGAGATCATCGATCTGGAAACGACCTATTCGGGCCCGGAAGCCAAGGCTGCTCCGCAGTTCCAGAGCCCAGAGAAGATTGAAGCCGACCGCAAGGCAGCCGAAGAGAAGGAAAAGGAGCGCGCCAAGCGCCGTCCGCAGGCCGCCGCTGGCGATGATGACGACATCACCGCCATCGGTGGTGAAGGCATGCCGCCGGAGGAAGAAGAAGAGGACGAGGACGAATCGAACCTGTCGCTGGCTGCGATGGAATCGGAGCTCCGTCCTCAGGTCATGGAAACCCTCGACGTTATCGCCGACACCTACAAGAAGCTGCGCAAGCTGCAGGATCAGCAGGTCGAGGCGCGTCTTGCCTGTGCTGGCACGCTGTCATCCGGTCAGGAGCGTCGCTACAAGGAGCTGAAGGATCAGCTGGTGACGGCGGTCAAGTCGCTGTCGCTCAACCAGAACCGCATCGACAGCCTTGTCGAGCAGCTCTATGACATTTCCAAGCGTCTGATGCAGAACGAAGGTCGCCTGCTGCGTCTCGCCGAAAGCTATGGCGTCAAGCGCGAGGCCTTCCTCGAGCAGTACCAGGGTGCCGAACTTGATCCGAACTGGATGAAGTCCATCGCCAATCTTTCCGGCCGTGGCTGGAAGGAATTTGCCAAGGAAGAGAACCAGACGATCCGCGATATCCGTGGCGAAATCCAGAATCTCGCCACCGAAACCGGTATCTCGATCGCCGAATTCCGCCGCATCGTGTCGATGGTGCAGAAGGGCGAACGCGAAGCGCGCATCGCCAAGAAGGAAATGGTCGAGGCGAACCTGCGTCTCGTCATCTCCATCGCCAAGAAGTACACGAACCGCGGGTTGCAGTTCCTCGACCTCATTCAGGAAGGCAATATCGGCCTGATGAAGGCGGTCGACAAGTTCGAGTATCGTCGCGGCTACAAGTTCTCCACCTATGCGACCTGGTGGATCCGTCAGGCGATCACCCGTTCGATCGCCGACCAGGCCCGCACGATCCGCATTCCGGTGCACATGATCGAGACGATCAACAAGATCGTCCGCACCTCGCGCCAGATGCTGCACGAAATCGGTCGCGAGCCGACGCCGGAAGAACTGGCCGAAAAGCTCGCAATGCCGCTCGAAAAGGTCCGCAAGGTCCTGAAGATCGCCAAGGAGCCGATCTCGCTCGAAACCCCTGTTGGTGACGAAGAGGATAGCCACCTCGGCGATTTCATCGAGGACAAGAACGCGCTGCTGCCGATCGACGCCGCCATCCAGGCGAACCTGCGCGAGACGACCACCCGCGTTCTCGCCTCGCTCACGCCGCGTGAAGAACGCGTGCTGCGCATGCGCTTCGGCATCGGCATGAACACCGACCACACGCTCGAAGAAGTCGGCCAGCAGTTCTCGGTCACTCGCGAACGTATCCGTCAGATCGAAGCGAAGGCGCTGCGCAAGCTGAAGCATCCGAGCCGCAGCCGCAAGCTGCGGAGCTTCCTGGATAGCTGATCAGGCGAGAGAGTTCTGAAATGCCAAACCCGTCGGAGCGATCCGGCGGGTTTTTCTTCGTGACCTCTGACCTTACTCTTGTTCGTAAGGCTCTTTCGCCTTACTTTGGGCGCATGGAGGATCTGATGGCCAAGCTGAGTATCACATCAAAAGGGCAGGTGACGCTGCGCAAGGAGGTTCTGAAGCATCTTGGCTTGAGGCCCGGTGACAAGGTTGCCGTAGACCTCCTGCCGGATGGGCGCGCAACTCTTTCCCCGGTTCGGTCCGAGCAGACGTTTCGAGACCTTTCTGCCATTTTGAAGGGGCGGACGAATGGGCGCATCCTTTCGATCGACGAGTTGAACGAGGCTATCGCTTCAGCCGCTGTAGACGTTGGAACCGGATCGGATCCCGTAAAATGAAAATCACGGCGGACACCAATGTTCTTCTGCGTGCTGTTGTCGGAGATGACGCGCGGCAATCAAAGGCAGCCGTTGAGCTTCTGGCCGATGCGGAGTTGGTTGCCATCACTCCTCAGGCGCTTTGCGAACTCGTGTGGGTTCTCGACAGATCCTATGGGGTGAGCAAATCCGATATCTCGAAGGTAATTCTTGGGCTTCTGGACACGAAGAATGTCACCGTTGATCGCGCCTTAGCATTCAATGGACTTGGCGCGCTGGAAGCCGGCGGTGATTTCGCCGACGGCGTCATTGCGTTTTCCGGCCGGATGATGGGCGGCGAGCAGTTTGTATCTTTCGATAGAAAGGCTGTTCGGATTCTGACGGAGGCGGGCCAGGCAGCCCACCTGATCACTTGACAGTCTTATTGCTTCTCTTGTTGGCTCCGCCTCCCTTTTTGCCGCAATCGTCGCTATGGATCACACCATGACGGATACGAGGAAGACAGGCTGGCGGCGCTTCGGTGGAGGGCTCGCCCTCTCGCTGTTGCTGCATGCGCTTGCAGTGGCCGTCTTCCTGTTGAGCTTCGATAGCCCCCATCAACTCTCGCCAGAGGATCAGGCCGTCGCGGTGACGCTGGTTGCTCCGCCGCCGGTACCCGAACCTGAGCCTGAACCTGAACCGCAACCCGAACCGGCGGAGCCGCCGGCTGAGGCCGAACAGCCGCCGACACCGGAAGAGCCGGTCGAACCGCCGCCGGTCCCGGAGCCAGAAGCGCAAGTGCCTGCGGAAGAGGTGACCGAACCGGAGCCTGAGCTGCCGGATGCCGCGTCGGCACCGATCCCCGTGCTGCGGCCCGTTGTGCGCTTTGGTGAGCGGGACAGCGGACCGGAGATTGCGCGCGGAACCGAGGCCGAGCGCAATGCCGAAGACAATGCGCGCCCCGCCGAAGAGGCAGAACAGGTGGCCGAGGCGGCGCCGACGCTCGCCCAGCCGGAGATCAGTCTGCCGGAAGCGCCGCCGATCGAGGGGGCTTTGCCGGAGGCCGCCGAAGAAACCCAGGCGGGGGAGGGTGAAGCCGAGGCGGACGTCGCGACGGAGAATGCGCCCGCAGATCCGGCAGTTGTGACGGCGATTGCCGAAGCGCGGCTTGAACCGCGCGAGGTGACGGAGCTCTTCTCCTCGGCGATATCGGGCGATCAGGCGGCCATGACCGCCATGGCCGGTCTGACACGCCAGGAACGCGGCGACCAGCTGTGCGGAACCGAACTCAGCCAGCAGCTGCGCAACGGGACACCCGCCTATGTGCCCTATCTGCTGCCTATACTGCGGCTCAGGGAGGGGAATGTCGTGGATGTTCCGCTTGCGGCCTTCCGCGATATCAACGGCGCCTGGATCAATATTGCCGTCCGCTGCGAGGTCGATGACGATGCAACCGAGGTCGTGTCCTTCTCGCTCTCGGTCGGCAAGGCTGTTCCAAAGTCCGAATGGGCCGAACGGGGCTTTCCGGACAGCTGACCGCTGCGTGGATCATCCGAGCGAGTTTCGGATGACGGCCATGAAGACCCGAGCGGCGATCGCCGTCAGTTCGTCGGGATAATCGTAGTCCGGATTGTGCAGGGCAGGGTGCGTCTCGCCGGCGCCGAGAAAGAACATGGCCGACGGGCAGACGGCGCGCAGACGGCCGAAATCCTCCGAGGCCCGCATCGGCAGATCTCCCTCGTTGAACCGTACTCCTTCGGTGGTCAGGGCCTGTTCCAGGTGAGCGACGGCTTCGGCTGCGTTCTCGCAGTGGAAAAAGACGTCGTGATAACTGATGGACCGTACGAGGCCGGCTTGAGCGGCGGCCGCCGTCACCAGACTTTCCGCCCTTTCGCAGAGTTCTGCCATCCGGTCGTCGATCAGCGTGCGCAGCGTCACCCAGATTTCGGCATCGCCGGGCGCAATGCCGAAGGCCGGTTCGCCGAGCCAGGCATGGGTGACGGTTGCCAGCCTGAAGTCGAGGGAAGGCGGCGCGTCCTGGGACAGGGCCGTCAGGGCCGGCATCAGCGCCGACATGGCCGCCATCGGCGAGATCCCGGTTTCGGGCTGCGACGCATGGGCCGTCTTGCCGGACAGCCTGATCTTCATGCCGCGCGACGCGCAGTTGACCGGGCCGCTTTTCAGCGCAACGGAGCCGAAGGCAAGGCCCGGCGTGTTGTGTAGCGCATAGGCAAAAATCCGGACGGATCTCGGAGAAGCGTGGATCCGCCAGCACGGCTGCTGCCCCACTGCCATCTTCCTCCGCCGGCTGCCAGAGCAAGACGACCCGGCCTCTGGTGATCGGCTGGCGGGATCGTCCCGTTGCAAGCGCGATGAGGATGGTCGAGTGGCCGTCATGGCCACAGAGATGGCCCTTGCCGGAGATGGTCGAGCGGTGGGCGGCTTCCGACTTTTCCTCGATCGGCAGGGCATCGAGTTCTGCGCGAAAAAGGAGGGTTGGCCCCGGCTCTGTTGCTTCGAAGACGGCTGCGACGCCGTGGCCGCCAAGGTTTGCGAGGATCTCAGAGGGCCCAAGAGACGCCAGTGCCTGAATGACGCGACGTGCCGTTTCCCGTTCCTCGCCCGAGACTTCCGGATGGCGATGCAGTTCATGGCGGAAGGCCTGCAGCTCGATGATTTCGCGGTTGGTCAGAAACATGCAGTGCTCCTCATTTCCCCCAGAATGGCATATAGCACGGCGGCCACAGACCCAAGGGGTGCAGACCCTAGAGATGGAGGCGGGGCTGCGGTCAGACCAGCAGCTTGATGGCAATCGCGGCCATCACCACGGCGATCACGGCATCGAGCACGCGCCAGGCGACCGGTCTGGCAAACAGCGGCGCCAGCAGGCGTGCGCCATAGCCGAGGGTGAAGAAGAAACAGAAGGATGCGGTCATGGCGCCCAGGGCAAAGGCGGTCTCATGACCGGCATAGCGGGTCGAGATTGATCCCAGCAGCACAACGGTATCAAGATAGACATGCGGGTTGAGCCAGGTGAACGCGAGACATGTCATGAAGGCGACCCGCAGGCTCGTGGCATCCGCACCGTCGGCCCTGAGGCTGTTGCCGCCGGTCCAGGCCGAATAGAGGCTGCGACTTGCATAGGCGAGCAAAAAGGCGGCTCCCCCGTAGCTCATGACCGGTTCGAGCCAGTCCAGGCGCGAAAGGATCGTGGCAAAGCCGGCGACCCCGAGCGCAATCAGGATCGCATCCGAAATGGCGCAGGTCAGCACCAGCGGCAGAACATGCTCCCGCCTGAGGCCCTGGCGCAGGATGAAGGCGTTTTGCGCGCCGATGGCGACGATCAGGCTCAGCCCGAGAAGAAATCCGGCGGTGGCGGCGGTGTACATGTGGCGCTCCAGATGAATGCCGCTTTGACTAAATCGAGAACGCGGATTAGGAAAGTTGATAAATCTGATCTCAGATAAGGGACGTTAATGTTTGATCCCGCCCAGCTTGCTGCCCTGTCGGCTGTCCTGAGAACCGGCAGTTTCGACCGCGCGGCGCAGCTCCTGCATGTCACACAGTCGGCGATCTCCCAGCGGGTCCGGCAGCTCGAGGAACAGGTCGGCACATCACTTGTCGTCCGGTCGCAGCCGTGCCGGGCCACCGAGGCGGGCGAGCGGCTTTTCCGTCATGCGGAGGAGGTGCGCCTGCTGGAGCAGGGCGTGCGGCGGGATCTCGGGTTGGCGTCGACGGGTGCTGAGGAAACCGGCGGCTGGCCAAGCCTGAGGATTGCCGTCAATGCCGACAGTCTGGCGACGTGGTTCCTGCCGGCCATGGCTGAGGTCGGCGGCGTTTTGTTCGATCTTGTCATCGACGATCAGGATCATAGTGCGGACTGGCTGAAGCGCGGCGAGGTCCGGGCGGCCATCAGCGGGTCGGCCAAGCCGGTCCAGGGCTGTGATTGCCGTCCGCTCGGTGCGCTCCGGTATCTGGCAACCGCGAGCCCTGCATTCATCCTCCGCTGGTTCGGCGACGACCCGGTGACGGCCGCGCGCCTGGCGCAGGCACCGGTCATCACCTTCAATGCCAAGGATCGGCTGCAGACGCGCTGGGCAGAGCAGACGCTCGGTGTCTCCAGTACCGGTCCATCCCACTGGCTGCCCTCCAGCCATGCCTTTGTCGATGCGGCAATTTCCGGCATCGGCTGGGGCATGAACCCGGAAAACCTGGCGGCTGCTGCGCTGGCCGATGGACGGTTGCAGGAACTGGTTGGGGGAAAACCGCTCGATGTGCCGCTTTACTGGCATGTCAGCCGCTCGGTGGCGGGTGCCTTGAGGCCGTTGACGGATGCCGTCATCAAGGCCACGCGCGGCGCGCTCCGCCCCCTGGCATGAGCCTGCTCGCAGCCGCTCGCATCTTGTCGCAGGCGATCATGAGCCTATGTTGGAAATAGAGAGGGAGAGGATCCATGTCATTGGAAGATCAGACACTTGCTGCGCTCGATGCGTTCAATCGTCACGACTTCGACGCGCTGATGCCGATGTTCGAGGACGAGGCCGTGCTGGACCTGCCGGATGGCATCCGGGTCATCGGTCATGCCTCGTTCCGCGATACACTCGCGGCCTATGTGCTGAGGCACGGCCTCTCGCTGTCCGATCATGTCGTCATGAGTGACAAAGCGGGCTTCCGTTTTGCGGTCGAATGTACGCTGAATGGTTCGGACCGTCGCGATGCCAATGGTGGCAATGCGGCGGATGAGGGGCCTTATGCACTGCCCGCAGTCATTGTCTTCGAGCGCGAGGATCAGCTTTTCTCGCGCCTGAGCCTTTATGCCGGAACCCGTCCGTGACGGCCGTCTGTCTCAGTACTTGCCGAGATAGGCTTCGAGAACAGTCACGATCATCGCGTGGTCTTCCTCGGACTTCAAACCGGAGACGGTGATCGCGGCGATCACGCCGGTGCCTTCGACGCGCACGGGGAAGCTGCCGCCGTGATCGGCATAGTCCAGGGGGTCGAGACCGATTTCCGGCGAGACGCTGCGACCACGGGCGCGGTTGAGTTCTCCGACCCTCAAAGAGGCCTTGTGCATGCGCAGCGTGACATTGCTCTTGCGGCGTGCCCAATGATCGTTGTCGGGCGCGGCGCCGGGCAGGGCGACGTGAAAGAGCGTACGGTCGGAGGTCCTGATGTCAATGACCACGGGTGCCTTTTCAGAGAGTGCCAGATCAACCAGCCGCCGGCCCACGTCGAGCGCGACGCGTTCATCGAAGCTCTTGAAAACGAGCAGGCTTTCCTGTCTCTCGATGGTTTCGATCAGGCTCATCGCTTGTGGTCCTCCCTAGGTTGGTCGGAGACTATAGAGGCCTGTCGGGATAGGCTAGATACCGGGCATGGTTCTCCCCGGCGAAGCGTGAAAGGTGTTGTTGATGGCGATGCTGCGACTGGCGATCTCCACCCGTGGGCAGGGGCTCTACGAGTTCACCGAGGCGGCAGGCAAGTTCCTGCGCGACAGCGGGTTGGAGGAGGGCGTCATGACGGTCTTCGTGCGACACACCTCCTGCTCCCTGCTGATCCAGGAGAATGCCGACCCCTCCGTTCAGACGGATCTCAAGGCCTTCTTTCGCCGGCTGGTCCCGCCGACCACGGATCCGGCGATGCAGTGGGTCACCCATCGCGACGAAGGTCCCGACGACATGCCGGCCCATATCAAGGCCGCGCTCCTGCCGGTCTCGCTGTCGATCCCCTTTTCCGAGCGCCGACTGCTGCTCGGCACCTGGCAGGGCATCTACCTCTTCGAACACCGCGACAGCCCGCATCGCCGGGAGGTGGTTCTGCATGTCTGAGCTCCCGTCGCCAAGGTGAACATGGTCTGAATGGCGGATTCGGACTGCATTCAGCCGGACGAAGCTAGTCTCTCCCCAATCGCCAGTGACGGCGGGATGGAAACAAAGGCGCCGCAACACGCGCCGGTTCGAGGAGAGAGAAAATGATCGGCATGCTTCGCAAAATCGGTCTTGCAGCCCTGGTTTCGGTCATGGCGACGGCCGGCCTCGCTGGTACGGCTTCGGCCGATAGCTTCGGCTGGGGCGTCTACATCGAAGGTCCGCGCCATGCCGGTCCGGGCTGGGATCGCCCCGGGCATCGGCCGGACTGGGACCGTCCCGGCTGGGATCGCCCGCATCGCGGTGAGTGCCGCCCGCATCACGCCGTGGAAAAGGCTCGCTGGAACGGCCTGCGCCGGGCCTTCGTCGCAGACGTGACGCCGCGCCGCGTCGTCGTCGCCGGCGTTCGTCACGGCGACCGTGACCGGATGGTCTTTGCGAATGTGCGCGGTTGCCCGATCATCCGTTACTGACGGAATGGCCGCGAAGTCGACCGGCTTTTGCGCCAATGCCTGAGCCTTGATCGCCCGCAGCCCGGGCCATGCAACACGGGGCCAGATAAGACCCCGGCTGCATGGCCCGTCTTTTTCCTATCGTTGTTTATCGATGCCTTGAAGACGCCCGAATCGCTTCCCATATGCCGATCAACCCGCTGGTCCGGGCCCCTCTGGCAAGAGCCCTCGGCACTCTTGCGATGTCGGACCGTTTCGACACCGTTGCCGGTCCAAGGACTAGTCCATGAGACGCCACCATTCCATTCTGATTTCCCCCGGCCGGTTTCCGGCCCATGAAGCTCAGGCCTCCGTGCCCGGCACGCCGAAGCCCCGTATCCATCTTCCGCATAACGTCGTATCCTCTGCCGCGCGGCAGGAGGTGATCCGATGATCGGTGAATGGATCGCATCCCTGTTTGCTGCCTTCGTCGTCGACCCGATCGAAGCCGATATCCGGCAGCGACTGGAGGAGATGCAGGCGCCTGTGCAGGTCGTCTCGCAAGCGGGTGACTGCCTGCGTACCACGGGACCTGCGCTGATCGAGCGTGCGGCCGGCGATCTCTGGTGGGCTGGGACCACGGCAGTTTATGTCGTCACCGGCCTGACGAGCCCGGCCGAGCTGCTCGATGCCAACAATCCGGCCTGTGCGCCGATTGCGAGCTATCTCACGTCTGCGGAAGCGGAAGCCTGATTGATGATCGAGGAGGAAAACCGACCCATGCCCCTGACCGTTGTAAAGACAGCCAATGCTGCCGCGCATCCGCATGAAGAGGATGGCCTCGGCAGCATTCGTGCACGCCGCAACCTTCTTGCCGGCTACTGGGCCGGTTCGCTGATCGGCTTTGCCGGCGATGATCTCGGGCGTTATGCCCGTGATCTGCATGCCGTCGATCACGTGGTGGCCGGCGACGGCGACGTGATTGCGCGCCTGTCTCGCGATCTTGCAACGGCCGGCCACAAGTTCACCAAAGCCGATATCGAAGCGGCGCTCCGCCGTTTTCATGCCCAGGCGCTCAAAGACACCGGCTGCACCGAATAAGCAGCCGGACGTCTTCCGTCTTCCGTCAGCGCTCCGATCTGGCGTTGTATCCGGCGTCAGACGCGTTACACTCCCCAACGTCACCATGAAATCGCTCGGGGAGGAGCAATTCGATGAGACGCATGTGGCCGGAGGAATTCAGCAATCTTCTCGATGGCGCCGAAGAGGTTACGCTTAACAGCGCTGCGCGCATGCGCGACGACGGTTCGCACAGTGAGGCGATCCATCGCAAGGCTCTCAAGCTGCGCCTGTCGCAGGCCGATTTCGAGCGCATCTGGCCGCTCGCCGAGGCTCGGTACCGTCTACAGGGCCGCCTCGCCGGCAAGGCGATCACGCTGATCGTCAACAACCCCCATTACAGCCAGTGGCATCCCGCCGATGGCGGTACGGAGGAAAGTGTGGCCGACAGCGGCCGCAGCTATTCCACGCGCTATGTCGTGGTGCATTTCCTGCTCGATGATGTGCAGGAGACAGTGGCCGCCTGAGGGGTGGTTTCAGCTATCGGAAATCGGAGCGGTGGGCCCGGAGGGCCTGCCGAATTCGAGCACGATCAGCCGTCTAACCCCGTCTGCGGCAACAACACCGTTTCATCAATCAATGGCTCAACAGAGCCGCCGCCCAAGACAATATGGACACGGTTGTCATCCGCTTCCGCAGTTGCATGCGAGGCATCCGATTATCAACCGAACATCAGGTTGGGCAGCCACAATACTGCGGCCGGGACGAAGACCAAGAGAATTGCCACCAAACTGACCGCGATCATGAAAGGGATCGACTCGCGGGTATAGTCGCTGATGCTCACTTTCAGGATTGAGCAGGCCGCATACATCGCTGCGCCGACCGGCGGGGTGAAATTGCCAATGGTGGCGGCGATGATGAAGACAATTCCGAAATGGACCGGATCTCCGTCTAGACTGCGTATCAGCGGCAGAACGATGGGGGTGAGCATGATGATCAGCACGGTGGCGTCGATGACGAGCCCTGCGATCAGCACCGCCAAGGCGATCAGCACCATGATCAGCGAAAGATTGTCCGTCAGCCCCAGGATTGCGCCGGCTATCGCGTCGGGGACGCGCTCAACAATTATGCCATAGGAAAAGATCGCTGACAGTGCGATCAGGAACATCACCGAGCCAACATCGCCAAGGCTGCCTTCCATGGCTTCTGCAAAGCTTCTGAACTTGAGCTGGCGGTAGATGATGACGCCGACAAAAATGGCGTAAAGCACGGCGAAAGCGCCGATTTCGGACGGGGTGAAGATGCCTGCGCGCAGCCCAAACAGCAGAATGACCGGGAAGAGCAGCGCCCAGATGCCGCCGCGCAACGCCGTGCCCAGTTCTTTCAGCGTGATCCGGCTTTGCCGCTCCGGCTTGTAGTTGCGGGCATTGGCGGTGATCCACACGGCCACAGCCAGCGCCACCCACAACATCAGCGCCGGCACAATGCTGGCCGCGAACAGGCGTCCGATCGAGACCTGCCCTATCGAGCCGTACAGGATCATGCCGATGCCGGGCGGGATGATCGGGGTCAGGATCGCACTGAAGGAAATGATACCGGCGGTGAAGCCGGGCGAAAAGCCGCGCTTGATCATCGGTTCGCCCAGCATGCGCGATTGCATGGCGGCGTCAGCGATGGCCGAGCCCGAAACGCCGCCCATCAGGGCCGAAAGGGCGATTGAAACCTGTGCCAGCCCCCCCTTGAGACGGCCGGTCATCACCAGGGCCAGATTCAGGAGCTGTTCGGTAATACCCGAACGGTTCATGAGATTGCCGGCGAGAATGAAGAGCGGTACGGCCAGCAGCGCGAAATTCTGCGTCTGGCTGACGGTCACCTGCACTGGAATGGTGAAGGGCAGTTCGGGGTGTTGCGCGAAAAAGATCGCGCCCGAAATGCCGATGGCAAACGCCACGGGCATGCCCATCGCCAGCAGCACGAGAAAGGCGATTGCGACGAGGATCATGGCGCTAGCACCTTGGCTTCAAATGCATTGCGGGCGAGATCACGCCGCATCTTGATGATTGTGGTGATGAGCATGAGGGTCGCCCCGACCGGCAGGCTGGCCGTGACCCAGCTGTAGCTGACACCCGGAATGCCCTGGAAACTACGCGCCCTGCTGGTCCAGGTCAGCTGGAAACCTGAATAGATGAGATAGACGAGGAAGGCCGCGATCAGCAGATAGTTGATCAGCATCATCAGCCGCTTGATGGACGGCGAGAACCGGGTCACCAGCGCATCAATCGACATGAAGAGGTCCTTGCGCCAGGCAATGTCAGCGCAAAGGAAGGCGGCCCAGGCAAAGGCGCAGGTGGCGATGTCCATGGTCCAGTTGAGTGGCATGCGATAAAGCCTTGCCACTCCACCGGTGAAGATCATTGCCACCATGATGAGCAGAAAAGTGCCGGCGAGGATGGCTTCTAGCCTGATGAAGCCGTTGTAGAGCTTTTGCATGAGTTCACATCCTCGCCGGTGAAATGGGCCAGATTACTTCTTGCCGATTTCGCTGTAGACCTTCGCGCGCGCCTCGGTGAGGCCCAGCGCTTCGTAAGCTGCCATGCCTGCCTGCTTGAACGGAGCAAGGTCGATGTCATCGACAATCGTCATGCCCTTGTCGACCAGCGTCTGCTTTGCGGTTTTGGCGGCCTCGGCCATCGTGGCCGAGGTAGCCTGCCCGGCTGTGCGGCATTCTTCGACGAGAGCGGTCTGGTAGTCCGCGGGCAGCTTGTTGAACCACTCGTTGCTCACCACCTGGAAGTTGATCAACTTGATATGTGCCGTCTCGTTGGCATGGGTGAGCACCTCGAACAGGTTGCCGGCAGTGATGTTGGGGTAAACGAGTTCGGCGCCATCGATCGCCATCTGCTGCAGGCCCGGATAGACGTCACCGAAAGCCATGGCGGTCGGTGCTGCGCCCAGTGCGCGGATGGATTCCTGCCAGATCGGGGCAGGCGGGGTGCGGATACGCAGGCCCGCCAAGTCCTCGGGTGAGCGGATCGCCTTGTTGGTGAAGAAGTGGCGATCACCCTGGACCCAGTCGAAGCAGACCACCTTGATGCCGTGCTCATCCGCGAGCTTCTTCTGCCATTCGACCATTGAGGGCGCGGTGGCGAGCGCGAATGCTTCCTCGTTGCTATCGACGAAATAGGGCCCGTTCACCACGGCCAGTTCCTTGACGTAATTGCCAAGGCGGGCGGCATCGGTATTCTGCCCGATATTGGCGCCCTGGCGGATCTGTTCGATAATGTCTTCTTCGACGCCGAGCTGGGCTGAGGGGAAGACCTCGATGGTCAGCCCGCCATTGGTTCTTTCCTTGACCGCTTCGGCCCAGGCCAGGAAGCCCTGGTGATAGGGCTCGGACGGGCCAAGCACGTGGTTGAAGCGCAGCGTGAAGTTTTCCTGGGCATGCGCGCTTGCAATTCCTGTAAGGGTCGTGGCCGCCACGAGCATGGCGGCAAGCTTTAGGGTCTTTCTCATGCTGTTCCTCCCTTGTGTGGAATACTGGGTTCATCTGCGGTGTTCTCCTCAGCCCACCGCCCTTCATTCGCCCTGTCGCTCACTTGCTCCAGGGTAATTTCACCGCATATCTGTGTGCCAACCGCTCAAAGGCTGACTGTGTATCGGGATCCAACGGCACGCCGGTGGCTTCGCGCTCTTTCGCTACGGCCCATTCGCGGTCGCCGGGTGCCATGACCTTGGCCCCTTCGCGCACCGTCGAGTTTCTGAGTGCATCGACATAACGCTGCATGCCGTCATCGAATGTCTTCCGATCCACAACGGCATCGGGGCGTATCGCAAGGGTGAATGCACCCATATATCGGGGCGTCTGTTTGTCAGGTCCGCCCATGGGTAGAATTTCGTGGCTGAGTTTCATGCCGGAAATCACGGCGGAGAAAATCTCCACCATGCCGGCCAGGCCCGCACCCTTGAAACCGAAGTCACCGCCCAGTGGCGCCAGCATTTCAACCAGCGAGGCGTCAAGCGTGTCGCGCCCGAAGCCATCAGAGGCTGTTGCCTCGGGCAAAGGCCGGCCCAGGCTCTGGTAGAGCTTGACCCGATTATACGGGATTGCGCTGGTCGCCATGTCGAGAAGCCAGGGTTCCTGCTGGTCTATCGGCACGGCCATGGCGATCGGATTGGTGCCGTGAAATCTTTCAGCACCCCCATGCAGTCTTACAAAACTGTCAGAGTTGCAGAAGGCGATGCCAATATAGCCCTTCCGCGCCGCTTCCAGCGCATAGGCCCCAGCCGGGCCGAAATGTGAGGAGTTGCAGATGGACACGGCGCCGATCCCCGCCGCTTCGGCCATCTCGATTGCATATTCCATGCCGAGATAGGCGCCGAGTGCTCCATGGCCGTTGTCGGCGTCCAGACGGCCGAAACTGGCATAAGTGCGCAGAAAGGTGGGGTAGGGCGCTTTGTTCACGCGCCCGCCTTCAAACACCGAGACATAATGGTCGAGCAGGCGTATGCCGTGGCTATCGACACCCAGACGGGAGCCATGCAGCATTGCCCGAGTGGCTGCGTCACAGCTGTGTGCGTCGGCCCCAACCGCTGCCAGCACTTCGCGGCTGAAACGGTCGAGTTCCTCAAGCTTTGCCAGCGTTCGATCGCTTTGGGCCACTGCGTTCATAGTGTCTGTCCCCCATCAATCACAAGCACCGTGCCCGTCATGAACGCACTCTCATCGCTGGCGAGATAGACGCAGGCAGCGGCCATTTCATCGAGAGTGCCCAGTCGGCCCATGGGTTGGCGCGCGATAAATGCAGCCCGTGTCGCTGCCGGATCCGGCGTTGCCATGATGCGTTCGTTCAGCGATGGCGATTCTGTCGTGCCCGGCGCGAGCACGTTGCAGCGAATGCCCTGCCCGATGAAGTCGCGGGCCACAGCCTTGCTCAGCCCGATCAGGGCTGCCTTCGATGCGCCATAGGCAGCGCGATTTGCCACTCCGGTGATCGAGGATGCAACCGAAGCAACATTCACGATCGAGCCCGATCCGCGCTCAAGCATGCCCGGCAATGCCGCCTTCATTGTCCGAAAGCAGGCGGTCACATTCTGGTCCAGGCTGCGCGCCCAGTCCGCGTCGTTGCAGTCGAGAATTGTGCCGCTGTGGACCCAGCCGGCACAATTGACCAGGATGTCCACCGGGCCGACTTCGACGAAGGTCTTCGCGATGGCCGTGTCATTGGTCACATCCATGGCCGATATGGAGATCGCGTCCGACTGCTTGAGATCCATGAGCTTGTCGAGGGAGCGGCTGGTCGCGATGACCTTGGCGCCCTCTGCCGCCATTGCCACGGCAACCGCCCGGCCTATGCCTTGTCCGGCACCCGTGACCAACGCAGTTTTTCCGGCCAGACGTCCTGTCACAATGCTCCTCCGTGATGTACTATGTACACAATAGACATTTTTTGAGAGGCTGTGCAAGGGGGCTGCGGTGTTGTCGCTCGACAATGTGATTGCTATGCTGGATGCCTAAAGGATGAGTATCATCACAACCATGGCCAGATCTGCCGCAACACCGCTCGGCCCGGCGCCGCGCCTTCACACTCAGATTAGGGATATCGTGGCGGCGAGAATCGCGCAGGGGGCTCTTGCCGCCGGGACGCATCTGCATGAGTCCCAGCTCGCGACGGAATTCGGGATCTCGCGAGCGCCTGCGCGGCATGCCTTGGCTGCGCTTGAAGAGGCAGGTTTCGTCACCAAGGCGGCGGGGCGGGGCTATCTTGTCGCGGCCAACCCGCCATCGGTTGACTACGCTTCCGATCTGTCGTCCCCCGATCCTGTGGTAACTGTCAATTCCAGCGCCAGTTGGGAGCGCATCTATCAGGAGGTGGAAAACGAAATCATCGCCCGCATTTCCTTTGGCAGTTGGCGGCTGAGCGAAGTGGCCCTCGCCAGTCACTATGGTGTCAGCCGCACGGTAGCGCGCGATGTTGTCGGTCGCTTGCAGCAGCGTGGCCTGGTCCGCAAGGACGATGGCGGCCGCTGGTATGCGCCGGCGCTCACCCCGGAACATATTGGCGAACTCTATGAAATGCGCGCGCTGCTTGAGCCTGCGGCCTTGCTTAAGGCCGTTCCCAACCTGCCCGATGGCCTGCTCGACACAATGAGCGCCGATCTCGATGCGGCTATCGCCAATGCCGAGGTTATCGGTGGCGATGTTCTCGATGAACTCGAGAACCAGTTGCACTTTCAATTGCTGAGCTTTTGCGGTCAGAACACATTGATGCAGGCGATCATCCAGCATCAGTCACTTCTCGTTGCGCATCATTTTCTCTATCGCTGGACGCCGAAGCTCTTCCGCTCCGAGCCCTTTCTTCCCGAGCACCGAGAAATCCTGGACCGGCTTATGGCCGGCCGCTTTGAGGATGCGTCTCATAGCTTGAAATGGCACCTGCAATCATCGAGTGCGCGCGTCATTGCCCGTGTCGATCTCATCCAGGACGAGTTCCGCACCGAGGGCATCTCCTTCCTTACCCTGGCGAAATAGAGTGGGCGGAGGCTGGCCTGTAGAAAATGCTTGATGTATGCATTGGTCATTTTCTGCGCGGAGGATCGGGTCATGAGGTTGAAGGGTAAAACGGCTGTTATCATCGGCGGTAGCGGCGGCATCGGGTTGGCGCTCGCCCAAGCCATGGACCGCGAAGGCGCTCGGGTTGCGATCGTTGCGCGGAACCAGAACAAGCTCGATCAGGCCGCCAGCGCTCTTTCGGAACAGACGGTCCTGCATGCCGCCGATGTCAATGAACCGGTGGCAATGGACGATATGGTCGCGAGCCTGACCGATAAACTCGGCACACCCGACATTCTCGTGAATTGCCAGGGCACCACGGTCATCAAGCCAACACTTGAGATCACTCGCGAGGAGTTTGCCGAGGTGATGCGTACCAATATCGAGAGCGTCACTTTTGCCTCGATCGCCTTTGGCCGCGACATGATCGCGCGTGGATCTGGTTCGATCATCAACATTGCTTCGCTGTCGGCCCATCGTGGTTGGCCCTTGGCGGCGGTCTACGCCATGTCGAAGCACGCGATTATCGGCCTCACCAAATCCCTTGCCGCCGAATGGGCCCCCCACGGGGTGCGTTGCAACTCCATTTCGCCGGGTTTCTTCATGACCGATCTCAACCGCGAACGGATGCCTGAGGCGCGTAAGCAGGCTGCGCTTGCGCGTACTCCCTATGCGCGGTTCGGGAATGTCGAGGAATTGGCCGGTGCGGCGCTTTACCTCGCCTCGGACGAGTCCCGCTTCGTTTCCGGTGCCGACATCAATGTCGACGGCGGCTATCTTGCCGCCGGCATATAGTTGACGTTTGAGGCGAGGGGCATCGCAGTCCACTGTTGGCCTGGCTCGCTCTCCAAACGGCACAAGTGCGGTTGATCAATCGCAATCACGATGCAAGGCAGTGCGCTCAATCCCAATAAGTAAAAATATGTTACTAAAATGCATATTTTTCAGTAATTTGGCGTTATAGATGCATTAGTGCATTTTGCGCTTGTCAATTGCCTTTCGCTAGGGCATCACGGTGTTATACGTCATCCCCGGAAGCCTTAGGCGGACCTTGCCCTGACCCCAAGGTGAGGCTCAAGCATTCAACATGATCAGTGCCTTTTCGCCATATTCAGACAGATGGGGTCATCTTGGCGAGAGCCCCGTTTTTGATCCGAACGGCATGTGCCTCTGGTGGGCCGATACCGAAGGCTGCCAGATCTTGCGCACGGCTCTGACGAGCGGGGCAACCACGACGTTCAAGGCGCCGGAGGCCGTCGGCTGCATTGGGATGTGGTCCGATGGCAAGCTGCTGGCAGGTCTTGCCTCGGGCATGTTTCTGTTTGATCCGGACAGCGGGACGTTTGATCTCGCTTGCAGTCCGGAGACACGGCAGGATGTGCGCTTCAATGATGGTGCGCTCGATCCCGCCGGGCGGTTTTTTGCCGGCACCATGCATCGCGATATCACAGAGCCGGCCGGGGCGATTTTTTGCGTGGAAAGGGACTTGAGCCACCGACGTCTCTTCGAGGGTCTGTGGACACCCAATGGCCTTGCATTCGACCCGGTGCGTGCGCGGATGTATTTTTCCGACTCCCACCCGTCCGTGCGCACGATCTGGGTATCCGATTATGACGTCATCACCGGCACGCCCAGCAATCGGCGTGTCTTTGCGACCACGCATGCGGTCGAGGGAAGGCCGGACGGTGCCTTTGTCGACGCAGAGGGAATATACTGGATCGCCGGTGTCGGCGGCTCGCAGATACTGAGATTTACCCCAGGCGGAGAGATGCTGGCACCGATCACGGTGCCGATCAGCCATCCCACCAAGCTCTTGATCGTCGATGGAAGCCTCTATCTCACGTCGCGCCGCACGGCGTCGCCTGGAGAAGAGCATCCATCTGGCCATCTCCTGCGGGCCAGCATCTCTTAGCAGTACCGGCGAAAACCGCACTGCCGCACATCCGCTAGGATATGTCGGCCGGCAACTTGATGTAATCGGGATACTTGTCGCTGATCGTATCGATGACGGACAGCGTGCCCGAGAGATGGTGGCGAAGGCTGGCTGTGGCCGCCTCCACATCTCCCGAACGGATTGCTTCGACGATGGCGCGGTGGTCCGAAAGTACCTGATCCTGCTTGCCTGGCATAGGCAGGTTGAGCATGCGGAGACGATCCAGATGCAGGCTCTTGCGACGGATCGTTTCGTGAAGGCCCATGATGCCGGCACGTTCGAACAGGATGCGATGAAACGCCTTGTCCAGTTCGTCGAAGCGATCATAATCGGAGGGCGACATGGCATTCTGCTGATCGGCGAGAGCTGATTGCAATGCCTCTGCCGTCTCGACAGCTGATGTTGCGGTCAGCCGGCGCACGGCCTCGAGCTCGACCGACAGACGCAGGAAATGTGCTTCCGTGGCCAGTTTGATGTCGATCTTGGCGACGACGGTGGCAAACTGAGGAAAGACTTCGACAAGTCCCTCTTCCTCCAACCGTATCAGCGCGTCCCTGACCGGGGTCTGGCTGACATGGAATTCCTGCTGCAAGCCCTGCCTGGATATGACCGTGCCCGGAGGCATGGCGAGCGAGAGGATGCGCATGCGCAGGATTTCGAGAATCTGTGGCCCCGCCTGACGCCAGCGGTCAAGGCCACGCATGCGCGACTTCACCTTCAAGGACGCACTCCCCTTCACTGTCTGAACCTGTTCGTTCGCTTATCCAAGCAATTTCCCATATTTCAGACCGGGCTGCGTGACCAGCCGTATTGTGACGACAACGACTGCCAATCTCGATCCTAGAGCCCCTCATCATCGACACCTGGTATCGGCGCCGCCGGATTAAGCCGGCGGCGCAATGTCTTAGCCAAAGGCAAGATTAGGCAGGAAGAGCACCACTTCCGGCAGGAAAAGCAGAGCCACGACCAAGGCGATCACCGTTGCGAGGAATGGCAGTGCCTCTCTCAGATACTCGTCTATCTTCACATGCATGAGCGAGCAGACGGCGAACATGGCCACGCCCACTGGCGGTGTCATGCCCCCGAGGGTGACGATACTCATCATCAGAATGCCGAAATGCACCGGATCGACACCGATCTGCGTGATGATCGGAACGAAGATCGGCGTCAGCAAGAGGACGAGCACCGTGCTTTCGATGAACAGGCCGGCGACCAGCAGGAAAAACAGGATCATCGCCACGATGACTGCCGGGCTTTCTATCCCCTCCAGCATCCACGTCGAAACATCCTGAGGCACCTGAAGATAGATGATCGCAAAACCAACCATGCCCGACATGAGGATGATGATCATGATCAAGCCGATATCAGAAACGGCCTGAGACACGGCTTCCTTCAGCCGGGCGAAATCGAGTTCCCGGTGACCGAAATAACCGACAAAAACGGCATAGGCGACGGCAAAGGCGCCGACTTCCGACGGTGTGAACACCCCGCCACGAATGGAAAACACGAGCGCGACGGGAAAGAGTAGCGCCCATTTGGCATCCCACATGGCCATCATCAGAGCCTTGAAGGTAGGCCGCTTGCTGTCTGAAACTACATAGTCACGACGCTTCGCGATCACATAGGTTGTCAGCATGAGAGCGGCCATCATCAGAAGGCCTGGGACAATGCCTGCAAGAAACAGCCGACCAATCGAAACATTCCCGACATAACCATAGAGGATGAGCCCGATGCTCGGAGGGATCGTCGCGGTTATCAGGGAGCTTACTGCGATGATGCCGGCAGAAAAGCCGTTGCTATAGCCTTGCGCGATCATCGTGGGTCCAAGAACACGCGCCTCCATGGCAGCATCGGCGACTGCCGAACCGGAAACTCCGCCCATGACCGTCGAGAGGACGATCGACACCTGGGCAAGGCCACCGGCCATCCAGCCCACTGCGACAAATGAAAACTTGAACAGTCGGTCAGTGATGCCGCTGACATTCATCAGATGTCCGGCGAACACAAAGAAGGGCACAGCCAGCAAAGGAAAGCTCTGGCTCATGGTCGCAATCTTCTGAACCGCAATCGAGATGGGCATGGTCGATTCGTTGAGAAAGAAGACAAAGCCCGCAATCCCGATTGCGAATGCGACCGGCATCCCAATCAGCATGAATGTAAAAAAGATGACTGAAATCAGGCCCATGTCATGCCTCCGGAGTGGTCGGACGATGCTCGTCGCGCGAATAGATGAAGGCAGCGCCGTTAGTCCCGCGTTTGGCGGCACTGACCATGTTCCTCACGAGAGCAATGGCGATCATCAGACAGCCGACAGGAACTGCAGAGGTCACGAAGGCATAAGACAGGCCGCTGTCTCCAAACACCCGTTGCGTGTTGAGGAGGGTCAGCTGGTAGCCTTCGATGGCGAGGAACAGCAAGAATGTCAGAATGACCAGGGAAACGGCAAATTCCAGACGCAACCTTGTCGTCGGGTTGAGCCAACGCACGAGGATATCGATACCGAGATGGGCCCGTTCGCGCATGCCGCGCGCCGCACCAAAGAAACACAGCCAGATGAACAGCAATTGCGCCATGTCCATCGACCAGATGAGCGGATAACCAAAAAAGCGCATGATGGCGGCAGTCAGCACCAGCAACACGATCGCACAGAGCAGCAAGGACGCTATTGCCAGTTCCAGCATAGCCAAACGTTTCAACATGGAGATTTTCCCTGAAGGAGAAGGAAAGCGGGGGCTTTCGCCCCCGTCACAAGGTTATTCCGAAGCAATCTTCTGCAGGGTATCACGCAGTTCGCCATAACCCAGGGCATCGTAAACCGAAGCTGTGGCCTCCTTGAAAGGCGTTACATCGATTTCGGCGACGGTCATGCCACCGGCCTTCAGCTCTGCTTCGATGCTTGCGAGCACATCACGGGTGCCGAAGGAGGCGACGTCGCCGGCCTTCAGAGCCTCTTCGCGAAGGAGCGCCTGGAGGTCGGCCGGAAGGCTGTCGAACCAGGTCGCACTGGTGACCAGTCCCGTGATCAGGTTGATGTGTCCGGTCTTGGTGAGGTGGGTGGTGACTTCGGCAAGCTTGGCACCTTTGCCTGCCGGCAACTGCGCTTCGGCAGCATCGATGACACTCTGCTGTAGGGCCGAGTAGACTTCAGCAAACGGCATCGGGGTGGGGGTCGCCCCCATGGCCTTCACGGTTTCCATCCAGACAGGCGCACCGGGTGTGCGAAGACGAACGCCGGAAAGGTCTGCTGGACCGGCGACAGGCTTTTTCGTCCAAAGATGCCGCTCGCCCTGCCACCAGTTGAAGGACAGGATCTGATGGCCCGATGCGGTACGCAGGGCCGCGACCCATTCTTCAAACAGAGGGCTTGTGACAACCTTTCGCATGCCGTCATAGCCATCTGCGAGATAGGGGGCGCCGAGAACGCCGAACTCCTTCTGGAACACCGCCAATCGTCCACCATCGACGACCACGGCAACAGGCGCACCGGCGCGGGCCTGCTCCAATACGTCTTCATCCGGCCCGAGCTGCGAGTTGGGGAACAGTCTAATTTCAAGTGCACCATTGCTGCGTGCCGCGATCGCATCGCGGAAGCTTTCCAGTCCCTTGTAGAGGGGGTCGGTGGTGGTCAGCGCCGTGTTGATGCTGAGCGTGTGATCAGCAGCCTGAAGCGGCAGAGCTGTTGCCAGGCCGGCAGCGGCGGCAACGAGAGTCATGAGCAAGGGTCGCATAGTTCTCCTCCAGTGTTCGGCTCCTCCGGCCGTCATCTCACGCTAGTGCTCTAATGCATCAGCGTCAATAGACTCTACAAAACAATGTTATACGCCATTTTCTCGTATTGCGTTTTCTAAACATTCCAGATTACGATGAAGGCTGATGCACTGATGCATCAGAATAAGAGGCCAAGCGGCGTCAGATCGCTGGTCGCGGACGATCCGCCCGCCGTCGTGTGCGCGGTCATGGCGGTATCGACAAGAACGAGGGACGGAAACGGCATGACAAGAAAAACTCCGGAAACCCTGCGCTCAGCACGCTGGTTCGCACCGGATGACCTTCGCAGCATGGGGCACAGGTCCCGCATGATGCAGCTTGGTTATGCTGAGTCCGAATTCATGGGGCGACCGGTCATCGGCATTATGGACACCTGGTCGGAGCTGAACACCTGCCACTCTCACTTCCCTGAACGTGTGGCCGATGTGAAGCGCGGCGTCCTCCAGGCGGGTGGCTTCCCCGTCCGGATGCCATCGCTTTCCGTCGATGAAAGCAACATGAAACCGACATCCATGCTGTTTCGCAACATGCTGGCGATCGAGACGGAGGAAATGATCCGTTGCCATCCACTCGATGGCATCGTCCTGATGGGCGGCTGCGACAAGACCACGCCCGGCCTGGTCTTGGGCGCCATCTCTGCCGGTGTGCCCTTCATCTACATTCCGGCTGGTCCGATGATTCGCGGAAACTTTGCCGGCAAGACCCTGGGCTCTGGTTCGGATGCCTGGAAATACTGGGACGAGCGGCGGGCCGGCAATCTGACAGACGAAGATTGGCGCGGCATTCAGGGCGGCATCGCCCGCTCACCCGGCACCTGCATGACGATGGGGACGGCGAGCACGATGACCGCCATCGCTGAAAGCATGGGGCTCACTCTGCCTGGCGCATCCTCAATCCCGGCGGTCGACAGCAATCATCAGCGCATGGCGTCCGAGGCCGGGCGCCGCATTGTCGATATGGTGTGGGAGGATTTGAGGCCCTCCGACATTATCACCGAGGCAGCCTGCCGCAATGCCGCCATCGTGGCCATGGCCACCGGTTGTTCGACCAATGCCGTCGTGCATCTGATCGCGATTGCGAAACGCGCCGGCATTTCCCTGACCCTCGACGATCTCGATGCTTTGGGCCGTGTCACGCCGCTGATTGCCAATGTCCGCCCCGCCGGCAAAGACTATCTAATGGAGGACTTCTACTATGCCGGGGGGCTCAGAGCGCTCATGGCGCAGCTCAGAGACCGTCTTGATTGTTCGGCGATCACGGTGACGGGCAAGAGCCTCGGGGACAACCTTGAGGGTGCGAAGGTCTATAATGATGACGTCATCCGACCGCTCAGCAACCCGGTCTATCATCAGGGTTCGCTTGCCGTGCTGCGGGGCAATCTGTGCCCCAACGGAGCCGTGATCAAGCCGGCGGCCTGCGATCCGCGATACTATCGCCACGAGGGCCCCGCTTTGGTCTATGACAGCTATCCCGAGCTGAAGGCCGCCATCGATGATGAGAATCTGCACGTGACGCCCGATCACGTGCTGGTCTTGCGAAATGCAGGTCCGCTTGGTGGTCCGGGCTTTCCGGAATGGGGCATGCTGCCCATCCCCAAGGCGCTGATCAAGCAGGGACATCGGGATATGCTCAGGATCTCCGATGCCCGCATGTCCGGGACGTCCTATGGCGCCTGCGTGCTGCATGTGTCGCCGGAGAGCTTTATCGGCGGCCCCCTGGCGCTGCTGAAGACCGGCGACATGATCCGGCTCGACATCGAAAACCGGAGCCTCGACATGCTTGTGTCCGACGAGGAGCTTGCCCGCCGAAAGGCTGCCTGGACACCGCCGGAACCGCGTTATGAGCGCGGCTGGGGATGGCTCTTCTCCAAACATGTGACCCAGGCCGATCAAGGCTGCGACTTCGATTTCCTGCAGACTGACTTTGGTCGCACGGCCGGCGAGCCCGACATTTACTAACCGAGGATCCCTGATGACCACCTATGTTCTGTCGGACGACGTCCGGGCGAAATTCACCAAGATCTCCACCGCATCGATTGCGACCGCCCTCTACAAACGCGGCCTGCGCAATCAGTTCATCCAGGGCGTGGTTCCCGTCACGCCGAAGGCTGAGACCATGGTCGGCCAGGCCTTTACCCTGCGCTATATTCCGGCCCGCGAGGACCGCAATCCGATCACCGTCTTCCGCAACCCCGACCATCCGCAGCGGGTTGCTGTCGAAACCTGCCCGGCGGGCCATGTGCTGGTGATGGATGCACGCAAGGACAGCCGCGCTGCAACGGCCGGCTCCATCCTGATCACCCGCCTGGCGCTAAGAGGCGCTGCCGGCGTGGTCTCCGATGGTGGCTTTCGCGATGCCGAAGGGATCGGTGCGCTCGACATGCCGGCTTACTATGCGCGGCCATCGGCACCGACAAACCTCACCCTGCATGAAGCCATCGACATCAACGTGCCGATCTCCTGTGGCGATGTCGCGGTGTTTCCGGGTGACGTGCTGGTCGGTGACCGCGACGGCGTGATGGTCATTCCAGCCCATCTTGCCGACGAACTTGCCGAGGAATGCTCTGGCATGGAGAGCTACGAGGAATTTGTTCTCGAAAAGGTCAAGGCCGGCACCCCTATCATCGGGCTTTACCCCCCGACCAACGAAACCTTCCTTGAGCAGTATCAGGATTGGAAAAAGCAGAATTAGGCAGAAATGGTGGGCCCGGAGGGAGCGCCCACCATCGCTCAAAAGCCTTAAAAGCCAGGGCTTGAGGGATCGCTAGGGGGGCACGATGTCCCCCCTTTGTGTCTCTGCATTGCATGGAACAAATGGACATGCAATCAGAATGAGTATTAGTTGCGTTGACCTAGCTGCCGTCAGAACTGGTTATCTCAGGGGTGAGAGACAACGAGTTTGCTCCAAAACGCCTATGCACTTCTGCCTGTAGAACCGCCGCATGCTTCTGGGCGTCCTGAAGCGCCTCCTCTAGCCGGCGCAAGTTTTCCCAATGTTGCGCCCATAATGTAGCATCTGCTAATTTTTCAAGTGGTAGCGGCTGTACTGCTCCCCAAGTCTCGAAACGCTCCAGCGCTGCAATACGCTTGTCTAGGTCTGGAATTTTTCTGGATGCTGGTGAGCCAGCGGCACTGCCTACGATCCAAGAGCGCCATTCTTTTGCACCCTTAGACTGGTTGCAGCGGCCACATGACGGCACCAAATTCTTGTAGTCAGAAATGTATCCTGTGGGCCTCTTGTTCCTTACAAGTGGGCGTAGATGATCCCAATCTGAAGCTACCCCGCCGCAGTACGCACATACAATGCCATCGTCCATACCAAGCTCTCGCAGAGCCTCCGACTGCTGGCTAGATGAGGGCGGGACCCAAGGAATAACCGCTTGGACAAAGCTATTCGTAACCGAGGATACTCGTTGCGTAATCTTCAATGGCTTTCTGAACTTCACTTCTTATTCATCCCCAAATCATCAATGCGATTTCTACATTGTCGTTTCGCCCGAATTTCCTGTGGGAAGCGGAGCGCTTTTTACAGCGAATGCTGATACGACCATAGGCTTCAGGCTTTCATGGGGGTAGTTTCTATAGGTTGATAAACATTGACCAGATCTATCGACACCGAATCAAATATGGTGCAACTTGGTGCAAAGGGGTGCGCATGGCCACGACTCAGCATCAGAAGCGTTTTACGGTGTCTCTCGAAGCTGAGGACTACGACGCGCTTCGTGCGATTGCTGACGGCCACCGCCCCCCTCTTAAGCTGCAATACGTTGTAAACGTTGCAATAAAGAATCTCTTAGAGCGGCATGCTACAAAGCAATTGTCGTTCCCTTTGGATGAGTAACCAAATGGGCGGCCTCAAATTTATCGATCTCTTTGCTGGCCTTGGCGGCTTCCATCAGGCACTTGAACGGCTCGGGCATACGTGTGTCTTTGCCTCTGAACTCGATCCGGCGCTTGCCAGCCTCTATGAGAAGAATTTCGGCATCCGGCCACACGGCGATATACGTGAGGCCTTTTCTAAGGTGCCTGCACACGACGTTCTGTGTGCAGGGTTTCCTTGTCAGCCGTTTTCAAAGGCGGGTGATCAGCTTGGTTTTGATTGCCCGCAATGGGGTGACTTGTTTGACTACGTTCTGAGAATCCTAGACACGCATAAACCATCCTACCTGCTTATCGAAAACGTTCCGAATCTCCTGCGCCATAACGAGGGTAAGACTTGGGAGAAGATCAAAGCAAGGCTGGAAGAGCTGGAATATGTGGTCGATAAGCACAAGTTGTCGCCATATATGTTCGGCGTCCCACAAGTGCGCGAACGTGCCATCATCGTTGGGGCGCGGGCAGGTCTAGGTCACTTTGCGTGGCCCAAGCCGACCCACAAGCTTGAAGAAGTCACGATTAAGAGTGTTCTCGATAAGCGGCCGCCCGATGCACGGGCGCTAGGCCCGAAGTTCATTGAATACTTGGCAACTTGGCAGCAGCTCTTAGATTCACTACCTCGAGACGAAGAACTCCCATCATTCCCCATATGGGCAATGGAATTCGGAGCGACCTACCCGTTTCGCGATCGGTCGCCGCATGACATCGGCTTCGGGGCGATTGGCGCCTATAAGGGCGCGCTGGGGAGGCCGCTGCGCGGTCTTAGTTCCGAAGAGGTGAAAAAAACTCTACCTGCTTATGCGCTTGATGAGATTGCTAGTTTTCCCGAGTGGAAGAAGACTTTCATCCGTCAGAACAGGGAGTTCTATAAGCGGCATAAGGCCGTTATTGATCCATGGCTCCCCAAACTCGTGGATTTCTCCCCCAGCTTCCAGAAACTTGAGTGGAATTGGAAGGGTGGGCCAAGGGATTTGTGGCAGACTGTCATCCAATTCCGCGCATCAGGGATTCGCGCCAAACGTCCGACTGCAGCACCCTCGCTCGTCGCCCTCACTACCAGCCAAGTACCGGTAATCCCATGGGAACGGCGATACATGACCATGCGAGAATGTGCTCGGCTTCAAAGCATGGGAGCCCTACCTTACCTACCCGAAAGCCAGACCGCAGCGCATAAAGCACTTGGAAATGCGGTCAACGTTGACGTTATACATGCAGTTGCAACCGCATTGCTGGTGCCGCCCTCTACCCGGAATGCAGCGGCATATGAAATGACTTCAAGCGCTGAGAGCAGCTATGCTGCATGAACAAGGCGGGCCCGAAGAACCCATCACCGCTGTACCTATTCGGCCTGGTGTAAGCGTACTCTCGATCTTGCGGCACCTGAACTATAAGACTTGGTTCGCGTTGGCTGAGTTCGTGGACAACGCCGTGCAGAGCTATCTTGTAAACAAAGATCGCCTTGAGACACTTCATGGCTCTGATTTTCGCCTCAAGGTAGATATTTCGATCGAGTCAGCCGCGCCATCGCGTATCGTCATACGAGACAATGCTGCCGGTATCGCTTTGCAAGACTTCCCTCGCGCGTTTCGACCAGCCGCAATTCCACCTGATCGCAGCGGGCTATCAGAATTCGGCATGGGGATGAAAAGCGCTGCATGCTGGTTCGCGCCACGATGGTCGGTGCGGACAAAGGCGCTCGACGAATCTGCCGAACGAATGGTTCGCTTCGATGTAGCGAAGATTGTCCAGGACCAGCTCGAAGAACTGGAGATAGCGGAAAGCCCGGCACAGCCAAAGGCCCACTTCACCGAGCTTGTTCTTGATGAACCTTATCACATTCCCGCCGGGCGAACTGTTGGTAAGATCAAAGACCATCTCACGGACATTTATCGCGTTTACATTCGAGGTGGAATTCTTGAGCTGCGCTTCAACGGCGAGTTGTTAGAGTATTCTCCCCCGCGTCTGTTGTCCGCGCCTTATGCGCGCAAGCCGGAAGACGGCATCCGGGAATGGATGTGCAATGTCGAATTTGACTTCGGCAACGGTCTGTCGGTGACTGGATTTGCTGGCCTAATGGACCCGATGAACACCAATCGCTCCGGTTTCGCATTGTTTCGACGTAACCGCCTCATCGAGGGAAGTGGCGACGAGGGATATCGACCCCCTTTCATTTTCGGTCAGCCCGGTAACTTCCGTTGGCGCAGGCTCTTTGGTGAGCTTCACCTAGAAGGTTTCGATGTTAGCCACACGAAGGATGGTTTCCGCTGGGATGAGAACGAGCAGCCATTTCTTGAGTTATTGCGCGAGAAGCTTGACGGGGACGACTTACCCATGCTTCGGCAGGCGGACCTTTATCGTGTTCAAGCTGCACGCAACGAACTAGCCAGGGCAGCGCAAACAGCGATTAGCAGGGCTGTTGACGCCATGCAGGCAACCTTGCCTGGTGCGCTACCCGCCGTTGCCAACGAGCAGGCAATCGAAACGCCAGACACCCCACTCGAACCTGAACCTTCTATCTTAGCGGCTCGCGAGCTAGCGATTAGCTTCCGTGACCAAAAATGGCTACTGCGCATCGAACTGACTAGCGACCCCGCGCAAGGTGATTGGCTCGCAACTAGTGACCACATCTCACGCGAGGATGGAGTACAGGTCTTAGAAATGAGACTGTCAGTAGTTCATCCGTTTATGGTCAGTTTTGCACAAACGGACCCCGATGACTTGGAAGCCTTGCTGCGTGTAGCGGCAGGACTAGCGCTTTCCGAAAAGCTGGCACGGGGTGTCGGCGTGACTATGGCGGGCACCATTCGCCGCAACTTGAACGAGCTTTTGAGAGAAGCTCTGGCCACTCCATAGGTGTGATACATGTCCAGCGGATCAGCAGTCGTTACACCCCTCGATCCACCCCGGCAGCCGGGTATGAACTGGAATCCACATATAGGGGAAGAAGCGCAAGATTTGGTTGCACGCAAGCTTTCCCACGAAAGCGAGGAAGCCCGCACCGCTGTTTTACGCTCTGCTGCGTCCATTTTGTCTAAGGCGGTTGATCCACAAGTCGCGTCGGGCAGTGAAACTGGTCTGGTCGTAGGCTATGTGCAGAGCGGCAAAACATTGTCGTTCTCTACCGTTATGGCTCTAGCGCGTGACAATGGTTTCCAACTTGTCATTGTCGTGGCGGGTACATCCAAGCTATTGCTGAAACAGTCTACTGACCGACTACGGAATGACCTCCAGATCGATAGGATCGAAGGTCTTTTAAAATGGAAGCTTTTTACTGGCCTTGCGGACAACGAAACCAACCGTCGGCATATTCAGCAGACACTAGGTGAATGGTCAGACCCTGATGTGGCGCCCAGCGAGCGAGCGACTGTCCTTATTACAGTAATGAAGCAACACACTTGGCTGAGGAAGCTCGTCAATTTGCTGGGGCATCTCAACCTGACGGGCGTTCCGACACTGATTATCGACGACGAGGCGGATCAGGCTAGCCTAAATACACTCGTTCGGCAGCAGCGCCAAAGCACTACATACCAGCGACTACTGGACCTACGTGACGCGATTCCACACCACACTTTTCTGCAGTATACCGCGACGCCCCAGGCGCCATTGCTTATCAACATCATCGACACCCTATCGCCGAGTTTCGTCGAAGTGCTGGAGCCCGGCACGGGTTATGTCGGTGGACAGGGTTTCTTTTTTGGCAACAGGCCTCTTATACGAGTAATTGGACCCGACGACATCTCAACTGACGACAATCCGCTCGCAGACCCGCCGCAGCCCCTGCGTGAAGCTCTTCGAGTGTTTCTGCTAGGCGTAGCCGCCGGCCTTATAGAGGGGAGAAGTGCGAGAAATCTACAACGCTCCATGCTTGTGCATCCATCTCAACGTACAGATTCGCACGCAGAATACTGGCAGTGGATCGGCAACATGTTCGACGAGTGGCAACGCGTGCTGGAACTCCCCGACGACGATGCTGATAAGCAGGACCTCATTGAGGAATTCAGGCAGGACTATACGGAACTTGCATCTACAGTAGATTCACTCGCTTCGTTCGAGGATATCGTACGGAGACTTCCCCGAGCATTCCGCAACACCAAGATCGAACAAGTAAACGCGAGGAGTGGCAAAACGCCAGAAATCGATTGGAGTCAGTCCTATGGCTGGATCTTGGTCGGTGGACAGTCGATGGACCGTGGATTTACCGTGGAAGGGCTGACTGTAACCTACATGCCGCGCGGGCCGGGGCTCAACAATGCCGATACGGTTCAGCAGCGTGGCCGGTTCTTCGGTTACAAGCAGCGTTATCTGGGATTCTGCCGCGTTTACTTGGAACAAGAAGCTCTAAACTCCTTCAGCGATTACGTAACGCACGAGGAGTTTATGCGGCATCAACTCCAAGAACTTCAACGCAGCGGTGCGCCTCTTCGGGAATGGAAGCGCGCCTTTGTTCTTTCACCGGCCCTGCAGGCTTGCCGCCGAAACGTTCTAGATTACGATTATGTGCGCGGTAACTACTCTGATCAATGGTTCTATCCTGGCATCGCAGAGGCACCTGATGAGGTTCTTGTAGCCAACCGAAATACAATCTCCAATTACATAGCGTCGATCAACCTAGTTGTTGATCCAGATCTTGCTGATCGAGAACCCGCCCAGCGACATAAAGTTTGCCGTGGCCTTTCGTTGGCACAAGTGGTTAGCGATCTAATCGTACCGTTCCGAGTTACCGGGGCCGCAGATTCACGCAATCTTATCGGACTACTTCTTCAGCTATCGCACGCTTTGGAAGTAAACGGCGACGAGCGGTGCACGGTCTACCAGATCAGTCCAGAGTTTGCTCGTTCACGTGCGATCGATACCAATGGTAAGATCAACGAACTCTTCCAGGGGGCAACCCGACTAGCTGCTGGGGGCTACAGCTACCCTGGTGATGCTGCTTTTCGGGATGAGAACACTATAACGATCCAGCTGCACAGTCTACAGTTGCGGCGAGACGGCGCTACTGTCATCGAAAATGTGCCAGTAGTTGCAATCTGGGTTCCGAGCAGGCTCAGACTACAGTGGATTTCGCAGCACCAGCCCGAACAAGATGACTGAGGTTTCACTTTTTGATCTTTTGTCCTTGGTTGAGCCGCTGCCGCAAAGCACGAGCGAGCGGTCGCTTCGGGTGCGCTCGATACCGGGCTATGAGCGTCACTATGTGGGCCGAAATAGTTTTGGCCATCCCTGCCTCTTGCTAGGTAGCCAGCCAGGGGCGTTTCAGGTGCCGGTACGGCTGGCTATGATAGAGGTTCGCTACGGGAATCTTCATCGCATACATCCTCTAGATGGTGATGAGCGTGAGGAATTGCTATCTGTTATCTCGTGTACATCCCATGATATTCAGACCCAGGCGCATTTTCTGCACATCTGCGAGACCGTTTTACGCATACTAGGATCTGACCCAACGCTGCATGACATCGTACTGACTGTGCAGCGCCTCATCGAGCTCTTCCGAAAACTCTCTCAACCGGCTTCTCGCTCGCTGACAGGTCTACTGGGGGAATTATTCTTGATTGCAGCTAGTCGCAACATACGTGCCGCTGCATCAGCATGGCGAACGACCGACGTTGACAGATTCGATTTCTCTACTGCCGACGTGCGCCTTGACGTAAAAGCTTCGAGTGACCGCTCGCGTGTCCATCATTTGTCAGCAGAGCAATGTCAGCCGCCTGTCGCAACTGTAGGTCTCCTTGCCTCACTATTCATCGAGCGCAATGGCGGCGGGCAATCGGTGCGCGAACTGATCGGAACCATCGAGACCGCGTTAGCCGGTGACAACGAATTGATCCTACGAGTGCAAGAAACGATAGCTCAAACTCTCGGCGAGAGCCTGCCTACGGCTATGACCGTTCGTTTCGACGAGCGCCTTGCACGCGCATCGCTACGGTTCTTCGACTTGGCCACAATTCCCGCAATTCGTGATGGCATCCCCAATGGCGTGAGCGGCGTACATTTTCGATCCGACTTATCTCAGAGCGCTGCTTTGACTCAGCGCGACGTGGAGAATTTGTCCGTTAACGCCGGAATTTTTCTGCCTGCATAGGTATGAAAGGTGTTCGATGCCCACCTTCTCAATCACGAAATGGAAAAATTTTTGCGAGGGGGTATCTATGTTGCCTCCCACAGCCATTGCCCCCATGGGCACCTAAAGGTCTGGCATGCCCTCGTACTCGACCTTGGGCCTTGATAATTCTGCTCTGCCATCTTCGGATTAACACGAACCACATAGGCGAGGGGGGGGGGGAGGCCTGTGTCCGCAAGGGGTATGCCTCAGCGAGCGTCCACAGGCGAGGGGGCGGAAGTGTCTGCAAGGGTTGCCGTACCTTTATGGATACCCGTTTAGAGGACACGCCACTCTACCGGACAACCTGAGTATTCAGTATGCTTCGAAATGGTATGCCCAAAGCGAATCGCTTTACAGTGCGACAAGTGACGCTTCGATAAGCTGTCTTGACAACTCAAAGCGAAGTGAAAATAACGAAGGTATCCAAAACGAAGTGAGGTGCCTTATGTTTGTCCGTGCCTATCTCAGAGCGTCGACTAAGGAGCAGGATGCCAACCGCAGCAGAAATGACCTACAACGCTTCACTGACGAGCGTGGGCTCAAGATCGCGGCGTGGTATGTCGAGAATGAAAGCGGCGCATCCCTGAAACGTCCTGAGCTCTTTAGGCTGCTATCCGATTGCCAACCGGGTGACGCCCTGCTTGTCGAACAAGTTGACCGGCTCAGTCGCCTGAATACAGGTGACTGGGAGCAGCTGAAGTCCGAGATCAGTGCGAAGCGAGTAAGGGTAGTGGCCCTGGACCTGCCGACATCACACCAGCTTATCCAGGCTGGTGGTGACGAGTTCTCAACGCGTATGTTGGACGCCATCAATGGTATGATGTTGGACATGCTAGCTGCCATTGCTCGCAAAGACTACGATGACCGACGCAGAAGGCAGCGGCAGGGCATTGATGACGCTAAGGCCCGAGGGGTCTACAGGGGTAGGCCAGAAGATGAGAAGCGGAATGCGGCATTGATGAGCATGCTACGGAGCGGCCAGACATGGTCGAGCATTGTTCAGGCTACTGGCGTGTCTACGTCAACGCTGTCGCGGTTGGCAAAGCGGCTCAAAACCGGCGCGACGGACGGGAACGTGTCGCTCTAAATCGGCATCTACCTAATCTGCACTAGTAATGGCGGGTGGGAGGCCCTTAGGCCGACCCCGCCGATCCATCCCATATAACCAGTCTAATCTCCTTTGCTCATAGTGACCTTGCCCCCAAGTTTTATCCAGTTTTGAGTTCGCTCCGGCGGTTTTGTGTTGCTGTATTCGGGGCGGTAGCGGCGGGTTGCGGTGCGGAGCCATTCCGGCTGCGCAGCACCGCATCACGTCGCGGGTTGATGGTCTGGGCAAACTCGGTTGGCGTGAGCCAGCCGAGGGCTGAGTGTGGTCGATGATCGTTGTAGTCGCTACGCCAGCTTGAGAGCGCCGATCGGGCATGGTTCAATGACGAGAAGAGCGTCTCGTTCAGGAGTTCATCCCGCAGTCGGCCATTGAAGCTTTCGATGAAGGCGTTCTGGATCGGCTTACCCGGCGCGATGTAGTGCCATTCCACCTTGACCTGGTCCGTCCATTGCAGGATCGCGTTGCTGGTGAACTCGCTACCATTGTCGCTGACAATCATCTTCGGCTTACCGCGCTCCTTGATGATCCGGTCCAGTTCACGAGCAACGCGCAGACCGGAAAGGGATGTGTCGGCGACAAGACCCAGGCATTCCCTGGTGCAATCATCGACAATCGTCAGCACCCGGAACCTGCGGCCATCGGTGAGTTGATCCGACACAAAGTCCAGCGACCAGCGATCATTGGCCGTCATCGGGACCAGCATCGGTGCACGTGTGCCGATCGCTCGCTTGCGGCCGCCGCGCTTGCGCACCGTCAGCTTCTCCTCCCGATACAGCCGGAAGAGTTTCTTGTGGTTCACATGGTGCCCCTCGCGTTTGAGCAGCACGTGGATGCGTCTATAGCCAAAGCGGCGGCGTTCATGCGCCAATGCTTTCATTCGCTCGCGAAGACGATCATCGTCGCTGCGCCTGGTTTCGTAACGGACCGTCATTCGGCAAAAGCCGCTGGCTTTACACGCCCGCCGTTCGCTCATCTGGTGGTGATCCATCAGATGCACGACAGCTTTCCGCCTTGCTGCGGGCGTCACCACTTCTTTCCCAACAGGTCCTTCAAAGCTGCATTGTCGAGCATCGCGTCCGCCAGAAGCCGCTTCAGCTTCGCGTTCTCGTCCTCCAATGTCTTCAACCTCTTGGCTTCGGACACGTCCATGCCGCCGAATTTGGCCTTCCATTTATAGATGCTGGCATCGCTCACGCCGTGCTTGCGGCAAAGCTCTGAGACCGGCGTGCCTGCCTCGTGCTCCTTCAGTATCCCTATAATCTGTTCGTCCGTGAAACGGTTGCGCTTCATTCTCTGGTCCTCTCAATAGGCCAGAGCTTACTTCAAAATGGATTAGTTCAGCGGGGCAAGGTCAGTTCGTATATGCCCCACGCTCCCCGTCGTTGTTCTTCTTGGTCTGCCTTACTCCGAGACCGGAGAAAAAATTCTCGCTGGCATGGTGGTTCTGTTTCGCCCACTCGAAGAGCTCGTGGTAGGTTTGCAGGTACTTGTTGATTGTCGCAACCTGGATAACCTCGACCCCCTGCATATTGAGAACGTCGGCGAGGGGCTTGCCTCGCGTGAGCGGGTTCTTGGACCGATTGCGCGGATAAGCTAGCAGGGTGTCCTTGACCCGCTTGGCATCCATGGCGGTTAGCGTACGAACATCCGTATCGCCGCCTAAGATCTCCTCTAGGAGTTTGATGTGGTCAGCCTTCTCGATAACGGTCTTCTCTGCCCAAGCTTTGCCTCTCTGGCGTTCTGCGCTGTAGGCGGTCGCTACTTCGGCTACGGTCATGCCAGAGGTCTGCGCCGCTTGGGTCGGCGCTGAGAACGTCTGCTGTGGATCGTCACCAAGGTCATACCGCGTCAGCGACTTGTTGTAAGCAAGAACCGCTTTGGCGAACTCGTGGAATGATAGCTTCATTTCCCGTTCGAGCCAGCCGTACTGTGTGCTGCCCGGTTGGATGTCTAGGTCGTATTCATTGATGAAGCGGGCCAACAACTCGTCGTCAGATTTCACGAGAGAGAGCGGAGTATCGGTTTTCTTTGCATGCTTCGCTACGCGCTTGCTGGTCTCGTAGGCTTGCCGGTCCATCTCGTTCAGAGGGCCGGTATCATCCATTTCTTTTTTCGCCTGATTCAGCAAACGCCGGAAATGCTCGGTCAACGCGTTTCTAATTTCCTCGTACCGCATTCCGCACGCAATTCCGTATTCATTCCATTGTTCGCCTATGTGGCTCAGAGAACGGGACAAGCGCAATGCTTTTCGTGGGTCACGGGTCTGTAGAGATAGCTTGAGTGTCGAAGCTTTTTTCTGTGGATGCAGCTGCTTTGGTATGGGCCAACGCAGATAGAAGATGCCGCATCGAGACTTCACGAGATAGGCCGGATTGAACAAACCAATGTTCCCCTTGGATGTCTCCCCAAGAAAATCCGTCTTTGTTGTTTGACACCTAGTTCTGCAGTTAACCGGGAATAACTGGGAAAAGGCGGGAACTGGTGAAAAGCGCCGAGAAAACAGGCCGATAGGCGCGACCAGGTGAGGCGAAAACAGCCGATCGGTTTGACGCGAGGTTTTGCAGCCCCTGCGGCAAAAATGATGCGAACGGTACGATCCGAGATCTCTGCACCGGCTGTTTCAAAAAAGGGGCTCTCGATTTCAAGAGAGCTTCAAAACCCCGCAAAACCGGGCTTTTGAAGAGTTCGGAGCCTCGGGGCGTACGCACTTTTCGCCCTGGCACACCGGCGCAATTCCAATTTTAAGTTTCCGGTCTGCCGGAAAGTTAGATCAAGCCATTGTTACGAAAAGAAAAAAGCCCCTTTGATGGGGCTTTCTAAGTTTCCGGCTATCAGGCGTAGTTAGCCGTGGGCACTGGTCCATCCTGGCTTGGCCGAACGAGGTCCATGCATGACGGCTGCGAGTGCGGAAGTGAGGCGGTGGGGGTCGCGAAGTTCAAACATGAGTTCGGCGAGTGCATCCTCCTTGTCGAGCGACTTTGCTTCCTCGCCGGCCTTCGCCGCGTCCGGGTCTACGAGCTTGAGTGCCTCCCAATATCGCCAGGCATTCGGGCACGCGCGACCGGCGAGAGCCTTGCCTTTGCCAAGCAGGAAGAGGGCTGCGATGGCAGGCAAAGTCAGCAGTGCCGACGACACTCCCCAGACGATTGGGTTGCGGTTCCAGCGACGCGCGAGCGCAGCGCCGAACAGTCCGAACGTCGCCATCGAGTAAACATACCAGAACCAGAGCTGGTCACTTTCCATTGTCAAAACCTCGGTTGTATCCGTCTCTCTCTTAAACCGCTCGCATAACATAGACAACGCGGCCATGGACGTGGAGCCGCTTCAGATGGTTCCGCGAGATCCTGATCGGCGGGTATTGCGGCCCGTCGGCATCCGAGATCAGAGTGACGCCTGCCGGGTCGTTCTGTAGACGCTTGACGAAGAGATCGTCGTCGAGCTGGGCCACGTAGATCTGACCGCTGCGAGGCGTCGTGTCGTTTACATCGACGAGCAGCAGCGAGCCGTCAGGGATCGTCGGGAACATGCTGTCGCCCCGAGCCCAAAGCATCGCCAGGCCGTTCGGACGCAGTCCGAGGCTGTCGAGCAAATCCAGACCAAGCGTCAGTTCGCTTTGAGGGTCGCCAGAGAAGGCGAAGCCACCTGGGCCGGCCGATGCCCGGATGTCGAACAGCGGCAAATGGGCGACTTCCGGCAAACTGACCGGGTTTGGTCTCTGTTCCTGAAGCCCTTGGGTCGCCAGTAGATTTTGCACGCCGACCATCTCCGGCTTCGCGATCTTGGGACCATCTCCGGTGATGAGCCAGTTCAGGTTTACGCCGGTGACCTCGGCAATCTTCTGCAAGCCCTCCGGCTTTGGACGGGTACCAATCAGCCAGTTTCCGATTGTACGCCGAGGGATGTCCGTGGCCTTCGCCAAGGCCTTCAGACCGCCGACCAGTTCACTTGCTTCCCTGATCCGTTCTTCAATTCCGGACATGCGACCTCACGTGGTGGCCAAAAATGGTGACTTCCCGCTTGACAGGTCACCAGATTTGGCTACTTTCAATCTCAGCGTAACGCATCGGCGACCAAACCCAGCGATACGCACTCGCGTCTTAACCAGCGACAAAAAGCGGCCGAAGCCGCTGAAAGCCGAGGAATGAATATGACCGACCCCAAGCGGACCTGGGATCAGCACTCGATCAAGGCGGAACTTCACCGCCGTGGCATGACCCTCAGCGGCCTGGCGCAGTTGAAGGGCATCAACCCGAACAACTTTCGCGCCGTCTGGTCGCGTCCCAACCGCAAAGCGGAAGCGGCCATCGCCGAATTTCTTCAGGTGCCGGAGAAGGAGCTCTTCCCGGACCGGTATCCGATCAAGAAGGGGAGGATCCTTTCCCCAGAGTATCAGGCGGCAATCGAGAAGGCTGCTGCCTGATGGCACGGACGGCGGGAGCGCTCTGGCCTTTGACGTCCGCAGATGCGGCAGAAGGCGGGCTCAACCACTCCTCCCGGCCGTCGTTCCCGGCCGTCCGTGTTGCCTTGAACTAAACTCCATTTGACCGAGTCTCACAATGACGAAACGGCCTTCCAAAATCGACACGCGAAATCCTCTAGCCCCTGCTTTCCCGGCTCGGGACGCAAGTCCAGATGTCTTGATCGCGACGGTTGTGACGCTCGCCCTTTTCGGTGCTGCTCTCGCGGTGGCGGGGGTGATGCTTTGAACGCCTTTGATCTCGATCTCGGCCATGTGGAAGCGGCCTGCTTTGCGGCAGTCTCAGAATACTTCCCGCATCTCTCTCTTCGCGACGTCATCGCGCCACCTCACCAGTGGTTTGATGCCGCACTCGCTCGGCAGATCGCGCTGCATCTGATGGTGCGCCAGTTCAACCTGCCAAAGCGCCGTGTCGTCGAGATGCAGCAACGCTCCCGCGAAGCCATCAACCGCGCCTTGCGCACGATCGACGAGCGTCTGGCCGACCGACCGTTTGCCGCAAGCTACGGCGCCATGGCCGAGCGGGCACACATCCTTTTGATCCACCGCATTGAAGAGGCAGCGTGATGGCCGAACTCAAATCCATTTCCATCTCCGACATCCATATCGGCGATCGTTTGCGCGAGATCGACGAGGATCACGCCCAGGCCATCGCGTTGTCAATCGGCGAGATCGGCTTGCAGTCACCCATCCAGGTGCGCCCGACACCTGCCCAGAAGGGCGGTAAGTTCACTCTGGTTGCCGGAGGGCATCGCCTTCGCGGCTGCCAGATCGCGGGGCTAACCGAGATCGATGCCTTCGTGGTCAAGGCCGACGGCCGGCAGGCGCAGCTCCTTGAGATTGCTGAGAACCTCTTCCGCAATGATCTCTCCATTATCGACCGGGCCATCTTCGTCCAGCAGTACCGCGCGCTTTGGGAAGATGAGCATGGCGAGATCAAGCGCGGCGGTGATCAGAAATCAAAGGGCAACGGTTGCCCTTTGATCGAGGGGAGCTTTTCTGAGCACGTGGCTGATCGCTTGGGTGTGTCGGTCCGATCGGCCAAAAACCTCGACAACATTGCAAGGCGTCTCCACCCAGAGCTTCGATCGGCGCTTCGGCATACACAGGTTGCCGATCAGACAACCATGCTCCTGAAGCTCGCGAAGATGGAGCCGGCCATGCAGCGCCGTGCAGCGATTGCCTATCGCGACCTGGGCGACATCAAACAGGCGCTGACGCTGATCAGCGACAAGCGGCCTGTCGAGAAAAGCGCCGACGAAATCCTTTTCGAAAAGCTCGTTGACCTTTGGTCGCGCTCGAACGCGAGCGTCAAAGCGAGCTTCCTTTCCCACATCGGTCTCTCAGACGAGACCACCCAGGCTGCGGAGTGACCCCCATGAGCCGCAATCCCGACCAGCTCGACTTCTTCATGCAATCCACCTTTCCGATCCGGACGAAGGTGACGACGATCGATCTCGACCGGTTTCGCTCCCGGATCAAGCGGGCCATGGCGAAGGCGGTTCGCGAGTGCCCGTATGACCGCACCGAAATTGCTGCACGCATGGCCCGGTATCTCAGCCAGAAGGTCACGAAATCTGCGGTCGATTCCTACACGGCCGAAAGCAAGGTCAGCCACGACATCAGCCTCGTGCGCTTCAAGGCATTCGTTCACGCAACCGGCGCCGTCTGGCTTTGGGATGAACTGGTCTGTGACGACGGGCTGACCGTGCTCGATGGCGAAGAAACCAAGCTGGCAGAGATCGCCTACTGGCAGCAGGAGCAGGAGAACATCCGCGCCAAGCTGAAAGCCCTCAAGTCAGTGCCGGTGCAGGTGCGGGAGCGCGCTCGCTGATGTCGAAGGTGTCCCTCAAAAGCCAGATCGCAGCCGTGCGCAGTGTCGCCGAAGGGGAATTCCCCATCGTCGCCAGCAGCAACCAGAAGCGCGACTTGCTACGGGACCATCTCAAGGCCGCTCACGCCACCCTTCGGTGGCTGGAGCAGAACGAGGCTGCGATCCGCAGTTTTATCGAGCGTCAACGGGGAGGCGCAGCGTGAAGAAAGAATGGTTCACCCTTGCCGAGATTGCGGCTTCGGCACTGCCGGAGTTGCCGAGGGGCAAATCGGCTTTGAGCGAGCTGGCGGCTCGCGAGGGATGGCGTTACCAGCCAGGCAAAGTCCGCAAGCTTGACCGACGCGGCGGCGGCTTCGAATACCACATCAGTCTTCTGCCCGGTGCAGCCCAGGTGAAGATTGCCGCGATCCATGGCGCACCGGCCAATGACGACACGGACGCTGTTGCCGAGGTTCGGGAAAAGCTGTGGGCGCGTTTCGAAGCCTTGCCTGCCAAGCATAAAGGCATCGCTGAAGCCCATTTGAAGGCCGTTCAGGACTTCATGCGGATGTGTGCCGAGGGAATGTCGACACAGGTTGCCGCCGCGATCATCGCCCAGCGGGAAGGTGTGTCGGTCCGCACCGTCTACTACTGGCAAGAGACAGTCGTTCTTCATCCGCGCACCGACTGGCTGGCAGCGCTCGCACCCTCTTACGGCAGCGTGAAAGGGTGGGCTGATTGCCACCCGCAGATCTGGGACTGCATCAAGTCTGATTTCCTGCGGCCGGAGAAACCGAGCTTTTCGGCCTGCTATCGGCGGGTGAAGGCAGCGGCCGAGCAGCATGGCTGGACGCCGCTGCCATCGGAACGTGCTCTTCGCCGCCGCCTCGATTCCGAGGTTCCTGAGGCCGTCCAGGTGCTTGCCCGCTCCGGCAAGGACAAGGCGAAGACGCTCTTCCCGGCTCAGCGCCGTACCCGCGACCATCTGCATGCGATGGAAGCCGTCAACATGGACGGCCACAAGTTCGACGTCTTCGTGAAGATGCCCGACGGGACTGTGACGCGCCTCTATCTGATTGCGCTCCAGGATCTCTATTCGGGCAAGTTCGTCGCCTGGCGTCTGTCCGACAGCGAGAACAAGGAGACCACCCGCCTGGTCATCGGTGATATGATCGAGCGCTATGGCATCCCAGAGCGGATTACGCTCGATAACGGCCGGGCCTTTGCTTCGAAGTGGATTACGGGCGGTGCCGCCAACCGCTATCGATTCAAGGTTCGGGACGAGGATCCGCAAGGCCTTCTGACCACGCTCGGCGTCGAGCTGCAGTTCACGAAGCCCTATTCCGGCCAGTCCAAGCCGATCGAGCGCGCCTTCAAGGATCTCACCGATGACGTCGCGCGCCACCCGTTTTGCGCCGGCGCATATACCGGAAACAAGCCGGATGCGAAGCCCGAGAACTATGCGAGCCGTGCCATCCCGCTTGAAGATTTCCGGCGGCATGTCGACAGTCTCATGGCCGAGCACAATGCACGGCCTGGCCGCAAGGGCGGCAACTGTAACGGTCGTAGCTTCGACGAAACCTTCAGCCAGTCCATGGAAGCGCCCGACACGATCGTGCGCCAGCCGACCGCTGCACAACGCGCTCTCTGGCTTCTGGCCTCCGAGGGGATCAAAGCGCGCAAGGGCAATGGCGAGATCCACATCTATGGCAACCGTTACTGGTCCAAGGAACTTACGGCCTATGCCGGGAAGTCAGTCATCATCCGGTTCGATCCGGAGCACCTGACGCGGGATCTCAGGGTCTACGACCTCAACAATCAGCTGATCTGCTCGGCACCCTGCATAGCCGACACCGGCTTCCACGATGCGGAGGCCGCTCGCCTGCACGAGAAGGCACGCTCCGGCTACCAGAAGGCGGTGAAGGCCGAGAAGGACGCCCATGCTGCGCTCTCGGCACAGCAGCTCGCCGAGATCTACTCCAAGGGCAAGCCGGAAGCACCGGCCACGCCCGTGGCTATCAGACCCAAGATTTCACGGATCTTCACAGGCTCTGCAGCGGCAAAGGTCGAGGCGGTGTCGGAGGAGAGTTTCGAAAACAGTTTTGGCCGCGCCATGTCGCTTCTTGGCGGTGCGGACATCCTTGAGTTCCCGCGAGGGAATGAGCCGGTAAGTACTGCGTACGGTTCCAAAAAGAAGGGCGGGAAGTGATCCCGCCCCATCGGCCACAAGGCCAGCATAGCTGAGGAACCAAATACATGAACGACATTCAAAGCACAAGCGCGGGGTGGGAGCGGCCTTTGTCAGGTCCGTCGATCATCCCTGGACGGGTTCAAGACGATATCGACGCGTGGTCAAACCTCGTCGACCGTGTCCGCGAGGTCGCGATCCGTCGCGGCTGGAACAAGGCAGAAACTGCTCGCCGCTCCGGCATGGCGAGCGGCACCTTCTCACAATGGTACTCGGGCACCTATGCCGGTCGCCTTGATCGCCAGAACGACATCATCGGCAAATGGCTGGACGCGCTCGAAGATCAGGCTGAGCTTGCAGCGACAATTCCGACCGGGCCGAGCTTCCTGCGGCTTAAGACATCGGAGGAGATCATCCAGACACTGCGCTGGTCACAGCTATGCCCGGATCTGGTGGTCATCACTGCCGCCTCCGGTCTGGGCAAGACCGAGGCCTGCAGGCACTATCATCGGACAGTCCCTCACACGCACATGGTGACCATGAGCCCGCACACCAAGACGGTGCACGGGATGCTGGTTGCTTTGGTGAGTGCTCTCGGGATCCAGCAGCACAACCCCGCTCGCTACGTCGAGGCGATCGGACAGCGGCTCGAGTTCGAGCGGCAGCAACACGTTGCTGATCGTGGATGAGGCCCAGAACCTCGTCGATGACGCCGTCAATCAGCTGCGCCACTTCGTCGATAACAACCGCTGCGGTGTCGCCCTCGTTGGCAACGAAGAGATCTACGCCCGCTTCACCAAGAAGTCGGACGGGCCGAGCTATGCTCAGCTGAAACGTCGCATCGGCAAGCGTTTGAAGCGCAACAAGCCATATACCTCTGATCTCTCCGCCTACATCGAGGCGTGGGGCGTGACCGAACCGGAGGCTGCGAAGTTTCTCACTGGCGTCGGCATGAAAGGCGGCGCTCTCGGCCAGATCGACAAGACCATGAAGCTTGCCAGCATGCTGGCGCTGGGCAGTGGCCACGAGCAGGTGACGCTTGCCCATATCCGCGAAGCCTGGAGCAACCGCGATGTCGAGGACATGGCATGACCCAGCTCTCCCACGAACTTTTGATGATCTCCATGGAGCTGGAGAAGGAGCGCCCCGAGGTTTCCGAGAGGATCAAGCTGCTCTCAGGCTTGGCCTGGTCGCAGGAAATGGAGCTGCAGGCGCACCGGCTGCTTGAAGCCAGCCGCCAGGGCAATCGCTTCGTCGCCCAGCTTGCAGCCGGCGTCGAGGCCCTTGCGGATGAGGACAGCAATGTTGTCCGCCCGGATTTCGGGAAAGGAGGTCGCTCATGAGCAGCTTACCTCTCGTTTCCGATCTGGTCGGTGCCGTGATCAAGTCCTTCCGCCCGTTTGAAGACAGCGGAATGGAGCTGAACCCTCAGGCCGTTACCACGATCATCCGCAATCTGCGCACGATCCAGGAGATTGCTCGTGATTACGAGCAGGAGGCCGGGATCCAGATCGAGCTGGCCCGGATTGATGCCGGGCGCCAGGCATCCCGCGACCAGCGGTTTGCCGATCGTGTCGATTCCCAGCTTGGCGGCAATGTCTACCGCCTGCCGACCAGGCTGCGCGTCATCGAGCACGGTCCGGATGGGGGTGATGCGGCATGACACAGTCCATCAGCCTCATGGCCCGCATCGAACTTCCGATCGCCGATCTGATCGCGGCGGTCGGCCCCGAGATCTACGCCAGAGCCAATGCGCGCCCGACCCTTCGGACGCGCACCGACAGGCAGGCAGAAGCCCGCGCCGTCGATCAGGTGATTGCCGCCTTTGAGCGGCTTGAACGGGTGACCAATACGGTGGGCGAAAGCGAAGCCCGCCGAAACCTCATGAACGCAATCAGCGGACTTAGAACCGTCCGCGTCAAATCCCGGAGCAAGTGAGATGGAAGCAGTCATTTTGGAAGAAAAGCCGGAGGACGGCGTGACCATCATGAACGGGCGCCCGTTCATGACCGATGCAAAAGGCCGGCTGGTGCCGCTGGCGAACGTCTCGGCCCAGGACAAGCTGGAAGACGAAACCGTTCGCAAGATCATTGGCCACGCCAAGGCGCTGAATGCCCAGATCGCCCGCTTTCGGGATCACACCGTCGGCGACATGAACAGCTTCGACGCGCTGCTGGCGCAGGAATACGGCGTGTTCAAGGGCGGCCGGAAGGGCAACAAGACCTATCACAGCTTCGACGGACTGATGCGCGTCACGCTGCAGGTTCAGGATCAGATCACCTTCGGACCGCAGCTGCAGATCGCGAAAACGCTGATCGACGAATGCCTCAACGAATGGTCGGCCGACAGCCGGCCGGAGATCCAGGCGATCGTCACCCGCGCCTTCAACACCGACCAGGAAGGCAAGATCAACAGGAGCGAGCTGTTCATGCTGCTCCGCCTCGACATCCCAGACGAGCGCTGGAACCGGGCCATGGATGCGATCCGTGCCTCCATGCGGGTCACCGGCTCGAAGGAATATGTCCGTTTTCATTTCCGCGAAACGGTCGAGGGCCGATGGATGCCCATCACGATCGACCTTGCCAACGCCTGAAGGAGGCACCGATGCAGAGCAAGATCATGGATATCGTGAAGCTCATCGAAGGCGGCCTGCAAGCGCTTCCGCCCTATGTCGATGATCGGGGCGTCAAAGCCTGGGAGGACAGCTTCGCCAGCCGTCGCAAGGCCTCACGCCAAGTAATGCTGGATGCGATCGAGCAGGCAGGCAGCGGCAAATACACGGGCGATATAGGCAATCACCGCCTGGAGATCGCCGGGGTCGCTGTTGCTGACCGCAATGCCTATGAGCAGCTCATGAGCGGTTGGCTTGATGCGGCAAAGCGCGTGGCAGGTGCCGCATGACCAAGAAATCCCGCACCGACAAGCGCTCGAAGTCCGGCGCGCAGACGCCTTGCCCGCACTGCGGCAAGCTGCTGCGCGGCGCCAAGGGCATGAAGATGCACATGGCCGAGCAGCATTCAGACAAGGCCGCACCGGCTCAGGTAGGTGCGGCATGATCGCGGCTGTCCGAACACTGGTCGCCCAGAACAACTGCCCGATCTGCGGCAGCGCGGTAACCAGCGGCGGCGGCGGCGTCGCCTTCGCCTCTGCCAGCTTTGCCTGCGGCGCCGAGCTGCAGACAGCCAATGGCCAGATCGTCATCAGTACAGCCTGCCCGTCGCCAAGCTATGTGGCCGTGCGGGCTCTCAACGAGCTGGTCCGCGCAACGGCCGAGGCAGGTGCGGCATGACCGAACTGACCCGCCGGGAGCGCATCCGCGCCATCCTCATCGCCGAATTCAAAGGCGATGGCCATGAGCTGTTCGAGCACGAGGGCGAGACCTATGCGCGCCTGGTCGAGAACACGAAGCGCGGCGCCGTCGTGCTCGCCGAGTTCAACCTCGACACGCTGGCCAGCCAGATCGATAGGAGGCTCGGATGAACAAGGCGCGCCGCCGCACTCAGCCGCTCGGGCAACGCACTGTCACCGACTGGACGCCTAAGAAGGCCCACACGTTCGCAATGAAGCGCGTAAAAGAGATCGAGCTTCTCCTTCAGGAGATCAGCTACACCTATGACCAGATCTTTCAGCCGGTTGCCTACGAATGCGATCAGCTGATCGAGAGCCTGAAGCTGATCCGCGAGGAAATCGACAACGCTCTTGAGATCGAGGCACAGCCATGACCTCCTCGATCGCCGCCATCCACTCCCTCTCGAAAAAGCTCGGTCTGGACGAGGATACGCGTCGGGCCAAGATGACCGTGATCACGGGCAAAAGTTCGACCAAGGAGATGACCGAGGAAGAACGGCAGCGCGTGGTTGTCGCGCTGAAGGCTGAAGCCGGGCAGACGCCGCCAAAGGCATCGGCGGTGAAGGGGCTGACGGGCAAGTTTGCCAAGAAACTGCAGGCCCTCTGGATTGCCGGCTACAACCTCGGCGTCGTCAAGGATCGCCGGGATGCTGCACTGCTCGCCTTCGTCAAGCGCCAGACCGGTCTCGATCACACTCGATTTCTGCACCATGCCGACGACGGTCGCGCCGCGATCGAGGCGCTCAAGGGCTGGCTGAAGCGCGAAGCCGGCGTCGGCTTTGGCAACAACAACGGATACGAGTGGCTGCAGCGCGACGGTGCGAAGATCGCCTGGGCGCAGTGGCGCATTCTTCATCCAGGCGCTGGCCTCATCCGGCGCGAGGGCTTCGACCAGGAGGCCATCCGGCTTTCCGGCCGGGAAGATGCGCAGGTGCTGAGCCACCTGGTGGACCGCGACTGGCAGCGGGTGATGAATGTTCTTGGCGAACGCGTGCGCGCCGCGAAAGGCGGTGCGTGATGGCTCGCCTTCTTTGCTCTCATTGCGGCCAGCCCATGGGCGACTTCTCCGGCATCGACGTTGCGGGTTTGACGCGTACTGAGCTGTCTCTTCTGGAAGCGCTGGTCAAAGCGAGACACAAGCTCACGCCGCTCTCCACCTTAACGGATCTGATTTATTGTGATCGTCCTGATGGTGGGCCAGAGGATGCGGAAAACGTGGTCCGCCAGATGATCCGTCGCTTGCGCAGCAAGCTCGAAGAGAAGGGCTGGTCTGTTGAGGTCAGGTGGGGCGTTGGATATCGGCTGATCCGCCTCGACGGAAAGGCGGTGGCGTGATGACCTCTGTCCACGTCATGAACCAACGCCACCAGGCGGCTGATAGCCTGGACTACTTCCCTACACCGCCCTGGGCGACCCGCGCCATGCTGCACGAGGTGCTGATACCCCGGCAGAACGTCTTGTTTCCGATCGCCGAGATGACAGCGCTCGACCCGTGCTGCGGCGGTGGCCATATGGTCGTGCCTTTGCGTGAGGTGTTCCGTCAGGTCGAGTTCTCCGATGTCCATGATTGGGGCTTCAATCCGCCGATCCGCGACTTCACCTTCGAGAGCCGCGCGAGCCTTGAGGCCGACGGCCGGATCGTGCCTGACTGGCTCTTCATCAACCCGCCTTTCAACATCGCTCAAAGCTTCTTCGACACGGCTTTGAGGATCGCTCGAAAGGGTGTGGCCTTCTTTGTTCGCGTCTCCTGGCTTTCCGGCCAGGAGCGCTACCACCTGATCTATCGCGACACGCCACCATCCTATGTCGTGCATTTCGCCGAGCGTGTCTCGCTGATGGAAGGCGTATGGGATCCCGAGCTGTCGAGTGCCACCGACTATGTGTGGCTCGCCTGGGTGGACGGCGTGCCGCCGCAGCCGCCGATCTGGCTTAGGCCCGGCATGGAACAAACCTACACGAAGCTTTCCGACATGGTGCTCGCCACACCAGGCGAGGCTGCACGCCGGCTGAAGCGGAAGAAGGAAGAGGCCGCGCGGCTTGCGGCAGAGAGGGCAGGTGCGTGATGAGCTTACTTAGCGCCAACAAGTTCGCAGCGCCTTCTGTAGGGTTCTCCCCCAAAGTGCAGCCAGTTTGCAGCTACGCTGTGGAACCACGGCAGCACCAGATGCTCTTTGTTGAGATCGAACGCACCGGTAGAAGCAAGAGCTTGATTGTAAGCCTTTGCGTCAAGTGCGTGGTAGACGGGCGGTTCGTCGGCAGCGATCTGCAGGGCTTCTCCACGCCACCGTGCGCAATCGTCGGCAGTCGGTATGGTCATGGCCTCGATCGATGCCAGAAGCCGATAGTATTCTTTCTGCAGGGTTTGATGGCGGCTAGCTCTGCCACTGAAATCATAGACGAGCTGAGCGGCCCCGATGACGGCGGTCAACATAGCTGGCCATTCAGGCCCGATACCCAGAACACTCAGAACGTCGGAAGCGGCGGTCGCTCCAAGTACGACCACCAAAAAATTGAAACGGCGGCTCCAGCTTTCAAGCACCCTCTGTCGTGCACTGTGGTAGATCGCGTTCTTGAGAGCGTTCACCCTTATGAGTTGGTACTCGAACGGGTCAGCAGACATTTCTACTCCTTCTTTTTTGGCTCCGCAGGTGCCGGCTTCGACGACGTAGGCGGTGAAGCAATCAGGCTGTTTCTGTCTGGAGTGCGCGGGTTCGCGCTCAGGATTTCAGTCGGCGAGTCCGGTCGGGTCGTCACAATACCCAAGGACATCTTCAATTCTTCTTCAGCCATAAAGTTCGTCTCCAGATGGTTGCTGCATTTGGGGATGATCGGGGCTGCAGGGCGGTGGTACGCCCTGCAGCCCAACCACTATAGCTGGTTTCAGCCATTGTTCCAGCGACCCCTTCTCACCGCGAAGGAGATCGTGTGATGGTTGCCTACGGCTTCAAGAAATACTTCGCGCCGCAGATCGAGGACGGCAGCAAGGGCCACACCATCCGGGGGCATCGCCGCCGGCATGCGCATGTCGGCGAGCCGGTGCAGCTCTTCACCGGGATGCGCACCCGCCATTGCCGGAAGATCATCCCGGATCCGGTCTGCATCGCCGTGCTGCCGATCACAATCATGTCTTCGGATCTGATCGAGGCGGGCATTGCCTATATCGAGGTGGATGGAACACCGCTGCACCGGGACGAGATCGAGGCCTTTGCCATTTCTGACGGTTTCGACCCGGCCCGGCTCACGGGGCTGGCACCGTCCAGGCTGATCGGGGCGACGGCTCGCGAGACCATGGGCCGCTTCTGGGCTACTGAGAACCCCGGCTCGATCTTCCAGGGCGTGATCATCCGCTGGGAGGCTCGCTACTGATGGCCCGCGCGCTGCCGCTTTTCGACGCCATGGAGCTGGACAGGATCCGGCGCAAGCGCATCGAGCTGCAGTGCAAACTCGCGCGTGGGGGTGTGGATGTCCGCACGCGCATTCACCGGGAAGAAGAGCTGCGCAAGCTCACCGCCCGCCAGATCGAGATCGAGCAGCGGCTCGGGATCGGAGGCCGGTCATGACCAGCCTGCCAGGAATCCTCGCCGATATCGCAGACATTGCCGGCGTAGACGTTGCCTACGAGATCGCGCGCAGCCATGGTGGAACCCGTGTCTCCATCCCGCCGCGTGCGGTGCAAGGCCACTGGCTGACGGAGCTTGTGGGCTTCGAGACGGCCGACAAGATCTGCCAGGGGCTTGCCACGCTCGATCCCGATGGCAAGCTGCGCGGCGTTCAAAACGAAGTCATCCCGCGCGGCCCGGCCTCTATCCTCAGGGCCGCCCGGCGCCGGGCACAGGAAGCGTTGGATGGCGGCATGAGCACGCGCGAGGCTGCGCGCGCCTCAGGCTTGCATGAACGCACGATTTGGCGCATGAAAGCCAAGGAAGACGACGGCCAGGGCAGTCTCTTCTGAACCTGCTGACAGCTGTCAGCCCTGCAAATCCCCCACTGATTGCATAGTCGCTCCAGATCACCGGCCATCCGGCCGTTCGCGTTTCTGGAGCCCATCATGACAAGATCCGTGAGCCCGAAAGGGCGAAAGTTCCTCTACGCTCACGAGGGCGTGGTGACGAAAGCCTATCGCTGCCCGGCCGGGATCTGGACGATCGGTGCGGGCCTTACGACGGCCTCGGGTGTCGTCACGGTCAAGCCGGGCATGGTGATCACGGAAGCCGAGAACGACCGCCTCGTGGATCTCGCGCTGAAGCGAAACTATCTGCCGCGCGTTCTGAAGGCTTTGGGCGAAAGCTGCAGCCAGCATGCGCTCGATGCCGGCACGAGCTTCGATTACAACACGGGCAAGATCCACTCCGCCTCCTGGGTCAAGTCCTTCCTTGCCAACAACCCGATCGACACCCGCCGCCGCTTGCTGATGTGGAACAAGGGCAACGGCAAGGTTCTGCCCGGCCTGACGCGCCGCCGTGGCGAGGAGGCGACCCTGCTTCTCGAAGGACGGTTCCCGGCCGAGATCGAGCGCTCCGTTGTCGGGCTCCAGCAGGCCAAGCCCGGCGCTTTTGCATCCATCGTGGTCTCTCTGACGACGGCGGAAATCGAAGAGGCCAAGGAGGCGCTTGTGAAGCTGGGATACAATGCCGGCGCGCCGACCGGCGCCATCGATCGCGCTGCCGTCGAGCAGTTCCAGAAGGCGCATGACCTTACCGTTGACGGCAAGGTCGGCATGGCCACGCTTGCAACCCTTCAGCGGGAACTCGACGCCCGCTCGAAGGCGGCTCAAGGCTCTGTCGCAACAGCCGGAGGCGCGGGTGTTGCCGGCGGTGACCAGGTGGCCTCAGCCGTCACCGGGCCGGCGCCTGTCGATCCCACGGCCGTGGCCTCCGATCAGCTCGCCACGGTGGTCGGCCTCGGCTTAGCAGCCGTCGCCGTCGTCTATCTCGCCTGGCAGGCCTACCGGTACCGTGACGTTATCGCCGCGCGCATCGGCGACAAGGCTCCCCGTCTCACCGCTTTTCTCCGGAGCTTCTGACATGTCCGCGATCGCATCCATTGTCCTCGCCTCGGCTGCCAAAGTCGGCGCACCTATCGTGAAGGCCATCCTGGAAAAGCATGTCGGGGGATTGCCCGGAACCTTGGCCGGCACCGTTGTCGATCATGTCGCTGAGCGTATCGGTGTTCCGCCGGAGGAACTGCCGATGCAGGATCCCAAACTGATCGAGAACGCAGTCCGCGATGTCGAGGCAGCCGGGCCCGAGGTCATTGCGCTCTATGAGGCGGGGCTGAAGGGGCAGTTCGAGCTGCTACAGGCCGAGCTTCAGGAGGGCTTCTGGCAGAGCGCCTGGCGCTGGGGCTGGATGTATCTGCTCGCCTTCCTCTGGGTCTGCGCCTTCCTGCTTTTCCCGGTGCTGAAGGCCTTTGGCATTGCGCTCGACCCGATCGACAGCGCCACCCTGATGACGCTCACCGGTTGGTTCATCAGCCTCTACATGGGCGGCCATACCGTGAAGGAAATCGGCCGTCAGGCGGTTGAGGCGGTCAAGACCTGGCGGGGTCCGAATGTACAGTGATTTCGACCGCGAGATCGGCGAAGAGCGCGTCGAGCAGGAGCGCCAGGCGAAGATCGATGCTGCCCGCGCGGCGCTGCAGAGGCACGGTCGCGAGGTCTGCGAGTGCGGCGCCACGATTTCGGCTGCGCGCCGCGCCGTCTACCCATCCGCCACACGTTGCCTGGAATGCCAGGAGATTGCCGAGAAGGAAGCCTATCTCAGATGACCCCAGCCGAAATCTCTCAATATCTCGGGCTGGCGCTCGCAATCATCGCCCTTCTCGGTCACGCCAAGGGCTACTTTTCCTCGGGTGAGAAACAGCTTTCCAAGGATGTGGCAGCCCTCAGGAAAGAGGTTGAAGAGTGTCAGGACGAGCTGGTCGGCCAGGCGCGGCGGATCCAAACGATCGAAGGCGAAATGAAGCATCTGCCCGACCGAGAAGCGCAACACCGTATGGAACTGCAGCTTGCCGAGATGAATGGCAAGTTCGCTGCCCTTGAGGAGCGGCTGCGGCCGATCGCGCAGGTCAGCATCCGCCTTCAGGAATTCATGCTGGAGCAGGCTAACAGGTCATGACGAGGATTTCGATGGAAGAGGAAGCGCGGCTGGCCATCCTTAAGGAGCTGGCCAAAGAGGACAACAAGGCGATGTCGTCTGCCCGTATGCAGGGTTTCCTCCTGACGGGTTTCCTGATTGACAAGCCACGCGAGTGGGTCGAGGCGCAGTACCAGTACCTAAAGGATATGGGCGCGGTGTCTGTTGTGTCGCGCGACACCGTCAAGATTGCCCGCCTCGAGGCGCGTGGGCAACATCATCTCTCTGGCCTCCTCAACATCCCCGGCGTCATGCCGACCAGCGCACGGCCGGAGTGAACCATGGCGGGGCGTGGGCGTCTTTCCAATCTTGATCTTTTGCCGGAAGAAGCGCGCGACGATGTCCTCTGGGCAATCGGCGAGCTGAACAAGCGCGAACGCACGCAAGCCGATATCCACTTCGAACTGAATGATCGGCTCGAAGCCAAAGGTATCGAGACGATCTCACGCTCGGCGTTTAACCGCAAAGCGATGCGGCTAGCAAAGAGATCGATGCAGCTGGAGGAGCGCCGTCACATCTATGCCGGCATTGCCGAGCGATTGACGCCGGAAGAGATCGGAAATGCGGATCTCGTTCTCGGCGAGTTCCTGAAGACACTGCTGGACGAATTGCTCGATGAGGACGGTATCGGCACCAAGGGCGCGATGGAGTTGGCCCGTGCCTACAAGGATACGGTCATGGCACAGCGGCATTCGGCCGAGCTGCAGGAGAAGGCAGAGGCCAGAGCCAATGCGAAGCTGAAAAAGGCCGTCACCGACGTCACCGACGTGGTCCGCAAAGCCGGCGTCTCTGAAGAAACCATGCAAGAGATCAACCGTCGCCTGGGCATCGTCTGATGGGCCGCGCCTTAATCATCCCGGAAAATCCGAAGGCGATCTTTCTGCCCTATCAGAGCCGTTGGATCACCGACCTTTCGCGTCTGAAGCTTATGGAGAAGGGCCGACAGATCGGTCTCTCATGGTCAACAGCCTATGCCACGGTTTCCCGCACATCGCTGATGTCGGCCCGTCACGATCAGTGGGTGTCATCCCGAGACGATATTCAGGCGCGCCTCTTCCTGGAAGACTGCAAGCTGTGGTCGGGCAATCTAGAGCTTGCTGCTCGCGACATGGGCGAAATTGCCCTGGACGAAGAGGGCAGACATACCGCCTACACCCTGCGCTTTGCCAATGGCAAACGGATCAATTCGATGTCGTCGAACCCGGATGCGCAGGCCGGCAAGCGCGGCGGTCGCGTCCTCGACGAATTCGCACTGCATCCCGATCCCCGCAAGCTCTGGGCCATTGCCTATCCCGGCATCACCTGGGGCGGATCGATGGAGGTGATTTCCACCCATCGCGGCAGCCAGAACTTCTTCAACGGTCTCGTCCGCGAGGCACGGGAAAAAGGCAACCCGAAAAAGATAAGCCTGCATCGAGTCACACTGGAAGACGCCTTGAACGACGGCTTCCTATACAAGCTGCAGCAATCTCTTCCCGATGACGATGAACGCCAGGAGATGACCGAGGCCCAGTACTTCGACTGGGTCAAATCCGGCTGCGCCGATGAGGAGAGCTTCTTTCAGGAATACATGTGCCAGCCCGCCGACGATGACGCGGCATTCCTGGAATACGACCTGATCGCGGCCAATGAGTATCCCGAGCGGATGAACTGGCAGGAGATCCAGGGACGTAACCTCTATGCCGGTGTGGACATCGGTCGAAAGCACGATCTGACCGTTCTCTGGATTGTCGAGGTCCTGGGCGATGTGGTCTACACGCGGCACATCGAAACCATGAAGAACATGAGCAAGCCGAACCAGGAGAAGATCCTCTGGCCCTGGCTTGAGAAGTGCGTGCGCACCTGCATCGACGCCACAGGCCTCGGTATTGGCTGGGCAGACGATGCCCAGGCGAAGTTTGGGAGCTACGCTGTCGAGGCGGTCACCTTCACGCCCAAGGTCAAGGAAGCGCTTGCCTATCCTGTCCGGTCACACATGGAAGAGCGCACGCTGCGAATACCTTATGACAGGGAAATCCGCGCGGACCTTCGATCGGTAACCAAACAGGTAACCGCCTCAGGAAATGTCAGGTTCACCGCCGAACGTACACCGGATGGACATGCCGACCGCTTCTGGGCGCTTGCCCTGGCGCTTGAAGCCGCGAAGGGCTCTCACGGTGAATATGCATATCAGTCCGTCAAGGATCAGGCCCGCGACAGTCGCAGAGCGGCCGATGACGATGACGACACAGACTTCGGGAGACGGCATTGGTAGAGCGCAAATCACCTATCCTCGGACCGGACGGCAATCCGATCGTCATCCGCACGCTCTCGCAGGAAGTCGCGACACCGACGATCGCGGGCGTGCGCCGCACCCATGAAGAACGGGTCGCGGCCGGCCTGACGCCGGAGCGGCTCGGCACCATCCTGCGTGACGCGGCCGAGGGCAATGCCCGGTCGTATCTGACGCTAGCGGAAGAGATGGAGGAGAGATATCTGCATTACGCGTCGCAGCTCCAGACCCGGCGTCTGGCGATCGAGAGCATCGATTTCACGATCGAGGCCGATGATGTCGATTCGAAGATCGTCGATGCGGTGACCGAGCTGATCCATGACGAAGGTTTCAAGGAGGCGCGCGGCCATCTGCCGGACGGGATCTCCAAGGGCTATGCCGTCGTCGAGATGATGTGGGAATACGAGCGCAAGGCGCTGCGGCCTGTCGAGTATGTCGATCGGGATCCGCGCTTCTTTCAGCTCGACCGGATGACGCTGCGAAACTTACGGCTTGCGGTCGATGGCTCGATCGAGGGCGAGCAGCTCCCGGAGGCGAAGTTCCTGCGGCATATGCCGCGCACCAAGCTCGGCCTGCCGCTGCGCCGTGGCATGGCCCGGCCTGCCGCCTGGGCCTATCTCATCCAGCAGTTCACGCTGCAGGATTGGGCGGCCTTCTCCGAGGTCTATGGCATGCCGCTTCGGGTCGGCAAATACAATGCGAGTGCAAGTCCAGCCGACAAGCGGACACTGCTGAAGGCCGTCGCCTCGATTGCCAATGATGCCGCCGCGATCATTCCCCAAGGCATGGATATCGAGTTCCATGAGGTCAATGGTGCGAATGGCGCTGCCGTCTTTTCCGGCCTGCTCGATTACATCGACAAGCAGATTTCGAAGCTGATCGTCGGGCAGACCATGACCAGCGACGACGGTTCGTCGCTCGGCCAGGCGAAGATCCACAACGAGGTGCGTCTCGATATCCTCAGGGCCGATTGCAAGCAGCTCGCGGCCACCATCAACCGCGACCTGATCAAGCCTTTCATCGATCTGAACTTCGGCCCGCAAGACAGATATCCGTTGGTCGAGCTGCCGGTTCCGGACCCGGAGGATGTCAAGGCGCTGGCCGACAGCCTCGGCGTGCTCGTGCCGCTCGGCTTCCGGGTGAAGCAGACGGAGATCCGCGAGAAGCTCGGCCTGTCTGACCCGGCCAAGGATGACGAGGTGCTTGTGCCTGTCCAGGCATCAACCACCGCGCCTGCGGCGCAGACGAAGCCGGAGGAGACGCCCGAGTCCAAGGCAAAGCTTGACCCACAGGCCGCAACGACCGAAGCAGCCGAGGACGTCAAGGCCAAGGTCGCGGCACTCTCCGCCATCGTATCCGACCACAAGCGTTCCTGCCGCTGCGGTGCCTGCACCTCGCTGCTCGCGGCGGAGGCCGGAGAGCCGGAGGCGCTTGACCAGGTCGAGGCGCTGTTTGCATCTGCGATGGATGATTGGGAGGCGATGGCGACCCCGATCATCGCGCCGATCGCCGAGATCATAGAGAAGGCCGGCAGTTTCGAAGAGGCTTCGAGCATGCTTGAAACCCGCTTTCCAGACGCTTCGAAACTGGCTGAGCGCCTCGGCCGCTTGACGGCGATTGCGCGCGGCGTCGGCGACATCGTGGACTGACGATGGCAGAACGCAAGAAATTCGCGGTTCCGGCCGAGGTCACCGACTACTTCGACGGCAAGACCTCCATGCCGGCTTTCTCCTGGGCCGATGTCTGGGCGGAGGAACATGCCTACACGTTCACAGTCGCCAAGGCCGTCGAGCTCGATGTGCTCGACGCCTTTCGATCGACGATCTCCACCGCGATCTCTGAGGGCCAGGGCTTCGAGAGCTGGAAGCCGATGATCGAGAAGGAGCTGACGAAGCTCGGCTGGTGGGGACCGCGCATGGTCTCCGATCCGACCGGCGCCCAGCCAGACCGCATGGTGAACTTCGCCAGCGATCGGCGGCTGAAGACGACGTTCTGGGCCAACATGAACACGGCGCGGGCTGCCGGCCAGTGGGAACGGGCGCAGCGCTCGAAACGGGTGCTGCCCTATGTGCTCTATGTGCGCACCACATCTGGTGATCCGCGCGTCGAGCATCTGCGATGGGTCGGCCTGATCCTGCCGATCGACGACCCCTTCTGGCGAACCCATTGGCCGCCGAACGGCTGGGGGTGCAAATGCCAGGTGCGGATGATCTCGGCCCGCGAGCGTGAGCGGCTGATGGGAACCGAGCGTGTCATCGGGCAGGATCTCGACGGCAACGACGTCAAGATCCGCTATACCGACCAGGCGCCTGATCTCGGGCCTGATATCCAGTATCGCAACCGGCGCACGGGCGAGATCTCCATGGTGCCGCCGGGGATCGATGCCGGCTGGCAGACCAACTCCGGACTGGCGCGCGCCTCGACGCTCATCCAGAACCTCGACACGAAGCTGGCGGTGGCCGCTCCGGAGGACGCCACCCGCGTGCTTCGGGATCTCTGGGCGGATCCTTATCTGAGGATTGCGCCGCGCCTTCCGCAGGCCTTCGCTCTGCCGGCAGGACACAATGCCGGCATTGCGGCCGAGCTTGGCGCGACATCGCCGGTCATCTCGATCACGGGCGAGGCGATCGGCACGCTGCTCGGCGCCGGGCTCGATATCGACGATCTCTCGGTTCTGCCCGATGTTCTGTCCTCGACGGCGGTGAAAAGCTTCCCGACCGACGAGCGTCCTGAGATCGAGATCATCGCGCGCCTGGGTTCGGTGATTTGGCGCAGCATTCTGCGCCTCGCCCAGGGTGGCCTTATGCGGATCGAACGGCTCGAACAGGGCAACGAGTAGGACGGCCACAGACGCGCTTAAAGCCCCTCTGACGGGCGGTGAGCCGTGCCCGACCCTTAAAACGCGTCCACGGGCTTTGAAGAGGCTTCGAAAACGGATCGGGGCTTGATCCCATCCCCCGCTCGGGGTTAGATGCGCGCATGTGAGGCGAACGGCCCGTCAACGGCCTCCTTCGTGGCAGGCTGACAGATGTCAGCCTCAGGGCGGGCGTGAATGGTGGCAGTTTGCCGCCATGTTCACGAAACCCCAGACACTCATCCTATCGACGCTTGCTCCCGCTGTCCCCGGCATCGCCGAGGCCATGACCGGTCTGACGGTGCTCGACGCCTACCTGGCCGATCCGACCGCCGCTGCCAGCCAAGCCGGCCCGGAATGGATCAAGGTCACGCCGCGCGGCAAGTTCACGGCACGCGACGGTCGCGTCTTCGATGTGGATCCCGAGCTGCTCGCCGCCCGCTTCGTCCAGGACGGTGTCGATCTTCCCGTCGATATCGACCATGCGACGGTGAAGAAGGCGATGTTCGGCGAGGCAGCTCCGGCTGTCGGCTGGATCTCGAAGCTCGAAGCCCGCGCCGATGGCCTTTATGGCAAGGTCGAGTGGCTGGCCGAAGGCCTTGCTGTGCTCGCTGCCCGCACCCACCGCTACATTTCACCCACACTGAAACACGACGAGAACGGCAAGGCCTTCTGGCTGCATTCGGCCGCGCTCGTTGCTGCGCCGGCTGCTGCGATGGCGGCCGTCGCATCGGCTGACCTTTCAACCTCTGAGGATCCCAAAATGCTGAAAGCCATTGCCGCCGCCCTCGGCCTTTCCGAGGACGCGTCCGAGGCCTCGTGCCTATCTGCCGTCACCAACCTGAAAGCCCGCATCGACCCTCAGGTTCATCAGGCCGCACTCGACCAGATCAAGACTTTGTCGGCCGATCTCGATGCCCGCAATGCTGCCGATCACAAGGCCAAGGTCGATGGGCTGCTCGAAGACGCGCTGAAGGCGAAGAAGATCGTGCCGGCGCAGCGCGACCGGTATGCCGCGCTCTGCGCCACGCCGGAGGGTCTCGCCCAGGTCACGGCGCTGTTCGCCACCATGACCGCGACGCTCAGCGCCTCCGGCCTCGACGAAAAGCAGCCCGCCGACAAGGTCTCGACGCTCTCGGCCGAGGATCGTGAGGTCATGAAGATGCTCGGCATCTCCGAAGACGACTACCGCAAGGCCAACGGCCTGACGGCTGCTGCCTGAACCCCTGAAACCTGCTGGAGACAAAGATGACCGCTCTTAGCCAGGCCCGCCCCGTCGTCCAGATCGAGGGCCGCCAGTCCAACCCACCCGTCAAGGGTGGCACCACCATCTACCAGGGCGGCCTCGTCGTCATGGACAACGGCCTGGCTGTGCCAGGGCGCACGGCAACCGGGCTGATCGCCATCGGTATTGCACAGCAGACCGTCGTCAACTCCGGTGCTGACGGCGCCAAGAAGGTTCCGATCGAGCGCGGCTGCTTCAAGTTCGCGAACCTCGGCGCCGACGCTGTCACCGCAGCCGATATCGGCAAGGATTGCTTCATCGTCGATGATCAGACGGTGGCCAAGACTTCCGCCACGAACACCCGCTCGATCGCGGGCAAGGTCATCGAAGTCGAGGCTGACGGCGTCTTCGTCCGCGTCGGCAACTAACGCCCGAAAGGACCAGAACCCAATGGCACGAGTTATCACAGCCGCCCTGCTGGATGCAGCACTTCGCGGTTACAAAACGATCTACCAGGGCGCCTTCGCAGCCGCTCCTTCCATGTATGCCTCCGTCTCGACGATCGTCACCTCGACGACCCGCGAGGAGATCTACTCCTGGCTTGGCGACATGCCGAAGATGCGTGAGTGGATCGGCGATCGCCGCGTCAAGCAGCTCGCCGCCAAGGGCTACAGCATCACGAACCGCAAGTTCGAGATGACCATCGCCGTCGAGCGTGACGACATCGAAGACGACAAGCTCTCCCTCTACAATTCCCGTTTCCAGATGATGGGCCAGTCGGCCGCGCAGCACCCGGACGAGATCGTGTTCGAGCTGATCAACGGCGGCTTCACCACGCTCTGCTACGACGGTCAGAACTTCTTCGATACCGACCATCCTGTCGGCCAGCCTGGTCAGGAGACGTCTGTCTCCAACATGCAGGCTGGCTCCGGCGAGATCTGGATCCTGGCCGATCTGTCTCGCCCCCTGAAGCCGTTCATTTTCCAGAAGCGCCGTGACTACGAGTTCACGACCAAGGAAGACGGCCGGACGTCCGATCATGTGTTCATGAAGGACCAGTATCTCTACGGCGTGGATGCGCGTGTCGCCGCCGGCTTCGGCTTCTGGCAGATGGCCTTCGGTTCCAAGGCCGAGCTGACGTCGGCGAACCTCCGGGCTGCCTATACTGCCATGACCGAGTTCAAGGACGACGAAGGCCGGAAGCTCAATATCCGTCCGACCCACCTGATTGTGGGCAACACCAATCACTTCAAGGCGCGCGACATTCTCATGTCCGAGCAGGTGAACGGAACCACCAACACCGACCGCAACCTCGTGCAGCTGATGCACGCACCGTTGCTGGGCTGATCCACGAACCCTTGGGGGGTGCGGCGAGCGATCCGGTGGCCCGAGCGTTTGCGGGCCACCGGGTTTTCCGGAAAGCGGCAGGCCGTGCCTCTTTCCCGAAAACCCGAAGACCAGGAGAAACATGATGTCGAAGCGTTCCCAGGCAAAGCCGGCGATCAAGCCGAAGGCAGAAGAAACCTTGAACGGCTCGAACACGCTGCCGGCGCTGATCGAGATTGCCGAGGGCCAGGCACTGCAGATCGGCACGGTCGTGAGCTTCGCCCACACCTTGTCCGCTCTCGCTGTCGATGCCTGGAACGCGCTTTCCGAAGCTGAGCGGGATGAGCGCCTCAATACGGTGATTGCAGACATCAAGGTTGCCCACGCTGCGGATGCCCTGCCGGAAGATATCAAGGGCAAGCTGGTCGATCCTTCGACCGGCGCTCTGCTGTCCGGTGCCAGCGCGGCTCAGGAATTCGAAATGGTCGTTGCCGAGCAGGTGTTGATCGTCTCCGCGCCTGGTGGCCCGCGCCGTCGCGCCGGCTTCAGCTTTGGTCCGGTTCCGGTCGAGCTGCGTGCCGAGGATCTGGGCGATGATCCGGCTGCGGTCCTGGAAGCGCTGCGCGCGGATCCGCTGCTGAAGATCGACGGGCGCTTCGAAGAGCGCCCGGCAGACAACGACTGATCAGGAATACCGAGCGAAAGCATCCGGCGACAACGGTCAGGCCACCCGCCCAAAACTGAAACGGCGGATCTGATGACGGGAGATGCGAGTAGGCGAGGCCCGCGCGCACGGCGCCTGCAACGTCTGACAATGGACGTGACAGCCGGGAGAGACCGGCACCAAACTCCAAGAGGACGCCATGCAGCCTTACGCCACCATCGCAGACATCGAAGCCCGGTTCCGCGATCAGCTTACGCTGGTGGCGGCCGACGAGCAGACCGGCCTGCGCGATGATGTGCGCATCGAGAAGGGACTGCTCGACGCCTCGATCGAGATCCGCGGCATCCTCGCCGGCCGCTATTCGCCGGCCGAGCTTGCCAGCCTTGACGCCGACTCTCTTTCGCTTCTCCGGCTCTACTGCATCGACGTTGCCTTCTACCGGATCGCGCTCGACTTCTCGCGATCGACCGAGAACATCAAGGAGCGCTACGACCAGACCATCAAGCGGCTGGAACAGATCGCGGCCGGCAAGGGTGCGCTGACATCGAGCGCCCCTTCCGGCGGTGGCGACGCTACCGAGGCCGGCGACATCGGCCAGAATGAAGTCGTGCTGCAGGCGCCCGAGCGCATGTTCACCCGAGACCGGTTGGGCAGCATATGAGCACGTCCATCATCATCGACATTTCCGGCCTGGACGAAGCCTTCGTCCGCCTCCGCCCGATCTTCGAGTTCGAACCCACCGAGCTGATGACCGCGATCGGCGCGCTCGGCGATAGCCAGACGCGCCGGCGCATCGAAGAGGAAAAGACCGCACCGGATGGCACGCCCTGGCTGCCCAACACGCAGCGGACGTCGATCCTGATGGAGACCGGCCAGCACCTCCTGTCGTCGCTGGTCTGGACTGCATCCGCTGAGCAGGCCGAATGGGGCGCCACCTGGGAATATGCCCATGTCCATCAGGAGGGCATGACGATCGTGCCGAAGAACGGCAAGGCACTCGTCTTCACGCTCGGCGGCAACGCCCAGGTGATCCATGCGAAGAAGGTCACGATCCCGCCGCGTCCCTTTGTCGGCCTCTCCGATGACAACATCGAAGAGATCATCGGCGTCGTGACCGACCACTTCGGAGTGATGCAATGATCGCGCCGAAGCCACTCGATCAGCTGCTTGCCACCGATGCGCTCGGGCCGCTGCAGGCCGCGATCGTCTCGACGCTTGCCGCGCTCAATCCGGGCGTGACCGTCACGGCCCATCCGGGCAAGGTCGATATCTCGGAACTCCTCAACAAGACCGTCGTCAAGGCGCCCGGAATCGGCGTCGGCTTTTCCAAGATCAAGACCGGCCAGCAGGTGGACGGGCGCTTCTGGCTGGTGATCGAATGGGTCGCCTATGTGGTGGCCGAAGCCAAGGTCGTTGGCGCCAGGCGCGTCGAGAAGGAAGCCGTGGGTCTCGCGATCGGCGGGCGGGTGCTGGAGATCCTTGCTGATCTGGAGACCTCGCTCTGGCAGCGCTCCGGCGTCATGCCGCCGGAGACGACACCGCCGGCAGAGCTTAAACCCCTCTTCACGATCAAGGATCAGTCCCAGGGCGTCGCCTATTACACGGTGACCTGGACACAGATCATGGCGGATCTCGGCGGCAGCGTCTTCCCCGACCACGTCGGCCGCTACAACGAGGAGACCGGCCTGATCGATTATGACGAGGGCCGGATGATCAACGAGATTGGGCCGTGGATCCCGGCAGCCGAGGAGGCCGACGATGCGTGATCCCGTCGCCCTTGAACTGCGCCGGCAGATGAACCGCATCGAAGCGGCCGAGCGGCGCATGTCCATGGTGGTCCTGACCGGAAAGGTCGGTCCAAAGGATGCTGCAAAGCGCCGGCTGCGGCTGAAGCTCGGCAAGAACTCGAAGGGCGAGGACGTGCTCGGCCCGTGGATCCGCTGGCAGGAGGCCGGCGTCGGAGCGCTCTCGATCCACAGCGAGCCGGCCGAAGGCGAGCAGATGCTGATGATCTCGATGTCCGGCACCGTCGGCGCCGGGTCGATCGCGCTCCCGGCGGCCTTCGACCAGGACAACCCGTCTCCTTCCGATGCCAGCGACGAGACCGTGATGAAGCGGCAGTCGGGCAAGTTTCACCTGGTCGCGCCGGATGGTTTCCTCTTGGAAGGTCCGGTCGAGATCAAGGGCGACTTCCAGGCGCGCGACGGCAGCTTCCGCCACAACGAAACAAACGTGGGCGACGACCACGGCCACATATCCGCACCGCCGGGAGTGCCCGGCCCACCCTTGTCTTCCTGAGGAGATCACCATGGCCCAGACCAGCAGAGCAAAGACCAGTAGAACAAAGTCCACTCCGATCGACCCAGTCGAACCGGCTGAACCGACCGAGATCACGGCCGCAACGACCGGCGAAACGGATGGCGCCAAGACCTATGTGGTCACCGAGAAGGCACCCGCGCGGGTCGCCGGCAAGCGCGTGACCGCCGGCGAGAGCATCGTTCTCACCGACGACCAGGCGCGCGGCGAGCTGCTCGCGCTGCACATCCGTCCGGAGGGTGTCGAGCCGAAGGCCGACGCACCTGAAGGCGCTGAGAACAACGGTTCGAACGAAGCATAAAGACTGTTTGAAGGGCCTTTGAAACCATGGCAGGCGAGATCCGCTACCGGACAGGCATCAACGCACGGACAGGCCAGATCCTGACCGGCCCGGCGCATCTTGCCCAATCCTTGGCCAAGATCTGGCAGACCCGGCTCAGCACCCGCGTGATGCGCCTGACCTTCGGTGCAGATCTCCGCTCTGCGCTTTCCGAGGACCTGACGCCCTCGATCGCACTTCTGATCTACAACGAGATGGTGGCTTCCGCCGCGCGCTGGGAGCCGGAATATCTGATCACCCAGCTGCAGCTTGTGACGCTTCAGGAATCGGGAAAGCTCGGGATCCGCCACGGCGGGATCTACTATCCCGAGGGTCGCTTCGGAAACTATGGGCTTGCCGTCGATCTCGGCCTTCAGTCCACCACACCAACCGCGCTGGGGCTCTGATGGCGACGATCGACCTTTCCACCCTGCCGAAGCCGACCGTGATCCAGGAGCTGGATCACCAGGCGATCGTCGATCGCCAGCAGCAAAGGTTCCTGACGATCTGGAACGAGAAGCGGGCGATCTTCCCGGATCTGCCGGAATACTCGGTCGAGATGCTGGCAAGCGATCCCTTCGCCATCGAGAACGAAGCCGACAGCTATCGCGAGATGCTGCTCAGGGCCGAGATCAACGACGTCTTCCGGGCGACGCTTCTCTACTTCGCGAAGGACGCCAACCTCGATCACCTGGCTGCCTTCCTCGACGTGGTGCGCATGCCGGGCGAGAACGACGATCGCCTGCTGACCCGCGTGCTGCTCGCCGTCATGGGGCGCTCGACCGGCGGGCCGATGGAGCGCTATCAGTCGATCGCCATGGAGGCCGATATCCGTGTCGAGTGGGCTCAGCCCTATCGCAGCTTTCGCAGCCCCGTCGTCTACATCGCGATCTTCTCGACGGAAGCCGACGGCGTTGCGAGCACGGAGCTTCTCGACAAGGTGCGTGCTGCCCTGGCCAATCCGGGTGCACAGCTGGTCAACGACACCATCATCGTGCAGGCCGCCATCCGGCGCGTCGTCAATCTGACCGGGGACATCTGGATCCTGCCGGATGCGGATGATGCAACCGTCGCCCGTGCGATCGCCAATCTCCGCGCCGAGTGGGACAAAGAGCAGAAGCTCGGCCGGGATCTCACCCACGCCTGGGTGCTGTCGAAGCTGATGATCTCCGGCGTGCACAAGGTCGCGCTCGCCTCGTCGGCCGATGAAATCGCACAGCCGACCGAGGCCATCTCGATCGGCACCGTCAACCTCACGCTGCGCGGGAGGGCCTATTGACCTCGCTTCTGCCCGCCAGCTCCGACATCTATGAGCGCGTGCTCGAACAGTCCCGCGAACAGCGCTGGGCCGCTCTGAAGGCTGCCGTGCCGGCGATCCGCACGGGCAAGCGGATCTCGCCGGCACCCGACGTCCTGCCGTTCCTCGTCTTCGAGGACGGGCTTGGCATGCTGACCCCGTTCGTCTCCAACATCTACGAGCTGCTCGACGGCCGGGGCCGCGCCTGGATGCGCAAGCGCGGCACCTATGAAGCGGTCACGCGCGGTCTTGCCTTCCTCGGCCTGACCGCCTCGATCGAGGCGGCAGACCATCGCCGTGTCTGGTGGAATTCCGCCCAGCTTCGCTTTCCGGTTCTGCCTGAAAACGACAGCCCGCTGCTTGACCGGATAGAGGGCATCACGAAGCTTTCGCTGCCGTTCCGGTCGGATTTCCGCCGGGGCGTACACCAGTACGACATCGGCCCGGCGATCGGCAATGCGAGCCGGTTGAACAGCAGCCTGCTGGAGCATGAAAGCGGTACGCGGCTCAGGGCCGGTGGACCGATCTGGTCCTTCGGCCGCACCACGGAGATCGAGCACAGCCTGACCAAAGCCGAGGGTACGGCGATCGGCAACTGGCTGGACACGCCCGAAGACGGTGGGCTTGCCTGGGTGGATATGGATTACCCCTGGGTGACGGCAGATTTCGCATGGGCGGATGATCCGGTCACCCAGCGCGCCAAGCTGATGGCGGCCTGGTTCAACGGGCGGCTTTTCTATCTCAAGCTGATCGACGGAAATGGCGATGTCCTTGGATATCGTCGAGTCAAATCGAGCCATGCTGTATCGCCAAGCTTCGATGGTCCATTCATTTTCGGCGGCCAGAGATATTCCAAGTCGCCGGCTGGTCAGCTCGCCTATGTCGAGTTCATGACCGATTTCGGTGACTTCGATGGCGTCCAAATCGAAGCTGTCGAGGTCGTGAGTGATCTCGTCTTGGCTTCGGATGTCAAGCCAGGCAAGGCGATGCTCGGGCCTGAAGATGTGGTCAGGCAGGTTTCATTTCCCGCCGGTCGCTTCTGGATGGGTGCCGCTGATTTCCCGTCCTTCGCCCACCGAAAGGTAACATTGCCGCTTCGCAAAACGGTCCGCGAGCGCTTCAAATTCCTCGTGAGGTTCTGATGGCTTTCGAACACCCTTCCGGCCTGCCCTTCGCCTATGACCGCGCTCAGAGCCGGCCGGAGATCCAGCAGCTCATCTTTCACGGCCAGCAGGCCTATATCCAGACGTCTGAACTGACCGAGATGGGCACGATCGCCCGCAACCTGATCAAGCGGCTCGGCCGGGTCATCGTCAGTGACGGCGACCGCATCGAGCGCGGCGACGCCTTTGTCGATATCGACGCCGAGACCGTGACGATCGAAGCCGGCCGCGTCTATGCAGACGGTGATGTCTGGGATGTGCCGGGCCGCGTTCTCTCAGACGTGGCCATGACCGGCCGCACGGAGGTCGGCATCCGGCTCGTGACCACCTGGATCACATCGGAAGATGACCCGACGCTGCTTGGCCTGGTGCCGGGATCGGATGCCGAAGGCGAGCCGGGGGCGGCCCGCGAGATACGGAGCGCCACCTGGTCGCGGCAGGATGCGGATGAGCCGGGCCTGTTCTTCACGGTCTACACGCTGCAGGACGGGGTGATCCTCGACCAGACCGGGCCGAACATCCTGGCGCCGGCGCTGCAGTCGATCATCGAATATGACCGGCCGAACGGCAACTATATCGTCAGCGGCTGCCGCGTGACCTGGCTCGGTACCGATGCCGGCAAGCAGATCTTCTCGATCTCGGAGGGCGAGGCCAACATCAACGGCTACAAGCGCACCCGGCTTGCCGCACTCCGCCATGAAGAGCTGGAAGACTGGGACGAGCTGCTGATCAACGGCGAGACCCACACCTATCCCGGCGGCGCCTCGCATACCTTCGCGGTCGATGTTCCGCCGATCGGCGTCATCAACACCATCCTGCTCACCAAGCAGAAGACGGTCGCGGTGACACGCGGGGCGATTGCCAATGGCGCCGATGGCCTGCCGGATACCAGCGTGACCGAGATCATCTCGGTAACGCAGGGCGGAACCACCTATGTCCAGGGCACGGATTTCACGCGCGTGGGCAATACCGTCGATTGGGTGCTGGTCGGCGCGGAGCCGGCTGCCGGATCAACATATTCGGTTACGTACCGCTACCGGGCCAATGTCACGGCCGACGCCTTTACCGATCGCGAGATAACCGTCTCCGGCGGGGCGACGGGTGGCGATATCATCGTGACCTATACCAGCAAGCTGCCGCGCATCGACCGGCTCTGCCTGACCGAGGAAGGCGCACCGCTTTACATCAAGGGCATTTCCGCGCGCTCCAATCCGCGCCCGCCAGGCGCGCCGAGCGATGCGCTTAAGCTCTGCCAGATCCGCAACGACTGGATGTCACCGCCGGTGATCATTGTCGATGGTGTCGATGACGGCGTGCGCTTCCTGCCTGCATCCGAGATCGCGCGGCTCTATTACAGCCATCTCGACATGCTCCGGCTCTTCGGCCTGGAGCGGCTGAAGAACGCGACCGACGCCCGCGAGCCGGTGGCCAAGAAAGGGATCTTCGTCGACCCCTTCACCGATGACAGCTACCGCGATGTCGGCGTTGCCCAGACCGGCGCGATCTTCAACGGCATGCTGCAGCTCGCCATCGACCCGACCTTTTACGACACGACGCTGACCGCACCCGTCACGCTGGATGGCGTCGAGGAGGTGATCATCTCGCAGGAGCTGAAGAGCCAGTGCGAGAAGATCAACCCCTATATGAACTTCACCTTCCTGCCGGCTTCCATGGTGCTGCAGCCGCCGGTGGATTTCTGGACGGTGAGCCGGCAGCAATGGCTTTCGGCGCAGACACAGGAGTTCAATCAGGGGGTCCGCACGGATGGCGGCCCGCTGACGACCGTCAGCAGCGTCAACCAGCTGGTGGACACCCGCAGCGAGCTGATCGAGTTCCTGCGCCAGATTACGGTGGGTTTCACGATCGAGGGCTTTGCGCCCGGCGAGATCCTGGAGGAGCTGAGTTTCGACGGCGTGGATGTGACTCCTGTGGGCACGCTGACGGCCAATGCGAGCGGCGTGGTCACCGGCAGTTTCGTGATCCCCGAAAACGTGACGGCCGGTACCAAGACGGTCTTTGCCAGCGGCATGGGCGGCTCTGAGGCCACCGCGCTCTTTGCCGGCCAGGGCCGCATCGAAACCCAGATCATGCGCCAGGTGACGACCGTCAACCGGTGGACCGAGCTTCAGGTCGTGCAGCAGTTTCGCCAGAGCGAGCGCAGCTCCGATCCACAGGCGCAGCTCTTTGCCGTTCCCGAACTGCGCCAGATCATCGGCTTCGATTTCCACCTCTGCGCGATCGGCGACACCAGCAAGGATATCGTCGTCAACCAGGTCACTACCGCGAACGGCTATCCGACCGCCGACATCCAGGCGGAGGCCTTCGTCTCGATGGCCGGCGCTGTCGTCGGCTGGAAGGAAGCACGCTTCTCGCTCCCGGTCACGACCACACCGCAGACCCTGCACGGGCATGTCATCAAGACCGATGACGGCGATCATGCGGTCTCGGTTGCCAAGCTCGGCGGCTTCGATGTCGAGCTGCAGCAGAAGATCTCGCGGCACCCTTACGTGGTTGCGCCGCGCTTCTCCTCGGTTAACGCCCGGACCTGGACGGCGCATCAGGACGAGGCCCTGAGCTGGCGGGTCGTTGCCTTGACCTATCCGGTGACGACGAAGGTGGTGGAGCTTGGAAGCTTCGCGCTTGTGGATTGCTCCGATCTTCAGATCCGCGCCAGCATCGAGCTGCCCTCGGCCGGCTGCTCGGTCGAGTTCGAGATCGAGCGGACGAACGGCACGATCTACCGGCTCGCCGCCGGCCAGGTGCTGCAGCTCCCGGAATATCTGACGGAGACCGTCGAACTTCGGGCGGTGCTAAAGGGCACGTCGAAGCTCTCTCCGATCCTTTATGCGCCGGTGCAGCTCGTTGCCGGCAAGATCCACGAGGAGCTGACCTATGTCACGCGCGCCTTCGATCTCGGGGAGCTGGTGCGCGTGGCGAGCTACTACAAGGCGTTTCTGCCCGGGGGCTCTTCCGTGACCATGCACATCTCGAAGGACGGAGGCGCCTGGACGCTGATGCCGCTCGAAGACACGGAGCCGCTTGCCTTCCCGCTCTGGGTCGATCGCAAGCATGAACTGACCGGGCAGACGGCGACGACCTGCCGGCTGAGGATCACGGGCACCGGCGGGCCGGCCTCGCGCCTGCTGATCGGTGACTTCAGCGCAGCCGTCTTCTGAGGAGAATGACCATGGACCGGACACCCAACCTCAATCTCCCGATCCCGAACGAGAACGCGGATCCGCCGACGAAAATCAGCCAGCAGTTCCCGGACATTGCCCTGGCCTTCATGATGCTCGACACGATCATCCACACGCTGCAGAGCGTGGTGGCGGGCAAAGCCAACGCCGAACATAACCAGGCTATGTCAACGATCACCGGCCTGGTCGAAGCGCTGGCGGCCAAGATGCCGGCGAACGCGACCTTCTCGCTCGATGATCTGACGGATGTGCAGGGCGCGGCTGCAGCTGCGGTCAATTATGTCCTGGTGAAGAACGCCGAGGGCAATTGGGTTCCTTCTTCGGCGCTTGCTGCGGTCGGGGCACACGAGCATTCGATTGCCCAGGTCGTGGGGTTGTCCGCGCTCCTGGAAGACATCGCCGAGCTGCTTGCCACCAAGGCTGATAATGACGACCTGACCGGACTTGTCTCCGAAGGCGGCACGCAGACACTTTCGAACAAGACGCTGGCAGCGCCCGTGGTGAACGCGCCTCAAGGTGAGTTTCTTCGCGGTGTCGGGCGCGGACTGACCATGGCCAATGACGTGACAGATGCCAACAACCGCATCGTCTTCTCGACCGGCTCCTATCCCAGCGATGGCGCCACGCCGGCACTGATGACGCTGTCCAGCGCATTGACCAAGAGGCTGGATGCAAACTGGACTGTTGGCAACAATCAGGGCGGGCTGGATACAGGCTCCAAGGCGATCAACACCTGGTACTACCCGCATCTCATCCAGCGGTCCGACACGGCTGTCGTTGACGTGCTGCTCTCGGTCAATGCAACAAACCCAAGCCTGCCGGCGAACTACAACCGCAAAAGCCGGCTTCGCGGCGCGGTCAGAACCAATGCCAGCGGCAACATCATCCCATTCGTGCACATCGGAGACGACTATTGGTGGTCCAACCGTGCACAGGATGTGAGTGCTGCCGCGTCCAACTCGGCGCAGGTCGTTCAAATCTCCGTGCCGCCCGGTCGCAAGGTCATCGCGAAGCTGCTTGTGAAGCTGCAGATCAACCGCGACAACGCGCTCTTCCTGACAGCGAGGGTATCGGACCCCGACACCCCGGACGTGGCGCCATCAACCGATCATGACCCGATCCTGCAGTTCACGGGCGGGGTCGCAGGATCCATCATCACGCAGACATTTTACATGGAGGTGCCGACGAACGCCTCCGGCCAGATCCGGTATCGCTGCGGAAACTCCCAGACAGGGTCTTCCATTCAAATCGCAACACTTGGATGGCGCGAGGTTCGAGACTGATATGCCTTACATTCAACGATTAAACGGCACGATTGTTGGCGCGTTCACCTTCGAGCAGCCTGGACTTGCCGAGGAGTTTCTGGCCGAGGATCATCCGGAAGTCGTGGCATTCAGAACGCCGTCGGCTTCGCCCCCGCTCACCCAACCGCTTGATCGCCTGCGTTTCTGGCTGGCGGCGGCCTCGGTCCATATCTCGAAATGGGACATCCGGGACCGCATTGCTGCCATGCCGGACGAGACTTTCGAAGAGAGGCAGGCAAAAAGCGAAGCCATCGCGTGGTTCGAAGAAGCCAAGGTCTACCGCCGCAACGATCCGCTGCTGATCCGCTTTGCAAGCGAAGAAGGGATCAGCGCACAGGAACTCGACGCTCTCTGGATCTGGACCGTCCAGTCGGCACCGCCGATGCCAAGTCAGCAGGCTTGATTTTGCCGGTCGGGGAGGCCATGCTCCGACCATTCAAACTTTTTTCGACAATTGGAGCTGACTGCTGACAGCTGACAGCCGCAGATTTTTCGTGCTGTTGGCCACGGTTGCCTGAACCTAATGATAGGCAGGGATGACCGATGTCAGGCACCACGGATTTCGTCGGCGTACGCCAGTTTTCCAACCTTCGCAGCACCGTCGCCAAGATCGACACGCGCGACTCCACGGTTATTGGCGTGCCTCTGCCGGCGCCGCTCGCCGACAATGTGGCGTTTCCGATCGATGAGCCGGTTACGCTCTCGCTCGACAACAGCGCGCAGATCGAGCTGCTGGGGGCCGGCATCGCCAGGGACACGGTCAACCAGATCCTGTCGGAAGGCATCGTCACCGATCTCGCCTTCGTGCGCACCCAGCATTCGACGCTGACGGACCCGCAGGCAAAGCTCGAAGCCGAGATCAACTCCATCGTGGGCAGTGCCGGCGCCAAGACCGGTGTCTGGGCGCTGCTCGATGCGAAAAGCCACATCAAGATCGAGCCGGGCTGCATCATTGCACCTGGCTATATGGCGCACCGGCTCGACAATGCCGCCAATCCGATTGTCGCGGCCGCCCGCACGGTTGCCGACCGCATCATCGACTGCGTGGTGATCGCCGATACGCCTTCCAGCTCGACGGAGGACGCGATCGAATGGGCGGAGGATTTTGCCACCGCCATGAACGTCATCGGCATGTATCCCGGTGGCGTGGTCAATCTCGGCGCCGGCAATGTCACCCGGCCACTTTCGGCCCATGTCGCGGGTGCCATGGTGCGCCGGGACAAGGAGACCGGTGGGCCTTACAAGGCGTTCTGGAACCGCGCGCTCCAGGGTGTTCTCGCTCCTTCTGTGCCGGTCGGTTACACCGACGGCGACATCAATTCCGAAGCCAACCAGCTCGCCCAGGCAGGCGTCGGTTCGATCATCGAAGGCAATCTGCTCTGGGCGCCGTTCACCACGGCGACCGACCCGACGGTGAAGAGCTGGCGCTCGATCAAGAAGATCCGCACGCGCCGCGCCGTGCAGAAGGCGATGCTTCGCCCGCTGCGCCAGTATCTGGCCGAGGACATCACGCCGCATACGGTGGCGCTGGTCTATCGCGCGGCCGACCAGTTCCTCTCCGACCTGGTCACGCTCGGCGCGATCATCGATTACGAGCTGATCTGGTCGAAGTCTCTGAACCCGGCCTCGCTGCTGGAAGCCGGCGGTCTGCGCGTGAAGATGCGTTGGGCCGAGACGCCGGATCTGGTCGATCTGCAGCTCTACGACGAACCCATGCCGGAAGCCTTCGACCTGCTCGATGCCAACATCGCCGCAGCGCTCTCGCAGCTCGGCCTCTCGAACATCCGCGTCACGGCCTAAAGGAGACTGACCCATGGATCGCATCATCCGAGGCGCAAACTGGTACTGTGACGAGATCAACCAGCGCCTGCGTGCCGATGAAACCACGCTGCCGACGCTCACCCGTGAAATGATGAGTTTCGTCATGGGGGGCGGCTTCTTCGCCATGGAGCTGCCGGCCGAGATCCAGCCGCTCTCCTGCGAAATGTCGGTCAACGGTGTTCACGAGAACCTGAAGTCCCGCTTCGGCCGCGAGCCGGGCGACTGGACGACGATCACCTACTACGAGAACCTCCTGAACGTCTTCCCGACGAATTCGACCGGCGAGGTCGAGGGCGGCGGGCAGCCGCAGCTGACCGGTCGTGTCGTCTTCCTGAAGGGCCTGTTGAACGAATATGCCCAGGGCGGCGTGAAGGGCCAGAAATCGACCGGCGCCACCCGGCTGCGCTGGTCCTCGATCGTGCTCTACCACGACATCTTCAACGGCCAGACGGTTCACAAGTTCGATGTCCAGAACAACACGCTGATCATCGACGGCGTGAACTACACGGCCGAGCATAACCGACTGATCGCGGCCTGATCTTCGCGCCTGAGCGTCTGATCCCCTTGTGCTGGCCGCGCGACGCTGCGGCCGGCCTTCCTTTTGAAGAGGCTTTAAAATGACGTCGAACAGTCCTCAAAAAGCGACCATTTTCACCCCGCAGTCGAAGAGCGATCCCACCGATGTGAAGGTCGAGGAAATACCGCTGCCGCCTGCCGAGATGTGGGAGGAGCTGGACAACAGCGGCAAGGCGAAGACGGCGGCGGAACCGGAGAAGCGGCCCGTGAAGGCGGTGGACCAGGCGGCGGGCGACCGGCCGATCGCGGCCTTGAAGTTCCTGAAGGCTATGGAGCAATCAGTCGCCCTTGATTTTCCATTCGAGCATCCGGAGCTGGGTGAAATCGAGGCCGTCACCGTGAGACGCATGACGGTCGGGCAGATGGGCGACATTCTCGACCGCCGCGATCCGAAGTCTCCCGACCTTTTCGACATCTACGCGATCATGACCGGACTTGAGGCCGATGTGCTTCGGGGTCTTGAGGCTAAGGACGGCGAGCGGGTGACGGGGGTGTGCTTTGATTTTTTGCCCCCGTTGTTGCGGCCGGTCCCCAGGGACTGAACCGCGTCATCATTGATCTGACGAGGTGGCGTTCCGTGATGGCCCGAATTTCAAACAGCTTCTCGACCCCGCTCGACGCGCTTTCGCGGATGGCCTGGGACGAGGCGCTACTTTGGTACCCTGAAGCGCAATCCGTCTATTCCGAGACCTGGGGAAGAGCTCGATGACCAATATCGATGTAGCCCTCAGGCTTCGCCTTGATTATCAGAAGCGTGGTGCGGACGAAGCCGAGCGCGACCTGAAGGAAATCAAGCAGGCCGCCGACCAGATCGGGAGGTCTCGGGGCGGCGAGCAGCTCAACCAGGACATAAGGGCGATCGGACGCTCGGCCGATGATGCCAAGCAGAAGATTTCCGCGATCGGGACGGGCTTCAATGGTGTCGCCCAGGAGGCGCGCGAGGCAGCCACGGCTGTCGGTCGCATCAAGACGGAAGCCGACCTGGCGCGCGCTTCGATCGCCACCATGGACAACGGCGCATTCACCGGCCTGAAGACTGACGCGGCCAGTGCCAAGGCTGCCATTGCCGAGATCGGTGCGGCCGCTGACGCTGCTCAGAACAAGATAAGGCAGTTGCGGCCCGGCTACTCGACCATGACGACGGGCGGTGGACGTCTGATCGCTGACGGTCATTGGCGGCCCGCTGGTGGAATGATGACATCGGCCGAGGGAGCGCTTGATCAGTTCGGTGTTCCCCTGGCCTTGGGTGCCGGGGGTGCTTATCTGGCCGGCGCCGTCCCAGCCGGTGCGGCTGTGGCGGCGGGCGCTGCCGTCCGTGCCGCCGGAAACGATGAGTTCAGGCTCGATCAGATCCAGAACATCGGCGGCTTCACAGACGAGGAAAAGCGCCGCTATGACCAGATACTTGGGGCCATCGGTCCTCAATATGGTGTTGGGAAATCGGGCGCGATGGATGCTTTCGGCTCGCTGCTTGCCGGAGGTCTGAGTCACAGCGACGCTGCGGTGATGACGGAAGGCGTGCTTAAGTTTGCCAAGGCCTCGGATACGAACGTAGGTGACGCCGCCAACATGGCGACGGCCTTGCGCAACAACATGAAGATAGACCCGAAGGATTTGCCCGGCGTCTACGATTCAATCATTGTCGGTGGTAACGCCGGCAAGTTTGAAGTTGGCGATATGGCCCGCCACTTTCCGTCCATTCTTGCAGCCATGGCGGTGCAGGGTTCAACGGGGGCTAGCGGCGTCAACCTCGCGGCTGCAGTAACACAATCAATTCGCGAGAGGTCTGGATCCTCTGACCAGGCCAAGACATCCTTTGAAGCAGTCCTGCGCGACATGCTGGCCCCGGAGGTGACAGAGAGGGCCAAGGAAGACTATGGCCTTGATGCCTTTGCGGTGCAGGAAGCTGCTGCGAAGGAAGGTCAGGATCCCGTTCTAGCATTGATCAAAGCCTATCGAAAAGCTGTCGGCGGTGATCAACGCAAGATGCGCGACCTCTTCCGGAACGACGAAAGCTTCAAGGGATTGGCCGCCATCTTTGACGATCTCGAAGCGATAGAAGCGCTGATGGCCAGAATGAATGAGGCCCGAGGCACGGTTGATTCACAATACGAGAATGCGACCGACAACTTGAATTCTCAAGGCTCTCGCTTGAGCTCGAATGTCGGCCAGAACCTAAAAGACGCTGCTGCTCCGCTCCTCCCGTACTTGACGGGTGCAGCGCGCGCCATTTCTGAGGCCATGGAGCAGGCGCGAGATCAGCAGCAGAACGATCCGACTTCGATTGCTCCAAGCGGGGGCTTGATCCAAGAGGGCCTAAAACTCTGGCTCGAACACACTTCGTCCGGACGAAAGCAGCCCTCAGCCATAGAACGCTTCCTATGGGGCAGCGCCGCTGACCCCAACTTCAATTCCAAGGACCATTTCGGGATCAGCCTGAAGCCGTCCGCTCAGACCTCCATGGAGGGTTATCGGGAAGGATTCGCTGAGGAAAGCGCAAAGGCCGAGCAGGACGCGCAGTCGTTTGTCGATAGGATGAAGGCTCTTCTCGGGTTTACGGTGTCGCCGGTCATCTCTCCGACCTATGTGCCACCGGCCGGGGCTCCCTCGTCTCCGGCGCCGGGCCAGCAGTCGTCGATCTCGCCGAGCAACACCAACAATCTGACGATCAACTCCCCGAACGCCAAACATGCCGGCCGGCAGGCGGCGCGCGAGATCCAGCGCGCCCAGGCCCGCTCACTTTATGACACCGGCAGGAGGCCTGCATGAGCGCACTTCGGCCAAACGGCGCCCTGATCTCAATCGGCGGTGCGATCCTCTACACCGTGGGTCTGAACCCGCAGCGGATTGGCTATTCCTCGACCGCCCGCTTTCCCGTCCATCCGGTGCAGTCCGGCTTCAGGATGCAGAAGACGGGCGTGGATCCGGAGCGGATCATCATTGAGGCACAGACCTTCCCGCATGTCGTTGGTGGGCTCGATGCCTATGCGATCCTCAAGGCCTATCACCGGGCCCAGAACGTCGTTCCCTATATCCGGCTGCGGGGCAACTATCTCGGGGAATCGGGCGGGCTTTGCGTGATCGAGACGATCGACACGGACGAGGAGCGGCTCCATCCCTTCGACGGCGTTGGCCGCAAGGTCGATGTTTCGCTCGGTCTCATGCTTGTGCCGGCGACGGCAAGCCTGGGCGGAGGGATTGATATCGCCACGTTGGGAGGGCTGCTCGGATGACCTACACCGTAGCCTTCGGCGGAGAGCGCCTCGACCGTATCGCGAGGAAATTGATGCAGACCGAGCGGCAGGGCACGGTCGAGGCTCTGCTCGACGCCAATCCGGGTCTCGCGGCTTCCATCCAGTCCGGCATCGTGCCGGCCGGCACTGTCATCCGGCTTCCGGCCGTGTTCACGGCCAAGGTCGAAGAGACCACCTTCACGCTGGCTTGGGAGTGATCAATGCGCAAACCCGTCGTTCAGGTTATCGGAGAGCTGGGCAGCGATCTCGTGCCGGGCTGGGGAAGTGCGCTGATTTCGGTCTCTTACACTGACAACGAGGGCGGAGAGGCCGATGAAATCGAGCTGCAGTTCTCCGTCGCCCCGCCGTTTCCCGCGCCGCCGCCGAAAGGCCAGAAGTATCGGCTGCTTTATGGCTGGGAGGCATCGGCCCTGAAGGATGCCGGCATCTTCACAGCCCAGAGCCCAAGCCTGACCTTCGATGCGGAAAGTGGCTGGACGATGCTGGTCGTTGCCCGCTCTGCCGACTTTGTCGATGCGGATAAGGCGGCAGATGCTGAGCATTTCGAAGAGACGACGGCCGGCGAGATCTTCCGGAAGCTTGCCTCGGGCGTCGGCAAGAGCGCCCGCGTCCATCCGTCGATCGCCCGAATCGAGATCCCCTATCGCCTGCGGATGCAGCAATCGGCGGTGGGCTTTGCGCAGCAGCTCGCCGACGATCTGGGCGGCACCCTGAAGCTTGCCAACGGGCAATGGCTGATCACCGCCAAGAACAGCGGAGAGACGGCCGGTGGCTCGACCATTCCACCGATTGTCATCTCCGCCGATGAAATCATCAGCTGCGACCTGACGACCGAAGGACGGCCGGAGTTCGGCGAGATCCAGGCGAGCTGGTTTGACGAGGAGCAGGGCGTGTCCATCCTCGAAGTTGTTCCCGGCCTCGGCCAGGTGGCGAAGTTCCTCGCGCTGCATCCAGCTCCTTCGGCCGGCGAAGCAAAGCAAAGGAGCAGGGCCGAGGCGCTGGACATGGCGCGGGCTACGATCTCAGGCAGCGTCACGATCGAAGGGCGGCCGGAGGCTATGGCTGGGGCTCCCATCGTGCTTTCCGGCTTCGGCGGCTGGTCGGGCTCAGATCTCGTTGCTCCGACAGTTGTTCACACCTTCACCTTTGATGAAAGCGGCGGATGGCTGATGTCGCTTGAATGCGCTGCAAAGACCTAAAGAGGATCCAGATATGCCAACCAGACTGAACGTGACAAATACGACAGGTGAGGGAAATTCTTGGTCTCCCCCCGACGACTTCATCGTCCAGGTGAAGGCCCAGTATCCTCTTGCCGTTTTCGATGTACTGGGTCGGGTGGACGAAGCTGCTGACTGGATGCTGATGGGCTCCATCAGGCCAGAGGACAGTTTCGGCCGCTTCCCGAGGATGCCGTTTGTGAAAGTCGCTGTTCGAGAGAACAAGTCTGGTTCCACAGCTACCGCTTGGAGCGACATTTAGAAAGGTTTTCACCATGCCAGCAGTCACCAAAGGGGTTGTCTGCCCCGCCGGCCAGTGGACGGCCATTGCCACGAACGCGGTCAACGTCCTGGCGTCGCTTCGGACGATTGGGGTCGCCTACATCCGGACGGGGACCTCGACGCCTTCCACCGTGCCTGATCCTTCAGGTTCCGGAGCGGCCCTGGATTTCCTGAGCGTCAAAAGTGGCCAGCCGATCTCGCTGTCCGTCGATGAGTTCAATGCGATCAACGTCTATGCCTACCCATCCGGGTCCGAGGCGCTAACCTTTGAGGTCATATCGGAATGAGCGTTCTTGCCTTGGGGAATGCCAGGTTAGCCGTCGGTGGGATGAAGCTCGGTCTTGCCCCAAACAGGGGGCCTGCCTTCATACGTGGCGCGGCGGTCGATCTGCGCTTTGACATCGGCCGCTACCGTCTCAACGGCCAGTCCGTGTCGCTTGCCACCATCGACGCCTACCACTCCCGCGCCTCAAACTCCTGGGGCCAGAATGCGCAAGGCATCTGGCAGGAGTTTCCGACAGGTCAGATGGAGGTGTTTCCGGGGCTTGGTTATGATGGGCGGGAGGGGCATACGGTTCTCAATGCGAACCCGTTGAACCCGAGGCTGTGGAGCATTACTAGCGCCTCCGTTAGCGACGAGATCGGGACTTTTCTCGGCTTCTCTTCTGCACGTCGAGTTGCGACCGATGGAAACATCTTTTCCAACGTTCAAGCCTCAATTACGGGCGGATTGACAAGCGGCACCGTTTACGCCGTTCGCGCTTTGTATGTTGTAGGCTCATCAGGACGCGCGAGACTTATTGTCCGCAATGTTAGCGGCGGTGTCGAAAGCCGCCTTAATGGTGCAGCAGAGGCGCTGACTTCTGGATCAACCGCTGCTGGAACTTGGTCGAACATCGTCAACATCAACCACGGCGGCGGTATCTACGAAATCCAAGCGATTTTCACGGCGACGTCAACAGGCGCCTCGGCAATACTTGCGCTCGGTCCCGACAGCACCACCGCAGGTCAGGACGTCATCGTCATCGCTGGCCAGATCGTCCAGCGACCCTACCAAGTCCCCTTCGGTGTCGGCACGGTCGCAGCGGACACGCTGATTATCCCCGCAGCCGATGCAGGTATGGCGGTTAATCCGAGTGTGACCGGCGTGACGATGTTCTGGCGGGGGAGAACGTTCGCCTCTGCGGCAACCTTCGCAAACCTCTTGGATGTTCGTGCTGACAGCAGCAATCGTCTAGGCTTCTTCGTTCGAACCAATGGCACCATTGGCTTAACGGTGCAGTCCACAGGGAATAACATCACTCAGGGAAGCAGTGTTGCTGATCTTAGGGGGCAAGAGTTTACGGCACTCTTGACAGCCAGACCCAACGGGACGGCCTGGAGCAAAATCGCGACCCAAGCGCCTAGCACAACGCCTTGTGTTCCAAGTGGCATGGCCATGTCTGGCGTGGGGGTTGGTAACGAAGGTGGCGGCGGTGCCCCATCAAACCACATCACCCGCCGCGCTGGCTTCCTGCCGTTTGCCCTCTCCGACGCCGACGCGCTCGCGCTCTTCAACCAGATCAATCAGGGGCTTTGACATGATCGACCACCTCATCGTCACACAGACCGCCCCTGATCTTTCCCCGTTCGGTATCGAGGCATGGGACGGACCTAACCCCGTTTCCGGCACCTTCGAGGGCCACCGCGTGGACGTGATCCCGGTCACGATCTACCGCACCGAGGCCGCCGAAGAGACACCCGCCGAAACCGCTCCCGGCTTCTGGTTTGCAGTGCGCTCCTCCCAAGAGCTTTCCCTGCCGTGGCCCGTCGTCACGGTAACGGACAGTGACCGAGCAGATCTCGGCGAGCCTTTCGTTCTCAACGTGGGGGACGGCTGGACCTGGGAGCAACTGACGGGCCGCGTCTGGCCGGTATGGGCCGGGACCGAGTATCCGTTTGGGCCAAGCATGGGTCCACACATGCTGGTGCCCGAATGAGCTTCTGGTCCCGCTTCAGAAAGCCGAAGACGGTGACCGCCGCCAACAAGTCCGACGCCCCGCTGCAATGGCTTGTCTTTGCTCTACAGCATCCTCAGGAGTCCAGGCGGGGCACGGCTGATCCACTCGTCTATTCCGCCGGTCTGATGGCCACGCTGGACCGGATAAACCGGCAGGTGAACCGCTCCATCAAACCGGCCTCCGATAAGCGTGACGTCTGGACGCTGTCACCCCAGCAGGGTGATTGTGACGACTATGCCGTAACGAAACGGCATCTTCTGCGCAGGGCAGGGCTCAATGTCGGCGCTTTGCGGATCGCCATGGTGATCACATCCAAAGGCGAGCACCACGCCGTTCTCGTCGTCAAGACAAAGGCGGGTGACTTCGTGCTCGATAACCTCACCGACAAGATCCTGCGGTGGGATCAGGCCGGATTGAGACTGCTCAGAGTGCAGACCGCAGACCCTTCTGTCTGGGCGGCGTGATTCGAAGGGCTTTCACTCGATCTTCAAATGGGGTTTGAGAAGTGTCTCACGAACCTTTGACACATCGGTCTGAAAATAGTTTCTGCTGCAAAACCTTGCGTCAAATTTGCAGTTTTTCGCGGCGAGCTACAGTCTTCTAAGTGCTTGATTATAAAAGAAATGGTGGGCCCGGAGGGCCTGTGAAAGCCATGAGATTTCAACGGGCTGCATAGCGGTTCGCCACCATGGTTAGCCAGGTGGTTAGCCACGTCGCTTTTTGGAGCGGATATCGTTGGTCAGCCGCTTCATGGCGTCCGATGCCAGCCGCTCCTGCTCAGCGGCGCGGCTGTACAGTTCGGCATGGGCGATATCGTCATGACCGAGCGTTCCCATAAGCTGACGCGTCGACGCGCCAGTCTCCGCGAGCATTTTCCCCAGCGTCTTCCTAAGTCCGTGCAGCGTGCAGCCCTTCGGCATGCCTGCGCTGTGCGTCCAGTCGGCCATGCGGCCGGTCAGTGACTTCTCTGAGAAGGGCTCGCCGTATGCGGTCAGCAGCACCGTTTTCGCATCCGGCTTGCGTTTGATCGCCATCAGCGCCTCGCGCAGCATGGGGGTGATCGGCAGCACAAGAAGCTTGTCGCCCTTCTTGGTCGTCAGCGTAACATTGCCCTTCACGAAATCGAACCAACTCCATTCAAGGCGGGCGATGTCCGAGCGACGATTGCCAAGCCAGAGGGCGAGGGCATAGGCGGTGCGCGGCGTGGTGCCAAGCGCCCAGCGAGCCTCGAACATCTCCCTCTCCGCGTCCGTCCACGCACGCCAACCCTTGTAAGCGGGCTTATAGGCCAGCTTCCATGTCGGATCGCTCTCGATCCATTCTTCGTCCAGACCGACAACGATCATCTTTCGGAGCGCGACCAGGAGATGCTTCGCCTTATGCGGCGTGGCAGCAAATCGAGCGAGGATGGCCTTGACGTGACGGCGCTTTAGATCGGCGACGAGCATGTCGCCCCATAGTTCGGGGAAGTCAGGATCGACCGGCAGCTCCAGGAACTCTTCCGCGAGGTGAACATTCTTCGACCTGGTCGCGGGATCGAAGGCCAGCCATTCTGGCGACTGCTGGACCTTGCGCCATGCCGCTCTGAAGGATTCCGGTCTTGCGGCGCCGGGCATCGTGACGAGCTGCGCCTGCTTGATCGGTTGGCCCGTGGTCGCGGCCTCATAAGCCGCTTCGAACTCAGGATCTCCGGGGCTGCCCGGTATCGCTATCGTCTTTCCTTTACGGCGAAACCGCCACCGGAGTTTTCCGTGGCGGTCCTCATAGCACGACAGGTTCGGGCGCTTTTCTTCGATCATTGCACCACTTAGGCACGAAGCTTCTGTCTCGACAAGATCTCGTCGATGGCATTGCCCTCGCTCGGCAGCTCGTTGAAGGCAAGATCGAGCGCAACTCGATCCCAGATCACACGCCCGTCGATCTTCTTCGGTTTCGGCATGCGGCGATCCTTGACCATGTCATCGAACTTGGTGGTGCCGACGCCGATGTATCGCGCGGCTTCCTCGCGGGACAGCCCGCGCGGCGGATAGGACAGGCTATCGGAACGCTGGCTCATATTTCGCTCCTGGTCTTCTTCTGTTGGATGCGTTCAAGCTTCAGCTTGTCGTCAATTAGGAAGAGCTCGCTGTAGCGGTGCATCATGCTGGTCGGGATCGTGATGATGGCGAACTGCACGAAGAGCCTCGCCAATGCGGTGCGGGTTTCGATCATTCCCCCACCTCCCTCGGTTCGGGTGATGGGGTTTCAGCCAGCAAGCGATATGCCTCGATCACACCGGCTGCCTGAGCCTTGGCGTCGTCCAAGGCGTTGTGAGCCACGCCAACGGTTGGCTGTGATACACCGGTGATGTCGAACAGGGTTCGGCAGTCTCGATGCGTCCGGAAATGCCAAGGAGGAGACAGCTTGCAGGCCCTCATTGCGGCTTCCAAGAGAACGAGGTCAAACGACGGCGGCTTTGCCCATACGCGGGACGGACTACCGGCAACAGCAAACAGACCGAACTCCCCGAGGGCGCCGCTAAGGAAGCGATCGCCCGAAAACGCTGCATCCTGCGCCTCTGTCGATTGTTTCATCCACCAAAGCATTGTGTCGATATCGGTTGTAAGGCCCGCCTCGATGCACGATGAAGGCTTGATTGCGGCATAGAACTCCTTGCCAAGCTCACCTGTCTCCGCATCGAAATAGACGGCACCGATGCTCAAGATGACGCTGCCTGGCCGGCTGCCCAGAGTTTCAATGTCTATCATCAGGTCACGCATTGTCCTTGCCCTCCGTGGTGGCGTTGGCGGTTTCAAGTGCCTGCGCTTCGTCAGGGGTTGCGACTTCGAAGTGGGGATGAGCGTTGCCCTCTTCGTCGATCACCTCCATCTCGTGGAGCCGGAATAGGCCGCCGAGCGTCCAGTTACAGGGATCGCCATCTGGCTCCTTGCGCGGACTCTTTGCGCCCATGAAGCGACCGACGCAGGAGAAGCCGATTTGCCTCTCTGCAGTCTCCGCATCAGCGCCAGCACGTGCAAAGCTGGTCATTGACTGGACAGTCTTGCACATGGGGCACTTAAACGCGGCGTGAGAGCGGTCGGATACACCCTGTGCTTTGATGCGAGCGCGGAACTCGTCGAGCTTGACCGTTTCCATCAGCGAGCGTCCTCCGTAGTGGTGAGAAAGGTCGAGAGGCCGTTTTTCTCGCTGGTGCTGTTGAACTTGGCGACAACGGCCGGTTCGATCTCAATCCCAGCGGTGATGGCGACGAGGATGGCGCAATGAATTACGTCGGCCAGTTCCTCGGCCAGGTGCTCGACGGTGTCTCGCGAGCCCCGCCAGCCGTGCCGCTCGCGCTCAAGCTTTTTGATGACGTTCTGCGCCTCGCCACATTCGCCGCCGAGTTCGTTGCCGCGGAAGGACAGGTCGGGCTTCTGATCCGGGCACCATTCTTCCTGACGCTCGACATGAGCGCGCTGCAACTCGGACAGCGAAAAGCCTGCCACATGTGATGAGGGTGGTGGGGGTGCCGGGTGCTCATAGAGGGGCTTTGCATCTGCGGGCACGTCTGGCTTCCGATCGTCGCCAGTCATGTAGAGGCAGCCGAGATGGTCAAACCAATACCATGCGAAGGGTTGCGGTTGCTCCGGGGATTCCGGGTTGCTGCCAAGTGCGCGCGCAGCTATCCCGCTTGCCGCTTCGAGTTGCCTCGAAAGAATAACTTCCTCCAGGGCCTTCATGTAATGAGCTGCCAGTCTGCGCATATGCTCGGCATGTGCCTCAAGAGCACGGATGGTCAGTTCGCGCTTTGGTGTGGCCTCTGTATTCATCTCACTCTCTCCTTGAAGCTCTTCAGGAGGCTCTGCCAGCGGGCGGCGGCTTCCGGGTTATCGTCCAGTTCGGCGCGGCTCTTCACCCGCAGCATGTTGCGGACATGGGTCGCGATGCGATTGGGATCGGCGATGTCGGCGCCGTGGACGTCGCGCAGCCATTGCTGGAAGTCCTGGCGGCCGCAGTAGGTGCCGCACTGCTGGGCGTGGCTGAAACGCTTGGTGGTCGGGTCCGGCTCACCTTTCAGGCGACGGATCTCGTCTTCAAGGTGCTTAACCATGTCCTTCAGGTATCTGCCGGCTGAGAGCGCTGCGCGCAGCATTTGCGGGCCGCGAACGACAAATTCTCGATCGGCATGACTGATCTCTTCCGTGAGAAGGAGGATCGGTCGCGCATCGGCGCCGCTGTCACCCTCGATAAGGATCTCGGTGCGCCCGTCCTCGAAGTTGCGGAAACCCTGCCATCCGAGCGATAGTAAGGGCTCGATCTCCGCTGCCTTCTGCAAAAGAGCCCTTTCCTGGTCGTTCGGCTTTGGGGCGGAGATGGTCATGCTGCCTCCCTGCCTGGCGCGTTGCGGTAGCGCATGACCTGAAGGACGAAGACTTCGGTGTCAGACCCCACGGGCACGACCAGGACAGGGGTAACGGCGTCGGTGAAGTACATCCGCACCCGCTCGCTGCTGATATTTGCCATTAGCTTCAGGAGCTGCGCGCCGTTGATTCCAACCTCGAAATCGACAGGGGCCGAGACCGAGCACTCGACCTCTTCGACGGCGATGCCACCGGTCTCTCCGATAAGGTCAAGCTTGATGCCTGTCTGAGTGATGACCACGCGCATGGCGTCGTGCTTCTGGTCATCAATGACGATACTGACGCGGCGCACAGCTGCGGTAATGTCGGCGGTGACGGCCTCGATGTACTGGTCGCGGCTCTTGGGAATGACACCTTCGTAGCCGGGATAGGTTCCGTCGATCAGCTTGGAGATCATGGTCACGCCATCACGCCGGGCGAATAGCAGCCCATCCGTTGTGGCGATGCTGCAGCCCCGCTGCGCACCTTCGAACATCTTGCGCAGGCTTTCGACCGTCTTCGGCGGCAGGATCACATGCGGATAGCTATGGCGCCGCTCAGGCAGGCGAGGTTCGGGCGTCGAGGGGCAGTAGACCCGAGCGAGGCTGATGCCGTCAGTGGCGACTAGCGTCAAAATCTCGCGGCCATCCATCTCGCGAGCGTGAAGGCAGAGTCCTGCAAGATAAGCTCGATCGTCGCGCTTGTTGTAGGCGAAACTGGACTTGCCGAGGCCTTGCGCCAGCTCGTTGCCATCCACATCATACCAGTCGGCGCCGCTTCCATCGCCGATCGAAGGGAAATCCTCACCGGGAAGGAAGGGGATGGACAGGCTGGCCTTGCCGGATCGGATGGATACCTGATCCTTAAAGCGCCCGGATCCGAATATGATCTCGCCACTCTCCGGCAAGCTTGACGACAAGGCCTTCAGGCGGTCTCCGGGCAGGCAGAATGCGGCGCGGTCGGTCGCCTCAAAGATCTCGCATTCAGCGTCGACCTGCAGATCGAGGTTCGATGCGCGCAAAGTCAGCACGTCGCCGTCGATCGAGAACATGACGTGTCCGAGGATCGGGATGGTGCTGCCAAAATCGACAGCGCCCATAATCATGGCGAGCGCCTTGCGGAAATCGGCGTGGTGCGCGCGGAACCAGATGTCAGCCATGAGCCGGCTCCTGCCGGGCACCGCACATGCGGGCAAGATTGAGCTCCGCTAGGGGGGGGCGCAGCCCAGCAGCATCGCCTGCAAAATCGTAGAAGCGTTGGAGCAACTGTTCCGTGCTCTCGCGATCGGCGATGGCGCGATAGATTTCGGCAGCCTCGGCGCGTTCGGCGTCATCCAGACAGAGAGTTCTCATTGATGCGTTCCTTTCTGGTCCAGCCATTCCTGCAGCGTGGCGGCAAGCTGTCGGTCGCGTGGATCGTTGGTGAGCGCGGCAAGTTCGAGCGACAGCCGGAGGGACCAACCGAGGGTTCGGCCTTTCGACAGGCCACCGAGGCCAAGCGTGGACGTGCCGGCGGCGGCGTTTTCCGTGCCGGCCTCGATATCGCCGCTGATGGCCGCGACGAGATCCTCAGCATTCCCAAGGTGGGTCAAGGCTTCGAAATTCGGGCGGCGTGGCTGACCGGGCGCAGGCGCGTGATCTCGCGGACGGAACTGAATAACTTCGCAAAGATGGGTCATGCGCCGCCGCCGATCTGCAGCACGTCAACATCGGCTGGCGCCTTCCAGCGCTTGATCTTGGTGATCAGCGCAGCGGGATACCTGGCCTGGATGCTGGCTGTTGCGGCCTTCGGATCGTCGGCCTCGACGAGCCTGCAGTCGGCCGTGCCATCTGCGCGGGTGAAATGGACGTTGAAGCTGGTCATGGCTCAAACTCCCTCGGCGTCGATCGAGGCCTGCTGCACTGCCGGAAGGCGGACGGAAGCGGCGTAGACGGTGAGGCCGCTCAAGGCTGCGAGGAAGCCGATCAGGGCATAACCCAGCATGAGCGAGCGCAGACGCGCCATGCGAGTTTCGCGCGTCGCGGCGAGCCGAATGGACAGCGACGGGCGCAGCGATACCAGATGCGGATCGAGATCCTCTGGCGGGTGGCGCCAGACGGGCTCGATGTGCATGGCGGCGCCGGGATCGTCGAGTGACCAGTCGTACGGGTCGCGGGCTTCGCGAATAGGTGAAGGCGAGGTGCGATCGAAGCGGTCGAGCGAAAGGGATGTCTCGACGTCTGCAGCTTCGGTCATGCGCGGGTGAAGGGCGAGGGCGGTCCGCATGGTCAGACCTGCTTAACGAAGTTGCGGCGGGCGAGCTGGCGGGCCTGTTCGGCGTAGCGAGCGACGACTGCCGGCGGAATGCCGCGGGCAACGAAGGCGTCCTCGGTGATGGGTTCGCCACTGCCAGCGAGTTCGCGGATGGTATCGGCAATGCGGCGGACCGCGATCTGCCGGCAGGACTGCCGTGCGGATGGCATGGGGTTTTCTCGAAACTCAATCATGGGGCTCTCCGATCCTCCGGCTCGAAGCGATGCCCCGCCGGCTGGAGGAGTGCCGGCGGGGTTACGCGTCCGCAACTGGGAGGAGGAGTGCTGCGGATGAAATGGAAAATAAATCTACATCTGCCGCGCGTCAATACGAAGATAGAAATAAAATCTACAATGAAAATGCGACTCGACTCGGTTCGTTCTCTGCGGAATTATGAGAACCAAAGGAGAACGGGATGCAACTTGCGTATAGTAGGCCTGGGGTGGCCTTTGAGCTGCATATTCGGTGTGAGAACTGCCAGCGAGAGACGTCGCGGCAGATTACTGTTCCGTTGGTCGACGATGCTCCTCGGGATATCGACGAGCTTCTGGACAGCGCGTTTCTGTCGTCTCTCCGATATTGCTGCCGCCATTGCCAAAGTCCGATAGGGCGGCTTTTCGGTGTCTTGCCTGTCGACCGTTACTAAAGGGGAAGGTCGTTAACGATGCGTCGAACTAAGGCGATGATCTGCACAGATGTGCCGTCATCCGCTTCGTGGTTCCGGTTCACAAGGATTGGCTTGTGTCGGCCGTTCGTCGAGCGAGGATGGAACTCCACGCGATCTCCGTACAGTTCGATCTGCTTCACTGACCACTCGCGGGTGTGGCCGCCGTCTTTTGTTCGCTCGACCACCACTACCATTCCGTCACGCAATGCGATCTCGTGATCAATGTCGTCGTAAGCAACGGAAATGATGCGGTCTCCGGGAAGGATGGGGCGCGGCTTTAGATCGTTCATGGAATCGCCGGAGACGTCGAAGGCCATCTGCCTTGCTTTAGGAAAGCGGTCATCGGCAGGCAGGGTCACGTATCGGGCATCAGATTGATCGAATTCATCGACCTCGCGAAACGTGCCGGCTTCCACGGTTCCTGCGATCGCCACTGGCACCATCCGACCGCTACCTGCAGAGACTTCGATCTCCTCCGGATCAATTCCCTCTTGGAGCCATAGCTTAGGCTTGCCAATTGCCTTCGCCAGACGGTCCATTACATCGCCCCTCGGCTGTTCAATCTCGCCGTTCAGGTACTTGTTGATGTTCGCATAGGGAATGCCACTCTGGCGGGCAAGGTCCTTGCCGTTCCAGCCAAGTTCATTCCGGCTATCGTTCAATCTCTTCCACCAGGTCATGCTTAGCATTTTAAATCCGAATTTTTTTCCGGGGGTAGATTTCGCGGCGCTTGCTTGTAGATTTAAAATCTATTACGAAGGCAGCATGAGAAACGCGCTAACAGTGTCTGACCTAATCAAATCCGCAGGCGGACCTGCGGCGATCCAAGCCGAGCTTGATCGGGTCGGTAGCGCATTGACGCGTGACGCAATTTACAAGTGGCAGAAGACAGGCATTCCGGACCGCTACTGGTTTGCGCTGATGTCGCTGACCGGTTGTTCTCCCGGAGAACTGTACAACGCCAACTGCGTTGCGCGCGCTGCCCCGGCCCCTGTTCCGGAGGCCGCAGAATGAATTTGCGCCTCTCAACCCTCGGGCCTTTGCCCGTCGTCTGCCTGGGCGCCATGCCCCTTTCCATCCTTGGCGCGCTGGCAGGCGAAAACGTCCGGTCTTGTGATGGGGCCGGCTGCAAGGCTGCTGCGGCGGATGTGAACAGTCGCCGCCATCGACCGTTACAATGTCGCAGCAGCTTTTCTCTTTTCCCCACGCGCCAGATTGACCTCGGCGCGTCGCCTGCCCGGAGCGCCGCGCATCGGCGGACCTCATCGGCTGCGCTGGCAGCTCCGGGCTTTTTCTGTTCCGCATGTGGGCCTCCATGAGTTTTTCCATGCCGCAGCCTTAAGCGCGGCACTGCGTCCCATCACCGAATGAATTTTGGCCTTTGATTCCTTGACGAACCGGGGAGCGATTTCGTGCGCGTCATTTCCGAGAGAGACCTGAAGAAGCTGAAGGCCGCGACGCGGTTTTCGGTCGATGGCGCCGGCGGCTCGGAAGAGTTCCAGAAGGCGACCCGCGTGCGCCAGGGGCAGCTTTCCAAGTATGGACTGGCCGGCGACGAGCATATGGAAACCTTCGTTCCGATCGATGTCGCGGTCGAGGCCGATCTCGAAGCGGGATCTCCGATCATCACCGAGATGATGGCGAAGCTGCAGGGCTATCGCCTGGTGCGGGACGACGCGGAAGCGCCGGAGGCGGGGCTGACGCATCGCGACATCTCGGCGCTGAATGCCGAGGTCGGCGACGTCTCACGGCTGGCGATCGAAGCGCTCGACGACGGGAAGGTCGATGCCCGCGAAAAGCGCGACCTGATGCGCGAGCTGGCGGATCTGAAAGCCCAGATCGCCCTGATCGAGGGCAAGCTCGGAGGTGGGGCATGACCAGCCTGCCCGCCGGATGGACTGAGGAAGATTTTGACACGCTGAAACGCCTCTGGGCCGATAGCGAAAAGACGATCGTCATCGCAGCGGAACTCGGCATGACCGAGGGCCGGGTGACAGGCGTGATCGAGCGGCATCGCGACCTTTTCGGCAATCGTGACCGGCATGCGCGCGCTAGGCGGCGCGGCAAGGCTCTGGCGCAGCTCTGGCTGCAGCGGCGGGCGGAGATCCTGAGCGAGGGTACCCGGCCATGATCGGCACGCTTGTTTCCCTTATCGAGAGCATTCAGTCGCGGCAGACCTGCCCGGCCTGCGACGGGCCACGACAACCGAACAAGCTGCGGACGGAATGGCACCGGTCGCGGGCGATCTTCGCCTGTGGTGCCGTGTTCATCGCGCGCGGCGAGGCGATCGAGGTCGAGCGGCCTTGCGGGGATCGCTCGAAGCTTTGCGCCGAACTCTGGACGATCTCGGCCAAGGGGCAGGGCGGGGCATGAGCGAGCGGCAGGCAGAGCAGGAACAGGTTCGGTCGGCGCTGCTGATCAAGCAGGCGCGCATGGAGCGCGTTCTGGAGCTGCATCACCGGCAGGGTTTTTCGACCTTCTGCGTGGCGGCGGAACTGAAGATTTCCGAGGACGAGGTTTGCGCCATCCTCGAAGAAGTGGAGCGGGGGCGGTGATGAACGAGATTTCGACCGTCCGCGCGGATCATGCCGACATTTCCGCGCTGCTCTCACGCATTGATGAGGCGCGTTACCTTCTTGAGACCGGCGACGTGCGGCAAGCGCTGTTCCTGTCCGAGGGCGCCTATGACGAGGCGAAGGCGGCACGCGGTTTTGCAGCGCGTATGAAAGCCAGCGAAGATCTGATCGCCCAGACGAACGCCATGGTGGCCGAGGCGCTGGAGATTGGCAGCCTCGCCAAGGTCGCGCTCGCCAATGAGTATGACCGGGCTCAAGCGGCCGGTGTAGTTGCAACGCGCGGACGTCCGAAAAAGGTCGCAGGCGAGGACCTTTTTCAATTGTCCGATTTCCGGCTCGACAAGCGTGTCATTCTCGATGCCCGGAAGCTGAGAGATGCCGAGAACAAAAACCCGGGCGTGATTTCGCGTACGATTGCCGTGCTTTCTGCCGGGGGTGTTCTGCCGACGAAGGCGAACCTGCGCGCGGCGATCGGTACCGCCTCAGCCTCGAAAGAAGATCGCGGCAAGAACTTTTATCAGACGCCACGGGTGGCAACGATCGCGCTCCTGGCGCATGAGAGTTTCACCGCGACGATCTGGGAGCCGGCCTGCGGCTTCAATGCCATCGGTCGGGTGCTGGAAGGGCAGGGCTACGATGTCCTGCTGTCTGATATCGAGGATCGCGGCACGGTCTCCGAGGCTGGTGACGCGCAGAGCGTTGGTGACTTCCTGCTGAGCAAGCCCGACGACTCCGGCGATGGGCCGGACATCGTCACCAATCCTCCCTATGGCGCGGAACTGAACGCCTTCGTCGCCCATGCGCTGCGTGTCCACAAGCCGCGCAAGATGGCATTGCTACTTAACTCGAATTTCGAATTCGGGTTCGACGATGACGATCGCAATTTCGTTATGGAGGATTGCGCGCCGTCGCGGATCTACAAGTTCAAGCGCCGGCTGCCGATGATGCACCGTGAAGGCTATACGGGGCCGGAAGCCTCCAGCCGCATGAATACGGCCTGGTTCATCTGGGAGCGCAACGAAGACGGCAGCTATGGCAATGCCGACGGCTGGACGAAGAGCCGGCGTATTGACTGGGCTGACTATGCCGATGTCGACGCGCTTGAGCCAGGTGAAGGCGGAAATTCGCACGGCATCGAGTTCGACGATGCCCCACGAACGACGGTGAAGCTGGAGCTGCACGAGCGTGTCGAGCGCGACCGGCAGGACGCCCTGGCCTGGATCAGGGCGCGCGAGAGCTTTAGCCGGCGCGAACTGTGCAGCGGAATCGGCAGGCGCGACTCGACCGTCGAGGCGCTTATTTCAGAATTCGAGAGCGATGGTTTGATCTCTCCCGCCGATGCGACTGGTCGCGACGGGCGGCACGTGGTGCTGCAGGTTCGTCAGGCGGTGGCGGCATGACCTCGCGCCTCGATTTCGGACCCGGAATGCTCGCGCTCTTCCTGCGGGCGCATGTGATCTATGCGGGCGTCTGTGGCGCGTCTCTTCCCGTCAATCAGCGGAAGCTGGACGGGCCGCGCAAGGCGGCAGAGCAAGAGGAAGAACGACGGCTGGCAAAGGCTGCCGGCCTGCGTGTCGAGACCCTACGGCAGGCCATGCGCTGCAGCCAGAAGGTGACCTTCGACGAGCGTACAGCGCTTTGGCTGTCCATGGACATCAATCCTTACATTCATCAGCGGAGGGCGGCATGAGCGGGCTGCAGAACGGGCGCGACCCGTCCTACGGGGATCTCGACTGGCGCCGTCTCGCCGTCGAGGTGAGGCGTCATCGAGCAAAAGACCATCGTGGCATCAGGGATATCACGCCTGACATCGGCATCACCAATTCTGACTTTTCTCGCGTGATGAACGGGCAGGTGATCGGCGCCGGCCGCGTCATCGCGCTGTGCCGCTGGATGGGGTGCCAGATCGACGACTTTTACATCGAACCAGAAAACGCAAAGAAATCAGTCTGTTTCACTGGGCGCAACGTGAAACATAGCGGGGGTGCGCATGTTTCGTGAAAGCCTTTTCGCCGGGACTATGCTTGCGGCGGCAGCGCTGCCCTATTCCGGCGAGCCGATCATCATTGATAGTTTTGCGGGTGGTGGCGGCGCCTCGACCGGAATCGAGCAGGCGCTCGGTCGGTCTCCGGATTATGCCATCAACCACAATGCGGCGGCACTTGCGCTGCATGCGGTCAACCATCCCGAGACGGTGCACCTGTCGGAGAACGTCTACAAGATCGACCCGCTGGACTATCTGCGCGGAAAGCATGTGGGCCTCGCCTGGTTCTCGCCGGACTGTAAGCATTTCTCCAAGGCGAAAGGCGGAAAGCCGGTCTCGCGCAACATTCGAGACCTGTGCTGGATCATTCCGGGCTGGATCGAGCGGATCCAGAAAAGCGGCGGCAAGGTCGATATCGTCATCATGGAGAACGTCGAGGAGTTCAAGGATTACGGCCCCTTGAAATATACCGACCGTGGCGAGATGCCCGATCCGGAACGCAAGGGCGAGACGTTCCAGAAGTGGTGCAGGAAGCTTCGCCAGCTCGGCGGCAAGATCGAGACGCGAGAGCTGCGCGGCCGGGACTTCGGCGCACCGACGATCCGCAAGCGGCTGTTCATCATTATCCGGTTCGATGGCCAGAAGATTGTCTGGCCCGAGCCGACGCACGGCAGCCCTGACGATCCGGATGTGATCGCAGGCCGGAAGCTGCCGTGGCCCATCGTTGCCGACCAGATCGATTTCAGCCTGCCATGTCCGTCCATCTTCGACAGTGCCGAGGAGATCTGGGAGAAGCACCAGGTGCGGGCCGTGCGTCCGCTCGCCGACAATTCGCACGCTCGTATCGCTCGCGGGATGGATCGCTTCGTGCTCAAGGCCAAGCGACCCTTTCTCGTGCAGACCGGTTACGGCGAAAGAAGCGGACAGGCTCCACGCTGCATGAGTGTCGACGAACCGCTTGGCACGGTGGTGGCTGGTGGCATGAAACATGCACTCGTAGCACCGTCGATCCAGCGCTTCAACGGGGGTGCCGTAGGCTGCGACATGCGCGGCCAGCTCGGCGCAATCACTGCTAACAGCTTCATCAAGCGACCGGGCGGCGCGGCGCCTCTGGGCGTCTTGGCGCCGGTCCTGACTTATGCACAGCAGGGTGGCGCGAACAGGCCGGTGGACGGCCAACTGCAGACCGTGACGGCGAGCGAGAAAGACCAGAACGCGGTCATGTGCGCATGGATGGCGCAGTTCAACAATGACAGCCGGCGCATCGGCGGCGTCAATCCCGGCAGGCCTCTAGACGAGGCCGCGTCGACGATCACGCAGACAGGCAGTCACCAGCAGCTCGTCTCGGCCTATATCGCGCGCCAGTTCGGCACAAGCACCGGCCACGCCGTCACTGAGCCGTTGGCAACGACCATGGCGGACGGGCAGGCGAAGAGTCAGCTGATCCTTCCCTACCTGCAGTCCTATTACGGAAACGGCGAGGGCGGTCGCGAAGACGAGGCGATGCACACGGCCACGACGCGCGAGCGGTTCGGCCATATCGAGGCGCTGGTCGGTGTGCCGCCTTTCACAGAGGCGCAGGCCGCGCGTGCGCGGCAGGTGGCTGACTTTCTGCGGGCACATGGGGTTTGGGACGAGCGTGAGTTCGTCACCGTGGATGTCGACGGAGTGACCTTCGTCATCGTCGATATCGGCATGCGCATGCTGACGCCGCGCGAGCTCTACAACGCGCAAGGCTTCCCCCGCGACTACAAGATCGACGGCTACCGCGACCAGAGCGGGGCATGGGTGCCGTTCTCGAAATCGGTGCAGGTTTCCTGCGTCGGCAATAGCGTCTGCCCGCCTGTGGCGAAGGCGCTGGTGGCGGCGAATGCGATGCATCTGGCAAGACAGGAGATGGCAGCGTGAGCATCCTGCTGATGTCCCGTATATTCCGGCAGCCGATGGGCGGGCACACGCGCAAGGCTCTGGCCGTGCGCCTGGCCGACTTCGCCGACGACGAGGGGCGCGGGATCTGGCCGAGTGTCGACAGACTGGCGGAAGAGACAGAGCTTTCGGTGCGGACCGTGCAGCGTCTGCTGGCCGATTTCGTGGAGGAAGGCGTTCTCGTTCTCGTGAAAAAGGCGAGCGGGCGGCCGGGAGAGGCGAACCGGTACGACTTCGATCTCGACCGTCTCTTCGCGGCGCCGTCCGCAAAGGAAAACAATCCTGTGGTCAAAACGACGGGTGACACTGTGACACCCGTCGAGGGTGACCAGACGGGTGTCACCGTGACGGAGAGGGGTGACACTGACGACGGAGACGGGTGTCACCGTGTCACCCGAACCGTAATAGAACCTCCAGTTAACCTTCATGAGAGAGAGGGCGCGAGCGAGCGAGACGGGCAAGGGGAAGAAAATCCCAAGACCATTGTCCGGAAGTTCGACAAGTGGTGGCCGACCTATCCGGGCTATGCAGGCACCAGCCGTGACGCGGCGGTTCGGGAATGGATGGCCATGAGCCGGCAGGAGCGGGACGACTGCATTGCCCGGACGCCGGCTTTCATCAAAGCGACGCAGGCGATCAAGGGCAGTTTCGTCTGGCCGAGCGTCTATCTGAGGGAACGCAAGTGGCTGCTGATGGACGAGCCGACCTCGGCCGTGGCGACGCCGACCGTGCACAACCCGTTCTCCCGTGCCTGGATGGCGCTCAGGCTTTCGGAGCTTACGAAACCGATGCGGCGGGAAGGCTGGCCGGCTCTCAGCCAGTTCCAGGCGACGCAGGCTCGTGACCCCGAAAAGGCGCGGCAGATCAACCTGGAGCGCAAGGCGCGCTATGGCTGGCCGAAGGTGACCGAGATGCACGACAAGGCCGACAGGCGGCAGGGGATGCTGGTGCATGGACCTCTCGTCGGGATCTCCGAGAGCTTCGTGAAGATGCATCGCGACAGCGAGGAGGCGGGTCGCTGGAAGGCGCTGCACGAGCGCATGGGCTGGCCATGGCTTCCGGAGCCGACGCCGGAATGGCTGTGGATGCCCGAGGGCGAACCCGAAGCGGCGATGGCGGAGCTGCAGGCGAAACTGAACGAGGCGACAGGCAGAGGGATCAGCGATGATGCAGCATAGGGGATTGGTGGGCGTGGCGATCGCAGCGCGGTCGCGGGCAAGCTTCGATGACATCGAACGCGAGGCAAGGCTCGAAGTGCTCGAACGGGCGGCGCGAATCATCCATGCCGATTCGCCGTGGTTTGCTCTGCGGGTGATGACCGGAAAGGAAGTTACCGTGCAGGAAGCGCTGGAAGTTCTGGGGATAACTTCTCTGGTGCCGATGCGTAAAGGGCCGGATCTGAGGCGGCGCCATCGCATCATTCCGGGTAGTTTGCAGCCCGTCATCTACGGCTATGTGCTGGTGCAGAGCGATCCGGCGCCGGATATTCTGGTCGCATTCAAGGGGCTCGATGACGTGATCGGTATCCTGGGTGGAGCGGAAAAACCGATGCGCGTTACCGCAAGTGAAATCAATCGGTTCAAGGCCATGGCTGATGCGGGGCTTTACGATTGGGAGAAGCCTTGCGGCCTGGTCGTGGTGGCTGGCGAAAGGGTTCGGACGACGGACGGACCGTTCTCGGGTTTCGTGGCGACGGTGGTCACGCCGAATGCCAAGGGTAGAGGTGACGTGGTGATCTCGGTCGACATATTCGGACGCGAGACACCGGTGACCGTGCCGCTTGCCATCCTCGAAAAACTGTGAGAGTCATCCTTCCACTGGATGAGCTGATGATCCTGCAGTGAGCCTCTGAAAACGCCTAAACAGCGGGGAGAAATCCCGAGGTCGGTACGCCGGTCAGCCCCAGCCTTGACGGTCCGAAGATCGGACATCGACTCAAGGCCAGTGCGTAAGCCATGACCTGATGAGAGTGATGAGCCCGGTGATGATCCGGGCTTTGTTGTGTCTAGGAGTATGGGCAAGCTGAAGACCTTGGCGCCGAGGCTAGGTGCCCTCGCACCGCGACTGGGCCGAGCGCCTGGTGATGAGAAGGCCCGGCTCAAGGAGCGAGACCAGAACGTCGAGTGGCGCGGCTGGTATGGCACCGAGCGATGGAAGAAGCTGAGACGTCAGGTCTGGGCTCGCGATCATTACAGGTGCCAGAAGACGGGCGTGCTCTGCATCGGCAAGTACCCGGCCGACAACAGCCCGGTGGCCGACCACAAGATCCGGCACGGCGGTGACCCTGTCCTGTTCTGGGACCCCGAGAACATCGAGACCGTCAGCAAAGCCTACCACGACAGCGAGAAGCAGAAGCAGGAGCGGGCTCAGTCCCGATAGCGAAGATGGCGTCTCTCAACCTCGATGCGGGTCAGCTGATGAGTGAAGTGACAATGACCTTCACGCTCACCCGCACATATCGGCTTCGTATGTGGATCGCGGCACGCTTGATCGCACTCGCTGGTCTGGCACTCGGCACGACCATGGTCATCGTTGAAGTCGATGGTGACGAGGCCGATCAGGCAGGCGCCTAACCCTTAGCAGGGGGGGGCGGGTCGAAAGTTCGGAAGGCCTTCGCTTCCCCACCCGCGCCCTTCTCATTCAGAGATTTTTTTCGTGATGACTGAGAATTTTGACCTGTTCGGCAACCCTTGGGTGGATGAGCCGGTAAAGCGCGGAAGGCCTCCGCATGAGGTCTCCGTCAGAAACCGTAACAGAGTCAGCATGTTGGTTGCGCTCGGATGGACAAACCCGCGCATCGCAACTGCTTTGGGCGTCACTTTGCCGACGCTTCACAAGTATTATTTTTATGAGCTCCGCCAGCGTGAGGTAGCACGTGACCGGCTAGAGCTTCGCCGCTTGGAGTTGGCATGGGAGTTGGCTGAGAAGGGCAACGTTGGCGCCTTCAAGGAATTCGGCAAGCTCGTCGAGCGAAACGACCGCATGGAGCTGGAGCGGGAGCTGGCGACGGCTCCAAAGCGCGAGGAGAAGGCAACGACAGCAGAGCGAGTCGGCAAGAAGGTCATGGACGAGATGCGAGCGCTCGACGCCGATGCCGATCTGATGGCCGAGCTGGAGCGGGAAGCCACGCAGAATGCACGCCACTGAAGACCTCCCTCGGTTCGCTTGCCCGGACTGGTGGGAGAAGCTCCAGGCATGTGAGACCCCAATGGCCGATGTCCCTCTCAACCGGGAGAAGGCAGCCAAGGCGCTTGCATTCTTCAACCGGCTGCGATTGCCAGATGTGCCTGGCAATCCGACTTTGGCCGAGGCTTGTGGTGATTGGTTCCGCGATATCCTGTGCGCGTTCCTTGCTAGCGAGGATCCAGAAACCAAGCAGCGGCTGGTCTGGGAATTGCTCTGCATGGTGCCGAAGAAGAATTCGAAGACCACCTATGTGGCGGCGCTGGGCCTTACCGCGCTGTTCATGGAGGAGGCTCCGAACCGGCAGATGCTGATCGTCGCGCCCAGTCAGAACATCTCTGAGCGCTGCTTTGGCCAAGCCCAGTTGATGGTTCAGAGCGACCACAAACTGGCCGAGATTTTCAAGGTGCAGGAGCACCTGAAGTGCATCACTCGCCGGAAGACGGGCACGCAGTTGGACGTGAAGACCTTCGACACGTCGATCGTAACAGGCGAAATCCCGATACTCACGATCATTGACGAGCTACACGAACTGGGGAAGGCAGCGAAAGCTACCAGGGTGATGCAGCAAATCCGGGGCGGCGGTATCACGAAGCAGCGCGGCCAGGTGCTGATGATTACGACCCAGTCGGATGAGGCTCCTGCAGGGATCTGGCGGACAGAACTGGATAAGGCCCGTGCGATCAGAGACGGCAAGGCCGGTGCATCGCCCATCATGCTGCCTGTCCTCTACGAGTTCCCGAAGGAGCAACAGGTTAACCAGGACTATTGGCGCGACCAGCAGAACTGGAAGTTCATTCTTCCAAACCTAGGCCGCTCGATCGATCCGCAAGCCCTGATCGACGACTACGAAAACAACGGCAAGGTCAGCAAAGAGACCGAGCAGATCTGGGCAAGCCAGCATCTCAATATCGAGATCGGCGTCGGCCTTGGCGGTGATGGTTGGTCTGGCGCTCTTCACTGGTCTTCCTGCATCGATGCAAGCCTGTCCGGGCTTGATGCGCTACTGGCAAGGTCGGAGGTTTGCACCATAGGGATCGACTGGGGCGGTGCGGACGACCTGGCCGCGCTTTACGTGATCGGGCGCGAGAAACGCACAAAGCGGTGGCTTGGTTGGGGTCGCGCGTGGGCTCGGAAAAGCGTGTTTGAGCAGCGCAAGTCCATCGCCTCACGCCTCAGGGAGTTCGAGCAGGCTGGCGATCTTGTCGTGTCAGCGACCGGTGAAGAGCAGGCAGCCTCGGCCGCCGAAATCTGCAAGCGCGTGGCGGACTCGGGTTTGCTTCCCGAGCAGGCTGGTATCGGTCTCGATAGTGCTGGCATCGCGTTGCTGCTGGATGCACTCGAAGAGTTGAAGCTTGAGCAGCCGTTGGTTCAGGCCGTTGCGCAGGGTTGGAAGCTGCAGACCGCGATTTCGTCGGTTCCGCTAAAGCTTGAAGACGCGCGTTTCCTGCATGGCGATCAACCGATGATGGCCTGGGCTGTTGGTAACGCCAAACAGGAATTGAAGGGCAGTAACTACGTGGTGACCAAGCAGGTCTCGGGTGCTGCCAAGATCGACATGCTGATGGCGCTGTTCAATGCCGCAATGCTGATGTTTCAGAACCCTGACGCGAAAGACGACGGCATGGATGACTATTTCAAAAGTCTGGCAGGTGCAGCGTGAAGGTTCTGGACCGGATCAAGAGTGCGATCGTGCGCCGACTGGATGTACGGGAGCCGGACAATTGGGCTTCGAACAGCATGCGCGGCGATGCCGGCGAGGTCGTGACCGATGACACGGTGCTGTCGCTGTCGGCGGTCTGGGCCTGCGTCAACCTGATCGCCGGGACCATCGCCAGTCTGCCGCTGGTGGTCTATCGCACCGACAGTCAGGGGCGGCGGAATGTCGCCCGTGATCACAAGCTCTACCGGGTGCTGCATGACAGCCCGAACTATGATCAGACCGCCGTCGATTTCTGGGAGTTCGTCAGCGCCTCGATCGAGCTTTGGGGCAATGCTTATGCGCGGATCTCGCGCACCGGCTCGGACGTGGCCAGCCTGCATCCTATCGCGCCGAACCTCGTTTCGGTTCGCCGGCTCGCCTCCGGAACGATCGAATACCGCTGGACGGAAGAGGGCAGGTCCTTTGTCGAGACCGACAAGACGATGCTCCACATCCGAGGATTTGGTGGCAACCCTCTAGGCGGCATGTCGACGCTGCATTTCGGGCGCCACGCCTTCAGCCTTGCGAGGGCTGTCGATCGCTCTGCCGGATCAACGTTCAAGCATGGTCTTCGTCCTTCCGGTGTCCTGACCTTCGAGAAATGGCTCTCGCCTGAGCAGCGCCAGGTCGCAGAGGATAAGCTCAACGAGAAATTCCTCGGCGCCATGAACGCTGGGCGACCTCTGATCCTCGAAGGCGGCACGAAGTGGGAGCAACTTACAATCTCGCCCGACGATGCGCAGCTTCTGCAGTCGCGTGGCTTTTCGATCGAGGAGATCTGCCGCTTCTTCGGCACGCCGCCCTTCATGATCGGTCATACAGAGAAGTCGACGAGCTGGGGCACTGGCCTCGAACAGCAGACCCTCGGCTTCCAGAAGTTCACGCTGCGTAGGCGGCTGAAGCGCATCGAGCAGTCGCTCGAGAAGCAGCTTTTGACGGCAAATGATCGGGCGAACCGCGTCACCATCGAATTCAACCTCGAAGGATTGCTGCGCGGCGACAGCGCCGGCCGCGCCCGGTTCTACCAGCAGATGACGCAGATCGGCGCGATGACCATCAATGAAGTGCGCGCGCTCGAAAACCTGCCTCCTGTAGACGGTGGCGACGTGCCGCGCATGCAGATGCAGAACATGCCCATTACGGAAATCGACGAGGAGGCCGTGCGCCGCCTCATCGCGCAGCAAGGAACATCGGCATGAGCAAGTTGCTTCTGGCAAACCTCCTGAAATCCGACGCGCACGGCGACGACATCAAGTCGGGTCCGTGCATCGAGATCAAGGCCGACACACTCAAGGAAAGCGGGGAGTTTTCCGGCTATGGGTCGACTTTCGGGGGCGAGCCTGACAGCTATGGCGATGTGATCGCGCCTGGCGCTTTCAGCGATTCCTTGGCAGCCCACGCGGCTGCCGGCACCATGCCGAAGATGTACTGGCAGCATGACCGGACCAAGCCCATCGGCAAATGGCTGGAAGCCAAGGAAGACGCGAACGGCCTCTTCCTGGTCGGCAAGCTCAATCTCGATGTCCAGCAGGCGCGCGAGGCATATTCGCACCTGAAGAACGGCGACATCGATGGTCTTTCGATCGGCTACCGCATCAAGGCCTATTCAGTCGACACGGACACAGGCGTCTGGACCCTTGAGAAGCTAGATCTTCGCGAGGTTTCCATAGTCTCCGAAGGCGCGAACGACCGCGCCACGGTTTCGAGCGTTAAGGCTGCCAAGCAGTTTCAGCAGCTGACAGAAAAACTGAAGGCCGGGGACCGGCTGACAGAGCGGGAGTTCGAGGGTTGGCTCAAGGGATTGGGCTTCTCGAACTCGCAGGCGGAGCGTGCCGCGCGTCTCCACCTGAAGGGGCAGGGGGAACCTGCCGAAGCGGATACTGGCGTCGCGTTCTTGCAGGCACTGCTGCGCGATTAACCCCTTCCCAACGAGGCACATCATGAAGAAGAAGTTCTATATGCTGGCATCCGCCGGCATCCTCGGCGCTATGACCGCCAACGAACGCATGGCTGGCCGCTATCTGCGCGATGGCGGCGGTCACCCGAACCCGGAAGCACTTGCCCAGCAGGTCAAGCAGAAGTTCGATTCTGCGCTCGACGCCGTAAAGGCGATCGCAGAGGAGGCTCTCGGCAAGGCGAAGAGCGGTGAGGAGCTGTCGACCTCCCTGAAGGAAAAGGCCGACGAAGCCCTGACCAAGATGAATGGCCTGAATGAACAGGTCGCTGAATTGCAGCAGAAGCTCGATCGGGTCGGCGGCGGTGATGACGCCGAGCGCAAGTCGGCCGGTGAACTCTTCACCAGCGACGAGCGTGTGAAATCGTTCCTTGGCAATGAGCCCAGCTCCGGCAAGGTTGATGTCCGCATCAAGGCGACGCTGACCTCGCTGACGACCGACGCTGCCGGCTCGGTTGGTGATGCAATCGCGCCGACGCGTCTTCCTGGCGTCCTGCCGCTTCCGCAGCGCCGCCTCACCGTCCGCGATCTTCTGTCTCAGGGCCGCATGGACGGCAACGCTCTCGAATACGTCAAGGAAACCGGCTTCGTGAACAACGCGGCGCCGGTGGCTGAAGGCGCTGCCAAGCCGTCGTCCGACATGAAGCTCGATTTGGTCACCACCTCGGCCAAGGTCATCGCCCACTGGATGAAGGCATCCAAGCAGGTCTTGTCGGACATCTCGCAGCTGCGCTCCATCATCGACCAGCGCCTGCTTTACGGTCTGGCCTATGTCGAGGAAGCGCAGCTGTTGAACGGTGACGGCACTGGCCAGAACCTCGCCGGCATCATCCCGCAGGCGACCGCCTACTCGGCGCCGATCACTCTGTCTTCGCCGACCAGCATCGACATGATCCGCCTCATGCACCTGCAGGCGGCGCTTGCCGAGTATCCGTCGACCGGCACGGTCATGCATCCGAGCGATTGGGCTTGGATCGAGACCCTGAAGGACACGACCGGCCGATACATCATCGGCAATCCGCAGGGCGGTATCGCTCCGACCCTCTGGGGTCTGCCTGTTGTCGCCACCCAGGCAATGACGATCGACAAGGTCCTCGTCGGTGCGTTCCAGCTTGGTGCTCAGATCTTCGATCGTTGGGATGCCCGCGTCGAAACCGGCTTCGTCAATGACGACTTCACCAAGAACCTCGTCACCATTCTGGCAGAAGAACGTCTGGCCCTCGCGGTCTACCGCCCGGAAGCCTTCATCTACGGCGACTTCGGTCGCGTGACCTGATCGAGGTCGGCTCATCAAGGAGGGCGGCAGCTCGCCGCCCTCTCTATGAACCGATGGAGACTGTCATGAAAAACTACACCGTTATGCGCCAGCACCTCGGCGACAAGATGTACATGCCCGGCGATACCAGGAAGGCAAAGCCCTCCGACGTCGCTCACCTGGTAAAAAGCGGCGTCCTCGTCGAAGGCGAGGGCGCGAAGTCGGAAAAGCCTGCCAGCAATAAGGCGGAGCCGCCGGTGCGCAACAAGGCCCGCTGATCCAGCTGTCACCCGAACCCGCTTGGTGGTCTGATCCCATGCATCGTCCTGTCCTGGTTACTGCGGCCACGGCTCTGCCTGTCTCGGTCGATGACGTGAAGCTTGCTCTTCGGATCGACGGCTCCGACCTCGATGCCGATATCGATCGGCTCATTCGCAGCGCCGTCGCTCACTATGAAGGCTGGGGCGGCGTCCTCGGAATCAGCCTTGTCGAACAGACATGGCGGCAGGATTTCGACCGGTTCGAGCAGCGCATGCTTTTGCCGGTTGGTCCGGTCACAGAAATTGTCTCCGTCTCATACAGGAATGCATCAGGCGCCCCGTCGACAATCGACGACAGCCACTATGCTTTGAAACAGGATGCAGGCGGACGCTTCTTCGCCCGCTTCGTCAACGCCTTCTCAACGCCATCAGATCTCTACGAGGATGCTGCGGTGTCTGTCGAGTACAAGGCCGGTTGGCCGCTCGGTGACGGTGACGCCTCGACGGTGCCAGCGGATATCAAGACCGCGATCATTCTCTTCGTTCAGAAGCACATCGATGAGGCGGCTCAGAGCGCGGCTGACTTGCTCGATCGCGTCGAGAAGGATCTCGTCTACAAGTATCGGAAACCAGTCTGATGTCGATCGCGGCGCAAGACCTGAACAGGCGCATCACTTTCCAGCGTGCGACGACCGTCCCCAATGAGTTGAATGAGCCTGTCGAGACCTGGGTCGATCTGGCGACGGTATGGGCGAAGCGGGAGGATGCGAGTTCCGGAGAGAAGGAAGCCGCTGGGCAGACCGGTGCTTTCCTCATGGCGCGCTTCACGGTGCGGCGCAGTGCAACGTCTGACGGGATCAAGCCTAACGACCGCATCAGCCATGATGGTGCGATTTGGTCCATCGTCGAGAAGATGGAGCACATCGAAGCGCCGCGGCGATTCCTGACAATCAAAGCTGTTCGGGACGCAGACTGATGGCGCGCAGTAAAGTCAAGATCGAAGGGCTGCGCGAACTGGATCGCGCACTTGGCCAGCTGCCAAAGGCGACGGCGAAGGCAGCGCTGCGTCAGGTACTCAAGGATGCAGCTGAACCTGTGGCGCAGGCTGCGAGGGCTGGGGCTCCGCGCGATGAGTATCACCTCTTCGAGAGTATCGACGTGTCAACGCGCCTTAATCGTCGACAGAGGGGTCTGCATCGCGCGCGGGAGACCGCGACGTTCCAAGAGATGTTCGTCGGCACAAACAACCCGGCGGGCGTGCAGCAGGAATTCGGGAACGAACGGCATGTCGCGCAGCCCTTCATGCGGCCCGCGTGGGACGCAGAGAAACAGCCGACGCTGGAGCGGATCTCGAACTCTCTCTGGCTGCGGATCACCGAAGCCGCCCAGAGGCTGGCAAGACGAGCCGCAAGGGGGCGTTGATGGAAGCCGAACTCACTGCGTTGCTGGCGTCCGTCGCCGGCGGGCATCGCTATTGGGTTAGAGCGCCGCAAGGTCTTTCGCAGCGGCCCTATGTCGTTCTGCAGCGCGCCTCGAGACTGCCCAACTACACGATGGGTGGTGCCTCCGGTTATATCGCCAGCCGCGTCCAGGCTGACATCTACGGCGAAAGTTTCACGACGACCAAGGCTGCAGCTGACGCGCTGAAAGGCGTCGTGTCAGGTTACACAGGCGGCTCGATCCAAGGGATCTTCATCGACGCCGAAAGAGATCTGCCCGACGCGGATGCGGGCGAGGTGAACAAGCTGTTCCGCATATCCATCGACCTCATCATTCACCATGGAGAAGCACCATGACCGACGCCCGTATCGGCTACGGCACCAAATATGAAATCTGGGATGCCAGCCTCACCACGCCCGCCTTCGTCGAGGTGGCGGAAGTCATCAACGTTACGCCTGGCGAAGCGACTGCCGACCGCATCGACGCGACCCATATGCAGAGCCCGAACCGCCGGCGCGAATACATCTCCGGCCTGATCGACAACGGCGAGGCCTCTTTCGAGATCAACTGGGTTCCGGGCAGCGACACCGACGAGCTGCTGCGCGGACTCTTCGATTCCGGCGAGACGGTCCAGCATCGCATTACCTTTCCGGGCCCATCGCCGCGTGTCACCTGCACGTTCGACGCCGCGCTCATCGGCTATTCGAAAGCGATCCCGATCGATGATCGCATGACCGCCACCATCACTGTTGCCGTTTCCGGCGAGGAAACTTGGGGCACGGCGACCTGATGGCAAACTCTGCACGCGGATCGGTCGCGCTTCAGGCCGGCGACCAGGAATACATCATATCGTTCTCGATCAACGCTCTCTGCGAGATCGAAGACGCGTTTGGCGTCACTGTCCAACAGATCGGCGCGATCTTCGAAAAAGATGCGAGCATGAAAGACGTTCGCAAGCTCGCTCGCTGCGCACTGTCCGATCATCATCCCGAGGTCACTGACAAGGAAGCGGGCAAGATCGTGACGGCTGCCGGGCTGCCGGTCTTCATGGATGCTGTCCAGCGGGCGTTCCAGCTTGCGTTCCCGGAGGCGAAGGGTACGGAAAACCCTCCGCCGGCGAGGGCTTCAGACCGCTAGACCTTCTTCGGTCATGGGTCGAATGCGGGCTGGAGCCTTCGCAATTCTGGCGTCTCACGCTCCGGGAGATCGGGGTTGTCCTCGACGGGGCTGTCGCGCGGATGAATCGCGAGCGCGACGAAACAATTGTCCTTGCCTGGCATATCGAAGCCATTGCCCGGCAGAAAAAGCTTCCGCCCCTTGAGCGGTTGCTGAAACCGCAAAGTCAGCCAACCGGGCGCGTGATGACGCCCGATCAAATTCAGTCGGCCCTGCGCGGGTGGTTCGGCGCTCGAAAAGGCAAAAGGTGACGAATGGGATCGGCAGTCATTGGCGCGCTTCGCGTCAATCTTGGTATCGATACAGCACAGTTTACCGATGGGCTGAAGGGCGCGCAGGCGTTCATGCAGCGCATCGGCAAGCAGATGCAGAGTGTCGGCGCGACGCTCTCGACCTATGTCACCGCGCCTCTGGCGCTCGCCGGTGGTGCAATCGCAGCGGCAGCAATTGGGCTGGCGAAGGATGTCGACGAACTGAAGAAAGCGGCCCAGATCTCGAATGTCGGCTTTGAAGAGTTCCAGAAGCTCGCCTATGCAGCGAAGTCAGTGGGTATCGAGGGCGACAAGCTGGCGGACATCTTTAAGGACGTGAATGACCGCATTGGTGACTTCAACGAGACCGGCGGCGGGCCGATGGCCGACTTCTTTGAGAACATCGCGCCGAAGGTCGGGATTACTGCCGACGCCTTCAAGGGGCTGTCAGGCCCGCAGGCGCTGCAGCTCTATTACGATAGCCTGAAAAAGGCTGGCGTGTCTCAGCAGGAAATGACGTTCTACCTCGAAGCCATGGCATCGGACCTGACGGCACTCATTCCTTTGCTTGAAAACGGTGGTGAGGGCTTTCGCGAACTGGGGGAAGGCGCTGCCGTCATCACTCCAGAACAGGCGGCCGGCCTCAAAGCTTACAATGACGCCATGCGTGCTTTGTCCGAGGCCTTCAAGGGGCTCACCATCGCCATTGCGACCAGCGGCCTCCTGGAGTTCGTGACATCGATGGTTCTGCAGTTGACCGAGGTGGTGCAGGCTATCTCGCAGACCAACCCGGCGCTTCTTCAGTGGGGCACCGTTATTGCCGGCCTCGCTGCCATTCTCGGTCCTCTCCTGGTCGGTGTCGGGCTCTTCGTGACCGCTGTTGCCGCGATCAGTGCCCCGGTGCTGGCGGCGGTCGCAGGGATTACCGCGCTTGTTGCCGCAGGTGTTGCGCTCTATGCAAACTGGGACGAGATCACGGCGCGCTTTCCGATAGTCCAGCAGGTCATCACGACGGCAGTCGACGTCATCAAGGTTAGCCTTACAGGCTTGCTCGAAAACGCGCGCCTCATGGCGACCGGTATCGTGCAGCTTCTCAGCGGCGACTTCGCCGGCGCATGGACCACAGCGCGCGAGCTGGTGCACAACTTCTGGCAGACGCTCGGCGCTGTCATGGACACGGTCTTGCCCGGGTTTACTGCGGGCCTGAGCCGCATGATGCAGGCGGTCCAGCAGTTCGTGACCGACATGGTCAACGCGTTCCTGGCTCTGCCTGCTAAGATGATCGAAATTGGCGGTCAGATCATCGACGGGCTCTGGCAGGGTATCCAGGCGCGCTGGGAGAGTGTGAAGGGCAACATTACGGGTCTTGCAAACAGCATTACCGACAGCGTGAAGTCTACCCTCGGCATCCGCTCACCGTCGCGCGTCATGCAGGAACTCGGCACTTACATTGTCCAGGGTCTCGCCAACGGGATCACGTCGACCCAGAGCCAAGCCATTGCCGCCGCTCAGGGTGTTTCCGGTGCTGTCACGGGTGCGTTCGACGGCGTGCAGCAGATCGGCGACAGCCTCGCCAGCACGCTTTCCGGTGCGTTTCAGGGGCTGATCGACGGCTCAAAGAGTGTAAAAGACGTGCTCAAGGATCTTCTGGGGCAGCTTTCCAGCATGTGGCTGAACAAGGCATTCCAGATGCTGCTCGGCGGTGGCGGAGGCGGCATGGGGGGCGGTGGTCTCTTCGGCGGTCTTTTTGCCGGTATCGGCAAGATTTTCGGGTTTGCGCGGGGCGGCAGTATTCTGCCGGGCGGCGCCGGTGGTATCGACAGTCAGCTCGTCATGTTCCGGAAGTCTCCCAACGAGCGCGTTGACATCACCAAGCCGGGTCAGACGCTTTCCAGCGGTCGCGGAGGCGTCGCAGACGTACGGGTGTTTGTCGACGACAATGGCAACTGGCAGGCCAAAGTCGAGCAAATTTCTGATGGTCGCGTGGCTCGCGCTGCCCCCGCTATCGTCGGCCAAGCCAATAACCAGGTGCTGCCGACGATGGCCCGTCATCAGATGCAGAAGGCAGGAGGAGATTACCGCCTTGGTTGATCTACTTCAGTGGCCCCGGGATCTTCTCGTGCCGAAGGCCTGCCGTGCGAACCTGATGCCATTTACGAGATCCGGTGGACGGTCGCTCGGCGGGGTCCGGCCCGCGACGCGGACGGATGTCGGGTTCTGGTCCATCGAGTTTGCCGAAATCCTGATTCACAGCCGTGCCCAGCAACGGACGTTCGAGGCGATCAAGGGCGCTCTCTCGGGTGCGGCTGGTCGCATTGCGGTGCCCGTCTACGCACCGAAGCGGGCACCGTATGCATCAGGCGCATTCGAGCCTCAACGCGAAGTGCCGCACTCCGACGACAGCCTTTTCGACGATGATACGGGCTACGTTCAAGGCGCGATCTCCGTGAAGAGTGTCGGGGTCACGGCTCTGGGTGCGACGCTCATCCGTGTCAAGGTGATTGCAGGTGAGGAAGATCTGGTCGGTTGCCTGTTTTCCTACGGTCATGCTCTCTACAGTATCAGCCAGCTGATCGAGGAGTCCGATGACGTCCAGACGCTGCGTATCAGCCCACCGGTGCGTGAACTGATTCCTGATGATGCCGATCTGGAATTCGACGAGCCGACATGCCTTTGCAACCTGGCCAGCGATAGCCAGATGGCCAATGGCGAGAACGCTGAGGGCTTCGAGCCGGTCTCCCTGTCTTTCGTTGAAGACACGGACTACTGGAACCGGCTGGCACTGGGGCTGATCTGATGACGATCAAGTCACTGCGCGTTCTGGGGCAGCTCGATCTTCCGTCCGGCACCTTGCGGTTCTGGGATGGCTCCGGCGGTCCCCTGGTGACCGAGGATGGAGAAATCTGGCGCGCCTGCGTGCTCACCGACGATGCGCTCGATCAGATCGAGCAGGCGATCAACGCTGAAGCATTCACGCTCGCGCTGGTCATCTCCGGCATCGACGAGGTCGCCTCGAACCGGATCTGGGCAGACTATCAGGCGGGCACCATCCGGGGCTCACGCTTCAGGATCATGATCCAGGCCTGCGACGCGTTCGAGCAGCCGATCGGATTACCACAGATCAAAGGGACCTATCGCATCGACAACCTCATCTTTGGCGATGCTGTCTCCGAAGATGGCATCCGGTCGACCATCACGATCGAAATGACCAACCGGTTTGCTCTCCGGACCTTGACCAACGGTGCCGTCCTTTCTGACGTCGACCAGAAGGAGAGGTCGCGTATCCTCAATCCGACCGCCTGGCTGGCGGGTCTCTATGACCGGTTTTGTGAGCGCATCATCCTGATGCGTGACCGAACCATTCGGTGGCCAAACTGGTGATGGACGTCACGCTGGCGGCCTTTCTGTCGTCCTACGAGCGGAAGGTCTGGGTTCCGGCTCATGTGAATTGCCTGATGTATCTCGCCGCATGGGCGATCTGGCTCGGTCATAAGGACCCGGCACGGCAATGGCGAGAGACTTTTGAAACCGAAGAAGGTTTCAGGGCGATCATCTCGGCGGCCGGCGGCTGCGTTCCGATCGTCACCGAGGCGGTTTCGGCACTGAACTGCTCGCCAGTTTCGGTTCCTACCTGCGGAGACATCGCCGTGATCGGCTCCGCGAAGAACCTGCAGAGACAATTCGGCGCGATCTACGACGGCGAGCGTTGGCTTGTGCGCTTCACCAACTCCATCGGTCCGATGTCGGCCCGGCCACTGGCTATCTGGAGACTTTGATTTGCCTGGCGTAATCGAAACAGTGGCGCTGATCGTCTCCTCGATCGCGACGACAACCCTTGCTGCGAACGCGCTCTATCTGGGCACCATGGCGCTTGCCTATGCCGGGCTTGCCTACGGCGCGACGCTGCTGCAGGGGCTGTTCGTGCAGAAGCCGTCCGTTCCGCGTCCGGAGGATGGTTCCTACAATCTGAAACAGAACGTGCCATCACTTTCCTACGTCCTGGGGCGGGTGAAAAAGGGCGGCGACTACGTCTTCCTGGAAGAGGCGTCGGGAACGGCCTACCACGTCACTGTCTTCGCTGCTCATCAGGTCCAAGGATATGCGCAGCATTACCTGCATGATGATCCCGTCGTTCTCAACGGATCGAACCAGGTCGTCAGTCCGGATCATTACTTCCTGGCTTCTGTGGGCTACGTGACGATCGAGACCCGGCGCGGTCTTCCGGCGGAGACCGCCTATGCGATCCTGCTGCTTCGCTTTCCTTCAATCTGGACTGCGCAGCATCGTGGAGACGGGCTGGCCTCTGTTCTGATGGCATGCGCATCGACCGCTGCTGAGGACTATCTCAATGTCTATCCCAACCAGATGCCGCAACACTCTGCGGATCTCTATGGGCACTCGAAGATCTACGATCCGCGCACCGAAACCTACGGCTACACCTCGAACATCGCGCTGTTTCGATTGTGGCACCTGACCAGCCCGGTCGGTGGTCGGCTTTCGCTCGATGATGTCTACCTGCCCGACTGGGAAGCCGCCGCAGATGTCTGTGACGAGTTCGTCACCAACAGGAGCGGGGGATCGGAGCGCCGATACCATGGCGGCATGTGGTTCAGGGCAAACAATGACCCGGTCGAGATTGGCCGGAACATGGACCAGGCGGCAGAGCTCGTCGTGTATGAGCGGCCCGATGGCCTGGTCGGTGTTCATTCCGGGCGCTATGTCGAGCCCGATATCCGGCTGACCCGCGACGACATCATCAGCATCCAGCTGGATGGCAACACGCGAGAAGCTGGGAATGTGCTTGCCGTTCGCGGTCGTTATGTCGACATCGGGTCGGCGTTCAACACGGCCGACGCCGCCATCTACGGCGATCCCTATGTCGACGAAACCGAGCGCACCAAGACAGTCGATAACGTGCTGGTGCAGTCGCATAACCATGTGCAGCGTCTGCAGAAGCTGACCTATCAGCGCTCCAATGCGCCCAGAGTCGCGGTCCTTGCGCATTACGAGCCTGCAAAGGATGTGGCTTACCGGCGCTTCATCAGGATCCATCTTCCGCCGAAGATGTCGGAAGTCGTCGTCGAGATCACCAGCTCTCCAAAGCTTTCGCTGCGCAATCTCACCGTGGAGTTCTCCGGGATCATCGTTCCGGCCTCCCTTTACGATTTCGATGCGGCGACGGAAGAGGGCGCGCCGGGGTCCAGTGTCGTGATCCTTCCCCCCGGTGGCGTTCCTACGCCTGCTGGCTTCAGTGTCGTTATCCTGAACGAAGCGGTGACCGGTGGCGGCACGGCTGCCTATGCGAAGGCCAGCTGGGCCTTCGAAGCGGCGTCGCTGATCTATGAACTGGAGTGGGAACGAACATCAGGATCGGAGCCGCCGCTCTCGGTGAACTCGAAGGCAGGGCAGACAGAGGTCCGGTCGGGATACCTGGCTGACGGCGTACAGTATCGCTTTCGTCTCCGGGCCTGGGGCAACGGCACGCCTTCGGACTGGACCGGATATCAGGTGCTGAACGCGACGGCCGATCCGGTGGCACCTGCCGCCGTTTCCGGCGCCGGCGTGACCGGGGGCGCCGGGCAGGCGAGCTTCACTTGGGTGGCGCCGAACAGCGCCAACTATGCGGGCGTCCGCATCTACATCAACACTTCGAACAGCTTCACAGGCGCAACTCTTGTCGCGACCGAGTACGGGCCGGCGAACATCGCCGATGGCAAGATCGTCACCGGACTGACCGCTGGCACCAAATACGGCTTCCTGGTCGCCATCAACGCCTCCGGCACTGCCGCAGCTCCGGTCGCGACCGGTGCCTTTACCGTCAGCTAATAAGAGCCGACGCAATCACGCTCACTGCTTTTTGGAGAACTTCATGTCGATTAACCCGCCTGGATCTGAAGTATTCCGCGACTATCAAACCGACGGTGTTCCGGCCTCCGGGGTGCATAAGCCTAAGAAATCGGCTATCAGAGCATGGTCACAGAGCATCGAAACGCTCCTCTCCGCTACTGCAAGTGCTGCCGCTGTCTTCGACACGCGTACATCTCTTTTTGCCAACGTTGACTATCCTGCAAACACTCTTGCCTGGGTGGTCGCGGACGCGATGGCGGATTTCAATGGGATCTATCGAAAGAGCGGCGCTTCAGGAGGTGGCTCGTGGACGCGCGTTGCTGACCTGCCCTACAGCTTTCTGGTCGCAAGCGACGTAGGTGCGGGGACGCCGAGCGCGATTCAAGCGACCACCAGCATCCCAGTTACTGCCGGTGTTTTGGTAGTGCTCAATGTCTTCGATACGAACACTTCCTCGCCTGTGACCATATCGTTCAACGGCGGCGCATCCTTGACGCTGAAGACTATCAGCGGTTCAGATATCCTTCCCGGTGCCCTACTGGCCGGATCCGTGGTTGCCGGCTATGTGACGGGCGGGACATTTCGACTTTTGACGGACATTGCCAGTGCGGCAATTCAGGAAGCGGCCGAGTCTGCTGCCGAACTTGCGCGGAAGTGGGCGGAAGGAACGCTGCCTGCAGGTGGCGGAACGAAGTCTGCCAAAGAATGGGCCGAGCTTGCGGGCGAAATCACGCTGGGCATCGCGCCAATCTCGGCGACTGGCGATGGATTGACGACCACCTTGTCGCTGCCAATCGACCCCGTTTTCGTCTACAACGTGCGCGTCGCCATCGATGGCGTTGCTCAAAAGCCGGGGGCCGCTTTCACCACGAGCGGCACGACGCTCACTTGGTCCGAGCCACCACCGAACGGCAGCGACATCTTTGGCTACATCATTACGGCTACCGAGGTATCGGTGGGAACGCCATCGGCTGGCACAGTATCTGGCGGCAGCATCAACACAGGGCAGGGGGCCGAGATCGTCGCGGCCATCGGCGCGCAGGCATTGTATGCGCAGTGCCAAGGTAGGTTAACTTTGGCATCTGGCGCGGCAGTACCATCTACCGATGTCACTGGTGCACCGACGATCTATTGGACGCCGTATTCTGGCGAGCGGGTATGGCTCTACTCCGGCACCCTCTGGAGGTCGTTTGCTCCGGGCGAACTTTCGCTTGCATTATCTGGTGGCACCGCATCGCGGCCGCATGATGTATTCATGGATTTCAACGGCGGCGTTCCATCGCTCGTCCTGGCAGCTTGGACCAACGATACGACGCGCGCTACTCCTCTCGCTTCGCAAAACGGCATTCTGGTCAAGAGTGGGACACCGACGCAGCGTTATTTGGGCACCATCTACCTTAGCGCTTCAAAGCAGTGTGAGGACTCCATGTCCCGGCGCTGGGTGTGGAATATGTATAACCGTCGCCATCGTCCAATGCGGGCGGTGGAAGGTGCGGATACATGGAACTATACGCTAGCAACAATTCGGCAGGCGAACGCAAATGCGGCAAACCAGCTGGATTTCGTTCGGGGTCTCGATGAGGATTTCGTCGAAGCTGTCATATCCGCTGTAGCTACCAACGGAACAGTGCCGTGCGGCGTTCGTGTCTTCATCGGATTGGACAGCACTACCGCACCAGTAGCTGGTTCGCTTTTCACGTTCGCTGAGTGCCAAGTGGCCAACCGCGCAGCGCTGCCTAGTGCAACTTTCCGGGGGCTTGCCGGTATTGGTCGCCACGCGCTTACGTGGCTCGAATCGTCGACGGCTACCGGAACGACCACATGGTACGGCGACAATGGTTCAACAACATCCATTCAATCCGGCATCGCCGGCTCAGTCTTCGCTTAAGGAAAAGACATGACACTCATTCGTGTATCTGACGCGATGCTTGACGACGACGTCGGAGGCGGTGGCGCCGCGAAGTCGACGATCGCAGAGATCAAGGCAATTGATCCTACAACACAGAAGTCGGTGGAATTGGTGGATAGGCTCCGCTCTGGTCACTTTGATCGCGTGGATAGCGATCTGTCAGCCAGGCTGGTGACAAAGATCGTCGCCAGCACTTCAGTCTCTGGAAATACCTTCACTGCCACCGCGCACGGCTTCTACAGTGGGCAAGTTCTGCTAGCCACCGCGACAGCCAACGGCGTGACGGCCGGGACGAAGTACTGGGTCATCAGAACTGGCTCAAACACCTTCCAACTGGCTACGTCCTACGCCAACATGCGCGCAGGGACGCCGGTCACGTTGACTGGCACGACCAACCAGACATTCAAGCGGCTGCTTGATCCGCTTGAGGGAATGTTCATCATTGCTAACGGGCAGGCTGTGACAGGCGAGAACGGGGCCTGGGTCAGGCGGTGGGACTTTACGAATGTCTACCCTCAATGGTTCGGTGCAAACCTGAATGGCACGGACGATCGTCAAGCTATCATGGCAGCCTTGGAGGTTGCGGCCGAATACGAAGACTACAGTCCGACCGGCGGTGGCCTTGTTTGCCGTCTTCCGGCCGGGGCGATCGGCTTCAACGGCGAACTCTACAACTACCGGAATGCTTCTCTAATTGGGGCCGGGCGAGCTAAAACGGTACTCAAGAACCTGTCTTTGACAGAAAACGCTGTCACGTTTGAGCGCGCCGGGTCTTACGGCCCGACTCCCGGTTCGCCGCCGTGGGCAAGCGGCGGTCTCAACACATCGTTTGGTCGAGTCGGTGGGTTCACACTGGAGCAGAATGAAAGCGCCGGGCGCGGGCTATACGTTGGCGGTCAGTATACGGTTGCCGATGATATCATGGTGAGAAATCAGGGCGGGACTGACGTTTACGCCATCACCCTTGAGGGCTGTACGCTCTCTGGCCTCCTTAACATCGACATCCTGCATTCGAACTGCGGACTTCGTATGATCGACGTCTTTTATCCGACGTTGGATCGCGTGAGCATCGAAGCAACTGAAGGCTACGCCATCTACGCGACAAACTGCACCTGCATCTCGATGAAGGCTCTATACGTCGACCCGTGGGATCAAAACACGCGCGACGGATTATGCTATTTTGATTCTTGCCCAAGCGTTGATCTTTATTCCGTCACAGCGGAGTTGCCCGCCGCAGCGGCAATCGATGCTCTGGGGTGGTTCCACTTCGCCAACTGCGAAGGGGTCAGGGTGCGCGGGGGGCGCATAAACCACAGCGCCACTCAGGACTCGAAGTGCATGTTCCTCATTGAGGGTGGTGGCAATGTGAACATAGAAGGCGTTGAGTGGATAGAATCCACTCCAAACATGTCGTTCCTTCGCTCTTTGACTGAAGGTGCCAAGGGCGTTCGGGTCGCCAACATCTATACGAGACACGCTGGCGCTACCGGACGAGACGGCGTCCTTCTTGCTTCCGTCGCATGCAGTGACGTAATCATTGAAAACTGGGTTGATGCTACGGGGGTGTGCACGCATACCTTGCTTGGAAACCGCATCTTCTGCTTGAATACGCTTTCGAATATTACTCTTTCTTCAGGTTCGCACCACACGCTAGTAAACTGCCGCGGGACGAACGGAGGTGCGGTGATTGGTGCCGCGCAGAAGATCAACTCGGCTTAACGCCTGAACAGCAGTTGGCCGGGAATGGCAAGCCCGACCAATAGCCAGAAGGCAGGAGAATCGAGAAAATTGGCCGCCAGTGAAAAGGTAGCAAGGGCAATCGCAAGTGATACGTGTTCGACGCCAAAGGCTGCCGAATTCCGCTCAAAGGCCTTTCTCGCATCATTGTTGAGAAGGCACAAAAAGTACGCGCCGAATATCAAGGTCAAAAGTATTGGTAAAAACGGGACCAGGGTTGAGTAGCCGGAAACCGTTCTGGACGAAGCGGCCTCGGACGCAATCAACTCCAAAATGTCCTGTCGCAATATCCCAGCCTCAGATGGGCAGAAGTTGGTGTTATCAAGCCAACTGAAGATGCCAGCCTCGTTCGTCCCGAAAATCGAGTGACCCAGATCTGCAATCCTCACAGCGATGCTTTGCCAAATGTTGTGGCAGTTGAAAAAGTAGAGTTGGAATACTCCTGGGAACAGAAGGGCATATGCCGCAAGCGCAATAGCCAAAGCTGCTGCCATCCTCACAGCGCCTCGGCGACAACCAAAAAAGTAGTTGTAGATTATGATCAGGCCGACGCCGAGAAAGACCACTTTTGCAAGCGACAATGCCGCCGAAATAGACAGCATCGCTACTGCGACGATGTTTCTCGCAGCGATCGAAGGCGCACACAATCCAAATCCAACCAAGATTAACAATGAGGCAAACTGGTTTGAGTGCAGTAGCCCCGCCGGCCGACCCTGAAGGTAATTCGCTTCAACCTCGGCGTAGCCAAGCATGAAAGTCGGATGAGACGTTTTAGGTACTTGAAAAGATTCCGAAACGTATCCGTGCGTTGTCAGAAGCTGCGTCCACTCTCCCGCACCTGCAAGCTGAAGGGCCATGAGCGCTGCAGAGGCAGTGAGGATTATGAGCAACGCGTTTGTGAAACCTTCACGATTCCTATGTCCGATCAAGGCGCCGGCGGCAAAGAAAACTAGGCAGATGGCTACCTGGTAAGGCAATCGGTAGCCGGTAGCGCCGAGCAAGAAGGCTAACAAGGAAAGACCGGCGAACTTAATGAAGCGCTTTTCCTGTATTAGCAGGATTGAGCAGCAAATACCTATGCTGAACAAATGGAACGCTCGGCCTGCTAGCGCGAAGTGAGCGCCGATCTGATTGGACAGCACCACTGCCGCAATGGCGCAAAAGGCCAAAGAAAAGCTTAGGGTGGCAGAAAGCCGCTGTGCAGCCGAACTAGATGCCGATGGCAAGCGTCGGCCCTCTCGTGACGGTGCCAAGCCGTTCATCAGTTTCAATCTCAGCGAGTCCCAGCGCGATGAGGCCTGCGCACAGGGCCATCCAAAGCGAAAACCCACCGACTAGTTGTCGGATCACGTTCTTTACCACGCCCCTCTCCATTGTTGGTGTGGTGGTGGGTAGCACAACCAAGGCGCATCCGCCAGTCGGACGAGCACTTTTGGTTTTCTTTCGCGCTTCTGAAAACCATTCTGCACGACTTACCCGAGAAAATGAGGAGCCTCCCATGATCACGACCACGTCCCCCCGTGGCCGCGCCTTTACGCGCGGGCATGAAGGCGTTGTGCTGACCTGCTATCTTGACGCGGCTGGAATTCCGACGATCGGAACCGGCTTCACCATGCGCAGTGCTGCCGTGCGGCGCGAGCTTGCCAAAATCGGCATCACGAAGCTGGTGCCGGGCAAAACGAAGATCACGATCGCGCAGAACGATGCGATCTTCGCCGCCGTGCTGGCTGACGAGTTCGAACCCGCCGTGGTGAAGAACTCTCCCGCCGGCCGCACGCAGCAGCAGATGGATGCGGCCACCAGCGCCATCTTCAACCTCGGCACGGGCGCCATGGGTTGGCGCTGGGCTGATGCGTGGCGCCGAGGCGACGTGGCTTCTGCCGGGTCTATCCTTGGCAGCAACTACAACACCGCCGGCGGAAGGAAGCTTCCTGGGCTCGTCCGTCGACGCCGGGAAGAGGCTGCACTGTTTCTGCGCGGCGACTATGGCGACCTTCGTTACACCAAGCCGGAGGGCGTGCAGCGCAGTGTGCAGACCTCAAAGCCATCCGGCCCCGACGAGGTGGTGCGGGAAGCGCAGGAGCTGCTGCGCAAAGCCGGCTTCGACCCAGGATCTGTCGACGGATGGATGGGGCCAAAGACGACGTCAGCGATCGTGGCTTTCCAGACTGCGCATCCTCACCTCACGGCAGACGGCATTCTGGGACCGGCCACGCTGGCACAATTGCGCCGCGAAGCGACTGTGGCCTCGGAGGCCGCGACCAAAGGCGCTGCCGGCGGCGCGGTTGCTGGTGCCGCGGCGCTCGCCAGCGGACTGCCGTGGAGCTGGGTTGTTACTGGCGCCTGCATCGGGGTTGCAGGTCTTCTGGCCTATGTGGCCTGGCGCAAGCGCGACGTGATCGCGAGGCACATCAACACCTGGCGCGGACGCGACGCGGTCGTCTGACCTTGGTCCTCGATCGATCCTTCATGAGGAGAACACTCAATGAGCATTGTGGCATCCGTCCTGATAGAGGCAGCCGCGCGGATCGGTGCGCCCGTCGTCAAGTCGCTGCTGGAAAAGCACGTCGGTGGCATCGCTGGCGAGGCCGGCGGGGCCGTGATCGACGCCATCGCAAACCAGGCCGGCGTACAGCCTGAGCAATTGCCGCAGCTGCCGGCGGATCGCATCGAGCAGGCGGTTCAGGCGGTCGAAGAATCACCGGACATCATTCTCGCACATGCCCGCAGCCAGGAGCTTGCCAACGAGTTGATGCTGGCGGAGATGCAGAAAGAACACTGGTTCGGTTGGGCTTGGCGTCCGGCAGGCATGTGGCTGATGCTGGCCTGCGTCGGCTGGCTCATGCTCGTACGGCCGATCGTCAATGCGATGCTCTGGGCGATGGTGCCGGGCATTCAGATCGAAGCGGGTATCGATTTCGCCAACTTCTTCGGAATATTCACCATTTATACCAGTCTCTACATGGGTGGACATACCGTGATGAAAGCCGTCGAGAAGGCGAGGCGGTCATGACGCCGGCGGAGGGCTATCGGGGGCCGGGGATCTGGATCCGCATCCAGCATCGCTTCGGGCCTCGCATGATGGAATGGTTCATGGCCGCACACATGATGCTGTTCGGCTGCGTTCTCCTCATGCCGACGCAAACGTTCAACCAGCCGGCCTGGAGAACATTTCGGGACGTCTTTCCCTCCGAGGATATTCTCGGCTGGACCATGTTCTGGGTCGGCGTGCTGCGCATCGTCGGCCTCATCATCAACGGCGCGCGCAAGAATGTGACGCCGCAAATCAGGCAGGTGTCAGCCGGGATCGGCTGCTTCATCTGGGCAGGCATCACATTCGGGTTCTACTCCTCCGATGTCGTCTCGACCTGGCTCGCCATCTATCCGCTTTTCGCGATGGGCGAACTCGTCAACATCCACCGGGCCGCACACGACGAGGGGGAAATCAGGAATGGAACAGCAGATCGCTAACTTGCCGCTTCCAGCGCTCTTGGCCTTCGGCGCAACAGTAGGGGCCGTCTGGGGCGCGCGATGGCTTGGCCTACTGCAGGGGCAGAAGGCCGCGCCAGCGACCGCAGGCACCGCGCAGGTGGCGGCCGTGGTCGTTGATCCAACTGCGCTCAATCGGGCCACATCCGCTCTTGAAGCGCACACCGAGGCGCTGCGCGAGCTGACCGAGGAAGTTCACGACGGGAACCGCACGCTGAAGCTCCTGGCACAGGAGACGGACAGGATCCGGGAGGAGCTGCGTATCCAGCGGGAGATCCGCCGACAGTAAAGCCCGATCTGCCAAAATCTTATGCCCCAAAAGGCGCTCCAGTGAACATATAAGCGAGATCCGGACATCCGACGCGGCAAGGTCGTTTCGCGTCGCCGTCTCGCGGGCAGTTCGCGGTCAGCCGCATGAACTGGTTCAATGTCATGTCCGGGCCGTGTCTCTCTTTCGCGCGCGCAAGATTGTAGCGACCTCGCCGATCGCATTCCGTGCACATCAGCTCTATGATCGGTAGCGTGAAGTTACCGAGCGTCGGGACCGTCGACCAGATTGTCTTGGTCATCCGAATAGGCTCCAGATCTGCGCGCCGACTGAGACCAGAGTGGCCAAGATCATCAGCGCAGCGATAACCATGACGACTCGGTCCCAATTCATTGCGGGCCTCGCTTGCGCAGCTCCTCGATCTGCCGATTGACCCTTTCATTCTCGCATATCGCGAGCATGCGGTTTTCCGCGACGGCTACCAGAGCCGCGAGGGTCTCGACCTCTCCCCAACCAACTTCGACAGCATTATCCACCAGCTGCAGCAAATCATCCTCCAGTGCTTCCTGCGCGTCTAGGAAGCGATCTGGATGCTGTGCAGGGCGGGGTGGAGGTTTGATGGCCATGATCGAGCATATGGCTCGGTTCGTGCGGCTTGCAAGAGTGGCGTCAATTGCACCAGCTGCGACGCTTGCCGGTCCAAGGGCGGGCAAGGCCTTCGGCGATCAGCTGCTCGCCTATGTCGACGCCGTTGATATCCACGACTGCAAGGGTTCTGCCGTATTTGTCAGTCATGCGACTGCCGTCACCCCGCTGTATTCCTATCGTGCCGCTGGCCAGTAGCTCCCGGACGCGACTCTTTGCGACCTGACCGAGCCGTCGCTCTGCATCGCATTGGGCGTGCCGGATCTCTGGCGTATCGATGTTTAGAATTCGGATTGTTTCGCCATCGACTTCGATCGTGTCGCCGTCGATCGTGCGCACTGAAGCTGGCGACGCCGTGCCTGTTAAGGCTGCCGTTAGAAGAGCAATGGCCGCAAATGCACGAATCGAGTGTGTCCCTGTCATGTGACTTTCATCGGCCATCCGAGAAGCGGACGCAATAGGTTCGCCGGTTCGCCGGAAAACAACGGGAACAGAGGTGGCTAACCGGTGGCTAAATGCCTTTGAAATCGAAGGAATTTGGTGGGCCCGGAGGGACTCGAACCCCCAACCAAGCGGTTATGAGCCGCCGGCTCTAACCATTGAGCTACAGGCCCAGCCCGGCGCGATGCCGTCGGGCGGGCAATGGTTACCCCGCACCGGTGACGGGCTCTAACGCAATTTCAGGTATGCGACAAGCCTCTGCCGCAATGGCTTCACAATCACGCGTCATCACAGGTGGTGGAAGGGCATTGCGCCGGGTGAGACGAAGAGGTCCGCTGGCGCTGCGGGACACAAGGAAACATATTCATGCTGAAATTTACACGCAGCCTCGTCGTTGCGACGGCCCTTTCGGGTTCCGTACTCACGGCCGGTTTTATCGCGCCGGCGCTGGCTGCCGAGGCGGAGCGCCGCGAGGCTACGATCATGGTGTCCGGCGAGGGCGAGGCGACCGTGTCGCCGGATATGGCCGTCATATCGCTGGCCGTTGTCCGCGATGCCGATACGGCGTCTGAGGCACTTTCTGCCAATAGCGCCGCGATGACGGAGGTGCTCGCCGCCCTCAAGGCGCAGGGTATTGCGGAGAAGGATCTGCAGACCACGGAATTCTCCATCCAGCCGAAATACAAGCAGGATACCCGAAGCGATGGCACCTACGAGGCGCCCGTGATCGTCGGCTACACGGTCAGCAATGGTCTGACGGTCCGGGTGCGGGACCTCGCCAAGCTCGGCACGATCATCGACCAATCGGTGAAACTCGGCGTCAACCAGGGTGGCGGCATCTCGTTCACCAATGACGATCCGGAAGCGACCATCGAGGCCGCGCGCAAGCAGGCGGTCGAAAAGGCTGCGGCTAAGGCCAAGACATTGACGGACGCTGCCGGCGTCAAGCTCGGTCGGGTCGTCGAGATCTCGGAGAATTTCGCCCGCCCGATGCCGCAGGTCTATGCGGCCGCACCGATGGCGAAGATGGCGGATGAGTCGGTGCCGATCGCATCTGGCGAAAACCTCTATTCGGTGACCGTCAACATCACCTATGCGATCGAGCAGTGAGTGCTGATCGCAATCCTGGAATAGAGAAAGGGCCGGTTTTCCGGCCCTTTTTGCATCTGCCGGTCTCGTGGATGCTCAGACGTCGAGCGGGTGTTCGGCGATCATTTTCGTCAGACTGCCGTCTGCCGGGAAGAGCGGAATGAGGCAGGCCTGGAGGGCGTGGTAAATGTCGCCCTTGCCGGGGAAGAGGCTGTTTGATGGCTTGCCGTCTTCGGTCAGTTCCTCGAACCAGCCGCCATGCTCCCGGTCGAGATTGTTATTCGCGATATAGTTCCAGATCTTGCGGTAGCTTTCCTCGTGGAAGTCGCTTTCCTGGTGCTGGTTCAGGAAGTGGGCAGCGGCAGCGCCTTCGCAGAGCGGCCACCAGAGTTTGGCCCGCTTGTCGGGGGCGTTCGCCCAGTCGAGCGTGTAGAAGAAGCCGCCTTTGTCCTTGTCCCAGCCGAGCGCCATGGACTGAAAGAAGAGGCCGCGCGCGGCTTCCGGCATCCAGTCGTGTTGCTTATCCCCGAGCCCCCACAGCTGCAGGATAAGGCGAGCCCATTCCAGCCAGTGGCCGGGTGTGGTGCCAGCGGGGCGGAACATTTCGTTTGGATGGTAGTAATTGCGGTCGACCACCCAGTTTTCATCGAAGTGCTCGGCGACACGGAAGGCTTCTTCGCGGGCGCGGCGGTTGATGATCAGGTCGGCGATGCGTTCGGCCTTGGTGAGGTAATGCCGCTCGCCTGTCGCCTCGAAAGCGGCCATCAGGCTTTCGGTGAGGTGCATATTGGAGTTCTGGCCGCGATAGCCGGGGACGGGCTGCCAGTCGGAGGAGAATTCCTCGGCGATTGCGCCGTGGCTCTCTTCCCAGAATTTCTTCTCGATCACCTCTGTGATGTCGGCGAGCATGGCGTCTGCCAGCGGATGGCCGACGCATTTGGCCGAGGACGCCGCCAGCAGGACGAAGGCATGGCCGTAACCCTGTTTCGTGTCGTCGACAGCGCCGGTGTCGTTTGCCTGCCAGAAGTAACCGCCGTTCTTCTGGTCGCGGTGGCGTTCCCAGAGATAGCGCATGCCGTGATCGACGATATCGGTCGAGCCCGGGCGGCCCAGCAGGTGTCCAATCGCGTAGCAATGCACCATGCGGGCGCTGGCATGAATGCCGCGCGCTGGATTGTCGGTAACTAGCGGCTTGCCGTCGCGCGACAGGTCGTAGAAGCCGCCCTTCGGGTTGAGCGCGGGACCTTGGAAGAAATCGAACAGGCCATCGGCCTGGGCCAGCAGCCATTTGCGATGATAGGGGCGTGTGCTCCAGGAGGTCGACAGGGCCTGCTGCGATTGATTTTCCGACATTTTGTCCTCCCGGGCTGCATCGTTGCAGCCTCTATATCCGACCGGTGGGGTCGCTGTCACGGCCTCCGCGCTGACAGTCACAGGATGATCGCATGTTGACATAAAGATGTCTTTATGTGATTTGGCTCGTGTCGCAGACACAATAGGAGACTTCGCAGATGCTCGATTCACTGTTCGGCCGTGACGGTGCTGCCCGGGACGGAGCGGAGATCCTGGAAGCGCTGCAAAAGGCGGCGCGCGAGCGTATCCTGATCCTCGACGGCGCCATGGGCACGGAGATCCAGGGGCTCGGCCTTACCGAAGAGGATTTTCGCGGCGAGCGTTTCCTCGGCTGCGCCTGCCATCAGCAGGGCAATAACGACCTGCTGATCCTCACCCAGCCCAACGCCATCGAGGACATCCATTTCCGCTATGCAATGGCGGGTGCCGATATCCTCGAAACCAATACCTTCTCCTCGACCCGCATCGCCCAGGCCGATTACGAGATGGAAGGGGCGGTCTATGACCTGAACCGTCACGGCGCGGAACTCGTGCGCCGGGCGGCCTGGCGGGCCGAGCGCGAGGATGGCAAGCGCCGTTTCGTCGCCGGTGCCATCGGACCGACGAACCGGACGGCGTCGATTTCGCCGGATGTCAATAATCCCGGCTATCGCGCCGTCTCCTTTGACGATCTGCGCCTTGCTTACGGCGAGCAGATCGACGGGCTGATCGATGGCGGCGCCGACATCATCCTGATCGAGACGATCTTCGATACGCTGAATGCCAAGGCGGCGATCTTTGCCTGCGAAGAGCGTTTTCTCGCCAAGGGCATTCGCCTGCCGGTGATGATCTCGGGCACGATCACCGATCTTTCTGGCCGCACGCTGTCGGGCCAGACGCCGACGGCCTTCTGGAATTCCGTGCGCCATGCCAAGCCCTTTGCAGTGGGCCTGAACTGCGCGCTCGGGGCAGATGCCATGCGGCCGCATCTGCAGGAATTGTCCGGCGTCGCCGATACTTTCATCTCTGCCTATCCAAATGCCGGCCTGCCGAACGAATTCGGCCGCTACGACCAGAGCCCGGAAGAAATGGCGGAACTCGTTGCCGGTTTTGCCGAGGAGGGCATCGTCAATGTCGTCGGTGGCTGCTGTGGTTCGACGCCGGCGCATATCGCCGCGATCGCAGAGGCTGTGAAGGGCAGGGCACCGCGCCAGCCGGCCGAGCATCGGCCCTTCATGTCGCTCTCGGGGCTTGAGCCGTTTGAACTGATCAAGGACATTCCCTTCGTCAATGTCGGCGAGCGAACCAATGTCACCGGCTCGGCCAAGTTCCGCAAGCTGATCACGGCAGGCGACTACACGGCAGCACTCGCCGTTGCCCGCGACCAGGTGGAGAACGGCGCGCAGATCATCGACATCAACATGGATGAGGGCCTGATCGATTCGGAAAAGGCCATGGTCGAATTCCTGAACCTGATTGCCGCCGAGCCTGACATCGCCAAGGTGCCGGTCATGATCGACTCGTCGAAGTTCCCGATCATCGAAGCCGGCCTCAAATGCGTGCAGGGCAAGGCGGTGGTGAACTCGATCTCGCTGAAGGAAGGCGAGGAGAATTTCGTCGCCCAGGGCAAGCTGATCCGCAATTACGGTGCTGCCGTCGTCGTCATGGCCTTCGACGAGAAGGGGCAGGCCGATACCTATGAGCGCAAGGTCGAAATCTGCCGCCGCGCTTATCGCATCCTGACGGAAGAGGCGGGCTTTGCGCCTGAAGACATCATCTTCGATCCCAATATCTTTGCGGTCGCGACCGGTATCGAGGAACACGACAATTACGGCGTCGACTTCATCGAAGCGACCCGGACGATAAGGCAGGAAATGCCGCTGGTGCATGTCTCGGGCGGGGTGTCGAACCTCTCCTTCTCCTTCCGCGGCAACGAGCCGGTGCGGGAAGCCATGCATGCGGTCTTCCTCTACCATGCCATCCAGGCGGGCATGGACATGGGCATCGTCAATGCGGGACAGCTCGCGGTCTACGAGAGCATCGATCCGGACCTGCGCGAGGCCTGTGAAGACGTGGTGCTGAACCGTCGCAAGGACGGAACGGAACGCTTGCTGGAGATCGCCGAACGCTATCGCGGCACGGGTGAGGCAAAGACCCGGACACAGGACATGAGCTGGCGCGAATGGCCGGTCGAAAAGCGGCTGGAGCATGCGCTGGTCAATGGGATCACCGAATTCATCGATGTTGATACGGAAGAGGCGCGCAAACAGGCCGAGCGTCCGCTGCATGTTATCGAGGGGCCGCTGATGGCGGGCATGAATGTCGTCGGCGATCTCTTCGGTGCGGGAAAAATGTTCCTGCCGCAGGTGGTGAAATCGGCGCGGGTGATGAAGCAGGCGGTGGCGGTTCTGCTGCCCCATATGGAAGAAGAGAAGCGGCTGAATGGCGGCACCGGCGAACGCCAGGCGGCGGGCAAAGTGCTGATGGCGACCGTCAAGGGCGATGTGCATGACATCGGCAAGAACATTGTCGGCGTGGTTCTCGCCTGCAACAATTACGAGATCATCGATCTCGGCGTCATGGTGCCGGCGACCAAGATCCTCGAAGTGGCGAAAGCGGAAAATGTCGATGTCATCGGTCTGTCCGGCCTGATCACGCCATCGCTGGACGAGATGGTGTATGTGGCATCCGAAATGCAGCGCCAGGGGTTCAATATTCCACTGTTGATCGGCGGTGCGACGACGAGCCGGGTGCATACGGCGGTAAAGATTCACCCGCAATACAAAGCGGGGCAGGCGGTCTATGTGACCGATGCCAGCCGCGCCGTCGGCGTCGTCTCGTCCCTGCTCGCTGAGGATGGCAACGAGACCTATGTCGACGGTATCCGCGCCGAATATGCGAAGGTGGCCGAGGCCCATGCGCGGGCGGAGGCCGAAAAGCAGCGCCAGCCGCTGGCGTCTGCCCGGGAGAATGCCGTCAAGCTCGACTGGGGTGCTTACAAGCCGACGAAGCCGAGCTTCTCGGGCACGAAGGTGTTCGAGGAATATGATCTGGCCGAGCTCGCCCGCTATATCGACTGGACGCCCTTCTTCCAGACCTGGGAGCTGAAGGGGCGTTTCCCGGCCATTCTCGACGACGAGAAGCAGGGGGAGGCGGCCCGTCAGCTTTATGCCGATTCGCAGGCGATGCTCGAGAAGATCATTGCGGAAAACTGGTTCCGTCCGCGTGCGGTGATCGGCTTCTGGCCGGCCAATGCTGTCGGTGACGATATCCGGCTGTTCAAGGATGACAGCCGCGCCGACGAGCTTGCAACCTTCTTCACGCTGCGCCAGCAGATCGCCAAACGCGAGGGCAGGGCCAATGTCGCCTTGTCGGACTTCGTGGCGCCAGTCGAGACGGGTCTGCAGGATTACGTCGGAGGTTTCGTTGTGACGGCCGGCATCGAGGAGGTGGCGATCGCCGAGCGTTTCGAGCGGGCGAATGACGATTATTCCTCGATCCTGGTCAAGGCCCTGGCCGACCGCTTTGCCGAGGCCTTTGCCGAGCGCATGCATGAGCGGGTGCGTCGCGAATTCTGGGGCTATGCGCCGGACGAGGCCTTCACGCCGGAGGAGCTGATCTCGGAGACCTATGGCGGCATCCGCCCCGCGCCCGGCTATCCGGCCCAGCCCGACCATACGGAAAAACTGACGCTGTTCTCGCTCTTGGATGCGACCAAGGCGACCGGCGTGACGCTGACGGAAAGCTATGCCATGTGGCCGGGCTCCTCTGTTTCGGGCCTCTATATCGGCCATCCCGACAGCTACTATTTCGGCGTTGCCAAGGTCGAGCGCGATCAGGTGGAGGACTATGCGGCCCGCAAGGGTATGGATGTGCGCGAGGTGGAGCGCTGGCTGGGGCCGGTGTTGAATTATGTGCCGAAGGCTGATGCCTGAGGATGGATTGGCGCTACGGCCCCTCATCCCCCTGCCGGGACCTTCTCCCCGTGAACGGGGAGAAGGGGGCAAGACGCTGGCCGCACTCGCCTTCTCCCCGCTTGCGGGGAGAAGGTGCCGCCCTTCGGCGGGCTCAGGAGGCGGATGAGGGGGCTGCCGCTAGGGTAGCGACCGGCGCCGAGCGCCAAATACTTGCCTCATCCACTGCGCGAACGCGCTGACAAATCGATTCCAAATTCGGCGATAAGGTATTGAGGCAGATTCCTAATTGCCTTTATGCCTCCAGCCGCAGCAGGATCGCTGTCGTGTCGTCGCTCTGCTTGTAACGCGGATAGTTCAACCCGTCCGGATCAACCGTCCGCTCCATGTGGCGAAGCTCCATGACCAGTGACTTCAGCCCGGCAGTTGCCGCCCGCTGGATCAACGTTGCCGCGTCGTAGAGCTTGTAGAGGGCAACGAGGTCGGCCAGCCCGTCGGAGCAAAGGATGGCGGTTGCGCCCCCGCCATAGATGGGCACATCGACCATGGCGAGGTGATCGGCAGCTTCGGGCACCACGCCGAAGGTCCATGTGGTGCCGCCGGGCGTGTTCTGTCGCGCGCGTCCTTCACGCAGGTTCGCCAGGGTTTCCGGATCACTGGTTGCGATGTTGGCCGAACCGATGCCGCCGAGGCGGGCAATGTGCTTGGCGGCCTGATGCTGTTCCCATTCATAGGCGCCGGGGATCGGGATGACGAAGTCGGCGCGCCCGTCGTCATGCAGGAGATACAGGCAGCTGTCGCCGAGACCGAACCAGCGGAAGCCGGTCGGCGTCGCCTGTAGGCCCGTCAGACTGCAGAGCGGCCAGGCGTAGCGCGGCTGGTCGCCGGCTGTGGCGATGAAGGTGTCGCGGGCCTCATGCGAGACCTGTCGCAGGACCGTCTTCGGGTCGGCGGTAAAGTCCAACCGTTCGGCAAATCGGATGGCGGCGAATTCCGCGATCCAGGCGGCGTCGGAGCCGTAGCCCTCCATGAACTGCCGATCGCCAAGGCCCGTCGCCCCGTCGATGACGAAGGCCGCGTCGCGATTATAGCTGAGGCGATCCTCGTTCGGGCGGTCCGGCTTGCCGGGGTCGGAAATGGTGTCGATGATCGAGATTTGCGGCATTGGTATCCCGTGCATTGGCCGTTGGCCGGATGTGTCCGGTCTGCCCTGTGCCTAGCATGTGGGAACGTCTGCGTCAGCCGCGAGCGGCGCGAAAGCGGCTCATGATCTCGGCCCGGGTCGGGTCCGTCATCACGACTGCCAATCCGAATTCGAGGGGAGTGAGCTTGGCCTCATCGGGATAGATGATGTCGTCTGCAAGAATTTCAGCCGGCAGAAGCGCCCGGACCCGGCTGTCGGTAGCCGTGCCCCTGTGAACGACGTGCTCGCGCGCGGCGATCTCGGGATCAAGCAGGTGGTTGATCAGGGCATGGGCGCCACGTTTGTTGTGGGCTCTGGCGGGGATGGCGTAATAGTCCGTCCAGATTTCGCCCCCATCCGAGGCAATGGCATAGGCGATGTCAGGCACATCGCCATGCATCTGTGAGGCGTCATTGCTCCAGCACATGGTCATCCAGGCTTCGCCGGTGCGCATGGCAGGCTGATAATCGCTGTCGATAGCCAGCAGGTGGGGTTTGACCTGCATCAAGAGGTCTTCGGCGCGCCGCAGCTCCTCCGGTTCCAGCGAGTTGAAACTGTGGCCGAGAGCCACCAGCGCACCGCCGATCGCAGTCAGTTGATAGTCTTGCACGATGGTTCTGCCCGAGGCGGTGGTCATCGCGACATAGAAAAAATCGCGCCAGCTTTCGACCGGGTCGAGTTCGCGGCTGTTATAGGCGATGCCCGTGGTGCCGGCGTTCTTCGGTACGGCAAAGATGGCGCCTGCCCGCACGCCGGGTTTGAGAAATCGGTCGGCATGGGCGGCGAGACTGAAGTTCGGGATATGCCTCAGATCAAGCGGCATGAGCATGTCGCGCCGGACATAGGGCGCGATCGCATATTGCGTGGGTACGATGATGTCCCAGACACGGCCGCGTTCCAGCGCCTGCAAGGTGCCTTCGTTGGAACCGATAATCGAGATGTCCACCTCGACACCGTAGCGGGCGGTGAAGTCCTCGAAGGTCTTGGGATCGTGATAGTTCGGCCAGGTGGCGAGCGAGACCTTCTTGCCGAGCGGCGAACCTTCCGATGTTGCGACGCTGGTGCGGCGGGCTCCGCCAACGACCAAAGCCGCCAGTCCAAGCCCGGTGACGGCGAGGAAATGCCGGCGTGTGACGGAGCCGCGTTTGAGCCGCATGAATTCGTTCATGAAGCCCTTGGCGTCAGTCTCTGGCAATGTCTTCTGCTTGACCATGGCTGCTCTCGATCCGTTTCCGGTTTCGTGCAGCCAAATTTCAGCACAAACGAGTTAACGCTATCACACCATATGGAGGAGATCGGTTGTTTCGGCAGGTGCCATCAGATCATCCTATCGATGATGCCGATGCCGTTTTCACGGAAACTGTCCATGGTGGCGAGCGCCGGGGCGGCTTCGGTCAACGTGATGCGGCGGCCAATCAGTCGGTCGGGCGAGAGCTTGCCGGAGAGGATCATGCGCAGCATGGCGTCGTAGCGCCAGGACTGCATGCCGTGGCTGCCATAGATTTCGAGTTCATGCGCGATGACGCGGGCCATGGGGATGGCGGGGGTCGCGTGATCCGCCAACATCAGGCCGACCTGCACATGGCGGCCGCGACGGCGCAAGTTGAGGATCGAGTTGCAGCAGGTTTGGGGATGACCAAGCGCATCGACGGAAACATGGGCGCCGCCGCCCGTTACCTCGCGCACAGCTTCGGAGACATCGGCGACCGAACGGCTGTCGATGGTGACGGATGCGCCAAGGGCTTGGGCGAGTGCCAGCTTGTCCTCGGCGATATCGATGGCCACGACATTGGCACCGAGCGCGGCACCGATCATGATCGCCGAGAGGCCGACACCACCGCAACCGTGGACTGCCAGCCATTCGCCGCCCTGCAGCCGGCCCTGGTCGACGACGGCGCGGAAGGAGGTGGCAAAGCGACAGCCGAGGCTGGCTGCAGTTTCGTAGCTGATCTCTTCCGGTAGATGCACCAGGTTCTGGTCGGCATAGTCGATCGCGACATATTCGGCGAAGGAACCCCAATGGGTGAAGCCGGGCTGGAACTGTTCCTCGCAGACCTGCTGGTTGCCGGAGCGGCATTCCATGCAGTGGCCGCAGCCGGAGACGAAGGGGACGGTCACGCGATCGCCGACCTTGAAGCGCCTGACATCGCGGCCGACGGCGGCGATCGTGCCGGCCAGTTCGTGGCCGGGCACGTGGGGCAGCTTGATGTCGGGATCGTGGCCCATCCAGCCATGCCAGTCGCTCCGGCATAGGCCGGTTGCCTTGACGGTGATGACCACTCCGCCATTCGTCGGTGTCGGGTCGGGCAGGGTGCGGATTTCCGGTGCCGCTCCGAACTGTTCGTAATACATGGCGCGCATGGGGTCCTCCTCCTGAAGAAAAATGCCGCCCCGAGGGACGGCATCTCGATATCATTGCCGTTCGGTGTGCTGTGCCTCAGCTGGCCAGCACGATCAAGGCCGAGGGGTCGATCTTGACGCCGACGGTGTCGCCGACAACAGGCGGCCGGGTGCCCGGATCGTTGAAGGTGTCGAAGGACAGTGTCTTGCCACCGACATCGATCCGGGTGCGGATCACCGAGCCGAGGAACTGGCTTGACGTGACTTTGCCCTGCACCGTCGCCTCATCCGAACCTGCAAGGCTACCTGCCTCCGGGCGCATGGCGAGCTGGATCGTCTGACCGTTTGCAGCGGGGATCGTCTCCTTGATCACCAGCGTCTTGTCGCCGACCTGCACGATGCCGGCGCCCTGATCGGTCACGATGGCATCGATCACGTTCAGCGTGCCGACGAAGGAGGCGACGAAGCGGGTGGTGGGGCGGTTGTAGATCTCGAAGGGCGTGCCGATCTGGTCGGCCTTGCCGGCGTTCATGACGACGATGCGGTCGGAGATCGACAGCGCCTCTTCCTGGTCATGGGTGACGAAGACAGTGGTGATGCCGAGCTGTTGCTGGATCTGGCGGATTTCCTCACGCAGCGACACGCGGATCTTGGCGTCCAGCGCCGAGAGTGGTTCGTCGAGCAATAGCACCTGCGGCTTGGGCGCCAGCGCACGGGCGAGTGCGACGCGCTGCTGCTGACCGCCCGAGAGCTGATAAGGGTAGCGCTCGGCGAGATGATCGAGATGGATCAGGGCGAGCATTTCCTTGACGCGCTTGTCGATGTCGGCCTTGGGCATGCCTGAGATCTTCAGGCCGAAGGCGACGTTGTCGAAGACGTTCATGTTGGGAAACAGCGCATAGGCCTGGAAGACCATGCCGATATTGCGCTGGTTCGGCTTCAGATTGGTCTGGTCCTTGCCGGCGATTTCTATCGTGCCGCCGGACGGCGTCTCGAAGCCGGCGATCATGCGCAGAACGGTCGTCTTGCCGCAGCCCGATGGCCCGAGAAACGAGATGAACTCGCCCTTTTCGATCGCCATGTTGAAGTCGTGCACGACCTGCGTGGCGCCGAAGGATTTCTTGAGATGAGAGAGTGTCAGGAAGGTCATGAAAAGAAATCCTCAAGCCTGGCGCGGGGCTGTTTTTTGAAGGCGGGAGACAAGCTGGATCAGCCCGAGGCAGCCCCAGGTGATGCCGAAGGCAATGACCGCAAGCGCTGCGGGTTCATAGGCGCGGTTGGCACCGAGTAGCTGCATGAAGGGTCCGAAGGCCGGCTTGTTGAGAAGGGCCGCCATGGTGAATTCGCCGATGACGATGGCAAAGGTCAGGAAGGCGCCCGAGAGCACGGCGACCAGCACATTCGGCAGGATGATCTTCGAGATGATGGTGAACCAGCCGGCGCCGAGGCTCTGGGCGGCTTCCGTCAGCGTGCCGATGTCGATGGTGCGAAGACCCGTATCGACGGCGCGATACATGTAAGGCAGAGCGAGCGTCGCATAGCCGAACATCAGCAGGATGTCGGTGCCGAAGGCCGAGCCCGTCAGCGGCAGCCAGCTGGAGGTGTTGTAGAGCCGGATATAGCCGAAGACGATGACGATGGCCGGAATGACCAGCGGCAGCAGCGTGACGAACTCGATATAGGGCCGCAGCCGCGGCAGCTTCAGACGAACCCAATAGGCGGTGGGCACCACGAGGAACACACCGAAGAGGATGGTCACGAGTGCCATGGTGACGGAATATGTGAAGGTCTCCTGGAAGCGCGGGTCGGCGAGCACCTTGCCATAGGCATCAAAGGAGTATTCTCCACGCCGCATTTTAAGCGAGAAGTTGGTCATGCCGATCAGCGGCAGGAAGAAATAGAGGAGGCCGAAGATCAGGGCCCCCCAGGCCCATAAACGCTTCATTTCAGCCACCTTTCGCTGCGGGCGCGCAGCCAGATATAGAGAGCATTGGCGACACCGGTCACGACGATCATGCCGAAGGCGAGCGCGTAGCCGAGATGGGGATCACCCAGCACGTCACCGCGGATCTGGGCGAAGAGCAGGATCGGAACGATATTCAGCGACGAGCCGGTCAGTGCAATCGCGGTTGCGACGGCGCCGAACGCATTTGCGAAGAGAAGTGCCATCGTCCCGAGAATTGAGGGCAGAAGGATCGGGAAGGCGACGAGGCGCCAGTATTGCGCATTGGTCGCGCCGAGGATCGAGGCGGCCTCGCGCCATTCGCGCTTCAGGCCGTCGAGTGCCGGCGTGATGATCAGGACCATCAGCGGGATCTGGAAGAAGAGATAAGTGACCGTCAGGCCCCAGAAGGACAGGAGATTGAAGCCCATCAGGCGCAGATCGATGCCGAGCTGTGTTTTCAGGAAAACGGTGAGCATGCCGACCGGGCCGAGGGTCGCCAGAAAGGCGAAGGCCAGCGGCACGCCGGCAAAGTTGGAGGCGACGCCGGAGAAAGTGAGCAGCGGGCCACGTATCCACTGCGGCAAGCCACCGAGCACCACGGCTGCGGCGACACTGAAGCCGATCAGGCAGCCCAGAATGGCCGAGGCGAGGCTGATCTTGATCGAGATCCAGTAGGCCGCCATGATCGAAGGCGTGAAGAGGTTGGCAATATTGTCCAGCGTGAAGGAGCCGTCGGGGCGCTGGAAGGCGCCGATGACGATCTTCATGGTCGGCATGATCAAGAAGAGAATCACGAAGGCTGCAAAGGGCACGACCCCGAGCCAGTGAAGTGGAAGTTTCGTTCGTGGCCGCGCCTGATGGCCCGGACTCACCGCCTCTGTCGACATTCGATCTGCCCCTCTGTCCGCAGTTTCACGGATCGTCTTAAAATGCGAGCGCCGCCCCGACCTTAGAGAAGATCGGGGCGGCACATCAAGAACTTACCTTACTGAACGTTGGCGCCGACGACGCTATCCCAGCCGGCGGTAACGGCGGCCTTGTTGGCGTCTACTTCTTCGAGCGTCGGGAAGTAGGCCTTCTCATAGGACGCAGCCGGCGGCAGTGCGTCGAGCAGGTCCTGCGGGACCTTGCCAGCCTTGACCATGGCGTTGAAGCGGGCCGGGTGGCAGTAGCCCTTCAGCCAGCCGAGCTGACCTTCGTCCGAATACAGGTGTTCCATCCACAGCTTGGCCGCATTCGGATGCGGTGCATAGGCCGAGATACCCTGAACGTAGACGCCAGCGAGAACGCCCTTATCCGGAACGACGACTTCGACCGGCGGGTTGCCGGCAAGCGTGTCACGGGCTGCAAGCGCGTTGTAGTCCCACATGATGACGATCGGGGTTGCGCCCTGGGCGAGCGTGCCGGACTTGCCGATGACCGGAACGAAGTTGCCGGCCTTGTTCAGCTCGGCGAAGAACTTCAGACCGGCTTCGCCAGCGTCCTTGCCAGCGGCTGCACCCGTTGCCATGCCGGCGGCGAGAACGCCAAGAATGGCCTGGTTGGAGGCGCGCGGGTCGCCGGCGAGAGCAACTTGACCGGCATATTCCGGCTTCAAGAGGTCAGCCCAGTCCTTCGGCGTGTTGGCAACCAGGTCCTTGTTCACCAGGAAGGACATGACGCCGTAGTAGTCGCCGTACCAGTAGCCTTCAGCATCCTTGATGTTCTCAGGGATTTCGTCCCAGGTGGAGACCTTGTAAGGCTGCAGCAGGCCTTCGGCCTTCATCTGCGGACCGAAAGCGAGGCCGACGTCGACGACGTCAGGAGCCTGCGGGCCCTTGTTGTCCTTGTTCGCCTTGATGGCTTCAACTTCGTCAGCCGAGCCGGCATCCGGGTTCAGTTCGTTGACGGTGATTTCCGGATACTTCTTCTTGAAGGCGGCGATGACTTCGCCGTAGCCGCACCAGTCGTGGGGCAGGGCGATGGTGGTCAGCATGCCTTCCTTCTTGGCAGCTTCGATCAGCTCGGCGCTCGGCTCGGCGTAAGCGACAGCCGAGCTCGTCATGACCAGGGCGGTCGTGAGCGACAGGAATTTGCGGATGGTCTTGGTCACTGTGGTTCTCCTCTGAGGTTTGGCAGCGATGCGGTTCACTTAGGTGCGCTCTGTTATGGTTATGTGACGGATGACTTTGCTGCCGGTTCTTCTTTGCCGACGGGTGTCGCGTCATCCAAACAATAGTTCCTCCATTTCGTCGGGTTGCTCCTTACCGAGGTTTTCTGAAAAGGCGTGCCTGTTCGAAAAGTCCCTCAAGGGTATTGATACGCTCGCGCGTCTCGTCCCAGGACGAGCTCTGCACGGCTTCGATCAGTGCCTCCACAACGAATAGCGTGACCACGGAACTATCCCAGGCCGACGGTGCCTCGATATGAAGCTTGAAACAATGTCGCGCATGCTGTGCCACGGGCGACATCCACTGATCTGTAAAGACAATAATCTCGACGCCATTGGTTCTGGCGACTTCGGCAAGCGTGGTGAGATCCGCCTCGTATCGGCGGATGTCGAAGATTACCAGAACATCACCGGCCTGCATGTTGAGCACATGCTGCGGCCAGGAACTGGCATTCGAGGACATCAACGTCGTGCGCGGTCGGATGACCTGCATATGCGTGAAAAAATACTCCGCCAGAGCGCCGGTGATGCGCCCGCCGACGAAATAGAGGCTTCGGTTGCGATCGCCGATCAGGCGGGCGGCATCGTCGAAGGTCGCCGTGCGCAGCTCGCCAAGCGATGATCGGAGGTTGGCCATCACCGCTTCGGCAAAGCGATTGAGGATATGCCGGTTGGGCGCATTGGCGGCCCAGCGGTCGTGTTTGGCGATCGGGTTGGAGATCGTCGCTTCGAGTTCCTGGTGGAGATGCGCCTGGAACTCCGGATAGCCCTTATAGCCGAGCTTCTGCACCATACGGGCAACGGTCGGGGTCGAGACACCAGCGTTTTCGGCAACGGTCGTAATGCTGCCCAGCCCGGAGACGGGGTAGTTGTTCAGCAGGCTTTCGGCCAGCTGCCGTTCGGCACGCGTCAACCCATCGAAATGGGCATGGATCACGTCCGACACCGTGGTCGACGCATTCATCAAGGACCGATTGACTCCCCTCAAGCCAGTCTGTCGCCGGCTTTTGCAGGATTAAGCCTCGCTGTCACAATTGAGTCAACCGGGATGTGAAGAGAAATTTTCAGAGGCGGATTGACAGACGCTTAACCGTGAAGAATTCTCTTCGAAAATAATGTGGGACAGTGAGCCCGGGGGAACAATCAGCATGCTCTTGAGGTCGGGGATCCTGACAGCGTCCGATGGCGACGTCGTTGCATTGGAAAATGCGACGGCGGCAAGCGGCGTGGTTCTTGTCTGCGAGCATGCCTCTTCGCTACTGCCGCCTTCTGCCGGTGATCTCGGCTTATCATCAGACGCATTGTCGAGCCATATTGCCTGGGATCCGGGCGCACTTGATGTTGCGCGTCGCCTTGCTGCGGCGCTTGATGGCCTTCTCGTCCACCAGCGTTTCTCTCGCCTGATCTATGACTGCAATCGTCCGCCAGAATCGCCAGCAGCGATGCCGGAGAAAAGCGAAATCTACGAGATCCCAGGCAATCTGAACCTCACTCCTGCGGAGCGCTATGCGCGGACGGCAGCGCTTTACATTCCCTTCCACGATCGGATCAACACCGAGATCGAGCGGATCCTGGGCGAGGGGCGCAAGCCGGTCATCGTGACCATACACACATTTACGCCGGTCTATTTCGGCAAGGCTCGCGAGGTCGAGATCGGCATCCTGCACGACACGGATAGCAGGCTTGCCGATGCGATGCTGCAGGCTGCGGACGGTGGCCCCTACAGGGTTGAGCGCAATTCTCCCTACGGCCCCGAGGACGGGGTGACCCATACTCTGCGCCTGCACGCGCTGCCGAAGGGGTATGCGAACGTCATGATTGAGGTTCGCAACGATCTGGTTCGCGACGGGGCAGGCGTGGCGGCAATCTCCACCTATCTCGCGGACTTGATTTCGGCGGGGCTGCAAAGGGTCGCATAACTATTTGAAACGCTGGGCAAACCATACATCAAAGAGGGAACGGATGCCGGCAGATGAGATCATGAGACGAGGACCGCTCAGGCGGTTCGGGCTGGCGGTGGATTGATGCCGCAGGCTCTTCAAACCTATGTGCGCGTCGTGGACGCTTTCAATCGCCGTGTCGGGCGCATCGTCATGTACGGCGTTTTCGTCATGATGGGCATCCTGCTTTATTCGTCATTTTCAAAAGGGCTTTTGCTGCCGGCCAACTGGACGCTGGAAATGGCGCAGTTCGTAATGGCCGGCTACTATCTCCTGGGTGGCGCCTATTCGCTGCAGCTCGACAGTCACGTGCGCATGGATCTGCTCTATGGGCGCTGGTCGCCCAAGACGAAGGCGGTCGTGGACGTGATCACGATTATGATGCTCTTCGTCTACCTGTTCTTCCTGCTCTGGGGTGGTGTCTCCAGCACGACCTATGCGCTTCAATACAATGAGACCAGCTACTCGTCCTGGTCGCCCTATATGGCGCCGATCAAGATCATCATGGTGGTCGGCATCTTTCTGACCTTCCTGCAGGCGACCTCGATTTTCATCAAGGACCTTGCGCTTGCGATGGGGAGGCCGATCGCATGAGCGATTACTTGAGCTATGAAATGATCGCGCTCCTGATGTTCTCATCGATGATGATGTCGATGCTGACAGGTCAGCGCGTGTTTGCGACGATCGGTTTCGTCGGTGTTGTCGCCGCCGCCGTGCTCTGGGGCAATGGCGGCTTCGAGATGGGCTTTTCTGCCGGCATGAAGCTGATGAAGTGGTATCCGCTGCTGACGCTGCCGCTCTTCATCTACATGGGTTACATGCTGTCGGAATCCGGCATTGCCGAAGACCTCTACAAAGCCTTCCATGTCTGGTTTGGTGGCATGCCGGGTGGTCTGGCGATCGGTACGATCGGCTTGATGGTCGTGATCTCTGCGATGAACGGGCTTTCGGTCGCGGGCATGGCGATCGGCGCTTCGATTGCGCTGCCCGAACTGCTGCGCCGCGGCTATGACAAGATCATGGTTTCCGGCGTGATCCAGGCCGGCAGCTCGCTCGGCATCCTTATCCCGCCGAGTGTCGTCCTGGTGCTCTATGGCATGATCGCGCGTCAGCCGGTGAGCCAGTTGTGGCTTGCGGGTGTCTTCCCTGGGCTGCTGCTCGCGACGCTGTTCTGCATTTACATCTACGTTCGTTGCCGCCTCAACCCCGCGCTCGGTCCCGCCCTTCCCAAGGAAGAGCGCGACATGCCGATGCGCGAGAAATTGAAACTGCTGCAGGCGGGCATCCTGCCTTTCCTCATCTTCTTCCTGATGATGGGCTTGTTCCTGATGGGCGTCACAAGCCTTGTCGAAAGCTCGGCTGTGGGTGCGCTCGGCGCTCTCTTCGCCGCCTGGTACAAGGGGCGCCTGACCAAGGCGGTGTGGAACCGTGTGCTGGAGCAGACGCTCGGCATCTCCTGCATGTTCATGTGGATCATCTTGGCGGCCCTCTGCTTCGGCGCCGTTTTCGACGGGCTCGGTGCGGTCAGGGCAATCGAGAAGCTGCTCGTCAACGATATCGGTCTGACACCCTGGCAGATCCTGATCATGATGCAGTTGTCGTTCCTGGTGATGGGTGCGTTCCTTGATGACACCGCCATGCTGGTCATCGTTGCACCGCTTTACATCCCGCTGGTCGGGAAGCTCGATCTCGGGATCGACAATGCGTTGATCTGGTACGGCGTGCTCTACACGATCACCTGCCAGATCGCCTATATGACGCCGCCCTTCGGCTACAATCTCTTCCTGATGAAGGCGATGGCGCCGCCCGACTTCCGGTTGATCGACATCTATCGGTCGGTCATCCCCTTCGTGCTGATCATGATGCTGGGCATGGTGATCATTATGATCTTTCCGCAGATCGCCACCTGGCTACCAAGCCAGATCTATCTCCGAGGTTAGCGTTCGAATGACAAGAGGCCCGGCAAACGGGCCCGGCACCAGGACTACCCGCCGGATCCGAGGTTCTGCGGGCTTCAAAAGAAACGAAGAACAGAGGGAAACGAAATGACCAACAGCAGACGTTCATTCCTGAAGACGGCCGCCATGGCGACACCCGCCGTTCTGGCAGCCCCTTATGTCAAGGCCCAGAACGCCAAGATCACCTGGCGCCTGCAGACCTATGCCGGTGCGGCACTTGCCGAATTCGTCATTCGACCGGCGGTCGATGCCTTCAACAAGGCGGCCAACGGAGAGATGGAGATCCAGCTCTTTACCGCCGACCAGCTGGTGCCGACCGGCGAACTCTTCCGCGCCATGCAGGCGGGCACCATCGACGCCGTCCAGTCCGACGACGACTCGATGAACTCGCCTGTCGATATCAAGGTCTTCGGCGGCTACTTCCCGTTTGCCTCGCGCTACAGCCTCGATGTGCCGACGCTGTTTTACGAATACGGTCTCGCCCAGATCTGGGATGAAGCCTATACGGAAGTCGGCGTGAAGTGGCTGTCCGCCGGCGCCTGGGACCCGTGCAACTTCGCCACCAACAAGCCGATCACCAAGCTCGACGATCTGAAGGGTCTGCGCGTCTTCACCTTCCCGACGGCGGGCCAGTTCCTGTCGCAGTTCGGCGTCGTGCCGGTCACCATTCCCTTCGAAGACGTGCCGGTTGCCATGCAGACCGGTGAAATCGACGCGATCGCCTGGTCTGGTATCACCGAGGTCTTCACGTCCGGTTGGGTGGATGTCACCAAGTACTTCCTGACCAACAACGTGTCGGGCGGCTGGTGCGGTTCGTTCTTTGCCAATGCCGATCGCTGGAACGAGGTTCCGCCGCATCTGCAGACGCTCTGGCAGATGTGCATGGATAGTTCCCATTACAAGCGCCTGCACTGGTACTGGGGCGGTGAAGCCCGCCTTCGCGCCGAAGGTGGCCGTCTCGAACTCACCAGCATCCCGGATGCCGAATGGAAGACCGTCGAGGATGCGGCGCATGTCTTCTGGGAAGAGGTCGCCAAGCAGACTCCGCGCACCGGCAAGGTCGTCGAGATCCTGAAAAAGTACAATGCCGACATGGAAAAGGCCGGCAAGCCTTACCGTTACGGCTGATCAACGGAAGCGGTGGCCCGGCTTCTGGCCGGGTCACCTTCACAAACAAGACGGCATGAGCCAATCACTGCCCTGGGAACACCGAGATGACCACTTACACATTCGAAGATCTGAAAAAGGACGTCACTGAGGGGCGCATCGACACGGTATTGGCGTGTCAGGTGGACATGCAGGGCCGTTTGATGGGCAAGCGCTTCCAGGCGGAGTATTTTGTCGAGAGCGCCTACAAGGAAACCCATAGCTGCAACTATCTGCTCGCGACCGATATGGAGATGGAAACCGTCTCCGGCTACAAGGCGACGAGCTGGGAGAAGGGTTACGGCGACTACACGATGAAGCCGGATCTTTCGACGCTGCGTCGCATCCCCTGGCTTGAAGGCACAGCGCTGGTGCTCTGCGACATGCTCGACCATGCGACCCATGCGGAAGTGCCGCATTCGCCGCGCGCGATCCTGAAGAAGCAGGTCGCCCGGCTTGAAGCCATGGGCATGAAGGCCTTCATGGCGACGGAACTCGAATTCTTCCTCTTTGACCAGACCTATGACGAGGCGCGGCTTTCGGGTTACCGCGACCTCAAGCTGGTTTCAGGCTATAACGAGGACTACCACATCTTCCAGACGACCAAGGAAGAGGATGTGATGCGGGCGATCCGCAAGGGCCTCCAGGGCGCCGGCATCCCGGTTGAAAACTCCAAGGGCGAGGCCTCTGCCGGCCAGGAAGAGATCAACGTCCGTTATGCCGACGCTCTGTCCATGGCCGACCGGCACGTCATCATCAAGAACGGCTGCAAGGAAATCGCCTGGTCGAAGGGCAAGGCCATCACCTTCCTTGCCAAGTGGCATTACAATGCTGCCGGTTCGTCCTCGCATATCCACCAGTCGCTTTGGTCCGCCGATGGCAAGACGCCGCTCTTCTTTGACGAGAAGGGCCAGTACGGCATGTCGGACACCATGAAGCACTACATGGCCGGGCTGCTCAGCCACGCTTCCGAGATCACCTATTTCCTGGCGCCCTATATCAATTCCTACAAGCGCTTCATGGCGGGCACGTTTGCGCCGACCAAGGCGATCTGGTCGAAGGACAACCGCACCGCCGGCTACCGCCTCTGCGGCGATGGCACCAAGGGCATCCGCGTGGAGTGCCGCGTCGGTGGCTCCGATCTCAACCCCTATCTCGCCATGGCAGCGCTGCTGGCGGCTGGCATCGACGGCATCGAGAAGAAGATGGAACTCGAGCCGGCCTTCACCGGTGATGCCTATGGCGCGCAGGGTGTTCGCGAGATCCCGCGCACGCTGAGAGCAGCGACGGAAACGTTGAAGGATTCGGCCATGCTCAGGGCTGCATTTGGCGATGATGTGGTCGACCACTATGTCCGTGCTGCCGAATGGGAACAGGAGGAATATGACCGTCGGATCACCGACTGGGAGGTGGCGCGCGGTTTTGAGCGGGCTTGAGGTTGTTGCGGTGAGAACCACGGGCTGGTAAAATCGCAACAGCCTGGAGGTGCCTCATGATCGACAGTGCCTGGTTCTATCAGCAGCTTGAAAAAGATGGACGTTCGCTCCGCGCCATGGCGCGGGAGCTTGGTCTTGACCCGAGTGCGGTCTCACGGATGCTGCGGGGCGAGCGAAAGATGAGCGCCGAGGAGCAGGATGGGATAGCCGCCTATCTCGCCGTGCCGCTTGCGGTGGTCGCTGCGAGGCGGCGCGGGGAGGTGGCAGGCTTCGCCGAAGAGGGACAGGAGGGGTATGTGCTCAATCCCCCTCCGGTGGACCTTGCAAAGACGAAAACGCAGTCCGCTGCTCCGTGGGATGCGGACCCACTGGAGGGACTCAATCTGGAGGCAACGAATTTCTACGATCGCGTTCGCGGTTGCATGAGGGGCACGATTACGATTGCGCCCGGTGTCGATCTGACTGAGCCAGCTGACCCGGAATGGGCGAAGGTCTATGACGACTAGGCGGTTTTTGCTTGATACCTGCGCCTTGATCTATCTAGCTGAAGATCAATCAATTGCGATTGATGCTCAAGCCGCGTTGCGCACAGTCGAGCCTGTGAGTCGCGGCATCTGGGTATCGGTCTTCTCGGCGTGGGAGATCGGCATGCTGGTGAGCAAAAGTCGCTTGATGACGGCGAGGGAGCCAAAGCTGTGGTTCGACTCTGCCGTTTCAAAATTTGGAGCAGGGATTCTGGGAGTGACAACGGATTTGCTGTTGCAGTCCTCCTTCCTGCCCGAACCGCTGCATGGCGATCCGGCTGACCGGATCCTGATTGCGACCGCGCGGTCCTATGATTTGACGATCGTGACCCGCGACCGCGCCATTCTGACCTATGGCGCGGCGGGTCATGTGAAAGTACTGGCCTGCTAGGCCGAAGGAGCAAGTGAGAATGACGATGATCCAATGCATTTCGCCGATCGATGGATCGGTTTATGCCGAGCGACCGGCGATGTCGCTGGAAGCGGCGACCGAGGCCGTGGCTCGCGCGCGCAAGGCGCAGAAGGCCTGGGCGCGCCGGCCGCTCGAAGACCGCATCCAGCTCGTGCTGAAGGGCGTGGCCCGTCTCAACGAGATGTCCAACGAAGTGGTGCCGGAACTGGCCCATATGATGGGCCGTCCGGTGCGCTATGGCGGCGAGTACAAGGGCTTCAACGAGCGCTCCAACTATGTCGCGGCGATTGCTGCCGATGCACTTGCGCCGCTGGTCGTTGAAAACAGTGCAAGCTTCGAGCGCCGCATCGAGCGCGAGCCGCATGGCGTCGTCTTCGTCATCGCGCCGTGGAATTATCCTTACATGACCGCGATCAACACGATCGCGCCGGCGCTGATGGCCGGCAATACCGTGGTCATCAAGCATGCGACCCAGACGCTGCTGGTTGGCGAGCGCATGGTGCGTGCCTTTGTCGAAGCGGGTGTTCCCGATGATGTCTTCATCAACCTCTTCCTCGACCACGCCACGACGTCCGCGCTGATCGCCGCTGGCAACTTCAACTTCATCAACTTCACCGGTTCGGTCGAAGGCGGGCGTTCGATCGAACGGGCCGCTGCCGGTACCTTTGCCGGTCTCGGCCTAGAGCTCGGCGGCAAGGACCCCGGTTACGTCATGGAAGACGCCGACCTCGACGCTGCCGTCGATACGCTGATGGATGGTGCCACCTACAATTCCGGCCAGTGCTGCTGCGGCATCGAGCGCATCTATGTGCATGAGAGCCTCTACGACGCCTTCGTCGAGAAGTCGGTTGCCTGGGTGTCGAACTACAAGCTCGGCAATCCGCTCGATCCGGAAACGTCGCTCGGGCCGATGGCCAACAAACGCTTCGCCAAGGTGGTGCGCGAGCAGATCGCCGATGCGGTCTCCAAGGGCGCCAAGGCGCTGGTCGATCCGAAGCTCTTCCCTGCCGATGACGGCGGCGCCTATATCATGCCGCAGATCCTCGTGAACGTGGATCACTCAATGACCTTCATGAAGGAAGAAACCTTCGGCCCCGCCGTCGGCATCATGAAGGTCAAGAGCGACGCTGAGGCCCTCGAACTGATGAACGACAGCCCCTATGGTCTGACTGCCTCGCTCTGGACGCAGGATCCCGAACGCGCCGCCCGCATCGGCCGTGACATCGAGACCGGCACCGTCTTCATGAACCGGGCAGACTATCTCGACCCGGCGCTCTGCTGGACCGGCGTCAAGGAAACCGGCAAGGGCGGCTCGCTCTCCGTTCTCGGCTTCCAGAACCTCACCCGTCCGAAATCCTACCACCTGAAGAAAGTCACGAAATGAACATCGTCGCCAACTGGAGCTACCCCACCGCCGTCAAGATGGGACGTGGCCGCATCAAGGAACTGGCGGACGCCTGCAAGTCGCTCGGCATGAAGAAGCCGCTGCTGATCACCGACCGGGGCCTTGCTCCGATGGCGATCACCCAGACGGCGCTCGACGTGCTGGAAGAAGCCGGCCTCGGTCGCGCGCTGTTTGCCGATGTCGATCCGAACCCGAATGAGAAGAACCTCGAAGCCGGCATCAAGGCCTACAAGGATGGCGGTCATGACGGCGTCGTCGCCTTCGGTGGCGGTTCTGGCCTCGACCTCGGCAAGTGCGTGGCCTTCATGGCCGGCCAGACCCGTCCGGTCTGGGACTTCGAGGATATCGGTGACTGGTGGACCCGCGCCAATTCCGACGGCATCGCGCCGATCGTTGCCGTGCCGACCACGGCGGGCACCGGCTCGGAAGTCGGTCGCGCTTCGGTCATCACCAATTCCGTCACGCATGTGAAGAAGATCATCTTCCATCCGAAGTTCCTGCCCGGCGTCGTTATCTGCGATCCGGAACTGACCGTCGGCATGCCGAAGATGATTACGGCGGGCACGGGCATGGACGCATTTGCGCATTGCCTGGAAGCCTATTCCTCGCCCTTCTATCATCCGATGAGCCAGGGCATTGCGCTCGAAGGCATGCGGCTGGTGAAGGAATTCCTGCCGCGTGCCTACAAGGACGGCACTGACCTCGAAGCCCGCACCAACATGATGTCGGCGGCTGCCATGGGTGCTGTTGCCTTCCAGAAGGGGCTCGGCGCGATCCATGCGCTGTCGCATCCGATCGGTGCCGTCTACAACACCCATCACGGCATGACGAATGCTGTGGTGATGCCGCCGGTTCTGAAGTTCAACCGTCATGTCATCGACGAGAAGATCGAACGCGCGGCTGCCTATCTCGGGATATCAGGCGGCTTTGACGGCTTCTACGATTACGTGCTGGCCCTGCGTGCTGAACTCAACGTGCCGGCCAATTTGACCGCCATGGGCATTGCCAATGACCGGATCGACGAGCTCTCGGCCATGGCGATCGAAGATCCGAGCGCCGGTGGCAATCCGGTCAAGATGACGCTGGAAAACACCAAGCAGTTGTTCGCCGACTGCTTCTGAGCGTTTTCAGACATGATCTGATGGCCCTGGCACCTGATGCCGGGGCCTTTTTTTGTGCGGTCGCCAGATGTTCGAGTCTTCGACATTGAGATGCATCGCACCTTTGCGACGTTGATCGCGGCGATCTTTCCGGCTCATGCCAATCTTCGAATATGCTATGTTTTTCCGCCGCTTCTCCCCATTAAGGGGGAGGGCGCTGGGGCTGTTGTTTCCATTTTGTTAACCATGTTTGGGCCATCATGCAGACACGTGGCGCCGATGATGCAGGTTGCCCCAGAGCGATGAGCCGCTCGGACCGGACCTCTCAAGGATCAAGCATGCCAGTCATTTCTTTCGCCAATGCCAAGGGCGGCGCCGGCAAGACCACCGCAGCCCTTCTTCTTGCCACCGAACTGGCACATCAGGGCTACCGAGTCGCCATTCTGGACGCCGATCCGCAGCGCTGGATCACCCAATGGCACGAGATTTCCGGCCCGCAGCGCAATATCGAAGTTATCTCCGAAGTGACGGTTGCTTCCGTGCAGGGGCATATCCGCGAGCTGTCGCGCACGAACGACTACATCATCATGGATCTGGCCGGCGCGCGTGACGCGATGGTCACGACGGCCATCGGCCTGTCGGATCACGTGATGATCCCGGTGCAGGGTTGCGCCATGGACGCCAAGGGTGGCGCTCAGATCCTCGATCTGATCAAGCTGATGGAAGATGCCGGCAATCTGGTCATTCCGCATTCGGTGGTTCTGACCCGTGTCACCTCGATGGTGACGACGCGTGCGCTTCTGACGATCAAGGGGCTGCTGGCTGCCCGAGGCGTGAATGTCATCAATACCCCGATTGCCGAGCGAAGCGCCTATCGCGAGATCTTCGACTGTGGTGGCACGCTGTATTCCATGGATGCAGCGAAGATCAGCAATCTCGACAAAGCCCAGGAAAACGCCAAGGCTTTTGCCTCGGAAGTCATGCGCCTGCTGCCGGTGAAAATCATCCGCTCCGGCGAGCCGCGCCGCCTGTTCCGGCTGGTCCGTTCGGCAGCCTGAGCCGCAAACTTCCACGTTGCGAACGAAGAGACCGCCGGGTTTGCCGGCGGTCTCTTCGTTTTTTAGGTTGTCATCGCATGCCGAACGTGGCCGGTCTATTACTCGACAAATTCCACCGTCACGCCGGGCTTCACCATCTTGGCAAGCTCCGTCGCATCCCAGTTGGTCAGGCGGATGCAGCCATGGCTTTGGGTGCGGCCGATCTTGGATGGTTCGGGCGTGCCGTGGATGCCGTAGGTCGGCTTGGACAGCGCCAGCCAGACCGTTCCGACCGGGCCGTTCGGACCTGGCGGGATCTGCAGGACTTGCGTGTTGTTGCCCTGCTGGAAGTTGATCTTCGGGTTGTAGGTGTAACCCGGATTGAGGGCGATGCGATCGATCGTCACCGTGCCGGTGGGCGAGGGCGTATCCGCCGAGCCGATGCTGGCGGGATAGGCGGCGATCAGGCTGCCATCCTCGCCATAGGCGAAGACCTGCTTTAAGCCCTTGTTGGCGACGATGCGTGCCACATTGGCCTTTTTCGTCGGGCCTGGCTCGACCACCTTGATCGTCGTGCCGGGGATCGAGAAATCGACGCCGGGATTGAGTTCCCTCAGATAGGCTTCGTCCATGTGGAAACGTTCGGCGAGCATCTCTGCCGTCGAGGTGTAGGACATGGCCGGCAGTTGTGCCTTGTGGGCATAGTCGTCGGGGATCGATGCAACGAAGGGCCCGGCGGCATCGCCGGCCGTGATCGTGTAGTTCTTGATGGCGAGGCCACCCGACAGGCGCAGGCGCTCCAGAATGTCGTCCGCATTGTTGGGGTCGAGCGTCTCGCCCGTCATCTGTTCCCAGGCGACGATCGCCTTGTTGACGTTCTGGCCCATCTTGCCATCGATGACGCCGGGCGAAATGCCCTCGCGATCGAGGAAAACCTGGAGGGCGGTGATTTCGAGGCGAGAGAGATCGCTCTTGACCGGTATGTCGGGCGTCACCGTACGGGCTGGAGCCGTCTCGGCAGGAGCCGGAAGATCCGGTCCGCCATAGGGCATGTCCTGAGGCATGTTGTCGAGCGGGATGCTGTCTCTGGGCGCCGCGTCCGGGATCGAAGCGGTGGTGACATCGTCATCCCAGCCGCGCGGTGCAGGTTCCGGCTCCGCATAGGGGTCATAGACGCCCGGAAGGCTGCGGTCGCCGCCACGCTGGCGCGGCGGATAGTAACTTTCGGCGGGGATCTCGGTTGCGACCAGATTGCCCATCCGGTCGATCAGGACCGTACGTCCCATGCGGTCGCGGCTGATGAAGACTTCTCCGGCCTCCGGCACGTAATCGAGGATGTCGCCTTCGGGCGATATCAACAAAGTCTGCGACCGACCGTAGTCATAAACTGACTGGGCTGATGTCGCGCTGACAGATGCGACTGAAGCGACAGCGAAAACCGCCAGTATCAAGCCAGAATTTCTCAAGTCGATCACGATCCGATTCCTCGATTAAGCCCGCGACAAACGCGACAAATTTGACACTAATGTGGAAAAGGTGAATTCATAATGAAGATAAGGTTAATCCGCTGTGGGGGCGGACGGGATGATCGTGTTGTAGGCAGGGTCAAAGCGCGGGTTTTGAGGGGGACGCATGCAAGATCGACTGAGTATGGAAACCTTCCTGCCTTTTCGGTTGCTCAGGGTGGCCGAAAGCGTTGACCATGGCTTCATGCAGTTCTGCGGGCCGGAGGACGAATTGTCCTGGTCCGAATGGCAGGTTCTCTGGTCGCTGGGGGAGCGGACGCCGACGACTGCCAAGGCGATCTCGTCCCATTCCGGGCTCTCCAAGACAAAGATCAGCCGCGCGGTGAAGGTCTTGGAGGACAAGGACTACCTCGTTCGGAAGAAGGATCGGCTGGACCGGCGCTTCGAACTTCTGTCTCTAACGCAGAAGGGGCAGCAAAGGTTCGAGCGACTGGCGAAGGAGGCGGGCGCCTTCCAGCGGTGGCTTGAGCGCAGCGTCAACATCGCCTATCTCTCCTCGCTCGATAGCGGACTCGGCGGGCTGGAGGATTTGATTTCCACCGGTTACCTCAGGGCGCCGCAGCGTCTGCCCGAGGAAACGCTTGCATGATCACATTTTCCGGCCCGAAGGGGCCGCGTCTTGCCCTTGATCAAGGGTCGGTTTTCGACATCGGCTCCTGCATCGTGGATGGGGTGGATCTCGCGCCCGGTCGGGCGATCCCTGATGACGGCGATCCGCGCATCGATCATTCGCTGGAAGGCTTTCTCTTCACCTGTGGGCCAGACCATATCCGCCATCGCGAGCCGATTGCGGGAACGGATCTGTTCTATCCCTTGCACGGATCCTTCTCGGCCAATCCGGCCCATTCCCTTGAAATCACCGTTGATGGCGAGGATCTCGTGGCGCGCGCCAGTGTTGACGTGGCGCTTGCGGGCGGCGGCAAGGCTGAGCTTCGGCGGCAATGGCGCCTGAAAGGTGAGAGTGGCGAAGTGCAGCTTGCCGATACCGTTGTCAATGTCGGCAAGACAGCGTTTCCGGCGTTCCTGATGTACCACATGAATCTCGGCGCCAAGCACTTCGACGCCGGCACGCGGCTGGAAGGCGCGATGCTGGATAGCGGCGGACTTCCGTGGGCTTTCGGCGAGGGGGATGGTGGCATATTCTGTGTGCCAGCGGGGCATGGCGGCTGGGCGGAGCTCAGGCTCGGACCGATCGCGGCCATTGGCGGAAAAACGCTGAAAGTCCGCTTCCGCACCGATACGCTGCCGCATCTGCAGGTCTGGCGGAACCAGAAGGCACCCGCGCATGTGCTCGGGATCGAGCCCGTTTCGCATCGCTGGGTGGGACTTGCCGAGCTCGAAGCGGCCGGCGAATTCAACATTTTGCAGCCGGGTGAAAGCCGCGATTACGGTCTGGCCTTTTCGTTCGTCTGACGCGGAATGGCGAGCCTGTCGCGATTGACGCTCAGGGATGCCCGTCGTAGATGTTTGGCCCAATGAAATGGACGAGGTGCCCCGATGAACATCCGTGAGATCAACGAGGAATATTCGGTCAGCGGCCAGATCACCGTCGACGAAGTCGACGAGATCAAGGCGCTCGGCTTCAAGTCGATCGTCTGCCATCGCCCCGACGGCGAAGACTTTGGCCAGCCCGATTTTGCCATTATCGCAAAGCGCGCCGAAGAACTGGGCCTCAAGATCAAGCATGTGCCTGTTGGCCCCATGGGCGTCACGCCCGATGCCGTCGCCGACATGGTCGATGCGCTGGAGGAGTTCGAGCGTCCCATGCTTGGCTATTGCCGCTCGGGTGCGCGCTCGACCGCGACCTACGAACACGCGCTTCGCCAGCGCGGCTGATCCGATTTCGTCACCATCGCCGGCCGGACCTTTGCGTCCGGCTTCTGCGTGTTTTACCCAAGCCTCAAGCAGGAGTTTTCCCATGAGCATCAAGCGTATCGAGCCCGGCAAGCGCATGAGCGGCGCCGTCGTCCACGGCAACACCGTCTATCTCGCCGGCCAGGTTGGCGAAGGCGCATCCGTGACCGAGCAGTCGAAGTCGGCACTTGCCGAAGTCGACCGCCTGCTGGCCGCTGCCGGTTCGGACAAGTCGAAGATCCTGCAGACGATCATCTACCTCTCCGACATGTCGACCTTCGGCGAAATGAACGCCGTCTGGGAAGCCTGGATCGATCCGGCCAACCCGCCGGCCCGCGCGACGTCGCAAGCCGCTCTCGCGACCCCGGACTACAAGGTCGAGTTCATCGTCACCGCCGCTCTCTGATTTTTGAGAGACGTCCCAGAACAGGAAAAGGCCGGGAGCGATCCCGGCCTTTTCTCGTTTCCGATCAAGGGCCTGTCAGGCCTTGTTGCGAATCTGAGTCAGCGTCCGCGTCGGCGTGATCGCTTCCGGATCGAGCTTGATTTCGATGATCGCCGGCTTGCCGGAGGCGCGGGCGCGCAGGAAGGCGGGGGCGAAGTCTTCGGTCTTTTCCACGGTTTCGCCGTGGCCGCCATAGGCCTTGGCGAGTGCCGCAAAATCGGGGTTGGTCAGGTCCGTGGCGCTGACGCGGCCCGGATATTCGCGCTCCTGGTGCATGCGGATCGTGCCATACATGCCGTTGTTGATCACGAGCGTGATGATCGGCAGGTTGTAGCGGATGGCGGTCGCGAATTCCTGGCCATGCATCATGAAGCAGCCGTCACCGGCAAAGCAGATGACTTCACGCTCAAGGAACAGCTGCTTGGCGGCGACGGCTGCCGGAAGGCCGTATCCCATGGAGCCGGAGGTCGGGGCGGCCTGGGTGTTGAAGGCCTGGAAGCGGTGGAAGCGATGCAGCCAGGTGGCATAGTTGCCGGCGCCATTGGTGAAAATCGCATCCTTCGGCGTGTTGGCTTCGATCCACTCCATGATCGGCCCCATCTGCACGGCGCCGGGACCGGCTTTGGGCGGCGTCGACCAGGTGAGATAGGCGGCGTGCATGGTCTCAGTGCGTTCGGCCCAGGCGGGGGCGGCGGGTGCCTTGAGGGTTTCGAGCGCTGCGACGAATTCCTCAGGCGCCGCGCAGATGGCGAGATCAGCGCGGTAGACGCGGCCGAGTTCGGACGGGTCTGGATGCACATGCACGAGCTTTTGCGCCGGGTAGGGGATGTCCATCAGCGTGTAGGAGGAGGAGGGCATTTCGGAGAAACGGCTGCCGAGCAGGATCAGCAGGTCTGCTTCCTTCACTTCCCTAGCCAGCGCCGGGTTGATGCCGATGCCGACATCGCCGGCATAGGACGGATGCAGGTGATCGAAGAGCATCTGGCGGCGGAAGGAGCAGCCGACGGGCAGCTTGAACTTTTCTGCAAAGGCCTGGATGCCGGCGACCGAGGTCTCGCTCCAGCGGGTGCCGCCGAGAACGACCATCGGGCGCTTGGCGGTCTTCAGCATTTCGCCGAGGGCGGCGATCTGGCTTGGGCCGGGATGGGCCTCGACGGGGGTGTAGGGCTTGGCTTCCGGGGCTTCGACCTCGTCGAGCAGCATATCCTCGGGCAACGTCAGCACGACGGGGCCGGGGCGGCCTGAGGTGGCGACGGCAAAGGCGCGGGTGACGAATTCCGGGATGCGGCGGGCGTCATCGATTTCGCCGACCCATTTGGCAAATTCGGTGAAGGCGCGGCGGTACTCGACTTCCTGGAAGGCTTCGCGCTCCTTCATGTCACGGCCGATCTGGCCGATGAAGAGGATCATCGGGATCGAATCCTGCTTTGCCACATGCAGGCCGGCGGAGGCGTTGGTGGCGCCCGGACCACGGGTGACCATGCAGATGCCGGGTTTGCCGGTGAGGCGGCCCCAGGTGTCGGCCATCATCGCAGCGCCACCTTCCTGGCGGCAGACCAGCGTCTCGATGCCGCTGTCCTTCAGCGCGTCGAGCACGGCCAGATAGCTTTCGCCGGGAACACAGGAGACGCGCTCGACGCCGTTGGCCTTCAGCGCCTCGACGATCAGTTCACCGCCGGTTCTCTTCATTTCGTCTTCCTTTCCAGCTCGGCCAGTTCGGCCAGAATGTCGTCGCCATGCTCGCCGATGCGCGGGCTTGGGCGCTCGTAGCGCAGGGGGGTCTCGGAGAGCACGATCGGCGTGCGCACGCCCGGGATCACGGTGCCCTTGTCGTCGGTCAGCTCGATCTTCAGGCCACGTGCCTCAACCTGCGGGTCGGCGAACATTTCCTCGATCGAGTTGATCGGTCCTGCCGGCACGGCATTCGCCTCACAGGCGGAGAGCAGATCGCGCTTCTGCCACTTCGCGGTTTCTGTGGTGACGATCCGCCGGACTTCGACCTTGTTGGCAACGCGGGCCTTGTTGGTGGCGAAGCGTTCGTCCTCGGCAACAGAGGGGATGCCGAGGATGCTGCAGAGGCGCTTGAACTGCCCGTCATTGCCGACAGCGAGGATCAGGTGGCCGTCTGCTGTTGGCACCACTTCATAGGGACTGATATTGGGATGGGCATTGCCGAGGCGAACAGGCGGCTTGCCGGAGATCAGGTAGTTCATGTTCTGGTTGGCGAGCACAGCCGACATGACGTCGAGCAGGGCCATATCGACGAACTGGCCCTGGCCGGTCTTCATGACGTGAATGAGGGCAGCCTGGATGGCGGTGACGGCATAGATGCCGGTGAAGATATCGGCGATGGCCACACCCGCCTTCATCGGCGCGCCGTCCTTCTCGCCTGTGATCGACATGAAGCCGGACATGCCCTGGACGATGTAGTCGTAACCGGCGAAATCGGCATAGGGGCCGTTCTGGCCAAAGCCGGTGATCGAGCAATAGACGAGCTTCGGGTTGATCGCCCTCAGGCTCTCGTAATCAAGGCCGTATTTTTCGAGGCCGCCGCGCTTGAAGTTTTCTATGACGACATCGGCAGAGGCGCAGAGACGGCGGACCGTTTCCTGGCCTTCCGGCGACTTCAGGTCGAGCGCGATCGAGCGCTTGTTGCGGTTGGTCGAATGGTAATAGGCGGCCGAGAGGTTGTCGCCGTCGGCGCCTTCGACGAAGGGTGGACCCCAGGCGCGGGTGTCGTCGCCGCCTTCGGGGTTTTCCACCTTGATCACGTCAGCACCGAGATCGGCGAGCATCTGGCCTGCCCAGGGACCTGCCAGCACGCGGGCAAGTTCGATCACGCGGATGCCGGTGAGCGGAGCAGGGGATGATGGCTTGGGCGTCATTGCGCGATCCTGTTCGGCGTCGTCAGTGGCGCAGGCCCATCCCGAAGCGGTGGTCTGCCATGACAAGAACTGCTGTCAGTCGAGCTATATCGCCGGATTTCACCATTCGCACCTGATATTCTCTCATGGCATCATTCCGTTTCGGCAATATCCTGACGCGTCACGGGCCAAGATTGCCGAGCCATGCGAGGAAATCGGCAATCGGTTTTTCACGGCCGATCTCGTTCAGCGTCTCATGGCGCATGCTGTCATAGACCGTGGTTTCGACATCCGTCATGCCGACATCGAGCATACGTTGGCCGAGCCAGCGGATCTCGCGGCCCATGTTGGTCGCCGGATCCTGGCCGCCGCCGACGAGATAGACCGGAAGGCGCTGCGGCAGGCGGGCGAGGCGTTCCGGCTCTGCGCCGGCAAAGGTGAAGCGGAAGATGTCGCGCCACATCGAGACGCTGGCATCGAAGCCGCACAGCGGATCGGCGATGTAGGCGTCGACTTCCTTCGGGTCGTGCGACAGCCAGTCGAAAGCGGTGCGATGGCCGGGAATGGCGCGTCCCCAGGCGGCAAAGGTCGCCTTCGGCAGGATGAGTGACGGGACGTCCGAGCCCTTCAACATTTGTTCAAGGTAGAGCACGCCCTGGGCGAAGCGACCCGCGAGCCCCGGATTGAAATTGGAGTTCCAGATGGTCAGGGCGTTGAAGGATTGCGGGTGTTCGATGGCGACGTTGAGCGCGATCAGCCCGCCCATGGAATGGCCGAAGAGGATGACGGGCAGGCCTGGGTGGTTCTGCACCGCCATATCCCGCATCGCCATGACATCGGCAATCACTTTGGATACGCCCTCCTGGCGGGCAAACAGACCCAGCGCAGCATCCGGTGCCGTGGTTTCCCCATGGCCGCGATGGTCGTGGGCATAGATGTGATAGCCCTGTTCTGCCATCGTGGCGCCGAAGGCCTCGTAGCGACGCGAATGCTCCGCCAGGCCGTGGCAGATGATCAGGACTGCGCGTGGTTCTCGTGTCGATGGCTGATGGTGATAGGCGAGGTGGGCGCCTGATGGCGACGGATGATAGGATAGATCTGAATACATGCATGTCTCCCCAGAGCGATAGAAAGCCATCCGGCACCGTCATGCAATGCCCCGGTTTTGCTTTTGGACGCCTTGAGGTCGATCAAGCGGCTAACTCAGCGTTAAGGCAGGCTGGTCAGAGTGCTGCCAGATCCTGGAACGCCATCTGATGATGAAGTTGTCCAGGCCAGACCAGGAGCGAGAAAGCTTGCGACAGAATCCTGACATTCGCGATCGGCCTGCCGTCTATGCCGCCATCATCTTTTGGGCCGGTGTCTTTGTTATCTTCGTCGATCTCGCGGATGGACGTTCCCTGATCCTTGATGTCGATGACCAATTGCGCGCATTGCAGATCCAACTGTTTTTCTCCGGCCAGTCGAACTGGCATGATCTTTCCATTCCTGCTGTGCGGCTGCCGGAGGTTTACATCTCTCCGTGGTCCCGTCTGGTGGATCTCCCTTACATCCTGATTGGATGGACGCTCACCCCGCTCTTCGGAGCAGCGGCAGCACTGGACCTGAGCTTTCTGATCTGGCCACTGGTCATGCTTGCTCTTTATGCGCTCTTGGCTGCCGCTTTCCTTTGCCGTCTGCTCGGGCCTCTCGAATGGCCGCCGCTTCGCCGAGCTCTGCTCATCTGCATCATCGGCCTGATGATGGGACCGGCACTCCTTGAGTTTACGCCCGGACGGATCGATCACCACAATGTCCAGCTTCTGGCCATGCTTGGCATCCTGGTCGGCATTCAACGCTTCGATCGTGCCGGGGCCGTCCTCATTGGACTGTGCTCATCTGTTTCGCTGCTGGTCGGGCTTGAGTGCCTGCCGCTGATCATGGCCGCCTATGCTGGGCTGGTGATCTTCTGGCTTGCCGGTGTCCGAAACAGCGATGTTGTGATGGGCTATGCCGGCGCAGGTTTCGCAGTTTTTTCCAGTCTACTCGGCCTTATCTTCGTCGGGCCGTCGGACCTTCTGGAAACCGCTTGTGATGCTTTCTCGGCTCCCTTCGCTTTGGCAACGCTGCTGCTCGGTTTGCTGCTTGCGGGGCTTGGCCCATGGGGTCGGAAAAAGCGGACAGGCCTGCGTCTCCTGGTCCTGGTTATCGGGGCGGCTAGCATCCTTCTGTCGATGATTGCGCTCTATCCGCAATGCCTGGCCGGCCCGTATGGAATGATCGACCCCTTGGTCAGGTCGAACTGGTTGGATCGGATCCCACAGGAGCATGGGCTGATCTTTCAGGTTCAAAACGGCTCGATCAATATCTTGCCTCTGATCGCCTTGCCGGTCCTGATCGCGATCTGGACTGCTCCCGCCTTTCGTTCGAGGCTGCGCGAGGATCCCGGGCTCGCGCTTGCCCTGCTCGTCGCGCTAGTTTCGGTCGCGGCTGTCATCCTGCAATTGCGCTATGCCCGTTTTCCTATCGCTCTTATGCCGCTCTTCATCCCGCTTGCCGTTTCATGTCTGCTCTCAGGTCCATCGCGCGCTGCGCTTGGCGGTGTCGCTGTCGTGTCCGGGGCGTTTATCCTTTCTCTCGGGATAGGTGCGCTCACCTATGCCGGCACAAGCCGCGACATCGCGGTCATTGATACCATGGGTAATCCTTGTGATGGCGCGGATTTCACCGCGATTAGAGAGATCGAGCCTGGCCGGGTGCTCGCGCCACAAGGTCTCGGGCTCCCGCTCATCCGAGCATCGGATGGCCGCGTCGAAGTTGCCGCGATCCCCTTCCATCGCGCATCCCCCGGGCTCTCGACGATGTTTGCGGCTTTCCTTTCCGATGATGGGGCAGTGCGCCGTCAAGCGCTTGAAGGGTTCGACTGTGTCGCGGTCTGCGCGTACCCGATCGATGCGGGGCCGTCGTCCACCTCGCTCTATGCAAATCTGCTGAGCGGAAAGGGCTGGCCGGGCTTGACGGATGTCTCCGGATCCCCAACTTCGCCGCTCAGGATCTTCCGGATCGATCATGGTCAGCTGCAATAGGTCCATGGACGGCTTCGAAAATCGGTCAATTGGCGTGTCCGCCGCATTGCCCCCATTGCCAGTTTCGCCTACATAGCGGCAACTTTCCCCTTTTCGACGCGCGGAGCTCCCCGACGATGGCACGTCAGTTCATCTACCACATGGCCGGCCTCAACAAGGCCTATGGCAACAAGAAGATCCTTGAGAACATCCATCTCTCCTTCTATCCCGATGCCAAGATCGGCATTCTCGGTCCGAACGGTGCGGGTAAGTCGACCGTGCTCAAGATCATGGCCGGTCTCGACAAGGAGTGGACGGGTGAGGCCTGGCTCGCCGACGGCGCGACGCTTGGCTATCTGCCGCAGGAGCCGCAACTCGATCCGACCAAGACCGTGTTCGAAAATGTCATGGAAGGCGTTGCCGACAAGACGGCCATCCTTAATCGCTACAACGAACTGATGATGAACTATTCCGACGAGACGGCGGAAGAGGGCTCCAAGCTCCAGGACATCATCGACAGCCAGAACCTCTGGGATCTGGAAAGCCAGGTCGAGATGGCCATGGACGCGCTGCGCTGCCCGCCTGGCGATGCGGATGTGTCCAACCTGTCGGGTGGTGAGCGCCGTCGCGTCGCGCTTTGCCAGCTCCTCCTGCGCAAGCCGGACCTGCTCTTGCTCGACGAACCGACCAACCACCTGGACGCCGAGACGATTGCCTGGCTGGAAAAGCATCTGCGCGAATATCCGGGCGCCATCCTGATGGTCACCCACGACCGCTACTTCCTCGACAACGTCACGGGCTGGATCCTCGAGCTCGACCGCGGTCGCGGCATTCCCTACGAAGGCAACTATTCGGCCTATCTGACCGCCAAGGCCAAGCGCCTGGCGCAGGAAGAGCGCGAAGAGGGCAGCCGCCAGAAGGCGCTGTCGCGCGAACAGGAATGGATCGCGGCAAGCCCGAAGGCGCGTCAGGCGAAGTCGAAGGCGCGTATCCGCGCCTATGACGAGTTGGTGGCCGCTGCCGAAAACCGTCGTCCGGGCGAAGCCCAGATCATCATCCCGGTCGGCGAGCGTCTCGGCCAGGTGGTCATCGAGGCGGAAAACCTCACCAAGGCCTATGACGGCCGCGTGCTGTTCGAGAACCTATCCTTCAAGCTGCCGCCAGGCGGTATCGTCGGCGTCATCGGCCCGAACGGTGCCGGTAAGTCGACGCTGTTCCGCCTGATCACCGGTCAGGAAACGCCGGATAGCGGTACGATCCGCGTCGGCGATACCGTGCAGCTGGGCTATGTCGACCAGAGCCGCGATTCGCTCGATGGTTCGAAGAACGTCTGGGAAGAAATCTCGGGCGGCAACGACATCATCAAGCTCGGCAAGTACGACATGAACAGCCGAGCCTATTGCGGCGCCTTCAACTTCAAGGGCGGCGACCAGCAGCAGAAGGTCGGCAATCTCTCAGGCGGTCAGCGCAACCGCGTGCATCTCGCCAAGATGCTGAAGGCGGGCGGCAACGTTCTGCTGCTCGACGAACCGACCAACGACCTCGACACCGAAACGCTGTCGGCTCTCGAAGACGCGCTGGAAAATTTCGCCGGCTGCGCCGTGATCATCAGCCACGATCGCATGTTCCTCGATCGTCTCGCCACGCATATCCTTGCCTTCGAAGGCGACAGCCATGTCGAATGGTTCGAAGGCAACTTCGAAGATTACGAGCAGGACAAAATCCGCCGCCTTGGGCCGGAATCGGTCAATCCGAAGCGGGTCACCTACAAGCGCCTGACGCGCTGAGGCAGACAGAGACTTAAAAGCTTACAGGGCCGGCTTTGAGAGAAGCCGGCCCTTTTGATATCGTCTGACCATGGGTGCTGTCTTGCGACATCGGCCTTGCGTGTTTTAGTAAATTTGCAATAAGTTTTACATACTAATGTCCCGATTTGACTGGCTGGGGGGCTTAAGTCCTGCAGCGCAACTTGGGGGGTTACATGGCTGCGCTATCGCTACGGAGACAGCTCTATCTCATCGCCACGGCGCCGTTGATCGCCTTTCTTTGGCTCAGTGTCACGTCGGTTTGGAGCGGCTACCAGCAGTATGCTGCGCTTGACCGACAGATGGTGGTGCAGACGCTGGCAATGGCTGGCGGGAGAATTGCTCAAGTCCTTCCGGCTGAGGCTTTTGCTACGCCGGATAATCTCGTTGAACGGCGCAGAGCTGTCGATGAGGGGCTGGCCACGCTGAAGACAGCCTACGCCGCGTGGCAGGCGCAAGGCGGGAAGGACGCTACAATCGAGAAGGCCTTTGCTCTGATCATCGAGAAGGAACGGGGTCTTGCGACCTATCGTACGAACGTCGATGCGGGGACTGCGACTTCGGATGAGGCCCTTTTCGTGTTGCAGCCTGCGTCAGCGGCCGGTCTTGAGTTGGTGCGCCGTTCGGGTGCAACCATACAAGATCTCGAACTTGCAAGGCTGATCGACGGCTACTACGCCCTGATGCAGGTGAATGATGCTGGTCTGATTGAAATTCGACTGGGCGAGCAGTACTTCTCAGGTCAAGCGCTTGAGCAGAAGCAGTATGCGTTCTTCCTGCACGCGTTTGGCCTGCGCGAGCGCTTTACACCCTTGCTGCGGGAATTCCTCCCGCCTGAAATCGTAGAGCCTTTCGATGCATTTCAGGCCGGCGCGGAGGGGCAGTTCCTGCAGGCTGCTCGCCTGAAGATAAGTGAAACTGCTCCTGCTGGTGCGGATCCAGCTTCCGCTGAACAGTGGCTGGGCTATACCGGTGCGCAAGCGGGCATGATGGCGAAACTGATTGCTCAGACTGACGTCTTCTTGGCCAATGGCGCGCAACAGAAGCTCGAAAGCCTTTACGCGAAGTTCCTGAAGGGCGTGGTTGTCGCCCTCTGCGTCACATTCGTGGTGTTGGGGCTCTTCTTCTTCGTAGTTCGTTCCGTATCGCGGATGATTCGCGGGACTGCCGACCGCATGAAAACGCTCGCTGATGGTGACCGACAGGCGCCGATACCCTTCATTGAGCGCTCTGACGAAATTGGAGGTATGGCGCGCTCTGTCGAGGTCTTCCGTGAGGCGGCGATCCGCAATGCCGAACTGGAGGCTGAGGCAGAAGAGAACCGCAGCCGAGCAGAGCGCGAACGCGCCGAGATGCAGGCCCGCGCCGAAGCGGATGCGGAAGAGCGTCTGACCAAGGCGACAGGCACGCTCGCTGCCGGCCTGAAGCGGCTGGCGTCCGGCGATCTGCTGTGCGAGATCGACGAGCAGTTTGCCCCGCAGTTCGAGGCGCTGCGCCACGACTTCAATACCTCGGTGCAGCAGCTGCGCGGAGTTCTCGTCTCCGTCGGTCGCTCGGCCCATGCGGTCAGTGGCGGCTCGGGCGAGATTTCGCATGCCTCCGACGATCTGGCCAAGCGCACCGAACAGCAGGCGGCTTCGCTCGAAGAGACGGCAGCAGCCCTTGAGGAGATCACCTCCAACGTCACCGCCACCTCGCGCAGGACCGGCGAGGCGCGGGATATCGTGCGCAATACCCGCAGCCGCGCCGAACAGTCGGGCGTCGTGGTCGGCAATGCGGTGACGGCAATGGAGCGCATCGAGCATGCCTCGAAGCAGATCAGCCAGATCATCGGCGTGATCGACGAGATCGCCTTCCAGACGAACCTGCTTGCGCTCAACGCCGGTGTTGAAGCAGCCCGCGCCGGTGAAGCCGGCAAGGGCTTTGCCGTCGTTGCCCAAGAAGTGCGCGAGCTCGCACAGCGTTCCGCGAATGCTGCGAAGGAGATCAAGGCGCTGATCGGCAATTCGGAAGTGGCGGTCAGCGAAGGCGTGAAGCTGGTCAACGAGACCGGCGACGGGCTGACCGCGATCGCCGGTCTCGTGCAGGCGATCAACGAGCATATGGACGCTATTGCCTCCGCCGCCCAGGAACAGTCGGTCGGCCTTGGCGAGGTGAACCAGGCGGTCAATCACATGGACCAGGCGACGCAGAAGAATGCGGCGATGGTTGAGGAAATGAATGCGGCGTCGGCCGGTCTTGCCCAGGAAGCGGCAAGCCTTGCCGAGCTGTTGCAGCGCTTCCGTACCGGGCAGGAGAGGGCCGCTCCCTCCGCAGGTCAGACTGCAGCCCAGAGCCGCATGGCTGCACCGGCGCGTCCGGTGAGCGCCCCCGTTGCGCAGCCGGCTCCCCGTCGCGCCATGCCGGCTGTCTCCGGCAACACGGCACTGTCCAAGGACAACTGGGAAGAATTCTGAGCGGGACCTGCGGTCCGCACTTTATTCAGCATTGTCGCGAGCGGCCGCCTCACAAGGGTGGCCGTTCCGGTTTTCTCAGTCCTTGAGCCGCAGCATTGCCGATTCATGCTTGCATCAGATGCGAAACAGACATAAAGATATCTTTATGTCGTTATTGCGGTGGTGCGAATGAGACTTGGCGTTGATCCTCTGGTGGAATTGCTGAAGGCAGCGGGCGAGCCGACCCGTCTGCGCCTCCTCACGCTTTTGTCGTCGGGTGACCTTACGGTGACCGATCTTACCGAAATCCTGGGCCAGTCGCAGCCGCGAATCTCGCGGCATCTGAAATTGCTTGCGGAAGCGGATCTCATCGATCGCTATCAGGAAGGGGCCTGGGCCTATTTTCGCCTGAAGCAGGATGGCGCAGCTGCCGCCCTTGTCCGCGTTCTGTTGGATGCCGCTGATGAGGCTGACCCTGTGCTGCAGCGTGATCGGGATCGTCTGGCCGGCGTCAAGCGGGCGAGGGCGGAGAAGGCTCAGGCCTATTTCAGCCGCAACGCCTCGGAATGGGACGAGCTTCGGCGCCTGCATGTCAACGATGCAGATGTTGAGGCCGCACTTTTGCGCATTGTCGGAAGCGAGGCCGTTGATTCGATGCTCGACCTGGGCACCGGCACCGGACGCATCCTGCAATTGCTGGCGCCCCGTTACCGGCGCGCCATCGGCATTGATGCCAGCCGCGATATGCTCGCGGTTGCCCGTTCGAACCTCGACAAGGAAGGTATCCTCTCGGCGAGCGTTCGGCATGGCGATATTCTGAACTTGCCGCTGGATGCGACCGATTACGATCTCGTTACCATCCACCAGGTCCTGCACTTTCTGGAAGAGCCGGAGCTGGCTCTCGCCGAAGCGGCCCGGATGTTGAAGCCGGGTGGCCGTCTCGCGATAATCGATCTCGCGCCGCATGCCCATGAGTATCTGCGTGACGAACACGCCCATGTCCGTCTCGGTTTCTCTCATGGCGTGATGGCAGAATGGCTCGGCCGGCGCGGGCTGACGGTCGAGAAGGTCCTCGACCTGCCGCCGGAGAGCGCCAGCGGTCGCGGGCTGACGGTGACGATCTGGCTCGCCCGGCGCGGCGCCTCTGCTGAGACTGTTTCAGACCAACCTCTTGCCAAGACCGGGAGCAGATGAATGACGAAGCCCGAACGGCCTATCGCCAAGACCCCCGCGCTGCGGATTTCCTTTGAGTTTTTCCCCCCTAAGTCTCCCGATATGGAGGATCAGCTCTGGCAGACGGTCAAGGCCTTGCAGCCTTACCAGCCGGATTTCGTGTCCGTCACCTATGGCGCGGGCGGAACGACGCGGGAGCCGACATTGGCGACGGTCAAACGCCTGATCAATGACACCCCGCTGGCGACGGCCTCGCACCTGACCTGTGTCGGAGCGACCCGCGAGGAGGTGCGTGCCGTGGTCGAAGAATTCCAGGCCGCCGGCGTTCGTCACTTCGTTGCGCTGCGTGGCGACCCGCAAGGCGGCGTCGGTACGCGTTATGCACCGCATCCGGGTGGGTTTGTGAATGCTGCCGACCTCGTCTCAGGTCTCAGAGAGATCGGCGATTTCGAGATCTCTGTCTCGGCCTATCCAGAGCGGCATCCCGAAAGCGGCACCGATGCGGTCGATCTCGATATGCTGAAGCAGAAGGTCGATGCTGGGGCAACGCGGGCTCTGACGCAGTTTTTCTTCGACAACGACATCTTCGAGCGTTATCTGGAGCGTGTCCGCAAAGCCGGGATCAATATCCCGATCGTGCCGGGGATCATGCCGATCCAGAACCTCACCCAGTTGAAGCGCTTTGCATCCATGTGCGGGGCAAGCACGCCTGCCTTCCTCGATGAACGTTTCGAAGGAACTGAGGGCGATGCTCAGCAGCGTGCCGCTGTCGCGGCGGATATCGCGGCGGAGCAGATCGCTGATCTTTCGCGCCGTGGGCTCCAGGAATTCCATATCTACACGATGAACAGGGCTCCGCTGACGATTGCGGTCCTCGAACGGCTCGGCATGTCCTTGCCGGCCAGCAATGTATCGGGTGCCGCCGCCTGACGCGCCTTCATTCATGACGAAAAGAGGCGCATGACAGTCCATGTCATGCGCCTCTTCTCCGTTTCGGTAGTCAGGAATGCTGGAGAGGCCGAGCCCGGCCAACCCATGGGTGGGGTCGTTCAACCTGTGTCAGATAAACAGCATCGTGGCTATGAAAACAAACGCTGCACCGACGATCAGGACATTGATAGAATTGGTCAGTCCCATGTGTGCCTCCTTGCGTTGACCGTTAGATATTATGTCCGTTTTGTGTCGGCGCAAAGCCAATTCTGTGCTGCGCTGCGGCAAGAGGCGGTGGAAAACTTATCAAAATCCTTCAATAATCTATTTTTCTCAGAGGGTTACGGTGACTCTCGCCCTGTTAATGAAGTTTAATTTCCGTGATGCGGGATCGGGGTGCTCGGAGGGCTTTCTTCGCATTCGTCATGATCTTCCGGTGCGCTTGCGAAAGACAAAAAAGCCGGGACGACGTCATCGACCCGGCTTTAATGATGATCCTCGACGGATGGCTCAGAGTGCGCTGAGAAGGGCAGGCGTCGGCCAGCCATCGGCGGGCAGGCCAACCCGCTGCTGTTCCTTCTGCACGGCGACGCGCGTACCGGCGCCCAAGATGCCGTCGATCTTGCCGACGTCATGGCCAAGTGCCTGCAACTTGGTCTGAAGCGCCTTCATCTGATCGACGTCGAGGCCCTGTTCGGGATTGCCCTTCTGATAGACCGGTGCGCCGCCGAAGCGGGTGGCGAAATAGGCTGCCGAGGTCGTGTAGATGAAGGACTGGTTCCATTCGAGATAGATGTTGAAGTTCGGATAGGTGATGAAGGCCGGCCCCTTGCGGCCCTGCGGCAGCACGAGGGCGGCCGGCAGAGAAGAGAAGGCTGTGTTGCCATCGCGCGGCTGGACGCCGAGTGCGAACCAGTCTCCAGCGGTCAGCGTGCCGCCGAGACCTGATTTCTCGAAGGGCAGATTGTCCGGGATCGTGACCTCCTGGATCCAGGGCTCGCCGCGTTTGAACCCGAGATGCTGAATGAATTTTGCCGCCGTCAGAATGGCATCCGGGCTGCTCTGCTTGACGTTGACGTGACCGTCGCCGTCACCGTCACCGTCGATGCCAAACTCGATGATATCCTCTGGAAGCATCTGGACCTGACCGATTTCGCCGGCCCAGGCGCCGGTATTGGTCGCGGGTTCCAGGTCACCATGCTCGACCATCTTGATGAGGGCGAGAAGTTGCGGGCGGAAGAGCTCCGGGCGGCGGCAGTCGTGGGCAAGGGTCACCAGGGCGTTGCGCGTGTTGAAATCGCCCTGAACCGCGCCGAAGTCGGTTTCCATGGCCCAGAAGGCCGTGATGACGCCGGCCGGCACGCCATACTCCTGCTCGGCACGGGCGAAGACCTCGGCATATTCCTTGATCTTTTGCCGACCGATGTCGAGGCGGGACTGGCTGACGGTGCGCCCGGAAAACTCGAGGAAGGTCTGGCGGAAGACACCCTGAGACCGGTCGCGGGAGAGAACCTTCTGGTCGATTGCGGCTCCGGCCAGCGCCTTGTCGGCGACATCGGCCGGGGTGCCCGCGGCAATGGCTTCCGCCTTGACACCGTCCAGGAAGGTCGCGAGATCGCCACCGCATTGCTGCTGCGCCTGGGCCAGACCCGTGGAGGCAAGGAGCAGGGCGAGGGGGAGCGCAAGACGCCGGGCTTTGTTCATCGATCGGTCCTTCATTTTAAAGTTCCGGCGCATGGCGCTTCTTGCGTATGCATCCGGTCAATTCAGGTGGTTCAGCAGAGCCTCTAGGCCGTGTTTGCGATCATTTCGAGACGGCAGCAACCCAATTCTGCCAGTTCTTCTGCGTGCCGGCAAAGACGTTGATGTCGGTTTCTCCGTTGATGCCGGGGATAACGCCGGTCGAGGTATACTGCCAGAACGACCAGCGGCGCTCCGGATAGATGACACTGGGGTGCTGGGCGACAGCCCGAACCCAGAAATGATGGTCCTTGAAGGCGCCTTCGAGATTGTCCCGGTGAAAGTCGACCGAGGTATAGATGATCGGGCGCTTGCCGTAATGGGCCTCGATGCGTTGCATGAACCGCTGCATTTCCGCGCGCACAGTCGCGGGATCTGGCCTCAGGCGGCAGGTCGGAGAGGTCGGGTTCCATTCGACGTCGAGCACCGGCGGCAGAAGGTTTGCGTCGCGCGGCACATTGCGGATGAACCAGTCGGCCTGTTCGTCCGCCGATGAGCAGAAGTAGTAGAAGTGGTAGGCCGCATGCGGGATATCGGCGTCGCTGGCTCCCTGCCAGTACTCTTGGAAACGCGGATCCAGCATGTCCTTGCCTTCCGTTGCCTTGATGAAGACGAAGGAAACCCCCGACCTCTTCACTTGGCGCCAATCGACGTCGCCGTTCCACTTGGAGACATCGATGCCATGGACTTCGTGGCGATGCGGGGTCTTGCCATCGAAATGCTGCGGATCGGTGTCGTGGAAGCGCGGTGAGACGGAGGCCGTTTCCAGCACGTCATAGGATCCCGAGGTGCAGGCCGTCATGGCGAGGCAAGTCAGGAGAAGCGTCGAAAGCCAGCGCATCATGGGTCCGTGATCTCAGAATGGACGGTCGATGCGCCCAATCGGCTCATCAACGGTTCGTGGGGCAGGCGCGAACACCGTCCCCATCATGGTGAAAACCGGATTAGATGCAATCTTGCTTGCGCGAGGCGGTCAGCGCGTCAGGACGGCGTGCCAGGCATAACCGCGCCAAAGTGGCTGGAAGCTGAGGCCTAGACCCTGCGCCAAGGCGCGCTCTTCCAGCACGGCGCGCAGGTCCGGACGGGGCGTGACGTGGAAGCGGACTAGCCAGGCCTGCAGTCCGCTCCTGAACCATCGCGGCAGGTGTTCCTGCTGGCCGAAATCGACGATATGCAGCGACCCTTTCGGTGCAAGCGCGTCGATCCCCCTGTCAATCGCCGCCTGCCAGTCCGGGATCATGGAGAGCGCGTAGGAGATCATCACGCGATCGAAATGGGGTTCGGCAAAATCGGCAGGTCGGAAGGCTGTCGCATCCGCGACCTCAAGCCTTGGGGGAGAGGCTGTGCCCTGAAACTTCGCCCGAGCGGTTGCCAGCATTTCTGCCGAGATATCCAGACCGTAAAGGCGCGCCGCCGGGAATTGCCGGCGGGCCAGCACAAGGTTGCGGCCAGTGCCGCAGCCGATCTCCAGCAGCGAACCGCCCTTCGGAACATCCAGGCTCGTGATCATGTGGTCACGGCCGAGCAGATAGTATTTGCGCGTCAGGTCGTAAATATGGCGCTGGTAGCGATACATCCGGTCCATGCGGTCGGCATGGCTGTCATTCTGATCGGCTGCGAAGGTGGCAGGGCTTTCGCTCATGCGGGCCGCTTTTCGTAGATGTGGAAACCGCCATAGATGGCGGAGCGATCCTGACGGTTCAGGTTCTGTGAGCGGTCGGCGTGGTAATCCCACTGGGCGAGCAGATCCGGCGCGAGCTTGCCGTTCAGGATGCTCTCTTCCGCAGCCGTGCGGAAGATGACACGGGCGCCCTCGGCGGCGGTGCGCGTGATTTCGGTCCACAGCTCGTTCAACTGCCGCGGGTTCATCCAGTCCTGGGCGTCCAGAAGCACGTAACGGTCGACGCTGTTTGCCGGCTTCTTCGTCAGGAGCTCGGTGAAGCTTGCATGGTCGACCGTCACGCGATCGGCGGCATCGCGAATGGCGCAATAGTGCTGCTCCTGCAGATAGGTCGGCAGCACGCCTTCTTCCGGCTTCGGATAGCGGCGCATGAAGGCCTGCCAGGCGAAATAGTTGTCCTTCAGGAGGAAGTGGCAGCAGAGTTTTTCCAGCCTGTGGCGCAGGACGGGTGCGATCGTGCCGTCGTCGGCGAGCGATGCAAGCTCGTCATATTGCTGTGGCGGAATGCCGAGACCGAAGAGCGAACTCTTCTGGCGGGTGAGCCAGCGGATCAGCGGCTTGTCGAACAGCGGCGCGATCCGGCTGTCGAAGAACATGCGCTGTTCGCGCAGCGACCGGGTTTGCGCGAGTTCCTCCAGCCGCACGCCATGGCTGCGGGCAATCAGGTGGCCGATGGCGATGAAGCGGCCGAGCAGGCCGGTGCGATAGATGTTGCGATTGAAGACCGCGATGCGCCGGCGGCCGTCCAGTCCGCGCGCGTCCCAATGGCGCCGGGTGGCGGCGTCGAGATGGGAGGCGATATGGCGGTCATAGAGACGCACATTCGATTTCACCGAATGCTCGCCCAGCAATCGCCGGACCGATGCGTGGTCCGGAAGGTGGCGGAAGGCTGCGAGCTTCAGGCGGTTCAGCGCGATGTGGTTCGGGTTGAGATCGACTACGTCGATCGAGGCCGGACGGCGGCTCAGGTAAGCCAGCATATTGCAGCCGCCGGAGCCGATCGTCACGATCCGATGGCCCTCGGCCAGGTCCATGGCCTGCATGTCGACTTCCGGATCTTCCCAGATCTGGGCGTAGACGAGGCCTGAGAAAAGCCAGCCGAACACGCGTTCCGACATGCCGGCGGGTGAGAGGGCTGCGTGCTGCAGCAGGGCGTCCTTCAGCTTCTCGTTTCCGCGAAATCCGGCATCTGGTGCAAGCTCGGTCATATCGATCCGCCGTCCTGTTGTGTTTCACGGCGTGTAGCGTCGCGTTGCTACAGTTTGATGACGTCACCCCCGAAGGACGGTAACCGAATTTCAACGCATTCTATGCAAATTCTCCTCAGTTATTTTTGGGGTGTTTAACATGATGTTAAGTGAAATCCCGCTCGGCAGACGTTTGCATTATGGTCTTGCCGGCTTTGTTGGCGGTGCTGCCGCGCCTCTTGCGATTGCGGTTCCGTTGGTTGCTCAGTCCGGTTTTCCGGCGCTTTCCACTACACTCAGCGATCATTGGTCCCTTTTGGCTGCTTGCTGCCTGCCGCTTGTCGGCACGGCCCTCGGTTGGCGCATCGCTGCCTGGGAGACAGCCTTGCATGACCGCATTCGCCACCTGGAGGGGGGCGCGTCGGTGCTCAGAGCTGCCTCACGGACCGACAGCTTGACCGGTCTTGGGAACCGCCAGACGCTGAATGAGGCGCTTGCGAAAAGGCTGGAAACCGGCGGCCCTGGCGGCGGTACGTTGCTTCTCCTTGATCTTGACCGATTCAACTACGTCAACGGCACGCTGGGACATGCTGCCGGCGACGCCCTGTTGGTGGCCGTTGCGGATCGCCTGCGTCAGGCTGCTGGCGGGGATGCAGAGCTCTACCGGATCGGGGCTGACGAGTTTGCGGTCATCCTTCCCCAAGTGCATCGGAGAGCCGTTGCAGAATTTGTCTGCCTGGAGATCGAGCAGGCCATGGCGGTGCCTTTCGACCTCGCCGAGGGCCGCATCATGGCCGATGTCAGCATCGGTGCGGTCCATATCTCTCCGCAGGATGAGGACCCGGCCCGCTTGCTTGAGCGGGGAGCTATGGCGCTCTATCGTGCGAAGGAAGCTTTCGGGCCTGCACATGCCTTCTACGACGAGACCGTCGCCCGTGAGGTGAGGCACGGTCTGGAACTCGAACGGGATCTTTCCCGAGGCTTCGTCGATGGTGAATTCTATCTCGAGTATCAGCCCATCGTCGGCGTCGAGAGCGGCGAAGTCCGCTCGCTTGAAGCGCTCCTGCGCTGGCGTCATCCGGAAAAGGGGTTGATTACACCCGATGTCTTCATCCCTCTTGCAGAGAAGACCGGTATCATCCAGCTGATCGGCAAATGGGTTGTACAGCAGGCCTGTGCCGCCGCCGCGACATGGCCGGCACCCACCGGTGTCAGCGTCAATGTGTCCGGGGATCAGTTCAAGGATCCGCAATTCGTTGCCCACATCCTCGATTGCCTTGTCGACACGGGGCTTGCGGCGGAGCGCCTCACGGTCGAGGTGACGGAAGCGGTGTTCTCCGTCGATATCGACCTTGTCTGCCGCAGTCTGGCGGAATTGCGGTCGGCCGGTGTGCGCATTGCGCTTGACGACTTCGGAACGGGCTTCTCCTCCATCAACAATCTGAGACTTTTCCCGCTCGACGAATTGAAGATCGACCGCTCCTTTGCGCAGCAGATGCTGGAGACGACGCAGGGCGCCAGACTGGTCGACCTGATGCACAAGCTGTCGGAGACCTTCCAGATCCGCACCACGATCGAGGGCATCGAGACCAAGAATCAGCTCGACTACGTCAGGCTGCTGGGCATAGGCGAGGCCCAGGGTTTTCTGTTTTCCAGACCCTTCGCCCCGGCAGACGTCTTGGGCTATCTACAGACACACGTGGTTCAGCGCTCGGCCTCGCCGGCAAGCTGAAAGTCACGGGATAAGCGTGGAGTGTCTTCATCCTGATCTTTCGCCTGTCATGCATTCCTGCTTCGATGGTGATCACAGGAGGACGGACATATGCGGAAACTGGTGAAGTGGGCCTTGCGGAGCGTGGTTGCCCTGGTTGTGATCCTAGGGCTCGGTGCCGGTTGGGTCATTGCTTTTCCGCCGGAATTGTTGCGGGTGGGGACTGGCTATGCAGCCAAGATCATCTGCTCCAACGTTTTTATTGCCGGTCGTGATGCGGACGACGTGCTGCGCGATGACGTGCAGGCACCAGGACATCCCTTGCTGAAGCTCGTCAGCGCGGATGTTGACCTCGAACAGGGGCTTGTCAGGACGTCCTTGATCGGCGTCGTTGCGCCGTCTGCGGCGCTCTATCGCACCGGCCTTGGCTGCACCACCGTGCGAGAAAGCGAAATCGACGCGGCGAGGGCACTGACCGCGCCAGCAGCGGAAGTATCTCCCCCAGATCTGGCGACGGCCTGGCCGGAGGGGGAGGCGGATGTCGAGAATGATACCCGCCTTGCCGAGGTCCTTGATGATCCGGATCTGGTCGGCCCGCATGTCCGCGCCGTTCTCGTCGTCAAGGATGGTCGGATCATCGGCGAGACTTATGGCGCTGGCTTCAATGCGCAGACGCCTTTGCTCGGTTGGTCGATGACGAAGACGGTGACCGCAGCGCTTGTCGGTATCCTCAAGCGCGAAGGGCGGATCGATGAAAAGGCGGCAAATCTGTTCCCCGAGTGGAGCAATGATCGCCGCGCTGAGATTACACTTGCCAATCTGCTCGCGATGGAAAGCGGCCTGCGCTTCAACGAGAGCTATGGTGATGTGACCGACGTGACGCGGATGCTTTATCTGGAAGGCGACATGGGCGCCTATGTGGCGTCATTGCCTGCCGAAGCCCAGCGAGGCACGCAGTTCAACTACTCCTCCGGCGAGACGGTGCTCATCTCCCGCTATTGGATGTCCCAGTTCGCTGATCGCAAGGACGCGCTTGCCTTTCCCCGGCGTGCCTTGTTCGACGCGATCGGCATGCGCAGTGCCGTGCTTGAAGCGGATCCGACGGGCACCTTTGTGGGCGGCTCGTATCTTTATGCGACCGCGCGAGACTGGGCCCGGTTCGGGTTGCTGATCGCCGAGAAGGGCCGGTGGGCCGATCGGCAGATCATTGATCCCTCGATCATGACCAAAATCTATGCGCCGACAGTCGCCTCCGGCGGCGATTACACCGAGGGCCAGGCGTGGCAGAATGGACCGGGTGGCAATGACAGCAATTTTGCGCTGCCAGACGACGCGCTGTGGATGTCGGGCCACGATGGGCAGTCGATCGCGGTTATTCCGTCGGAGCGACTGGTGGTCGTCAGAATGGGCTTGACCCCGCGCAGGCTAGACTACAGGCCGCAGCGGCTTGTTCAGGCTGTGCGCGAAGTCCTGCGCTGATACTCACTGCATGAGGTGCAGCAGACCCTTTCGCTTGGCATCGTAGTAATAGCCACGCGAATAAAGCCGGATGGCCTGATCGTGGTCGTTGTCCGCAACGATCCAGGCACCGCGCAGATACTTCACTGCATATCTGATGTTCGTTTCCGCGTCGAAAAGCCCCTCGGCCGGGCCTTGGTAGCCCATTGCCTTTGCCGTGTTGTAACGGATCTGCATCAGGCCGTAATTGCCCTTGCTATAGGCGGCCGGATCGTAGCGGCTCTCGCGATGAACGACGCGATGAACGAGGTCGAGCGGTACCTCGTATTTTTCTGCGTATTTTTCGAGCAGCGCGTTGAGCCGGGTCGGGCCAACGGTCGATGGCTTGCGTTCGGCGTTCAAAGCAGGCGGTTCGCCGGGCGGCGAGACGTCGAAGGGATCGCCAAAGCTGGTGAGTGCTGTGACGCGCAAGGGGGCTGCATAGGCCAGAACAACCTCAGGCCTGTCGCCGGCCGGCGCGGCTGCCGTGGCCACCGCCGCCGATGCAGGTGCTGCCAGTGTTGCCTGGGTTGGGGCCGCAGCCGCTGCGATCTGCTGACTGCCGGTCGTTGTCGTGGGCGTGGTGACCATGGCGAGCGCATCGGTCGCAGCGGTCTGTGGTGCCGTGGGAGACAGGGCGGAAGCCTTCAGCGCCGGGATCGGGGCCGCCGTTTCGGTGCCGGGAATGATCGGTGCAGGGCCGGGATTGGCCGCAGCGAGTTCGGCCTGTGTCATAACCGGAGCACCGCTCGTCACGGCCTCTGCCGCCAGGGCGGCCTGCATTTCCGGCGATGTTGGATTGGCTTTGGGCGCCGAGGCGAGATCCGCCTTCACGCTTTCATCGATCGCGGTGCATCCGCTCAATCCAGCCAACAGGGAGACGGCCATGCACAGCGCAATGCCACGATCAGTTCTGACGTTCATGCCATTATCCGTTACGAGACGCAGGCGAAGAGATCGGCAAATCACCGACAATTCGTTTCCATTCCTTAATCTATGCCCAGCATTGCGGCAAGCTTGCGACCGGGCGGGCTTCCCGGACGCGCTGCAAATCTTCAGGCAGCGATCTTGCGATAGCCGGCAGTGACGGCCTTCGCGGCAATCAGAACGGTTCCGCCAGATCGATTGACCGTGCGGCGAACCACATGTTTTCTCATCACTTTCCGGGCGCGCTCGGCAAACAGTGCATAGGGAAGGGTGGTGACCACGGTAAGCGCCAGGAAGGTGCCGCCGAGCGCCAGGGCCTGCGGGACATAGGCGGCATCCGGCGTTAGGAATTGCGACAGAATTGCGGCGGCGAGCAGGCCGCTGCGCAGGTCCCGGGATTCGCTGCGCGAGCAGTGGAGGATCACCCGCAGCGGGCGCTCTTCAGGCAGGTTGTCATTGTCAGCCACAGGTTCCACACCAACCGGTGCGCGCGACAGGCCAAGCGCAAATAGGGCCAGCCAGAGCAGACCGATCCACTGATAGACCGCGAAAGCTGTCGGTGACAGGGAAAGCAGCCCCCAGGACAATATCAGCGCTGCAGTGACCGGCACCACTGCGCCAAGGGCCGTCCCGGTTGCCGTGGCGAAGACGCTCTTGCGGCCATGGGCCAGCGCATAGGCCAGCACCAAACGCTTCGAGCGGCCGGGCACAAGCAGAGCGGCCGTCGCAATCGCCGCGAACAGGATCCAGACAGACAGGGGCATGACACTCACTCCTCGAACAAGAGGAAGCCAGCTTTCGACGGCGAGGTCAATGGATTGGACGGTACTTCTGTCCGAGATAATCCATCACTTCTTTGAACCATGGCGTGTCCAGGTCGAATGGCTTGCCGCCCTTGATGCGGGGGAACTCAATGGTGCGCAGACGCCCACCCTGATCCTCGTCATGGCCGGTGACACCGGAGACCTTGTTGAGGCCGCTTTCGACGGCGAGATCCACCATGCTCTGGATGAGCCTTAGGTCATCATAATTGGCCGGGGCCGAGCGTGCATAGTAGCCGGATTTCTGGACCATCGAGCGGTCGGCATCGAGGAGCTTGGCGAAGTGCTTCTGGAACCAGTTTCCTACATTGATCGTGTCGAGCTTCACATGGCCGAAGGCGTCGCGTTTGATCTCCTCGCCGGCGGCTTCGCGATCGGCGACGATCTCGTCCATGCAGGCGCCTTCCGAAACGAAAAGCGTGACGAAACCAGTGCGGTCCATGATCTCCTTCAGACGGGCGGCTTCGCCTTCCATGTCGAAATGGGTTTCCGGCAGATAGAGACCGTCGATGTTCTTGAGCTCCTGATTCATCATGAAGCCTTCGACATATTCATTGTGCTTGGTGCGCTGCATGTAGGCGCGGGCGGTTGCCGCCGTCAGCCAGCCGCAGTGGCGACCCATGACTTCGTGGATGACAAGCGTGCGCGGCGAGGCGCTCTGCTCGTTGGAGACGTGGTCGAAGAAGCGGGCCCCGACTTCGGCCGCCGTCCAGGCGCCGAGCGTCTGCTTGATCGGATAGACGTCGTTGTCGACGGTCTTCGGCAGGCCGACGACGGTGAGGTTATAGCCGTTGGCGCCGAGATAGGCGGCAAGGTCTGCGGCTGTCGTGTTGGTGTCGTCACCGCCGATCGTGTGCAGGATGGTGATGCCATCGGCGGCTAGACGTTCGGCTGCGACCCGAAGTGGGTTTTCATCCTCCTTGACGAGGCCGCGCTTGACGCAGTCGGCGACATTGGTGAGCTTTACGCGGCTGTTGCCGATCGGCGAGCCGCCATAGCGATGCAGAACATGCGCCTTTTCGCGCATCTCCTTGGTGATCTCGATCTTGTAGTCCATGAGCAGACCGCGGAAGCCGGACTTGTAGGCGACGATCTCGACTTCGGGTGCGATGTCGGTGTAGCGCTCGATCAATCCGCCCACGGCGGACGAGAGACAGGGCGCGAGGCCCCCGGCGGTCAACATCGCGACTTTCTGCTTGGCCATCATTCCTCCTCGGGCCGTCATAGAGCCCGCTGCCGTCTGCGTCAGGTGGCAAATGGATGCGATAGGCGGTCACGGCTGTAAAGCGAAAAAATCAAGAAAAACCAACGTTTCGCTGCGCGTTTCGCGGCGTCCGTGAATATAATCGATTCAATCGCCACGATGTCCCGGAACGCCGCCTGTGGATAATCCGTCGCGAATGGCAGTGCGAACAGATCCTGCCTGTTTCAGCAAAACCGATTCAAGATGAAGAAACTTTAATCTGCGCTTACTGGCTCGGCTCCTTGCTTTTCCTGGACATATTTGGTCAAGCTTTTCGCATGATCTTCGATTTCGCCTGCGAACAAATATCGTCATTCTGGGACCGTTTGCTCGGTGCGATCGGTGACGCCGCCGGCAATGTGATCGGCAGCATCGTCGAAGCCGTGCGCACGGTGTTCGAAGGCGATCCCGAAACGCGGCGACGCGTTTCCTTCTCCGTTGCGATCATTGCCCTGTCAGCCAAGATGGCGAAGGCTGACGGGATCGTGTCGAATGCCGAGGTCGATGCATTCCGCAAGATTTTCGAGTTTCCGCCGGAAGAGGCGCGGAACGTCGCGCGCCTTTACAATCTCGCGCGCCAGGATGTCGCCGGATTCGAGACCTATGCGAAAAATCTTGCCACCATGTGCCGGACCTGTGACGAGTTCTGCCCGGTTCTCGAAGACATCATCGACGCACTCTTCCACATCGCCAAGGCCGATGGTCTGGTGCATGAGAAGGAACTGGCATTCCTCGCCCGTATTGCAGAGATTTTCAGCATTCCGGATGAACGTTTCGCCTCGATTACAGAGCGGCACATTCACCAGGAGGGTGATCCCTATGGTGTGCTCGGCGTAAAGCCCTCGGACGATTTTGCGACGATCCGCAGGCGGTACAGGGCGCTGGCTGCCGAACATCATCCGGATCGTCTGCATGCGCGTGGCGTACCGACGGAGTTCCACTCGGTGGCGCATCACCGCATGGCGAAGTTCAACGCGGCCTATTCGGCAATCGAAAAGGCGCGTCGCGCCGCATGACGTCTTTCCAGGCTGACTACGGGCGTGCGGAGATCTGTCCGTCTCCGAATCATGGCGAGCGGCTCGGCGTCGAGCGGCCCGATATTCTTCTCCTGCATTACACCGGAATGCCGTCTGCCGAGGGCGCGCAGGCATGGCTCTGCACGCCAGAGAGCCAGGTTTCCAGTCACTACATCGTCCATGAGGACGGGCGTGTTGTGCAGATGGTCCCCGAATCGCGTCGTGCCTGGCATGCGGGCAAAAGCGTCTGGGCCGGTGAGACCGACATTAATTCCCGTTCGATCGGCATTGAAATCGCCAATGCCGGGCATCCCGCAGGGCTGCCGGATTATCCCGATGTGCAGATCGAATCCGTCATCCAATTGTGTCGCGAATGCGTCAATCGCCATCAGATAGCCCCTGAGCGGGTGCTCGCACACTCCGATGTCGCCCCCATTCGCAAGGTCGATCCGGGTGAAAATTTCCCCTGGGATCGGCTCTACCGGGCAGGGGTCGGGCACTGGGTTGAGCCCGCACCCATCGGCGGTGGACGCTTCTTCCAGCGCGGCGACCGCGGGCAGCCTGTGGAGGCGCTTCAATCGATGCTGTCCCTCTATGGCTATGGAATTGAAATCACAGGCGAATTCTGCGCTCAGACCGAGGGCGTCGTGGCCGCATTCCAGCGGCATTTCCGGCAAGCCAAGGTTGACGGCGTGGCCGACAGCTCGACCATCGAGACGCTGCATCGGCTACTGACGAGCCTGCCGCGCTTTAGCTGAAAGGCGACCCTTTACACTCTGTTTCGGACCAACGAGGTCAACGCGTGCCGATCGCTTTTGTTGCGACGCCACAGGATTTCCTCATTGGGCGGCTCTAAAGGACGGGCTGAACGGCGCCAGCGGTTCAATGAGGAACCCGGCGCGAAGATCAACTTGAGAACCGAGACGGGCGGCCCGAGCCGGGCTCGCGACGCGATTTCGCGTCCGCTTTGACGCGCGCTGACTTCGGTTGCTCGATTGGAGACTGAACCTTCCATGACACGACGACTTGTTGCTGCTGCGGCATGCATTGCCCTTCTGTTGACTCATGCCCAGTCGGCGCTTGCCGGCAGCGAGGAGCGCCGTTTCAAGAAACCACTGAAGACCATTTCCCGCGATGCCGGCTATCCGGCCGCTCCCTCCTTCTCCAAGAGCCCCTACAGCGCCATCATCACCAAATATGCCAAGACCTATGGGGTCCCTGTCGATCTCGCCCATGCCGTCGTGCGCATCGAGAGCAATTTCAATCCCAAGGCGCGTGGCAGCGCTGGCGAAGTTGGGCTCATGCAGATCAAGCCGGCAACCGCCCGGGCCATGGGCTATCGCGGCAAGACCAAGGGGCTTTACGATCCGGAGACGAATATCCGCTACGGCATGAAATACCTGTCGATGGCCCATGAACTGGGCGGGGGTGAAACCTGCGGCACCATTCTGCGCTACAATGCGGGGCACGCCGCCAAGCGCATGAACCCGATCTCCAAGCGTTATTGCGGCAAGGTCATCGCGCTGATCGGCAACTGAGAAAGACCTGTGCCGGAGGGGTTTCTCAGACTGGACACGAGGTTTCGCCATGCTATCACCGGACGCAACGTAAGGATGGTGTCGTATGGTCGAGCGGTTCAAGTTTCTTGTTGTTGGTCGGGGCATGATGGGGGCTGCAGCGGCCCGTTACCTCGCGATGCAGGGTGATGGCGTTGCCGTCATCGGCCCGGACGAGCCGAAAGACTGGGCGAACCATCAGGGCGTCTTTGCCAGCCATTATGACGAGGCGCGGATTACCCGGACGATCGATTCGAACCCAGTCTGGGCCCGGCTCGCCAATCGGTCGATCGCCCGATATGGCGAGATTGCCGCCGAGAGTGGCGTCGACTTCTACGAAGAGATTGGTTGCCTGATCGTCGGGCCGAAACGCGGCGGGCGCGATCCCTATGTCGGTCAGGTCGAGTTGGCGGCTCGCCAGCTCGGCGTTTCGATCGAGATGCTGTCGGATGCCGAGCTCACGTCGCGCTTCCGCTATTTCGACTTCGGCACCGATTGCGAGGGTGTCTACGAAGAGAAGAATGCCGGTTACGTCAATCCGCGTCGGCTCGTCGAGGCGCAGAGCGTTCTGGCCGAGAAGGCCGGTGCGACCGTGATCCGCCGGACGGCGGTGTCGGTTCGGGAGGAGGGGGATGTCGCCATCGTCACCACCGACGATGGCGCGGTCTATTCGGCGGAACGGGTGCTGATCGCCGCTGGCGGTTTCTCGATCAACGAAAACCTTCTGCCGCGTTCCCTCGATCTCAAGGTCTATGGGCGTACGGTTGCCTTCTTCGAGATCCCGGACGCGGAACTGGACGCCTATGCCGGCATGCCATCGCTGATCCACCAGCCGGATGATCCCATCGATCACATCTACCTTCTGCCGCCGGTGCGCTATCCCGATGGCAAGACCTATCTGAAGATCGGCGGCGATCCCGATGATCTGCTGCTTGAAACCGAGCCGGAGATCCGTGCCTGGTTCCGGCGCGGCGGGCGGCTGACGACACGCGATCATCTGCATCGAATCATCACCGGACTGGTGCCGACGCTTGCGGATGCGCCTATTTCCATGGCGGCCTGCGTGACCTCGTTCACGCCGGACAACTATCCGGCCATCGGTTTTGCCGGCGAGCGAATCGCCGTGTTGACCGGCGGATGCGGTGCGGCGGCGAAGAGTTCCGACGAGATCGGACGCCTCGGTGCCGAACTCATCCAGCATGGACGGATCCTGGACGATGCCTATGGGGACGTGTTCCGGCCCGTGTTCAGAGACTGATTCACCAAAAGCCTCCAAGCCGGCGTGGCGTCTCGCTTTTTGATGGCAATCGCAGAACGGGTCGGCTAAGGACCCCTTGCCAGTTGGCCGGGCAGCCGCGCTTTACCAATGCCGAAAGGCGGTAGGGTGAGGAAAGTCCGGGCTCCACGGAAACACGGTGCCGGATAACGTCCGGCGAGGGCGACCTCAGGGAAAGTGCCACAGAAAGCAAACCGCCTCGCATGCGAGGTCAGGGTGAAAGGGTGGGGTAAGAGCCCACCGCGTCGCTGGCAACAGGGACGGCACGGCAAACCCCACCGGGAGCAAAACCGAATAGGGATGACGCGGGTGGCGCGCAAGCGTTGCTACAGCCTGTTTCCGGGCCAGTCATCCGGGTGGGTTGCGCGAGGCAGCGTGCAAACGCTGTCCCAGATGAATGGCTGCCACGTTCCGGGAAACCGGGGCCATACAGAACCCGGCTTACAGGCCAACTGGCAAATTTTCCCTTTTTCCTCTTTTCGGCGAACCGCCTGAAAACAAAGGCGGAATGTGCTGCGCGCGGTCGGATCACATTTGCGGCAACGGCTGCCGAATTGCGCCCGGAAAACAGCGGCTTCTAACCATTCGTTAAGCTTAACCGCCTATCAATAATTGAATCGCGGAAAGGGCTCATCCCGACCGTTCCCATTGACGCCCATATTGTCCCATGGTATCCCATTTGCATGCCGTTGCGGGGGTCTTTCCATTCCCCCAGTCCCGTGAATCAGGTGCTTCCTCTCGTCTTTCGGGCGGGCGCGTCGCGGGTGTTTCGGTTGGTGTATCCATGCGTAATCGGGGGTCGTGTGGTGGCCCTTCGTCCAAGGGGAGGTCGGTAGTCAGAGATGAGCCGCTTCCTGTCCAACGCGACAAACAGGATCGATGCGAAGGGGCGGGTTTCCGTCCCTGCGGCATTTCGCGCCGTGCTGGTGCAGCGCGGAATTCAGGAGCTTTATTGTCTCCAGGATTTCGTCTATCCGGCGATCAATATCGGTGGTCCGGATCTGCTCGAGCGGTACGAGCGGAAAGTGGCGGCCGAGGATCCCTTTGCGTTGGAGGCAAACGAGATGTCGCTGCTGCTGCATGGTGGCGGCGTCTTCACGCGACTCGATGCCGAAGGGCGATTGGCGGTGACGGATTTCATCCGGGATTTCACGGGGATTTCCTCGGAGGTCTGTTTCGTCGGCCGTTCGGATCATTTTCAGGTGTGGCAACCGCAGGCGTTTCACGAGGCGCAGGCGAGGGCCAGAGAGGTGGTCAGGCAGCGGGGCCTGCGCACCTAGAAAGACGGGGAAACGGAATGGCGGCGAACTTTGGCGAAGGTTTTTCCGATGCCGATGGCGGACCGGTTCGTCACATTCCGGTTCTTCTCACAGAAGTGCTTGATGCGCTGGAGCCAGCTTCCGGCAAAGTCATCCTCGATGGCACCTTTGGTGCAGGCGGCTATACGACCGCCATTCTCGGCAAGGGTGCCGATGTGATTGCGCTCGACCGTGATCCCAATGCGATTGCGGGCGGTCAGGCGCTTGTCGATGCAAGCGGCGGTCGCCTCAGCCTGCATCACACGGAATTTTCCAATCTCGGCAACTTTGCGCCTGCGGGTGGTCTAGACGGTGTCGTTCTCGATATCGGCGTCTCCTCGATGCAGATCGATGAGGCCGAGCGCGGTTTTTCGTTCCAGCGCAACGGGCCGCTCGACATGCGCATGGCCGTTTCCGGCGTTTCTGCAGCGGATGTCGTCAATCGCGCCAAGGTTTCGGACCTCATCCGTATCTTCGGCTTTCTAGGCGAAGAGAAGCATGCGGGCCGAATCGCACGCGCCATCGAAAAGCGCCGCGCCAGCGAACCGTTCCAGACGACGCGTGAGCTCGCCAACCTCATCGAGACGGTCAATCCGCGCAAGGCCAAGGACAAGATCCATCCGGCCACGCGCGTTTTTCAGGCCTTGCGCATTTATGTGAACGACGAGCTGGGCGAGCTTGCCCAGGCACTGTTTGCCGCCGAGCGGGCGCTGAAGCCCGGTGGTCGTCTGGTCGTCGTCACCTTCCACTCGCTGGAAGATCGCATCGTCAAGAAATTCTTCTCCGAACGGTCCGGCAAGGCGTCAGGCTCGCGCCATCTTCCCATGGTGGAAGCGCGCCCGGCAACCTTCGAACCGGTCGGCAAGGGCATGGTCGCAGCGACAGACGAAGAGGCGGAACTGAACCCCCGCGCTCGCTCCGCGAAGCTTCGCGCCGGCATCCGCACTTCGGCGCCTGCCGAGCGCGCCGATATGTCGATCTTCGATCTGCCTGACCTTGCCACTCTCGAAAAGATCGGAGGCTGACCGTGCTGAGACCCTTCGATTTTCTCATGGTCTGCGCCATGCTGGCGGCGGCGACCGTCACCTACAAGATCAAGCATCACACAGATAACAAGGCGGCCGAAGTTCGCCGGCTCGAAGCTGAAATCAAGCTCGAGAAAGATACGATCGATCTCCTGAAGGCGGACGAGGCCTTGCTGACGCAACCCAACCGTCTGGAGCGGCTGGTGCAGACCTATGCGGCCGAGCTGCAGCTCGTGCCGACCGATCCCAGCCAGCTCGCCCGGCCGATGGAACTGCCCATGCCGAAGGACCAGGTTCCCGTGCCGGAAGCCGAGGAGGGCGCTGCCGACGGCCTCAGCGCAACGGCTCCGTCCGACCCCATCAAGGATCTCATCATGACAGGATCGGTGGACCGCTGATGACATTTCTTTCGAAAATCATGCTGCTGAAAAGCCAGGCGCACTTTTCCACCGACGTGCAGCGTGGCGGTGCCGTGGTGAATACCGCCACGTTCAAGGGGACAGGCAAGCGCAAGTCCGAGATGGCGAAGACCCGCGTCGGCCTGATGATCGCCACCTTCTGCATCGCCTATGCGGTGATTGGCGGTCGTCTGGTGCAGTATGGCCATGCCCAGCCGGAAACCGTGTCCAGCATCCTGCCGGCCGATCGTCTGATGGCGTCCCGCCCCGATATCCTGGATCGCAACGGCGAAGTGCTGGCCACCGACATCCGTACCGTGTCGCTGTTTGCCGAGCCGCACAAGATCGTCGATCCCGACGAGGCGGTCGAGCGTCTTTCGACCGTGCTCAAGGATCTCGACGTCAGGGATACCTATCGCAAGCTCTCGTCCGATTCCCGCTTCCAGTGGCTTCGCCGTCAGCTGACGCCGAAGCAGCAGAGCCAGATACTGGCGCTCGGCATTCCCGGAATCGGCTTCCGTCCGGAAAAGCGCCGCTTCTATCCGGGTGGTGCGACTGCCTCGCATATCGTCGGCTACGTCAATATCGACAATCGCGGTATGGCCGGCATGGAGAAGTACATCGACAACCAGGGGATGGCGGATCTGCGTGCGCTTGGCATGACCAGCGACACGCCGCTTGAGCCCGTCCAGCTCTCCGTCGATATCCGTGTTCAGAACATTCTGCGTGACGCTTTGGTTACTGCCGTTACGAAGTATGAGGCGATTGCTGCCGGTGCCGTCGTGCTCGACGTGCATACGGGTGAAGTCATTGCCATGTCTTCCATTCCGGACTTCGACCCGAATCGCCCCCAGGAAGGGGCGCAGGAGGGCTGGATGAACCGGATGACGAACGGCACGTTCGAAATGGGTTCAACCTTCAAGACCTTCACCACGGCCATGGCGCTCGATTCGGGCAAGGTGTCGATGAAGGACAGTTTCGACGCCCGCTATCCGATCCGCATCGGTCGCTTCACCATCAAGGATTTCCACGGCAAGAACCGGATCCTGACCGTGCCGGAGATCTTCCAGTATTCCTCCAACATCGGCACGGCCCGCATGGCCGAAGCCGTCGGTACGGCCGGCCACCGGGAGTTCCTGACACGGATGGGGCTTCTGACGCGACTTGAGACCGAGCTGCCCGAAGTCAAGGCGCCGTCGCAGCCGCGCGAATGGAAGCAGATCAACTCGATCACCATCTCGTTCGGCCACGGCGTTTCGACGACGCCTTTGCAGACGGCGGTCAGTGCTGCAGCCCTCGTGAATGGTGGCAAGCTGATCGCGCCGACCTTCCTGACCCGCAACCGCGAACAGGCCGACCAGATTGCACAGGTCGTGGTGAAGAAGCAGACCAGCGACGATATCCGTTATCTGTTCTGGCTGAACGGCAAGAGCGGTTCGGGCAAGCACGCGCTTGTCGAAGGTTTCAATGTCGGCGGCAAGACCGGTACGGCGGAAAAGGTCGTCAACGGGCGGTATTCCGACGATCAGAACTTCAACTCCTATGTGGCGGCCTTCCCGATCGAAAATCCGCAATATCTCGTACTGAGCTTCATCGATGCACCTAAGACGGGCGAGGGCGGAGGCCGCACCGCTGGTCTGACGGCTGCACCCATCGTCGGCGAGATCATCCGCAGAAGCGCCGCAATTCTTGGTGTAGAACCGAAATACGGGGAAGACGGCTCAGCATTGCTCGTCTCTTATTGATCAGATCGACTACAGACGGGGCGATTCGCGAAAATTGCCCCGAGAGGATGGACTGCATATGCTTTTGGGCGCACTGGCTGGCGAGGAGTTTGGGGATCAGGTGACAGCTGGCGGCGCTGCCGGCATCGAGGTTCGGGGACTTTCAGCCGACAGCCGCAAGGTCGAACCGGGCACCGTCTTCTTCGCCTTCTCCGGATCGAAGGCCGATGGTTCGGCCTATGCTGCTCAGGCCGTCGAAAAGGGCGCCGTCGCCATCGTCGCCTCCCATACCATCGACACCTCCGTTCCCGTCGTGGTCGTCGATAATCCGCGCCGTTTTCTGGCGCTTGCGGCTGCCCGCTTCGTCGGTCGCCAGCCAAAGGTGATGGTCGCCGTGACCGGTACCGCCGGCAAGACGTCGGTCGCCTCCTTCACGCGCCAGATCTGGGCGGAAGCCGGCCATGCGGCAGCCCAGATCGGCACGACCGGCGTTATCTCGCCGAAGCGCAATGATTATGGTTCGTTGACCACGCCGGATCCGCTGGCATTGCACACGCTTCTCGGCGAACTCGCCGATGAGGGCGTGACGCATGCTGCCATGGAAGCGTCCAGCCACGGGCTCGACCAAAGCCGTCTCGACGGCGTGGTGCTCTCGGCTGCCGGTTTTACCAATCTCGGTCGGGACCACATGGACTACCACCCGACCATGGAAGACTACATGGCGGCCAAGATGCGGCTGTTTGATACGCTGCTGCCCAAGGGCGCGCCGGCTGTTGTTTTCGCTGATGATGCCTGGTCGGACGAGGCGATCCGCGTCGTGAAGGCATCCGGCCACGATGTCCGGACCGTGGGCCGCAAGGGCGATTTCCTCAGCCTGAAGCGCGTCGAGCATTTTCGTCACAAGCAGGTCGCCGAAGTCCATCATGCGGGCGAAATCTTCGAAGTTCACATTCCGCTTGCCGGCGATTTCCAGATTGCCAATGCCCTGGTGTCTGCCGGTCTCGCCATCGCGACGGGTGTGGGACCCGCTGTCGCGCTCAAGGCGCTGGAGCATCTGAAGGGTGCATCTGGTCGGCTGGAACTTGTTGGCCAGACCAAGGGCGGGGCACTTGCCTATGTCGATTATGCCCATAAGCCGGAAGCGCTTGAAAATGTGCTGACCTCGGTTCGTCCGTTTACGACGGGCCGGGTGATCGTGGTCTTCGGTTGCGGTGGGGACCGCGACAAGGGCAAGCGGCCGATCATGGGCGAGATCGCCGCGCGGCTTGCCGACGTGGTTATTGTCACCGATGACAATCCGCGCTCGGAAGTGCCGGCGACCATCCGCTCCGAGATCATGGCGGCAACGCCAAAGGGGATCGAGATCGGCGACCGCGCCCAGGCCATACGGGCCGGGGTTGCCATGCTTTCCACCGGGGACACGCTGATCGTGGCGGGCAAGGGGCATGAGGAAGGACAGACGGTCGGGACCGAGACGCATCCGTTCTCGGACCACCAGGAAGTCCGCAAAGCCTTGGAGGAGTTCGACCGTTGACCCTGCTCTGGACCGCGCGTGAAATGGTTACCGCCATGGGTGGCCGTCCCTTCGGCAATCTGCCTGAAGGCGTTACCGGTATTTCGATCGACAGCCGCACGATCACACCAGGCGAAGCCTTCTTCGCCATCAAAGGTGACCGTGTCGACGGCCATGACTATGCCAGCATCGCGATTGCCAACGGTGCATCGCTGCTTGTCGTCAGCGAAGCCAAGCTGCCCGCGCTAGGCCGTCTGACCGTGCCGATGATCGTGGTCGAGGATGTTCTCGTCGGCCTGCAGAAGCTCGGCATGGCCGCCCGTGACCGGACTCCCGCGACCGTGATTGCCGTCACGGGTTCGGTCGGCAAGACGACGACCAAGGAGATGCTGCGCCTGACGCTTGCGCCCTCCGGCAAGGTGCATGCCTCCGTCGCCTCGTTCAACAATCATTGGGGTGTGCCGCTGACGCTGGCCCGCATGCCGATCGACACGCGTTACGGCGTGTTCGAACTCGGAATGAACCATTCCGGGGAGCTCGGTCCCCTGTCGCGCATGGTGCGGCCCGATGTTGCGATCATCACGACCGTTGCGCCCGCCCATCTCGGGAATTTCTCCGATGTGTCAGAGATTGCCGACGCCAAGGCGGAGATCTTCGAGGGCATCGTCAATGGCGGCGACGCGATCCTCAATCGCGACAATCCCTATTACGAACGCCTCGAACAGGCGGCGCTCGCGCAAGGTGTCGAAAACATTCATAGCTTCGGGCAGCACGCCAAGGCTGAGTTCCGGCTGGCGGAATTCGATGGTGCGGCCGAGATCTCGACGCTTTGGGTGTCGTTTGGCGGTGAGACGCGCGAAGTGACGATCGGTGCTCCTGGCCGGCATCTGGCCGAAAATGCGATGGCGGTTCTTGCCGCCGTCTCGCTTGTCGGTGCAGATGTCGATGCGGCCATCGAGGCGCTTGCGAACTTGACGCCGGTCAAGGGGCGCGGTCAGCGCCACCGGCTGAAGATGCCCGATGGCGTGCTGACGCTGATCGATGAAAGCTACAATGCCAATCCGGCGTCGATGCGGGCCGCGATTGCCGTTCTCGCAGCCGCCCAGCCGACAGGCGAGGGGCGACGGATCGCCATTCTCGGCGACATGCTGGAAATGGGCCAGTTTGCTCCGAGCGTGCATGCCGATCTCGCCGGCCCGTTGCTTGCTGCCGGCATTGAGCATGTCTGGCTTGCTGGTCCGGAAATGGCGGCGCTTCGCGACGCTCTGCCGGAAACGGTGCACGTCGTCTATCTCGAGACCACGCAGGAGCTCGCGAATTTCGTTACCGCAGAGGTCCGGTCCGGCGATGTCGTGATGGTCAAATCTTCTCTCGGCATCGGTTTCGGCAAGATCGTTTCGGCTCTGCTTGACAAGTATCCGGCATTCACCGACACGGAGCGCCACCTTTAATTCCGGGCTTTTTGAAAGGGCTCCCATGCTGATCTGGCTTGTGGAACTGGCGGACAACCTTCAGTTTTTCAATCTCTTCCGTTACATCACCTTCCGGACCGGGGCTGCTCTCTTCACCTCGGCGCTGGTGGTCTTCCTGTTCGGCCCGGCGATGATTTCTTCGCTGCGCGTGCGCCAGGGCAAGGGTCAACCGATCCGTGCCGACGGACCCCAGACCCATTTCAAGAAGGCGGGTACGCCGACCATGGGCGGTCTGATGATCCTCGCAGGCATCGTGGTTTCCTCGCTGCTCTGGGCGGATCTTTCGAACGTTTATGTCGTCGCGACACTGCTGGTCACGCTAGGCTTCGGCGCGATCGGCTTTTATGACGACTATCTCAAGGTGACGAAGCAGACGGAAAAGGGCTTTTCCGGCAAGGCGCGTCTGGGGATCGAGTTTTTGATCGCGGGCACTGCCGTCTATTTCATGATGTCAACGGCGCTGAGCTCTGGACCGCAGGGCTCGACCTTCGGGTCTTCGATCGCCTTCCCGTTCTTCAAGGACTTCCTGATCGATCTCGGCATCTTCTTCGTGCTGTTCGGCGGCTTCGTCATCGTCGGCGCCGGCAATGCGGTGAACCTGACCGACGGTCTCGATGGTCTGGCGATCGTGCCGGTTATGATTGCCGCTGCCTCGTTCGGCGTCATCGCCTATCTCGCCGGTAATGCCGTCTTTGCGAACTATCTGCAGATCAATTTCGTGCCCGGCACCGGTGAGCTTGCGGTTGTGCTTGGCGCGGTGATCGGAGCGGGCCTCGGCTTCCTGTGGTTTAATGCCCCGCCGGCGGCCATCTTCATGGGTGACACCGGCTCGCTTGCCCTTGGCGGTCTGATCGGCTCGGTCGCTGTCGCGACCAAGCACGAGATCGTCATGGCGATCATCGGCGGTCTTTTCGTCATGGAGACGCTCTCGGTCATCATCCAGGTCGGCTATTTCAAGCTGACCGGCAAGCGCGTCTTCCTGATGGCGCCGATCCATCATCACTTCGAAAAGCTCGGCTGGACGGAGAGCCAGGTGGTCATCCGTTTCTGGATCATCGCGGTTGGCCTTGCCATGCTCGGCCTGTCCACCCTGAAGCTGCGGTGAGGCGGCGATGATTCCGGCGACCACGTTCAAGGGCAAGACCGTCGCACTGTTCGGGCTCGGTGGCTCGGGGCTCGCGACCGCCAAGGCCTTGCAGGCCGGCGGGGCTGGTGTGATCGCCTGGGACGACAATCCCGACAGTGTGGCACGGGCCGCTGCCGAAGGTGTCCCGACGCGGGATCTGCGCGAGATCGACTGGTCCTCCGTCGCTTCCTTCGTGCTTTCGCCGGGCGTGCCACTTACCCATCCGAAGCCGCACTGGACGGTGGGCTTTGCGCGTGCCGCTGGCGTCGAGATCATCGGCGATGTCGAGATCTTCGTGCGCGAGCGCCGGACGCATGCGCCGGACTGCCCGTTCATCGCGATTACCGGAACCAACGGCAAGTCGACGACCACGGCATTGATTGCCCATATTCTTCAGGCAAGCGGTCGCGACACGCAGCTGGGCGGCAATATTGGCCGTGCGGTGCTGACGCTCGATCCACCGAAGGACGGTCGCTTCTTCGTCGTCGAGTGCTCGTCCTACCAGATCGATCTTGCGCCGACTCTCAATCCGACGGCCGGCATCCTGCTCAACCTGACGCCCGATCATCTCGATCGTCACGGCACCATGCAGCACTATGCGGATGTGAAGGAACGTCTGGTCGCCGGGGCAAAGACGGCGATCGTCGGCATCGATGACAGCTACTGCGAACTGATCGGTGACCGCATTGAGCGGGCCGGGACGAAGGTCATCCGGATCTCCAAGCGCCAGCCGCTGGCAGACGGGCTCTATGCAGAGGGTTCGCGGATCATGCGGGCGGAGCAGGGTGCAACGTCGCTGCTGGTGGATCTCGATGGCATCCAGACGCTGCGCGGCAGCCACAATGCCCAGAATGCCTGTGCGGCGATCGCAGCCTGCCTGGCCGCCGGGGCGTCGGAAGAGGAGATCCGCAAGGGGCTCCAGAGCTTTCCGGGCCTCAAGCATCGCATGCAGCCGGTTGGGCGGCGCGCTCAAGTCGTTTTCGTGAACGACAGCAAGGCGACCAATGCGGATGCGGCAGCGCCTGCGCTTTCAAGCTACGAGCGGATCTACTGGATCGCCGGCGGATTGCCGAAGGAAGGTGGCATCGCAAGCCTCGCACCACTCTTTCCGCGCATCGTGAAAGCCTATCTGATCGGTGAGGCTGCTTCGGCCTTTGCAGCACAGCTCGGGGACCGTGTGCCTTACGAGATCTCGGACCGACTGGAGCGTGCCGTGGCGCATGCTGCAGCGGATGCTGATCGGGATGGCGAAGCTTCGGCAGTGATGCTCTCACCGGCCTGTGCGAGCTTCGACCAGTACAAGAATTTCGAGGTCCGCGGCGACGCCTTCGTTTCGCATGTCGCAGATCTTCCAGGGGTGACGATGCTGATCGATCTGCCGACAGGAGGCAAATGAGATGGTAAGCCGCGTGGAGAGAGGGCCGGTCGCCGACTGGTTCTGGACGATTGACCGTCTGTTCCTGATCACCTTCGTTCTCCTCATGGGCATCGGGCTGATGCTCTCTTTCGCGGCCTCGCCGGCGGTGGCCGAACGGCTCGGCCTCGACAGCTTCCATTTTGTCAAGCGCCACGCGATCTTCATGATGCCGGCGCTTGTGGTCATGATTGGCCTGTCGTTTCTTTCCCCGCGCCAGGTACGGCGTGTGGCCATGCTGATCCTGGCGGCCTCTCTGATGATGATGGTGTTGGTGCTTTTCATCGGTCTTGAGGTCAAAGGCGGGCGGCGCTGGCTGTCGATCGGATCCATGTCGATCCAGCCGTCTGAGTTCATGAAACCTGCCTTCGTTGTGATCTGCGCCTGGCTGTTTTCCGAACACGCGCGCCAGCCGGAAATTCCCGGCAATCTCTTCGCCATCCTGCTGTTTGCCATCGCCGCTGCACTGCTGATCGCCCAGCCTGACCTTGGTCAGACAATCCTGATCGGCAGTGTCTGGGGGGCGATGTTCTTCATGGCCGGCATGCCCTGGCTCTGGATTGTCATTCTGGGCGTCCTGGGGGGCGCCGGGTTCTTCGGGGCCTATCTGACGCTGCCGCATGTTGCGGGGCGAATAGATCGATTCCTGACCGGGGAAGGCGACACCTTCCAGGTCGATACCGCCCGCGAAGCCATCATTCGTGGTGACTGGTTTGGCCAGGGGCCAGGCGAGGGTGTGGTCAAGCGCATCATCCCTGATAGCCATACCGACTTCATTTTCTCGGTCGCGGCCGAAGAATTCGGCATCGTCTTCTGCATGGTGCTGGTGGCGATCTTCGCCTTCCTCGTGCTGCGTGGCTTGAGCCACGCCTACAAGGAGCGCAACGATTTCAACCGTCTCGCCGTGTCGGGCCTCGTGCTGCTACTCGGCGTGCAGTCGATGATCAATATCGGCGTCAATCTCGAACTTCTGCCGGCCAAGGGCATGACGCTGCCGCTCATATCCTATGGTGGATCGTCGATGACGGCGATCTGTGTCACGGCCGGCTTCATCCTGGCGTTGACGCGCCGTCGTCCGGAAAAGCGCGCTCAGGAGCGCAGTCTTTTCCGCTCGGTGGCGGGTGTGCCTGCGGAGTAGTTGAATGAGCAAGGGTATCGTGTTGCTTGCCGCCGGTGGAACCGGCGGTCATCTTTTTCCGGCCGAAGCGCTGGCGCATGAGTTGAGGGCGCGCGGCTTTGCCGTGCATCTCGTCACTGACCGGCGTGCGGAACGTTATGCGGGCAGCTTCCCGGCAGACGAAATCCATACGGTCTCCTCGGCGACCATCGGTTCGAAGAACCCTGTTGCCGTCGTCAAGGCGTTTTTGTCCCTTTGGCGCGGCTATCGGGAAGCGCGGGCGCTCATCTTGCGCCTGAAGCCAAAGGCCGTCATCGGCTTCGGTGGCTATCCGACCGTTCCCCCCGTCTTTGCTGCCGCCGGTCTCGGCGTTCCGACGGCCTTGCACGAGCAGAATGCGGTGATGGGGCGTGCCAACAAGCTGCTCGCCTCGCGTGTTCGCGCGATCGCCGGCGGATTTCTGTCTCCGAGTGGCGATCATGCGGCGAAGATGGTGCTCACCGGCAATCCCGTTCGCCCGGCGGTGATTGCCGCAGCAGCCCAGCCCTATACGCCTTCGGGTGCGAATGAGGCGTTCAATCTCGTGGTCTTCGGCGGGAGCCAGGGTGCGCAATTCTTCTCCGACGCCATTCCCGGTGCGATCCGCCTGTTGCCCGATGCGCTGCGTCAGCGTCTGGCGGTGACACAGCAGGCGCGGCCGGAAGATCGGCAGAAGGTGATCGACAGCTACACGACGCTTGGCATTCGCGCGGATGTCGCGCCCTTCTTCACCGACATGGCGGAGCGTCTGGCAGCTGCTCATCTCGCGATCTGCCGCTCTGGCGCGTCGACGGTGTCGGAGCTCGCCGTGATCGGGCGTCCGAGCGTGCTTGTGCCCTATCCCTATGCACTGGACCATGACCAAGCGGCGAATGCAGCCGCGCTGGCTGCCCAGGGCGGTGCGCAGGTGATAGCCCAGGCTGAGCTTTCCCCAGAGCGGATCGCAGACCTCCTGACCAAGGCGATGGAGGGGCCGGAGGGGCTTGTCACCATGGCTCATGCCGCGAAAAGCACGGGCAAGCCCGACGCTGCCGGCTTGCTCGCCGACCTCGTAGAGGCTATTGCCGCCGGCAAGGGCATTGCCCAGTCGAAGGGAGCCACACAATGAAAATGCCGAAATCCATCGGCCTGGTCCATTTCATCGGGATCGGCGGCATCGGAATGAGCGGGATCGCCGAGGTGCTGCACAATCTCGGTCACAAGGTGCAAGGGTCTGATCAGGCCGAAAGTGCCAATGTCCAGCGTCTGCGCGCCAAGGGCATCGAAGTCTTTGTCGGCCACAAGGCCGAGAACCTTGGCGACGCCGAAGTCGTCGTCGTATCGACCGCGATCAAGAAGAACAATCCGGAACTGATTGCGGCGCGCGAAAAGCTCTTGCCGATCGTCCGACGTGCCGAAATGCTGGCCGAGTTGATGCGCTTCCGTAATGCGATTGCCATTGGAGGCACGCATGGCAAGACGACGACCACGTCGATGGTCGCCGCGCTTCTCGAAGCCGGCAATCTCGACCCGACCGTCATCAATGGCGGCATCATCAATGCCTATGGTACCAATGCCCGCATGGGCGAGGGCGAGTGGATGGTGGTCGAGGCGGATGAGTCCGACGGCACCTTCTTGAAGCTGCCGGCCGATGTAGCTGTCGTCACCAATATCGACCCAGAGCATCTCGACCATTACGGCACATTCGACAATGCGCGGGCGGCGTTCCGCCAGTTTGTCGAGAACGTGCCGTTCTACGGTTTCGGTGTGATGTGCCTCGACCATCCGGAAGTGCAGGCGCTGGTCAGCAAGATCGAGGACCGCAAGGTCATCACCTATGGTGAGAACCCGCAGGCCGATGTGCGCTTCTCGAATGTGCGCCTCGATGGTACGCGCTCGATCTTCGACGTCGAGATCCGCCGTCGCCGCACGGGTCGCGTCTTCAACTTCAAGGATCTCGTGCTGCCAATGCCGGGCCGGCACAACATCTCCAATGCCTGCGCGGCGATTGCTGTGGCCAATCGGCTCGACATTTCCGAAGAGGCGATCCGCAAGGGGCTGGCCGGCTTCGGGGGCGTGAAGCGGCGGTTCACGCTGACGGGGACCTGGAACGGAGTACAGGTCTTCGACGACTACGGGCATCATCCGGTCGAGATCAAGGCCGTGCTGAGGGCGGCGCGCGAGGCCTGCCAGGGCCGGATCATTGCCGTGCACCAGCCGCATCGCTTCACGCGCCTGTCGAGCCTGTTTGATGATTTCGCCAACTGCTTCAACGATGCCGACACGATTTTCCTGTCGCCGGTCTATTCGGCAGGGGAGGATCCGATCGAGGGTGTCGATTCGGAGACCCTGGTGTCGCGCATCAAATCTGGTGGTCATCGCGATGCGCGTTACTTGGCCGCGCCGGATCAACTCGCCTCCCTCGTTGCGGGCATTGCACAACCGGGTGATTTCGTGGTCCTGTTGGGGGCTGGCAACATCACCCAGTGGGCGGCAGCCCTGCCGGCGGAACTTGATGCAATTTCGGGAAAGTCTTGAATGAAACAGGTGGATGGGGAAAAGCTTCTGGCGTCGCTCGGCCCGGGGGTCAACGATCTCAAGGGGCGGCTGACACCGGATGCGCCGATGGACCGGGTCACCTGGTTCCAGGCCGGCGGTCTTGCGGAACTGATGTTCCAGCCGCATGACGTTGAGGACCTGACTGCCTTCCTGAAACTCTTGCCGGAAGATGTGCCGCTCACCGTCGTGGGCGTCGGATCGAACCTGCTCGTGCGTGACGGCGGCATCCCCGGTGTGGTGATCCGCCTGTCCGCCAAGGGGTTCGGCCAGGTCGAGCTTGCGGGTGAGAACCGGATCCGCGCCGGTGCGATCTGCCCGGACAAGCACATTGCCGCCATGGCGATGGACAACAATATCGGTGGCTTCCACTTCTATTACGGTATTCCCGGTTCGATCGGCGGCGCCGTGCGTATGAATGCCGGCGCCAATGGCGGAGACACGGCAGGCCGTCTGATCGAAGTCGAAGCGGTTGACCGCAAGGGCAATGTGCATGTCCTGTCGAATGCCGACATGGGCTACAGCTATCGCCATTCGGCGGCACCCGACGGTCTGATCTTCACCAGCGCGCTGTTTGAGGGTTACCCGGAAGAAAAGGCAAAGATCCGCGCCGACATGGATGCGGTTCGCCATCACCGGGAAACGGTCCAGCCGATCAAGGAAAAGACTGGAGGGTCGACCTTCAAGAACCCGGAAGGACATTCCGCCTGGGAACTGATCGATGAGGCCGGTTGCCGCGGTCTGATGATCGGCGGTGCGCAGATGTCGTCGTTGCACTGCAACTTCATGATCAATGTCGGCCATGCGACGGGTTACGATCTCGAATATCTCGGCGAGACCGTGCGCCAGCGGGTGTTTGAAACCTCCGGCATCAAGCTCGAATGGGAAATCAAGCGGTTCGGGATTTTCATGCCCGGTCGCGAGGTCAAGCCTTTCATGGGTAGTGTGCCGGCCTGAGGCCTCGCATTCCCGTACGAAGTTTTAACTTCGCTCAATTAGGCTTCCCGAAGTTTCGGGGAGTTTCATGTTCGATCTGGTGCATGTCTGGGTTATTCGACAGCTGACGCTTGGTGAGTTTGCGTCGCGGCAGTCGGTGCTGTCGAAAGCTGTCTTGATGGCGGCGAAGATCGCTGTCTTTGCCTATCTGTTGAATATCGTTGGCCACCTCATCCTCGTGGCTCTTGGGCTGCTTCCCTATCCCCTTCTTCCGGCACTCGTGGTTGCGACGATGCTGACGCCGCCGGTATCCTTTATCGTTGCGGTGATTGCCTATTCGGTCGTGGGCCTTGCGATCTATGACCTTGGGGTGTCGCGCCAGCGCTTCGAGACCTTGAGCCGGACCGACATGCTGTCCGGGCTTATGAACCGCCGGGCATTCCTCGAGACGTTTGAGATGGCGCGCGGCCCGGTCGCCCTGATCCTTTTCGATATCGATCGCTTCAAGTCGATCAACGATACGCTTGGCCATAAGGCGGGAGACGATGTCATCGTCCGGACGGCGCAATGCCTGAAAGATGCCCTGGGCTCAGGGGAAGCCATCGCCCGCATCGGCGGCGAGGAGTTCGCCGTGTTGCTGACGGGGAAGGGAACGGAGCGGGCCATGCAGATAGCCGAGACCATTCGCGCATCCGTCCCAGGCATGGGTCTGACCATCGCCGGGCGCCAGGTCTCCGTCACCGTGTCTGCCGGGGTTTCCGAAGGTCTTGCCGAGCTTGGTTTCAGCGAACTCTTTTCCGGCGCAGATCGCGCTCTTTACCTCGCGAAAGCGAGCGGACGGAATCGAATCGTGCATGCGCGAGAGCTGGTTGAGGCTTCTCTCAGCCTGTCCGGCCCTGACGATGGTCAAGCCGTCGGGAGCCGTCCTCGGCTAACTGCCTGAAGCCAACCATCATAAAATAATCTCAATATCACAGTGCTTTACGTTGCTAAGCTAAATCGACTTATTAGCTTGTGAGGCATTCTGTTTTGCAGTCGAGTTAACGAAAGTAAACGGTTCATTAACCTTAATGTTGTTCAACTGGCCTCACAGAGCCGGATCAGTCGGTTTGACTGCCGGTCGGGTTTGGAATTTGCGAGGCGTTGATGAGTGGCAAGCATGTCGCGGTTTTGATGGGTGGATTGTCCTCCGAGCGGCCTGTCAGCTTGTCCTCGGGGAATGCCTGCGCGACTGCTCTCGAGGGTGAGGGCTTCAAGGTTACCCGTGTCGATGTTGGTCGTGACATTGGTCGGGTGCTCGAAGATCTCCGTCCGGATGTGGCCTTCAATGCGCTGCATGGTCCCTTTGGTGAGGACGGCACCATTCAGGGTGTTCTCGAATATCTTGAAATTCCCTACACGCATTCCGGCGTGCTCGCGTCCGCGCTTGCGATGGACAAGAAGCAGGCCAAGATCGTGGCGGCCCAGGCGGGCATCCCGGTTGCCGAGGCCATGGTCATCAGTCGTTTCGATATCGGCAATACGCATCCGATGGCGCCGCCATATGTGGTCAAGCCGGTCCGTGAAGGTTCGAGCTTCGGTGTCGTCATCGTCCGCGAGGATATGGCGCATCCGCCGCAGATCCTGACCTCCAGCGAATGGCGCTATGGCGACGTCGTGATGGTCGAGCGTTATGTCGCCGGTCGTGAGCTCACCTGCGGCGTGATGGATGGCACGGTGCTTGGTGTGACCGAGATTGTGCCGCTCGGGCACAGCTTCTACGACTACGACTCCAAGTATGCCGCTGGTGGCTCGCAACACGTGCTTCCTGCGCAAATTTCATCGAAAATTTACCAAAAAATACAATCATTAGCGCTCAAGGCACACCAGGCGCTCGGGTGTCGCGGGGTGAGTCGGTCAGACTTCCGTTACGACGATCGCTTCTCCGAGGATGGTGATCTGATCTGGCTGGAGCTCAACAATCAGCCGGGCATGACCCCCACTTCGTTGCTGCCGGAAATGGCTGCCCATGCGGGTTACAGCTTTGGTGAATTTGTACGTTGGATGGTGGAGGACGCTTCTTGTTCTCGTTGAGCGGCAACAAACTGGTTGATGGTCCGGGTGTTTATCCCGCTGCGCCGCTTGCCTCCGGGGAGGCGAAGGTGCTGCCGCGGCCGCTCCGCCGTCTCGTGCGTTTCGTGGTCAGCCTCTGCTCTGGCCGTATCGTTCTGCCGCCTCATCTCGGCAAGGCGAGCCTGGCCGGCTTCTATGGTCTTGTGTGCCTTCACGGTGTCATTGTCGGTGGTCACGGTCCTGTCGTGATGCAGACGGTCACGTCCAAGGCTGGTTTTGCGGTTGAGGACGTGCGGGTCTCCGGCAATCAGCACACGTCCGAAATCGACATTCTTCAGCTTCTGGGTCTTGATGGTTCGACCAGCCTGCTCGGCCTCGATATCGCTGCTGCGCGGCAAGCCTTGTCGCAGCTTCCCTGGGTCGAATCGGCCGAGGTTCGCAAGGTCTATCCTTCCACGGTCGAGGTGGTTCTGCGCGAGCGTCAGGCCTTTGGCATCTGGCAGCATGGCAATGACCTGTCGCTGATCGAGCGTTCGGGCTCGGTGATTGCTCCGCTGCGGGATAACAAATTTGCTTCGCTGCCGTTGTTCGTTGGCCGCGATGCCGAGACTGCGGCTGCGGCGATCGACGAGGAGTTTTCGAACTGGCCGGCCATTGCGTCGCGTGTGAAGGCTTTCGTTCGGATCGGCGGTCGTCGCTGGGACGTCCATCTCGACAATGGCGTGATCGTACGTCTGCCCGAGGAAAATGTCGCCGGTGCCCTGGCGCTGCTCAACCGGTTTGATGAAGAGCAGCAGGTCCTGTCGCGTGATATCGCGCTGGTGGACCTGCGTCTGCCCGATCGTGTTGCCGTCCGCCTGACGCCTGGTGCTCTGGAGCGCCGCACGGCTGCTCTTGAAGAGCGCCGCAAAGCCCTGAAGAAACTGGAGCAGAAGATATGAGCATCTTCGGCGGTTCCTCCTTCGGTTTCCCGCCCGCCAAGCCGCTTTCGTCGAAGCGGGCACATGTCGTCTCGGTCCTCGATATCGGCTCGACCAAGGTCGTCTGCATCATTGCGCGGCTTACGCCGCGTCGCGAATCGGCGGTTCTGCCCGGGCGCACCCACAATGTCGAAGTGATTGGTCTTGGCCATCAGCGTTCGCATGGCATCAAGTCCGGCGTGATTGCCGATCTCGACGCTGTCGAAAGCGTCGTGCGCCTCGCCGTCGATGCGGCAGAGCGCATGGCCGGCCTGACTGTCGAAAGCCTGATCGTCAACGTTTCTGCCGGGCGCATCGGTTCGGATGTCTATACGGCTTCGATCGACCTCGGCGGCCAGGAAGTCGAATCCGGCGACCTGCGCAAGGTTCTGATTGCGGCTGGCCAGCAGTCCCAGGGCAATGACCGTGCGGTCTTGCATTCGCTGCCCACGGGCTTTTCACTTGACGGAGAACGGGGAATCCGTGATCCCCTTGGAATGTATGGCGACGTTCTCGGCGTCGACATGCATGTGGTCACGGCCGAACGTGCAGCGCTTCGCAATCTGGAGCTCTGCATCAACAGGGCTCACCTGACCGTCGAGGGTGTGGTTGCCACGCCTTACGCCAGCGGGCTTGCTGCCCTGGTCGATGACGAGGTGGAGCTCGGTTGCGCGGCGATCGACATGGGCGGTGGCATGACCACCATCTCTGTCTTCGCCGAAGGCAAGTTGATCCATACGGACGCCATCGGGATCGGCGGTCACCATGTGACGACCGATCTGGCGCGCGGGTTGTCGACCCGTATCGAGGATGCAGAACGTCTGAAGGTCGTTCACGGTTCGGCTGTCGCCAACGGCGCCGACGAGCGCGAAGTCGTGTCGGTTCCGCCGATCGGCGAGGACGACCGGGATCAGCCGACCCAGGTTCCGAAGGCGCTCCTGACCCGGATCATCAGCGCGCGGATCGAGGAAACCCTCGAAATGCTGCGCGACCGGATCCAGAAGTCCGGCTTCTCGCCGGTGGTCGGAAAGCGCGTTGTGCTCACGGGTGGCGCCTGCCAGCTGACCGGCATGCCGGAAGCGGCGCGCCGCATTCTGGCCCGGAACGTGCGTATCGGTCGCCCGATGGGTGTCTCTGGTCTGCCGGCGGCAGCCAAGGGACCGGCCTTCTCGACGGCCGTCGGCCTGACGATCTATCCGCAGATGGCGGATCAGGAAACACATGCCGGGCAGGGCGGGTTGTTCTCGCCCTTCGGCAACGGAAACAGCCGCTTCGCCCGCATGGGCCAATGGCTGAAAGAGAGTTTTTGAGTTCACCCGGCCGAACACAAGGTTCGGCCAAGGGAAATCTGTTGAAATGACATGGCCGGCTTGGCGATGCGGCCGGAAAAAGAAGGAACGGGTACCATGACCATCAAGCTGCAGAAGCCAGATATCACTGAGCTGAAGCCCCGCATCACCGTCTTCGGTGTCGGTGGCGGTGGCGGCAATGCCGTCAACAACATGATCACCGCTGGTCTGCAGGGCGTCGATTTCGTCGTCGCCAACACGGATGCCCAGGCGCTGACGATGACCAAGGCCGAGCGCATCATCCAGCTCGGCGTCAACGTAACCGAAGGTCTCGGCGCCGGCTCGCAGCCGGAAGTCGGACGTGCGGCCGCAGAAGAGTGCATCGACGAGATCATCGACCATCTCAACGGCACCCACATGTGCTTTGTCACCGCCGGCATGGGCGGTGGTACCGGCACGGGCGCTGCCCCGGTTGTCGCCCAGGCCGCCCGCAACAAGGGCATCCTGACCGTTGGCGTCGTCACCAAGCCGTTCCACTTCGAAGGCCAGCGCCGCATGCGTCTCGCCGAGCAGGGCATCGAGGAACTGCAGAAGTCGGTCGACACGCTGATCGTCATTCCGAACCAGAACCTCTTCCGCATCGCCAACGACCGCACCACCTTCGCCGACGCCTTCGCGATGGCCGACCAGGTCCTGTATTCCGGCGTTGCCTGCATCACCGACCTGATGGTCAAGGAAGGCCTGATCAACCTCGACTTCGCGGACGTTCGCTCCGTGATGCGCGAGATGGGCCGCGCGATGATGGGCACGGGCGAAGCATCGGGCGAAGGCCGCGCCATGCAGGCTGCTGAAGCTGCCATTGCCAATCCGCTGCTCGACGAAACCTCGATGAAGGGCGCTCAGGGCCTGCTGATCTCGATCACCGGCGGTCGTGACCTGACCCTGTTCGAAGTCGACGAAGCTGCCACCCGCATCCGCGAAGAAGTCGACCCGGACGCCAACATCATCCTTGGTGCTACCTTCGACGAAGCTCTGGAAGGCATCATCCGCGTGTCGGTCGTTGCCACCGGCATCGACCGTGCGGCGCTTGCCTCCAAGGGCTTCGAGGCCGCTCCGCTGGCAAAGCCGGCTATGCGTCCTTCCGCGGCCGTTGCTCCGGCACCGGCCGCATATCAGCCTGCAATGACGCAGGCCCCCAAGCCGACCATGGACCCGGTCGCAGACACCATTCGTTCGGCTGAAGCAGCCATGGAACGTGAACTTGAAATCGCCGTTGCCCGTCAGTCGCTGAGCCAGCCTCAGCCTGCTCCGCAGCAGGAATTCCGCCCGGCAAGCCGTCTGTTCGCTTCGCCGGCTCCGGAAGCGGCTCCCGCTCCGCAGATGGCACAGCCGGTTGCTCCCGCCCCGGTCATTAGCCAGCCTGCTCCCGTCATGCAGCAGCCCGCTCCGGTCATGCAGGCGCCTGTCGCGCCGGCTCCGATCGCAGCCGAGCCCCGCATGGCAGCAGAGCCGGTCCGCATGCCGAAGGTGGAAGACTTCCCGCCGGTTCTGCGCGCCGAAATCGATCACCGCGCCCAGCCGGTAGCACCTGCTGCCCAGGACGAGCGTGGCCCGATGGGTCTCTTGAAGCGCATCACCAACTCGCTCGGCCGCCAGGCTGACGAGGAGCCTGTGATGGGCGACATGACCGGTTCTGCTCCGGCTGCTGCCTCGCAGCAGCGCCGTCCGCTTTCGGCGGAGGCAAGCCTCTATGCACCGCGTCGTGGCCAGCTCGACGATCACGGCCGTGCAACGCCGGCCCGTGCCGTCAGCGAAGACGACCAGCTCGAAATCCCGGCTTTCCTGCGCCGTCAGACGAGCTAAGCACTATCCGAGACTCACTTCCGAGAACCCGGGTCGCAAGACCCGGGTTCTCTGCGTTTAACACTTTGTTAGATGATTGGAAATTCTCAAGGAAATTCAATCGGCTGTCTTCGTTACAAAACGAAAGAATCAGTGATTTGGCTCACGTCCCGGTCACACGTATGTATGAAGTCGAAACAAGGGGTAACGCTCCTTCGGCAAGAGACTGCGACGGGAAACGATCGATCCACCGCCTCGTCGCATCAGTTGTAAGGCTATCGGAATGGCAATTGCTTTGCTCGGATTTCAGACCACGATCGCAGCGCCACTTACGCTGACGGGTATCGGGGTTCATTCCGGCCGTGAGGTGTCTATCACCTTTCAGCCGGCGGAAGCCGGGACGGGCATCATGTTTGTTCGCCAGCACGATGATGGCTCCACCAGCGAATATCGCGCGGTCTCTGCGCATGTTGGCAACACCGATCTCTGCACGGTGCTCGGTACCAATCCGGCACGGTCTGTTGCAACCATCGAACATGTGATGGCCGCGCTTTATGCGCTTGGCCTCGATAATGTTGTCGTCGAGGTCGATGGCGCGGAAATGCCGATCATGGACGGCAGTTCCGAAGTCTTCATCGATGCGATCGAACAAATTGGCATCGTCAATCTCGGCGTCAAGCGCCGCTACATCCGCGTGACCAAGCCTGTCCGTATCGAGGCCGGCGCGTCGTGGTCGGAGTTCCGCCCCTATGATGGCACACGCTTCGAGGTCGAAATCGATTTCGACAGCAAGTTGATCGGTCGGCAGAAGTGGGAAGGCGATCTGACAGCCGAAACCTTCAAGACGGAACTGGCGCGAGCCCGTACCTTCGGTTTCATGCGCGATGTCGAGCGCCTCTGGGCTGCCGGTTTTGCGCTGGGCTCGTCGCTGGAAAACTCGGTCGTGATCTCTGACGATGATACCGTCATCAATGTCGAAGGTCTGCGCTACGAGAAGGATGAGTTCGTCCGTCACAAGACGCTCGACGCTGTCGGTGACCTGGCACTTGCCGGCGCGCAGTTCATCGGTTGCTACCGTTCCTATCGTGGCGGTCACAAGATGAATGCCAACGCCCTGAAAGCGCTGCTGAGCGATCCGACAGCCTATGAGGTTGTCGAGGCTCCGAGCCGCAGCCATCAGGTTCGTGCGCGTGAGTTTGTTCCGGTGCAGGTTTCGGAGTTTGCACCCTGGTCGGCTTAAGTGCAGGACAGAATATCTGAATTTGACCGCCGGCCTCTCTTCGAGCGCCGGCGTTTTTGCTTGAGAATTGGGGGAGGGGCGAGAATGCCACTTTCTTCGCGCCCTGCCACAAAAATGCGTTAAAGTGACATCACTGCGTTGCCCTCATGCTGCTTTTGTGGCTAGAAACGCCAATTGAAGGCGACGGTTTTCAAGCGGCGCTGCAATCGGGATCATTTCGAATGAATCATGTGGGATCGGTCGTTGTGAAGAAAGCCGTGCGTATTGCGGGCCTCAGCGTGATGTTGTCTGTGGGCGCCTTGCTCGCGGGATGCCAAAGCGACCCGGATATCGACATCAGCAAGCTGGCTGCAGAGACCGAGCCGCCGGAAGTTCTCTACAATCAGGGCCTCGCCAACATCAAGGCCGGCAACATGGCCGAGGCGTCGCGCAAGTTTGACGCGGTCGATGCGCAGAACCCGTTCTCCGAATGGTCGCGCAAGGCGCTCGTCATGAGCACCTTCACCAAGTATCGTCTTGGCCGCTATTCCGATGCGATCGCGACCGGTAACCGCTACCTGAGCCTCTATCCGAAGTCCGAGGACGCAGCTTACGCCCAGTATCTCGTTGGTCTGGCCTATTGGCGGCAGATTTCCAGCGTCACGCAGGATCAGCGTAATTCGCTGAAGACGATCGAAGCGATGGAACGCGTCGTCAACGACTATCCCGATTCGGAATATGTCGATGATGCGCAGGCCAAGATCCGGTTTGCCCGCGACCAGCTCGCCGGCAAGGAAATGCAGGTTGGCCGTTACTATCTGGAACGTAAGGAATATCTCGCTGCGGTCTCGCGCTTCCGCGTGGTCGTCGAGGAGTATCCGAACACGAACCAGATTGAAGAAGCCTTGGCACGCCTCGTCGAGTCCTATTATGCCATGGGTGTCGTATCGGAGGCCCAGGCCGCTGCAGCGGTTCTTGGCCACAACTACCCGGACAGCCAGTGGTATGCCGACAGCTATGCGCTGCTGCAGAAGGGCGGTCTGGAGCCGCGTGAAAATGCCGGTTCCTGGATTACCCGTGCCGGCCGCAGACTGCTGATCGGGACCTGACGGTCCCTCGTCACGAAGTGAGATCCTGAGCCCATGCTGGTCCAGCTGTCGATCCGCGATATCGTCCTGATCGAGCGGCTCGATCTTGCCTTCGAGACGGGCCTGTCCGTGCTGACCGGTGAAACCGGCGCTGGCAAATCCATCCTGCTCGACAGTCTTTCCTTGGCACTCGGCGGCCGTGGTGACGGCTCGCTGGTGCGCCATGGCGAGGACAAGGGCCAGGTGACGGCCGTGTTCGACGTTGGCGGTAGCCATCCTGCGCGGACGTTGCTCAAGGGCAACGGCGTTGACGACGACGGCGACCTGATCTTCCGTCGTGTCCAGTCGGCTGACGGCCGCACCCGCGCCTATATCAACGATCAGCCGGTCAGCGTGCAGCTGCTGCGTCAGGTCGGCCAGCTGCTGGTCGAGATCCATGGGCAGCATGACGACCGCGCCCTGATCGATACCGATGCCCATCGCATGCTGCTTGACGCCTTTGCCGGCCTGACGGACGAGGCGCTCGATCTTGGCGAAAGCTATCGTCGCTGGCGCGATGCCGAGCGGGCCTTCAAGACGCATAAGGCGAAGGTCGAGGCTGCCGCACGCGAGGCCGACTATTTGCGTGCCTCCGTCGAGGAGCTCGAAGGTCTGTCTCCGCTCGACGGCGAGGAAGACGAACTCGCCGAGCGTCGCTCGCGGATGCAGAAGTCCGAGCGGATCGCCGGCGACATTGCCGAGGCTTCCGAATTCCTGAACGGCACGGCGTCACCCGTCCCGCATATCGCCTCGCTGATGCGGCGTCTCGAGCGAAAGAGCCATGAGGCGCCGGGACTGCTCGAAGAAACCGTGCAGCTCCTCGGCGCGGCACTCGACACTCTGTCTGCCGCACAGATGGAAGTGGAAGCGGCGCTGCGCCGCACCGAGTTCGATCCGCGTGAACTGGAGCGTGTCGAGGAGCGTCTGTTTGCGCTGCGTGCGGCCGGTCGCAAGTATTCCGTGGCGGTTGCCGACCTGCCGGCGCTGGCAGAAAAGATGGTTGCGGATCTCGCCGACCTCGATGCCGGCGAAGAGCGGCTTGGCCAGCTGGAGACCGCTGTTCGCGATGCCAAGGGGCATTATGACCATCTGGCCCAGCAGCTTTCCTCGAAACGCCAGAACGCCGCCCAGGCGCTCGCCGATGCGGTCATGCAGGAACTGCCGGCGCTGAAGCTCGAGCGTGCACGGTTCATGGTCGAAGTCGCAGTTGATCCGGAAAATGCGACTGCCGACGGCATCGATACCGTGGAATTCCATGTCCAGACCAATCCCGGAACCCGCCCCGGACCGATCATGAAGGTTGCTTCTGGTGGTGAGCTTTCTCGCTTCCTGCTGGCGCTCAAGGTGGCGCTTGCCGATCGCGGTTCAGCGCCGACGCTGGTCTTTGATGAAATCGACACCGGTGTCGGCGGTGCCGTCGCGGATGCGATCGGCCAGCGGTTGAAGCGGCTCTCCGCGAAGGTCCAGGTGCTGTCGGTTACCCATGCGCCGCAAGTCGCGGCACGTGCGTCCACGCATTTCCTGATCTCCAAGGGGCCCTCCGGTGACGCCGGCGATAAGATCGCGACCCGCGTCGCCATCATGGAACCGGATCATCGCCGGGAAGAGATCGCCCGCATGCTGGCCGGTGCCTCGGTGACCGACGAGGCGCGGGCCGCGGCTGCGAAGCTTCTGGCGGCTGGCGAGTGAACATCTTGCCCCGGGCACCCGTTGCCTTCAAAATCGAAACCTGTTTCGTTGCCGCATTATGATGGACTTGATCCAGATCTACTGGGCTGAAACCCTTGCCGTGCTCTCTGTCGTGTTCGGCACGGTGGCGGCGACCCATGCAGCGATGACCAAGCGCGAGGTGCGCTCGGCACTCGGCTGGGTGGGCGTGATCATTCTGTCGCCGCTGGTCGGGGCAATGATCTATGCGGTCGCTGGCATCAACCGGATCCGTCGCGCCACACTGATCTCCAGGCGGGCGCTTGAACTTGATGAAATCTGGCGCAATCTGTCGCTTTATGCTGTCAGTGGACAAGCCATCGCCGATCAGTTCGGTAACCGCTTCCGCCAGATGAAGCTGCTCGGCGATAAGGTGACCCGTCACCCGCTGTCCTCCGGCAACCGCATCACGATGCTGTCGACCGGGGACGAGACCTTCGAGGCCATGTGCCAGGCGATCGAGGCGGCGGAAAAGAGCGTCATTCTCGAAACCTATATCTTCGATCGGGACAGTGTCGGACGACGCGTCGCCGATTGCCTGATCGCGGCGCATAAGCGCGGGGTGGCGGTCCGGGTGATCGTGGATGCCGTGGGCGCCCGATACAGTGTCCCCAGCATTATCGGCTATCTCGAACAGGAAGGTGTGTCCGTCGCCGCCTTCAATGGTCAGGTCATCATGGGGCTTCGGCTGCCTTATGCGAACTTGCGCACGCACCGGAAGATCATGGTGGTCGACGGCACCATCGGCTTCGTGGGGGGCATGAACATTCGTGCGGCCTTTGCCGGGCGTAACGCAGCCCGTGACACGCATTTCCGTGTCACTGGTCCTGTTGTCGCCGATATTCTGGCTGTTGCTGCCGAGGACTGGCATTTTGAAACAGACGAGATGTTGCTCGGACCCGAATGGCAAATAGAGCTCAAGGAGGCGGTGCCGGGTGCAGGGACCGCGATCCGGGCTGTGGTATCGGGACCGGACACCCATATCGAGACCAACCATCGGCTGCTTCTCGGCGCTTTCTCGGTTGCGGAGCATTCGATCCGGATCGTGTCGCCTTACTTCCTGCCGGACACGACCTTCATCGCGGCGTTGAATACGGCGGCTCGGCGCGGCGTGCAGGTGGACGTCATCGTGCCCTCGCAAAACAATCTGGCGATCGTTGCGCGGGCGATGATGGGCCAGTTCGACCAGATTCTGCGGGAAGGCTGCAGGGTGCATTTTTCCACCGGTCCCTTCGACCATTCCAAACTGATGGTCATTGACCGGCAATGGTGTTTCATCGGTTCGTCAAACCTCGATTCCCGCTCGCTGCGGCTGAATTTCGAAATCGACCTTGAGGTTTATGACCGGGTGCTCGCCGAGCAGATCTCCGACCAGATCGATTCAAGGCTGGCAACAGCGGAAGAGATCACGCTTGAGGCGCTGAAAGCGCGTTCGCTGCCGAACAGGATGCTTGATCGCTTGTTCTGGCTCGGATCGCCCTATCTTTGATTTTGGACGTCCTGCTTGAGGTCGTCTTCTGCGGAAGTCGATCCTGGCCCAACCGACGACGGATACGAATGGTGTGATGAAGAAGAGCAAGCCCAGTCTCGCCAGCGCCATGGTCTCGTCGATTCGCAACAAAAAGTGGCGCCCGGGAGCGCCTGCCCCGTCGGAAGCCACGGACGGCACGATCACCGTTGCCTCCTACAACGTGCACAAATGCGTCGGCACCGATGGCCGCTTCGATCCCGAACGGATCATCGACGTCATCAGGGAAATCGGCCCTGACGTGATCGCACTGCAGGAGGCCGATCAGCGGTTCGGGGAGCGATCGGGGCTTCTCGATCTCAATCGGTTGAGGCTGGAGACCGGACTTTTGCCGGTGCCTGTGATGTCCGGTCCGAAATCGCATGGCTGGCGGGGCAATGTGCTCCTCTTTCGCGAGGGCATCGTGCGCGACGTGCATCAGGTGGCGCTGCCGGGGCTCGAACCCCGCGGCGCCCTGGTGGCCGAAATCGATCTGGAAGGGCGGTCGTCCCTCAGGGTGATTGCGGCGCATCTCGGGCTGTTGCGCTGGGCGCGGCGGCAGCAAGCCGATGTCATTCTAGGGCTTCTCCAGGGCAGGGCAGAGCGCCCCACGATCCTGATGGGCGATTTCAACGAATGGCGGCTCGGACCGGGCTCGGCGCTGACGCGGCTGGAGCCTGTTTTCGGGCCACTGCCGCCGGCAATCCCGAGCTTTCCTGCGCGTATGCCCGTGCTTTCTCTGGACCGGATCATGGCGAATAGGGCGGGGCTGATCGCCAGTCTCACCGTGCATGACACGCCGCTAGCACGACGCGCTTCCGACCATCTGCCGCTCACCGCAAGGCTCGACCTCAGCAAGGTGGAGGACTGAGGCGGAACCCTTTTCATTCGCCGATTTTCCGCTAAACCCGACTGGAGAATTCCGGAGGACGCCATGGCCGTTGACACAATTCCCGTCGAGACCCTGACCGAAGAGCAGGCGAGGGCCGAGCTTCAGAGGCTTGCCGCCGAGATCGCCCATCACGACGCGCTCTACCACGGCAAGGACCAGCCGGAGATTTCCGACGCCGATTACGATGCGCTGAAGCGGCGCAACGATGCAATCGAGGCTGAGTTTCCGCAGCTGGTGCGCACAGACAGCCCGTCGCAGCGTGTCGGTGCCGCCCCTGCCGGCATCTTTGCGCAGGTGGTGCATGCGCGGCCGATGCTCTCGCTCGACAATACGTTTTCCGACGAGGACGTGCAGGACTTCGTCGCCTCCGTCTATCGCTTCCTCGGACAGCTTCCGGACAGTTCGATTGCCTTTACCGCCGAGCCGAAGATCGACGGGCTTTCCATGTCGCTGCGCTACGAGAACCGCAGGCTGGTGACGGCGGCGACCCGCGGGGATGGTACGACCGGTGAAAACGTTACGGCGAACATCCTGACCATCAAGGAAATCCCGACCGAGCTGCCTGCGGATGCGCCCGATGTCGTCGAGGTGCGTGGCGAAGTCTACATGGCGAAATCCGACTTCCTGGCGCTCAATGCGCAGATGGAGGCCGAGGGCAAGCAGACCTATGTCAATCCGCGGAACACGGCGTCCGGATCGCTGCGCCAGCTCGATCCGAAGGTGACTGCGAGCCGCAAGCTGCGCTTCTTCGCCTATGCCTGGGGCGAGATGAGCCAGATGCCGGCGGAGACGCAATGGGAGATGGTCCAGACGTTCGGCCGCTGGGGCTTCCCGATCAACCCGCTTACGGCGCGCCTGACTTCGGTCGAAGCAATCATCGACCATTACCGCCAGATCGGCCTGCAGCGGCCGGATCTCGACTATGATATCGACGGTGTCGTCTACAAGGTCGACCGGCTGGATCTGCAGGCGCGGCTCGGTTTCAGGTCGCGCTCGCCGCGCTGGGCAACCGCCCACAAGTTCCCCGCCGAACAGGCCTTCACCACCGTCGAGGCGATCGACATTCAGGTGGGCCGCACCGGGGCGCTGACGCCGGTAGCTCGGCTGACGCCGATCACCGTTGGCGGCGTGGTCGTGACCAATGCGACGCTGCACAACGAGGATTACATCAGGGGTATCGGCAATTCCGGCGACCGCATTCGGCCGGATGAGCATGACATCCGGATCGGCGACACGGTCATCGTCCAGCGTGCGGGTGATGTCATACCGCAGGTGCTCGACGTCGTGCTCGAAAAGCGGCCTGCTGCGTCCGTATCTTACGTCTTCCCGAAGACCTGCCCGGTTTGCGGCAGCCATGCGGTGCGGGAAAAGAACGAAAAAACCGGCAAGCTCGATTCTGTCACCCGCTGCACCGGTGGCTTCGTCTGCCGGGCACAGGCCGTCGAGCACATCAAGCATTTCGTCTCGCGCAATGCCTTCGACATTGAGGGGCTCGGCACAAAGCAGGTCGACTTCTTCTTCGAGAGCGACGATCCGGCGCTGATGATCCGCACCGCGCCTGACATCTTCACGCTGAAGGCACGGCAAGAGCGATCGCTGACCAAGCTTGAAAACATCGAAGGGTTCGGCCGGGTCAGTGTGCGCAAGCTCTTCGAGGCGATCGATGCCCGGCGCGAGATCGCGCTCAACCGGTTCATCTTCGCGCTCGGGATTCGCCACGTGGGTGAGACCACGGCCAAGCTGCTCGCGCGCTCCTATGGCAGCTATGCGGCTTTTGCAGAGGCAATGGAGGGCGCTGCGCCGAAGTTTGGCGAGGCCTGGAATGAACTCAACAGCATCGAAGGGATCGGCGAAGTCGTTGCCGCTTCGATCGTGGAGTTCTTCAAGGAGCCCCGCAATCTCGAGGTCGTGCAGCGGCTTCTCGCCGAGGTGACACCGCTCGATGCGGAAGCACCTGTTGCCAGCGACAGTCCCGTCGCCGGCAAGATCGTCGTTTTCACGGGCTCGCTCGAACGCTTCACCCGTGACGAGGCCAAGGCACGGGCGGAAGGGCTGGGCGCCAAGGTCGCAGGGTCGGTGTCCAAGAAGACGGATTACGTGGTGGCGGGCCCGGGTGCCGGTTCGAAGCTCGACAAGGCACGCGAGCTTAGCGTGCAGGTGATGACCGAAGACGAGTGGCTGGCCCTGATCGGTGGGTGAGTTAGGCCACGCTGACCGCCGCATCCGACCGTTCGGAAGCCATCGACTGGATGTGGGCCCCCCGCATCAGTTCATTCTCGTGGAGAATGCGGTTGCGACCGGACGACTTGGCGAGGTACAGGGCGCGATCGGCGGCGGCATAGACTGCCGAGAAGTCGCGTAGCGGTGTTATGTCGGCGATCCCGCCTGATACGGTCACCGCGATGGACTGGTGGACGGATTCGACAGGGCGACTTGCGATGGAACGACGAAGCTTTTCAGCGACCCGTTGGACTTCGGCATAATCAGCGTGGCGGAACAAGACGGCGAATTCTTCGCCACCGATCCGTGCAATCAGATGTGACTGATCGATTGTGTCGGTTATGGTCTGCGCAATTGATACGATGACATCGTCGCCGGCCATGTGCCCATAACGGTCGTTGATCTGCTTGAATCGGTCGATGTCGAGGATCAACAGCTGACCATGTTCGACCTGCGAAAGATCCTCGATGAAGGCGCGGCGGTTCAGCAAGCCTGACAGCATGTCGGTCCGGCTCAACTGCTGGAATTCCAGCCGTGTCCGGGCAAGGTGGATAACGGCATAGCCCATATACAGCGAACAGAGCATCGTCAGCGTAAAGGATACAACCAGAGCTATTGTGCAGCCGATGAGCAGGTCCCGCCATAGCGGGTTCAGCAGGATATCAACCGCATGTAGCAATGTGAGTATCGCCGCGACCATCAGGCTAGCAAGGATGGCAGTGCGCAGAGAAAGCCGAGTCGCAAATCTCAGAAGTGGATCCCAGTGATCAAACTCTGTCGCGCCTATGTCGCGGATCACCCATGCTTCAATCTGCTGCTTCAACATTCTTGCGACCACACAATAAGACTTGAAAGGATAGTCATTTCCTCGTCACGAGAGGAAATCTCGTGGCGTCTTGCGTCCAGATCTTCTGTTATCCGTTGCCTGCATGTGTCTTGCGTCACCGTGACAATTACAACCTATGCAGTAAAGGACTCATTTGGACCCCTACTAGTTTTAGTCATCGAAAAATTAAGTTTCAATGAATTTGTAACCTTTGATTGCGTTGTTTCTGCACCATATCGGAGCGTCTACGGCTCGGTGAAGCTGGTTGGCACAATTTCAAGTAGGCCTGCGGAGGGATTGTTTACGAATATCATCGCGCCGCGAGAGGTCGATCCGGCGGCCACATAGTCAAAGGTCAGTTCTGCCTCCTCCGGTTGCATATCTTGGCTTCGAAGCGTGGCTTTCACATTCACGTCGGCAGCGGCCTGATCACCCGTGTTTTCTACTTGGATCATCACGTGCCAGCCTGGCGAGACAGCTTCAGTTGCGATGACCCTTGCGGAGAGTTCCGGCGGGCGATCGGAGGAGGTTGTCGCTTCAAACAGCATCCAGCCTATGATGGCGAGAACGAGGAGGCTGGAGAGAATGCCCGTGAACCACTCGATCCAGTGAGGCCGCATCTGTTCGGCGTGTTTGCTGAGACTTGAACGTGTCATGATGCTGTTCCTCACAGGACAAGACGGGCAGCGGCCGCACCGATTGCAGCCGGAAAACCAAGGACAATGATCGTCACAAGGGCCTGGGTCATGCCAAGGTCGTCGAGCCGACCGAAGGTCCAGAGCGTGTAGAGGCTGACCATCAGGGCAACGGTATAGCCGGGCAGGGTGAAGCGAAAGAAGGCGTGCCAGGCCGGTGTTTCGGCCTCAAGGCTATGGCTGCCTCTGAAGGCGAGAGCGTAGACGAAGCCGTGCATCAAGAGGACAGAGAGAACGAGCAAGGCCAGCGCGTGCCATACGGTCATCTTGTAGGCGATGAGGATCATCTCTTCCGTCGGCGCCAGGTTGAGCGATAGATACACGGCGCCTACCGCCATCATGAAGAGTTCTGTGGCATAGCTCGTCACATTCTCTTGGATATCTTCATCTTCCTTCTCGCCGTCACTCATGCCGAGTTGGCTGCGACCGAGCAGCGCGCCGATGCTTGCCGGCACGGCCTGGAGCGCCACCATGCCGACCCATTCTCCTGGCGGCATGTCTGGTTTGATGACCCCAAGCAGAACGAGGACCAATCCGCAGGCCGCGATGCCCATGCCATAGGGGACAATCGCGTCCCGGGCCGATTCGGGCCAGGAGCCGGTGCGCTCAAAGCCGATTCGATGCGACAGGCAGAGGAGAAGTGGCAGATTGAGGATGAGCAGGAGGAGCAGTCGTTCGCGCTCCATATAAAAGCCGATGAACCACATCTCCATGGTCATCAGCATCGGGAGGGAGAAGAGCAGGGCACCCGCGCCGCCGCGTGCCAGTCCGACCAAGAAGCGGCGCGCTTGTGCCGGATCGTGACCTTTGTTCTCGATTGCTGCCATCGTTCCACCGTCCCTTGCCCCGCAGGGAATGCGCGGCGGACAGTGGTTGTTCCGTCTGTCGTATAGAGGACGGAGAGAGGCAGGGTATCTCTCTCAAGATGCAGAGCTCCCTGCGGAAGCCCCGACCTTGTCTTAAAAGCGTGTCAGCCCTTCGGCTTGAAGCTCTTCTTCTTCGGACCGGCGGCGCCGCCGCGATCGTCGAACTTGCCCTTCGGCTTGCCGGCAAAGGCCGGCTTGTCGCCCTTCGGCTTGCCCGTCCATTCGGGCTTGGCCGGCTTGTCCCAGGCATTCGAGGCGCCCTTCGGCTTCTTCTTGAAGGCGGGCTTGTCGTCGCTCCAGTCGTTGCGCTTCGGCTTGGGCGCGTCACCCCAGACTTCGGCATCGGTCACGGCCATGCTGTCGCGCGGACGCTCGGCGCCTTCGGCCTTGCGGGCATAGGGCTTCTTGTCACCGAACGGTTTCTTTTCGCCGTAGGGTGCCTTGTCGCCATAGGCCTTCTTTTCGCCGTAAGGCTTCTTGTCACCATAGGACTTCTTCTCGCCATAGGGCTTGCGGTCACCCTCTTCGCGCGGCGGGCGCGGGGCGCGCTCTTTCGGCGGGGCGGAGAAGTCCGGCGTGCCCGGAAGCTGGGCCAGCGTGATGCCACGCTCCAGCGCTTTATTCGGGCCGAGCGCACCGAGGAAGGTGTCGAGCGCGTTTGCCGCGATCTCGACGAAGGTTTCTTCGGGCTGCATCTTGATCGCGCCGATCTCATTCTTGGTGATATTGCCATTGCGGCAGAGCATCGGGATCAGCCAGCGCGGTTCGGCATTCTGGCGACGGCCGACGGAAACGGAGAACCAGACGCTCGGACCAAAATCGCCGCGCGGCTTGGTGACGGCGCTGGCGGGGTTGGCATAGTCGGGCTCCTTGCGGACCTTGCCGGCTTCGAGGCTGACGGGGATCAGGTCTTCCGGTGCCGACCGCTTGCCGCGCTGCAGACGCAGGAAGGCGGCCGCCACCTGTTCGGCGCCATGGGTTGCGATCAGCGCCTCGATCATCGGTGCTTCGTCTTCGGTGACCGCTTCGGTGAGGGTCGGATCGGCCATCAGGCGTTCGTCATCACGGGCCTGCACTTCATCGGCAGAGGGCGGCAGGGCCCAGGTCGGGCGGACATTGGCGCCGGCGAGCAGGCGTTCCGCCTTTCGGCGGGCGCTGTTGGGCACGATCAGCGCCGAGACACCCTTGTTGCCGGCACGACCGGTACGACCCGAGCGGTGCAGCAGGGTTTCGGAATTGGTGGGAAGGTCCGCATGGATGACGAGCTCAAGTCCGGGCAGGTCGATGCCGCGGGCGGCGACATCGGTCGCGATGCAGACGCGCGCACGGCCGTCGCGCATGGCCTGCAGCGCATGGGTGCGCTCGTTCTGCGAGAGTTCGCCGGACAGCGCCACGACGGAGAAGCCACGATTGTGCAGGCGGGCGGTCAGGTGGTTGACGGCCGCACGCGTCGAGCAGAAGACGATGGCATTGCGGGCTTCGTAGAAGCGCAACACGTTGATGATTGCGTTTTCGCGGTCGGGATTGGCGACTGCGAGTGCCCGGTATTCGATGTCGACATGCTGCTTCTGCTCCGACACCGTTTCGATGCGGCGGGCGTCGCGCTGGTAGCTCTTGGCCAGATCGGCAATCGAGCGCGGAACCGTTGCCGAGAACATCAGGGTGCGGCGGTCGTCCGGCGATTCCTCGAGGATGAATTCGAGATCTTCGCGGAATCCTAAATCTAGCATCTCGTCGGCTTCGTCGAGCACCACGACCCGCATCTGCGACAGGTCGAGCGCGCCACGGGTGATGTGGTCGCGCAGACGGCCCGGCGTGCCGACGACGATATGGGCACCGCGTTCCAGCGCCCGGCGCTCGTTGCGAATGTCCATGCCGCCGACGCAGGAGCCGATGACAGCGCCGGTTTCGGCGTAAAGCCATTCCAATTCACGCTTCACCTGCATGGCAAGTTCGCGGGTCGGGGCGATGGCAAGGGCGAGCGGTTGACCGGCGCGGTCGAAGCGGCCGGCTTGCGGAATAATGGTCGGCGCCATGGCAAGGCCGAAGGCAACCGTCTTGCCGGAGCCGGTCTGGGCGGAGACGAGCGCATCGCGACCTTCAAGGTCAGGGTCGATCATCGCCTGCTGCACGGGGGTGAGGGTTTCGTACCCGCGCTTGCGCAAGGCCTCGGCGATCGCCGGGACGATGGCGTCAAAATCAGTCATGAATTGGTCTTTCGAATGTGATGGATGATGCGGGCCAAAGCGCCGCGCCCGCCGATTGCGGGTATGTTGGCGCCGTTCCTACTCGCCTCGGCCTCGAAAGTCGAGGGGCAGGGGAGGAAAAGGGTTTCTTATGGTGAAGGGACGGGGCGTTGTCTTGTCCGAATCCGCTGCACGGCCTAAGGCTTGATCCATGTCCATCTGCGCATTTTCCGGGAAGACCATCGCCATCGACTTCGAGACCGCCACGGAAGCGCGGGCGAGTGCCTGTTCGGTTGGCCTTGCCTTCATCGAGGAAGGGCGGGTCGTCAGGGTCGAAGAGCGCCTGATCCGGCCACCGGGGAACCGCTACTCGCCCTTCAACATTGCCATCCATGGGATTGGTCCGGACGATACCTCTCATGCGCCGGACTTTGCCGAGGTCATGGCCGAATTCGCCGGGGAGTTCGAGGGTGCGCGCATGGTGGCGCATAATGCAGCTTTCGACTTTTCCGTGCTGCGGGCCTGCCTTGATCTGGCAGATCTGGACTATCCGGAGGTGTCCTACCTGTGCAGCGTCAAGCTCGCCCAGCGCCATTGGCCGGATCTCGGATCGCATCGGCTGAACGTCCTGGCTGCCCATCTCGGGCTTCGGTTCGTCCATCACAACGCAGCCGAGGATGCGCGCATCTGTGCGGAAGCCTGTCTGGCGATGGCGCGCGAGGCAGAAGTCGCCGATTTCGTCGAACTGGCGCTCAAGCTCGGTCTGAATGTCGGGCGGTTGAACCGCCGCAGCTACGAGCCTTGCTCCTTTGCTCGCAAGCCGAAACGGGTTGCCGCCTTGCAAGCGTGATGCGGTATCTTATGTTTGGGATACTGTTCACAAAGGAGTGATGACCATGTCCCTGAAGTCGATCCTCACCGCTTCCGCCCTCTTGGTCGCGACAGCAGCCCCGGTTTCTGCGGAGGTGGTTGGCGAAGTCGGTGTCGATTGGGTCGGCAATGACATCATCGTCGAGGCGATGACCGATCCTGATGTGAAGGGTGTCACCTGCCATGTCACCTATTTCGACCGGTCGATCATTGACCGCCTCTCCAACGGCAACTGGTTCGAGGATCCCTCCAACAATTCGATTGCCTGCCGCCAGACAGGGCCGATCGAGATCGGCGACATCGATCTGTCTCGGGAAGGTGAGGAGGTCTTTCGCGAGGGGCTATCGATCATTTGGAAGTCGCTGGTCGTGAACCGGATCTACGACAAGCAGAACGACACGCTGATCTATCTGGTCCATTCGCGCCAGGTGGTCGAGGGCTCTGCCAAAATGGCGATTTCGACAGTGCCGCTTTTCAATCAGACCGTCGTCTGGACGAACGGCAAGCCGAACTAAGACCAGTTTTGGGTGGAGTGAAGCTCCTAAGTGGTCATGTGACCACAGTCACTGTCATGAACCGGTGACATCTGCCAATCGTTAGGTTCCGGCGATGCGTCACCCCCAATCTCGCAGCCGGGTGGAGAGCAGCCTGTTCAACTCTCCCAATGAAAACGCCCTGGAGCCGTTCGGATCCAGGGCGTTTCTTGTTGTGCGGCAGGGCCTTACTTCACGTAGACAATCTTGCCGCCATTTGCTGCGGTTTCCACGTCAATGACGTTCATCGCTTCGATGCTCTGCTCCTGAAGAGCAGCCATGATCGCCGGGTCGGCGCTCACCTCGGCCTGAGCTTCGGCCATAGCGGTCTGGTCGTTGACCATGGCTTCCAGGCGGGTGTGCTGCTGACGGTCCTGGTCGTTGTTCAGGCTGTCGAGGCGGACGATGTTCACGCCTTCCGTCGCCATTGTCGTCGAATTGGTGGTGGTCGTGGTATCGACCATCGGGTCAGCGGTCTGAGCCAGTGCTACGCCCGAAACGGACGCGAGAGACATGGCACCGGCGAGCGCGAGCTTTACAGCAGAATTCATAGTATTTCTCCTTTGATTCCTTGCAGAAACTTCCGCGTCGTCGGAAGCCATGGAGAAACGTCGGAGCCCGCTGACGGTTCCGTATTTTTTATAACATGTATTAACTATAAGTTTCTGTGGCCGTGCAACTGCCCAAACGGGAACGAGCCCCGACAGGGTCGAGGCTCCTTCCTGGGAAGAGGACTATCAATCAGGCGGCCTGGGCCAGCTCGTCGGCAATCACGGTGTCGAGGTTGAGGAAGCAGACCATCGACTTTTCGAGGGCGACGATACCGCGGCAGAAGGCGCGCTGGGCTTCCGGAATGATTTCCGGTGCCGGCTGCAGATCTTCCGAGCGAATGGTCATCATGTCCGAAACCTGCTCGACCAGCAGACCGACCAGCTTGCCGGCGATGTCCGTGACGATGATCGCCGCGCGTTCGGATGGCTCGGTCATCTTCATGCCTAGGCGGCAGGCCATGTCGATAACCGGGATAACGGCGCCGCGAAGGTTGATGAGGCCGAGCACGTAGGGCGGGGTATGGGGCATCGGAGTGACCGGGGCCCAGCCGCGAATTTCACGGATCGCCATGATGTCGATGCAGAATTCCTGGTCGCCAAGGTGGAAAGATACGATTTCGAGATAGGCACCCGACTGTTTAATGGCATTGCTCATGTTTAGAACTCTTCCCAGTGTTCTTTTGCTGCGGCAGCAGAAGCGGTTGCCGAAGCTGTTCGGTTAAACGATCCCGCAACCTTGTCCATCAGTGCCCGCGCGGGGGACGGTTTCTGAGGGGAGGCGGCCAGGGCCGGCTCCTGCTGTTGAACATGAACAGGATCGTTCAAGTTGACCTTGAACTGACTGACGAGGCGCGAAAGGCTTTCCGCATCACTCGCCAGCGTGTGGCTTGCCGCATTGGTCTGCTCTACCATGGCGGCATTCTGCTGCGTGACCTGGTCCATCTGCCCAACGGCGGAGTTGATCTCGCTCAGACCAACTGATTGTTCTCTCGCGCTGGTAACGATTGCCTTAACGTGCTCGTTAATTCGTAAAACATCTTCGCCGATGCGATGCAGGGCCTCGCCGGTGGCGGTGACGATTTCGACGCCGGAGCGAACTTCTTCGCTGGATCGGCCAACAAGTGTCTTGATGTCGCGGGCTGCTTCGGCGGCTCTGCCGGCGAGTGCACGAACCTCCTGTGCGACGACGGCGAAGCCCTTGCCGGCCTCGCCCGCGCGGGCGGCTTCGACACCGGCGTTCAGTGCGAGAAGGTTGGTCTGGAAGGCGATTTCGTCGATGACGTTGATGATCTTGCCGATTTCACCTGTCGCGCCCTCGATGCGCTCCATGGCCGCCATGGCATCGTTGACGACAGCGCTCGACTGCTCCGCATAGGTCTTGGCGTTGTCGACCATGTGGCTTGCCTCTTCGGCGCGTTCGGTCGCCGTCCTCACCGTCTCGGTGATTTCGGTGAGGGCAGCCGAGGTTTCCTCAAGGGAAGCGGCCTGTTGTTCGGTCCGTCGGGCCAGATCGTCGGCGGCACTGCGCATCTGCTGGCTGTTTGCACGGATGGAGCTGCTGTTGCTGGCGATCTCTGTCATCACCCGCTTCAGATTGGTGGCGACTTCATTGAAGTCGTTTCTGAGGCGTTCAAGATCCGGCGGGAAGGGGCTTGTGATGGCGGCGCAGAGATCGCCGTTTGACAGTCGCGTGAGGCCTTCGCCAAGCGCATCGACGGCGAGTTTGAGAGCCTTTGTGTCAGCTTCCATGGCGGCCGTGCGGCTTTCGCGTTCCGCTTCGTTTTGCCGGCGCTGTGTCCGGCTCGCCTCTTCAAGATCATGTTTTTCGATGGCCGCCTTGCGGAAGATGTCGGCTGAACGGGCCATGCCGCCGATTTCGTCCTGCCGGTCTGTGCCGGCAACTTCGGTCTGATAGTCGCCATCGATGATCCGCTGCATGCTTGTGCGGACCAGGCGGATGCCATCGGCGATGGAATTGCCGTGGATGAGCTGGAGGGCAATGACTGTGATGAACGCAAGACTGCCCAGGCCAAGCTGGAAGAACAGCGCCTGATCGCTCCGACGGGTTGCCTCGCTGACATATTCCTCGACGAGATTGCCGCCGAGGGCCGATAGGTTGTTCAGAGAGCCTGCGAGCCGCTCGCCGGCGCCGTCGATCGTATCATCGATGGCCGCGTAATCGGCTTCCGGTGCGCCGGTCTCCACCATGCGTTTCAGATCAACCTTGATCGCCTGCGTGACTGCGGCGAGGTCTGCCTCGTAGCTGCTGACTTCGCCAGGCGCGCCTGCTTCCTCTGCCACAGCTCTCAATACCGACGTACCATCGGTCAGCAGGGCGACCGCAGCATCGATGATTGCGACACGTTCCGGCTGGATGCTGCCTTCGCCGCGGTCAATGATCGTGTCCATCGCCGCCAGCACCATATTGGCGTTGGCAAGGCGCATTTCGTTGATGCGCTCGACTTCGTTCTTGATGTCGATCGATTCCTGGATGGCGGTCGATATGCGTGCATTCTGGTACCAGCCGACTGCGAGCATCGAACCAATTCCGAGGACTGCAGCGGCGCCGAGCGTCATCAGACGCTGTTTGACGGACAGATCTTTACCCGTGATGAAATTGAACATTGAGCTCCCCAGCCTCGATCCCGGCTGCCTCTGCATGCCGGCGACACCATGCGTAGTCGGGAGCACCCTGCGGACTGTCATGCCCGCCTGACCGGGACGGCCAGAACGCTTCACGCAGAATCTAGAATATTAGTTAATCAAGAACTAATCATGGCCGCATTTGGCTTAAACATCGTCTGTTGCCGGCTAAGATGCTGTAATCGCGCGGCGATAGAGATGCCATGTGGCGTGTCCTAGAAAGGGGAGGACCACCAGGAGGCCAAGAAACGCGGGAAGCAGCGAGATGACGGCCAGTCCTGCGACGATCACACCGAATGCCAACATCGGTACGGGGTTTTCGATGACGGTGCGCATGCTGGTCAACATGGCGGTGACGAAGTCCACATCGTGGTCCAGGAGCAGCGGCATCGAGATGACAGTGGCGGTAAACAGGATGATTGCAAGCACAGCCCCGACGACTGTACCGACGGCAAGGAAGAGCAGACCCTGGGGCGTGGTCAGGACCACATTGACGAAAGCGTCGAGTGTGGCGGGGACCCTGAAGCCCAAGAAAAGCGCCATGAGCAGCCGAACCTGATAGATCCAGATCCAGAAGATGAACAGCACGACGAAGGCCATCCAGGAGAGCTGACGCTCTCGCTGGCGGAAGACCTCGGCGAGGACCGCCTTCCAGCCGATCGGCTCGCCGAGCCTGTGGCGACGGCTGATCTCATAGAGCCCAACGGCGATGAACGGGCCGATCAGAGGGAAGCCGATCGCAACGGGGATGATCATCCAGGGCAGGTGGTAGTAGCTCAGCATAACGGCAATGAAGATGCCGCCCAGGGCATAGATTGCCCCGAAGAACAGGCCGAAAGTCGGGTAGGCTCTGAAGTCGCCCCAGCCGTCGGCCAGCGCTGCTCGAATGTCGTCGATACGAAGCCGGTTGATACGAAACTTTGGCAGCGTGCCGCGATCGAGTGCCTGCTGTTCCATCCGTCCCTCCCAAAGACGTAGATTGCTGCGACAATCTGTCAGAAACTACCATGTTTCTTCCTTGATATCCGTCAAATCATGTCCTTGCGGATCAAAATCTCGCGTTTCATCTGGCTTCAAGTGCGATATGATGCGGACATGACCGTTCAAGTTCGTTCGCAGAAATGGTTGCCGCTGACGGCTCTGCTGCTGGCAGGGGCACTCTTCAGTGCTGCAGTCTTCCTTGGCTGGATGCATCACGGGGCTGATATTTTTCTAACCCTCATCGAAAGCGGGCTGGCCTACTGCTTCTGACCCGCCGCTCCGTGACAAATCGGCGCTCATGCCCGGATTTACATCGAGTTGAATTGCCTTCTCGCATCGGGAGGCTTATCGGGCTGAACATAAAGTTCGATTTCAAGGAATTGCCATTATGCAAACGGTCAGGGTCATCTTGTGGGCGGCGGTTGTCGTCATGGCGGGCGTTCTCGGCTGGTTGACCTATTCGGTTACGAAGTCTGATCAGCAGATTGCAGAAGCGCCCTTTGGCGTCCCCTTCCAGCTGGTTGATCAAAATGGCCAGCCCATCACCGAGCAGGCGTTCCGTGGCAAGCCGACGGCCCTGTTCTTCGGCTTCACCCATTGCCCTGAAGTCTGCCCGACCACTCTGTTCGAGCTTGATGGGTGGCTGAAGCAGGTGGACCCGAATGCTACCGGCTTGCAGGCCTATTTCGTCACGGTTGATCCGGAGCGTGATACGCCCGAAATCCTTGGCCGTTACATTTCCAACGTGACCGACCGGATCACCGGCATTGCCGGCGACCCCGCCAAGATCGCTGAGGTCGTGAAGGGCTTTCGCGTCTATGCCAAAAAGATCCCGCTGGATGAAGCGCAGCCGGATGGCGATTACACCATGGACCACACCGCCTCGATCTTCCTTCTCGATGCGGAGGGGCGCTTCAAGGGTACGATCGCCTATGGAGAAAATCCCGACACGGCGATCAAGAAGCTCGAAAACCTGATGAAAGGCTGACGCCCTGGAGCTTCGGCTGAGGTTGCCATCCGGGCGTTTGCGTTGTACCGCAACGCCTCTGACTGCCCTGACCTTCCAAGGATGACCGATCGTGGCCGAAATTCGCCTTTATGTGACCACCACCGAGAAGAATGCCAACCGGATCCTCGATCTGATGAGCTTCGCTTTCGGTGAGGAGGACTATGCGATCGCGACCACCGAGGTCGACGAGAAGGCCGATATCTGGGAGGCTTCCATCTATCTGATGGCCGACCAGGAGGAGGAGGTCATCCCCCGGGTTCAGGAACTGCTTTCTGAAGAATTTCCGGAGGCTGCAATCGAGCGCGAGGTGATCCCGGACATTGATTGGATCGCCAAGTCGCTCGAGGGCTTGAAGCCGGTGCGGGCCGGCCGTTTTCTGGTTCACGGTTCGCATGATCGCGACAAGGTCCAGCCGCACGACGTGGCGATCGAGATCGATGCCGGTCAGGCCTTTGGCACCGGACATCACGGAACGACGGCAGGCTGCCTCGAAGTCATCGAAAAGGTCGTCAGGGCGCGGAAAGTGCGCAATGCGCTGGATCTCGGAACGGGCAGTGGTGTGCTGGCGATTGCCGTGCGCAAGCTTCTACCCGTACCGGTGCTGGCGACCGATATCGATCCGATTGCGGTTCGTGTGGCCAAGGAAAATGCGCGCCGCAACCAGGTCGTTGACGGGATCGACTTTCGCACGGCGCCTGGCTTTCACTCGACCGCGTTCCGCGAGCATGGCCCCTTCGATCTGATCATCGCCAACATTCTGGCGCGGCCGCTGATCAAGATGGCGCCGCAGCTCGTCAATCACCTCGCGGCAAATGGTTCCGTCATCCTGTCGGGCATCCTGGCGGAGCAGCGCTGGAAGGTGATTGCCGCCTACAGCGGCGAGGGGCTCTCGCATGTGAAGACGATCTGGCGCAATGGCTGGGTCACCATTCACTTTACCCAAGGTAAGGGTTGATACCTAAGGTCAGTTTTGATCATGCAGAAAAGGCGGCCCGCTAGGAGCCGCCTTTTGGGCTTCGGCATCATGCCGCGCCGGGGGCCGCGAGCGTGGGAGGAGCGCTCAAGCGGACACATTTTAAAGCGGTCCTTCGACCGCCGACTGTCAGATGATCGAACGCTGATGCGGGCGACGGCGCAGCTCGTCACGGTTCAGGCCCATGGCCTGCAGCGAGGAGTCATCAAGGTTCAGAAGAGCGCCGGTTGCATAGAGATCGGCACGGCGCTGGCGTGCCTCAACGAGGTTGTTCAGGGCGGTGCGCAGGAAGGACTTGGCCATCTCTTGGTTTCCTTTCGGTTCCGGACGCTTCGTTCTGCGTCCTCGATGACCCTGATATAGTCCTATTGGAGCCGCTCAGTCAGATGGCTTGGAGCACGGGAGATCTGCAAATGCTGCATGGCAGCATGAGGACTGCCTCAAATTGTGGCGTATCGGGCTGGATCAGGATGCATCTGATGCGAAACCATGCGGCGATGGTGGTGGCAACGGAGTGGCCTTGCTATAAACGCCGAGAGAGTCCCGAACCCACCGCGAGTCATTCCCCATGTTTCAGTCCTTCGAGGTCAAGTCCACGCCGCATCACGGCAAGTCCCGGATCGCAGCGCTCAGGGGACTGTTTGCAGAGTTTGGTATCGATGGACTGCTGGTCCCGCGCTCGGATGACTATCTCGGCGAATACGTGCCCGAGTCCGCCGAGCGTCTCGCCTGGGCGACCGGCTTCACCGGTTCGGCCGGGATGCTGCTTTTGACCGAGGTGCAGGCCGTCGTCTTCGTGGACGGCCGTTACGTCACGCAGCTTGCCCAGCAGGTCGATCCGACCGTCTTCACGCCCGGAGACCTTGTCGGCGAACCGCCGCACAAATGGATCGAGAACCGCGCATCGAAGGGTTTTCGTCTGGGGATCGATCCCTGGGTGCATACCGGTGCGGAGGTCCGCAGGCTGGAAAAGGCGCTGGCGGAGAAGGGCGGCAGCCTTGTCTTCCTGCCGCATAACCCGGTCGATCGGCTCTGGACGGACCGTCCGGCCGAGCCCAAGGGCGCCGTCATGATCCAGGCGCTGAACCAGGCCGGTGTGTCCGCTGCCGACAAGCTGAAGAAGATCGCAGCCGATCTGACCGAGAAGAGCCTCGCCGCCGTCCTGATTTCCGATCCGTCGTCGGTGGCCTGGATCTTCAATCTGCGTGGCAGCGATGTGCCGCATACGCCGCATCCGCTGTCACGGGCGATCATCAAGGCGAATGGATCTGCCGAACTCTTCCTTGACAGCGCCAAGACCAATCTCGAGGTCGAGACCTATCTCCGCGACCTTTGCGAACAGGTTGATCCCACGTTGTTGGCCGAACGGCTGGAACGGGTCGCCAAGGGCGGCCAGCGCATACTCGTCGATCCGGATCTGACCCCTTATGCGCTGGCCCGCCTGATCCGCGAGAGTGGCGGCGACGTCGTCGAAGGCAATGACCCGGCAAAGCTCGGGCGTGCGGTGAAGAACATGGTCGAGCTCAACGGCTCGGCGGCGGCGCATCTGCAGGACGGCGTTGCAATGGTCGAGTTTTTGCACTGGTTTGACGAGCAGCCGCATGGCAGCCTCACCGAGATTGCGGCTGCGCAGAAGCTTGAAGCCGTCCGCGCCGCTGTCGGGCAGCGGATGCAGAACCCGCTCAGGGATATCTCCTTCGACACGATCTCTGGTTCCGGTGAGAATGCGGCGATCATGCATTACCGCGTGACGACCGAGAGCGACCGGCAAATCCGCTCCGGCGAGATGTTCCTGATCGATTCGGGCGCGCAATATGTGAATGGGACGACCGACATCACGCGGACGCTGGCCGTCGGTGAGGTGCCGGAGGAGCAGAAGCGCTTCTTCACCTTGGCGCTGAAGGGGATGATCGCGATCAGCACGGCGCGCTTTCCGAAGGGCACGCGCGGCTGCGATCTCGATCCTTTGGCCCGTATCGCGCTCTGGAAGGCCGGTGCCGACTTCGCCCATGGCACAGGCCATGGCGTCGGGTCCTATCTCTCGGTGCATGAAGGGCCGCAGCGCATTGCTCGGCTTTCGACGCAGGAGCTGCTGCCCGGCATGATCCTGTCGAACGAGCCGGGTTATTATCGCCCCGGCAGCTTCGGTATCCGGATAGAGAACCTTATCTATGTCCGCGAGGCCGAGACGATCGAGGGCGGCGACCAGCCGATGCTCGGCTTCGAGACGCTGACCTTTGTGCCGATCGATCGCCGGCTGATCGTGCAGGATCTGCTGACGCGCGACGAATTGAAGTGGCTTGACGCCTATCACGCCAAGACCCGTGACGAGCTGCTACCGCTGATCTCCGACGTGGCCACCAAGCAGTGGCTGGAGCAGGCGACGGCGCCGTTTGAGCGCTGACCTGAGACCTCAGACCTCAGACGAGGAACTGCCGCATCAGCATGACGACGGCCCAGCCGCCGATCAGCATGGGAATGGTGGAGAAGCGCAGGCCGATCAGAAGCGAGGCCGCCATGGCGGCCTTGACGTCGATCTCGCCGGCGAAAAAGGCGGGGGCGACGAGTGTCGTCAGGACGGCTGCCGGGACGGCATTGAGCGCGGCCTCCAGCCTGGGCGGCATGGTTTTCAGCCGTTTCACCAGGACGTAGCCACCAATACGGGTGAGGAAGGTCGCAATCGCTGCTGCCGCGATCAGCATTGTCATGTAGGGCGTCAGAAGCGTGCTCATCGGGCGGTCTCCTCGGCAGGCTCGTCCTTCGGCGGAAGAGGCAGAAGAGCCGCGAGCAAAACTCCCGCCAAGGCGCCGATGCTGATGTGCCAGGGTGTGCCGACAACATGCTGAGCGGCCACCGAGACAACGGCGCTCACAGTCACGATCAGCAGGAAATTGCCTCGCTTGCGGAAGCCGAGAACGAGGCCGAGGAAATAGATCGGCAGCAGAACGTCGATGCCGTAGTCGGCGGGATTGCCGATGACGCTGCCCAGCGCGCCGCCAAGCGCGCTCATGGCGACCCAGGGAACGTAGATCATCGCGCCGAAGCCGAAATACCAGGGGAAGCTCACTTCTTTGCCGCTTTCACCGCGCGCCACGGCTTCTGCAAATTGCGGGTCGGTCAGCAGGAAGAAGCTCAGCAGCTTCTGCGGCAGGGTGAAGTGATCGATGAACGGGGTGAGGGCCGCCGAATAGAGGATGTGGCGGAAATTCACCGCCAGGATCGAGAGGACGACGATCCACATCGGCACAGCCTGCCCGAAAAGCTCGATGCCGACCAATTGGCTGGCGCCGGCATAGACGGTGGCGCTCATCAGCGCTGCCTCGGCGACAGTCTGGCCGTTCGCCACGGCGACCGCGCCGAACAGGATCGCAAACGGACCGGCAGAGATGATGACGGGCAGCGCTTTGAGCGCGCCTTCGGTGAAATCGGATCGGGACATGTTAGACTTCTCGCGTTCATCTGCTGGCTAAAGCCTGTCGCTCTGATCGACAAACCAATTCCGCTGATGGAACGACCATCGCCGTTGATGAATGGCATTGCCATCCGGACGGGATTTCCGTCTTGTCGAAAAGTCGCATCCGATGTGGAGGAAAGGCAGATGGAGAAGGATCTGATCAGTCGCGAGGACAGGGAGCGGCTGTTACTCAAGGTTCAGCGTCATCTGTCCGATGAGGCCGAAACGGAGCTCGGGCGCTTCGAGGTCGAGACTCTGGTCGATCTGGTCGCGCGGCTTATCGGGCCGCACTACTACAACAAGGGACTGCGCGACGCGCAGGCGCTCATTGCCCGGCAGGTCGACCAGATCAACGATGCGCTCTACGAAATGGAACAGCTGCCGGAGGCCTATACCAAGTGTCGATGATAGGGACCTATAGGATGGCTTCTTGCGGGTCTCTGGCTAGGCGCGGCGCGCCGGACGATGCTGTCGCATCGGCCAAGCGGCGCAACAACGCCAGGGGCCCGCAAGAAGCCACCTCCGGTCGGCTTCCCGGCCTTTCTGGCGTCGTCGAGTTCCTCGACCGATGCGCAAGCATCGGTCTTCGGACCTCTCCTAGCCAGTAAGACCGGTCGAGCCGATCCTATGGGTTCCTATCACCGACACTTGGTATTACTATTTCTTCGGGCGGATCTGGAACGTGTGTTCCTGACCGGGGAAGACGCGGTCCTTGACCTCGGATGCATAATCGCTGGCGGCCTTGTCGATGACCTCGGCCAATTCGCTGTAATGCTTGACGAAGCGCGGCTTGAACTCGTTGAACAGGCCCAGCATGTCATCTGAGACCAGGATCTGGCCATCGCAGGCCGGCGAGGCGCCGATTCCGATGGTGGCGGCTCTGACATTGGCCGAGATTTCCCGTGCCAAGGGTTCGACGGTGCCTTCGATGACCATGGCGAATGCGCCGGCCTCATCGATCGCCTTGGCGTCGCGGCGGATCTTGTCCTGCTCGGCTTCACTGTGGCCCTTGGAGCGGTAGCCGCCCGACGTATTCACCTGTTGCGGCATGAGGCCGATATGGCCGAAGACCGGCACGCCGCGAGTGACCAGGAACTCCACGGTTTCGGCCATTTCGGCGCCACCCTCGAGCTTCACGCCGTCGCAGCCGGTTTCCTTCATCAGGCGCACCGCGTTGCGGAAGGCCTGTTCCTTGCTTTCCTGGTAGGAGCCGAAGGGCAGGTCGACGATGACGCAGCCGCGCGTCGTGCCGCGCATGACGGCCTGGCCGTGGGCAACCATCATCTCCATGGTCACGCCGACAGTCGTATCCATGCCGTAAAGCACCATGCCGAGGCTGTCGCCGACGAGCAGCAGATCGCAATGCCGGTCGAGGATGCGGGCGATCGGGGTCGTGTAGGCGGTCAGCGAGACGATCGGACGGTTGCCCTTCAGGGCCGTGATGTCGGCCGGGGTGAAGCGCTTCTGGCGGGGTGGTGTGCTCATGTCAGGCGGCCTCCATGCCGGTGGCGGCCGCTTGGCCGATGATGCGGTTGTCGAGAAGCTTGGTCTTGCCGAAACGGACATAGAGCAGCACCAGGGCATTCCCGTGGACCGTCTCGATGCGTTCCAGCGTGCGCGGATCGCGGATGGCGACGACTTCCGGCTCGGCGAGCGGTTCGGTGCGCAGGAAGTCGATGAGTTTTGCTTGGAGTGTCGCGACGTCGCGAATTCCGGTCCGCAGAAGGCGCTCGGCCTCAGCCAGCGTCTTCGGCACGATGACAGCGGCGGCTCGCTCTGCGGGTGACAAATAGACGTTGCGCGAGGAGCAGGCTAGACCATCGGATTCGCGCACCGTCGGAACAGGCACGACGCGGACGGGCTGGGCCAGGTCCTCGACCATCTTCTGGATGATGGTCACTTGCTGATAGTCTTTCTCACCGAAATAGGCGGCATCCGGCTGGACGATGTTGAAGAGCTTGGTCACGACAGTTGCCACGCCGGCGAAATGACCCGGACGGGCTTCACCTTCGAGCTCCGAGCCGAGTTTTGGCAGATCGACGACGGTCTGCATCGGTTCGGGATACATGTCCTCGACACCGGGCGCGAAGAGAAAATCGACACCGGCCTCTTCCAGCATGGCGCTGTCGCGCGCCAGATCGCGCGGGTATTTTTCAAGATCCTCGTTCTTGCCGAACTGCAGCGGGTTGACGAAGATCGAGACGACGGTGACGTCGTTTTCAGACTTGGCGCGACCGACCAGGCTCAGGTGGCCCTGATGCAGATAACCCATGGTCGGCACGAAGCCGATCACCTGGCCGGCACGGCGGCGGGGCGCGAGCTTCTGTCGCAAAGCGGCGATCGTGGTGACGATTTCCATGACCGGCGTCCTCCCTGTCTTGTCGTTGGCTCGGCTCTAGCGCTTGCCGCTAAAAAAGGCAATCGCACGGATCCTCAGCAGAGATGTCCTCAAGCCGTGATCATGGTGCTGTCGGTGATCTCGACGCCTGCCCGGCGCATCGCCTCGATTGCCTCTTCGACACCCTTCGCGTCGATCCCACGGCAGCCATCGGCGATCAGGCGGACCTTGACATCAGGCAGCATGTCGACGGCATCCAGCGCTGAGAACTTGACGCAATAGTCGGTCGCAAGACCCATTATGTCGAGCGCGGTCACACCCTTCTGCTTCAGCCAGCCGGAGAGGCCGGTAAGGGCTGCCTTGTCGTTGTCGCGAAAGGCCGAGTAGCTATCGACGGTCGGGTTTTCGCCCTTGCGCTGGATATAGTCGATGCGCGCGGTCTTCAGGTCCGGGTGAAATTCGGCATCTGCCGTGCCCTGAACGCAGTGGTCTGGCCACATGACCTGCGGCTGCCCGGAAAGCTCGCCCATGTCGAAGGGGTTCTTGCCCTCATGCTGGGACGCAAAGCTGCCATGGTTGGCGGGGTGCCAGTCCTGCGAGGCGACGATCAGATCATAGACGCCGCTTTCGATCAGGCGATTGGCGACGGGCACCACCGCGTCACCCTCGGCGACGGGCAGGTTCCCGCCGGGGCAGAAGCCGTTCTGGATGTCGATGAGCAGCAGGGCCTTGGTCATGATGGTGCTCCAATTCTTGTGCGGCGCAAGATGGCAACCGCAAGCCGTCTTATCAAGGGGATGGGGCAGATTTCGCAGTCGTAGAATGCGAAGCATGATGGCGCTTGCGGCGATCGGTAGTTCGGTGATCCGGTGCCGGCGGATGGCATCACCACGCTTCGGCTTCGCACCCGTCAACGGCGGTTGCCTGGTTCACTTTCGGCACACTTCGACGTGTCCGGATCTTGTGCCGAAACGGAACGTTAACCATGTGATTCTACACACATGCCGTAACGTGAGGATGTTTCGCATGAGTAGCCAAGCCATGAACGGCCAAACCAACCCGACCATCGCCTTCTTTCCGCTCGCGAACCGTAGGGATCTGGTCCGCCGTTCCGCGATCGAACTCGATCGCCTGAATGGCTATGCTGCAACCGAGTTCTGGAAGACGACCTGCCGGGGACTTGGAAACGAACTTCTCGCCCTCGGCTGCCCGGAAGACGAGATGCGCGCCGAGATCATGGATTTTCAGGCTGCGGTCCAAGTCGAGCTGATGTGGCTGCATCGCGAGGAAGCGGCCCAGGGCTGAACGTCTTGGCTTCATCGCCATAGTTCCTGTTGGCAATGCTGACCGGTGCTTGTGTCCTGTCTTTTCTCTCCGCTAAGACAGCGCCATCACGCATCCCGTTATGAGCAGCAAGCCTTGGCCAAACTCCACTACATCTACGCCACCATGAATGCCGGCAAGTCGACGCTGCTCCTGCAGGCGGCGTATAACTACCAGGAGCGCGGCATGCGGGTGGCCATGCTGATAAGCGCGCTCGACAACCGGGCCGGCAAGGGCTTCATCGGGTCGCGGATCGGGCTTCGTGCCGAGGCATCCGCCTTTGGTTCGGAGGCAGATCTGTTTGAAGCCATCCGGGCGGATCACGCGGCGTCGCCGCTCTCTTGCGTTTTCGTCGACGAGGCTCAGTTCCTGACCACCGAACAGGTCTGGCAACTCGCCCGCGTCGTCGATTCCCTCGATATTCCCGTTATGACCTATGGCTTGCGCACCGATTTCCGCGGCGAGCTTTTCCCCGGCTCCAAGGCGCTTCTCGCCATCGCCGATGAACTCACCGAAGCCCGCTCGATTTGCCATTGCGGTCGCAAGGCAACCATGGTCGTGCGCATTGGCGAAGACGGCAAGGCACAGCGGGATGGCGCACAGGTTCTGATCGGCGGCAACGAGACCTATACGTCGCTGTGCCGCCGGCATTGGCAACGGGCCTTTGCTGCTGAGGAAGTCACCGCCGAAGCGTGACGACGGCCGGTGGGATCAGCGCCCGCGTGAGCGCAGCCTCTGCCACAGGAGCAGGCTTCCCCGGGCGATAACCCGGCTGACTTCCAGATAGGTTCTGTAAGGCAACACGGTCAGATAGCGCCAGCGCGGCAGCTTGTGGGAATTCATGTCGCCCTGGATCTGCGATTCAAACGCGGTGTCCTGGCTCGCGACCAGAGGGCTTATGAAGGCACCCTTCAAGCCTGAGAGATATTCGAGATCGAAGGCGATGTCGTAGGCAAGCCGCATGGGCACCAGGTCTTCTGCGATCCAGCGGGCTGCCTTGCGGTTGATCATATAGGCGCCCGAGCCCTTTTCACGGGTGAGGGCAATGGCCAGCGAACGGCGGTCCGTCAGCTTGCGATAGGGAAATTTCCGTCCGCTGCTCACCGTCGTCAGGCGCAGGATATCCCAGGCATCGCTGTTCCTGGCGGCAGCATCGATCGTTTCAAGGAAGTCCGGCTCGAAGCTCACGTCGTCTTCGAGGATGAGGCAGAGATCCGCATCCGAGGCGAGGAAGCGGCGCGCGCATTCGACGTGGCTGAGATAGCAGCCGACTTCGCCATATTTCATGCGGCGGCCATGGAGCAGCTTGTAGGAGAGTTCGGAAAACTCGGGGATCGGGAAGCGGAGATTGCGACCGATGACAGCCGGTACGCGTTCCGCATGAATGCCCGCGGCTGCGGTCTCGCGGTTCATCACCTCCATACGATCCTCTGCCCCATCCATGTTGATAAGATAGATGGCGAGGTTCAGGCGGCTTTCCGGAAGGACTTGCAATGCGGTCTCCAATCAGACGGGCGAACGGCCTGCCTTCTGCGCAATCGGGGTCGAGGCGTCAATAGTCGCCGCGACCGCTCACGCTTTTTCGACGAAGCCGTCGAGCACGCGTTTCTGGCCGGCGCGGTCGAAATCGATGGTCAGCTTGTTGCCTTCGATTGCTGACACGTTGCCGTTACCGAACTTGATGTGGAAGACGCGGTCGCCCACCGAAAAACGCGAGGGTTCTGACGTCGTCGACTTGGCGACGAGCTCGCCTTCGATCGTCTTTGCGCGTGGTCCGCTTTCGCCATAACCGATCCGCTCCACCGCATGGCCGGAGCGCGCGCCCCAGTTTTCACGGGTCGCGTCGGTCTTGTTGGCCTGGGCACGCTTCCAGCCGGGCGTCGAATAGCTGTTCTGAAAGGGTTCCTGCTTGTCGAAGCGCGACTGGCCGTAGGGGTTGCGGCCGTAACCGCCATAGGAGGTCTCCGCTTCGGCGACCTCGACATGCGCCGGCGGCAGCTCGTCCAGGAAGCGCGAGGGCATGGTCGACTGCCAGAGGCCATGGATTCGGCGGTTGGAGACGAACCAGATGTGGCAGCGGCGCTTGGCGCGGGTGATGCCGACATAGGCGAGGCGGCGTTCTTCTTCGAGGCCGGCGCGACCACCTTCGTCGAGGGCGCGCTGGTGCGGGAAGAGACCTTCCTCCCAGCCGGGCAGGAAGACGGTTTCGAATTCCAGGCCCTTGGCCGAGTGCAGCGTCATGATCGAGACGGCGTCGAGGTTCTCGTTGGTCTCGGCGTCCATGACGAGCGAGACGTGTTCGAGGAAGCCGCGCATGCTCTCGAAGGCTTCCATCGAGCGGATGAGTTCCTTCAGGTTTTCCAGACGTCCCGGCGCTTCCGCCGATTTGTCGTTCTGCCACATGGCCGTGTAGCCGCTCTCGTCGAGGATCTGCTCGGCGAGTTCGGTATGCGGCGTGTTTTCGAGCAGGGTCTGCCAACGGCGGAAGTCGGTGACGACATCGAAGAGCGCCTTGCGGGCCTTCGGCTTCAACTCGTCGGTCTCGATGATGTCGGCGGCTGCCGCGAGCATTGGGATGTCGCGGGCGCGGGCGTAGTCGTGCAGATTGCGGATCGTGGTGTCGCCGAGGCCGCGCTTCGGCGTGTTGACGATGCGCTCGAAGGCGAGGTCGTCGGCCGGCTGGCAGACGAGGCGGAAGTAGGCCATCGCATCGCGGATTTCGAGGCGCTCGTAGAAGCGTGGGCCACCGATGACGCGGTAATTGAGGCCGAGCGTGACAAAGCGGTCTTCGAATTCGCGCATCTGAAAGGAGGCGCGGACCAGGATCGCCATGTTGTTCAGCGGATGCTGCTGGCGCTGCAGCTGTTCGATCTCCTCCCCGACAGCCCGGGCTTCCTCTTCCGAATCCCAGGCCGCATGCACGACGACCTTGTCGTCGTTCGGATCGACGCGGTCGGTGAACAGCGTCTTGCCGAGGCGGCCCTCGTTATGGGCGATCAGAAAGCCGGCTGCACCGAGGATATGTTCGGTCGAGCGGTAGTTACGCTCGAGCTTGATGACCTTGGCGCCAGGGAAATCCTTCTCGAAGCGTAGGATATTGTCGACTTCGGCGCCGCGCCAGCCATAGATCGACTGGTCGTCATCGCCAACGCAGCAGACATTCTGCGGCACGCCCGGCGGGCGCTGGGCGAGCAGCCTTAGCCACATGTACTGTGCGGTGTTGGTGTCCTGATACTCGTCCACCAGAACGTATTTGAAGCGCTGGTGGTACTCCTTCAGCACGTCGGGATTGGCCTTGAACATCCGGATCGGATGCAGCAGCAGATCGCCGAAGTCGCAGGCGTTCAAGGTCTTCAGGCGGTTCTGGTAGGCGACGTAGAGTTCGCGGCCCTTGCCATTGGCAAACGCCCGGGCGTCGCCTTCCGGAATCTGGGCTGGATCGAGCCCCTTGTTCTTCCAGCCGTCGATCATCTGGGCGAACTGCTTTGCGGGCCAGCGCTTGTCGTCGAGACCTTCGGCCTGGATGATCTGCTTGATCAGCCGCACGACGTCGTCGGTATCGAGAATGGTGAAATCGGAGGACAGGCCGACGAGTTCGGCGTGTCGGCGCAAGAGCTTCACGCCGATCGAGTGGAAGGTGCCGAGCCAGGGCATGCCTTCGACGGCACCGCCAACGAGATGGCCGATGCGCTCCTTCATCTCGCGCGCGGCCTTGTTGGTGAAGGTCACCGCAAGGATCTGGCTCGGAAAGGCCTTTCCTGTTGCGAGGATGTGGGCAATGCGGGTCGTCAGTACGCGGGTCTTGCCGGTGCCGGCGCCGGCGAGCACCAGAACGGGGCCATCGACGGTCTCGACGGCTTCGCGCTGCTCCGGGTTCAGCCCCGAGAGATAATCGGGCGCACGGGCCTGATCACGGGCGGCCATGGCGCGCGCGGCGATGCCGAGACCGCCAGGGGCAGGCATACCGGGTGCGGGCGCGGTGGACGCGGCCGGCTTGCGCGGCGCGGGCTCTTCATCGAAGAAGGGAATATCGTCGAAACCGTTACTCATGCGGCCCAATGTAGTGATTCGGGTTCGAAAGGCCAGTGACGCCGTTCTGGTTTTATTCCTCGCAGACCGTTGCGCACGGATTTTGCGAGGCTTTGTGAGCGTCGCGTGGTAAGATCGAAGAACCAGCGCGTTTCGGGCTTCTGCAGGCACCTGTTCACGGGGGCGTGAAAAGATGCGAGATTACAAATCAGTAAGCTTGCCATCGAGCCATTGCCACCTTGAGTTTGCGCCCGATACTAAACGGCATCTTTTCGTCCGATATTTTGGAGCCCTGCATGCCGCTTTGGAAGCAACTCGCCATTTCTATTGCCATCCTCTTTCTCGGTCTCTGTTCGCTCGTCTATTTTTCGCCGGGCGCCGGCCAGACGCTCGTGTCGATGGGTGTGCCGCAATCGATGATCTCGCTCGTCAGCCGCGCTCCCGAGGCCGATGGTGCGGGTCCGGGCGGCCAGCAGGCGCAAGCCGGCGGTCAGGCGGCTGGTCAGCGCCAAGGGCAGGGTCAGGGGCAAGGACAGGGGCAGGGCAACCGGCGCGGCGGCAATCAGGCCATCCTCGTCGCCACACAGCCGGTCAGTATGGGCGTCATCAATGATCGCCTGAGTGCGATTGGGGACGGCGAGGCGATCGAGGCCGTTACCGTGATGCCGCAGGCGTCCGGGACTGTTGCGGAGATTCTCGTCACCTCCGGCCAGAAGGTGCAAAAGGGCGATGTGATCGCGCGGCTTGATCGCGAAGAGCAGGTGATCCTGCGTGACCAGGCGGCTGTCGCCTTGCGCAGCGCGACGGAGAAGGCCGAGTCCTATCGCAACCTGCAGAGCTTCTCACGGCTCGACGTGCTCGATGCCCAGATTGCCCAGGAACAGGCGCAGCTGCAGCTGACGACCGCCGAACTGAACCTGAAGCGCCGCGATATCGTCGCGCCGATCAATGGTATCATCGGCATTGTCGGGGTCAGCGTCGGTGACAACGTTACCAATTCGACCGCGATCGTCTCGCTCGACAACCGGAGCCAGCTGCTCGTCGATTTCTGGGCTCCGGAGCGCTTCGCCGCTGCCGTGCGCCCGGGAATGCCCGTTGAGGCGAGCCTGGTTTCGCGACCGGGACAAATCTTCCAGGGCAGCGTCGAGGCCGTCGATAGCCGTGTTGATCAGGCTAGTCGTACGATCCGCATCCGTGCGAAGATTGACAACCCCGATGATGTGCTGCGTGCCGGCATGTCCTTCAATGTCGTAATGCGTTTCCCCGGCGACAGCTATGCTGCCGTCAATCCACTGGCGGTGCAGTGGGACGGTGAAGGCTCCTTCGTCTGGCAGATCGTCGATAACAAATCCGTGAAGACGCGTGTCACCATCGTGCAGCGCAATTCAGATCAGATCCTGGTCGAAGCGCCCTTGAAGGAGGGCGATGTTGTCGCCGTTGAAGGTCTGCAGCGTGTTCGCGAGGGCGGGGCGGTCGAAGTGGCCGGTGGTGCTGAATCCCAGGAGGTTGCCACACGATGAGCGCGTCTGAGATCGGTTCCGAACAGTCCGGGCGCAGCTTTACCGCGCTCTTTGTCCGCCGCCCGGTTCTCGCGGCGGTGCTCAATACACTGCTTGTGGTCGCAGGTCTTGCAGCCCTTGCCGGTGTCGAGATCCGCGAATTGCCGGATGTCGATCAGCCGGTCATCACGGTGAGCACCGATTATGATGGTGCGTCCGCAGAGACCATGGACCAGGAGGTCACACGCGTCATTGAAGGGGCGGTCGCTCGTGTCAGCGGGCTCAAATCCATGTCGTCGCGCTCTTCTTTCGGGGAAAGCCGCACGACGCTGGAATTCAACGACAGCGTCGATCTGGCTGTGGCGGCCAATGATGTCCGGGATGCGCTGGGACGTATCCGCAACCAGTTGCCTGATGACGTCGAAGAGCCTCGCATCGTCAAGGCCGATGCCGACTCACAGCCGATCATGCGACTTGGTGTGACGTCCAGCACGCTGTCGATGGAAGATCTCACGCTTCTCGTCGAAAACGAGATCTCGGACCGTCTTGCTGCGGTCGATGGTGTCGCTGATGTTCAGATCTACGGCGATCAGGAGAAGGTCTTCCGGATCGACGTTAACCAGGCTGCGCTCGCCAGCCGGGGTTTGAGCGTTGCCGATCTGGCGACAGGTCTGCAGAATGCATCGCTCGACGTTCCCGCGGGTTCGCTGGAATCGCAGACGCAGGACATCGTTGTGCGGGCGACCGCGAACCTGACATCCGTCGAAGACTTCGAGAATGTCCTGATTGGCGAACGGGTGCGCATGCGCGACGTGGCGACGATCACGCTGGGACCGGATGACGGCTCGACATCGCTCCGGTCGAATGGCGTTCCGGGTGTGGGCCTTGGTGTGATCCGTCAGGCTCAGTCCAATACGCTCAGCATCTCGGAAGGGGTTCGCGCCGCTGTTGTTACCATGCAGGATGCGCTGCCGGAAGGCACGCGCGTCATTGTCACGAGTGACGATGCCGTGTTCATCGAGGGTGCCCTGCATGAAGTCGAGCTTGCGCTCGCGCTGTCTGCGGTCATCGTCCTGGTGGTGCTTTTCCTGTTCCTGCGTGACTGGAGAGCGACACTCATCCCCGCGCTCACGATGCCGGTTGCTTTGATCGGCACGCTGGTTGCAATCTATCTGGTCGGTTTCTCGATCAACATCCTGACGCTTCTGGCCATCGTTCTGGCGACGGGTCTCGTCGTCGATGATGCGATCGTGGTGCTTGAGAACATCGTCCGACGGCGAGCGGAGGGCATGGGGCCACGTGCGGCGGCGGTGCTTGGGACACAGGAGGTGTTCTTCGCCGTTCTCGCAACAACTGCGACCCTTGCTGCCGTCTTCGTACCCTTGTCTTTCCTTCCCGGACAGCTGGGCGGTCTGTTTCGCGAATTCGGCTTCGTGCTTGCGTTTGCCGTCCTCTTGTCATCGATCACCGCTCTGACGCTCTGTCCGATGATGGCATCTCGGATGCTGTCGCGGGAAGCCAATCATGATCACGGTGTTCTCGGTGCTTTCGGTCGTGGGTTTGCCAGCTTCTACGGACGCACGCTGAGGGCATGCCTGGGCAATCCCTTGATCGTGATTGTCGTGGCTTCGCTGTTCTCCGGTGCTGCCTATTTCGCCTTCACGACGATCCGCAGCGAGCTGACGCCGCGCGAAGACCGCTCCATGGTGATGATGCGACTGACGACACCGCAGGGATCGAGCCTTGCCTATACCCGCGATCAGGTCCAGCGGGTCGAGGAGAACCTGAAGCCGCTGCGAGACAGCGGAGAGATCGAAAACATCTTCTCGATCTCGGGGCAGGGCTCCTCGAACAGCGCGTTCATGGTCATGACGCTCGCGCCCTGGTCCGAACGGACACGCAGCCAAGATCAGATTGCCCAGGACATCAACGCGGCCACGGCCAAGGTGCCTGCCCTTCGCGGCAATGTGTTCCAGACCAACAGTCTGCGCATCCGCGGTGCCGGCAGCGGTCTGCAGATGGCCATGGTCGGGTCGAGCCACGAGAAGCTGACCGAGGCTGTTCTTCGGGTCGTTGAGCAGATGCGCGACCGTCCGGAGTTCCAGACGCCGCGTCTCGACAACGAACCGACCCAGGCACAGATCTCCGTCACCATGGATCGGGAACGGGCCTCCGATCTCGGCGTCGATATCGGTGCGATCGGCACTTCGCTCCAGGCTTTGCTGGAAGGCCGCTCTGTCACGGACGTCTTCGTCGACGGCAATTCGATCCCCGTGCGGCTGGTCTCCAGCACGCAGCCTATCAATGACCCGACCGACCTCGAAAACATCTTCCTGACCACCTCCGATGGTCGGGTGGTACCGATGTCGACCATCGCGTCGCTGGAAGAGAGGGCGGTCTCACCGCAGTTGAACCGCGAACAGCAACTGGCTTCGGTTTCGTTCTCGGCGGGGCTCGCAAACGGTGTGGCATTGGGTGATGCGGTGCAGGCGGTCACGGAACTGGCGCAACCGCTTCTGCCGCCGGGCGCTCGGTTGATCCCGCTCGCAGAGGCCGCAACGCTTGAGGAAAACAGCTATGGCATGGCGCTCACTTTCGGATTTGCGATTGCGATCATCTTCCTGGTGCTTGCCGCACAGTTCGAAAGCGTCGTCTCGTCGCTGATCATCATGGCGACGGTTCCGCTCGGTCTTGCCTGTGCCGTCTTCGCGCTCGTCGTCACCGGCTCGACGCTCAACGTCTACAGCCAGATTGGCCTCGTGCTCCTGGTCGGGGTCATGGCCAAAAACGGCATTCTGATCGTGGAATTCGCCAACCAGCTGCGCGATCGCGGACTATCGGTGCGCGAAGCGATCGAAACGGCCTGCACCATCCGCCTGCGGCCGGTCATGATGACGATGATCGCGACCGTGCTCGGTGGCGTGCCGCTGGTTCTGGCGCAAGGTGCAGGCGCCGAGGCCCGGATTGCGCTTGGCTGGGTGATCGTCGGTGGTCTCGGCTTTGCGACGGTCGTGACCCTCTACATCACGCCGGTTGCCTACCTGCTGCTTGCCCGTTTCTCCAAGCCGCATGCACAGGAAGAGGCACGCCTGCGCACGGAACTCGAAGACGCGTCTCTGAAGAGCGCAAATGATCCGGGCCTGCCGCCGAGGATTGCTGCCGAATGATCCAAGAGGACGCCCGGCCTTTGCTTGTGTCGGGCGTCTGGACAATTCCAAAACCCTATCCCATAGCAGGTGTGCACGGCGTCTTTCTCCGTGCAGCCTTGTCTTGGATCTGGGGAGGTGACGGATGGCTCGTAAGGATGTGATCGATGGCAAGCGCAACGAGGAGGGACTTGCTCTCGTGGTGCCGATCCTGAAGCAGCGCTTCGGCGAGCGATTTCAGACCGGGCAATCCTTTCGTGACCAGCACAGCCACACCACGACCTATCTGCGATCGCAGCTGCCCGATGGCGTCGTCTTCGTTGAGAGTGCTGACGATGTGCGCGAAGTCGTGCGAATCTGTGCCGCCAATCGCGTCCCGATCGTGCCGTTCGGCACGGGCTCGTCGCTGGAGGGACAGGTCAACGCACCGTCCGGCGGGATTTCGGTCGACTTTACCAGGATGAACCGCGTGCTGTCGGTCAATGCCGAAGATCTCGACTGCACCGTCGAACCCGGTGTCACCCGCGAGGATCTGAATACCTATCTGCGTGACACGGGCCTGTTCTTCCCGATCGATCCGGGTGCCAATGCCTCGCTTGGGGGCATGACGGCAACGCGGGCCTCGGGCACCAATGCCGTTCGCTATGGGACGATGAAGGACAATGTGCTGGCGCTAACGGTGGTGACAGCGGATGGCGAGGAGATCCGCACGGCGCAGCGTGCACGCAAGTCCTCTGCCGGATATGATTTGACGCGGCTGTTCATCGGCTCTGAGGGCACGCTCGGGGTGATCACCTCGATCACGCTGAGGCTCCAGGGGATCCCGGCCAAGATCAGTGGCGGCGTCGTTGCCTTTCCGACCCTTGAGGATGCCTGCAATGCCGTGATCATGACGATCCAGATGGGCATTCCGGTGGCGCGCATCGAATTGCTCGACGAGATGCAGATCCGCGCCTGCAATGCCTATTCGAAGCTTTCCTACGCGGAGCAGCCGACGCTCTTCGTCGAATTTCACGGAACGGAAGAAACGGTCGAACTGCAGGCCGCCCAGTTCGGGGAGATCGCGGCGGAGTTCGGTGGCGGCGCATTTGCCTATACCGCCAATGCCGAGGAGCGGAACCAGCTCTGGAAGGCGCGACATAACGCCTATTGGGCGAGCCGCGCGCTCGCGCCCGAACTTGCGGCCCTTTCGACCGATGTCTGCGTTCCGATCTCCCGCCTTGCCGAATGTGTGGCCGCGACACAGGCCGATATCCGGGAGAACGGGTTCCGGGCGCCGATCGTCGGCCACGCGGGCGATGGAAACTTTCATGTGCTGCTGCTGTTCAACGACAAGGACCCGGCTGACGTCGAGAGGGCAGAAGCTTTCCTGGCGCGGCTTAACGGGCGCGCACTTGCCATGGAGGGAACCTGCACGGGCGAACACGGGGTTGGACAGGGCAAGATCAGCTATCTGGAGCAGGAGCTGGGTTCGGCTCTGCCGGCGATGCGCGCGATCAAGGCCGGTCTCGATCCGGACAACATCTTCAATCCCGGCAAGATCTTTCGGCTGTGACTGCAAGAGCTTGCGGGTTGCCCCTGCGGCGAATTGCGTTACCTTCGGGGCCGTAATCAAGGGAGTGGCATTCGGTGCTCGGACGCATACTGGTAACGCTCGGCGGTCTTCTGGTGGTTGCGCTTTTTTCCGCGCTGTTGGCGCCCCTGTTCGTGGACTGGACGAATTTTCGCCAGAACTTCGAGAGCCAGGCGAGCCAGCTGCTTGGCAAGAAAGTCGTGGTGAATGGCGAGGTTTCAGCGCGTCTTTTGCCGTTCCCGTCGGTCACCATGGAAGATGTCACCGTCGGCAGTGATGTGGATGGCACGCCGCTTGTCAGGGTCGCCCGCTTCTCGCTCGATGCGGAACTTGCCCCCATTCTCTCCGGTGAGGCCCGCATCTTCGACATGCGGATCGAGGAGCCGAAGGCGCGAATCCGGCTTCGGCCGGACGGCACGCTCGACTGGTTGCGCGGCAGCAGGCCCAGCATCCCCGCCCGGACCGTCGTTCTCGAAAAAGCCTCCGTCACCGGCGGAACCATTGAATTCATCGATGAGCAGTCGGGTCGCAACCGCGTCCTAAGCAGGCTGGACGCTGCCCTTTCGGCACGCACGCTGGCAGGTCCCTGGTCGGTCGAGGGCAGGGCGGTGCTGGATGGCGAGGCAGCCCAGTTTGCTCTGACCACCTCCGAAATGTCCGGTGCTGCCTTGCCGCTGCGTCTCCGGATCGACCCTGAGGCGCGGCCCTTCGACCTGCTGCTGGAGGGTGAACTGGCGCTGGAAGAGGGAAAGCCCCACTACACGGGCAATTTTTCCTCGACCTGGAAGATCGCACCGGTGGCAGAGGCTCAGCCATCCGAGCAGGCAGCTGTGCCGCCGCCGCGCATCAGGGGGGAATTCAAGCTTGCCAATGACAGCATCACGGTAGCCAACTACCGGCTTGAACTCGGCGATGCGGTCGATCCCTATGTCATCACCGGAGAGGCCAAGCTTGATACCGGGGCCAATCCGGAGTTTCTGCTGACGGCCGAGGGACAGCAGGTCGACGTCAACCGGATGGCAGCCGATGGCAGTCGTGCGAAGACCTCCAGAAACGGCGCGATCTCCGTCCAACAGCGACTGGCCTTGTTGATGTCTGCGGCCGCAGAAATCCCCATCCCCAAGGTTCAAGGACGTGCGACGCTAAGTCTTCCGGCGATCGTGGCCGGCGATACCGTGTTTCGTGATCTTCAGCTCGACGTGCGCCCGGCCGGCAATGGCTGGACGGTGGACAGAGCCGTTGGCGTTCTGCCGGGGCGGACGCAAGTGGAAGCGACCGGGCGGCTGGTGCTCGTGGGCAGGCCCTCTTTCGAGGGCAAATTGCTCGTGGCATCGACCCAGCCGTCGGGGCTTGCAACCTGGATTTCCGGTCGCGTTGATCCTTCCATCCGCAGCCTCGCCTCGGCCGGATTTTCTGCCTCGGTCAATCTGACGCCTGAGCTGCAGCGCTTCGAGAATCTCGAACTGGCCATCGGTGCGGAGCCTTTGAAGGGGCGGATCGAGCGGGAATCACCAGAAGGGGAGGCTGCCAGTCTTTCCGTCGATCTGACTGGCGATGGTCTCGACCTTGATGCGGCACGCGCGATTGCGGCGCTTGTCGTCGGTGAGGATGCCGAGCAGCGATTGCTTGCCGAGCGGGTCGCGACCCGGCTGAACGTTGGCGCTCTCAGGGCCTTTGGTGTAACGGCAGAAGATGTGGAAGCGATCGCTACCTATCAGGCCGGGGAGCTTTCTATCGAACGCTTAAACCTCGGCAATGTGGCCGGTAGCGCAGTCCGGATCAACGGCGTCTGGCGTGACACGGAGGAGGCACCTGTCGGAGAGGCTGATATCGACTATGTTTCCGACGATCCTGGCCCATTCCTTGATCTCCTTCGCCAACGCCTGCCGTCGAGCCCTTTGGTTGACCGGCTTGCGAGCAGTGCGCAGTGGTATGCCGAAAGCGATATCAAAGCCAAATTGCAGGTTGCTGACGCTGGCGCGGTCACGATTGACCTGACGGGCCGCGTCAATCAGAGCGCTCTCGCGATGACGGTTGAAGCGAACGAAATGGCGGCGCTGTTGGACGGCGGTGAACGCAATTTCGAGATCCGGCTTGAGAACGACGAGGCACAGGTCCTGCTCGGACAGGTCGGCCTCGATCCTCTGCCATGGACCACGGGCGAAGGCGGCGTGTTGACGCTGACGATCAATGATGCGGCGAACGGAGATGCCGACGCCGTAGTCGGCTTCGCCGGCCCCGCAACGATATTCGACGCAACCGCGAAGCTCACGGCTTTCAATTCGCCCCGTCTTCTCGATGGCGCTTGGCAGCTGTCGCTCGACAGCCAGGACTTCGGCCCCTATCTCATGGCGCTCGGTCTCAGCCTGCCCGATGCGGCAACCGGCCTGCCGGTCAAGCTGGACAGCGCCCTTTCGCTCGCCGAAGATCAACTCGCTGTCGATCGTTTGGCCGGGACGCTGGGCGGTCAGTCGATCGAGGCGCAAGGACAGGTGAACCTGGCAGGTGCCATTCCCTCCGCCGTCGGCACCGCGCGTGTCGATCAACTCGATCTGGACTGGCTTGCGGAGACCATGGTCGGACCCCTTGCCGATCCTGCCGACGGGACATTGTCGAATGCGCCGCTCAATCCGGCGAGCTTGCCGTTTGATCTCGATCTTGGGCTTTCGGTGAAGCAATTCTGGCCGGGCGTCGCGGAGGCGATGACCGACGTGTCGGCGAAGCTCAAGAACAAGGCTGGCGAGTTGAGCCTCGATGACATCTCCGGTGGATGGTTGGGTGGTCAGGTCACAGGGCGGTTCTCCGTGGCGAACACGGATGGCAGCGGTTTCCTGCAGACCCGGCTCGATGTCGCCGGCGCTGATGTTCTGCGTACGCTCAACGCCTTGCGGCTTGAGCGGGGTATGGCGGAGGCCAAAACTCCCGCGGGACGCATGGACGTCACCTTTGTTGCCGAAGGCGCGGGTAAGACGCCGGCCGAGCTGATCGGGACTGCGAGCGGATCCGGAGAGGTGCGGTTCAGCATGGTGGCGTTCGATTCGCTGCGCCTCGATATCCTCCCGGCGCTGATCACAGAGGTGGACACGCTCGGTACCGAGATTGGTGAGGACAGGGTGCGCGGCATCGCAGAACGTCTCGTCGGGGAGGGGCAAAGCGAGTTCAAGGCGCTCGTCCTGCCATTCTCGCTCTCGGACGGAACGGTTCGCATTCAGGCGGCGAGCCACCAGACTCCGGAAGCAAAGCTGGACGGGACGCTGCGGCTCGACCTTCGAAGCGGGCTTATCGATGCAGATCTCGGTGTCGCCCTCAATCCCGGCGAGGCTGCCATGGAGGGCGCACAACCCAATCTCCGCCTGATCTTTGAGGGCGATGCGCTGGCGCCCGAGCGATCGCTGGAGGTGACAGAACTCACCAACTTCGTGTCGCTACGCGCGTTCGAGATTGAAAGGCGCAGGGTTGAAGCTTTGCAGGCGAGCGTGCTCGAAAAGCAGCGGCTTCGGCGTGAGGCAGCCCTTGCCCGATCCCGCGCCGAGGAGAGGACGCAAGCTGAGGCCGAACGCTTGCAGCAGGAAGAGGCGGCGCGGGCACAGGCAGAAGAAGAGGCGCGCGCCGCAGCAGAACAGGCTGAGACGGCGCCGGGATCGCCCGATGCATCCACAACGGAGCCCCGCGCTCCCCTAACAACCGAGACCGTGCCGACCACACCCGTTCTGCCCGTTGCGCCTCAGGAGCGCGTGGTGCGCCAACCCCTGCCTGACATGCGTTTTGAGGGGCTGCCGGGCGTCAATTGAATTTCAGTCGAGGTGATCGCACAGCTCAGTTGCGGATTGGACGTCGGTTATCAGGTCCCTGATGGATGAGATGCCGCGTGCTTGAGTTCTCGCAGCACGAACAGCCGAAGTGCGGAGGAGAGGTTCGAATCGAGGGGTCTGGCTTCGTCGATTTCGGCGATCAGGCCGGCAAAACTCAGACCGCGCCGTGCGGCGAGCGTCTTGAGTTCGTCGAGAAACGCGTCTTCGACGGAAAAGCTCGTGCGGTGTCCATGTAGGGTGATCGAACGCTTGCGGATCATGGCGGCTCCCGACGGGCGGCAAGTGTTCAGGCGTGGCACGTGGGTCGGAGTTGCAGTGCGGGTTCAGTCCCGGTCGGGCTTCTCGATCCGGCCCTGTTCATGCTGGCGCGCCGCTTTGTCGTTCAAAGTTTTTGTCAGCGATTTTTCCGCCTTCGTCCTGCCATGGCTGATGCGGTTCTGCTCGGCCACAGCCTCGCGTTCGCTGCGGGCCTTTGCCTTGCGAAACTGGCGGAGATTGACGACGTCGGCGGCCATGCTTGGTGCTCCACGAATAAGGCCGGGTGGTAAGCCCGGCCGAACGTCATGCGATCACTGCTTCTTGCGGAAGGCGTCGAGGGAAACGACGGAGCCTTCCTTCTTCTCGTCGGACTTCGGAGCCTCAGTCTCCTCCGTCTTGGCGACGGCTTCCAGCGGGTAGGCGGTGATCTCGGCCTCACCTTCGTCCTCGTCGGCGAGCGGCACGTCGAATTCGAGCTCGAAATTCACGGAGGGGTCGTAGAAGCCGCGGATGGCATTGAAGGGGATGACCAGCTTTTCAGGCGTATCGGAGAAGGACAGACCGATCTCGAACAGGCTGTCGGTCACCTTCAGGTCCCAGAACTGGTGCTGGATGACGATGGTCATCTGCTCGGCATACTTCGCCTTCAGATGCTGGGAAATGCGCACGCCCGGCGCGCCGGTCAGGAAGGTGATGAAGAAGTGATGGTCGCCCGGCAGGCGCCCCGTCGCGGCAACCTCGGCCAAGACCTTGCGGATGACGCCGCGAAGTGCGTCCTGGGCCAGAATGTCGTAGCGAATATGGTCGTGCCCCATCAGATCCCTGCTTTCCTTATCATGCCGAATTTCAGCGGCTTATGCCACGACGCGACGAAGCGGAAAAGCCCCGAAGCATCAAACTGGTTCGGGCAATGTACATCAAATCTCAGGCTGCTGGTAGCAGCGAAATCCGAAGCAAAGTCATGGAGAAACACTGAGGGTTGAGATTAGGTGAAGGCTTCTGTTGCCAGGTGCCTTCGGACCCCGCCTTAAGGGGCTAACCCTAAGGACTTAGAGCGGGTTTCCCGCACCGCCATTAGGCAGCGAGAGCGTAACCCTTAGCGTTGTTGTCGTTTGCAACTACACTTGTGACCCGATAACGGCGGTATCATGCCGAGCAAAAGTTCGATCTTTACGCCCTTGTCGATCCTATTTCGCCCCCATCAAAAGCCGGTCAGAACATAACGTCGTCACCGACCGGTTTTTGGTGGAGGCGCCGGGTACCGCCCCCGGGTCCAATAGGTTTATTACACCGACCGTTTATTGCCATAGCCGGAGCAAGCCCCGGCAAGGCTGATATAGGTGTTTCCAACCCCGATGAAAAGAGGGCCGGGGCACAATCGACCGGAGACGTTGCTGTTCCAGCCCTTCTGGCGGGGATAACAGCGCATGCCGCATTGGTTTGGGCCGCATGCGGCGGTATGATGTCGGCGACAACGACTCGATGATGGACTCATGCACCAGTATCACGACCTTCTGCGCCATGTTCTCGAAAATGGCAGTGATCGCGGCGATCGCACCGGGACCGGGACGCGCTCGATCTTCGGGCATCAGATGCGCTTTGACCTGGCCGACGGCTTTCCGGTGATCACGACGAAGCGGCTGCATCTAAAGTCGATCATCCATGAGCTCCTCTGGTTCCTCAAGGGCGATACGAATATCCGCTATCTCAAGGAAAATGGCGTCAGCATCTGGGACGAATGGGCCGACGAAGACGGCAATCTTGGCCCCGTCTACGGCGCCCAGTGGCGCTCCTGGCCGGATTATGACGGCGGGCACATCGATCAGATGGCCAAGCTCGTCGAGAGCATCAAGACCAATCCGAATTCTCGCCGCCATATCGTGACCGCCTGGAACCCGGCGCTGGTCGACGAAATGGCACTGCCGCCATGCCACTGCCTGTTCCAGTTCTATGTGGCGGACGGGCGGCTTTCCTGCCAGCTTTACCAGCGATCGGCCGATATCTTCCTCGGCGTTCCCTTCAACATCGCATCCTATGCGCTGCTGACGTTGATGATCGCCCAGGTGACGGGGCTGGAGCCGGGTGACTTCGTGCACACGCTCGGGGATGCGCATCTCTATGCCAACCACTTCGATCAGGCGAAGCTGCAGCTGACCCGGACGCCGAAGGCGCTGCCGGTGATGAAGCTCAATCCCGAGGTCAAGGATCTCTTCTCGTTCAAATACGAGGACTTCACGCTGATCGGCTACGAGGCCGATGCCAGCATCAAGGCGCCGATCGCCGTCTGATGCAAGGCGAGGGCTCCGTAAAGCACATGGCAGACATCAAGATCGTCATCATCGTGGCCGTGTCCGAGAACGGTATCATCGGGCGGGATGGTGACATGCCTTGGAGGCTGTCGACGGATCTGAAGCGTTTCAAGGCGCTCAGCATGGGCAAGCCGCTGGTCATGGGCCGCAAGACGTTTGAGTCCGTCGGGTCAAAACCGCTGCCTGGCCGTCCGCATATCATCGTCAGTCGAAGCCAGAACTTCGACATGCCCGGCGTGGAGACCGTTGCAAGCCTTGAGCAGGCGCTTGATCGCGGTCGCGCGATCGCAGACGAAGCGGGCGTGGATGAAGTCTGCGTTGTCGGGGGCGGGGAGATCTATCGCCAGTCACTGGCGCTTGCCGATCTCCTGTACGTGACCCATGTCGAAACGGTCGTAGAAGGCGATACCGCGTTTCCGGCGATTGATCCTGCGATGTTCGAACGCGTCGAGGAAACGGCCGTTCCAGCCGGCGAGAAGGACAATTACCCCACACGCTACGCGATATACCGTCGCAGGCGCGTCTAATAACGCAAAATTTGCCCTTTCCGAAGAAGAAGTTGGCCCCCTCGCGTTGAAAGCGGTGACCGCGATACCTATAAACCTCTGGAACCTCATGCATGTCGGTCGATCGGCCAGCGGGCGGAGGACGTGGGAGCTTTTACAGCAAAGAGGTATTGATGCCCTGGAGCAATCAAAACGGCGGCGGCGGCGGTCCATGGGGCGGCGGCGGCGGCGGTGGTAACAATCAGGGCCCCTGGGGGCAGGGGCCAAACCGGCCACGCGGAAACGGTGGTGGCGGCGGCGGCGGCGGTGGCGGCAACCAGCCCCCGGATCTAGAGGATCTGATCCGCCGTGGGCAGGATCGACTGAAGAACGTCGTTCCCGGCGGTATCAACGGCGGCGCATTCGTCATCATCGGCATCGTGCTGGTCGCCTTCTGGGCGATGCAGGCCATCTACACGGTTCAGCCCGATGAGCGTGGCGTCGAACTGCGCTTCGGTTCGCCGAAAGAAGAAGTGGCCATGCCGGGTCTGCACTTCCATCTCTGGCCGATCGAATCGGTCGAGATCGTCAAGGTCACCGAGCAGCAGCAGAATATCGGCAGCCGCCCGACCTCGAACAATCCGGGCGCCGGCCTGATGCTCAGCGGCGACCAGAACATCGTCAGCGTTCAGTTCTCGGTGCTCTACACCGTGTCGGACCCGCAGTCCTATCTCTTCAACCTCGAAGACCCGACGCAGACGCTGCAGCAGGTCTCTGAAAGCGCCATGCGTGAAGTGGTCGGCCGTCGTCCTGCGCAGGATGTCTTCCGCGATAACCGTGAAGAGATTTCGACCCAGGTTCGCGACATCATCCAGGGCACCATGGACACCTATGGCGCCGGCATCGCGATCAACGCGGTTCCGATCGAAGATGCCGCTCCGCCGCGCGAAGTGGCCGAGGCCTTCGAAGAAGTGCAGCGCGCCCAGCAGGACGAAGACCGCTTCGTCGAAGAAGCCAACCAGTACGCCAACCAGCGTCTCGGTCAGGCCCGTGGTCAGGCCGCCCAGATCCGCGAAGAGGCAGCCGCCTATAAGGATCAGGTCGTCAAGGAAGCGGAAGGTGAGGCCCAGCGCTTCATCTCGATCTATGACGAATACGTCAAGGCGCCCGACGTGACGCGTCAGCGCATCTATCTGGAAACCATGGAGAATGTCCTGCGTAATTCCAACAAGGTGATCATCGACGAGAAGCAGGGCGTCGTGCCTTATCTGCCGCTCAACGAAATCACGCGCCAGCCGGGCAACCAGCCCGCAGGCCAGTCGGCGACGGGAGGCAACTGATATGCAGAACCGTATTGCCTATATCCTCGTTGCCATCGGCGCCGTGCTCTTCTTCGTCTATTCGTCGATCTTCGTGGTCAACGAACGCGAACAGGCGATCGTGCTGCGTTTCGGTCAGATCCAGGACGTCAAGAGCGAACCCGGCCTCTACTTCAAGCTGCCCTTCGCCTTCATGGACGCCGACCGCGTTCAGTATGTCGAAGACCGCGCTTTGCGCTTCGACCTGCCGAACATTCGTGTCCAGGTTCGCGGCGGTGCCTTCTATGAAGTCGACGCCTTCGCTGTCTATCGCATCACCGATGCCCGTCGCTTCCGCGAAACGGTCTCGGCCGATCGGGAAGCGGCTGAATCGCGTCTGCGTACCCGTCTCGATGCAGCCCTTCGCCGCGTCTACGGTCTGCGTAACTTCGATGCAGCCCTTTCCGAAGAGCGTGGTTCGATGATGTCGGACGTTCGCAACGATCTTCAGGCGGCAGCCGAAAGCCTCGGCCTGCAGGTCACCGACGTGCGTATTCGCCGGACAGACCTGACGCAGGAAGTGTCGCAGCAGACCTTCCAGCGCATGAAGGCCGAGCGTCTGGCCGAAGCCGAACTGATCCGCGCCCGTGGTAACGAAGAAAGCCAGCGTCGCCGGGCGATCGCCGACCGTCAGGTCGTCGAGCTCCAGGCCGAAGCGCAGCGTGATTCGGAAATCCTGCGCGGTGAAGGCGATGCCCAGCGCAACAGCATCTTCGCCGATGCCTTCCAGCGCGACCCGGCCTTCTTCGAGTTCTATCGCTCGATGCGCGCCTATGTTGCTTCGATGAGCAATCAGGGCACGACGATGGTTCTGTCGCCAGACAGCGACTTCTTCCGCTTCTTCAACAGCGGTGTCGGCACTGGTGGGGCAGGGCAGGCTGTTCCTGCGCCGGTGACACCGCCAGCGGCGGTCGGCAACTGACCTGATGGATGACCTGCTCGCAGGGATCGCCATCTTTCTGATCATCGAGGGGCTGGCCTATGCGCTGGCCCCTCGTTTTCTTGTGCGCATGGCGCGGCTCTTGCCGCATGTCCCCGAGGACCAGCTGCGGCTGCTCGGGCTCACGGCCGTGACAACAGGCGTTGCAATCGTATGGTGGATCCGCGGTTGACAAGATCTGGTCGCAAGCTGCGGTTAGAGCTATTCCGGCAATTGTGATTTTCCCTTCGCCCATTCCGCCTTATGTTCTTTCAGACAGCAGACAATCCAGTGAGGAAGCCGATGATGAAACCTGCCCGCGCGTCGCGAATGATTCTGTCGGCTCTTCTGATGGGAACCACGCTGGGCCTTGGCACAGTCGGCATACCCGCAGCCGTTCATGCGCAACAAGGACCTGATTCTGTTGCGGATCTCGCCAGCGGACTGCTGGGCGCGGTGGTGAATATCTCGACGTCTCAGAGCGTCGCGGAGGAGGGCGAGGGACCCCTTCCGCAGGTGCCGGAGGGTTCGCCGTTTCAGGAACTGTTCGAGGATTTCTACAGGAATCGCGAGGGTGGCGGCAGCAACAACCGGGTGAACTCCCTCGGCTCCGGCTTCGTCATTGATCCGACCGGCTTCATCGTGACAAACAATCACGTGATCGAGAATGCCGATGATATCGAGGTCATTTTTTCCGATGGTTCCAAGCTGAAGGCGAAGCTCATCGGCACCGATACCAAGACCGATCTGTCCGTGCTCAAGGTCGAGCCGCCTCAGCCGCTGACCTCGGTCAAGTTCGGTGATTCGACCAAAATGCGGATCGGCGATTGGGTCATGGCGATCGGCAACCCGTTCGGTCTCGGCGGGTCCGTGACGGTCGGCATCATTTCGGCGAGCGGCCGCAACATCAATGCAGGCCCCTATGACAACTTCATCCAGACGGATGCGGCGATCAACAAGGGCAATTCCGGCGGACCGCTGTTCAATATGAATGGTGAGGTCATCGGCATCAACACGGCGATCATTTCGCCAAGCGGAGGATCGATCGGTATCGGCTTTGCGGTGCCGACCGAGCTTGCGGAGAACATCGTCAATCAGCTCATTGAATTCGGGGAAACCCGTCGTGGCTGGCTCGGTGTCCGTATCCAGCCGGTCTCGGATGAGGTTGCGCAAAGCTTGAACATCGGACGTGCGCGCGGCGCATTGATCAGCGGGATCGTCGAGGGTGGCCCGGTGGCCAATGGTCCGATTGAAGTCGGTGATATCGTCACCTCCTTCAACGGTCGTGCGATTGCCGAAACGCGTGACCTGACTCGTATCGTGGCCGAGAGCCCGATCGGCGAGCCACTTGATGTCGTCATTCTTCGCGATGGCAAGGAGCAGACCGTCAAGGTCACCCTCGGTCGTCTTGAGGACGAGGAGGTCGCCAGCAATGAGACCGATCCGGGGACCACGGTGGAGCCCGGTGAAGAGGGGACCGCGCCCGATGGTGATCAGCAGACGCCCGCCGACCCGCCGGCCACAGACGAGGCTCCGGATGGTGGCCAGCAGGCCGAACCGCCGGCTGCGGATGACCAGGCCGAGCAGAGTGCGCCTGTGACCGAAGGGCTGATCGGGGTCGAACTGACTGCCCTGACCGACGCCAATCGCCAGAGCTTCTCGATTGCCGAGGGTGTCGAGGGCGTATTGATCACGCGCGTGCTGCCCGGCTCCAAGGCGGAAGGCAAAGGGCTGAAGGTCGGCGAGGTCATCGTTGAAGTGGCGCAGGAATTCATGAAGACGCCGCAGCAGGTCGCCGAGAAACTCACCAGCATCAAGGGTGAGGGCCGACGCAGTGGTTATCTGATGATCGCTGACAAGGATGGCAATCTGCGGCTCGTGGCCGTGCCGCTGGAATAGGTCAGGCGGACAGTCTCTGGACGGAAGGGTTCGTCTGGATCAGATGGTTTTGGAAGCTTTCCACCGGCATTGGTCGGCCGGTGAAGTAGCCCTGGATTTCGCTACAGCCCATCTGGCGTAGCCGCTCCAGCTGTTCCTTGGTTTCCACGCCTTCGGCGGCGATGCTCATGCGCAGATCGCCAGCCAGCCTGATGACGGCTTCAACGATGGCTCGGCTGTCTGCGTTTGTTTCCAGGTCCGAGATGAAGGACTGGTCGATCTTCAATTTATCGAAGTGGAAGCGGCGCAAATAGCTCAGGGATGAGAAGCCCGTACCGAAATCATCCAGTGCGATCCGGACGCCGAGCCGCGAAATCGTTTCCAGCGTCTGTTGGATCCCGATCGTGGTCTCCATCAACAGGCTTTCCGTCACCTCCAGCTCCAGGCGATGGGCTGGCAGCCGATTTTCCGTGAGAGCCGTTTCGATGAGCGGCAGAAGGCCGGGACTGAGGAACTGGCGCGAAGACAGATTGACCGCCACACGCACGTTCTCGGGCCAAGTGGCGGCATGCCTGCAGGCCTCACGCAGTACCCAGCCGCCGAGCGCTGTAATCTGACCGACGTCTTCGGCGATGGGAATGAACTCGGCCGGGCTAATTGGCCCGAGCTTCGGATGGTTCCAGCGCAGCAAGGCTTCGGCGCAAACCACTTGCTGGGTCTCTGCATTGACGAGCGGCTGGAAATAGACGGTAAGGCTTTCCTCGGCGATCGCCAGTACCAGCTCTTGTTCGATGAGGTTGCGCCTTCGGGCGGCTGCATCGAGAGAATTATCGAAGAAGCGATAACGGTTGCGCCCGTCGGTCTTGGCTCGGTAAAGCGCCAGATCTGCGTTGCGCATCAATTGATCTGGTTCAGTCCCGTCGATTGGGGCGCAGGCAATGCCGATACTGACCCCGATATGAACCGAACCGCAGCGCAAATCGATCGGCTCGGCGAATTTATCGATGATGCGCGATGCCAGTATCGCTGCACTTTGCGGATCGTCGCCACAGACATGCAAAATGGCGAACTCGTCGCCGCCAACACGTGCAAGCGTATCGGTATCGCCGCGCAGCTGGCTGAGGATGCTGGCAACAGCGCGTAGCAACTCGTCGCCGCTTGTGTGGCCGAAATTGTCATTGACCTGCTTGAAACGGTCGAGATCGAGCAGAAGCACGGAGAAGGCATCTCCAAAGCGCTCATAGCGCGAGACGGCCCTCTCGAAATCCTCGGATAACAGAACACGATTGCCAACCTCTGTCAGAGGATCGTGGCGCGCCATGTGCTCGATGCGAAGGCGGCTTTCGCGGTTAGCAGTGACATCACGACCAACGCCCCGGTAGCCCATGAAGTTGCCCTGTGGGTCGTAGATCGCCTTGGCGGTCAGGGACCAGATCGCAAGTTCGCCACCGAGTTCCACGCAGATGTCCTGATCACGGAAGGATTGCCGCGACATCAGACTGTTGGTGAAACTCTCACGGCAATCGTGTCCTTCCAGACTGACGGAAGAGAAGGGCATGATGGACAACAAGGGCTGCCCGAGCACCATATTCTCGGGTACCTGCAGCGTGTCATAGAAGCGTGTGGAGGCGCGCTCAAGATTGAGATCTTTGTCGACACCCCAGAGCCAATCAGCGGCGTTTTCCTCGAAATCGTTGAGCAGCAGGCCGATCACTGCGCGCTGTTCGTCTGATGCAATCTTGGCCCGAACGCGCTCGGTCAGGCTTTTACAGACGGCCAGCGATGAGCGGATGATGATCGAAGCGAAGACGATGTACAGCGCGAAGAGATAGGCACCAACGATGGAGGGATCGCGCGAGAGGGCGATCGCCGCACCGATTGCGACCGTTCCACAGAACACGATGGACGCCGGCGGAATGGTGGCCAGGGCGAAGCCACCACCGCCCGCCATTCCGACCGTCAGCGCAATCAGCACCATGCGCTGGGTCTCGTTGGCGGTTGGATAGGCGACGATGTCCAGCACTGCCCAAAGACCGCTCAAGATGGCGGCATAGATGACTGTCAGGATCGTGCCCCGCAAACTCGCACGCTCCCTCGGGCCGCGCTTGCGATTTCGCCACCAGGAAAGGCTGGTATAGAAGACGACGGCGAGGAGCAGGCCGCAGATGAGATAGACGGCCGGCGCCGAAGGGCTGCCGTGAAAGACAAAGATGGTCAGCGTTGCGTTGCAGAGGTTGGCCGCCATCATCCAGGGCGTGCTGGCGGACAGGACCGAGAGCCGTATCGCGCGGATACGATCTGCTTCCTCCGCTGTCTGGTCGCCTTCTCCAAGACGCAAGAAGCGGTCGACCATGATCGATATTCGAGAGGCAGCTCGCGCCAGGATTGTTGTCTCCATGGCGCCAGAGATAGCATTTACATTTTAAGTACGCGTAAATTAGTCACTTCAATTGAGAGGCATCCCCAGAATTGCCCTGACTGCGAAACAAGACATGCCGCTTCAGGTGCGGGTGGGTGTCGGGCACCTTGGGGTGATCGAAGTCATTTCCGTGCATGGGTCGCATATCGATACGACGCATAACCGCGATGGAGCGGTGGTTGTTTTGCACCGCGAAGGCGTAGATTTCCTGAAAGCCGCAGGTCTCATGCCCGTATCTGAGCAGTCGCGTCGCCGCTTCCGTCACGAAGCCTTGACCCCAGAACCGTGTCGCCAGGCGCCAGCCGATCTCGACAGCATCGACAGGAAGTATGTCGGGTAGCTCGGACCGCGCCAGACCGCAGAAACCCATCGCCTCATCGGTCATACGATCGGCTAGCGCGTAGAAGCCGAGGCCGGTCTCGCTGATCATAGCGCGGTTGCGGTCGAACAACAGGTCGCATTCCGCGTGTGAGCGGCGGAAGGGGAAGAACTCCATGACCTTCGCATCACGATTGATTTCGTAAAACAGATCACGATCCTCATCCCGCCAGTTGCGCAGGCTCAGGCGCTCTGTTTCAACGATCCGCATGGCCGTCCCTTAAGACGTCACAAAGTCCGACTTCCGATAGCCCTGGAGATAGAGGAGGGCAGTCAGGTCGCCGTGATGGATGCGAATCTTTGCCTCTGCCGCAACGGCAGGCTTGGCGTGCAGCGCGACGCCGGACCCTGCAATGCCCAGCATGCCGAGATCGTTTGCGCCGTCACCAACCGCAATGACGTCGTCGGGGCTGATACCCAGACGGTGTGTGATGTCGAGCAGGGAGTCCACTTTCGCCTGCTTGCCAAGAATGGGCTCGGCAACCTCGCCGGTCAGCACACCGTCCCGTTCGATCAGCGTGTTGGCACGGTTCTCGTCGAATCCAAGCATGGCAGCAATCGGTCCTGTGAAGACGGTGAAACCACCTGAGACGAGGGCCGTGTAACCGCCCTCGGATTTCATGGTGGCGATCAGTTCCTTGCCGCCGGGCGTCAGCGTTATACGCTTTGATATTACCTCGCCGACCACAGAGATCGGCAGGCCTTTCAGTAGCGCGACACGCTCGCGCAGTGCCGGCTCAAAAGCGATCTCGCCATTCATGGCCCGAGCCGTAATCAGCGACACCTTGTCCTTCAAACCGACTTCAGCGGCCAGTTCATCAATGCATTCCTGGCCGATCATGGTCGAATCCATGTCGGCGATCAGGAAGGATTTGCGGCGCGTGTCGGCGTCCTGGACGGCGACGTCCACCGGTTGGCCCTCAAGCGCCTGGCGCAGCAGGTGTTCCGCCTGAAGCGGGTCTGTGCCATCGGCAAGCGCAATATCGCAGGCGATCCCATCCGCGAGCCAGTACACGCGAGAGGACGCGACGGCATCAGCAGCCTTTTCGGCAAGGGATGGGCTCAGAACAGGGTTTGACGGATTGGCGACAAGCGTGGCAACCAAGGCCATGATGGAAGATCCTAGCAAGAACAGAGACGCGATCCTGATAACCGGGCCGACCGCCAGCGGCAAGTCCGCGCTGGCACTGGCGTTTGCCCGCCGTCACCAGGGCGTCGTCATCAATGCCGACAGCATGCAGGTCTACGATACGCTGCGCGTCATCACCGCCCGCCCCAGCGAGGCTGACATGGATGGGGTGCCGCATGCGCTCTACGGCCATGTTCCGGTGCAGAGAAGCTATTCGACGGGCGACTGGTTGCGTGACGTGGGTGCGCTGCTGGATGAGCTTAAACGAGCGGAACGGCTGCCGGTCATTGTTGGCGGGACGGGTCTCTACTTCAAGGCATTGACGGGTGGACTTTCGGCGATGCCCGTGATCCCGGATGTGGTGCGCGCCGATATCCGCCGTCGATTGGAGACGGAAGGCGCTGAAGCGCTGCATCTTGAACTCTCGACCATCGACCCGGCGGTCGCAGAGCGCCTCAATCCAGCAGACGGCCAGAGAATCGTCCGGGCGCTGGAGCTCCTTCGGGTCAGTGGGCGATCGATTGCCGAGTTTCAGGGGCATTCGGGGCCCATGCTGGTTGATCCCGATCGGGCGCAAAAGCTGGTTGTCCTGCCTGATCGAGCGGTGCTGCACGAGCGCATCAACACGCGCTTTGGCAAGATGATGGAGGAGGGGGCGGTCGAGGAGGTCGAAGCGCTTCTTGCACTCGGTCTACCGCCCGAAATGCCAGCGATGAAGGCAATCGGCGTTGCTCAGATTGCCGACATGCTCGCAGGTCGCATTGGGCGCGACGATGCGGTTGAGCGCGCGTCTGCAGCCACACGACAATATGCCAAGCGGCAGATGACGTGGTTTCGCAACCAGATGGATGAGAGCTGGGCGCGCGTCGATCCGGCGAGCATCCGGATCGACTGAGCGATCAATCGCGCTTGTAGAGGCTGGACAGAGGCTTCTTCAGGATGCTTTCGCGCAGGGAAGAGCCGCCTTCGCGGCGAAGTTGCTGCGAGCCGAAGCTGGGTGGCGCAGGGTCTGCCGCATAGCCGGTTGACGGTGTCGCCGGTCGCGGCCGTAGATTGTCGTCCACGCCCGATCGCGGAAGCATGTCGGGCCGGTAGGGCTCGATCGGCGGCGTTTCGGATGTCGCCAGGCTTTGTCTCTGGATGGGCGGCTCGAATGCGGGCCTTTGGCTCGGCTGGTAGGTTGAATGCTGATGAGCCGTCACGGCCGGGCTGCGCGGCAGTGGCGCGGAATGCTGATCGTCGTCGTCGAACTCTTCGTCATCATAGACGCCGTCCGGGGCTTGTGGCAGGTCGTTCCGACCGAGGCTGCTTTCGAAGCTCTGCTGGAATGCAGATATGTCGGGTCCTGCAATGGCGCGCATGCGGCCGACAATGGTGCGAAGATCAACGGTATCGGGCGTTTCCTCGGTGTGTTTGGCGTTGACACCGTTGGCTTTTGGCAGTGCCGATTCATCGACACGGGTGAAACGCATGCGCATCGGTACGGCGATGGCTTCACCAAAGGCAATCGCTTCACCGTTGCCAATCGAGGAAATGAAGCTCGTCGTCGAGATCGAGCTATCGGGGATCGCCGAGCGGATGATCTCCTGGTCGCGGTCGTTGGCAAGCCGCATGGCAAACAGCGTCGAGCACTGCGATAGAATGGTCTGGTCCAGTTCGCCGGGACGCTGGGTGATCACGCCGAGCGAGACGCCGTATTTTCGGCCTTCCTTGGCGATCCGGGCAATCGCCTGGCGCGTCGGGAAGAAACCGAGGGTGGGATCGGCCGGTACGTATCGGTGGGCCTCTTCGCAAACGACCAGCATATGGATCGCGCCGTTCGACCAAAGCGCAAGCTCGAAGGCCATGCGGCAGAGAACGGATGCAACCGAGTTGACGACTTCGGAGGGAATGCCTGCGAGCTGAAACGTCGAGATCGGGCGATCGTCTCCCGGAATGCGGAAGATATGCGCGATCGTCTCCATGATCGTGTCGCTGATCGTGTTGTTGGAGAACATGAAGTGATAGCGCGGGTCGTTGACCGCTGACATGATGCGCATCTTCAACGAGCGCAGGAATGGCTTTTCCGAGCGGCCCTCCAGGCGGCCGATGCGCTCATCGATCAGGGCAAGCAGGTCGGCGATACGATAGGGGACGGGCGTATCCGCCGTCATCGAGCTCTTGTCGGCCATACGGCGCATGAGCGCGCTCTCATTGCCTCGGAAGGCACGCTTAGCCTCGGGCATCAGATCGCGCAGGATATCCAGTTCCTCTGCAACCGGGGGGCGGCCGCGGAACAACACTTCGGCGAATTCTTCAAGCCGCATCAGCCAGAAGGGCAGGTCGAGCGTGTCGGTGTCGATGACAACGGCGAGCTCTGGGAAGGCTGCTGCGAATTCGTTGTGCGGGTCGAGGATCAGGATGCGCAGCTTCCGATCGCTTTCGATTGCCTTGCGCAGCAGGAGCGAGACGGCAGTCGATTTGCCCACACCTGTCGAGCCAACAACGGCGAAGTGCTTCGACAACATGGAAGGAATATGGATCGTCGCGTCGATCGATTCGTCCTGGGTCAGATTACCAATCACAGCGGTGTCGCCGAGACGCGTATCGTAAATGCGCGACAGGTCGGCTGCCCGGATACGGTGGGCGATGGCGCCGAGATAGGGATAACGCGAGATGCCTGTCGTGAAGACTTCCTTGCCGTCAGCCTGTACATAGACCTCGCCGAGCAGCTCGACTTCGATGAGGAACTGGTTGTCGGCGCCTTCACCCCAGTCCTTGCCATCCGTCTGCATGGAATAGGCGAGCGCTACGACGCGGTTCTTTCCGACGCTGATCGAGATCAGTCGGCCGACGGACCAGAGCTCTGTCAGATCGGTGCCGCCATCTTCGGCGACAGCGGCGATCGTTGCACGCGAACCGTTACAGGCGACGACGCGCCCGAGCATCCGGTTGCCTGGCCGCATACCATCGCGGCGGTCTTGTTCTCCGGCGGCGCCGGACTTGTGAAGATCATCGTTCAACAAGCGCATTCTCCCTGCTGGCGCAAGCTTAGGGAGGAGCGCTTAAAACTTCGTGTAACCCGTTAGGCTGGCGGTGATAAATCATCACTGTCTGCGCAACAAACTTTCGTCCTTGATGCAGAAAATTTACAAAAGATGCGTTGACCGTGACCGGCTTTCTGGCTAACACTTCGGCCCATGAAAAACTCGGTTGCACTTATCGTGGTGGGAAGGCGCATGGGCAGGATGGTGTAACCATCCGGCGATAGCCACCCATGCGCTAGATGACAGGCTCCTCAAAGGGGCCTTTTTTTATGCCCTGAACCGGGTTATCAGCCCCAAAACCAAGAAGGCAGATGGAAACACAGCATGACGGGTAAAGACAATCAGATGACTGGCGCCGAGATCGTCCTGCGCGCGCTGAAGGATAACGGTGTCGAGCATATCTTCGGCTATCCCGGTGGGGCCGTGCTTCCGATCTATGACGAGATCTTCCAGCAGGAAGAGATCCAGCACATTCTCGTCCGCCACGAGCAGGGCGCAGGTCACGCGGCGGAAGGTTACGCAAGGTCAACCGGCAAGGTCGGCGTCATGCTTGTGACCTCCGGCCCCGGTGCCACCAATGCGGTGACGCCGCTGCAGGACGCGCTGATGGACAGCGTTCCGCTCGTCTGCATCTCCGGTCAGGTGCCGACTTCGCTGATCGGTTCGGACGCCTTCCAGGAATGCGATACCGTTGGCATCACGCGCCCCTGCACCAAGCACAACTGGCTGGTCAAGGACGTCAACCAGCTGGCCTCGATCATCCATGAGGCCTTCCGCATTGCCCAGACGGGCCGTCCGGGTCCGGTTCTCGTCGATATTCCGAAGGACATCCAGTTCGCCACCGGCACCTATACGCCGCCGGATGCGCACAAGACGCTGAAGAGCTACCAGCCGAAGGTCTCGGGCGATGCCCGTGCCATCCAGGCAGCCGTCGAACTGATGGCGTCTGCCCGTCGCCCGATCATTTATTCTGGCGGTGGCGTCGTGAATTCCGGTCCGGAAGCGACGAAGCTGCTGCGTGAACTGGTCGGTCTCACGGACTTCCCGATCACCTCGACCCTGATGGGTCTCGGCTGCTATCCGGCCTCGGGCAAGAACTGGCTCGGCATGCTCGGCATGCACGGTTCCTACGAAGCCAACATGGCGATGCATGATTGCGACGTCATGGTCTGCATCGGTGCGCGCTTCGATGACCGCATCACTGGCCGTCTGAACGCGTTTTCGCCGAACTCGAAGAAGATCCACATCGACATCGACCCGTCGTCGATCAACAAGAATGTCCGCGTCGACGTGCCGATCACCGGTGATGTCGGCCGCGTTCTCGAAGACATGGTCCGCGCCTGGCGCGCCCTGCCGAAGAAGCCTGAGGCGTCGCAGACGGCCGAGTGGAATGCGACCATCGCCAAATGGCGCGCCCGCAACTCCTTCGCCTACTCGCCGTCGAAGGACGTGATCATGCCGCAATACGCCCTGCAGCGGCTCTATCAGCTGACCAAGGATCGCGACACCTACATCACGACCGAAGTCGGCCAGCACCAGATGTGGGCGGCCCAGTACTACGGCTTCGAGCAGCCGAACCGGTGGATGACCTCCGGTGGCCTCGGCACCATGGGCTACGGCCTGCCGGCAGCTCTCGGCGTGCAGATCGCCCATCCGGAAGCTCTCGTCATCGACATCGCCGGTGACGCCTCGATCCAGATGTGCATTCAGGAAATGTCGGCCGCCATCCAGTATGAAGCACCGATCAAGATCTTCATCCTGAACAACCAGTACATGGGCATGGTCCGCCAGTGGCAGCAGCTTCTGCACGGCAACCGTCTGTCGAACTCCTATACGGAAGCCATGCCTGACTTCGTCAAGCTGGCCGAAGCCTATGGCGCCGTCGGCATTCGCTGCGAAAAGCCCGATGATCTCGATGGCGCGATCCAGGAGATGATCGACGTGAAGAAGCCCGTGATCTTCGACTGCCGTGTGGCCAATCTCGCCAATTGCTTCCCGATGATCCCGTCGGGCAAGGCGCATAACGAGATGCTGCTGCCGGACGAGGCGACGGATGAAGTCGTTGCCAATGCCATCGATGCCAAGGGCCGTCAGCTCGTCTGACCGGGAGGAACAAGACCATGAACGCACATCTTCAGCCGACCGGTTCGGCCTACTTTATCGCCAAGGAAACCTCGGCCATTGAGAGCCATACGCTCTCGGTGCTTGTCGATAACGAGCCGGGCGTCCTTGCCCGCGTCATCGGCCTGTTCTCCGGTCGCGGTTACAACATCGAAAGCCTCACGGTCTCCGAGACCGAGCATGAGGCGCATTTGTCGCGCATCACCATCGTGACGCGCGGGACGCCAACCGTTCTCGAGCAGATCAAGGCTCAGCTCGAGCGCATCGTTCCGGTGCATCGCGTAGTGGATCTGACCGTTCGCGCGCGTGAACTGGGTCAGGAGCGCCCGATCGAGCGTGAGGTCGCCCTGGTGAAGGTGGTGGCGGAAGCGGAAATGCGGGCGGAAACCCTGCGCCTTGCCGATGCTTTCCATGCCAAGGTGGTGGACGCGACCGTCAACCACTTCATCTTCGAGATCACCGGCAAGTCCTCCAAGATCGACCAGTTCGTGTCGATCATGAAGCCGCTTGGCCTCAACGAGATCTGCCGCACCGGGATCGCTGCGATGAACCGTGGTCCGCAGGGCATGTAAGGAATTCGGGAATTCCCGAACTGAAAAAGGGCGGCCTCGCGGTCGCCCTTTTTTGTTGTCTTCTCTCTTCAATTCATGCCGAGGAGATCGAGGAGGCCCATCTGCTGCGGCGCAGGGGGTAGATCAGCCTCCGCCTTTTTCGCCTTTTCCTTGACTGGCTTCTCACTGGCCTTGACCTTCGAAGTCTTCTCCAATTTGTCAGAGTTTGCCTCGACATCTGCCGGATCGGCCTTCTTATCGGAGGGCTTTTTGGCCTTGGCTACCGTTTCCTCGGTGGCCAATGCGCCTGCCGTCTCGCCGTCGACGTCCGTCGTTGTCAGCATGGCTGTCAGCGCATGGCGCAGCGCTGCAGGCCTCAGGCTGTAGTGGATGTATTGCCCCTTCTTCTCGCCTTCGATCAGTTCGGCGTTTTCCAGGATCGAGAGGTGCTGGGAAATCGAGGGCTTGGCCATGTCGAAGCGTGCGGCGATTTCACCGGCGGTAAGGGTCGACTGTGACAGATGGACCAGCATCATCCGCCGGGGATCAGACGCCAGCGCATGAAAGACGCGGGACGAGATCTTGTCCATTGCCGGATGCAGGTCGGTCTTGCCGCGTTTTGCCATGTCATGCCCCTCAGCCTGCGGTTTTCACACCGCAATTTTCAAATTAGGCAATCTCCTAATTTCCTGAGGGACTGCGGTAAAGTGCCGGAAATGCAGGGCCTGTGGATAGATCGCGATTTTGCGATGGTCAGAGCCGTTCATTTTTAAATGGAAGCAGTTCTGCCGGAGCAGGTTTTCGTCAGGGCAGCGACGATCGACGCTGCGCATACCCTGAGGTATGGGCGAGACGATCGCCGCTGATCCTGGCGGAAAGATGCCCGGCCCTTCGGGTTGGCTGGAATGGGCCGCCTGATCGCCCGGCTGGCTTGGCCGTATGCTGTGGCTACGACGCGCGCCAGCCGGGCGACCATCCGACTCCGTTTCAGCCAACAGAACTGATTCCATTTAGAAATGAACGGCTCTAGAAGCCGATCGGTATCTCGGGCTTGTTCAGCATCAGCCAGAGGATGGCCATGACAGAGAAGAAGGCGGGAAAGCCGCAGGCAAACCAGATGCGGAAGAGCCTGTGATAGCGGGGTGGCAGCGGCGAGCCGGTCGCGGCGGCTTCCCGGGCGAGATCGCGGAGCCGGATCTGGATCCAGACGACGGGCAGCCAGAAGAGGCCGACCACGACATAGAGGATCAGTGACAGCAGCACCCAGCCAGACATCAGCGGCCAGCCGATCTCATAGGCCAGCCAGGCGCCGGTGATCGGCTGAAGGATGGCGGCGGTCGCGGTGAAGATCGTGTCGGCGATGACCACAGTTCCGGCTACATGGGCAATATGCGAGGCATTGCCGGTCCTGTGCGCCAGCAGCATGAAGAAGGCGATGCCGGCACCGGTGCCGAAGAGTACGGTCGCCCCGATCACATGCACGAAGCGCAGGATCTCCTCCAGCATCTCAGCGCTCCTCCAGGACTGCAAGCGTTGCTAGCGTCAGCAGGATTGAGGGGATGACCTTCACCAGCGGTCCAAGTGGATCGAGCCAGAGGGTTGGTTCGATCAGCGTTCCGCCGGCAAGATAGGCGAGTGAGACGGCGATCATGCCGAGCATGGCTCGTTTTGCCCAAGGCTGCACGAGGATCGCGAGGCCGAGTGCGATATCCAGCAGCGAGGTGAGGATGGTGACGGTGAAAGCCATGCCTGCCGGCATGCTGGCGCCGAAGCGCAGCGATGTCGTGACAGGATCGAGAAGCGGCACCAGACCGGAGACGATCCAGAATAGCGAGAGCGTCAGGATCATCAGAGGCTTTAGCAGATAGAGACGGGCGAACCAGAGGTCCTGAACGGCAGCCGGTTCTGTCGCCAGCCGCAGTGTCGGGTCGGGCGCGGTCAGGGGCGGGCGGGCTCTCTCCGGTGCCACGCCGATGCCGCTGATGCGGATGGCGGTGGAGCGCAAGGGTGAGCGCCAGCCGAGGCGCCCGGCGAGATCGGCGGCAAGGGAGAGAGGCCGAGCCAGCGCTGAGGGCAAGCGGATGACGGGTGCATCGGCAAGGCCGAGCCAGCGGCGGTAAAAGCGTGCCATCTGCTCGACACTGCGGGTCGGTTCGCCTGCGAGCACCAGATCGGACCCAGGGGCGATACGGCCGTCGATGGCGTCGAGCACCGCCTGTGCCACGTCATGCACATGGACTGTATTCATCGGGCTTTCGGCGTCGACCAGCGGCAGGACGCCGGGGAAGGAGGCGATGGCGCGCAGCAGGGCGGTGCCGCCATAGGCATTGCGTCCGACCACGACCGTCGGACGCAGGATGACATGCGGGAGGCCCGAAGCCGCGAGCGCGCGGTCGGCCTCAAGCTTGGTGGCCATGAAGGTGGTGCCGGCGCTCGCCAGGTTTTCGGGTGCCGAGATCTGGATGATCAGCGGAGGTGCTGAGCGCGTGGCGGCCGCCTGTTGCAGGGCGAGCATGGCCTCCGTCTGCACGGCCACGAGATCGTCGCGCAACCCGTCCTGCAGGGCGCCGGCGCAGTTGATCACGGCTGTCACGCCATCCAGGAGCGGAAGCCAGTCCGCCGCTTGCCGGAGCGTGCGGAGATCGCGGGCGATCCAGGTTGCTGCGGGAAAACGGGTGCTGGCCTGCGTGGTGTCGCGGCCAAGGCCGGTGACCGGATGGCCGGCTTCTCTGAGCGTCAGCAGAACCTGCTGGCCGATGAAGCCGGTCGCGCCAAGGATGAGGATGGTCATGCGTTCACTTTCCGCCGTGCCGGTCGAGATCAGATCATGTCCAGCGGCATTTTGCGCGCCGGTGGCGGGAAGGCAGCGTCGAGGCGGGCCCAGTCCTCGTCGGAGATTTCGAGATCCACCGCGTCGCGATTCTCGTGCAGGCGGCGAATGTTCGAGGTTTTCGGGATCGGGATGACGCCATCACGCTCCAGCAGGAAGGCAAGGGCAACCTGTGCCGGGGTCGCCTGATAGGCCTTGGCGATGTGAATGAGTTCGGGATGGTGCAGAATGCGGCCCTGTTCGATCGGTGAATAGGCCATGATCGGGATGCCGTGCTCCTGGCACCAGGGCAGGAGATCGAATTCGATGCCGCGACGGGAGAGATTGTAGAGGACCTGATTGACGGCGCAGTTTTCGCCATCGGCCACGGAGAACAGCTCCTCCATGTCATCAAGGTCGAAATTCGAGACGCCCCAGGCGCGAATTCGGCCCGCAGCTTTCAGTTCTTCCATCGCCGCGACCGTGTCGTCGAGCGGGTGTTCGCCCCGCCAGTGCAGAAGGTAGAGGTCGAGATGGTCGGTCCCCAGCCGGTCGAGGCTGGCATGGCAGGCCTTGATCGTGCCATCGTAACTCGCATTCCAGGGCAGGACCTTGGAGACGAGAAAGGCGTCTTCGCGCCGATCCTTCAAGGCTTCGCCGACAATGCGTTCGGCACCGCCGTCGCCATACATCTCGGCCGTGTCGATCACCGTCATGCCGAGATCGAGCGCCAGCCTGACGGCATCGACTTCCGCCTTGGCCTCGGATTTCGTTTCGCCCATCATCCAGGTGCCGAAGCCGAGAGTCGGGATCTCCGCGCCGCTCGGCAAGGTGACAGTGGGGATGGCGTCATGCATGGTGATCCTCCTTGAGGCGGAATGCGCGAAGGATAGCGAGGCGGTCCCGCGAGGCAAGGACAAAGCGCTGTTGCCTTCGTGTCACCATAACAAGAATGCGGATGGCGCCTGGCGATATGACAGTTAGGCTGACATAAAAATCCGGGAGGAATACACATGTCGGTCGATACCCTTCTTGCGCTCGTCCTGTTTGCCTTCGCGACCTCGATCACGCCGGGGCCGAACAACATGATGCTGTTCGCGTCGGGCGTGAATTTCGGCTTCCGGCGGACGGTGCCGCATATGCTCGGCATCGGTGCCGGTTTCCTCTCCCTTCTGATCGGTGTCGGCATGGGGCTCGGCGCCGTGCTGCATGCCTATCCGCCGGCCTTCATCGCCCTCAAGGTTGCAGGCGGTCTTTATCTCCTGTGGATCGCCTGGAGAATCGGCACGTCTCGGTCGATGGGCGAGGGGGAGGCCAAGGCGCGACCGATGACCTTCTTCGGCGCTGCCGCCTTTCAATGGGTCAATCCGAAGGCCTGGGTGATGGCCGTAACGGCGATGGCGGTCTATCCTAACCCGGAGCAATATGCGCTAACGGTCGCCATCGTCGCGCTGGTGTTTGCTGCCGTGAACGTGCCGAGTGTCTCGACCTGGGCGGGTTTCGGCTCGGCGCTCAGGGAGTGGTTGTCGGTGCCGATCCGGCTCAAATGGTTCAATATCACCATGGCTGTGCTGCTGGTGCTCAGCCTCTGGCCAATGCTGAAATAGGAATTCCGATGTCCGGCCATCACCACGACGATCATCACCATCACCATGGTCATGATCACCACCACGACAACCAGTATTCGGACATGCAGGCGCGGGTGAAGGCGCTCGAAACGCTGCTGACCGAAAAGGGCTTGATCGATCCTGATGCGATCGATGCGATCGTCGAGACCTACGAGACGAAGGTGGGCCCAAGAAATGGCGCGCGGGTCGTGGCCAAGGCCTGGGCCGATCCCGCATTTGCCGACTGGCTGAAGCGCGATGCAACGGCGGCGATCGCAAGCCTCGGCTATACAGGGCGGCAGGGCGAACACATGCGCGCTGTCTTCAACACGCCCGACACCCACAATCTCGTCGTCTGCACGCTGTGCTCCTGTTACCCCTGGTCGGTGCTTGGTCTGCCGCCGGTCTGGTACAAGGCACCGGCCTATCGATCGCGGGCAGTGATTGATCCGCGCGGGGTGTTGGCCGAATTCGGCGTAAGCCTGCCGGAGGAGATCAGGATCCGCGTCTGGGATTCGACGGCGGAACTGCGCTATCTCGTCGTGCCCCTGCGTCCCGCCGGAACGGAGGCGCTCGACGAAGAGGCGCTCGCCGATCTCGTGACGCGCGATTCGATGATCGGTACCGGTCTGGCGCTTGCTCCGGAGGGTTTGCGATGAACGGGCCGCATGATCTCGGCGGGCAGATGGGCTTCGGGCCGGTCGCGCCGGAAAAGGACGAGCCGTATTTCCATGCCGACTGGGAAAAGCGGGCGCTCGGGATCACGCTCTCCTGCGGCGCTTTCGGCGCCTGGTCGATCGACGAAAGCCGGCATGCGCGCGAGAATATTCCGCCTGCGAGCTACCTGGCAGCGAGCTATTACGAGGTGTGGATCCGCGGTGTCGACATACTGCTGGAGCGGCATGGTTTTGCGACTGCCGACGAACTGGCAACCGGTCATCACCACGAGCAAGGGCGTGCGCCAAAACGTGTCCTGAAAGCCGAGATGGTCGAAGGCGTGCTGGCCCGTGGCGGGCCGTGCGACCGGCCCGTCGATGTTGCGCCGAAGTTTGCCGTCGGTGACCGTGTGCGGACGAAGAATTTCCATCCGACGGGCCATACACGGCTGCCCCGTTATGCCCGTGCGAAGACGGGTGTCGTCGAGGCGGTACAAGGCGGCTTCGTTTTCCCTGATGATAATGCCCATGGGCGGGGTGAAAACCCGCAATGGGTTTATACCGTCGTGTTCACGGGACAGGAGATCTGGGGCGAGGGTGCCGATCCGACACTCACCGTCTCCATCGATGCCTGGGAGAGCTATCTTGAGCGTGTGTGACACGGTGACCGATCTTACGGCATCGCCGGGCCTGCCGCGCTCGCCCGAAGGGGCGCCTGTCTTTGCCGAGCCGTGGCAGGCGCAGGCTTTCGCCATGACCGTGCATCTGCATGCGCGTGGCGTGTTCAGCTGGGCGGAATGGGCCGACAGCCTGTCTGCCGAAGTGCATCGTCCGGAGCGGGCGGCGGATGGATCCGACTATTTCGACGCCTGGGTCGCGGCCTTGGCGGGCCTGCTGGAGCGCAAGGGGATCGCCGATCGCGACATCGTCGAAGCCCTGCGCGAAAGCTGGCAGCGGGCGGCGGAGGCGACGCCGCATGGTGCGCCGATCGAGCTAATCAACGACCCGCTTAGGGCCTGATGTCCACGATTTGTTCTGATTTTCCCGGCTTTGGCCTTGCATCGGGCCTACGAATCCGCGCATGACCTAGGCCATGCAATTCGCGCCCCAGCAAGACGAGGCCCTCAAGGCCGTTTCGAAATGGCTGAAGGAGGGGAAATCCCCCGTCTTCCGTCTGTTCGGCTATGCGGGTACGGGCAAGACGACGCTGGCCAAGCACTTTGCCGAACATGTCGACGGCGACGTGCTGTTTGCGGCCTTTACCGGCAAGGCAGCGCAGGTGCTTCGCTCGCGCGGTGCCTCCAACGCCAAGACAATTCATTCGCTTATCTACCGCCCGCGCGGCGAAGAGGCTGTCGAGGACGAGGAGACCGGCAAGACGTCGATTGCGCCGATGTTCTCGATCAACCGTCAGAGCCCGGTCGCCAAGGCGGCACTGATCGTCATCGACGAATGCTCGATGGTCGACGAGGCGCTCGGCCGCGACCTGATGAGCTTCGGCACGCCGATCCTGGTGCTCGGCGATCCCGGCCAGTTGCCGCCGGTCTCCGGTGGCGGCTTCTTCACCGACCAGGAACCGGATTATCTCCTGACCGAGATCCACCGCCAGGCGCGCGACAACCCGATCATCCAGCTCGCAATGCATATCCGCGAGGGCAAGGAGATCATGTATGGCGACTACGGCACGACAGCGCGGGTGATCTCGAAGAACGAGGTGACGCAGGATCTCGTGCTGGGCGCTGATCAGGTCCTGGTCGGCACCAACAAGACGCGGCGGCGCTACAACATGCGCCTCAGGGAGCTGAAAGGCTTTACCGTCGACTATCCGCAGGCTGGCGACAAGCTGGTGTGCCTGAGGAACGACCAGGTGAAGGGCCTGTTGAACGGTTCGCTCTGGCAGGTCATGACCTCGTCGCGCGAGACGGTCAAACCCGGCATCAATCTCCTGATCAAGCCGGAAGACGACGACATGGATCGCGGGGCGGCGAAGATCAAGCTTCTGAAGGCGGCCTTCGAGGACATCGAGACCGAGGTGCCGTGGTCGACGCGCAAGCGTTACGACGAGTTCGATTACGGCTATGCGCTGACGGTCCACAAGGCTCAGGGCTCGCAGTGGAACGACGTTGTGCTGTTCGACGAAAGCTGGGCGTTTCGGGATACGCGCGAGCGCTGGCTCTATACGGCCGTTACCCGCGCGGCAGAGACGCTCACCATCGTCAGGTGAGCGCTCGTGACAAAGCTCACTTCGCCTTGAGCGCAGTCAGCGTGGCCATCAGTTCCATCGTGTCCTTGCCGGAGGCCGTCGCGATTTCGGTCAGGGGCTTGGCGCCATCCGCCGCCGTGAAGCCTCCCTGTTTCAACGCATCGACAACTTCCGCCTCTGTTTTCCCGAGCAGTGGGGCAACCTGACCCGGCGTGCCCGCAGCGACCACGTTGACCATGGCAAAGGCCGGATTGCCGCCTGCGCCGCTTGACGAGCCCGTCATGGCGGGCCAGGCAAAGACAAGGCCGGCGACCAGACAGAGGCCGAGCGACAGGGCCATGGGCAGGCGCTTGAAATAGGCGAGGAACGGGCGCCAGTTTTTCCAGACATGCAGGACGAAAGGCAGGATCAGCACCAAACTCAGCCATTCATGCATCTCGCGGAAGGCGGCAGTACCGAAATGGAAAAACAGTGCAATTCCGGAAATCAAAGAGACGAGGAAGAGCCCGGTGGTGAAGGGTGTTGCATAACGGGACAGGAGATTCGGCATGATGGAGAGGGCCTCAGTCGTTGACATCGCCTTGCTCCTAATCCTCGTCTATCGCCCTGTCCCGTTAAACTTCCTCCACAATTGATGATCGGCAACCCTATCCGGCAGGGGGGTTCAGTTTGCCACCATTCCGAGGAGAACGGCTTTTGCAACCGCCTGGAACCGGTTCTGGGCATCGAGTTTGCCAACGATGCTCGCTTCGACGGCGGCGACCTCGTCCATCTTCAGCTCCAGTGTCCGTGCGATCCGGATTGGCGTGTAGCCTTCAGCCATCAACTGCAGGCACCGTGCTTCCATCTCCGTCAGGCTTGGTCCCTTCTGTTCGGTCGATGTGCGCTTTGCCTGAGTTTCCTCATGCTCCAGCAAGATGTTCAGCTGCTGAAGCTGGCGATGGACCGTCGAAAGATTGGCGGCCAGCTCACGGCGCCGGGCGAGGAGCGTTTCCTCTAGGATCAGGTTTGCCTCGCTTTTCGATGTGGCCGTTGCGAGTGTGTCGAAGAGATCCTGGATGACCGAGATCGGCATGCCGACCTCGCGGCAGATATTGATGAGTGCCATACGGGCCACTTCGTTGCGACCATAGACACGCATCAAGCCGATGCGCTGGGCCTTGATCAGCCCCTTTTCCTCGTAGAAGTGCAGTGTTCTATGGGTCACCCCAAAGAATTCCGCCATATCCGCGATCGCCACGGGGTCTTTGGGTGGCTCTTTCAGCAGGACGATGTCGGGAAAGATCATGTCCATTCCGGACTGGCCGGATGTGGTGGTGATCGGTTGCAGATGGTGTGTTCCGTTCGACATGTTCCCCTCCATGTTCCGTGTCGACGCCTGCTTAAGCCGATGGTCCGCCGTTTTGTTTCCTCTGTGTCCGGTCTTCCTCCGGCTTTCGAATCTCCACCTGTCTGGAAGTCTATAGTATATTCGATATTCATAAAATAAAAAATCAGCCTTGCCGAGTGCCGATGCAACGCGACGGGATTTCGGCTTCAGCGAGCGAGCGCCGACAGGCTGATCAGTTTGTTGATTTCTGTAATGATGTCACTGCCCGGGCCGAGGCCGGGCCATTGCTGCTGACAGCGGCGTGCGCTGACATAGGCCGCATCAGTGCGTTCGAGTGAATAGCGATAGGTCGCCTCAAGGCATTTCATCTGTCCGGTCGCAAGGCCGGAGGCATGACAGAAGCGGTAGATGGTGCCGGGTATGGTGAGGTTTGCTGCCGCGAACTGATTGGCGATCATGCCGACCTCGAGGCTGTCTCCAGACGTCTCGTAGATGCTGTTGCCGACCGGGACCTCTCGGTCTGATCGAAGATGACGCAAGCAAAGCCTGAGGGCCTTGGCGTCAAGTGCCTCCGCCTGCAGTTCGAAATGCAGCGGGTGTGGAGCCCCCCCATCACGTCTTGGCCCGCCTTCAGCGCTGGCTATCGCGACTGCCCAGAGCCGATTGCGCCAGAGCCTTGTGGCGTTGATGAAAACCGATGCCAGATGGTCGCCGGGTTTCGGAGGGCAGATGAAGAGTTCCGGCAGATTCTTGCTCGCGCTTTCTTCGGTTCCCGTTGCGGATCTCAAGGGCGTCTTGTTGACGCTGACGTCGCCGCTTTGTTGCCATCCTCGTTGTTCTTCTGCTCGACCCTCATAGACCGGAACATAGGCGCCTGTGGGGATGCGGATGCGAAGCGGCTCTTCGCGGCCTTCATTGGTGTAGAACTGGGTGAGAAGTTTGCGGAGTTTGCCGGCCTGTACACGGACAAGCGGGTCTGTGCCCGGATCGAAGCCTTCGCTGCGGCCGAACACATCTATGCCGATCGTATAGCCTTTCAACTGATGGGCGAGCCCAGCCTGCTCCGTTTCGACAATGTATCTGAGAAAGGCCCGAAGTCGCTCCGAGCGGGCAAAGGTGCGGCTGGCGAGAATCCGCTGCATGGCATTTGTGACCTCTCGGCCATCGAACCTAGCATCCGTCAACATTCTTGCTCCAAACCGTCGCCGGCCGCGCACGTTGCATCGGCTGATGCTGTCATCGAGTGTGCGATCCGTCACAATCCGCTTCTGACTAAGCCATGGGAGAGCGGGGTCAATACCCCAAAGTCTAGGGGGCTGAGGGCGTTGCCATTCATCAATTTTGCGCATCGGCGCATTTGCGATTCTCGTTGGCCTTCGCGCGCATGATGACGTAAGGATGCCGGCGAAACTTTCCATTGCTGGATCATGCCGCCATGCCTGCCAAGCTCTCCGTCAATCTCAATGCCATCGCCATGCTCCGCAATCGCCGAGACCTGCCTTGGCCAAGCGTTGCCGATCTGGGCCTCATTGCCCTGGCTGCCGGTGCCAGCGGTTTGACGGTGCATCCGCGCCCTGATCAGCGGCATATCCGGTTCAGCGACTTGCCGGTGCTGCGCGCCTTGATTGACGATGAGTTTCCCCAGGCCGAGTTCAACATCGAAGGTTATCCGAGCGAGGATTTTCTGGCGCTCTGTGAGGCGACCGAGCCTGAGCAGGTGACGCTGGTGCCGGATGATCCGTCGCAGGCAACGTCCGACCATGGCTGGGACCTCTTCAAGCATCAGGATTTTCTGAAGGGCGTCGTCTCGCGGTTGAAGTCCAAGGGCATGCGGGTTTCGCTCTTCGTCGATGGTGACGGGCGCGCCGAACCCATGGCGCTTGCCAAAGCAACTGGAGCAGACCGGGTCGAGCTTTATACGGGCCCATACGGTGGCTGCTATCATGATCCGGACGAAGCCGCCCGTCAGGTGGAATTGCTTGGCCGGACTGCCGACGCGGCCAAGGCTGAAGGTCTCGAGGTGAATGCTGGCCACGATCTTACCGTGGCCAACCTCCCGGCGCTGGTCAAGCGCATCCCGCATCTGGCGGAAGTGTCGATCGGCCACGGTTTGACGGCTGATGCGCTGGAATATGGCATGGCGGAAACCGTCCGGCGCTTTTGCCGTGCCTGCGGCCAGGCCATCTAAGTTCCGACAGCGGCCTCAAGCCGCGCGCATGTCTCGTCCGTCTTGAAGAGCGAAAGTCACTGCGGCTTCAGCATGGATCGTGGTCGAGTCGTAGCCGGGCAGGGCAAGCCTTGCAGGGTCTAGGATCAGGCAAATCTCCGTGCAGCCCAGGATGACGCTGTCGGCGCCCTCGGCCTTTGCCTGCTCGATGATCTCGAGAAGCCTGTCACGCGACGGTTCGAGAATGCGGCCGGCGCAAAGTTCGTCGAAGATGATGTCATGGGTTGCGGTCCGTCCCGCTTCGTCCGGTACCATGATCTCGATGCCATGGCGCTTCATGCGTTCGGCATAAAAGGGCTGTTCCATGGTGTAGCGGGTGGCAAGCAAGAGCGGGCGTTTCATGCCTCCGGCCTTCAGGGCGCGGGCGGTTTCGTCGATGATGTTGACCAGCGGTACGCTCAGCTGCGCCTCGACCTCATCGGCGACCATATGCATGGTGTTGGTGCAGATGAGAACACAGGCGGCGCCCGCCTTTTCAAGGCCCGAGGCAACCTCGCCCAGCCGCTTGGCGGCGAGGTCCCAGCGTCCGGCCTTCTGCAGGGCGACGATCTCTTCGAAGTTGACCGAATGCATCAGGACTTCGGCGGAGGCCAGACCGCCGAGGCGGGCGCGTACGGCCTCGTTGACCTGGCGGTAATAGACCGCCGAACTCTCGAAACTCATCCCGCCGATCAGGCCAATCGTCTTCATCTTTCGTCTCCCAGTTTGGATAGCAAGATCATCGCTCGGGTTCAGCGCGAATGGGTTGCAATGATCTCAAGGGATTGATGGCTTGGCGCTTCTGCATATGCGCGATATGAAGCATCCGCGCGCAATTTTTGCGCATGTCTTGGAAACGGCGAGGTGTGGTGGCGTGATTGATGACCGAGACAGGAAGATTCTCGAACTGCTTCAACAGGATGCGAACCTCGCCGTCGCGGATCTGGCGGAAAAGGTGGCGCTGTCAACGTCCGCCTGCTCTCGGCGCATCCAGAAGCTTGAGGAGCAGGGATTTATTGCGCGGCGCATCGTGGTGCTGGACCGGGAAAAGGTCGGTGTTCCCACCACGGTCTACGCCCTGGTGAAGACTGCGCATCACGCCGACGAGTGGATCGAGGCGTTTCGACGGGCGATCAGCGATATTCCGGAGATCGTCGAGGCGCATCGGCTGACGGGCCACTACGACTATATCCTGAAACTGGTGTTGCCACGTGTCGAGCATTACGACGTGGTCTATCGACGGCTGGTCAAGCGAGTTCGAGCTCTTCGATGTCTCTGCATCGATCTCGATGGAGACATTGAAGCAGGGACTGGCAGTGCCGGTTACCTATGCGCAGTGACTATTCTGGATCGGGCAAGGCCGTGTCGGCACGGCAGCGGCTGATCGGCAGTTGCTCAACACTATAGATCGCCGAAATGCGGCCTAAGAAACTGTCGCCAAAATCGCTGCTGCGCTCTGTCTCGGCTTGGATGCAGCCGCAGGCGTAGCCGTAATATCCATTGGTCTGAACAAAGTCACCGGTGGTGAAATCGGGCATGTTTTCCATGCCAAGCGGCTCCAGGTCTGAGCCTTGGGCCATCATCATCCAGGAGCCTTCTCCGTCATCGAGCCAGTAATTTCCCGGGGTCGGGTTCTGGATCCAGCCGCAGCGATTTTCTTTTGCCGAGACGGCAGTGGTTGCGCCAAGGATGAGGGTGAAAGAGAGGAAAAGAGGTGCGATGCGCATGAGACTGTCCTGTGGTTTGACTGAACCATACGGAGTGTTTCCGATGGTGGGAATGACCAAAACTGGACTGTCCATGCTGCACGACGCAAAGAAAGCCCCGCAGCCTAGGCTGCGGGGCCCCACACGCACCCTGAAGATCAGGAGGCGTTGGAGATGGAGCGGTTGACGAGGGTCACGGTCTTGTCGGCGTTGACCTTGTAGATCTCGCGAACGTCCTGGCCGCTGCCGTTGTTGAAGGTGTGGAAGAAGGTCGAACCGGCGGGTGCCTTTTCGAGCGTGACATTGGCGTTGTCATAGGTGATCGAGCCCGGGATCGGCTGGACGGCGGCGAAAGCGGAAGTGCCGGCTGCGAGGGCGATGAGGGCGGCGGAGATGATGGTCTTCATGGTCGTGTTCCTTGTCTAGGGTTGGGTTGGCCGCGGCTCGGGGTCTGAGGGGGAGGGCCGAGCCAGCCGCCGGGGTCTTCTGTGCGTCTTGGGAGGCGCGTTAATTACGAAGCGTTGGAGATCTGGCGATCAACCAGGGTCACCGACTTGTCGGCGTTGACCTTGTAGATCTCGCGAACGTCACGGCCGTCACCGTTGTTGAAGGTGTGGAAGAAGGTCGAACCGGCAGGTGCCTTTTCCAGCTGGACGTTTGCGTTGTCATAGGTGATCGAGCCCGGGATCGGCTGGACGGCGGCGAAAGCGGAAGTGCCGGCTGCGAGGGCGATGAGGGCGGCGGAGATGATGGTCTTCATGGTCGTGTTCCTTGTCTAGGGTTAGGTTGGCGGCGGCTCGGGGTCTGAGGGGGAGGGCCGAGCCAGCCACCGGGGGTCTTCTGTGCGTCTTGGGAGGCGCGTTAATTACGAAGCGTTGGAGATCTGGCGATCAACCAGGGTCACGGTCTTGTCGGCGTTGACCTTGTAGACTTCGCGAACGTCACGGCCATCACCGTTGTTGAAGGTGTGGAAGAAGGTCGAACCGGCAGGTGCCTTTTCCAGCTGGACGTTTGCGTTGTCATAGGTGATCGAGCCCGGGATCGGCTGGACGGCGGCGAAAGCGGAGGTGCCGGCTGCGAGGGCGATGAGGGTGGCGGAGATGATGGTCTTCATGGTCGTGTTTCCTTATCTTGAATAGAGCTGGCCTTCAGTTCTCAGCTCTAGGTTGCGTTTCAGGGTATGCTTCACCTGTGTTGCGGGTCGTCCTCTGCGTCAGTCGTTCGACATGGAACGGGAGACGATGGAGACGGTCCGTTCTGGGTTCACCTTGTAAATCTCGTGCACCTCGGTGCCGTTGAGATAGAAGGTGTGGAAGAAGTTCGAACCGGCGGGGGCCTGTTCGAGCCTCGGTTGGGCACCGCCATAGGTGATGGAGCCCGGGATTGGCTGCATCGCAGCAGCGGCCGACGTGGCCAGGGGAGCGGCCAGTATGGAGGTCATGATTGCTGCTGCGATGGTCTTCATGAGTGTGTGCCTTTAGAACCTTGCTTAATCGAACTGCTCGGTTCGATGATTGAGATATGGCGTAGAGGGATTTGGTTTGCAAGAGCCATTTGCGCACAATCGAACTGATTGGTTCGGTTGAAGTACTCGGTATCAAGGATGATACTTGCGGAGAGATGTGATTGAAATCAGTATGTTAGCGTTGAAGGACACTGTCATTTAACTATGACATACAACGATTATTTTCTACTGCTTTCACCCTTTCGTGACGGCGATTGAGGGCTTCGGGAGGGGTTGCCTGCCCAAAACTCTGTCTCTCCGCTGAGGCAATTGCAGCCTTTTTTCGCAAATTTGGTCTTGACCTTCCGCCGTTGGACAGACATAAACCTGCGAACCGTACCGTACGGTACCAGGAGGCGCTCATGTCCATCGACAGTCCGACATCGGAATTTACGCCGCGTCAGAATGCCGTTCTGGCTGAGGCGCTGCGGCTGCTCGTCGAGGGTGGCGACAAGGCCGTGACGACTGCCGGTCTAGCGCGCGCCGCCAACTGCTCGAAGGAAAGCCTCTACAAGTGGTTCGGAGACCGGGATGGTCTTCTGTCGGCGATGATTTCCTACCAGGCGAGCAAGGTCCGGACCTTCGAGCGTCCGGGCGAACGGCTGACGGTTGCGAGCCTCACGGATCATCTGGAAATCTTCGCGCGCGATCTGCTGGACGTTCTCGCCGGCGATGTGTCGCTCGCTCTCAACCGCCTTGCCATCGGCCAGTCGAGCCGCGATGGATCGAAGCTCGGCACGCTGCTTCTCGAACGCGGCCGTCGGCAGATCGATCGCCGGGCGAGGGCGCTGCTCGATGCGGGACAGCGGGACGGGCTCCTGCGTTTCGGCGATGGCGAAGAGGCCTATCGCACGCTTTATGGCCTGATCGTCAGCGATTTGCATGTGCGCATGCTGCTCGGCGAAGCGCCGCAGACCCACAAATTCGGTGCTCGGGCCTCGAAGGCGGTTTCCGCCTTTCTCGCCCTTTATGGCACGGACCGCGTCTTGGCGGGCCTTGACGGGGCATCCCGTTCTGGCTCGCCGACCAACAACATCCACCACAACTGACAAGCATAGGGAAGGACACTACAATGCGCGTCTATTACGATCGTGATGCCGACTTGAACCTGATCAAGTCGAAGAAGGTTGCCATCATCGGTTACGGTTCGCAGGGCCGCGCGCATGCGCTGAACCTGAAGGATTCTGGTGCCCAGAACCTCGTCATCGCCCTGAAGGCCGGTTCGCCGACCATCAAGAAGGCAGAAGCCGATGGCCTCAAGGTGATGACGGTTGCCGAAGCTGCCGCCTGGGCCGACCTGATGATGATGGCGACCCCGGACGAGCTGCAGGCCGACATCTACAAGGCCGACATCGCTCCGAACATCCGTGACGGTGCAGCGATTGCTTTCGCCCACGGCCTCAACGTACATTTCGGCCTGATCGAGCCGAAGTCGACCGTCGACGTCGTCATGATCGCACCGAAGGGCCCGGGCCACACGGTTCGCGGCGAATACCAGAAGGGCGGCGGCGTTCCCTGCCTCGTTGCCATCCATCACAATGCCTCGGGCAACGCCCTTGAACTCGCGCTCTCCTACGCCTGTGGCGTTGGTGGCGGCCGTTCGGGCATCATCGAAACCTCCTTCAAGGAAGAGTGCGAAACCGACCTCTTCGGCGAACAGGTCGTTCTCTGCGGCGGTCTCGTCGAGCTGATCCGCGCTGGTTTCGAAACCCTGGTCGAAGCCGGCTACGCCCCGGAAATGGCCTATTTCGAGTGCCTGCACGAAGTGAAGCTGATCGTCGACCTGATCTATGAAGGCGGCATCGCCAACATGAACTACTCGATCTCGAACACGGCCGAGTGGGGCGAATACGTCACCGGTCCGCGCATCATCACGGCTGAAACCAAGGCTGAAATGAAGCGCGTGCTGCATGACATCCAGACCGGGAAGTTCACCTCGGACTGGATGCAGGAATACCGCGCCGGTGCAGCCCGCTTCAAGGGTATCCGCCGCATGAACGACGCCCACCAGATCGAAGAAGTCGGCGCCAAGCTGCGCGGCATGATGCCGTGGATCGGCAAGAACAAGCTGGTCGACAAGGCCCGCAACTGATCGACTGCTGCATCAGTCTGCAGGACTGATCATCGCCTGATAAAGAGATGGCCGGGAAGAAAACTCTTCCCGGCCATTTTTCATCGGCGTCGTCCGTTGTTTAGGCTTGATCGTCGTTCAGGCAGAGCCAACCAGACGTTCTGGCTGGTCGGTGTCGCAGACGCGGTTGCGCCCGGCAGCCTTGGCATCGTAAAGGCGCCGGTCGGCACGTGCGACGAGGGTGTGCGCGTCATCGGCCGGTTTTGCGCGTGCGACGCCAATGCTGACGGTGAGCTGAGCAGAAATTCCGTTATCAAGCGTCATGAGCAAGTTGCCCACACGCAGACGCAGCTCTTCGGCAATGCGCGAAGCCGAGTGCGCCTGCTCGCCTTGCACCAGGACGGCGAATTCTTCCCCGCCATACCGGGCCGCAATCCCGCCAATCTTGCGCGTGTGCGCGGACAGAAGTTCGGCGAAAACCCGAAGGGCCTGGTCGCCGGCCGGGTGGCCATGTGTATCGTTGAAGCGTTTGAAGTGATCGACATCGATCAGCAGCAGCGCCAATGGTGTGTCGGCGTCTTGCAGCTGTGAAAGACGGCTTGCCAGTTCCTGGTCGAAACTGCCGCGGTTGTCGAGGCCGGTCAGAGCGTCTGTTCGGGCATGGCGGCGAAGTTGCTCATTCGCATGCATGAGCTTTTCATTGCTGTCTGCCAGGGCTTGGACGAGAACCTGCGTTTTCTTCTCGGCTGCGAGACGTTTTTCGTCCATCGCGATCAATCGGACCATATAGCTTGCGAGGAAGCCGACATAGGCAAGGCAGATCGGCACCATGATCCAGTTGCCCTCACGGATTGCCGCGATGTTGATGAAGAGCGTGATGATCAGAATGACGAGCAGGGTCGAACGTGGCGCGAGATAGGCGCGGGCCGCGCTGGATTGCAGGATGCCGCAGCCGATCGCGAGAACAACCACCTGGGTATTCGGACTGCCGCCGGCGTAGAGGATAGCAAGGGCCGTGCCCCAGACGATGCCCGAGAGCAATGAGACGATTGTGAACAACTTCAGCCAGGGTCGAATATGGTCGGCCGGGTTACGTCTGCGAAACCGAATGTCCGCGATGCCACGCATCGTCACCTGCGCTGCCAGCAATGCGGCGACCACGCCCACCTCCATCGTCCGTCCTTCCAGGAGAGGCAAGATGGCGGCTGACAGGATGGCGATGGCGGCAACAATGTGTGGCAGGATGTGAAACAGAACCGAGAGATGATCCCACGGCGGATTCGTTTCGTCTTCGATGCCGATCATGGGCAGGGTAAGCTTTTGCATTTGCAACAGTCGGTCCTTTCGTCTTGCAACGCAATTATAGGCTCGATCCCGTTAAATTTTAGGGCTGGCTCAGAAAGAGACTTTGGATGGTTTCCCGTCGATGAATCCCGGGCCCATAGCGATAGGTCAGCATTGTTGACCTATCGAATTTTTCGTGGTCTGTTGCTGGACAATCAAAAAATTCGAGGAAACATCCATGCTGAACTGGGACCATGTTTTTGCCACGCGTTCGTCGCGCATGCGCGCCTCCGAGATCCGCGAATTGCTGAAACTGCTCGACAAGCCGGACATCATTTCGTTTGCCGGTGGCATTCCTGATCCGGCCCTCTTTCCCGAGGCGGAATTTGCGGAAGCCTATGCTGCGCTGTTTGCCGATGGGAAAGCGGGAGCTGCGCTGCAATACTCCGTCTCTGAAGGGTATGGCCCGCTGCGCGCCTGGCTCAAAGATGAGATGGGCCGGCTCGGCATCGCCTGCGAGGTCGACAACATCTTCATCACCTCCGGCTCGCAACAGGCGCTCGACTATCTTGGCAAGCTGTTTCTCTCGCCCGGCGACACGGCGCTTGTGACCTGGCCGACCTATCTCGGTGCGCTTCAGGCCTTCAATGCTTACGAACCGCTCTATGATCAGTTGTCGATCGGCAACCGGACGCCCGAGAGCTACAGGGTGGAGGCTAAGGGGCAGGGGAGTGCCGTCAAGTTTGCCTATCTCTCTACCGATTTCGCCAACCCGACTGGACAGACCGTGAGCCTTGAAGAACGGCACCGGGTGCTGGGTCTGGCCGACGCACTCGACATCCCGGTGATCGAGGATGCGGCCTATCAGCATCTGCGTTATGACGGGGAGGCGATCCCGCCAATCCTTGCGCTCGATATCGCCCGCAGCGGTGGCATCGACGCCTGCCGGACGATCTATTGCGGCAGCTTTTCCAAGACGCTCGCGCCGGGCCTGCGCGTCGGTTACGTCGTGGCGGCACAGCCGGTGATCCGCAAGCTTGTGCTGATGAAACAGGCGGCGGATCTACATTCCTCGACCATCAACCAGATGGTTGTGGCCGAAGTGGCGGCAAAACATTTCCCGGCACAGATTGCCAAGATCCGTGCGGCCTATGTCGCCCGTCGCGATGCGATGCTGTCAGCCCTGCAGAGGAATATGCCTGATGGCACCGAATGGACGCGCCCCGAGGGCGGCATGTTCGTTTGGGTAACGCTGCCGGAGGGCATGGATGGCGCGGCACTGCTGGCCCGGTCGGTCGAGACGGAGAAAGTGGCTTTCGTGCCGGGACAAGCCTTCTTTGCCGATCGCTCCGGCGCCAACACGATCCGTCTGTCCTATTCCTGCGCCAACGAAGCGATGATCGAGGAGGGCATCCGGCGTCTGGGGCGGCTGGTCGGGCATGCCCTGGTACTTGCTGCGTGACAGACTAAGGCAGTCCAGAGCTGACCTGAACCGGCCTGGGTTGCGGAGGCGGAAGCGGCGTGATTGAGTGCGCCCAAGCCGCCGCCTTCGCAACCGATCTCCCGTCAGGTGTTCATGTCCATTCGCATCGCGACCTTCAACATCGAAAACCTGATCGCCCGCTTCGATTTCACCGGCTATCGCAATCAATTAAAGTCGGATCGCGTCCTGAAGCTGTTCGATATCAAGTCGGAAGCCGACTATCAGCGGCTTGAGGCAGCAAGGATCGTGTCTGCCACCGACGACACGCGGCAGCTCTCGGCGCTGGCGATTGCCGACACCAATGCCGACATCCTGTGCCTGCAGGAGGTCGACAACATGGAAGCGCTCAAGGCCTTCGAATACGGCTATCTCTTCCGGATGATCGGCTCTGGCTATCGGCAGAAATATCTGGTCGAAGGCAATGACAGTCGCGGCATCGACGTTGCCGTGCTGATGCGGGAGGAGACCCGGGACGGCCAGCCGATCGAGCTGCGCGATGTCACCAGCCACGCAGCGCTGACCTATCACGATCTCGGTCTTTATCATCCGGAGCTCGGGGAGCGGATTCGACCGGATGACCGGATCTTCAAGCGGGACTGCCTGGAACTCGACCTGCGCGTCGGTGGTCGGCCACTGACGGTCTATGTGGTGCACTTCAAATCGATGACCAATGGTCGCGACGGGGTGGATGGCCGGACCTCGACCATGCCGATCCGCGAGGCGGAAGCCAAGGCCGTCCGGCACATCATCGAGAATCGCTTCGGTCGAGACAATGCTTCACGGCGCAATTTCGTGATCTGCGGCGACATGAACGACTATCAGGAGCGCGTCGATGTCATCGGTGACCGGCGCTCGGGGTACGAATACGTGCATCGGCCTAACCTTTCGAGCGCGCTCGATGTCTTTTCTCACGACGGGTTTGCCGAGAATCCGATGCTGCGCCGGGACGCGCTTGATCGCTGGACGCTCTACCATGCGCGCGGCCCCGAGGAGCAGCATCTGTGTCAGCTCGACTATATCTGGCTGTCGAGCGGGCTTGCGAAGGCCAACCCGAAAGCCGTTGCGGAGGTGATCCGCAACGGCCAGCCCTTCCGCACGCCCTTTCCGCCGGGACAGGAAGTGGAGCGCTATCCGCGGATCGGATGGGACAGGCCCAAGGCGTCCGACCACTGCCCGGTCGCCATCACCCTGCATCTGCCATGAGCGACTTGCCGCTGGACGACATAGGATTGCCGGCCGATGGCAGTCTCCATCCGGTTCGCTCGCTTGCGTTGCGGATTTTGCCTGATCCGCATCCCTTGGATCTGACCGAGGGCGAGGCGATCCTCGCCAACTGGGACCGCGAGGTATCGGCAAATCCGGCGCTCTTCAACGGCAGGCTAATCCTGCAGCGCGAAATCCGCTATCAGGGCGGCGATCTCCAGGCACTCGGCCATGTGTCCAACTTCGCCACCTTCCTTTGGTGGCGGCGGCAACCTGCGCTCGCGGGAGCCTGTCACCTGTTTGGCTATCCCGTCCTCGTCTCCTCTGACGGGGCACTGATTGCCGTCGAGATGGCACCGCACACCGCCAATCCGGGACAAGTCTATTTCGCGGCAGGTTCGCTCGATCTGTCGGATGTCGTGGATGGGGTTTGCGATATCGAGGGCAATATGCGCCGCGAGGTGATGGAGGAGACGGGGCTTGATCTCGACCTCGCCCGGGCTGATCCGGTGCTCTATGCGAGTTATCGTTCGCGGCGCATGACGCTGGTCCGGCTGTTTTCTTTCGAGCAAACCGCCGAAGAACTGGTACGGCAGATTAATGCCTTTGCTCGCGACTGCCCGGAGCCGGAAATCACGCGGGCTGTCGCTATCCGCAGCGACGACCTTGGCGCGCATCGATACGGTGCCGCAATGCCGCCGATTCTGACCTGGTATTTTCGCGACCGACGCTAGTCCGGCTCGACTTGCCTTGGCGTTTCGGGTCGGGCAGTGTGTGCCGCGAGCGTGACCTTCAACGGAGACGGCCCGTGGCGAGACAATATGCCATCTATGACGTGTTTACCGACCGGAAGCTGGCGGGCAATCCACTCGCCGTGATCTTCGATGGCGCAGACCTCTCCGATGAGATGATGCAGACGATCGCGGGCGAGATGAACCTGTCGGAAACCGTCTTCGTCCAGCCCGCCGATCACGCCTCACATACCGCCCGGATCCGCATTTTCACGCCTGGACGGGAGTTGCCCTTCGCCGGGCATCCGACGGTGGGGACGGCGATTGCGCTGGCAGAGCGGGCCTATAGCGGCGAGGCCGCCAATATGGATATCGTTTCCGTGCTTGAGGAGACGATCGGGCCGGTGCGTTGTGCTGTCAGGGTCCGTCCAGGGGAGGCGAGCTTCGCGGAATTCGATCTGCCGCGGATATCCAGCCGTCACGATCATCATCTGGATCGCCAGGGCCTTGCCGATGCCTTGTCGGTCAAGGTGAGCGCCATCGGCTTTGAAAATCATCAGCCGATGGTGTGGAGTGCCGGCGTGCCGTTTCTGCTGGTTCCGCTGCACGATGTGGCGGCGATGGAGAGCGTAGAGTTCGACCCGCAGCTCTGGGAGCGCGTGGCGCCGATGAGCGAAGGACGGATGACATCGGCCTATGTCTATTGTCGCGGCGGGGTTCACCATGCCGCGAAATTCCATGCCCGCATGTTTTCACCCGATATGGGCATAGCCGAGGATCCTGCAACCGGGGCTGCCGTGGCAGCACTTTCTGGTGCAATCCATTTCTTTGACGGTCTGCCGGATGGTCATCATCCAATGATGATCGAGCAGGGCGTGGAGATGGGGCGGCCGTCCTACATCCATCTCCATATCGACGTCAAAGACGCTGTCGTCTCACGGGCACGTATCGGTGGTCAGGCCGTTCGCCTGGCCTATGGAACTCTGGATCTTTGAAAAGATTGAGAATTTCCCGGATTTTGAAATTTTTTTGACCAAAGGGCCAAGATTTTTCCCGGGGGCGCTGGACAAGGTGCCTGATCCTGTTTATACGCCCGGTCACGCCACCGGAAACGGGGCGTACGAGACCGGAAACGGTGTCAGGCGGGTGATTAGCTCAGTTGGTAGAGCAGCTGACTCTTAATCAGCGGGTCGTAGGTTCGAGCCCTACATCACCCACCAAATTCTCCGGAATATCAGATGTTTCTGATTAGCTTCTAATCCAAAGATTGAACAATAAATCGTGCGTTTGCTCGATGGCTTGCCGACTGTTTCAATCCACGGCTGTCATCTCTTCCGTATCGCACTGCTTCAAACGAGTACTGTTCGTTGGCTAAGGTTGTTCCCGCTCTCCTTGCGCCGAATCTCTTGATGTCCAGTCCGGTTTGTTTTCTTTTTGTTCCGCCAATTTGTCGATCAGGTTCGCTTTTTGTATCGGATTTTTGTGCCGATTTGAGCGTCTTGCCCTGTGGATAACTGTGGACAACCCATGTAGCCGGCTCAGCGTGTCGCGCTGAACCGGGCCTGGGGCAGGACATAGGGGATCGTTGCGCTTGGCAGGCGTCCGACGCTGCCGGTGATGCCGTAGACATGGGCAATCGTCTCGTCGTCGATCGTATCCTTGGGATGCCCCTCACGGATCAGTTTGCCGTGGTGCAGAACGGCCAGATGATCGGCAAATTCGGCAGCAAGGTTGAGATCGTGCAGGATGGCGAGGACGGCGCCGCCGCGTCGGGCGAAGTCGCGGGCGAGTTCCAGAACCGAGATCTGGTGGCCGATATCGAGACTTGCTGTCGGCTCGTCGAGGAAAATCGCGCGCGGGCGACCCTCCAGCACCGGATCCGGCATCTGTGCCAGCACACGCGCCAGCTGGACACGCTGTTGCTCGCCGCCGGACAGTGCGTTGTAGCTGCGCCCTTCAAAGCCTCCGAGACCGACGCGGGCCAGGGCCTGGCGTGCCGCAAAGTTGGGATCCCGGCTGCCATGGGCGACTGCGCCCATGCGCACCACTTCAAGCGTCGTGAACGGGAAGGAGAGGGCAGTGGACTGTGGCAGGACCGCCCGTTCGCGGGCGAGATCGAGGGGGCTGAGTGTCGCGATCCGCTGGTCGCGGTAAAGCACGTCGCCGGCATCGGCCCGCATCTCGCCGGAGAGTGTCTTCAGAAGAGTGGACTTGCCAGCGCCGTTCGGGCCGATGATCACGGTGACCTTGCCGGCCTCAAGATGCAGGCTGACCTTGTCGAGAAGGGTGCGCCCGCCGCGGCGGATGGTAATGTCTTGCGAACGGATCATCACAAGCCCTCCATGGCCTGGCGGCCCTGTCTGCCGAGCAGCAGCATCAGGAAGACGGGTGCGCCGAGGATTGCGGTGATGATGCCGATCGGCAGCTCTGCCGGCGCGGCGATCGTGCGGGCGACCGTGTCGGCGAGCAGTAGCAAGGCTGCTCCGCCGAGTGCCGAGGCAGGCAACAGGAAACGGTGCGACGGGCCGATTGCCAGCCTCAACAGATGCGGCACGACGATCCCGATGAAACCGATCGAGCCGGCTGCGGCCACGGTTGCGCCGCAGGCGGCGGCCACGGCGAGGATGGTCAGACGCTTCAGCCGCTGGACCGGCACGCCCATGTGGAATGCTGCGGCGTCACCCAGGATCAAGGCGTCAAGGCCGCGTGCGACGAAGGGGATGATGGCGAGCACGAAAAGCACGAAAGGCAGGATCGCCATGATCTTCGCCGTGGTCGCGCCGCTCAGCGAACCAAGGGACCAGAAGGTGATGTCGCGCAGCGCCCGATCGTCGGCGATGAAGATCAGGAGACCGGTGGCAGCCCCCGTCATCGCGGCAATCGCGATCCCGGAGAGGATCAGCGCCGTCGTCGATGTCTGGCCGTTTCGGGTCGCGATCACATAGAGAAGAAAGGTGTTTGCAAGGCCACCGAGGAAGGCCATCAGGGGCAGGAACTGCTCGCCGAACAGCGACTGAAGCGGAAAGAGCAGTGTCGGACCGAGAACGATGGCGATGACGGCAGCGAGCGCTGCGCCCGAGGTCACGCCGACGATGCCGGGATCGGCGAGCGGATTGCGGAACAGGCCCTGCATCATGGCGCCGGAGACACCGAGCGCGGCGCCGATCAAAAGGCCCATGCCGGTGCGCGGCAGGCGCACGGCCTCCAGGATGATCAGATTTTGCTGATCCATGCTCGCCTGATCGCCCGTCAGATAGGCGATCAGGTGCGGCAGGCCGACGCCCGTCGGGCCGACCACGATCGAAACGAAGACCGCAACCGCCAGGAGGACGGCCAGCAATACCAGAACGAGGAGACCGATCGCGGACCGGTCTCCGTCACGCCTGCCGAGGGTCGACATCAGGGCGAGCGTGTTCACGGTTACTGTCCTTCCGGATAGAGCATGCCGTGGAGGTCGCGGGCGGCGTCGGCCGCACGCGGTCCAAGCCCAAGCAGATAGAGCCCGTCCATCGTCAGGAAGGCCTTGTTGCGGCCTGCGGGCGTTGCGGCAAGGGCGGGAAGTGCGAAGGCCTGATCGGCCGTCAGGTGCTGGGCCCCGCCGCTCATGACAAGCACGACATCCGGCGCTGCAGCGATCACGGCTTCATCCGTCAAGGGCTTGTAGCCGGAGATGGTCGATACCGCATTTTCGCCACCGGCGAGGCGGATCATCGCGTCAGCCGAGCTCTGGCTCCCGGCGGCCATGACACGGCCATTGGCCAAGGACAAAGCGAAGAGAACCTTCTTCTTCGGTCCGGTTGCGGATTTCACCTTGTCTTCGACGGCCTTGAGGCTGGCCTCGACCGACTTTGCCAGTTCCTCTGCCTTTTCGGCGCGGCCGATGGCCTGGCCGACGGCGCGGATCTTGTCGGGGATTGCCGCTGTCTCGGGTGGCGACGGGATGCTGACGAAGGTCAGCCCGCTCGCTTTCAGGATATTGATCGAATCGACCGGGCCGGCGCCGGCTTCGGCGATGATGAGATCCGGTTTCTGCGATAGGACCCCTTCGGCGGAGATCTGCCGCACATAGCCGATATCTGGCTTGGATGTCGCTTCCGGCGGATAGAGGCTCGTCGTATCGACGGCGACGACCCTGTCACCCTCGCCGAGTGCATAGATGATCTCCGTGACGGTTCCGCCGATCGCCACGATGCGCTCGGCATCTTTCGCCGTTCCTGTTTCAGGCAGGAAGAGGGGCAGCGTGAGGGCAAGGGCAAGAGCAGGGAGCACCTGGCGGCGTGACGGGCGAATGGTCAACATGGATGTGTTCAAACCTATGATCCGGGCATCCGCAGGCGGGCGCGTATCCGCCTCCAGATCGCCAATTATGAGATTGTCATGTACGGGAAACTCCCGACAATTAACTTGACTGTGCTACACAAGTTTAAATAGGAAGGCAACAGAGCGTGGTCGTTCCAACGCGCCGGATTTCGCGGTAAACTCGCGAGCCGAGCGCATGCCCGACCGCGACGAACCGATCTTGCAAAGAGGGAAGCAGACCCATGTACATCGCCATGAACCGTTTTCGCGTCGTCCCGGGCTTCGAGGAAGCCTTCGAGAACCAGTGGAAGGCCCGTGAAGGCCGGCTCGCCGAGATGCCCGGTTACATCGAGTTCCACATGCTGAAGGGCCCCAAGGCCGAAGACCACACGCTCTACGCCTCGCACACCGTCTGGGAAACTCATGCCCATTTCGTCGCCTGGACGAAGTCGGAGCAGTTCCGCGCGGCCCATGCCCGCGCCGGTGAAAGCAAGGTGCAGTATCTCTCCGGCCCGCATTTCGAAGGCTTCGACGTCATCATCCACGAAGACCGCTCGGGCAAGCGCTCCGCGCCCGAAGCCGCGTGAGGTCGTGATGGACACGCTGACTCAAACCAGCAGTGAACGTCGCGAACGGGCACTCGCAGCGCTGGCCGAAAAGCCCGATGGCGTGATCGAGCAGATCGCTGCCAAGGCCGAGGTTACGCCGGCGGAGGTGCTCGCCATTCTTCCGGAAGGCGCTGCCGTGGTGGTGCCCTCCGAGAAATGGGAGCAGATCTGGAAGGACCTGACCTCCTGGGGCGAGATCCTGATGATCGTGCACACCGACGACATCGTACTCGAGGTCGAGGGCAGCCTGCCCGAAGGCAGCGAAGGCCATGGCTGGTTCAACATCCATGGCGACAGCCCGATCGGCGGTCATATCCGGAAGGAACGCTGCGTTTCGATCGCATTCGTCGATCGCGGTTTCCACGGCCGTCGCTCCTGTTCCGTCTGGTTCATGAATGCGGACGGCAAGGCCATGTTCAAGGTCTTCGTCCGTCGCGACAAGGAACGCAACCTGCTGGAAGGCCAGGTGGCGCGCTTCGAGGCGTTGCGCCAGAGCATCGTCTGACGTTGGAAACTCGAACCGCCGGTCGCTGTTGACCGGCGGTCACTTCCATTAAGCTGTTCTTTCTTTTGCCTTTAACCGCATCTATTGTCCTGCGGATTTCATCCACGCACTGGACTAGATTTTGATCCGATTCCGTTCGATTTCGTTCGCCGTCGCGCTTGGCCTTCTGGCGGGCTGCTCCTTCTTGCTGATTCAACAAGCGCCTGCCTTTGCACAGAGCTCGGATGCCCCACCGGCGGCGGTGGCCGCACCTGTGACGCCCGCGCCTGCCGAGGTAGCGCCGCAAGCGCCAGTCGAGGCAGCTCCGGCAGCTCCGCAACGCGACGAACAGATCGTTGCCGCCGAGCAGCGGATTGAAGAAGCTCGCGCCCGGCTTTCCAGCCTCCGCGATCAGGTGGAAAAGAACCTGCAGGAAGACGGAGTTCTTGCAGAGCTGAAGGTCAAGGCGGATGCTCTGGTACGGGAAGCGCTGGCCTTCACGGTTGATCTTCGCCCGCGTATCGATGCCATTCAGACGCGACTGACGGAACTCGGTGAGCCGCCCGCGGAGGGGCAGCCGGCCGAAAGCGCCAGCGTGACTGACGAGCGCGTGCGACTGAATGCAGCCCGTGCCGAAGTCAATGCGCTGACCGGCCAGGCCGAGGATCTGTCGATTGACGCAAAGGGTCTCTCTGACCGGATCTCGAACATTCGCCGTGCGCTGTTCACAAGCCGATTGTTCGAGCACACCGATATCAATGGTGGCGTCGTTGACGAGGCGCTGCAGTCGTTTTCGGCGGATGCAGAGCGTGTTCAGCGCAGTATCACAAGCTGGCTGACCTTCGTCATCAAGTTCAAAGCAGTGCCACTGACCTTCGCCGTGCTTCTCTCCATGGCGTTGGCCTCGCTGATCCTGTTTGTCGAGTATCGCCTATTCGGCAGGATCAACCGGCGTGATCCCACAATCGAGGACCCGTCCTATCTCAGCCGCTTCTCAGTGGCCTTCTTCTCGACGATCCTGCCGTCGCTGGCGCTGAGCTTTTTCCTGGCCTCGACCTACTTCCTTCTTGATACGTTCAACGTGCTGAGATCGGACATTTCGCCGATCATTGCCTCGGTCTTTGCGCTGATCGGTCTGGTCTTCTTTGTAACGGCGATTTCGCGCGCGGTCCTTGCACCGGCCGCACCGAACTGGCGCCTGGTCGGGCTGTCCAACAAGGGTGCGCGTGATCTCAGCATCGCCATCTTCCTGATGGCCCTGGTGAACGGGCTCGACTATGTGGTGTCCGTTATCAACGAGACCTACAGCTCGCCTGTCGTCCTGACCGTCATGAAGAGCTTCGCCTCGTCGGTCGTCGTCGGACTGCTGCTGTTCTTCGTCTCCTTCCTCAGGCCAGTCATCACCGAGAGCGGTGATCCTGCGGCGCGGGGCAGTCCGTGGCCGCGTGCCGTCTCCATCACCCTGCGGATCGTCGGGGCGGTGCTCATCCTCGCTGCGGCGATCGGCTATGTCGGCCTTGCGCGGTTCCTCGCGACCCAGATTGTGCTCACCGGCGCGGTTCTGGCGACCATGTATATTGGTATCCTTTCGGGCAAGGCGATCTCGGCTCCCAACCAGTTCGGCGAGACCCGTGTCGGCCAGTTCATCGCCCGGCGCTTCCGGCTCTCGGCCGTGGGGCTGGACCAGAGCGGTATTGCCGCTGGCCTCTTCATCTACGCCTTCGCACTGGCCACCGGCATTCCGCTAATCCTGATGTCCTGGGGTTTCCAACCTCGCGATCTGCAGCTCTGGCTGTTCAATCTCTTTACCGAAATCAATATCGGTACGATCCGCATTTCGATCTTCGGCATCCTGGGCGGCGTTCTGTTGTTTGCCGCCGGTGTCATGGTCACCCGGTGGTTCCAAAGGTGGCTCGACGGCAATGTCATGGCGCGCAGCCATGTCGATGGTGGGGTGCGCAATTCGGTCAAGACCGGTATCGGTTATCTCGGAACCGGTGTCGCTGCCATCATCGGCATCTCCGCTGCCGGCATCGACCTGTCGAGCCTCGCGCTGGTGGCCGGTGCCCTTTCCCTCGGCATCGGTTTCGGTCTGCAGAACATCGTCTCCAACTTCGTTTCCGGATTGATCCTTCTGGTGGAGCGCCCGTTCAAGGTCGGCGACCATGTTATCACTGGTGCCAATGAAGGGATCGTCAAGCGCATTTCGGTGCGCGCCACCGAGATCGAGACCTTCCGGCGCCAGTCGATCATCGTGCCGAATTCGGAGCTGATCAATTCGCCGCTCGGCAACTGGACCCACCGCAACAAGGTGCAGCGCTCGGAAGTGCCGGTCAGTGTCGCCTATGACACCGATCCGCAGGAGGTCATCGATCTGCTGCTGGAGGTGGTCAACGAACGGTCTGACGTGTTGCGCAATCCCGAACCCCATGTCGAATTCCTGCGGTTCGGCGCATCCTCGCTGGACTTCGAACTCCGTTTCCATCTGGCCGACATGGGCGAGGGGCTCCATGTGCGCAACGAGGTGCGGATGGAGATCCTGCGTCGTTTCCGCGCCCGCGGAATCGTCATGCCCTATCCGCATCAGGACGTCATGCTGCATATCCAGGAGCATGATCGCCAGGCGCTCGTACGGCGCAAGACGCGTGAGGCACAGCCCCTCCCTGAGACGGTTAAGGAATTGTCACCGGAGCCGGATGATGACAAACTCCTGCCATGAACGCCGCATTCAGCCGCCATTCAGGCGAAATGCGGCATAGAGGGGGCAGAAGCGATCGGGAGTGTGCCGAGCGCGTTTGAAAGGGACGGAGCTTTGGCTCCGCTATCGGCATGAAGCAGGTCTATGCGCAGCTGGTTGTGGTGGTGGGTAGCATCTTGGTGGCAGGGCCAGGGCTTGCTGCCTCCATCTTGAACACCGGCTCTTCTGCCGTCACGCTCGTGGTCGTCGAGGACGGAAACCGCACGGAGGTTTCGGTCGATGCTGGCGGCTCGGATACGATCTGCGCATCGGGGTGCTTTCTCACGCTGCCCAATGGAGACCGCATTGGACTGACTGGCGGTGAAACCGTTGAAATCAAGGATGGTGTCGCCACCATCAAGTGAGCGAGCCAAAACCATCTCCTTATTCTGATATTGCGGATTGTTTAACTATAAGGTTGCGAGCAGCATACCTTCGTCCTTCAGTTAACGGTTCTGCAAACGCCAGTTGATATGTGTATTGCTAACGAACAAGACACACATAAAGGCGAGCCATGGCTGTTCTCGGCGTTTCTGGAATGCAGTATTCGGGGGAAACCTTTCCGGACGTCCGGATCATTCTCGGCGAGGACTCCAATGTCTTCACCCAGATGATCAGTCAGCGACTTAACGAGCTTATGGGCGTCGATGTCGAGATCTGCCGGACCTTCGAAGATATGCAGATGGCCAATGAGCTGTCGCAAGAGCCGGTCAAGCTCGCAATCTCGAACATCAACCTGCCGGGCGCCGAGAATGGCGAAGCGCTGGAATATCTGATCGACTGCAACATCCCGACCATTGTCTTCACGGGCACCTTCCAGGACGAGATGCGTGAGAAGCTGCTGTCGAAGGACATCGTCGACTACATCCTCAAGGATAATGTTTTTGCCGTCGAGATGCTGGCGGAATCGGTCTACCGCTTCCTGACCAACCATCGTCATCACGTCCTGATCGTCGATGACAGCCCGACGGCGCGTGCGCTTCTGTCGAGCCGCCTGCGTCGCTATAATTTCCGCGTCAGCCTGGCTGAAAGCGGTGCCAAGGCGATCGAGATCCTGAAGGCGAACGCGGATATCGGTCTTGTCGTCACAGACTACAACATGCCCGATATCGACGGCTTCGAATTGACCCGCCGCATTCGCTCGGTCCGTGGTTCGCATGAGCTGAGAATCATCGGCGTCTCGTCCTCGACCAACCGCCTGCTTTCAGCCCGCTTCCTCAAGGTCGGCGGCAATGACTTCATGCTGCGCCCCTTCATCGATGAAGAGTTTTATTGCCGCGTGAACCAGAACCTCGACACCCTGGTTCAGATAAAGGCGGCACAGGCTCGCAAGAAGTAATCGGCCCGAAATCCCACGGTCTACGCGCCCTGCCCATCGGTAGGGCGTTTCCGTTTCTCCCTCGTAGATCGGGGCTGGGCAGGTTTCGGCAGCAGCCATATTGCGCCGAGTACGCGTTTAAATCTTCCGATGACCTGCTTATGGATTTGTCTTCTCTGGTCCTGATGGAAGTGTTTGCCTATATAGGCGTCACCTCCCGCAGCCGAGAAGTGTCCTCATGGCTCCCATTATCTCCATCAAATCCCTGTCGAAGACCTATGCCAACGGCTTCAAGGCGCTCGACACCGTCAGCTTCGACATCGAGGAGGGCGAGATCCTCGCATTGCTCGGCCCGAACGGAGCCGGCAAGACCACGCTCATTTCGATCATCTGCGGCATGACCAACCCCAGTGGCGGGCAGGTCACCGTCTCGGGGCATGATGTGGTCAAGGATTTTCGCCGGACCCGTGCGGAGATCGGGCTCGTGCCGCAGGAACTGACGACCGACATGTTCGAGACGGTCTTCAACACCGTCAGCTTTTCCCGCGGTCTGCACGGCAAGAGCCCCGATCCGGCCTATATCGAGCAGGTGCTGAAGGATCTCAGCCTTTACGAGAAGCGCAACAATGCCTTGCGGGAACTGTCTGGTGGCATGAAGCGCCGGGTGCTGATCGCCAAGGCCCTGTCGCACGAGCCGCGCATTCTGTTTCTCGACGAGCCCACGGCCGGCGTGGATGTCGCGCTTCGCAAGGACATGTGGCAATTGGTGGAGCGTCTGAGAAAGACCGGCGTGACGATCATCCTGACCACGCATTACATCGAAGAGGCGCAGGAAATCGCCGATCGTGTCGGTGTCATCAATCGCGGCAAGCTGCTTCTGGTCGAGGAGAAGACAGCACTGATGCGCAAGCTCGGTCGCAAGCAGCTGACGATCACGCTCACGGCGCCAATTCAGGCGGTTCCCGAAAGTCTTGCCGGCTATGCAATGACGCTTGCAGAGGGCGGCCGCGAACTCGTCTACGACTATGAACTGGGAAGCGAAGACGGCGAGATTGCCCGGCTGCTGCTGGCGATCGACGCTGCGGGTTTGACGTTTGGCGATGTTTCCACGCGCCAGACCTCGCTCGAAGACATCTTTGTTTCGCTGATCGGAGAGGCCGCATGAATATCGAGGCGATCAAATCCATCTATGTCTACGAGATGGCGCGCACCCGCCGCACTCTGTTGCAAAGCGTCATTTCGCCCGTCCTGTCCACGGCGCTCTACTTCATCGTTTTCGGCGCGGCCGTCGGCTCGCGCATGGAAGAGATCGGCGGGGTGTCCTATGGGGCGTTCATCACGCCGGGCCTGATCATGCTGGCGCTGATCACCCAATGCATCTCGAACGGTTCGGCGGGGATCTACTTTCCGAAGTTCACCGGGACGATCTACGAGATCCTGTCCGCGCCGATTGCCATGACCGAGATCCTGATCGGCTATGTCGGGGCTGCCGCCACCAAGGGCATGATGATCGGGCTTATCATTCTCGCGACGGCAATGTTCTTCGTCGACTTGCACATCGTGCACCCGATGCTGATGCTGTTCTTCATGGTGCTGACCTCGATCACCTTCAGCCTGGCCGGTTTCATCATCGGCATTCTGGCGAAGAATTTCGAACAGCTCAGCCTCGTGCCGTCCCTGGTCGTGCCGCCCCTGACCTTTCTCGGCGGGACCTTCTACTCGATCGACATGCTGCCGCCCTTCTGGCAGGCGGTCAGCCATCTGAACCCGGTGCTCTATCTGGTTTCCGGTTTCCGCTGGAGCTTCTTCGAGGTTTCGGATGTGCACCCGCTGATCAGCCTCGCCATGATCGGGATCTTCCTCGGTGGCTGCCTGGGCTTCCTCGCCTGGATCTTCAGGACGGGTTACAAGCTGAGGCCCTGAGCCCGGTCGTTCAGTCGCGCAGCCGCAGCTCGTCGGTCTGCATCTGCATCGAGCTCAAGGTCGACAGGAAACTCATGCCCAGCAGGCTCTGGTCGAGGCGGCCCTCTTCCAGAACCACGGCATCGACATCGTAGCGGACGATCGGCCCAAGCCTGATTTCCGGAATGCGCAGCGGCGCGGCCGATCCCCGTCCATTGGCCGTCAGCACGGTGCGGGTGAAGCTGAGCTCGCCCGGATCTATGCCGATGCGCATGGCGTCCTCGTAGCGAAGAGCGACCGAGCTTGCGCCGGTGTCGATGAGGACCGGGACGAAGACAGGACCGATGCCGACTTCGGTTTCGAAATGGCCGCCCAGAACCTTGTGCAGCACCACCTCGGCACGACCGTCGGCGGTCGAGACGGTCACCGCGCGTCCCGGCATCAATCCGGCAAGCACCCGTTCGCCGACACTGCGGAAATCGTTGCGGTAGAGATAGGCCGTCACGAGAGCAAGGGCGATCAGTACCCAGATCGCCATCTGGCGCATGCTCTGTCCGAACTGTCGGCGGCCGAGCACGATGCCGGCGGATATCATCAGCAGGATTGGTAGTGTCACCACAAGCTGGCCGAAATCGTCATTGTCGATGCCGAAGCTCTGACCGCTGTCATGGTTGATGATCAGGACGACAAGCCCGATACCGAGAATGGCAAGGCCAATGATGAAGCGCATCAGCCGCCCTCGCGTTCACGGACCATGCGTGTCCGGCGCGTTTCCCGGCGCGGTCTGCGCTCGACATTTTCCAGGCGGGCAGGGAGTTCGGCCATGATCGTGCGACGCTCCAGGCTCGTGTAACTGGTCCAGAGACCAATCTCTTCGCGTGTGCGGCCGCAGCCGAAGCAGTAGCCGGTCTTGTCATCGATCGAACAGACGAGAATGCAGGGAGATTCCATCACGAGCCCTTTGGTTTCGCTCCTATATCGGGTTCCTAAACTATGATGGCAAGAGCCAGCAGGAAGGCGCTCTCGCAGAGTTGTTGGCTGGCGCCGATCGTGTCCCCCGTATGTCCGTCGAGCCGGTTTCTGACATGGCGGGTAAAGAGTGAAACGGTGGCGAGGGCCAGCAGAGCTGCCGGGAACCAGGCGTGAAAGGGCAGGGCGATCAGGCAGAGCGCTGCCGTCAGCACGGCGCCGAGTGCAAGGCCGGTGCGCGTGGCGTCTGCATCCGGTGTGCCTGCAGCTGCCGCAACGCCGTCGGTCCGCGCCGAGGGCAGGGACGACCAGTGCCATACCAGCAAGGTACGGCTCAAGACTGCGGTTGCGATGACAGCCAATGTGGCAGACGGCGCCGGCAGGGCGGCGATCAGAATGGTGAGCGAGGCCACGCGAAATCCGACCGAGAGGATCAGGGCCAATGCGCCATAGGTGCCGATGCGGCTGTCCTTCATGATCGCGAGTGCCTTCTCGCGGCTGCGACCGCCGCCCAGGCCGTCGGCGGTATCCGAAAGACCATCTTCGTGCAGGGCGCCGGTCAGCAAGACCTGCAGGGCAATGGCAATCAGCGCGACCAGGACCGGTTCTACTCTTGCCGCAGACAGGAGACCGAGGAGAACCGCCACCGGCAAGGCGATCACCAGGCCGGCAAGGGGAAAGGCGGCCACCGTGCGCCTCAGGCTGCCGTCATGACCTGTAAAGAAGCGATCGGGCACCGGCAGGCGGCTCAGGAAGGAAATGGCACGCGCCGTTTCCGTGATGAGGTTGTCTAAGACCTGCATGGGTCCTTTCCGTTTCGTTCTCGACCACCTGCGTCGCTTTTTTAAGTTGAGCGGCACGGGTCCGGTCATTATGAGAGAGGCCACAAAGCCTGATTTGCTGGAAGAATACAAGGAAGCCCGATCCATGAGCGTTACCGGCCTGCCATTCGATGACTTTCGCGCCCTGTTGCGCGACCTGCCGGGCCCCCATACGGCGGCGCTGGTGGCGGCACGGGAACGCGACAAGCAGCTGACCAAGCCGCCGGGCGCGCTTGGGCGGCTCGAAGAGATCGCGATGTGGCTTGCTGCCTGGAGTGGACGGGCACCGGCCGTCAACCGGCCGCTGGTCGCGATTTTCGCTGGCAATCATGGTGTCACCAAGCACGGGATCACCCCGTTTCCGTCTTCGGTGACCCAGCAGATGGTGGAAAACTTCGCCGCCGGTGGCGCCGCGATCAACCAGATCTGCGTGACCCATGACCTCGGCCTCAAGATCTTCGATCTTGCGCTCGATTACCCGACGGGCGACATCACCTGCGAGGCTGCCCTTTCCGAGCGCGATTGTGCGGCCACCATGGCGTTTGGCATGGAGGCGATTGCCGGCGGCACCGATCTGCTTTGCATCGGCGAGATGGGGATCGGCAACACGACGATTGCTGCCGCCATCAATCTGGCCCTTTATGGCGGTGAAGCGGAAGACTGGGTTGGGCCCGGCACGGGTTCTGAGGGAGATGTCCTCGCCCGCAAGGTCGCAGCCGTGAAGCAGGCGGTCGCCTTCCATCGCGAGCATCTGTCCGATCCGCTGGAAGTGCTTCGCCGCCTCGGCGGTCGTGAAATCGCCGCGATGGCCGGCGCCATCCTGGCTGCCCGAATGGAAAAGATCCCTGTGTTGATCGATGGCTATGTCGCGACGGCGGCTGCTTCCATCCTGAAGGCTGCCAATCCCTCGGCGCTCGACCATTGCCTGATCGGCCATGTCTCGGGCGAGCCGGGGCATCTCAGGGCGATCGAGCGGCTGGGCAAAACGCCGTTGCTTGCGCTCGGCATGCGTCTCGGTGAAGGTACCGGTGCCGCACTTGCTGCCGGGATCGTCAAGGCGGCCGCTGCCTGCCATTCAGGCATGGCGACCTTCGAACAGGCTGGGGTATCCAACAAGTCCCATGGCTGATCGCAAGAAGAAGAACGGCGGTAGCGAACCGCTCGCATCGACCGTGATCCAGAAGAAAACCGGTATCGCACATCTGTTTGCGGCCACCCAGTATTCGGCACAGGGTTTCAAACGGCTGATCCAGGAAGCGGCATTCCGGCACGAGCTTCTCGCCTTCGCGGCCGGACTTGTCATTTTCGGTCTGGTCGGGGCGAGCCTTGTCGAATTCCTCGCCTTCATCGTGCTGATGATGTTGATGTTCTGTGTGGAGGCGCTGAACACGGCGATCGAGGAACTGGTCGACCGCATTTCGCCGGAGATTTCGACGGTTGGGCGCAATGCCAAGGATCTTGGATCCTTCGCCGTCTTCTGCCTGATCGTCGCCAATGGCGCTTTTGCGGCCTATGTGGTGCTCAGCCGGCTGTTCTTCGCCTGATCAGGCGAATTGGCGGCGGCGCGGTTCCACCGCCTTGACTTCTGAAACAGCCGGCAGGCTCTCGAGCACGCGGCTCGATGGCAGGATGGCGATGACCTCAGTGCCTTCGCGCAGCTTGGATTTGAGCTTGAACTCGCCACCATGCTTGGCAAGGATCGCCTGGACGATCGGCAGGCCAAGGCCCGTGCCCTGTTCGGCACTCTTGATCGCGATAGAGCCCTGACCGAAGGCGGAGAGCACGACAGGGATTTCGTTTTCCGGAATGCCTGGGCCGTTGTCGCGGATCGAGATGTATTGACCGCCGCCGGCCGTCCAGCCGGCCTTGACCATGATCTCGCCGCCCTGGGGCGTGAATTTCACGGCATTCGACAGTAGATTGAGGATCACCTGGCGCAGCGCCTTCTCGTCAGCCCAGAGTGATGGCAGATCCCGCTCGAACTGCTGTTCGATCCGGATACTCTTCGATTTGGCGCGCAGCTGGATCATGCCGATGCAGTCCTCGGCGATCTCCAGCAGGGAGACGCTTTCCTCGCTCAGCTCGTATTTGCCGGCTTCGATACGTGAGAGATCCAGGATCTCGTTGATCAGTTCCAGCAGGTGGCTTCCCGATCGGTGAATGTCGCCCGCATATTCCTTGTAGAGCGGGTTGTTGAGCGGTCCGAGCACTTCCGTCGCCATGACTTCGGAGAAGCCGAGGATGGCGTTGAGCGGTGTGCGCAGTTCATGCGACATGGAGGCCAGGAAGCGTGACTTGGCCATGTTGGCCTCTTCCGCGCGTCGTCTTGCCTCGTCCGACAACGATTTCGCCACTTCGAGCTCGGCGATCAGATCGTCCTTTTCCGTCTGGAAGGACAGGAGCTTGACATTGGCCTGGTGCAGCCGGCTCGTGATGTAGATGAAGAAGATCAGGGCGGTGCTGAAGACGGCGGTCAGGCCGAGATCAAGAACGTTGCGGCTGCCGATCGACAGATAGGTGAGTGCCACGACGACCGGCAGGAAGCCGAAGAGGACGGCCTGACGCAGGAGCATGCTCGCCATGGCCGTGACCGAAAGCGCGACGAGCAGAACTGCACCCTTGTAGAAGCTGAAAGCCGTCGGATCGCATTTTGTGCAATCCTGCAGAGCAAAGATGGCCCAGGACAAGCCCATGGCCACCTGCGCCAGAAGCAGAATCTGGCGCCATCTGTTCTGATTTTCAGCCGTGATTTCAGTTTTCGATGCACGCTTGACGATGACGATGCCGATAGCATGCATGGTTAGCGCGAACAGGCCCCAAGCGAGGAAATGGGGTTGGGACGTGAAATAAGCACCGGATGCGGCGATCAAAAGAATGATGATCGGAATCACGGCTGCGCCCTGAAGGCAGGCGGTGACATGCATCGCAAGGATTTCGGCGTCAAAGGCAGGCGAGGTGCCTTGACCTGTCTGCAGACGCTCGCGCGTAGTGCGGACAGCGCGGGTCGCAGCCCTGTTGCGATGATTCCGCGTCAGGTCGAGAACGTTTTTGTCCGCCGATGTATCTACGCCGTTACTCATTGCGTTGCAGTCTTCCGCGCCTTGGGGAACCCTAGCGGCGAATTCTTAAGAAGATCCTGTCGTGGAAGGATTTGTTTGCCATGTGTGACAAGGATCTGTTGTCAAAATGGGTGGGAATGTGACGAGGCGGCGAAACCGGCTGCGCGATGTGGTGCTCGGGCTGGCCATCCTGGCGCTGGCGCTGCTGATCATTGCCAAACTGGAGAATGAACAGGCGCTGAGGTTTTCAGGACCGTTCTTTGCAATCGATGGCGATACGCTCGGTTCCGATGGAGAGCGGCTCAGGATCGAGAGGATTGATGCCCCCGAAATGGCGCAGATCTGCGAAGGGGTGGATGGAGTATCCTATTCCTGCGGTGAGGCGGCTCGTCAGGCCCTGAGATTGCTTGTCTCCGAGAAGGGCTGGGAATGCAGCGGGACGCGCCGCGATCGATATGATCGCCTGCTCGTCGTGTGCAAGCGTGGCCGGGAGGATCTCGGGGAAATGCTCGTCGCTTCCGGAGCCGTTGTGGCAGACGGAGGTTATCTCGCTGTCGAGGCCAGTGCGCGCAAGGCAGGCAAGGGGATCTGGAGCGGGCGTTTCGAGCGACCTTCGGACTGGCGACGGCAACAGCAGATCGAAGAAGCGGAACCAGCCGGTTGGTTCGGTGCGTTTCTGCCGCAATGGCTTAAACCTTGGCAGAAGGACTGAAAGACAGAATGGTCGCCGATTTCTCTATTCCGCCGGACATGCCACCGGCGATGCCGCGCGGAGACCTGCCGCCGACGATCGAAGCCTTGTCTCAAGCGATCGCCCGCTGTCGGATCTGTCGGGACTGTCCGGCCGGTGGCCCTGAACGGCGCATGCCGCACGAGCCAAGACCTGTGGCCTGGCTCTCTGCGACCGCGCGTGTTCTTGTTGCGGGACAGGCGCCGGGGCTTCGGGTGCATGAGACGGGCATCCCATTCAACGATGCGTCCGGCGACCGATTGCGCCAATGGCTCGGTGTGGATCGCGAGACCTTTTATGATCGCTCCCGGATCGCCATCGCGCCCATGGGATTCTGCTTCCCAGGCTATGATGAACACGGCCATGACTTGCCGCCGCGCCGGGAATGCGCGCCACACTGGCGGCAATCGGTCATGGACGCCATGCCGCAGGTCGAGCTGATCCTGGCGATCGGTCAGTATGCGCAGGCCTGGCATCTCGGTCGGGTGCGGCGGAAGACGATGACGGAGACCGTGGCGAATTGGCGGGAGTTTCTCCTGGCCAATCGCGAGGGTCCGCGGGTGTTGCCGCTTCCCCATCCGAGCTGGCGCAACACCGGCTGGCTCAAGCGTCATCCCTGGTTCGAAGCCGAGGTGCTTCCAGTACTAAAGCGTGAGGTTTCCTTGTTGATAGTTTGAAATGATTTTCCATAATTTTTACCAAAGTGGCTATATAGAGGAAAATCAGTTTTATAGGATTTTTCATGGACCGGCTCGATCGCAAAATTCTCCGCATTCTCCAGGAAGACTCGACGCTTGCCGTAGCCGATCTCGCCAAGAAGGTCGGTTTGTCGACCACGCCCTGCTGGCGCCGCATTCAAAAGATGGAAGAGGATGGCGTGATCCGCCGCCGCGTCGCGCTTCTCGATCCCGCCAAGGTCAACACCAAGGTGACGGTGTTCGTTTCGATCCGTACGTCCAGTCACTCGATCGAATGGCTGAAGCGCTTTTCGGAGGTCGTCTCCGAGTTTCCGGAAGTGGTCGAGTTCTACCGCATGAGCGGCGACGTCGATTACCTGTTGCGCGTGGTCGTTCCGGACATCGCGGCCTATGACGCCTTCTACAAGCGCATGATCGCGAAGATCGAGATCCGTGACGTCTCCTCGGCCTTTGCCATGGAGCAGATCAAGTACACGACGGAGCTTCCGCTCGACTACATGGTGATCGACAACCAGAAGAATTCCGAGGACTGAGGGGCGCCGGAGCGCCCCTTCTGAATTTTACTTTTCAAGCCGTGCCAGCAGGGACGAGGTGTCCCAGCGGTTGCCGCCGAGCTTCTGCACTTCGCCATAGAACTGATCGACCAGTGCGGTGACCGGCAGGTTAGCGCCGTTGCGACGCGCCTCGGTCAGCACGATATCGAGGTCCTTGCGCATCCAGTCGACGGCAAAGCCGAAATCGTATTTGCCCTGGTTCATGGTCTTGTGTCGGTTCTCCATCTGCCAGGAGCCTGCGGCGCCCTTGGAGATGACTTCGATCACCTTCTCGATGTCCAACCCGGCCTTCTTGCCGAAATGCACACCTTCGGCGAGCCCCTGGACGAGGCCCGCGATGCAGATCTGGTTGACCATTTTGGTCAGCTGGCCGGCGCCGGCCGGGCCCATCAGGCCGACCATGCGGGCATAGGCGTCGATGACGGGGCGGGCCTTTTCGAAGGTGGCTTCGTCGCCGCCGCACATGACGGTCAGGACGCCGTTCTCGGCGCCCGCCTGACCACCCGAGACGGGGGCGTCAATGAAGCCGCAGCCTCTGGCCGCCGTTGCTTCGGCGAGCTCCCGCGCCACTTCGGCTGAGGCGGTCGTGTTGTCGATCAGGATCGCGCCGTGCTTCATGACGGCGATGACGCCGTTTTCGCCCGTTGTCACCGAGCGCAGGTCGTCGTCGTTTCCGACGCAGGTGAAGACGAAGTCCGCACCTTCGGCAGCCTCTGCCGGTGTGACGCCATGGGAACCGCCGAACTTGGCGACCCAGGCTTCAGCCTTGGCCGTCGTCCGGTTATAGACCTTCACCTCATGGCCACCCTTGACCCTGAGGTGACCGGCCATGGGGAAACCCATGACACCCAAACCGATGAATGCGACCTTTGCCATAAATACTGCCTCCGTCATTTCGCTGATGGCAAAGGCATAAAGCAGGACGGGCTCCAGGAAAAGCGTGTTGCCGCCTTCCTGCAGGCGGCGGTCAGCCCAAGGCTGGAGGCTTAGGCGGGTCACCATCCAGACGCTTGGACCGTTCGCCGAGCGAGTCGGAGATCTCCTGCCAGATGCGACGCAACCGGCGCACATGCAGATCGTCCGCGATCCAGCCCATCATGTGTTCCACCCGCGCTTTTACGTCTGCCGGCTCGATGCCGAGCTTCTGGCGGAACCAGCGGCAGAATTCATCGGGATCCGCTGCTGACCTGATCTTTGTTTCATCGACCATCAAGAGCTGGACGCCGCCGGTGGTGCAGACATCACGCAGGTTCTGGGTTGGCGCGATCAGGACGCCGGCCAGAAGCAGGTCGAACTCCTCAGGACTGTCGCTCACATCCGACCCGGTCCTGCGAAAATCGATCGCTCTTTCCAAATCAAAAATCGTGCGGATCTGGAGTTCGCGGAGGATCAGAAATTTTTCAAGCCCGACAAGGTGGCAAAGCTGGGCCTGGGCAATCCAGTCAACGGCCTGGTAGATCCCATAGGGCGTTTCAATATGCAGCATGACCGGATTGTAGGTGGCGAGACTCTGGACGTCGTAAATGCCGGACTCTTGCAGACGAAAACGGGTGGCGTAGTCGATGCCGTCGAGGGCATCAAGCGGCGTGATCCGGGTGACCTTATTGAAGCGGTCATCATCCATTTTCACCCAGGAGATCAGCGATTGCAGGCGCAGGATGGCGAATTTCGATGCGCTATCAGGCAGGTAACCCAGGACAGGCGCGAGAATGAGCCAGATGCTCGATACCTCCGGAAGCGGTGTGGATGTCTGCGCCGGAGGAAGGGCCGCATTGCCCGCTGTCTCGGTCACGATCCTGATTCCCAACGTTGGATCGGGGATCGCACGGTAAGCCGCGACAATAAACACGACAGAGACGATCGTTTCCACCGTATAGCGCAGGAAGGTAATCGGAGAGAGGTCGAATGCCGCAAGCCCGCGCATAAAGCCACGAATGGCGGCCAGATAGGCTCCGGCAAAGGCGAGGCCGGCGATGAGATATAGATCTGCCGTCAAAGGGGAAGGCTGTGTCGTGCCACAATTGAAAAAGCAGGAGGACGAGGTTTGCGCAGACAGTCCGAGCAGCAGCGCATCCGCCCCATAGTAGGTCACGATCATCATGCCAGAGGATGCGACAAGCAGGCGAAGATCGCTCCAATCGAGTAGCTTCACGCCAGAGATGAAGTCATCAAGCTCCTCAATCGGTGTCTGTTTGGAGGTATCTGTGGCCTTGTCCTTCGATTTTGGAATGCCCTGGACATACTTGGAGCGCACAAACTCGACGGAGGGATTGATGTAGTGGTTTTCGTCAGACCCATCCTTCGTCGGTTTGGTCGTTGCGGGGTATGACGTCAGGAAATCTTTGATGACGAGAAGCCGCCTCAGTCGCATTTCATTTCGGGCGTAGACGAAAAGGACAGGCGTTAGGATTGCAAGGGCCAGCGCGTATCCGTTAGGCGAACACCCATCAAGGCCACTGATGCCCATCCAGTTTTTTAGGCAATTAACGAAATTGCTGATGTCCATTGCTCGGGCTCCCCTCTGCCTTGCCGGAAGCAAAGCAGGAGGCGCCAGCCATGACTACCAATTACGTGCGCGCAATGATTGAAAAATCAACCTATGCGATAGTCATCAAATCTTTTTCGCCACAATCAGATGCCCTGGTGACGGATTGCCATCCTGCATGCGGACGTTGATGTCGGTGATCTCGACGAGTTCGAAGCCCGTCGCCGTCAGCCGTTCGCGCACATAGCTCTCGGCATGCAGGAAACGCTGATGGGGTCCGACCATGAAGGGACGCCCGTTCATCACGTCCTGCGACGCGGTTTCCGACGAGAAGATCAGGATCCCGCCGTCGGTCATGTTCTCGCTCGCGCCGAAGAACAGGGGCTCAAGCGCGCCGAGATAGGGCAGCACGTCGGTTGCAGTCACCAGATCGAAGGGCTCATCATCGTTGTCTTCGAGGAAGTCCTCAAGTTCGGCGACATAAAGCGTCTCGTAGAGATCCTTTTCATGAGCCAGCTCAACCATCTTTTCGGAGATGTCGATGCCGGTCATGTCCGCGACCACGTCGCGCAGCGCGCCGCCGGTGAGGCCGGTGCCGCAGCCGAGGTCGAGCAGGCGCTTGAAGGGGCCGAGCCCAAGCGCCTGGAGCCGTTGGCGAACCATCATCGGTACGCTGTAGCCGAGTTGTTCAACGAGGATGTCCTCGAAAGCTTCGGCATGTTGATCGAAAAGCGTCTCGACATAGGCATCCGGTGCCTTCGGTGGGGCCTCGCCACGTCCGAGGGCCGCAATGCGGACCGAGGCGCCGCCATGGTCCTCGGGGTCGATTGCCAACACTTCCTCATAGGCCTTGACGGCAGCATCGACGTCGCCGGCTTTTTCAAGCGCGAGCGCGCGGTTATAGGCTTCCGCCAGGGCTTCTTCGTCGATCTTCGCCATGTCAGGCTCCTATACTCGTGGCCGCACAACGGGCCTTTTCCCGGTCGTCTAGCCGGTCGTATCGAGCTTGGCAATGAAAAGGGAACCGTGCGGCACCTCTTGGTGTTTCCGGACCAGGAGCCAAGCATGGAACAGAGTGCACAAGAGAAAGCCGGTATCCTGCCGCTGGAAAGCGCCACGCCCGCGCGCCTTGCACCGGCGCTGCCGGCGAATTCCGCCGAAAAGGCGAATATGATCATCCATTACTACAGGGGCGAGATCGGTCGCATGACGAGCTGGCGTGACCGGATCGACCGGACGACCAACTGGTCGATGACAGTCGTGGCGGGTCTTCTCTCGGTGTCCCTTTCGACGCCGTCGTCCCATCATGGCGTGGTGCTGTTCGCCATGTTGCTGGTCTCCGTGTTTCTGTTGATCGAAGCACGGCGCTATCGGTTTTTCGATGTCTACCGGGCACGGGTGCGGCAGCTGGAACGGCACTATTTCGCTCAGGCGCTTTGCCCACAGGCGGAACTGAAGCCGGATTGGGCCGAGGCGATTGCCGCGAGCCTGCGCAAGCCGGTGTTTCTCATGACCTACCGTGAAGCGCTCTTCCGGCGCATCCGCCGCAATTACAGTTGGATGTATCTCATTCTGCTCCTCGCCTGGTCGCTCAAGATCTCCAGCCCCAAGTTGCAACAGGACGGCGTGCCGGCCGAATTCGTGAGCAGCGTGTCACAGGTGATCGACAACGCAGCTCTCGGCCCATTGCATGGCGGCATCGTGCTTGCCGGGATTGGCGCTTTCTATGTTGCGCTTCTCTTCGCCGTCCTTCACCGCGAGCCTGATGACGGCGAATTCGCCCATGGCGAAGTGCATGTCTGATACCAAGTGTCGCTCCTGATCACCGACATTTGGTATGCCTTCAATGCAGGATGAATTCGCCCTTGAGCGAACGCCATTCACTGGCAGCAATCATCTTCTTGTGCACGTAAGTCACCGAGTGGATCGGGCCTTCGATCTTGTCCTGCCAGAACCGCAGAAAGCCGCGCATTTCCGGAAAATCCGGCGCCAGATCGTAATGCTGCCAGATGTAGCTTTGCAGGAGAGATGGGTGGTCGGGCAGGCGGTAGAGGATCTGGGCGGTGGTCAGCCCGTAACCCTTCAGCATCAGTTCCATTTCGCTGTTCATGTGCCAGCGTTCCCCGTGTTCTTGTGGACGACGGATCGACGCGGGCGGTGTCATCGCTTCCGCGACCGACCGGGGCCGCGACCGACGCGGGCCCTGAGATGATGGAAACATCGGGTGGTAAAGGAAGTGCTAAAGGAGGGCGGAGCCGTGCGGCGACCGCCCCACTTGTGATCATCGTTTCAGATGTCGCGTCAGCCGTGCCTCGATCGCGCCCCAGGTGTGGCGCAGGGCTTCGACGATCGCGAGATAGAAGATCGCCGCCCAAAGATAGGTCTGGTAGTCGAAGGTGCGCGAGAAGGCGTAGCGGGTCTGCCCCATGAGATCCAATACCGTTACCACGGCGACGACGGCGGAGCCCTTGATCATGAAGATGATCTCATTGCCATAAGGGCGGAGCGCGACGATCAGGGCCTGGGGCAGGATGATCTTCCAGAAGGTGACTGAGGTTGGCAGGCCAAGCGACTTTGCCCCTTCCGTCTGGCCGCGCGGGACGCTTTCAATCGCGCCGCGCAGGATCTCCGCCTGATAGGCGGCAGTGTTGAGCGTCATGGCAAAGAGCGCGCAGTACCAGGCCTCGCGGAAGAACCACCACAATCCGACCGCCTCGATCTGCGGCCGGAACGAGCCGAGACCGTAATAGATCAGGAAGATCTGCAAGAGCATTGGCGTGCTGCGGAAGACATAGACATAGGCATAGGCGATGGTGTTCAAAACCCTGTTCTTCGACATCCGGGCGAAGGTCACCGGAAAGGACAGGACGGCGCCCAGCGTGATCGAGCCGAAGGTGAGGATGAGCGTTGTCGCGAGCCCGTCTAGATAGCGCCAGCCGTAACGCTCGATCTTTTCCGGGTCCCAATTCGATGCCAGATACCAGACCAGAGCCAGTCCAAGGAGAGCCCAGAGCGATAGAATGGCATAACCGACAATGCGTGCTGTACTGATTTGCCTTGCCTTGGCAGGCGGGGCAGGCCGGGCAGGGATCATTTCCATGGCATGGCTCATCGACCGACCTCCGCACGATTGGCCCAACGGGCGATGGCATTGAGACCGATCGAGGAGACGGTGGCGAGCACGAGATAGAGCAGGCAGGCAATACCGTAGAACAGGAAGGCCTCCTTGGTCACCCGTGCGGCGACGCCGGTTTGACGGACGATGTCGGCAAGCCCGATGACAGAGACAAGGGCTGTGTCCTTCAGGAGCACGAGCCAGAGATTGCTCAATCCCGGCAATGCTATGCGGATCAATTGCGGCACGATGATCAGCCACATGGTCTTGCGCCGGCTCAGCCCGACAGCACTTCCGGCTTCATATTGGCCACGTGGTATGGCCTGGAAGGCGGAGAGCAGCACCTCCGATGCATAGGAGGAGAAGACGACCGACAAGGCGATCATGCCGGCCACGAAGGCATTGATCTCGACGCGCTGGTCGATGCCGAGCCACGACAGCACGGTTTGCAGGAGGATCTGGAAGCCGAAATAGACGATGAACAGGGTCAGCAGTTCGGGCAGTCCGCGGAAGATCGTGGTGTAGACGCCGGTGGCAGCCCGCAGGCTCCATTCGTCCGACTGCCTTGCCAGTGCGATCAGAAAGCCGAGGGCGAGGCCGACCGGCAGCGTCGCGATCGCCAGCGAGATGGTCACCTTCACGCCGAAGGCGATCTCGTCGCCCCAACCCGCATCGCCGCAGCCAACTAGCGTATTGCCCGCCAGCAGCTGGAAAAGCCCGACCGGTCCGCAAAATGGGTCGAAGGTGTAACTGATCCAGGCCCAAAATGAGCCCAGAGCGGAGGATATTCCGCCCATGCCATTCCCCCTTGGCGGTTTTCTCCGCCATTTTGATAGTCATGCCGTCTAAATGCAAAATGGCGGAAGTGTTCGACTTCCGCCACTCGGTTTTGTCAGGTTATCCCTGGATCAGTTGCCGTATACGTCGAAATCAAAATATTTCTTGTTGATTTCGGCATATTTGCCATTTGCACGGATGGCTTCGATGGCGGCCGTGAACTTGTCAGCCAGCGCGGTTTCACCCTTGCGGACGGCAATGCCTGCACCTTCGCCGTTGATCTCGACGTCAACCGGGAGCGGCGTCAGGATCTTGCAGCAGGCGCCGGCTTCGGTCTTCAGCCATTCGGAGAGAACGACGATGTCGTCGACCACGGCGTCAACGCGGCCGCCTTCCAGGTCGAGCTTGTATTCGTCGGCCGTCGGGTAGAGCTTCAGCTCGCTATCGGGCATGTGCTTTTCGGCATAGTTGGCGTGCGTGGTCGAGGACTGGGCACCAATCGACTTGCCGGCGAGGCCAGCGACGTCGGTGATGGTCGAATCCTTCGGCACGGCAACGGCCGGCGGGGTGTTGTAGTACTTCTTGGAGAAGTCGACCTTCTCAAGCCGTTCCGGGGTGATCGACATGGATGCAATGATCGCGTCGAACTTCTTGGCCTGCAGGGCAGGAATGATGCCGTCCCAATCCTGCGTGACGAATTCGCAGGTGACCTTCATTTCTTCGCAAAGCGCCTTGGCGATGTCGATGTCGAAGCCAACCAGCGAGCCGTCGGCTTCGAGGTTGTTGAAGGGCGGGTAGGCGCCTTCGGTGCCGATGATCAGCTTTTCCTGCGCCATGGCCGAACCGGCAAAGAGCGACAGGGCAGCGATCGATGCTGCGGCCAGAAAACGTGTCGGAATACGCATAGGATCCTCTCTGTTGGGTGGACGCCGATTGTTGTTGTAAGGCGGCTGTCCGTGATCGTGTGACATGGTCGGCCACACTTGGGCCCAATATTCGTCTTGTTTTTTGGCTGAAATCAACAACAAACCGGCGTGAACATCAAAATTTGCCCTTTAAAACCGCTAGAGGTTCCAAAAGGCGATGTTTTGTTCCATCCGGCATGGTTAAATGGAGCAAAACTCGTTCTGGTCCGTTCAGCCACGGTTAATTATCCGAAAACTAGCTTGGCGAGAGCCTCGGTTCGCGTAATCGAGCACGCATTCAACAGCATGACGGGGTGAGCGCAGCTCACAAGTTCATGCGCAGGGAAGGAAACGCAAGGCATGTTCAAGAAGAGATTGCTCAATACGGTGGCAATCCCGGTCCTGTCCGTCGCGGTGCTGGCGAAGCCAGTCGCGGCTTCGATTACCGGACACCCAGAACGACAGGTTCAGACCCAGCAGGCCGAGGAAAAGCTCATTCAGTTGGCGCAGGCCGTCACCTGTAACGATGGGTCGGAGGCACCGGATGCCGAGACCTGTGCCGCGCGTGAGGCCGAGGCCGCAGCCCAGGAAGAAGCTCGCCGTCAGGCTGAGGCTGAAGCGCAGCGTGCTGCCGAAGAAGAGGCGCTTCGCCGAGCTGAGGCTGAAGCGCAACGGGCCGCCGAAGAGGAAGCCCAGCGCCAGGCGGAAGCCGAGGCACAGCGCGCTGCCGAAGAAGCGCAACGTCAGGCGGAAGCCGAGGCGCAGCGTGCCGCCGAAGAGGAAGCCCAGCGCCAGGCGGAAGCCGAGGCACAGCGTGCTGCCGAAGAGGAAGCCCAGCGCCAGGCGGAAGCCGAGGCGCAGCGTGCCGCCGAGGAAGAAGCCCAGCGCCAGGCGGAAGCCGAGGCGCAGCGTGCCGCCGAAGAAGAAGCCCAGCGCCAGGCGGAAGCCGAAGCTCAACGTGCCGCTGAAGAGGCACAGCAGGCTGCCGAGGAGCAGCAGCCGACGGCTGTAACCTGCGCTGATGGGTCTCAGGCGGCGTCCGAGGCTGAATGCCCCGTGCCCCAGCAGCCTGAGGAACAGCCGGCCGAGCAGCCGGAAGCCCAGACCGAAGAGGCGCCTGCAGAAGAGCCGCAGGCAACCGAGGAACCGGCTGTGCCTGACCAGACGCAGGAGCAGGCTCCGGCCGAAAGCGAAGCTCAGCCGACCGAACAGCCAGTGGAAGAGCAGCCAGTCGAAGAACAGCCGGTCCAGGGCGTGACCTGTGCGGACGGTACTCAGGCCGCCTCCGAGGCAGAATGCGTCGTCGCTCCGCCGGCCGAGCAGCCGCAGACCGAGGAACAGCCTGCTGATCAGCAGCCGACCGACGATCAGGTCCTGGTGCCTGCCGTCGAGCCGCCGGTCGATCAACCCGTCGAGGAGATCGTCGACGAGCGCAGCGTTGAGGAAAAGGAGGCAATTGCCGAAGATCCGTCGCAGACGACCGAAACGGTGGTTCTGCCCGTAGATAACGGTGCTGCCGTTCTGGATAGCGACAAGGAAGCCGACAACTCGGGCGGTGAGACGGCACGCGAAGAGCGCACGCAGTTGAGGGCCCAGGAAGACGTGGCTCCCCCGCCGGAAACCGACGCTGAGGCTCAGGCCGACACTGCCGAGGTGGACCCGCAGGTCATCCAGGCGACGATTGCCGAGCAGGGCACGACGCTTGATGCCGCGCCGACCTTCGATGTGCCGACCACCGTCACCAATGTCACCAATAGCAATGTGACGAACAACGTCACCAACAATGTGACGAACAACAACGTGACGAACAATGTCACGAACAACACGGTCATCCAGAACAACGTGGTCAATCAGGTCACCGAGATCCGGGTCATCGAGCAGATCGACAACCGGACCGTCATCAATGTTGGCAATCAGATCGTGGTGCGCAGCGATGACCGCCAGCGCCTGCGCTACGATGCGGAAGAAACCTATTACGAGCAGCTGTCTCGCGGCCGTGTCCGCGAAACGATCGAACGCCTTGATGGCAGCAAGCTGGTGACGGTCTACAACCGCTACGGCGACATCATCATCCGGTCGCGCATTTCCCCGCGTGGTCGTGAATATGTGCTGATCTATTCGCCGGAAGCCGATAGCGAACGTCCTCGCGTCTTCGTCGATGTCGGTCTGTCGCTGCCGCCGATGCGCCTGACCATTCCGGTCAGCGACTATATCGTCTCGACGTCTCGCGCGCCGGATCGCGATTACTACGACTTCCTTGCGCGACCGCCGGTCGAACGTGTGGAGCGCGTGTACTCGATCGACGAAGTGAAGTCCTCGGCCCGTATCCGTGACAAGGTGCGCCGTATCGATCTCGATACTATCACCTTCCCGTCGGGCTCGGCTGAAGTGCCTCTCGAACAGGCTCGGACGCTGCGTCGCGTTGCACAGGCAATGGAGAAGCTGCTGGAGCAGGATCCGGGCGAGGTCTTCCTGATTGAAGGCCATACCGATGCCGTCGGTTCGGATCGCTCCAACCTTGTCCTGTCGGACAAGCGTGCCGAGACGGTCGCAAACCTCCTGACCGAAGTTTATGGCATCCCGCCGGAAAACATGTCGGTGCAGGGCTATGGCGAGCGCTTCCTGAAGATCCGCACGGAAGCTGCCGAGCAGCAGAACCGTCGTGTGGCCATCCGTCGCGTGACGACGCTGGTCCGCCCGGCCAACGTGTCGAGCAACAACTGATCGGTTGAGACAGCACAAATACGAAGGCCGCCGGAGCGATCCGGCGGCCTTCTCTTTTGCCCAGGCGCTATCAAGATTTCGGCGGAAGTTTCGTGACTGCGGCGATGAAATCGGCAATGGCGACGGTGTCATCCAGGTCGAACACCGGGAGGTCGGTGTCATCCACCCGATGATCGGCCGCTATGGCACGGATATGCGGATCGGAGGGTGCCAGCGGCTCCCGCTTGGCGGCGGCTTCTCGGCGCGCCTCGATTTTCGGTACCGGCTCGCGTTTATAGCCTTCGATCAGCACGAGGTCGCAGGGGCCAATGCGGGCAAGGATTTCCTCAAAGCTCGGTTCCGGCCCGCCGCGCAGTTCATGCATGATGGCGTAGCGCGTGCCTGAGACGATGACGACCTCATGGGCGCCGGCCTCGCGGTGGCGGTAGCTATCGGCACCGACCTTGTCGATGTCGAAGTCATGATGGGCATGTTTGATGGTCGAGATCCTGTAGCCGCGACGAGTGAATTCCTCGACCAACCTTACGGCCAGGCCCGTCTTGCCGGAATTCTTCCAGCCGGCGATGCCGAAGATGCGTGGGCTCTGGGTCATGCTGCACCGTGGTCGAGGATGGCTCGGGCAGTCTCGAGATCCTCCGGGGTGTTGACGTTGAAAAACGGATCAACCGCGCCCAAGGGGCCCAGGAACGGGGCGAAGTCTACGGTCTGTGCTTGATGTCGGGCGATGAAATCGAAAACGCGGCGGTGCGTCGGGTCCGAAAGCCATGCTTCCAGATCGTCTGCCAGCGACAGGGGCCAGAGTGCTGTGATCGGATGCGTCCGACCTCCGGAGCCTGCTAGCACGATTGTGTCGGTTTCAGCGTTGCCGACCAAACGTTCAACCAGATCGGTGGGCAGGAAGGGCGTATCGCAAGGGGTGGTCAGCAAATGTGTCGGGGGCTCAGCCCGTTCAGCCAGGTGTTTCAAGCCTGCCAACACGCCGGCCAGTGGACCTGGTCGGTCCGGGCGGGTGTCCGGTATAAGAGGGAGGTGTGTGGCCAGGGGATGATCCGCAGACGCATTGAGGTAGAGCGTCGAGACTTGCGGCTTCAACCTTTCTACAATCCGGAGGGCGAGCGGCGTTCCCTGCAGCGCCACTTGGGCCTTGTCGCGGCCCATGCGGCGGGACAGACCGCCTGCAAGGATAACGGCGGGCGGGCGTGCATCCTTCTGGTTCATCGGCTCACCGTTCTTCGCCAGGGGCAAATCTCAGGAAGACAACCGCGATCAGCGCCAACACGCAGCAGGCGAGCATCACGAGCAGCAGAGGCATCGCGCCTGTCTCGACCGAGAGGATCCTTGATGCGAGCCAGGAGACGAAGGCGCCGCCTCCCATGGAAATTGCCCCGCCGAGCCCGGAAGCGGAGCCTGCAAGCTCCGGCCTGACGCTGACGATGCCGGCATTGGTGCTGGGCAGCGACAGACCGTTGCCGAAACCGACCACGACCTGTGGTGCAAAGAAAGCGAGGTAAGACATGTAGCCCTGCGCAAAAAGCAGGATCGGAATGGCGGCTCCGACCAGGGCGACTAAACCGCCGATCAGCATCATCATGTCGATGCCAGCTCGGCGGGCGAACCGGCCGGAGAGGTAGTTCCCGGCAATATAACCGGCTGCAATGAACATGAATTGCAGACCGAGTACGCTCGGTGTCAGACCCATCAGGGTTCCACCGACGAAAGGCGCCCCGCCGAGAAAGGCGAAGAAGGCGCCCGATGTAAAGGTGCCGGCCATGGTGTAGCCCCAGAAGCGCGGCGAGGTCAGAAGCCTTGGCCAGGCCCTGAACTGCTCTGAAAAACTGCCGCTCTTCTGGCGGTTTGTCTCGCCAAGGTCCCGGTAAATGAGAAGCAGGACAATCAGCGCCGCAATCAGGATGGCGGCAAAGTTCGAGCGCCAGCCGAAATGGTCGCTCAACACGCCGCCGAGCGTTGGGCCGATCATCGGGATCAGAGTCATGCCCATGGTGACATAGCCGATCATGGACGCGGCTTCCTCCATGGGCACCATGTCGCGGATGATGGCACGCGAGAGGACAAGACCGGCGACCACGGCCGTCTGGACCATACGGGCAACCGTCAGAAGCTCGATCGATGTTGCCACCATGCAGACGAGCGAGGAGGCTATCAGAATGAGCAGCGCGCCGATCATCACCGGGCGCCGCCCGTAGCGATCAGACAGGGGGCCGATCACCAACTGTACAAGTGCGGTCATCGCGATATAGCCTGAGACGAGGACCTGCACCCGATCGTAATCAACCTCTAAGTCGGACGCCATGGCCGGGAGCGCGGGCAGGAAGATGTTCATGGTCAGCGCCGACAGACCGGCGATCGCCACGAGACTGACGATATGCGGGGCCGTTGTCCTGTCGAGGAAGCGAGACTGCTGCTGCTGCACGCCGGAATGTCCTTGCGTCAATGGTGTAATCAGCCGGGGGACGCAGGGTCCGCACGGCGGGCGAGGGCGGCCTTGCGCTTGCTCTCACGGTAGAATGTGTAGAGACCCGAACCGATGACAATGGCCGAGCCGATGATCATCCAAATATCCGGTGTCTCGCCGAAAAAGATCATGCCGAGCAGGACGGCCCACAGGAGGCTCGTATAACGGAAGGGCGCGATGAAGGAGATTTCGCCGGTGCGCATGGCCATGATGATTGCCTGGTAGCCGGCAAACAGAAAGATCGAGGCGAAGGCGAGCCTGCCAAGCGCGCTGCCAGAAAGCGGCTGCCAGCCGCCGAAGGCCGGGACCAGAAGCAGGCCGGCAAAGGAGATCGAGGCGGCCGTGAAGAAGGTGACCGTCAGCGACGAAATGTTGGGATCGATTCGGCGTGTGACCAGATCGCGTCCGGCTGCCGTGATCACGCAGAACACGATGTAGAGTGAGGCAAGCGTAAAGCCTTCCGGACCCGGCTGAATGATCACGAGCACGCCGATGAAGCCGAGGCCGATCGCCGTCCAGCGGCGCCAGCCGACCGGCTCCTTGTAGAAGATCGCGGCACCCAGCGTCACCGCGAGCGGCAGCGACTGCAGGATTGCCGAGGCATTGGCGAGCGGAACCTGACCGAGGGCCGCAAGGAAGGCGACGGCGGCGACCGTTTCGAAGGCGATGCGCAGGAGGATCAGCGGCTGGAGGATGTTTCTGATGTGGTCGAGTGCACCCATGCGGCGGGCGACCACATAGACCAGAAGTGCCGTAAACGCACCGCGCACGAACATGATCTGCGCCACGGTCAGCTCCGCAGTCACCGATTTCGTCAGAGCGTCGTTGAAGGTGAAGCCCGCCATCGAGATCGCCATCAGGAGGGCGCCTCGGGTGTTCTCGGATAATGCCATGCTCGATTCCCGTGCGTACTCGATGTTTCTAAACCAAGCGGCAGGCGCGAGAAATAAGAATTCGGCTGCCGCGCTTGGCAAACGATGCTGCAGTGCCAAAAACGTGGTGCGCGGTTAACTTTTGCTCAAACTCCCAAGGACAAGCTCGCAATCGGAACTGCATGAGGCGGATCCCTTTCTTCGACCCTGCGCGATGATCTCGCAGGCTTTCGACCTCTCTGAGGGTCCCCATGAGTTTTATCGATCGCCTTCTGCAAAGTCGCAGGATCGTCACCAAGGTATTGCTGTTTGTTGTTCCTCTCGTTCTGCTGATGGCGGGCGTTGGCCTGCTGGGATACTGGACTGCCACGACCTTGAACGGTCACATGACCGTCACGCGCGCGACCATTGGCAATATCAGTGACCTGGAGACGCTGCAGCAGGGGCTGCAGGAGTTCAGCCTTGATCCAACCGAGGAAAGCAAGCAGGCGCTGCTCTCCGCCATAGACGGCCAGGAGAAGGGGCTCGATGTTCTCAACGGTGTCCTTGCGAAACAGGCGCAGTCTGCGGATCTCTCCGCCCTGACGCAGCTTCCCTCGCAGATGCGGACGCAGACCGCAGCATTGTGGGACAACAAGACGAAGCGCGACGAGCTGGATGCGGGCCTCAATGCTGCGGTGGCCGCGCTGCAGGCTGAGAGCCAGCAGATCGTCAAGCAGGTCGATTTCGTCCGCGAGGATCTCTCAGGCAAGGAGCGCTTTGCCAAGGAACTGCTGTTCGATGCTTCGGCGTTCAAGTCGCTTCTCGATCGCCTCGGCAAGTTGCGAGTCGGCGTGCAGATGGCCTTTACGCCGGAAGAGCAGTTGGCCGAGGCCAAGCTTTATCTCGGACCGATGCAGAAGGATCTGGCCAAGGCCAACGAGATCGCATCCGAGAAGGGCAGGGTGCTGGTCGGCGAAGTTGCCGCCGCCATCGGCAAGATCGAGACGATCCTCGGGCAGTCGTCGCCGGACGACGCCAAGGCGCAGGAACTCGGGCGTGTGCTCGCCGAACTGGTCGAGATCGAGCAGAAGATCACGCTGCAGGCGGCCAAGAACAGCGATGTTGCCGCCGACCGCTTCGTCAATCTGGACAAGCTTGTCGCCGAACAGAAGGAGCTGATGGCGCTCGTCGATACGGCGGCGCTCAATGTTGCGACCATGGAATTGCGCGTTCAGCAGATGCTGGGGGCGCTGAGTGACGAAAGCCGCGCCGTTGTCGTGAAGGAGATCGAAGCCCTGCAGGCCATTGCAGCGCGGATTTCCGAGCTTGGTTCCAAGAACAGCGCGCTGCGGGACTTCCCGCAGAAGATTGCACCGCAGCTTGCAGCACTTGCCGACATGTCCCAGGCCCGCCTCGATGCAGGACGTGACTGGGAGGAAAAGCGTCTGGCCGCCAGTGCTGCCGTTTCGGCGGGGATGGGCTCGTTGCGCAATTTCGTCGCCCAGGCCCAGGAGATTGGCCGTGAAGACAGCGAGCGGTCGGCGACGATCTCGGTCATCACCATGGTCGTCGGGACGCTGCTTGCGATCATCGGCGGTCTGATGCTGGTCGAAACCTTGCGGGCGCCGCTGAAGCGGATCACCAGCGTCATGGCACGCCTTGCGAACGGCGATCTTTCCGTCCCGATCGAAGGCCGCAATCGCGGCGACGAAATCGGCGACATGGTGCGCTCCGTTACCGTCTTCCGCGATGCGGCGTTGGAAAACCGGCGTCTCGAGGAGGAAGCGGAAGCCGCGCGTGCGCGCTCCGAGCGGGAAAGCGCACAGCGTGCCGAGGAGCGTGCCCGTGTCGAGGCCGATCAGCGCTCGGCGCTGGAAGCCCTGTCGTCTGTGCTCGAAGCGCTCGCCAACGGTCAGCTCGACGTCTCCATGCGCGACGACCTGCCGGCCGACTTCGTCGCCATGGCCTCGACCTACAACCAGGCCGTGGAAGCGCTGAGGGCGACACTCGAAGAGGTGCGGGCGGCAAGCGTCGACATCAATGCCGGCACCGAAAACCTTGCTGTTTCTGCCGATGATCTGGCCCGCCGCACCGAGCAGCAGGCGGCAGCGCTTGAAGAGAGCGTTCGTGCGCTCTCGCATCTGAGCGATGTCGTGCGCTCGACGGCAGATGGGGCAGGGCGCACTGCCCAGTCCGTCCAGTCGGCCCGGGATCATGCCCGCCAGTCGGGCGTGGTGGTGAAGAAGGCGGTGGAGGCGATGGCCGAGATCAGCCGGTCCTCGGAAAAGATTTCGACGATCATTGGAGTGATCGACGAAATCGCATTCCAGACCAATCTGCTGGCGCTCAATGCCGGCGTCGAGGCCGCCCGCGCCGGGGAAGCCGGTCGTGGTTTTGCGGTGGTTGCCCAGGAAGTTCGTGATCTGGCTCAGCGCTGCGCCAACGCGGCCAAGGAGATCAAGACGCTGATCTCCGTCAGCGGCGGTCAGGTCCGTTCGGGCGTCGAGCTTGTCGAGAACACCGGTGTCGCGCTGCAGGCGATCATCGATCAGGTCGAAGAAGTTCAGTCGCTGGTCGAGGGCATTTCGGCAGCCACTCGCGAACAGTCGACGGGCATCAGCGAAGTGACGTCCGCCGTGCGTGATGTCGAACTGATCACCCAGCAGAACGCCGCCATGGTCGAGGAAAACAATGCCGAAATCCAGGGGCTGCGGCAGCGCGTCGACAATCTGATGCACAAGATCTCGCGCTTCCGCACCGACAGCCAGCGGGCAGCTCCGCAGGTCTATCGCCGTTCGGCCTGAGGACTGAGAAGAAAGCCGGCGGCGTTCAGCCGCCGGTGACGCTCATGTGCCGCGCGACAGCCGGCTTGCGATGGGCGCGGTCGATGATGAAATCGTGACCCTTTGGCTTGCGTGAAATCGCCTCGTCGATGGCCGCCGACAGATAGGCGTCGTCGTCGGATGCCCTGAGAGCAGTGCGCAGGTCGGCTGCATCATCCTGGCCAAGGCACATATAGAGCGTGCCCGTGCAGGTCAGACGCACACGATTGCAGCTTTCACAGAAGTTATGGGTGAGGGGCGTGATGAAGCCGAGGCGACCGCCGGTCTCGCGCACCTCGACATAGCGTGCCGGGCCGCCGGTCCGATAGGGGATGTCGTTGAGCGTGAACTGCTCTTCGAGTGACGCGCGGACTTTCGAGAGCGGGAGATACTGGTCCGTCCGGTCCTCGCCCGTCTCGCCCATCGGCATGGTCTCGATCAGGGTCAGGTCCATGCCCTCGCCATGGGCAAAACGCAGGAGGTCCGGGATCTCGTGCTCGTTGAAATCCTTCAGTGCCACGGCGTTGAGCTTGATGTGGATACCGGCGGCCTGGGCTGCGCGAATGCCGTCCATCACCGTGCCGAATTCGCCCCAGCGGGTGATCGCCTTGAACTTGTCCGGGTCCAGCGTGTCGAGGGAGACGTTGATGCGTCTGACGCCGCAGTCGGCGAGTTCTTGGGCATGGCGGACAAGCTGAGAGCCGTTGGTGGTCAGCGTCAGCTCATCCAGACCCTTGCCGATATGGCGCGACAGGGCGCGCACCAGATGCATGATGTTCTTGCGGACCAGCGGCTCGCCGCCCGTCAGGCGCAGCTTGCGAACGCCCTTGGCAATGAAGGCGGAACAGAGCCGGTCGAGCTCCTCCAGCGTCAGAAGATCCTTCTTTGGCAGGAATGTCATGTTCTCCGCCATGCAATAGGTGCAGCGGAAGTCGCATCGGTCGGTAACGGAGACGCGCAGATAGGTCACGGCCCGTCCGAAGGGGTCGATCATCGGGTTTGCTCGTTCCACGAGCGGTTCTGCATGGCGCCAATCGGCGGGGGTCTGGTCCAACAGATCTCTCCTGTCCGTTTCGTCCAATGTGGGGCCAAGCCCTTGAAGCGTCAAGCTGACAGGCGACGACTTCATCAAGACGGATTGCAAAGCTCAGCACTTGGTCCTAGGTCTGCAGCATCCGACAAAAAAGCCCATCCGAGGATAACATGAGCGAGATCTGGCCGACCGAACTCAAGGTGTCGAAGGACCGACGGCTCTTGACCGTCAGCTTCAACGACGGTGTCGTTGCCGCGCTTCCGGCCGAAATGCTCAGGGTGCTGTCGCCATCGGCAGAGGTTCAGGGGCATGGACCGGGCCAGAAGGTCACGGTGCCTGGCAAGAGGCATGTCGCGATCCGGCAGATGGTGCCGACCGGCAATTACGCGGTGCGGATCGGCTTCGATGACGGACACGACACCGGGATCTTCACCTGGAACTACCTGCGCGAACTCGGCGAAAGCGGTGACGAGAAGTTTGCGGCCTATGAGGCGGAGCTTGCCGAAAAGCGCCTCAGTCGCGATCCGCGCTGAGTTCAGGGTCCACCATCCCGTCGGCCGACAGCATGCGCTGGATCAACAGGTCCATGTTTTCGGCGAGGCGCTGGCATTCGTCGATCGGCGTCGCGGAAAGCGTTCGCTCGATGAGATCTGTCTGAATCTGCATCGCCCTCTCACTCAGATCCCGACCCTCCGCGGTGAGGAACAGCCGTAAGACGCGCTTGTCCCGCTGATCCGGTCGCCGCTCGAGAAGGCCGCGCTTTTCCATCTGCGGCAGCAGCATGCTCATATTGGAGCGGCCGACCAGCAGCTTGCGGGCCAGTTCCTGCTGGGAAATCCCTTCGAAACGATAGAGATTGACGAGGATATCGAGATGCGGCGGCTTGATGTCGAGCGGTGCCAGCGCACGACCGAGGGCCTGCTGCATCAGCTGGCAGGCACGGGCAACCGAAATCCAGCTGCGAAATCGAGGATGATCCCAGGGGAAGGCTTGCTTTTTGTTCATTCTTGTACTTTATTGTTCATCATTGAACAGTCTAAGGGATTCTGACTATGCCATCCTTTCCGCTCAAGGTCACCCGCCTGGCTTTCGCGCAGCTGGAAAAGCTTTCGCCCGGAGTGGCCGGGCGGATTGCGTTTGAACTCTTCTGCCGCACACCGAGCCGGAAACCCAAGGGCGCCAAGGCACGGCAAGTTTTCAAAGTTGGCCGCAATCGGCTGAGGCAGGCGACATTGGTGCGCCTGGCGCTGTCGCGCGGCATGGCAGCGGCGCATCATCTGCCGGCGGAGGGTGAAGCTGAGAGGCCGCGGATCCTTGTGGTGCATGGCTGGGGCTCTCGCGCCGAGTATCTGTCGGACCTCGCCTGGGGACTTCGGCAGAGCGGCGCAGACGTGATCGTGCTCGACCTGCCCGGACATGGTGCCTCGAGTGGGCGGCGGCTCGATCTGAAGATCGCTGCAGAAGCCATCGTCGCCGCAGAGCGGCATTTCGGTCGCTTCGACGGCGTGGTGGGCCACTCCTTTGGCGGCGCCGCCGTGATGATGGCCGCGGGCGGAGTGTTTTCGGATCTGCAGACCCTGAAGGCTACCCGGATCGCGCTGATCGGCTCGCCCTCCAGCATGGGCGAAGTGTTCAGCGGCTTTGCCGCGATGGTCGGTCTCGGTCGAAGCAGTGTCGGCGCGATGCGCAGCCGGGCATTGGAAATCGCCGGCGCGCGGGTCGAGGAGCTCGACGGGGTCAGCGTTGCCCGCCGGATCGACCGGCCTCTGCTTGTCGTTCATGCAGAGGATGACAAGGAGGTGAATGTGGGCCATGCACAGCGCTATATCGGTGTTTCGCCGCATGTCCGGCATCTCTGGGCCAATGGCCACGGGCATCGGCGCATCGTCAGCGCACCCGAAGTCATCGCTGCGGTCGCATCCTTCCTGAGCGGAGCAGAGTTGGCGGGACAGTCCGGTGAGCGCCGGGTGTCATAGTCGCGTCATCGCTCTTGCCTACCCCGAACCGGCGTTTAGTGTCGGAAGGATAAGCGGGAGCGAGAAGCATGACCATCATCACCACCGTTGAGGACCTCAAGGCGATCTATGGCGAGGTCTCCGAGGCATCGACCGCCAAGGTCACGACGTTCCTGACCTTAGCCTACCGGCAAATGATTGAAGCCTCGCCATTCGTGGCTCTCGCCACAGTCGGGCCGGAGGGGCTTGACTGTTCACCGCGCGGCGATCGCGGGGCCGTTGTCCGGATCGAAGATGAGAAGACGCTCGCTTTGCCGGATTGGCGCGGCAACAACCGGGTCGATTCGCTCGCCAACATCGTGCGCGATCCGCGCGTTGCGCTGATGTTTCTGATCCCCGGTTCCGACAGTGTCGTGCGGATCAACGGAAGGGCAGTGGTTTCGGTTGAGCCCGAACTCCTAAAGAGTTTCGAAATGGATGGCCGCCATCCGCGAAGTGTCGTGGTCGTGACAATCGCGGAGGCCTATTTCCAGTGCGCCAGGGCGGTGATGCGGGCCGAGCTTCTGGAATGTGGAGAAACAAGAGGTGGCGAAAGGATTGCCAACGCCCGGCGAGATGCTCAAGGCCGCAAAAGAGAGTTTCGACCAGGAAACCTATGACCGCGAATGGCCAGCCCGGGCGGCAAAAACCATGTGGTAAGCCCGGGCGATCTCACCGCTTGTAGATGAGCCAGCTCTTGGTGAAGTCTTTTTTCATGCCGTCTTCATAGGGCTTGGTGCGGTTGCGTCCCGCATTCTTGGCACAATAGAGGGCAATGTCGGATCTGGCGTACAGTTCGCCGGCATCCTCGGCATCGGCTGCCATGGCAAAGCCCAGAGAAATAGTGATCGGGCCGTAGTTGACGCCTGTCTTGGAGTTTTTGAACGGCGTGGTTTCCAGCGCGACACGAATGCGCTCGCACATCTGCAAAACCTCTTCCGTGGTATTGCCTTCGGCGATGATGGCAAATTCCTCGCCGCCGGTTCTCGCGACAAAACAGTCCTTGCGGACATTGCTGCGGATGACGGTAGCAACGGTGGCCAGGATCTTGTCGCCAACGGGGTGCCCGTAGACGTCGTTGACCTTTTTGAAGTTGTCGATATCGGCCAGCACGAGCGCGGCGAGCGATTTCGTTCCGCTCGTGTATATGGCCGCGAGCTTCTCGTCGAAGGCACGACGATTGGCGATGCGGGTCAGCGAGTCGGTATTGGCGATCCGCTTATATTCGTTCAGTTCTCGCCGAACCTCGTCCATCTCTTTCGAGCGCTCTGACATCTCGACGACCGTCTTCTCGCCATGCGCCATGGTGGAGCCGGTTGCCTCGGTCAGGATGTTGATGGCGCTGCGCAGGATGTCGGCGCTGTTGGTGCTTTTCGAATTGATGCGGTGATAGGTTTCACCCAGCAGTCGGCTGTAGCTCTGCAACGAGTTTTGTTCCTGCTGCAGCAGGCGCAGAAGGCCATCCAGCTCGCCAATCAGTTTGCTGTGGACGTTCTCAATCGCGCGGGTCTGGTGGCTGCCGAAATACTGCTCCCCCAGCGCATCCAGTTCATCCTGCGTTGCACGGCTGCCGAGAGCTGCCAGTTCGCGTGTCAGTGCCGGGTTGGAGCCGATATAGGCCTCATAGAACAGCTCGTAATTGCGCGGAATTGGGGCAACCCCCATCGAGCGCATCGCGTAGGTGATCTGTGCCGCAACGTCAGGGCTCTGCGTCTTGGGCGGTGCCGCCGTGCTCATTCGGCCAACTCCAGTGGTCGTCACTCGGGACATTAGAGGTCTAAAGAATAATTAGCGGAAAATGATTGGAAAATGTTTAATAATCGCGCAACGAGAACTTAAGGGCGCAAAATCAGCAGGCTTCGCTCATCTGCGTAACGCCTTGTAAAAGATATGAGAAATTGCCGTCGCGAAAGTCGCCTTCCGCAACGGCACGCTGATTTTCACAGAAAAATATCAACCCAGATTGAATTCCTGGAAGAAATCATTGCCCTTGTCGTCTGTGACGATGAAGGCCGGGAAATCCTCGACTTCGATTTTCCAGACTGCTTCCATGCCGAGTTCCGGGTATTCCAGAACCTCGACATGTCTGATGCAGTCCTGGGCAAGACGGGCGGCCGGGCCGCCGATCGAGCCGAGATAGAAACCGCCATGCGTCTTGCAGGCCTCGCGCACGGCGCGCGAGCGGTTGCCCTTGGCGAGCATGACCATAGAGCCACCGAAGGACTGGAACTGATCGACGTAGCTGTCCATGCGGCCGGCCGTGGTCGGGCCGAAGGAACCCGAGGCATAGCCGGTCGGCGTCTTGGCGGGCCCGGCGTAGTAGACCGGATGGTTCTTCATATATTCCGGCATGCCTTCGCCCTTTTCGAGGCGATCGCGGATCTTGGAGTGGGCAAGGTCGCGGGCAACGATGATTGTACCGGTCAGCGACAGGCGGGTCTTGACCGGATGTTTGGTGAGTTCCGCGAGGATTGCAGTCATCGGCTGGTTGAGGTCGATCTTGACCACGGATGAGGAGAGGGCCGCTTCATCGATATCGGGCATGTATTTCGACGGATCGGTTTCCAGCTGCTCGATATAGATCCCGTCTCTGGTGATCTTGCCCTTGGCCTGGCGATCGGCGGAACAGCTGACGCCGAGGCCGATCGGAAGCGATGCGCCGTGGCGGGGCAGGCGGATCACCCGCACGTCATGACAGAAATACTTGCCACCGAACTGGGCGCCGACACCCATTGACTGGGTAAGCTTGTGGATTTCCTTTTCCATCTCCAGATCGCGGAAGGCGTGGCCCGACTCGGAGCCTTCGGTCGGCAGGTCGTCCAAGTAACGAGCCGACGCCAGCTTGACCGTCTTCAGCGTCATCTCGGCGGAAAGGCCGCCAATGACGATCGCCAGATGGTAGGGGGGACAGGCTGCCGTACCCAGGGTCAGGATCTTCTCCTTGAGGAAGTCGATCATCCGGTCATGGGTCAGAAGCGAGGGCGTTCCCTGATAAAGGAAGGTCTTGTTGGCCGAGCCGCCGCCCTTGGCCATGAACAGGAACTTGTAAGCGTCCTCGCCCTCTTCATAGAGGTCGATCTGGGCCGGCAGGTTGGTCTTGGTGTTCTTTTCCTCGAACATCTTGATCGGTGCCAGCTGCGAGTAGCGCAGGTTGCGGCGCTCATAGGCGTCGCGGACACCTTCGGCCAGCGCCTCGTAGTCATGGCCGTCGGTCCAGACGCGACGACCCTTCTTCCCCATGACGATCGCGGTGCCCGTATCCTGGCACATAGGCAGGATGCCGCCGGCGGCGATGTTGGCGTTCTTCAGGAGGTCGAAGGCGACGAAGCGGTCGTTGTCGGTCGCTTCGGGGTCTTCGAGGATGGAGGCGAGCTGTTTCAGGTGCCCGGGGCGCAGGAGGTGGTTGATGTCCGACAGCGCGGTTTCGGCCAGCAGGCGCAGGCCTTCGGGCTCGACGGTCAAAATCTCCTGACCCTTGAAGGTCTCGACGGAGACGTAATCGGATGTGATCTTGCGGTAGGGGGTCTTGTCCTCGCCGAGGGGGAACAGATCGTCAGCCATTGCAGCACCTTTTGAAGCCGGAACGAGAGGTCACTCGGCAGCCGGTCTAGTCGCGGTGTTCCAATTTTGCAATGGTTCTAAAGACGAGTGGCGAAGGCGGCGTGGTGCCGCCTTCGGTCAGGGTTTCCAGAGGGTGTGCGCGGCGTTGCTCACTGCGGGCTGATCATCAGCTCCGGGCGAACATACTGGTCGAATTCCTCGTTGGTGAGATAGCCGCCGCCCACGGCTTCTTCGCGTAAGGTGGTGCCGTTCTTGTGAGCCGTCTTGGCGATCTTGGCGCAGAGGTCGTAGCCCAGCTTGCCGTTGAGCGCCGTCACCAGCATCAGCGAGTTTTCGACGCCCTTGCGAATGTTGTCCTCGCGCGCTTCGATGCCGGTGACGCAATTGTCGGTGAAGGAGACGGCGGCATCGCCCAGAAGCTGGACCGACTGCAGGAAGTTGTAGGCCATCATCGGATTGTAGACGTTGAGTTCGAAATGCCCCTGGCTGCCGGCGAAGGTGATGGCCGCCTGATTGCCGAAGATATGGGCGCAGACCTGGGTGAGGGCCTCCGACTGGGTCGGGTTGACCTTGCCCGGCATGATCGATGAGCCCGGCTCGTTCTCCGGCAGGGCCAGTTCGCCCAGACCGGCGCGCGGGCCAGACCCCAGGAAGCGGATGTCGTTGGCGATCTTGAAGAGCGCCGCCGCCGCCGCATTGATCGCGCCATGGGCAAAGACCATGGCGTCATGGGCGGCCAGCGCCTCGAACTTGTTGGGTGCCGTAACAAAGGGCAGGCCGGTGATCTCTGCGATTTCTTCGGCGACCTTTTCAGCGAACCCGATCGGTGCATTGAGGCCCGTGCCGACGGCCGTGCCGCCCTGGGCGAAGCTCGTAGAGGCCGGGCAGAGTGAGTTCGATCCGCTTGATCGAGGACGCGACCTGGGCGGCATAGCCCGAGAATTCCTGACCGAGCGTCAGGGGAGTGGCATCCTGCGTATGGGTTCGGCCAATCTTGATGATATGCGCAAAGGCCTTGGCCTTGGCGTCGAGTGCCGCATGAAGATGCCTGAGCGCCGGCAGCAGGTGGTGGACCACATGTTCTGCGGCCGCGATATGCATGGCCGTGGGATAGGTGTCGTTGGACGACTGGCTCATGTTGACGTGGTCATTGGGATGGACCGGCTTCTTCGAACCCATCTCGCCGCCCAGCATCTCGATGGCACGGTTCGAGATCACCTCATTGGCATTCATGTTCGACTGCGTGCCCGAACCCGTCTGCCAGACGACCAGTGGAAAATGGTCATTGAGCTTGCCGTCGATGACTTCCTGGGCGGCGATGACGATCGCATCGCCGAGCTTGGCGTCGAGTTTGCCCAAGGCCATATTGGCGCGGGCGGCGGCCTGTTTTACGATTCCGAGCGCACGCACCACCGGCAGGGGCTGCTTTTCCCAGCCGATCTTGAAATTGCCGAGTGACCGTTCGGCCTGCGCGCCCCAATAGCGATCCGAAGCGACGTCAATGGGGCCGAAAGTATCGGTTTCAGTGCGATAGGTCATGAAAAGTCCTGCCTTTTGCGACGCCGAGGCTCAGGTTGAAAGCTCACCTTAGATTTAGGGAGGGGTGGGCCCGATACAAGCGAATGAGCATAAGATGATTTCTATAGTCAAGTATTTATGTTGGCTTGATGCGGTGGGCTCCTGTGTCCTTTGCGGCACGTCTCACGACTATTTGTGTGCGGGCTAATCGGTAACTCGGCCCTCGCTCTTCCATCATCTGTTAACGTCAATCAAAATTTAACGAATGTTTCCATTTAGTTTGCGCTGTGCTGGTTTGCCGGTCTGCTGCCGGGTCACGCAAAGGTGACGGTATCTGGCGGACGCGCCGAACATTGGCCAACTTTTCAATGAAATGCCGATCCGCTAGTGATCCGCAAAAGACAAAACGCACTGCGAGTCCCCGTCGGGCTCGATGCAGGGAAATGGAACCGAGAATGACGAGAAACAAGAATTTTGTAGTCGCTGCCTTGCTGGCTGCGACTGCGGCTGCGGGAACCCTGCCGGGCGAGGCTGCCGCGACCACGCTTCTCGATCTTCTCCGGGGCGGCCCGGCGCGGCAGGTGAAGGAGCAGGGGGCGTCGGCTTCCATTGAAAGCCAGGCACAGGGTGGCCTTGAAATAGGCGATCCCGAGCCGCTGCCCAAAATTACCGGACCGCGCTACTACACCTACAAGCCCGAAGCGCAGCGCGCCATCAAGATCAAATTGCCGGTCTCCGAACCGGTTGCCGGTTCTGCAGAGGTGCAGGCGGCGCCCGAAGTTCTCGGTCATCGCCGCTTCCTTTTTGAGGTCAGCGTTCGCGCGACGGACGAGGTCGCAAAGACCGTCGAGGCTTACTACGGCAATCCGAACAAGCCGATGCTCTGGACCGATGAGCAAGGTATTTCTGACCGCGCTCGGGCGATGATCGCGGCTCTCTCCGGCGCTGACGCTGTTGGTCTTACGCCGGACGACTACCTCGTTCCGATGCCGTCCGAGACGGCGGATGCTGCAGATCCGGAACAGCGCCAACGCGATCTCGCGGGCTTCGAAGTCGCCCTTTCGGCCAAGGTTCTGACCTATGTGCAGGACACGGTTCGCGGTCGTATCGATCCGAACAAGATCTCGGGCTATTACGATTTCAAGCGCAAATCCGTGAACATTGCTCCGGTGCTCGACATGCTGCGTTTGAGCCCCGATGTTGCCGCCTATCTGCGCAACCGGGACCCGAAGAGCCCGCAATTTGTGGCTCTCAGGGACGAGCTCACGCGGCTCAAGGCCGAAGATGCGGCTGCAACGGCTGAGGTGATTACGATTGCTCCCGGCACGCTTCTGAAGCCCGGGCAAAGCAAGCCGGAAACGGTTCAGGTGATCGGTGCGTTGAAGCAGGTGGCCTCGGAGACGGTGCTGAAGGATCATGCCGTCGCGCTGACCGCCTACGCCGGCACACCGGAATACACCCCGGAATTGGTTGCCGCTGTCGAGGCTTTCCAGAAGGAAAAGGGCTTGAAGCCGGACGGTGTCGTCGGCCCAGCAACGATCCGGGCAATGACCGGCCACAGCAATGCCGAGAAGATTGCCAAACTGCAGGTGGCCATGGAGGCGATCCGCTGGCTGCCGGCTGACCTTGGCGCCCGTCACGTCTTCATCAATGCGCCTGCCTTCAAAGCAACCTATGTCAATGACGGCAAGGAACAGCTGTCGATGCGAGTGGTCGTGGGGTCGAAGGCCAACCAGACCTATTTCTTCCAGGACCAGATCGAGACGGTTGAATTCAACCCCTATTGGGGCGTGCCGAAGTCGATCATCGTCAACGAGATGCTGCCAAAACTGCGCGCGGATCCGTCCTATCTCGACCGCCTCGGCTACGAGGTCTCTTATGGCGGGCGCAAGGTGGCCTCAAGCCAGGTCGATTGGAACGTGACCCATGCCGTTGATGTTCGCCAGCCGCCGGGCGGCGACAATGCACTCGGCGAATTGAAAATCATGTTCCCGAACGAACATGCAATCTACATGCATGATACGCCGTCCAAGAGCTATTTCAGCCGCGACATGCGCGCATTGAGCCATGGCTGTGTGCGTCTTGCCGAACCCCGTGTGATGGCCGCTGCCGTGATGGGGACGACGGTCGAAGAGATCGGCAAGCAGATCGCATCGGGCCAAAATCGCGCGGTCCAGGTTCCGCAAAAAATCCCGGTCTACGTGTCCTATTTCACTGCCTGGCCAAACAAGGATGGCGTGGTCGAATATTTCGACGATGTCTATGGCCGCGACGACCACACGGCCAAGGCTTTCAAGGCGACGACGGATGCCCGCACGCCGGGCGCCTGAGAGGACCTAGAGAAACTCAGATATGGAATGGCGGGCCCTCAGGTCCGCCATTTTTCATGGCGTCATCCACGAAGCAGTCGTTGCACGAGTTCGACGGACAGTTCGTCGAAATGGCGGATGATGTGCGAAGCCCCGAGTTCTTCCACTGCGACGTCTGAGTAGCCGAAAGGCACGGCGATCGAGGGAATGCCGCCATTTCTGGCGGCAAGGATGTCGTTGATGCTGTCGCCGATCATCAGCACCTTGTTCGATGTGCCACCGGCACGCTCGACGGTGGCGAGGATATGGGCGGGATCCGGCTTGCGGAAGGCGAAGGTGTCACCGCCAGCGATGGCGGCGAAATAGTCCGTCAACGCGAGACGATTGAGGAGCGGGACTGCCAGCCGCTCCATCTTGTTGGTGCAGACGGCCAGGATATATCCGGCGGCCTTGAGGCGGTTGAGGGCATCGAGAAGCCCCGGATAGAGGCGGCTCTTGCCGGGCATGCCGGCTTCATAATGATCGATGAAGCGATCAAGGAGGGCAGGGATCTCGTATTCATTCAGAGGAGCGCCGCGCAGGGCAAAGGCCCGCTGGATCATAACCCGTGCGCCCTGACCGACCAGGTGGGTCAGGTCCTCGTAGCTGACGGGTTCAAGGTCGCGTGCCGCGATCGTGTGGTTGAGGCTCTCGACGAGATCAGGTGCTGTATCGATCAGCGTTCCGTCGAGATCAAAAACGATTGTCGTGGCGGTCAAGACCATACTCCCCTGCAGCATCCTGTGTGATGCCGGGGGTAGGGGAAATCCTTTGAAAAGGCAATCTTGGGCGGCTGCGCAGGGCTTTCACTCCGCCGAGTAGGCGTGTAAACAGCTTCCGACGAAACAGATGGGAGCTTTCGGCGCATGGACGCCCGCGAAATGAAGATCAAGGCTGCAGCCGCGGCGCTGGAGCATGTTGAAGACGGCATGCGCCTTGGCATCGGTACTGGTTCGACGGCGGAAGAATTTGTCCGTCTGCTGGCAGAAAAAGTGGCTGGCGGACTGAAGGTTCAGGGCGTGCCGACATCGGAACGGACAGCGCGCTTGTGTCTCGAACTCGGTGTCGCCCTGAAGTCGCTCGATGAACTGCCCGAACTAGACCTGACGATTGATGGTGCTGATGAGATCGATCCGCAGTTCCGTCTGATCAAGGGCGGCGGCGGTGCTCTGCTGCGCGAAAAGATCGTCGCTGCAGCTTCGAACCGCATGATCGTGATTGCAGACGAGACCAAGCTGGTCGAGACCCTTGGGGCCTTTCCGCTGCCAATCGAGATCAACCCGTTCGGTCAGGCATCGACGCGCATCGCCATCGAGCGGCTGGCGTCCGAACTGGGTCTCACCGGTGCCATGAAGCTCAGGACCTATTCCGACGAGAGCCCCTATACGACGGATGGCGGACATCTGATCCTCGACGCATCTTTTGGCCGCATTCCTGATGCAGACGCACTGGCAAGCCGGCTGAACGAAATCCCCGGCGTGGTGGAACACGGCCTTTTCATAAACTTGGCATCGCTCGCGATCATCGCCGGACCGGCTGGTGCTCGGGTGATGGAGCCGAAGAACTAACAGGAGCTTAGAATTTCATGATCAGCTTTACGGGTATGGGCCGCTTCGCCTCGATCGCCGTCATCGCCGGTAGCGTCATGCTGGGTGCTGTCTCTGCCAAGGCGCAGGATGTACCGGCAGAGCATCTGCAGGCGGCACGCGAGGCCATCACCGCCCTTGGTGTAACCGATCGCTTCGATGCCATCTTGCCGAACATCATGGACCGGCTGACTGTCCAGCTGATCCAAGCCTATCCCAACCTTCAGGACGCTATTTCCGCCCGGGTCGAAGAAGAAGCCCTGAAGCTGGCCGCCCGCCGCGCCGATCTCGAGCGTGAGGCCGCCGTCGTCTATGCGAAGGCATTCACCGCCGAAGAATTGCAGCAGATCACCGCATTCTACACCAGCGAAACCGGCAAGAAGTTGCTGAAGGACGGTCCGATTGCCACCCGCGAATTGCTGAAGGCTGCCGACATCTGGACTGCCGGCATTGCGCGCGATCTGGAAAAGCAGGCCAATGACGCCCTGCTCGCCGAGGTGCAGCCGGTTGCTCCGGCCGAAGCGCCGAAGCCGTAAGTCGATCCGTTTTGGATTGTTGAGCCCGGTCATCGTACCGGGCTTTTCTTTTGGTCCTTGCGCCACCTATATCAGGCGCAGTTTCAGCGAGAGCCCAACCGCGCAGGAGTTTGCCATGAGCCAGTTCGATTATGACCTCTTTGTCATCGGTGGCGGGTCCGGTGGGGTCCGCAGCGCGCGCGTCGCGGCATCCCTCGGCAAGAAGGTGGCGATCGCCGAGGAGTATCGTTTCGGCGGGACCTGCGTCATCCGCGGTTGCGTGCCGAAGAAGCTGTTTGTCTACGCTTCTCAGTTTCATGAGCATTTCGAGGACGCTGCCGGCTATGGCTGGACTGTCGGCGAAAGCCGGTTCGACTGGGCGTCGCTGATCGCGGCCAAGGACAAGGAAATCGCGCGGCTTGAGGGGCTCTATCGCAAGGGGCTGGAAAACGCCGGCGCCGAGATCTTGGAAACACGGGCCGTCCTGACCGGGCCGAACAGTGTGCGCCTTGTCGCCAGCGGCAAGGAAGTGACTGCGGAGCGGATCGTGGTGGCCGTCGGTGGCGCAGCCAATCCGCACGCCGCCCTGCCGGGCCACGAGTTCTGCATCTCCTCAAACGAAGCCTTCCATCTGGAAAGCCTTCCCAGCTCGATCCTGATCGCCGGCGGTGGCTATATCGCGGTGGAATTCGCCAATATCTTCCACGGGTTGGGTGTCCAGACAACGCTGATCTATCGCGGGGCGGAAATCCTCAGCCGCTTCGATCAGGATATGCGCCGGGGCCTGCATGAGGCGATGGAAGCCAAGGGCATCCGTATTCTCTGCCATGACCATATCCAGAAGGTCACCAAGTCGGCGGCGGGCAATCTGGAGGTCGAGACCATGAACAATGGCCGCCTTGTCGTCGAGCAGGTGATGCTGGCACTCGGGCGTGACCCGAACACCACCGGGCTCGGGCTGGAGGCCGCCGGTGTTCAAACCAATGAGCGGGGCGCCATTATCGTCGATAAATTCTCTCGCACCAATGTGCCGAGTATCTTCGCTCTCGGTGATGTGACCGACCGCGTGCAGCTGACACCGGTCGCGATCCATGAGGCGATGTGCTTCATCGAGACGGAGTACAAGAACAACCCGACCGCTCCGGATCACGACCTGATCGCCACCGCCGTTTTCTCGCAGCCGGAAATCGGCACTGTCGGTCTCTCGGAAGAGGCGGCGGCCAAGAAGTTCGAGGAGATCGAGGTCTACCGCGCGCAGTTCCGCCCGATGAAGGCGACGCTGTCTGGCCGTCAGGAGAAGATGATCATGAAGTTGATCGTCAATGCCGCAGACCGAAAGGTGGTCGGCGCGCATATTCTCGGTCACGATGCGGGGGAAATGGCGCAGCTGCTCGGCATCACCCTGAAAGCTGGCTGCACCAAGGACGATTTTGACCGGACCATGGCCGTTCATCCGACGGCGGCGGAGGAACTGGTCACCATGTACAATCCGACCTACCGGATCCGCAACGGTGAGCGCGTCTGATAGGCCGCGCCGCCCGTCGCCATCAGCATGAGCGGTTGAAGAAATCCAAGGATCTCGGTCGGGCTGCACCGACCGTGACCACGGTCGCACTCAGAATTTTGATATCAGGTCAAATCCCAGGACTGGCGCGGAAAGCGCAGCAAGGGTCAGGAGAGAGAGAAGGGCAAGTCGAACCCGACGGGTTCTGCGGGTTTGTACTCCGGTCCAATCATACGCCATCACACGATCCTCATGATCAAGGTGGGAAGTCAAAACTTCCCAAACTCCACGCTACGCCCCCGGCTGTCGGGTAGAGGCTGAGGCTTGCTCGAAGCTTGCGGCCATCCGGAAGATGCACGCCTTGAGGATCCCATGCTGGCACTAAGCTTTTTCTTTGCAAGCGGTTGCTTATGAACTCTTGGTCCCGCCGCTGTGAATCCTGTGGGTAATCCTGATGCGCTGCAGCAAGTCAGTCCTGCTGCAGCCAGTCGATCGCGGGTTTCCACAAGCTATCCCTGAAGGCGGACCGGAAGAAGCCAAGGTGGCCGACGGGTGCGCCTGCCTGATCGGGCGAAATCCAGCGGATCTCGGTCGGGGCGCGGTGGTAGTATTTCAGGAGTGCATTCTGCGCCTTGGGCGTTCCCCAGGGGTCATCGGTCAAGCCGATGGCAAGGATCGGTGTTTCAACTTCCGCAAAGCGGCGCGCGGCATCCATGGTCGGGTCTGCGAAGAAGTATTCCGGGTGTCGTCCCCAGCGTGCCCATTCGCGGAATACGCTACCGGGTAAGGTCTGCCCGAGGCCAATCTGTCCCGGTACCTTGCCCAGCAGGATCGCGAGCGGTACGCCGACCAGGTTCATCTGACTGAACACCCGCATGCGGGTCCGCGTGTTTCCCCAGTATCCCGTCATCGTGGCCACCATCAGGTAGCGGCTGAAGCGCTCGGAGCGTCCACCCAGTGCCAGGACCTGTCCGCCAAAGGATTGGCCGACTCCAACGATCGGGTGGTCAGGAGCTTCCTGCTCCAGTCTATGCAAGGCCGCCGGCATGTCGAAATGTGCCCAGTCCCGCATCAGCAAGGGACGCCTCCAGCTTCTCGGGGCCTGCGAGGCGGCCACACCGCGATAGTCATAGGTCAATGCCGCGCGGAACCCATGATGCGTGACGAGATGCTCGGCAAAGCGTCCGTAGAAGCCGCGTGGCACGGCGGCGGCGGACGAGATGAGTGCCATGGGGCCAAGACCGCTGCCGCGTATCAGAGTGCCGTGCAGGGGGAACTGATCCGTCGTATCGAATTGGATCTCGGTTTTCTCAAACTCATGCGGTGCCACGCCGAACCTCCCGTTCCGGATGTCGGGATGGAGTTTACGTTTACGTTCATGTCATATCAAGTTCGAAACCGATTTCAGGGCGATGAACGGAACGCAACGGGCTGCCCGATCGGCTGAATGTATGCGTTGGTTCCCCTTCGAAAGTCCCTAAACTACGGCTTTCCAAGCCGTGATTAACCGTTTATAAGCCCCCATCCGATGCGGCCGGGAGGTTGCCGCAAGTAGTGTAAAACAGGTGACGACCATGGCGCAGAATTGGACCCCGAGCAGCTGGAGACAGAAGCCGATCAAGCAGGTTCCGGCCTATCCGGACCTCGACGCATTGAAGGCTGCCGAGCAGCAGCTTTCGACCTATCCGCCGCTGGTCTTTGCCGGTGAAGCGCGTCGCCTGAAGAAGTCGCTGGCCCAGGTCGCAGAAGGCGAAGCCTTCCTGCTGCAGGGTGGCGATTGCGCCGAGAGCTTTGCTGAGCATGGCGCCGACAATATCCGCGACTTCTTCCGTGCCTTCCTGCAGATGGCCGTTGTGCTGACGTTCGGTGCGCAGCTGCCGGTGGTCAAGGTCGGTCGTATCGCCGGCCAATTCGCCAAGCCGCGTTCTTCCGACATCGAGAAGATCGGTGATGTCGAGCTGCCGAGCTACCGTGGCGATATCATCAATGGCATCGAGTTCACCGAGGAAGCTCGTATTCCGAGCCCTGAACGTCAGCTGATGGCCTATCGCCAGTCGGCTGCGACGCTTAACCTGCTGCGCGCCTTCGCTATGGGTGGCTATGCCAACCTCGAAAACGTGCATCAGTGGATGCTGGGCTTCGTCAAGGACAGCCCGCAGGCCGAGCGCTACCGCAAGCTGGCCGACCGCATTTCAGAAACCATGGACTTCATGAAGGCCGTTGGTATCACTGCGGAAAACAATCCGAGCCTGCGCGAGACCGATTTCTTCACCAGCCATGAAGCCCTGCTTCTCGGCTATGAAGAGGCGCTGACGCGCGTCGATTCCACCTCGGGTGATTGGTATGCCACGTCCGGCCACATGATCTGGATCGGTGACCGCACCCGCCAGGCCGACCATGCGCATCTCGAATACTGCCGTGGCATCAAGAACCCGATCGGCCTGAAGTGCGGCCCGTCGCTGCAGGCAGACGATCTGTTGAACCTGATCGACATCCTGAACCCGCAGAACGAGGCCGGTCGCCTGACGCTGATCTGCCGCTTCGGCCACGACAAGGTTGCCGAGCACCTGCCACGTCTCGTGCGCGCTGTGGAGCGGGAAGGCCGCAAGGTCGTGTGGTCCTGCGATCCGATGCATGGCAACACGATCACGCTCAACAACTACAAGACCCGTCCCTTCGAGCGGATCCTGTCGGAAGTCGAAAGCTTCTTCCAGATCCATCGTGCGGAAGGCTCGCACCCGGGCGGCATCCATATCGAGATGACCGGCAAGGACGTCACCGAATGCACCGGTGGTGCGCGTGCGGTGACCGGCAACGATCTGGCCGACCGTTACCACACCCATTGCGACCCGCGTCTCAATGCCGACCAGGCGCTGGAACTTGCCTTCCTGCTCGCCGAGCGGATGAAGAGCGGTCGCGACGAGAAGCGAATGCTTGTTGCAAACGGCTGAAGCTTAAGTTCAGCATTCCGAGTTTGACGACCGGGCGGGCCTCTGTGAGGCTCGCCCGGTTTTCGTTTGGGAGGATGACGCATGGAAGAAAAGACCGGGCACTGCCTATGCGCTGCGGTGCGGTTCAGGACGCGCGGGCCTTTGCGTGAGGTGATCGCGTGCCATTGTTCCCAATGCCGGCGGCAGACCGGGCTCTATTATGCTGCCACGAATGTCTCACTTGACCGCCTGGACGTGGATGGCATGGACCATGTCACATGGTACCGCGCCAGCGACAGCGCACGACGCGGCTTTTGTCGCGTCTGCGGTTCGGCGCTTTTCTGGCAGGCCGATGGCACCGACTATATGTCGGTCATGGCCGGCGCCTTCGATCAGCCGAGCGGACTGTCGATGGGTTACCACATCTTCTGCGCCGATAAAGGCGACTTCTACGAGATTGATGATGGACTGACCCAGTATGCCGCCGGCAGCAGTTAAATTCGCTCACGCCGCCTCGGCCCCCGTCGGCAGGATGCCCAGCTGGGCAAGCGCTTTGTGGTAGCATAGGTCGATGGCCGCGAATTTCGCGGATTGCCATGTGAAGTAGTCTTCGACGAACTGGCTTGTCAGCAGCAAACTGCCTCGGCGGCGCGCGTGTTCCCAACGCAGGAGGCCGTCCGTCTCGGCTTTCTTGAACATGCGTTTCAGGTTCGTTGTGGATGCCTGGTAGGTCTCGCTCAAGTCGGCCAAGGTAACAGGCCCACACGCATGCATGGGGGCTGAACGATCCACGCTGTCGAGACGCGCGATCAAATCGTGGAGGATGATGCCCCCTAGGTCGGACCATAGAAAATGTCCGATGGAATCCGGCGGCTCGCGCCAGATCGGGTCAGCAATCATGATGTCGGCGCCCATTGGCTGAGCAAGCAGGAAAATTCGCTCATCTGCGAGCGACGTTGCTTCCCGGGTGCCGCCGTCGAGCCGGTCGAGACAGGCAAGGTGACCGTTGAACCAGCTTCGCAAGCCATTGAGGCTGAGTTCCGTAGGCTCCAGAACGCGGACACGTTTGTCAGGCACATCTGGAACATCCTTCAGGAACTTGTACGCGACCAGTTCTGCGAGGTAAGCAGTTGCGGTGTTTCGGCTTGACGCGCCCAGTCGCATGACTGTCTCAACGAACCGTGTCGCTGTCAGCCCGGAGAGCGGATCGTCGGGGCTGCGTCTGAGCGCCAGCGCAAAGAGAGACTGGGTCATCAACCATTTGCGGTGCGACGCCTTGAGACGAGACATCCGTGGCGTGCGCAGATGCATGCCGATGAGATGCTGGGCAATCTGCTTTTCGATGTCAGGAAACAGGGTATGGCTAAAAATTTCACTGCGCGTCATAAGCGGCATGGCAATGGCTCGCCTCACACTAAATTTTTACCGGAGCGGCCCACCACATGGGATGGGCGGAGCAGAGCGACAGAAATGCTGTCAAGCACTCCATTTCCTCGAACAAAAAAAGTCTATGGCGGAAATGCTGAAGCACTGCAATAGCATCTGAGCCCGAACCGGTAATTCCGAAGAAATGTGATCGAGCAAAGGCCCGTTCAACTGCTCGGCTGAAGTCGATCAGCCTGTTCAGGGAAGAAGCGTTCGAGGCCATAACCTTCGCCGAACATCACATCATGCTGCAACAGTCGATAGTCCCGGATGAGGGGGTCGATGCGACCGGACAGGGCCCAGTCGGCCTGTGACTTGTTGTTGCGGCCAATCAACAGATGACGGTCGATGACTGCGTAGCGCTCTGATACGCGGCCCAGCATGCCCGTATAGTATGGGTGACGATAGCCCGCCATGCGAACGATGTAATGGGGAAGCTGCGAGGGGCTGACCGAACCGATGTCCTTCTGGACGCCACGCTTCGATGACCAGACGACCAGCGGTGTCTCGTGTTCGCGCTTCATCGTTTCGACCGAAGCCTTGCGGGTGGCCACCACATTCGCCATGTAGCCGCTCTCGGTATAGACCTCGTTCAGCGGCGGCAGGTGGTCCCCGAAGAGGACGATGATCGTTTCGCGGCGACGCTTCTTGGCCCAGTCCATCAACGCCTTCAGGCTCTGGTCGGCTTCCTTCACGCCCTGTGTGTATGTGGCAAGCGCACTTTCGCTGGCGGCCGACAGGGTTGGTGCGTCGATCTCGATGGTGTTCTTCGCATAGCGGTTTCGCTCATAGGGACCGTGGCCCTGAAGCGTAACGGCGAAGAAGAAGAATGGTTTCTCGGTGTCTTCCGCTTGCTGGATGATGTAGCGCGTCAGGGATTCGTCGGAGGCGAAGATGCCGCGCTTGTCCATTGCCGGCATGTTTTCTTCCGAGTGGAATTCCTGGAAGCCGAGCGATTGATAGACGTTGTTGCGGTTCCAGAACCAACCCTGGAACGGGTGGAATGCCTTGGTCACATAACCCTTCGATTCGAAAAAGGTGGCAAGCGACGGGACCGGACGACGGATATACTGCTGATAGGGGATGCTGCCATAGGGCAGGAAGGCGTTGGAGAAGCCGGTCAAGGCTTCGAATTCGACATTGGCGGTCATGCCACCAAACTCCGGTGAAAAGACCTGCCCGGATTGGCTCGCACGAATGGTCGGCATGGGATCTGCGGAGAAGCCTACGCTGTTCATGCGGGTGGGATCCCACAGGGATTCACTCATCACGACAATGACGTCGGCCTGACGGCCGGAGAAGAAGGACGCGGGGAGCCTGTCCGTCTGAATGTCTGTGATAGCGACATTGCTGTAGCCGGCCGGGGCCGCGACATTGGCCATCGGCACGTTGAAGGCGAAGGCGAGCAGGAAGCCGTTGTGCCGGTAGTTTTCTTTCTGGTCCCACATCATGGGCACGATGTTGAGGCGATCGCGGAACGCGGAAAACGCCATCGGATCCATCAGAGAGACGAAGCCGGCGAGAAGCGGAAATGCGACGGCCAGACGAATACCGCGGGCAGGCAGGTTCAGGCGCGGGAATACCTTGCGGCTTTTCCAGATCAGGGCGACAAACGCTACCACAAAGACAAGGCTGCCGACGGCAAGCCCGATTGCCTTGAAGGGCTCGGCCGCAACCATGGCCGGCATGAGCTGCATGATCTGACGACCGAAGAGCAGGTCGCTCGGGAAAAGCGGATCCGACAGGAAGAGTTGCTTCTGCCCCGAGAAGAATGCCGGCAGCAGCAACAGGGGGCCGACAAGCAGTGTCGACTGATAGGATTTGCCGATGATCGCATCGGCAAAGGCCAGAATGAGAAAGACGATACCGACGGCCACAGGGCCGGGACGGCTCGTCGAGGTCATGTATTCCACGACATCGATCATGCTGCCACGCGCCAGGACCTCGCTCAGCAGAACGATCGCCGCAGCAATCAGCGCCGTGTTGATAGACTGGACAACGAGCTGGACGATCCAGGACCCGCCGAGCTCACGCTCACGCACCGCACCGAAGGCGGTAAAGATGTTCGCGACTCGCGTTTTCGGGCTGGTCTGGACCACGTCGAACTCCAGGTCATGGGAGGGTGTCATGAAAGGTTCGCATAGGTGTCACATAAGTGTCATGAATGCTACATGAACCGAAAGCGAAGAACCTTTGTTCCCAGAAATTCCGGTGGTTTGGTTAGCGCCGGAGCACCATATAAAGGGGGCGCCCGCGAAGCGACGTTGCGATAGGGCGGGCGAGCGGCTAAATCGGTGTCATGAGCGAAGCAAAGAAGATCTCCGACGTCCTGCGCATAGCGGTGGCACAGTTCAATCCGACGGTGGGTGACGTCACCGGCAATCTCGCCAAGGCGCGTGCTGCGCGTGCCGAGGCTGCCGGGCAGGGGGCCGATCTCCTGCTCCTGACGGAGCTCTTCATTTCCGGCTATCCGCCGGAAGATCTGGTGCTGAAGCCCGCCTTCCTCAAAGCCTGTCTGCAGGCTGTCGAGGCGCTTGCCGCCGATACTGCCGATGGCGGTCCGGGGGTGATCGTCGGCTTTCCGCGGCAGGGCGAGAAGGGCCGGCACAATTCCGTTGCGATCCTCGACGGCGGCAAGATCCTTGCCTTCCGCGACAAGATCGATCTGCCGAATTACGGCGAGTTCGATGAGAAGCGCGTCTTCGTCGAGGGCGAGATGCCGGGACCGGTGAACTTTCGGGGTGTTCGCATCGGCGTGCCGATCTGCGAGGAAATCTGGAACGATCTCGGCGTTTGCGAGACGCTGGCCGAGACGGGGGCCGAGATCCTGCTCGTGCCGAATGGCTCGCCCTATTATCGCGGTAAGGTGGATGTCCGCCATCAGGTGGCGCTGCGCCAGGTGATCGAAACCGGACTGCCGCTGGTCTTCGCCAATCAGCTCGGCGGTCAGGACGAACTGGTCTTCGACGGCGCGAGCTTCGCCTTCAATGGTGACAAGTCGCTGGCCTTCCAGATGAGCCAGTTCGAGGAGACGCTGTCGGTCACGACCTGGCGACGCGCGGCCGATGGCTGGCGCTGTGACGAAGGGCCGATGTCGCGCATCCCGGAAAAGGAAGAGGCCGATTACCGCGCCTGCGTGCTCGGTTTCCGCGATTACGTCAACAAGAACGGTTTCAAGAGCGTCGTGCTCGGTCTCTCGGGCGGTATCGATTCGGCTATCTGTGCGGCGATCGCGGTGGATGCGCTGGGCGAGGAGCGCGTTCGCACGATCATGCTGCCCTACCGCTACACCTCGCAGGAAAGCTTTGCCGATGCCGAGGCCTGCGCCAAGGCGCTCGGCTGCCACTACGACATCGTGCCGATCCAGGAACCGGTCGAGGGCTTCCTCTCGTCGCTGTCGGACATGTTCGAGGGCACCGAGAGCGGCATCACCGAGGAGAACCTGCAGAGCCGTACGCGCGGCACGATCCTGATGGCGATCTCCAACAAGTTCGGCTCGATGGTGGTGACCACCGGCAACAAGTCGGAGATGTCGGTCGGCTACGCGACGCTCTATGGTGACATGAACGGTGGCTTCAATCCGATCAAGGACCTCTACAAGATGCAGGTCTATGCGCTGTCGGCCTGGCGCAACGCCAATGTTCCGCCGGGTGCGCTTGGCCCCTCGGGCGAGGTGATCCCGGCCAACATCCTGTCGAAGGCCCCCTCTGCGGAGCTTCGACCGAACCAGACCGACCAGGATTCGCTGCCGGCCTATCCGGTTCTCGACGACATTCTTGAATGCCTGGTCGAGAAGGAAATGGGTGTCGACGAGATCGTCGCTCGGGGCCATGACATTGCGACCGTACACCGGGTCGAGCACCTGCTTTATCTCGCCGAATACAAGCGCCGCCAGTCGGCACCGGGCGTGAAGATCACCAAGAAGAATTTCGGACGCGATCGTCGCTATCCGATCACGAACCGGTTCCGCGATCGCTGAGCGATCCGGGACGGCCGAGAGGAAGCATCATGCGCAGTTCCGTCGAAATCTTTGACATCAACACCCGCGAATGCGAGGTCGTCTGGCAGACGGAAGATCTCGTCGAGGCGCCGAACTGGTCGCGGGACGGCGAGTTTCTGATCATCAACGGCGATGGGCTTCTCTATGCCCTGCCGCTCGATGAGGAGGACCCAGAGCCGGAACTGATCGACACCGGTTTTGCCGTTAGACTGAACAACGACCATGGCATTTCGCCTGACGGTGCCTCGATCGCCTTTTCGGACCATACGCTCTACGGCAAATCCTGCATTTATCTGCTGGGCGATGGTGACGACGAGCCGCGCCAGGTGACCGACAATATGCCGTCCTATTGGCATGGCTGGTCGCCGGACGGAAAGGAACTTGCCTATTGTGGTGATCGCGGCGGTGTCTTCGACATTTACACGATCTCCACGAAAGGCGGGTCCGAGCGACGTCTGACGCATGGCGAAGGTCACAATGACGGTCCCGATTACTCGCCTGACGGTCAGTGGATCTATTTCAACTCAAGCCGCAGCGGCACCATGCAGATCTGGCGGATGCGCACGGATGGGAGCGACCCGCAGCAGCTGACTTCGGACGGCTACGGCGACTGGTTCCCGCACCCGTCGCCGGATGGGAAGAAGGTGCTGTTCCTCTCCTACGACGCTGACGTGACAGGCCATCCGCGTGACAAGCAGGTCAGGCTTCGGCTGATGGATGCCGATGGCGGCAATGTCGAGACGCTTCTCGAGTTCTTCGGCGGGCAGGGCTCGATCAACGTGCCGAACTGGGCGCCGGACGGAACGGCCTTCGCCTTCGTGCGCTATTTCCCACGGCCTGAGTGACGCTGTCGCTTTTGGTCTGTCCTCCGCAACCTCCGTCAAGTAGAACACCTGTGTCAGGTGCCTGCCGGAAGGCGGGAGAATCGGGAAGCCGGTGAAAATCCGGCACGTGCCCAACGCTGTGAGGCGGACGTGACGTGTGAGGGGAAACCCAGCCACTGGAGCAATCCGGGAAGGTGCGCGTCGCGGATGAAGCCCAGTCAGAAGACCGGCCTGGCGAGATAGACCGAACCCGCGTGGACGGCGGGCGGTTGCGCATTGTGGGGATTACGATGCACGACAGACCGAACGAGTTTCTCGTCCGGACAGCGCCCTTTGCCGAGCCTGACAGGGACGCCGTCTACCGGGCCATCCATACGCGCCGTGACGTGCGCGACCAGTTCCTTCCCGATCCACTGCCGGACGATCTCGTGCGCCGGCTGCTGCAAGCCGCCCATGCGGCGCCATCCGTCGGCTTCATGCAGCCCTGGAGTTTCCTGCTGATCCGCAATTCCGAGACCCGCGAGGCGGTCTGGCAGGCGTTCAGCCGGGCGAATGAGGAGGCTGAGGCGATGTTTCCTGAGGAGCGTCGCAGCGCCTATCGCGCGCTGAAACTGGAAGGCATCCGCAAGGCGCCGCTCAATATCTGCGTCACCTGCGATCCGGATCGTGCGGGGCCGGTCGTGCTCGGGCGGACCCATGATATGCGAATGGATGCTTTCTCAACCGTTTGTGCGATCCAGAACCTCTGGCTGGCCGCCCGGGCCGAAGGGGTGGGCCTCGGCTGGGTCAGCATATTCCACGAGGCGGAGGTGAGGGCGATCCTCGGAATACCGGATCGGGTGCAGATCATCGGCTATCTCTGCCTCGGCTATGTGGATGAACTCTATGCCGTGCCGGAACTTGCGTTGAAGGGCTGGCGCCAGCGCCTGTCGCTCGACGATCTCGTCTTCGAAGACCGCTGGGGCGAAAAGCCGGAGGAGCCCGTCACTCCTGCAGCGGCTGGGGTCCCGGGGCTGCGGGGTTCCTGAGGTCGATCGTCCCCTTGTCCGACGGCAGGAAGGCGGGCCCCACCTGCCTAACATTCAGGTTTGCCTCGTCGAGCTCGCGCTCGATCACCGGCTGGGTGGTCGGCTCTGTCGGTTTTGTCTTGGGGGAGACTTCCATGATCGAGGATTGGTACTCAGGAACGGCAGATCTCGGCGTCATGCGCTGATAGTATTGCTGCAGGTTGCAGCCACAGGAGGGTTCTGCATCGCTGCGACGGTTGCGATAGAGAAAGGCGTTGGGCAGATCGCGATAGGGGCGGCCGGTGACCGCCGAAACCATATCCACTGTCTCGCTCAGTTCCGGAGCATGGAAGAAGAGCTCGGTCTGCGTCCCTGGACACATCTGCTGGCATTGCGCCGCGTCGCGGGCAAAGTTCATCGCCGAGGTCTGAGACGAGATCGGGAAGAAACCGCCGTCGCAGGTGCGCACACAAAGCGTGCGCACATTGCCGCTTGGCAGCATTCCGATGGACGGCGGTGTGGCTGAATAGGCGGCTTCCGCTGCCCTGTCCGGACGGTAGGGTTCTGCCACGCTGTCGAGATAGGGGATGCGCTCTGCCTCTTCTGGATAGGCGGCCTGATCCGGGCCGCAGCCATTTTCCTCAAGCGCCGTGACCAGGGCCGCACGGGTGTCGGCAACCCGGCTCGCGCGCAGATCCGCGAGCCTTGCGGTCAGGATGTCGCGATTGGCCTCCATGCGGGAGATCGCGGTTGCAAGATCGCTGCAGTCGTTGCCGCCATCCGGACGTATCTGGACAATCGACGAAGTCAGGCAGCGGAGCCGACGCTGGTCCTGGCGTGCCTTGCGCAGTTCAAGGTTCTGCTGGGCAATCGCGCTGGCATAACTGTTGATCTCGGGCGATGGCGAGCCCTGTTCGACCAGCACAAGCCGATCCCGCAGCCGTTCGCAGAGCGCCGAGGCTTCCGCCCCGCCCGGGATGACGCTAGCGAGCGTGAGCAATACAGCGATCGAAATTGTTATTCTGCTCGGCACATCCGGATCCCAGTGGTCGCTTGCAAGGCAGAATAAAGCCCTTGTAAACCCAGGATAGCCGAGTGCCGGTGAAATGAAAATGACGGATGACATGGCGGATGCATGCGCTGTCATCCGCCATGCGATGTGGATTACGCGGCCTGCGCTGCCATCAGCGTCATCGGCTCTTCCAAGACGCTGCCGTCGATCGCCGCAATCGCCTTCATCCTATCGAGCAGGTCTTCGGAGACCTCCCAGGATACCGCGACCGCCTGGACAACGCCGATGCGGCGAGGTTCTCCGATCCGGATCCCTGGGCAGCCCATGCGCTTGAACATGCGTTCCAGGAAGACATCCGTGACGGTGACGATATGGCTGAGGTCCGAGGCGAGCCCGAGTTCGCCGACACCGCACATCAGTTCTGCTGCGGCAATTGTGACCTGGTTGCTGGCGCGGTCCTGCGAAATCTCGGGGTCGATGCAGAAGCGGCTGGATTCCCACACGGCTGCACTACGAATTTGCGGCCCATTGCCTAGAAGGATCGGGAATGTATCGTCGAGCATATTCGGCCCGAGGGTTGGCAGCAGACGCAAAGACCCCCGCAACTTTCCTTCCTCACTATAGGAGAGAACATAGAGCGGATTGGCCCGATCATAGTCGTCGATTTCCCAGGCGTCGCGGACTTGCACCTCCCAGCCGAGGAGGTCATGGAAGACCCGCTTTCTCAGCCTGTGCATCGCGTCGATATCGGCTGGAAACTGGCTTCTGCGGCTACCGTTGATGATCCTGATCATGCTTTGCTCCTTCTTGCAGAACGGAACAGGCAAAATGCAGTTCAATGGTCGTTTATGAAACTGACGGTGGCGACAGCTTCAGCGCTTGCAATCTGTGATACGATCAAGGGATTTGCAAAGCGGGCTCGGCCAACCTGGGGATCAGGCCGCGCCATACCGCTTCCGCCACAGCCTGGGCATTGTTGACGACATCGAGTTTTTGACGCGCATTCGCCATGAAATGACGGATGGTGCGTTCAGAAATGCCCAGGATGACGGCGGTTTCCCAGTAGCTTTTGCCGGCTGCAATCCATGCCAGTGTCTCCCTCTCACGACGTGTCAAAGGGCGAGCCCGGGCTTTTTCCTGATGGTCACTGGTTGATGTTTTGATAAAACGTGCATTCAGAAGGGTCGCGAGGCTCAGGATGTCGCGGTCGTTCTGACGGCGCCAAGCCGCCAGTTCATCGAACCTGGAGGGAAACTCGACGAGCAGGCAGCTCTGTCTGCCGGCCAGGGGATAACCGACAACCCTGTGATGGTGATGGGCGGTCCGGTGCCAGGACATGAACTCGATCGGCTCAAGAGCAGAGAGCACGCCGGAAATTTGCTCGAGGATCGGCTTTCGGTTCAATGTCCGCGCCAATTGCTGGGCATTGCGTTTCTGGCTGTAGAACATGTTTTGAACGCGTACGCGCCCGCCGGGGATCACGCCGCTCAAATAGATGATCGGGCCGGTCCCATAGGATGCCTGAAGCCTTGAGAGAGTGGACGCTGGATCAGGCTTCTCCTGTCGGTCCAGCCAATCCAACAGATCAAAATAGACTTCAGACGCGCCCATCAACTATGCCCTAGATTTCCAGGGGAGCAGTGTCGGGGCTAGCACTTTGGCTTGTCTAGATGGCAGATTTCGCGAAGCGAGCGGCGAGGCAAGGCGCCGCTCGCTTTTTTCGATCTTCAGCCTGTCGGCTGGGAGGCTTCGACCACGGCGAGCGCTGCCATGTTGACGACGCCGCGCGATGTAACCGATGTCGAGAGCACATGCGCGGGCAGGGCCGCGCCCAGAAGGATCGGGCCGACATGCAAGGCATCCATCATGGTGCGGACAATACCGAGCGAGATGTTGGCGGCATCAAGGTTCGGGAAGACCAGCAGGTTTGCCTCGCCGGTCAGGGTGCTGTCCGGCATGGCGCGCTTGCGCAGCACTTCCGACAGGGCCGAGCCGCCCTGCATTTCGCCATCGACCTCCAGTTCCGGTGCCTTGTCACGCAGGATCTGAAGGGCCTGACGCATCTTGGACGCGCTGGCAGATGGCCGCGATCCGAAGTTGGAATGGGATAACAGGGCAGCCTTTGGCGTTATGCCGAATCGGCGGATTTCCTGCGCCGCGAGCATTGTCATTTCGGCGATTTCCTCGGCGCAGGGCTCGTCCGTCACGAAGGTGTCGGTGAAGAAGATCGCGCCGCGCTGGGAGATCAGAAGGCTCAAGCCCGAATAGTCACGCACGCCCGGACGCTTGCCGATAATCTGGCGCACATCACGGACATGACGGTCGAAGCGCCCTTCGACGCCGCAGATCAACGCATCGGCTTCGCCACGCTTGACGGCGAGCGCACCGATGACCGTTGTATTGGTACGGACGATCGTCTTGGCGGCTTCGGGGTTGATGCCGGCACGCCCGACCAGCGAGAAATAGTCGTCGACATATTCGCGATAACGCGGATCGTCTTCCGGGTTCACCAGCTCGAAATCCGTGCCGGGGCGAATACGCAGGCCATAGCGCTTGAGACGCGTCTCGATGATCTGCGGACGGCCGATCAGGATTGGTTCGCCGATGCCATCCTCCAGCAGGACCTGGGCGGCGCGCAGCACGCGCTCGTCTTCGCCTTCGGAGAAGATCACACGCTTCTTCGCGGCGGTCTTCGCTGCTGCAAAGATCGGCTTCATAACGAAGCCGGAGCGGAAGACGAAACGGTTCAGTTGGTCGAGATAGGTATCGAAGTCTGTGATCGGTCGACGCGCCACGCCGCTATCGGCTGCGGCCTTGGCGACCGCCGGAGCGATGCGCAGGATGAGGCGCGGATCAAAGGGTGAAGGAATGAGGTAGTCCGGTCCAAAGGTCGGCGTTTCGCCGGTATAGGCTTTCGCAGCGACTTCCGAGACTTCCTCGCGGGCCAGCGCTGCAATCGCGCGCACGGCCGCCATCTTCATCTCTTCGTTGATCGTCGTTGCGCCGCAGTCCAGCGCGCCGCGGAAGATGTACGGGAAGCAGAGAACGTTGTTGACCTGGTTCGGGAAGTCCGATCTTCCGGTGCAGATCATGGCGTCCGGACGGGCGGCGCGTGCCTCTTCCGGCATGATTTCCGGCTTCGGATTGGCGAGCGCCATGATCAACGGCTTCGGTGCCATGCGGGCCAGCAGTTCTGGCTTGAGGACGCCGGCGGCCGACAGACCGAGGAAGACGTCTGCATCGTCGATGGTTTCAGACAACGACCGCTTGTCGGTCTCCTGGGAGTAGATTTCCTTCCAGGGGTCCATAAGCTCGTTGCGGCCCTTGTAGACGAGCCCTTCGATGTCGTGGACCCAGATGTTCTCGCGCTTTGCACCCAGGATCACGAGCAGGTTGAGGCAGGCCAGCGCTGCAGCACCGGCGCCTGAGGCGACGATCTTGACGTTTTCTATGGCCTTTCCGGCCAGTTCCAGACCGTTGAGGATTGCGGCTGCCACAATGATCGCGGTGCCGTGCTGGTCGTCATGAAAGACCGGAATGTTCATCTTGGCGCGCAGCTGGTCTTCCACCTGGAAGCATTCGGGCGCCTTGATGTCTTCGAGATTGATGCCGCCGAATGTGGGTTCCAGCGCCGAAATGGTCGAGACCATCTGATCGACAGTTGGGGCCTCGATTTCAATGTCGAACACATCGATGCCCGCAAACTTCTTGAACAGAACGGCCTTGCCTTCCATGACGGGCTTGGAGGCGAGCGGTCCGATATTGCCGAGCCCGAGAACGGCCGTCCCGTTGGAGATGACGGCGACCAGGTTGGAGCGCGCCGTATAGTCGTCGGCGGCAGCCGGATCGTCCTTGATGGCGAGACAGGGGGCGGCGACGCCCGGGGAATAGGCGAGTGCCAGATCGCGCTGGTTGCCAAGCGGTTTGGTGGCCTGGATTTCCAGTTTCCCGGGACGAGGATAGCGGTGATAGAAAAGCGCCTGTTCGTCGAGATCGGCAGTCGGGTTGGCTACTTGCGGCTTGTTCTTGTCCTGAGAAGTCATTGGTTCACCGGCAATTCCTGTCTTCACACACTCCTTCACGTCATACACGAATTGGCTGCAAGTGGTAGACTTTAGTTCCGTGATCCCCGGTCTGCGCGGAATGCGTGCTGGAATGGGTCAATCGCCGCAAATCTTCCAATGTCATCTTCCTGAAACACGAGTCTGGTTTAGCGCTTGGCAGACAGCGAAAAGGATCGTGCCGTGGAAGACGCCAGCGAAACACGTCATTTCAGGACCCTGTTCATCTCGGACGTCCACCTCGGATCGAAGGCCGCCAAGACGGACTTCCTTCTCGATTTTTTGCGGACCCATGAAGCCGATACCATCATCCTGGTGGGCGACATCGTCGATGGCTGGCGTCTGAAGCGCAGCTGGTATTGGCCGCAGGCATGCAATGACGTGGTGCAGAAACTGCTGCGCAAAGCGCGCAAGGGGACCAGGATCATCTACATCCCCGGCAATCACGATGAATTCATGCGCGACTTCCCGGGCATCCATTTCGGTGGCATCGAGGTGGAGCCGCGCATCGTTCATGAGATGGCGGACGGCAAGAAGTATCTCGTGCTGCATGGCGACGAATTCGATGTCGTGGTCCGCAATGCCCGCTTGCTGGCCTATCTCGGCGACTGGGCCTATGACACGGCCATCGTCATCAATGTGATGCTTGCGGCCATCCGCCGTCGTCTCGGCATGCCCTATTGGTCCTTCTCCGCCTGGGCCAAGCTGCAGGTCAAGCATGCGGTCAATTTCATCGGCGAGTTTCAGCGGGTTGTGGCCGACGAGGCCCGCCGTGCCGAGGTGGATGGTGTCATCTGCGGGCATATCCACCATGCCGTGATGCAGGACATCGACGGGATCCATTACGTCAACACGGGCGACTGGGTGGAAAGCTGCACGGCCATCGCCGAACACCCGGATGGCCGGCTTGAGCTGATTTCCTGGGGGCACAAGGTCAGCGAAGCCCCGGCCGGCAAGCGGGCAGGCAAGCTGGTACCTATCCTTTTGCCGAAGCCGCTCGCGGAGCCGTCGCAGGACGATGGGATCCGCGCTGCCTGAACTCACGGTTTGTTGCAAAGCGGTCATGGCGCACGCCATTCGAGCAGGAAAACCCAATTTAGACTTTGCAAAGGATTTGTTCCCGGGCTCTGATGGTTATAGTGTGAAGCCATATGTCATGTGATTTGCGGATCCGGATCGTCCCGGCGCGCATATGGAAGTTGTCGCCACCTTGAGTCCGGTTGAGCCCGAAAACGCCCGTATCGAAATCGAGGATCAGCCGGACGGCAACGGTCGGCTGATCCGGCTTTCTGGCCGATGGAAAAACAATAGTCTCAGCGGAATGATCAAGTCTGCCGGCCCTTTGATCGAGGCCAGGGCCGTGGGCCATGAGCGCATCGATCTCGAAGGCGTTTCGGGAATGGACACCGCCGGAGCCTGGTTGATTCGTCGCTTCGTCACGGAACGTCGCGCAGGCGGTGGTACCGTTGAGATTGTCGGTGGAACCCCCGGTATGCGGGAGCTGATCGAGGCTCTGCCGGAACGCGTGACACCGCCCGAACAGCCGGTCGACCATCGCACTCTGTTCGAACGAATCTTCGAACCTGTCGGCCGTGTTACCGTCAATCTCTGGGCCGATATCGTCGCGATGATGTTCGTGCTCGGCTCTGCCGTCCGGGGAGCCCAGACGAAGCTCGGACGGGGTTCCGGCGTTTCGCCGGCTTCGGTCGTCAATCAGCTGGACCACATGGGCGTGCGCGCGGTGCCGATCATCGTGCTGATGTCCTTCCTCATCGGCGCGATCATTGCCCAGCAGGGGGCGTTTCAGCTGCGCTATTTCGGCGCTGAAGTTTTCGTCGTGGATCTCGTCGGCATCCTGCAGCTGCGCGAAATCGGCGTGCTGTTGACGGCGATCATGATCGCCGGTCGCTCGGGTAGTGCCATTACCGCAGAGATTGGCTCGATGAAGATGCGCGAGGAGATCGACGCGCTAAAGGTCATCGGCCTCAATCCGATCGGTGTGCTCGTCTTCCCGCGACTCGTGGCTTTGACCATCGCTCTGCCGTTGCTCACCATCGTTGCGAACTTCTCGGCGCTTTATGGCGCCGCCGTGGTGGCCTGGGCCTATTCTGGGATTACCTTCGACGTCTTCATTACGCGCCTGCATGAAGCGGTTGATTATTCGACGCTGGCGACCGGCATGATCAAGGCGCCGTTCATGGCGTTGATCATCGGCATTATTGCTGCGGTCGAGGGCATGAAGGTCGGCGGCAGCGCCGAATCGCTCGGTCGCCATGTGACCGCCTCGGTGGTCAAATCCATCTTTGTCGTCATCCTCGTGGACGGGCTGTTTGCCATGTTCTACGCGGCCATCGATTTCTAAGGGGGGGCGGATCATGAGAACACCCTCCGGGCGTGAAACCATTCTGTCGGTCAAGGATCTGACAGTCGGCTTCGGCGAGAAGATCGTTCTCGACAAGCTCAACCTCGATATCTATCGCGGCGAAATCTTAGGCTTCGTTGGCGCCTCGGGTGCGGGCAAGTCCGTGCTGATGCGAACCGTGCTCAGGCTTCTGCCGCGCCGCTCAGGGTCGATTGAGATCCTTGGTGCAGACTATGATGCCGTTGATGAAGCGCAGCGCATGGCGCTCGACACGCGGCTGGGGGTTCTTTTTCAGCACGGCGCCCTATTTTCGGCTTTGACCGTGAAGGAGAATATCCAGCTGCCCATGCGAGAATATCTCGACCTGCCGCAATGGCTGATGGATGAGCTCGCCTATTTGAAGATCGAGCTTGTCGGTCTGAAGCCCGATGCTGCAGACAAGTATCCGTCCGAACTCTCGGGCGGCATGATCAAGCGTGCGGCGCTCGCCCGTGCGCTGGCGCTCGATCCAGATCTCGTCTTTCTCGACGAGCCGACCTCCGGCCTCGACCCGATTGGTGCTGCGGAATTTGATGAATTGATCGCGCAACTGCGAGATACTCTTGGATTGACCGTCTATATGGTGACCCACGACCTCGACAGTCTGTTCTCCGTCTGCGACCGTATCGCGGTCCTCGGACAGAAGCGGGTTCTGGTCGAGGGAACGCTGGATGACATGCTCGCCTTCGACGATGCGTGGGTACAATCCTATTTCCGGGGCAAGCGTGCCCGTTCCATTCCCCGCGCGGAGCCTTCCGCCGGACATCCGGTAGAGTGAGCCATGGAAACCAAAGCCAATTACGCAATCGTCGGTTTTTTCACGATGCTGGTCATCGGGGCCGCCTTTGCTTTTGTCTATTGGATGGCAGAATACGGCAGGGGTGGCGAGATGGCGCCGTTGGCCATCCGTATCCCTGGCTCAGCCAATGGTCTGAGCATCGGCTCGCCGGTTCGCTTCAACGGTATCTCGGTCGGTTCGGTGCGCAATCTCTATATCGACAACGAAGATCCGAACTTCTCCGTTGCATTCACGGAGGTCCGAGCCGATGCGCCCGTGACGTCAGGGACCAAGGCTGTCTTGGAAATCCAGGGTCTGACGGGTGCCGCCTATGTCGAACTCTCCGGCGGTGGCCCCGGTTCGGGTGAGGCGATCCTGAGGCGGGCGCTTGATACCGGTGAGCCGGCTATTCTGACGGCCGAGCAGTCGAGCGTTACTAATCTCCTGTCCACTGCGGACCGTATTCTTCAGCGTGCTGACGGGGCGGTGGCCGAGTTGCAAGGCTTCATCGAGGATGCGCGAGCGCCGTTGACCAATACCGTTCGCAACGCCGAGACCTTCTCAAAATCTCTCGCCGACAATGCGGAAGGCATAGACCAATTTCTGCAGAGCGTGAGCGCCCTCTCTGAGTCCGTGTCGGGTCTGTCCGGTCGCCTGGATTCGACGCTGGGCGCCGCAGAGGATCTGTTTAGAGCATTGAACTCGGAGAAGATTGATCAGATCTTGACCAATACCGAGCTGGCGACGGCAAGCTTTGCAGAGGCGTCCGACAGAATCGGGCCCGCCATTGACAGTTTCCGCGAGACCGCCGACACGTTCCAGCGCTTCGGTAGCAATGCTGACCAGACACTTCAGAAGGTATCGAGCCTGATCGACGCCATCGACAGCCAGAAGATCGGACAGGTCGTCGACAATGTGTCGGTGGCTTCTGCTGACGCGCGAGAGGCCATCGCCGGCTTCAAGGATCTTTCGACGAGCATCACCGGCCGCAGAGATGATATCAACCGGGCGATCGATGATTTCACCCAACTCGCCAGCCGCCTGAACGAATCGTCCCAACAGGTGGATGGCATTCTCCGCAAGGTCGATAGCTTCCTTGGCTCGGGCGATGCCAATTCCTTGAGCGTCGAGGCGCGCAAGACGCTAGAGGCAATACGGATCACGGCAGATAACCTCAACGCCCAAATCGGTCCGATAGCAGCGAACCTCCAGCGCTTCTCTGCCACGGGTCTGCGTGACATCCAGACGCTGGTCAACGACACGCGCAACACCGTTCGTGGCTTGAACGATGCGATCACCAACTTCGACCAGGACCCGCAGCGCCTGATCTTCGGCGGCGACACGGTGAAGGAATTTGACGGACGGACGCGCCGATGACGACAGGTTCCGGAAAGGACGACAGCATGCAAAGCTTCGGAGCGCCTCTCTCTCATCTGCGGCTTCCCCGATGGATCTCGGCCTCCCTTCTTGTTCCGGCGCTCGGGCTTGGGCTTGTGGCCTGCGGCAGCAATGCCGTGAACGATACATTCGACCTGACGGCCTCCGTCAGCGAGGTTACGACGACTGCCAGCGCGCGAAATCGCCAGCTGCTGGTCGCGGATCCCTCTGCGCTCAAGGCGCTCGACAGCGAACAGATCCTGGTGCGCGTGTCCGGCGCGGAAATCCGCTATCTGTCCCAGTCGCAGTGGAGTGATCGGCTGACGCGCGTCGTCCAGTCGAAGCTGGTCGAGGCCTTCGAGAATACCGGTCGCTTGGGTGGCGTCGGCAAGCCGGGGCAGGGGCTTGCCATCGACTTCCAGCTCATCACCGATGTGCGCGCCTTCGAAATCTCCGCCGAGGGCGGTGATCGGGGTGTGGTCGAGATTTCGGCCAAGCTGCTCAATGATCGCAACGGCACGGTCAAGGCGCAACGTGTCTTCCGGGCGGAAGTGCCATCTTCCGGCTCGGACAATTCCGCCTATGTGGCCGCACTCGACAGGGCCTTCGCCCGGGTGACCGCCGATATCGTCGGCTGGACGCTGCAGTCGATCTGAAATCTGTCGAACTTAAAGCGTGTCGCATTTATTCAGCCTCATATCCTGCGGCTTTGAAGAAGTTTCGGCATTCAGTGACAGAGAAGAGGGCGATGATGTCGCCGAGGGCTTGGGCAATCGTGTCGAAGCTCCTGGCTGCTCGCTTTCGCAAGAGCGCCTTGAGCTTTGAGAACGCCATTTCGATGGGGTTCAGGTCCGGCGAATAGGGCGGCAGGACGAGAAGCCAGGCCCCCTTCGCCTTGACCAGTTGTTCGGCTTTCTCGCTTTTGTGGAAGCCGACATTGTCGAGGATGACAACATCGCCGGGCGACAGTGTCGGCGCAAGCTGTGTCTCGATCCATGTTTCAAAGATGCGGCTGTTCATGGGTGCATCGACAATCCATGGCGCGGTCAGGCCATGGCAGCGCAGTCCGGCGATGAATGTCTGCGTCTTCCAGTGGCCGAAGGGAGCGTAAGCCGCAAAGCGACTGCCTTTGGCAGACCATCCGGTGCGCTTCGTCAGACGGGTATTCGTGGACGTCTCATCGATAAAGATGAGCCGTGACAACGCCTTGTTGAAGAACCGCTTTCGCCGGCTAATCCAAAGATCACGCGCCTTGGCGATCTCCGGTCTGAGCTGCTCGCTTGCCTTGAGGCTTTTTTTTATTGCTGAGCCCAAGCCGATGTAGAAACCGCCCGACGGTTGCGCGGTGGACTTCGATGCCGCGCTCGGCCAGTTCGAGACACAGTTCGTCCAGCGTCACTTCGCCATTGAGGGCTACGCGCTCGCTGATCCATTCCCCATACGGCGAAAGTTTACTGCCAGGCGGGTGGCCCTGTCTGGCAGGCCGAAGAGAACCAGAGGAACGATGCAGGATCATCATGTTGTTGACGAACCGGGGCGAAACCCGGAAATGCCGGGCGGCTTCCCGATTGCTGTTGCCTTCATTCACAAACGCAACGACACGCTCACGCAACTCCATCGGATGCGGCTTGCCCATGGCGCTTCTCCTTCCACGGGCACAGTCAATCACAGATCAAGAAAAACCGGAATCCTGAATCCCGTTTGCCGCGACACGCTTTAGTTGCCCCAACAAGAAACTCCGGACCGCGATCCGGGGTTTCGCTTGGCGTGGCGCAGGAAGCTGGTCGTGCCAGCTACGTGTCGTGATCAGCTAAACCGACCTGCCGCATGGGCAAGCATGGTGTAGACCTTGCCGGTGTCCGAAGTCAGATAGGACTGTGTGATGGACTTGTCCCGGTCAGTGCGAGCGACGTCCGACAGCAGCTTCTCGAAATCGGCGATGTAGCGATCGACGGCGACGCGGAATTCCGGTTCGCGGTCATACTTGCGCTTGATCTCGTCGAAGGTCTGCTGGCCCTTCAGCGTATAGAGGCGGCGGGTGAAGATGTCGCGCTCGCCGCGCTGATAGCGGCGCCAAAGATCGACCGAAGCGTCGTGATCGATGGCACGTGCGATATCGACTGAAAGCGAGTTCAGCGATTCGACCATGTGACGTGGGTTGCGGGTGTCACCCTGGCGGGCATGCGGGTTTTCGGCGACCGGACGCTGCGGAGCCGGAGCCGGGCGTGACTGGGCCGCTTCTGCGGGCTCTTCGCGCGATGCCCCGCGCAGCAGGTCGCTGATCCAGCCACCACCTTCGGCACGCGTGGCTGCTGCGGTCGATTGCGCATAGGGATCCGTCGTTCCAAGACTGCCGCGCAGGCCGAGGCTGTCGGTCTGACGGACAGGCGGCTGGGGCTGCGGGGCTGCGGGCTGGCGGCGCACGGGTTCCGGCTGCGCTTCCGCCAGACGGCGGGCCACCGGCTCGGAGATTTCGAGCGTCTGGCTGGTGCGGCCAACCAATTGCGAAATGTCCTGCAAAGCCTTGATCTGCTCGGCCACGGCGCGGCGCATCTGGGCCGCACTTTCCTTGGCTTCTTCGGGCAGGTCGAAGGCACCGCGCTTCAGCTCATTGCGGGTCAGGTCGAGTTCCTTGCGGATATCGACGGCCGAACGGCGGATCTCATCCGTGGCACCGGTGAAGCGTGCGACGGCCTCGTTGACGGCCTGATGCATGGCTTCGCGCAGCGCGGCGGCGGCGCCTTCCGATTTGCGGCCGGCTTCTGCGAGCAGCCTGTCGATATCGCTCAGCGAAATAGCGAGACCGCCACGGAGACGATTTGCCAGCTCGCCAGACCGCTTCTCGGCTTCGCTCAACGTCTTGTCGATGGAGACCTGTGCTTCCTGTTCTGCGGAGAGCAGGGCGTTGCGCATATTGGCGGCGGTGATCTGGGCCTTCTTCTCGGTTTCGCCGAGGATCTGACCGACATCCGTAAACGATGCCTGGACGCTCTGGCGCAGATTGCCGGCCATCTGGCCGGAGCGCTGTTCGGCGCGGTCGAACGCGGTTTCGACCATCTTGCCCAGCCCCTGCATCGTCGTCTCGATTTCTTCCGAGCGCTTGACGAGACCGATTGAGAGATCGCGCAGAGCCTGCTGGCGCTCTTCGAGGGTGCCAACCAGGTTGGACTGAGCGGCGGACAGAAGTTCCGACGCCTTGCCCAGAACCTGGGTATGGTCGCCGAAGCGGCTGACGATCGAGGAGACCTGCTGCAACGTCTCGCCTGAGATGGAGGTCAGGCGACCGAGCTTGTCGTCGAGCAGGCGGTTCGAGGTCGACAGCATGTCTGTCGCCTGGTTCGCCGTTTCGCTGAAGCGATTTGCCGTAGCTCCCAGACGGCTGTCCAGCGAGCCGATGCTCTGGACCGCCTGGTCGATCATCGAGGACAGGCCGGCATTGCTGTCGCCGAGACGCTCGATCAGCTGTGAGGCGCTTGCCACGAGGCTCTGTTCGGCCATGCCGAGGGTTGCCACGGCGCGGTCGGTGCGCTGGCTGATGGCGTCGACAAGGGCTGCATTTTCGCTGCGCAGCCGCTCGGCGCTCTGCTCTGCGGCAGCGGTGATCTGTTCGGCGGCGGCGCGTCCGGTTTCCGCATAGGCGTTGACGACGGGTGCGGCCTTTTCGTCGATAAGACGCGACAGTTCGGCCGACCGGGTCGACAGCATGGAGTTCAGCTCGCGGGTGCGATCGTCGAGAACCGAGCGAATTGAGTTCCCGCGGGCTTCCAATGCCTTTTCCACCGCGTTCATGGTGGTGGCGAGTTCCTGCGTGTTACCGGAAATCGCATCGCGGATCGCTGCGGCACGCTGCTCCAAGGTTGAGCTCACGTCCGACAGCGTGCCGGACAAGTTGGCAACCTGTGCGCTGACCAGCGCTTCCGCCTGCGTCACCTTGTTGGTGATCACGTCGCCAGCTTGCGAGAAAGTCTGCGCGATCTGTGCCGCCTGACCGGCGAGCCGGTTCTGCGTGTCGGTGATCCGCTTGGCCAGTTCTTCCGAGCGTTCTTCGACGGCGCGATTGAGTTCGGCACTGCGCTCGCCGATCTGTTCGGCAAACTGCGTCGTCGTCTCCGTCAGACGATCGACCGAGCGCTGGGCTTCCGCATCCAGATCGCGGGCGGCATCCGTGACCGCGCTGCGCAGAGCCGTTGCAAGACCTGCTGCCTTGCCTTCAATCGTGCGGTTGACGTTTTCCAGGCCGATGTTGAGCGCACGGTCCATGGTAGCGAGGCGCTCTTCGATGATCGGCGTTCGGCTGTCGAAGGTTTCCACGACACGGTTCGTGCCTTCGTCGAGGGCCTGAGCCACCCGCATCGACGCCTCGTCGCCGACGCGCTCGATGGCCGAGACTTTCTCGTCCAGGCGTGCAGCGAATTTTTCACCGGCATCGTTGACGCGCGCATCGACGCCGTCGAGACCGTTGCGCAGACGATCTTCGAGCGTGCCGAGGCTTTGTTCGATGCGAGTGCTCGTGTCGTCGAGACGGCTGGTCATGCCGGTGACGGATTGCTCCACGGTGCCGGAGAAGCCCTGGGCGGAACGGGTGATGTCTTCGGCAGCTTCCCGGATCTGCTCGGTCAGGGCGCCTGCCGTGCCGCGCAGGCGCGCATCGAGCGCAATGCTTGAGTCATCGATCGCCTTGCGCAGGCTTTCCTGATGATCTTCAAGGCTCATTTCCAGCATGCCGGCGCTGGCGGCAAAGGAGGCACCGATCGAGGTCGCGTGTTCTGTGAGGCTCGTTTCGAGCGCTTCGCGGGAGCCGTCGATGGCGGTCGTGATCGCCTGCGTCCGGTCGTCAAGGGTGGCGCGGATGCGCTCATGGGTATCGACGAGGCGGGTATCGATGTCACGGACACCGGCTTCGACCGTGTCCGCGATCCGGTTTGTACCGTCGCCGATGGTTCGGGCGAGTTCGGCATTGGCGGTTTCCAGCGTGGTGCGCAAGCCGTCGCTTGTGCCTGCGAGCTTGCCGTCGATATCGCTGATGCCGGTCGCCAGGGCTTCGGAGATTCGGCTCGAGGTTTGGCCCAGGCTGCGCTCGATATCGCTGCTTGCATCCTCCAATGTCGAGGCGAGATAGGAGGTATGGCCAGCCAGGGAGAGTTCGAGACGCTCCTGGTTTTCCCCATAGGCGTTGCGGATCGCTTCTGCCTTTTCGGCAAATGCGGCATCGATCCGGCGATCGGCATCGGCAACGGTGTCGATGATGGCGGATGCGCGCTGGCTCAGCGTCTCGTCAATCCGGCGCTGGCTGTCGTTGAGCGTCTCCGAGAGGTCTTGCGTCCGCGCCGTCAGCGTGAGGTCGAGTTCCAGGCTCTTGGTGTTCAGGGCATCGATCAGCTGCTCGCTCTGACCTTCAACCAGCGTCGCGATGCCGCGCGCCTTGGTGTCCAGGGTCTCGGCAAAGCGGTCCTGGTTCGTCTCAAGCGCATTGACGATATGTTCCGCGCGGCTCGACAGCGTCTGCTCGAAGCGCGACTGGTTGTCCGTGAGCGCGTTGTAGAGCGATCCACTGCGCTCTTCCATCACCTGGTCGATGCGGCGCTGCGCGTTTTCGAGGCTTTCGGTCAGCGCAGCTGCGCGCGCCGACATGGCGTCGGCGATTTCCTGCGCGCGATCCGATATCGAACTGTCCAGCATTTCCTGGCTGGTGCTCAGCGTCATCGCCAGGGCAAGCGACTGATCGGTCAGCGTCGAGCCGAGACGCTCGATGCTGGAGTTCAGGATGCCGCTGATCGCTTCGGTTCCGCCGTTCACCGTTTCGTTGATGCGCGCGAGGCTTTCCATCAGCTTCGAATCGAGAGAGCCCGACCGCTGATCGAAGGCGCTGGCGAATTCCGCCACACGCTGGTCGAAGGTGGCGTTGATCTGACCGATCGTCGTCTGGAAGCGGTCTTCGAACAGGCCGGAACGCAGATCGAGATCGACGATGGCATCATCGGCGCTTGCCTGGAGGCTCTGCCGGAAGCTACGGCCCCGCTCGTCGAGCGAGCTGTTGAGGCGTGCAAGAACGTCGTCCAGCGAGGAGGTGATCGTGCTTTCGCTGCCTTTCAGCGTCTCGGCGATATCGCGGGTGCGCTCGACCAGTGTTTCATTCAGCTGACGGGCGCGCTCGTTGAGCGCAGCGTTGAGTTTTTCTGTATTCGCATCAAGCGTTGAGGCACGCGTCTCGAATTCCCCCAGGAGCTCGCGACCCCGGCTGTTCAGCGTCGACGTCAGGGATTGCAGCTTGGTGTCGAATTCGTTGGTGAGCGACATTCCGGAGGCGGCGAGCGTCTGGACCATGCTTTCGGTCTTGTGCGCCAGCAGCGAGCCCAGCGCCGTCACCGCCGCGTCGGACTTTTCCATGATCGTAGCGGCACGCATATCGATCATGGAGGCGAAGGCTTCGCCGGAGGTCTGCAGCCGGACGGAAATTTCTTCGGTGGCCAGGGACAGCTCTTCCTTGAGCTGTTCATGAGCGCCAACGATGGACGAACGAATGCGTTCGGCGTGATTGACGATCGCGTCGCGCTCGGCGCCCAGTTCGTGAACCAGGCCGCGGACGCGCAGCTCGTTGTCGGTATAGCTGCGCTCAAGCGCTGTGACTTCGGAATGCACGAGAGTTTCGAGTTCGGTCGCACGTGCAATGGTGCGCTCGATGCCTTCATTCATCGCCGAAACTTCGCGGCGCACCGCCTGACCGACGGTCATGATGCGCTCTGAGGCGATGGTTTCCGGCTCGGCAAGGCGAAGGGCGACTTCCGCCATCGAGCGTGCCGCGTTGCGCAGGTCATGGGCGCGCGCCATCATGATCGCGAAGGCGAAGAACAGCATGATCGGCAGGAATGTGCCCACCACGATGGCGACCACGCCGGGCATCGCGACAATCTCTGCAAGCGATGCGGCCTGCCAGATCGCGCCGCCATAGAGAACCTGGCTCAGCCCGAGTGCGCCGAGCACCCAAAGTGCCGAGACGATGGCAGCGTTGCGCAGAGCTGAGGTGAGCGAGGCGCCGTCGAGGGATTTCAGGATGGCGGAGGGTGTGCGGCGTGAGCCGTCATTGGCGGGTGCGAAGGCAGGTGCTTTCGGCGCCGGCTCGGGATTGAGCTCGCCGGCCCGCGCGGAGCGGCGCTCTATCGTTTTCTTCGAAGCTGAACGCGGAACACTATCAGACAAAGGGGCCTCCGGGGCGCGCGCTTGAGACCGTGCCTTGCCAGGCGCGGCGGCTTCATCACCGTCGAAATCGATGCTCAGGGCCGCCTCGAGAGCCTGGAACGCGTTCTCGTCTATCGAGTCGGTCTTCTTGTTCGCCATAGGGTTACGCCTCGTTACCGCTTACTCTCGGCAGATCTGGCTGAAGCTACGATGGCGCTCATCGCGTCGCTTCGTCCGGCACCTGCCGTTCACTTAAGAGCCCGTCTGCCGCCACGTCAGACGAAATCTCTTCTTCTTGCAGTACGGCCGCTTGCGCTGCCAGCGTTCCCGCCGGAAGTACTCGCACCGACTGGCTTCGGGACAGAGCGCACACGTCTCGACCCAATCAACCGTATCGTACTGACACATTTGGTCATCCGATACAATTAATGCGCTTCCGGCGCTCCCTGGGTCATGCCCCTTGTTAACAGTATTTCAATCAAGGTTTCGGCCGAAAAGCCAGTCTGTCTCGGGGTTTAATTCGCGTTAACCATAGAATGAGCTTTTTGGCGCGACGCCGAGGATTTTTAACGGGATGCCCACGTCGCTGCCGCAAACTGAAGCCACCAAGAACAAGAAAAGAAGGATCACCTCATGGCAGCCGCAGTCAATATCGCATTTGAAGCTCCCGACAATCTGAACGGTTTGACCCCGTCGCAGCAGCGGCCCATCGACCTCGTTCATCTTGCGACCCAGACCAAGGGCGACAAATCCGTCGAAATCGAGATCCTACAGATGTTTGCGCGTCAGGCGCGGGGCTGTCTCGTTGCTCTCACTGGACAGCGTAGCAAAGTGGAGGTCAAGGCTGCGGCCAATCGCCTGCGCAATGCAGCCATCGCCGTGGGCGCGCTGCGGGTTGCCTCGGCCGCCGATCTGATCGAGACCAAGGGCGCAAATCCCGATACGCTCGCTTCCATATCCTCAGCTGTGCTCGAAGCCGAACACTTCATCCTGAAGCTCGCGCGCTGATCTCTGCCAGGGCGTCGCAGATGCCCATCTTCGCTTCGGCGTGAGTTGACTGACTATCCGATTTGGGGGATGACTTCGCCGGTTTTTCCACATGGCGAAGTCTGGACAGGAACTCATGGCAAATATCAGCATCATTGCATTCGACGGCACTCGTTTCGATATCGCGGCGGCCGAGGGCTCCACGGTCATGGAAAATGCCGTGCGCAACTCGGTCCCCGGGATTGATGCCGAATGTGGTGGCGCATGCGCCTGTGCCACCTGTCATGTCTATGTCGATCAGGCCTGGACCGACAAGGTCGGCCAGCCATCGGCCATGGAAGAGGATATGCTGGACTTCGCCGTCGATGTGCGTCCGACGTCGCGGCTCTCCTGTCAGATCAAGGTGACGGCCGCGCTGGAAGGCCTGGTCGTTCACGTCCCCGAACGCCAGGGCTGACCGGAAGCGGTTGCGCTTACACCAAAAAAAGGCCCCGCTCTCGTTTGACGAAAGCGGGGCAAGGGGGCGCATCGCCAAGCAGGCGAGGGAGGAAGCGCCTGTGGCACCAGGACGCGCCGGGAGAACGGGGAAATCGGGTACGCTTAATCAACGTATTCGATGACACTTATATTTCAGATTTGTATCAAGAGCCACGCCGAGAAATCGCCGGTTATTCACAGGCGCGGGCGCAAGCCTCGTGCAAGGCGCAGCGTTCGCGCAACAGATACCCCCGAGTTTGAGGGGTGATTTCTACTGGTTTTCCTGGCTCTCGCGCCGGTATCGGAGGATCCGCAACATACGGTCTTCAAAATTCTTGGATTCGATCAGATCGAATCGCATCTGTGCTTCGTCGTGGGCGAGTGTGACCTCGTCGGTCACGACCGAGACCCTATCCTGCAGGACTTCGCAGTCGCGCTCCGGTCGAAGCTTCATCAGTTGCTGCTCAAGCATCCTCGCATGCTGACGGGCAATCTCAGCATGGCGTTCCTCATGTCTCTTGATATCGGCGGCCAGAGCATCCCAGAGCAGCGCCATCTCCTTTGATGCCGTCTTGCGGTTTTTCCAGCGTGGGAGAATGAGTTTGGTCTGGACCGTTACGCGCACATCATCGATGGCGCATCGGTTTCCACGGCGCGTATAGGTCAGGTCACCCCCGAAGCGGATCTGTGTGGCGCCGGGGTGGCGACTGCCTGTCGCCTGGGTCAATGGTCCTTTGCGCGCCATTTCGGCGTCGAGTTCGGCGGCAGTGCGGCCACCGATCTGAAAGTATGTGATCGATTTTTGGACGACAACTTCGGCGCTGGCCGAGAGCGGCAGGGAGAGGCCGGTCATGACCGCAAACACGGCGGCGGTCCGAAGACGGCGGGTGTGCTTCATTCTTTTTTCCGCATGTTGTATTCGCCGCGCCCTTGGGGCATAGCCAGACCCGTTCTGCACTATCGCAGCTTCGCGGTTTTCCGTCGAGAGGATACAGGGGTCGGGTGACCAGAGTTGATCAGACAATTTGGCATGTTGGCCAGGGCCGCTCACTCGATCTGACAGAGCGCGGTGCAATCATGGCGATCATCAATGTGACCCCTGATTCCTTCTCCGATGGTGGCCTGCACGAGACGGTCGATGCGGCCGTTCAGTACGCGCTGACCTTAATCAACGAGGGGGCTGTCATTCTCGATATCGGCGGCGAGTCGACGCGGCCGGGCGCGGCGGAAGTCAGTGTTGATGAAGAAATCGGGCGCGTCGTGCCGGTCATTTCCCGGCTTCGACATGAGACTGATGCGTTGATCTCGATCGATACCTATCGCGCTGCCACCGCAAGGGCAGCGGTTGAGGCGGGGGCCCACATCATCAACGACGTGCATGGCCTTCAGCGTGAACCCGATATCGCGAGGGTTGCCGCGGACCATGGTGCGGGGCTCTGCATCACGCATACCGGTCGTGGCCGGGACAAGCTTGCTGATCCGATCGCCGACCAGAGGCACTTCCTCGACCTGTCGCTTGGTATTGCCGCGCGCGCCGGCATTCGGCGCGAAACAATCATGCTCGATCCCGGTTTCGGTTTCGCCAAGGAAACAACCGAGGAGAATATGGATCTGATGGCGCGTTTCGAAGAGCTTCACGGTTTTGGATTGCCGCTTCTTGTGGGCACGTCGCGCAAGCGCTTCCTTGGTGCATTGACCGGTCGCGATGCCCGGGACCGGGATGCCGCAACTGCTGCGACCACCGTTGCGCTGCGATTGAAGGGCGCCTCCGTTTTCCGCGTCCACAATGTCGCGATCAACCGCGACGCGCTGCTGGTCGCCGATGCTATGTTACTGGCCGAGCGGCGACATGCTGCGGCAAAGGGATCAATTGCATGAGCGGTGTATTCACCATCACCCTGAAAAACTGCGCCTTCTTCGCCCATCACGGCGTCTTCCCCGAAGAGGGCGTCCTCGGTCAGCGCTTCTTCGTTGACGCGGAATTCGATGTGGACGCCATTCAGGCTGCCGAGACCGACACGCTGGAAGGGACGGTGCATTACGGGATTGCCTTCGAGGTGATCCGCGACATCGTCACCGGCAGCCGCCGGCAGCTCATCGAAGCGCTGGCGCTTGCAATCGCCCGGGGGCTTCTCGATCGGTTTCCCGAAATTCTGCGCTGCCGGATCACCGTGCGCAAGCCGAGCGCTCCGATCGCCGGCATTCTCGACCATGTACAGGTGAGCGTTGAGCAATACCGGAATTAAGGGCTTTCAGGCGGCAACGCTTGGACTTGGCGGCAATATCGGTGATCCTGTCGCCGCCATGGCCGATGCGCTGCGACGCCTTGATCAGCGGCATGACTGTCGCGTCACATCCGTGTCACGTCTCTACCGCACACCGCCCTGGGGCAAGACCGATCAGGCCGATTTCTACAATGCCTGTGCTGCCGTCGAGACGCTGCTCGAGCCGCAGGAATTGCTGGCGGCCTGTCTCGAGATCGAGCGGACGATGAAGCGGGTGCGTGTCGAACGCTGGGGCCCGCGCACCATCGATATCGACATCCTGACATTTGCCGACAGAACGATCGATGCCGAGCACCTGAAGGTTCCGCATCCGCGCATGACCGAACGCGCCTTCGTGCTTTTGCCGCTGGCCGATATTGATCCGGACCTGGTGGTGAAGGGAAAGTCCGTTTCGACATGGCTTGGTCTGGCGGACCAGACGGGGATTGCTGTCGCAAACGAAAACCGCGCCTGGTGGCGCGGTTGAATTCAAGGCGATAGGGGTGTCGGCCTGTCAGTCGTTTTCGGCTGTCTCTGCCATGGCGGTTGCCTGCCGGTTCAGCTTGAGGCCGATGACCGGGATCATGCGATCCTCGACCTTCACCGAAATCGTGATGTTCATCGCATCGTCTTCTTCAAGACGAGCGACCATGGCGCCGTTCAGCTTGTTCCTGTTGATGCCCATGACTGCGCGGTTGCCGGTCACGCTGCCCGAAACGATGTCGAGACCCTTGCCCTCGGCGCCATCCAGGAACTGGCCCTTGTAGCTGCCGCCGGCCTGCGAGATCACCGCAGACATGGGCTGGCTGAACATGCCGACGCGGCAGGTGCCGTCGAGCTTCAGGCCGGTTTCCTTGCCCTCGGCCGGCAGGCCGGTGAGGTTGCAGGTAAACTTCGTGCCCTTGTATTTTCCGGCAACGATCTCGCCCGGACCTTTCCAGACCCCAGCAACGGATTCGAAGAAGCGCTTGTCGCGAGAAGCGGCATCGGCAACCGTGACCGGCATGAGTGCGGCAACGGCAAGGATGGCGGCGCAACGGCCGAATGTCGAGGAGCGAGAGAACATCGATTTGCCTTGGTACGAGAAACCAGAAACCCCGCGAAGACCCTAGCGGAAAAATGGTTAATGCATCATTGCCATTACCCTCAAAAGCCGTTCTCGACAACCGGCAAAAGTCACGGGTCTCGCGGTCTGGCTCGCCGGTCTCAGCCCTTCCTGTCGCGATCCTTGCCCGTCATCGACGGTGTGAGGTCGCCGATGAAGTCGCCGATGCCGGGGCGTTTTGTTGCGCGAAACGGCAAAGGGCGGCAGAGATCCATGGCGGCGATGCCGATGCGCGCCGTCATCAGGCCATTGATCACACCTTCGCCGAGGCGGGTCGAAAGGCGCGCCGCAAGGCCATGGCCGAGTACCTGCTGGGCAAGGCCGTCGCCGATGGCGATCGAGCCGGTCACCGCGAGATGGGCAAAGACGTCCCTCAAAAGTCTCAGCATGCCGAAGGAGCCGGGGCGGCCGCCATAGAGATCCGCCATGGCGCGCACGAGGCGCACGACCTCGAACAGGACATAGGCCAGATCGACTACGGCGCGCGGGCTGACCGCAGTCACCACCGAAACCCGCTTGGCGGAATTCAGAATCAGCGCGCGCGCCTTGAGATCAAGCGGCGCCAGAAGCTCGCGCTCGGCAAGCTCGATCAGATGTGGCGCGTCGATGATGTCGTCTTCGACGGCGGCGAGCGTTTTCTGGCCGCGCGCGGTTTCGGCGCGATGGGCGACCAGGCCAGTCAATTTCTTGACAACAGAGGCTGCCTGCTTGCGCTTTCCGCTCTCGGCTGCGGCTTCCGCCTCGGCCTTCAGATCCTGAACCTTGTCGAGGCGCCACAGGCCGACAAGCTCGCGTCCCACGGCGATCGCGAGCGCGATCAGTCCGACGGCTAGCACCGTCAGCGCCAGATATCCGAGCCAGTCGGCCCGGGCAAAGAGATCCGTCACCAGGCGGTCGACCCACAGGCCGAAGGCGAGCGACAGAAGGATGCCGAAGGCGCCTGTCGCCAGTTTGGCGAAGGAAAACCGTCTGTGCCGGGGTTCTGCGACGGGAACCGGCGGCATGTCCTCTGCGGCGGCGAGGAAGGGATCTTCTTCGTCGGGGACAATGACCACATCGCCGGCAAAGCTGCGCGGCGGGCGGTTCAGGGCTTCGGTCGGGCGGGTTGTCTCTTCATCGGGTTGAACGGTGAAGGCTGCGGGCCGCCGCTGGAGATCCGGTGTCGGCGTGCCGGCGGTACCGATCGGGGGAACTGTCGGTTTCTTCATGCGAGACGGTCTCCCAGCAGGAATTGCAGTGCCCGGTCGAGGCGGATATGCGGCACCGAGAGGGTGACGCCCTGCTTGTTGTCGAGCTGCGGTGGGCGGAAGCGCACGATGCTCAAATCGGGCAGGGCGGCCGAGGCATCGCCCGCGTCCACGGAGCGGAAATAGGCTTCCGGATCACGCGGCAGGTCGCCCGGGAAGACGGCCGTCTTGCGGTTGCCGTCGAAGACTTCGTCGCCGATGCGCTCACCGGCCATCGGCGTTCCGACGATGACCGGAAGGTCATGGCCGTCCTGCTTGACGTTGGCCTCGCGAGTCGCCCGCACAGAGGCAAGCGCCATGACCTCGATGCCAGCACCACTCATGCCGATCGTCTGGATGGCACGGTTGACGAGCCTTCGTGTCAGCACCTCGAGCCGGTCATGGCTCTCGTGATGCAGATGATCGGCCTTGGTGGCCGCCACCAGTACCCGGTCGATGCGACGACGGATGAGGGACGTCAGGATGTTGTTGGAGCCGGCGCGGAAGCAGGCGAGCACGTCGCCCAGCGCCCGTTCGAGGTCCTGCACGGCCTCCGGGCCGCGATTGATGGCCTGCAGCGCATCAACGAGCACGATCTGCCGATCGAGCCTTGCGAAATGGTCGCGGAAGAAGGGCTTCACCACGACGGTCTTGTAGGCCTCGAAGCGGCGTTCCATCATCGCCCGCAACGATCCCTTCGCCGCCCGTCCTTCCGGGATGACGGGCAGGGGCGCGAATGTGAGCGCTGGCGAACCTTCGAGATCGCCCGGCATGAGGAAACGCCCCGGCGGCAGGGTCGAGAGCGAACGTTCGTCGGACTTGCAGCGTCGCAGATAGGTCGTGAACGCTTCAGCCAGACGGCGCGCGGTCATTTCATCCGCGGGACCGTCCGGATCGACGGCGGCGGCAAGGGCCAGCCATTCCTGTGCGAGTTCGGCGCGCACACCGCCTTCGGCGAGCATGGCCGCATTGGCGGAAAAGGTGCGATAGTCCTGGGCGAGCAGCGGCAGGTCGAGCAGCCACTCGCCGGGATAATCGACGATATCGATCGACAGCTTGCCGGATGAAAACATCCGGCTGAAGCTGCTGGCGCTGTTGTATTCGATCGTCAGGCGAAGCTCGGAAATGGCGCGGGTCGAATCCGGCCAGACGCGCTCTTCGACGAGAGCCCGGATATGATCCTCGTACTGAAAGCGCGGGACGGCATCGTCGGGCTGTTCCTGCAGGGTGGCCCCGGTCATCCGGCCCGAGCGCAGCGGTTCGAAGAGCGGCAGGCGACCACCATGCAGGAGATTATGCACCAGCGACGAGATAAAAACCGTCTTGCCCGCCCGCGACAGTCCGGTCACGCCGAGCCTGATCGTCGGGTGGACGAGGTGGGCGGCGCGATCGGCGAGATTGTCTAGCGCGATCGCGGCTTCGTCGGTCAGGCTGGTCAGGGAAGGGGGCAAGGTCATGTCCTGCTGGCTGTGGCGGGCAAGGCGCGACGTCGGCACAAGACCGTGAGCGCCCTCTGCCTCTCATATAGGCGGCGGTTGCGGCGCAAAAAAGAGGCAAGTAGCAGGCCAGCGAGGGCTCAGCCGACCAGGAAATCGCGCAGGGCGTAGGTTTCGTCGCTTGCCGCGTCGATGACGGCAAGCCCCGAGGTGGGATAGCCTTCCGGCACGGTGCGGGCCATGACATCGTTGCCGCAGAGGTTTGCGAAGACTTCTTCCATAGCGGGGTTATGGCCTACCAGCATGAGCCCCTCGACGCCCTGCGTGGATCGCGCGATTTCCAGATATATTTCGGCGGGTGCGTTGTAGAGCGCATCGACATAGCGGAACTCGACGAGTCCGGAAAAGACGCGATTAAAGGCATCGGCAGTCTGCCGGCAGCGTTTGGCGGTCGAACATACGACGAGATCAGGCCGGTAGCCTCTATCAGCGGCCGCATCTGCCACCAGCTCGGCCTCAGCGAAGCCGGCATCGGACAGGCTGCGATCGAAGTCGCGACCACCAGGCTCCACCCAGCCGGATTTCGCGTGGCGCAGCAGATAGATGCGCTTGGGACGTTGAATGGAGGGCGTCATCCGTTGAGGTTTCCGCGTGCGATCTTGCTCTCATCTGAAGTACCGGTTCTTAGCCCATGCCGTCAACTATCCGCAGGGCGTAGCTCGATCATCCTATCACGATCTGCCGTTAGGTCGGTCTGTCATGCTCGGAAAGAAAATTATGCTTAAAAAATAGAAATTTAGATGAAAAATGTAACAGATTTAAAAATGCCTCCGAAACAGTCTGAAGGCTTGAACCGCTTGCCTTGAAAGGATATACACCCGCCCATTGAGATGTTCTTCAGGAGAATCGCGTTGAGTGAGAAGATCAATCTTAGCAATTATGTCCTCTCCGAGGACGAAGAGTTCATGAACGCGAACCAGCGGGCCTATTTCAGGGCCAAGCTTATCGCCTGGAAAAACGACATCCTCCGGGAAGCGCGCGAGACACTCGACCACCTCGCCGAAGAAAGCGCCAATCACCCTGACCTCGCCGACAGGGCTTCCTCCGAAACCGACAGAGCCATCGAACTTCGCGCCCGCGACCGTCAGCGCAAGCTGATTTCCAAGATCGATGCCGCCCTTCAGCGTATCGAGGACGGGACCTACGGCTATTGCGAGGAGACCGGTGAGCCGATCGGCCTGAAGCGTCTCGACGCCCGCCCGATTGCAACCCTGTCGATCGAAGCGCAGGAGCGCCACGAGCGTCGCGAGAAGGTTTATCGCGACGAGTGAGGCGCGAAAGCCCAAGTCGATAAGTATGATTTATAAGACCCGCCAATGGCGGGTCTTTTTTGCGTTTACGGCCAGTCTACCGTGACACGGTAGCTGGCCAGCTGTTACGGATTTCGGTGTTTACGTGTTTCGGCTCGCCGACATCTCGCCGAAGATCCGGGCGATCTCGTTCTGAAGATTCGGTTCCTGGCCCTGCTGGGACGCGTTGAGCGTTCCGTTCGGCGCGCGGCCTGCCTCTGGGAGAATGGCCGTAACAGGCGGACGTGGCCTGTCGGCACGGGTCTCGGGCAGTATCGGCGGCAGTGACGGCGCCGGCGTGGGTGCCGGATCGGCTGCCAGATGCAGTGCCATTTCTTCCTCGAGCACACGCTCGAAATCGCTCATGTCACGAGTGGCCGGCTCGTTGGCCGCGATCGGCGGTTGGCGCTGGATCACCGGTTCGATCTGTTGCGGTTCGACGAGGCGGGTCTGGACCGGTGCTGGGGCCGGGGCGAGGACCCGCTGGCGCGCGGCTTCCAGCACGTCTTCTGCGACCGGAGCATCAATGACTGGCGGCAGCACGACCTCGGGTTCGACATGGTCGCGCCTGACGTCTTCGAAGAAGACAGGCTTCGGTGCCTCAGCCATCATCGGTTCGATGGCGTCCAGCCGCATTGGCTCCACCGGCGGCGTAACCGCTGCCGTATCAGCTTGTACGGTGGGAACAGTCTTCGGCTCTGGAGCCACAGGCGCCGCGTCAGAAACAGGCGCGGTCATCACGGGTTCTACTTCGGCGGCAACCACGGGTTCAAGCCTGGCTGATGGTCGCATGGGTTGCACGTCCGGCGCGGAGGGCTGCGCGATCGGTCCGGAAACAGCGACTGGTTCAATTGTCGGCGCGCCCATCACCACAGAGCGTGGCGGCTCCGCGACCGGGCCGGCGGCAACCGCAATGGGGGTGGCAGCCGCAGCTGCGACCGGCGGAAGCGCTTCTGTCGGTGTCTGACGTTGTGTCGAGGGTTCTGGCGGGCGGACGGGCGCGGGCTGCGGGCGGCGTTCGGCGGCGACACTCTGAGACTGCGGCTGCGGACGAAGCGGTGCCTCAGATGCGACCGGTCGCACCGGCTCGGGCATGGGTGCCCGCCTTGCCGGCGGCTCGATGGTGGCGGTTCCGGCTGCGGCTGCAGGAGCCGGCACTGCTACCGGCTGTGCCGGTGCGTCGCTCGCCGCAAGTGCTGGCTGTTGGGCGGGTTTCGGGAGTTCCTGCTGTTCGGCTACTGCCTGTGGCAGAACTGTCTGGGCATTCAGATAGGGGCGCTCGTCGCCGATGCCGCTTTCAATGACAATGTCTGTCGGACCGCCGATCATGACCAGATGTTCGACATTATCGCGCCGGATCAGAACGATGCGACGGCGCGTGTCGACCGCTGCAGCGTCCAGAACCTGAAGCCGGGGCTGGCGGTTGCGGCCACCGCGCACGAAGGGAGAGGGTGCCCGGTTGCGCAGGATCCAGAGCACGACAAACAGGCAGAGAAGGGCCAGGCTGACGCCCAGCGCTGCAACGAGAAAACGATCGCCATAGGCCGAGATCAAGTCATTCAGCATGTCGTGCTCCTTTTGACTGGCTTTCTGGCAGAAGACGGCCTGGTCCGCAATCTAGCATAAGTGCTTGTGTCGGTGCCCCGATCGCGAAAAAGCCTGGAGATAATTGGCCATGAATGCGGCATTCCTGTGGGAGAGCTGGCCCGCGGGGCGATCTGGCCCTTTCTTTGCTTTTTGCGGTTACGGCAAGTTGCTAAACAGATGATTGCGCCGATTCTCGCTTGGTCGGATCGTCCGTGCGCAAAGGCAAGAGGCATCAATGACACGACAGCAGTTCGATCGCGATGGAGACGCCCCCTTGGTCGATCGCCGTGGTGGCGTCGGCATGGCGCTGCGCATCCTTCTGCTCGCACTTGCACTGATCGCGGCATCCGCCGCCTTCATCTTTTTCCGCGACCAGCTGGACAACCAGGTGGTGCTGGGCGTGCTCGGCATCCTGGCGATGATGGGGATCTTCTTCATCGTCTCGGCCGTGATCGGCTTTGTCGAGGTGATGCCTCAGTCGAACAGCGACTCGCTGGCTCGCGGCTTCCTCGCTAGCCAGCCCGAGGGGACGTTGATCACCGATCCCGAAGGCCGCATTGTTTTCGCCAACGCCGCCTATGGCACCATGACCGGCGCACGCAAGGCAACCGAGGTGCAGACGCTTGAGGCGCTGCTGTCGCGCTACCGCGAATCGAGCGAGGCGTTGTACCGCCTGACCAATGGTCTGCGCGAGGGGCGCGACAGCTACGAGGAATTCCGGCTGCTGAAGCCGCTTGGCAGCCAGACGATCAACGGATCGGGAGCCCACTGGTATCGCCTCAAGGCCCGGCTTCTGCCCGGCGAAGGGCGCGGCAAGCCGCTGCATATCTGGCAGATCTCCGACATTACTGCGGAGCGCGACGACCAGGAGCGCTTTTTCAAGGAGCTGCAGCACGCGATCGATTATCTCGACCACGCGCCTGCGGGCTTCTTCTCTGCCGGCCGCAAGGGTGAAATCTATTATCTGAATGCCACGCTGGCCGAATGGCTGGGCGTCGATCTCACCCAGTTCAATCCAGGCTCGATGACGATTGCCGACCTGGTTGCGGGTGAGGGCATGGCGCTGATCAATTCCGTCCAGGCCGAACCGGGGCAGGCACGCACGGAAACGCTCGATCTTGATCTGCGCCGGGTCAATGGCCAGAGCCTGCCGGTGCGCCTCGTGCATCGGGTCCGAGCTGCTCGTGACGGTGCGCCGGGCGAGAGCCGGTCGATCGTGCTGGCGCGAACGCAAAGCGAGGGCGGGGATCATTCGGATTCCGTCGCCTCGATGCGCTTCACCCGCTTTTTCAACAATACACCGATGGCGATTGCCTCGGTCGATGGCGAAGGTCGCATCCTCAGGACCAATGCGCCGTTCATGAAGCTTTTCGCGGATGTGATATCGCGAGACGAGATCGAACGGCGTGGGCGTATCGAAGTCGTGCTGCATGAGACCGAGCGCGACAGTTTCCGCAACGCCCTGGCCGCTGCGATGGACCGTCAGGTCGATATTGCGCCGATCGACAGCCGTCACCCGACAAACGATAGCCGGCATTTTCGGTTCTATGTGAATGCCGTGATCGACCAGAGTGACGAGGCGCCTGAAGAGGCGGCCATCGTCTATGCCGTCGATGTGACTGACCAGAAGGCGCTTGAGGCGCAGATGGCGCAGACGCAGAAGATGAATGCCGTGGGCACGCTGGCCGGCGGCATTGCGCATGACTTCAACAACGTGCTGACCGCGATCCTCTTGTCCTCCGATCACTTGCTGCTGCAGGCGCGTCCGTCTGACGCAAGCTTTGCCGACCTGATGGAGATCAAGCGCAATGCCAACCGCGCTGCCGTGCTGGTGCGCCAGCTGCTTGCCTTCTCGCGCAAGCAGACGATGCGGCCGAGCGTGCTTAATCTGACGGACGTGATCGGCGATCTCCGCATGCTGGTCGACCGGCTGATCTCCGGCACCAATGTCAAGCTCAAGGTCGAATATGGCCGCGACCTCTGGCCGGTGAAGACGGACCTTTCGCAGTTCGAGCAGGTGCTGATCAATCTCTGCGTCAATGCCCGTGATGCGATGCCGGAGGGCGGATCGATCACGGTGTCGACGCGCAATATCTGCGCCGACGAGGCCACCGGCTTCGGCTATCGCGGTCTTCCGTCCGAGGATATGGTTCTGGTCGAAGTCGCCGATACCGGAACCGGGATTGCGCCCGAAATCATGGACAAGATCTTCGAGCCCTTCTTCACCACCAAGGAAGTCGGCAAGGGCACGGGCCTCGGGCTTGCGATGGTCTATGGCATCGTCAAACAGTCGGGCGGTTACATCTATCCGGAATCGGAAGTCGGCAAAGGCACCACCTTCCGCATCTTCCTGCCGCGCCATGTGCCCGAGGTTCAGCCCGATGTCGAAGCGCAGGCCGTGGCTGGGGCCGCTCATGGCGAGACCATTCCCGCAGCCTCTGTCAAGGGCGCTGCCGATGTGCAGGACGCGCCGGACCTTACGGGTAAGTCGGCCGTCGTCCTGCTCGTCGAGGACGAAGAGGCCGTGCGTCGCGGTGGCAAGCGGATGCTGGAGACGCGCGGCTACACGGTTCACGAGGCCGGCTCCGGGGTCGAGGCGCTCGACATCATGGAAGAGCTTGAGGGCGAGGTCGATATCGTCGTGTCCGACGTCGTCATGCCCGAGATGGATGGCCCGACGCTGCTGACCGAGCTGCGCAAGAAGTATCCGGATCTGAAGTTCATCTTCGTCTCGGGTTATGCCGAGGATGCCTTTGCCCGCAATCTGCCGGCGGACGCCAAGTTCGGCTTCCTGCCCAAGCCCTTCTCGCTGAAGCAGCTTGCCGTAGCCGTGCGTGAGATGCTCGACGGGCAGGGCTGACACCGGTTTCGACACATCCGAAACGAAAGACCCCGCCGGATGGCTCCGGCGGGGTCTTTCGTTGTGGCGGTGTGCTTGTCGCTCAGCCGTTCATGGCAACGGCGATTTCGGCGGCAAGCCGCGCATTGTTCTCGACCAGCGCGATGTTGGTCTTCAGCGAACGGCCACCGGTCAGGTGGAAGATGTTGTCGAGCAGGTAAGGGGTGACTGCCTTGCCGGCGATCTCGTCGCGTTCGGCATTGGCAAGCGCGCGGCTGATGTAGATTTCCATTTCCTCGCGCGGGATCTCGTCGGCTTCCGGCACCGGATTGGCGATCAGCATGCCGCCGTCAATGCCGAGTTGGTCGCGCATCTTCTGGAAATTGGCGATGGCCGCCGGGCTCGGCAGGTTCAAGACGCTCTTGAGGCCGGAGCTGCGCGACCAGAAGGCCGGGAAGTCCTCGCTGTCATAGGTGACGACGGGCACGCCGCGCGTTTCCAGCACTTCCAGCGTCTTCGGAATGTCAAGGATGGCCTTCGGGCCGGCCGAGACGACGATCACGGCGGTGCGGGCGAGTTCCTCAAGATCGGCTGATATGTCGAAGCTTTCCTCGGCACCACGATGCACGCCGCCGATGCCGCCTGTGGCAAAGACAGAGATGCCGGCGCGGGCGGCGGCGATCATGGTGGCGGCGACGGTGGTTGCGCCGTTGCGGCGCTCGGCAATCGCAAAGGCGAGATCGGCGCGCGAAAGTTTCATCACGTTTTCCATCTGCGCCAGCGCCTCAAGCTCTGCCGGCTCCAGGCCGATATGCAGCACGCCCTTGATCACGGCGATGGTTGCCGGCACCGCACCCTGCTGGCGGACGATGTCCTCGACGCTGCGGGCCATCTGCAGATTGCCCGGATAGGGCATGCCATGGGTGATGATGGTGGATTCAAGTGCCACGATTGGGGCGCCGCGCTGCTTGGCGGCGCTCACTTCGCTCGAATAGGTGATGGGCAACAGGGGGGAGATGGAACGGGTCATGGGGATCTTCCGCTTATATTTTCAGGTTCTCATGACAGGAAACGGGCCGGCGGGACAAGAGCCAACTGTCTTTGCAGCTTCTCCTGCGAGAGATTTTCGTCAGTTGCATGGGGCGATTTCAGGGTGATGGCGGCGCTTGCCGTGCCATAACGCAGCGCCTCCGCCAGTGAGGCGCCGGAGAGGCGCGCGTTGAGGAAACCCGCTGCAAAGGCGTCGCCCGCGCCGGTGACATCGGCAATCTCGGCAATTGGTGCGGGCTCGATCAGGGCGATGGCCGTCTCGTCGAAGGCAATGGTCGGGCCGCTGCCGCTCGTCACGCTGCCGCCTTTCAGGCCTTTCGCACGCAGGAGGTCGGGCCATTCCTCAGGTTGCTCGGCGCGCCTGCCGGCAATGGCTTCGGCTTCTGCACCATTCATGAAGAGATGGGTGAGGAAGGGCAGGGCCGCCTCGAACTTCACCACCTTGGCCGGGGAAATGGCAATCGCGGATATGCCGAGCCCCGCTGCATGGCAGGCGCTGGCGAGAGCAGACAGCGTGTCAGCACGCAGGTTCGCATCGGTCAGGACGTGGCCTGCTTCGGCAAGGCTGTCGCGCAGGGATCTCGCCTTGATGCGACGCGCGGAAAACGCATCATAGAGCGCCATATCGGCAAGCGCGATCACCAGATTGCCATCTCGTTCCAGGATGGCCGTATAGCTTGGCGTCGCGCGGTCGAGGAAAATGACCGGCTGGTCGTCGAGACCGGCTCGGGCTGCTGCTTCTGCCACGATCTGGCCGGCAGCATCGCCGCCGCGCGGGGCAATCAGCCGGACGGCGCGACCGAGCCGCGAGAGATTGCAGGCCGCGTTGAAGACGCCGCCGCCGGCTTCCTCGAACCAGTGGCCGGGATTGCTGGCACCGGGTTTCGTGTCGCCGAACAGGCGTCCGCGCCGATCGATATGGGCGCCGCCGATCGCTACAATCTCGACCGTCATGCTCTCGTCTCCGCGACCGTGAAAGGACGAATCGAAGCGCTGCGATCCGGACCGCGGCAGCCGATCAGCCCATTTGCCTGATCCGCCTTGGGAAGCGGCGGAACAGATTTCGAACACGCCTCAAAAAGCGATTTTATATCAATCGCTTCGCGTGCTCTTGCAAAATGAGAACAAAAAGAGTACATATTCCCCATCGGCGGCTTCATTGCCTATGCGGCCTCAATAACCTAAAGGTGGATCAAATGGCACAGAATTCTTTGCGGCTTGTAGAGGACAAATCGGTGGATAAAAGCAAGGCATTGGAAGCGGCGCTCTCGCAGATCGAACGCTCGTTCGGCAAGGGCTCGATCATGAAGCTCGGCGCGAACGAGAGCGTGGTCGAAGTCGAGACGGTCTCGACGGGGTCGCTCAGCCTCGATATCGCGCTCGGCATCGGCGGCCTGCCCAAGGGGCGCATCATTGAAGTTTACGGTCCGGAAAGCTCGGGTAAGACGACGCTGGCGCTGCAGACCATTGCAGAAGCCCAGAAGAAGGGCGGTATCTGCGCATTTGTCGACGCCGAACATGCGCTTGACCCGGTCTATGCCCGCAAGCTCGGTGTCGACCTGCAGAACCTCCTGATCTCGCAGCCCGACACCGGCGAACAGGCGCTGGAAATCACCGACACGCTGGTTCGTTCCGGCGCCATCGATGTTCTCGTCGTCGACTCGGTTGCAGCGCTGACGCCGCGTGCTGAAATCGAAGGCGAAATGGGCGACAGCCTGCCGGGCATGCAGGCTCGCCTGATGAGCCAGGCGCTGCGCAAGCTGACCGCCTCGATCTCCAAGTCGAAGACGATGGTCATTTTCATCAACCAGATCCGCATGAAGATCGGCGTGATGTTCGGTTCGCCGGAAACGACGACCGGCGGTAACGCGCTGAAGTTCTACGCCTCTGTGCGTCTCGACATCCGCCGCATCGGCGCGGTCAAGGACCGCGAAGAGGTCGTTGGCAACCAGACCCGCGTGAAGGTCGTCAAGAACAAGATGGCGCCGCCGTTCAAGCAGGTCGAATTCGACATCATGTATGGCGAAGGCGTCTCCAAGACCGGCGAGCTCGTCGATCTCGGCGTCAAGGCTGGAATCGTCGAGAAATCGGGGGCCTGGTTCTCCTACAACAGCCAGCGTCTCGGCCAGGGCCGTGAGAATGCCAAGCTCTTCCTGCGCGACAATCCCGCCGTCGCCCAGGAGATCGAAATGGCGCTGCGCCAGAATGCCGGCCTGATCGCGGAAAAATTCCTTCAGAACGGCGGGCCCGACGCCAATGACGGTGATGTTGCCGACGACGCGTAAACTGCTGTCCATCTTCGACTATTGTGTCGGCCGCGTTTCCTTCGAGACGCGGCCGGTTTTCGTTTCGGCTGCTGGACAGGGATGAAGCCGGGCGATAAAAGCCATTGATTTTGCAAATTGGCCGGCTTCCCGGCCTGAATGAAGGGCGTGACATGAGCGGTGTAAACGACATCCGGTCGACTTTTCTCGATTACTTCAAGACGAACGGTCACGAGGTCGTTTCCTCCAGCCCGCTGGTGCCGCGCAACGATCCGACGCTGATGTTCACCAATGCCGGTATGGTGCAGTTCAAGAACGTCTTTACCGGTCTCGAGCAGCGCCCCTATTCGACGGCTGCGACGGCGCAGAAATGCGTTCGCGCCGGCGGCAAGCACAACGACCTCGACAATGTCGGCTATACCGCGCGCCACCACACCTTCTTCGAGATGCTCGGCAACTTCTCCTTCGGTGACTACTTCAAGGAGCGCGCCATCGAGCTTGCCTGGAACCTGATCACCAAGGAATTCGGCCTCGACCGCAATCGTCTTCTGGTCACCGTCTACCACACCGACGACGAGGCACATGGCCTGTGGAAGAAGATCGCGGGTCTTTCCGACGACAAGATCATCCGCATCCCGACCAGCGACAATTTCTGGGCCATGGGTGACACCGGTCCCTGCGGTCCGTGCTCGGAAATCTTCTACGATCACGGCGATCATATCTGGGGTGGTCCTCCGGGCTCGCCGGAAGAGGATGGTGACCGCTTCATCGAAATCTGGAACCTCGTCTTCATGCAGTATGAGCAGGTGACGAAGGAAGAGCGCATCAACCTGCCGCGTCCGTCGATCGACACCGGCATGGGTCTGGAGCGCGTCGCCGCCGTGCTGCAGGGCCGCCACGACAACTACGAGATCGATCTGTTCCGCGCGCTCATCGACGCCTCCGTCGACCTCACCGGCGTCAAGGCCGAGGGCGAGCGTCGCGCAAGCCACCGCGTGATTGCCGACCACCTGCGCTCGTCTGCCTTCCTGATCGCCGACGGTGTTCTGCCGTCGAACGAGGGCCGCGGCTATGTGCTCCGCCGCATCATGCGTCGCGCCATGCGCCATGCGCAGCTGCTCGGTGCCAAGGATCCGATCATCTACAAGCTGCTGCCGGTTCTCGTTCAGCAGATGGGCCGCGCCTATCCGGAACTGGTGCGCGCCGAAGCACTGATTTCCGAGACGCTGAAACTTGAGGAAACCCGTTTCCGCAAGACTCTGGAGCGCGGCCTGACGCTGCTCTCCGATGCGACTGCGTCGCTGGACAAGGGCGACAGCCTGGATGGTGAGACCGCCTTCAAGCTCTACGATACCTATGGCTTCCCGCTCGACCTGACGCAGGACGCGCTTCGCGGCCGCGGCATCGGCGTCGATCTCACCGGCTTCAACGACGCCATGCAGCGCCAGAAGGCCGAGGCCCGCGCCAGCTGGGCCGGCTCTGGTGACAAGGCCCAGGAGACTGTTTGGTTTGAGCTCAAGGAAAAGTTCGGCGCGACCGAATTCCTTGGTTACAGCTCCGAAACCGCCGAAGGCCAGATCCTTGCGCTCGTCAAGGACGGCAAGGTCGTCGAGCAGGTGAGTGCCGGCGAGAGTGTCCAGGTCGTCGTCAACCAGACGCCGTTCTACGGTGAATCCGGCGGCCAGATGGGCGATACCGGCGAAATCGTCGGCGAGGGCTTCTCGCTTTCCGTCAGCGATACCCAGAAGAAGGGTGAGGGCGTCTTCGTCCATGTCGCCACGGTTCAGAACGGCGTGGTCAAGGCCGGCGGCGCGGTGCAGTTGAATGTCGACCATGCGCGTCGCTCGCGCCTGCGCTCGAACCATTCGGCGACCCATCTTCTGCATGAGGCGCTGCGCGAAGTGCTGGGCACCCATGTCGCCCAGAAGGGCTCGCTGGTCGCCCCCGAGCGCCTGCGCTTCGACATCTCGCATCCGAAGCCGATTTCGGCTGAGGAGTTGAAGGTGGTCGAGGAGATGGCGAACGAAATCATCATCCAGAATTCGCCTGTTACCACCCGTCTGATGGCCGTCGATGACGCGATTGCGGAAGGCGCTATGGCGCTGTTCGGCGAGAAGTATGGCGATGAGGTCCGCGTTGTTTCGATGGGCACGGCCGTGCGCGGCGAAAAGGCCGGCAAGAGCTATTCGACGGAACTCTGCGGTGGCACGCATGTGTCGGCCACCGGCGATATCGGCCTGGTGCGTCTCGTCGGCGAAAGCGCCGTCGGTGCCGGTGTGCGCCGCATCGAGGCGCTGACAGGTGAGGCGGCGCGCGCCTATCTTGCCGAGCAGGACGAACGCGTGAAGACACTCGCTTCGACGCTGAAGGTTCAGCCGACCGATGTCGTCGCCCGTGTCGAGGCGCTGGTCGAAGAGCGCCGCAAGCTCGAAAAGGAACTGGCAGACGCCAAGCGCAAGCTCGCCATGGGCGGCGGTGCTTCCGGAGGCGCTGAAGCGCCGAAGCAGGTCAACGGGATCAACTTCATCGGTCGCATCCTGAACGGTATCGACGCCAAGGACCTGAAGGGCATGGCGGACGAGGCAAAGGCCGGTCTGGCGACCGCTGTCGTCGTGCTGATCGCCGTCGCCGAAGATGGCAAGGCGAGTGCTGTGGTGTCGGTGACCCCTGATCTCACCGATCGCTTCAGCGCTGTCGACCTCGTTCGTGTGGCCTCCGCTGCGCTTGGCGGCAAGGGTGGCGGCGGACGTCCCGACATGGCGCAGGCCGGTGGCCCGGATGGAGCCCAGGCGGAAGCAGCGATTGCGGCGGTCGAAGCAGCGCTTGCTTGAGCCATAGACGATTTCTGTCCATCAAGGCCGGGCTTTGCTCGGCCTTTTTTTTGTTTAAGAGAATCGAGATTTACCGATCGGTTTTGGGTTTTCTTCAGTCTTCTGCGATATCGGTAGGGCCTCTTAGAGGTGCTTGACTTGGCCGCAGTCTTCCACATTCCGACCCTCACCGTTTGCCTCGCGGCAACGCTGATCATCCTTGCCGCTTTCCTGACCTTGCTTTGGGCAACCGAGCGGGACAATCGGGCCCTTGGACTGTGGTCGCTTGGTTTCTCCGCTGGCGCGCTGGGCATGGTGCTCGTCAGTCTTCGTGATGTGGCGCCGCCGCTTCTGGCGCTTGGTGTTGGCAACGCCCTTGGCATTTACAGCCTGGGTTTGATCTGGATGGGGTGTCAGGCGTTTGAAGAGGAGCCGCGCAAAGGCGCGGGTCTGGTTGCGGCTGCCGGCGCCGTGGTTTGGCTGTCCTTGTTCGCGCTTCCTGGTTTTTCCACGGACCTTGGGATGCGTCTCCTCGTCGCCTCCGTGCTCTATGCCTTTTATTCGTTCCTGATCATACCAGTGCTGTTGCGCGGTCAGCGGCGCGAGCCCCTGCCTGCGCGCATGCTTGCCATTCTCGCATTTGGCACACACGGTGCCGCCTATCTGGTTCGGCTGCCCTTGCTGATGGTGGAACCGGTTCAACTGGTGGCCGGCCATGCCCCACTCTGGTACGGGATCATGACCTTCGGCTTCTTCGTTCAGGGTCTGCTTGCCGCACTCGCCGTTTTGGGCATGGTTCATGAAAGAGCCACGCAGCGATACAAGATCGCCTCCGAGACCGACGGCCTGACGCGTCTGAAAAACCGGCGGGCCTTCATCGATTCCATCGCCACGCTTCGCGCTTCCAGGGCTGGTGCAACTGAGGGTGCCGTGCTGGCGCTTGTCGATGTCGACCATTTCAAGCGTATCAATGATACCCATGGCCATGGTGCGGGCGATCTGGTCCTGATGGAACTCGGCCGTTTGCTGTCTCGGGCCATGCCGCAAGGGTCCATCGTTGGGCGGCTTGGCGGTGAGGAGTTCGGTATCTATCTGCCGGCAGGGCATATTGGACAGCGAGCGGACCTGCTGGAAGATCTCAGGCTGAGTGTTGCTGAGATGATCGTCGGTGACGATCATTCCTTGCCGAAGGTAACGGTCAGCATTGGTGCGGTCTTGTTGCCGCCGGGGCCGCTGGACTTCCCCCAGGCTTTGGCGCTGGCCGACAAGGCGCTTTACGCCTCCAAGAAGGCGGGGCGTAATAGCGTAACCTGGAGTGGTCAGGAGGCCGGCCGCGTGCTGGACAGGTCTTCGAAGGCCGTGACTCCGGCACCGGAATTTGCCGACCCTGCCTCCCGTTCCGCAGCCTGAGCGCCTTCAGTTTGGGGAATGCGTCTGCGTCTGTGCGATCTGCGCGCGTGCCTCAGCCAGCGTCTCGACAAAGTGGACGCCATGTTCCGGCACTTCCTGATGGTGCAGCATGGTCTTCAACTCACGCCGCTCGGTGATGACATAAACCTCAACTCCCTGCCGTATCGCCTTGCGGATGACGCTGGCGAGCAGATTGACGCCTGAGGTGTCGACGAATCGGATGCCGGAGCAATCGAGCACGAGATTGCGGTGGTCGTCACCGATGCGGTCGAGCACGGCGCCTGCGGCGGCGACAGCACCAAAGAAAAAGGCTCCGTCGAGGCGATAGGTCACGGTATCGCTATCCGTCGCATCCAGAGGCTTTTCCGGCCCCTCGGCCGTCACCCGGATGTTCTTCGACATGTGATGAATGAACTGCAGGGCCGCCAGTGAAAAGCCGACGACGATGCCTTCCGTCAGATCACGGAAGACGACGAGCAGGAAGGTGACGGCGAGGATCAATGTCTCGCCGCGCGAGGAGCGGACAAGCGCCGCGATCGCCGACTTCTCCACCATGTTCCAGGAGACGACCGCAAGCACGCCTGCGAGGGCCGCGAGCGGAATATAGGCGGCAAGCGGGGCAGCGATCAGCATGAAGACGAGAAGGAAGGCCGCATGCAGCATGCCGGACACGGGGCTGGTCGCACCCGCCCGAACATTGGTTGCGGTGCGGGCAATGGTGCCGGTGACGCAGATGCCGCCGAACAGAGCCGACCCGATATTGGCGATGCCCTGCGCCACCAGTTCGGTGTTTGACCGGTGACGCCGACCGGTCATGCCATCGGCGACGACAGCGGAGAGCAGGGATTCGATGGCACCGAGCAAGGCAAAAGCTATGGCATCGGGGAGCACGGCGATCGCCAGCTCCGGGGTGATGACAGGCAGGGACGGCAGCGGCAGACCGGAGGGAATACCGCCGAACTTCGAGCCGATGGTGGCGACAGGCAGTTGCAGCACTGCTGCGGCCGCCGAGGCGACGATGACGGCAATCAAGAGGCCCGGCCAGGTCGGCCGCGTGCGGCGCAGGATGAGGATGATGGCGATGGTCAGAACCGCAATCGCTGCCGCCGAGGGTGAAAACTCCGGAAGTGCGGCGACGATCGCGCCGAGCTTTTCGGCGAGCGGTCCGGGTTCGCCGTTTGGAAAGGTCAGGCCAAGCAGTTCGCCAATCTGGCTGGCGAAGATGATGACCGCAATGCCGGCCGTAAAGCCGACGGTCACGGGATAGGGAATGAACTTGATGTAGTCGCCAAGCCTCAGCAGTCCGCAGGCGATCAGCATCAGTCCGGCCATTGCGGTCGCGAGCAGCAGGCCATCAATGCCGTGGGTGGCAACGGTTGCACTGACCAATACGATAAAGGCACCTGCCGGTCCGCCGATCTGGTGGCGGCTACCGCCGAGCAGCGAGACGAGAAAGCCCCCGATGATCGCCGTATAGAGCCCCCGATCCGGGGTGACGCCGGAAGCTATCGCGATGGCCATCGAAAGTGGCAGGGCGACGATCGCAACCGTCAATCCGGCAAGCGCGTCCGCCTTGAAGCGGGCAGGCCCGTAGCCTTCACGAAAGACACTGATTGTCTTGGGCAGGATAACGTCGGTCATGCTGGTCGTGCTCGCCGTTCAGGACATGGCCGGCCCCTCCCGCCATTCCGAAATGACATAGGACGCTGAGTCCCGGCTTTTGACAACATGGCCAAAGGGATACTCTCCCATCGGTTGATCCCGGACTGTTCGCCTCTGCTGATTTTGCCTATGGTGGACCGGCATGAAGACCGAGACCATCTATCCCACGTTCATCGCCTATCCGCGCCGCGGCTTTGCCGTCCTATGGGCGGCGGGGTCCGCCATCCTCTTGTCCGTGGCCTTCGGCGGGCTGCTTGCCGGCCTTCTCAGTGGCGACTGGGCGAGCCCTATCCTGCTGCTTTATCTCGCCCTTCTCTCTCTGGCCATCTTCGGGTTGCGCCGGGGCTGGCGGGGGATTGCGTCGGCCATGAAGCCGGCCGTGGAACTCAACAATGAAGAGCTGATCGATTATCGCCATGATCGTCGGATTGCCTGGGCCAACATGGTCGAGCTCGCACAGCGACGGGTGGCCGGCGTCTGGGTGATCGATATCGACTATCTCGACGAGGAGGAGCCGGACCGCCTGGAGTCTTATGCCTTGCCGCTATCCGGGTACCATATATCCGGCCGGAGGCTGGGTGCCGAAATCCGCAAGCGTTTTGCCGATGTCGATGCCGGGAGCGACCTTGGGGAGCTGTAAACAGAAAACCCGGCCACGTCGCCGTGACCGGGTTCTGAATTTTGAAACGCTTGGCTGCCGATCAGGCGGCCATGGCCTTCTTCAGGTTTTCGTCGACCTTGTCGAGGAAGGCGGTCGTCGACAGCCACGGCTGATCCGGCCCGATAAGCAGCGCCAGGTCCTTGGTCATGTAGCCGGCTTCGACGGTGTCGATGCAGACCTTTTCGAGCGTCGTTGCAAAACGGGCGAGTTCCGCATTGTCGTCGAGCTTGGCGCGGTGGGCGAGGCCACGGGTCCAGGCGAAGATCGAGGCGATCGAGTTGGTCGAGGTTTCCTGACCCTTCTGGTGCTGACGGTAGTGACGGGTCACCGTACCGTGGGCGGCTTCGGCTTCAACCGTGCGGCCATCGGGAGATAGAAGAACCGAAGTCATCAGGCCGAGCGAGCCGAAGCCCTGCGCGACCGTATCAGACTGTACGTCGCCGTCGTAGTTTTTGCAGGCCCAGACGTAACCGCCGGACCACTTCAGAGCGGAAGCGACCATGTCGTCGATCAGGCGGTGTTCGTAGACGATGCCGATCTCGTCGAACTTCGCCTTGAACTCGTTCTGGTAGACTTCTTCGAAGATGTCCTTGAAGCGGCCGTCATAGGCCTTGAGGATGGTGTTCTTCGTCGACAGGTAGACCGGCCACTTGCGCATCAGGCCGTACATCATCGAGGCGCGGGCGAATTCGCGGATTGATTCGTCCAGGTTGTACATGGCCAGAGCCACGCCGGCGCCCGGTGCGTTGTAGACTTCCTTTTCAATCACTTCGCCGTCTTCGCCGACGAACTTGATCGTCAGCTTGCCCTTGCCGGGGAACTTGAAGTCGGTTGCCTTGTACTGGTCACCGAAAGCATGGCGACCGACAACGATCGGCTTGGTCCAGCCGGGAACGAGGCGCGGCACGTTCTTACAGATGATCGGCTCGCGGAAGATGACGCCGCCCAAGATGTTGCGGATGGTGCCGTTCGGGCTCTTCCACATTTCCTTGAGGTTGAATTCCTTCACGCGGGCTTCGTCCGGGGTGATGGTCGCGCACTTGATGCCGACGCCGTGCTTCTTGATGGCGTGGGCGGCGTCGATGGTCACCTGGTCGTTGGTGGCGTCGCGGTTTTCAACCGAGAGGTCATAATATTCGATCTTGAGATCGAGGTAGGGCAGGATCAGCTTGTCCTTGATGAACTGCCAGATGATGCGGGTCATCTCGTCGCCGTCGAGATCGACGACCGGGTTGGCTACCTTGATCTTGGTCATGAATATCCTCACGGGTTTTTTGCCTGTCTCGCAGGCGCGGGGAGGGCGCTCTGCCGAAGGCCTGCCTATAACATTCTCTCGTTGCAAGGCAAACAGCAGAGGGCCCGATCGCGGAAATTCTCGCTCAGACTTTCGGCGGGCATTTTCCTCCCAAACTTGGCCCTCTCGATTGCATGCTTTCCAGTTAAAACAGCGCCAAACGATTTGCTCACGAGGTCTTGATGAAAATCTTCTCTCCCGTCCTGTTCCTGGCTTTGTCCCTGGGCGCGCCGGTGGCGCTTCATGCGGCTTCCGACGTCACATCACCGGTCCGCGAGGTGATCGAGGCGGCGGCGCTTGGATGGGATGAAACGGTCGATGAGCCGCCCGTCGAGGTCTTCAGCGCAGATAATCTTCAGCGCCTGTTTTCCAAGGAGTTTGCCGAGGCTTTCATGGCGGCTTCCAAGAACCCGCCTCACGATCCGCCAGAGGGCGAAACGACCGGCTTTCCCTTCGACTATGATCCCATCGCTCAAGGCCAGGATGGCTGCCCGTTCGAAAACATTCGGATCGAAGATGACGGCGACGGTCAGGTGACTGCCCTGTTCAACAACCGCAAATGCTTCGGCGAAGGTCCGGAGTACAAGGCCGATACCGTGCTGATCTTCCATGTCATCGAGGAAAACGGACGTCCGGTGATCGATGATTTCTTCCCCGTGGTCGACGGGCAAACCGGCCGATCGATCAAGACGGATCTCCAGGATCAGGGCGGTCTCTGACGATCGCCGGGAGGCATCTTCTCCCCGGGGGTGATCGGACAGGTCAGGCCTGTCCGCAGCAGCTGAGCCGTCTGCCCCTTTGCGCCCGGACGATTTTATGCGAATGGGTGCCCGAATTCTTCTGAAGGGCAGATCATGGCAGGAACGAACAGCGAGCGTATCATGCTGGCCGAAGGGCCGGCGATCATTCTGATGGAGCCGCAGCTTGGCGAGAACATCGGCATGGTGGCGCGAGCTATGGCGAATTTTGGCCTGGTCGAGCTCAGACTGGTCAATCCACGTGACGGCTGGCCGTCCGAAAAGGCGCGCGCGGCGGCTGCCAAGGCCGATCACGTGATCGACGGCACGGTCGTTTTCGATACACTCGAAGAGGCCATTGCCGATCTGAACTTCGTCTATGCGACGACCGCGCGCCAGCGCGACGGCTTCAAGCCAGTCCGTTCTCCGGTGACGGCGGCGGAAACGCTCCGGAGGAAATTCCGGTCCGGCGAAAAGACCGGCATTCTCTTCGGCCGGGAAAAGTCGGGTCTGTCGAACGAAGAGGTGGCGCTCGCTGACGAAATCGTGACCTTCCCCGTCAACCCCGCCTTCGCCTCGCTGAACATCGCCCAGGCCGTGCTCCTGATGTCCTATGAATGGATGAAGTCGGGGATGGAAGACGTGCATGCGGTGCCCTTCGACGCACCCGAACAGCCGCCGGCCACCAAGGACGAGCTCATCGGGCTTTTTGACCATCTGGAAGAAGCGCTCGAAGCGCGCAACTATTTCCATCCGGCCCACAAAAAGCCCAAGATGATCGAAAACCTCAGGGCTGTGTTCAGCAGACGCGCTTTCACCGGTCCGGAGATCCATGTGGTTCGCGGTGTCATCAGTTCGCTCGACCGATTTGCACGCGCCGGGCAAAGGCTGCCTGCGGCGATGACTGGAAGCGAGGCTCAGGCCAGAGATGACGACAAACGGGACGCCTGATCTCAAGCCGATCCTGGTCTTCGATTCCGGCATCGGCGGTCTGACCGTCCTGCGCGAGGCGCGGCTTCTGATGCCGGAACGCGGTTTCATCTATGTCGCCGACGATGCCGGCTTTCCCTATGGTGGGTGGGAGGAAGAACCGCTCAAGGCCCGGATCGCCCGTTTGTTTGAAGAGCTCTTTACGCAGTATGATCCTGAAGCCGTGATCGTCGCCTGCAATACCGCCTTCACTCTGGCTGGCGCCGATTTGAGGCAACGGTTCCCCGACAGGCGGTTCATCGGCACAGTGCCTGCCATCAAGCCGGCGGCGGAGCGAACGCGGTCCGGACTGGTCTCGGTGCTCGCCACGCCCGGTACCGTCAAACGTGCCTATACCCGCGATCTGATCCAATCCTTTGCCTCTCAATGCCATGTGCGGCTCGTCGGATCGGAAAATCTGGCGCGCATGGCGGAGGCCTATATCCGCGGCGAGGTCCTCGACGATGCCGCAGTGCTGGCGGAAATCGCGCCCTGCTTCGTCGAGAAGGACGGCGCGCGGACCGACATCGTCGTCCTTGCCTGCACGCATTATCCCTTCCTCGCCAATGTCTTCCGCAGGCTGGCTCCCTGGCCGGTCGACTGGCTCGATCCGGCGGAGGCGATTGCAAGGCAGGCGCGTCGGCTGGTGCCGCTCATCGAAGGGGCCGAACATCCTGACGATTTCGACTTTGCCGTCTTCACCTCGGGGGCCCCGGATTTCTCCACCCGGCGCCTGATGCAGGGCATGGGATTGTCGGTGAAGGTCGCTTCCAAACCCTATTTTGCCTGAACGGTCTTTTGACAATTGGCTAGCCGTGCTACCTATGCCCGGTTGCCGGACGCTCAGCCGGTGTAGAGGAGCTTTGCCCCCTTTCTTGTTTACCGAAATTGCGATTGTTCTTTTCCTGACCGTTCTCAACGGCGTTCTTGCCATGTCGGAGCTTGCGGTCGTCTCTGCTCGTCCGGCGCGTCTGAAGGTTCTTGCAGAGCAGGGAAGCCGGGGCGCTGAAACAGCCCTGAGGCTTGCGAGTGATCCTGGCCGCTTCCTGTCCACGGTGCAGATCGGCATCACGCTTGTCGGCGTTCTCTCCGGCGCCTTCTCGGGTGCCACGCTCGGCGCCCGGCTTTCGTCCTGGCTTGAAGTGCAAGGCTTTTCGGAAGCTGCGGCCGATGCGCTCGGCGTCGGTAGCGTCGTGGTGCTCATTACCTATCTGTCGCTGATCGTCGGTGAATTGGTGCCCAAGCAGGTTGCGCTGCGCAATCCCGAGGGCGTGGCCGTGCGTGTCGCCATTCCCATGGGCGTACTTTCGAAGGTTGCTGCACCGCTGGTCTGGCTGCTCAACGGATCCGGCAAGCTGGTGCTGTCCCTGCTTGGACAAAGCGGTGACGGCGGTGGCAAGGTGACGGATGAGGAAATCCGCACGGTTCTCGCCGAAGCGCATAGCGCGGGTGTGATCGAGACCAGCGAGTCCGCCATGCTTTCGGGCGTCATGCGTCTCGCCGATCGCCAGGCGCGCGGGCTGATGACCCCGCGTCGCGACGTGGAAATGCTCGAGCTTGACGATACGATCGATGAAATCCGGGAGAAGCTGCGCGGGATGCCGCATTCGCGCATTCCGGTTCGCAGCGGCGATTCCGACGAGATCCTCGGTGTCGTCCTGACCAAGAAGCTCTACGAACACATGGCCGAAGGTGGGCCGATCAATCTTGCCGACATGGTGAGCGACGTGCCCGTGGTCTCGGATCTCGCAAAGGCGACCGACATCATCGAATCCTTGCGCAAGACGTCGATGCACATGGTGCTCGTCTATGACGAATACGGCCATTTCGAAGGCATCGTCACGTCCGGCGATATCCTGGAAGCGATCACGGGCGCCTTCAGCCAGGACGAAACGGAAGAACAGGCGATGGTTCAGCGGCAGGACGGGTCCTATCTCGTCGCCGGCTGGACGCCGGTGGATGAATTCGTCGACATCATCCGCGTCCCGATCGATTCCGATCCGGATTATACCACTGTGGCCGGCTTCGTGCTCGACGAGCTCAAGCGCATCCCCGAACTTGGCGAAAGCTTCGTGAAGGGCGACTGGCGTTTCGAGGTGATCGACCTCGACGGCCGGCGCATCGACAAGCTGCTCGTCTCGCGCGTCGGAGCCTCCGAGGCCTGAGGGTCTCCCTCACAAGTCCTGCGACATTTTGTTGCATAAGTGCAACGGCTCGCCGCTAGTTCTGCAATCTCGAATTGCGGACTTGCGGCGTGCCTTTTTGCGTGCCATGGTCCCAGCATCCGCAACACAAACTACAGGAGGCGACCGATGACCCATATTTTCATGCGCATGCGCCTCTCTGGCGGATCGGTGAACTCTACGTGCGGTCGACTTTCCACGCGCGTTCAGTCCACCCGATGACTGTCTGATCAGTCAATTTCCCTGCCTTTTCTGGCGTTTTTCACCATCCTGACGTGACTTGCCGTCTGCGCGTATCAACGCGTTCGTCTGTCTGGTTCACGTCGCTTTTCATCATCGAAAGGACCTGGACGCTCGCGCGTTCCGGGACGGACAAGTCATGCACGACAATCAATCTATAGTTGAATTTTCGCTGGCCCAGCGGATGGACGAACTCCTCGAGCGTTTCGGCTCCTGGCGCCTCCTGGCAGCTCTCATCGGGGCCAGTTGGCGGCGGCGGCAGGTCCGCAAGCTGGCGGAGCACCTGTCACCGCAGATGCGGCGCGACATCGGGCTGCCGGTGGAAGATGAGCTGAAGAGGCCGAGAAGTCTCTCCCTTTGGGATTTCCGGGTCTGATGAAGATCGGTCAGGACGGTGGCTTCCCGGCGGATCGATCTTCTATTTTCTGCGCAAGCAGACCACTCTCTCGGGTGGTCTGCTTTCCAAAACAACGCCAGTGGCCGACAGTCTGCGTCGCTCTCCGATTCCCATCCCGTCGCTTCTGCGGATCTCCGATGTCTCCCAAATTCACCATCATGACCGCCTTCTTCCTGCAGCCGATCGCCTTCGGCAGCTGGCTTCCGCAAATTCCAGGCGTACAGGAGAGGCTATCGCTCGGTCCTGCCGAGCTTGCCATTGCCCTTCTTGGTCTGCCGACGGGCATCCTCCTGATGCTGCCATTTGCCGGTCAGCTCGTCGGGCGGATCGGCAGTCGCAACACTCTTATCTTCGGCTTCCCGATCTTTCTGGCGCTTGTGCCGCTTCCGGTCGCCGCACCCGACATTGTCTCGCTCTTTTTGCTGCTCGCTCTGCTCGGGATCGGTCTGTCGACGATCGAGCTCGGGCTCAATGTCGAAGCCGATGTGATCGAGAAGCGCGGCACGGTGTCGATCATGAACCGCTGCCATGGCTTCTGGAGCCTTGGTATCATGACCGGAAGCCTTGTTGGTGCCGGGTTCCTGGCGTTGCACACGTCGCCCTTCGTGGCGATCGGTCTCCTGTCGCTGGTTCTGATGCCGGTCTCGGTGATTGTCTGCCGGGCACTACCCGTTCACGAGGCGCCGGTTACAGAAACCCAGCCCAGGTCATCCTGGCGGCGCCCAAGCCCCGCCATCCTTGGCATCAGTCTGTTCGTCTTCGGCATCACCATGACCGAAGGAGCCGTGGCCGATTGGTCTGCCGTCTATCTCAAGGAAGTCTTTGCCACCACGGGTGTGGCGACCGGGATGGGCTATGTGGTCTTTGCGGCCATGGTCTCGGTGGGCCGGTTCCTTGGTGACGCGGCCAAGGAGCGGTGCGGTGCGGTTCTGCTCGCGCGGCTTTGCCTCATCTTTGCGCTCGGCGGCATGCTGCTCGTGGTCACCGCGCCGGTGACAGCGCTCGTCTATGTCGGGCTTGCCTCCGTCGGTCTCGGTGTCTCCGTCGGCTTCCCGCTCGCGGTGACGGCGTCGGCCGATCTGGGTGACAGGCCAGCGGCGGAGAATGTCGCGATCCTGAGCTTCATTGCGCTTCTCGGCTTCCTGATCGGTCCGCCGATGATCGGTTTCGTCGCGGAGGTGCTGGGATTGCGCAGCGGGCTTGCCACGCTTCTCCCGCCGCTTGTCCTCAGCATCCTGCTCGCCGGTCTGCTCGGGCGCCGCAAGCCGGCGTAAAGGCCGCACTTCCCTGTGGGTTTCGTGGATGCGGGTGACACGGGTGCCCCCAACTCTGTTAGTGACTACAGATCAACACATGATTTGAGGATGCCGGTATTGAAGGTCGGAATCGATATGGGAACGGTGCAGGGCGGTCAGCCTGCCAAGCTCGATATCGAGGAGCTTCTTGCGACCCGCCTCCTGGTGCAGGGCAATTCGGGTTCGGGGAAGTCGCATTTGCTCCGTCGCCTGCTGGAGCAGTCGGCCCAGTGGGTGCAGCAGGTGATCATCGACCCCGAGGGTGATTTCGTCACGCTCTCGGACAAGTATGGCCATGTCGTCGTCGATGGGGAACGCACGGAAGCGGAACTCGCCGGCATTGCCGACCGCATCCGCCGCCACCGCGTGTCCTGCGTGCTGACGCTTGAGGGCCTCGATGTCGAGCAGCAGATGCGTGCCGCCGGCGCCTTCCTCAATGGTCTTTTCGATGCCGATCGCGAATTCTGGTATCCGGTACTGGTCGTTGTCGACGAAGCGCAGATGTTCGCGCCTGCCGTCGGCGGTGACGTCTCCGAGGATGCCCGCAAGATGTCGCTCGGTGCCATGACCAACCTGATGTGCCGGGGACGAAAGCGCGGTCTGGCCGGCGTTATCGCCACGCAGCGTCTGGCGAAGCTCGCCAAGAACGTTGCGGCGGAAGCCTCCAACTTCCTGATGGGGCGAACCTTCCTCGATATCGACATGGCGCGTGCGGCCGACCTGCTCGGCATGGATCGTCGCCAGGCGGAGATGTTCCGCGATCTGCAGCGGGGCAATTTCGTCGCTCTCGGCCCTGCGATGTCGCGCCGGCCGATGCCGATCGTCATCGGCGCCGTCGAGACCTCGGCGCGCTCATCCTCTCCGAAGCTGATGCCGCTGCCGGATGCGCCACAGGATGTCGAAGACCTGATCTTCACGCCGGATCCGGAAGAATTCACCCGGCCGATCGTGCGCCGTGCGCCGCCGGCGCCGCGGCCGACGACCGATATTCTCGCCGAACTCTCGCGCTCGACGCCCGCCTCGCTGACGCCGTCCCCGAACGAGGCGCCGGTGCGGGGTGCAGAGATGTCGGCGGAAGAGCGAGAGGAGCGGCTGTCTGCCGTGCTCTCAGAAATCCTGGGTGACCCGCAGGCGGCCTATCGGACCGACAGCGTGCTCTATCAGGAGTTCCTGGTGCGTGCCCGCATGCGCCGCGTGTCCGGTCCGCCAATGCCGATGGGTGAGTTCCGCCGCCGGGTGGCGATTGCCAGGGCAGGGGTCGACGAGGAGACGGCTGCAAGTGAAGGCTGGCAGACGGCGCTGTCGCTGTCCGTCCGCGTCTCCGACGATCTTCAGGGCGTGTTTCTGCTGCTCGCCAAGGCGGCACTGCGCAACGAGGAATGCCCTTCCGACCAGCGCATCGCACGGGCCTATGGCACGCATTCGGCCCGCCGCGCCCGTCGCCTTCTCGGTTATTTCGAAGAGCAGGGACTGGTCGTGGTCCACACCGATTTTTCCGGCAAGCGCATCGTCGCCTTTCCGGATCTGGAAGCCGAGACGCAGCCCGGCGATCCCAACCAGCTGGATGCCGACGAGCAGACGCCGTCTGCTGCCGAGTAACGGTATAGCGGATTCCTGCGGACGGCTTATACCAAGTGTCGATAATAGGAACCGATAGGATGGCTTATTGCAGGTCGCTGGCTAGGCGCGGTGCGCCGGGCGATGCTGTCGCATCGGCCAAGCGGCGCAACAACGCCAGAGACCTGCAATAAGCCACCTTCGGTCGGCTTCCCGCCCGTTCTGGCGTCGTCGAGCTCCTTGACCGATGCGACAGCATCGCTCTTCGGACCTCTCCTAGCCAGAAAGGGCGGTCGAGCCGATCCTATGGGTTCTTATTGTCGACACTTGGTATTACGCCGCCCGCTCTTCCCAGACCTTGACCAGAGCGACAATCGTCTCGACGGCCTTCTCCATGTCCTGGACGCTCACCCATTCGAGCGGCGAGTGATAGGCATGACCGCCGGTATAGATGTTGGGGCAGGGCAGGCCCATGAAGGAGAGGCGCGAGCCGTCGGTGCCGCCGCGAATGCTGTGGCGCACGGGTTCCAGGCCGACGCGGCGGACGGCTTCCTCGAGATTGTCCATGATCTCCGGATGGCGATCGAGCACTTCCTTCATGTTGCGATACTGGTGCTTGACCGTGAAGCTATGGCTCGAACCCGGATAGGTCGCCATGACGTCCTCGGTGATCTGTTGCAGCAGCTCTTCCTTCTCTTTCAGGCCGGCTTCGGTGAAGTCTCTGACGATGAGCTGAAGCTTTGCCGCTTCCATGCTGCCTGACATGTCGACCGGGTGGATGAAGCCTTCACGGCCCTCGGTGGTCTCCGGTGCGATGTCGCGGGGCAGGCGGGCGACGATGTCGCTTGCGGCCTTGATGGCATTCTCCATCTTGCCCTTGGCATAACCCGGATGCATGGCCACGCCGGTGATCTCGATCGTCACACCATCGGCGGAGAAAGTCTCGTTCTCGATCTCGCCGACCGTCGAGCCGTCGAGCGTATAGGCGAAGCGGGCGCCGAGCTTTGCGAGATCCACCTTGTCGGCGCCACGGCCGATTTCCTCGTCGGTCGTGAACAGGATCTTGATCGTGCCATGCTTGATCTGAGGGTTTGCCATCAGATGGGCCGCCGCCGTCATGATTTCGGCGACGCCGGCCTTGTCGTCGGCGCCGAGCAGCGTCGTGCCGTCGGTGGTGACGATGTCGTTGCCGATCTGCTTGTTGAGCTGCGGATGGGATGCAACGCGGATCACCTGGCTCGTGTCGCCGGTCAGCGTGATATCGCCGCCCTGAAAGTTGCGCAGCAGCTGCGGCTTGACATTCTTGCCCGTGAAATCCGGTGCCGTATCCATGTGGCTGCAGAAGCAGATGACGGGAACGTCCTTGTCCGTGTTGCACGGGATCGTCGCATAGACATTGCCATGTTCATCAAGATGAGCGTCTTCAAGTCCCAGCGCCAGGAGTTCGGCGACGAGAATGCGGCCGAGATCCTTCTGCTTTTCCGTGGACGGCTGGCTGTCTGAGGCCGGATCGGATTGCGTGTCGATGACGACGTAACGAAGGAAGCGGTCGAGAACGGTGTCGGTCATGGCAAAACCTTTCCTGATCTTCCTGAGATCACTGGCTGACTTTTGTGCCCAAATGCCGGTCGAAGAGGGTGATCATTTCCTGCGTCCGGGCATTGCCGCTGTCGGCGCCCAGCACGACGCCGATCAGGCGGCGGTTGCCGTTGCTGGCTGAGGTCACGATGTTGTAGCCCGAGGCCTTGGTATAGCCGGTCTTGATGCCCTCGGCGCCCGGATACTGCACAAGGAAAGCGTTGTGGCCGCGGAACCTCATCCCGCGAAAGGTCATGCCGCGCGAGGCAAACAGCTTGTATTCCTCGGGGAAGTCGCGCAGCAGCGCGAGACCCAAGCGCGCCATGTCGGTTGCCGTCGTCACCTGACGGGGGTCGGGAAGGCCCGAGGGGTTGGTGAAGACGGTGCTCGCCATGCCGAGCTCGCGGGCCTTTGAGGTCATCATCTGACCAAAGGCTTCTTCGGAGCCGGCCAGTTCCTCGGCAACGGCGGTGGCCGCGTCATTGGTCGATAGCACGACCATGCCCATGACGGCTTCCTGGACGCTGATCGTGCTGCCGGCACCGATCGCGAACTTGTAGGGTTCCTTGTCATTGGCGTTTTGCGACATGACGAGCCGCTGATCCCATTTGAAGCGGCCCGAATGCAGTGCCTCGAAGGTGAGATAGAGCGTCATCATCTTCGTCAGCGATGCCGGGTAGAGCACCATGTCGGGGTTCTCCGCCTCCAGGATCGCGCCGGTTCCGGCATCGACCAGAATATGGGCATGGCCGGGTTTCTGGACTTCAGCCACCGCAGGGCTGATGGCCATGAGAAGGCTGAGGAGGGCGAGGACGGGCAGGCGGAGGACGCTGTTCATCATGAAGGGGTAGGATCTCTTTCATTGAGGATGATCCGGGATAGCGGAGTTGTCGGCTTCTGTCAGCCTTTGCGCCGGCTCAGGTGGTTCTTTCTGCTGGATAAAGTGCCAGATCGTCGGTATTTTTGCGCTGCAAGTCAGCGTTCACGCGTGTCGTTGTTGACATTTCCCGTTCACCCCACTAATGACGCCCCCAACGCCGGGCCGAAACGCCCGGTGTTTGTTTTGACATGTCCCGTGGTTTTCTCCGTTCGCTGACGTGAGAATCCTGTCGGAGCCTCGGAAACGGAGGCTCAGAGGAGGGCGTGTTTCCTTAAAGCGGCTTGGCAACAAACCGCTGTAACCTGTTGAAAGGAAATACGGATGAGCAAGCGCGCATCTTCCAAGTACAAAATCGATCGCCGTATGGGCGAAAACATCTGGGGCCGTCCGAAGTCCCCGGTCAACCGCCGCGAATACGGCCCGGGCCAGCACGGCCAGCGCCGCAAGGGCAAGCTTTCCGACTTCGGCGTGCAGCTGCGCGCCAAGCAGAAGCTGAAGGGCTACTACGGCGACATCCGCGAGAAGCAGTTCCGCGCGATCTTCGAAGAAGCCAACCGCCGCAAGGGCGACACCGGCGAAAACCTGATCGGCCTGCTTGAGTCGCGTCTGGACGCCATCGTTTACCGCGCCAAGTTTGTACCGACGGTCTTTGCTGCCCGTCAGTTCGTCAACCACGGCCACGTCACGGTCAACGGCGTTCGCGTCAACATCGGTTCTTACCGTTGCAAGGCCGGCGACGTCATCGAAGTTCGTCAGAAGTCCAAGCAGCTCGTGACCGTTCTGGAATCGGCCCAGCTCGCCGAGCGCGACGTTCCTGATTACCTCGAAGTCGACCACAACAAGATGGTTGCCACCTTCGCTCGCGTTCCGGGCCTGTCGGATGTTCCGTATCCGGTCATCATGGAACCGAACCTGGTCGTCGAATTCTACTCGCGCTAATTGCTTGCGAGACGGATTTGTGGAAAGCCGCCCTTCGGGGCGGCTTTTTCTGTTTGCAGTGCAGCGTCGAGCGATGATGATGGCGCCGCAAGGGATCGGGTAAGGGGAACGAGATGGATCTGCAGCTGATTGCCGACGAGATCGTCACGGCACTTGAGCCGCGTCTCGGCGAGGGCAAGGTGGCCGACTATATCCCGGAGCTCGCCCGCGTCGATCCCAAGCAGTTCGGCATTGCAATCACCACCGTCGACGGTCAGACCTACAAGGCGGGCCATGCGGATACCGCATTTTCGATCCAGAGCATTTCCAAGGTCTTCATGCTGACGCTGGCACTCGGCAAGGCGGGCGAATCGATCTGGAAACGCGTCGGTCGCGAGCCGTCGGGCTCTTCCTTCAATTCGATCGTCCAGCTTGAGCACGAGCACGGCATTCCGCGCAACCCCTTCATCAATGCCGGCGCGATCGTCGTCACCGACATGGTGCTGGCGGGCCACGCGCCGCGCGAGGCGATCGGTGAATATCTGCGTTTCATGCGTTATCTCGCCGATGACGAGACGCTGTCGATCGACGAGAAGGTGGCGCAGTCGGAGCAGCGCACCGGCTATCGCAACTTCGCGCTCGCGAATTTCATGCGTGGCTTCGGCAATCTCGACCATCCGGTCGAGCACACGCTCGGCGTCTATTTCCACCAATGCGCGCTGGCGCTTTCCTGCGTGCAGCTCTCCCATGCCGGCCTGTTTCTCGCCAATCGTGGCACCAATCCGCTGACCGGCTTTTCCGTCGTTTCGCCGAAACGGGCGCGGCGTATCAATGCGCTGATGCTGATGTGCGGCCATTATGACGGCTCGGGAGATTTCGCCTATCATGTCGGCCTGCCCGGCAAGTCCGGCGTCGGTGGCGGCATCCTTGCGGTGGCGCCGGGCAAGGCCTCGATTGCGGTCTGGTCGCCGGGTCTCAACAAGGTCGGCAATTCGGCGCTCGGCTCGGCTGCGCTCGAAATGCTGGCCGCCCGCACTGGCTGGTCGGTGTTCGGGACTTGATCTTCAAGCCCCGAGCAGGCATTGCAGAGCCGAATTGCCGCTGAGGCCGGAGCCGAAGATGAACCTCGTGAACACGATCGAAAGCCAGGATGCCGCCGCGCTCTATGGCGAGGATGCGCTCGACCTGTCGCCCGTGCATCCGGTCTTTGCCAAGGCGCCGCGTTCGGTTTCGTTCAACAAGCTGCGCAAGCGTCTCATCCGTCAGGTGCGCCAGGCCATATCCGACTTCGACATGCTGAAGGGCCAGAAGCGCTGGCTGGTCGGTCTGTCGGGCGGCAAGGACAGCTACGGCCTGCTCGCGATCCTGCTCGACCTGCAATGGCGCGGGCTTCTGCCGGTCGAACTCATCGCCTGCAATCTCGACCAGGGGCAGCCGAATTTTCCGAAGCATATCCTGCCCGAATATCTGGCCTCGATCGGCGTGAAGCACCGGATCGAGTATCGCGACACCTATTCGATCGTGAAGGAGAAGGTGCCCAGTGGCGGCACCTATTGCTCGCTCTGTTCGCGGCTCCGGCGCGGCAATCTCTACCGTATCGCCCGCGAAGAGGGCTGCGACGCGCTGGTGCTTGGCCACCACCGCGAGGATATCCTCGAAACCTTCTTCATGAACTTCTTTCATGGCGGTCGTCTCTCGGCCATGCCGGCAAAGCTTTTGAACGATGAGAAGGATCTCTTCGTGCTCCGTCCGCTGGCTTATGTTGCGGAAGAGGACATGGCGCGCTTTGCCCAGGCTATGGAGTTCCCGATCATCCCCTGCGACCTCTGCGGTTCGCAGGATGGCCTTCAGCGCAATGCGATGAAGGAGATGCTGGCGGGGATCGAAGCAAAGATGCCGGGCCGCAAGGATGCGATGCTGCGCGCGCTCGCGCATGTCGATCCCTCGCATCTGCTCGATCCGAAGCTCTTCGATTTCGCCGGTCTCGCTGTCACGACGCCGTCACAGACTGAGGGCTAATAACGACCGCATTTCGCTGGCCCCCCAAGACAGGTCTTCATGCAGGAGCTCCAGGTCGCCCAAACAGGGGTCCGAGGTGCTTGGCTGAAATCCGCCTTCGGGTCGTCCAGGCAGTTCAAGACGGGCCGAAGGCATGATTTTTCGCGACAATGATCTCATCGATATCCTCGACCTGGTGAGGACGGCCGGGCATAGGGAAATCCTTCCGAGGTTCCGCCGCTTCGATGCGCCCGATGTCGTCGAAAAGAAATCCTTGATCGATCTGGTGACCGATGCTGATCTCAAGACCGAGGCCTATCTGACGGCAGAGCTCCTGAAGCGATGGCCGCAGGCGCTGGTCGTCGGCGAGGAGGCCTCAGAAACCAATCCGGCGCTGGTGTCGGCCCTGGCCGATGCGGAGCTTGCATTCGTCATCGATCCCGTGGACGGGACCTTTAATTTTCAGGCGGGATTGCCGGTCTTTGGAACCAATCTCGCCGTGGTCCGGCGTGGCGAGACGATTGCGGCATTGATCCATGACAGCGTCCTCGGCGATACGCTGATCGCGACCAAGGCTGCCGGCGCGCGCTGGCTGAAGGCCGACGGCAAGGAGGCGGCGATCCGGGTTGCGGCGGCGACCGAGCTGTCGATGATGGTAGGCACCATATCGATCAATGACATCGACCAGGAGGATCGTCGGCGGATCGCCGGCAATCTGGCGCAGACCAAGATGGCCTTTGCCTATAACTGCTCGGCTTACGAATACTGGCTTGTCGCGACAGGAAAGGTCCATTTTATCGGCCACCACAAGCTGATGCCCTGGGATCATCTCGCCGGCGTTCTGTTGCACGAGGAGGCCGGTGGTGTGACGCGAAAGTTCGATGGCTCGCCGTACCTGCCCGGGGAGACGAGCGGCGGCATTCTCAGTGCACCGGATGCCGATAGCTGGGAGATGATCCTGTCGAGAGTGGTTCTGGCGCGCTGAAGGGCGAGTTGCCTGGGCAATGTGGGCCGGATCTCTCTCAGGGTGGCTCGACGGGCCGGCCGCAGGGCTGGTCTTCAACAAACCACAGGAAATGTCAGTATTTCCGGATGTGCTTGAGGCTTTGGCTGGACTGTGTCTGAGGCTTCTTGCACATTGCGGCCCAACGAAGACCCTTGAGCCGGGCTCAAGGTTTCGAGCAGCGCGTGGGAGTAGGAATGTCTGAGGTCGCTCAGCCTTCGGTGTCGAGGCGTGCCGTGTTTCTGGTCGGCGGATATGAACGCAACGACGCCAACGGCTTCTTCCGGCGGATCGGCCGCGAGATGGAGCGCTTTCGCAAGTGCTGGGCGGTCGAAGCCAAGCTCGGTACACCGGTGGAAGCGACCGGCAGCATGGCCATGACTGCGGTGGCCGATTACCGGGGGCCCGATGGCGTCTGCGAAACGGAGATCACCTTTCTGAGCTTCGACGACATCGTCAGACATGATGGCGCGCGCCCCTTCTTCATCCGTCTGCTTGCCTATCTCGCCGCCTTCGTCGACTATATCGCGAGCGGTACCATGTTCCGCTTCTTCGCGACCAACTGGCGGTTTGCGCTCTATTTCCTCTATCCCTGCGCCATGTTGGCCTTCTTCGTCTGGATCGGTACGGTCTTCTATCGGTTGGCCGCTCATTTGCCGCTTCCCGGCGGTGCTGCGCTGCCCGTTATCATCGGTGTGGGTGCGACCTACGGGATCGGCCGATATGTGGGCCGACGTTACTTCGTCTTTCATCTGATGGATCTCTGGTCCTTCAGCCGCGAACACCTGCGATGCCAGCGTCCTGGCATGGATCAACGGATCGATAGCTGGGCTGCGCTTATTGCGGAACGAATGGCGGCCTCGAACCATGACGAGGTGCTGCTTGTTGGCCACTCAACGGGTGGTGCGCTGATCCTTGATGTCGCCCATCAGCTTGCGGAACGGTTGAAGGCCGAGGAGCGCAGCGTCAATTTCCAGCTGGTGACTGTCGGTTCGACCTCGCTCAAGGTTGCGCTGCATCCGGCTGCCGGCCGGGCGAGGCAGCGCCTCCAGGCGCTTGCGAGCTATCCCGCTATTCGCTGGACCGAATTCCAGGCGCTGACTGACATCATCAACTTCTACAAATGCGACCCTTATGCCCGCGCGGGTCTGACCCATCAGCGCCCGGACGCATTCCCGCGCCAGTTCCAGGTGCGCATTCGCGACATGCTGGAGCGGGAGACCTACCGGCGCGTGAAGAGGAATTTCTTCCGCGTTCACTATCAGTTTATCTCGGCCAACAGCCGGCGGTATTTCTATGATTTCTTCATGATCTGCTGTGGCACGCGGCCGATTGACGCCGTAAGAGGCGACATGCTGCCGCTTGCGGCAGAGACAGGCAAGACCGTAGAGGCGACTTCATGATCCGCATTTCCTTCATCCTCTGGGCCCTGATGCTGGTGACCTGGTGCGCCATGCGCTATCCGGCCATGCGTCGCGCACGGCGGCAGAAGACGGCGGTCGACAAGCGCACGCCGCTCGATATCTCGCTTCTGGTCTTCTGCACCGTCGGACTTGTCGTCATGCCGGTTCTCTGGCGCCTTGGCGTCTTCGGCGGTATGGCCGATCGCGGGCAGGGGGCGGTCACCCTTGTGCTCGGCACGCTGTCCGGGATCGCCTTTCTCTGGCTCTTCCGCCGCAGCCACAAGGATCTTGGCAAGAACTGGTCCGTGACGCTGGAAGTCCGAGAGGGACATCAGCTGGTCACAGGCGGTGTCTACGCCCACGTACGTCACCCGATGTATGCCTCGTTCCTGCTCTGGGGTGTGACCCAGGCGCTGATGATCCCGAACTGGATCGCCGGTTTTGCCGGGTTGATTGCGGTCCTCGCCCTCTACGCCGTGCGTCAGTCGCGCGAGGAAGCGATGATGCGGGAGACCTTCGGCGCCGAATACGACGCCTATTGCGCCCGCACCAAGCGCCTTATTCCAGGTGTCTTCTGACCGGCTCAGCGCCGACGCAGCGCCTGTTTGATTTCCTTGATTGCCCGCTCGTGCAGCTTCGGGTTTTTGTCGATGTTGAAATGGCCGATGCCGCTGATCGCCGTTTCGCCCTGGCGCAGGTTGATATTGGCCAACTCGCCCTTGAACCCGGGCGCCGGAAGGACCGGTGACCAGAGGTTCTCGCCGCCGGTATAGAAGTTCAGCGTCTTCCTGACATTGCCGGGCACGGGACCCTTGCCGGTCGGATCGAAGCTGAGGATGAGCGCGACCGGGATCTTCATCGGTTGGAGGGCGCTTGCCACGGAAAACGTCATGTCTGCGCCAAGAGAATGTCCCACCAGCACGATTGGTCGCGCATCCTTCGACGCCCTATAGCGCTCAGCGATCTTGCGCGCGAACGTTTGGGCACTCGGCAGCGACATGACCTCCGCATTGATACCATCCGCCTTCAGCTGCTGTGTCAGCGTGTTGAGGCCTGTCGAAAAAATGTCGGCGAAGCCTCTGAAGAGATAGACCTGCCCGTTCGGGGGCTTCGGCTTGCGGGGTTTTGCCGCTTCGGCAGGAAGGACTGAGGCTGCCAGAAAGAGGGAAGCCTGGGATAGAAGCGCGCGCCTGGAAATCATGTCGAAGGGACGTCCTGAGTAACAGTGATTTCGAAATCATGCATGATTTGCCCAGCCTGACAACCGACATGCTGCACCATCGGACCTATACTTTGCCATCTCCGCCGGGCTAGAACGAGCGGAACATGATGGCGCGTCGTTTCGTGCCTCTTTCACGGAACAGGAAGGCCCGCTCATGACCGCAACCATCGATATCGCCGTCCTTGCCAATCTTCTCCAAGAGGCCGCCGTCGAGGAGATTCTGCCCCGTTTCCGCAATCTCGGTGACGGGGACATCAGGATGAAAACGGAGGCGATCGATCTGGTGACGGAAGCCGACGAGGCCGCCGAGCGCGTCATCCGTAAGGGGATCGAGGCGCTGATGCCGGATGCTCTCTTCGTCGGCGAAGAATCGGTCGCTGCCGAGCCGGCTTTGCTCGACAGGCTGAAGGACGCAGACCTTGCGGTGGTCGTCGATCCGATTGACGGGACCTTCAATTTTGCATCCGGTCTGACGCTGTTCGGCATGATCCTCGCCGTCGTGTCGAAGGGCGAGACCGTCGCCGGTGTCATCTATGATCCCGTGGGCAATGACTGGGCGCTGGTCGAGAAGGGCTCCGGGGCCTGGATCTATCGACCGGATGGGTCGCAGGAGCAGATGCAGATGCGGCCGAGCGGCCCACTCGAGCAGATGATCGGGATTGCCAATACGGGTTTCTTCGATATCGAGACCCGCCGGAAAATCCTCTCCAACCTGGCCGATGTGCGCCTCTTCACCAGCTATCGCTGTGCCGCGCATGAATACCGCCTGCTCGGTCAGGGGCATATGGATTTCGCCATGTACAACAAGCTGATGCCCTGGGATCATCTGGCCGGTGCATTAATGATGCAGGAAGCCGGCGCTCATGTCGCGCGCTTCGACGGTTCGGCCTATCTGCCGCATCATACGACGGGCGGGCTACTCATCGCCTCCGATGCCGATGCCTGGCAGGAGTTGCGGGAGCGGATCTTTACCGTTGATTGAAAGACAAAAGGCCGGGATCGACCGGGCCTTTCGCATTTTTGGGGTGTCTGATCGGCTCAGACCGGCTTGTTCTGCGCCTGGAACAGTCGGCCCTTTTCGCCGATCAGAACGAAGATAAGCCCGATGATCGAGACGACGAAAAAGCCCGTGACCATCGGCAGCGCCGTGCCGTTGAAGGCCTGGCCGATCACCGCGCCGATGATCGACCCGCCGATCGTGCCCATGAAGCCCAGCACCGAGGAAGCCGTACCCGCAACATGGCCGAGCGGCTCCATGGCCAGCGAGTTGAAGTTCGAGCCGATCCAGCCGAACTGGAACATCGCCAGCGAGAAGAAGGTGATGAACAGGAAGAAGGGCATCGGCTGGGGGCCGAGGACCTGCACCACCAGCCAGACGAAGTTGATGGCGATGAAGCCGATGAGCGAGCCATGCGACAGCTTGCGCATGCCGAAGCGGCCGACCAGCTTCGCATTGACGAAGGAGGAGAGCGCCATGAACAGGGCGACCGCCGCAAAGGCGACGGGGAACCAGACGCCGAGCCCATAAATGCCGACATAGACCTGCTGGGCCGAATTGATGAAGCCGAACAGGGCACCGAAGATGAAGGTGCTGGCGATCGTGTAGCAGAGTGCCACACGGTCTGTGAGCACGATGCGGAAGCCTTCGAGGATGACCTTCACGGTGAAGGGTCGCACATCCTCCGGTGCCAGCGTCTCCGGCAGGCGGATATACATCCACACACCGACGATCAGCGCGATCACCGCCATGAAGACGAAGATCCAGTGCCAGTCACCGAAGAGCATGATCACCTGGCCGGTGCCGGGCGCCACGACCGGGATCACCATGAAGACCATCATGATCAGCGACATGACTTCCGCCATCTGGCGACCGCCAAAGACGTCCCGCACGATTGAAACGGTGATGACGCGGGTTGCCGCCGAGCCGATGCCCTGGATGAAACGCAGCAGCAGCAGCGATTCGAAGGATGGCACGAAGACAACTGCGAGCGACGACACGACGTAGATGCCAAGGCCGACGATCATCGGCATTCGTCGTCCGAAGCGGTCAGCGATCGGACCGTAGAAGAGCTGGGCGACGCCAAAACCGATCAGATAGGCCGAAACGACATATTGCCGGTGGTTTTCGTTTTCGACATTGAGGGCCGCCCCGATTTCCTGGAGGCCCGGCAGCATGATGTCGATGGCTAGCGCGTTGAGCGCCATCAGGAATGCCATCATGGCGATGAATTCGGCGCGTCCCATGCCCCCGAGTGTCCTGGGGGCGGACTGTAATGAATCTGACATGGAGTATGACCTTAGAACGGCATGAAGGCGTTGCTTGGGAACAACGCCTTCATCACCTGGAGATTATGCCGGCCTATCGGCCGAGGGGTCAGGCAGCGCCGCGAACGGCGATGCCCTGGTCTTCAAAATGCTTCTGCAGTTCGCCAGCCTGGAACATCTCGCGGACGATATCACAACCGCCAACAAATTCGCCCTTGATATAGAGCTGCGGAATGGTCGGCCAGTTGGAATACTGCTTGATGCCTTCGCGGATTTCCATGTCGGCAAGCACGTTCACGCCCTTGTAGTTGACGCCGAGATAGTCGAGGATCTGAACCACCTGGCCGGAGAAACCACACTGGGGAAACTGCGGGCTGCCCTTCATGAACAGGACGACATCGTTGGTCTTGACTTCGTTGTCGATGAATTCGTGGGCGCTCATGTCATTCTTCCTTTCACATGCCGTTCAAGGCGGCAGCTTCGATCTGCCGTAGAAATAGCAATATGGCTTGGGTTTTGCCAGTGGCGAGTTTGCGACAAAACCCTGTTTTAGCGGCTGCGCTGACGGCTGCGTTTGGCGGCGCTGCGGCGGCGGCTTACCTGCTTGCGGGCGGGTGCCTTGACGCGCTTGGTCGTCTTGCGCACGAAGCGGCCCGTTGTTGCCGATCGCGTCTGGCGCTTGCGCCGCCTCGTCGTGCCCTTGCCGGTCGTTTTCTTCAGGATCTCCTTCAGCACGCCCTCAACGACTTTACCGACGATGTCACCGACCAGATCCGCCATATTCTCTCCCCCCAGTCCTTCGGTTTCAGAAGGTTTTGTTCCTTACGCTCTTTAAATCAGCGCAATTCTCGTCTAGCAAGCGCCACCTGCGGCGGGACGCCGCCGATTGAGTGACTGAGTTTATGATCCAAAGCCGTATTGTCCTGCATTTTCCGGGTTTCGAGCCACTCGATGCCGAAGCCCATCGCCAGCGCTATGTCCGGTCGGCGAAGCAGGCTTCTTCCGTGTGGAAGACGCGGTTCGATGTCGGTGAACTGACGCTCGATGCCGAGGGCGCGCATTTCGACGTCGAGGCGCAAGGCGAGGGCTGGAGGGTACAGTCGCGCCTTCACGTCTTCGACCACAACAGGCTGATCACCGCGATGCGCTCGGAGCCGGTCTGGGTGCAGATTGTCCGTGGATTTGCGGCCGGTTTGCAGGTTGTCTGCCAGGGTGGTGCCTTTGCCTATCTGCGCCACGCCTGGCGTTTCGGGCTGTTCTTCCTGTTTCCCTTTCTGTTCCTGGCTGCCGGCCTGGCGCTTGGCATCAACATCGCGGCTGTTCCGTCCACCTTCGAACTCGACGTCTGGTGGTTCCTCCTTACCGTTCCGGCCGGTTATCTGGCCTTTCGCTATGGCGTCTTGCCTTTCTCGGACCGCTACCACGTCATGCACCTTCTGGCAGATTGGCGACTTGCGGTCGCCGTGGCGGAAGATCGTCCTGAAGTGGCCTTGCTGATCGAACAAGCGGCGGATCAGGCGATCGCCGCCCTGCAAAGGCCCGCTGATGAAATCCTCGTGACCTCGCACAGCATGGGAGCGAATTTCGCGATCTCGGTGATCGGCCGCCTTCTGGAGAAGGCCCCTGATCTGCTGCAAGGGCGCCGGATTGTCTTCGTCACCCTCGGTGGCGCGGCTTTGCAGTGCAGCCTGTTGTTCTCCGCAGCGGTGTTGAGACGGCGGATCGGCATGCTTGCCCGTCATGCGGCCGTGGACTGGTTCGACATCCAGTGCCTGACGGACCCGATCCACCTCTACAAATGCCACACGGTTCATCTGTCCGGGCATCCCGACGCGCCGCAGCCGAAACTGGTCTTTGTCCGGTTCAAGCATGCACTGTCGGCTGAGCGTTACCGGAAAAACCGCCGCGATTTCCTCAGAATGCATCGCCAATATGTGCTGGGTCCGGATCAGCCGAGCGGCTTTGATTTCACGCTGATGACGGCGGGACCGCTGCCGGCGAAGTCCTTCGAGCAGCTTGAATCGGCTACGCCGCCGACGTTTCCTGCGGCGTCATGAAAAAAGCCCGCCGCTGATTGCGGCAGGCTTGATGCATCGGCTCGTCCGGGTCTGAGACCGTCAGTCGGGTACGCTCGTCTGCAGCGCCAGCGCATGCAGCACGCCGCCCATGTTGCCCTTCAGCGCTTCATAGACCATCTGGTGCTGCTGGACCCGGCTCTTGCCGCGAAAGGCTTCGGCGACGACCTCGGCGGCATAGTGATCTCCGTCACCGGCGAGGTCGCGGATGACGACCTTTGCTCCCGGAATGCCGGCCTTGATCATGTCTTCGATGTCGCCTGGTTTCATCGGCATGTAACGGATCCCTCATGCAAATCAGCAATATGAGGACTATCTTCCATTCGCCGAAGTCTTTCAATGGGGTAGGGCACGCCTACCCCATGCTCCACAGGCATGTGATCGAAGCCTCAGGCGATCTCGCCGTCCATGAGGGCCGGGAACCAGGCCTCGTGGGCCTTCTTCAGTTCCTCGACTGCAACCGGCTTTGCATTGCCAAGCACGACATTCGAGCCACCGGTGCGGCCGATCCAAGGGCAGAAGACGCCAGCGGCTTCGGCACGGAGCTGCACCTTTTCGACATCGCCTTCCTTGACGGTCAGCACGTAGCGGCCTTGGTCTTCGCCATAGAAGACGGCGATCGGGTTTGCATCGTTCAAGGCGTTGATATGCGCACCGATGCCGGAAGCCATGGCCATTTCGGCGACGGCGAGGCCAAGGCCGCCCGACGAGCAGTCATGCACGGCCGTTGCAAGACCGTCCTGGATCAAGCCACGGACGAAATCGCCGACCTTCTTTTCATGGGCGAGATCGACATGCGGGGCCGGACCATCGGTGCGGCCATGGATGTCGCGCAGGTAGACGGACTGGCCAAGATGCGTGCCCCAGCTTGACGGAGCGCCGGCGAGCAGGATGGCTTCGCCCTGAGCGGCAAAGCGGATGCGGGCCATCTTCTTCCAGTCCTTCATCAGGCCAACGCCAGCAATCGTAGGGGTCGGCAGGATGGCCTGGCCATTGGTCTCGTTGTAGAGCGACACGTTGCCCGAAACGATCGGGAAGTCGAGCGCCTTGCAGGCCTCGCCGATGCCTTTAATAGCAAAAACGAACTGGCCCATGATCTCGGGGCGCTCGGGATTGCCGAAGTTCAGGTTGTCGGTCGCTGCCAGCGGAAGCGCGCCGGTCGCGGTGATGTTGCGCCAGCATTCGGCAACCGCCTGCTTGCCACCTTCAAACGGGTCTGCCTCGACGTAACGCGGGGTGACGTCGGAGGAAAAGGCGAGCGCCTTGGAGGCGTGGCCTTCGACACGGATGACGCCGGCGTCGCCGCCCGGAAGCTGCAGCGAATTGCCCTGGATCAGCGTGTCATACTGCTCGTAGACCCAGCGGCGCGAGGAGTTGTTGGCGGAGCCGACCAACTTCAGCAGAGCGTCTGCGACGTCGCCGACCGGGATGTCGTTCTCGGCGAGCGGGGCAGGGATCTTCGGCTCGATCCAGGGACGGTCGTATTCCGGGGCTTCGTCGCCGAGTTCCTTGATCGGCAGGTTTGCGACTTCCTCGCCCTGATGGATGACGCGGAAGCGCAGGTCGTCGGTGGTATAGCCGACAATCGCAAAATCGAGGCCCCACTTGACGAAGATCGCCTTGGCGACCTCTTCCTTGGACGGCTCGAGCACCATGAGCATGCGCTCCTGGCTTTCCGACAGCATCATTTCATAGGCCGTCATCCGCTCTTCGCGCACCGGCACCTTGTCGAGATGCAGCTCGATGCCGAGGTCGCCCTTGGCGCCCATTTCGACAGCCGAGCAAGTGAGGCCGGCGGCACCCATGTCCTGGATGGCGATGACGGCGCCGGTCTTCATCAGCTCAAGGCAGGCTTCGAGCAGGCATTTTTCGGTGAAGGGGTCGCCGACCTGCACGGTCGGGCGCTTCTCCTCGATGGACTCGTCGAATTCGGCGGACGCCATGGTCGCGCCACCGACACCGTCACGGCCGGTCTTGGCACCGAGATAGACGACGGGGAGACCGACGCCCTTGGCCTGGGACAGGAAGATGCCGTCAGATTTGGCAAGACCTGCGGCAAAGGCGTTGACGAGGATATTGCCGTTATAGCGGGGGTCGAATTCGACTTCACCGCCAACTGTGGGAACACCGAAGGAATTGCCGTAGCCGCCGACACCGGCAACGACGCCAGCGACCAGATGCTTGGTCTTCGGATGGTCGGGCGCTCCGAAGCGCAGGGCGTTCATGGCTGCGACCGGACGGGCGCCCATGGTGAAGACGTCGCGCAGGATGCCGCCGACGCCGGTTGCTGCACCCTGATAGGGCTCGATATAGGACGGGTGGTTGTGGCTTTCCATCTTGAAGACCACGACGTCGCCATCGTCGATGTCGACCACGCCAGCGTTTTCGCCTGGGCCCTGAATGACGCGCGGCCCCTTGGTCGGCAGTGTCTTCAGCCACTTCTTCGAAGACTTGTAGGAGCAGTGCTCGTTCCACATCGCCGAGAAGATGCCAAGCTCGGTGAAGGTCGGCTCGCGTCCGATCAGGTTCAGGATGCGATCGTATTCGTCCGGCTTCAGGCCGTGGCTTGCGATCAATTCTGCGGTGATGGGACGGGAGTTGGAAACGGTCATCTGGCTCTCAGGGCAATGGGAGATCTGGGGGAGATCGGTTTCGAGGCAGGCTATAACCCAAGCACGCGCCCGGCGCACTTGAAAAATGCGCGCAATCAAGCCTTTCCTCCGGCTTTCCGGGAGGTGGCGTGGTGCCCCTGTGTGACGGTCAGACGATGGCGCTTGTGCCGAGCGGCGATTGGTCGAGAATTCTACGAACGGTCTTCAACCCCTCGGTCGAGATCGATCGTTCGCGGCCCTCGCTGAAGCCGATGCGGACATGGTGATAGACCCGCGACGAGCGGGCCGGCTTGAACTCGTCCTCGTCATCAATCAAGACATCGGCATCGAGCACGGCCTGCTTGAAGGTGCCGGACAGCCAGGGTTCGGGAAGCTTCAGCCAGAAGAAGGGCAGGCGCGGATGGGAGCGGAATTCCTTTCCGGCAAAGAGCTGGCGAACCACCGCCTCCCGTTCGCCAATCTCGCCCAAGACCTTGCTGCGGATTTCGCCGGCGGCCCCTGATAGCACAAGCCTGGCCGAGAGTTCGGCGAGCAGGAAGGGCAGGCCGCCGCTCACCATTTTCTGAGTGACGCGGACCCGCTGGCTCATATGCGGCGGGCAGGCGACCCAGCCGCCGCGCACACCGGCTGCGACCGACTTCGACAGGCCGTTGAGCAGGAAGGTGCGGTCGGGCGCGAGTTCGGCCAGAAGCGGAATGCGGTCGTCGATCATGCCGCCATAGAGATAGTCCTCGATCAGCCAGACGTTGTGCTTGCGGGCGATGTCGACAATCTCCTTGCGGCGGGAGAGCGGAATGGTGGCAAGCGTCGGATTCTGCCCCGACGACATGATGAAGGCGGCCTTGGGATGCTCGCGGGCGCAGACCCGCTCGAAATCCTCCGGCATGATGCCGTCCTGGTCCGAATCAACAAGTGCGATCTGGCGGCCCATCAGGTTGGCGCTGCGCGACACCTGAGAGTAGGTGAGGTGCTCGCAGACGATCCGGTCGCCGGCACCGCTTACGGCTGCGACGACGGCGTTGATGCCGGCATGCACGCCAAGCTGCGGCAGGACCTGCTCGGCATCGGGCTTCCAGTTGCCCGAGGACAGCCAATGGCGGCCCGCTTCCAGCCAATCAGGGGAAAGGGTGCGGGTGTAGCTTGAGATTTCGCCCGGATGTGATGTTGCAATCTCGGCCATGATGCGGCCGACGATCTCTGCCTGCCCCACATCAATCGCGGCAGTCGTGTCGAAGCGCAGCTTGCCGGGTGGTGGGGTGATGGCACGCGTGCCGCCGAAATTGAGGCTCACCGGATCGCGGGCCGGCAAGGTTCCGTCACCGCTGGACTGCACATAGGTGCCACGGCCCACTTCGCCCGTGACCAGGCCGCGCTCGCGCAACAAGGCGTATGCGCGCGATATTGTCCCGATTGTCACCCCAACGTCATAGGCCAGATCACGCTGCGGCGGCAGCTTTGCACCATGGGGCAGGGCGCCTGATTTGATGGCGCTTTCTGCCTCATCCGCAATGCGGATGTAGAGTGGACCTGTTCCGGTATCGAGAGTGGGAAGCCAATTTGTCATGATGACAATTCTATAGATTGTCACCGCAATGGAGTCAATTCATAGACTGCTTGCACGAATGGATACATCAGGAACAGCCGCCATGGTGACAATTGATACAATCGCGACCGATCATGCCGTTGAGGCTGTCGTGCCCGTGCGCGCGGACGGAGTGTTTTCGCTGAAAGGTGTCAGGGCAAGCCTCCAGCTCTGGTGGCGTCGTCGCAGGACGCGCGCTCATCTCTATCAGCTGACAGAGCTGGAGTTACGGGATGTCGGTCTGACGCCTGAGATGGCCGAGCGGGAAATCAGGAAGTCGAAGCTGCTTCTGCTGGATCGGCCTTTTCAGCCGCCGTTCTGATCAGCAGTCGTTCCGGCCATTTGCCCAGCGAACGACGTCCTGGCGGATCCGCGGTGCGATATCCTCGTTGAGAAGAGGGCCGAACGCGTCGAGGCGCGGGGGCTTGCCCTCAGCCTGGACCACGAGAACGGGACGGTCGTCGCGTGAACCCTTGCGAACCAGGAGGATCCGTGGGCGACCGGAGAAGGAGCTGAGTTCCGGCGACAACTGGTAGGTCTTGAACGCGGCATCTCCGGACTTGAACCAGCAGCGGTTCGCGGCGACGGCAACCTTTTCCATGATGTCGAGGGCCGATTGTCCGCTAGTGGGCAGCCTTGGCGCCTCTGGCTTGCAGGCGGCGAGGCCGGCTGCTGCAAGGAGTACGACGGAGAAGGCGAGGCGGCGCATGGGCGAACTTTCGGCTGATGGCCGCCTCTTCCTAAGGGTCCGTGGTTAAGCGAAGCTTACCTCAGGCCGCGATAACGTCCAGGGCCGAGGCAAAGATGCCGCGGCCATCATTGCCGCCATGCGCGGCTTCGATCAGGTTTTCCGGATGCGGCATCATGCCGAGCACATTGCCCTTGGCGTTGATGACACCGGCAATGTCGTTCATTGAGCCGTTCGGATTCGTGCCGTCTGCATAGCGGAAGACCACCTGGCCATTGCCTTCGATCGCCTTCAACGTTTCGGCGTCGGCGAAATAGTTGCCGTCGTGATGGGCGACCGGGCAGCGGATGATCTGGCCCTTGGCATAGGCGCGGGTGAAGTCAGTGTCGGCGTTGACGACCTCAAGCTTGATTTCCTTGCAGACGAATTTGAGCGAGGTGTTGCGCATCAGCGCGCCCGGCAGCATGCCCGCTTCGACCAGGATCTGGAAGCCGTTGCAGACGCCGATGACCTTGACGCCCTGTTCGGCCTTTTCCTTGATCGCCTGCATGACCGGCATCCGGGCTGCGATCGCGCCGCAGCGCAGGTAGTCACCATAGGAGAAGCCGCCGGGGATGACGATCAGGTCGACATCCGGGATCTCGGTCTCGGTCTGCCAGATGGTGACAGGCGCATGGCCAGATATCTTGGTAAGTGCTGCGATCATGTCGCGGTCACGGTTGAGGCCTGGGAGCTGGACGACGGCTGATTTCATGGCTGTGGCTCAAACCTTAGTTGGGCTTCCTGGAACTCGCGCAGTTCCAGGCGATTGTCGATCCGGTCTAACCGGCTTTCGAAGTGTCCGACTGTTGCGCGCAGGTTGTTCACGTCACCCTGCAGCGCATGCAATTGCGCGCGCATTGTCTGATTATCCGCGCGCAACTCGCTGATGGCGAAGTCGACCCTGTCAAGTTTCTGATGGAGCTTCTTCAGAAGCTCGAACATCAACTCGCTGGTGATCTCGGCCATCGTGCATCTCCTTCAACCCTCAGGCGATGGAGATAGTATAATTCTCGATAACCGTGTTGGCGAGCAGCTTCTCGCACATCGCCTTCAGGTCGCTCTCTACCTTGGCCTTGTCATCACCGGCAAGCTCGAGATCGAAGACCTTGCCCTGGCGGACCTGGCCGACGCCGTCGAAGCCGAGTGCGCCGAGCGCGCCTTCGATGGCCTTGCCCTGAGGGTCCAGAACGCCGTTCTTCAGGGTGACGGTGACGCGTGCCTTGATCACTGATCTCTTCTCCAAAGCTTACTTGACGAGAACCGGGCCAGTGCCGCGCACCGGTTCGTTTTCATTCATGATGCCGAGACGGCGGGCGACTTCCTGATAGGCCTCGAGCAGGCCGCCCATGTCGTGGCGGAAGCGGTCCTTGTCGAGCTTCTCGCGGGTCTCGATGTCCCAGAGGCGGCAGCTGTCCGGCGAGATTTCATCGGCGAGGATGATGCGCATCATGTCGCCTTCATAGAGGCGGCCGCATTCGATCTTGAAATCGACGAGCTGGATGCCGATGCCGAGGAAGAGGCCGGAGAGGAAGTCGTTGACGCGGATGGCGAGCGCCATGATGTCATCGAGTTCGGCGGGGTTTGCCCAGCCAAAGGCGGTGATGTGCTCTTCGGAGACCATGGGGTCGCCGAGCGCGTCAGACTTGTAGTAGAATTCGATGATCGAGCGCGGCAGGACGATGCCTTCCTCGATGCCGAGGCGGGTCGAGAGAGAGCCTGCGGCGACATTGCGCACGACGATCTCGAGCGGGATGATCTCGACTTCCTTGATCAGCTGCTCGCGCATGTTCATGCGGCGGATGAAGTGGGTCGGAATGCCGATCTTGTTCAGATGCGTGAAGACGTATTCAGAGATGCGGTTGTTCAGAACGCCTTTCCCGTCGATGACTTCATGCTTCTTCTTGTTGAATGCCGTGGCATCGTCCTTGAAGAACTGGATCAGCGTGCCGGGCTCGGGACCCTCATAGAGGATCTTTGCCTTGCCCTCGTAAACGCGGCGGCGACGGTTCATGGGTGGTTTTCTCTGTTGTTGGCATCCCGGCGCGAAAGCGCGGACGCAGTGGATCGGTATTTGAAGCGGTCCCTTAACGGAAAACCTCGGTTTTCACAATGCGCAGATCACCCCTTCCTGCCAAAACGTCGCGCCTTCAGGGACTCACCTGGAATCGCGGAAGTTTGCATTGCACTTTGTACTCCCTTTTGATTAATGGGGAAACCAAACCGCACAATGACGGCATAAAACGGGAGATCGATATGAGCGGCATCAGTGATCGCGAAAAGGCCTTCGAAAACAAGTTCGCCCACGACCAGGAACTGCGCTTCAAGGCAGAAGCTCGCCGCAACAAGCTTGTCGGTCTCTGGGCCGCCGGTCTGCTCGGCAAGGCTGATCCGGACGCCTATGCGAAAGAAGTGGTCGCTGCCGATTTCGAAGAGGCCGGTGACGAAGACGTGATCCGCAAGGTCAAGGCCGATCTGACCGCCGGTGGCGTGTCGATCACCGACGAGGAACTGCGCGCCAAGATGGTCGAATTCCTCGGCCAGGCCATCGAGCAGATCCAGAAGGCCTGAACGGGCGTTCTGTCTTGCCCTGATCCGATCCGCCCGGGCTCAGCCCTGGGCGGATTTTTTGTTTCTGAGGAGCTTCGAGGTGTCCTCGAAGCTGGTTGGCCAGGCCAAGCCATAGCCCTGCAGGACGTCGCAGCCGAGCCGGCAGAGGATGCGGGCATGCTCCTCGGTCTCGACCCCTTCTGCCGTGACCTTGATCCCGAGAGATCGAGCGATCTGGATGATCGACTTGACCAGGATCCGCTGCTCCTGGCTGTGTGGCACATCCTCAATCAGTTGCCGGTCGATTTTCAATGTCGTCGGTTTGAGATTGAGCAGGCCGACAATCGAGGCGTGGCCGGTTCCGAAGTCGTCGATTTCGACGTCGATTGCCAGACGCCGCAGCATGTCCAGATTGCTCATCACGGCGGCGTCCTGGCGGTCGAGGAACACGCTTTCCAGGAGTTCGAAGGAGACGGTCCCCGGCTTGATGTCGAGGTCCTGCAGGCCGCGGGCGAGGTCCGGATCGGTCAGTCGCCGGGCTGAGACGTTGACGGAGAGTTTCGGCGGAGCAATTCCCTCTGCGCGCCAGGCTTCGTGGTCCGCGAGTGCCTTTTCCAGGATTAGCCCGTCGATCTGGGCGAGTACCCCGTATTCCTCGGCAATGGTCAGAAATTTGTCCGGGCCAATGATGCCACGCGTCGGGTGGTTCCAGCGCGCCAGACACTCCGCGCCGACAACCGCACGGGTGCGTGCGTCGAACTGCAGCTGGTAATGGGGAAAGATCTCGTCGTTCTCAAGCGCGCGCAACAGCTCGCTGGAGAGGCGGCTCGCATCGGCGATCAGCGTGCGGCTTGCCGGTACGAAGAATTCATATCGGTTGCGGCCGAGATTCTTGGCCTTGTAGAGAGCGATGTCGGCGTTTTGCAGCAGCTGTTTCGGATCGATGTCGCGGGTCAGTGTGTGGGCAATCCCAACACTGGCGCCGAAGCGGCATTCCTGTCCGTTGTACCAGGCCGGCTGCCGCATTTGGGCGATGATGCGGCTGGCGATGGCTGCTAGCGCCGGGGTTGCGCCGTCGTGATCGATGAGGACGACGAATTCGTCGCCGCCGATTCGCGCTGCAAAGTCGGTGGCGCGGATGTTTTCCTTCAGGATCTTTGCCGCCAGCGTCAGCATGGCATCGCCGGCGCCGTGGCCGAGCGTATCGTTGATTTGCTTGAAGCGGTCGAGGTCGATGTGGAGAATGGCGATACCGGAGCCGAGACTGCCTTTGCCTGCGCGCCATTCCTCGAGCTTTTCCTCCAGGAAGCGCCTGTTCGGCAATCCGGTCAGATGGTCGTGCAGGGCGGCTTGTTCCGCTTCGATCCGGGTTCGCTCGAGCTCGGCATTACGCGCCTCGGCCAGTGTCTTCTGCTGCTCCAGTTCCCGTCTGAGACGCTGATCTTCCGTCACATCCCAGTTGACGCCGATCATCTTCAAACGGCCGTCGTGATCCATGTACGGGAGGCTGTTGGAGCGGATGTAGCGCGTGCTGCCATCCTTGGCGATGATCCGGTAGTTGTCGGTGAAAGGTTTCAGCTCCGCAATCTTCGTGGCCACATAGGCCATGGTGCGGGCACGGTCTTCCGGATGCAGCTTGCTCTCCCAGAAGCCACCGATCTGCACCTCGCAATCGGTCTCGACTTCGAAGATGCGGCGCATGCCCTCGTCCCACTCGCTGGTCCCTGCTTCGAAATCCGTTTCGAAGATACCGATGCCCGAAATGTCGATGGCGAGCTTCAATCGCCGAGAGAGGCTGTCCAGCCATTCTTCCTGCTGCTTGCGCGCGGTGATGTCTGTGTCCGTCCCGATGATCCGAAGCGGCTTTCCCTGCTCATCGCGCTCCACGCAGGCGCCGCGGCACTCGATCCAGACGTAGTGGCCGTCACGGTGCAGTTCCCGGTACTGGAAGACCGCATAATCCGGGTCGCCGGCGTTCTGCCGTTCGATGCAGTGGAGAACGCGTTCACGGTCCTGGGGATGGACGAGCTTCAACCATTCCTCTGTGGTCGGCGGGAAGGGGTCTTCCGGTCCCAGTCCCCGGATCTTGCGCCAGACTTCGGAGTAGTAGAGTTCGCCGGTGCTGCGCTGATCCCAGACGCCCGAGATCGAGCCGACAAGCGCGTGGTTCCAGCGGCTTTCCCGCTCCTGCACTTCGTGCAGCTTGCGGCGGAGATCCGTCACGTCCGTCAATTGCAACAGGGCCGATGCGTCTTTGGCGCGGGATGCCGTGTGGCCTGCCAGCGTCGCGATGAAGTGTCTCTGTTCGCGGCCGGGTGTCGAAATTTCGATGGTCGAGGGGGTGCCGTCCATCAGCCTTGCCAGTGCGAGCAGCAGTTTCGGGCCGTCTGCGCCCTGAAGATAGGCGGCGAGGTTCTCCCCTGTCTTGATCGAAGGTCCGAGAGCCTCCTGCAAGGGCTGGTTCATCGCTATGATCATGCCATCGGGAGCGAGCCAGACAGCCGGCCATGGAAGGCAGGAGATGTCGATTCCACCCGCGCCGGGAGTGGATACGGCGGCAGCTTTTGGGCGCAAAATCAGCTCCTCACTTCACAGGGTTGCAGCCGAGTCTATGAGCGCCTGCTTAAAAAGGGCTTAAACCTGTCCCCTGGAAATGGGTGTTAACGCCAAATTTGGACTTTCACCGATGCGCCGGTTCTGTCGCGTCAGGCCTGCAAGCGGCCCAGGAACTGCGCGAAGACCATCGTTCCCTCGGGCCAGGGCCCGTGACCGGATTCCGCATTGATGTGGCCGGATTCCCCAGCGTCGATCAGGAATGAGCCCCAGGCATTGGCGATATCCTCGGCATGGGCATACTCGCCGAACGGGTCGTTGCGGCTCGCGATCATGATCGAGGGGAAGGGCAGGGGCAGGCGCGGATAGGGCCCGAACGTCATGAGGTGCTTTGGGCGGATCTCCGGATTGGCGACATCCGGCGGGGCGACCAGAAAGGCGCCTGCGACCTTTTTCTTCATCTCCGGAACGGCATGCACGATGGCCGGCACGCCCAGGGAATGGCCAACCAGCACCACGGGTTTCGTGGCGGCGTTCACTTCCTCGGCGACGCGAGCGACCCAGTCCTCGCGCACGGGCTTGGACCATTCCGCCTGTTCGACGCGCCGCGCCGTCGACAGTTTCGCCTCCCAGCGGGACTGCCAGTGCTCGGGGCCGGAATTGGTGTAGCCGGGGACGATCAGGATTTCTGCTTCTGAGACCTTCATGGCCCCTATCTGCTGTCCCGCGCGGGCGGCGTCAAGATTTTGCGTTGATTGAAAGACCAGAAAATCGATGGCTTCTCTCTCTGTCATCCTGGCGGAAACCTGCTGGATCACGGGATCGTGCGTCAATACCCCTGACATTGAGATCGTTAGCTGATAAACTAATTAACTGTTCACGATGTCGCCCGCAGCGCGCCAGATGGCCATGCCGGACGCGACAGACGGCGCCCATTCGCGGCCGCTTCCGGCACCGATGGCGCCCACGCATTTCACTTTGCAGCTTACAGACCCTGTTGCTCGAGGAGGAAGTGAGAATGTCGACCTTTCATGTGATGACCGGTGCGACCGGTGCAATTGTCAGACCCGCGGTCCGCCAGATCGCCATTTCCGATGTCTTCGCCGCGCTGCGGGAAGGTTATGAGGATTTTCGCGAAAAGCCTTCCCATTATGCCTTCGTGGCGCTCATCTATCCGATTGTCGGCGCCATAATGATCGGATGGAGTGCGGGCGTTGAGCTCTTGCCCATGGTTTACCCGCTGCTCACGGGCTTTACCCTGGTCGGACCGCTTCTGGCGCTGGGCCTGATGGAGATCAGCCGGCGACGCGAACTCGGACAGCCGGCCGATTGGTCGAACGTGCTTGATCTCGTCAAATCACCGGCCCTTCCGGCGTTGCTTATGATGAGCATCTATCTGTTGACGCTCTTCATGGTCTGGCTTGTCGTGTCGCGCGGGCTCTATCTCACCCTGATCGGTGACTATCCGTCGCCTGGCGTCTTCGCCTTTGCGAGCGGCGTTTTCGATCACCCGAATGCGCTTACCTTCCTGTTCTGGAGCAATGCATTCGGCTTTGCGCTGGCGCTGATCGCGCTGGTCATCAGCATCGTCGCCTATCCGATGCTGCTCGATCGCGACTGCGGGGCGGCGGCGGCGGTTTCGACATCCGTGCGCGCCAGTCTCGCCAATCCGGTTCCTGTGGCCGTCTGGGGGCTGATGGTGGCGTGCCTGCTCGCCATCGGCATGGCAACCCTGATGGTGGGTCTGGTGATCATCGTTCCGGTGCTGGGCCACGCGTCCTGGCATTTCTATCGCCGGCTGGTGGCCTAAAGCATTTTCAGCCGAAGCCTAGCCGCTTCGGCGTTGGACAATGCGTAGAATCAAAAGCCTGGAACACTTCCGGTGATCCCCTGATCGCCGAAAGTGTTCTAGATCGTCGGCCACTATGGGCGGCTGAAGACATAGGCGGCGAGTGCCGCCAGCGACAGGACGAGAGGCAGGAGACGCTCGCCTCTCGTCCGTGCCTTGGTGAAGATCGCCAGCATCGCCGATGCCGCCAGAGCGGTCGCGAGCAGAAGCGTGCGAACCAGCGCACGGCTGCCATCCGTCTCGATGCCGGAGGGGTCGATCGTCGGATCAAGTCCCGGCATCCAGTCGTATCGGTCGCCGCTCAGCAGCAGAATGCCTGAGACGGCGATGACAGAGAGTGTCGAGAGAAAGAGGCGAGACGGGCTCGGCATGGATCAATCCTCTCCAATGAAAACGGGCGCGAATGTCTTCGCGCCCGTTGCGTGATGATCTGCCTGTGCGCTGGCTCTCAGCCGAAGACGCGGGCGAAGATCGTGTCGACATGCTTGGTATGATAACCGAGGTCGAATTTTTCGCGAATGTCCTCTTCCGAAAGGGCGGCACGCACCTCTTCGTCGGCCAGCAGCTCTTCCAGGAAGTCTGCACCCTTTTCCCAGACCTTCATGGCGTTGCGCTGCACGAGGCGATAGCTGTCCTCGCGCGATACGCCGGCCTGGGTCAGTGCCAGAAGGACGCGCTGGCTCATGACCAGGCCCTTGAACTTGTTCATGTTCTTCAACATGTTCTCGGGGTAGATCACGAGCTTTTCGATGACGCCCGCCAGACGGTTCAAGGCAAAGTCGAGGGTGATCGTCGTATCAGGGCCGATCGCGCGCTCGACGCTCGAATGGCTGATATCGCGCTCGTGCCAGAGGGCGACGTTTTCAAGCGCCGGCGTCACCGACATGCGCACCAGGCGGGCAAGGCCCGTCAGGTTCTCGGTCAGAACCGGGTTGCGCTTGTGCGGCATGGCGGACGAGCCCTTCTGGCCCGGCGAGAAGAATTCCTCCGCTTCCAGCACTTCCGTGCGCTGCATGTGGCGGATTTCGATCGCGACGTTTTCGATCGACGAGGCGATGACGCCGAGCGTGGCGAAGAACATGGCGTGACGGTCGCGCGGGATGACCTGCGTCGAAATCGGCTCCGGCACGAGGCCGAGCTTTGCGCAGACATGCTCTTCAACGCGCGGATCGATATTGGCGAAGGTGCCGACGGCGCCCGAGATCGCGCCGGTTGCGACTTCCGCACGGGCGTTGACGAGGCGGTCGCGGTTGCGGGCCATTTCGGCATAGAAGCGGGCGAAGGTCAGGCCCATGGTCGTCGGCTCGGCATGGATGCCATGGCTGCGGCCGATACGCACCGTATCCTTGTGTTCGAAGGCACGCGCCTTCAGGGCTGCCAGCACGCGGTCCATGTCGGCAAGCAGGATGTCGGCGGCGCGCACCAGCTGGATGTTGAGCGTCGTGTCGAGCACGTCGGACGAGGTCATGCCCTGGTGGACGAAGCGGCTGTCAGGGCCGATGAATTCGGCGAGATGCGTCAGGAAGGCGATGACGTCATGCTTGGTGACGGCTTCGATCTCATCGATGCGGGCGACGTCAAATTCTGCAGGGCCACCCTTTTCCCAGATGGTGCGGGCGGATTCCTTCGGGATCACGCCGAGATCGGCGAGCGCGTCGCAGGCATGGGCTTCGATCTCGAACCAGATGCGGAACTTGGTTTCGGGGGACCAGATGGCGACCATTTCCGGCCGGGAGTAACGCGGGATCATCGGGCTCGTCTTTCGTTGGACTTCACAAAAAGCTGGCCCCCCTTAGCAAAGTGGGGCGGCAAGCTCAACGGCTGCGACGGGCCATGAGAATGCTGAGCGCGAGAAGCAGGACAAGACCCATCGGCATCAGGTGGCGCAGACCAAGGACGGCGAACTGATAGAGCGCCGACGCGGTGGTGAAAATCTGCTGATAGACCCAGATCCGCGACGGAAAGGGCGCGTGCCAATGGGCGTAGAGTGTTCGATATTGCAGCGCATAGACACCGGCGATCGCGCCAACGCTGACGACACCGAGCAGCAGCAGCCAGGCCGCGAGAACGGCTTGCGGTTGCCCACGTCGGTTGAACAGGTAGATGAGAGGCAGCGCGACAAGCCAACCGAGCAAGCCACCGGCAGCATAAATCAGGGTCAGCGCCAGGTCATGGCTGCTGGTCGCGCGACCGAAGAGGTGTACCGAGAGCTGAAAGCTTGTTGCCATCGCCATCCCCCAGGCAAGGGACCCGCCTACCCAGACCGGCAGCGACGGCAGAGATCGGCCCAGCATCATGGCTTCACCGGGACGGCCAACCAGCGCAGATTGTTACCCTCGAAGCCGAGGGATGTCACCTGCACCATGACCATATGCGGTGCAGCTGAGCCGTAACCTCCCGTGACGACCCCGCCGATCGCATAGGCGCTTGGGCAGTTGCGGCTCTTCGGAATGGTTGCGTCGCGGTAGACCTCACGTCGAATGTCGGGTTTCGCGTCATCGGCCATCGAGAGTGCAAAGCCGCGAACCTCAACATCCATGCCGGCACAGAGCTCGTCACCTTTGGCATCGAATTCTTTAAGCGCGATCCGATACAGCCCCTCGGAAACATAGAAGCTCGGAAACACCTGGTAACGCAATTCGTGCCGATTTTCCGACAGCTCGCTGATCGGCGCGAGTGCCACCAGATGCCCCGGATCCTCGCCGATCTTGCGTGCATCGAGAATGGCTTTGGCCTGGTTAAGGCTCTGCCGTCGCGCCTCGCCGATCGAGGCGTCTTCCCGCTCGATCAGAACCCGGATCGGGGTGCCCGCGACGTATTTGTCCGTCTCCGTGTCGATCACCTGGATTTCGGCATAGGCGAAGCCGGAGCCATCCTGCTCGCCGAACTGCTCGAAGGCGAAGAGCCTGCCGTCAGGCGAAAAACCCAGGGGGCGCATCTCCGCCACGTCTCCGGCTGAGGCCGCAGAGGCCGTCAGAAACGCGATCGCGATGGCGGACAGCTGCAGTTTCAAGCCCGACCTCCCTCGGCTGCCTTTCGCAGAGTGTCGACCGTCTTGCGGTAGTCGTCAACGCCCTTGCCCTTGAAGATCGCGGAGCCTGCGACCAGCGCATTGGCTCCGGCTTTGGCGATTTCCGCAGCATTGTCGGCGGTGACGCCGCCATCGACTTCCAGGTCGATCGGGCGGTTGCCGATCAGGGCCTTAGTGCGCGCGATCTTGTCCGTCATTGCCGGAATATACTTTTGGCCGCCAAAGCCCGGATTGACGCTCATGATCAGGATCAGGTCGAGATCGTCCATCACATGCTCAAGCACCGAAAGCGGCGTGGCCGGGTTGATCGACACGCCGGCCTTCTTGCCGAGCGCCCGGATGGTCTGCAGCGAGCGATGCAGATGGGGTCCTGCTTCCGCATGCACCGTGATGATGTCGCAGCCGGCATCGGCGAAGGCGGCGAGATAGGGATCGGCCGGTGCGATCATCAGATGGCAGTCGAAGACCGCCTTGGTCCAGGGGCGCAGTGCCTTGATGACCGCCGGACCGAAGGAGATGTTCGGCACGAAATGGCCGTCCATCACGTCGAGATGCACCCATTCGGCGCCGGCCTCGACGACGTCGCGCACTTCCTCGCCAAGGCGGGAGAAGTCGGCGGCGAGAATGGAGGGCGAAATCAGGAGGGGGCGGGTCATCTGGGGCTCCTCGCAGGGCAGGATCAATATTCGGCGTCCGCATAGCACTGGCCACCGTGAGCGGCAACCATGCCTTCGGATGAGACATCACCGTTGCCACGCCGTTACGCCCTTGACGATTGCCGAGCCGCCCTTCATCCCTGCGAGATAAGCAAAGCAGTCTGGGAGGACGACATGGCCAAGTTCGCGATCATCACCGGCGGCAGTTCCGGCATTGGCCGGCACCTCGTCTCGGCCTTCGTGCGTGAAGGGTATGACGTCGCCTTCACCCATCTTTCCCAGCATGCTGCCGCGACCGAGGTCGAGGCCGAAGCGGCAGCACTCGGCGGTCGGGCGATCGGCCGGGAATGCGAGGTGGCCAACAGTGCTGCCATCGAGACCTTTCTCGACGAGGTGATCGCCTGGGCGGGACAGGTGCCCGATGTCCTGGTCAACAATGCCGGCATCCAGACCTGGGCCTCGATGCTCGAGCTCTCCGAGGAGCGCTGGGATGCCGTGATCAGCACCAATCTCAAGGGCACCTTCTTGAACACCCAGCGTGTCGCCCGCCGCATGGTCGAGGCGGGCAAGGGCGGCTCGATCATCAATCTCGGTTCCGGCTGCAACAAACACGCCTTCCCGAAGCTCGTCGACTATACCGCCTCCAAGGGCGGCATCGAGCAGCTGACCAAGGTGTCCGCCGTCGAGCTTGGGCCACACCAGATCCGGGTCAATTGCGTGGCGCCGGGCGCCATCGAGACGGCCCGCACCCAGGCCGAAGCGCCCGACTATGCCAAGACATGGGGTGATGTGACACCGCTGCGCCGTGTCGGCACGCCCGAGGATATCGCTGGTCCAATTCTCTTCCTTGCGGGGCCGCAATCGGCCTTTGTCACCGGCCAGACGATCTGGGTGGATGGCGGTGTCTTCAGCCAGGCCTTCTGGCCCTATCGCGACTGAGAGGGCTCTTTACTGCGTCCTTTCGGGAACGGCCACGAAGCGGCTGTCGCGCCATTCGAGCAGGAGGTAGGGATTTTCCGTCAGTTCGTGATCGTCTCCGAAGGCAATCGGGCCGATCGCGGTCTCGAAGGTGGTGCCGACCAGCGCATCGCTCATCGGCGTTCCCATGGCAGTTGAAATGCCCCAGGCATCCGCCAGGATGGTGACGGCGGCATGGGCCGGCAGGACATAACCTTCTGGCGCTATTCCGGCGGCAGTGAAGTCCGCGGTGATGCCCGCAGCTGATGGCCCCTCTGGTGTTTCGACGAGGCCGACTGCCAGAACCCCATCTTCCAGCAGAACGGGTTCGTCGGCGGCGCGCATGGCTTCGCCGCCAAGCAGCGTCAATGAGAGGCCTTCCGCCTTCGCATCGCGGGCGATGATCGACACGTCATTGCGGTCGCCGCCGACAAAGGCATGGGTGATGCCTGCGGTTTTCAGCCGCCGGACCAGCGTCAGCTGCTGTTCCTGGCCGGGGCGGAAGGTGTCGATGAATGCCGGCTTCAGGCCCTTTTCCTCTAGGCTGATCCGGATCGCTTCGGTCAGTTCGCGGCCACGGATCGTCCCGTCTTCGAGAAGAGCCACGGGCTCGCCTGCCCAGTCTCGCAGGATGATCTCGGATAGTCTGGCCGCCTCCTGGTCGCCATTGGGTGCGAGGCGGTAAAGCGGCCAGCCATCCTTGATCGCGTCTTCCATTACGCCTTTCCAGCGGACCGACAGGGTGAAGGCTGGAACACTGGCCTCGGCAAGGCCGGGCATGGCCTCTTTCAGGCTCTCGCTGCAGAGAAAGCCGATCGCCGCCTTGGCGCCTGCGGCCGTGACAGCATCGGCCACCGCCTTGCCGCTTCCTTCGCTGCAGCTCTCGTCGATTTCGACGATGGCGATCGACAGCTTGCCAGCCGCTAGCGCTGCTCCCTGCCGCATCTGGTCGCCGAGAATGGCATAGGGGCCGGTCTTCGGCGCCACGACGGCAAGTTTAAGCTCCGCCGCCGCACTCGGACCAGCGGCCAGCGCCAAGAGAAGAGGGATCGAGAGCCAGGATGTCAGCGGTCGGCTTTGTGTCATGACGCGATCCTAGCCGAAAGCGCAGGCGATTGGAATTGCAGGCTTTCCGGTCATTCGCCAGCCAATCGAACGAAATCGTGATGGCGTTGTGGAAAAGATAAGACCCGCGGCCCATATTGCGGTGTCTTGAGGGGCAGATACCAAGGGGAGACGTGAGTTTGAGCATGCAAGGTGTGGATCCGGTCGTCTATCGCGAGGCCATGAGCCGGTATGCGGGGCATGTGCAGATCGTGACGACGGAGTATGAGGGCATTCGACGCGGCGTGACCATCACCGCTGCCTGCTCGGTCTCCGACAGCCCGCCCATGGTGCTGGCCTGCCTCAACAACAGCAATCCGAACAATGCCGTGCTGTTCGAGAGCCCGCATTTCGTGCTGAACACGCTCGCCGCCCATCATCAGGATCTTGCCAATGCGTTTGCAGGCTTCGGCAAGCTGTCCTCCGAAGATCGTTTTGCGCTTGCCGAGTGGCAGGTGCTGCAAACCGGCTCGCCGGTGCTTTCCGATGCGATCGCAGCTTTCGACTGCGTCGTCACCGATCGCAAGGTGACGAGTACCCATACGGTGCTGTTCGGCGAAGTCCGGGCCGTGCATTTCGGTCAGCATGAGCCGTCGCTCATCTATCTGGACCGGGGCTATCGCACGCTATAGACTTCTTCCGAACATGGGAGGAGACATGGCAGAGACCTCGGGAAAGGCCCTGCCGGAGACGATCGATGGCATCATCGATCTGCTTGCGGCTGAGGATTATCTGGCGGCAAGGCCGCTCGCGACCGTTCTGTTTCTGGCGCTGAAGATGAAGCGACCGCTCTTCCTCGAGGGCGAGGCGGGGGTCGGCAAGACCGAAGTCGCCAAGGTGCTGGCCAAGGCGCTGGACCGGCCGTTGATCCGCCTGCAATGTTACGAAGGCCTCGATGTCGCCTCCGCCGTCTACGAGTGGAATTATCCGGCGCAGATGCTGGAGATCCGCATGGCCGAGGCATCGGGTGCGTCGGATCGCTCCAAGCTCGAACACGATATCTTTTCCGAACGCTATCTGATCCGCCGGCCCGTTCTTCAGGCCCTTCAAGGCGAAGCGGGCCGCGCGCCGGTCTTCCTGATCGACGAACTCGACCGGACCGACGAAGCCTTCGAGGCTTTCCTGCTGGAAGTGCTCTCTGACTTCCAGGTGACGATCCCCGAATTCGGAACGGTCAAGGCCGCCGAGCCACCGATTGTCATCGTCACCTCGAACCGCACCCGCGAGGTGCATGATGCCCTGAAGCGTCGCTGCCTCTATCACTGGGTCGATTATCCGGCAGCGCCTGAGGAACTGGCGATCATCCGCCGCAAGGTGAAGGGCTGCAACGAACAGCTCTCCCGGCAGGTCGTCGCCTATGTCCAGAAGCTCAGGACCATCGACCTGTTCAAGAACCCCGGCATTGCCGAAACCATTGACTGGGCAACGGCACTCACCGAGCTCGACCGCCTGGCGCTCGATCCCGAGACGATTGCCGACACGCTGGGCACGCTGTTGAAATACCAGGAGGACATTGCCCGTATCCAGGGCAGCGAAGGCGATAAGCTGCTTTCGGAGGTCAAGGCCGAACTCCTGGCGAAGGCCGGCTGAAATGGAGAGCTTCGGGCCGCATGCTGCCAGCGGACGCGACGGCATCGTGGTGCCGCCGCCGGTGCAGGGTCACGGGCGGCTCGCGGACAACATCGTGCATTTCGCCCGGGTCCTGCGCAAGGCGGGTCTCAAGCCCGGGCCCGGTGCCGTGATCGACGCCATCGAGGCTATCGACGCTATCGGCATCGGCTCGCGCGTCGAATTTCACGCGGCGCTTTCCGCCATCTTCGTCAAGCGCCATGAAGACCAGCCTGTCTTCGACGAGGCCTTTTCGATCTTCTGGCGCTCGCGGGATCTCGTCGGCAAGATGATCGCGCTGATGTCGCCGGTGGCGGCAATCGGGGAACGGCAGAAGCCGAAGGCGGGCGGTGCGCGCGTCAGCGATGCGCTGTTTGCCGACCGCAAACGCGAGCCGAAGCCACGCGACGAGCCGGATGTCGAAGTCGATGCCCGGCTCACGGTTTCGGGTCAGGAGGTGTTTCGTCGGCTTGATTTCGGCCAGATGACGGCCAGCGAGTTGAAGGAGGCACGCCGCGCCATCGAGCGCCTCGCCATGCCGCTCGATCTTGTTCAAACGCGCCGCTACCGGATGTCGCCGCGGGGGCGGACCATCGATCCGCGTGCCAGCATGCGTCAGTCGCTGCGAACCGGTGGCGACCTCATGCTGCCGAAGTTTCGCCAGCGCCGGCAACAGCCGCCACCGCTCGTCATCCTCGCCGATATTTCCGGCTCGATGAGCCAGTATACCCGCATCTTCCTGCATTTCCTGCATGTTTTGACGGAGCGCCGCCGCCGGGTGCACACCTTCCTCTTCGGCACGAGGCTCACCAATGTCACGCGCCAGCTTCGCCATCGCGATCCCGACGAGGCGATTGCCCAGTGTACCGATGCCGTCGCCGACTGGTCGGGCGGCACCCGGATCGGCGAGACACTGAAGCTTTTCAACCGGTATTGGGGCCGGCGCGTGCTCGGGCAGGGCGCCGTGGTGCTGCTGATCACCGACGGGCTGGAACGCGATGAGGTCGAGTTGCTTTCGCGCGAGACCGACCGTTTGCATCGCTCCTGCCGGCGACTGGTCTGGCTCAATCCGCTCTTGCGCTTTGCCGGTTTTGAGGCGCGTGCGCGGGGTGTTCGGGCCATGCTGCCGCATGTTGACGAACTCAGGTCCGTGCACAATCTGGAAGCCCTGTCGGATCTGGTGCAATCTCTCTCCGGCGCTCCGGATCGGGATTGTGATCCCAAGCGTTATCTCAGGTCTCAAAGGAGCCTGTCATGAACAGCGAAACGTCCGCCCGCGACCCCCTGGTGATTGCCGAGGCCTGGCATGCCGCAGGGCGATCGGTGGCCATTGCGACCGTCATCGAAACCTGGGGCTCGGCGCCGCGTCCGGTCGGCAGTCATCTTGTCATCGACGGCGAGGGCAATTTCGAGGGCTCGGTCTCCGGCGGCTGTGTCGAGGGGGCTGTGATCACCGAAGCGCTCGACGTCATCGAAAGCGGCAAGGCCAAGATGCTCGAATTCGGGGTTGCCGACGAGACCGCCTGGCGGGTGGGCCTCTCCTGTGGTGGGCGTATCCGTGTCCATGTCGAAAGGCTCGGCTGATGGATGTTGCCACGCTTGCAGCACTTAATGCCGCCAAACGCGATCGTCGCGGGGCAGTGCTGGTGAGTGACCTCGCCGCCGGGACATCGCACCTGGTGACCGAGGATCAGGTTGTCGCGGATGCACTCGGTGACGAAATCCGCGTGCGGCTTCTCTCCGGCAAGTCGGGGATCGTCGATGTCGAGGGCAAGAGCCTGTTTCTCAATGTGCATCTGCCGCCGCCGAGGATCGTGGTGATTGGCGCTGTCCACATCAGCCAGGCGCTGGCTCCTATGGCGGCGCTATCAGGCTTTGCGGTGACGATCATCGATCCGCGCACGGCCTTTGCCACGCCGGAGCGTTTTGCCGGCATTGATCTGCGCGCAGACTGGCCGGACGACGTCTTTGTTACCACGCCGCTCGATCGCTACAGCGCCCTCGTTGCCGTCACCCATGATCCGAAGATCGACGATCCCGGTCTGATCGCTGCCCTGGGAGCGGGCTGCTTCTATGTCGGCGCGCTCGGGTCGCGCAAGACACATGCAAAGCGTGTCGAACGGCTAACGTCGCTGGGTTTTGGTCCGTCCGCCATCGACAGCATTCGCGCGCCTATCGGCCTTGATATCGGGGCGGCAACCCCGGCGGAGATCGCGGTTGCCATTCTTGCTGAGATCATCCAGTCGCTGCGCCACCGCAGCCTGTCAGGTTCAGGCACATCCGCCGAGGCCGCGTCGTGAAGTTCGGACCGGTTGAGATCAGCGAGGCGGAGGGCACGATCCTCGCGCATTCCCAGCCACTCGCCTCCGGCAAGCTGCCGAAAGGCCATCGGCTTGAGCATGCCGATCTCGTCCGCCTTAGGGAGGCCGGCATTGCAACGGTGATTGCCTGCCGGCTTGAGCCTGGCGATCTTGCCGAGGACGAGGCCGCGGAGATCCTGTCCTCTGCCATTGCGCTGCAGGGGCTTTCCCGCAGTCCGGCCTCGACCGGCCGGGTGAATTTCTATGCCAGCGAAAATGGGTTGTTCCTCGCAGACAAGTCGCTGGTCGATCGTTTCAACAGTGTCGATCCCGCCATAACGCTTGCCTGCCTCTCAGACCGATCCGACGTGCGCGCCGGCGATCTGGTCGCAACGATCAAGATCATCCCGCTGGCGGTTGCCGGTCACAGCGTCGAGGCCGCTGCCGCGATCCTAACTGAAGGTTCGGCATTCCGAGTTGCAGGCTATCAGCCCCGTCGCGTCCATCTGATTGCCACGCAGCTGCCATCGCTGAAAACCTCGGTCATGGACAAGACCGCTAGAGTGCTTGAGGCGCGACTTGCCGCCTCGCAGAGCCGGATCGTCTCGGAAGATCGGGTGGCGCATCGGGCCGAGGCGGTGGCGGACGCCATCAAGGCGGCACTCGCTGAAGACAAGGCGGAAGCCGGTCAGCCGCCGCTCGTCATCGTCTTCGGTGCGTCCGCCGTTGCCGATGCCGATGATGTCATTCCCTCCGCCATCCGCCTTGCCGGTGGCGTGGTCGATCAGGTTGGTCTGCCTGTCGATCCCGGCAATCTCCTTGTTCTCGGGCATGTCGGTGATGTCGAGATCATCGGGGCGCCCGGCTGTGCCCGCTCGCCGAAGGAAAACGGCTTTGATTGGGTGCTGAACCGGATCCTCGCCGGTCATCCGCCGAATCGGACCGAAATGACAGGCTGGGGCGTCGGTGGTCTCTTGATGGAGATCCCCAGCCGTCCGCTGCCGCGGCTGGCCGCGACCGCAGACGCCGACCCGGCCGCCCTGGGGTTGGTGGTGCTCGCTGCGGGTCGTGCAAGCCGGATGGGTGAGGGCGGTCGGCACAAACTGCTGGCGGAGTTCGACGGCGAAGCGCTTGTCAGGCGGTCGGTGCGTCAGGCGGTGGAGGCTGATGTTGGCCCCGTCACCGTCGTTACCGGTCATCGCAGCGACGAAGTCGCGGACGCCCTTTCTGGTCTCAAGGCCACGGTTTTCGAAAACCCGGACTTTGCCAGCGGCATGGCGAGTTCTCTGAAGGCCGGTCTGGCGGCGATCGAAGCCAAGGGACTTCCGGGCATGATGGTGTTGCTCGCCGATATGCCGAACGTCTCCGCCGCCGACATCGTGGCGCTCGCCCGCGCCTATGCCAAATCGGGTGGCAAAGCGATCGTGCGCGCCGTGTCCGATGGTCAGCGCGGCAATCCGGTCATTCTGCCAGCGGCAACCTTCGAAGCCTTGAAGGCGCTTGAAGGCGATATCGGCGCCCGGCCGGTGATCGAAAGTTCGGGGCTTGCCGTGATCGATGTCGAAATCGGTCCAGCCGCGCGTCTTGATGTCGATACGCCCGAGGCTATCCTTGCGGCAGGCGGCATTCTGAGGGGCTGACAATGGACAATGCGGCGATCGAGGAGATGTTTGAGGCGGTCGGGCCGGTGACGATCCGCCGGATGTTCGGCGGCAAGGGCATCTATGCCCGTGGTATCATCTTTGCGCTCGAGCTGCGCGGGGAACTGATGCTGAAGGGCGATGAGGAGAGTGCGCCTCTGCTGGAAGAGGCCGGAGCGATCCGCTGGCGCTACGAGGGCAAGAGCGGAAAACCCGTCGCCATGCCCGACTGGACGATCCCTGACGAGGCGCTCGATGATCCCGACCTGATGGCGAAATGGGCGCGGATCGCGCTCGATGCCGCGATGAGGGTTACTGAGCGTGAGGCGCTCAGCGCAAATAGGTCAGGACAGTCTGCGTGAAGACCGACAGCGGCTGCGGCAGATCGTCGAGGTCGAACCAGCCGATATCGGACAGCTTGTCGGGCTCGGTCAATTGCGGCTCGCCGATCGTGTCGTCGGTGACGTAGAGCAGCGAGGCCCAGTGCTGGCGATCCGCTTCGATCAACTGCTCGGTCACGCCCAGATAGCGGATCGCACCGATCGAAAGCCCCGTTTCTTCCTCGGCCTCGCGGCGTGCGGCCAGTTCCGCCGGCTCCATATGGTCGACCTTGCCGCCGACGATGTTCCAGTGACCGGCTTCCGGTGCCTTCATGCGCCTGCATAAAAGCAGTTTGCCATCCCGAAGGATGGCAAGACCGACCCCGAGACCGGGGAAATCAAGACCGGGCTGACCCACGGGGATCAGGCCTTGGCGGCTGCAACGATCAACATGAAGGCCGGGATGTCGTCGCCGAAGCCAACCGGCGTCGGGCCGTCGTCGTGATCGTGATGACGGTTGCGGCGGCGATCGCGGTTGTCGTCGTTCGCCGGATAGGGGTTGTTGCGGTTGTTGCGCGGGTTCTGGTCGCGGCGCTTGTCCGCCTTGCGTTCCGTTGCCACCGCTTCCACTTTGACCGCTTCCATCACCTGTTGTTCCTCTACCGGTTTGACTGGTTCGACGCGCGCCTCGGAAGGCTTTGCATACTCGCTGCGCGTATCGGATTTATGACCGCCGCGCCGCTCGCGACCCTTGTCGCGACCGCGTTTTCCACGGCTTTCGTCATGGCTTTCCGCCGGCGCCGGAAGCGCAGTCAGATCGCCGTTCAGCCATTCGATCTTCTGGTCGATCAGCTTTTCGATGGCATCGAGGAACTTGGTGTCGCTGCGCGTCACCAGGGTAAAGGCGGCACCCGAGCGTCCGGCGCGGCCGGTACGGCCGATGCGGTGGACATAATCTTCGGCGTGGATCGGAACGTCAAAATTGAACACGTGGCTGACATCGGGGATGTCGAGGCCGCGGGCGGCGACGTCGGAGGCGACGAGCAGCGTGATCGCATTGGCCTTGAAGTTTGCCAGCATGGTCGTGCGCGAGCGCTGGTCCATGTCGCCATGCAGCGCGCCGACGGAGAAGCCGTGGCGGTCAAGCGAACGGAAGAGGTCTGCGACATCCTTCTTGCGATTGCAGAAAATGATCGCGTTCTTCAGGTCGTCCTGGGCGCGGATCAGGTCACGCAGCGTCGAACGCTTTTCGTAATCCTTGTTGTGGCAGGCCACCAGGCGCTGGGTCACGGTCTTGGCCGTCGAGGACGGCGGCGCGACTTCGATGCGCTCAGGGTTCTGCAGGAACTGGTCGGCCAGCTTCTGGATTTCCGGCGGCATGGTCGCCGAGAAGAACAGGGTCTGGCGGGTGAACGGGATCATCTTGGCGATGCGCTCGATGTCCGGGATGAAGCCCATGTCCAGCATGCGGTCGGCTTCGTCGATGACGAAGACTTCGACGCCGCTCATCAGCAGTTTGCCGCGCTCGCAATGGTCGAGCAGGCGGCCGGGCGTGCAGATCAGGACGTCCGCGCCACGCTCAAGCTTGCGGTCCTGCTCCTCGAAGGACACACCGCCGATCAGAAGCGCCACGTTCAGCTTGTGATTCTTGCCGTATTTCTCGAAGTTCTCGGCGACCTGTGCGGCCAATTCGCGGGTCGGCTCGAGGATCAGCGTGCGCGGCATGCGGGCACGGGCACGGCCCTTTTCCAAGAGCGTCAGCATCGGGAGAACGAAGGATGCGGTCTTGCCGGTGCCTGTCTGCGCAATGCCGAGGATGTCCCGCCGCTGCAGGGCTGGCGGGATTGCGCCTGCCTGGATCGGGGTCGGGATCGTGTAGCCGGCATCAGTGACGGCAGAAAGGACTTTTTGGCTCAGGCCAAGGTCAGCAAAAGTGGTCAAAGGGAAGTAGTTTCCGTTCCTGTTCTCGCGAACATCGCTCAAAAGCCCGTGAGATCGGGCGCCAATGGTTGCGGCGATAGTGGGAAACTGCCGGAAAGTCAAGGAAACGGGCGGATTTACCCCTACAAAGGCTTAATGAGCACGATTAATTTCATCGCGCGTTACAAGGGGTCTGAAAACCTGTTGTCGAGCATACCAAAATCCTGGGCCGATTCGGCTTGCTAGTCGCTCAATTGATCAGCGGCGTCAGCTTCATACCGGCGTTGAGAAAGCGCATGGGATCGACGGGGTCGCCATTGCGGCGGACCTCATAGTGGAGATGGGGTCCCGTGGAGCGCCCGGTTGAGCCCGAAAGGCCGAGGATCTGGCCCGGCTCGACCGTGTCGCCTTCGCTCACCAGGATGCGGGACATATGGCCGTAACGGGTCGACAGGCCGAGGCCATGGTCGATTTCGACCATATTGCCGTAACCGCCGGAAAAGCTGGCCGTCACGACCTTGCCGGCGCCGGTGGAGCGGATTTCTGTTCCCGTCGGGGCGCGGAAGTCGATCCCGGCATGCATGGCAAGGCCACCGAAGAAGGGATCCGGGCGATTGCCGAATCGGCTGGTGATTTCCTGTCCTGGTGCGGGATTGGCAAAGGGAAGACGCTTGGCGGTATCACGCACGGTCTCAAGGCGGGTGAGTGCCGCGTCGAGGGCATTCAGCGAAGCGTTGAAGTCGCGGTCGGCCTGCGGCGCTAGGTAGGGGCCGCCGATCGCATCCGCGACGGGCAGAGACGCATGCTCGTCGACTGGAACGCCCTGACGCTTCAAAATGGCGGCAATCTCGTCTGCCGTCTGCGAGGCACCGTTGGCCAGTTCCTCGATGCGCTGCAGCTGTTCGGCCTCGATTTCCTTGAGCGACAGCGTCATGTGGGAAAACAGCCTGTCGGCACGATCGGCGACATTGCCATCGGTCATCGGCACGTAGCCGAGCGCAAGTTCGGGCTTCGTGTGGCTTTCGCCTTGGTGTGCCGGAGTTCGCTCGCCTAGCAGGGCGGCGAAGGCCTCTGTCCCGCCGGACAGCGACGCGCGATCCTTGCTGTCGATCACCGGCTTGTCTGCCGGGACGGGGCCATCGTTTGGCAGGGCATCCGTGCTGTCGTCCGCCTGCAACAAGGCGCCGATGCGGCCATGTCGCGACGTCAGGGCCATCTGCTGTTCAAGGAGCTTTTCGACCTTTTCCTCGACAACCTGCTGGTCAAGCAATTGGCGGGAGGTAACACGGTCCACCTGTGCCCGAAGCGCTGCGATCCTGTCTTCGTATTCGTGCTGCATGCGTGCCTGGCGGGCCATGGTGGCGCCAATCAGGTTGTCGCGCAGGACCAGATAGGTGGTCGCGCCGAGATAGCCGATCATCATCATGCCGACAAAGCAGATGCTGAGGGCCACCATCCAGGGGCGAATGGTCATGTGGCGAATGCGGTCGCCGCTCGCCAGGATGACGATATGTTGTTCCTTGCGCTTGCCGAAGACCTGGCTGTTCGAACCCGTCGCCACGCTGCCCCCCAATTCGTGCCGGGCGCAATGCGGTCGCATAAGTGCCCAGTCCGGCGACTCGCCTGTCCGATCCGCCTTTAGCAATTACGCATAATTAGGGTTAACGAAGCGTTATCTGTTTGGATTTGCGGGTCAAACAGATGAGTTGTTCTTGGACGACAGCGATCGGTAGAAGGACGGCGTCAAACCCGCCTCAGCCCGTGCGACGTCGTTGAAGGGCGCCTTGAGTTGGCCGCGGAAATTTGCGCGCACCAGCTCCTGGAAGGCCCTGGCAGGATCGCGCTTTTCTCGGGCGCAGAGGAAGCGGAACCATTTCGCGCCGACGGCAACATGGCCCTTCTCATCTTCGTAGATGACCTTCAGCACATCGGCGCTCTCGATGTCGCCGGTTTCGCGCATCTTGTCCTGCAGGGACGGGGTGACGTCGAGGCCGCGGGCTTCGAGAATCAGCGGCACCACGGCGAGGCGGGCGGTCAGGTCGTTCTTCGTCGAATGTGCCGCCTGCCAGAGCCCGTCATGGGCGGGCATGTCGCCGTAATCGGCGCCCAGCACCCTCAACCGGTCCCGCACCAGATTGAAATGCTTGGCTTCCTCATAGGCCACCTTCATCCAGCCGTCGAAGAAGGAATGCGGCACTGGCTCGGTTGCGAAGCGGGCGACGATGTCGAGCGCCAGGTCAACCGCATTGAGTTCGATATGGGCGAGTGCATGCAGAAGTGCGATTCGGCCGGGCAGCGTATGGAGCGAGCGCTTTTCGACTGCCTTGGGCGGGACCAGTTCCGGTTTTGCCGGCCGTCCCGGCCTGTCGGGCAAAGGCGGGTCGAGCGGCGAGCGCAAGGAGAGGCGTCGCTCCTGCCAGCGGAGCGCTGCGGTTTGAGCGAGCGCCGTCTTCTCGTTGAGGTCGGCGCTCAGGATTGCGAGAGTGGCAGCGCCGCGAAGGGAATGGAAAGCCGTCTCGGGCTGCATCGTCTCGGGCATGTCAGAGGGCCTGCGCCGCCTTCAGAACGGCTCCCGCGTGGCCGGGCACCTTCACCTTGCGCCAGACCTCGGCAACCTTGCCCGACTTGTCGATCAGGAAGGTCGAGCGCTCCACGCCCATGTAGGTCTTGCCGTACATGCTCTTTTCCTTCCAGACGCCATAGGCTTCCAGAGCCTTGTGCTCCTCGTCGGCGGCCAGCACCACGGAGAGGTTGTGCTTGGCGGCAAACTTGTCGTGGCTCTTCACCGAATCAGGGGAGACGCCGATGACGGTCGCGCCGAGCTTTTCGAATTCGGCGGTCAGGCCTGAAAAGTCCACGGCTTCGGTGGTGCAGCCGCTCGTATCGTCCTTCGGGTAGAAATACAGAACCACCGGTTTTCCGGCAAAATCGGAGAGCGAAACGGTGCCGCCGCCATTGCGGGGCAGGGAGAAATCGGGGGCCTTTTCCCCGGCAGTCAAATCCGTCATGGGATAACCTTTCTTTTGCCCGTTTTGTGGGTGAATGTGGGCGTCATCGATATATAGTCCGCTCCGCAGTCGTCCAGAGCGACTTGTTAGCGGCATCGATCGACGGAGACAATCACCAGGACATGTCGGAGATCCGGGGCGAAAAGCTACGGTTTCGCAAGCGGGATATTCCACCGCTGCACGATCTTCCGTCTGCTCAGACCGAGGATCCCCTGATTGTGCATTGTCCGCCGCCGAAGCGCTCCTTGATGAGGCGCTTCCTGCGGGTTCTCGCCGGTTTCGCTGGCCTTTGGCTCATTGTTTTCTTCGGCGTTTATGCCGTCGTGGAAAGCGGCACGCTCGATGCAGCGCTCGCGCAACGGGCGCAGACCGTTCTGAACAGGGCGCTCGGTCCGCAATTCAACGCCGAGATTGGCGGTACCGAAGTTCGCTTTTCCAGCGGCATGGAGCTTACCGTCGAGGCGCGTGATGTCACCCTGCACGAACAGGATGGCGGCCAACGGGTCGCGCTGACCAATTCGGTCCGCTTCATCCTGGAGCCGCTCGCGCTTCTCGGTGGCCGTTTTTCAATTCGCGAGGTCGTCAGCGAAGGCATCAATCTCGATGCGACGGTCCTGCCAAAGTCGGAGCCGGTTGATCTCGCCAACTGGCGCGTGGACCAGGTGCCTGTCCGGCTTGCGGAAGCTTTTGCAGAACTCGATCGGCTGCAGGGTTTTATCGCCCGCGGAGGGCTTGATCGGATGCGTCTTGCGGGTCTTGAGATCGCGTCCACCAGTGCGAGCGGCCGCCCGCTGACCATCGCCATCGACGACATCGTACTGGAGCGCGGCGAGGACGGCTCGCTGTCGATCTTCGGCGCGGTCGCTGTGAACGGGCAGCAGACGGAACTCACGGCGCTGACCACAAATGTCGATGGGCGAGCGACTGCGCTGACGATGCGGGTCGCCGATGTCAGGGTGACGCCATTCCTGCTGCGGCGTTCGAGTACCGGCGAGGCGCGCCAGGGGATCGACGGGTCGGCTGAGCTCTTGCTCACAGCGCGACGGGCGGATCAGGGTCAGGCGCCCTACATGTCGCTCGGCATCAACATGCGCAATGCAAGCTTTTACTCCGACGGGCAACGCCAGGACCTGACCGACGCTCAGCTGAAGCTTTCCTATGATTTTGCCAAGGACACGATCGAGCTTGCCGATTCGACGGCGCGCTTTGGCGAAACGGTGTTGCCGCTGTCGGGCGGCGTGATCGATCTTGATCGACTGCCCGAGGGGAAAAGTTTCGGCAAGGGTTTTGGTATTGATCTTGTGGTGACCGACGGTCGGGCGAATGTGCCGAGCGCCGGAGAGGCACCGTTCCCCTTCTTTCTCAAGGGTTATGGCCGCTATCTGGTGGCGGAAAACCAGTTGCAGCTCGACACGGTCGATGTGTCAACGCCTTCGGGCAATATGCGAGGCAAGTTGCAGGTCCGCTTCGGCGGGACCGGACCGGAAATCCGGTTCAATGCGCAGGTGCAGAACATGCGCACCACTGTCGTCAAGCAGCTATGGCCCTATTGGATCGCCTCCAAGCCCCGGCAATGGGTGCTCGAAAACATCTTTGGCGGTGTCATTCCGCAAGGCACGATTGACGTTTTCATTCCGCAGAATCGCTTGTCGATCGATCCCAAGCCGGTGCGGCTCAATGCCGATGAGTTGAAGATCGGCTTCGACCTTGAGGATGCCCGTGTCAATCTCACCGGGGATCTGCCGCCGCTGCGCGATGTCTACGGCCGCTTCGACATGGTGGGCGAGCGCGTGGATGTGGCGATCAACTCCGCCGGGTCCTTCTTCCCCTCGGGACGTATGGTCAAACTGGAAAAGGGGCGTTTCGTTCTCCAGAACGCCTATGAGAAGCCATTGATGGCCGATCTCGATCTTGATGTCAGCGGCGCCGCCGATGCGGTTGCGGAGCTCGTCTCCTTCAAGCCGATCGAAGCCTTGAAGGTGGTCGATTTTCAGCCCGCCGATTTTTCCGGGCAGATCAGAGGGCAGGCAAAGATCCGGGTCGGACTGGTGCCGGAGCAGACGCCGCCCGAGCCGAGCTGGACCGCCGAGGTGTTGCTCGACAAGGTGGATGTGGCCAAGTCGTTCGACGGTCGTACAATCTCGGATGTCGACGGTACGCTTGTGGTCGATCCCGACAAGGCTGTCCTGAAAGCCGCAGCGAAGATCGATGACGTGCCGATGGACGTGAACCTGACGGAACCGGTTCGGCGCGGTGAGGGCGAAGTCAAGCGCGAGCAGATCGTCACGGCCACCCTCGACAATGCGGCCCGCGACAAGATCGCGCCGGGTCTTGGAGAGATCGTCAACGGCCCGATCAAGCTCGAGCTGCGCCGGGTCGACGAGAATGTGCAGGCGGTCTCGGTTAATCTTCGCTCGGCGACCCTTACCATCCCCTGGGTCGGCTGGTCCAAGGGCCAGGGTATCGGTGCGACTGCCACCTTCGAACTTGCGAAGGACGGCGAGCAATCGCTGATTCGCAAATTCACCCTGGATGGCGACGGCTTCGGTGCTTCGGGGGAGATGACCATCGACAAAACCGGGCTTGTCGCGGCCAATCTGTCGCGGGTGCGCCTGTCGCCGGAAGACGAGGTGGCGCTCACCGTGCGGCTCAGCAGAGGCGTCTATTCCGTTGTTGCCAATGGCACAGCCTTCGATGCTCGATCTCTGATCTCGACCCTGCAGAAACCTTCAGGCGATGGCGGCGATTCAAACACATCCCGTGCATCGTTGAAGCTCGAAGGGCGCTTCGATCAGGTGATAGGCTTCAGCGGCGAACAATTGGGCGGTGTCTCGATCGTCTACAGCGCGGCCAAGGGGCGGGTAACCGGTGTCGATTTCTCCGGTGTGACGGGCGGCGGGCAGGCGCTGGTTGCGAAGCTGCGCCAGCCGGAGGGGTTGCGCGAGATGTCTGTGACCACCAGCGATGCCGGCGCAGTGCTGCGGTTCTTCGATACCTACAAGCGTCTCGGCGGCGGGCTTGCCAATCTTCGTCTGACCGAAACCCGCGAGGGGGCCTGGAGCGGCAATCTGGATCTGCGCAATTTTCAGGTCGAAAACGAGGAGCGACTTCAGACGATCGTCTCGGCACCAGCCGGGGCCGACGGCCGCAGTCTGAATAACGCCGTGCGCAGCAATATCGATGTGAGTTCCGCCAGCTTCCAGCGCGCCTTTGCGCGGCTTTCGTTCGTTGATGGCACGCTCAGCGTCGAAAACGGCATCGTGCGCGGCGAGCAGGTCGGGGCAACGTTCCAGGGCATCGTGCGTGACAAGACGGGTCTGATCGACCTCACCGGCACCTTCATGCCCGCCTATGGCCTGAACCGTCTGTTCGGCGAACTGCCGGTTATTGGCGCGATCCTCGGCAATGGTCGAGATCGTGGCTTGCTCGGCATTACCTTCAAGCTGACGGGGGCGACCTCGCGACCGAATCTGGTGATCAATCCCCTCTCGATCATCGCGCCGGGCGTATTCCGGCAAATCTTCGAGTTCCGCTAAAAGTCTGTCGGTCAATCGCGTTCCAGCATGATCACCGGCAGCGCCAGTTTGCGCGCCGCGATGATCTTGGCGTAACCCGCCGGGCCGCCGGAGTTGCGGCAGACGAGATGCGTCACGCCATGGGCGGTGAAGAGATCAGCCTCCCGGTCGGGGTCACTGGAGGGCTTGCCGACCACCAGGAGATGATCGGGAAAGGCAAGCCGTGTCTCCGGTGGATCGACCATCCGGATGATGAAGCGGCAATCGGATCGGTTGACAAAGGCGTCGAGATATTGCCGCCCGAGGGCCAGGAAAACCGTCGATCCCGGGGGCAGGGCGTCCGCTGCCGCGTCGAGCGAGGCAACCGATCTCCATCGGTCACCCGGCAGTTTCTGCCAGCGTGGCCGAAGCCTCTGCTCCAGCGGAACGCCCGAAATCGCGGCCGCCTTGATGGCGTTTTCGCTGATGCGCCGGGCAAAGGGATGCGTGGCGTCGATCATCCGCTCGAAGCCTTCATCGCGGAGATAGGCGGCAAGCCCGTCTGCGCCGCCGAAGCCGCCGATCCTGACCGCGCCTTCCGGCAGGATCGGATCAACCGTCCGTCCGGCGAGCGAGGTGGTCACGGCATGGCCTTGCGCCACGAGTTCAGTGGCGAGTGTCCGCGCCTCCGCCGTGCCCCCGAGGATCAGTATCTTCTGCGGCTTTGCCTCTTCCTCAGAGCGCATGGGCAATGATCGTTCCCTTGCGGTCGGTGATGATGATGTCCACCGTCACGCCGCTGTCGCGCAGCACGCCTTCCGCCGTTTTCTTCGCGGCGTCCGCCACGGCTGCCGCGATATCAATCTTCTCTCTCGTGAGGATTTCGAGCACTTCGAGCGCCGTGTTGGCGTTTTCGATTGTCAGACGCAGTTCCGGAGAAAGCGACTGCGTGTGAGGCAGCGCCAGATAGAAGGCGTTGTCGACCTGGCTGCGGGATGAATGCAGGTCGAGCGCGCCCTGGGCAAGCTTCGACAGTTTGGCAAAACCGCCCGCAATCGTCAGGCGCGGCACCGGGTGGGCCCTCAGATATTTGAGCAATCCGCCGGCGAAATCGCCCATGTCGATCAGCGCGCCATCGGGCAAGGCGTGAAAGTCCTGGGCCGCCTTTTCGGAGGTCGATCCCGTTGCCCCGAGGAGATGGGTAAGCCCCTCGGCGCGCGCCACGTCGATGCCGCGATGAATGGAATGGATCCAGGCCGCACAGGAAAAGGGATGCACCACGCCCGTCGTGCCGAGGATCGAAATGCCGCCTAGAATGCCGAGCCGCGGGTTCCAGGTCTTTTCGGCGATGACGGCACCGCCCGGCACCGAGATCCGGATTTCCACATCCGGTGACACCTGATGCGCCGCCGACAGGGCCTCGATCTCGGCCGTCATCATGGCGCGTGGCACCGGATTGATCGCGGGCTCGCCGACCGCGATCGGCAGACCCGCCTTGGTCACCGTGCCGACGCCGTCGCCGGCCACAAAGCGGATGCCGCTTCCGGGGGCTAGGCGGCTGACCTCTGCGATTACGGTGGCACCATGGGTCACATCCGGATCATCACCGGCATCCTTGACGATGCCCGCAAAGGCGCCGCCTGCGTTGAAGCCTTCGCGGGCCAGCGCGAAGGCGGGTGTTTCACCCTTGGGAAGCGTGATCGAAACGGGATCCGGGAAATGCCCGGTCAGAAGCGCCGTATAAGCCGCTTTGGTCGCCGCCGTCGCGCAGGCGCCGGTCGTCCAGCCGGTGCGCAGCGGCGCACCCTCGGGCTTGTCCAGCCGCTGGCCTTCCTTTGCGTCGTTTCGCTCGGCGTCACTCATGGCTCGCTTATAGGCGAGCCGACCGGATTGAGGAAGGCGGCAGACGGCAGCTTCGTTGCGGAAAGCGGCGTCACGGAATTGCAATTTCTTCGGACGGGGCCTAGACCATGACCATGAGTGACACGACGCGTCTTGCCCTGCCAACAAGCCTGCCGGCCATCGAGCCCGGTCATGTGTGGCTGGCAGGTGCGGGCCCCGGTGACCCCGGCCTTCTCACGCTGCTCGCGGCCAAGGGTCTGTCGGAAGCCGATATCATCGTACACGACGCGCTCGTCAACGAAGACTGCCTCAAACTCGCGCGAACCGGCGCCGTGCTCGAATATGCGGGCAAGCGTGGCGGCAAGCCATCGGCCAAGCAGCGCGACATTTCGCTGCGTCTCGTCGAACTTGCCAAGGCCGGACATCGCGTGCTGCGGCTCAAGGGGGGCGACCCCTTTGTCTTCGGTCGCGGCGGCGAAGAGGCGTTGACCCTCATCGAACATGGCGTGCCCTTTCGGATCGTTCCCGGCATCACTGCCGGCATCGGCGGTCTCGCCTATGCCGGTATCCCGGTCACCCATCGCGAGGTGAACCACGCCGTCACCTTCCTGACCGGCCATGATTCCTCCGGTGTGGTGCCTGACAGGATCGACTGGGATGCGATTGGTCGCGGCTCGCCCGTCATCGTCATGTATATGGCGATGAAACATATGGGCCAGATCGCGGCCAATCTGATGGCTGCTGGCCGTCATGCCGACGAGGCCGTGGCCTTTGTCTGCAATGCGGCGACGCCGGAGCAGACCGTTCTTGAAACCACGCTCGGGCGGGCCGAAGCCGACATGCTGGCGGCAGGGATCGAGCCGCCGGCGATTGTCGTGATCGGCGAAGTCGTGCGCCTCAGGCCGTCGCTCGACTGGCTCGGCGCGCTGTCGGGACGCAAGCTGTTGCCCGATCCTTTTGCCGTGGAGCGGAAAGACACGGCATGAGTGGACTGCTGATCGCCGCGCCGGCCTCCGGTTCGGGCAAGACGGTGGTAACGCTCGGCCTGATGCGGGCGCTTGCGCGGCGCGGGCATGCCGTCGCGCCCGGCAAGGCTGGCCCTGACTACATCGATCCAGCCTTTCATGCCGCAGCCAGTGGCTCCCAATGCTTCAACTTCGACCCCTGGGCGATGCGCCCGTCGTATATCAAGGCGCAGGCCGCAAGATCAGCGGCGAGCGGCACCCTGATCGTCGAAGCGATGATGGGTCTCTTTGATGGTGCCGCTGATGGTCGCGGCAGTGCTGCCGATCTCGCCGCTCTCCTGTCGCTGCCCGTCGTGCTCGTGATCGATTGCGCGCGCACCTCGCAATCCGTGGCAGCACTTGCCACCGGCTTTGCGCGGTTCCGCAGGGATGTGCAGGTGGCCGGGGTCATTCTCAATCGCGTCGGCAGCGACCGGCACGAGCGAATGCTGCGCACTGCCATGGCCGAAACAGAGTTGCCGGTTCTCGGCAATCTGCGATCCGATCCTCAATTGGCGCTGCCCGAGCGTCATCTCGGTCTCGTTCAGGCCGGCGAACATTCCGCACTCGAAAGCTTCATCGAGCGTGCCGCCGATGCAGTCGAAACGGGTGTCGAGCTCAACCAGTTGATCGCGCTGGCGGGGAGGGCTGCTCCATCGGCCGATATCCGCCCTGTCAAAGGAATTCCGCCGCTTGGCCAGCGCATCGCTGTCGCCCGCGATATCGCCTTTGCCTTCTCCTATCCGCATCTGCTTCAGGGCTGGCGCTTTGCGGGGGCGGAGCTCTCCTTCTTTTCACCGCTCGCCGATGAGCCGCCGGCAGACGACGCCGACGCGGTCTACCTGCCGGGCGGCTATCCCGAGCTGCATGCCGGCGTTCTCGCATCCGCCGGGAGGTTTCACTGGGGTATGGCGCAAGCCGCAGAACGTGGTGCCAGGATCTACGGCGAATGCGGGGGCTATATGGTGCTCGGCGAGGGCCTCATCGATGCTGGCGGAAACCGGCATGCCATGCTCGGCCTCCTGCCGCTGGTGACGAGCTATGCGGCGTGCAAACGCCATCTCGGCTATCGACGCCTGCGCTCGCTTGCGCCCGATTTTCTGGCCGGGCAGTTCACGGCGCACGAGTTTCACTATTCCTCTGTGATTTCCGAGGGCGAAGCGGATCGCCTGTTCGAAGCCGGGGATGCGCTTGGCGAGACTCAGGGGTCCGTGGGCTTGAGGCGTGGCACAACCGCCGGCTCCTATATGCATCTGATCGACGTCGCGGGAGAGATGCCATGAGCGGACCGATCCAGCATGGCGGGGGGCTTGCCGCCTCGGCTGCGGAATTCGGAGGGCGGATCGAGGACTGGCTCGATCTGTCGACCGGTATCAACCCGTGTCCGCCAGCCTTGCCGGAGATCCCGATGCGTGCCTGGCATCGCCTGCCGGACCAGGAGCGCGAGCTGGCGGCCCGGGAAGCCGCACGCCGCCACTATGGTTCCGGTTCCCGCCTGCCGCTTCCCGTTCCGGGCACGCAGTCGGTCATCCAGCTTTTGCCGCGACTGGTGCCGGCCGGCCGTCGTGTCGCGGTTTTCTCGCCGACCTATGGCGAATATGTCAGGGCCTTCACACTCGCGGGTCTTGCTGTCGATCAGATCATCGATCTCGACGCTGTCACCCGGGATCACCACCTCGTGGTCGTGGTCAATCCCAACAATCCCGATGGCCGCCTCTTTCCGCGCGAAACGCTCTGCCGACTTGCCGCCGATCTCGCCACGCGTGACGGCCTGCTCGTCGTCGATGAAGCCTTCGGCGACACGGAGCCAGGCGAAAGCCTTGCGGGTGAGGGGAACGACAACCTCGTCGTCTTCCGCTCCTTCGGCAAGTTCTTTGGTCTGGCCGGCATCCGCCTTGGTTTCGTGATCGCGGATGATCCGTTGACGGCGAAATTTGCCGAATGGCTCGGTCCTTGGGCGGTATCGGGTCCGGCGCTTGTTCTGGCAGAGCAGCTGATGTCTTCCGATACCGGCCCGATCCGCGCGGACATTCGCCGGCGATTCGAGGGGCTCACGGCGGTTCTGCGCCATGCCGGTTTCACGGTTCGCGGCGGCACGCAGCTCTTCCAACTGGTGCAAGACGCGCATGCCGCAGCCCTCCATCATCACCTGTGCCGCCATCATATCTTGACGCGCAAGTTCGATTACCGCAGCGACTGGCTTCGCTTCGGGCTTTCTCCCGACGCTCAGGGTGACCAGCGGCTTCTCGACGCCCTTCTATCCTTCCGGAGCCCTGCGGCATGAGCCATTTCCTCGTTCTGCTCGCCGCCATCGCGCTTGACCGGATTGTCGGCGATCCACCCTCATTGTGGCGCCGCATCCCGCATCCGGTGGTGATCTTCGGCAAGGCGATCGATCTCTTCGAAGAGCGGCTCAACCGCGCTAGCTTTACTCCGGAAGGACGCAAGCTCAACGGCGTCGTGACGATCATCGCACTGCTCGTCGCCTCCGTGGTCGTTGGCCAGCTTCTGGCCTCGATCTTCCATCACCTCGGTTTCTTCGGTCTGCTCCTCGAAATCGTCGTCGTCGCTATCTTCCTGGCGCAGAAAAGCCTTGGCGATCACGTGCAGGCGGTGGCGGACGGGCTGTTTCAGGATGGGCTCGAAGGCGGTCGTCAGGCTGTCTCGATGATTGTCGGTCGCGATCCGAAGACGCTCGACGAATCCGGTGTTTCGCGCGCGGCGATCGAGAGCCTGTCGGAGAACTTCGCCGATGGCGTCGTGGCGCCGGCACTGTGGTATGCGATCGCCGGTCTGCCCGGCATCCTTGCCTATAAGATGCTGAACACCGCCGATTCGATGATCGGGCACAAGAATGACCGCTTCCGCGATTTCGGCTGGGCCTCCGCGCGTCTCGATGATCTTGCAAATTGGCCTGCCGCGCGGCTTTCCGCCGTGTTCATCGCACTTGCTGCTGCGGTGAAGCTCGGCGTCCCGTCCGGCCGCCGGTCCTTCTCTGCTGCGCTGCGCGACAGCGGCCTGCATCGATCACCGAATTCGGGATGGCCCGAAGCCGCGATGGCCGGCGCGCTTGACCTGCAACTGGCAGGCCCGCGTGTCTATGGCGGTGTTCGCGTCAGCGAGCCGATGATGCATGCAGCAGGCCGCAGCAATGCAGGTCCCCGGGATATCCTCCTAGGCATCGGGATCTTCTACGCGGCCTGTTCGACTATGGCCGCATTTGTGGCTGCGACATGGCTAGGCGTCCGGTTGCTGTGAACCGGTTCTTGCGACGACCGAATTCCTGAAATGATGCCCGCGTTTGGGCCGTTGTCGATCGAATCAATCGATCCCGGCGGCATCGCGCAGGCGTTCGAGCTTCGGCACGATGACGTGGCGGTTGTTCTCGATGACGATGACACCGTCCTTGCGGAGCTTGGTCATCTGGCGGCTGACCGTCTCAATGGTCAATCCGAGGAAATCCGCGATATCGGCACGCGACAATGGCAGATCGAAGGTCTGGATCCCCTCGCTTTCCGGATCGATGTGAGTCGCGATCAGATAGAGGAAGCTCGCTACCTTTTCCTGGGCCGTCTTGCGGCCCAAGGTCAGCATCCAGTCGCGGGCTTCATCGAGTTCCTTCAGCGACTGGGCATGCAGCTTGCGCTCCATGTCCGGGACTTCGCCGACCATGCGGTCAACGATGTTGCGCGGGAAGGTGCATATTTCGGTATCTGTCGCGGCTTCTGCCGTGATCGTGCTTTCGCCGAGAAATGGGCGGCCCAGGAAGTCGGGCGCAAATTGCAGGCCGACGATCTGCTGGCGTCCATCGGCCATCATCTTCGACAGCTTGATGACGCCCTTGAGAATATTGCTATAGCTGCCGACTTGTTCGCCCTGACCAATCACTTCATTACCAGAGTCGATGCGGCGGCGGATCGAGTGTTTGTTCAATTCCGTCAATTGGCTGGAAGTCAGAACGGAGCAGAGGCCTCCATGGCGCGCCTCGCAGGAACGACAGACGGCCGGAGCCTCGCATTCCGGGAAGTGTTTTCTGTAAGTGTCCATGGTCTTGCCGTCCCGTCCAACCGAACTTCGGCGCTACACGCCGACTCCGGTCGATGGCCCATTCAGGGCCGCTGAGTTTCAATAAACTCTACGTGAGAAATGTATCAGCAAATTGATCGATGTCAAAGGCCGCCATCGCAGTTGGCGCTATCTTTGGTCGTAGCTTGATACATATTAAGGCATCGCAACGTCATGATAAATGAGCTTCTCGCCCGGTATTCCAGTGCTGTACCCCGGTATACAAGCTATCCGACGGCGCCGCATTTTCATGAAGATGTCGACTGCGGCAAATATGCGCAGTGGCTAAAGGCGATCACTGGACGGGAGCGAATCTCTCTCTATATCCATGTCCCCTATTGTGATCGTCTCTGCTGGTTCTGTGCCTGTCACACCAAACATACGTTGCGCTATGAACCTATCGCGATCTATCTGGAATCGTTGAAAAAAGAGATCTCGGCCGTCGGCGCGCTCGTGAGTCGCGACGCAGCCGTCACGGCTGTGCATTTCGGCGGAGGCTCGCCGACAATGGTTCGCCCGGAGGACATGATTGACCTCATGGCCGCGCTGCGGGCAGCCTTCCGTTTCTCCGACGATGTCGAGATCAGCGTCGAAATGGATCCAAACGATCTCGACGAGCCGCGTTATGATGCGCTTGCTGCTATCGGCATGACGCGCGCCAGCCTCGGCGTCCAGGACTTCCACCCAGAGGTGCAGAAGGCAATCAACCGTATACAAACATTCGAACATACGAAATCAGTCGTCGATGCCGTCCGCGCGCGGGGCGTGCATTCGGTCAATTGCGACATACTCTACGGTCTCCCGCACCAGACGGAGGAAACCCTGACCGAGACGGTCAACGATATCCTGTCGCTCGCCCCGGATCGCATCGCTCTCTTTGGGTATGCGCATGTGCCATGGATGAAGAAGCATCAGACGATGATCAAGGAAGAGGTTCTACCGGGGCTTCAGGAGCGCTTTGCGCAGATGAACCTTGCCGCCTCGATGCTGATTGCCGCCGGTTACGAGCCCGTCGGCATCGACCATTTCGCGCTGCCCTCCGACCGTATGGCGATTGCCCAGAGGGAAGGGCGCCTGCGCCGGAATTTCCAGGGCTACACCGATGATGGGGCGGAAGCCCTTATCGGCCTTGGCGCCTCCTCGATCGGCCAGCTGCCGCAGGGTTACGTACAGAACATGCCGGCCACCGGCGAATACCAGCGCATGGCGGATGCCGGTGGGCTGACGGCTGTGCGCGGCATCGAGGTCTCCGAGGACGACAAGCTGCGCCGCCGGGTGATCGAGGAGATCATGTGCCGCTTCGCCCTGTCGTTTTCCGACCTGCGTTCGGAATTCGGCGATGCGGTCGATGCCATCGTGTCGGAGGCGAAGGGCTTCGCCCAATCGAACCAGGACGGCCTGTGTCTGATCGACGGCGATCGTTTCGTCATCACCGAGATCGGCCGACTGTTTGCGCGCACCATTGCTGCGGTGTTCGACAGCTATCTGTCGAACGGCAAGGGACGCCATTCGATTGCTGTTTAGGCAACACTAACGCCGCAAATTTCGCTGTCGCACAAAAGCACCATTGGCATTTGACAGTGTTTTCCTTATGTGGAACCCAGAATTTGAGACATATGAGGTATTGGCGTGACCGCTACATTCGACAAAGTTGCCGACATCATTGCTGAGACCAGCGAAATCGACCGCGAGACGATTACGCCGGAAAGCCACACGATTGATGACCTCGGCATCGACAGCCTCGACTTCCTCGACATCGTCTTTGCGATCGACAAGGAATTCGGCATCAAGATCCCGCTCGAGCAGTGGACGCAGGAAGTCAACGAAGGCAAGGTTTCGACCGAGGAATACTTCGTTCTGAAGAACCTCTGCGCCAAGATCGACGAACTTCGCGCCGCCAAGGGCTGACCCGCCCCCAAAGGAGCGGACACCGTCATGCTGCTTGAATATTTCCAGATGATTGACAAGGTCGAGAGCGTGGATCTCGGCCTTGGTCGTTTGAAGGCCACTTCCGTGGTCCCGATGGAAAGCCCTGTTTTCGAAGGGCATTTTCCCGGCATGCCGCTGGTGCCGGGCGTGCTCCTGATCGAAACCATGGCGCAGGCCTCCGGCATGCTGCTGCTCGCGGTCAAGGACTTCGAGGCCATGCCTTTCCTGATGTCCGTCGATGGCGCCAAGATGCGCACCTTCGTCGAGCCAGGTGCCGTTCTCGACATCGAGGCGGAACTCGAGCATGACGGATCGGGCTTTGCCGTCACCAAGGCGAAGATCACGAGCGGCGGCAAGAAGGTCTGCGATGCCCAGCTGAAGCTGCGCACCATGCCTTTCTCCGAAGTGCCGCTCGCGCCGATCGTGCGCAAACGCGCCGAGGAAGTCGGCCTGATCGCCGCGATGGCGGCCCAGGCTTAAGGCGCATTCGGCCGCAAGCGCGCAATCTCCTATTGACCTTGGGGCCTTATTCGGGAAAACCCGCATTTTACGCTGGCCAGCCTGCCGGCGAGAGGATTGCATATGGTCAAGAAACCGAATGATGTGGTGATCACCGGTGTGGGGATCGTCACCTGCCACGGCACCGGCAAGGACGCGCATGTCGCGCTGCTCTCGGCGAAGACTGCGCCGGAGCCGGTCCTGGAGACCGAAAAGTTCGCGCCTTATGTCGTGCACAAGCTGCCCGAGATCGACTGGTCGCAGCAGATCGCCAAGCGTGGTGACCAGCGCCAGATGGAAAACTGGCAGCGTCTCGGCGTCTTCGCAGCCGGCCTTGCGCTCGACGATGCCGGCATGAAGGACGATGCGGACGCCTGCGGGACCATGGACTTGATCGTGGCGGCCGGCGGTGGCGAGCGTGATATCGCTGTCGACAGCCTAATCGTCGACGAGGCTTTGCAGCGCAATGACCGCGAAAAATTCCTGATCGAGAAGCTGAAGACCGAGCTTCGTCCGACGCTGTTCCTGGCGCAGCTCTCCAACCTGCTCGCCGGCAATATCTCGATCGTCCACAAGGTCACCGGTTCCTCGCGCACCTTCATGGGCGAAGAGGCCGCCGGCATTTCGGCCATCGAAACAGCTTTCGCCCGCATCAAGGCCGGCCAGTCGACGCATACGCTGGTCGGTGGCGCCTTCGTGTCCGAGCGCCCTGATATCCTGCTACTGGTCGAGGGCATCCGTGCCCATCAGACCGGTCCCTGGCAGCCGCTCTGGTCGCGCGATGGTTCCTCGGGCGGCGGCATGATCCTCGGCACGGTCGGCGCCTTCCTGGTGCTCGAATCCCGCGAACATGCCGAGGCGCGTGGCGCGCATATCTATGCCGTGCTCGACGCCGTCGAAGGCGATCGCGGCAATCGCGACGAGGGCAAGCTCGAAGCGCGTCTGGGCCGCATGGTGCCGGAAGCAGCCTCCCTTTCGGCTGCCGATACCGTCGTCTTCTCGGGCGCCTCCGGTCTGGCCGAACTCACGCAACGTGAGAAGGCTCACCTTGCGGAATGTTTCGCCGGCATGCCGGTGCGTGGCTATGCCGGCTCGATCGGTCATTCGGTCGAAGCGCAGTTCCCGGCGGGTCTGGCGCTTGCAGCGCTTGCCATCGATTCCGGTGCGATGGTGCCCGCCTTTGATCCGGCGAGCGAAGCTGCTCAGGCTGGCCCCGCCAAACATGCCATCATCTCCACCGTCGGCTATGTGCGAGGCGAAGGCCTTGCCGTGCTCTCGGCGAATGCGTGAGGAGGATAGATCCATGACCGACAGCCGTTTCAAGGATCATCTGGGCCGCCCGATCATTGCCGTTACCGGCATGGGCGTCATCACCTCGCTTGGCCAGGGGCTTTCCGACAACTGGTCGAAGCTGACCTCCGGCAAGTCCGGCATCCACTACATCAAGCGCTTCGACACCGAGGGCATGTCGACCCGTATCGGTGGTACGGTCGATTTCATCGCCGTTCCCGCCAACAATGCCGTCGAGCGTTCCTATGCGCTGGCCCGCGAAACGACCATCGAGGCGCTGGCTCAGGCTGGCATCAATGGCGATTTCAACGGTCCGCTTTTCCTCGCTGCCCCGCCGGTCGAGCCGGAATGGCATGACCGCTTTGCGCTGGCCGAACGGGCTCCGGCCTCGACCCAGCCGGGCGACGCCTATGACCGCTTTTTGGCAGCCATGCGTGAAAAGCCGGATCCGGTCTTCCTCGAAGCCGTGCAATTCGGCTCGATCTCGGAACGTCTCTCCGACAAGTTCGGGACACGTGGTCTTCCTGTGACGCTGTCGACGGCTTGTGCTTCGGGCGCGACCGCGATCCAGCTCGGCGTCGAGGCGATCCGCCAGGGCCGCACGGAGCGGGCGCTGACGGTTGCCACCGATGGCTCGATCAGCCCGGAGGCGGTCATCCGCTTCTCGCTGCTCTCGGCGCTGTCGACCCAGAACGATCCGCCGGAAAAGGCGTCGAAGCCGTTCAGCAAGGAACGCGATGGTTTTGTCATCGCCGAAGGGGCCGCAACGCTCGTGCTGGAATCGCTCGAAGCAGCGGTTGCCCGCGGCGCCAAGGTGCTCGGCATCATCAAGGGCTGCGGCGAAAAGGCCGATCATTTCCACCGGACGCGCTCTTCGCCGGATGGTGGTCCTGCGATCGCGACGATCAAGGCAGCGCTTGCGGATGCCGGTCTCTCCGAAGAGGCCATCGGCTACATCAATGCCCATGGCACTTCGACGCCCGAAAACGACAAGATGGAATATGGCGCCATGCTGTCCGTCTTCGGCGACCGGCTGAAGGATTCCATTCCGTGCTCGTCGAACAAGTCGATGATCGGCCACACGCTGACGGCTGCCGGTGCGGTCGAGGCTGTGTTCTCGCTGCAGACCATGCTGACCGGCACGCTGCCGCCGACCATCAATTACACCAATCCCGATCCCTCGATCGTGCTTGATGTGGTGCCGAACGTAAAGCGGGAGGCCTCGGTTTCGGCTGTGCTCTCCAACTCCTTCGGCTTTGGTGGCCAGAACGCCAGCCTTGTCATGACGCGGGAACCGGCGTAATCGGCTCCGCAACATCGAACAGACCAGATTTGACGCCCATTGGGCGGGGATAAGAACTCATGCGCGCATTGCAACTCGTCGAAGACCGCAAGCTTGAAATCGTCGATCTGCCGGAGCCGGATGCACCGGGTCCGGGTGAGGTGACGCTGCGCGTCAAGGCGGTTGCGCTCAACCATATCGACGTCTGGGGCTGGCGCGGCATGGCCTTCGCCAAGCGCAAGATGCCGCTCGTCATCGGTGCGGAAGCTTCGGGCGTGGTCGAGGCAATTGGACCCGGCGTCGGCAATATCCTGCCGGGTCAGCTGGCGGCCGTCTACGGTGCGCGCACCTGCGGTCTCTGCAAGCCCTGCCGCGAAGGCCGTGACAACCTCTGCGAACATGTCGGCGGCGTGCACGGCTTCCATCTCGACGGCTTCGCGCAGGAAAAGATCAACCTGCCGGCGCGTCTGCTGGTGCCGGCACCTCATGGCGTCGATGCGGTTGGTGCCGCTCTTGCTCCGGTGACCTTCGGCACCGTCGAGCACATGCTCTTCGACAATGCCAAGCTTGAGCCAGGTGAAACCATCCTCGTGCATGCCGGCGGTTCTGGCATCGGCACGGCGGCGATCCAGCTTGCCAAGAAGATTGGTTGCACCGTCATCACCACCGTCGGTTCCGACGACAAGATCGAGCCGGCCAAGGCGCTGGGTGCCGACCACGTCATCAACTACCGCACCGACCGCTTCGAGGGTGTCGTGCGCAAGCTCACCAAGAAGAAAGGCGTCGACGTCGTCTTCGAACATGTCGGCAAGGATACCTGGGCCGGTTCCATGCTCTGCCTGAAGCGCGGTGGCCGTCTGGTCACCTGCGGTTCGACCTCGGGCGTGTCGACCGACATGAATCTGATGATGCTCTTCCAGCAGCAGCTCAAGCTGCTTGGCTCCTTCGGCTGCCGCATGGAAAACATGGCGAACGCCATGCAGAAGATGGCGCGCGGCATCGTGCATCCGGTCATCGACACCGAAGTGACCTTCGACGATATCGACCGCGCTCTCGCCCGCATGGAAGGCCGCCAGGTCTTCGGCAAGATCATCCTGAAGATGGACTGACCGCGTGCGGATGCTCGTCACCCGCATCGTTCTGGCGCTGCGCAAGTTCTACCAGTGGTCCGTGGCGCAGTTCGCGTTCGGCTCCCTGACAGCGTTGAAGATCCTGCCGGCGGATGCTGCGATCAACTTCGCCGACCGTGTTATGCGCTGGATCGGGCCGAAGACCAGGCGTCACCGCCTCATGCAGGTGAACCTGCGCAATGCTTTCCCGGAGAAGTCCGAGGCGGAGCGGGAAGCAATCGCGCTGGCGAGCTGGGGCCATATGGGGCGCCTTGCCGCCGAATATGTCTTCCTTGACCGCCTCTTCGATTTCGATCCGGAGAAACCGGGCGAGGGCAGGGTGGAAGTGTCAGGTGTCGAGCAGTTTCTCGACCTGCGCGACAATCCACGTCCCTTCATCGTCTTTACCGGCCATACCGCCAACTTCGAGCTCCTGCCGGTCGCGGGTGCTGCCTTCGGTCTCTATGTGACGGTGCTGTTCCGTCCGCCGAACAATCCCTATATCGCCGAAAAGGTCTTCGACTTCCGCCGCAAGCGGATGGGCAAGCTCGTGCCGTCGCATGCCGGCTCGTCCTTTGCGCTGGCGCGCCAGCTGGAGCAGGGCGGCGGCGTCGGCGTGCTCGTCGACCAGAAATTCTGGAAGGGCGTAGAAACGCAATTCTTCGGCCAGCCGGTCAAGACCAATCCGTTGCTTGCCAAGCTGACGCGGCAGTTCGACTGCGAAGTCTATCCGGCACGCTGCATCCGTCTGCCGGGCAACCGTTTCCGGCTGGAGATCGAACCCCGTGTCGATATTCCCCGCAACGAGCGCGGCCAGGTGGATGTGAATGCCACCGCGCAATTGCTGAATGACAAGGTCGAAGCCTGGGTTCGGGAATATCCAGAGCAGTGGCTCTGGTATCACGACCGCTGGGCGATCAAAGACAAGATCTAGCCCCGATATCGACACGACGCCCGCAGTGATTCGCCGTCCGAGCATGACGAGCGCTGTGGCCTCGCGCGTTTTCGTGCTTTTTCATCATGATATCTGAATTGTTCGATAGATATTTTTTGGGCTGCGCCGTGCTCCGGTGCCCGTGCGGATTGAACGTGACGCAACCTCATGTTACCCACGCCAAAAGTATGTGATCTCTTAGCTTTCTACGTCACATTCAGGGATGAGGTTGCGAATGTCTTTCGGCGAATTCCGTGATTCGAATCTGCGAGCAATGTTCGAAGCGGTTTCGTTGAAGAATCTTCAGTTGCAGCAGGCCATCCGCAATGGCGATGACCATCTCGTGCGGATCCTTGATCGGGAGATCGATCCGTTGATGACGAGTCTCATCAGCTATCGTGCGACGGATCTGGATGACATTTACTTGCAGATGCGGCTTCTCACCAAACTCCTGCGCGAGGATGCAGACGACGGATCCTGCGTGCTGCGCCATGCCTCCATGCTGTCATTGCTCGTCGAACGGTATTTTGGACCGAAGCGCAGTCAGCAAAGTCCGGCGACCCATGCCTTTGCGCCACCAGAGCCGCGGGATGGGGACGATGAACAGCTGAACGAGATCATTCTCAACAATCTTCCCGAGCGCGTCGCGGTCGTAACGCGCGACTACCGCTATCTGTTCGCCAACAAGGCCATGGCATGCATGCTGGGCATGCGGCAGATCGAGGTGATTGGGCGCAGCGTCTTCGATGTCGGCCTTGCTGCCGGTTCGCATGAGTGGCTTCAGGATGCTCTTGATGCGGCCTTTGCCGGGTGCTCCGGCTCGTTCGTCGCACGCATGTCGGCGGCGACCGTGTCGGGAGAGATGCCGGGGCGTTTCAGTCCGCTTCGTTCATCCGATGGCAGCATCAGTGGCGCCGTCTTGACCCTCGGAGAGAGCGAGCCGGTCTTTGGTGGCGTTGCCGCCTGATCATCCCGCCGCTCTCGCGGCAGCGGGAATGTCTCTGTCACATCGCGCCGGCCTGTAATTCTTCTTCTGTGACGCCCTGCAGGAGATGCTCCCGCTCGAAGGCGATGTGGCGGCGGATCCCTTCAAAGAAGCCGCGCAGCATGTAGCCGACCGCCTCCATATTGACCCGGTCGCCCGAGCCAAGCTTCAGGAGCGCGTCCGTCAACTCCTCCGCAAAGCACTCATCCTCGCAATGCTCGAATTTCAGCCGCTCGAGGGTCGGACCGAGCGCCTCGGTCGCATCGGGGCTCGACTGGAGCTGCGGGAAGAGCACCGTTTCCTCGTAATGATGGATGCCCTTGATCAGCGGGCCAAGCGCCTTTGCGGCATAGATACATTTCTGCCGGTTGATGTTCGCCGGCAGTGAGTCGGCGATGTCTTCCAACTCGCGGCAGAGGGCGAGCTGTTCCGTATGGGCGCGGCCGAGCCAGGCGAGGTCGCGCGTGCCGGCGTCCAGCAGACGGTTGCCTGTTCTTGCGGCCGTGCTGTTTTGTGTGCGGCCTTGAGTGTTGGTCAGCATGTCCGTTCTCTCCAATGGGTTCTCCCTGGCGGGGACCCCTCTGCTCCAAGACACGCGCAGCGGGAGTGATCTGCGGCGATCTCAGGCCTTGGTGCCCAAGGGACCGCCATCCCGATTGCTGATTTGGAGCCTCGCCAAATTTGCCGATGATCGCATTGACCTGGATCAAGGTGGATTGGCTTCCCCGGTGCGATTGGTGCATTCGACGCGGGAGGAATCTCCTGATCAGGCGAAGGCCCCCGCGATGTGATCAGCAAGCGTTGGGGGATTCCAACAATGAACTACACGTTAGAGACACTGGTGATGGCGGTTCTCGCCTTCGCCGCGCTGCTCGGGGTGGCTTTCGCCCACGACAGCCTCTTTGCGGCCCATATGTGGGTCGCCTTCTTCGTGCTGGCGGGCGGCACGATTGTTATGCTGCGCCGGATGCAGTTTGCACCGTCTGCAGCGTCCTCCGCCTCTGCGGCGCCCAAGGCCTCCTCATCGGAGTATTTTGATGATGTCGTGCGCTACGGCGTCATCGCCACGGTCTTCTGGGGCGTTGTCGGCTTTCTGGTTGGCGTGGTCGTCGCGCTGCAAATGGCCTATCCCGAGCTCTATATCGAGCCGTGGTTCACCTTCGGTCGCCTGCGCCCGTTGCACACCTCTGCCGTCATCTTCGCCTTTGGCGGCAACGCGCTGATCGCCACGTCCTTCTATGTCGTCCAGCGCACCTCCCGCCAGCGTCTGTTCGGCGGCAGCCTGCCGTGGTTCGTCTTCTGGGGCTACCAGTTCTTCATCGTCATGGCTGCCACGGGCTACCTGCTCGGCATCACCCAGGGTCGCGAATACGCCGAGCCGGAATGGTATGTCGATCTCTGGCTGACCGTCGTCTGGGTCGCCTATCTGATCACCTTCATGGGCACGATCCTGACCCGCAAGGAGCCGCATATCTATGTTGCGAACTGGTTCTATCTGTCCTTCATCGTCACGATCGCGATGCTGCACATCGTCAACAATCTGGCGATGCCGGTGTCCTTCCTCGGGGTCAAGAGCTACTCGGCCTTCTCCGGTGTCCAGGACGCGCTGACCCAGTGGTGGTACGGCCATAATGCGGTCGGCTTCTTCCTGACCGCAGGCTTCCTCGGCATGATGTACTATTTCGTGCCCAAGCAGGCCGGTCGTCCCGTCTATTCCTACCGCCTGTCGATCATCCACTTCTGGGCCCTGATCTTCATGTATATCTGGGCCGGTCCGCACCACCTGCACTATACCGCGCTGCCCGACTGGGCTCAGACGCTCGGCATGGTGTTCTCGGTCATGCTCTGGATGCCGTCCTGGGGTGGCATGATCAATGGTCTGATGACGCTGTCCGGCGCCTGGGACAAGATCCGCACCGACCCGATCATCCGCATGATGGTGATTGCGATTGCCTTCTACGGCATGTCGACCTTCGAAGGCCCGATGATGTCGATCAAGGCGGTCAACTCGCTCAGCCACTATACCGAATGGACCATCGGTCACGTTCACTCGGGCGCACTCGGCTGGGTCGGCATGATCTCCTTCGGTGCAATCTACTACCTGACGCCGAAGCTCTGGAACCGCAACCGCCTCTACTCGATGCGGATGGTCAACTGGCACTTCTGGCTCGCCACTCTCGGCATCGTTGTCTACGCCGCCGTTCTGTGGGTCGCCGGTATCCAGCAGGGTCTGATGTGGCGCGAATACGACGATCAGGGCTTCCTGGTCTACTCCTTCGCCGAATCGGTTGCTGCCATGCATCCCTACTACGTGCTCCGCACGATCGGCGGCGCCATGTATCTCCTGGGCGGCGTGATCATGGCCTACAACATCGCCATGACCATCCTTGGCTATGAACGCGAAGAAGCTCCGGTGCCCGGCTCGACCGTCCCCGCTGCTGTTCAGCCGGCTGAATAAGAAGGAAGGCTCTGATGTCCATTCTTGATAAACACGCAATCCTCGAGAAGAACGCGAGCCTTCTCTTCCTCGGTTCGCTGGTGGTTGTGACCATCGGCGGTATCGTGGAAATCGTGCCGCTCTTTTACCTCGAGAACACCATCGAAAAGGTGGAGGGCATGCGGCCCTACGCCCCGCTCGAACTGGCCGGTCGCAACATCTACATCCGCGAAGGATGCTATGTCTGCCACAGCCAGATGATCCGTCCGTTCAAGGACGAGGTCGAGCGCTACGGTCACTATTCGCTGGCGGCGGAGTCGATGTACGACCATCCGTTCCAGTGGGGATCGAAGCGCACCGGTCCCGACCTTGCCCGCGTCGGCGATCGCTACTCGAACGAGTGGCATGTCCAGCATCTCGTCAATCCGCGCGACGTCGTGCCGGAATCGATCATGCCGGGCTATGCCTTCCTGAAGGAAACGCCTCTGCAGATCACCAGCGTTGGTATGATGCTGCAGGCCAACCGGACCGTCACCGTTCCCTATACGGACGAGATGATTGCCGAGGCCGAGGCGGATCTTGCCGCCCAGGCCGATCCGAACGCGGATACGTCGGGTCTGCTGGCTCGCTATCCCAAGGCTAAGGTCGGCGATTTCGACGGCGATCCGGCCAAGCTCACGGAGATGGACGCACTCGTCGCCTATCTCCAGATGCTCGGCACGCTCGTCGACTTCTCCACCTATGACGACGCAACCGGTTATCGCTGAGGTGACACCATGGAAACCTACACTGCACTGCGCCAGTTCGCCGACAGTTGGGCTCTGCTTGCGATGACTCTGTTCTTCGTCGGTGTCGTGCTCTTCACATTCCGCCCGGGCGGCAAGAAGCCTGCCGACGATGCGGCCAGCATCCCTCTCAAGGAGGATTGAACAATGGCAGACAAGAAACACATCGACGAGATCAGCGGCGTCGAGACCACCGGCCATGAGTGGGACGGCATTCGCGAGCTGAACAATCCGATGCCGCGCTGGTGGGTCTATACCTTCTACGCGACGATCGTCTGGTCGATCGGCTACACGATCATGTATCCGGCCTGGCCGCTCCTGACCGACAACACCAAGGGCATGCTCGGCTATTCCAGCCGTGCGGAAGTCGCCCAGGAACTGGTTGAAGCGAAGTCGGCCCAGGCGGTCTATCTCGACAAGATTGCGGCCCTGCCGCTTGAGGAGATCATCGCCGACCAGGAACTCACCCAGTTTGCTGTTGCCGGTGGTGCCGCGGCCTTCAAGGTCAACTGCTCGCCCTGCCACGGTTCGGGTGCTGCCGGCGGTGCCGGTTATCCGAACCTCAACGACGACGACTGGCTGTGGGGCGGCGACCTCGAAGCGATCCACGCGACGATCGCCCATGGTATCCGCTACGATCAGGATCCTGACACCCGCGTCTCGGAAATGCCGGCCTTTGCCGACATCATCGAACCGGAGCAGATCAAGCAGGTTGCAGCCTATGTCGTCAGCCTGACGGGCACCCCGATCGACGCCTCGATGGTTGAGCCGGGCAAACAGATCTATGCCGATAACTGCGCCTCCTGCCATGGAGACGACGCCAAGGGCAATCGCGATTTCGGTGCGCCTAATCTCGCCGATGCTATCTGGCTGAAGGTCGATGGCGAAGCGCAAATTGCCGCGCAGATTCGTCAGCCTCGCCATGGTGCCATGCCCGGCTGGGCTGCCCGTCTCGGTGATACCACCGTCAAGCAGCTGACCGTCTACGTTCATCAGCTCGGCGGCGGCGAATAAGCATCCAGATCCTCCCAGAAGACCTTGGGCCGCATCCACAGATGCGGCCCATTTTTTATATGAAAAATCCTATGTGTTGCGACGCTTCGCCGCTGCTTGACTTAAGTCAAGGCAGGCTCGCCCCCCAGATGGGACAAGACGAGCATCAGAAGAAGGTTCTCGTCCCATGAACATGCATGCCGATCAGGCCCATGCCGCCGAGGCGCCCGAGATCGAGAGACTCGATGCCGAGGCGGTGATGTCGGCCAAGAAGCGCGGTCCGCTCTATGAGGCCCGCAAGAAGATCTTTCCGAAGCGGGCCGAAGGCAGTTTCCGTCGGTTCAAATGGATCGTCATGGCGATCACGCTCGGCATCTATTACCTGACGCCCTGGCTGCGTTGGGATCGTGGCGAGTTCGCTCCTGACCAGGCGGTTCTGATCGATATCGCCCATCGCCGCTTCTATTTCTTCTTCATCGAGATCTGGCCGCAGGAGTTCTTCTTCGTCGCCGGCCTGCTGGTCATGGCGGGCTTCGGTCTTTTCCTAATTACCTCAGCGGTTGGTCGTGCCTGGTGCGGCTATACCTGTCCGCAGACCGTTTGGGTCGATCTTTTCCTGGTGGTGGAGCGTTTCATCGAAGGTGATCGCAATGCGCGGATCAAGCTTGAGTCGGCCCCCTGGACCTTCGACAAGATATGGAAGCGTGTCACAAAACATGTGACCTGGATCCTGATCGGCGTCCTGACGGGTGGCGCCTGGATCTTCTATTTCGACGACGCGCCGTCGCTGGCCATGGATTTCCTGACCGGCAATGCCGCGCCCATCGCCTATATGACCGTCGCGATCCTCACCGCCACCACTTACGTTTTCGGCGGCCTCATGCGCGAACAGGTCTGCATCTACATGTGCCCCTGGCCGCGCATTCAGGCCGCGATGCTCGATGAGAATTCGCTTGTTGTCACCTACAATGACTGGCGTGGCGAGCCCCGTACGCGCCATGCCAAGAAGGCGATTGCCGCTGGTGAAGCAGTCGGTGACTGCGTCGATTGCAATGCCTGTGTCGCCGTCTGTCCGATGGGCATCGACATCCGCGATGGCCAGCAACTCGAATGCATCACCTGCGCCCTGTGCATCGACGCCTGCGATGGCGTGATGGACAAGGTGGGCAAGCCGCGCGGTCTGATCGCCTATGCCACACTCGACGAATATCAGTCGAACATGGCACTCGCCACGGGTGGCGGCACTGGCAGCATTGACCCCGCCAAGGTGCGCAATGCCGATGGCAGCTTCTCCGACAAGGTCCGCCATTTCGACTGGCGCGTCATCTTCCGTGCGCGTACGCTTCTCTACATGAGCGTGTGGACCGCCGTTGGAGTGGCTATGCTGATTGCGCTGCTCGGCCGCGACCGGCTTGAGGTCAACGTGTTGCACGACCGCAATCCGCAATTCGTGCTCGAATCGGATGGATCGATCCGCAACGGCTATACGGTCCGCATTCTCAACATGATCGCAGCACCACGCGAGATCCAGGTGTCGATCGAGGGGCTGCCGGATGCCACCATGAAGATCAACGGCATCAACCAGCCGCCGGCCCGTGCCTTCACCGTCTCGGTGGAGCCGGATGAGGCGACCACGCTCAAGGTCTTCGTGACACTCGCCGGTGACAAGGTCACCGATGACAACCAGGAATTCCAGTTCATCGCCAAGGATGCCGGAAGCGACGAACGCGATGTTTATGATGCCGTCTTCATGGGGCCAGGAGCCAGATAATGACCACTGACGCGAGGAAATCCTTCACTTTCACCGGCTGGCACATGCTGGCGATCATGCTGGCCTTCTTCGGCACGATCATCACGGTCAATTTCACCATGGCCTATCTCGCGACGTCGAGCTGGAGCGGCCTCGTGGTGAAGAACACCTATGTCGCCAGCCAGCAGTTTAACGGCAAGACGGCCGCGATCCGCGAGATGCTGGCGACCGGCATTGCCGGAGATCTCTCGGTTGATGCCAAGGGCATGCGCTATCGGCTGACGCTGCCGGGCAACACGCCCGTCATCGCCGATGCGGTGACGGCCCATTTCAAGCGCCCCGTCGGCACCACGCAGGATTTCGAACTGCAGATGACGCCCGCTGGAGACGGTCTCTATCTCGCTGAAACCGCAATCCTTCCGGGCAGCTGGATCGTCGAGATGCAGGCGACCAAAGACGGCAAGATGATCATGCACGAAGCGAAGCGGATCACCGTTTCGGGAGAATGACGATGAGTTGCTGTGCAGCGGGCACCGAAGGTGCACTGGATCTGGAGCGGGCAGGGGTCTCACTGCCGTCTGCGGATGAGCTGAAGCTCTCCAGCCGCGCGGTCGGGCCGGGCCTCTGGCAGGTCGACATGAGCGTGCCTGCGGTCCATTGCGGTACTTGCATCACCACGGTCGAAGGTGCGTTGAAAGCGTTGCCGGAAGTGGAGCGTGCGCGCGTCAACCTGTCGACGAAGCGCGTTTCGGTCGTATGGAAGGAGGCCGTGGATGGTGTCGAGACCGACCCGGTCAATCTGGCCCGGGCCATCGCCTCGACCGGCTACACTGCCCATCTGTTCACGGCAGCCGAAGAGGCCTCCGACGCGCTGCGCAACCAGCTGATCCGTGCTGTTGCCGTTTCCGGCTTTGCCGCCACCAACATCATGCTGCTTTCCGTCTCAGTCTGGTCCGGGGCGGATGCCTCGACACGCGATCTCTTCCACTGGATCTCGGCGATGATCGCAGCCCCGGCGCTGATCTATGCCGGTCGCTTCTTCTACGAATCGGCCTGGAACGCGCTGAAACATGGCCGCACCAACATGGATGTGCCCATCGCCATCGGCATCACGCTCTCCTATTTCGCCTCTCTCTGGGAAACCATCCATCACGGCGAACATGCCTATTTCGACGCAACGGCCTCGCTGCTCTTCTTCCTTCTGATCGGTCGTACGCTGGATCACATTATGCGCGATCGGGCACGCTCCGCCATCAGCGGGCTTGCCCGCCTCAATCCGCGCGGTGCCATGGTGCTCGGCGAGGACGGCTCGCGCGAATATCGCGCCGTGGATGAGATCCGTGTCGGGGATCAGGTTGCCATATCAGCCGGCGACCGCATTCCCGTCGATGGCATCGTCGTCTCCGGCGAAAGCGATCTCGACATGTCGATCGTCAATGGCGAAAGCGCGCCGGTCTCGGTTCGTCCAGGCTCGGAAATCCAGGCCGGCACGCTGAGCCTGACAGGCTCGCTCTCCGTCCGTGCAACGGCGACCGTCCAGAACTCCTTCCTCTCCGAAATCATCCATCTGATGGAAGCCGCCGAAGGGGGCAGGGCGCGGTACCGCCGCATCGCCGATCGTGCCGCCCAGTATTATTCCCCGGCCGTGCATTTGCTTGCGATCACCGCCTTCATTGGCTGGGGCCTGTATGATGGCGACTGGAAACACGCGATGATGGTCGCAATTGCGGTCCTGATCATCACCTGCCCCTGTGCGCTGGGCCTCGCGGTGCCTGTCGTGCAGGTTGTCGCCGCTGGCCGCCTGTTCAAGGCGGGCGTGATGGTCAAGGACGGTTCTGCCATGGAACGGCTCGCCGAGATCGAGGCCGTCGCCTTCGACAAGACCGGCACGCTGACGCTGGGTCGCCCGCGTCTCGTTGATGCCGCGCGGCTGGAGCCTGTCGCCTTTGCCGTCGCCGCCGGTCTTGCCGCCCATTCCCGACATCCGCTGTCGCGGGCGCTTTGGGCAGCCTATGGTGGCCAGCCGCGCGCCTTCGAGACCGTCCGGGAAGTGCCGGGCGCCGGTGTCGAAGCGGAGACAGAGGAAGGCGTCTGGCGCCTCGGCAACCGCCGTTTTACCTGTGACGCCGGGGCTCACGCAGCCGACGACAAGCCCTATTCCGAAGTCGTGCTATCGCTCGATGGCACCGAACGCGCCACCTTCCTGTTCGAGGACATGCTGAGGCCGCGCGCGCGCGCTTCGATCCATGCCCTTCGGCAGGCGGGTCTCGACCTCGGCATTCTGTCGGGCGATCGCGCCCCCGTCGTTGCAAAGCTTGCTGCCGATCTTAACATCGACACATGGCGGGCGGGTCTTAGCCCCCGTGACAAGGCGGAAGCCTGCGCCGAGGCATCCGCTCGTGGCCGCCGCGTGCTGATGGTCGGCGACGGGATCAATGATGCGCCGGCGCTTTCGGCCGCGCATGTGTCGATGGCGCCAGCGACAGCCGCTGATGTCGGACGTCAGGCGGCCGACTTCGTCTTCATGCGCGACGGCCTCGAAGCCGTGCCCTTTGCGATCGAGGCCTCGCGCCGCGCCGGGCGGCTGATCCGCGAGAACTTTGCATTGGCCATCGGCTATAACGTGATTGCCGTGCCGATCGCGCTTCTCGGTTACGCCACCCCGCTGATTGCCGCTGTCGCCATGTCGACCTCGTCGATCATCGTCGTGGTGAACGCGCTCCGTCTCAACCGGCTGTCGCTCGATGAACGCGTCGCTAAAGAAGCTGCGTCCGATAACCTGTCTGCAGTACGCCCTGACACAGGGAGGATTGCCGCATGAACATGCTCATTTTCCTCATCCCGATCGCGCTGTTTCTGGGCGGTCTCGGCCTCTTTGCCTTTCTCTGGTCGCTGAAGAGCGGCCAGTATGAGGACCTCGATGGTGCCGCCTGGCGGGCCATCACAGAGGATGAAGATCATCCCGCTGCGTGAGACAATCTGTTGACCAATTGATCAAGATTTTCGCTTGCCGCACCGCACCCATGATGCGACAAAGCGGCCTCCTAATCGATTTGCATGCGGAGGTCATATCGTGCAGCAAGCGGAAATCGGACTGATCGGTCTCGGAGTCATGGGCTCCAATCTGGCGCTCAACATTGCCGAAAAGGGCAATCGCATCGCGGTTTTCAACCGCACGCCCGCGCGCACGGACGAATTCCTCGGCGAAGCCGGCGAGCTCGCCGATCGCATCATTGGTTGCCACACGATCGAAGAGTTTGTTGCCGCCATCCGTCCGCCGCGTCCAATCATCATCATGATCAAGGCCGGTGACGCCGTCGACCAGCAGATTGCGGCCCTGATGCCGTATCTGTCGAAGAACGACATCATGATCGATGCCGGCAATGCGAACTTCCGCGATACGGTCGCCCGCTTCGAAAAGCTTGCCGGCACCGATTTCACCTTCATCGGCATGGGTGTATCCGGCGGTGAAGAGGGCGCCCGCCATGGTCCCTCGATCATGGTCGGCGGCACCGAGGAAAGCTGGAAGCGCGTCGAGCCGGTACTGACCTCGATCGCCGCCAAGTTCAACGACGAGCCCTGCGTTGCCTGGCTCGGCACCGATGGCGCCGGTCACTTCGTCAAGACGATCCACAACGGCATCGAATATGCCGACATGCAGATGATTGCCGAGATCTACGGCATCCTGCGCGACGGTCTGAAGATGTCGGCTGCCGAAATCGGCGAGATCTTCGGTCAGTGGAACAAGGGCCGCCTGAATTCCTATCTGATCGAAATCACCGAAAAGGTGCTGAAGGCCACGGATCCGGAAACCGGCAAGCCGATGGTCGACGTGATCGTCGATTCCGCCGGCCAGAAGGGGACCGGCAAGTGGTCTGCCATCGAGGCGCAGAACCTCGCGGTCGCCGCCTCCGGCATCGAGGCCGCTGTTGCCGGCCGCGTGCTGTCGTCGCTCCGCGAAGAGCGTATTTCGGCCGAAAAGCTTTTCGGACTGCCGGCGCTGGCCGAGGCGCCGAAGGACAAGGCCGCCTTCATCGCCGATCTCGAGAACGCGCTGCTGGCCGCCAAGATTGCCGCCTATGCCCAGGGATTTGCGGTCATGTCGTCGGCATCTGAAGAGTTCCACTGGTCGCTGCCGATGCCGACGATCGCCCGCATCTGGCGCGCCGGCTGCATCATCCGCTCGCAGTTCCTCGACGAGATCACCTCGGCCTTCACCAAGGATCCGAATGTCGCCAATCTCGTGGTGACCCCGGCCTTCGCCCAGATGGTCAAGGAAACCGATGGCGCGCTGCGTCGCGTCGTTGCCCATGCCGTCCTGTCCGGCCTGCCGGTTCCGGCGCTGGCCTCGGCGCTTTCCTACTTCGACACCTATCGTCGCGCTCGCGGCACGGCGAACCTGATCCAGGCGCAGCGCGACTTCTTCGGTGCGCATGGCTTTGATCGTCTCGACGGCAAGGACATGCATCACGGTCCCTGGGCCGGCCAGTTCTGACCGGTCCTTGGCGACCCGTCGCCTGCTCGAGGCCCGATATCGGATGATGTCGGGCCTTTTTCTTTGGACGTAGTGGTCTTGCGATCGCCCTGTGAATAATGGTCATCCGGTCGCCGATTGGTTAAATTGTTACCAATTCGTTTACCTCGGAGTTAATGTCTGTCGCCTAGCCTCACGACGCGGTTAATCATTCCGTTCAAATTTCAGGCGTTTCGTGATGGTCTCTGTTAACTTTCCCACACTTGCACTCGGTGCGTTTGCGCTTCTGTCGGTGTTTTCCATTCTGTATGGGCGGCATTGGCGTGGGGAGCCGAAGCGAAGCGAATTCCTGTTGTTTTCGGCAGCTTCTGGACTGGCAGGTTTCGGCGCCCTGTTGTCGTTCTTTGCGGACGGCGGTTATGGCCTGGTCACGGTTGCTCTCGCCCAGACACTCATTCTCGCCGGTTTCGCACTCGCCTGGCAGGGCATGCGTGCCTTCGATCATCGCAAGCTCGATCTGAAACTCGCGGCGGCCGGTCCTCTGGCCTTTCTGCTGCTGACGACGTCGGCACCCTTGCTGCAGGAGAGCTTTGCCGCGCGTTACCTGCTCGCTGCCGCGATCGGTGCCATTTATACCGGTCTTGCCGCCTGGGAGCTGAAAGTGTCCGAGACGGAAGAGCAGCTGACGAACCGGCCCATCGCCTATCTCTGGTTTGCCGCTTTATCCCTCGTGCTGCTGTTTTCATGCGTCGCCGCCTATCTCTCGCCCGGTCTAGCGAGTGCTTCGACCGGCTCCAGTCCCGTTTGGCTCGCGATTGCCGTCTTTGCCCTCTTCCTCCATGCGTTGATGGCGCCCTTGTCACTCTCTCTGCTGGTGCGGGATCGGTTGGTTGTCGAACATCGCTGGTCGAGCGCAACGGATGCGCTGACGGGGATTGCGAACCGCTTCACCTTCCTCGACATGCTACAAACGCTGTCGACCAAGATCCGCGGGGAGGGGGCATTTCTCTATATTGACGTCGATCACGTGAAGCGCATCAACGATCGCTACGGGCATTCGGGTGGTGACGAGGTGTTGAAGACCTGCGCCGAAATCATTCTGAGAGAACTGCCGGAGCACACCTTGCTTGGCCGTCTGGCCGGTGCGGAGTTTGCGGCCTATGTGCCCTTCTGCAAGGTCGAGGAGGCCGAAAAGCTCGGACATATCATCCATGACAGCGTTGAACAGCAGATGTTCTTTCTGGGTGGCGAGCTCGTGCCGGTGACTGTCAGCGTCGGTGTGGCGCATGGCGCCATGCAGGTGACCGCAGATGAACTCCTGAAGCGGGCCGATGCGGCACTGCATAAAGCCAAGGTCAACGGCCGCAACTCCGTGGTCGTCTGGGACGATGCGCAGCGTCCGTCCTATGCCTGAGCCGGCCTTGCAGCAGATCCTTTTGCGTTCCGAGGGCGAGCGGCCTATTCCCAGCGCGGCTTACTGATGTTCTGCAGCAGCTCCGGGTCAACGCCATCAATCCTTGCAATGACCGCCTTGGCAAGCTCCCGGCCCGACTGGCGAACGTCTTCATAGACGGCAATGATATCGGGGCGTATCCAGTTCAGGATCGGCGTGCCCTGTTTGGCAACCAGGTCAATCTCGACCCCGACCCGCTTGCCCGCCGCCTCGATCCCGGCATTGGCAGCGATCGCACTGCTGCCGGAGGATGAGATCAAGCCGTCCGGCGCATCCGGACCCCGCATCAGCTCTTCGACCGTGGACCGGATCTGGCCGAGCGTGGCATCGATGTTGATGTGCAGCGGAACCTCTTCGGCGCCGAAAGCCTTCAGCCCGCGCATGAAGCCATCGAAGGTATGCTGGTAATAGGTCAGCTTGCTTGGAGGCGGGAGCAGGGCGATGCGTCGGCGTCCACGCTTCACCAGACGTTCCACGGCTCCATAGGCGAAGGCCTCGTTGTCGAAGTCATGGAACGGATGCTCGATGCCCATGTCGGTCCGCCCGTGGGTGACAAAAGGCATGTTCTGCTCGGTGAGCAGCCGCACGCGAGGGTCATCGGGTTCCGTCCGGGAAATGATGACGCCGTCCGCTGATCCTGTCTCCAGGATGTAACGCACGGGCAGCATCGGGTCCTTGGTATGTGCATGGGGTGTTACGACAATGTGGTAGGGCGTGCCCGACAGCACTTCCGAAATCCCGACCACCATCTGATTGGAGAAGCCCAGGATCTCCTCGTCAATGCCAAGCACAAGGGCGATGACGTTGGTCTTGCCGGTCCGCAATCGAACGCCGGCGCGGTTTGGCTGGTAACCCAATTGGCGGGCAACCATACGGACCCGTTCCTTCGTTTCCGCGCCGATATCCGGCGCGTCTTTCAGCGCCCGGGAAACGGTGGTGATGCCGAGGCCCGTCATGAAGGCGATCGTTTTGAGCGTCGGCCGCTCCTTCGTCGCGATTGGGCGGTCCATCAGGCCGCTCCCCTGCAGATCTGTCATATTGTCCCCACCGGTCTTACAAGTCCCGCTTATAGTTGGCTTTTCCCTTTCTGCATACCTGACGACCGACACCTCCATCCGTTGCCTTGAATGAAAAATCTGAAACGATACAGTTCGTTTGTCGAGCCCAATTCCATGCTGCGGTGCGATGAATAACAACTATGGAGAGTGCCTTTCAGATTGCGATTCGTGTCTATGGCCCGTGACATCGAGACAACGCAGTTGCAGCAAATCTTTTCGAATTTGGGTGCAATTCGTTCAATCCAGGCGGATTTCGGCAATATTGCTGCGCAATATCCAGATTGCCCAAAGCGATTTGGATTTTTCATTCCAACACACGCCCTGACTGAAAATCAGCTGTAATAGAAAATTTACAATCCGCCTGGTTGCGTCTGCGGATTCTTTGTCATAAGTTTTTCCGGCAACGTTTCAGTGAGGGAGGAGACTCATGAATTTTCGTAGCTTCGCGGCAGCTTTGGCCGCAACAGTCGCCATGCCGTTCGCAGCGGCTCACGCAACCGATCTTGAAGTAACCCATTGGTGGACATCGGGCGGTGAGGCTGCGGCTGTCGCCGAGCTTGCCAAGGCTTTCGACGCCACCGGCAACAAGTGGGTCGATGGCGCGATCGCCGGTGGTGGCGGTACGGCACGTCCGATCATGATCAGCCGCATTACCGGCGGCGATCCGATGGGGGCCACCCAGTTCAACCACGGTCAGCAGGCTCTCGAGCTTGTCGAGGCTGGTCTGATGCTGGATCTGACCGATGTCGCCGAGGCAGAAGGTTGGAAAGACAAGGTTTTCCCGCCGTCGCTGCTCGACGCCTGCACGGTTGACGGTCGGATCTACTGCGCACCGGTGAACATTCACTCGCCGGAGTGGCTGTGGCTGTCCAACAAGGCGTTTGAGGAGGCAGGCGTTCCTGTCCCGACAAATTGGAATGAGTTTGTTGCGGCTGCGCCTGCGCTCGAGAAGGCAGGCAAGATCCCGCTGGCTCTCGGTAACCAGCCCTGGCAGTCCAACCTCGCCTTTGGTGCGATGCAGATCGCAGTTGCCGGTCTCGACAACTGGAAGGCAGTCAACGTCGACAAGAACATGGACGTTGCGGCCGGACCCGAATATTTGAAGGTTTTCCAGGCTGCGGCTGACGCTCGCAAGCTTGCTGCCAAGTCTACCGTTCAGGATTGGAACCAGGCAACCAACCTCGTCATCACCGATCAGGCCGGTGGCCAGATCATGGGTGACTGGGCGCAGGGCGAATTCGCCGTCGCCGGTGAAGTGGCTGGCAAGGATTACACCTGCCTTCCCGGCCTCGGTCTGAACGAGTACATTTCGACCGGTGGTGATGCCTTCTACTTCCCGAAGCTGAACGATCCTGAAAAGGAAAAGGCGCAGAAGGAACTTGCAGCCCTCATGGTCTCCAAGGAAGTGCAGGTCGCCTTCAACCTGAAGAAGGGTTCGCTGCCGATCCGCGGTGACGTCGATCTGGCTGCCGCCAACGACTGCATGAAGAAGGGTCTCGAAATCCTGGCTAGCGGGAACATCATCCCCTCAGGTGACATGGTCTGGTCTCCGGACGTGCAGAAGCAGAACGAAGACCTCATGGTCGAGTTCTGGAAGTCTGACATGTCGCCGGAAGAAGCCCATCAGAAGTGGGTTCAGAATCTCAAGAGCGGTAGCTGAGGCCTCTCGGTCTCACGCCGACTGCCCGGCTTTGCCGGGCAGTCACCCCCCATTCTGGAGGTTTTGCCATGTCGCGCGTTGCACGGCCGTCTCGGCTGTTTCGCAATCTCAACGGCAAGATCGCGGCTTTGCCCATGATCTTTACCGCGCTCGTCGTCTTTGTCGGCGGGACGCTCTGGACCGTTGTTTACTCATTCACCAATTCCAAGCTGCTGCCACGCGCCAATTTCGTCGGTCTTGAGCAGTATGAGCGTCTCTGGAGCACCAGCCGCTGGTGGGTGTCGATCGAGAACATCTTCATTTACGGCGTCCTATCATTGATCTTCACCATCGTGATCGGCTTTCTGCTGGCGGTGCTGCTCGACCAGAAGATCCGCTACGAGGATGCTTTCCGCACCGTTCTGCTCTATCCGTTTGCGCTGTCATTCATTGTGACCGGCCTCGTCTGGCAGTGGATCCTCAATCCCGAATTCGGCGTTCAGTCGATCGTGCGCGGTTTGGGCTGGGAAAGCTTCGAATTCGATCCGCTCTACAACCCCGATATTGTCATCTATGGCCTGCTGATTGCCGGACTTTGGCAAGGCACCGGATTTGTCATGTGCATCATGCTGGCCGGCCTGCGCGGTATCGACGAGGATATCTGGAAGGCAGCGCGCGTCGACGGCATTCCGAAATGGCGGACCTACATTTTTATCGTCATTCCCATGATGCGCCCGGTCTTCATCACCTCTCTGGTTCTCATCGCATCCGGTATTGTCCGACTTTACGATCTGGTTGTCGCACAGACATCCGGCGGACCGGGCAATGCGTCGGAAGTGCCTGCGAAATATGTCTATGACTACATGTTCCAGGCCCAGAATCTTGGCCAGGGTCTGGCTGCATCGACCATGATGCTGCTCACGGTTCTGATCGTCCTCATCCCTTGGGCCTATCTTGAATTCGGCGGGAGACGCAAACATGGTTGATCACGTCATGACCGGCCCGCGCGGCGCGCGGCCGAAGCGGATGTTCTCCAGCCGCAACATCATCCTCTATGGTATCCTGCTGCTCGTCAGCCTCTATTATCTGCTGCCGCTTTGGGTGATGGTGGTCACCTCGCTCAAGGGCATGCCGGAAATCCGGCTTGGCAATATCTTTGCCCCGCCAGTCGAAGTGACGTTCGAACCTTGGGTCAAGGCCTGGGCCACGGCCTGCACGGGCTTGAACTGCGATGGTCTGTCTCGCGGTTTCTGGAATTCCGTGCAGATCCTGGTGCCGTCGGTCGTCGTTTCGATCCTGATTGCCTCGCTGAACGGCTATGCCCTGGTCAATTGGAAGTTCAAGGGCTCGGAAGTCTTCTTCACGATCCTGATTTTCGGGGCCTTCATTCCCTATCAGGTCATGCTTTACCCGCTGGTCATCCTGCTGCGTGAAATGGGGATCTACGGTAGCCTGAGCGGGCTGGTGATCGTGCATACGATCTTCGGCATGCCGATCCTGACGCTGTTGTTCCGCAACTATTTCGTCTCGCTGCCGGAAGAACTGTTCAAGGCGGCGCGCATTGATGGGGCAGGGTTCTGGCAGATCTATTTCCGCATCATGCTGCCGATGTCGCTGCCGATCTTTGTCGTCGCGATCATCCTGCAGGTTACGGGTATCTGGAACGACTTCCTGTTCGGTGTCGTCTACACCCGGCCCGATACCTATCCGATGACGGTTCAGCTGAACAATATCGTCAATTCGGTGCAGGGCGTGAAGGAATACAACGTCAACATGGCCGCCACACTGCTGACCGGCGCCGTGCCGCTCATCGTCTATTTCCTGTCCGGACGCCTCTTCGTCCGGGGTATCGCCGCCGGCGCAGTCAAGGGTTAAGCTCATGTCGCATAGTGTATCGATCAAGGACCTCTCGCTGAGCTTCGGCGCGGTCAAAGTGCTGGAAAACCTCAATCTGGACATTGTCGATGGGGAGTTCATCGTTCTCCTCGGCGCCTCCGGTTGCGGCAAGTCCACGCTTCTCAACTGCATCGCCGGTCTGCTGGAGCCGACCGACGGGCAGATCTTCATCAAGGGGCGAAACGTCACTTGGGAAGAGCCCAAGGACCGGGGCATCGGCATGGTGTTCCAGTCCTATGCGCTTTATCCGCAGATGACCGTGAAGAAGAACCTCTCCTTCGGCCTGCAAGTCGCGAAAATGCCGAAGGACGAGATCGATAAGCGCGTCCAGCGCGCCGCCGACATCCTGCAGATCGGGCCGCTGCTCGACCGCAAGCCGTCGGCACTCTCCGGTGGTCAGCGCCAGCGCGTGGCGATCGGCCGTGCGCTGGTACGCGATGTCGACGTCTTCCTGTTCGACGAGCCGCTGTCGAACCTCGATGCCAAGCTGCGCTCGGAGTTGCGCGTCGAGATCAAGCGCCTGCACCACAGCCTCAAGAACACGATGATCTATGTCACGCATGACCAGATCGAGGCGCTGACGCTGGCCGACCGCATCGCCATCATGAAGAGCGGCGTCATCCAGCAGCTCGCCGATCCGAACACGATCTACAACCGGCCGCGAAACCTTTTCGTTGCCGGCTTCATCGGCTCGCCGTCGATGAACTTCCTGCATGGCGACTTGGTCAACGAGGGTGGCGATATCTTCTTCCGCACCCATGATGTGCTGTTCTCGATGAAGGGCTACCGCTCGCAGGAAACCCTGACGGCTGGCCGCAAGGTGGTGCTCGGCGTGCGTCCTGAACACATCAAGGTCGATGAAGAGAACGGCATCGGCGAGTTGCATGAGGCGATCGTCGACATCGAAGAGCCGATGGGCGCCGACAATCTGCTCTGGCTGAAGCATGCCGGTCACACCATGTCGGTGCGTATCGGCGGCACCCGCCGTTATGCGCCGGGTGCCAAGGTTCGCCTGGGCTTCGATATGGAAGTCGCCTCCCTCTTCGATGCCGAGAGCGAAGAGCGCATCTGACACGTTCCCCCCTCGCGTCCCGGACTGTGACCGGGGCGCATTTTTTCTTCTGCAGGACTGATGTCATGAACCAGAGTGCTGATAGCGGCGTCATCGATCTTCACGGCGAATGGCGCCTCTCTTCCGTCGATGGCGAGCACCAGGAAGCCATCGCGCTGCCCGGCGACGTGCACTCCGCCCTCTATGCAGCAGGCCTGATGCCGGATCCGTATTTCGGTCGCAACGAGGAGGTCGTGCAATGGGTCGCCGAGCGCGACTGGGCGGTCGAGCGCAGCTTTGTCATCCCGGATATCTCCGGCAGCTGGTATCTCGACATCGACTATCTCGACACGGTTGCCGTGGTCTTCGTCAATGGCGTGCCGGTGCTCTCCGCCGACAACTGCTTCCGCCGCTATCGCCCCGATGTCAGCCATGCGCTTCAGCCGGGTGAGAACACCGTTCGTATCGTCTTTCATTCGAGCCTGACGGCGGGCGCTGAGCGCCAGGCACGGCAACCCTTCTATGTGCCCTATCACAAGGGCAATTCGCCGCTTCCGCATGGCAATATGCTGCGCAAGCCGCAATGCCATTTCGGCTGGGACTGGAACATCGCCATTGCGCCGCTCGGGATCTACGGCACGCTGTCGCTGAGGAAACTCGACCCGGCGCGCATCGAGCATGTCGAGACCGAACAACTCCACCATGCCGATGGTCGCGTCGAGCTCAAGGTTACCGCTACCATCCATTCTGTCGAGCCCGCCGTCGTGCCTGTGCATTTCTCGCTCGATGGAGAACGCGTGCGGCTTGATGTCGGCATTTCTGCTGGTGAAACCAAGATTGTCCATGTCTTCGAAGTGGAAAACCCGCGTCTCTGGTGGCCGGCGGGGTCCGGCGATCAGGCGCTTTATGCGCTGTCCGTCGACCTGCCGACCGAGACCGTCACCCGCCAGATCGGCCTGCGCACCGTCGAACTGCTGACCGACTCGGATGCCGCCGGCAGCCGCTTTGCGCTCAAGGTCAATGGCCGCGAGATCTTCTGCCGCGGCGCCAACTGGATCCCGGCGGATGCATTGTTCACCCGCTCCTCGGAGGAGAAGACCACCGATCTTCTGAATTCGGCGGTCGCAGCCCACATGAACATGATCCGAGTCTGGGGCGGTGGCTTCTACGAGCCGGACTGGTTCTACGACCTCTGCGACCGGCTGGGCCTGATGGTCTGGCAGGATTTCATGTTCTCCTGCAATCTCTACCCCTGCACCGAGGACTTCCTCGACAACGTCGCCCACGAGGTCGACTACCAGGTCCGGCGGCTCTCGAGCCACGCCTCGGTCGTCCTCTGGTGCGGTGACAACGAACTGGTCGGCGCGCTCACCTGGTTCCCGGAGTCGATTGCCAACCGCGACCGCTATCTCGTCGCCTATGACCGCCTCAACCGGACCATCGAGCAGGGCGTCAAACGCGCATTCCCGCAAGGCATCTGGTGGCCGTCGAGCCCGGCCTCGGGCTATCTCGACTATGGCGACGCCTGGCATGCCGATGGCTCCGGCGACATGCACTATTGGTCGGTCTGGCACGAGAACAAGAGTTTCGATAATTACCGGACTGTCAAACCGCGCTTCTGTTCGGAATTCGGGTTCCAGTCCTATACCTCGCTGCCGGTCATCGAGACATTTGCCGACAAGAGCGACATGAATATCGCGTCGCCTGTGATCGAGCTGCATCAGAAGAATGCGGGCGGCAACGAGCGGATCGCGGGCACGATGTTCCGCTATTTCCGTTTTCCGAAGGATTTTGCCAATTTCGTCTATCTGAGCCAGATCCAGCAGGGCCTCGCCATCAAGACCGCCGTCGAATACTGGCGCTCGCTGAAACCCCATTGCATGGGCACGATCTACTGGCAGCTCAACGACACCTGGCCGGTCGCCTCCTGGTCCAGCCTCGATTACGGCGGCAACTGGAAGGCGATGCATTACATGGTGCGCCGCTTCTTCCAGCCGGTCGCGGTCGCCGCCATACCGTCCGAAGACGGCAGCACCATTGCGCTGTCGATGGTCAACGACACGCTCGATACCGTCACCATCGACGCCAATCTCTTCATGCTGACTCTGTCGGGTGATCGCATTCCGCTGAAAAGCGTGCAGGGCGATTGCGGCCCGGATGCCGCCGACCTGCTCGTCACGCTGGATGCCAGCGAGATCCCGGCCGACGGTCTGCTCGCCTGGAGCTTCATCGCCTCGAATGGCATGAGCGGGGAGGGGCATTTCCTCAACGGCACCTACAAGGCGCTCGATCTTGAGCCCTCGCGCCTCGAAACATCGGTCACGCCGACCGGCGATGGTGCGTTCGAGGTGACGGTCGCGGCCAGAGGCCTTGCCCTCTTTGTCATGCTCGAAAGCGCAACCCCCGGGCGCTACTCCGACAACGCCTTCGACCTTTCGGCCGGCGAAAGCCGACGGATCATTTTCACGCCGGACACCGCTCTGCCCGCCGATACCGTGCCGGACTTCCGTATCTACGATCTCTACACCTGCCAATCGGTGGACTGACAGGCGACACAAACAAGGCCCTGGGCCCCCGATCCAGGGAAAACGAGGAGGAGACTACGCCCATGACCAAACTCGGCTTCCAGCTTTACAGCGCCCGTAACTTCCAGCCCTTCAGCGGCATTTATCCGAAGCTCAAGGCTGCCGGTTACGGCGAAGTTGAGGGTTATGGCGCCCTCTACGCGTCACTCGCCGATGGCGAGCTGGATGCTTTCCGCAAGGAGCTCGACCAGAACCACTTGACCATGCCGACCGCGCATTTCGGCCTCGACATGATCGAGAACGACCCGGCCCGTGTCATCAAGATCGCAAAAACGCTCGGCATCGAGGCGGTCTATTGCCCCTATCTGATGCCCGACCAGCGTCCCTCGGATGCGGCCGGCTGGTTCGCCTTCGGCCAGCGGCTGCAGGCCGCCGGCAAGCCGCTGCGCGATGCCGGTCTGGTCTTCGGTTGGCACAATCACGACTTCGAATTCGCAGCCTTGCCGGACGGATCGACGCCGCAGGAACAGATCCTTGCCGGCGGCCCCGAACTCGACTGGGAAGCCGACATCGCCTGGGTTATCAGAGGCAAGGCCGATCCCTTCGCCTGGATCGAAAGCTACGGCAAGCGCATCAGCGCCGTCCACGTCAAGGACATCGCACCGGCAGGCGAGAACGCGGATGAAGACGGTTGGGCCGATGTCGGCCATGGCACCGTCGACTGGAAGGGCCTGGTTGCGGCGCTGAAGGGCACCCGCGTCAAGCATTTCGTCGTGGAGCACGACAATCCCAAGGACATTGACCGGCTGATCACCCGCTCGATCGCCTCCTTCAAGACCTATTGAACCACTCGCAGCAAGCAGGACATTTCCCATGGCACGCGAACTCGGCGTCGGCATCATCGGATGCGGCAATATCTCCACCACCTATTTTTCACTCGCGCCGCTGTTTCGCGGCCTGAAGGTCGTCGCCTGCGCTGATATCAATCCCTCAGCGGCGGAAGCCCGTGCTGCGGAATACGGCGTCAAGGCCCAGACCATCGATGAGCTCCTCGCCAATCCCGAGGTCGATATCGTCGTCAATCTGACGATCCCGGACGCGCATTATCCGGTCTCCAAGCGCATTCTGGAGGCCGGCAAACACGTCTATTCGGAAAAGCCGCTGGTTTTGTCGCTCGAACAGGGCGAGGACCTGCGGGCGATTGCCAAGGCCAAGGGCCTGTCGGTCGGCTGCGCGCCCGACACCTTCCTTGGCGGTGCGCATCAGCTGGCGCGTGCCTATATCGATAAGGGCGGCATTGGCCGCGTCACCTCCGGTACCTGCCATGTGATGAGCCCCGGCATGGAGATGTGGCATCCGAACCCGGATTTCTTCTTCCTGCCCGGCGGCGGTCCCGTTCTCGACCTCGGCCCCTATTACATCGCCAACCTGATCAACCTGATCGGCCCGGTAAGGCGCGTTGCAGCGCTCACCTCGATGGCGAATGAGACCCGCACGATCACCAGCCAGCCGCGCAGTGGCGAGGTGATCCCGGTCAAGACCCCCACCAACATCCATGCGCTTCTGGAATTCCAGAACGGTGCGACGATCACGCTGTCGGCCAGCTGGGATGTCTGGAGCCACCGCCACGCAAATATGGAACTCTACGGCACCGAAGGCTCGCTCTACGTGCCCGACCCGAATTTCTTCGGCGGTGTCGTCGAAGCCTCCGGCCGCAACAAGGACATCCAGCCGCTCGAAGCCTGGGATCACCCCTTCGGTCGCAACAATCAGGAAAGCCCGCAGGGGCCGCGCGCCAACTACCGCACGGCCGGCCTCGCCGACATGGCGGTCGCCATCCTCGAAGGCCGCGATGCCCGCTGCTCGCTGGACCGCACCCTCCACGGCGTCGATGTCATGGTCTCGATCCTCAAGTCGGGCGAGACGGGCGAATTCGTGACATTGTCGACAACCTGCACCCAACCGGCGGCTCTGGGTATCGACGAAGCGCAGGCTCTGCTTAGATAAGGTGTGTCTTGACCCCTCATCCGGCTGCCGCCACCTTCTCCCCGTGAACGGGGAGAAGGCCGGTGAGACCGGCGTCTTGCCCCCTTCTCCCCGCCAGCGGGGAGAAGGTCCCGGCAGGGGGATGAGGGGCAAGCATGAAGCGTCTGCATCCGGGAGAGAACCACCCATGACCTATACCCCCGCCGAAAACCGCTATGAGCGGATGACCTATAATCGCTGCGGCAAGAGCGGGCTGAAGCTGCCGGCGATCTCGCTCGGCCTCTGGCACAATTTCGGCCAGGACACGCCGCATGCGATGAAGCGGGCGATCTGCCGTACCGCGTTCGACCTCGGCATCACCCATTTCGACCTCGCCAACAATTACGGACCACCGGCCGGCACAGCTGAAGAAGCCTTCGGCGAAATCCTGCGCACCGATTTTCGGGGTTATCGCGACGAGCTGATCATCTCGTCCAAGGCCGGTTACAACATGTGGCCCGGTCCCTACGGCGAATGGGGTAGCCGTAAATATCTGATCGCCTCCTGCGATCAGAGCCTGAAGCGCCTGGGCCTCGACTATGTCGACATCTTCTATTCGCACCGCTTCGATCCCGACACGCCGCTTGAGGAAACCTGCGGCGCGCTCGACCACATCGTGCGGTCGGGCAGGGCGCAATATGTCGGTATTTCCTCCTACAATTCGAAGCGCAGCCGCGAAGCCTACGAGATCCTCAAGAGCCTGGGCACGCCGCTCCTCATTCACCAGCCCAGCTATTCAATGATCAATCGCTGGATCGAGGAAGACGGGCTGATCGACACTCTGGAAGAACTCGGCGTCGGCTCGATCGTCTTCTCGCCGCTCGCGCAGGGCATGCTGACGTCGAAATACCTGAACGGCATTCCCGAAGGCACCCGCGCCACACAGGACAAGTCGCTCGATCCGGGCTTCCTCAACGAGCGCAACCTTGAAAACATCCGCGGCCTCAACCGCATCGCCGAAAAGCGCGGCCAGACGCTGGCGCAGATGGCGCTTGCCTGGGTGCTGCGCGGCAAACGCATCACCACGGCGCTGATCGGTGCATCCAAGCCTTCCCAGGTCGAGGACTGCGTCAAGGCAATCGAGACGCCCGATTTCACGGCGGAAGAGTTGGCCGAAATCGACGTCTTCGCCAAGGACGCCGACATCAACATCTGGGCCGCCTCTGCCGAGCGCAAGGGCCCGCCCAGGAAGAAGAAATAAAGAAACACCCTCCCCTTTAGGGGGAGGGTCGGAGCAAAGCTCCGGGGTGGGGTGACGTGCAGGCGTTTTCGTCGAACGGAGATGCCAAACTCGCAGGGTTCACCCCCACCCGCCGCTTCGCGGCGCCCTCCCCCCTCAAGGGGGAGGTGGGTACAGCGGCCTGAGACGTATCTCCCCTTTGCGGGGGAGAAGTCCCGCTGGGGAATAGAAGTGAAACTGGGGATACCCCCCCTCTGTCCGCTACGCCGACATCTCCCCCTCAAGGGGGGAGATTGCTGGAAAACCTGAAAGTCACCTCAAGCTATGGGGCGGCATAGGTAGTGCTCGCGGGATCGATCTCCCCCCTTGAGGGGGAGATGGCCGGCAGGCCAGAGGGGGGTAGCCTCGCGCATCGTTTGGAGAGACGCCATGATCATCAACCCCATCCTGCCGGGTTTCAACCCGGACCCCTCGATCTGCCGTGTGGGCGAGGACTATTACATCGCCACCTCCACCTTCGAATGGTATCCCGGCGTGCAGATCCACCATTCGCGCGATCTCGTGAACTGGGACCTCGTCACCCGCCCGCTCACCCGCGCCAGCCAACTCGACATGCGCGGCAATCCCGACAGCGGCGGCGTCTGGGCGCCGTGTCTCTCCTATGCTGACGGTCTTTTCTGGCTCGTCTATACCGACGTCAAACGCTTCGAAGGCTCGTTCAAGGACGCGCATAACTACATCGTCACGGCACCGTCCATAGAAGGCCCCTGGTCAGACCCCATCTATGTTAATTCCTCCGGCTTCGACCCCTCGCTCTTTCATGATGACGACGGTCGCAAATGGTTCCTCAACATGCAGTGGAACCATCGTCCCGAGGCGCGCAACACCATCGGCCATGCCAAGTTCGACGGCATCCTGCTGCAGGAATGGGACCCCAAGACGCAAAAGCTCATCGGCCCGATCAGGAACATCTTCGAGGGCAGCCAACAGGGCCTGGTCGAAGGTCCGCATCTCTTCAAGCGCAATGGCTGGTATTACCTGACGACCGCCGAGGGCGGCACCGGCTACGACCATGTCGTGACCATGGCGCGCTCCCGCTCGATCGACGGCCCCTACGAGATGCATCCGAACACGCATCTCATAACCTCAAAGGACAACCCGGAGGCGGAGCTGCAACGCGCCGGCCACGGCCAATATGTCGAGACGCCTGACGGCCAGGTCTACCACACCCATCTCTGCGGCCGCCCCATGGCCCCGAAGCGCCGCTGCACGCTCGGTCGCGAAACCGGCTTGCAGAAATGCGTCTGGAAGGACGATGGCTGGCTCTATCTCGAACAGGGCGGCGTCGTGCCAGCCGTCGAGGTTCCGGCGCCTACTGGTGCGGTGAAGCGCGAGGAACCCGTCGAGATCGTCAGGACCTTCGATAGCCCCGACTTACCATCCGAATTCCAGTGGCTGCGCACGCCGCATCCCGAACGCCTGTTCAGCCTGAGCGAGCGGGCAGGGCGCTTGCGCCTCTTTGGCCGGGAAAGCATCGGCTCCTGGTTCGAACAGTCGCTGGTCGCCCGCCGCCAGGAGCATCACCGCTTCCGCGCCGAAACCCGTCTCGAATTCTCGCCCGACACTTACCAACAGGTCGCAGGCCTGACGCATTACTACAACCGCTACAAGTTCCACGCGCTCGGCATCTCCACGGACGAAAAACTTGGCCGTTCGCTGATCATCCTCTCCTGCCCGGGCGATTATCCCTCCGGCAAGTTGACCTTCCCGATCGGCATGGGCCAGTCGATCCCCGAGGGTGCCGTGGATCTCGCCATGGAGATCACCGACAACGACCTGCAATTCTTCTGGCGGGTCGCAGGCGAAGGCGCATGGCAGGCCATCGGCCCCGTCCTCGACGCCGGCGTCGTCTCCGATGAAGGCGGCTTCGGCGAACATGGCTCCTTCACCGGCGCCTTTGCCGGCATGTTCTGCTTCGACATCACGGGACGCGGCAAACCAGCGGATTTCGAGCGGTTTGTGTATCGGCGGGGGTGAGGGGCGCGCTGACATACCCGGTCGTTGTCCTCGGGCTCGTCCCGAGGATCTACCGACGTTGCAGGCACCTCACCGGTAGCGGATGCTCGGGACATCCTCGGGTTTAACCCGAGGACGAGCATGACGGCATTTCACCGACAGCTCATCCCAGTCGTTCCGCATGCCACTTCAGATGATCCTCCATGAAGGTCGATATGAAGTAGTAGGAGTGGTCGTAGCGCTCGTGCATCCTGAGCGTCAGGCCGATATCGGTGCCCTTGATCGCTTCCTCGAACTTCCACGGCGCTAGACCCGTTTCCAGGAAGCTGTCGGCCTTGCCCTGGTCGATCAAAAATTCCGGGAAGCGGGCGCCGTCCTCGACCAGCGCGCAGGCGTCGTATTCGCGCCACTTGGCGCGGTCGGGGCCGAGGTACTTTTCAAACGCATCCTGCGTCCAGTCGGCGGTCAGCGGATTGACGATCGGGGCAAAGGCCGAGCAGCTTTTGAAGCGCTCAGGGTTCTTCAGCGCAATCGTCATCGCGCCATGGCCGCCCATGGAATGGCCGAAAATGCCCTGGCGGCTCATGTCGGCGCGGAACTGTTCGGCGATTAGGCTGGGGAGATCTTCCGTGATGTAGGAATACATCTGGTAATGCTCGGCCCAGGGCGTTTCCGTGGCATTCAGATACATGCCCGCTCCCTTGCCCATCTTCCAGTTGGTCAGCTCGTCGGCGACGTCATTGCCGCGCGGGCTCGTATCCGGGCACACCACGATCAGGCCGAGCTCGGCGGCCATGCGGCGGTATTCGCCCTTTTCCATGACATTGGCATGGGTGCAGGTCAGGCCTGAGAGATACCAGAGCACGGGCCGCTTTTCGCTTGTCGCCTGGGGCGGAACGAAGACGGCGAAGGTCATTTCGGTGCCGGTTGCTTCTGATTGGTGCGAGAAGACGCCCTGCATGCCGCCGAAGGCGGTGTTCTGGGAGAGGATGTTCATAAGGTCAGGTCCTTGTCTGCAGAGGTTCAGCCGGCGAGAGAGACGGCCGCGTTGACGGCGGCCGCGATCAGCACGGTGTTGAAGAAGTAGGAGATCGTGGCATGCAGGAGGTTCAGTTTGCGCATCGCGGTCGAGGTGATCACCACGTCCGAGGTCTGTGCCGTCATGCCGATGACCAGCGAGAAGTATAGAAAGTCATGGCCGCAGGGGTCTGGCGTGCTGGGAAAGTCGAGCCCGCCGCGCCGGCCGTTTTCATGCGCTCGGGAGGGGCGCCAGTAGACATGGGCGTAGTGCATCGCCGCCATGGTGTGGATCGTCAGCCAGCCGAGCACGACGGCGGCCACGGCCAGGGCAAGCTCCGGTGCGCCTGCCTTCTGTTCGCGGTTCAGCGCCAGGAACAGCGCGCCGATCGCGGCCACGATTGCAAGGGTGGTGACACCGAGAATGACGAAAGCCGGCGCGTCCGCCGCATCCGCCCTCTGCTTCAGATAGGCCGGCGTCAGGCGCCTGAGACGTAGAAACGACAGTGTCAGATAGGCAGCAAAGAACAGGATCGCCGGCAACTCGATCGTCACCGAGGGTTCGTAGACCGCCACAAAGGGCAGGGCTGTCAGCGCAATCACGCCCGCCACCATGAAGGCGCGATAACGGTGATCCAGTACGGAATTCATCAGATTTTTCAAAGCGTCGCGCCGCCTGGTGCCCGTTGAATTAAGGCCTACTTCTTGATCCGGCGGCAGAGCCTGTCAAGCGTTTCGAGGAAGGCGGAGCGGTCGCGCGGCGAAAAGGCGGCATTGTAGCCCTTGCTCTCGCCGGTCTCGCGAAGATGTGCCCCAAGATCGCGCATCGCGGTCGCCATGCCGATATTGGCCGTGTCGAAGATCCGGCCTGTCGGCCCGGTCACGAGCGCGCCCGCGGCCACGCAACGACCGGCAAGCGGCACATCTGCGGTGACCACGATATCGCCTTCGCCGCAACGCTCGGCGATCCAGTCATCGGCGGCATCGAAGGCGCCGGAGACGATGACATTCTTGACCATCGGATCGCGGGAGGGGCGAAGCCCCGAATTGGCGACAAAGGTCACCGGCAGATCATGTCGCTCTGCGACTTTCAGGATCTCCGGCTTCACCGGACAGGCATCGGCATCGACATAGATTTCGGGCATCGGATCAGTCGTCAAAGAATTTGCGATAGTCCCGTGCCGCGTGCAGGAGACGGATCAGCTCGATCCCGTCTGCGGTATCGAGCGGCTGGTAGATAGCCAGATAGCGGCGGAAGGGGAAGATGCAGACGCCCAAAAAGCCTCCGCTATTGGCGTTCCCGGAATGCCGCTAACAGTTCTTGTGCACTCTCCATCGGCGTTGCTGGACCGCTTCGCACGCCCGCCTCTGCCTGCCGGAGGACCGCGTTGCTCCAGAAATCGTCGTCTAGCTCTGGAATTTCACTCGTGTCGATGTCTTCGTCCGGTAGGTTTGCCAGTTCTTCTGGGCTGAGTTCCTTCTCGAATTTTTGGAGCATTCTTGTGCCTCCTGTCCGATACTGACGGAACCTAATTGTATCATTGTCCGGCTGCTGCAGGCCAGAGAACTCCCGGAAAACTTTGACTTCTGACCTTATCCCCGCCGCAGCATGTCCACATGCGGAATCCCATCCTCCAGATACTCCTCGGAGATCACCTCAAACCCCAGTGACCCGTAGAAATTCTGCAGATGGCTCTGCGCCGAAATCTCGATCGGCTCTGCAGGATAGAGTTTCTCCACCTCCGCAATCGCCTCGCGCATCAGCGCGTCCCCCAGCCGCTTGCCGCGATGGTTTGGCGACACCGCGACGCGTCCGATGCGGGGATGATGCTCCGGTGTCGGACGCCAGAGCCTTGCACAGGCCAACAATTCGCCATCCATCAGCAGCCGCAGATGCAGGCAGTCCTTGTCGTTGCCGTCGAGTTCCGGATAGGGGCAATGCTGCTCGACGACGAAGACGTCGACGCGCAGCTTCAGCATGTCGTAGAGGTCGGCGGCGGAGAACGCGTCGAGCCTCCGCACGTCGACAGTGTAAGGCACAGACATCAATAGACCACAACGCCGCGGATCGATTCACCCTTGTGCATCAGGTAGAAACCCTTGTTGATGTCTTCGAGCGGCATAGTGTGGGTGATCATCGGGTCGATCTGGATCTTGCCCTCCATGTACCAGTCGACGATCTTCGGCACGTCGGTGCGGCCGCGCGCGCCGCCAAAGGCGGTGCCCATCCAGTTGCGGCCGGTGACCAGCTGAAACGGACGGGTGGAGATTTCCTGGCCGGCACCGGCGACGCCGATGATGACGGACTTGCCCCAGCCGCGATGCGAGCTTTCCAGAGCCTGGCGCATCACCTTGGTATTGCCGGTGCAGTCGAAGGTGTAGTCCGCGCCGCCAATCAGGTCGTTGCCGCGTTTGGTCAGGTTGACGAGATAGGGCACAATGTCGTCACCGACCTCCTTCGGATTGACAAAATGCGTCATGCCGAATTTCTCGCCCCAGGCCTTGCGGTCCGGGTTGATGTCGACACCGATGATCATGTCGGCGCCGGCCAGGCGCAGCCCCTGCAACACGTTCAGACCAATGCCGCCGAGGCCGAAGACGATGGCCGTCGAGCCGATCTCGACCTTGGCGGTGTTGATGACCGCGCCGATGCCGGTCGTGACACCGCAGCCGATGTAGCAGATCTTGTCGAAAGGTGCGTCGGGGTTGACCTTGGCAACCGCAATCTCCGGCAGAACCGTGAAGTTCGAGAAGGTCGAGCAGCCCATGTAGTGGTGGATCTTGTCCTTGCCGATCGAAAACCGGCTCGTGCCATCCGGCATCAGACCCTGGCCCTGCGTGGCGCGGATCGAGGTGCACAGGTTAGTCTTGCGCGAGGTGCAGGAATAGCATTCGCGGCATTCCGGCGTGTAGAGCGGAATGACATGGTCGCCCTTCTTGACCGAAGTCACGCCCGGGCCGACATCGACGACGATGCCCGCACCCTCATGGCCGAGGATCGCCGGAAACAGGCCTTCCGGATCGGCACCCGAGAGCGTGAAGTCATCCGTGTGGCAGATGCCGGTGGCCTTCACCTCGATCAGCACCTCTCCGGCGCGCGGGCCTTCGAGTTGAACGGTCATGACCTCGAGCGGTTTTCCAGCCTGGGTGGCGACGGCGGCGCGAACATCCATGGTTTTTCTCCCTGACAAATCGTTGGCGGCGACTTTGGCACGCCTTCGCCTTCCGGCTCAAGAGCAGATCCGGATTTTATCAAAAGTCTGATTTTTCTTGTCTATTCGGCTCGGATCACCGGGAAATGCGGCGCGGCATCGGCGCGCAGGTCGCCTTTGAGCCGGGGGTCTTCGAAGAGTTCGATCATGCGTTTGTATGGCGTAAAGCCGGACCGCTGATAGAAGGCAAGTGCTGCGGGATGATCGAGATGGCAGGTGTGAACCCAGAAGCGCGCAATCGGCTTCGACCAGGCCGTTTCGATAGCAGCGTTCATCAGGATCCGACCAGCGCCCGATCCGATCAGGCTCTTGTCCAGGCCGAAGAAGGCAAGCTCGCATTCTGTGCCTTGGCGGAAGTCGAGTTCCAGTAATCCGAGCTTTTCGCCGTCGCGCATCATCGCATAGATTTCGACGGCAGGATGTTCGATGATCGCCCGCAGTTCGTCATCCGACATCACAAGACGCGATACCCAGAGCCAGTCCTCGCCGACCTGGCGATAGAGGGCGCGGTAGTCGGCGATCGACGGCTTTTCCCATCGGGAGACGGAGAGACTTTCCGCCGGCGGATTGGGTCTGAGGGCGGGTTTCGCCTTCATCTCAAGACAGGTGACGATGGTGGCGAGCATGTTTGCCGGCACATCGAAATAGCCGGCATTGAGCGAAGGGTTGTTCGTATCCATGCGGCAGTTGGATCGCGAAGGCCGGTTGCTGTCAAGCATGCCTGGCAGTCCGGATCACAGGAACAAGCGGTCGCAGGCATAGACCACGGCGTTCGCATGCATCGCGAGTGCCGCGTAATAGCCGAGACCAGTCATCAAACGCTCCGGCGAACTCATCGGCAGCAGCGCCTCGCGTGGTTTCACCGATTTCGTCCGGATCATGCTGAGCAGGATGAAGATCGCTAGACCACCGACCAAAATGGGTGGCGCAAGACCGATCCGCCAGCCGACCCAGAGGATCACACCACTGACCATGAAGCTGGCGATCCCGAGCGCATACTGCCCCTCGAAGACCTGACGCAAAACTTGTCCGCCGTCGAAACGGTAGGTCGGCAGAAGGTTCAGCAGATTGAAGGCTCCGAGGATGACTAGAAAGACCAGGATGGGGCCATCCATGCCTGCCGGGTGCGGAAACCCCGCGATAGATTGGTGAGCGGCGATGAGGATTGGCACCAGCAGGGCCGAGAAGCCGGCGCCCATCAAGGCGCAGGTCGCGACCTCAAAATGGCTGTGATAGGGCCGGCCGCCAATGGCAATTCCTCCCAGCAACGGCACGAAGATCATACGGACACTCTGATGGCCGAAGGCGCGGTACGCAACCATGTGTCCCAGTTCATACAGCAGAATCACGAGCGTCAGAAAGACCGACATCATCAGTCCGGTCGCTGTCAGACTGAAGAACGGCCAGAGCATCAGCGTCGAGAGCAAGACCAGTAGTGTCTGCCAGCCCGGATGCTCGAAATGCAGGAGGCTGGAGCTTGGCCGCTCCTCGATGTGATCGCGCAGCGATGCGAGTTCGCGCGCAAGCGCCATGCGCCTGAACAGGTAGAAGGCAATGCCGCGATAATTGTCCGTCTGCTCGAAGGTTACCTTGCTTCCCAAGGGTGCCCGCTCCACCTTCCGGCTTTCCCGATAACCTTCCCAGAATGACGGGTCGAGCGTGCTGTCGCCGATCACCCTGAGATCGCAGGAAAAACTTCCCGTCGCCGTCATCGCGGTCCGATCAACGATCATCGTCCGACGGGCCGGATGGCCATGCCGATCAAGATGGCGATAGGCGAATTCCACCAGGTCCGGCTTGCCCTCGACGGGTGTTACCGCGATCACGTTGGGATGCCAGGCTGTCTGGTTTCCGGCTGGACGGGCAATCTTCCAGACCTCTTCCGGCCGCTCAAGCACCAGCCGGCTGACGCGAATCGTGCGGCGCCCCAATGGGGCTGCCATCAGCAGCCAAAGCAGGCCGAGATTGACGGCAGCCAGAAACACTGCGGCCTCATGAGTCGCCAAGAACTCTCTCCCAAGTAAATGGATTGAGAGTTCAACCTAGGCGATAGATCTTAGAAATCTCATGATGAAACCGTTAAAATGCTTAGGATCACCCAGCGCGCTCAGCCGGCTTCTGCAATTTGGGGATTGGGCGCTGCCCGCCTCTGTTCCCGCCACAGGATGAAGAGCCCGGAGCCGACGATGATCAGGATGCCGAGCCATTTCGAGGGCGTCGGAAACTCATCGAAGAGGAAATAGCCGAGCGCGACCGCCGCGATGATCTCGAAATACTGGAAAGGCGCCAGCACCGAGAGGGTTGCCATGCGAAAGGCGCGCACGACCAGCAGGTGGATGTAGCCCGAAATGCCCCCCAGCAGGATCAGGAGACCGAGACCCAGGCCCGATGTCGGCAGCGAGATCTCGAAATCCGCTTGTCCGGCTGATGTTCCCAGAAGCAGGGCTGCGCCCATGAACAGCGTACCGCCGATGCCGGCCATGGTCTGCATGGTCATCGGCGTGTCGGCCTCGCCGATCGCCCGGTTCAGGAACATGTAGAGCGCGTAGAGAAAGGCGCAGGCGACCGGCAGCAATGCCTTGAGGCCGAAGACTTCGTAGCTGGGCTGGATGACGATCATCGCGCCACCGAAGCCGACGGCAATCGCCAGCCAGCGGCGCCAGCCGACCTTTTCCTTTAGGAAGACCGCCGACATTGCTGTCAGGATGAAGGGTTCGACGAAATAGATGGCGAACACATCCGCCAGCGGCATGTATTTGACGGCCATGAAGAACATCAGGCTGGCAGCGCCATGGATTGCGCCGCGAAGCAGGTTCATCCAGGGCCGCTTGGCCGAAAAGGCCCCCATGCCGTTCAGCGCAATCAGGACCGGCAGGACCGAGGCGAGCTGAAAGAAGAAGCGGTAGAAGGTGACCTGACCCGGCGACATGCCTTCCACCGTCGCCATGTATTTGGCGATGGCATCCATGACCGGCAGCACCAGCATGCAGCCAGCCATCAGGACCATACCACGGAGGGGATTGGAGGACGTGTCGTTCATGGCGGCGAGACTCGCATGCAGATCAGGGGCAGGGGCTTGCTTGACCATGCACGGCGCGCCGGCACGATCAAGCAAAAGAGAAAGATTGCGCGTGCGGGAACCATCCGGCAGGTCGCGCGTTATACACAGGTTTGAGCAGTGCCTGCCGTTTCGGAAAGACGGCGGTTTCGCACCCATAGGTGGCGTCTGCAGAAAAATACCGGAGCTCTGTTGTTGCTAATGTAGCAGGACGAGATCGGAATAGACCCTTCCGCCGGCTCCATGCCCGGCGGATCTGAACGATCAGGAGAGCGCGCATGCCCGCACGCAGACATAGTCCCCGCATCACCGATTCGAGCGACGATACGCTGGGAGGGCGCCTTTCCGCCGCGCGCGATGCCTCGGGCCTGTCGCTTGCCGATGTGGCCAACCGGATCGGCGTCAAGCGTGACAGCCTGCTGGCTTGGGAGGCTGATCGCTCGGAGCCGCGCCCCTCGAACCTGATCGACCTTGCGGGCATTCTCGGTGTTTCCCCCATGTGGCTGATGACAGGGGTCGGTTCCGGGCCGGTGCTGGAAGCGGGTGATGTGCCGCTGGAAGCCCTGAAGCTCCAGCTGCAGCGCCTTACGGATGCGCATCGGGAGTGCGGGCGGTTGATCGAGACGATCGCACGGCAGATCGAAGTTTACGAATCGCGCCACGCACGCGGCGCCGAACCCGGCGACTTGGACGGGCCGGTGATGGGCCGCGCCTGACGCGACCGGATCAACAGTCCTGCACCGTTGGGCCGAACACGTCCTCGAAGGCTTCGCGTAGCCGCATGTCGACATCGGCCATCATCACGGGAAGCCCGAGGTCGACAAGGCTCGTCACGCCATAGGCCGAGATCCCGCAGGGCACGATGCCGGTGAAGTGGCCAAGGTCCGGATCGACATTGATCGATAGACCATGAAAACTCACCCAGCGGCGCAGGCGGATGCCCAGTGCCGCAATCTTGTCTTCGCTCATCGTGCCATCGGGCAGAACAGGCTTTTCCGGCCGGCGCACCCAGACACCGACCCGGTCTTCACGGCGCTCGCCCTTGACGTTCATGCTGTCCAGCGTGCGGATCACCACTTCCTCGAGCGCTGCCACATAGGCGCGCACATCCTGGCGGCGGCGCTTGAGGTCGAGCATGACATAGGCAACCCGCTGGCCGGGCCCGTGATAGGTGTATTCGCCGCCGCGACCGGTGGCAAAGACAGGGAATCGGTTGGGTTCGATCAGGTCCTTGGCATCGGCGCTGGTGCCGGCCGTATAGAGGGGAGGGTGTTCCACCAGCCAGACCAGCTCATCGGCCTTTCCGTCGGCGATCAGGGCCACCTGGCGCTCCATTTCGGCGACTGCATCCTCATAGCCGACGAGCCCGTCAGAGACTCGCCAGCGCACCGGGTTTGCGCCTTCGCGGGCATGCATGGCGTGGTCGAGTTCGGTGCGGAGCATGAAATCTGCCTTCGGCTGTGGATTGGCGAAAAGCCTTGTTTTCCGTGTATTTGGCAAGAAAAGGCCCGGGTTTCAAGGGCCATGCCCACCCCCGTCCGGAGGGGTTTTCCACGGGCCGTGACGAATTTTCAAAAATCTGTCATGGCGGGCTTGTGGACCCGGAATGCTTTTGCTACATGCAGCCCCGCCGGAGCAATTCGGCGCCTACCACGATGCGGTCGTGGCGGAATTGGTAGACGCGCAGCGTTGAGGTCGCTGTGGGGCAACCCGTGGAAGTTCGAGTCTTCTCGACCGCACCAAAAAAGAACCCGGCCTTTGCGCCGGGTTTTTTTGTTGCCCGGATGGCTGACGGCATGGTCCGCTCTCCGCGGAATTCTTGGACAGTCCTCAGTGCTTAGTCTCTGTTCGGTCGCTGGGCTCCATGGAACAGGCGGCCAATGACGATCTGATGCGCCTGTGCACGATACAAGATGATATGCTTTCCGTGCACGAACTGATGGGTGACGCCGTCATACAGCCTGCCCATATTCGGATATTCGCTGAGGAGGACGAACACGGCATCAAGCTCCCGAAGGTATTTCTCGGCTTGCGCCTTGCTGAACGTCTCCAATGTGTAGCGGTAGATTTCTTGCAGGTCATGCTCCGCACGCAGCGTCAGCTTATAGCCCATACCCCGTCGCGCTCCGCGCCTGTCCCAGGATGTCGTCGACCGTTTTCTCCGAAATACCGCTTTCGAAACCGTCTTCGATCGCCGCCTGGATCGTGCGTCGCTTTTCCTCGGGCGTCAGCGCGTCAAACCACGCCCGCTGCTCCGCTGTGGGTACAGCCCAGGGATAGACGTCGATACTAATGGTTTCGAGGATGTTCATGGGGTTCAGACTAGCAAAGACCTGCTTGTTTGCCAAACTCCGCATTCGCCGGAAGCCTGATCGCCACTCGATCACGGTAGCGCGCGACCGCCGCTTGTGGCGCTCTCAATCCCCACCTCAGGAATATGGCTGCCGTCGAAACCTTCAAGAGCGAGCTGAATATCGGATTCGAGCTCGTCGCTATCCTCACGGGAAAATTCGGTGTGGAGGTCGTCCATGGCCATGGGCGCTCCCCGTCATCCGACCTGACGGATAATGCCGGGCCGCTCGCCTTGTTCGGCGTTTGCCGTCAGCGCGCCGTCTTTTCCCATTTCTTCAGCAGGCGCTCGCGCTTCAGTCGCGACAGGCGCTGGATCCAGAAGATGCCGTCCAACTGATCGATCTCGTGCTGTATGCAGATCGCGGCAAAACCCTCGAGATCCTCCTCGACGACCGCGCCATCCAGCGTCTGGTAACGCACCCTGATTGCCTTCGGGCGCGTCACCTCCTCGGTCATGCCCGGCATCGAGACGCTGCCTTCCGTATGGCTCATCGTTTCTTGCGACGACCATATGATTTCGGGGTTCACATAGTCCCGCCGGCCTCCCAGCTCCGGCAGCTCGATCACGGTCAGTCTCTTTAAGACGCCACAATGCGCCGCGGTAATACCGATGCCAGGGGCGGCCTTCATCGTTTCGTAGAGATCATCGGCGAGGGTGGCGAGGTCGGGCCCGAACTCGGTTACGGCGGCTGCCGGTGTCTTGAGGGCGGGATCCGGATAGCGGCAAATGGTCAGGCGGGTCATGATAGGCTCGTGTCTGGAAGCATGGGGCGGGTGGCAAACTGCTGTGTTGCGGTCAGGCTAGCAGGCCGGACGAGGCTTTGCACAGGGTCTGCCGATTTTCCGCTATCTGCTTGTTGACTTGAAGGTTTTTGCCGCCATTCTCCGGGGCGTCACGGCATGGTGCGAGGAGTTGAGGTTCAGATGACTGAGAACGATGATGAACACCTCGACCGCCCGGTGGCCGATGAGCTCCACGACGACATCTATGACGAGGAAGGCTCCGTCCGTCACGACTTCCTGACGATGGTGGGCGCGGCGATCGCCGATCGTGACGTGCTCTTCCTGCGCCAGAACGTCGCCAAACTGCACGAATCGGAACTCGGTGACCTGATCGAGGCGATCCAGCCCGAGCAGCGTCTGGCGATGATCCGCCTTCTCGGCGACGATTTCGACATGACGGCGCTGACCGAGGTCGATGAAGCGATCCGCATGCAGATCGTCGATCAGATGCCGAACGAGCAGATCGCTGCCGCGATCGGCGATCTCGATTCGGACGACGCCGTCTACATTCTCGAAGACCTTGATGACGAGGACCGCGAGGAGATCCTCGCGCAGCTGCCATTCACCGAGCGGGTGCGGTTGCGCCGCGCGCTCGATTATCCCGAGAGCTCGGCCGGCCGTCGCATGCAGACGGAGTTCGTCGCCGTGCCGCCTTTCTGGACGGTCGGGCAAACGATCGACTACATGCGCGACGAGGAGGATCTGCCCGAGAGCTTCACCCAGATCTTCGTCATCGATCCGACCTTCAAACTGCTCGGTGCCGTCAATCTCGATGCCATTCTGCGCACCAAACGCGCGGTGAAGATCGAGACGATCATGCATCCGACCAACCATCCGATCCCCGCCGAGATGGACCAGGAAGAGGCAGCCCAGCTCTTTGAACAGTATGACCTTCTGTCGGCCGCCGTCGTCGACGAAAACGAGCGGCTCGTCGGCGTGCTGACGATCGACGACGTGGTCGACGTGATCCAGGAAGAGGCGGAAGAGGACCTGCTTCGTCTTGGCGGCGTCGGCGACGAAGAGCTTTCCGACAGCGTCATCGAGACGTCGCGCTCCCGCGTGCCCTGGCTTGCGGTCAATCTCGTGACAGCTTTCATGGCAGCCTCGGTGATTTCCCTCTTCGAGGCGACGATCGAGCAGATCGTGGCGCTGGCCGTGTTGATGCCGATTGTCGCCGGCATGGGCGGCAATGCCGGTTCGCAGACCATGACGGTGACGGTGCGGGCGCTCGCAACCCGCAATCTCGATATCCACAACGCCTTTCGCGTCGTACGCCGCGAGGCAGGGGTCGGCCTTTTGAACGGCCTGGTTTTCGGCGTGATGATCGGGGCGGTGGCCGGGCTCTGGTTTCAGGATCCGAACATCGGCGGCATTATCGCGGTGGCCATGTTGATCAATATGATGGCTGCGGCGATCGCCGGTATTCTCATTCCCCTGTCGCTGGACCGCCTGGGCGCGGACCCCGCCGTTTCCTCGGCCGTCTTCGTGACCACCGTGACCGACATCACCGGGTTCTTCGCGTTTCTCGGCCTTGCGACCTGGTGGTTCATGTGACGGGCGGCACAGATGATGGGCATGAGCGGATGCGCCGCGAGATCTATCGCCCTCGAAAAATTGACTTGTACGTAAAAGTCAATATCATGGAGGTCGTTACAGGATCGGATGACCGTGAAGAAATACTATAGCATAACAGAGCTCACGCGTGAATTCGGTGTTTCGACGCGCACCCTCAGGTTCTACGAGGATGAGGGGCTGCTGCATCCGGAACGTCGCGGCCGCACGCGTCTTTACCGCGCTGCCGACCGCCGTTTCCTTCAGGAAATCCTGCGTGGTCGCCGTATCGGCTTCACGATCGCAGAAATCCGCGAAATCGTGCATGTCTACAAGGAGCCGCCGGGTGAAGTCGGGCAGCTCAAGCTGATGATGAAGAAGATCGACGAGAAGCGCGACGAGTTGCGCCAGAAGCGCCGCGACATCGACGAGACACTGTCGGAACTCGATCAGGCCGAAGAGGCCTGTCTGACCCGCCTGGTCGAAATTGGCGTCGGCACCTGACGCCACGCCCGTTCTCCACCCGAATCAGATCCAGCGCCGAGTCCGCTTGCGGTAGCTCTCATAGTCGAAGCCGAAGCGGGCTTCGAGATGCCGCTCCTCGCTCGGAATGGCGATCAGCCGCGTCGCTGTCACCGAGACGAGTGCTGCGACGAAAAACCAGCTGTTTCCGGAGATCAGGCCCAGCGCCAGCGTGAACAGGGTGTAGGCCAGATAGATCGGATTGCGACTGAAGCGGAAGGGACCGCAGGTCACGAGGTGGCGGGCGCAGCCGCTGTCGAGCACCGGCGTCTGGCGCTCCATCAGCGTGCGCACCGCCCAGATGTCGAGGCTGACCGCAATCAGGCCGATGCTGAAGCCGATCACCGGCAGCAGATAGGGATGGGGTGACGGTATCGGCTGAAGGGCCGCCATGCGGCCGGCAATGATCGCCGCCAGAATGCCCGTGAAATAGAGCAGGGGTGGCCAGGGATATCTCAGAGGCTTCGCACGGTAGGCATTCATTGAAGAACTCCCCCTATGCCAAATCTCGATTCTATGGGCTCCTGTCGTCGAGACTTGGTCCTACGGCGCTGACTGGCTCCTCAACGTGCACTCTTGCGCCAGCGTCTGTATGCGTTGATCCTGATCGCCCAAGATTGCGCCGGACTGGAGTGGTTCGAACAGGCTTTCCGCCTGGAGCCGCTCCAGCGTACAGGCACAGAAGCGTTCGCAGAGCCCGGCCTCGTTCCCCTGGTCGAGGCAGCTGGCCTGGCAGGTGCCGATATACTGCGCGACGGGATCGACCGCGGGTGGCGGCACGACCAGGCTGAACAGGTAGAGGCCGGCAATCAGGATCGGTTGATGCAGCAGGTAGACCGTCAGGGAATGGCGCCCGCCCCAGCGCAGCCAGCCGGGTCCCGCCGGCAGGCCGTCGATCCATCCAAGGCGGTCCCGATCGACCAGGAAGCGCGCGATCGCGATGCCGGACAACAGGGCGCCGATCCATGGGAGAAGCGGCACATAGTCATTCGAGCGCGGCAGGGTTTCCGAAAGGCCGAGGAACCAGAACAAGGGCGCATCAAAGGCCGGCGAGCGCAGCAGCTCGGGCATCATGATCGCAATGCCTGCGGCCACCAGCGTCAACAGCGGCGGCACGCGCAGGAAGAGAATGCCGATCAGGCTCGACAGGGCGATGGCATGCAGAATGCCGAAGAAGATCCAGCTGTCGGGTGTGAACCAGTAGGTGGCCACGGAGATCGCAGCTGCAGCGGCGACAATGACGCCCAGCCGTCGCAGGAAGGGTTGCAGTCTGAGCTTCGGATAGTGGGCCAGCACGAGGCTGAAGCCGGCCAGGAAGAGAAAGCTGGACGCGATCATCCGGGCATAGAGCTTTAGGAAACCCTGTGTCGATGTTCCCGGCGCCAGATAGCCGAAGAATTCCAGATCCCAGCTGAAGTGATAGGTCGCCATGGCAATCAGCGCGAGGCCACGGGCCGCGTCGAGCGCGAGCAGGCGCGGTCTGGGCGAGGCGTTTGCGGGCTCGGTCGGATCTGCCACTTCGTCTTCCTTCAGCTCTTCAGCGGGGACTTGCCGCCGCCATCATGGTTTGGCGGGGTCTGAGCCAAAGACGGCGAATTCATGGCCTTGGTTCCGGCGCCCGTTCTCAGCTATTGCTCGTGTTGAGCAGGGCAAGGCGCGCCTCGGAGAAAAACTGACGACGGAGCAACACGATGAAGACCAGCACCGTCGAGAGCATGAAGACCCAGGGGCTGACGAACCAGCCGAGATAGCCGATCGAATAGAAGATTGCCCTCAGGCCCATGTTGAAATGGCTGGCCGCGATGATGTTCATCCGGATCGTGCGTTCCGCCGCCTCCATCGCCCGTTTCGGGTCCTTCTTTGCCTCCTCGGCCATCGGGATCGCGCCGAACAGGATGGTGCAATAGTTGAACAGGCGATAGGACCAGCCGAACTTGAAGAAGGAATAGGCGAAGAGCGCGATCAGTCCGCAGACCTTCAGTTCGAAGGTCGCGCGGCCACCCTGCACGATATAGGGGATGTCCTTGAGGATAGCATCGACCTGTTCGGTGGCGCCGAGCAGGGCGAAGCAGCCGCCGATGGCGAAGATCGTCGTCGAGGCGAAGAAGGCCGTGCCGTTCTGCAACCCGCCCATGATCTGGGTATCGATCATCTTCAGATCGCGATTCATGGAATTCAGAATCCATTCGCGCCGTCGCTCGGCCATGGCCTTGGTCAGGCTGGTGCGCTGCCAGATGACTTGCTCGCCCGTGATGCGGGCATAGGCGAGCCAGAGCAGGATGAAGAGCGCCATGGCGCAGTAGTCGACGATGGTCATGTCAGCGAATCCCTCAAGGTCCGATGGCGTGCGGCATTATCCCGTGGAGCGCATTCTCCACAATCAGAATTAACCACGGGAAAGATATTGGCCCGAATTGGGGCGAGGGCTCGCGAGGGAGCGTTCACGAATTCCCCTTCTATCCCATTGATATTTCGATAATCCATGCGCCGGGCGCATGCCTGCTGCGCATTTTGCGCCTTCCTTTTGCCATTTTTGCAGTTGCGAAGACCCGGAGATTTTAATAGATGAATGCTCAGAAAGCGGTCGGGGGACGGCTTTCCTGTGAATGTGTTCTCACACGGAGTTTTCATGGAAGGCAGTTTCCAGAAGTCGTGCTGGGGTGTCACATTCCGTGCCTTGATGGGTTTTGCCGGCGTTATGTGCCTGGCCTACCTTTTCGGCACGATCTGACATCCGCCACAGGCGATTGAGCGAACAGCGCGGTCCTCACGGCCGCGCTGTTTGCGTTTCAGCGCATTCAACTTGGCATCTCCACCATGTCGCGGCCATGAAAGCCGATGTCGATTGCAAGGCGCATTCGTGCTAGGCGATGTTCTAGCCTTTGTGCTTTCATACCCGCATGCGAGGAGCCCCATGTTTCTTTCGGTTTTCGACGTGTTCAAGATCGGCGTCGGCCCCTCGAGTTCCCACACCATGGGTCCGATGACGGCGGCCAACCGGTTTCTCGACCTCATTCTCTCCGACCAATGGCCGCGTCCGGCGGGCGCGCAAGTCGCGGCGTTGAAGGCCAGTCTGCATGGATCGCTCGCCTATACCGGCATCGGTCACGGTACGGGCAATGCCGTGATCATCGGGCTGATGGGGGAGGCGCCTGACAGCGTCGATCCCGATCGCATGGAGGCGATCATCGCCGAGGTCGAGCGCACGGGACGCGTCACTCCTCCCGGCCATCCTTCGTATTTCTTTCAGCCGAAGGATGACCTCGTCTACGACAAGAAGACGCCGCTGACGGGCCATGCCAACGGCATGCGGCTGTCTGCGCTCGACAAGGACGGCCGGGTGCTGCTCACCCAGATTTACTATTCCATCGGCGGCGGTTTCGTCGTCACCGATACCGAGCTTCTCGCCTTGCAGAAGCAGAAGAAGCAGGCGTCGAGCCAGAAGGTGCCCTATCCCTTTGCTTCGGCGAACGAGATGCTGGCCATGGCCGCGTCATCTGGCCTCTCTATCGCCCAGATGAAACGCGCAAATGAGGAAGCGGTGCGCTCGCGCGAAGATCTCGATGCCGGGCTCGACAGGCTGTGGGATGCGATGTCGAGCTGCATCGATCGTGGCCTGCGCCAGGAGGGCCAGCTGCCGGGTGGCTTGAAGGTGCGTCGTCGGGCCAAGTCGATCCACGACAAGCTGCAGGAAGAATGGCGCTCCAACCGTCTTAACCCGGTTCTCGCCAATGACTGGCTCTCGGTCTATGCCATGGCCGTCAACGAGGAAAATGCCGCCGGCGGTCGCGTCGTGACCTCGCCGACCAATGGGGCAGCCGGCGTCGTTCCGGCGACCATCCGCTACTATCTGCATTTCCATCCCGATGCCGACCAGGAGGGCATCCGCGACTATCTGCTGACGGCGGCCGCCATCGGCGGCATCATCAAGCACAATGCCTCCATTTCGGGCGCCGAAGTCGGCTGTCAGGGCGAGGTCGGCTCGGCCTCGGCCATGGCGGCCGCCGGTCTTGCTGCCGTCATGGGCGGCACGCCGGAGCAGATTGAAAACGCTGCCGAAATTGCACTCGAACACCATCTCGGCATGACCTGCGATCCGGTCGCCGGTCTCGTCCAGGTGCCGTGCATCGAGCGCAACGCGCTCGGCGCTGTCAAGGCCGTCACCGCCGCTTCACTGGCGCTGAAGGGTGACGGACAGCATTTCGTGCCGCTCGACGCCGCGATCGAAACCATGCGCCAGACCGGCAACGACATGAACGAGAAATACAAGGAAACATCGCTCGGTGGGTTGGCGGTCAACGTTGTGGAGTGTTGAGGCGGGCAGGGGCCGTGCCTTTGTCCTGAAACGCTTCCGTCGTCATCCTCGGGCTTGTCCCGAGGATCTACCTCCGTCAACCGGGGCCCGGGCGGTAAAGGTCTCATATCCCGACCGTCGTTCAGCGGATGGCCACCCTCAGTAGATCCTCGGGACAAGCCCGAGGATGACGACGGCCAGGGGCTGACCCAGCCCGCGGATGTCGATCCCCAGCCGGTCCTCCACCGAAACTGTTGAGTACATCACCACTGTGACACCCCAGCCCTTGACCCGCCGCAGGGACAGGCTATCTCGGGTGGCATGGCACTGCATCTCCTCAAGCTCTGCGTCGGAGCCGACTCCATCGACGATCTGCGCGACTGGGTCGCCGAACGCTGCCTCGTCGCTGTCGCGGCAGGGCTTGAGCCGCATTCCTCGCATGTGACCCGCATGGTGCCGAAGCGCACGGAAGAACTGCTCGACGGCGGTTCGCTCTACTGGATCATCAAGGGCCAGCTTTCGGCCCGGCAGAAGCTGCTTGATATCAAGACTTTCACCGGCGGCGACGGGATTACGCGCTGCGAGCTGATCCTTGGACCTGAAGTCATCGAAGTGGCACCGGCGCCGCGTCGTCCGTTCCAGGGCTGGCGCTATCTGGAGGCGGATGCGGCCCCGCGGGACCTGTCAGCATCCGGCGCCAATATCGAGGACATGCCAGACGATCTGAAGCGGGAACTCGCGGAACTCGGCCTGCTCTGAGAACCCTGTTTTGGTCACGCTTGCGGCTTGTGAGTACCCGTCTCTGACGATACCCTGAATTTTGGGTGGATTGCGCTGTCATGGGGGCAGGGAGCGATCCGGGATCCGGGGGAACCATGCCGTCTTTGAAATTGCCTTTTCTGGCCTGTGCCATGGCCTTGGCCGCGTCGCATCCCGTGGTCGCGCAGGAACCATCTATCGATCTGAAGCTCTTTGGAAAACATGAGATAGAGGGCGGCCTGAGCACCTGTCATCTCGCCTTCTGGCAGAGCAACAAGGATCCAGAGACCGACAAATATGCCTATTTGATCTACCTGCCCTACGACAAGGATGGCGTGGAGATGCAGGCGGTCGTCGAAATCGGCAAGGAGAAGATCGCGCTGAATGAAAGTGCGCGCGGCGATTTCGAGCAGCCATCGCGGCTCGGTTATCGCCTCTATTCCAGCACCGATCATGAGACGCATGTGCTGGTCAGGATCGAGGAGGCCGTCGTCACCGGCTCGCTGCAGACCATTAGCCAGGCGACGGTGACCGTGGTTCGGCCGGATCTTCCGCCGTTTGTCGCCGGTGCCAAGGGGGTGATCGGTTGCCCTGGCAGCCCGGCGCCCGAGACGGCCGCTGCGCCTTCAGAGCCCGTCTCCGACGAAGGTGCCGCCGCCGGTGGCCCATCGCCCTATACCGCATCCGTCGGGCTGCCTTTGAGCCCGCCTGTGTTGCTCGACGCTGCGACTGACGTTCCGCAGGCGGTCCGCAACGAGATCGCGACTTATGCGCCGGATCAATGCAGCGAGCCGGAGATGCTTGCCTATCCCGGTCAACGCTATGCCGTGAACGATAATTTCATTCTCTGGGAAGTGCCGTGTTTTCTCGGAGCCTATCAGGGCACGAGCATCTTCGCGATCACCCAGAACCCGCCAGCCGACTGGGCGACGATGCTGAGCCTGCCCAATCCGCCGGCACTCGAGGGCGAGAACAATGCGCAGATGATGAACCCGGAGGTTTTTGCCGAGCGCGGCATCTTCATCTCCACGTCGCTTGGTCGCGGCGAGGGGGATTGCGGCACCTATCAGGTCTTCCGTCTGATGGATGCGCCGGGCGAGACCTTCGAATTCCAGCTCATGGAGTATCGCGAGAAAATCGAATGCGACGGCGTGCAGAGCGAGCCGTCGGAATGGCCGCTGCAGTTCTCGGCCGGGGAGTGAATGGCGGGGAACCCTTCATTCTTGCTTGCAGGCTTCCGGAATCCGCTACCGTATCGGATGTTTCCGCCATCGAAAGGACCCAATTCGATTTCAGCCGTTGATGACCGTTGGTCCGTTGGCCATGAGAGGATGCCGCTTGCGCGCAAATGATCTGCCGATTTCGAATGCAATGCCCCGGCGGACAGGAAGCCTCGCGCGGCGGATCGCGTTGCGTGTGGGGCTTACCCTTGCCGGCCTCGCCGGCCTCTTTGGCGCCTATGATGGCCTGTTGATCTTCTCGGGCAATTTCCACGAAGTCGTGCCCGGTCAATTCTATCGCTCGGCGCAGCTTTCCGGCGAACGCCTGGGCGCGGAGATCGATCGCTACGGGATCAAGACAGTGATCAATCTGCGGGGCGAAAATCCTGACAAGGGATGGTATGTCGATGAGGTTTCCGCGACCGCGGCACATGGGGCCGCGCATGTCGATTTCGGGATGTCCGCCAGCCACGACCTGACGCCGGAACGGACGCAGGAATTGCTCACTTTGCTGAAAACCGCCGAACAGCCGATCCTCGTGCATTGCATGTCCGGCGCGGACCGTACCGGGCTTGCCTCGGTGATCTTCCTGCAGCAGGTGGCCGGCATCGACGAAGAGGAGGCGGAGTGGCAGCTTTCGCCGCTCTACGGCCACATCAACCTGCCATTTCTCGCCGTCTATGCCATGGATGACACATGGGAGCGGCTGGAAACGCTCATCGGTCTGGAGAGCTGACACCCCAACCCGGGCGGGATCGGGCGGTGTCCTTTCGCGGCAAAGCATGCTATGGGCGCGGCCATGACGACACGACCTGATTTCTTGACCCGCGACATTCCCGGTCCTGCCCCCTATGGGCGGGCGGTGTTTGCGGTTGCGCCGATGATCGACTGGACGGACCGGCATTGCCGGTTTTTCCACCGGCAGCTCTCGGCCCGGGCGCTGCTCTATACCGAGATGGTGGTGGCCGATGCGATCATTCATGGCCCTCGGGAAAAGCTCTTGTCGTTCAGCGATGCCGAACATCCGGTGGCGCTGCAGCTTGGCGGATCGGATCCGGCAAAGCTCGTCGAGGCGGTGAAGATTGCGGCCGATTACGGCTTTGACGAGATCAATCTCAATGTCGGATGCCCGTCGGACCGGGTGCAGTCGGGGACCTTCGGGGCTTGTCTGATGCAGACGCCCGAGGTGGTCGAGGCTTGTGTCGCTGCCATGAAGAAGGTGGCGACGGTGCCGGTGACCGTCAAGTGCCGGATCGGGGTGGACGAGCAGGAGCCGGCTGAGGTGCTGCCGGATTTTCTCGCCCGGATGATCGGGGCAGGCGCCGATGCGATCTGGATCCATGCCCGCAAGGCCTGGCTGAAAGGGCTTTCGCCGAAGGAGAACCGGGAGATACCGCCGCTCGATTACGAGCTGGTCTATCGGATGAAGCGGGAAAACCCTGGTGTTTTCATCGGTATCAATGGCGGGATCACCGATCTCGACCAGGCGGAGCAGCATCTCAGCGTCATGGATGGGGTGATGCTCGGGCGGGCGAGCTATCACAATGCGACGCTTTTGACTGAGGTCGATGCCCGGATCTATGGCGCAGCGGCTGTGGCCGTCGACTGGGACCGGGTGCGCGATGCGATGATCGGCTATGCCGAGCGGGTGATCGCGTCCGGCGGGCGGCTCAACCATGTCACGCGGCATATGGTCGGGCTGTTCCAGGGTTATGCGGGCGCCCGGCGCTACCGGCAGATCCTGTCGTCGGAGGCGACCAAGCCGGGTGTCTCGCCGGAGCTGATTGCCGAGGCCTTTGCGGCTGTGGACATTGCCGGCGGGCCGAAGACACAGGGCGCGTCCGGTTCCTCTGCCGCTGCGGAATAAGGTCTAGCGCGGCATTTCGGCAAATCTACGTCTTGAAGCGAGAATGGCGTCCCGGGGGACGCCATTTGAAATCTTGATCAGGCAGCCTGGATGTTGACGGCCTTGGGGCCCTTGCCCATGCGGTCCGGCTCGGTGTCGAAGGTGACCTGCTGGCCGTCCTTCAGCGTCTGGAGACCCGATGCCTGGAGTGCGGAGATGTGGACGAATACGTCCTTTGCGCCGCCTTCCGGGGTGATGAAGCCGAAGCCCTTGTCCTGGTTGAAGAATTTAACGGTGCCCTTGGTGGCCATGGGGATAGTCCTTATTCCCGTGTTGTCGTCTGCGCCGCGGCCGGCAGACCGGAAGCGGCAAGGTAAAGTTCCGCCGAAACGGAACCGTCGAGGGATCGCGATAACGGGGAAAGAACGTCTACCGGCGGGAGAAAGCCCCCAGGACCACAGGCTGCGGTCAATACAAGTCAGTCCAGTCTCCGGGATCATTGCTGCCCGAACAGGCAAAGAGGTAGGGTCATTTCGGAATCTTGGCAAGTATGAAAAGTCACAGTTTTGCTCACGGGATGCACTCAAGGAGCTGAATTCCTTGAGATTTGAGGGGTGGTAGCGTTGCCATGGCCGCCGAGCATGGCCCGCAGCGCGCATCCGGCATCCGCCCTCGTGGCCGGGGACAGAGACGTGTTGCGTCTTGATGCAGCCGCCATCCGGGTTTAGGGGAGAGGTGGCTGGGCGCGGGAGTGGATGAGTATGGCAAAGACGGGTGCCGCAGTGATCGACCCTTACGAGCTCCTGGGCGTGGCCCGCGATGCCGACGAGGCCGCCATCAAGGCCGCCTATCGCAAGGTGGCCAAGACCGCCCATCCGGATGCCGGCGGCGACGCGGAGGCCTTTGCGAAAATCTCCGCCTGCTACGAGCTGCTCAAGGATCCCGTGCGCCGCCGCGTCTTCGACGATACCGGCTATGATCCGCAGCTGGCCGAGCCCGCCGACCTCAAGGGTCTGATGGTGCTGGAGACGCTGATCAACGACATGATCCTCGACGAGCGCGAGCCGGGCTCGTTCGATCCGGTGGCCGGGCTGCGCCGCAAGCTCACCGACGACATCCTGAAATGCCGCTTCCATATTCTGGAACTGGAGCGCCACCGGGCGCGGGTGCGCAAACATCTCGACCGGCTCGGCCGCCGGCCCGAGACCGATGTGCTCGGTTCGATGCTGCGGGCCCGGGCGCAATCGATCACCGATGCCATCAAGGCCTCGGAGGTTCAGATCGCCGCGATCGAGCGGGCCTATTCCATGCTGGAGGGCTATTCCTACGAGATGGAGCCGCTGCCCGCTGAGGTCGAGGCCGAGGATCTGCCGAAGGCGGCGGAGTAGCGGGCGGTCTGCCGCTAGACGCCCAGGGTGCTGCAAGCGGCTGGTGCCACTCGATTTTTCCAGGATCACCACCGGTTTTGCTGTCGTCCTGCGGCCGCGATCGCGGCAAAGCCTGCGATCTGCTGCGACAAATTGACGATTGTTCAAAAAGTGACAAACAAGAGCAGTGGAAAATCTGTCAACACACATTGACAGACGCAAAGACTTTTTTAGGATCGCATAATACTCAGGTGAGTTGGGCGATGTAGAGGACGGTAATGGCTCAGTCACCCCAGTAAGACTGGCATGGCATGGAGAGACCTGGCCGGAGGTTGTTTCGCTTCCCGGCAGTACAGTGACCCATGAGCCCCTGGGAGGGGCAGCCGAATAGCAACAGCTCTGGGGATACCGCACATGCATAACGACGGCTTCGTTCCGACGGGTGTCGAGACGATTATATACTTCCCACTTCATCAACGCAGACAGCTCGTTCGCAGCTCCGCCGAGGCGCTGGACCAGTTGCACGGCCCTTCCGCCACCGAATACTGGAAGGCGCTGTGTGGTCGCTTCAAGGACGAGCTCTTCGCCATCGGTTACAGCTATGATGACGCCCGCCGGGAGATCCTGAAATTTCAGGACGCGGTGCATCGCGAGCTGTTGCTGCTGTACGATCAGCCGGCCGAGGGGCTGAGCGCGATCGCCACCTAGCCTTTCGCCATCCGCCGCCATCATGGAGCCGTCCGGGGCATCGCTTCCGGCCGCCAGTCGCTTTGCGGGTTGCGCCAGATGCGGTCGCAGAGGGCGGTCACGTCAGGGTCTGGGTCGGTGGCATGCCAGGCGGCGAGCGCTCTCTTCTCGCTGTCCGGATGCGGGCCGGGTCGGGTGTGGATGCGCTTCACGATCGCCATCGCCTGGCGCAGGTGGTTGGCCGCCTCTCTGTCTTCGGGCCATGTGCCGGGGACAGTGCTGTCGTCCAGCGGCGGGAGCAGGTCTGCGGCCAGGGCCCGGAACTGCCGGCGCGCCTCGGGTTTGGCCTGGAGGGCGCAGGGCGGCAGCCTCTCGTCTGCGTTGAGCGGGTCTGCCGGGCGAAGCGCCGGGCCGCTGCAGTATCGGCTGCGCCGGCATTGGCGTCGCGGGCAGCGCAGCGGGAAACCACGTTGGTCGAACGTGTCGCGCAGCAGGCGCAGCGTGAGCGGTTCGGGGGCGGGGGTATCTCGGGTCTGTCGGTCTGGCATGTCGGGCTCCTTTCGGTGTTTCGGGAATTGGCGAAATAGGGAAATCTGGAAGGGCTGGGGCGCGGGGTGGCCTATCTCCCCCCTTGAGGGGGAGAACGGAAAATCGAAGGCTTAGGCGAGCGCAAGCCGCCTAAACTTCTGATTTTCCAAGAGAGGGGCCCGGTTCCGTGGGCACTCGCCTCACCGAGCCCCCCTCTTGCGAAATCTGAGGTTTGGCCCTGATCGGGCCAATTCCTCGATTTCGCTTTCTCCCCCTCAAGGGGGGAGATAGAAACCTCGCATACTCCGCCACCGGTCGGGATCATCTCCCTCCGGGTCGGTCAAACTTGTCTCGGACGAGGCGCCAGAAGCAACCTGTCTAAGTAGTGTATGTGGCTCCTTCCGGCGCCTCGTTCGGCGTCTATTCCCGCTGCATGCGTCTCTCTGGCAAGGCGGCGACGGCCCTCGGTCCTCGTCCTCGGGTTTAACCCGAGGATGACCCGAGGACCGAAGATTGACCGGGCGTAGGGTCCGGCTTTGACAGAGTCCTCCGAAGAGTGTTCTGCCAGAGCCTGGCCGGTGGCCCGGGAGGTTCCCGCCGGATGGTGCACCATTCCGACCGGGACCCTCGCCCGGGGGATGAAACCTTGGTCATTTGCGACCGACCATCATCCCCGCCGTTTTCTCCGCCCCGCTGTCTGGATGTTCGCGACAGCGCGGGCGCCTTGTTTGTGTGCCTCTGAGGCACGTCCTTCCGATCAGGGTATCCAGGTTTTGGAGCGCATCCGACCCCATCACCCTCGTCAAGCCCTTCGTCCGGAGGGAGACCGTTGCAGCGGGCCGGGAATTTGTGCCTGCGAGAGCACGCCACCCCGGCGCCGGCCCCGCCTCGCCTGACATCGCATCGTCAGGTGCATCCGAGGGCGGGACGGGGATTAGGGTAAAACGGGGAAAATGGGCGGGGATGAAAAAAAGATTTTTTGTTGATTTTGTTGGGGGTTTTTTGGAATTCGTCCCCCTTTTTTCGGGAAAGGGGCCTCGCGCGGGGCCTATCTCCCCCCTCGCGGGGGAGAAAGCGAAATCGAGGAATTGGCCCGATCAGGGCCAAACCTCAGATTTCGCAAGAGGGGGGCTCGGTAAGGGGCGTGCCCACGGAACCGTGCCCCTCTCCGGGAAAATCTGAAGTTTAGGCGGCTTGCGCTCGCCTCAAGCCTTCGATTTTCCGTCCTCCCCCGCATGGGGGGAGGTGTCAACAGCCGGATAACGGAGACTCCGCCTTGCCCGAATACCGCTCCGCAGATTTGTTTATCTTGAGATTACTCAGCTCTGAACTCATTTATAATGCACTATTTTTCAAAGTCATCGGCTGTTTTCTTCAGTAACGACTCAAAAATAAACCAATTTTGCACAGCTGACGTGCCTTCCTTCTTAGACGACCTTGATACAGACCGCCTAATCATAGCAAAAAGTTTCCCTGTATAATCTTCAATCGCGAACATAAAGAAAGAAGCGGTTGCTTTTGCTGTTCTGCGTGGCCCGCCTTTGAAAACAGATTCCAGGGTTATAAAATCTTCGTATGTGAGCTTCGCTGAAGCCCGAACGCGAGACAGCCCAAATGTTTGACCAATCTCCGCCTGCGCGAACCAAGCAGGAATGTCGTTCGCGCTTCCTCGTTCAGCGAGTTCACGACGCATCTTCCTCCCGAACTCACTGATATATTGCTGATATTCGGGTGATCTAAAATCATTAATCTGTCCACTAATGTAACTATATTCATTGCTTATAAAATGTCTTCTTAATTCGTCTCCATATTTTTTTGATACGAATCTCAATCCTTGCGTTATCAAATCCGATCTATTTACATTTTTTTCCGTTGCGAGAAAATCGATACAATCAATCACTACTCGCAAACAGTCGAATCGAACTGATGTATCTTGGCCTATTTCAGTTTTTACATCTGAATTTTCCAACAATATTCTATTTCGTACAGACGGGCTAAGTTCAGCGCCGCAGAGCCACTTTTCAGACAGTCTTTTTGAATTCTGAGACAAATGATCGAAGCATTTCTTTGCAAACTTATATATGAGTTCGTCATCCCCGATAAATCTAGCAATTTCAAGTGACGAGAATTTTGATTGCTTGATGAATTCGTTGGTCTCTAAAAGTGATTTTAATCGTCCATGTATCTCATGGTGCGAACCTAGTGTGAACGACCCTTGTTTGTATTCGAAAGCGTAGATGGCTGGTGACCCAATTCCCGGCGTAATAACTTTCATTTCGTTCTTTATGACCAGCCGACCCGAGTCCGCTGTTTCAATTCGCGTGTACGCGTCGAGAGACTGAGAACTGTTGATTTTCTGGACATAGGTAAAGGATCCGTCTGTGAACAACGGCACCATAAAGGATGGAGCATGTGGTTGTAGCCTGTAGAGCCCCAGAAATTTCATATCAGCGCGTTCTCTTTATATAACTCTTCCACTACACTATATATTTTTCCAGCAACGCCTTCGAATCCCATTTTATGGATGGTGGAGTATGTACGTATTATAGGTGGAGATATTTTGCTTAGCGAAGTTTTTATTGTTTCAACATCAAGAAATGTTTCAGGAATAACGCAAGCCAATAACGCTCCCTTGAGTTCGACGTTTTCGTAAAAATGCAATTCGATTGCTGAGGCTCGTTCATCTGCTGTCAAAATTGAGCGCGCGTCTGGATGCGCCGGGGCTCGCGATAACTCCACGTACCCCTCAACTTCAAAGTCGGTAGGAGAAGAAGGTACGTTTTTACGGGATCCGCCTTGAAAATACTCTTTGTTAGTTGTGTAGAAGCGCCCCACAACTTGCTTTGCGGCTTCCAGAGATGGAGAAAGCTCGAAGTCTTCGATCTTGGTTCTTGAGTGAAAGTATGACTTGTAATAGCCATTGTGGAAGGCGCCAGTATCAAATGGATAAACAGCCTTGATTTGATTTTGTATCTTTTTCGGATCGAAAATGAATACGCACGGCAAGTAGCATGATATAAAGTTTGATCCACTGTGCTTTGATCGGTATGCAGGCTTTCCGTAAAACATGTAAAGTATAGATCGAGAAAATACATTGCATCGTGTTGCTATCAGCGTTCCTTGCTCTAGTATTTCATCTAAGTTGTAGGCGTCCGTAATGTGAACGAACGGTAGTGCGTCAAGTGACGACACCTCGCTTTCGACGAAGTTTTTGAATCGCGTCCTGCCGGCCAACGCACGCCCCTGAGGTTGTATTTATTCAGCGTATAACTTCTCGGGATTTTTTGTCTGGGTCAATCGTTGAGATAGATATTGCGGCCATTCCGCATGGTACAGTGCGCACATCATTCGAAACTGCGCCAGTTTGTTTTTTGACTCCGGTGCTTCCCCTCCGGCCCGCACCTCTCTGAGCAAACGGGGATGAGGAGGCGGCCGCCGTGCCGGGTGCCCCGTCTTGCCCTTCGTGCGACCCTTGCGCTTGAGGTCGGCAAGGTCCTCCGGGAAACTGCGCGACCTACATCCCCCACAACACCCACACCAACCCGACCACCAACACCACCGTCACACCCCGCACCAGCCATCGCACGCTGCGGGAACGGCTGCGCCAGCCAGCGGTCATATATCCGAGGATATCGGAGAGCAGGCTTGCTAGGTCTTGCATGGTGTCCGTAGTTGCCCCTCTCTTGGAATTTCTAGCACTTAGCTGCGCTAAGATGCTGAAATTCCGTTCTCCCCCGCAAGGGGGGAGATAGGGTCACCGCCCCGGTCTCCCGGTTTTGCCCTTCGTGCGGCCCTTGCGCTTGAGGTCGGTGGGGTCCTCGTAGGAGCCGGCGCCGGTGCGGGCGCGGATGATGGGTCCTCGGGTCGAGCCCGAGGAGGGGTCGTCGGCAGACCTGGAGGGTGGGGTACCCCCCTCTGTCCTGCCGGACATCTCCCCCTCAAGGGGGGAGATCGGTTTGCCGCCGGCGTCGGGTTTCGGCTTTTCCGGCAGCTTGCCGGTCACCGGTTTTTCGGTGCGGCCGACGGTCATTTCGTCGAGGGTGTTTTTGCGGAAATAGCTGGTGGCCTCGGGGTTTTCCGGCGAGAGGCTGCTGCCGCGGCCCAACGGGGCGCCGGATTTGTTGCGGCCGGAGGGGGAGAGGCGGGGGGCGCCGGAGTCTGGGGTACCCCCCTCTGTCCTGCCGGACATCTCCCCCTCAAGGGGGGAGATCGGTGCGGGGCCGGCGTTGCGGTTTCCACTGGCACCTTCCGTATTTCTCGCCTGGTTTTTTCCACTCCCTCTCGCGCCTTCGGCACTCGACGCCTCTTGCCTGGCGATCGGGTCGTCCATGGCGGCGAGTTCGACGGCTTTGAGGCGTTTGATTTCGTCGCGGAGGCGGGCGGCCTTTTCGAAGTCGAGGTCGGCTGCGGCGTCGCGCATGTCCTTTTCCAGCGCGTTGAGATGGGCCTGGAGATTGTTGCCGACGAGGTGGCCGCCATCGGCGAAACCCTTGCCGGAGGTGCCGGAGATGTCGGCGCGGACGTGGTCGCGTTCGTAGACCGAGTCGAGAATGTCGGAGATGCGGGCCTTGACCGACTCCGGCGTGATGCCGTGCTCGATGTTGTAGGCCATCTGCTTTTCGCGGCGGCGGGACGTTTCGTCCATGGCGCGCTGCATCGAGCCGGTGATCTGGTCGGCATAGAGGATGACCTTGCCGTCGACGTTTCGGGCGGCGCGGCCGATGGTCTGGATGAGCGAGGTTTCCGAGCGCAGGAAACCTTCCTTGTCGGCATCGAGGATGGCGACGAAGCCGCATTCGGGGATGTCGAGGCCCTCGCGCAGCAGGTTGATGCCGACGAGAACATCGAAGGCGCCGAGGCGGAGATCGCGGATGATCTCGATGCGCTCCAGCGTGTCGATGTCCGAGTGCATGTAGCGGACGCGCACGCCCTGTTCATGCAGGTATTCGGTGAGGTCCTCGGCCATGCGCTTGGTGAGCACGGTGACGAGGGTGCGGTAGCCCTTGCTCGCGGTCTCTCGGATCTCGCCGAGCACGTCATCGACCTGGGTCTTGGCCGAGCGGATCTCGACCGGCGGGTCGATGAGGCCCGTGGGGCGGATGACCTGTTCGGCAAAGACGCCGCCGGCGGCTTCCATCTCCCAGTTGCCGGGGGTGGCGGAGACGGCGACCGTCTGCGGGCGCATGGCGTCCCATTCCTCGAAACGTAAGGGGCGGTTGTCCATGCAGGAGGGCAGGCGGAAGCCGTATTCGGCGAGTGTGGCCTTGCGGCGGAAGTCGCCCCGGTACATGCCGCCGATCTGCGGGATTGTGACGTGGCTTTCGTCGATGAAGATCAGGGCGTTGTCGGGGATGTATTCGAAGAGCGTCGGCGGCGGCTCGCCGGGCTTGCGGCCGGTCAGGTAGCGGGAATAGTTTTCGATGCCGGCGCAGGAGCCGGTGGCTTCGAGCATTTCGATGTCGTATTTCGTCCGCTGTTCCAGCCGCTGGGCTTCGAGCAGGCGACCGGCGGATTCGAGCTCGGCGAGGCGGTGGCGGAGCTCGTCCTTGATCGCCTTGATGGCGCCGTTCAGCGTCGGGCGCGGGGTCACGTAGTGGCTGTTGGCGTAGATCTTCACCGACTTCATCTCGCCGGTCTTCTTGCCGGTGAGCGGGTCGAATTCGGTGATGCTCTCGATCTCGTCGCCGAAGAGCGTGATGCGCCAGGCGGCATCCTCCAGGTGGGCGGGGAAGATTTCGATCGTGTCGCCGCGGACCCGGAAGGAGCCGCGGACGAAGTTGATCTCCTGGCGCTTGTATTGCTGGGCGACGAGGTCGGCGAGCAGTTGCCGCTGGTCGATGCGGTCGCCGACCTGCATCTGGAAGGTCATGGCGGTGTAGGTTTCGACCGAGCCGATACCATAGATGCAGGAAACGGAGGCGACGATGATGCAGTCGTCGCGCTCTAGGATGGCGCGGGTCGCGGCGTGGCGCATGCGGTCGATCTGTTCGTTGATCGACGATTCCTTCTCGATGAAGGTATCCGAGCGGGGCACATAGGCTTCCGGCTGGTAATAGTCGTAATAGGAGACGAAATATTCGACCGCATTGTCGGGGAAGAAGTTCTTGAACTCGGAATAGAGCTGGGCGGCGAGCGTCTTGTTGGGCGCCAGGATGACGGCGGGGCGCTGGGTTTCCTCGATCACCTTGGCCATGGTGAAGGTCTTGCCCGAGCCGGTGACACCGAGCAGGACCTGGGAGCGCTCGCCGGAATTCAGGCCCTCGACGAGGTCCTTGATGGCGGTCGGCTGGTCGCCGGCGGGTTCGAAATCGGAGGCCATGCGGATCGAGATGCCGCCTTCGGACTTTTGAGGGCGGGCGGGGCGGTGCGGCACCCAGATCTCGCCGTTCTTGAACAGCGGATTACCGCTTTCGATGAGCTTGGAGAGGGCATCGACGGTCGCCGTGACGGCGCCGGTGGCGAGCGATTCCGCTTCTTCAAGGCTGACGTCCATGCCGGCAATCGGGTTGAGGCCGGCGGCGGCGCGGGTCTTGGGGTCCGAGGAGGCCCCGATCGAGACGCCACGGGAGGTTTTCGAAACGGTGGTATTCTTGGCGGTGGTGGATTTCTGCGCCTTTTCGAGCGCCACCTTTTCCGCGTGGCGGCGGGCCTCGATCTCGATCTTCTTGCGGTGCTTGCCGGCTTTCGAGGCCAGTTCGCGCTGGCTCTCGACCGTCGAGGCCTCGGCTTCCGCCTCCAATTGCTTCACCCAATCGGAGACGGAGCCGGACAGCGGCGCGCCTTCGAATGCGGTCTGCGGGGCTTCCTCGAAACGATCAGAGGGGGCGGAGGATTTGGGAGATTTGGCCATGGCCGGAATATGGAGAAGGGCGGCGGCAAAGGGAAGGGGCGGGGCGGGATAATCAGAACAAAAACGCAACAGCCGCCACGGGTTATGGCCAGCATGGTGGCAGGAGGATGGGGGCTTGCGGCCTTGTGCCGTCTATACCTGACGTAGGTGTTACGCCACCGAAAGGTGCTTAGCCTTGGTCTTGCGCTTCAGCATGGTCGTGGCTTGGTGTTCGGTGATCCAGAGTTCCAGCGCAGTTGGCGGCATGGGTTTGGCGAAGAGATAGCCCTGGGCGGTGCCGCAGCCGAGGCGGGCGAGTATTGCGGCATCTTCCGGGGTCTCGACCCCCTCGACGACGATCTCCAGCGACAGGGACTGGCCGAGGCTGACCATGGCGGCGATGAGCTTCTGGTTGGTTTCGCTGCGGGCCACGTCCTTGACGAAGCTGCGGTCGATTTTCAGTCGATCGACCTTCAGGCCGATCAGATAGGCCAGCGAAGAATGGCCCATGCCGAAATCATCGACCGCGAGCTTGTAACCGGCCTGTTCGAGGCTCTTCAATTGCGCATCGGCGATCACAGGGTCGAGGATCGCCTCTTCGGTGATCTCGACTTCGAGCAAGCCGGGGGCCACGTCATGTTCGCCGGTGATCCGCTGCAGCATGTCTGCGACGGAGTAGAGCGCGAATTCTCGGGGCGAGACATTCAGCGCAACCGTCGCATCGGCAAGGCCGAGATGCGGCAGGCGGCGGGCGAGGCGGCATGCATCGCGAGCGATCCGGGCGGTCAGCTGTTCGGACAGGTGGACGGCGCGTGCAGCATTGACGATTTCGGGCGGCGACACGAAGCCAAGCTGTGGATGCTGCCAGCGCACCAGGGCTTCGAAGCCTGTGATCCGGCGCGTCGACAAGTCGAGCTGTGGCTGGAACCAGGCGCCGACAGCGCCGCTGTGAATGGCGCGGTCGATATCCTGCTCGATGATGCGCTTGCGCTCGGCATTGCGGCGCAGGTCGGGATCGAATTCGCGCAGATGGCGGCGATCGCCGCGCTTGGCATCGTAGAGCGCCATGTCGGCGCAGGCGAGCAGTTCCTCGGCATTTTCGGCATGGTCGGGGTAAGCCGCCAGTCCGACGCTGAGGCCAACCACGGCCTGGCGCTGGTTCCAGTGGATCGGCTGTCGGCTGGCTTCGAGAACGGCGGCGGCATGGGCGCGGGCCCGCTCCAGAGCTGCCGTGCCGCTGACGATCACGGCGAATTCGTCGCCGCCGAGACGAGCGATCAGGCTGCCATCCTCGATAACCGACGACAGGCGGGCGGCGATCTCGCGCAGCAGAGCGTCGCCGGCACTGTGGCCCAGCGTGTCGTTGATCGACTGGAAGCGTTCGACGTCGAAGATCAGCAGGGCCACCTGCTCACTCACCACGGAAGCACGGGCCAGATCGCCGGCCAGACGGCCATGAAAGAACATGCGGTTGGCAAGGCCCGTCAGGGTGTCGCGATTTGCCAGAGCCTCAAGGCGTGAATTCTGCCGCAGGATGTCGCTGTTGGCGCGGGTCAGGCTGTCGGCGAGCGCGGTGGCCTCGTGGCGCGCGACCTGGCTGCTGACGAACATGCGCTCGGCCCAGAGACTGCGGCGAATGAAGACGAAGATCATCAGACTGAGGCAAAGGCCGACCAGGACCTCGTTCAGGCGCCCATGGGTGATCAGATTGATCATCAGGGAGGTGAGGATGGGAATGGAATAGTTCAGCGCGAGCGGGGTATAGCCGATCTGCTTGATGACCGAGCCGGCCGCCATGGCGCCCATGATCATCAGCAGGGCTGCATGCTCGCCAAGGGGCTTGAAGTCCGTGATGGTCCATGGGAGGGCAGCCCAGACAAGGCCGAGCGCCAAGGCGCCCAAGGACAGGATCGTCAGGCTGGCTTTCGGCGTTGAGGTCAGCATCTCGCGGCGAGCCAGGGCATGAAAGACGTAGGCGCGCATGGCGATCACAATGACCGCCGCGCCAAACCAGGCGATGTGCACCCAGTGCATCGCGTTTTCGTTGTAGATCAAGACGAGGCAAATCGTCAGCGTGATCAGGTTCAGGATCAAGCTGGATCTATGGCCGGCAGAAATGTCCGCCACCTGGGCTTGCAGCACCGCCGGCATCGTTCCGCCATTTACGCTGTCGCTCAACCACATAAATCAATGCCCATACCCATCGCAATAAATCATCAATAACATGAGCGACTTAACGGGGGGTTACGCTGACTCTGCGCAATTTAATGAGAAAGCAATAACAACTTTTTGGCGGCTTTTCTCCTCTGATTCTCGTCGTTGCGAGGCTCCGCGCGTCGCCGATTTTGCGACCTAAATCGTTCCTCAGGTTGTGAAAACAGGATATGCTATGAGGCTTGTGGCAAGGCTCGATGTGGGGGCTTATCGGATCGGTTTGTGGCAGGCCTCCGGCGTTATAGCGCCTCTTGGTCGATGCGACGGCATCGCCTGGTGCGTCGCACCTAGCCAGCGAGCCGTCACAAGTCGATCCTACGGGTTCCTATCACTGAGATTCGGTATTGCTGGAAATCCTTCCGGGCGGAAGATTGACCAGCTATCCTGATGGCAGGTCTCGGGATCGACTCGATGATCGCCCTTTCCTTCTTTCTCCCAAGCACGAGTGTCTCATGCCGAGCTTTTCCCCTGCGGCCCTCTGGCCGATCCTGCTTCTGTCGCTGTCCAACATCTTCATGACTTTCGCCTGGTACGGGCACCTGAAATACAAGACCTCGGCCCTTTGGGTGGCCATCCTGGCCAGCTGGGGCATTGCCTTTTTCGAGTACTGCCTCGCGGTTCCCGCAAACCGGATCGGTGCCGAGGTCTATTCTGCAGCGCAGCTCAAGACGATCCAGGAGGTGATCACTCTGATCGTCTTTTCGGGTTTTTCAGTTTTCTTTCTGAAAGAAAGTCTGACGATCAACCATGTGATTGGCTTTGCCCTGATCGCCGCAGGAGCAGCCTTCGTATTTCGAGCATAAGGGGAGGGGCGCGGTCGTAATCCGCCGCGCCCTTAACGCTGCTTATGTTTGCCGATGATGAACTACCCGACCGTGGCGGTTTGGTGGGCACCAATGCGCCAGGCGGGTATGACGATGGCCAGCATCAATATGGTGTTGAGGAAGACGTTGACGGTGGCGCCAGACATGAAGGAGCCGGTTGAGTCGACTAGGTACCAGGCGAGAGTTGATTCTACGAGGAGCAGGCGCGTCAATTGCGGCTCTTTCGGCAGAAGGCGATCGATGACGAGCCACATCATGATACCCCAGCCAACCATGACGCCGCCGCTGATGGCGGCAAGGACACGTGCGGCCGGCGCATCGAGGGGTTGGCTGCCATCAATGGGCCAGAAGACAATGTCGGCGAGCCATGTTGCGGGGAGTGCCGTCGCCGGATGGGCACCGAAGGCAACCAAAAGGCCCAAGAGGACGACGAGAAGGCTCGTGGCCTTCAGCGAGATTTGAGCGAAATCCTGTGACATGGGAAACTTCCTTCCGTGTTATGACGGATCCAGCATGGTGAGGCGGCGCTGGCGCTGCAATTACCTGGCAGGTAAGTGACGGCGTTGGCTGGGCGTGCCAGAAACCCATGGGCTCGCGCTTGCATCACGCTTGCCAGGGAGAATGCCATGACAAACGATTTCGGTGGGCAGTTGCGCAATTGGCGTGGCAGGCGCCGCATGAGCCAATTGCAGTTGGCACTGATGGCCGACGTCTCGGCACGGCATATCGCTTTTCTGGAAACGGGTCGGGCGAAGCCGAGCCGGCATATGGTGATGCGTCTTGGCGAGGCGCTCGAAGTGCCTCGGGCGGACCGCAATCTGATGCTGGATGCGGCAGGATTTCGTGCCGCCTTCATCAGCCGTCCGCTGGACAGTGATTCCATGGCGCCGATCCGCAGGGCCATTACCCATATGGTCGAGGGTCACCTACCTTATCCGGCCTTTGTCTTCGACCGCCATTGGAACGTGATCGAGGCGAATAAGACCGGGCGCACCATGCTGGCTGTTTTCGGGCTGGAGGTCGGTGGCAGCTTCATCGACTTTCTGTTGAAACCGGGCAGGGGTGCGGAACTGGTGGACAACTGGACCGACGTTGCGGCCCATCTGGCCGCCCGTTTGCGTTTGGAAAGTGTTCATCTCGGCGGCGATGCGGTTTTGGAGCAGGCAGCGGCGCGATTGGCGAGAGAAGCCGAAGCGAGCCCTAAGGCTGGCGGCCTTGCCTCGGCGCCTGTGCTTTCGGTGCTGTTTCGTGTCGGCGGCCAGGTATTTCCGATGTTCTCGACGATCACCCAGTTCGGCACCGCCGAGGATATCGCGCTGGCCGATCTGAAGATCGAGATGTTTTATCCCAGCGACGACGCCTGCGAGGCATTGTTTCGCAGCATGGCCGGCCCGTGATGCCGATCAGGCTTGTGGCACGGGCGTCGGTTTGCCATCTGCATCCAGAGCAACCATCACAAATGTCGCTTCGGTAACCTTTTCCATTATATGGGTGAGATAACGCTGTGCCCAGGTTTCGACCTTCAGTGTCATGGAGCTGCGCCCGACGCGCGCAATCTCGGTGTAGACGCAGAGCGTGTCGCCAATCTTGACCGGCATGGCAAAGGCCATTTCCTGGACGGCAGCGGTGACAACACGGCCCCGGGCACGCTCAGCCGCGCGGATTCCGCAGGCAAGGTCCATCTGGGCCATGACCCAGCCGCCGAAGATGTCGCCGGCTGCATTGGCGTCTGCCGGCATGGCCAGGGTTCTCAGGGTAAGTTTGCCGGTGGGCTTCGGGGTGTTCACGGTCATGAGGCTGACAATTCTCCTGGGCAAGCTTGATCCTGGATCAATATGGTCGCGCGCGTGGAGCGCCACTACTAATTTTCATTGGCGAAAAAGTACCCATGAGAACTCATAGGGGCGCGTTTAGGAGTTTAGAACTGATAAATATCAAAATTTAGCCACTCTAAACATTATGGGGGTGGACCTAATGAAATCGATGTCTCTGTCAGTGCGACTTTATGCACTCGTCGCATTGGCTCTGGCGGTGCTTGTGGGAGCGCTGTCTTACAGCCTCTTCCAATCCTACGATTCGCTCGTGCATGAGCGGCGTCTCGGGCTGGCCCAGATCAACGACCAGGCGATTTCCATTTTTGACAAGTATCACAAGATGGAACAGGAAGGCACCCTGACGCGCGAAGAGGCGCAGGAGCGAGCCAAGGAAGTCACCGGCGCCATGCGCTACAATCCCGATGGCTACTACTTCATCGTCGACATGAAGCCGGCCATGGTCATGCATCCGATCAAGCCCGAGCTCAACGGACGCGATCTGACCCAGAGCAAGGACCCGAACGGCAAATTCCTGTTCGTTGAATTCGTGAATACGGTCAAGGCAAGCAAGGAAGGCTTCGTCGACTATTACTGGCCGAAGCCGGGCTTCGAAGAGCCGGTCGAAAAGCTGTCGCATGTCATCGGTTACGAGCCCTGGGGCTGGGTTGTCGGCACGGGCGTCTATTCGGACGACCTCGCTGCCCTGTTCCGCGGCACGGCCATCCGTTACGGCGTGCTGATCGCCTTTGCCGCAGCCGGCATGGTGTTCTTCGCATATCTCGTGGTGCGCAGCGTCGTCAATCCGATCAACCGCCTGAAGGGCGCGATGAGTGACATCGCCGAGGAGCGTGTCGATATCGAGATCAGCGGCACCGACCGTCGCGACGAGATTGGCGGCATGGCCAAGACTCTGGAGGTTCTGCGCGACAGCGTGCGCGATCGCATCAACCTGCGTGACCGCGAGGCTGAGCAGCAGGCGAGCCTGAACGGCGAACGCGAGCGCAACGAGCACAATCTGCGCACGGCCTCCGAGCGTCAGAATCATGCCATCCATGCCATTGGTTCGGCGCTGGAGCGTCTGGCCGAAGGTGATCTCACCGTGCAGATCGGCGTGCTGGGCTCCGAATATGAAAAGCTTCGCGACGACTTCAACCGTGCGGTGGAATCGCTCGGCAGCGTCATTGCAGCGATCAACCAGACGAGCGATATCGTCACCTCGTCGGCTGGCAATATTAGCGAAGCGACCAACAACCTGTCGCGTCGTACCGAACAGCAGGCTGCCGCTCTCGAAGAAACAGCAGCGGCCCTCGACGAGATCACCGCAACCGTGCGTACGGCGGCCGAGCGCGCCAACGAGGCACGGCAGATGGTGGCCGAGACGAAGTCGAGCGCCAACCGCTCTGGCGAGATCGTCCGCAGCGCTGTTGATGCCATGGGCCGGATCGAGGGCTCCTCGCAGAAGATCAGCCAGATCATCTCCGTGATCGACGAGATCGCCTTCCAGACCAACCTGCTTGCACTCAATGCCGGCGTTGAGGCGGCACGTGCGGGTGAAGCCGGTCGCGGTTTCGCGGTTGTTGCCCAGGAAGTGCGCGAACTTGCTCAGCGTTCGGCCAATGCAGCGAAGGAAATCAAGACGCTGATCAGTGCATCGGCCGCGGAAGTCGATACCGGCGTCGGTCTCGTTCGCTCCACCGGCGAGGCGTTGCTCGAGATCGAGGCGCTCGTCAACCGTGTCAACGAGAGCGTCAATACGATCGCGACCGCTGCGAAGGAGCAGGCCACGGGCCTCGCCGAGATCAACACCTCGGTCAACCACATGGACCAGATGACCCAGCAGAATGCCGCCATGGTCGAGGAAACCTCGGCTGCCGGCCAGTCGCTGGCGGAAGAGAGCTACAATCTGCGCCAGCTGCTCTCGCGCCTCAAGGTCAATGCGAGCCAGGCAGTATCGGGCCATCGTCGGGCAGCCTGACGGTTGAGCCAGAAGGGACACCAGGGGCCGGCGGAGCGATCCGCCGGCCCCTATTTTTTGCCTCTGATTCGTCCAGGCTTCCGGTCCAATTCCGTTCATGGCGCATTAAGCCGATCGGGCTTAGGATGGTGTGAGTTGTCCCATTTGGGGCCATCGAGGGTGAAATGAGTTTTGTGTTTTCGTCCTATGGCCGCCGCCTGACGGTGGCTGCGTTTTCCGCTCTGCTTCTAGCCGGCTGTTCCGGCAGCGATCGTATTCCCCTGGCGGATGTTGGTGGACCGCGGATTGGCGACGAGCTGATCGGCAAAGTGGACCCGAAGCGTGACGGGCGGCAACTGGTCGGGCGGGTTGGCGATCCCCAGGCGGAGGCGGCGGCCTATGCGCCGCCGGCCGCGGCCGAAAATACCGGCAGCGACGGGCTGGATTTTCTCGCGTCTTCCGAACCCTTAGGCAGCGACCCGGCCGAGCGCCAGACCATGAGCGCCATGGCGATCCCCGAGGGCGGCGTCAATATCGATGGCGAACTGGGGATCGGTGCCGCTCCCGCGACGGCCGGCGTGACCTATGCCGATGCGACCTATGCGGATGCCAGAAGCCCTGTCGGCGTACAGCCGCATCTGGTGACGGCGAACGGGGCCATGGCAATGGCCGAGGGCAATACCAGCCAGCCTGTCGTCGACGGGATCGGCTTTGACGAGCCGACAGAGATCGTGACCGGGCCGCGCGGGCCGCAGCCGGCAGCGCAGGAAACGCTGGTGGCCGGCGAAATGCCGGAGGAGGGCGGGATCCTGCCGCTTTCGGTGGACAGCGGCAATTCGGGGATGAGCGATCCGGCGCCGGTTTCGACCCGGCGGGCGGCTGCGTCTTCGCCCGCACCGGCCGGCAAGGATTGTTCGCTTTATCTCGACAAGCGGAATTGCCGCTGAGCGCTGGCGATTGATCGCTGGAGGTTTGGCGGCGGTGCATTTGGTACCCCCTCTGTCACTGCGTTACATCTCCCCCACACGGGGGGAGAGTGGAGCGTCGCGTTTGCCCATGTGTTGGGGGCGCCACGCGGGATGAGGGGGCCAGCGGACGCGGGCAGGACTTTGGCCGCGCCGTACCGCGTGGGGCTGTGGCGGGCTTGCGGGCGGGGCGGGCAGGGCCTAGAGGCTTGGCGGTATCCGTTGTCCGCTTCTGCGACTGTGTCGTGGGGCCACGCGGGCGCCTGATCCTGCCGCCTTTGGGCCGTCTCGAGCGGGCCCGCTGTTTCCCGGAGTGCCCCATGCCGCCGATTGCCGATATCCTGATGTTTGCTGCGATGCTGGCGGCGGCGGGGGCCGTGGCGGGGCTGTTGGCCGGCGTGTTCGGGATTGGCGGGGGTGCGGTGCTGGTGCCGGTCTTCTACCAGGTCTTCGGTTATGCCGGGATCCCGGAGGAGGTGATCATGCATCTCGCTGTCGGAACCTCGACGGCGCTGATCGTGCCGACCTCGCTCCGCTCGTTCCAGGCGCATCGCAAGCGCGGGGCGGTTGATACCGCGCTGCTAAAAGGCTGGACGGTCGCCGTGCCGCTCGGCGCGCTTCTCGCCACCGTCGTTGCCGCCTTCGTTTCCAGTGAGGGGCTCAGGCTGTTCTTCGCGGTCATGGGCCTGGTGCTGGCCGCGCGCATGCTGTTTCTCTCCAACCGGATGCATCTCGGCACGGAGCTACCCGGTCAGCCCTGGCGCTTCCTCACCGGTTCGGCGATCGGGCTTTTCTCCGGGCTGATGGGGGTCGGCGGCGGGGTGTTCAACAACACCTTCATGACGCTTTACGGACGGCCGATCCACCAGGCGGTGGCGACCTCCTCGGGCGTCGGCGTGCTGATCTCGATCCCGGCCTTTTTCGGCTTCATCTATGCCGGCTGGGGCGAGGCGGGCCTGCCGCCGTTTTCGACAGGCTTCGTCAACTGGATCGCCTTTGCGGTGATCTTTCCGATCGCCATGCTGGTCACGCCCTATGGGGCGCAGCTGGCGCATCGGCTGAACAAGCGGCAGCTGGAGATCGGTTTTGCGGTGTTTCTGCTGTTTGTGTCGGCGCGGTTCTTCTGGAGCCTTTACGGCTAGGAACGGACCGTCTCAGGCGCTTTTCCCGGTTGCCTCGACCCGTTCGATGACTATCATCGCGACTCCATGAATGGGCGAGGGAAATCGTGACGGTGCAGCCAAGGGTCGAGGCGTTTATCAAGCGCTGGCAAGGGCAGGAGGGTGGCCAGGAGAGGGCGAATTATGCGCTGTTTCTGACCGAACTCTGCGATCTACTCGACCTGCCGCACCCGGAACCGGCCTCTGCGGCCCATGAGAACAACGACTATGTGTTCGAACGGGTCGTGAAGGAAACGGCCCGCGACGGCGCGGCGACCCAAAAGCGCATCGATCTCTACAAGCGCGATTGCTTCGTGCTGGAGGCCAAGCAGAGCCGGTTGTCAGGCGACAAGAAGCTGCCGGAGGCGCCGCTCCTGCCAGGCCTTGATCGCGCCACGGAAAGCAGCCCGCGCGGCCGGCGCCAGAGCGCCAATCGCGCCTGGGACGTGCTGATGATGAATGCCCGCGCCCAGGCCGAAAACTATGTGCGGCTTCTGCCGGCAACCCATGAGCCGCCGCCCTTCGTGCTGGTCGTCGATGTCGGCCACGCGATCGAGGTCTATGCCAATTTCCGCCGCGACGGAAAGGCCTATGACCAGTTCCCCGACCGCCGCTCCTTCCGCATCTATCTGGAGGAGTTGCGCGACGAGACGGTGCGCGCGCGGCTGAAGGCGATCTGGACCGATCCGCTGTCGCTCGACCCGACGCGCCACGCGGCCAAGGTGACGCGCGAGATCGCGACGCGGATTGCCAAGGTGTCCAAGGCACTGGAGGAACAGGGACATCAGACCGAGGAGGTCGCCATGTTCCTGATGCGCACGCTCTTCACCATGTTTGCCGAGGATGTCGAGCTCTTACCGAAGGACAGCTTCAAGGAGCTCTTGGCCGATTGCGCACAGAAGCCTGAAATCTTCCCCGGCATGATGCAGGATCTGTGGAAGGCGATGGATGAAGGCGGTTTTACCGCGACGATCCGCGAGAAGGTGAAAAAGTTCAACGGCGAGTTCTTCAAGAACCGCCGCGCCCTGCCGCTGGCGAAAGAGGAGATCGGCGAGCTTGCGGCGGCTGCCCGCTACGACTGGAAAGATGTCGAGCCGGCCATCTTCGGCACCTTCCTCGAACAGGCGCTCGACCCCAATGACCGCCGCAAGCTCGGCGCCCATTACACGCCGCGCGCCTATGTCGAACGGCTGGTGATTGCGACCGTCATCGACCCCTTACGGTCCGAATGGGACGCTGCGCGTTCCACCGCCGACCGGCAGAAGGCCGAGGGCAAGGCGGATGCGGCGGTCAAAACCGTGCAGGCCTTCCACGACCGGCTCTGCGAAACACGCGTGCTGGACCCGGCCTGCGGCACCGGAAACTTCCTCTATGTCTCGCTGGAGCTGATGAAGAAGCTTGAAGGCGAGGTGCTGGAGGCGCTGGTCAATCTCGGCGGCCAGGAGGGCCTGGCGCTCGAAAGCCACACCGTCGATCCGCACCAGTTCTTAGGGCTGGAGGTCAATCCCCGCGCTGCCGCCATTGCCGAGCTGGTGCTGTGGATCGGCCATCTGCAATGGCATTTCAAGAACCGGGGTGTCGCCCCATCCGAGCCGATCCTCAAAGCCTTCCACAATATCGAGAACCGCGATGCGGTGCTGCTCTGGGATGGTTATCCGCTGCCCCAGGTGAAAGACGGTGTGGAAACCTATCCCAATCCGCGCCGGCCGAAATGGCCAGAGGCTGATTACATCGTCGGCAACCCGCCCTTTGTCGGCGGCAAGGATATCCGCGCGCGTATGGGGTCCGGTTATGCCGAGGCGCTGTGGAAGGCGCATAGCCACATGAACGACAGCGCCGATTTCGTCATGTATTGGTGGGACCGTTCCGCCGACATCCTGCTCAAACCCAAGACCCGGCTCAAACGCTTCGGCTATGTCACCACCAATTCGATCAGCCAGGTGTTTCAGCGCCGGGTGATGGAGCCCTATCTCAACGCCAAGAAGCCGCTGTCGCTCACCATGGCGATTGCCGACCATCCCTGGACCAAGGTCACGCGCGACAGTGCGGCCGTGCGTATCGCCATGACGGTGGCGCAGGCCGGCAAGCATGACGGGCGGCTGATGGAGGTGACGGCGGAGGAAGGGGTCGAGACCGACAGTCCGGTGATCCTGTTCGAGGAGAAGTTCGGGCGGATCAATGCGGATTTGACGGTGGGGGTGGATGTAACCTCGGCGTTGGAGTTGAAGGCCAATGCTGGTCTTTCTTCGCCGGGGGTGAAGTTGCATGGCGCTGGCTTCATCGTTTCACCAGAAGAGGCCGAGCATATCGGGCTAGGCCGAAGCCTTGGCCTCGAAAAACACATTCGTGTCTACCGCAATGGGCGTGATCTGACGGACCGCCCACGGGGTGTGATGGTAATTGATCTCTTCGGCCTGACGGCTGAAGAGGTGAGAACGAGGTATCCTGCTGTTTACCAGCATCTCCAGCTTACTGTGAAAGCCCCGAGAGACAAGCAAGTCACCGATGCAGTAAACCCGACGAAGGACGCTATTTCCTATGCTGAAAAATGGTGGCTATTCGGAAAGCCCCGAAGTGAGTTTCGCCCTGTGCTCGCCAACCTCCCTCGCTTCATCGCGACCGTCGAAACCGCCAAACACCGAGTCTTCCAGTTCCTCGATGCGTCCATCCTGCCGGACAATAAGCTGATCAACTTCGGAATGGATGATGGATGTTCTCTAGGCATCCTGCACTCTCGAATTCACTTCATCTGGTACGTGGCAAACTCAGCGAAGATTGGGATGTATGAGGGCGATGCTGTCTACGTCAAATCCCGCTGCTTCGACCCCTTCCCCTTCCCCGATGCTTCCGAAGCTCAGAAAGCCGCGATCGGGGCCATCGCCGAAGAGCTCGACGCCCATCGCAAACGCGTGCTGTCAGACCATCCGCATCTGACGCTGACCGGCCTCTACAATGTGCTGGAACGGCTGAAGGCGGGTGCCAAACCGGACGATCTCGACGCTAGGGAACGTCGCATCTTCGATGACGGTCTGGTGCTGATCCTCAAGGAATTGCACGAGAAGCTCGATCTCGCTGTGGCGGACGCTTATGGCTATCAGGCGGATTTGGCCGAGGAAGAGGTTCTGGCCCGGCTCGTTGCGCTGAACAAGGAGCGGGCGAAGGAGGAAAAGCGCGGGCTGGTCCGCTGGCTGCGTCCCGATTACCAGATCCCGCGTTTCGGCTCGGACAAGGAAAAGGCCGAACAGCTGGAGGCCGATCTCGGTGAGGCCATTCTGGAAGCCGTATCCGGCCCGAAGCCGAGCTTCCCCGCCGACGAACGCGACCAGACGGTGGCGATCCACGCCGCGCTGTTGTCTGCCGAGGGGCAGCTCGATGCGCTCACGATTGCGCAGAGCTTCAAGCAGGGCCGCAAATGTCTGCCCGCCGTCGAAGCGGTGCTTGCCGCCTTCTTCCGCATGGGGCTGGTGTCGAGTTCGGACGGGAAAAGTTTTCAGCTGCGGCGCGCGGCTTGAGACACACCCTCCCCTTGAGGGGGAGGGTCGGAGCGCAGCTCCGGGGTGGGGTGAGCGGGTGGCGGCAGGCGTGGGCTCACCCCACCCGCGCGTTTCGCGCGACCTCCACCTCAAAGGGAGGTTGGGTGTCGCAAGTGTTTTGCCGTGTGGTACCCCCCTCTGGCCTGCCGGCCATCTCCCCCTCAAGGGGGGAGATCGGACCCCGCGAGGGACTCCGATTGTAGCCGACGGCTTACACCACCACACCCGTGCGATTGCTCGACATCGTCAGCTTCCGTTCCGCGCGCTCCTGCTGGGGGGAGCGGTTGTAGAGTTCGCGGTAACACTTGGAGAAGTGGGAGGCGGAGACGAAGCCGCAGGCGACGGCGACTTCGACGACGGGCATGGAGGACTGGACGAGGAGGTGGCGGGCGCGGTCGAGGCGGATTTCGAGATAGTAGCGGGCGGGGGAGCGGCCCATCTCTTGTCTGAACAGGCGCTCGATCTGGCGGCGGGAGAGGCCGGCGTCGTCGGCGATTTCGAGGAGTGACAGCGGCTCGGACAGATTGGCTTCCATCAGCTCGATGATCTGCAGCACCTTGGAATTCTGCACGCCGAGGCGGGCGCGGAGCGGCAGGCGCTGGCGGTCGTTGGCGGAGCGGACGCGGTCGGTCAGGTGCTGTTCGCAGACGCGGTTGACGAGGCCCTCGCCAAAATCCTGGCCGATCAGGTTCAGCATCATGTCGAGCGAAGCGGTGCCGCCGGCGCAGGTGTAGAGATTGCCGTCGACTTCGTAGAGGTCGGCATAGACTTCCGCCTGGGGGAAAGTTTCGGAGAAGCCGGGCAGGTTTTCCCAGTGGATGGCGCAGCGCTTGCCGTTCAACAGACCGGCCTGGGCCAGCACATGGGCGCCCGTACAGAGCGAGCCGACGGCGACGCTGCGGTTATAGGCTTCTCGCAGCCAGGCATTGACCGACTTGTTGTTGAACTCCTCGACATAGATGCCGGAACAGACGATCGCCATATTCGGGCGGTTCTCGCCGCCGAGGAAACGGCGCTCGTCGGCCAGCGATGAATTCACCTCGATGCCGATGCCGGAGGAGGAATAGACCTTTTGGCCATCGACCGAGGCGAGGCGCCATTCATAGGCCGAATAACCCAGCATGCGGTTGGCAATGCGCAGCGTCTCGATGGCGCCGGCAAAGGGCAAAAGGGTGAAATGCGGAACGAGGAAGAAGACGATCGAACGCTTCTTGGTTTGTGGCTGCTGCTTGCTCATGATGTTGCCCCGTGGTGTGGCTGCCGTTCCCTTGTTTTCCGGCATGCTCCGCCTGAATCGATCGGCGCGATGGTCGTTTTACGACATTGTCATCTGATCGCGCGCCGCCGTCTCTTCGGTGATCGCTAAAGAGCGACATTTTTCGGCATTTTTCAGGCTGCGACGCCGTGGATCGGGCGGGGGGGCGTCACGGGTGGCAGGTGGTTGAAAAGCTTCGGCTTCGCGGGATCGGGCAGGTGGCGGATGATCGACGGGTATTGCCCCGTTTGCGACGCCATGGGGCGGCGGCGTCGCAAACGGGGCGGGGCCTGGGGGAGCCCCTGTGTGCCGTCAGCGGTTTGTGTCGCCGGCAGGCCAGCCGAGATCCTTGCGCAGATCGAAGGGCAGGGCTTCGAGCGCGCGCTGTTCGATGCGGCGGCGGCGGTGGTCGGACAGGGTGCGGGCCAGACCGTTGAGCCCGGTCGCAAGGCGGCCGGTCGCCGCCTTCGCCAGGCCGGCCAGCGTCGGGGCGGCGGTGGCGCTCGGGGTCATCGGTGAAACGCTGCAAACCATGGTCATGGTCGTGATCCTTTTCGGTTCGGTGGCCCCTTCGTCATCCCATGCCTTTCATCGGTGGCAGGGGCCGGGTTCGGTTATCGCGCACACTAATCAATCACTCAAACGAATGTTTCTGATGTTTATCATTCTGAAAACTGATGTATTGGCGATGGTGGGTCAGGCCGAGATCGTCGCGCAGGGCCGGGCCCAGCGGCGCGAGCATGCGGCACGCGGCAGCACGCATGGCGCGACGGCGGGATGCCTCCCCAAGCCTGGCAAAGATCGGCTGCAGGGTCTTAAACGTGTTGCGAAACATGGCGTGTCATCCTCCTTTCCGGTTGGTGACATGGAGGATGCGCCCGGATTGACATTCAATCAAACGCAATAGTATCGTCTTCAAGTTCAATTTTGTTGAAGGTCTATCGCCATGACGCTCATGCTGCGCCAGCCGCTTCCGCTTCTCGACAACGATGTTCTCCGGACCTTCGTGGCGATTGCCGAAACCGGCAGTTTCACCACCGCCGCCGACCGGGTGTATCGCACGCCCTCGGCGGTCTCGATGCAGATCAAGAAGCTCGAGGAGCAGCTGAACGTGACGCTGTTTTTGCGCGATGCGCGCTCGGTGGCGCTGACGGAAAGCGGCGAGGTGCTGCTTCCCTATGCGCGGCGGATGCTGGCGCTGTCGAACGAGGCGGTCGGGCGCTTCCGCATGCCGGAGATGAAGGGGGTCGTCCGGCTCGGCGCGCCAGACGATATCGGCGAGCGCTTCATGCCGACGATTCTGCGCCGTTTTGCCGAGCTTTATCCGCTGATCATGGTGGATCTGACGGTGGATACCTCGGGCGCCTTGCGGCGCAGGCTGGCCGAGCAGCGGCTCGATCTGACGCTGATCAATTGCGCGCCGGGCCAGGTGGTGCATGAGGGCGAGGTGATCCATCAGGAGCAGCTGGTCTGGGCAGGGGCGAAATGTGGCACGGCGCATTTGCGCGATCCGCTGCCCGTGTCGATCTGGGAGGATGGCTGCTGCTGGCGGGCGGATGCGCTGGCGAGACTCGACAAGGACAAGCGGCCCTATCGCATTGCCTATCTCTCGGCGCATACGATGGCGCAGCGGGCGGCCGTGATTGCCGATCTCGCGGTCGCGCCGCTTCCGCGCAGCTACCTGACCGACGACATGACGGCGCTGGGGGCCAAACACGGCCTGCCGGAGCTTGGGTCATTCGAGGTGCGATTGCTCACCGGCAGGGAGACAAGTGAAACGATCCAGGCGGTGGCCGACAGCGTGCGTTATGCCTTTGCCGAGATGATCGGGATGGCGGCGTGAGGTGATTGTGGATTTAGGGAAATAGCGAATAGCGAATAGCGAATAGCGAATAGCGAATAGCGAATAGCGAATAGCGAATAGGGTTTGACTGGATATGACGGATGACAAGGGGCAGCCGCTGCGGCTTGAGGATTTTGCCGGGCGGTCGTACGACAAGCTGCGTTATGGCGATACGGACCGGCAGGGGCATGTCAACAATGCTGTCTTTGCCACCTTCATGGAAACGGGACGTGTGGAGCTGATCTACAACCCTCAGGATCCGCTGCTGGAGGAGGGCTTTTCCTTCGTGCTCGCCAAGCTCGACATCAACTATATCGCCGAGGTGCTGTGGCCCGGAACGGTGGAGATCGGCACGCGCGTGCTGCGCGTCGGGCGGTCGTCGGTCACCATGCAACAGGCGGTGTTCCAGAAGGGCAAGTTGTGTGCATCCGCCGAGACGGTGGTGGTGCATTTCGACGAGAAGACGCGGAAATCGCATGCGTTTTCGGATCAGCAGCGGGCGAAGCTCGAGGGGTGGATCTCGGCGGAGTGAGGCCTGACGCGGGGTAGTTGCGCGAGGTTTGAGGGGCGGGCATCGGTTGATGCGCCGCCCTTTTTCATTCACAGGCTTAGGTATGCTTCTCATAGAGTGCCTGGCTCTCCGTCAAGACCTCGTCGAGGCGGCGGCCTTCGGCAAAATGCACGAGGTGGTCGGGGTAAGCCACGCCTTCCGGCACCTTGGGGCAGATTTCGGGGGCGCGCAGCCGGGTTTCGACCGGGATGACGCCGGCCCAGACGCGGGCGTCGACATCGGCGGGATCGTCGGAGACGCCGCCCGAGCGGACCTTGGCCGAGGCTTCCTCGATGCGCATGCCGATGACCATGGTGCCCTTGGCTTCCTGCGGGTCGTTGTCGCGCAGCACGTTCGTGCGGCCGGGATAGAAGCGGTCGACGACGGCTTTCAGCGCCTCGGCCTTTTCCTCCGGGTCGTCAATGATCTGGGCCGTGCCGAAGCACATGGCGGAGCGGTAATTGGCCGAATGGTGGAAGCCGGAGCGGGCGAGCACCAGGCCGTCGAGATGGGCGACGGTGAGGCAGACGGGGATACCGGCCTTCTGGCTCTTCAGCATGCGGCTCGCCGACGAGCCGTGCCAGAACAGCCAGTCCCCGTCGCGCCAGTGGATGGTCGGCGTGCAATAGGGCTGGCCGTCGATGACATAGGCGACGTGACAGAGGAGGGCCGCGTCGAGCACGGCATAGACGGCCTCACGGTCGTAAGCTGCGCGCTCATGCAGGCGCTTGGCCCGGTTGCGCGGGGTGACGGGGAAGGATTGCGGGTCGGGTCTGTCGTTCATGCTTGCCTCCTGACGGCTGATGCGGCAGGGATACTCGGATCAATTGGTCCAAAGAAGATCCACCATGATGCAGAAACTGCGAACCAATTCCGACTGGTCGGCCAGCACGCCCCTGCTGCCGGCCAAGGGTCCACGGCGGCTGGCGCTGTATCGCGCGCTGCGCGGACTGATCGAGAGCGGCCAGATGAAACCCGGCGACAAACTGCCGACGACGCGGGACATTGCCGGGCGCTTCGGTATTTCGCGCGGGGCGGCGGTTGCGGCTTACGAGATGCTGGTGGCGGACGGCTTTGCCGAGGCGCGGGTGGGGGCGGGGACCTATGTGGCCGAGGCCGTGCCGCTTTTGCCGCTAGCACCCGAGCCGCAGGTGATCGAGGCAAAGGAAGTGCTGGCGCCGCTGCCCGGGGCGCTCGGCTGCTCGACGGCGGACGAGACGACGCTCAGGATCTTCCGCATGCTGATGAATCGGCATCTAACGCAGCCCTCGGCGCGGCATTTTCATTACAACGACCCGGCCGGGAGTCTGGCGCTCAGGGTGGAGGTCGCGGCTTACCTCAAGGCGGCGCGCGGGGTGGCTTGCGAGCCGGACCAGGTGATCATGACGGCGGGCACGCAGCAGGGGCTGGATCTGGCGGTCAGGGCGCTTCTGAAACCCGGCGATCCCGTCTGGATCGAGGACCCCTGTTATGCGGCGGCGCGCGAGCTTTTCGAGGGCACGGGGCTATCAGTGACGCCGGTGCCTGTCGATGGCGAGGGGATCGATGTGGCCGCAGGGATTGCGGCGCGACCGGATGCCAAGGCGGTCTATGTGACGCCGTCGCATCAATATCCGCTGGGTGTGACGCTTTCCATGGCCAGGCGGCTGGCGCTCATCGACTGGGCGAGGGCTACGGGCGCCTATATCATCGAGGATGATTACGACAGCGAGTTCCGCTTTGCCGGGCCGCCCTTGAGCGCGCTTCAGGGCATCGATGGCTCGGGCCATGTGATCTATCTCGGCACGTTTTCCAAGACGCTGTTGCCGGGCTTTCGCTTCGGCTATCTCGTGGTGCCCCGGCATCTGCGTGAGCGGGTGCTGACCATTCGCCGGCTAACGGATCGCTTTCCCTCGACGCTGGCCGAGGATGCGCTGACCGAATTCTTGCGCGACGGGCATTTTTCGGCGCATATCAAGCGGGCGCGCAAGCGGGTGAAGGCGGCGCGGGATGCGCTGGTGGAGGCGTTGGAATGCGCCCGACTGACGGTGAGCGTGCCGGAGCAGGGGCTGCATCTGGTGGCCGAACTCGACGGCGCGGAAGACGATGTGGCGCTGGCGCATCAGGCACGAGCGGTCGGTTTCGGGGTCAAGGCGCTGTCGCCGCTTTATGCCGGGCCGACGGAGCGGCGGGGGCTGGTGATCGGCTTTTCCGGGTTTGAGCCGGATGTGCTGGCGGAGGCGGCGCGGCGGTTCGTGTCAACGCTCTAGATCGTCCAGCCTTGCAATTCCGGCCACCCAGATGTCCAGCATTTCGGCGAGCTGCGTCTCGGGCGGGGAAGGGCCGGGCCGGGCGGTCTTCAGCCAGTCGGACATTGCATAGACGATGACTTCGTGGAACAGCGCCTGGACGCCGCGGGCATAAAGCCGGGCCTGGTCCGCCGTGCAGGCGGGGTTGGCCTCGATGAACAAGCCGGCGATGCGGTCTTCGACTTCGAAGCAAAGCCGCAGGAAGGTCTCGGTATAGGGGCCACTGACGATCGCCGTCTGGCTGAGATAGAGGCCGGCAAAGGCCGGTTCGCGGCAGAAATAGTCGAGCCAGGGGGCGAGAAGGGCGAGGATCTTCTGTTCGAGCGGCGCCTGGAGGTCGATGCCGTCTCCCTGGCGCGTGGCTTCCGCAAGCGCCTCGATATCTGCGAGGCCGAGCGCCGCCAACAGGTTGGTCTTGTCGCCGAAATGGGCAAAGACGCTGGATTTCGCCACTTTGGCGGCTGCCGCGATCTGGTCGATGCTGGTCGTCTCGAAGCCCTGACGGGCGAAAAGCAGGCGCGCAGCGGCCAGGATCTGGTCGCGGGTCTGGCGGCTGCGTTGCTGGCGTAGCTTCATCAACGATTCCTTTTCCATGAGCCTAACCCGGGGAATAACTTGACCATGGTCATTTTATCGACCATATCTTGACCACGGTCAAATCTTGAGGAGCCTGCGATGTCCTTTCTTTCCACGACGGCCCAGCCGTCGCGCCTGCTTGTGCTGAACGGCAATCCGGCCCGCGACACGCTGTGCGGGGCAATCGCCGAACGGATCGCGGCGGTTGCCCGGGATCGCGGCCAGACCGTGCGGCTGGTGCATCTCGAGAATCTCGATTTCGACGCCAATCTGAAGGCAGGCTATCGCGCCCGGATGGACTGGGAGCCGGATCTGGTAGCGCTCGCCGACAGTCTCACCTGGTGCGACCGCCTCGTCCTCGTGCATCCGCTCTGGTGGGGTTCGGCGCCGGGGAAGCTGAAAGGCCTGTTCGACCGCGTGCTGATGCCGGGTTTTGCCTTCCAGTATATCGAGGGCAAGGCGCTGCCGAAGCCGCTGCTGGCGGGTCGCAAGGCACGGGTGGTGATCACCTCGGATACGCCGACATTCTTCCTCAGATGGATTTACGGCAATGGCTGGGTGAAGGTGCTGCGGCGGCAGATTTTGGCCTTTTGCGGCTTCAGGGATTTGAAGGTCAAGTATTTCAGCCCGGTGCGCGGGGCAAAACCGGAGGCGCTGGCGAAGATGGTGGAGGATGCGGCGGGGATTTTGGGGTGAGAGCCTTATTCAAAACCTCATAGAGCCAACAGAACTCCGACATGAAATTGACCATTCCGTCTAACGATTATTCCTTGTAGGGAATGCTGGCCTGAGTTACTAGATTCTACAACATGGAGTAGCGGAAATGGGAAGGCTGACGGGAAAAGTGATTGAGGCTTCGGTCGCTACCGAAATGCGTCAGGACCACGCTGCTGGTATTGATCTGCGTCGTCTTCGTCTTCTGTCAGGCCTAACACAGGCGGAAATGGCAGCTCGTATGAATGTTCAGCAAGCCGCTATCTCGAAACTGGAAAAAGGTGGGGAGGTGTATCTCTCCACCGTGCAGCGGTACGTTGAAGCTCTTGGTGCATCGTTGCGTGTCGATGCCGTATTTCCGGCAGACGCCCGCATCGTTCTTCGGATACGCGAAGGATTTGAGCTTGAGTATGGTCACGATGACCAACTTGTTTTTCCGATTTTGGCAGACGAACCGTTTCGTGCGCAGCGAGACGTGGTGCTATCCATACGACCGCAATACTCCGAGAAGATCTTGGATGGACAGAAAACGGTTGAACTGCGTCGCAGATTCCCTGTTTCGGCGCCCAGCGGAACAGTGGCCTACATTTATTCGACATCGCCGGTTCGCGCTATCGTAGGCATTGCTGAGATCCGGGATGTTCTTAAGCTCCCGATAAAGCAAATTTGGTCTGAATTCGAAGATGCCGCATCAATTGAGCGAGGCGACTTCGAAAACTATTTTCAGGGTCTGGATTTTGGGTTCGTGTTGATGTTTGAGGACGTGAAGCCTTTTTCCAGGCCTGTGCCCCTTTCAGAACTGCGCGAAAAGTATGGCTTTGAACCACCTCAGTCATTTTTGTACGCGAGCCGCGATCTGCGAAAGGCCCTGAGAGATGAGGCAACAGTCGTATCTCATTGATACGAACATTCTGATCGGCTTGGAAGACTATCGCGCGGTGGAGGCTGCCTACGCTAAATTTTCAAGCCTAGCAGCCGCGCATAAAATCACGATTTTCGTTCACGAAGCCGCGCGTGATGATATCGCCCGAGATCGAAATCCGGAGCGACGTCGCATCTCCCTTAGCAAGATCTCCAAGTACAGGATTCTTGAGAAGCAAAGGGGTTTGAGCCAGACCGACCTCGAATCGGATTTCGGTCCATTGAAGCGGCCCAACGACTTGGTAGACGCGACACTGCTTCATGCACTGAGGAGTGACGCAGTAGATTTTCTTGTCACTCAGGATAAGGGCCTTCACGAGCGTGCGTTAAGGCACTCTGCTGAGCTTGGTCGGCGTGTCTTGTTCGTTGGGGATGCCGTCGACCTTCTCACGCAAACTTATGAGCCAAAACAAGTTCCCATTCGGCATGTTGCTGAGGTCGAGGCACACACCATCAACCACAGAGATAGATTCTTCGACAGTTTAAGGGAAGGCTATCCAGAGTTCGACGATTGGTGGCGCCAAAAATGCGTGCGTCAACACCGGCCATGCTGGGTAGTCTACGATGACGACGAACTGGCTGGCTTGATCGTTCGAAAGGACGAGTCTGGTAGTGATACCGATGCCGCCACTAAAGCTGACAAGATCCTCAAAATCTGCACATTCAAGGTGGCGCCGGACAAGCGCGGCGTCAAGCTTGGCGAATTGCTTCTAAAGCAAGTTCTTTGGTATGCCCAGCGCAACGGATATCAGCTAGCGTATCTGACGACGTATGGTGACCAGGTAGCGCTGATCAATCTTCTTGAGTTTTACGGATTTTATAATGCAGGAAGTAAACCAGATGGCGAGCTAATTTACGAGCGTTCGTTCTCGTCCGCAAAGTTAACATACGATCCTAGTGCTAGCGTTTTTGAGGCTGCTAGGAAAAATTACCCGCGTTTTCTTTTGACTGACAAAGTCCGGGGGTTCGGAATTCCCATAAAGGAGGACTATCACGATACGTTGTATCCCGACCTGTGGCAGCCGATGCAGCGTGACTTTTTTCTCGGGGCTTCGCGGGCCGACCGTCCGTCACGGCCGGGCAATACGATTCGTAAAGTGTACCTCTGCAGAGCGCCATCTAATCTGGGCCCTTCGGGCTTGACCTTGCCCCCAAGTTTTATCCAGTTTTGAGTTCGCTCCGGCGGTTTTGTGTTGCTGTATTCGGGGCGGTAGCGGCGGGTTGCGGTGCGGAGCCATTCCGGCTGCGCAGCACCGCATCACGTCGCGGGTTGATGGTCTGGGCAAACTCGGTTGGCGTGAGCCAGCCGAGGGCTGAGTGTGGTCGATGATCGTTGTAGTCGCTACGCCAGCTTGAGAGCGCCGATCGGGCATGGTTCAATGACGAGAAGAGCGTCTCGTTCAGGAGTTCATCCCGCAGTCGGCCATTGAAGCTTTCGATGAAGGCGTTCTGGATCGGCTTACCCGGCGCGATGTAGTGCCATTCCACCTTGACCTGGTCCGTCCATTGCAGGATCGCGTTGCTGGTGAACTCGCTACCATTGTCGCTGACAATCATCTTCGGCTTACCGCGCTCCTTGATGATCCGGTCCAGTTCACGAGCAACGCGCAGACCGGAAAGGGATGTGTCGGCGACAAGACCCAGGCATTCCCTGGTGCAATCATCGACAATCGTCAGCACCCGGAACCTGCGGCCATCGGTGAGTTGATCCGACACAAAGTCCAGCGACCAGCGATCATTGGCCGTCATCGGGACCAGCATCGGTGCACGTGTGCCGATCGCTCGCTTGCGGCCGCCGCGCTTGCGCACCGTCAGCTTCTCCTCCCGATACAGCCGGAAGAGTTTCTTGTGGTTCACATGGTGCCCCTCGCGTTTGAGCAGCACGTGGATGCGTCTATAGCCAAAGCGGCGGCGTTCATGCGCCAATGCTTTCATTCGCTCGCGAAGACGATCATCGTCGCTGCGCCTGGTTTCGTAACGGACCGTCATTCGGCAAAAGCCGCTGGCTTTACACGCCCGCCGTTCGCTCATCTGGTGGTGATCCATCAGATGCACGACAGCTTTCCGCCTTGCTGCGGGCGTCACCACTTCTTTCCCAACAGGTCCTTCAAAGCTGCATTGTCGAGCATCGCGTCCGCCAGAAGCCGCTTCAGCTTCGCGTTCTCGTCCTCCAATGTCTTCAACCTCTTGGCTTCGGACACGTCCATGCCGCCGAATTTGGCCTTCCATTTATAGATGCTGGCATCGCTCACGCCGTGCTTGCGGCAAAGCTCTGAGACCGGCGTGCCTGCCTCGTGCTCCTTCAGTATCCCTATAATCTGTTCGTCCGTGAAACGGTTGCGCTTCATTCTCTGGTCCTCTCAATAGGCCAGAGCTTACTTCAAAATGGATTAGTTCAGCGGGGCAAGGTCATCTGGGCAAACTCGGTTGGCGTGAGCCAGCCGAGGGCTGAGTGTGGTCGATGATCGTTGTAGTCGCTACGCCAGCTTGAGAGCGCCGATCGGGCATGGTTCAATGACGAGAAGAGCGTCTCGTTCAGGAGTTCATCCCGCAGTCGGCCATTGAAGCTTTCGATGAAGGCGTTCTGGATCGGCTTACCCGGCGCGATGTAGTGCCATTCCACCTTGACCTGGTCCGTCCATTGCAGGATCGCGTTGCTGGTGAACTCGCTACCATTGTCGCTGACAATCATCTTCGGCTTACCGCGCTCCTTGATGATCCGGTCCAGTTCACGAGCAACGCGCAGACCGGAAAGGGATGTGTCGGCGACAAGACCCAGGCATTCCCTGGTGCAATCATCGACAATCGTCAGCACCCGGAACCTGCGGCCATCGGTGAGTTGATCCGACACAAAGTCCAGCGACCAGCGATCATTGGCCGTCATCGGGACCAGCATCGGTGCACGTGTGCCGATCGCTCGCTTGCGGCCGCCGCGCTTGCGCACCGTCAGCTTCTCCTCCCGATACAGCCGGAAGAGTTTCTTGTGGTTCACATGGTGCCCCTCGCGTTTGAGCAGCACGTGGATGCGTCTATAGCCAAAGCGGCGGCGTTCATGCGCCAATGCTTTCATTCGCTCGCGAAGACGATCATCGTCGCTGCGCCTGGTTTCGTAACGGACCGTCATTCGGCAAAAGCCGCTGGCTTTACACGCCCGCCGTTCGCTCATCTGGTGGTGATCCATCAGATGCACGACAGCTTTCCGCCTTGCTGCGGGCGTCACCACTTCTTTCCCAACAGGTCCTTCAAAGCTGCATTGTCGAGCATCGCGTCCGCCAGAAGCCGCTTCAGCTTCGCGTTCTCGTCCTCCAATGTCTTCAACCTCTTGGCTTCGGACACGTCCATGCCGCCGAATTTGGCCTTCCATTTATAGATGCTGGCATCGCTCACGCCGTGCTTGCGGCAAAGCTCTGAGACCGGCGTGCCTGCCTCGTGCTCCTTCAGTATCCCTATAATCTGTTCGTCCGTGAAACGGTTGCGCTTCATTCTCTGGTCCTCTCAATAGGCCAGAGCTTACTTCAAAATGGATTAGTTCAGCGGGGCAAGGTCAGGCTCGTTACTTTTCTTTTACAAAGGCGCCTCTAAAGAAGCGCCTTCGCAGGCCATAACGACCCTTGGCATCCTTGAAAGCGTAACTCTCGCCAACTCCACTAGAGAATTAATGCAACTAACTGGCGGACGGTCTGTATACAGTGAATCACAGTTGCAAGAGTGGGGCGCGACGTATGAACGGCCTGTAAAAGTTATAAATTACTTATTAGTTGCGTATTTGGAACCTCCAGTTGGCCTAAAAGAGCTGAGAGAATTGGGCGTGGTGAACGACAATCCGCAACAATCTATTTACGAGATTCGATCGGATATTCTCAGGCGGCTCATCGATCGCTGCAATCTGGAGTTTGAGGTTTAGCAGATAACAAACGGCGCTAATTGAATTTTCTAGGATTCAACGTCTATCTCCCAATGCTACTCCCGCGACCGCCTTCTCCTCCGTCCACCACCCTCGGCATCCCCCTCCGCCAGCACCTTCCGCTCCGGCAGCGTGACAACACTCGACAGCTTCGGGAACGGATCGACCTTGTTCGGCAGCGCCATGGCGTCGATGAAGAGTTGCTGGAAGTGGGGTTCCAGCGCCGTTTCGATCTTTTCGATGCGGGTGACGGTGTCTTCGATTTCGCGGCGGTGGTCGCGGTTGAGGAGGGCCATCAGGGCGCCGGTGCCGGCGGCGTTGCCGACGGCTTTGACGTCCGCGAGGTCGCAATCGGGAATGAGGCCCAGCACCATCGCGTATTTCGGATCGATGAAGGAGCCGAAGGCGCCGGCGAAGCGGATGGTGTCGACGGTTTCGACTTCGAGCTTTTCCATCAGCAGCTTGATGCCGGCATAAAGCGCGGCCTTGGCGAGCTGGATGGCGCGTACGTCGTTTTGCGTCACCGTAATCTTCTGGGCGCCGTCATGCAGCAGGTAGGAGAAGGTGCGGCCGTTTTCGAGGATGCGGTGGCTTTTCGCCGCCATCGCGCCATCGACGACGCCATCGGCGGAGATGACGCCGGAGAGATACATTTCGGCGACGACCTCGATGATCGCCGAGCCGCAGATGCCGGTGATGCCGGTCTTTTCCGCCGCCTCAGTGAATCCATCCTCATCCGACCACTGCTCGACGCCGATGACCTTGAAGCGGGGTTCCAGCGTTTCGGGGTCGATGCGGACGCGTTCGATGGCGCCGGGGGCGGCGCGCTGGCCGCAGGAGATTTCCGCACCTTCGAAGGCTGGACCCGTCGGGGAGGAGGCGGCAACGGTGCGCTCGCGGTTACCGAGCACGATCTCGGCATTGGTGCCGACATCGACCATCAGCATCATCTTGTCCTGGCGGTGCGGGCCTTCCGAGAGCGTCGCGCCGGCGGCGTCCGCGCCGACATGGCCGGCGATGCAGGGAAGCAGATAGGTGCGGGCGCCGGGGTTGAGCGACAGCTCGATGTCGGACGCCTTGCAGGCGACGGCACCGGAGACGGCAAGCGCAAAGGGCGCCTGGCCGAGTTCGGTCGGGTCGATGCCGAGGAAGAGGTGGTGCATGATCGGGTTAGCGACGAAGACCGCGTCGAGGATGTCGGTTCTGGCGACGCCGCCGGAGGCGCAGACCTGGTCGACGAGGTCTGAGACGGCCTGGCGGACGGCCTTGGTCATGGCCTCGCGGCCATCGGGGTTCATCATCACATAGGAGACGCGGCTCATCAGATCCTCGCCGAAGCGGATCTGCGGGTTCGACGCGCCGGAGGAGGCGACGATGCGGCCAGACAAGAGCGAGACGAGGTGCATGGCGATGGTCGTCGAGCCGATGTCGCAGGCGATGCCATAGGCCTCGTTGTGCAGGCCGGGCCAGAGGGCAATCACCGTCGGGCGCGAGGTTTCGCTGTCGCGGTGGATGGCGGCGGTGACGGTAAAATTCTGTTTGCGCAGGATCTTTTGCGCCTGGGGCAGGAGATAGGGTTCGATGCGCAGATCGGTGTAGCCCCAGTCCTTTTCCAGCATGACCTTCATGCGGTCGAGATCGCCCAGAGGCTTGTGCATGTCGGGTTCATCGACCTCGACATAGCAGAGATGGACGGCCGGGTTGCGCTCGATGACGCGGTCGGAGGCTGCCTTGCGCACGACCTGGGCATTGACCACGGCATCCTGGGGCACGTCGACGACGAGGTCGCCCTGGATGGTGGCCGAACAGGAGAGGCGGCGTCCCTCGGGCAGGGTGCGGACTTCGGCGTAGCGCTTTTCCTTCGGGCCAACTGGCGAGATATGGTCGTTGGACGAGGTGATGCCGTGTTTGGCGAACTGGCCTTCCTGAACCTCGATCTGGCAGCGCCCGCAGGTCGCTCTGCCGCCGCAGACGCTCTCGACATAGACGCCGAGCGTACGGGCCGCCTCCAGCACGGAGGTGCCGACCGGGAAATGGCCACGCTTGCCGGAGGGCATGAAGAGGACGAGGGGATCGGTGGTCTCGGTCATCAGGGTCTTTCGGTTTCGAGGGACGTCTCCCTCATCTGTGTTGCGAGGCGGTGTTACCCCCCTCTGTCACTGCGTGACATCTCCCCCACAAGGGGGGAGAGTGGTGTTTCTATCACTCCGTCGGCGCACCGCCTCCCACACGCGCCGCGCGGCCACCGCGGCGGCCACCGCCGGCTGCTGCGGATGCCGGGGCTGCGGCGGGGGCTGCGTGGGCGCCGCCTTCGGCGGGCTTGTAGTCGCGATAGGTCTTGATCCAGTTGTAGCAGTTCTCGTCGGTGCCATTGAGCACATTGGCGGCGCGGACGGCTTCCATTTCCTGTGGGCGGCAGGGGTTCATGATGGCGGATGTCATGCCCGCACCAATGACCATGGGGATGAAGCCGGCATTGATGCCGTGGCGATGGGGCAGGCCGAAGGAGATGTTGGAGAGGCCGCAGGTGGTGTTGACCTTCAGCTCTTCGCGCAGACGGCGGACCAGGGCGAAGACCTGCAGGCCGGCGGAACCGATGGCGCCGATCGGCATGACCAGCGGGTCGACGACGATGTCATGCGGCTTGATGCCGTAATCCATGGCGCGCTCGACGATCTTCTTGGCGACGGCGAAGCGCACATCCGGGTCCTGCGAAATGCCGGTTTCGTCGTTGGAGATGGCAACGACCGGAACATTGTACTTGGCGCAGAGCGGCAGGATGGCTTCGAGCTTTTCTTCCTCGCCGGTTACCGAATTGACCAGCGGGCGGCCCTTGGCGACCTTCAGCGCTGCCTCGATCGCGGCGGTAACGGATGAGTCGATCGCGAGCGGTACGTCGACCAGACCCTGGACGATTTCCATGGTCTGGACGAGCAGGCCCGGTTCGGTTTCGTTGGGGTTGACGGAGGTGACGCCGGCATTGACGTCGAGCATGGTGGCGCCGGCGGCGACCTGTTCCAGCGCGTCCTTGATGACGGTGTCGAAATTGCCGGCCTGCATTTCGGCGGCGAGCTTCTTGCGACCCGTCGGGTTGATGCGCTCGCCGATGACGCAGAAGGGCTGGTCGAAACCGATGATGATTTCCTTGGTGGCGGATGCGACGATGGTGCGGGTCATTTCAGTCCTCCGGTCGGTGCCGGCTCGCGCGCGGCGGGAATGGGATGTGCCGGCAAATGCCGGATAAAGGCAAGGCGGTTCATCAGTGTGGCTGGGCGTGTGCGGCCTTCGCGGCGAGTTCCTGCTGGTCCTGGACCGGATCGGCGCCGATCTCGCGCATGCGCTGGGCGGCCATGTCATCGGCGCGGGCATGCTCGCGCTTCCAGGGCTGGCGGCCCTTCAGGATGCCGGATTCATGCACGATTTCGGCGACATATTCCTCCTGGCGATAGGCCATGACATGCACGCCGGAAACGCCCTCGATCTCCTTCACCTCGTTGATGATGTCGATGCAGAGCTGCTTGCCTTCCTTCTTCTGATCCTGCGCGCCCTCCAAGCGAGCGATGACGGAATCGGGAATGTGGATGCCCGGAACGTTGGAGCGGATCCATTTGGCGGTCTTGGCAGAAGCGAGCGGACCGACGCCGACGAGGATGTAGCATTTCTCGTGGAAGCCGAGGTCGCGGACCTTCTTCATGTATTCGCGGAACATCGGTACGTCGAAGCAATACTGGCTCTGGACAAACTGGGCGCCGGCCTCGATCTTCTTGCCGAGCCGATAGGGGCGGAAATCGTAAGGCGGCGCGAAGGGGTTGATCGCAGCTCCGAGGAAGACCTTGGGCGGCGTCGTCAGCTTGCGGCCGGAAAGGAATTTCGATTCGTCGCGCATGGTGCGCACGGTTTCCAAGAGCGACATGCAGTCGAGATCGAAGACGGGTTTTGCGCCCGGCTGGTCGCCGGCCTGCACGCCGTCGCCGGTCAGGCAGAGGATGTTGGCGACACCCATGGCGGCGGCACCGAGAACGTCGCCCTGGATGGCGATGCGGTTCTTGTCGCGGCAGGCGATCTGCATGATCGGGGCGTAGCCCATGCGTGTCAGAAGCGCGCAGATGCCGACCGAGGACATATGGCAGTTGGCGCCTGACGCGTCGACCGCATTGATGCCGTCGACCCAGCCGTCAAAGACCTTAGCGCGCTCGTAGACGTCTTCCGGGTCGGCACTGTCCGGCGGGTTGAGTTCGGCAGTGACGGCAAACTCGCCGCGGCGCAGAACGCGCTCCAGGCGGCCGAGGGAGGAATGGCCGGGCAGGGGATCGAGCGGCAGGTGGACGCCAAGCGGATTTTCGTCGATCTGGGCCATGCTCTCAGGCTTCCTTTGCCGTCTGTTTTTCCCGCTCGGCGGCGGCTTCTGCCGTCACGCGCAGCCAGGAGGATGTTTCGCGCAGCGACTGGTTGACCGGCTTCTGAACTTTAAGGATCGCATCACCCGCGACCATGTTGCGCGAGCCGTTCCAGGCCTGGACCCAGACGCAGGGCATGTCGGGCTCCACCTCGCAATTGCCATTGGCGCGGACACCGCCGCAGGGACCGTTGCGCAGCTGTTTCGGACAGTTCATCGGGCAGGACATGCCGGTCGAGGAGAGCACGCACTGGCCGCACATGCGACAGTCGAAGAGAAGACCCTTCACATTGCGCTCGACAAAGGTGATCGGCTTTTCGACCCTGTTATAGCCGAGCTTCTTCCAGACCGGGTGGAGGAAGAGGAAGGCGTTGGCGAAGTTGCGGTAGAACCATTCGAGGAAGCGCGAATTACGCACCGCCCACAGACGGATCGTATAGGAGCGGCGGGCGCGGCGGTTGGGCGATACACCCGCCGGGGTGAAGGCGCCGCTGGCGGCCTTGGCGCCGGGGGCGGCATTGCCTTTTTTCGGTGGGCCGGGATCAACGAGTTTCGGTTCAGCCATTGTCGCGGCCTCCGGCATGGACGAGGGCCACGAGGCGGGCCTTGTCGTAAGCGGCCTCGATCTCGGCGGCGGCACTTTCGGCTTCGGTCTCCAGGTCGTCACCAACAGGCACCGGATCGGCCTTGCGCCAGTCGGCGAGATAGGCGTCGGTTTCGGCAGCACCCGATCGCATCGCGGCCATGTCGATCGCTTCGGTGAAGCGGAGCGAGAGCTCGCGTTTTGCGGATTTGCGTCCCTGCTTGACGATCACCTGGGCCGGGATATCCCGCCAGTAAACGACGATCTTGTCTGCCATGCCACTCACTCCCTTTGAAGCCAGAATGCACGGGGGGCATTCGCCGGACTGCGCTTTTCACGACGTCGCTTGTCGCCAAAAACGACGCTGCCATGAGTCCTGATGTTTTTACCAGATCCGGCGTGTCATGCCGCACCAGATCCACGACCAGAGGGTCGGCGGGAAGCGTAGCGCAGACGGGCCTTCCGGCGTCTTCGGAGAGAGGCGACCGTTGAGCGCGTCTTCGATCGATTGGCGCGTGATGTCGAGAGCGGCAAGGGTCAGCAGAAGCGGATAGGTGGAGATGAAATCGGCGCGCTCAGGCCGCGTGCGGACCTCGTAGAGCGTACCACCGGTATCCGTGCCGGCGTCGACGAGATGAAGCGTGGCGCCGAAATTCTGGCCGTCGTTTTCGCGCAGCGACCAGTAGCCACCCATCTGCCCCCGGTAATTCGGGTTGATCCCGGCATGCAGGTTGATGACAGGGCAGGGCATGGCGGCCAGTTGTCGTGCCGACATCAGGCGGGTCGAGACGAGCAGGATGGCGCCGGGCTTCAGTTCGGAGACGAGCGCTGCCGTTTCCGGTGCGTTGATCGAGGTGACCGGGTGGATCGGGACGGTCTCCGGCAGGGTGCGGTCGAGGCCGTGACGCGCAAGCAGGTCTGCAACGCGGCGGTCAGCAGCGCGGCGCAAGGCGCGGGCGGCGATCATCGTGCCGAGCTGGCCGAGTGCGTTGATCCAACCGAGCTTTTTCGCACGGCGTTTGACAATCTCCCCCTTGCCCTCGGGGTTTTCCAGGATGACCTGAACGTCCATGCCGGCGCGGGCAAGATGCTGGACAACAATCGTCGGGTTCAGGCCGCCCGCGGTCATCACAACCACGGGGCCTTGCTTGGTTTTGATATCGGTCATGGTCATCAGACGACGAGCGATACGACAGCGACAGCGGTGTAGATGACGAAGGCGGCGACGGCGAGCGAGAGAACGCCGATCAGACAGCCAATGAGCACGCCAAGCCCATCGCGCTGGGAATGGGCAAAGCCAAGGACGGCGAGGGCGAAGGCCGGCGGCCAGTTGCCGAGCGGGATCGGCAGGAAGACGACGATCGCCAGGATCAGCGCCAGGACACCGATCAGACGCTCGGCGAAACGGCTTTCGAAGAGCCAGAAACGGGGCACCACAAGCTTTTCGGCCCAGCGCATCCAGGGCACGAGCCGGTTGACGATGGCCTCGAAGGTCTGCGGTTCGACGCCGTAATCGCTGACAACGCGCGGAAAGAAAACGCGGCCGCCCGGAGAGGCCATCATCTGCCAAGCGACGAAGACGAGAGGAAGGCCGAGAATGAAGGTCGCGCCTGGCGGCAGCGGCACGAGATTGGGCAGGGCGAACACCAGCAGGAAGGCACCGAACGAGCGGTCCTGCAGGGCGATGGCAATGTCGCGGATCGTCACCTTGCGGTCCGTCGTGCGGGCCAGCCGGACCAGAAGGTCCGAAAGGTTTTCGGGATGCTTGTGTTCACGCGTGGTGACGAGACCCGCCACCCATGTATCCGCCCTGTCGGTCATTCCTGATTCTCTTGATTTCTTGTCGACCTGGAGCAGAGTTTCGCAAGGGGAGATTACAGGGGCATTAAAGCCCCCCGGGGTTGGCGTTCACGGTTTCGCGAATGGTGAAGGGAGGGTGAAGATTGACTGGATCAATATACCATATGTGATATAAATCGCTCATGTGGTCGGTCGAGACGCTGGGCAAAGTTGTTGACGATGAAATTGCGCGCTGGCCATCCGATCTGCGCGCTCGATTGGTGCGGGTTTCTGCCTTGATCGAGGACGTTGGTCTTGAACACTTGCCGAGCGGTACAATCAAACATGTCGAGGGCAGACTGTGGGAGTTGAGGCTTTCGGCTAAGAGCGGCATTTCTCGAGCCATCTATGTCACCGCATCGGGTAAGCGCGTCGTAATTGTGCATGCCTATGTGAAGAAGACCGAGAAAATGCCGAAGCGGCATCTGGAATTGGCCCGGCAACGGGCGAGGGACGTGATATGACGAAGATTAGAGATCTACACGAGGCCTGGCTTGAAAAGTCGGATTATCGCGCTGCCTATGATGCTCTTGAAGGTGAGTTCTCCCTCATTCGTGCCGTTATCGAGGCGCGACTTCAGGCAGGGCTGACCCAGGCCGAGCTGGCTGAACGCATGCAAACGTCGCAGAGTGCTGTGGCGCGACTCGAAAGTGGACGGGTGAAACCCTCCGCCGCTACCCTGGAGAAGCTGGCCAGGGCCACGGGTACGCGCCTGAAGATTTCCTTCGAGCCGGTGCTCGATACCATGCCTTCACCCTAAGCCTCTGCCTTGATTTCTCCGTGATGGCTTGTCACCTAAACGGCCTCAAACATGCAGACGGGGACTCAGGATGACTTTGATCGCTCATCGATCCGCAAAAATCGTGGCCATGCTTATGGTGCTGACGCTCAGCCTTTCTTCCTGTGGCAATACGATCCGCGGGATTGGGAATGATCTCGGCAATGCTGTGGATGCGACGCAGGATGCCGGGCGCAGCGTGGCGAATTCGGTGCGCTAAAGGCTGATCAGGCCGCCGTCTGTGTCGGTCTGCGGGCCGCAGCCACCAGTTCCGGATCGAGATCGCCATAGCCTGTGAAGCGGTATTCGTAGTCCAGCTTCAGATAATCCGCAGCCCATTTGGCCTTGGCCTGCAATTCGGCGTCTTCCGTCTGGGCGAGATAGACGATCTTTGTGTAATTGCCGAAGACCATGTCGCACAGTTCGGGGTGGCGGTCGAGTTTCAGGGGCTCGATGACGAAGGCCTCGAACTGCCTCGTGATCAGGTCCGTCAGGTAGAAGGCAGTGAATTCCGTTTCGCATTCGGCGAGGAATTTTTCCGTTCCGGTGAAGAAGGCGTAGCAATGCGGGCCGGAGAGGCGCTCGATGCCTTCCTCGCGACAGATGCGGTCGATTTCCCCTTGGGTGCCGCATTCGGCATAGCCGATGAAGATGTTGTCATGGCCGGCCGCGCGGGCTTCGGCGATCTTTTCGCGCAGCGCCGGCGCGATCTTTTCCGGCCAGACGTGCCAGATGGCCGGCAGACATTCCAGTGTCAGATGATCAAGCCCGTTCAAGGCTTTGACGGCCAGAATTTCGCGGGCGATCGCGCCGCAGGCGATCACGTGAACCTTTTCCGATTTGACGCGTTGTTCCATCGCATTCCACTCGTCACACCGACAGAAGGTATCTCAACATGATGGCGAAAAAACTGACAGCCGGCGCAGCCCTCGTTCTCACCGTCTTCGCACTCTCATCCTGCGGCAACACAATCCGCGGCGTCGGTCAGGACGCGGCCAACACGGTCAACGCGACACAGTCCGCTGCAAACAACGTCGACGCTGCGGCTTCACGCTAATCCCAGGCGAGGCAACGCTTCGAGCGCCGCTAGAACAGGAGAGGGAACATGACGCTCACGACGATTGCCAAGGCCAGTGCCATCTACATGCTGGCGGCCATCCTGTATGCCGGAGGGCATGTCGCATGGCAGTCCATAGCGACGGTCCCGCAGGACGACGCTTACGCAGAAGCCGGCCTCTAGGGCCGGCTTCTCTTTATTAGTCTCAGGCGCGGGCGCCGATGCTGTTGTGTTTGCGGCTGATGAATTCCTTGGCCGTTTCGACGGCGACTGCCGCATCGCGGCAATAGGCATCCGCACCAACGGCCTTGCCAAATTCCTCGTTCAGCGGCGCGCCGCCGACGAGCACAACGTAGTCGTCACGAATACCCTTTTCCTTCATCGTATCGATCACGACCTTCATATAGGGCATGGTCGTCGTCAGAAGGGCCGACATGCCCAGGATATCCGGCTTTTCGCGTTCCAGAGCTTCGAGATAGTTTTCGACCGGGTTGTTGATGCCGAGGTCGATCACGTCGAAGCCAGCACCTTCCATCATCATGCCGACCAGGTTCTTGCCGATGTCGTGGATGTCGCCCTTGACCGTGCCGATGACCATCTTGCCCTGCTTCGGCGCGCCGGTGGCGGCGAGCAGCGGGCGGAGAATCGTCATGCCGGCCTTCATGGCATTGGCGGAGAGCAGAACTTCAGGGACGAAGAGAATGCCGTCGCGGAAATCGATACCGACGATGCGCATGCCTTCAACGAGGGCCTGGGTCAGGATGTCATAGGGTGCCCAGCCACGGTCGAGCAAGATCTGTGTCGCTTCCTCGATCTCCTCCTTCAGGCCGTCATAGAGGTCATCATGCATCTGCTGCACGAGTTCCTCGTCGGAGAGTTCGGAAAGAATGATGTCGTCGTCGGCCATTGTGGTGCTTCCCGCTTCTTTTCAAACGCGATTCCGGTCGCGCCGGGCATGAGACTGCCCGATCGAAAGTTAAACCTCAAGTTCGTGAAAAACTCTTTTCGATTACGACGCCGCGCCCCTGAAAAGCGACGGTGACAGACAAGCCGCAGAAAAGACGATGTCTGTGAGACGCAAGCGCTTGGCGCATTAAGGATGGTTTCACATGCGGATTGGAATAGCATAATGAAGGAGAGAAGCAGCGCGGACGAGCGCTCGAGCGAGGAAGCAGACATGGACGACATCACGGCAGAACCGGGCGCAGGCCGCCGCCAACGCGGCGAGGGACGAGGGGCTGCGGCCCGCAGGGCATCGCGCAGCGGCGGCGGTGCCGGCCCGGCCATGCCTTACATCACCCGCAAGATCCAGACCTATGAGGTTCTGGACGAAGAAGGGCTGCAGCTGATCGAGCGCAATGCCGATATCGTTCTGGAGGAGATCGGCATCGAATTCCGCGACGACGCGGAGGCGCTTGAGCTGTGGAGACAGGCCGGCGCCGATGTGCGGGGCGAGCGGGTGCATTTCCCCAAGGGGCTTTGCCGCGAACTGCTGAAGTCCGCCCCTTCCGAATTCACCTGGCATGCGCGCAATCCGGAGCGCAGCGTTCGGATCGGTGGCAATGCCACGGTCTTTGCTCCGGTCTATGGTTCGCCCTTCGTGCGCGACCTGGAAGGCAATCGCCGCTATGCGACGCTTGAGGATTTCCGCAACTTCGTGAAGCTCGCCTATATGGCGCCTTCGATGCATTCCTCGGGTGGTACGGTCTGCGAGCCAGTCGACATTCCGGTGAACAAGCGTCACCTCGACATGGTCTACAGCCATATCAAATATTCCGACAAGCCGTTCATGGGGTCGGTCACGGCACCGGAACGGGCGGAAGATTCGGTTGCCATGGCCAAGCTCGTCTTCGGTGACGAGTTCGTCGAAAACAACTGCGTCATGCTCAACCTGATCAACGCCAACTCGCCGATGGTCTTCGACGAGACCATGCTGGGTGCGGCCAAGGTCTATGCCCGCCACAATCAGGCTTCCGTAATTTCGCCGTTCATCCTGTCGGGCGCCATGAGCCCGGTGACCGTGGCCGGCACGCTGACCCAGATCCTCGCCGAAGTTCTGGCGGGTGCATCGTTCACCCAGCTCATCCGTCCGGGCGCGCCGGTGCTGTTCGGTACCTTCGCGGCCTCGATTTCGATGCAGTCGGGCGCGCCGACGTTTGGTACGCCGGAGCCGGCACTCGTCTCCTATGGTGCCGCCCAGCTCGCGCGGCGCATGGGTCTACCATTCCGTACCGGCGGTTCGCTCTGTGCGTCCAAGGTACCGGATGCGCAGGCAGCACATGAAAGCGCCAATACGCTCAACATGACGCTGCTTGCCGGTGCGAATTTCGTATTGCATGCCGCCGGCTGGCTCGAGGGCGGCCTTGCCGCCTGCTACGAAAAGTTCATGATCGACCAGGATCAGCTCGGCATGATGCAGAAGATGGCGCAAGGCGTAGACCTGACGGAAAGCGGCCAGGCCATGGATGCCATCCGCGAAGTGGGTCCGGGCGCGCATTATCTCGGCTGCGCCCATACCCAGGCCAATTTCCAGACGGCCTTCTATCGCTCGGCGCTCGCCGACAACAATTCCTTCGAGCAATGGGAAATCGAAGGTCGCAAGCGCATCGAAGATCGCGCCAACGCGCTGTGCCGTTCGTGGCTGGATGCTTACGAAGCACCGGCTCTTGATCCGGCTATCGATGAAGCGCTGCTTGCCTATGTGGCAAAGCGCAAGGACTCGATGCCCGACGCCTTCACCTGAAAGGGTCCCGTTGCCAGGGAGCAAGGCGGAGCTAGCCAGGTTGCCGACATGATCCAGGAGGAGGTCTGGCGACCGCATTACAAGATCGAGGGGCCGCGATGAGCGGCCCTTTTTCCGTTGTGGCCGAGATCGGAGCGCTGCTTGCCCAGCATGGGCTTTCGCCGCGCGGACTGGTTCGCTTCGGGCCGCAAGACGAGGCACCTATTCTGGCCGATGGCTCAAGGGCCGAGGCTGTGCTGTTGATCGGTGTGACGGGTGGGGCGATGTGGCCGCATTTCGAGCGCTGGCGGATCGGTGAGGCCGATCAGGGAGGCGCCGACCCGCTGGATCGCTGGTCGAAGATCGTGATCGGCGAGATTGGCAGGCGTGTCGGGGCAGAGCCCTGCTATCCGTCGGATGCGCCTTACCAACCCTTCCAACGCTGGGCCATGCAGGCGGAAGGGCTAAAACCCTCGCCGCTCGGCATTCTCATTCATCCGCATTACGGTCTTTGGCACAGCTATCGGGGCGCGCTCATGTTTCGCGCTCTGGACGGCGCGGTGGAAACGCCAGTGCGCAGCGAGGTCCACCCCTGCGACAGCTGTTCCGACAAGCCCTGCCTTTCGACTTGCCCTGCCGGCGCCATCACCGCTGATGGCTTTGATGTAGCCGGCTGCCGCCGGCATCTCGTTACGCCGCCAGGGCAGGGCGGCTGTATGCTTGGCGGGTGCCTCGCCCGCAATGCCTGCCCAGTTGGAGCCGAGTACCGCTATCCGCAAGCGCAGCTGCGTTTCCACATGCAGGCGCTGACGTTGCCGGGCTGATGCAAGCCGGTCGAATGCGTTGATTTCCGTGCCACAGCCTTCACAAAGCCCGGAATCAGCGCCAAGACACCGGTCTCATTCCCAGGGGCCGTGCTTGTACACTCGATTCAGAACTCTCGTCCTTCTTGCCGCTTTCTTTCTGCCCTCGCTTGCCTTTGCGGCCTGCGAGGTAATGCGGGAGGGCTCGGCGAGCTATCTCGTTTGTCGTTTCGATCCCGCGCGCGACGATATCCGCCTGCATTTCGCCTCACCCGAGGGCCAGGCTTATGGCGGATTTCAGAGCCTGCGCCGGCAGCTCTGGGCCGAGCGGCGGGTGCTCACCTTTGCGATTAATGCCGGGATGTATCACGACGATCTGTCGCCGGTCGGCTACTTCGCCGAATATGGCCGCGTGGTGAAGCCCGCTGTCACCGGGGGCGGCTGGGGGAATTTTCATCTGTTGCCGAATGGCGTCTTCCTGATGAAGGACGGCAAGGCATCCGTGATGGAGACCAAGGCCTTTGTCGCGAGCGGCGTTAACCCCGACTTCGGGACGCAATCGGGGCCCATGCTCGTGATCGACGGAAAGCTGCATACGCGCTTCCTGCCCGACAGCGACAGTTTCAAGATCCGCAACGGTGTGGGCGTCGACGCGCAAGGCCGCGTCTTGATGGTCGTGTCGCGGTTTCCGGTCCGGTTCTATGACTTTGCCACTCTCTTCCGCGACCGTCTGGCTTGTGACAACGCGCTTTATCTCGACGGCACGATATCCAGCGTCTTCATCGCCGAGGAAAACCGGATGGACCGGCTTTTCCCGATGGGGCCGATCCTCTCCGTCAGCATGCCGATCCCGCAGTGAGGGTTAGACAGCGGCCTTGGGATAGGCGCGCTCGAGGCCACCGGAGCGCGAGAGGCCGGTGCGAAAGGCGGCGAAGGCCGGATGCTGGCTGGATTTTGCCGCCTCCATGAGACGGATCTGCAGACGCGCCGGTGCATGGGTGCCGATCCATTCGCCGTTACGCTCGAGCTTCAGCGAGTTGAGAAAACGGGATTCCGAGGCGATATCGAGATAGAGATAGAGGCCATCAAGCAATGCGTCGTCCTGGGCCGGATTCTCGAAGATGAGTTTCAGGAAGGCCTGGTCCGGCTCCTGCATCGAGGCAATCTTGGCGGCGACGGTGTCGCGGTCCGGAAAGGCGGACATGGGCTTACTCCCTGGTCTGGTCAAGCTGGCTGGAGGAGCGCGCGACGCGCCCGTCCATTAGGTCCAGCTACAGCATGCCAAGTTTGCCCGAGGCTGGTCGTCTTGGCCTTCGTCACGCAATCATTCGTGGCGCAGCGCGTCGATCGGGTTCATCTGGGCGGCGCGGCGGGCCGGGAAATAGCCGAAGACCATGCCGATCGCGGCCGAGAAGGCGAAGGCCAGAAGGATGATCGATGGGCTGGCGACGAAGGGGACGGACATTAGGGTGACCGCCGTATAGGCGATGGCGAGGCCGAGCGCGATGCCGACCACGCCGCCAAAGACCGAGAGGGTGACGGCCTCGACGAGGAACTGCATCAACACCTGGCGCTCGACCGCGCCGATGGCAAGCCGAATGCCGATCTCGCGCGTGCGCTCGGTGACCGAAACCAGCATGATGTTCATGATGCCGATGCCGCCGACGAGCAGTGACACGGCGGCGACCGCGCCGAGCAGTCCTGTCATCAGCGTTGTCGTGCCGGTCAGTGTGGCCGCCATCTGGGTCATGTCGTTGACGGTGAAATCATCATCGCGGCCGGCAACGATCTTGCGGCGCTCTCGCAGCAGTCGCTCGACATCGGCCTGGACCTTGGATGTCGAGACACCGTCTTCGGCCGAGAGCATGATGCTCGAGATATCAGTCGAGCCGCCGATGCGGCGCTGGAAGACCTTGAGTGGCATCATCACCACATCGTCCTGGTCGCTGCCCATGCCGCTCTGGCCCTTCTTGGCGAGGATGCCGATGACCTGGCAGGCGACATTGCCGACACGAATCGTCTGGTCGATCGCTGGCGTCGAGCCGAAGAGTTTGGAGCGCACGGTTTCGCCGACGAGACAGACGGCCTGGCCACCACGCTCTTCGGAGGCGAGGAAACTGCGGCCGGAGGCGAGCTCCCAGTTTTGCGCAACGAGATAGTCGGTGCCCGAGCCGATGATCGATGTCTGCCGGCTCTGGCCGCTGAAGATGACCGTCTGGCTCGACTGGTTGATGGCGGCGACGGCCCTAAGGCCCGGGATCTGCTCGCGGATCGCCTCGATGTCGCGGATCGTGAATTTCTTGGCATCGGTCGCGGCGCGCCCGGGGCCGAACTGGCCGGGGCGGACGAAGAGCAGGTTGGTGCCGAGTTTGGAGATTTCGCTCGTTACCTGGGCTGTGGTGCCATTGCCGATGGTGACCATGGCGATGACGGCGGCGACACCGATGACGACGCCGAGCACGGTCAGGAAGGAGCGGAGCAGATTGCGGCGGATGGCACGCAGCGCCAGCTTCAGGGTTTCACCGAACATTGGCCAGCTCCGTTGCTTTCAGACTATCGGACTGAATCCGGCCATCGACGAAGCGAAGCGTGCGTCGGGCGTAAGCCGCGATGTCGTCCTCATGGGTTACCATGATGACGGTGATGCCGTGGTCGCGGTTGAGGCCGGTGAGCAACTCCATGATCTCGCGGCTGGTCTTTGTATCGAGATTGCCGGTTGGCTCGTCGGCGAGCAGCACCGAGGGGCTGGTGACGATCGCGCGGGCGATGGCGACGCGCTGCTGCTGGCCGCCGGAGAGTTCCTGGGTGGTGTGGTGTTCGCGGCCGGCAAGCCCGACCTGGGCGAGCGCCTTCAGGGCAAGGGCACGGCGCTTGCGGCCATCCATGCCGCGATAGACCAGTGGCAGTTCGACATTCTCGACGGCCGAGGTGCGAGCCAGGAGATTGAAGCCCTGGAAGACGAAGCCCAACATGTGACGGCGCAGAAGCGTATATTGCGCACGGTCAAAGCCCGACGTGTCGATGCCCTGAAAGAGATACTGGCCGGAGGTCGGTACATCGAGGCAGCCGAGGATGTTCATGGCCGTCGACTTGCCGGAGCCGGAAGGCCCCATAATCGCGACGAATTCATGCCGGTTGATCGTCAGATCGACGCGGTCGAGCGCGCGGATGGTGGCTTCGCCGCGTCCATAGATGCGGGAGATCTGGCGGAACTCGATGAGCGGTGCAGGGGCCATCTGAGACCTCAGCGGCTGCGGACGGTCTGGTCGGTGATGACCTTGTCGCCCTCTTTCACATCGCCCTTGACGACGACGGTGTTCTGACCGTCTGACGCGCCGATCTCGATATTGACGGCAACGGGTTGACCATCGCGCAACAGCCAGATCGTACGCTCGGGCCCGGTCGGTTCAGGTGCGCTTGCCGGTGCCTGGCGCGGCGGACGGAAGAGGCTGAAGACGCCGCTGCCGCCGCTGGTCGTTTCCGTCACGGCGACCGGCGGGGCATAGCGCAGGCCGGCATTGGGGATCAGCAAACCGCCTCTGACCTGTTCGACGACAATGTCAGCGGTGGCTGTCATGCCCTGTCTCAGGAGGAGTTCGTCATTAGCGACCGACAGGATGCCTTTGTAGGTGACGACGTCATTCACGGTTTCGGCTGCGTAGCGGATGGAGGTGATCGTTGCGGGGAAGCGTTTTTCGGGGAAGGCATCGACGGTGAAGGTTGCAGCCTGACCGACGGAGACCTGGCCGACATCGGCTTCGTCGATCGAGACCTGCAATTCCATTTGTCTGAGGTCGCCGGCGATGGTGAACAGGGTCGGGGCCTCAAGCGAGGCGGCAACCGTGGCGCCGGGATCGACATTGCGCGACAAGACGATTCCGTCAATCGGAGAGACAATGGTCGCTTTGGACAGCGAAAGCTTTGATTGTTCAAGGGCCGCCTCTGCCGAGATGACATCGGCCTCGGCGCTTTCTCGCGCGGCAGATGCTGCCTGAAACGTAAACTCCGCCGTGTCGAGATCCTGCTGGGTGGAGACACGGCTGGAGACGAGGGCGGTCAGGCGATCGAGCTTGGCCTTGGCCGATTCTTCGTCGGCACGCGCTCTTGAAACGGCGGCCCGTGACGCGGCGAGGGCCGCCTGCTTCGCCTTCAAATCGGTCTTCAGCTTGTCCGTGTCGAGGCGCGCCAGAACGTCGCCCTTCTTCACCTCGCTGTTGTAATCCACCAGCACGTCACGGACGGTCCCGGATTGTTCGGAGGACACATCGACCTGGACGGTCGGCTCGACCGAACCGGTGGCTGTGACGACCACCGTGAGATCGCCAGGCTTCACGTCTGATGTCGTGTAACTGATCGTCGTATCGCCGGCAGACCAGAGATAGGCGCCGTAGCCGAGAGAAGCGAGAACCAAGAGGCCAAAAATACGCGGACCCCAGTGACGCTTCGGTCGCGCGGCAGAGGCGAGGAGAGCCTTCAGCTCTTCGGTCTCGGGTGAGGTCGAGGGGTTTGCGTTGTCGCTCACGTCTTGTCTTTCATTGTCATGCATCTGGCCCTGATCGTGCATCACGGAAGGGCCATTGCCCTTGATCGCGGTCAAGCGGCGTCTGTCTTCCATGGATACGGAGATAGACGTTCGGCGCGGAATTGACAGTGAAAGATTGGTAAGGTGACGGCAGGGCTGGCCAGACCCATCGGAAGGGCTCCAGTATCCGACTTTTCAGGCCGGGCCCAGCTGACGGCTAAGTGCGTGCATCATAGGCCACGCGGGCCGCATCAACCTCGGCCCGGTGCTCGATTGCCCAGGTCGCGAGATGGGAAAACCGAACGAAGAGGCTCTGACCCAGGGGGCGCAGGCGATAATCCACGCGCGGCGGAGCGGTGGGTGTGACAATGCGTTCGATCAGGCCATCCCGTTCCAGCTTGCGCAGGGTCTGGGTCAGCACCTTTTGCGATACATCGGGGATATCGCGGCGCAATTCTGAGAAGCGGCGCGACGACAGATGCAGCGCCGCCATCACCAGGATGGACCATTTGTCACTAATTCCGTCCAGCACATGGCGCACCGGACAGGTTGCCGGGTCGAGCGAGATTCCAGGTGTCTCGGGCAATTCCTTCGGGATCACGGCGTCCTCACGAGTTTCTGATCACGTAAGGATATGGTTACCAAAAAGTGCCTCCTTTATCAACTGCAACATTCCAAATAGAGTTTTGGTATCGATTGGAAACCAATGGTTCGGACAAGAGCTGCCCGGACCTCCGTCGAACCGATGCCGCATCGCTCTTGCCCTCGAAACCTTCAAGACAGGAAACCTTCATGTCCCTTCTCAGAACCGGCGCGCTTGCGCTCACCCTCACCCTTTCATCCCTTGCTGGAACCGCAATGGCGCAGGAATCCAACAAGGATTTTGTCGTGAAGGCGGTCACGGAGCTGTTTTCCAACAAGGATCTGACCGCGATCGACCGCTACTGGGCCGACAGCTACATGCAGCGCAACCCGGGTCTCGCCTCGACCAGCGCGGTGTTGAAGGAGGCGCTGAAGGATATGCCAGCCAACATGACCTATGAAATCGGCATGGTGATCGCCGAAGGCGATCTCGTCGCCATCCATGGTCGCTACACCGGCTGGGGACCGACACCGCTGATCGTTGTAGACATCTACCGTGTCGAGAATGGCAAAATCGCCGAACACTGGGATGTCGGCCAGGACGAGGTGCTGGAAACCGCCTCCGGCCTGCCTATGTTCGAACCCATGAAATGAGCCTGGAGGCAGGGGCTGCGGCTGCGATGCTCGGCCCCTGCCGTTTCAAGTCGGCATTTGCCGGCCACGTCGACAACAGGAGACAGACCGTGACCGACCAGAGCAAGACCTCCGCCCGTCGCAGGTTCCTGAAATTTGCGGCCATGGTGCCGGCCAGTCTTGGCCTCTCGGTCTCCTGGGCCGAGGCACAGGAAGCGATGATCCCGACCGCCGAAGACATGGAAGGGCCCTATTACATCAGCAACACCCCCGTGGTCCGCAACCTGAACCGTTTTGGCAAGCCGGGCGAGGTGATGCGGATCGCGGGCCGGGTGATGAATGCGGCGGCCCCGGACATGCCGGTGGCCGGCGCCCGGCTCGAACTCTGGCAGACGGACGGCCGGGGTCGCTATCACCCGCAGGCAAAGGGCGACTACAGCGATTTTCGCGATGACCAGATCGACCTGCGCGGCACCGTGATCGCGGACGAACAGGGCCGCTTCGACGTTCTGTCGGTCTTCCCGGCGGAATACTGGCCGCGACCGCCGCATATCCATTACTGGATCAAGGCCGACGGCTTTCGTCCGCTGGTCACCCAGCACTATCTCGACACAGGCCCCGGCAAACGGCCGCATCGCACCGCGCGCGTCCTGCGCGACCAGAGCCCGGCTCTCTATCCGGCGCCGACATTTTACATCGAACCAGTCTGAGCCGCTTGGACGCGCAATGTTCGGATTTCTGTCAACCGATTTTGATAAGTACTATCATAAGGTTGTGGCGGAAGAGGTGGGATTCGAACCCACGGTACGGTCTCCCGCACGCCGGTTTTCAAGACCGGTTCCTTAAACCACTCGGACACTCTTCCGGACGGCTGCGTTATGCGCAACGGAAGAGGATTTGGCAAGGGTGGCTTTTCGGAATTGTCGGGGCGAGGAGATTGTCAGGGCGGGTAGAAAGCCCCCCGCGCGCGGGCACCAATAAACCGCGCGTTAACCATATCCGCAGGAACTGCCCGGCCCAGATCGTTCAAATTGTGACTTTTCCCATTTTGGCCATTTTTGCACAGGCTTCATTGCGCGCAAGTGAGCGGGGCATGGGGGCCTCGCAGATAGGGCGTGGATGATCGGCGCCCGTGATCTGAAGTGGGACTTATGCAGCTTTCGATGCGCGGCCGCCTGGCCAATTCGGGGAAGTGGTTCGGGCTCGTGCTGCTCTGTGCCTTCACCGCCTCCTGTTCGACCACCAAAGAGACCGCCGAAAAGCCGAAGCGCTCCAAGGAGTTCTTTGCCGAGTCGGTCTATGGGGTGAAGGCCAGTCCGCGTGTCGTGGCGAGCGGTCCAGTGCCCAAGGGCGGCGGTCGTTATATGGTCGGCAAACCCTATGTGGTGAAGGGGAAGACCTTCGTGCCGAAGGAAAATCCCAATTACGACAAGGTCGGGGTTGCGTCCTGGTATGGCGATGCCTTTCATGGCCGGATGACGGCCAATGGCGAGCTCTATGACAAGGAGCACCTGTCGGCAGCCCATCCGACCCTGCCGCTGCCCAGCTATGCGCGCGTCACCAATCTCAAGAATGGCAGCTCGGTCATCGTGCGCATCAATGACCGTGGCCCGTTCCACAAGGGCCGGATCATCGACCTCTCCAGAAAGACGGCCGATCTCCTCGACATGAAGCATAGCGGTACCGGCGAGGTCCGCGTGCAGTATATCGGGCCGGCGCGCATGGACGGGCATGACATGCCCTATCTGATGGCTTCCTACATTCCGAAGGGGCAGCGCGGGCCGGTCATCGATCCGGGCGGACAGATTGCTTCTGGCGTGATGGTCGCGTCGAACGATGTGGCCGTGCCGCAGTTCCGGCCGACGGTCGAGCCGGTTTACCAGACGGCGCTCAATGGTTCGACACCGAGCGGCAATACAGCCGACCAGACACTCGATGCCCAGGATCTGATGCAGGGCGGCCATGCCGCGCCGGCAGGCGCTGTTCTCTCGGGCGACAGCTTCGCAGCCCTTCCGGATTTCGGGCCGATCCCGATGCCGCGTCCGCATCATATCGACGGCTATGATGGTTCAGGCTTTGCATCGGCCTATGCTGAGGAGCAGCGCAAAGCCGAAACTCTTGCTTTCGAGGCCATTCTTGTGCGCAATGAAGGTCTCACCGAGCGTTCGATTCTCGCCTCGGTCGCAAACGGCGGCATCCGGCTTTCGCAGGGGCAATGAACCGTCGGCGACGGGAAGAGCAGGGCACGGTGTCAACGAGTTCCGCAAGCGCGAACCCTGCCAGCCGAAGTGTGATGATGCGTTCCGTCTTTTCCGTTGTCGTGCTCATCCTCTCGCTTGTGCTGCCTCTCTTCGGTGGTGGCAATGCGGTTGCGCAGACCGTTCCAGCACCACAGCTGATCGAAACCAAGGCGGCACAGGCCTATCTCATCGAGGCTTCGACCGGCACGGTGCTGCTCGCGAAGAACGAGCGGCAGAGTTTTGCTCCGGCCTCGCTTGCCAAGTTGATGACGCTCGAAGTGGTGTTCGATGCGCTGAAGAAGGGCGAAATCCGGCCGGATACGATCTATCCGGTCTCCGAGTTTGCCTGGCGCACGGGCGGTGCGCCGTCGCGGACCGCAACCATGTTTGCGGCGGTCAAGAGCCAGGTCCCGGTTGCCGACCTCATTCGCGGGATTGCGGTGCACACGGCCAATGACGGCTGCCTTGTGATTGCCGAGGGCATGGCGGGCTCTGAGGCGAAATTCGTCGAGCGGATGAATGCGCGGGCGGCCGAACTCGGTCTCGCCGACAGCCGCTTCGGCAATGCCACCGGCCTGCCGCATCCCGATAACAGGTCGACACTCTATGATCTGGTCAAACTGTCGCGGCACCTCGTCGAGACCTATCCAGATCTCTACAAGACCTTCGCTTTGCCGGAATTCGAGTGGAACAAGATCCTGCAGCGCAACCGCAATCCGCTTCTCGCCTTCGGGGCGGATGGCTTGGGAACAGGCTTTGCCGAAGGCAGTGGATTTGCCATCGTCGCATCCATGGAGCGCAATGGGCGACGGCTGTTCTTGGGCCTGAGCGGACTTGCGACGGACAAGGAGCGGACGGATGAGGCGGTTCGGCTCCTCAACTGGGGTTTCGACAGCTTCGAAATTCGCACGTTGTTCAAGGCCGGCGAGGTGATCGGCGAGGCCAGTGTCTATGGCGGGGCTGAGGGGGCCGTGCCGCTGGTTTCCGCAAAGCCGGTCGAGGTCTACGTGCCGGTCAACAATCCCGAGCGGCTGCAGGCGCGCATCGTCTATCGCTGGCCGCTTTATCCGCCGGTTGCGGCCGATAGCGAGATTGCGTCGCTTAACGTTTTTTCCGGCGAGCGGCCGCTGGTCAGTGTGCCCCTGAAGAGTGCGGCTTCTGTTGAGGTGGGAACGCTGCGTCAACGGGCCTGGGATGCTCTGATCGAGCTCCTGTTTTTCTGGATCTGACGGAAATTTTTCCGCGACCGCGTGATCAATGGTTTCGCGGACTGCGGTCTTGGTTTAGAGCCGTAGGCATGCTCCTAGGGGCAGAACTTCAAACGCTCTAGGCGGGAAGCAGGCAAGACATTGGCGACGGCGCGCGGATTGTTCGTAAGTTTCGAGGGAGGCGAGGGGGCCGGGAAATCGACCCAGATCCGCCTTCTTGCCGAGAACCTGCGCGCCAAGGGCCATACGGTGATCACGACCCGCGAGCCGGGCGGATCGCCGGGTGCCGAGGCCCTGCGGCACGTGTTGCTGTCTGGAGCAGCCGAGGCCTTTGGTGTGCGCATGGAAGCGCTTTTGTTTGCCGCTGCCAGGGCCGATCATCTCGCTTGCGTCATCCGCCCTGCACTTCAGCGTGGCGAGATCGTGCTTTGCGACCGCTTCGTCGATTCCTCGCGCGTGTATCAGGGTGTCACGGGTAATATCGAGCCGCCGCTGATGGCAGCCCTGGAGCGCGTCTCGATCGGCGGGACCATGCCTGACCTGACGCTGGTTCTGGATTTGCCGGCGGAAGTCGGCCTGCAACGAGCGAGAAGGCGGGCAGGCGAAGAAGCCGAGGGGGCGTCGCCCGACCGCTTTGAGAAGGAAAAACTTGAGATCCACGAAAAGCGCCGGCAGGGCTTTCTCGACATCGCCTCGCGTGAACCGGAGCGCTGCCGGGTGGTGAATGCCTCGCTCGATCAGGCGCGGATCGCTCGCGACATCCTCGCCGAGGTGCAGCTGGTCATCGCCAGGCTTGCGCGCCTGGGCCACGACGGCGGGCAGGCGGCGCTGTTATGAGCGAGGAGAGGGCGGGGCTGCTTGACGGAGCGATTGCGCCGGTCAGCAATGTCAGGCTGTTCGGGCATGAGGCGGCGGAAACGTTTCTGGCGCGCAGCTATCGCTCGGGCAAGGGACACCATGCGATCCTCATCGAGGGGCCGGAAGGGATTGGCAAGGCAACGCTTGCCTTCCGCTTTGCCAACCACATCCTGCGCCATCCCGATCCCGCGACAGCACCGGAGGTGATTGCCGATCCCGATCCTGCCCATCCGGTGACCCGGCAGCTGGCATCCGGGGCGAGCCACAATCTCCTGCATCTGTCGCGGCCGGTGGACGAGAAGACCGGGCGCGTCAGGACCGCGATTACGGTCGATGAGGTGCGCAAGGCGGGACACTTCTTTGCCCAGACATCGGGCACGGGCAACTGGCGCATCGTGATCATCGATCCCGCCGACGATCTGAACCGCAATGCGGCGAACGCGATCCTGAAGATCCTCGAGGAACCGCCGAAACGGGCGATGTTCCTGGTGCTGTCGCATGCGCCGGGCAAGCTCTTGCCGACCATCCGCTCACGCTGCCTACCGCTCAAGCTGCACGAGCTCTCGCCGCAGGCGATGGATCAGGCGCTGGGGCAGCTGGGGCTCAGCATTCCCGCCGACAAGCGGGAAGCCGTGCTGTCGCTGGCCAAGGGCAGCGTGGCGCGGGCGCTAAAGCTTGTGAATTACGGCGGTGCCGATATCCTGGATGCCTTCGAGCAGATGCTGGCCGCCTCGGGGCCGGCGCAGCGCAAGCTGATGTACAAGATCGCCGAGGCGCTGTCGGGAAAGGATAGCGAGGTTGCCTTCGGCTTCTTTGTCGAACATCTCGGCGATCATCTGGCCGAGACCGCGCGCCGCCTGGCACTCTCGGGCAATCTTGCTTCAGCAGAGCATTACGCGCGGCTGACATCTGTCATCAACGAGCAGCTGACCGTTGCCTCGGCCTATAATCTCGACCGAAAGCAGACAATGCTCGACGTGCTGGCAGCGATCGTGCGCTGAGGGCAGCGCGGTCTGCTTCGTGGCGCTGCAGCAAAACGGATGTTCCTAAAGCCGCCGGAATGTTTTAAGAGCGTTCGACCCCATTTGTTTTTGCCGTTCATGGCCGGCCCTTCCGTGCCGCCATTGTTTGGCCCGTGACATCGCAACCGACGAAAAGACAACAAGAAGCCATGAGCGATCCCTTCTACATCACCACTGCCATTTCCTATCCGAACGGCAAGCCGCATATCGGCCATGCCTATGAGCTGATCGCGACCGATGCCATGGCGCGGTTCCAGCGGCTTGACGGGAAGGATGTGTTCTTCCTGACGGGCACGGATGAACACGGGCAGAAGATGCAGCAGACGGCACGCGCGGAAGGCATTTCGCCGGAGGAACTCGCCGAGCGGAACTCCAACGAATTCCGCGAGATGGGCAAGCTGCTCAACTCCTCCAACGACGACTTCATCCGCACGACCGAGAAGCGCCATCACGAGACGGTGCAGGAGGTCTGGCGGCGGATGGAGAAGAATGGCGACGTCTACAAGGGCGGTTACGCCGGCTGGTATTCGGTGCGCGACGAGGCCTATTATCAGGAAGAGGAAACCGAGCTGCGCGCCGACGGCGTGCGTTACGGGCCGCAGGGCACGCCGGTCGAATGGGTGGAAGAGGAAAGCTACTTCTTCAAGCTCTCGGCCTATGAAGACAAGCTGCTCAAGCTTTACGAGAAGCAGCCGGATTTCATCGGCCCGAACGAGCGCCGCAACGAGGTGATCTCCTTCGTCAAGTCGGGTCTCAAGGATCTGTCGATCTCGCGCACCACCTTCGACTGGGGCATCAAGGTGCCCGGCGACGACAAGCATGTGATGTATGTCTGGGTCGATGCGCTGACCAATTACATCACCGCAACTGGCTATGTCGAAGATGAGAACGGTCCGCGCGCCAAGTATTGGCCGGCGGACGTGCATATCATCGGCAAGGACATCATCCGCTTCCACGCCGTCTACTGGCCGGCCTTCCTGATGTCAGCGGGCCTGCCGCTGCCGAAGCGCGTCTATGCCCATGGCTTCCTGCTCAACAAGGGCGAGAAGATGTCGAAGTCGCTCGGCAATGTCGTCGATCCGGTGAACCTCGTGAACCATTTCGGCCTCGACCAGGTGCGCTATTTCTTCCTGCGCGAAGTCTCCTTCGGCCAGGATGGCAGCTATTCGGAAGAGGGCATCGGGACCCGCATCAATGCCGATCTCGCCAATGGCATCGGCAATCTGGCCTCGCGCTCGCTCTCGATGATCAACAAGAACTGCGAGGGCAGGGTGCCGGCACCCGGGCCGCTCACCGCAGAAGACGAGGCGATCCTGAAGATTGCCGACGAGGCGATCGACATCTGCCGCGAGGAGATGGGCAAGCAGCAAATCCACAAGGCGGTTGCTGCCATCATCAATATCGTCAACGAGGCCGACCGCTATTTCGCAGCCCAGGCGCCCTGGGTGTTGAAAAAGACCGACGAAGCGCGCATGGGCACGGTGCTTTATGTGACCGCTGACGTCGTGCGCCAGATCGCGATCCTGTTCCAGCCGATCATGCCGGCGTCTTCGGCGAAGATCCTCGATCTCGTAGCTGTGGCGGACGAAGACCGCGTGTTCGCCAAGCTCGGTGCCGTCGGACGGCTGACGCCGGGCACGGAACTGCCGGCACCGTCGCCGGTCTATCCGCGTTATGTCGCGCCGGAAGCGGCCAAGGCGTGAGACGATGCTGATCGATACCCATTGCCATCTGGATTTCGCCGACTTCGACAGCGAGCGTGACGAGCTTGTCACGCGCGCCCATCAGGCCGGCGTCAAACAGATGGTGACGATCTCGACGCGGGTTCGCAAGCTTCCGACGCTTCTGGCGCTGACCGAGCGCTATCCGAGCGTCTTCTGCTCGGTCGGCACGCATCCGAACAATGCCGGCGACGAGCTGGATGTGACGGCGGACGAGCTGGTGGAACTTGCGGAGAGCCATGAGAAGATCGTGGCGATCGGCGAGGCCGGGCTCGACTATTTCTACGACACGCAGAAGCCCGAGGACCAGAAGACCGGCCTGATCCGCCACATCGAGGCGGCGCGGCGCACGGGTCTGCCGCTGGTGATCCATAGTCGCAGCGCCGACGAGGACATGGCGGCGATCCTGACCGAGGAAACAGGGAAGGGGGCCTTCCCTTTCATCCTGCATTGCTTCTCATCGGGTCAGGCTCTGGCCGACACCGGCGTGGCGCTCGGCGGCTACGTCTCTTTCTCTGGCATTGTGACCTTTCCGAAGTCGGAGGAGCTGCGCGAGATCGCCAAAAGCGTGCCTATGGACCGATTGCTGGTCGAGACGGATGCGCCGTATCTGGCGCCGAAGCGCTGGCGTGGAAAACGCAACGAGCCGTCCTATGTGGTAAATACGGCGGAAGTGCTGGCAGAGGTCAAAGGCGTGAGCTACGCGGAGATGGCGGATATCACCACCGAGAATGCCTTCCGCTGCTTCTCGAAAATGCCGCGGGTGGCTTAAGGGAGCTTTGATGAAGGTCACGCGCCGGTTCACGCTGCTCGGTTGTTCCTCGTCTCCCGGCGTGCCCCGGATCAACGGCGACTGGGGCAATTGCGACCCCAACAATCCGCGCAACCGGCGCACCCGCGCCTCCTTCCTGATCGAACAAATTGGACCCGATGGCGGCAAGACGACTGTCGTCGTCGATACAGGCCCGGATTTTCGCGAGCAGATGATCCGCGCCAAGGTCGAGCGCCTCGATGCCGTCGTCTACAGCCATGCGCATGCCGATCATCTGCATGGGATCGATGATGTCAGAGGCTATTTCATCACGCAGCGAAACCGGATTCCGATCTATGCGGAGCCAGCTACGATGGCCCGGATCGAGGAAGGTTTCGGCTATTGCCTGAAGACGCCGCCGGGCAGCAGCTATCCGCCGATCGTTGCACCTGTCATCGTCGAGGACATGGACAAAGCGATCGTCATTGATGGCGCTGGCGGACCCATCGAGCTCATGCCGCTCGTCCAGCAGCATGGCGATATCATCTCGCTGGGATTGCGCATTGGTGACGTGGCCTATTGCTGTGATGTCTCCGACTTTCCCGAGGAAACCGTCGCCAAGCTCTCCGGGCTCGATCTGCTTTACATCGACGCTTTGCAGTATCGGCCGCATCCGAGCCATCTGTCGCTCGAACAGGCCCTTGGATGGATCGAGCGTTTGGCGCCCAAACATGCGGTTCTGACCCATATGCATACGCCGCTCGACTATGAAACGGTGATGGGCGAGACGCCGCCGCATGTCGAGCCAGGCTACGATCAATTTGTCATGGAATTTGAAATGGATGTCGCGGTTTCCTGAGAAACTGAATGCGAATTCCGGCGTCTATATTTCAGGCGCTTTGGCTGATCCGGGCCCTTGCAGGATGCGTCTTTTAGTTCCATAATCTATCTTATGCGATCTTTGTTTGTGGGTTTGTGGCGCTCGATCTGCAGGCTCCCCGGCTCCTAGAGATCCGCGACATGGAGGATAGTCTTGGCCGAGATCTCGGTTTCCTTGGGATAGCCGAAGGCATTGTTGATGTAGGTGACGCCGTCGATCTCCTTGTTGCGGTTCAGGTGGCTGTGACCGTAGAAATGCTTGGTCGAGCCGAGCGAACGAATGCGGCGCTCCAGGCGGTCTGTGCCAAGAACCGGAAACAGCGCCTTGTGCTTTTCCGGATAGCGCGCCGGCATCAGGTCGATGCGCGGCACGAAATGCGAGACGCTGTAGACGGCGGCGAAACCCGATGTGTCCGGGATCACATTCATCGCGTCGAAACGGGCCGCGACCTCGGCGGGTGTGAGGCCGTCCCAGTTGCATTTGTAAAAGTCCATCCAGCCGCGGCGGATGGTCGGTCCGGGTTCGCCGAAGGAATAATCATACCAGGCGAGCAAAGGCACGATCAGGGTCTTGCCGAAGGCCACCGGTCGGGTCTCTATGCCGTAGCCGTGGCAGAGCGCGTTCAGCGTCTCGAATTTCTCGAAGGATGGCCCCTTCCCGCTCCGCGCCGTCCAGAGATCGTGATTGCCGGGCAGGAAGAGCAGTTTCCGATAGCGCGGCACGAGTTCGTCGAAACAGGCTTTGACGAGATCGAGTTCGTCCGAGAGATCGCCGGCGACGATCAGGACATCGTCGGTGAAATCGGCGCGGGACAGCGCTCGCAGCCAGTCGAGATTCTGCCGGTAATCGACGTGAAAATCGGATCCGAGGAAGAGGCGCATGCTCAGGGGATCCGCTGCGGTTTCGAAGACATTCTAGCCTTCTAATTGAATTTCACGGCCCGGCAAGAGACGGCGGAGGCCGCGAAACCTCCGCCGCAGCGGATCAGTCGACGACATCAGGCAAAGGCGGTGCCGAGACCCCTTCCCGCCATTCGCTGGCCAGGGTCAGCGTCAGCGTGGCGCGGATATCCTCGGCATTGGCGGCAATCACGAGGTCATAGTCCCCGGCCTCGGCGATCCAGGCGCGCGCCTGCGGATCGAAGTAAGCGAGGTCGCGGACTGCGAGCGTGAGCCGTGCTGTTGCGGTCTTGCCGGCGGCGATATGCAGCTTGGCGAAGGCCTTGAGTTCCTTCACCGGACACAGCAGGCGTGAGGCCTTCGGCTTGACATAGAGCTGGACCAGTTCGGCGCCTGCCCGGTCGCCGATGTTCGTCACATCTACCTCGATGGTAACGCCTGTGGGTCCCATATCACGACTGGAAGCGCGTGGGGCTGACCAGTCGAAGCTTGTATAGGACAGGCCGTAACCGAAGGGGAAGAGCGGCTTGGCGCCATCGGCATCGTGATGGCGGTAACCGACGGCAAGGCCTTCCGCGTAGACGACATGGCCGTCCTTGCCGGGATAGGTCTTCGGATCGCCTGTCATGGCGGAATTGTCGGCGAGGCGCTTGGGGAAGGTCTGCGGCAGGCGCCCGCCGGGTTCGGCATCGCCGAACAGCACGTCGGCAATGGCATTGCCGGCCTCCTGCCCCGGATACCAGGCCTGGATGACAGCCAGGACCTTGTCGAGCCAGGGCATTTCGACCGGGCCGCCGGTCTGCAGGACGACGACGGTGCGCGGATTGACGGCGGCGACCTTCTCGATCAGTTCTTCCTGGCGACCGGGCAGGCGCATATCGGGCAGGTCGAGACCTTCGGTGTCCCACTCCCCTTCCCGGCCGACGAACAGCACGGCGATATCAGAGGCCTTGGCCTGTTCGACCGCAAGCTGGATGTCCTTGTCGGATGTCGGCAGCTCGACGCCGAAGCGGAGGGCACGAATTCGGATACCGGACTCGACCTCTGCCGGAGAGCGGTAATCCACGCGGATCTCGTAGCTTCTCCCCGCTTCGAGGAAATGTTCGACACGGACCTCGGTATTGCCATTGCCGAAGAAATTGTCGCCGCGCTTCCAGCCTTCATAGCTGTCGACCACAAGCACGTCATCAACATAGAGGCGGGCAAGTCCGGCATTGGCGAGGCCAAACAGGTGGTTGCCGCTTTCTTCCGGGCGATAGATCGTCTTCAGACGGACGGAGAAGTCGCGCGGATCGAGCGATGGCTTGGGCATGTCGAGCCAGAAGAAGTTCGAGACTTGCGCCTGGTCGCTATGCATCACGGGGCCCTCGCAGCGGGTCCCCTGGAAGAAGTCGAGGCTGATCTCGCCTTCGAGCATGCGGGTCAGGCGGTTGTTGCGGCAGCCCATGATGTGGCTGACGCGGTTGGTGCCGGAGAGCGCATTGCGGATACCCTCGAGCGGGCTCACCTTGTAATGCGCGTTGATCTGGGCGCTGCCGCCGCCCATGATACGTGGTTGCGTGGCATTGGGACCGAGCACGGCGATGCGGTCGAGGGCCGATTTGTCGAGCGGCAGGATGCCGTCATTCTTCAGGAGCACCATGCCCTCGGCGCCCAGCTTGCGGATGAGCGCGCGGTGTTCGGGGCGATCAATAGCTTTCTCGTCTGCCATGGAGGGATCGGCAAAGGCGCCGACGCGCTCGAGCAGCAGCAGGATACGGCGGGCGGCAGACTTGACGGTGTCTGCGGGCACCCTGCCCTCGCGGACAGCGCTAGCCAGCTTTTCGCCGCGGTCGCGGGTCGGACCCGGCATTTCCAGATCGAGGCCGCCGATTACAGAGGCTTCCGTGGTGTGCGAGCCGAACCAGTCGGACATCACGATGCCGTCATAGCCCCATTCCTCGCGCAGGAGTTCGGTCAGCAGCCAGCGGTTCTCGCTGGTCCAGACACCGTTCAGGCGGTTGTAGGAGGACATGATCGCCCAGACGCCGGCCTTTTTCACCGCTGCCTCGAAGGGGGGCAGGTAGATCTCGCGCAGTGTGCGCTCATCCATGTCGGACGACATGGTCTGACGCTCGATCTCGGATTCATTGCCGACGAAATGCTTGATCGTGGCGGCGATGCCCTCAGACTGCACGCCCTCGATATAGGCGACGGCCAGCACCGAGCTCAGCATCGGGTCTTCGGAGTAACATTCGAAATTTCGGCCATTGAGACCAGAGCGATGAATGTTGACGGTCGGTGCCAGCAGGACGCGGGCGCTCTTGGTCTTGGCCTCCTCCGCCAGCGCCACGCCCATCTCGCGCACAAGCTCCGGGTTCCAGGCAGCCCCGATGCCAATGGTAGCGGGGAAGCAGGCGGATTTGACGCCACCGACCAGCGAGCCGCCGCCGCGTGCGCCGTTCGGACCGTCGGTCACCTTGATCTTGGGGATGCCAATGCGATCGACTGCGACCGTCGTCCAGAAATCGGCGCCGGCCAGCAGGGCAACCTGCTCCTCAAGTGTCATCTGGTCGAGCAGGTCATCGATCATTGCAAGGCTCCTCATCTCGCAGTCGTGTTGGCGCGTGTCGCCACCTCCGGCAACGTTGCAGCCAACTCATGGTCTTTGTTTTTAAGCGGCTTCACCCCTGGCTTGTCCAGACCAGCCGGGGGTAATCCAGCGGGTTTTGCTCACGATATCGCGATGAACGACACGAAACCGTCATGAGGACTTTCCGACGGGGCGAATCGTCCTATCCTTTTGTTTCGGACCTTCTGAAACAAGGGGATGATGATGCGCATGCGGATTGGAATTGCCCTGTCTCTCGTGGTCGGCCTGCTTGCAGCACCGGTCATGGCCCAACAGGATGGAAAGACCGAGGCTGTGACCCTCGTGAAAAACGTCATCGAGCAGCAGATCACGGCCTTTCTGAACGATGATGCCCAGACGGCCTATTCCTTCGCTTCGCCGGAGATCAAGTCGGTGTTTCCCAATGCGGAGCGCTTCTTCGAGATGGTGAAGAAGAGCTATGGCCCGGTCTATCGTCCCGGCAACTATGCCTTCGGGCGCAATCAGGTGTCGCCCGATGGCACGGTGGCCTATCAGGAGGTGCTGATCTCGGCGCCCGATGGCAAGGACTGGGCCGTGTATTACGAGCTGAAGCGCCAACGGGACGGCCAGTTTGCCATCAATGGCGTGCGCATGAAGCGCGAGACGAACAGTCAGGGTATCTGAACCTTCAGGGCAGGACGATTGAGCGCCCTGCCCTCGATCACGCTCAGATCGGGTCGATGTCGCCGCGGTTCCACATCTCGATGGTTTCGGCCTTGAAATCCTCGAAGCGGTTTTCCGCGATCGCCTGGCGGATGCCCTGCATCAGTTCCTGATAGTAGCTGAGGTTGTTCCAGGACAAGAGCATTCCGCCGAGCGCTTCATTGGAGCGCACGAGGTGATGCAGATAGGCACGCGAGTAGTCGCGGGTCGCCGGGCAGGATGACTGTTCGTCCAGCGGACGCATATCCTCGGCATGGCGGGCATTGCGGATATTGACCTTGCCGCGGCGGGTAAAGGCAAGGCCGTGGCGACCGGAGCGGGTCGGCATGACGCAGTCGAACATGTCGATGCCTTCGGCGACCGATTTCAGCATGTCATCGGGCGTGCCGACGCCCATCAGGTAGCGCGGCTTTTCGGTGGGCAGCACCGGCAGCGTGATGCGCAGCATGTCGAGCATGACGGCCTGGGGTTCGCCGACGGCGAGACCGCCGATCGAATAGCCCTTGAGGTCCAACTGCTTCAGGCCTTCCGCCGAGCGGATGCGAAGCGCCGGCTGGTCGCCGCCCTGGACGATACCGAACATGGCCTTGCCGGGCTGGTTGCCGAAAGCGACGCGGCAACGTTCGGCCCAGCGCAATGAGAGTTCCATGGCGCGTTCGATCTCGCGCGGTTCGTTGGGCAGCGCCACGCATTCGTCGAGCTGCATCTGGATGTCACTGTCGAGCAGGCCCTGGATCTCGATCGAGCGCTCCGGCGACATGTGGTGCAAGCTACCATCGACATGGCTCTTGAAGGTCACGCCCTGCTCGTCGAGCTTGCGCAGGCCAGACAGCGACATCACCTGGAAGCCGCCCGAGTCGGTCAGGATCGGGCCGGGCCAGCGGATGAGTTCATGCAGGCCGCCGAGGCGGGCCACGCGTTCCGGACCGGGGCGCAGCATCAGGTGGTAGGTGTTGCCGAGGATGATGTCGGCGCCGCCTTCCTTGACCTGATCGAGATACATGGCCTTGACGGTGCCGACGGTGCCGACGGGCATGAAGGCCGGGGTGCGGATCGTGCCGCGCGGCATGGTGATCTCGCCAAGGCGAGCCTTGCCGCTGGTGGCCTTCAGATTGAACGTGAAATTCTCGGACATCGGTCAGTCGTCTTTCCGGAAGAGCAGGCTGGAATCGCCATAGGAATAGAAGCGGTAGCCGGTCTCGATGGCGTGGGCATAGGCCGCACGCATCGTGTCGAGGCCGGAAAAGGCGGATACCAGCATGAAAAGCGTGGATTTGGGCAGGTGGAAATTGGTCATCAGCATGTCGACTGCCTTGAAGCGATAGCCGGGCGTGATGAAGATGCCTGTCGCACCTGACCAGGCGGGAATGTGGCCATTCTCCTCGGCGGCACTTTCAAGCAGGCGCAGCGAGGTGGTGCCGACCGCAACAATACGGTTGCCCCGGGCACGAACGGCGTTGAGAGCGGCCGAAGTCGACGGCGAGATATAGCCGATCTCCTCATGCATCTTGTGCTCGGCGGTATCGTCCGCCTTGACCGGCAGGAAGGTGCCAGCGCCGACATGCAGGGTCACGAAATGGCGCTCGATGCCGGCGGCGTCGAGTTTGGCGAACAGGTCTGGCGTGAAATGCAGGCCGGCGGTCGGGGCGGCCACGGCGCCCTCCTCGCGGGCGTAGATCGTCTGGTAGTCGGCGCGATCCTTGTCGTCTTCCGGCCGCTTGGCGGCGATATAGGGCGGAAGCGGAATGTGGCCGACAGTGGCGATCGCCTGGTCCAGATCGGGGCCCGAGAGGTCGAAGGCGAGATCGATTTCGCCGGCTTCACCCTTTTCCGCAACGGTCGCAACGAGCGAGCCGAGCATGCAGGCGGCGCCTTCCCCCTGCCCCGTGCCGAAATCGATGCGGTCGCCGGCCTTGATGCGCTTGCCGGGCTTGGCAAAGGCCTTCCAGCGATTGGCGGCCACACGCATGTGCAGCGTGCAGGAGACGGCGATTTCCTCGGCACCTTCGCGGTGGCGCACGCCTTCGAGCTGGGCCGGGATCACCTTGGTGTCGTTGAAGACCAAGGCATCGCCGGGCTTCAGGAAGGAGGCGAGATCATAGACATGATGGTCTTCGAGAACCGGGTCGCCATTGGGGCGCACCACCAGGAATCGCGCATGGTCACGCGGGTTTGCGGGCCGCAGCGCAATATTGTCTTCCGGCAGGTCGAAGTCGAAGAGATCTACACGCATTGCTTCACATCAGGTCTGGATTGACGGGTTTAAACGCGAAAACCCGCCCGAGTGCCATGCACCGAGGCGGGCTTCCGTAGAAGAAGCCGATCAGGCGTCGGCAGCGACCTTCATCGAGACGATCGAGTCGGGATCGCGCACGGGCTCGCCCTTCTTGATCTGGTCGATGACGTCCATGCCCTCGATGACCTGGCCCCAGACGGAATACTGCTTGTTCAGCCAGGGTGCATCGGTGAAGCAGATGAAGAACTGTGAATTGGCCGAGTTCGGGTTCTGCGAACGGGCCATGGAGCAGGTGCCGCGAACATGCGGCGTGGCCGAGAATTCGGCCTTCAGGTCAGGCTTGGACGAGCCGCCCATGCCGGCGCGACCCGGGTTGAAGCTGTCTGCACCCTGCTTGCCATACTGGACGTCGCCGGTCTGAGCCATGAAGTCTTCGATGACGCGGTGGAAGACAACGCCATCATAGGCGCCTTCGCGCGACAGTTCCTTGATGCGGGCGACATGGCCGGGGGCCAGATCCGGGAAGAGCGCAATCACGACCTTGCCCTTGGTGGTTTCCATCAGGATGGTGTTTTCCGGATCCTTGATCTCGGCCATGGGGGTTCTCCTTGGTTGGGGCTTATCGCCCTTTTGATATCAGTTGCGACCGACGGTGACCTTGACCATGCGGTCGGGATCGGTGACTTCGCCGTTGCCGCCTTCGCCACGCTTGATCTTGTCGACGAATTCCATACCGGAGACGACCTGGCCGACGACCGTGTACTGGCCGTTCAAGAAATCGCCATCGGCGAACATGATGAAGAACTGCGAATTGGCGGAGTTCGGATCCTGGCTGCGGGCCATGCCGACCGTGCCGCGGACGAAGGGCTTGTCCGAGAACTCGGCGGGCAGATCCGGCAGGCTCGAGCCACCGGTGCCGGCGCGACCCGGCTCAAAGCCGTTCTCCATGTCGCCGAACTGCACATCGCCGGTCTGGGCCATGAAGCCCTCGATCACGCGGTGGAAGGCAACATTGTCATACTCGCCCTTGGCGGCGAGGTCCTTGATCTGGGCAACATGCTTGGGCGCGACATCCGTCGCCAGCTGGATCACGACCGGGCCGTCCTTCAGCTGGATGGTCAGGAAGTCCTCGTTGGACTGAGCCTGGGCGGCGCCGAAGCCGGCGATGGCCAGCACGAATGCGGTTGCGAGTTGGACGAGCTTCATGATCACTCCCGTTTGGATATTGCGGCTCAGCGGCCGTATCTTGAATTGAGGGCGGCCAGCACCGGAGCCGGCACGAAGGCGCTGACATCTCCGCCCATGGCGGCGATCTGGCGGACCAATGTGGCGGTAATGGGCCGCGAGGCGGTGGCGGCCGGCAGGAACACGGTCTGCAGTTCCGGCGCCATCTGGGCGTTCATGCCGACCATCTGCATCTCATAATCGAAATCTGTTCCGTCGCGCAGCCCACGAACGATGATCCGCGCGCCATGCCGGCGGGCGGCATCGACGGCGAGATCGGCGAAGGATACGACGTCCAGATCCCCTGCCCGGCCCGGCAAGACTTCAGCCAGGGAGGCACGGATCAGATCGGCACGCTGTTCGAAGGTAAAGAGCGGCGCCTTGCCCGGATGGGTGCCAATGGCGACCACCAGGCGATCAACGATGTTCAGCGCCTGAACAAGTACGTCCAGGTGGCCGTTGGTCATCGGATCGAAAGAGCCAGGATAGAAAGCGGTTGCCATGAGAACCCGTGTTTTGGTTTCGCCCGCCTTTTGTCACGGAAGCCGGGATATCGCAAGCACCCAACGGCCTCGCTTGCGTCACGCTTTTGCCAGATGAGAACCCTGCCCGCTGCGCTGAACGACAGATGAACGCGTCATTCAAGGCGGCTTCAGACGGGTTCCTCTATTCCTGAAGCATCAACCGAACCGACATACCCCAAGGATGTTCCGATGCTCGTTCTTCTGATTGCCTCCGCCATTGCCGCCTCGCTTCTCGTCGAGCTCGGCCTCATGGTTGCGCGGGAGTGGATGGAAGCGTCACAGTTCCGTCACGAAGATGAACCGCAGATGAACGGCGCGTTCAAGAGGACTTCAGGCGGCGGTTGGTAAACATCTTCCTACACTGTGCGGGAACTATTTTCGCACGCAAACATTTTACGGCAGCGAATGCCGGCATTCAAAGGACTAAAGCAATGCATGACAAGGTTACCCTGATCAACCTCGTATGGATGATGATGATGACTGCCATGGTTGCCACATCCGCAACCTTCTACGTCAAGGGCAGTGGTGACGCTGCTTTCTACGGCCCTCCGATGACGGCTCGCTATCACAGCTTCAGCCATTAATCGGATTTCAAATCTTCGCCGCTAGAAACGCAACATCACGCTGAACAAGAGAAAGGAAAAGACCATGTTTCTGACGCTTACGGTTCTTGCCGCTCTGATCAGTGGCATGTTTGTGGCCTCGGTCGTTTCCACGATCACGGCGCTCAAGCGCGAAAACGACGATTTCCGGGCCATGATGGAGCGCCGCAAGGCCTTCTGAGACCGATCCCAAGCGGTCACAGTCGGTGGATCCACACGCCGGCCCAAACAAGACCGCATCAAACCTGATGCAGACCTCCAGCAAAAAGCCCGCTCGGATCACAAATCCGGCGGGCTTTTCGCTTGTTCATGTCTCCATACGAAAACCGGCCCTTGCGGGCCGGCTCACATTCACTCGGTCGGGGCTTCGCCAGTATCGGTCGCCGGCTCAACGCCGCCCAAGCCTTCACTACCCTCTGCTGCCTCCGTTACTTCCTCGTCACCTTCCGGTTCCGTGATCCGCTCGACCGAGACGACCTTTTCGTCCTTGGCGGTGGAGAAGATCGTCACGCCCTTGGTGGCGCGGCTGGCGATGCGGATGCCGTTGACCGGCACGCGGATCAGCTGGCCACCGTCGGAGACGAGCATCAGCTGGTCGGTGTCTTCGACCGGGAAGGCCGCGACCAGTTCGCCGATCTCAGATGTCTTCGAGGTGTCGGTGGCGCGGATGCCCTTGCCGCCTCGACCGGAGGTGCGGAAGTCGTAGGAGGACGACCGCTTGCCGAAGCCCTTCTCCGAGACCGTGAGGACAAACTGCTCGCGGGCCTTGAGCTCCTGATAGCGCTCTTCGGACAGTTCGCCTTCGGCTCCGACTTCCTCGCCGACGAGAGCGATATCGTCTTCGTCGACGCCCAGGGCGCGACGCTCGGCGGCGGAGCGCTTGAGATAGGCCGCACGCTCCCATGGTTCGGCATCGACATGGGCGACGATCGCCATCGAGATCAGGCGGTCGCTGTCGGCGAGCGTCAGACCGCGGACACCGATCGAATTGCGGCCGGCAAAGACGCGCACTTCATCAACCGGGAAGCGGATCGCCTGGCCAAGCGCCGTCGTCAGCAGCACGTCGTCATGCTCGGTGCAGGTTTCGACGCCGAGGATCTCGTCGCCCTCTTCCTCCAGCTTCATCGCGATCTTGCCGTTGCGGTTGACCTGGATGAAATCGGAGAGCTTGTTGCGGCGAACCGTACCACGGGTCGTCGAGAACATGACGTCGAGGTTTTCCCAGCTCGTCTCGTCCTCGGGCAGCGGCATGATCGAGGTGATGCGCTCGCCGGGCTCCAGCGGGAACATGTTGATCATAGCCTTGCCGCGCGACGTCGGCGTGCCGATCGGCAGGCGCCAGACCTTTTCCTTGTAGACGATGCCGCGCGAGGAGAAGAACAACACCGGCGTATGGGTATTGGCGACGAACAGACGGGTCGCGAAATCCTCGTCCTTCATGGCCATGCCGGAGCGGCCCTTGCCGCCGCGACGCTGGGCGCGATAGGTCGTCAGCGGCACGCGCTTGATGTAGCCGGCATGGGACACGGTGACGACCATGTCTTCGCGGGCGATCAGGTCCTCGTCGTCCATATCCGGACCGCCATCGACGATCTGGGTGCGGCGCGGGGTGCCGAATTCGTCACGGATAGCCTTGAACTCGTCCTTGACGATCTGCTGGATGCGGACGCGGGACGACAGGATCTCAAGATAGTCGGCGATTTCGGCGCCGATCTTGTTCAATTCCTCGTCGATTTCGTCACGGCCAAGCGCCGTCAGGCGGGCGAGACGCAGCTCGAGGATGGCGCGCGCCTGCTCTTCGGAGAGATTGTAGGTCAGGTCATCGTTGATGCGATGGCGCGGATCATCGATCAGGCGGATCAATGCTTCCACGTCATGGGCAGGCCAGCGGCGCGTCATCAGCTGTTCGCGGGCGGTTGCCGGATCCGGCGCATTGCGGATGAGCGCAATGACTTCATCGATATTGGCAACGGCGATAGCCAGACCGACCAAGACATGGGCGCGCTCGCGGGCCTTGCGCAGCAGATACTTGGTGCGGCGGCTGACGACATCCTCGCGGAAGGCGACGAAGGCCCGGAGCATGTCGAGCAGCGTCAGCTGTTCCGGCTTGCCGCCGTTCAGCGCCACCATGTTGCAGCCGAAGGAGGTCTGCAGCGGGGTGTAGCGATAGAGCTGGTTCAGGATGACATCGGCATTGGCATCGCGCTTCAGCTCGATGACGACGCGGTAGCCTTCACGGTCGGATTCGTCGCGCAGGTCGGAGATGCCCTCGATGCGCTTTTCGCGCACCAGCTCGGCCATCTTCTCGATCATCGTCGCCTTGTTCACCTGATAGGGGATCTCGGTGATGATGATCTGTTCGCGATCGCCGCGCATCGGCTCGACGCGGGCAACGCCGCGCATCACGACCGAACCCCTGCCCGTCTCATAAGCCGACTTGATGCCCGAGCGACCGAGGATCATGGCGCCGGTCGGGAAGTCCGGACCCGGGATGATCTGCATCAGCTCCGGCAGCTCAATCGCCGGATTGTCGATCAGCGCCGTGCAGCCGTCGAGCACTTCGACCAGATTGTGCGGCGGAATGTTGGTCGCCATGCCGACGGCGATACCGCCGGCACCATTGACCAGCAAGTTCGGGAACTTGGCGGGAACGACGACCGGCTCCGACATGGTGCCGTCGTAGTTGTCGCGGAAATCGACGGTTTCCTTGTCGAGGTCGTCGAGCAGCGCGTGGGCGACCTTCTGCAGGCGGCATTCCGTGTAACGCTGGGCCGCCGGCGGGTCACCATCGACAGAGCCGAAATTGCCCTGACCGTCGATCAGCGGCATGCGCAGCGACCAGTCCTGCGCCATACGGGCGAGCGCGTCATAGATCGCGGCGTCGCCATGCGGATGGTATTTACCCATCACGTCACCGGTGACGCGGGCGCTCTTGACGTATTTCTTGTTCCAGTCGAGGCCCAGTTCGTTCATGCCGTAGAGGATGCGGCGGTGCACCGGCTTCAGGCCGTCGCGCACGTCAGGCAGCGCGCGGCTCACGATCACGCTCATGGCGTAATCGAGATACGACCGCTGCATTTCCTCCATGATGGAAATCGGCTGGATGTCGGACGGGAACTTGCCGCCGCCGGGAGTGCTTTGCTCAGTCAAATCAGGTCACGATCTCTGTTCGGAATCACTGGGGATTTTATAGCGGAACAGGCGGGGGAGCGCCAATTTTGCACCCGGTTATAAACAGGCTTTTGCGGCGCCGGAAAGGCATTTCTCCCAATATGTTGGGGGCGCGGCTTGCAAGGCTACCAGCGCTTCGGCTTTATGGGTGCTTCAACATGAGAAAGACCCGAGCATGGCCGTTACCGAAACGATGATCAGCGCCTTCACGACCCTCCTGGTCACCGTCGACCCGCCAGGGCTTGCACCGCTCTTCCTCGGCCTCACCCAGGGCATGACCCGCGCCCAGCGCCAGCAAGTGGCCATTCGCGGCTCGGTGATGGGCTTTGCCATCCTGACGGTCTTTGCGCTCTTCGGCGCCAGCATTCTCGGCGCACTCGGCATCTCCATGGGCGCCTTCCGCATCGCCGGCGGCCTGATGCTGTTTGCGATCGCCTTCGAGATGATCTTCGAGAAGCGCAACGAGCGGAAGGAGAAGACCACGGGCGACGCCATCACCAAGGATCACATCCACAATCTCGCGGTCTTCCCTCTGGCGATCCCGCTGATCGCAGGTCCGGGCGCGATTTCCGCGACGGTGCTGATCTCGGGAACGATGGAGGGCTGGGTCGGCAAGGCGCAGCTCGTGGCCGTGATCGCCGTGGTCCTCGGCCTGGTTTTCGTCTCGCTCTATCTGGCGGAGCGGCTGAACAAGTTCCTCGGCGTGACCGGCCGGGCGCTGTTGACCCGCCTGCTCGGCGTGTTGCTGGCGGCTCTTTCCGTGCAGTTCGTGGTCGACGGGGTGAAGTCCGCCTTTGCGGGCTGACGACCCTGCGCCAACGATAAGGCAATTCGGCAATCAGCTAACTTCCGTTTCGGCGCTCTGAGTTTGCCCGATCATGAAATGAAAATGGGGGCCGAAGCCCCCATCAATACCTGCCGCTCGCCGGGTTCTCAGAACGGGATGTCGTCGTCAAGATCGCGCGAGAAGCCGCCGGAGGGGGCGCTGCCGCCGCGGCTTGCGCCACCGGAAGAACCGCCGCGCGAAGGTGCCGGCGAGCCGTAGCCGCCGTCATAACCACCGCCGCCATAGCTGTCGCCGCCGAAGTCATTGCCGCCCCGCGAGGCACCGCCGCCATCACCGCGACCGCCGAGCATGGTCAGGTTGCCGTTGAAGCCCTGCAGGACGACTTCGGTCGAGTAGCGGTCGGCGCCGCTCTGGTCCTGCCACTTGCGGGTCTGCAGCTGGCCCTCGACGTAAACTGTCGAGCCCTTCTTCAGATACTGTTCGGCGACCTTGCAGAGACCTTCATTGAAGATCACGACCGAATGCCATTCGGTCTTTTCCTTGCGCTCGCCGCTGTTCTTGTCCCGCCAGGTTTCCGAGGTCGCGATGCGCAGATTGGCGATCGGACGACCGTCCTGGGTCCGGCGGATTTCGGGATCGGCACCGAGATTGCCGATCAGAATGACCTTGTTGACGCTACCAGCCATGACACTCACCTTACTGCCGCGCCGCCGCGGCGTTCAAACTTCAATCAATTTGCACCTTAGCCCAATCGCCGATGCGAATGGGCGTTGCGACCGTATAATCCACAGAATGTGGGCCGATGAAAAATGTTCTTTATTTGTTCTAGTATTTCCCTATGATCCTGTCAACAGAATCGAAATTGCGCTTCGGCGGCCCCTTGCGCCTCGACTCGGAGGGGCCGTTGCCTACATAAGGACAGTTCTCCCAGGAACCGTCCCCTTCCCTTTGCCGATCAGAGCCTGACATGAGCGAACTCAAGACCATTTCCATCCGTGGCGCGCGCGAGCACAATCTGAAGGGCATCGACCTCGATCTGCCGCGCAACAGCCTGATCGTGATGACCGGGCTCTCCGGCTCCGGCAAGTCGTCGCTTGCGTTCGATACGATCTATGCAGAGGGCCAGCGCCGCTATGTCGAAAGCCTCTCGGCCTATGCGCGGCAGTTCCTGGAAATGATGCAGAAGCCGGATGTCGACCAGATCGAGGGGCTATCGCCGGCGATCTCGATCGAGCAGAAGACGACCTCGCGCAATCCGCGCTCGACAGTCGGCACGGTCACCGAAATCTACGACTATATGCGTCTGCTGTTCGCGCGTGTCGGCGTGCCCTATTCGCCGGCGACGGGCCTTCCGATCGAGAGCCAGACGGTGAGCCAGATGGTCGACCGGATCCTGGCGCTGGAAGAAGGCACGCGCCTTTACGTCCTTGCGCCGATGATCCGCGGGCGAAAGGGCGAGTACAAGAAAGAACTCGCCGAACTGATGAAAAAAGGCTTCCAGCGCGTCAAGATCGACGGGCAGTTCTACGAAATCGCGGAAGCGCCGACGCTCGACAAGAAATACAAGCACGACATCGACGTGGTGGTCGACCGTGTGGTGGTCCGTCCGGACATCGCAAGCCGTCTCGCCGACAGTCTGGAGACCTGCCTGAGGCTCGCAGACGGGCTGGCGGTCGCCGAATTCGCCGACAAACCGCTGCCTGCAGAGGAGACCTCGGCCGGTGGTTCGGCCAACAAGTCGCTGAACGAGACGCATGAGCGCGTGCTGTTTTCGGAAAAGTTTGCCTGCCCGGTCTCCGGCTTCACCATTCCGGAGATCGAGCCGCGCCTCTTTTCCTTCAACAATCCGTTTGGCGCCTGCCCGACCTGCGATGGCCTTGGCTCGCAGCAGAAGATCGACGAGGCACTGATCGTACCGGAAGTGCATCGCAAGCTGAATGACGGGGCGATCGCGCCCTGGGCCAAGTCCAGCTCGCCCTATTACAACCAGACGCTTGAAGCGCTGGGCAAGGCCTTCGGCTTCAAGCTGACGAACAAGTGGTCGGAGCTTTCCGAGGCCGCGCAGAAGGCAATCCTGCACGGCACCGAGGAGAAGATCGACTTCCATTATGCCGATGGCGCGCGCTCCTACACCACGACCAAGACCTTCGAGGGCATTGTGCCGAACCTCGAGCGGCGCTGGAAGGAGACCGACAGTGCTTGGGCGCGCGAGGAGATCGAGCGCTTCATGTCGGCCGCCCCCTGCCCCGCCTGCAATGGTTTCCGCCTGAAGCCGGAGGCGCTGGCGGTGAAGATCAACGGGCTGCATATCGGTCAGGTGACCGACATGGCGATCCGTAATGCTGGCGCCTGGTTCGAAGACCTGCCGGGCAAGCTCACAGACAAGCAGAACGAGATCGCTGTCCGCATTCTCAAGGAGATCCGCGAGCGGCTTCGCTTCCTCAACGATGTCGGGCTCGACTATCTCTCGATGTCGCGCAATTCCGGCACGCTGTCGGGCGGCGAGAGCCAGCGTATTCGTCTGGCATCACAGATCGGCTCGGGTCTGACGGGCGTGCTCTACGTGCTGGACGAGCCGTCGATCGGCCTGCATCAGCGCGACAATGCGCGGCTCCTCGACACGCTCAAACACCTGCGTGACATCGGCAACACCGTGATCGTCGTCGAGCATGACGAGGATGCGATCCTGACGGCCGATTATGTCGTCGATATCGGCCCGGCGGCCGGCATTCATGGTGGCCAGGTGGTGGCCAAGGGCACGCCGCAGGAGATCATGGCCAACCCGAAGTCGCTGACCGGCAAGTACCTGACCGGCGAGATGGGCGTCAGTGTTCCGGCGCAGCGGCGCAAGCCGAAAAAGGGCCAGCAGATCAAGGTCGTCGGCGCCAAGGGCAACAATCTGAAGAATGTCACGGCCTCGATCCCGCTCGGCGTGTTCACGGCAGTCACCGGTGTTTCCGGCGGCGGCAAATCGACCTTCCTGATCGAAACGCTCTACAAGGCGGCCGCGCGGCGCATCATGGGTGCGCGCGAAAACCCTGCCGAGCATGAACGCATTGACGGGTTCGAATTCATCGACAAGGTGATCGATATCGACCAGTCGCCAATCGGCCGCACGCCGCGCTCAAATCCGGCAACCTATACCGGGGCTTTCACCCCGATCCGCGACTGGTTCACCGGCCTGCCGGAAGCCAAGGCGCGCGGCTATCAGGCAGGTCGCTTCTCGTTCAACGTCAAGGGTGGTCGTTGCGAAGCCTGCCAGGGCGATGGCGTGATCAAGATCGAGATGCACTTCCTGCCGGATGTCTATGTCACCTGCGATGTCTGCCACGGCAAGCGCTACAATCGCGAGACGCTCGACGTCACCTTCAAGGGCAAGTCGATCGCCGACGTTCTCGACATGACGGTCGAGGAAGGCGTCGAGTTCTTCCAGGCGGTGCCGGCGGTGCGCGACAAGCTGCAGGCGCTCTACAATGTCGGTCTCGGCTATATCAAGGTCGGCCAGCAGGCGAATACGCTGTCAGGCGGCGAGGCGCAGCGCGTCAAACTCGCCAAGGAACTGTCGAAGCGCTCGACGGGCCGCACGCTCTACATCCTCGACGAACCGACCACCGGCCTGCATTTCCACGATGTCGCCAAGCTTCTGGAAATGCTGCAGGAACTGGTCAATCAGGGCAACAGCGTGGTGGTCATCGAGCATAATCTCGAGGTCATCAAGACCGCCGATTACATTCTCGATTTCGGTCCGGAAGGTGGCGATGGCGGCGGCCAGATCGTCGCCGAGGGCACGCCGGAAGAGGTGGTGAAGGTCGAGGCTTCCTATACGGGGCAGTTCCTCAAGGAGTTGCTGCAGCGTCGGCCGGTGAAGAAGGTTCAGGCGGCGGAGTGATTTGCTGGAGGCTACCAGAGGCGTTGGATGCCAAAGGTGTCGAAGGCTGGATCGACCGAGATGATCGACAGAGAATCGAGCCGCACCTGCGCGGCCAGAATTCGATCGAACGGATCCTTGTGCGCGGACTGCATCTTGCCCGCGAGGATGGCGTGGGAGGCCGTCACCGGGAGCTTTTCGAAGCCCGCTTCTGCGACAACGAGTTCGAAGTTCTCGATGATTTCGCGCGCCATGTCGAGTTTGCCGATGCGGAACTTGTTCGAGATTTCGTAGGCTGTCACGGAGCTCACGTAGCGGCGTTCATTCGCGTTTTCGATGGCCGATCTGGCTGGTTGACTTAAGCGTGGATCTGCGGTGAGCCACCAGAGAAACGCATGAGTATCAAGGAGAAAGCTCATTCGCCGTTGTCGCCCGGAAATGAGTATTTGCCCTCCCATTCCGCGAGCTCGTCATCGGACATAGGCTCAAGAAACAGATTGGCCGGAAGCGTGGCGCGTAGATGCGCGAAGCGACCATAACCGCGTACGGGCTGCTGCTTCGGTTCGAACGGCACCAGTTTCGCAATCGGCTCGTCGCCGCGCGCGATGACGATCTCCTCGCCAGCTTCGACGCGGGCGAGAAGTTTGGAGAGTTCCGTCTTGGCCTTGTGGATAGTGACGACCGTCATCGCTCGCTCCTGGGCTGCAATTCATATTAGCTAATTGCCTAGCTAACTTCAATGGGAGGCATTTCGTGACCAAATCAGGCACTATTCGCACGGGGATCGGTGGTTGGACCTTCGATCCCTGGGACGACGGTTTTTATCCCGGTGATCTACCAAAGAAGCGGCAGCTCGAATATGCCAGCCGGCAGCTGACGGCGATTGAAGTGAACGGCACCTATTATTCCAGCCAGAAGCCGGCAACCTTTGCCAAATGGGCCTCGGACGTGCCGGAGGGTTTCGTCTTTTCGCTAAAGGCCAGCCGGTTCTGCACCAACAGGAAGGTGCTCGCCGAGGCCGGACCCTCGATCGACAAGTTCGTCAATCAGGGCATTGCCGAACTGGGCGACCATCTGGGGCCGATCCTCTGGCAATTCATGGGCACGAAGAAGTTCGAGCCGCAGGATTTCGAGGCCTTCCTGGAGCTCCTGCCGAAATCGCTGGAAGGCCGGCCGCTGACCCATGTGGTCGAGCCGCGCCATGAGAGCTTTCAGGTGCCGGAATTCATCGCGATGCTGCGCCGTCACGGCGTGGCGGCGGTCTGCGCCGATCACCAGGATTATCCGATGTTTGCCGATCCGACCGCGGATTTCATCTATGCCCGGCTGCAGAGGGGAACGGATGAGACCGAGACCTGCTATTCACTGGAAGAGCTTGATCAATGGGCCGGGCGGTTGAAGACCTATGCCAGCGGCAAGGTTCCAGAGGACCTGTCTCTGATCGCCAAGGACATGCCGGCTGAGGTTAGGCCGCGCAATGTCTTCGCCTTCTTCATCACCGGCGGCAAGGTGAACGCGCCGCGCGGGGCGATGGCGCTCAAGACGCGGATTGGCTGAGCAGGGCAACACGACTGACCGTCATCAATTTGTGACAATGGCGAATCTGGACTAGGCTCGGTCGCAGAGTCGCGGGCCTGCCCGCGATCTGGACCGGCATGCTTCCCCCTTTGGACGTGCACGTCCAGTCACTGAGGAATTGGGGCACTTCATGTCGGGCATTGCCGTTTTCATTCATCTCGCCGGAGCCGTGGCGCTGTTGCTCTGGGCGACCCGCATGGTGCGAACCGGCATTGAACGGGCCTATGGCGGCGTGTTGAAGGACAAGCTCCGGCATGCCGTGGGCAACCGCCTGTCCGCGGCCTTTGCCGGTTTCCTGTTTGCTGTCGCGCTGCAGAGCGCGACAGCCGTCGCCCTGATCGTCTCCTCCTTTTCTGCGGCGGGTTACGTTGCGCCGGCCATCGGGGTTGCCACGCTGCTTGGCGCCGATTTCGGCTCTGCCTTCGTCGTGCGCATCCTGCGCTATGATCTTTCGCTTCTCGTGCCCGTCCTGCTGCTCGCAGGCACGGTTGCCTTCCGGGCGTCGGAAGCGCGCGGCTGGCGGCAGATCGGGCGCATTCTCTTTGGCCTCGGCCTGCTCCTCTTGTCGCTGCGACTGATCGGCGAGGCTTCGGAGCCGCTGCGGGAGAGCCGCATCCTGCCGATACTGTTCAACTATCTGGCCAGCGACTGGATCAGCGCCTTTGCGCTTGCCGCTTTGCTCGCCTGGGCCTTCCATTCGAGTGTCGCCGCAGTGCTGCTGGTCGCCTCGCTCGCCGACAAACATCTGCTTCCTGACGCGCTGATCATCCCGCTTGTTCTCGGTATCAATTTCGGTGCGGCGATCATCGCTGCCTTGCTGACCAAGAATGCCGAACCGAACGCGCGGATCGTGCCGCTTGGCAATGTCGTCATTCGCGGTCTTATGACGCTGATTGCGCTTGCGGCGCAGTTTGTCTTTGCGCTCAGCCCCGCCGTTTTCGCCAGCCATCCGGGAGACGCGGTTGTCATGGTGCATCTGGCAATGAACGGCGCCGTGCTGGTTCTCGGGCTTCCCTTCGCCGGGCTCGTGGCCAATCTTCTGGCACGGTTTCTGGCGCGCAGCGGCGACAGAGCCGCGAATGACGACCGGCTGTCGGCGCTCAATGTCACCGATCTGGCCAACCCGCAGCAGGCGATCTCGAACGCGACGCGCGAAGTGCTTGCGGTGTGCGACAAGACCGAAGTCATGCTCAACGGGATCTTCGATCTCTTCGAGCATTGGGATCCGAAGAAGATGGAGCGGATTGCGGCGCTCGACGACCAGATCGACACGATCCATCGCGACATCAAGTTCTATCTCGCCCGGATTTCCGAGACCGCGCTTGACCAGACTTCGGCTGCGCAATGCCAGAACCTGCTTGGCGCCACCATCAAGATCGAGCAGGCGGCCGACATCATTTCGCAAAACATGCTGACGCGTGCGCGAAAGAAGAAAGAACGCAATGTCGCCTTCTCGGCGGAGGGCTGGGCGGAGCTCTGCGCCATGCATAACGAGGTGGTGCAGAATGCCCATCTCGCCTTCAATCTGCTTGTCACGCGCGATCTCGAACATGCCCGCCAGCTGGTCGCTCGCAAGGAGGCGATCCGCAACCTCGTCAAGACCAGCGAGGAAAGCCATCTGCAGAGGCTGCGCCAGGGCAATGCGGCCAGCTTCGAATCGAGTTCGCTGCATATCGACACGATGCGGGATCTGAAGGAGATCAACTCGCTTTTCGTTTCGATCGCCTATCCGCTGCTCGAAGGTGAAGGTCTGTTGCGGCGCAGCCGTCTCGTCCAGCCGGCAGAGCTGTAGTCGCGTTTCGAACCAATCAGTCGGGAAGGATATGGCGGACCAGAGTTTCCGCAGTCAGAGCGCGGCCGACACGCAGGCCCGCTTGCGCGTGTTGATGGACGCCGGCGCAGGCGGCCTCGAAGGCCGGCAGGCCGTTCGCCAATCGCGCGCCGATGATGCCGGCGAGCACATCGCCGGATCCGGCCGTCGCAAGGGTCGGCGGCGCCGTCTCCTCGATGGCGGCGCGTCCATCGGGTGCGGCAATGACCGTGTCTGCGCCCTTGTAGACGACGATGCCGCCCAGGGCTGATGCAGCCATCAGGGCTTTCTCGACCTTGCCTATCCGTGTATCGGCAGCGATATCGGGAAACAGCCGCGAAAATTCCCCCTCATGCGGGGTCACGACCAATCTTGGATCGCCTTTGCCGAATGCTTCTTTCAGCTCCCCGGCGCTCGCCTTGAAGGCGGAGATGCCATCGGCATCAAGCACGAGGCGGCGTCCGGCCTCGCCGATCATCAGGATGAATGCCCTCGCCCGATCGAGATCGCCAAAGGCAGGCCCGAGCACATAGGTGCTGCGGCGGGTGTCCGAGAGCCAGGCGGACAGATCTCCTGCTGTATCCATGCGCGTCAACATCACCGCGGTCAGGTGGGCGGCGTTGACCGAGAGCGCCGTTGCGGGAGAGGCAAGCGTCACGAGGCCGGCACCTGCAATCAGCCCCGCTTCGGCTGACAGTCTGGCGGCGCCGGTTGCCGTTTCCGGCCCCGACAAGACTGTCAGGTGGCCGCAGCTGTACTTGTGGTCTTCGGCGAGCGCCCGGCGGGCCTTGCCGGCCCAGACCTGCGGGCCGTTAATGCGGAGCCCCCCGGCTTCGGTTTCGACAATCCGCGAGGGAATCCCGATGTCGAAAACCTCAAGCGAACCGCAATACATGCGCCCCGGCAGAAGCACGTGCCCGGGTTTGCGGGCCATGAAGGTCACGGTGTGCTCGGCCTTAAAGGCATCCCCTCTGACAGCGCCGGTCTGGCCATCGATACCCGAGGGCAGGTCGACGGCGAGCACCGGAAGGTTCTGTTCCCGGACGCGACGGATGACGCCTTGCGCCTCGTCGGGCAGACCCCGGCTCAGACCAGCACCGAAGAGGGCGTCGATCACGAGATCGCCCTTTGCCGGGGTATACCGCTCGATTGGGAGAACCGGAACCGCGCAGGCGGTCTGCGCGCGAGCGGCGTCTCCCTTCAAGGCGGAAACCTGCGCCAAGCTGAAAAGGGCGACATGGCAGCCGGATCGGGCAAGGGCTGAGGCTGCGACATATCCATCGCCACCATTGTTGCCCGGACCACAGAGGACAACGAAGCGCAGCGCGCCTGGAAACAGGTGAAGGGCGGCTGCGGCCACCGCCTCCCCTGCCCGCAGCATCAACCCAAAGCTGTCGAGGCCGGAACGCGCCGCAGCGGCATCGACACGGGCCATGGCTTCCGGTGTCAAAAGAAACTCGGGATTTGAAGATCTGCTATGGCGGGTCATGGCCTCACGTTAGAGCACAATCCACGCCTTGCGCAACGCCGCACGTTTTTAGGCAGACATGTATGCATATTTTCTATGCATTTGCCTATTTTTAGCGCCGCCACATTCGAGATTGTGCAAGAAGCACAGGCGTTTAGCGCTGCGCCCGTTCACGAAAAAAGATTGGCCAAAATCGATATTTTGAACAAATCGGGCTGGCTTTTCCGGACATTTTGCTGGAGATTTGCCTTGTCGGACGGAGGAGGAACCGGTTTTCGCGGTATTTTTGCGAAAAACTGGCACATTCCCTGCATTCAGCCCGGCGGGCGGGGCTCATCCTGCTTTACTGAGGAAGCGGAGAGAAATTTTCTCATGAAAAAGATCGAAGCGATCATCAAGCCTTTCAAGCTCGACGAAGTGAAGGAAGCCCTTCAGGAAGTCGGATTGCAGGGTATCACCGTGACGGAAGCCAAGGGCTTCGGTCGCCAGAAGGGCCATACAGAGCTCTATCGCGGCGCCGAATATGTCGTGGACTTCCTGCCGAAGGTGAAGGTCGAAGTTGTACTGGCCGATGAAAACGTGGAAGCCGTCATCGACGCCATCCGCAATGCTGCCCAGACGGGCCGCATCGGCGACGGCAAAATCTTCGTTTCGAACGTCGAAGAAGTCGTCCGTATTCGTACCGGCGAGACAGGTATCGACGCCATCTAATCGGACCCGACACCTAGGGAGGTCGGGTTTAAATCGTCAGCTCACGCGAGGAACATAAAAATATGACGACCGCAAACGATATTCTGAAACAGATCAAGGACAACGATATCAAGTTCGTCGACCTGCGCTTCACCGATCCCAAGGGTAAGCTGCAGCATGTCACGATGGACGTGGCATGCGTTGACGAAGACATGTTCGCCGATGGCGTCATGTTCGACGGCTCCTCGATCGCCGGCTGGAAGGCCATCAACGAGTCCGACATGGTGCTGATGCCGGATCCGGCCACCGTGCACATGGACCCCTTCTTCGCCCAATCGACGATGGTCATCCTCTGCGACATCCTCGACCCGGTTTCCGGCGAAGCCTATAACCGCGACCCGCGCGGCACCGCCAAGAAGGCCGAAGCCTATCTCAAGGCATCGGGCATCGGCGATACGATCTTCGTCGGTCCGGAAGCCGAATTCTTCGTGTTCGACGACGTCAAGTACAAGGCCGACCCGTACAACACCGGCTTCAAGCTCGACTCGACCGAACTGCCGTCGAACGACGACACCGATTATGAAACCGGGAACCTCGGCCACCGTCCGCGCGTCAAGGGCGGCTATTTCCCGGTTCCGCCGATCGACAGCCTGCAGGACATGCGCTCCGAAATGCTGACGGTTCTAGGCGAAATGGGCGTCGTCGTCGAAAAGCATCACCACGAAGTGGCGGCTGCCCAGCACGAGCTTGGCATCAAGTTCGACGCGCTGGTGCGCAATGCCGACAAGATGCAGATCTACAAGTATGTCGTGCATCAGGTCGCCAATGCCTATGGCAAGACCGCGACCTTCATGCCGAAGCCGATCTTCGGCGACAACGGCTCGGGCATGCATGTGCATATGTCGATCTGGAAGGACGGCAAGCCGACCTTCGCTGGCGACGAATATGCAGGTCTCTCGGAAAGCTGCCTGTTCTTCATCGGCGGCATCATCAAGCATGCCAAGTCGATCAACGCCTTCTCCAACCCGTCGACCAACTCATACAAGCGTCTGGTCCCGGGTTATGAAGCACCGGTTCTGCTCGCCTACTCGGCCCGCAACCGTTCGGCTTCGTGCCGCATTCCTTTCGGCTCCAACCCGAAGGCCAAGCGCGTCGAAGTCCGCTTCCCGGATCCGACCGCGAACCCCTACCTCGCTTTCGCTGCCATGCTGATGGCCGGTCTCGACGGCATCAAGAACAAGATCCATCCTGGCAAGGCCATGGACAAGGATCTCTACGATCTGCCGCCGAAGGAACTGAAGAAGATCCCGACGGTCTGCGGCAGCTTGCGCGAAGCGCTCGAAAACCTGGACAAGGATCGCAAGTATCTGACCGCCGGCGGCGTCTTCGATGACGACCAGATCGATTCGTTCATCGAACTGAAGATGCAGGAAGTCATGCGCTTCGAAATGACCCCGCATCCGGTCGAATTCGACATGTACTACTCGGCCTGATTACCAGGGCTTCCAAGACCGGCGCCGGTGGAGAGATCCACCGGCGCTTTTCGTTGCGGGTCGTACTGTTTCGACGGAATGGCGCTTTCGCGAAGCGCTGCGGCACGGTAGCACTGAATTCCAGTTTCCAAGCTCGGTCAGAATTCTCCATGCCAGATTCATCCAAGACATCCGACCCGCGCCTCTATGACTGGCTGTTGTTTCTTTTGGCGCCGCTCTTCTTTTCATCGAACCTGATTTTCGGCCGGGGAATCACCGGCGAGGTGGGGCCGTTCACCACGGCACTGCTGCGCTGGGTGGGGGCTGCCCTTCTGATGTCGCCTTTCATCTGGCGGGAGCGCGAGGCATGCCTTTCCTTTGTCCGGCAGCATACGGCGCTCTGGCTGACACTCGGCATTTTGGGCATGGGCATTTGCGGCGGGGTCGTCTACTGGGCGCTGACGCTGACGACCGCCTCGAACGCGACCCTGATCTACACGACCTCGTCGCTGTTCATCATCCTGTTCCAGTGGCTGTTCCAGAAACGGGCGATCACGCGGCGCGAACTTTTCGGCATGATCATCGCATTTGCCGGTGTCGTTGCCATCGTGTTGAAGGGGCATCCCGAAGCTCTGCTCGATCTCACCTTCAATATCGGAGATCTGGCGATCCTCGTTGCTGCCATTGCGTTTGCAGCCTATTCGCTGCTGCTCCGGCGCCCATCGGTGCGGGAAATGCCGCCATTGCCGCTGTTTGCCCTGCTGGCGCTGTCGGGAGCGATCGTGCTCGTGCCGCCGGGGGTAATCGAAATGGCCTCCGGAGCCCCCCTGCCCGACACGCTCATGGAGTTTGCCAAGCTTGGCGGGATCATTCTCTTTGCCTCGCTTGCCGCCTTCTACTGTTTCCAGCATGCCGTCCAGGTCTTCGGAGCGGGGATTGCGGGTATGACGCTCTATCTGATGCCGCCGATGTCGATCGTGATGGCCGTCATCTTTCTTGGCGAGCGCTTCGAAAGCTATCATGCCGTCGGCATCGTGCTGGTCACGGGCGGTCTTGTTCTGGCGACGGCACCGGCGCGAAAGACGGGCTAGGGGTGACAGGCTGCCGCGCTGTCACACACCATCCCTTGATTTTGCCGGGCTTTCTTCCCAAATATGACAGGGAAAGGAAGTCATACCATGAAACAACGAAGCGCTAAATTTGGTATCGGGGACGTCGTACGGCACAAGTTCTTTCCGTTCCGCGGCGTAATCTTCGATGTTGATCCGGAATTCGCGAATTCCGAGGAGTGGTGGAACGCAATTCCCGCCGAAGTCCGGCCGCACAAGGACCAGCCCTTCTATCATCTGCTGGCTGAGAATGCGGAGACGGAATATGTGGCCTATGTGTCCGAGCAGAACCTGGAACGTGATCAGAGCGACCAGCCGCTGCGCAATCCGCAGATCCAGCAGATCTTCGTGATGGAGCAGGCCGGCCGTTACAAGCCGAAGATGAACTTCGCCCACTGACCTCCATCCGATGCCCTTAAACGAAAGAAGCCCGCGTCATCGACGCGGGCTTCTTGCATTTCATGCTGACGTCAGCCGATCAGTTGCCCTGCTTGGCAGCGTTCTGAGCGTCGGTGATCGCCTTTGTGCGTTCTTCCTGCTTCTTCTGCATGGCTTCCTGCAGCAGGCGCTGGCGCTCTTCGGCCTGCGACTGCGAGATGGCTTCGCCTTCAAAGGCGCCAGTAAAGCCGGTCAGCGGGATCTTGATCGGGTTCGGCGCACGGCGGAAGTTGATCGATGTGAAGACCACTTCGCCACCCTTCTTCAGGCTGTCGATGATGGCGTCGGTCAGCGGGATTTCAGCCGTGCAGCGGTCGGGCAGGCAGACGGCGTAATCGAGCTTGGTGCCCTTGCCGCCATCGATCTGCATCATGACACCCGGCGGGATCAGGCGCGCCGAGGGAACCGTGACCTGCAGAAGCTTGCGGTTGACCTTGCCTTCGACCGTGATCAGGCCAACGGCGGTGATCAGCTGGCCATTGGCCGCGACGAGCTGGTTCTGGACCACGCAGACGTCGGACTCTTCCTGCTTGGCGCAGGTCTTGAACCATCTTGCGTCGGTGGGGGCCGCAGCATCCTGGGCCTGCGCAACAACCGGCATGGCCGTGGCGGCAAAGGACAGTGCGAGTGCAGACACAGCCGTCCGCGTTGCGTTGGTAAGTTTGAACATCATACGTATTCCGTCTCCTGAAAACCCCTGTCGCGCGGACTTGCCTGCCGCGTCATTCGCCGGTCTTGCCTGCCCTCACCTGTCGTTCAAATGAGGCAAATACATGACCCGGCGTTCCGGCTCACCTGTTACATTGCAGCGGCTGGAATATCCAGCATTTCTTTGATGCCGGCGACTCAACATCCTTTGCATCTCACCCGCTTGTGTTGGTTTTATGGTGATTGTGGTAGCGTCCCGGCTTATTCGAGATTCTATTCCCTGGAGGATTACTGCCTTGCGCCGTTTGTTGTTCAGTCTTCTCTTGCTACCACTCGCCACTGTTGCCCAGGCAGAGCCCGTCCATGGCATTTCCATGCATGGCGAGCCGGCACTTAGCGCTGACTACACGCATTTTCCCTATGTGAATCCAGAGGTTAAAAAGGGCGGCAAGGTCAATTACGGCGTTGTCGGCACCTACGACGCCCTCAATCCCTTTGTTCTGAAGGGCATGCGCACCACGGCGCGCGGCGTCTGGGATCCGGAATTCGGCAATCTGCTCTATGAGCCGCTGATGACGCGCTCGGCAGACGAGCCCTTTTCGCTCTATGGCCTGCTGGCCGAAAGCGTCGAATGGGACGCGGACCGCACCTTTGTGCAGTTTAACCTTAATCCCAGGGCACGTTGGCATGACGGCAAGCCCGTCACTCCCGAAGATGTGATCTTCACCTTCGAATTGCTGCGCGACAAGGGCCGTCCCCCGTTCAATGGTCGGCTCAATGCCGTCGCCAAGATGGAGAAGGTCGGCGACAACGGCATCAAGTTCACCTTCAACGAAAAGGCCAATCGCGAGACACCACTGATCTTTGCGCTGTCGACCCCGATCCTGCCGAAGCATGCGATCGATCCGGCGACCTTCGATCAGGGCGGGCTTGCCATTCCGGTCGGTTCGGGCCCCTACAAGATCAAGGAGCTGAAGCCCGGCGAGAAGATCACCTGGGCGCGCGACCCTGACTATTGGGGCAAGGACATTCCGGCGAAGGTCGGTTTCGACAATTACGATGAGATCACAGTCACCTACTTCCTGCAGGAAGCGACCCTGTTCGAGGCCTTCAAGAAGGGTGAGATCGACATCTATCCGGATGGCGACGCCAATCACTGGGGGCGCGCCTATGACTTCCCGGCCGCGAAGAACGGCGACGTCGTGAAGGAGGCGTTCACGACGGGCCTGCCCACGGGCATGCTGGGCTTCGTGTTCAACACCCGTCGTCCGATCTTTGCCGACGTCAAGGTGCGCGAGGCGATCAGCACCGCCTTCGACTTCGAATCGATGAACAAGACGCTGTTCGGCAACGCCTTTACCCGCACGCAGAGCTACTGGCAGAACTCCAAACTTGGGGCCTTCGGCAACGCTGCCGATGAAAAGGAACTGGCCCTGCTCGGTCCCGCCAAGGACCGGCTTTCACCGGAAATCCTTGCCGGCACCTATACGCAGTCTGCGACCGATGGCTCGGGCGGCGACCGCAAGGCACTTGCGCAGGCGGTCAAGCTTTTCGGCGAGGCCGGCTACAAGATCCAGGGCGGCAAGATGGTGGATGCGTCCGGCAAGCAGCTCGCCTTCGAAGTGATGACGCAGAACGAGGGCCAGGAAAAAATGGCGCTCGCCTTTCAGCGGACGCTGAAGCTGATCGGCGTCGAGATGGCGATCCGCACGGTCGACGATGCCCAGTATCAGGCGCGGTCGAACAGCTTCGACTACGATATGATCATCAAGTCCTATACCTCCTCGCTCTCGCCGGGTGCCGAGCAGGTCAATCGCTGGGGTTCCGAATCGAAGGATGCCCAGGGCAGCTTCAACTATGCAGGCGTGGCCGATCCCGACATCGACCGGATGATCGAGGCACTGCTGCAGGCGCGCGATCCCGCCGATTTCCAGGCCGCTGTGCGTGCCTATGACCGTCTGCTGGTCGCCGGTCACTATGTCGTGCCGCTCTATCATATCGGTGAGCAATGGGTGGCGCGCTGGAAGCATATCGGACGGCCCGAAACGGCGCCGCTCTATGGCTACCAGCGGCCGACCTGGTTCGACGCGCGGGTGCAATAAGACATCAACCGTTTGACGCTGTGTTTTCGGGCCGGAGCTTGTCTCCGGCCCGCTTTGCTTTAAGGACGAGCCATCACACGGCCAGAAAGGACTGTAACATGGACCGCATCACCATCGACCTCGTATCGGACGTGGTCTGCCCCTGGTGTTATCTCGGCAAGGCGCGGCTGGAGCTCGCGATCGCCGAAGTGCAGGATGAGGTGAGTGTCGATATCAACTGGCGGCCCTATCAGCTCAATCCCGACTATCCGCCTGAGGGTGTCGACCAGCAGGTGGAACTGGCCAAGAAGCTCGGCGGCAAGGACAGGATGGACCAGGCGCATGCCCATCTGAAGTCGCTCGGTGCCGAGGTCGGCATCGCCTTCGACTTCGACGCCATCAAGATCGGCCCGAACACACTCGATGCGCACCGGCTCATTCACTGGGCGGGACAGGAAAGCCGCGAAACCCAAGGCCGTGTCGTCGATCTTCTGTTCAAGGCGAATTTCGAGCAGGGCCGCAACATCGGCGATCCGGCCGTGCTTCTCGACATCGCGACAGAAGCCGGGCTTTCGCGCCCCGTGATCGAATCGCTGCTCTCAGGCGATGCCGACGTGAAGCACGTGCTGTCGGAAGTCGATGCGGCCAAGCAGATGGGCGTGAACGGCGTTCCCTTCTTCATCTTCGATCAGCAATATGCGGTCAGCGGCGCCCAGCCGCCGGCAGAGCTTGCCAATGCGCTGCGCGAAATTGCCAAGGCGAAGGCCGAAGCTCTCCGCAATCTGAATTGACGGTTATGCCGAACACCCTTATCCCGGTGAGGTAACTCCTCCCCGGGATCGCCACCTTGTCCGCTGACACCACCTTCAAAGGCATCCTCCTCGCCTTCATCTGCTTTGCTGCCTATTCCTTCAGCGATGCTGCCGTAAAGCTCGTCGAGGGCCGCGTGCCGGCTTTCGAGGCTGGCTTCATCGGCAGTCTCTTCGGTTTTCTCGCCATACCCTTCCTGATGAAGCGCGGCGATCGCTATACGGATCTGGTGCGCAGCACCAACTGGCCGCTCTGGTGGCTGCGCTTCGTCTGCGCCACGGTCGGTACCGTCGGCAGCATCATTGCCTTTACCCGGCTGTCGATGGCCGAAGCCTTCTGCCTGATCTTCCTGCTGCCCTCCTTTGCCACGATCATGTCGGTGATCTTCCTCAAGGAACAGGTCGGCATGAAGCGCTGGGCCGCCGTTGTCATAGGCTTCATGGGCGTTCTCGTGGTTCTGCGCCCCGGTTTCCGCGAACTGGAGATCGGGCATCTCGCGGCCTTGATTTCGGGCTTTGCCGGCGGCGTGTCGATCGTCATCTACCGGGCGATCGGGCCGCAGGAAAAGAACATCTCGCTCTACGGCGCGGGCCTTCTCGGAAACGTCATCCTCTGCGGCGCGCTGTCACTTCCCGACTTCCATATGCCGTCGGCCTATGACATGGGCCTTCTCGCCGCCTTCGGCATCCTGGCTGCGGTCGGCAACATCTTCATGATGCTCGCCTCCTTCTATGCGCCAGCGGCAATCGTCGGGCCGATCCAGTACAGTCAGATGCTCTGGGCCATCCTGCTCGGCTATCTCGTCTTCGGCGACAAGGTCGATTGGCCGATGGGTATCGGCATCGCGCTGATCGTCGGGTCGGGGCTTTTGACGCTGATCCGCGAGCGCAAGCGCGACACGCCGCTTCCGCCGCCGGTGGCCGGCAAGACGGATGCGGCGCTGGCAATCAAGCCGGAGGATGGCGAAGCGCGCCGGGAGAGTACCTGACTACTCGCTGTCAGGCTGCTTCGGCCTCGCCGATCACTCCACCGTTCAAGAAGATGAAACGATCGAACAGTGAGAGATCAAGCGGGTTGGGAAGACGGATATGGGCATGGCCGGGTAGGCCTCCCTGCTCCGCATCAAAGCGTCGATCGACCTGGGAGATGAAGATCATCACGAACCCATTCGCCTTCGCGTTGGCGCGCACCTGGCGAACCTGATGCTCGAGATCCGGAGTTTCCCGTCGCTCGTTGAGCATCTGAAGGTAATCGATCACCGCCACAGTCCCGCGCGGCATGCCGTTCATTGAGGCGATGATGTAATCGGCATCGATGCGATCGGAATCATGAAGCTGGAATAGCCCGTCGAATTTTGACGGCGTCGCATCAAGCCGATGCATGCGCTCTAGGACTTCGCGTTCGGTATAGGCCAAGGTAAAAAACAGGCCGTGCTGACCTTTGCGCATGGCGTCTATGAGGATCTGCAGAGTAAGCAGCGTCTTGCCCTGCCCTGGTCGCGCAGCAACCAGCACCAGTTCACCAGCTTGCAAATCCCGATAGTCCATCCGGTTGGATGTTGCGGCGCTGCGTCTTTCTGCAAGCAGGCTCCAGCTGGGAAAACCCTGTTCGCGGGCGACCTCGTTAAGTGCTGCCGCCAGCGGAATGCCCTGCCGCCTGCTTATGAGACGTGCCTTGCGCTTCAAATAAAATAACGGAGTGGTTTGCGTCATCGTGTTACCTCTGATGACGGGCAGAAATCGCAACCCCTCCTCATGCCGCGCCCGAATCTTCGGTTCGGATGTCAATCAACGCCCAGCATGAAAAATGCTTTCCCGAATGGAGGGGGGAGGCACGGGCCGTGCACCCGAGGAAACTAAACTGATTCGCGAGCGGACAGAAAGAGCCGACGGATCAGCCCTTCGCCAGTTCCGCCAGCTGTGTCATCACCACCGCCGCGCCTGCCAGCCGCTTTTCCGGCGTCGGCAGGTCGCGGGTGAGGAAGACCGAGTGGTCGGGGCGGATCTTCGCCATCGTCCCCTGCTTGGCGATGTAGCCGACGAGGGCTGCCGGATTGGGGAACTGCTTGCCTCGGAACTGGACGACGACGCCCTTGGGGCCGGCTTCGAGCTTTTCGACATTGGCCACGCGGCAGAGCGCCTTGATGTAGACCACCTTCAGGAGATGCTGCACTTCAATCGGCAGCGGGCCGAAGCGGTCGATCAGTTCGGCGCCGAAGCCGTCGATCTCTCTGAGATCGTCGAGTTCGCCGAGGCGGCGATAGAGCGCCATGCGCAGATGCAGATCCGGCACATAGTTTTCCGGGATCATGACCGACGTGCCGACCTGGATCTGCGGCGACCAACCGGTATCGACCACTTCATCGACACCCTTCACCTCGGCGACCGCCTCTTCCAGCATTTGCTGGTAGAGCTCGAAGCCGACTTCCTTGATGTGGCCGGACTGTTCTTCGCCGAGCAGGTTGCCGGCGCCACGGATATCCAGATCGTGGCTGGCGAGCTGGAAGCCGGCGCCGAGCGTGTCGAGCGATTGCAGGACCTTCAGACGCCGTTCGGCACCCGCCGTCAGCACCTTGTTGACCGGCAGCGTGAGCAGCGCAAAGGCGCGGACCTTGGAGCGGCCGACACGGCCACGGATCTGGTAGAGCTGGGCCAGACCGAACATATCGGCACGGTGGACGATCAGCGTATTGGCGGTCGGGACATCAAGGCCGGATTCGACAATGGTGGTCGAGAGCAGCACGTCGTAGCGGCCTTCATAGAAGGCGTTCATGATGTCTTCGAGCTCGCCGGCTGCCATCTGGCCATGGGCGATCGCCACCTTCAGTTCCGGCACGTTCTCGTCGAGGAAGCTCTTCACATCCGCGAGATCGGCGAGACGCGGGCAGACATAGAAACTCTGGCCGCCGCGATAATGCTCGCGCATCAGGGTCTCGCGGATCACCAGGGGATCGAAGGGCGAGATGAAGGTACGCACCGCCATGCGGTCGACCGGCGGCGTGGTGATCAGCGAGAGTTCGCGCACGCCGGTCATGGCGAGCTGCAGGGTGCGCGGGATGGGGGTTGCCGAGAGCGTCAGGACGTGGACATCCGACTTCAGCTCCTTCAGGCGTTCCTTGTGCTTGACGCCGAAATGCTGCTCCTCGTCGATGATCAGCAGCCCGAGATTGGCGAAGGTGACGCCGGAGCCGAGCAAAGCATGGGTGCCGACGACGATATCGGTCTTGCCTTCGGCGACTTCCTTCTTGACGAGGTTAAGCTCCTTGGTGCCGACGAGGCGGGAGGCCTGCTGGACGCGGATCGGCAGGCCACGGAAACGTTCCGAGAAGGTCTTGAAATGCTGGCGTGCCAGGAGCGTGGTCGGCACGACGACGGCGACCTGGATGCCGTTCATCGCGGCAATAAAGGCAGCACGCAGCGCCACTTCCGTCTTGCCGAAACCCACGTCGCCGCAGATCAGGCGATCCATCGGGCGGCCCTGGCCGAGGTCGGAGCGGACGGCTTCGATGGCGTTTTCCTGGTCTTCCGTCTCGTCATAGGGAAAACGGGCGGCGAATTCGTCGTAAAGGCCTTCCTGCGTCGTCAGTACCGGTGCAGACCGGGTCATGCGTTCGGCGGCGATGCGGATCAGGGCACCCGCCATATCGAGCAGGCGCTTCTTGAGCTTGGCCTTGCGCATCTGCCAGGCGCCGCCGCCGAGCTTGTCGAGCTGGACCTCGGTCGCCTCACCGCCATAGCGGGAGAGCAGATCGATGTTTTCGACGGGCAGGAAGAGCTTGGCGTCATCGGCATATTGCAGTTCAAGGCAGGCATGCGGGGCACCTGCGGCCTCGATGGTGCGCAGGCCGACGAAGCGCCCGATGCCGTGCTCGGCATGCACGACGATTGAACCTTCGTCGATGCCGGCGACTTCCGATATGAAATCGGCGGCGCGCTTGCGGCGTTTGGAACGGCGGACCATGCGGTCGCCGAGAATATCCTGTTCGCCGATGATGACGAGATTGTTTGTCTCGAAGCCGCCTTCGAGGCTGAGGACGGCAGTGCCCGCCTCGCCCTTCTTGAGCTTGTCGACGTCTTTCAGCGCGGCGACGGGCACCAGCCGCTCCAGACCGTGTTCGTTCAGCACCTGCAGCAGGCGGTCGAGCGAGCCCTCGGACCAGCCTGACACGACAACCTTGGCGCCGGCGGCGCGCTTGTCGGCGATATAGGTTACGGCCTGGCCGAAGACGTTAACCCGGGCGCCTTCCGCACTGTCCTCGTTGGCGGCTTTTGCCCAGCGCGGCGTCGGGCGGGCATCTACCTCGATGACGAGACGGCTTTCGCCGCCGGCTTCGGCAAAGGGCGTGATGCGGATCGGATCGAAGGCGTCGAGCGCCTTGCCGAATTCGCTGGCGCCGAGATAGAGCCGCTCCGGCGGCACAGGCTTGTAGGGCGTGCCCTGGGCCAGATGGCCCTTGCCGGGTGTGGCGCTGTTGAGGCGCGCCTCGTAGTAGTCGCGGATAAGCTTGGCGCGTTCTTCCGCTGCCTCACGCACCGTATGGTCAGTGACCATACGGAAGCCGCGCAGATAATCGAAGGTGGTCTCCAGCTTGTCGTAGAACATGGGCAGCCAATGCTCCATGCCGGCATAGCGGCGCCCCTCGGAGACGGCGGCATAGAGCGCGTCATCGCGGGTGGCGGCGCCGAACAGCGACAGATAGTTCTTGCGGAACCGGCTGATGCTCTCCGGCGTCAGAGTCACCTCGCTCATCGGGTTCAAGTCGAGGGAACGGACCTGGGCGATCGTGCGCTGGCTTGCCGGATCGAAGGAGCGGATGCTTTCGAGCGTGTCACCGAAGAAATCGAGGCGGACGGGCTCTTCCGCGCCGGGCACAAAGACATCGAGAATGCCGCCGCGCACGGCAAATTCGCCGACTTCGCGCACCGTCGCGACCCGGTCGAAACCGTTGCGTTCCAGACGCGCGGCAATGTCGTCCATGCGCACCTGATTGCCCGGTTTTGCCGAAAATCCCAGGCTGTCGATCACATCCGCCGGCGCCACCTTCTGCAGCATGGCATTGACGGTCACCAGGACGATCGCCGGATGCGGCTTGAGGTAGAGCGAAATCAGGCCCGAAAGTGCGGAAAGACGGCGCGCAGAGACGTCGGCCGAGGGCGAGACGCGGTCATAAGGGAGACAGTCCCAGGCCGGCAGGCTCAAGACCGGGATATCGGGAGCGGCGAAGCTCAGCGTCTGTTCGATGTTCTGCAACCGCTGGCCGTCGGACACCACATAGGCGACCGGTTTTCCCTCGCGTGCGAGTTCGGCGAGGATGAAGGCATCCATGCCGTCGGGCACATGGGAGAGCGTCAGGGCGGATTGTGCGCCGACAATCCGCTTCACATCGATCAGGGGCATATCAGTTACTTTGCAGCGTGTTCTTCGCCGGTGACCGGTGAGAAATCCGGCCTGAGGGCGGCAATGCGTTCGAAGAGCGGTGTCTGGAGACGGGCGGGAACAGGCTCGGCGCCGGTGATGTAACGGACGAGGTCATTGTCTTCCTCGGCCATGATCACCTCGAGCTCGTCGAGTTCGGCCTCGGTCAGCCCCTCGATCTCAGCTTCGCAGAACTGGCCGAGCATCAGGTCCATTTCGCGGATACCGCGATGCCAGCAGCGGAACAGGATGCGCCGGCGGCGCGGATCGAGGTCGGCACTGCTTTTCACCAGTCCAGTCATATCGGCATCCTTCCAATTCTTGGGGCCTCTATAGAGCAGCAACCGGCAAATGTCAGCTTGCCAAAGGGGCAAATAACGAGGCATTTTGCCCCCATCATGCGCCCTCACCTGCTCGATCCCCTCTTCGCCTCCGTGGCCTCGCTCAGCGGAGTAGGCCCCAAACTCGCCCAGCTCCTCGCCACGCTGCTCGGGCGTGAGGATGCCGAGGACGCGCGGGTGGTTGACCTGCTCTTCCTTGCGCCACACAGGCTGATCGACCGGCGGCATCAGCCGGGCATCGCCTATGCGAACCAGGGCTCGCTGGTGACGATCACCGGCCGCGTCGACCGGCATCTGCCGCCGCCGAAAGGCAAGAGCAACCTGCCCTACCGCGTCATGCTGCATGACGAGACGGGGGAACTGGCGCTCACCTTCTTCCGCGTCAAGGGCAACTGGCTGGAAAAGGCATTGCCCGTCGACGAGATCGTCATGGTTTCGGGCAAGGTCGACTGGTTCAACGGTCGGCCATCCATGGTGCATCCCGACCTGATGGTGAAGGCGAGCGAGGCGGAGAACCTGCCGCTGGTCGAGCCGGTCTATCCGCTGACGGCGGGGCTCGGACCCAAGGTGCTGCGCAAGGCCGTGGAGGCTGCGGTCGAGCGCATGCCAGACATGCCGGAATGGGCGGATGCGCCGCTGGTGACAAAACAGGGTTTTTCGAGCGTGCGCGAGAGCCTCGTGGCACTGCATAATCCGCGCGACGAAAAGGATATCGACCCGCAGGCGCCTGCCCGGCGCAGGCTCGCCTATGATGAATTCCTGGCCGGCCAGGTGTCGCTGGCGCTGGTGCGGCAGAAGCTCCGGCGGGTGCCGGGCACGCCCATCAAGCCAACCGGCGAGATCAGCGAAAAGATCCGCGCCAGCCTGCCCTTCACACCGACCGGCAGCCAGGTGGCAGCGATCGACGATATCCTGAAGGACATGGCCTCCGACCAGCGCATGCTGCGGCTGGTCCAGGGCGATGTCGGCGCCGGCAAAACGCTGGTGGCGCTGTTTGCCATGGCGGCTGCCGTCGAGGCGGGCGGACAAGCGGTGCTGATGGCGCCGACGGAAATCCTGGCGCGGCAGCATCATGCGACCCTTGCCAAACTCGGTGCCCCCGCAGGCCTCAAGATCGAGGTCCTGACTGGCCGGACCAAGGGCAAGGAGCGCGAGGCGATCCTGGAACGGATAGCCTCCGGCGAAGCGCAGATCGTCATCGGCACGCATGCCCTCTTTCAGGATGCCGTCAACTACAAGAACCTGACGCTCGCCGTGGTCGACGAACAGCATCGCTTCGGCGTGCATCAGCGTCTGCGGCTGACTTCAAAGGGCATCTCGCCGCATATGCTGGTCATGACGGCAACGCCCATCCCGCGCACCCTCGTGCTGGCCGCCTTTGGCGACATGGATGTCTCCAAGCTCACCGAGAAACCGGCGGGCCGCAAGCCGATCCAGACGGTGACCGTGCCGACCGAGCGCGTGCCTGACGTCATCGAGCGGCTGAGGGCGGCGATCGCGGAGGGCAAGAAGGCCTATTGGATCTGCCCGCTGGTCGAGGAGACGGAAGAGAGCGAGCTGATGTCCGCCGAGGAGCGGCAGTCGGTGCTCGCGCAGTTCATCAAGGCGCCGATCGGCCTCGTGCATGGCCGCATGGCGGGGCCGGAGAAGGATGCTGCCATGCTCGCCTTCAAGAACGGCGAGACGCGGCTGCTGGTGGCGACGACCGTGGTTGAAGTCGGCGTCGACGTGCCCGATGCGACGATCATGGTGATCGAACATGCCGAGCGCTTCGGGCTTGCCCAGCTGCACCAGTTGCGTGGGCGCGTGGGCCGTGGCGACGAGGCCTCAAGCTGCATCCTGCTCTACAAGGGGCCGCTTGGAGAGACCGGCAAAGCGCGGCTGTCGATCCTGCGCGATTCGGAAGATGGCTTCCTGATCGCCGAGGAGGATCTGAAGCTGCGCGGTGAAGGCGAGCTTTTGGGGACGCGACAGTCGGGCACCCCGGGATTCAAAATCGCCAGCCTGGAGCATCATGGCGATCTGCTGGAGATCGCCCGCAAGGATGCGGCCTATCTGCTGGAGCGTGATCCGGAGCTCACCTCCGAGCGAGGCCAGGCGGTGCGCACGCTGCTCTATCTGCATCGCCGCGACGAGGCGATCCGCTTCCTGCATGCCGGGTGAGATGACTTAAGACTTGGTGCCGGATTTGCGGACAGGCATGTCGGCAGGCTCAGAATCAGGCTCGGCCATGGCAGCGACGACGTCGGCCGGCGTTGCCGGTTTGTAGTCCGGCGTGACCAGACCCGCAGAGATCAGAAGCTTCACGCCTTCTTCCGGGGTCATGTCGAGCAGCATCAGCTTGCTGCGCGGCACGAACATCAGGAAACCGGCGGTCGGGACCGGTGTCGGCGCCAGAAAGACCGCGACCATTTCCTCGCCGTCCTGATTGAGCTTTGCGGCGATCTCGCCCTTGGCGTCGGTGGAGACGAAAACCAGCGCCCAGGTGCCGGCACGGGGAAACTCGATGAGCCCAACTTTCTTGAAAGACGTCCCCTGCTCCTTTAGCACCGTCTCGAAAATCTGTTTGGTGCTTTTGTAGACAGTGCGCACCAGCGGCATCCGGTTGAGGATGTTCTCGCTATAGCCCACAATCGAGCGGCCGATGAGGTTGCGACCGAGAAAGCCGACCAGGGTGATAAAGATGATGGCAATCAGCAGACCGGTGCCGGGGATGGCGAACTTCAGATAGGCCTCCGGATTGTACCGGTCCGGGAGATAGGGCTTCACCCAGCTATCGGCCCAGCGGATAAAGGTCCAGGTCAGATAGATGGTGATCGTCATCGGTGCGCAAATGATCAGCCCCGTCAGGAAGTTGTTCCTGAGGCGTGTCGCCATCGAAATCTTGTCAGAACCTTCGGTCATGCCCACCGTCATTGTGCAGCGCCGTAATGCAGCGGACAATGCCGGAGTGACACCTGGGGCGCAAGAGCAAGAATTGGGGCAGCGGCCTGCCCCAACTAAGCCTCACTCAACCGTGACGGACTTGGCGAGGTTGCGCGGCTGGTCGACGTCGGTGCCCATGAAGACGGCCGTGTGATAGGCGAGCAGCTGGATCGGGATCGAATAGATCATCGGCGAGACGATCTCGGCGACCACGGGCAGCACGATGGTGGCCATGGTCGGGAGCTTGGAGGCGGCTGCCCCCTTCTCGTCGGTGATGAAGATGATCTTGCCGCCGCGCGCTGCGACTTCCTGCATGTTCGACACGGTCTTCTCGAAGAAGCGGTCGAAGGGGGCAATGACGATCACGGGCATGTTTTCGTCGATCAGCGCGATCGGGCCATGCTTCAGCTCGCCGGCGGCATAACCTTCGGCATGGATATAGGAGATTTCCTTGAGCTTCAGCGCGCCTTCGAGCGCCAGCGGATAGCTGGTGCCACGGCCGAGATAGAGCACGTCCTTGAACTTGGACAGATCGCGCGACAGGGCCTCGATCTGCGGCTGCACTGCGTTCAGGACCTGGCTCATGATGCGCGGCATTTCCGCGAGGCTCTTCACGAGCTGCTTTTCTTCCGCTTCCGTGATGGTGCCACGGGCACGGCCGGCGGCAAGTGCGAGCGAGGCAAGCACGGCGAGCTGGCAGGTGAAGGCCTTCGTCGAGGCAACGCCGATTTCCGGGCCGGCGAGGATCGGGAAGACGGCGTCCGATTCGCGGGCGATCGTCAATTCCTTGACGTTTACCACCGCGCCGATCTTCAACCCGTTGTCGCGGCAATAGCGCAGCGAGGCGAGCGTATCGGCAGTTTCACCGGACTGCGAGATGAAGAGGGCCGCCTGATCCTTAGACAGCGGCATTTCGCGGTAGCGGAATTCCGAGGCGACATCGATCTCGACCGGCAGACGGGCATAGCGCTCGAACCAGTACTTACCGACGAGGCCCGCGAGATAGGCCGTGCCGCAGGCGGAGATGGCGAGGCCGCGCAGGTTGGCGAAGTCGATCTCATTGGCGGCTTCGCGGACGGTGTGGTTGCCGAAGTCGACATAATGCGACAGGGCGTGGGAGATCACCTCCGGCTGCTCGTAGATCTCCTTTTCCATGAAATGACGGTGGTTGCCCTTGTCGATCATGTAGGCGGAAGCCGAAGAGATTTGGACCGGACGATCGACCGGATTCCCGTCGATGTCGAAGATATGGGCGCCCTGCTTGCCAAGGATCGCCCAGTCGCCGTCATGAAGATAGGCTATGCGGTTGGTGAAGGGCGAAAGCGCGATGGCGTCCGACCCCAAGAACATCTCGCCATCGCCGAAACCGATCGCAAGCGGCGGACCGGAGCGGGCTGCCATGATCGTCGAGGGGTCGTCGTTGAAGATGACGGCGAGCGCATAGGCACCCGTCACATGGCGCAGCATCTCGTGCATGGCTTCGCGGCGGCCAAGGCCCTTGCGACGATACTTGGCAAGCAGCTGCGCGACAACTTCCGTGTCGGTCTGGGTGGTGAAGACGGCGCCTTCGGCGGCCAGTTCTTCCTTGATCTCGGCGAAATTCTCGATGATGCCGTTGTGAACGACGGCAACGCCATCGACGAAATGCGGATGGGCGTTGGTCTCGTTCGGCACGCCGTGGGTTGCCCAGCGGGTGTGGGCAATGCCGATATTGCCGGGGAGCGGTTCGCCTGCAAGCTTGGTCTCGAGATTGAAGAGCTTGCCTTCGGCGCGACGGCGATCGAGCTTGCCATCGTTGATGGTGGCCACACCGGCGGAATCATAGCCGCGATATTCGAGCCGCTTCAAGGCGTCGACGAGACGCTCCGCCACGGGCTTGTTACCGACGATGCCGACGATGCCGCACATGAAATTCTCCGTTTCGTATTAACCACGCGGCTTTTCCTAGCGGTTTCATCGCAATAGGCAATTGTGCGTGAGGTCAAATTGCGTTTCGTCTCGTAATGCAACGCAGCATAACAAGCGGTGAAGATCGGGCTGACGCAGTTACTTGGCGGCCTTTTTTGCCGCCTTTATCGCGAGATTGCGTTCGCGGATGACGGCGGCGCGGCCCGGCTTCATCTCCTGGCGGGCGCGACCAAAGGCGAGCGCATCGGCTGGCACATCCTCGGTGATGACGCTGCCGGAGGCGATGAGCGCGCCATCGCCGATCTTGACCGGGGCCACCAGAGACGAGTTCGAACCGATGAAGGCCCCTGCCCCGATCTGCGTTTCGTGCTTGTTCACGCCATCATAATTGCAGGTGATGGTGCCAGCGCCGATATTCGTTTCCGCGCCGACGACGGCGTCGCCGATATAGGTCAAGTGATTGACCTTGGCGCCCTTGCCGATCTCGGCCTTCTTCACTTCGCAGAAGTTACCGACCTTGGAGCCTTCAGCGAGGTTGGCACCCGGGCGCAGCCGCGCAAACGGACCGACGGTCGCGCCTGCGGCGACATGAGCGCCTTCGAGATGCGAGAAGGCATGGATGACGGCACCGCCCTCGACGGTGACGCCGGGGCCGAAGACGACATTGGGCTCGATCAGCGCATCCTGGCCGATCGCCGTGTCGTGGCTCAGAAACACCGTTTCCGGAGCAATCATCGTGACGCCGGAGACCATCAGCTCATGCCGGCGGCGCTCCTGCCAGAGACGTTCGATGACGGCGAGTTCGGCGCGGTTGTTGCAGCCGGTCAGTTCACTTTCCGGCGCATCGACGGCGACAGCCTTGCCGCCCAGAGAGCGAGCGATCTCGACGAGATCGGTCAAGTAGTACTCACCCTTGGCGTTCTGGTTGCCGATCCGGGAGAGGAGATCGAGCGCCTTCTTGCCATCGATCGCCATCAGTCCGCTGTTGCACCAGGTGACGGCGCGCTCAGCTTCGGTCGCATCCTTTTCCTCGCGGATGGCGATGAGTTCGCCGTTTTCAACGAGCAGGCGGCCATAACCGGTCGGGTTCTTGGTGTGGAAGCCGATCACCGCGACGTCAGCGCCGCCAGCAAGCGCGTCTCGCGCGGCTTTGAGCGGGGCTGCGGTGATCAGCGGGACATCGCCATAGGCGACGAGAATTTCATCATAGCCACGGACGATCGCATCGCGGGCCATCTGGACGGCATGGCCGGTGCCGAGCCGTTCGGTCTGCAGGACACTTTCAACATCCAGCCCGTCGATCGAGGCCGCCTTCGCCACCTTCTCCGCGTCCCGCCCTAGCACCAATGTCACGTCGGAGACACCGGACGCGGCAATCGACGTCATCACATGTGCGATCATCGGCAAGCCGCCGACCGGATGCAGCACCTTGGACATCGAGGATTTCATGCGAGTGCTGTCGCCTGCGGCAAGCACGACGGCGAGGCATTTACGGGTCATAGATGGCTCCGGGCATGAGAGGCGGCGATGTTCACTAGCGCCGAGCGGTACCTACCGCAAGTCAAAACAGCCATTGATCAGGGCTGTGGGGCCGACTTCACAAGCGACGCCAAGGCGTTGTTCCGACCTATCTGCACGACGTTTTCAGTCGCACGGCGCGCTGCTTCAGCATCACCCTGCTCGATGGCGTCGACAATTGCCATATGGACCTTGACGATCCTGTCCTTGCGAGTCTCGTCCGGCACGTTCAAGGACAGCGTGAAGGCCCCGGCCAACGCGGCCTTGATGAAGCCCACCATGCTTTCCATAAACGGATTGCCGCTCATCAATGCCAGATAGACGTGGAAGCGCAGGTCCGCGAGCACCAACTCTTCGCTCCCTGGCTCCTGCACGCCAAGCTTCTGGGCGAAGTCGCGCAATTCGGCGCAATCCTCTGGGGTCGCACTCAGTGCCGCGAAAGCGGCGCTCGCCGGCTCCAGCACGAGGCGAATATCGTAGAGCTGATTGATGAATTCCGCAGTGATACCGGTATCGAAGTGCCAGCGTAGCACGTCTTCATCCAGAAGGTCCCAGTGGCAACGGTCCGTTACGCGCGTGCCGACCCGTGATTTTGCAACGACCAACCCCTTGGCCGAAAGGGTTTTCATGGCCTCACGCAGCACGGATCTTGAGACATCAAACTTTTGCTCAAGCTCCGCGTCACCGGGCAGCGTCTCACCAATGGCATAGCGGCCACCGACGATTGCCACACCCAGTCTCTCAACCACGCGGGCATGGCTGGTCTTCGGGTGGCTGGTGACGCAGAGATCCCGAACTTCTTCCTTGCGCATGCCACCTCACGCTTCATGCAGTAACCATCGGGTTAGTTACACGAAGTACCATACGTGGTGAAGTGCGTATCTGAGTAAATTCGTATTTTCAGCCGACTAAAAAAGAAAGGGCGCATTGTGCGCCCTTTCGAAATTGCAACTGATCGCCGATTACTGCGGCAGCTTATCGTCTACACCTTCAATGTAGAAGTTCATGCCGAGGATGGTGCCGTCGTCAGCCGATTCACCTTCCTTCAGCCACGGCGTACCGTCCTGCTTGTTAATCGGACCGGTAAACGGCTTCAACTCGCCCGACTTGATCTTGGCTTCAGTGTCCATGGCCATCGCCTTCACGTCGTCGGGCATGTTGGTGTAGGGCGCCATCGAGAGGATGCCGTCCTTGAGGCCGTCAAACGTCTGGCCCGAGGTCCAGGTGCCGTCGAGAACGGCCTGGGTGCGCTTGATATAGTAAGGCGCCCAGGTGTCGAGGATGGCGCTGAGCTGCGCGGTCGGGCCCGCAGCGATCATGTCAGAAGCCTGACCGAAGGCCTTGAGGCCACGCTCTTCGGCAACCTGCATCGGCGCGGTGGTGTCGGTGTGCTGTGTCAGAACATCGACGCCCTGGTCGAAGAGAGCCTTGGCCGCGTCCGCTTCCTTGCCCGGGTCGAACCAGGTGTTGACCCAGATGACCTTCAGCTTGAATTCCGGGTTGACGGTGCGGGCGCCATGCAGGAAGGCGTTGATGCCTGCGACAACTTCCGGAATCGGGAACGAGGCGATGTAGCCGGCAACGCCGGTCTTCGACATCTTGCCAGCGATCTGACCGTTGATGAAGCGGCCTTCATAGAAGCGCGAGTTGTAGGTCGCGACGTTTGCGGCGGTCTTGTAGCCGGTCGCATGCTCGAACTTCACATCCGGGAACTTCTCGGCAACCTTGAGCGTCGCATCCATGAAGCCGAAGGAGGTCGTGAAGACCAGGGCGCAGCCGGAACGGGCCATGCGCTCGATGGCGCGCTCGGCATCCGGACCTTCCGGAACGTTTTCGAGGTAAGGCGTTTCGATCTTCTCGCCGAAATGGGCCTGGAGCTGCTGACGGCCGATATCGTGCGCCTGGGTCCAGCCGCCATCGGTCTTAGAACCGACATGGACGAAGCAGACCTTCGTCTTGTCCTGGGCGGCGGCGGGTGCCGCAACGCCGATGATGGCGGCTGCCGAAGCGGCAAGCGCGAGAAGGAAGTTCTTCATAGTGTACCCCTGTCTGGTTAGGTTGAAGCTTTTGTTTTGATTATCTATCCGGCACGAACGGCTTGCCGAGACAAGCCGGCGTGTTGATCAGCGTCGTGCGGCGATTATGGGAGATTATGATCAGCACGACAATGGTTGCCGCATAGGGCAGCGCGGACAGAAATTGCGAAGGAAGGCCGATGCCGAGCGCCTGGGCATGCAGCTGGCCGATGGTGACGGCGCCGAAGAGATAGCCGCCGGCAAGGACGCGCCAGGGCCGCCAGGCGGCGAAGACTACGAGCGCCAGCGCAATCCAGCCGCGGCCGGCCGACATGTTCTCCACCCATTGCGGTGTATAGACCAGCGACAGCTGCGCTCCGGCGAGACCTGCACAGGCGCCGCCGAACATCACGGCGAGATAGCGCGTGCGAATGACCGGCAGGCCAAGCGTATGAGCCGAGCCGTGGCTGTCGCCGATGGCGCGGAGTTTCAAGCCCGAGCGGCTCTTGAACAGATACCAGTTCACGCCGATCACGAGCGCGATTGACAGATAAAAGAACAGATCCTGGGCAAAGAGGATCGGCCCGATCACCGGGATATCGGAGAGCAGCGGGATGACAATCGGCTGCATCTTGACGCCTGGGAGGCCGACAAAACTCTCGCCGATCATGCCGGACACGCCGAGGCCGAGGATCGTCAGCGCCAGCCCCGTTGCGACCTGGTTGGCAACCAGGGTGAGGGTCAGAAAACCGAAAAGAAGCGAAAAGAAGGCCCCCGTCGCGATGCCCGCGAGAACGCCGAGATAGGGCGAACCCGTCAGGTTGGTGGCGATGAAGGCGCAGACCGCGCCGATGATCATCATACCCTCAACGCCGAGGTTCAGCACGCCTGACCGCTCGGTGACCAGTTCACCCATGGCGGCGATGACCAAGGGGGTCGATGCGGTGATGATGGTCAGAAGGATGGCTTCAAACATGGTCAGGCCTCCTTCGACACTGTGTTGCGGGCACGATCGAAGACGATGCGCACCTTGTAGAGAATAAGCGTGTCGCAGGAGAGCACGAAGAAGAGCAGAAGGCCCTGGAAGACGCGGGTGACCTTGTCGGAGACACCGATCGAGAGCTGCGCTCCTTCGCCGCCGAGATAGGTCAGCGCCAGGACAAAGCCCGAGGCGATGATGCCAAGCGGATTGAGACGGCCCAGGAAGGCAACGATGATGGCGGTGAAGCCGTAGCCGGGCGAGATCGTCGGCTGGAGATGGCCGATCGAGCCCGAGACTTCCGAAATGCCGGCAAGGCCCGCAAGCGCGCCGGAGAACATCATCGAGAACCAGACCATCTTGCGCGAGGAGAAGCCGGCAAAGCGCCCTGCTCGCTCCGACTGGCCCAGCACCACGACCTGAAAGCCCTTCAGCGTGTAGCGCATCATGAACCAGACGGCGACGGCGGCAATCAGAGCGAAGACAATTCCGAGATGGGCGCGGCCCGAATCGAGGATCTCCGGCAGCACGGCCTCAGGCACGAAGGACCGCGACTGCGGGAAGTTATACCCGGCCGGATCCTTCCAGATGCCGCGTGTCAGCCAGTCGAGGAAGAGCTGGGCGATATAGACCAGCATCAGGCTGGTCAGGATTTCATTGGTGTTGAAGCGGGTCTTCAAGAGCGCCGGAATGGCCCCATAGGCTGCACCGCCGATGGCCCCCATCACGATCATCATCGGCAGCAGCAGGGGCGAGGACCATTCGTAGAAGGTAATCGGCAGGATCGAGCCAACGATGGCTCCGACGATGAACTGGCCTTCGGCGCCGATGTTCCAGTTGTTGGAACGATAACAGACGGAGAGACCGACACCGATCAGGATGAGCGGTGCCGCCTTGACCGCGAGTTCATGCAGCGACCAGACCTCAAGCAACGGCTCGATGAAGAAGCTGTAGAGCGCCGAGACGGGGTCCTTACCCAGCATGGCGAACATGATGCCGCCGAAGAAGACCGTCAGCGCCAGCGCCAGCAGCGGCGAGACGATGGCGAAAAGACTGGACTGGCGGGAACGGCGTTCAAGTTCAATGCGCATGGGCCGCCTCCGGGGCAGTCTGAAGACCATGGACGCCACCCATCAGGATACCGATGCGTTCGCGGGTCATGGTCGAGGCGGGATAGGCGTCGGACAATTTGCCTTCGGAGATCGCCGCAATCGAGGTGGCGACTTCGAAGATCTCGTCGAGGTCCTGGCTGATCACGACAACGGCAGAGCCGGCCTTGGCGAGATCGACGAGGGCCTGGCGAATGCGGCTTGCAGCACCGGCGTCGACGCCCCAGGTCGGCTGGTTGACGACGAGCACGGAGGGCTGCCGATCGAGTTCGCGGCCGACGATGAATTTCTGCAGATTGCCACCCGAGAGCGATCCGGCTGCGGGGTCGTCGCCGCTCTTGCGCACATCCATCATTTCGGAAATGCGGCGCGCCGCCTGCTGCACGAGGCTGTGGCGAATGAGGCCAAGCTTGCCACCGGAGAGGTAGGCGGCGCGATCGGATGCATTGCGCGAGAGGAAGAGGTTTTCGGACAGGCTCATGGCGGGGATCGCCGCATGGCCGTGTCGCTCCTCCGGCACGAAGCCGGCCCCGAGCAGGCGACGTTCGTTGATGCCGAGACGGCCGACGGACTTGCCGCGCAGGCGGATCGCATCGGCGTTACTCACCGGATATTCGCCGGAGAGCGCGTCGAAGAGTTCGCTCTGGCCATTGCCGGCGACACCGGCGATTGCCAGGATCTCGCCTGCCTTGACCGTCATCGAGATCGTCTTGAGCGGCATGGCAAAGGGGGTGCGCGGGCTAACCGAGAGGTCGGTCACCTGCAGCTGGATCGCTCCATCCGCCGGCGGCTCGACTTTTTCGACACCCGCGACATCGGCGCCCACCATCATGCGGGCGAGCGAGGCCGGCGTTTCCTGACGCGGATCGCAGGCGCCGGTCACCTTGCCGTGACGAAGCACGGTGGCGCGATCGCAGATGCGCTGCACTTCCTCGAGGCGGTGGCTGATATAGAGAACCGAACGCCCTTCCGCCTTCAGCTTGAACAGGGTCTCGAACAGCTTGTCGGCTTCCTGCGGCGTCAGCACGGATGTCGGCTCGTCGAGAATGATGAGCTTCGGGTTCTGCAGCAGCGCGCGGACAATCTCGATGCGCTGGCGCTCGCCCACCGAGAGATCGGCGACATGGGCGTCGGGATCAAGCGGCAGGCCATAGGCGACCGAGAGTTCCGCAGCCTTTTTCGACAGTTCCGAAATGGAGATTTTCTCATCCAGCGACAGGGCTATGTTTTCGGCAACGGTCAGCGCTTCAAACAGCGAAAAATGCTGGAAAACCATGCCGATGCCAAGGCGACGCGCGGCGCCCGGATTGGGGATCACCTGATCTCTGCCCTGCCAGCTGATCGAGCCAGCAGAGGGCGCCAGGATGCCGAACAACATCTTTACGAGGGTGGATTTGCCAGCACCGTTTTCGCCAAGAAGGGCGTGAATCTCGCCGTGGCCGATGTCGAGATCAATGCCGTCGCAGGCCTTGAAACTGCCGAACAGCTTCGTGAGGCCCCGCACGGTCAAAAGCGGCTTTTCGCCCTCGGGCGGTTGTTGCGGCACAGGTCCCCCTTGCACTCTCATGCGCATCGGCCGGGTCTTGCGCCCGGTCCATCGCTTAATTCATAACCGGTTTGCGGCAGCGCACAATATATAGGCAAAAGTTTTTTTTGGTTTTGCCCAGACGCGTTCGCCGACCATCAATCCCGACGACCGAGCCCCGGGAAAAACTGCAGGATACCGCCGATGACGTAGAGATAGATGCTGGTGACAATGGTGCCGACCACCACCCATTGCGGGGATTCGAAATGGAGGAGCAGCGCATAGCCGCCGAAACCGCACCACAACAGAAAGACCGCGAGATTGAGCGGGCGTAGCCGCTTGACGCGGACCGGATGGAGGAAATGGATCGGCAGGAAGGTCAAAAAGACCGACAGCAAAACTGCAACCAGCGCGGTTGTGGCGCTCGCATCGATGACGAAGAGCGTGAAGATCAGCATGTTCCAGACGACGGGAAAGCCGGAGAAGAAATACTCGTCCGTCTTCATGCCCATGTCGGCATAATAGATGGCGCTCGACACGACGATCAGGCCGGCGGCGACGAAGGACCAGGGCTCACCGATCATGCCGCTCTGGTAGAGCGCGAAAGCCGGGAGAAGAACATAGGTGACATAGTCGATGATGTTGTCGAGTGTATCGCCGGACCAATTGGGCAGGACTTCCTTGACGCGCACCTTGCGGGCAATCGGACCGTCGATGCCGTCGACGAGCAGCGCAAGCCCCAGCCACCAGAACATGTCGACGAAACGCTTTTCGGCCGCGGCAACAACGCCGAGGAAGGCGAGGAAGGATCCGGAAGCGGTGAGCATATGGACCGAAAAGGCGCGAATCTCGGCGTAAGGCACGCGCTTGTAATTGAAGATTTTCATCCCTGCTCCAGTCGGCGGCACTTCGGAGGGAACGGTATCGGATGAAATGACGCGGTTTGCAACACAGGTGCTCGCCTATGCCCTGATTTCGGCAGAGGGCCCTTAATCAGGCTGCGCCATTTGGGCCCATGGATTTTATGCCTTCTGAGTTCTAGATAACGATTGGAAGATCAACTGGAATTTCCCTCATGAGCCAGCAATTCGATATTGCCGTCATCGGTGCAGGCCCGGCCGGCCAGATCGCTGCCATCGCCATGGCGCGCGGCGGGCGGCGCGTGGTTCTGATCGGACCCGAGCCTGATGGTTCGGATCGCCGGACAACGGCGCTGATGGATCAATCGCTGGCGATGATCGAACGTCTGGGGCTCTGGCAGGACCTCAAGGCACGCGCGGCGCCACTTCAGGTCATGCAGATCATCGACGGCACCAAGCGGCTGCTGCGCGCACCCACGGTCGCCTTCCGTAGCGCCGAGATCGAGCTCGACGCCTTCGGCTACAATGTTCCCAACGCGGCCCTCATCGAAAGGCTGTGCAAGGCGGTTGCCGAGGAAGGCCTGATCACCCGCAAGCCGCTTTCGGCAGACACCATTCATGTGGGTCGCGATGCGGTGACAGTCGGCCTGGGCGGCGGGGAAACGGTGACGGCAGATTTCGTCATTGGCGCCGACGGCCGCCGCTCGAAGACCCGTGAAAGCGCCGGCGTCGGCGTCAAGACCTGGTCCTATCCGCAGACGGCGGTGGTGATGAATTTCACCCATAGCCTGCCGCATCAGAACATCTCGACGGAATTCCACACGGAATCCGGTCCCTTCACACAGGTTCCGCTGCCGGGCCTGCGCTCGAGCCTGGTCTGGGTCGTGGCGCCGCAGGAGGCGGAGCGCCTGACCGGGCTGACCAGCGAAGAATTGTCGCTTGAGGTCGAAGGGCGGATGCAATCGATGCTCGGCAAGGTCACCGTCGAAGACGGGGTGCAGGCCTGGCCACTGTCGGGCATGACCGCCACGCGCTATGGCCAGGGTCGTGTCGCCTTCATCGGCGAGGCCGGCCACGCCTTCCCGCCGATCGGCGCCCAGGGACTGAACCTGAGCCTGCGTGATATCGCAGCCCTCGAAGAGATCCTGATCGATCCCAGCTCGGCACCGATTCCTGGCGACAGTGGCGACCGTTTTGACCGGAAGCGGCGGTTCGACATTGCAAGCCGCACGGCGAGTGTCGACCTGCTCAACCGCTCGCTGCTGTCAGGCCTCCTGCCGGTACAGATGCTGAGGGCTGCGGGGCTGCAGGTGCTGGCGAGCGTCGCTCCGCTGCGCAACTTGGTCATGCAGGAAGGTGTTGCCCCCGGTCGCGGCCTGAAAAGCCTGCCGTCCCTGTTACGGAAAAAGGTCGGGCGGCAATAGGCCGTGGGTGATGGCGAAGAGCAAAGCCGACACCGAGAACACCGAAAGGACCGTCGTGATCAGGATCGTGGCTGACGCGCGTTCCTGCCAGACGGCATATTGCTGGCCGATTACGAAGACATTCGTTGCCGTCGGCAGCGAGGCAAGCAGGATTGCCGTATAGACCCAGAGCGGGTCGAAATTGCCGACAAAACTCAGGACGACATAGACCAGAACCGGATGCACGACGAGCTTGATCGGCACGATATAGCCGATCTCGGCCGGGATTCGCTTGAGGGGACGCAAGGCGAGCGTCACACCCATGGCAAAGAGCGCGCAAGGGGCTGCCGCCTGCGCGAGATAATCGATCAGCCGCTGGAGGGCGAGCGGCGGCTCATAGGCAAAGGCTGCCGCGACAAAGCCGACCAGGGTCGCGATGATGAAAGGATGGGTGAGGATCTTACGGGCCACATCCAGCGCAAGCTGTGCCGGCGGGCGCTTGTCACCGCCGGCAAAGGCCATGAGGGCCGGAGCTGCGATGAAATGGGCGGCATTTTCAAAGCAGAAGACGAGCGCCACGGGAACGGCCGCCTTTTCTCCAAACGCGAGCAGCGCCAGACCAGGGCCCATATAGCCGATATTCCCGTAACAGCCGGCAAGAGCCTGGACGGTTGCCTCGGGGATGGTGTTGCCACGCAACAGACGGCCGATCGCAAACACCAGCACGAAGATGGTGTAGGTCGCGGCCAGACAGGCGGCGATGAAGTCGATGCGGGTCAGCTGCTCGATCGGCGTGCGCGAAACGAGCTTGAAGAAGAGCGCCGGCAGGGAGACGTAAATGACAAAGAAGTTCAGCCAGCCGAGCGCCTGTGCCGAGTGATCGCCGAGCCTGCCGGAGACATAGCCGATCAGGATCAAGCCGAAAAACGGCAGTACCAGCGCGACAATTTCGGCCATCCGCAGTCTCCTTCGGGTCGCCTCAGCGCGCCCTTTCCGGACTTAGCCGATTTGCGACAGGATTGGAAAGGTCTGCTGGAACCAGATCGCCATGTCCGAGACATAGCCGAAGATGAAGGCAAGACCGGTCAGCACCAGCAGAGCACCCATGGCCTTTTCGACATGGCCGAGATGACGGCGGAATTTGGTGAGGAAGCGCATGAAAGGGCCGGAGAAGCCCGCAGCGATCCAGAAGGGGACGGCAAGGCCGAGTGAATAGATGGCCAGCAGAAGGGCTCCGTCACCAACGGTTTCCTTCGAGGCGGCCACACCGAGGATCGCGCCGAGCACCGGCCCGATGCAGGGCGTCCAGCCGAAAGCAAAGGCCAGGCCCATGACATAGGCACCCGAGAGGGTTGCGGGCTTACCGCCGCCTGCGAATCGGTATTCCGAGGAGAGGAGACCGAGCCGGAAGAGGCCGAGGAAATTCAGGCCCATCACGATGATGATGACCCCACCGATCTTCGACAGAATGTCAATATGTTGGCGAAGCAGGCCGCCGATGGTCGAGGCTCCTGCCCCCAGCGACACGAAGACGGTGGCAAAACCGAGCGTGAAGACAAGCGAGGTCAAAAGAACCGTTCGACGTGCAGCGGCATTTTGCGCCTGGTCGCCGTCACGGAACTGGTCGACCGAGATTCCCGCCATGTAGCACAGGTAAGGCGGCACCAGCGGCAGGACGCAGGGTGACAGGAAGGACAGGGCACCGGCCAGAAGCGCGCTGAAAAAAGAAATATCGGCAATCGACACGACGAACTCCGGAACCCATATTGCCGCCCTTCCTAATCCCGCGACCCCCGGCTTGCCAATCACCATTGCGTAGGCTGCGACAACGGGGCTGAATTTTGCAGGTAAAACTGTATTTTTGCGGTTGACCACCCGGGGTCACCTGCCTATGTTCCGCGCACTTCTTGAGGCGGCGCAAAAACCGCACGGGAGAGCGTAGCTCAGCCGGTAGAGCAACTGACTTTTAATCAGTAGGTCCAGGGTTCGAATCCCTGCGCTCTCACCACCGAAGTCTTAACGATTTCAATGGTGTAGCCATCGTAAAAGGCGGTAATCTTTAACGAGATTTACCGCCTTTTTTGTGCCGTTCGCGAGGTTTTACGGCACACGCGCGACACATGACACACGCGCATGTGGAAATGGAAGGGCCTTATGCCATTCGGCGCGACTTGCGTTTATTGTCGGTCAAGCGATTCAAGGAGAACCACATGGCAGAGAAGCGATACGTTTTCACGGCAGAAATCGTTATGACGCAGCCCGACGGAATCGATCCGCGCAACGGCGAAGATCTATACCGCACCTTCACCAGCAGAAAGACATGGACGGCCAGCGCATCCCACACTGTGGGCGAGATGATGGCCATGGTGGGAGAGACCTACGGAAACATCGTTCAAGTCACAGTCACCGAGGACTTGAATAAGGCATAGCCACCCCTGCCCTCCCAAGATTTGGCCCGCTCAAGTCTCTCGACGAGCGGGCCGCGGCGTTTCGTTGAGGTTGGTAGCCTCGCGAGGTGGTGTCTACGCGCCGCTGTCTTGGCGATCCCGGCAGGATTCGAACCTGCGACAAAACCTAATTAGAAGTTAGGTGCTCTATCCAGCTGAGCTACGGGACCGTGGCTTTCATTCATCGACGCTCAACTGGACAATCGAGCCATCTTCATCAAGGCCCATCGCGAAGGCCTTTCCGCTGATGATGCAGCGCCTGGCCGAGCAAAGGCGCCTAACGCCGCGCCGTGCGGCGATGCGATCAAGAATTGCATCAATGTCCTGCGGGTCAAACTCAATTCTCTTGCTTGCCGTCTGCATGTCCTGGCTCCTCGTGCTAACTGTTTATTAACCGCACTCAGCGGCTCGTGTTGTGTTTGTCACGCTGCATTTGTACACTGTCATCAAAATACTAGGTTTTGGTTTTCTGTCAACGCGCATTTGGACAGGGTACAAAAATGTTGCCAATTCAACTGCGGATGGCCCGTGCGGCGCTCAACATAGGTGTGCGTGAACTAGCGGAGTTGTCCGGTATTACAGCGAACACGATTTCCCGCATCGAGAACGGGAATGACGCAAAGCAATCGACTATCAGCGCCTTGCGGGCCGCCCTTGAAAAGGCTGGCGTTACCTTCATCGACGAACGCACGACGAGCGCAGCAGGCGGCCCAGGCGTCCGCCTATCTGTGCCAGTGACAGCTTCGATCGATACGAACACCCAAGAGACCGTTCAGTATCGCGAGATGAAGGACGGTCCGTTTGGCGCCGGCGGTTAGAGCCAGTCAATCGCGGTCTGACCCGTTCCACAAATTTGTCAAAAATATAGATTTTACAATGTCTTGACTCAATCCATTTCGCAGCATTAGGTCTGCGTTATGGACCAGTTAGACAGACGCCTCCGATGACTTCGCCGCTATCGACGCTCCCACTCTTCGCAACAGACCAACAGCTGGCCGTCGCCATCGTTGGCAAGGAACGCGCGGCCATGTGGATGAAGACAGTCATCCCGCAACTCGAGCGCGAAGGCTTCCCGCGGGTTGACCCACTGCATGACGGACGGCCGGTCCCGTTGGTCATGAAATTCTATGACGGGTATTTTGGCTTAACGGCCGGCTTTGCCGCAGTCGACGGCGAAGAGCGGCTGGGGCAATTTAGCAGGAGGCGCAAATGAGGACGCGCAAAGCGAGACTTCGAAAGCACCTTCTCATGGCGGCAGAACTCGTCGATCGCTACCCCGAGCTCATGCCGCTGCTGGAGCGCGTGGAGCGGGAGTACGATACCGCTGTTGCTCACGGCTCCACGCTTGCTCGCGTCAAAGCCAAGCTAGAGCTTGCCGATGATTGACGAACCCCGCCTAATCGGCCGCAAGGAAGCCGCCGAATACTGTGGCATCAGCCCGACTACCTTCTCAATGTGGGTGGCCAGCCACAAGATGCCGCCGTCCATCCCTGGCACGCGCAAGTGGGATAAGCGGGCGATAGACGCCAAACTGAACGAGATCAGCAGGCTAGCTGGCGATGAAGACCCCTATGAGAAGTGGGAACGTGAGAACGGGAAAGAAACTGATCTCCAAAAATGGAAGCGAGAGCGCGATAAAAAGCTGTCAGGAAAAGCCTGAAAAGAGGCTTCCCAACTCGCAACCTCGACGGTACGCTCTGCTAAACAACACTGCTGGGGAGCAATCATGAAAAAAGCAATCGTCGCCGCGGCTACGCTGGTCGCTCTAACGTCATGCGCCAAGCGCCCCGACGCCATCGTGCCTGTCGACATTCCTATGGCGGTCTATCAGAGCCAATCGTGCGAAAGCCTTGGCCAAGAGCTCATTCGGGAGCAGCAGAACCTTGCGGCAGTCTCAAAGGCACAGAACGAAGCCGCCACGGGGGACGCGGTCGGCGTCTTCCTAATTGGCGTGCCGATGTCGTCTGCCGTCGGTGGTGACAAGGAAGGTCAAGTAGCCGTTGCTAAGGGCAAGGTGCAGGCCATCGAGAACACCCTAAAATCCAAGGGTTGCAAGTAAGCAAATAGGCACAGCGGTTGCAGAAACCAACCGCTGTGCCTATGTTAATGTGGGTACTGGCAAATACGAAGCCTACGTTTGCTAGTACCATATCCCTTGGTCTGGGTTACGTCCGGTAATCCTCTTCGGTTTCTTTACTGATCGGAAACGTAGACGCCGGCCTCTGAAGCACTGTTGTATATGCGTGTGTTTGCGCCTGAGTTGGAGAACCCGGAACGCCACCTGGTGTTGTAAACAATGTTGCGCGATCCGCTGACGCCTAGTTGCCCGCAGAAGCAGGCATCAAGCTTGTTGTTGTTGCCGCCCCAACCCCACACTCCGTCCGCACCTCTGCACTGCTCCAGAGTGTTGTATTTTCCCAGGCAGCTGACGTCACCATTCGCGCCGTTACCTTCCATGAAGATCCCGCGGACAACGTTGTTCTCGCTGTTGGCACTGATCAGAACTCCGCCACCGTTGGCTTCGGACGTGCCGAACTCAACCTCTGTCGCGGTGCAATTCTCAAATCGGATGCCGAACCCAGACACGCCCTCAATGATCGGGTGAAGAACACGGCAAGCAGTAGTGTTGCTAAGCGAGGCGTTGCGGTCCATGAAGAGGCCCGTGGTCGGATCCATGATGAATCCCCACGCATTCGCGGAAACGTGCGGCATGATTTCGCACAGAACCGCGCACTCGGTCCTGATTGCCGAACCCCACACGTCTCGAACAGCCACATACACCTTGGCGTGCGCAACATTGCGCATGAGCAAGCCGCCTTCGGTCTTGCCGCCGTAAAGCGTTACAGTTCTGCTTCCCGTTAGACCACTGGCAACCGTTATGGAGGTGGATCCGACGGCCGTGATGGCAAACTTGAACCGGAAAGTGTCAGTCCAATCCCGTACGCGATCGCCGACAACGAGACCAGTAGCGCCAACGTCGCTAATACCAGTGATGACAGCAGATCCGTTTGTGATTGTTCCGGTGAAAGCCGTAGTTCGGCCGATCAGCATGATCGGGTTTTCCTGTGTCCCGAAGACTTGCCGGAATGTGAACGGCTTGGTCGTCATCGCCGGATTTGGCGCCATGGAGACGATGTACTGTTGACTTCCACTAGCCCGCAGCCGAACCTCGCCATATCCAATGACAGAAGGCGCCTTCACATTGTTGGTGTCCGACAAGTTCCAAGTGTTGGACAGGTAGTAGTCTCCTGCGACAAGGAGAAGATCTTTTTTGGCGGCCAGGGCTGCTGCGTACGCAGTGTTTAGATCGGTCAGCCTGTCAGTCGTATCGCCCGTCGGGTAGACAATGACGTACTGCGATTCAATTAAGTCCAAGCGAGCATTGGCAGCGCCGCCGCCAGCATCGTCGTCGAGCATTTTAGCAGAAACTTTAGTTAGGGCCATGTCATATCCTTCGCGCGCGTCCGCGATCGTCGCGGCGGCGGCGTTGTGGTGGGTTGGGGTTTTGGGGTTTGGGTAGTTTTAGGCGGCCGGCGTGATCGGCTGACCGACCACGTCCGGCCACTCGTGCAACCGCTTGCTGGTGATACCGTCGGCACGGATGACAGTTAGGTCGACATGGCCGCCAATATTGTGCTTAGGCGGCGCGTCGGGATTTGTGGGGCTTGGAATCTTCTGCTCACGCATGGCGCCAATCAGAAAAACGCCGTCGCGCTCAAGGCCGTGGTCCAGATCAATCGGCCGCCCGTACACTGAAAACTGCTCAGGAGTCGGTCTGGCACCCTGAGCGAAGATTGAGAACTTCCGCTCGAGATGAAACGCCGGGATATCACTGCCAAGCTCCGCAAATGTCGAAACTATGTAGGCGACGGGCCCGAAAGCTTCCGAAATCCCGGCAACTACGAGCCGAAGCCGAGTATCGTCGTTTGGCGCGAGCGCGATGTCGGCAAGCGCGTTTTGCAGCATTTCAATCGTCTCATCGAAAGACCGCGTAACCGCCGCAGCCATCAAGACCACTTCGGAAAGTAAAGCGATATCTTTGGTGCTGCCGCTGCCGACAACAGCCAGCGGGACGAGTCCAGAGGGGATCACTTTCTCGGCAGTGCCGAGGAGTATGCCGTCTTCGGAGTACAGAGCGCCATCGCTCAGGATCTCGACGCGATCGTGAAACGGTTTAACGATAAATCCCGTCATAGGGTCTCCATATCAATCAGTGGGGCAAGGACGCGGAGCGCTTCCGTCTGCGCCATGAGGGCGGAAGTTTCTTCCTTGATTTGCTCGATTTCGCGCTTGAAATCGGAAGCCTTTGACTTGCTTCCGGCACTTCCGCCGCCGCCCGACTTGCTGCCAGATGGTGCCGCGAAATCCTTGATGCTGACCGGATCGACCACGGCTGGAGCGGCCGGCAAACGCCCCGACTTCGGTGCCGCCTGGCCGATGCCGTTGCGCGCCGCATAGTCTTGAATTGCCTCAGGCGTCAGGCCGCCCGCTGATGCCCGAACCTGATTGATCGCGTCCTGCACCTCGCCGATGCGTGCTAGCGCCCCGGTGTTGTCGAAGCCAAGTTCTGTGTTGAGAGCGATCCGCTCCTGTAGGGTCTTGAGTTCGCCCTCAAGGGAAGCAATCTCGGCCTCAGCGGATGCAGTCGCGTCGGGTGCGATGAGGGTAGAGAAGATCTCATCGTTGAGTGAGAAATTACTGAGGAAACCAAGGACCGACCGCGCCTTTGCGTCGAGCTCGTCCAGCTGTCCGAGTAACTGGCCAATAGGTCCGTTGGCAATTCTTACGATGATTTCGCCAAGCACCTCGACGGCGCCGCCAAGTCGCTCAATTGCCCCGCCGGCCTTGTCGCTCGCGCCCGTCGCTTCATTGATGCGGCCAGCCACGTCTACGAGGGTATTGCGCAGCTTTTCGTATTGCTGGCCGACCGTCAGGACCGAGCCGGCGACCTTGTTCTCTAGGATGACCGAACCGGCTTCGAACGCGCGGAAGAAAGCTTCCGAGGATATCTTGCCATCGACGACAAGCTGCCGGAGTTTCGCAACGGATCCACCCGCTTCCGTGAGGCCAGCCGCAACCGCCTGGGCGATCGTGGGAGTCAATTCTAGCACCGAGTTCAGCTCCTCGGCGCGAACGACCCCGCCGCCCATCGCCTGGCTCAACTGGAGGAGCGCGCCGCTGGCCGCTGTGGCATCTGTACCAGCCACACGAAGGGCAAGCGCCACATTGCCGGAGAACTTGATCAAGTCCTCGTTGGAGACGTTGAGCTCCTTCTGGACAAGTGAAACCTTGCTGTACAGGTCGACGAGCGACTGGATCGGCGCGGCATTCTTCTGTGCCGACGCGAACAGCTGCGTATAGACACTGGTCAGCGCCTCGCCCTCAAGGCCGGCAACCTTCAGTGCGTTCTGGATCTGCGTAGCTGTGTCGATCAACTCTTGCGCATTCCGCAGCGCCGCGCCGCTCACGAACCCGGCTGCAAGCGCGCCGCCAAGGCGGCCGAACGTCGCGCCGATGGTGTTTGCGGACTTTTGTGCGCGCTTCTCAATCGTGGATAATTGTTTGTTGGCGACGCCGGTCGCCTTCCGCATCGCATTTTCAAAACGCCGAGTGTCGGCGGAAAGCTGAACGATCAGCTTCTCTAGGTCTGTGGCTGCCATATGGCCTCCTTCTTTGCGCACGACTGCCCGCCGCGGCGGTGGCCACGGGGTGATTGTGAATTGGTGGGGATTAGTGCGCGATTGCTTCCATTTTTAGCGAATCGTGACAGCCTATCGGTGGTTGCCGTCGTCAACCTTCTCTCGCGGCGCAAGCCGGCTCAAACGGCGCAAGGCCAATAGTGGCCTGAGCGGCAGGAATGATCCTGCTTTGTAGAGAAAGGAGGCAATGACATGCCTGGCATGTTGAAGTCTAAAGTCGTGAAAGTTCGCGCATATGTGCGGCGCAGATTTGGACGTCTAGAACACGTCTGCTCGCACTTTCGCTCCTGGCCTGGCCAGCTTTCATTTGACTTTTAATCCGGGCTCGTAATCCGGACCGACGACGGCAGCCACCAAAGCTTGTGAGGATGAAATGCCAAAACTGCGATCATCAGCTATCCGGCAGGCCGAATACACCGCCGCCACTCGGACACTCCATATCTGGTTCGTTGAGAGCGGTGGGCCGTACGACTATTATGGCGTGCCGGAAAGTGTCTATGAGGGACTGATTAACGCCAGGTCGGCGGGCGGGTACTTCAACGACTACATTCGCGATCGGTATTCATCCAACCGTTGAGCACACGCTAGGCCGACACCAGTCGCCGATAGATCGCCACAGCATCCGGACAAGCGTCCCAGTTGGCATACGATCGCGGATGCCAGACAAACGGCGGGCAAAACGGTGTCGCCAGCACCCCCGCGTCTGCGAGCACGCCATGCAGGCGCCATTGCTCCGGCCAAGCGGCAGTCTCTTCGCTTTCAATATAGGCCTTAAACGCGGCCAGCATCGCGGGCGTAACATCAAAATCCGCCCGATTTGCGCGCCTGTTTTGCCTGCGTCTTACCGGCATCTGCGCAACCTCGCTTTTGGTGGGCCGAACTGCTCTACGGCCCACGGTTCCTTTTCGTGGTGCACGCGGGTTTTAGCCCAGATGGCCAAGAGATCGTCAGCGTAGGCTTGCCAGGCCTCGGCTGCCTCTTCCATTGAAGGGTGACCGGTCTCATCGACTGACACGCCAGCCGACGGTAGGTCGTCAAAATAGTCGTGGCCGGTCTCCAGGTAGATTGCCCACGCTTCAAGTGACGCAGAAGCGCGCCGTCGGTTCACCTTGCGACGAACGGGCATCAGCGGCGGTTCCCGTAGTCTGCGGTTCGCGGCGGGCGCGGTGTCTCCGGGGTGTCGACGCCATCTAGGGCGAGCTCACGCAGCAGCCTGGCGAAGCCAATCCGGCTGTCTCGTTCGATGGCCACTTCAGGACGCGCCTTAGGCTGGCCGAAGCGGTCGTCGTAGGTCAGCCCCTCAACCTCGACCACACGGCGGGCCGCACTCGCACGGTCCCATGCTTCCGCGGCCAAAACGAGCAGTTTGAAGTGGTGTTCTTCCAAATCGAAGTCAGAAACGACCGATTTTACCCATGTTTGAGTAGGCTTTTCGAGGTGCTTTGGCGCCCTGAAAGCCGCAGTTTCCTTGGCCATCAGGGCCTCCAATTTTTATGTGAACCGGGGCAAGGCGAATACACGATGTGGGACCGCACCGGTCCTGCGGCCTGAGACGCCCGAACACTGAAGGCCCCCGGTGCCCTCACAGCTTGGCCAGCGCTGCCCGCATCTTCTCGAGCGGATCCGATGGACCGGACTTAGCGGACGCCGCAGACAGGGCTTGCCTGACCCGTTCCGCAGCCTCGTCGTAGTCTGACACTGCGACAACGCGCGCTAGGTCGTTGCTCGGCTCGTCGACGATTGAGAGCTCACGAAGGTCGATTTCGTCCAGGTAGCGCTTGACACCGCCCTTGCCCACTGAGGTGCGTTCCGGAATAAAGCCGATGGACAGTCCGTCGAGGACGCCCGCGCGCATGAGGCTCAGCAAGCGCTTGCCCATGTCCGTCTCGAGCGCCAAGAGTCGCCCCTCGACCCAAAGCCCTTTGCTGTCCTCGCGCATCACGGTCCAAACACCGACGGGCAGGTCGTCATATGCAAATGGGTTGCCAGCGCTGCCGTGCATCAACCGCATCGCCGGAAACCTGCCTTTGATCCGCCAGGCGCGGAGTGACTTTTCAAACGCGCCACGGCGGATGACGTCACGATGGCTGTCGAGGTTATCGAACACTGCCCCGTATCCGGAGAAGGCGCCATCTGCGGTCACGACTGGTCGGAAGAAGCTACTTTTGTTTTCCACTGTTCCGCTCCAGCCACGTGCGGAGTGCCTTAGCCGCTTTCTCACCGATCGCCGGCACGAGCACCTTGTTTTCAGTTTCTTCGATAGCCTGGCCGCGGTCGTCAGTTTTGGTTGCGGTTTGCATTAGCGATACCCCGCTGGGATTTGAATCTCTTTGATGATGCCGGAGCGCGCCGCCTTGCGCAGGTCGATCGCCAGGTCGTTATTCCTGTCTGTCGCTGAACCAAAGAAGTCGCGGCCGACATCGACGAGGCCAGATGGCTCTACACCTGCTCGCATCAGATCCGTGCGCAGTGCGCCGATCTTCCATTGTGCGGCCGCAGCGGCACATAGGGCGCCGTAGAATTCCGCGACGATTGCGTCGTATTCTGACCGGAATAGCTGCGAGATCTCGTAGGAAGCTCGTCGCGCCAGTTCGTTCTTCTTGAGCGCGAGCTCGTCCAGCGCGTCTTTGATGTCCCTGTCTTCACGCACCAGCCGCGCCAGCGCATCACGATCGTCTGCAGGAGGTTCGTACGAGATGCCGGCCACCAGGGCGGCGACGCGGTCCTTGTGTTCTGTGGGCTGCGTCTGAGCCTTGGCGTGGATAGCGCCTTGCTCCTGGCGAATGGTGGCCTGTCGCTGGATAAGCTGCGTCTGCCGTTCGACTAGAGCCGCGAGCTCGGCTGAGTGATCCTCAGGCCGTGGGATTTTTCGCATGAGGGTTTCCTTACGAGATCAATTGTGTGGCCAGGCGCTTCAGCGTTGGCAGCGGAATGAGTGCCAGCCGGATCATGCGATCAGGAGTGCCGTGGCCGCGCTTGTAGATGCGGGTGACGGGGTCGCCATGGAAGCGACGAGCAGCAACAGTGACGAAATTTGATTCGGAGACGAAGACGTCGCCAGACCTGAAGTCGATGTCGCCACCCGCGAGGCCAGCTGCCTGGTCAAGCAGATCGGTGATCTCCGTCTCGGCATTGATGGCTCCATTGCCAGCGGTTCGCGGCAGATCGCCCGTCGTCATCTCGCTGGCGACGCTAGTAACGGCGCGGTTGGCCGACAGCGCAAGGATAATGCGTGCAAGCTCGCGAGAGGAGAATGTAGCTTTGCGACCGGAAGAAATGCGGTCAGCTTCCCGCAGCCGGCGGACGGTGTCGCGGACGACCGAAGGGGCCACCGCGAGCTCGCTCGCAATGACCTCCTCCGCCTCTGCGGAAGTCGGTTTTTTGTTCATGTTGAAATTCCAGATTTCAGAGGAAAGGAAGAGCGCAGCAACCAGCCAGGCATGAAGCCCGACCGGTGCGCGATCAACACCCGGCGTCGCCGTCACGGGTGGATGGTATTTGCTGCCAGTACTTCCGTGGTCAGCAAATGGGGAATGAAAAAGCCAGCCCGAAGGCTGGCGAGGTGGAACCCTACGAGGTCCTATATTGTATATCCGCGCCAGTCTGCAGAATGGGACTAGGCGGCCTGTAGGACCTTTGAGAGTCTGGCGCATGCTTCTTCAAGCGCCTGCCGTCCCTTGCGTTCCGCCACCTTTCCAGCAAAACCGATTACGTTGCCGACCTCTGCCATGTTGCGTGCGGTTAGCGCCGCATCAAGGACGGCCACGTCTTGTGGGGGCAGCTTTGATGCGACTTCGGCCCGATCCACAAAGGTGTCATCGTCAAAAATCATAGCGCCTTGGTTCGCCTTCTTCGGCACGGCCACCCACGATGAGAAGATGTTGCCGACGTCAATCGAGCCAGTTGGAAGGGCCGGCATGGATTCCTGCTCGACTGGAGGAAGCCCTACAAAGGCCCTTGCGTCGTTCAGCGACATGGTGGTCGGTGGTAGAGGCGGCAATGCCTTCCCCCTGACGCGAGCCGCGCGCGCTCTCGCGTTCGCTCTGCTTTTCGGGGTTTGCGGTATGAATTCGCCTGGATAACAGCCGAGCCAATCCGCAAGCCGTTCCCTGAGGGCCAACTCTTCGTCGTTATTGATGTCCGCCCCTTTGGCTCGTCCAAAACGGTCCACTGGTCGCTTCCCGCGCCACGTGATGATGTGTCGGTCGTTGCCGGGTCGTGTAGTCGTGCCGTCCGCGACGGTCGGCATAGTTCCAAATCGTAGTTCGCCAAGCCTGACAATCTTACCGGCGCGCTTCTCGATATCACCCCCAATCGGCTGCCGATCAATAAGGCCTGGCCGATTGGGGGCGAACTTAACGTTCTTGACCGCAGTCAACAGCGCCCCAACGGTCGGGCGTACCTCGTGCTCGCATTCAACAATGGGCGGTGCGGGCTCTTCCGTCTGTTCATCTTCAGCTAGATTGTCATTCGCGGGGATGATTGACCAGTTCGTTCGCAAGGGTTCGGCTGGCGGGCGGGAGATTGCTCGCCATTTGAGAAGTACAGCCAAGTCATCCGACAGCTTGGCATGGCGAGGTGATGAACTTCTTGGGGTAGTGAAGATTTCAGAGTCGTTCGCTGGCGCGAGCTCACGCCAAGCGGCCACGGCCGCGCGGTGCTGTTCTGCTGTTCTCACAATGGTTCTCGTAGGTTCGAAAGCGCCGACCGTTATCCGGCTCTTGGCGCGTGCCGTCGTGCGGCTTGCTATAGTGTCGACTAGGCGACACAGGGGCATATAAGCCAAACGCCCGCAGGAATCATGGGGCGCCTAAAAATAAATCAAAGCGAGCATGCGCCTGTTTTGATTTATTCGTTGTTTTCATTTGGTAATTTTGAATAAATGTTCAAAATCAAGATTTAGTTTTGCGCATGAGATGGCCGCGGGTTTGTTAGCTTCCCAAGCTGTGAAGATTGTAGGCCGGGGGCTTGCAACCGGACATTCCGGAACCTACGTTCTACAACAACTCGGGACAGCCGCGCATGGGGAAGCGACCAGGGCTGTTGCAATCTGGAAATTCCCTAAAAGTCTGGCGGGCGGTACGCGGTTCATCAAGGACTTCGCCCAGAGAATAGGAGATGCGTATGAACGCTTCTTTGCTTCTCGAAGCCAGCCAGTCGAGGAAGACCATCCGACTGAAGCTTGATCTTAGGATCAGCTGGGCTTCGATCGTAGCCTTCTTCGGGCTGTAATGCGAAAGGCCCTCTGGAGCGATCCGGAGGGTCTTTTTGTTTCGAGACTAAAGGAGGGTGTTGGTTATGAAGCACATCGACTTAAACGAGAGTGACGGTCCTTCACAGTCTGAGGATCCGGCGCCTGCACACTGGCCTAAAGGCGTAAGTCCGATATCGTTCGACGGTCTTGGTCGTGTGGGGGTTGATGGTGACCATAACCTCTACTGGGATGGCCAGAGGATCCAAACCGTCAGCAGACTTGGATTCATTGAGAGGTTATTGGCGACGGCCGTAGCGCTCGGCACCCTATCGATGGCCATCTTTGACGCATTGCGCTTCTTTGCCGGCCAATGAGTGCTGCACAAGCTCCTCTTGTCTCACAGCGCCCGCCACACCTGCACGCTAGCAGACACGATCGTGGCCAGGATCATGAGCGCCGTCAGCACGAGCAGGATTTTATCGAGCATAGCGCAAGCCGCATCTCAAACCGTTCGGCGTCGGTGCGTTAACCAAGCTGCATCCCTCGGCTTTCGCGATCCTGCGCAGCAGATCCGGCAGCACCGCGTCGGGGCCTATTTTCGCAATCATCGCGTTGCCGTCATACCGCTTCGACATGCCGCACCGTTCGCAGGCAACTACAATTTTCTGGTTTCGACAACTAAAAAGGCGACGCGCGCCCGGCCCATGCGACATGGATTTCTCCTGCCGCCGCCTTGGTGATGGCCACCGCTGGCCTGACGTTACACTTTGAGCATGTCTAGGAACATAACCGGTTGGTCAAGTGCTCTGTTACTCGGCGTATCCAGTAGTGTGAATCCGAGCCGCTCATAGAACTCGACTGCAGATGACTTCGAGTCTACGACAACAAAACGGCATCCAACGTGTGGCATTATCGCATTCTTCACCACACCTACGGCGAATAGCACCAATTCAGCGCCAAGTTTTCGACCACGGTAGCGCTTATCTACAGCCAACCTGGCAATTTTCACAGATGGGTACGTCTTGAAGTCGTACTGATCGTCGCCATCTGCGTTGGCGATTGGTGTCTCTGTAAGGATCTCGCCACATATGAGGGTGACGTAACCGACTATCCGGTTGCCATCTACAAACAAGCCGTACGTTCGCGCGTAGCTGTTCTGCTGATAGGATTTGGCCTTCTTCTGCAGAAAGGCCTTAAGAGGAACATACTCAAGGCCGCCAAGAGAAAGCCCGGTGACCTTGTCACCGGGCTCAATAGGCCTTAGTTCAATTTCTTCATCCATTTCGATTACTTGGAAGAGTTATTGACTTTAAAAACAATTTTGCCCTTAGACGCGTATTCTTTAAATCGTTCGCTACCTTTTTCAGCAGTAGCTTTTGCAGTTGCCTTCGGTTTACCGTAGGTAACCTGATTTTTGAATTTCTTCGCGTCGCTCTCAGTCAATTTCACCTGACCGAAAGCGCTTGATATAACAGCCATCTTAACGCTCCTTTCGTAGGTGGTGGTTGTTAAGTCTACATATAGAGTATTGACGAAGGGTTATCAACGTGCTACGAACCTCGCGTTCTTGGTTCGTAGCACGTCACGCCATTTTGGGCGTTAAAATTAATTTACGTGCAATCCCAGTGACTTAACTCAGCAGCGCTACTTCGGTTCCATTTCCCACCGCGATTCCATCATTGCGTGCGGCAGGATTCGGGTGCTTTCAAAGACATCCAGCCTTGCGTAAACGAGGCCTGCACTTGTCGTTTGCTGCCAGTTCGCATGGCTCATGTACAAGCCGGCTCTTCTCCTCGTGTAAGTGTTCAGGATTGCGGTGGCGTGGCGCAAGTCGCGCCAGCCGATCGGCGATCTCGTGCAGCGGGCCGCTGTTGTGTTTGTCAAGCCGCGGACATGGCATCCACTGAGTTGACGACTTCGGCGCGGATGCCGCGCTCATCAGAGCGGATGACAATAAGAGCCGGCGCGATGCCGCTCATGTCCACGCCGACGACGGTGACAGGCTTGCCGGTGTCAGGATGGAGCCCTCGGTAGGTTTCGTTCAGTGGGATCACGTTCGTCATTCTTTCTCTCCTCTGTCGGCAGAGGGACAAAGGGACATTTGTCCCCCTTTTTCCCGTCTGTCCCTTTAACTTTGGACCTATAGAGGGGGACAGACAGGGACACACTCCTTTAGGAGTGTCCCTTTGTCCCCCCTGCTTGTCCCGTTACTTGATGAAGTAGAATTGCCCGATGCGAACGACGTGGCCGGCGCTATCAAGCGCTTCGATGGCGCGGCGGAAAGCCTTCTTCTTCGCCTCAGTTGTTCCTGTGATGGCCTCGTAGAATGCCGCCCGCCATCGATCCTCGGAAATCACCAGGGCGCCGTCCGGATAGCCAGGACCGTCCGGTTTGATGCCTTCTGTTTCGCAAAGCTTGGTGAGGATCTCGAGGGCTTGCGCCGTCTTGCCGCGAACGTTGCGCATCAGGCTTTCGGCCGGAGCTTCGGCAGATACGACGACAGGCGCCGTCGTCGGCTCGCCGTCTTCATTTGCACCGATCTCTACTCCTTCCATTCGGAAGCGCGTGACAATGCCCTCTTCGCCGTCGTTGGTGCCGTCGCATTCTAGCAGATATGCGCCGCCTTCCTTCTTCACGAGGAACGAGGCGTCCACAGCGCCGTCAAGGTCGATCGCACCCTTGCCGCGGTCGCCAGCCCATCCGGTGTGGTGGATCACGCTCACGTGGCTGCCTGGGACAGCTTCGCGCAGGGCGTCACATGACTGGACAAAACGGGACATGTCTTTGCTGGCGTTCTGGTCGCCGGGGCCGAATACACGTGTAAGCGTGTCGATGACGATCCACACGCATTCGGATCCGCAATCTTTTTCCAGATCGAGAATGTAGTCGGCCAAGGCCAGCGCGTCGGCCGTGTTGGACGTCATGTCGAGCCGCGCACCGAGGATGGCCATAGGCACGCCGTCAGCGTCGTGATGCTTGCGCCAGGCGCGAACGCGGCGCTTCGTCAGGTCCTTGCGTTCTGCCGCTATGTAGACGACGAGGCCCTGCTTAACGCGCCGGCCGTGCCAGTCCTTGCCGGCCGCTACATGGCAGGCCATGTCGGTGACAATTACGGATTTGCCCGATCCGGGCTTGCCGCTGATAACGGTGAATTCGTCGACGCCGAGGACGCCTTTGAGGACGTGCTCTTTCGGCTCGTCTTCTTCCAAGTCGTCGAACCAGTCGACAGAAAAACGCGCACGGGGCTTCTCCGGCAGTTCAATCTTCCGGCTGGACTTGATCGCGCCGCCCCATTCAAACCACCAGCAGCCGGCAGCCTTGTATATGTTGCCCTTAACGCCGTCGACGGTTGCGCCGTGCAGCTTCTGCCCTGAGATCATTCCGTCATAAGCGGCCGCGAAGTCGTGAAGCTCTTCAGGGAAGTTGTCATTCGCCGCGACTGACTCGGCCCCTACTTCAGTATGCTTTGCGACTGGTGCCATTGGCGAGTGCCTCACGTGCGAGTTCTACCAGGTCGTCGACAATCGACGGCGGGAATGTCACGGCCGCGCCAGTGCCGAGCGATGGGCCATATACCCGCCAGCCGTTCGGTCCCTGCGCGAGTTTGAGCTCATAGGCACGCACACCGTTGTCGAGCTCGGCATCAAAACGAGCGACTACTTTTCCGCTGCCGGCGTGTGCCGGGCGGATTGAAAGAATTCTCATTATGTCTCCTGATTTTAGGCCGCCTGATCGGCCGGTTCGTTCCCGTTGTCGTTATCGGCTTCCGGCTTCTTCCGGCCGGTGAGTTGTTCGAATTCGCGCCGCATTGATGCGGCGCCCACGGTAGGGGCGGTCGGGGTCGGGTTTGGTTGTGGTCATGCGGCCTCCTGTTGCTCGAGCCATTTGGTCAGGGTGGATCGGCGAGCGGCGACTGTGCCGCCGAGTTTGAAGGAAGGCAGGATCTGGTCGTAGATCAACCGATAGGTCTGGCGCTGGGAGATGCCGAGGAAGTCGGCAATGGCCTTGGCGCCGAAAAGAAGATCCTGCATTGGCAGGTTGTCGTTTGCTTGCTTCATAATTCCCTCCATTTGTCAAGACGTAATTGGCCGGCAATGGGCAGATAAGGAAAACGGGCAACGCAGGCCACCCCCTGCCTAAAATTTTCTTTGATTGCCTAATTCTACCGTGTGCCCTATTCGTCGTGTGTCGAAATATCAGGAGGTCGAATGGCGAAGATAAAGAAACGAACCTGGACGAACGCAAAAGGTGTCCAGACTGCCTACCAACTCGACTTCACAGACAAGAACGGCAAGCGCCACCGTGAGCAATTCCCGCTCAAGCGCGATGCCGAGACACGGCTTGCGGAGTTGCAGGGATCGACGCGCGCGGGAACCTATCGCCCGCTTGCCGATGCGCTGCGGGTGCGGGATGCCTGCGAGGCGTTTCTGAACCACATGGAAGTCAGACACGGCCGTAATGAGAAGGTAACGACGACGTATCTTAAGGCATGCCGGCAACACTGCCAGAACTGGATAGACCCCTCTGGCGACTATGTCGAAAAGAAGGGCGAGAAGATTGGCTTCAAGAATGGCATTGGCAGCATAAAGCTGGCCGACTTGCGCGCCTCTCACGTCGTCACGTTCCGGGATGCAATGCGGGACCATGGTGCTGGTATTGTCACCACACGGCGCGTCATAGGCACGCTCTCTCGCATCCTCAAGCATGCGGCCGAGCGGGACATGACTGCTTCAAACGTGGCCAAGGGTGTCCGCGTGACTGGCACAAGGGACGAGGACCGCGAGAAGGTGAAAGCCCCTGCCCGCTCCGATGTCGCCGCACTCCTGCAGCACGCAGAAGGACAGGACCGGCTGGCCGTCATGTTTGCCGCTCAGACGGGTCTACGCGCATCTGAGCAATGGGCCTTACGTTGGCGCCACCTCGACATGGATGCTGGCCGTGTGACCGTACAAGAGCGCGTGGACGCATTTGGGGAACTGGACACAACCAAGAGCAAGGCAGGCAATCGAACAGTGCCCCTCGGCAAGGCGCTCGTTGCAGCCCTGAAGCAGCATCGAGAGACGACAAAACACGCCAAGGAGTCGGATTTCGTTTTCACCAACAGCCGAGGGGGGTTTGTCAGACATACAAACCACACCAAGCGCGTATGGCTGCCCCTTATAGAGCGGGCCGGTATTGAGCCGATCGGCTGGCACTCACTACGGCACTTCGCAGTGAGTGCATGGATTGCGGCAGGCTTCCAACCAAAGGAGGTCCAGACACTCGCCGGTCATGCGTCATTCCAAATCACGATGACGACCTATGGCCATATGTGGGAAAAAGAGGACCATCAATCCAAGTTTGACGCCATAGCAGACGCATTCACCTGAAGTTTGGCACATGCCAGTCACATGAAGCTTTGCACACCCTGCAAACCATGGCTTTATGTCGCGACTTTTAATCAGTAGGTCCAGGGTTCGAATCCCTGCGCTCTCACCACTTCTCTAGAACTTCGTGAGATCAATCAGATTGTAGCAATCGTTTTAGCCGGCTGCCAATGCCTGTGTCTTATTCTGGACCAAGCTCAGGCAAGAGGAACTGGCAAATGCGTGTGACGGTGGCCCTGATGATTGCCGCAGTCTTCAGTATTCTGGCAATCAAATACTCGGAAAACTCCATGGGCAACGGTCAGTTGTCCGCGTCCGCAGCCGACATTACGGCCAGCTGAGACAGTTGCGCGATGGATTTGTGATATTCAGGCAACAGCTACGAGCCATTGATACGCTCGACTGCTGCTATTCTTCTCGGCCGGAACCGCTTTTGCCGCAATCTCGTTGACGATGAGCTGGCAGGAGCCAAATATGAGATACATCTTCATCCTGCTGATCGCCTCGGTGCTCAGCATACTTGTTTTCAAATATGCGAATAATTCGCTCGGCGGTGGAGAGCTGATGGCGTCACCGATGGATGTGACTGCGGCTTCTTGAGGACTTGTGCCGCCTTGTGCAGCAAAGGCCTGATATCAACCAAGCAGCGTTTTAAGCCATTCCTGAGAGAGCCGTCCTTCAAGCTCCGCTGCCAGTTCGTCCAGGGCGTCATCGACCATGCCGCGATAGCTGCGGCCTCCCCCCTCGATACCGAAACTCGCGAGAAGTTTTCGACGGTAAGAATCGCTGGAGAAAAGGCCATGCAGATAGGTGCCGACCACACGTCCATCGGCGCTTGAGGCTCCGTCGGCACGACCGTTGATCGTGATGGGCGCCCGCACGGTATCAGCACCTTCCGTTATGCCCAGATGGATCTCGTAACCTGAGAGCGGTACGCCATACTCGCGCGAATAGGCTTGGCTGTTGCGGACTGTCTTTTCCGCGGCCATGACCGTCTCGACGTCAAGCAGACCAAGACCATCCACGGCGCGTGGAATGCCCTCAAGACCCAAAGGATCTGCGACGCTTCTGCCGAGCATCTGATAGCCGCCGCAGATGCCGATGACCCGGCCTCCGCGCTTTACATGCATGTGAAGGTCATGATCCCAGCCATGCGCCCGAAATTCCTCAAGATCCGCAATCGTCGATTTCGAACCTGGCAGCACCACCAGACCGGCATCGGCAGGCAAGGCCTCACCGGCACGCACATAGACGAGGTCGACTTCCGGCTCAGCTGCGAGCGGATCGAGATCATCGAAATTGGCAATTCGGGACAGAACAGGCACCGCAACCTTCAAGGCTCCGCCATTCCCTTTGACGAGACGTTCCAGAACGACGGAATCTTCCGCCGGCAGGCGTGCCGCCGCCTTCAGCCAGGGTATGACGCCGAAGCAGGGCCATCCCGTGAAGTCAGCGATCGCCGACAGGCCATCGTCGAAGAGGCTGACGTCGCCCCGAAACTTGTTGATGATGTAGCCGACGATCTGGGCGCGGTCTTCATCCGGCAGAATGGTGTGGGTGCCGACGAGCGAGGCGATGACCCCTCCCCGATCGATATCGCCGACGAGCACAACGGGGACGCCTGCGCGCGTGGCAAACCCCATATTGGCGATATCGCCGGCCCTGAGGTTGATTTCAGCGGGTGAGCCGGCCCCTTCGATGATCACAAGGTCCTTGTCGGCGCACACTTTCTCGAAACTCTCGAGGACCGCGCCGAGGAGCTGTGGTTTCAGCCGCTGGTAATCGCGGCCCTTGGCCTGACCGAAAACCTTGCCCTGAACGATAATCTGGCTGCCGACCTCGCTTTGTGGCTTAAGGAGAACCGGATTCATGTGGACAGAAGACGGCGTACGCGCTGCCATCGCCTGGAGCCATTGCGCCCGGCCGATTTCTCCTCCGTCATCCGAGACGGCCGCGTTGTTCGACATGTTCTGCGGCTTGAACGGCGCGACCTTCAGACCCCTGTTCGCGGCAAGCCGGCAAAGGCCAGCGACCAGTATCGTCTTTCCGACATCCGATCCTGTTCCCTGCAACATGATCGTTCGTGTCATCGCATTCTGTCCTATTTCCGCCACAGCGTTGACCGCCTTGTTTTCATGGTTTTGCCCCGATTTCGCCATCACCGTTACCGTGAATGCGACACCGCGTCAGCCTGTCGCAGGTAAATCCTCTTTACTGGACAATTTGCGACATTCGATGACGGTTTGCGCCCTGGTGCGAAGGCATTCTAGTGATTATCTGCGCTCCGAAATCAGCGCCCTTAAGAGCGCAGCCATCAAGGAAACACCCATGCTCTACATCCTGCAGAACCGCAATAGCCTCGCCATCGCCTGGAACGGCCGTGCGCCGCAGCACAAGACTGTCGCCCGCTGGGAAGTGCGCAATCCGATCTCCAGCCGCAAGGGCTGATTGATCCCGTCTATTTTGGAGAAACGGGCTGATCCAAGCCGATATCAGGCTGGATCTAATGGTCCAAAAAAACAAACGCCCCGGGACGCAATACTCGATCCGGGGCGCAACCGACAGTAACGCGTCGGCCCCTCCATCTATCGTTGCAGACGTTACCGGATGGTTAGCAGCGGCGCTGCTCACGAAATTTTTCAATTTTTTTTCGCGCCGAAGAGGCGTGCTGCGCAGCCGTCATATTGACGCAGCTGGGATAGCTTAAGTCTCATCTGGGAAGGCGCGCCGCCTTGCAAACCGTTCCATCCATCGCAACTGCCAGTCTCTTGAGCAGAGTGCAGCCGCGCGCGCGCCAGAATGCGGCATAATCAGTCGCACCAATGGCTTGGGTCGATCGCGAAGCAGCGGTCAGTACCCGGCGGGAGGTTGATTTTCAAAACCAAAGACGTAGGCTGTCCTCCGTGACACGCGGTCGATAGGGCAGCAAGGCCCCTCAAGACAAGACCCGGTCCAATGGATGACGTACCGGTGCGACGCGTCCCGGTCAGCCATCCCCGTGAAGACAAAAATTGGCAGTACGGTCTGCAGTAGCCGTTTCTGCCCGTCCCGATGAACGCTGCAAGATAAGACTGGGAGGTCTTAACTCCATGAAGAAGCTGCTTGCTTCCACCATTCTCGCCGCGGGTCTCTACGCAGGTGCTGGCTCTGCCCAGGCCGCCGAATGCGGTGATGTCTCGATTGCCGAAATGAACTGGGCATCGGCCGGTGTTGCCGCCTATGTCGACAAGATCATCCTGGAAAGCGGCTATGGCTGCACGGTGACCGTGGTCACCGGCGACACCATGCCGACCTTCGCCTCGATGAACGAAAAGGGCCAGCCGGACATCGCTCCGGAATTCTGGGTCAATGCCGTACGCACCGCCCTTGACCAGGCGATTGCCGAAGGACGTCTGATCCAGGCCGCTCCGCTGCTTTCCGACGGCGGCGTTGAAGGCTGGTGGATTCCGAAGTTCATCGCTGATGCCAACCCCGACATCAAGACGGTCGAAGATGCGCTGAAGCGTCCGGATCTCTTCCCGGCTCCGGAAGATCCGTCGAAGGGTGCTGTCACGAACTGCCCGGCGGGCTGGAACTGCCAGGTATCGACGGCAAACCTCTATCGCGCCCTTGGCGCCGAGGCGAAGGGCTTCGAACTCGTCGATACCGGCTCGGCTGCCGGCCTCGACGGCTCGATCGCCAACGCCTTCGAAAACCAGAAGGGCTGGCTCGGTTACTACTGGGCACCGACCGCCATCCTCGGCAAATACGAAATGGTCAAGCTCTCCTTCGGCGTCGAGCATGACAAGGCCTCCTGGGATGCCTGCACTGCCGTTCCGGATTGCCCGGATCCGAAGGTGAACGCCTATCCGGTGTCAGACGTCTACACCGTCGTCACCAAGGGCTTTGCCGAAAAGGCCGGCGTTGCCATGGACTACGTGAAGACCCGTAAATGGGACAACGCGACCGTCGGCAAGGTTCTCGCCTGGATGGAAGAAAACCAGGGCACGAACGAAGACGGCGCCAAGCATTTCCTGGAAACCTATCCGGAAATGTGGACCACGTGGGTTGCTCCTGAGGTCGCCGAAAAGGTCAAGGCCGCTCTCTGAGCCTTACATTTTGGTCTATGCGGCGGGCTTAACAGCCCGCCGCACTTTCTGAGAAGCGGCATGCCGCATCACGCCATTCAACGACTCCCGACGTCGCAGACGGCATGAAGTCCCTTCCGGAACTCGACTAGCCTCTCGCCTCGGGAACATGGCATCGCCGTCAAGGCCCATCGCAGCGTCAAGGACGTGATAAGAAGCGGGGGTCGATAAGGGGAACGAGATGGCTTCGACTTTATGCAACTACCTGCCGGAACTGCTCTGCAAGTTTCCGGAGATCGACGACACGGTCATGCGCGGAATACGCAAGACTGTCGATGACAGCTTCAAGGGCTTCGTGCGTGCCTATGGCAATGTGATCGATGCTGTCACGCATCCGCTGCAGCTCTTCCTCAACTGGCTCGAGGCGCTTTTCGTCAACACGCCATGGTTCATCTTCCTGGCGGTGATGGTCGTGATCGTCTATCTCGCCAGCCGCAATCTCCGGATCGTCGCTCTGACCATCGTGGGAATGCTGATGATCGGGTTTGTCGGACTTTGGGAAGACACGATGATCACGCTGGCGATCGTCACAGTCTCGACCCTGCTCGCGATCCTCATTGGTATCCCGATCGGCATCCTGATGGCGCGCTCTGACCGTGCGCAGTCGATCGTCAATCCCATCCTCGACGTGATGCAGACATTGCCGAGCTTCGTCTATCTCATCCCGGTCGTCATGGTCTTCGGCATCGGCAAGGTGCCGGGCGTCATCGCCGTCGTGATCTATGCCGTGCCGCCGATGATCCGCCTGACCAATCTCGGCATCCGGCTCGTCGATCGCGAGGTGCTGGAAGCGGCCGATGCCTTTGGCTCGTCACCGGGCCAGAAGCTGATGAACGTGCAGATTCCGCTGGCGCTGCCGACGGTCATGGCCGGCATCAACCAGACCATCATGATGTCGCTCGCCATGGTCGTCGTGGCCTCGATGATCGGTGTGGGCGGTCTCGGCAAGAACGTGTTGCAGGCGATCTCCAACCAGTTCCTGACCATCGGCTTCCTCAACGGCTTCGCGCTTGTTGCCATCGCCATCATCTTCGACCGCGCCAGCCAGGCCTATGGCAAGCGCCTTCAGCGCCATACGGAGGTGGTCCATGGCTAGTCACGACATCGAGATCCGCAATCTCTACAAGATCTTCGGTCCGAATGGCGGTGCCTTCATCGACCAGGTGAAGTCCGGAATGTCGAAGTCCGAACTGAACGAAAAGCATGGTCACGTTCTCGGCCTGAAGGACATCAACATTCAGATGCCGGGCGGCGGCATCACGGTTGTCATGGGTCTTTCCGGCTCGGGAAAATCGACGCTGATCCGGCATATCAATCGGCTGATCGAACCGACCGCAGGCGAAGTTCTCTATGATGGGGTCGACGTCTGTCGGATGACGCCGCTGGAGCTTCGCGAATTCCGTCGCCACAAGACGGCGATGGTGTTCCAGAAGTTCGCCCTTCTGCCGCATCGCACGGTGCTTGAGAATACCGTCTACGGTCTCGACATCCAGGGCATACCGCGTTCGAAGAGCGAGGAAATCGGCCGCCGATGGATCGCGCGTGTCGGCCTGTCCGGCTTCGAGAGCCACTATCCAAACCAGCTTTCGGGCGGCATGCAGCAGCGCGTGGGTCTGGCGCGCGCGCTTTCCAACGATGCAGACATCCTTTTGATGGACGAGGCCTATTCGGCGCTCGATCCGCTGATCCGTGTCGATATGCAGACGGTTCTGCTTGATCTGCAGCAGGAGTTGAAGAAGACGGTCGTCTTCATCACCCACGATCTCGACGAGGCGCTCCGGCTTGGCGACAAGATCGCGATCCTCAGGGATGGTCAGGTCATCCAGCAGGGCACAGGTCAGGAAATCGTGCTGCAGCCGGCAGACGATTACATCTCGGCCTTCGTCAAGGAAGTGAACCGCGGCCGCGTCATTCGTCTCGACACGATCATGGGACCGATCTCGGGATCTACCGAAGGTCTGGCGCTTACCGGCAGCACGGTCCTTGAGACCGCTGCACGGGTCATGACGGATGCACGGCAATCGAGTGCCACGGTCACCAACGAATCCGGGAATGCCATCGGCCGGGTCGACCTGCAGCAGATCATTGCGGCGATGGTTACGCCAAAGAGCCACGAAGACAATCAGCTGGCCGCGGAATAGCGGCCTCATCCTCTCCCCCGGGAGATGTGGCGTGACGGCCCCGCGACAGGCGGGGCCGTTGTCGTTTTGACGATTGAAACGACATAAAGACTTCTTTATATGATTGATACGACAACCAAAGGATCCGCCATGGCAACCCCGTCCAATCCGCTTTCCGAACTTCTCGCCGAAAAGGGCGTGCTCCTCGCCGACGGCGCCACCGGCACCAATCTCTTTGCGCAGGGTCTCGAGGCCGGCGAAGCACCGGAACTCTGGAACGAGGCGCAGCCGGAAAAGATCGTCAAGCTGCATCAGGATTTCGTCGATGCCGGCGCCGACATCATCCTCACCAATTCCTTCGGCGGCACGCGCCATCGCCTGAAGCTGCACCATGCCCAGGACCGAGTCCACGAGCTGAACAAGAAGGCTGCCGAGATTGCCCGTTCGGTGGCCGACAAGGCGCCGCGCAAGGTGATCGTGGCCGGCTCCGTCGGCCCGACCGGCGAGTTGTTGATCCCTCTTGGTGCGATGTCCTACGAGGATGCGGTCGCGGCCTTCGTCGAGCAGATGGTAGGGCTGAAGGCTGGCGGCGCCGATGTTGCCTGGATCGAGACTATGTCCTCGCCAGATGAAATCCGCGCTGCAGCCGAAGCTGCCGTCAAGGTGGGCATGCCCTACACGTTTACCGGCTCCTTCGACACCGCCGGCAAGACGATGATGGGCCTGCACCCGAAAGACATCCACGGCGTGGCCGCCGATATCGGTTCCGGTCCGCTGGCGGTCGGTGCAAACTGCGGCGTCGGCGCCTCCGACATCCTGCAGAGCCTGCTCGACATGACGGGCTCGAACCCGGAGGCGACCGTGATCGTCAAGGGCAATTGTGGCATTCCGGAGTTCCGTGGCTCCGAGATCTTCTATTCCGGCACGCCGCCGCTGATGGCGGATTATGCCCGCCTTGCCCGCGATGCCGGCGCCAAGATCATCGGCGGCTGCTGCGGGACGTCTTGCGACCACCTGGCCGCCATGCGCAAGGCACTCGACGACTATACGCCGGGTCCGCGCCCGACGCTTGAGGTCATCATCGAGCGTATCGGCCCGCTGCGCAACAAGACCGCCGACGAGAGCGGTGCGCAGGAAAGCGGACGCCGCAGCCGTCGCCGCGGCAACTGAAGCAAGCCACGGACATCGAAATCAAAAAAGGGCGCCGCAGGGCGCCCTTTCCGTTTCAGCAATTTGCCGATGACATCAGCCGACGAAGGCGCGCTCGATGACGAACTCGGCCGGCTTGTTGTTGGCGCCTTCGGTAAGGCCTGCCTTTTCCAGGAGTTCCTTGGTATCCTTCAGCATGGCTGTCGAGCCGCAGATCATGCCGCGATCGATGGCGGGGTCGAGCGCCGGGACGCCGAGATCGGTGAACAGCTTGCCGTTCTCGATCAGGTCGGTGATCCGGCCCTTGAAGGGGAAGTCTTCGCGGGTCACCGTCGCATAGTGCTTCAGCTTGTCGCCCACGACTTCGGCGAGGAATTCATGGTTCTTGATTTCCTCGACCAGATCAAAGCCGTATTTCAGCTCCGCCACGTCGCGGCAGGTATGGGTGAGGATGACTTCCTCGAACTTCTCATAGGTCTCGGGGTCGCGGATCAGGCTGGCGAAAGGCGCGATGCCGGTGCCGGTCGAGAACATGTAAAGGCGCTTGCCGGGGGTAAGCGCATCGAGCACCAGCGTGCCGGTCGGCTTCTTGCGCATCAGCACCTTGTCACCCGGCTGGATCTTCTGCAGATGCTGGGTCAGAGGGCCGTCGGGAACTTTGATCGAGAAGAACTCGAGTTCCTCGTCCCAGGAGGGGCTGGCGATCGAATAGGCGCGGTAGATTGGCTTGCCCTCGACCATCAGGCCGATCATCGCAAACTCGCCCGAGCGGAAGCGGAAGCCGGCGGGACGGGTCATGCGGAAGCGGAACAGGCGGTCGGTATAGTGCGTGACGCTCAGAACCGTTTCGGCATAGACGCCTTCGGGCACGATCAGTTCGGCGTTGTCGGTCTTCACAGGAGCATTCATAGGCTGTCGGTCCTATCGTTCAGTCGATTGGGAAGAGCCTATAATCCAGACCGTCCCATTCCACAATTCAGCCGGCATGCGCATTTCGCAGCCGATATATCCGTTAAAGCGAAGGCGGCAACCTTGACCGAGGTCAATTTGCCGCCCTTTGATAGCGATATTTCTATGTCTCAGGCGCCCGTAGAGCCAAGGCGACGCCAGCTGAAGCCGCCGGCAGCTTCCGATGCACGGGCCGTCGGCTGGTAACGCTGGGCAACGCCCGTGAGACAGTTCTCAGCAAGCCGCCGCTGGGCGACGGGATTGGTCACGGCGAAGCTGTCGAAGCCGGTGCGCAGCATCAGCGGAACCTGGTCGATCAGCACGTCGCCAACGGCGCGCAGTTCGCCGGCATAGCCCAGACGCTCGCGCAGCAGCGACGCATGGCTGAAACCACGGCCATCATTGAAGGCCGGGAAGGCGACTGCGACCAGCGCGATGCGGTCGAGATGCGGCTCGAGCTTCTTCACGTCGTCCGCCGGTGCGATCAGCACGCCGAGGCCGACATCGTTGGTCTCTCCCACGGCCTCCAGGAAAGCGTCCAGCGGCAGAATGGCCTTTTCGCCCTCGCCTGCCTTGCGCTCTTCCGTTTCGGTCACCCAGATATCGCCATCGACGAAACCGGTTTCTTTCCAGATCTTGGTCATCGTTCTTCCAGTCTCACGCGGCTTCGGCAGAGGCGTTGCCATAAAGCGCGTCCTTGAACGGCTTCGGGCCGACGCGGCGATAGGCTTCGAGGAAGGTCTCCTTCGGATCGAGGCGCAGGCCGAGATAGGTATCGACGATCGTCTCGACGGCGTCGGTTACCTTTTCCGGCTCGAAGCCGCGACCGATGATCTCGCCGATCGAGGAGTTTTCGTCACCGGATCCGCCCAGCGTGATCTGGTAGAGTTCGGCACCCTTCTTCTCGACACCGAGCAGGCCGATATGGCCGACATGGTGGTGGCCGCAGGCATTGATGCAGCCGGAGATCTTGATCTTGAGTTCGCCGATCTCCTGCTGGCGCTCCAGCGAGCCGAAACGCTCGGAGATCGCCTGGGCAACAGGGATCGAACGGGCATTGGCGAGCGCGCAGTAGTCAAGCCCCGGACAGGCGATCATGTCGGTGATCAGGTTGGAATTGGCGGTCGCGAGCCCTGCCTTCTCCAGCGCCTGGTAGAGCGGATAGAGATCACCCTTGGCGACATGCGGCAGGATCAGGTTCTGCTCGTGGCTGACGCGGATTTCGTCGAAAGCATAGTTTTCAGCAAGATCGGCCACGAGATCCATCTGGGCGTCCGAGGCATCGCCCGGCGTGCCGCCGATCGGCTTCAACGAGATCGTCACCATGGCATAATCCGGGTGACGATGTTCCTTGACGTTGTGGCGCACCCACGAAGCAAAGGCGGCATCCGCCTGCTGCGCACGGGCCAGCGCATCCCAGCCGTCGGCCCTGGCAGCGAGTGCCGGAGGGGCGAAATAGGTCTCGATGGCGCGGATATCGCCTTCCGGCAGCTTCAACTCACTGTCGCGGATTTCGGCGAATTCGGCTTCGACCTGACGCGTCAGTTCTTCGACACCGGTTTCGTGCACGAGGATCTTGATGCGGGCCTTGTACTTGTTGTCGCGACGGCCATGCAGATTGTAGACGCGCACGATCGCGGTGATGTAGGTCAGCAGATCGGCTTCCGGCAGGAAGTCATTGATCTTCTTGGCGATCAGCGGAGTGCGGCCCTGGCCACCACCGACATAGACGGCAAAGCCGAGTTCCCCTGCTTCGTTCTTCTTCAGATGCAGGCCGATGTCATGCACCTGGATGGCGGCGCGGTCCTTCTCGGCGCCGGTGACGGCGATCTTGAACTTGCGCGGCAGGAAGGAGAATTCCGGATGCAGCGAGGACCACTGGCGCAGAATTTCGGCATAGGGACGCGGATCGGCGACTTCGTCGGCAGCAGCACCGGCGAAATGGTCGGCAGTCACGTTGCGGATGCAGTTGCCCGAGGTCTGGATGGCGTGCATCTCGACGCTTGCGAGGTCCTTCAGGATATCGGGCGTGTCGGAGAGCTTGGGCCAGTTATACTGGATATTCTGGCGGGTGGTGAAGTGACCATAGCCGCGGTCATATTTGCGGGCGATATGGGCGAGCATGCGCATCTGCTTCGAGTTCAGCGTTCCATAGGGAATGGCGACGCGCAGCATGTAGGCATGAAGCTGGAGATAGACGCCGTTCATCAGGCGCAGCGGCTTGAAGGCGTCTTCTGCCAATTCACCCGACAGGCGGCGGGCCACCTGGTCACGGAACTGTTCTACACGCGCCGACACAAAGGCGTGGTCGAATTCGTCATAACGGTACATGTCTAAACCTCAGCCTCAAGCGGCGATGAATGCCGGGTCGGCATAACCGTGACCCTCGGCATATGCAATGGTCGGGCCTTCCGCCCGGATACGTTCGCGAAGGCGCAGCGGACGAAGCTTGCCGTCCTTCTCCTCGATCTCGATAACATTGACATCCACGACGAGGTTGCTGGCGAAAGCCTGCTTGCCGGCAGCTTCCAGGGCTTCGACGGCCTCGGCATGGCGCGCGACGAAGGCTTCCTGCAGACGCTCGGTCCACTGGCCATTGGCATCAAGCCAGACGGCGATGCCGTCGGTCAGGCGGTTTGCTGTGAGAACCTTGTCTACCATCGTCAAATCCTTGCAGTTTCCAATTCAGCCGTGACACGCGCGCCGAGCGGTTCGGAGCGGCTGAAATCGGCGCCGGCGACAGCGTCGCCGATAATGACCATGACCGGGCCGGTCAGCTCGGTGCGAGCTTCGAGACCCGGCAATTCCTTGAGCGTCCCGTGCAGCAGACGGCTGTCGCGACGCCCGGCATTCTCGACAACGGCAACCGTCGTATCCTCGGCGAGACCGCCCTCCATCAGTCGCTCGGCGACGGAGGCGGCGACCGTGCGACCCATATAGACGGCGACGGTGGCACCCGACAGCGCAAGCCGCGCCCAATCCGGCAACACATTACCCTGCAAATCATGACCGGTCGTGAAGACCAGCGACGAGGACACGCCGCGCAGCGTCAGCGGCAGTTCGAAATCGGCGGCGGCTGCCAGTGCTGACGTCACGCCGGGGACAATCTCGTAGGCGATGCCTGCATCACGCAGCGCCGCCATCTCTTCGCCGGCGCGACCGAAGACCAGCGGATCGCCGGACTTAAGACGGACGACACGCTTGCCGGCATGGCCGAGTTCGACGAGGAGCGCGTTGATTTCGCTCTGCGACTTCGAATGACAGCCCTTGCGCTTGCCGACCGGAATGCGCTCAGCGTCGCGGCGGCCCATATCGACCACTTCGCGCGGCACAAGTGCGTCATAGACGATGACGTCGCATTCCATCATCAGGCGATGGGCGCGCAGCGTCAGCAGATCTTCGGCACCAGGGCCCGCACCGACGAGGAACACGCGGCCTTCCACACGATCGGCAGCAACGCCCTTCAACAAGCGGGTCGCTTCGCGACGGGCGAGGCTGATTTCGTCAACCTCGACGTGATCGGCGACCTTGCCCTTGAAGAAATCGCGCCAGAACAGGCGACGCGGCGCACCGCGCGGCACGAGGCGATCAACGGCGCGGCGGTAGGAATTGGCGAGACGCCCCAGCTTGCCAAGCGAGCGGGGCAGCAGACGGTCGATATCGGCGCGGATCATCTGGGCGAGAACCGGGCCAACGCCTTCGGTGCCGATGGCAACGGCGATGGGCGCACGGTTGACGAGCGCCGGTGTGTAGAAATCGCAATAGTCGGGTTGGTCGACGGCATTGGCCGGAATGCGGGCCGCGCGGGCGGCAGCGACGATCTCGCGGTCGAGAGCGCCCTCGCCCGTTGCGGCAAAGACCAGCCGCGCGCCCTCGACCTGCGATGGATCGAAAGGCTCGGCGACCTGCTCGATCGCGTTGACTGCAAGGAACGCTGCGTAATCGGCTTCCGGGGCATCGGCATAGGCGACGATGCGGGCCTCGGTGTTCTTCAGCAGACGCGCCTTGGCATAGGCCTCGTCACCGTTTCCAAAAACGGCGGCGACCTCGTTCTCGACCTTGAAGAAGGCCGGAAAGACAGAAAGCTGTTTGTCCTGCTGTGCCATGAATCATCCGATGCCAGTGGACGACACTATCGCGTCCCGGTCTTAAAAATTGAAGAAACAGAAATTCCTTCGCTCTGCACCTTGCGTATTTCTGTCCTAGTCCCCTTGCCGATGCGAGCAAAACTCACCGACTGACACTGAAATCCCCCTTCAGGGGCGAGGCTGGCCCACATCCCGGAAAAAGTTGGAGACAGAGCATCATTTCACTTTCGGCGCCGGTTCTGCAAGCGATAGGATTGCAGCGCACAACAGCGGAGCGGCACCAGATGACCTCACCCGAATTGACACGTCGACTGCTCGACGTGATCGAACACGATATTCTGCCGCTGACGGCAAAGGGCGTCGCCGCCGGCAACAAGGTGTTTGGAGCCGCGATCCTTCGCAAGTCGGACCTGTCGCTCGTTCTCGCCGAAACCAACAACGAGCTGGAAAACCCGCTCTGGCATGGCGAAGTCCATACGCTGAAACGCTTCTACGAGCGGGGCGAGCGCCCCAACACGAAGGATTTGATCTTTCTGTCGACGCACGAACCCTGCACCATGTGCATGTCGGCGATCACCTGGGCCGGTTTCGACAATTTCTACTATTTCTTCAGCCACGAAGACAGCCGAGACGCTTTCGCCATCCCGCATGACCTGAAGATCCTCAAGGAAGTCTTTGGTCTCGAGCCCGGTGGCTATCGCCGGCAGAACGCCTTCTGGCTCAGCCATGCGATGATCGAAATGGTGGCCTCCGCAGACGATGCCGAACGCCCAGCCCTTTTCGAGCAGGTCAGCCGGATCAAGGCGGACTATGACCGCCTGTCGGAGACCTACCAGTCGTCCAAGGGCGAAAACGACATTCCGCTCAACTGAGCGATCAGACAGGACCATCATGGAAGCCTCCAAGGACATCAACCGTCTGCTCGAAATCATGGCCGCGCTGCGCCAGCCCGAGACGGGCTGCCCCTGGGACATCGTCCAGACTTTCGAGACGATCAAACCCTATACGATCGAGGAGGCCTATGAGGTGGCCGACGCCATCGAGCGCAAGGATCCGGATGATCTCTGCGAGGAACTGGGTGACCTTTTGCTACAGGTGGTCTTCCATGCTCGGATCGCCGAAGAGGAAGGCCTCTTTTCCTTCGGCGATGTTGTCGAGGCGATCACCCGCAAAATGATCCGCCGCCATCCGCATGTCTTTGCCCGCTCCGATGCTGACACGCCGGAGGCGGTCAAGGCGCAGTGGGACACGATCAAGCAGCAAGAAAAGGCCGAGCGTCTCGCGCGTCGCGCCGCCCGCGGTTCGGCTGCCGATCCCGACACCGGCTATCTCGGTTCGGTGCAGCGGTCCTTTCCGGCACTCACCGAAGCCTTGAAACTGCAGGAGCGTGCGGCCAAAGTCGGCTTCGACTGGTCGGAGGCAGCCCCCATCCTCGACAAGATCGAGGAAGAGATCGGCGAACTGCGCGAGGCGCTTGCCGAAAACAGGCCGGACAAGGTCAAGGACGAACTCGGCGACCTGATCTTCGCGCTCGTCAATATCGGCCGCCATGTGGGTGCGGAACCGGAGCAGGCCCTGCGCGGCACGAACACGAAGTTTCGACATCGATTCAGCTATATAGAAAGATCTCTTCAAGCATCAGGTGAAACGCTGGACGGCGCGTCTCTGGAGCGCATGGAGGAATTGTGGCAGGCGGCGAAGGGCAGGTAGACGGCGGGCAAACGGCGTCCCGCAGTCAGCCGCAGCGCTATTGATGACTGCGACCGAGATCCTCCTGAATGCTCGGGCTGTGCGTACCAATCTTGTTTATCCGCCACCACGCGAAAGCCGTGAGAAGGACGATAGCGGCAAGCAAAACAACACTTGCAAAGCCCCATCCCGATTCCACAGCCTCCTCCACCTGTGAACCGAAAACGAAACCCACCGAAACCAGCAAGGCCGTCCAAAGCATGGCCGATGCTGCATTCAGGACCGTGAACTTGCCCCAGGACATGCTCCCGAGGCCGACCGGGAGAGCCCCGATCGTCCGCATACCCTTGGGATATCTGTAGATAAAGATGTAGGCGCTGCCATACTTCGCAATCAGGGCTGTCGCTCCCGCGTAAGTCCTTTCGGCGAAGCGCCACCTCTTTACCCAAGCGTCTCCGTATCGTCTGGCAACGAAGAACCGGGCCTCGTCACCCAGATAGCCACCGGCAAAGGTCACGAGCAAAACAAGCGGCAGTTCCAGAACTTGGGCTTGAGCCGCATAGCCCGCGAACAATGGGAGAGTTCCGCTTTTCAACATGCAGTATGCGAACAGCAGGATGTAGATCCATGTCCCGTAAGCTCTTATCAGCTCGGCCAAACCGTCCATTTCACTTCACCACATCAACGTAACGCATCAAACAACCAGCGTCGTAGATACGGTCTACGCGTTGTATCGGATCTTGCTCTCCCCCTGATCCGCCTGGTGAATGAATGGTCGTTGGCCGCTGAGGTCAGTTTGGCTGCGCAGACCCCACACTTCGGAAGATCCAGTGCTCGGCGGAACTGCTTTTGAAGCGGCTGCGACCGGCATCATGGCATCGGGGCGAGACCCAGCTGGGTGATACAAGCGCCGTCCCCACGGGCGCAGCACTGTGTGTGCCGGACGGATGCCACATCACCACAGAGGCTCGCAAACAGGCGGTGAAAGACCGCGCCATGCCAGGGGCATCCGGGCGTGGCGAGCGGGTTCGTGGCGATCACCAGTGTGACGACCGGGCGGTTCCATCCGGTCACCCTGCCCTCAAAGCGGCCGCTGCCGGCAAAGGTCCAGGCGTGGCGGGCAATGGCGGATACGAGCAGGCGCGAGGACAGCCCGGCCGGCAGCTTCGGCAGAATTTGCCGTGCAATCGGCGGAATGCGATTTTCCAGGATGTAGTGTCCCGTGCGACGCCCCGCCTCCGCCAGCACGCGATCGGCCTCGGCGCGCGGGAGCGTTGCCTGAATGGCGGCAAAGAGCGCCACGGGCTCGTGCTCGTTTAACATTGTCGTGGGCAGCGCACCGATATAGTGCCCGAGCCCGGCTGCCTCGAAAATCAGACGTGCGACACCGGGCCCGTAGAGGGCGGACAGCGCCTGACCGGTCTGGATGATTGCGTTCGGACCGATGCGGGCTGGCGGACGCGCCGGAGTCTTTTCCGGCCCTTCGGCGTCGGCGAAGAGCCGTGCCAGACCCCCGTCAGACGTGGGCATCGTGGCTCTCCGGCCCTCCGCCGCAGGCCATGACGGGGGTGCGGGCCTCTTCCGCCTCACCGGCCTTGCGGGCGCGCAGCTGGCTTGCGCGGTCGGAGGCCGCCTGCCAGTCGGCCATCTGGGCTGGTGCGATCTTGCGGCTCATGTCGAAGCCGAAATCGACCTTGTCCTTCGATTGCGGCCCCCAGTAATTGTGCTTGCCTAGGTCATAGAACTTGCGCTCGAAGCCAGCCTTCATGAAGGCTTTGAGGCAGCCGAGCAGGTAGCGGCGGCGAAACCCCTTGCCGCGCCAAGGGTAATGGAAGAGCGCCTTGATCATGTAGAAGCGGCGGTAGTTGTTCATCACGCGGTCGAGCAGTTCGGCACGGTCCATGGCATCCGGTTTCATGATCGGCGTGACGAAATTGTATTTCGAGAAGTCGAAGATCTCGACCTTGTCGCCCAATTCCTGGAAGAGCGGCGAGAAGGGCCAGGGGGTATACATGGCCCAGTTGGCGAGATCCGGGTTCCAGTCGCGCGCCATGCGATAGGTTTCCTCCAGCGTCTCTGCCGTCTCGTTTTCCAGGCCAACGATGAACTGCGCCTCGGTGAAGATATCGGCTTCGCGCAGCAGACGGATCGCCTTCTTGTTCTCGGCGACCTTGGTTTCCTTGTTGAAGCGGTCGAGCTTCAGCTGGGCGGCGGCTTCCGTGCCGAGGGAGACATGCACGAGGCCGGCCTTGCGATAGAGGGCCAGATATTCCTCGTCTCTGATAATGTCGGTGACGCGGGTGTTGATGCCCCATTTGACCTTGTCGGGAAGCCCGCGCGCAATCAGCTCCTCGCAGAAGGCGATGAACTTCTTGCGGTTGATCGTTGGTTCCTCGTCGGCGAGGATGAAGAAGCCGACCTGATGGTCTTTGACCAGCTTTTCGATCTCGTCGACCACCTTTTTCGGATCGCGGATGCGATAGTCGCGCCAGAATTTCCATTGCGAGCAGAAGGAGCAGGTGAAGGGGCAGCCACGCGCCATATTGGGGATCGCGACCCTGACGCCAAGCGGCACATAGATGTATTTCTCCCATTCGAGCAGCGTCCAGTCCGGCTCGACGGCATCGAAATTCTTGACAGTGGGTGCCGCTGGCGTCGCGATGATCTTGCCGTCGTCGGTGATGTAGGCGAGGCCCTTGATGCCTGCCCTCGCCTCCTTCCAGCTGCCGGCGGCAAAGGCGCGGGCGAGTTCGACGATGATCTCCTCGCCTTCGCCCCGCACGATGACGTCGATATAGGGCGCCTCGGTCAGCACCTGCTGGTACATGAAGGTGGCATGAATGCCGCCGAGGACCCGGAGCGCTCCCGGGCAGACCTCTTTTGCGATCTCCAGGCAGCGCTCGGCCATGTAGATCGATGGCGTGATTGCGGTGCAGCCGATCAAATCCGGCTGCAGGCGGCGCAATTCCTCGCGCAGCCGGTCCTCGGTCATGTCGTTGGTCATGGCATCGAGGAAATGGATGTCGGTGAAGCCTGCGGACTTCAGCGCGCCACCAAGATATGCGACCCAGGCAGGTGGCCAGTTGCCGGCAATCTCGGCGCCACCGGAGTGATAGTTCGGATGGATGAAGACGACGCGCATGACCACCTCCCATGTGTGTAAACAAAAGTTGACACATCGGATGCGGTAGCCTGTTGACCTGGATCAAGGGCGTTTGACGAACGTCAGGCCGGGAAAGATAGCTCTACGGTTGGTGTCCTTGTACCGCTGGGCAGGCCAGGACCCTTACCGCTCCCAGTCTTCCTTCGGCGCGGGACGCAGGCCACCGAGCTTGCGTTCGAGTTCCTGGGCCTGGCGGTCCGTCAGGCGCACGTCGAGGCTGACGGAGCCGTCTTCATGATCCTCGCGGCCGCTGACAACAGCGTTTTCATAGAGCCAGGAGATCACCGCGTGCTTGTCAGCTGGAATGGTGATCGTCGCCTCGGTCAGGACGCCGGAGAGGCGCTGCGAGATCACGTCGAGAAGCGTGTCGACGCCCTCCCCGCTGACGGCGGAGACGGGCAGTACATTTTCGCGGCCGGCCGCCTTTTGAAGGATGCCGTCGTGGTTCTCGGGATCGAGGCGGTCGATCTTGTTCCAGACTTCAAGGATGCGCTCGGCGCGTTCCTTCTCGTCGATGCCGAGATCGTCGAGAATGCGCAGGACATCGGCAGACTGGGCACCGTTGTCCGGGTCCGACATGTCGCGGACATGCAGGACGAGATCGGCTTCCAGCACTTCTTCCAGCGTCGCGCGGAAGGCGGCGACGAGGTGGGTCGGCAGGTCGGAGATGAAGCCGACGGTGTCGGACATGATCACGGTTCGGCCATGCGGCAGCTTCATCCGGCGCAGCGTCGGGTCAAGCGTCGCGAACAGCATGTCTTCGGCGAGTACACCCGCACCGGTAATGCGGTTGAACAGCGTCGACTTGCCGGCATTGGTATAGCCAACCAGAGCCACGATCGGATGCGGCACCTTGCGGCGCTTGGCGCGGTGCAGCTGGCGGGTGCGGACCACCTGCTCAAGCTCACGCTCCAGCTTGATGATCTTGTCCTGCAGCTGGCGGCGGTCGGCTTCGATCTGGGTTTCACCCGGACCGCCCATGAAGCCCGCGCCACCGCGCTGGCGTTCAAGGTGGGTCCAGGAACGGACCAGACGGCCCTTCTGATAGTTGAGATGCGCAAGCTCGACCTGCAGCGTGCCTTCCTTGGTGGAGGCACGGCGGCCGAAGATTTCGAGGATGAGGCCGGTTCGGTCGATGACCTTGGCGCCCCATTCCTTTTCGAGATTGCGCTGCTGAACAGGTGTCAGCGGGTGATCGACGATGACGAGGCCCGCGTCATGCTCGTCGAGCAGTGCCTTGACCTCGGCGATCTTGCCGGTGCCGAGCAGGGTCGCCGGGCGCGGCTGGCTGACCGTGACGATCAAACCCTGAACGATGGTGAGATCGATGGCGCGGGCAAGACCGATTGCCTCTTCGAGGCGCGCTTCATTCGAGCGACTCGGAGCCGGCGGCGCGCCCTCGGGCAGCGGCTGTGGCCTGCCCTGCTTCAGGACCGGCACGAGCACGAGCGCCCGCATGTCATCCCGGCGCTTTTCGTCTTCCGGGATGATCGACTCGTTTGTTGTATCGCGGCTGGTGATGATCTCAGTCCTGTCCGGAAGACGCGTCTTCGCTCTCGAACATCGACATCGGCTGGCCCGGCATGATGGTCGAGATTGCGTGCTTGTAAACGAGCTGCGAGTGGCCGTCGCGACGCAGGAGAACGCAGAAATTGTCGAAGGATGTCACAACACCGGTGAGCTTGACGCCATTGATCAAAAAGATCGTCAGCGAAATCTTCTGCTTGCGAACGGTATTGAGAAAAAGATCCTGGAGATTCTGAGAACGTTCCGCCATGGCGCCGCTTCTTTCTTTTTTGCCGGCCTTTTGTCGACCGGTGTGATTATTGTCTGACAGTTGATCAGCTTGGGCAATAGGCCCCTCGCCCTCCTGCCGGAAAAAGGTGGTATCAAATCACCGTCTTCTCCGCAACGTCGAAAAAGGACGAGCGGATCCGCTCCGCCACCTCTCCCGGGTGGCGATTGCCGATCGGGTGGCCGTCGATCTCGATGATGGGGAAGCAAATGCTGGTGGCAGCTGTGATGAAGACTTCGCGGGCCGAGAGCATCTCGTCGCGCGAAAACTCGCGCTCCTCCACCTTAATTCCCAATTTGGCCGTGACATCCATCAGGCCGGTGCGGGTGATGCCGCGCAAGATTCCGTGTTCGGCGGGACGGGTTACGAGCACGCCGTCCTTGTCGATGATCCAGACATTGGTCGCCGCCCCCTCGGTCACCATGCCGCGTGCATCGACATAAATCGCTTCCTGGGCACCCTTTTCCTTCGCCGCCTGTCGCGCCATGACGTTCGGCAAGAGGCCAACGGTCTTGATATCGACCCGATCCCAGCGATTGTCGGGAAGCGTGATCGCCTTCAGACCGGTCTCGTTCTTCTTGGCGATCACAGCCGGATCGGTCATCTTGGCAGTGATCACGAGGCTCGGCGGGGTGTCGGCCGAGGGGTAGACATGATCGCGCCGGGCGACGCCGCGGGTAACCTGCAGATAAAACAGGCCGTTCTTCACGCGGTTGCGGCGGGCCACCTCCCGGATCACCTGGGTGAGCGCTGCACGGCTCATCGGGCTCTTCATCTGAAGCTCCGACAGCGAGCGGTCAAGGCGATCCAAGTGGCGCGTCAGATCGACAATCATGCCATGACGGATCTCGCAGACCTCGTAAACGCCATCGGCAAACTGATACCCGCGATCCTCGATATGAACACCTGCCTCGGAATGCGGCAGATAACGGCCATTGACATAGGCGATGCGGGGCATGGGGATCTGAACCTTCAGAAATACTGGATCGAAACGCGGAACAACTGCTCGACATGTCGAACGGCGTCGGCGGAGGCGAAGAGAACGACACGGTCCTTCGCCTTGATCTTGGTGTCACCGTCCGGGCGGATAACCATCTTGTCGCGCAGGATGGCGCCGATCCGCAGTCCTCGCGGCAATTCGAGGTCGCGGAACGGCTTGCCGACCAGCGGCGATGTCTCCAATGCTTCCGCTTCGATGACCTCCGCCTTGCCCTTCTGGACCGCATAAACGGCGCGGATACGGCCCTTGCGAACGTGCTGGAGCACACGCGAGATGGTGACAGCACGCGGATTGATATGCGCATCAATGCCAATCGATGTGGCCAGATCGTGGAAGGACGGGCTATTGATCAGCGCCATGCCGGACTTGCAGCCCAGGCGCTTGGCCATGGCGGCGCTCAAGATATTGGTCTGGTCGTTGTTGGTCAGCGTCACCATCAGGTCGGCATCCTGAATGTCGGCCTGCTGCAGGATGTTCTGGTCGAGAGCGGAGCCGTGCAGCACGATGCCGTCCTGCAACTGGTCAGAGACGGCGAGCGCGCGTTCACGGTCGTTCTCAATGATTTTCAGGCGGGTCTTCGGCTGCATTTGCTCGAGCGCCCGGGCGACATAGTAACCAATATTGCCACCGCCGGCGATGACGATCCGGCCCGCCTCCTGCTCCTCGTGACCGAAGAGGCCAAGCGTGCGGCGCGCGTGATCCCGCTGGCAGATGACATAAGCGAGGTCACCCACCTGCAACTGATCCTGGGATCGCGCAACGGAGAGCCGGCCATTGCGCCAGATCGCACAGACGGTTGCCATGAGATCGGGGAAGAGTTCACTCAGCTGGTTGAGCGGCGTGTCGACGACCGGGCAATCCTCCATGCATTCAATGGCCAGCATGGCGATGTGATCGTCGGCAAAGCGGACGATATCGGTGGCGCCGGGGAAGGAAATGCGGCGCAACACCATCTTGCCGACCTCGATCTCCGGGGAAATCGTCACATCAATCGGCAGATTTTCGCGGCTGAAGAGATCGGAATATTCCGGCTTCAGATAGTTCTGCGAGCGGATACGGGCAATCTTGGTCGGCACGTTGAACAGCGAATGCGCGACCTGGCAGGCGGTCATGTTGATCTCGTCGTAGAGCGTGACGGCGATCAGCATTTCCGCCTGATCTGCACCTGCGCGCGCCAGCACATCCGGATGGGCGCCGTGGCCGACATAACCGCTGACATCCAGGGTCTCGGTGATGTGGGAGACCAGGGACGCGGATGTGTCGATCACCGAGACATCGTTGCCCTCTTGAGAAAGGCGTTCGGCAATACCGTAACCCACCTGGCCCGCGCCGCAGATGATGACTTTCATGGTATGCTTCCCGCCTCAGGCTCGCTTTTACCGGACTCGCTTCGCCCGCTTATACGCCAAGCGATTTCAGTTTGCGATGGAGGGCCGAGCGTTCCATGCCAACGAATTCCGCTGTCCTGGATATGTTGCCGCCAAAGCGGTTGATCTGGGCGATCAAATAGTCGCGCTCGAACATTTCACGCGCTTCGCGCAAGGGAAGCGTCATGATGTGCGTGTCGTTGCGCGCCGACACCTTGGGCAACATGTCGGACAGATCCTGCGGCAGCATCTCGGCACTGATCGGAGCTTCTGGACTGTCGCCCTGGGCGAGGATCATCAGGCGCTCGATATTGTTGCGCAGCTGGCGGATATTGCCCGGCCAGTCATTGGCCTGCAGCACGGCCATCGCGTCGTCGCCGATCTTGCGCTGGCGAATGCCGGCCTGTTCGGAGATCTGGCGCATGAACATATCGACGAGGAAGGGAATGTCCTCGCGACGTTCTGCCAGTGCCGGCACTTTAACCGGCACGACGGCGAGACGGTGGAAGAGGTCTTCGCGGAACCGGCCCTCGGCAATCAGGCTTTCGAGGTTGTAGGCGCTGGAGGAGATGATTCGCACATCGACCTTGACGCGCTTCGAACCGCCGACGCGTTCGAACTGCTGTTCGACGAGCACGCGCAGGATCTTGTTTTGCGTTTCGCGCGGCATTTCGCCGATCTCATCGAGATAGAGAATGCCGCGATGGGCTTCTTCGAGTGCCCCGATGCGGCGCGGCTGGCCGGGCGTGCCTTCGGTGCCGAACAAGGCCATTTCCATGCGCTCCGGCGTGATGGCCGCCGCGTTCAAGGAGACGAAGGGACCCGCGGAACGGGCGGACCGCTTGTGGATCATGCGCGCCACCAGTTCTTTGCCGCAGCCTGAGGGGCCGAAAATCATGATGCGGCTGTTGGTCGGCGCAACCTTCTCGATGGTCTGGCGCAGCTGCGAGACGGCCACCGAGGTGCCGATCAACTCGATCGCATCGCCGGTGCGGCGCTTCAGCTCGGAGACCTCACGCTTGAGCTTGGAGTTTTCCAGCGCGCGCTCGGCAATCAGGATGAGACGGTCGGCCTTGAAGGGCTTTTCGATGAAGTCGAAGGCGCCGCGTTTGATGGCGGAGACGGCCGTTTCGATGTTGCCGTGACCGGAAATCATGACCACCGGAAGATCGGGATGACGCGTCTTGATTTCGTCGAGCAGCGAAAGACCATCAAGGCGGCTACCCTGCATCCAGATGTCAAGGAAGACGAGACGCGGGACGCGATCCGAGATGGCAGCCAGTGCGCTGTCGGCATCATGCGCGGTGCGCGTTTCATGCCCCTCGTCGCTCAAGATGCCGGAGACGATCTCGCGAATGTCCTCTTCGTCGTCGACTACCAGAATATCAGAGGCCATAGACCTTTTCCTTATCACTTTCAGTCTCGACGGCAGCACCGTCTGCGCGCGGCAGGATGATGCGGATCATGGCACCCCTGCCCCGGTCGAAATCAACCGGCGCGTCGTGAAGCTCAAGCTGCCCGCCATGCTCTTCTATGATTTTCTTAACGATGGCGAGACCAAGGCCGGTGCCCTTCTCGCGCATCGTCATATAGGGTTCGAGAATCCGGTGCCGGTTCTCGGTTGGCAAACCGCGCCCATTGTCGATGACATCCACGACGAAGCGGTCGTGTTCACGGTCGAACGAGGAGCGGATCAGGATCTTGCCGCCATCGCCCAGTTCCTCCTTCGGCACCGACTCGATCGCTTCGACGGCATTCTTGACGATGTTGCCAACCGCTTGTGCCAGCATGCGGGCATCGAAATTGCCTTCGAGCGCTTCGCTGCCGAAGTCTCGCTGGAATTCCACCTCCGCACTGCCGATCTCGCGCAGGAAGACGGCATCCGTCAGGATTTCGCGCAGGTCGGAGCGCTGCTTAGTCGGCTTCGGCATCCGGGCGAAGGCGGAGAACTCATCGACCATTCTGCCGATGTCCTCGACCTGACGCACGATGGTATCCGTGCATTGATTGAAAACCGCCTTGTCGTCGTCGGCGATCTGCTTGCCATAGCGACGCTTCAGTCGCTCAGCAGAAAGCTGGATGGGGGTCAGCGGGTTCTTGATCTCATGGGCAATGCGCCGCGCCACATCCGCCCAAGCGGTCGAACGCTGCGCCACCACGAGATCAGTGATGTCGTCGAGGGTGATGACGTAGGAATCAACGGAGCCGCGGGTTTCCTCGCGGGTGACCTGGACGTTGAGCGTCCGCTCCTTGCCGCCACGGATCATGTTGATCTGCTCACGATATCCGCCGCGATGCCGAACGGCGGCCTCGGCCAGAACACCATCCACTTCTGGCGCCACTAGGGCCAGTTTCTGGCCGATCAACTGGTCGCTGGGCAGCGCCAGGAAGTATTCGGCCGAGGGATTGACGATGGTAATGATGCCATCATCCTCGACACCGATGACGGCCGCGGTGACGCCCGAGAGAACAGCCTCGATGAAGCGCCGGCGGTCATCGACCTCGTCCTTCGCCTCCAGGATCTCGTCGCGCTGGGAGCGGATCTGCGAGACCATCTTGTTGAAGGTGCGCGACAGGCTTCCGACGTCTCCATCTGCCGCACGCACCGGCACAATCACGTTGAGATTGCCAGAGGCGATGCTATCAGCCGCGCCGATCAGCAGGCGGATCGGCCGAACGATACGGTCGGCCACGGCAATTGCCGTCCAGATGGCGGCCAGAAGAACGATCAGGGCAAAGCCGAGATAAAGGATGGCAAAGGCGATCTGCAGCGTTGTGCGGCCGTCTTCCATCGACTGGTATTCGGCCGTGTTCTCCTCCATCAGGCGCATGGCCTGCATGACCTTCGGATCGACAGCGCGGATGGTGTAGAGATAAGTGCCGGAAATACTCTCAAGCTTGATGATCGCGCCGACGAGGTTCGTGACACCCGGCGGGATCAGGGTTGGCTGGCCGGCGGCCGCGCTGCTCAGGGCATCGCGAGGGATCGCCGGAAGCGGCTTATCGGTATCGATGTCGGCTTGGGTGATCGGCGAACCATCTTCCCGCACCAGAAAGGCACCGAGCATGCCACGGCCCCGGGCCTGGCGCGTCATCAGATCCACGAAGCCCTTGCGGTCGAGATAGAAGAGCGCGCGGTTGCGTTCCAGGTCGTTGGCCATCGAGATCGTCTGGCCCTGGAGATAGCTCGCGCTCTCCAACATATAGGCCTGGGCGACATTCATGGAGGACGAGACGATCGACTGGGTTCTGATCGAGAACCAGCGGTCGAGACCGACGTTGAGCGTGATCGAGGCAAAGATCGCAACGAGAATCGCAGGCGTGATGGCGATGATCGAAAACAGCGCGACGATCCGCACATGCAGGCGAGCGGCGGCACGGCCCCGGTTGCGGGCCTTGAACAGCCGCATGACCTCGCGCCCGATCAGGAACATCAGCCCGACGATGAACAGGGAGTTGACCACGGCGGAGGCGACCAGCACCTGCGAGGTCGGCTCGATCGATGTCAGGCCAAGCAGAATCGGCAGTGTGAGCGAGGCACATAGCAAGGCTCCGCCGGCCAGCAGCAGGCCTGGCAGCGCAAAGGATGCGCGCCGATCATGCGCCAGCGCCGTATCGGCCTCTGTTGCGGCGGCGTTTCTCACGCGTGCCATGCTTCCCCCGGATCCGCTCGATCGGATCTCATTGACGCGACAACCTCATGATTGCCGTCGGCTCTGCTGCTCAAAGGCTTCGTCACACCGGCGCCGCATGCAGCAGGGCCGAAGAGAAACCAACGTGGCTTTTGAGCAACGCAATGTGGCGAAATTGCAACGGCGGTTCCAAGGATGTCAAGCGGAACGCGAGCTCCGGTAAACCGAGACGCCAAGCTCCCGGATCTTCTTGCGCAGCGTGTTGCGGTTGAGGCCAAGCAGATCGGCGGCCTTGATCTGATTGCCACGGGTCGCTGTCAGGGCGGCGAGGATCAGCGGGTACTCCATTTCGGTCAAAACCCGATCGTAGAGGCCGGAGGGCGGCAGCGCATCGCCGAAGGAGGCGAAATAGGTTCGCATGTTTTCCTCGACCGCCTGCGAAATCGTCATCGTACCCGTCGGTATGCCGACTTTGGCAATCGGACTGTCGGCAACGTCGGAGCGCAGCTCCTGCTCCACCACCTCTCGGGCGATGACATCCTGTGGATAAAGCGCCATCAGGCGGCGAACGACGTTTTCGAGTTCGCGGACGTTGCCTGGCCAAGGATAGGACTTCATCACTTCGAGCGCCTCATGGTCGAAGCGCTTCGAATCAAGGCCCTCTTTTTCGCCCTGTTGAATAAAGTGACGTACCAGATCGGGAATATCCTCGGCGCGGTCGCGCAACGGCGGGAGGCGCAGCGGCACCACGTTCAGGCGGTAATAGAGATCCTCGCGGAAAAGGCCCTGGTTGATCGACTGCTTCAGGTCCTTGTTGGTCGCAGCGACGATGCGGACATCGGTGCGGATCGGCGTGCGACCCCCAACAGTCGTGTACTCACCCTGCTGGAGAACGCGCAGAAGACGGGTCTGGGCATCCATCGGCATGTCGCCGATTTCATCGAGGAAGAGTGTGCCGCCTTCGGCCTGTTCGAAACGGCCGGTCGAGCGCGTCTGGGCACCGGTAAAGGCGCCCTTCTCGTGGCCGAAGAGCTCCGATTCGATCAGATCACGCGGGATCGCTGCCATATTGATGGCGACAAAGGGACCGTTGCGACGTTTGCCGTAGTCGTGCAGCGCCTTGGCGACGAGTTCCTTGCCGGTGCCGGATTCGCCGGTGATCATCAGCGTCAGGTCCGTCTGCATGAGGCGGGCGAGCACGCGGTAGATTTCCTGCATGGCCGCCGAGCGACCCACGAGCGGCATGCCGTCCTGCATGTCGTCGTCGAGACGGGCCGGACGCTTCTTGGGCTCGGACAATGCACGGCCGATGATCGCGATCAGTTCGGTCAGGTCAAAAGGTTTCGGCAGGTAGTCATAGGCGCCCTTCTCCGAAGCCTTTATGGCGGTCATGAAGGTATTCTGGGCGCTCATCACGAGGACCGGCAGCTCGGGCCGCGCCTTCTTGATGCGTGGCAGAAGATCGAAGGCGTTCTCATCCGGCATCACGACATCGGTCACGACGAGGTCACCCTCGCCTGCCGAAATCCAGCGCCAGAGGGTCGCCGCATTCGAGGTGATCCTGACGTCGTAACCGGCGCGGCTGAGCGCCTGGTTCAGGACCGTGCGGATCGCAGCATCGTCATCTGCAACAAGGATCGTCGCTGTCATCAGTTCGTTCCTGTGGATTTTGGCAGAGGCGCGTCATCCAGCGCCGTTTCTTTCGACATGGGCATCAAGACCCGGAAGGTGGTGCGGCTCGCCTGGCTGTCGCATTCGACGATCCCGCCATGGGCGCCAATGATCTTGGCAACCAGCGCCAGGCCAAGCCCGGAGCCATTCGTCTTCGTCGTAATGAAGGGATCGAAGAGATGCGGCAGAAGATCGGACGGCACGCCCGGACCGTTGTCATGGACGCAGAATTCCAGCGGCAGCGAGATCTTTTCACGCGAACCGGCGACCGAGAGGCGGATGCCGGGGCGATAGGCCGTGGTCAGCTGGATCTCGCCATCCGAGCGCTCGCCGATGGCTTCGGATGCGTTCTTGACCAGGTTCAGGAAGACCTGCACCAGCTGATCCCTGTTGGCAAAGACAGGCGGCAGCGAGGGGTCGTAGTTCTCGGTGATGCGGATGTTGCGTGCGAACCCGGCTTTCGCCACCGCCTTTACCTGATCGAGCACCGAGTGGATGTTGATCGACTGACGGTCCACGGGCCGCTCGTCGGAGAAAACCTCCATGCGGTCGACCAGCGAGACGATGCGATCCGTCTCGTCGCATATCAAGCGGGTGAGTGCCCTGTCTTCGTCTGTTACCGCTGTCTCAAGCAGCTGCGCCGCGCCGCGGATGCCGGATAGCGGGTTCTTGATTTCATGCGCCAGCATCGAGGCAAGCCCGGTCACCGAGCGCGCCGCCGCGCGGTGCGTCAGCTGCCGGTCGATCTTGTCGGCCATGGAGCGTTCCTGGAAGACCACCACGACATTGCCGGGCTGGCTGAGAACCGGCGCCACATAGAGATCGACCAGCTTCTCCTGGCCAAGGCGCGGCGAGCTTAAGTCGACACGGTATTCATTGACGGGCGCGCGGCGTTCGCGCACCTGCTCGATCAGCGACAGAAGCGGGCTGCCGAAAGGAATGAAGGTGGAAATTCGATAACGGGACAGATGCGTGGCGCTTGCCCCGAAAAAGGCCTCTGCTTCCCAATTGGCAAAAGCGATATGGCCGTTCGCATCCACCATGACCACCGGGTTCTGGATGGCGTTCAGCACGGCCATTGCGAGGCCACCGCTTTTATCGTTCGCCGTCATGCGGCCTCCTGTCTGGCGCTGGCGCCACCCATATCTGAGAGCGCCTGCTGCAAGGCTTCGACCACGAAGGCCTGATCTTTCGATGTCATGATGGATGCCTTGGCCTCGGATGCGAGATGTGGAGCAAAGCGATCAAGGTACCAGCCGAGATGCTTGCGCGCGTGGCGTATGCCGACTTCAGCACCGTAATGCTCCAGCATCGCCTGATAATGCTCCACGACGACATCGGCTATCTCCGATTCAGCAGGTCCAGCATGACCGGCCAGCATCCCCGCATGCCAGGGTCTTCCCTGGCAGCCGCGGCCGATCATGACGGCATCGGCACCGGAGCGGCGGAGGATCTCGTGGGCATCCTCGACAGTCTCGACGTCGCCATTGGCAATCAAGGGCAAGCGAACGGCATCCCGAACGGCGGCAATCGCGTCCCAGTTCGCCTTGCCCTCATAAAACTGCATGCGGGTTCGCCCATGGACCGTCACCAGCTGCACACCGGCCGCTTCGGCACGAGCGGCGATGTAAGGCGCATTCATCGAGGCCTCGTCCCAACCCAGGCGCATCTTGACCGTCACCGGGACCTTCACCGCTTTCACCGTCGCCTCGATCAGCGACAGGGCGTGATCCGGCTCACGCATCAGAGCAGAGCCGGCATAACCGCCGATGACCTTTTTCGCCGGGCAACCCATGTTGATGTCGATGATGTCGGCGCCATTGGCTTCGGCGATGACGGCGGCCTCCGCCAGCCACCTCGCGTCTCGCCCCGCAAGCTGCACCATATGCGGCGTGAGGCCTGCCCCCTTAAGCCGCGACCAGCTTTCGGCCGCATTGAACACCAGTTCGCGGCTTGCCACCATCTCGGTTAACACGAGGCCTGCGCCATAACGGAAGGCGAGCTGACGGAACGGCAGATCGGTGACACCGGACATGGGCGCAAGCACCACCCGGTTCCGGATGGGAACCGGACCGATGCTGAAGGGCGTGTCCAACGCGACGGATATCAATTGATTATCTTTCAGGCAAAGAACCTATATGCACTATTTTTAGCCAGCGATCTCTGGCTTGCCAAGTGGCAAAGCTCACTGATCGACAAAAATTCGTGCAAATGCTGGAAAAGCCGATAGCGAGCCGATAGAGCACGGTTGCGAAGGAAATGTGTCATGGACCAGGCGGGACGATGGAGCAAGGGCTGAGCGGAACAATCGGGATCGTGGTGGTTGCCGCCGGCCGTGGAGAGCGCGCGGGCGCCTCGATCGAAGGACCCAAGCAATACAGACGCATCGGCGGAAAACCGGTGATCTGGCACACGCTGAAGCGCTTCCTCGACTGGCCCAAATGTGGTCCGATCGTCGTCGTCATTCACCCAGATGATCATGCGCTCTTGCAGTCCGCCATCGCCGATCTGCCACAACGGGACGCCCTGATCATCGTACAAGGGGGAGTGACGCGTCAGGCTTCTGTTCTCAACGGGTTGCAGGCGCTACGTCCTCAGGAGATTCGCCATGTGATGATCCAGGACGCCGTGCGGCCCTTCGTCGACCCGGCACTCCTTGACCGGATCGCCGTCCAACTCGATGCGGGAAAAACCGCCGTGCTGCCTGCCATACCCGTCTCTGACACCATCAAGCGTGGCGACGCGGCAGGCCTGGTCACCGCAACGGTCTCCCGCAAAGATCTTTACGCCGCACAGACACCACAGAGCTTCCACTATGAGACCATCCTGGCAGCGCATGAGCGGGCAGCCACAGAGCAAGCCGTGGATTTTACCGACGACGCCTCGATTGCCGAATGGGCTGGCATTCCGGTTCATCTGGTGGAGGGATCGATCGACAATGTCAAACTGACCGTGAAGAGGGATATCGCCATGGCCGACGAGAAGCTGAAGGGCACCGCCCTGCCCGACGTTCGCACCGGAAACGGCTATGACGTGCACCAGCTCGAGCCCGGCGATGGCGTGACGCTCTGCGGGATCTTCATTCCGCATGACCAGAAGCTTAAAGGACACTCGGATGCAGATGTCGCGCTGCATGCGCTGACCGACGCGCTGCTCGCCACCTGCGGTGCCGGTGATATCGGCGACCATTTCCCACCGTCGGACATGCAATGGAAGGGAGCGCCGTCTCGCATCTTTCTCGAACACGCGGCAAAGATCGTGCGCGAAGCCGGCGGCACAATCATGAATGCCGACATTTCGCTCATTGCCGAAGCACCTAAGGTCGGACCGCATCGACAGGCCATGCGGGAAAAGCTCGCGGAAATCCTTGGTATTTCGCTCGATCGCTGCTCGGTGAAGGCGACGACGAATGAAAAGATCGGCTTTATCGGTCGCCGCGAGGGTATCGCAGCGATTGCCACGGCGACTGTGGTTTTTCGGAGTGCGGTGTGATGGGGCTCTATCCGGCGGATATCGAAGACAAGGCACGGGCGATCGTTGACTCCTATCGCGACCTTGGCTGGATGATCGCCACGGCGGAATCCTGCACAGGCGGGTTGATCGCCGGAGCACTCACGGAGATTTCCGGATCATCTGCGGTCGTCGATCGCGGCTTCGTCACCTATACCAATCAGGCGAAGATGGATCTGATTGGCGTTACCGCCAAAACGCTAGAGAGTTTCGGGGCCGTCTCGAGGGAGACCGCCCTGCAGATGGCGCATGGCGCACTCATGCGCTCTGATGCCGAGGTCGCCGTTGCGGTGACCGGTATTGCCGGGCCGGGCGGAGGATCGGCGGAGAAGCCGGTCGGGCTGGTGCATCTGGCATTGACGACCCGAAGCGGGCTGATCGATCACCGGGCGATGCACTACGGCGATATCGGTCGTGATCAGGTTCGGCTTGCGACTGTCAGGACTGCACTTGAAATGCTGGCAGCCGCCGCTCAGGCGTCGGCATAGATCTTGTCGGCGCGTTCCTCGAAGGCTTCCGAAAACATCCGGAAGGCGCGGTCGAACATCGAGCCCATTAGGGCACCGAGGATGCGGTTCTTGAACTCGTAGTCGATGTAGAAATGCACCGAGCAACCGCCCTCGCCTGCCTCTTCGAAGCGCCAGCGATTGTCGAGATATTTGAACGGACCCTCGATGTATTTGACGTCAATCGCACGCTCGGCTGCCGTCAACAGCACCTGCGTGGTGAAGGTCTCGCGGATCGCCTTGTAGCCCACCGTCATGTCGGCGAGCAGCAGTTCCTTGCCGTCGCGCTCGCGGCGCGAGCGAATGGTCAGCGCTTCGCAGAGGGGTAAGAATTCCGGATAGCGCTCGATGTCGGCGACAAGCGCATACATGCGGTCGGGCGAGTGCTTGACAGGGCGGCGGGTTTCGAACTGAGGCATAGCGCGGACTTAATGATGAAGCCCCGCAAGATCAAGCAGCTGCGCCATTTCGCCATGGGATTTCAGGGTTACGACGGGGACGTTTGGACCGTGACGCTCGATTTCCTGGATGATCCGCGGGGCGAAGCGGCGTTCGAAGTGCCAGATATAGGAGAGGAATTCGCGGTCGGGCCATTTCTCGATGCATCCGTCGGCCATGTCGGGGCGATGGCGACCGATATTGCGGCTGGCACGGCGATAAACGCCAAGCAGGGAGCGCCACCGCGGCAACCGCACCCAGATGACGAGATCGGTGCGCGGCAGGCGGATGTCGAAGCTTGACGGATTGGTGCCGTCGAGAAGCCATTTGTCTGTTGCTACGATCGCAGAGAGTATCGCCCTTTGCTCGGCCTTGGGGCGCTCGACCCAATTCGGAAGCCAGAAGATTTCGCGATCCATCGAGTGATTGGGAAGATCCAGCGCTGTGGCGAGCTTGCGAGAGAGGGTGGATTTGCCGCCGCCGGAGCAGCCGATCACCATGATGCGTCGGGCTTGGACCAGGAGGTTCGCGGCTTCTTCGCGCGTTTCAACTGAGAACACTGATTGTCGCTATCAAGCTGCCGCGACCGGCCTGATCTGGTCGATCCCGGTCACTGTCTTACTGGCCAAAGCAAGGTCATAGGTGCGCTGAAGATTGAGCCAGAACTCCGGTGTGGTGGAGAAGTAGCGGGCCAGTCGCAGAGCGATCTCAGCCGTTATTGCGCCATTGCCATCTTGCAAGGCCTCGAGCGCAGCCCTCTCGATACCCGTATCAGCAGCGACTTTCTCTAAAGTCAGGCCGAAGTCAGCGATGAAGTCGTCAAACAACACGCAACCGGGATGGATTGGTTCTTCAGGCACATGCAACATTGCGCACCTCAGTGATAGTCGCACACTTCGACATCGAACGCGTCCCCTTCAGCCCATCTGAAGCATATCCGCCACTGATCATTGATGCGGATCGAATGCTGCCCCTCTCGTTTCCCCTTGAGCGCTTCAAGCCGATTGCTCGGCGGCACACGCAAATCCGAAAGGACGTGAGCTGCGTGGATCGCCATCAGCTTTCGCCGAGCACGCTCGGTAACGTCTGACGGAAATCCTCGGACGTTCGATGTTCTGAAAAGCTCTTCCGTCAGTTTGTCTTTGAAATCTCGTATCATGATTTCACTCAAACCGACAGAGGTAGACTAGGTCCGGACCAATTGCAGCTTCTCCCGCGCCGCCTTCAGCCTTGCAAAGTCATCGCCGGCATGGTGCGACGAGCGGGTCAGCGGGCTCGACGAGACCATCAGGAAGCCCTTGGTATAGGCGATGTCCTCATAGGATTTGAACTCTTCCGGCGTGACGAAACGCTCGACCTTGTGGTGCTTGCGGGTCGGCTGGAGATACTGGCCGATCGTCAGGAAATCGACGTCGGCGGAACGCAGGTCGTCCATCAGCTGCAGGACTTCGTTGCGCTCTTCGCCGAGGCCGACCATGATGCCCGACTTGGTGAACATGGTCGGGTCGAGTTCCTTCACCCGCTGCAGAAGACGGACGGAGTGGAAGTAGCGCGCGCCCGGACGGACCGTCAGATAGTTACCGGGCACGGTTTCCATATTGTGGTTGAAGACGTCGGGCTTGGCAGCAACGACGCGCTCCAGCGCGCCCGGCTTCTTCAGGAAGTCCGGGGTGAGGATTTCGATCGTCGTTTCGGGCGAAGCCTCGCGGATGGCCCAGATCACCTTCTCGAAATGCTCCGCGCCGCCGTCGGCGAGGTCGTCGCGGTCGACCGAGGTGATGACGACGTGGGAGAGGCCCATCTGGCGGACGGCCTTGGCGACGTTGGCGGGCTCTTCGAGATCGAGCGGGTTCGGCTTGCCGGTCGCGACATTGCAGAAGGCACAAGCGCGGGTACAGATCTCGCCCATGATCATGAAGGTCGCGTGCTTCTTGTCCCAGCACTCGCCGATGTTCGGGCAGCCAGCTTCCTCGCAGACCGTCACCAGCTTGTGGGAGCGAACCAGCTCGCGCGTCTCGTGATAGCCCTTGGAGGTCGGTGCCTTGACGCGGATCCATTCCGGCTTGCGCAGCACTTCCGTGTCGGGCTTGTGGGCCTTTTCCGGGTGGCGGACGCGCTTTTCCTCGCCGGACGCCACGGGGGCAGCGGTCGGAAGATTGGTCCTGTCGAGAATGGTGACCATGGTCAAAACCCTATCCCGCCGCGTCTGCGGCCTAATCGATGTTTAGCGCCGAACGAGCTTTGCGACGAAAAGCAGAATGCTGGCGCCGACGAAGCTGGTGATCAGGTAGCCGAGCCAGTTGCCTTCGACAAAGACACCGAAGGTCCGAAACATGGCGGCTGCAATCACCGCGCCGACGATGCCGATCACGATGTTCATGAAGACGCCGAAGCGCATGTCCATGAGCTTGCCGGCCAGCCAGCCCGCAAGGCCACCGAAGAATATCGTTGCGAGAATACCGACTTCGAAACCAGCCATGTCGAGCCCCTTTCGGATCGTCAATTGAGAACCTGCCGCCCATATAGGCGGCAAGCCCCTGTTTCACAACCGGACTTTAGGCGTTCAATACGCGGCCATAGGCATCGAGCACGCTTTCCTTCATCATTTCCGACAGGGTCGGATGCGGGAAGATCGTGTGCATCAGCTCTTCTTCGGTCGTCTCGAGGTTCATCGCGACGACGAAGCCCTGGATGAGTTCGGTGACTTCCGCGCCGACCATATGGGCACCGAGGAGCTCGCCGGTCTTCTTGTCGAAGATCGTCTTGATCATGCCCTGGTCTTCACCAAGCGCGATGGCCTTGCCGTTGGCGGCAAAGGAGTAACGGCCGACTCGAATATCGCGGCCCTCAGCCTTGGCCTTGGCTTCCGTCAGACCGACAGAGGCGACCTGCGGGTTGCAATAGGTGCAGCCCGGGATCTTGGCCTTATCCATCGGGTGAACGCCCGGAACACCGGCGATCTTCTCGATGCAGATGACGCCTTCATGCTCGGCCTTGTGGGCGAGCATCGGCGGGCCGGCAACGTCGCCGATCGCGTAGAGGCCGGGCACATTGGTCTTGCCGTAACCATCGATGACGATACATCCGCGATCGGTCTTCACGCCGAGCGCTTCGAGACCGAGGTTCTCGATATTGCCCTGGACGCCGACGGCGGAGATCAGACGGTCAGCGGTGATCGTCTGAACCTTGCCATCCTTGGTCTCGACATGGGCAGTGATCGAGTTGGCGCCCTTCTCGACCTTCGAGACCTTTGCCTCGGTGATGATCTTGAGGCCGCGCTTTTCCAGCTGCTTGCGGGCGAAGGTGGAGATCTCAACGTCCTCGACCGGCATGATGTTTGGCATCAGCTCGACGACGGTGACATCCACGCCCATGGAGCGGTAGAAGGAGGCGAATTCGATGCCGATGGCGCCCGAGCCCATGACGACCAGCGACTTCGGCATGAAGTCCGGCTTCATCGCTTCGAAATAGGTCCAGATCAGCTTGCCGTCCGGCTCGATGCCCGGAAGCGCGCGCGGACGCGCACCGGTGGCAACGATGATATGCTTGGCGGTGTAGGTGCCCTCGCCCAGCACACCCTTCGGAACAGGGTTCTGTGGCTCGACCACGGGCTTGGTCATCTTGCCGACGACGACTTCGCCGGGCTTGGAAAGCTTGGCTTCACCCCAGATGACGTCGATCTTGTTCTTCTTCATCAGGAAGCCGATGCCGCCATTGAGACGGGCCGAGACGCCTCGCGAGCGGGCGACGACTTCCTTGACGTCGGCGGTCATCGTGCCGTTCAGCGTCAGGCCGTAAGCCTTGGCGTGGTTGGCATGATCAAGGATCTCGGCGGAGCGCAGCAGTGCCTTGGTCGGGATGCAGCCCCAGTTCAGGCAGATGCCGCCCAGATGCTCGCGTTCGACGATCGCGGTCTTCAGGCCGAGCTGGGCCGCACGGATGGCGGTGACGTAACCGCCGGGGCCGGAGCCGATGATGATGACGTCGTAAGCATTCGACATGGGCGCTTCCACTCCTCGGTTTCTTGCGAGCCCCCGCTCCAAGCGGAGGCCCGTTTCGGGACTGGAAGCGAGACCCTCAGGCTGCGGGTGTCTCGGCCTCCGGTTCATGACGAACCAGCATCCCGTAGATTTCATCCTTGAGCTGCATCCGCTTCTTGCGCATTTCCACGATGTGGAAGTCGTCTGCAGGCTCGACATCTGTTTCGGCGCGGTGGATGGCCCGGTTCACCTCGTGATAGGTCTCGAACAATCTCGCGAAATGACCATCCGTTTCTTTCAGATGACGCATCAGCGCGACGTGTTCCGGGAATTCCACTGCCAGTTCGTGCGGTGTGTTCGACATGATCCCATCTCCTCTTTCGGGGTTGATGGGCTCAGGTTAGACGCAGCGCACAAGACCTCCTTGATTTTGATCAACGCGCCCTGACGGAGAGGTCAGGCCGCGGTTTTTCTTCAAAGACCTAGCATCATCCGGACGATCGGCTCGAGGCCTCGTCCAATGGCGCGGGTGTTTTCGGCGTCCAGATGGATGCCGTCTAGCGGCGTGGTTTCCGCCACCGATCCCGCGTCGAAGAAGGCACATCCCGATTCGTCCGCCGCGTCGCGGTACATGCTGGCGAGCATGGCACCCTCTTCCACCGAGTGGTTGAACATGGCACCAAAGACCGAATTGGCCGTCTCGCGGATCGGAGGCGGTGCGACGATCAGGATCTCGGGCTCCTCGAACTCGAAACCCCAGTCATGCTTCTGGACGAGCTTGACCAGTCGCTTCACGCCACTGGTCGCGCCGATCGCCGTTCCCTGGATGCCACGCTTGAGGTCGTTCGTCCCCAGCATGATGATCACGAGATCGATCGGCTTGTGCGTCGCAAGGATCGTCGGCAACAGCTTTGCACCGTTGCGCTCACAATCACCCAGGTGGTCGTCATAGGCGGTGGTGCGACCGTTCAAACCTTCGGCGATGACCCGGACCCCATGGCCGAGCGCCTTCTGCAAGACGCTCGTCCAGCGATCCTCGTGGGCATGCCGACCCAGATTTACCGGGTCGTATCCCCATGTCAGGCTGTCGCCGTAAGCGAGAACGGTCTTCATTGCACCGCTCCCCGGATCAGACCAGCATGCCCATCGGATTTTCGATGTAGCGCTTGAAGGCGCCGAGCAGCTCGGCTCCGAGCGCGCCATCGACGCAGCGATGGTCGGTGGAGAGCGTCACGGTCATGACATTGGCGATCTTCATCTCGCCATTCTTGACGACAACCCGCTCTTCGCCGGCACCGACCGCAAGGATCGTTGCATGCGGCGGGTTGACCACGGCCGAGAAGCTCTTCACGCCCATCATGCCCATGTTGGACACGGCGGTCGTGCCGCCCTGATATTCCTCGGGCTTCAGCTTGCGGTCCTTGGCGCGCTTGCCCAGGTCCTTCATCTCGTTGGAGATGGTGGACAGGCTCTTCGTCTCGGCCTTGCGGATGATCGGGGTGATCAGGCCGCCGGGGATCGAGACAGCCACGCCGACATCGGCATGCTTGTGCTTGACCATGTTGGTGTCCGTCCAGGAGACGTTGGCATCCGGCACGTCGCGGAGCGCGAGGGCCAGGGCCTTGATCACCATGTCGTTGACCGACAGCTTATAGGCCGGCTTGCCGTCCTTTTCCGGGGCGGCGGCGTTGAGCTGGGCACGCAGCGCCAAGAGCGCATCCAGTTCGCAATCCACGGAGACGTAGAAGTGCGGAATGGTCTGCTTCAATTCCTGCAGGCGCTTGGCGATCGTCTTGCGCATGCCGTCATGCGGCACGAGATCGTAGGAACCTTCGGCGAAGTTCTTGAGAACGGCTTCGTCGGACGGACCCTTGGCAAGAGCCGGTGTCGGCGCGGCAGCCGATGCAGCAGCAGCAGGTGCCGGAGCAGCATTGGCACCACCGGCGCTGACGGCCTTTTCGACGTCGCTCTTGACGACGCGGCCCTTCGGACCGGAGCCCGAGACGGCCTTGAGGTCGAGACCGGCTTCCTTCGCCAAACGACGGGCGAGCGGCGAAGCGAAGACGCGTTCGCCTGTCGAGGCTGCCGGCGCCACCGGAGCAGCTGCCGTAGTGACGGGCGCAGGAGCAGCCGCCGGGGCGGCTTCCGCCTTCGGAGCCGGGGCAGCCTCGGCCTTCGGGGCGGCGGTGCCACCACCGGCCGCAGCGGCCGCCAGATCCTCGCCATCGGCGGCGAGGATTGCGATCACGGCATTGACCTTGACGGCTTCCGTGCCGGCGGGAACGACGAGCTTGGCCACGATCCCTTCATCGACGGCTTCCACTTCCATGGTTGCCTTGTCGGTTTCGATCTCGGCGATCACGTCGCCGGATTTGACCTTATCGCCTTCCTTGACCAGCCACTTCGCCAGATTGCCCTCTTCCATGGTCGGAGAGAGAGCCGGCATGGTGATATTGATCGGCATGAGCCTCGCCTCCCCTTACTTGTAGCAGACGGCTTTGACCGCCTGGATCACTTCGCCGACATTCGGCAGAGCGAGCTTTTCGAGGTTTGCCGCGTAAGGCATCGGCACATCCTTGCCGGCGATCGTGATGACCGGGGCATCGAGATAGTCGAAGGCTTCGCGCTGGACGGTGTTGGAGATGAAGTCGCCGACGGAGGACTGCGGGAAGCCTTCCTCGACGGTGACGAGGCGACCTGTCTTCTTGACCGATTCGATGATCGCCGGCAGGTCCATCGGACGGATGGTGCGCAGGTCGATCAGCTCGACATCGATGCCTTCCTTGGTCAGCTCGTCCACGGCCTTGACCGCATAGGTCATGCCGATGCCCCAGGAGACCATGGTCACATCCTTGCCGGCCTTGTGCAGGCGAGCCTTGCCGATCGGCAGGACGAAATCGTCCATCTTCGGCACTTCGAAGGACTGACCGTAGAGGATCTCGTTTTCGAGGAAGATGATCGGGTTCGGATCGCGGATGGCAGCCTTCAGGAGACCCTTGGCGTCAGCCGCCGAATAGGGTTGGATGACCTTGAGGCCCGGGATGTGGCTGTACCATGCGGCATAATCCTGGCTGTGCTGGGCGGCAACGCGGGCTGCTGCACCGTTCGGTCCACGGAAGACCATCGGCGCCCCCATCTGACCGCCCGACATGTAGAGCGTCTTGGCCGCCGAGTTGATGATCTGGTCGATCGCCTGCATGGCGAAGTTGAAGGTCATGAACTCGACGATCGGGCGCAGGCCAGCCATGGCGGCGCCGACGGCGATACCGGCAAAGCCATGCTCGGTGATCGGGGTGTCGACGACGCGCTGTGGGCCAAACTCCTGCAGCAACCCTTGCGTGATCTTGTAGGCACCCTGATATTCGGCGACTTCTTCACCCATGATGAAGACGTCGGGGTTGGCGCGCATTTCCTCGGCCATGGCTTCGCGAAGGGCTTCGCGAACGGTCATGGTCACCATTTCGGTGCCAGCCGGAATGGCCGGATCGGCGGCGGCGACCGGTGCCGGGGCAGCAGGTGCCGCCGGAACGGGTGCTGCGGCAGGGGCGGCAGCAGCGGGAGCTTCCGCCGGAGCTGCGGCCTTCGGAGCCGAAGCAGCATCGGCACTTTCACCATCCTGCAGCAGGACAGCGATCGCGGTGTTGACCCTGACGTTTTCGGTGCCGGCAGCGACCAGGATCTTGCCGAGGACGCCTTCGTCCACAGCTTCGACTTCCATGGTGGCCTTGTCGGTCTCGATTTCGGCGATCACGTCACCAGACTTGATGGTGTCGCCTTCCTTCTTGACCCACTTGGACAGCGTGCCTTCTTCCATGGTCGGAGAGAGGGCGGGCATGAGGATTTCGATCGGCATGGGTTCCCTCCCCGATTAGAGCAGAATGTCGGTGTAGAGCTCGGATACATCCGGCTCCGGATCGGCCTGGGCGAAATCGGCCGAGTCGGCCACGATGTCGCGGACGTCCTTGTCGATTGCCTTCAGCTCGTCCTCGGATGCCCAGCCCTTTTCCAGGAGACGGGCGCGAACCTGCTCAATCGGATCCTGTTCGGAGCGCATTTTCTGCACTTCTTCCTTGGAGCGATATTTCGCCGGGTCGGACATGGAGTGACCACGATAACGATAGGTCAGCATTTCCAGGATGATCGGACCCTTACCCGAGCGGCAGTGCTCGACAGCCTGATCGGCCGCCGCCTTGACGGCGCGGACGTCCATGCCATCAACCTGAATACCCGGAATATTGAAGGACACGCCGCGCTGCGAGAAGTCGGTCTGAGCCGAGGCGCGCGAGACTGCGGTGCCCATGGCGTAGCGGTTGTTCTCAATGATGTAGATCACCGGCAGGTTCCACAGGCGAGCCATGTTGAAGCTCTCATAGACCTGGCCCTGGTTGGCCGCGCCATCGCCGAAATAAGCGAGCGAGACATTGTCATTGCCGCGATACTTGTTGGCGAAGGCGAGACCGGTACCAAGCGACACCTGAGCACCGACGATGCCGTGACCGCCGTAGAAATGCTTTTCCTTGGAGAACATGTGCATCGAGCCGCCCTTGCCTTTCGACAGGCCGCCGCGACGACCGGTCAACTCGGCCATGACGCCACGGGCGCTCATGCCGCAGGCCAGCATGTGACCATGGTCACGATAGCCGGTGATGACCTGATCGCCTTCCTTCAGCGCCATCTGCATGCCGACAACGACAGCTTCCTGGCCAATGTAAAGGTGACAGAAGCCGCCGATGAAGCCCATACCGTAGAGCTGGCCGGCCTTTTCCTCGAAACGGCGGATCAGCAGCATTTCGCGATAGGCCAGGAGTTCCTGGGCCTTATCGAACTCGACAATCGCTCCTTGGGTAAACTCTTTCTTGGCAGGCTTGGCCGAGGTTTTCCGACCGGTCGCAGTCGCAGGCTTGCGAGCCATGCATCCCTCCCATGGGTTATTATGGTCCAAAGTTGGACACAGAATAGGGAAGAAACGAGGCGGCGGCAATGCCATAAATGCATGGCTCACATTCGCCGCAAGCAACTGTAATAGCAGAAAAATTTACGATTAACTCAATTTCAGTTAATCAGAAATACGTGTTGAATATCACGATTTCATCCGGGCGCGACATGTTCAGCTGGTAACGCGCCTTCTCGTCGATGATGTCTTCGTCGAGCGAGCCATCGCTGAGCAAGCCGACCTCCTTCTCCAAGGTGGTCCTCTGGGCTACCAGCTTCTCCAATTCTGCAGCCCGCTCCGTGCGAATGCGCTCAAATTCCTGGCCGGCCTTCAGGCCATAGTCGCCGTGAACCGAGTGGTAGCCAAAATAGGACAGGAAAGCGATGGTGACGGCTGGGAGAATGAGACGACCGTATTTCTTCTTTTTATGATGTCTGGTCCACATGCCGACAGATGCCCTGAAACGCGAAACTGATCTCAAGGGTAACCGTCATATCTTAACCGACCGTTGACCTTGATTGCAGCGCAAAAGAAAAAGCCCGCACCGGTGGGAACCGGCACGGGCTTCAATTCAGGATAGCCGTTAATCAGCCGCGCAGGATCGAGGTGCCTGCGTAGACTGCTTGCGGACCGAGCTCTTCCTCAATGCGGATCAGCTGGTTGTACTTAGCGGTGCGGTCCGAGCGGGCGAGCGAGCCGGTCTTGATCTGACCGCAGTTGGTGGCGACCGCGAGATCGGCAATCGTCGAATCCTCGGTTTCTCCCGAACGATGCGACATCACGGCGGTGTAGGCGGCGCGATGGGCGGTCGAGACGGCGTCGAGGGTTTCCGAGAGCGAACCGATCTGGTTGACCTTGACGAGGATGGAGTTGGCCACACCCATCTTGATGCCGTCGCGCAGGCGGGCCGAATTGGTGACGAAGAGATCGTCTCCGACGAGCTGAACCTTCTTGCCGATCTTGTCGGTCAGGGCCTTCCAGCCGTCCCAGTCGTCTTCTGCCATGCCGTCTTCGATCGAGAAGATCGGGTACTTGGCAGCGAGTTCGGCGAGATATTCCGCCATGGCTTCCGGCTCAAGCGTGCGGCCTTCGCCTTCGAGAACGTACTTGCCGTCCTTGAAGAACTCGGTCGAGGCGCAGTCGAGCGCGATATGCATGTCTTCGCCCGGACGATAGCCGGCCTTTTCGATCGACTTCATGATGAAGTCGAGGGCAGCCGGAGCCGAGGCGAGACCCGGGGCGAAACCGCCTTCGTCACCGACGTTCGTGTTGTGGCCGTCGGCGGCAAGCTGCTTCTTCAGCGTGTGGAAGACTTCCGAACCCATGCGAACGGCGTCGCGGATGGTCTCAGCGCCGACCGGAACGATCATGAATTCCTGGAAGTCGATCGGATTGTCGGCATGGGCGCCGCCATTGATGATGTTCATCATCGGAACCGGCAGGACATGGGCGTTCGGGCCGCCGACATAGCGGTAGAGCGGCAGGCCAGAGGACTGAGCGGCAGCCTTGGCAACGGCCAGCGAGACGCCAAGGATGGCGTTGGCGCCAAGGCGCGACTTGTTCGGCGTGCCATCGAGCTGAATCATCAGATTGTCGATCTGGATCTGGTTTTCAGCATCATGACCGCCGATCGCGTCATAGATCTCGCCGTTGACGGCTTCGACGGCCTTCTCGACGCCCTTGCCGAGATAGCGCTTGCCACCGTCACGCAGTTCGACGGCTTCGTGCGCGCCAGTCGATGCGCCCGAGGGAACGGCTGCGCGGCCCATGCTGCCGTCTTCCAGATAGACGTCGACCTCGACGGTCGGGTTGCCGCGGCTGTCGAGTATTTCGCGGCCGATGATGTCGGTGATGGCGGTCATGTTCGCTCCCTGAAGACGGAAATTGGAGAAGGCTCGGAAGGCCGATCATCGGGCGCACTACCGCCGGACCTGCCTGTGAGTCATCCTCTCATATCCGATGATCGGGAAAATACAATGACGGATAGGACGTGAAATGAACGAAATCTAATCGATTTAAATCACAATGATTGGCGGCGCTTCCAGTTCAACCGATTGAAGCGCCGCCAGAGAGGCTCAAGCAGCCTTGGCGATATCGTCAAAGGCGATCAGCTTTTCGAGCAGACGACGCATGTCGGTGATCTTGACCATGTTCGGGCCGTCGGAGGGGGCATTGTCCGGGTCCTGGTGAGTCTCGATGAAGAGACCGCCGACACCGACCGCGACGGCTGCACGCGCCAGCGTCTCGACGAATTCACGCTGCCCGCCCGACGAGCCGCCCTGTCCGCCCGGCTGCTGGACCGAATGGGTCGCGTCAAACACCACGGGCGCACCCATGGCGGCCATGATCGGCAGCGAGCGCATGTCGGAGACGAGCGTGTTGTAGCCGAAGGAGGCGCCACGCTCGCAGAGCAGAACATTCGGATTGCCGGAACCGGTGATCTTGTTGAGGACATTCTTCATGTCCCAGGGGGCGAGGAACTGGCCCTTCTTGACGTTGATCGCACGACCGGTTTTGGCTGCCGCGACCAGGAGATCCGTCTGGCGGCAGAGGAAAGCCGGGATTTGCAGGACGTCGACGGTCGGGGCCACGGCGGCGCACTGCTCTTCGGTGTGAATGTCGGTCAGAACCGGAACGCCGAATTCCTTCTTGATGTCGGCGAAGACTTCCATTGCCTTTTCGAGCCCGATGCCACGCTCGGCAGACAAGGAGGTGCGGTTCGCCTTGTCGAAGGAGGACTTGTAGACCAGGCCGAGGCCAAGCTCGCGGCAGAGCTCGACGAGTTGACCGGCGATCATGAAAGCGTGGTCTCGGCTTTCCATCTGGCAGGGACCGGCGATCAGGGCAAAGCGGCCCTTCTGGGAGAAGACGGCCTTGGCCGAACCTTCACCGACCACGACTTCCGAATTGGGAGAAACGCTCATTTCAACTCCTCGAAGGCGAAGGTCACGCCTTGCCCCTTTTCCGGCGCGACGACGAGGCGCGCGCCCGTTTTGTGATAGGTGACGCCTTTAGCAGCGAGGCAGGCTTCTGTCACGCCGAGATCCGTTACGGAGAATATGATCGCCGCTCCGCGCAGGCCGCGCTCCGGAATGTGAACCTCGTGCCCAAAATGCATCATGAACCCTTGAGGCGTCAGAATATCGACCACTGCGTTGGCGCTTTTGATCGACAGCCCGAAAGAGTGAGCAGTCACATCGCGCTGCAGCAGCAATTCCAGAAAGTATTGAAAGTCACTCGGGTTTTCCTCGACCAGCACGATACGCGAAAGACCTGCCGCACCGTTCGCGTGAACCAGCAGAGGACCACGATATGCGGGGATCGGATTTACGCGTTCGCAGGCAAAGCCGAAGAAGTCTGGAGCGCGAAGGTCGGCTGCGAAGGCAAGCCTGAAGGCTCCCTCTGCCATCCGACCATCCGGGAAACGGAACTGGCGGGAAAATTCGAGCAAGGAACCCGCACTCATACCCTCATCGCGATACCGCGCATCGTCCGCCATGGCATCGACGGTCTTGACCACGAGGGCTGACATGCCTTCGCCGTGGCGAAAGCGGAAAGCCTGATCGCGGGCGACAAAGACATTGCCGCTGCGCACCGCGTCGAGACAGTCCTCCCGGCTGCCCACGGCCAGCGGTTCAAGATAGGTGTCGTCGCCGAAGAAGACGCAGGCGTTTTCCGTGCCGAAGGGGTGGCGCGCATCCGACGCAATCGTAAAGCCGAGGTTCGCGAGCCTTAATCGAGCGGTGTCGAGATCAATGACAGGCAGAACAAGGTGATCAATTGCGCGGGGCGCACCAGACGTCTGGGACATGGACAATCTCGTCTTCTGCTCGCTGAGGACGCCTTGCATCTAGGAAAGGCGGTTCTGATTTTGAAGGTTCTCGATCAACGCACGCAGAGCACTCAGCTCCTGGCGGGCCTCACGCAGTTCTGTCAGGACCTGCTCGTCAATCTTGTGATGAAGCGCCAGGACCTCGATCTCCGCCTTCAAATTGATCTCGTAATCCTTGGCCGCCATGAACCGATCCCGCTCCGCCTGGCGGTTCTGGCTCATCATGATGATGGGCGCCTGGATCGCCGCAAGCATAGAAAGCAGCAGGTTGAGAAATATAAAAGGATAGGGATCGAGGGCCCCGCTGGCCAGAATCACGGTGTTGAGAATCACCCAGCAGACGAGAAACAGCATAAAGCTGATGATGAAGCCCCAGGACCCGCCGACCCTTGCAATTGCGTCGGCAAGTCTTTCCCCGAAGCTCGCATTGGCGAGAAAATCCTCACCGGCGTTGGTGGAGACCGTCCGACGCTCGCGCGCTCGCTTCAGCACGTTTTTCTCGGCCGAGGAAAGATCAGATGACGACTTCCCCAGAACGAGCTTCTCGATATCCTTGAGCATTAACAACATCCTGAAAGATGGTTCCCCGGTGCCTCCCGGGGCTTATCGACCACGGCTCTGAGGCGCTTCGAACCAACGGTTTGAATAGCCTTTCCGTGGGCTATCGCATTTTCTCACCCGTTCTTCACGAAAATTTATCCACTTGCGGAACACAACTGGAACATATAGTGTCTGTTCTGGCTTTGTTTCATCTTAGGGGCACCACATATGCTGACGCGCAAGCAACAGGAACTGCTTCTCTTCATCCACGAACGGATGAAGGAATCGGGTGTCCCGCCGTCCTTCGACGAGATGAAGGACGCGCTGGACCTCGCATCGAAATCCGGCATCCACCGGTTGATCACGGCGCTTGAAGAACGGGGCTTCATCCGGCGCTTGCCGAACCGTGCGCGGGCACTGGAGGTCATCAAGCTTCCGGAAGCCTATTCGCCGAGCATTCAACCGCGTCGCGGCTTTGCGCCGAGTGTGATCGAGGGCAGTCTCGGCAAGGCGCCGCCGCCGCCTGCTGCGCCCGTCAAGTCCACAGAGCAAGACAATGGCGCCTCCGTCTCGGTGCCCGTCATGGGCCGGATTGCAGCGGGCGTGCCGATTTCGGCGATCCAGAACAACACGCATGACATCACCGTCCCGGCTGAGATGATTGGCTCCGGCGTGCATTACGCGCTTGAGGTGAAGGGGGATTCGATGATTGAAGCCGGCATTCTCGACGGCGACACCGTGATCATCCGTAATGCGTCGAATGCCAATCCGGGCGACATCATCGTCGCGCTGGTCGATGATGAAGAGGCAACGCTCAAGCGCTTTCGTCGCCGCGGTGCGTCGATTGCCCTCGAAGCCGCCAACCCGGCCTACGAGACCCGAATATTCCCGCCGGATCGCGTCAAGATACAGGGCAAGCTGGTCGGTCTCATTCGACGCTATCATTGAGCTGCATATCGGTGTGCCTCGGGCGCGCCGTTGCTGAATTCATGTGCGGTCGCCATTGAGCCTGTGCGCCAGTCGTAAAGACGGTGCGCAGTCCAGGGACGTGGTGGCCCGTGATAGGCGGGGATGATGTTGATGGCGTTTCGATCGCCATCAAGTCCTGAGATCTCCAGGGATCCCGTGGCCCGAAGGCTGGTTTCTGAGATCAGCAACGCGCCCGAGCGGCAGCCTTGCATGCGGATGCGTGCCGAAAGCACCAGAATGTCCGCGCGGTCACAGGCCGTTCCGGCGAGATCGGGACGCTCCAGCGTCAGAAGCGTGGTGCCATTTCTCAGTTTGATGGTGCAAGCTTGCTTGATGCAAGTGAAATGGCTCGTTACGGCGGAAGCACGAAGAACATCCAGAATCTCCTGCGCGTCTCGCCGCTGATCCGCAGAGAGACTTTGCTGCGATCCTCTGTCGGGTGCCGGCGGCAGCGGGCCGATGGACAGCATGGTCGGGGGGATCGCCTCTCCAATGCCAAGCACAGGCCGCCACTGATCGAAAACGAAGGCGGGCGGGCCGGCTCTGTTGACGGCCACCTTAGTCGTCTCGCCCTCGCCCAGTCTGAGCGCAACGAGGCGGGCGTCCTCGCTGATCAACAGTTCCCCGATGGGTTGCTTCGGACCAAACCAGGTGACGGCGATCGTGCAGGCGATCAAGGCCGTCCCGATATGCCTGATCGGCGTCTTCAATAGGGTCAGCAAGAGCATGCCGGCAATCGTACCGAGCATGAAGATGTCTGGCAGTCGGGGAAACACATAGCCGCCGCCCCAACTTGAAACCTCGTAGGCAACGGCGAGCACCAATTCCAGCCCCTGCCCCATGATCCAAAAGAATGGCGCATCCAGCCCGAAGGGCATCAGCAGCATGGCAATGAAACCCGAGGGCATCACGACGAGCGAGATCAGCGGCATGGCTGCCAGATTGGCTTCCAAGCCGTGGGTAGAGAGGCGGTGGAAATGGCTAATGGCAAAGACGGCCGTTGCGACCCCGCCAATCAGGGACGTCGCGAGTGTGCCCCCGACGAATTTGACGCTGCCCGAGGCGATCCGCAGCGACAGCGACTTGGCCTGGGGGAGAATCGCTCGCGGTCGCGCGCGCCACCCGGCGTAACCGGCAATCAGGGCGGCGGTTGCGGCGAACGACATCTGGAAGCTTGGTCCCATAACCGCAGAAGGCTGCACCGCGAGGATAGCCGTCGCTGCCAGCGCGAGATTGTGAAGGCTGACGGCGGGGCGATCGAAGAGCACGGCGCCCAACATGATAGCCGTCATCAGATAGGCTCGCAGTGCCGAGACCTGGTAACCGGATATCAGCACGTAGCCGGTGGTCGCTAGAAGCGCGCCGGCAGCAGCGATTTTCTTGATTGGATAGCGATGCGCAAAGGCTGGAAAAAGGCTGAGCAAACCTCGCAAGCCGACGAAGAAGATGCCAGCGGCGAGTGCCATGTTGAGGCCTGAGATCGCCGTTATATGGGCAAGACCCGACAGCCGCAGCGCTTCGGTCGCTTCGTCCGACATTGATCGCCGTTCGCCGGTGATGATGGACGCGGCAAAGGCTCCTGGATCACCTGGCAAGACCGTCCGGATGCGATGGGAAATGCGATCACGCAGCGAAAACAAGGCGGCATCGAAGCGGGTCAACAGATCCTGCCCCCCCGGGTCTGCCGTGTCCCGCGCCTCTGGTGGGCCGAGGAAGAAGCCGACAGCACCAATCCCGGCGAAGTAGCTCTGAAACGCAAAATCATTCAAACCGGGCAAGGCGGGCCCCGACGGCGGCGATAGTCGCGCGCGACCGGTCAGTTGCTCGCCGATGGCAGCCGGAACATGGTCGCTGCGTGCGAGCAGCGAGACACGTCCGGGCGGACGACGGATTGTCGGTTGCTCGGTGCCGGTGACCCGCAGCGTATAGCGCCATTCTCCCGACGCGCCCTGCTCACGTCGTTCGACTGTTCCTGTGACCGTCGTGACCAGTGGCTGATCCAGGATGACGGTGGACACCCGCCCTGTCTCCCAAACGGCCAATAGAATCCCACAAAGGATCAGGCTTGCGCTCCAAAGCACAATTGCAGTCGCCGTGCCTCGAGCCGAACGCGTGAGTAGGACGCCCAGACAGGCGAGGACAAACCAAAGGACGATCGAAGACGGAGGCTGCGGGACCGAAAACCAGATCGCGGCGCCGGTCCCGATCCAGACCGGTAGAAAAAGAAAGAAATGACCGTATCGACTTTCGTCTGAAAGCGATTGTCGCACCCGGCTGCTCAGTCGTAGCACGGCGGCGCGCACTGCAACCGAGTGGCCCGTCACCGTGGGCATGGGCAGATAAGTTGCTCTCAACAGTCGCGGGGCCTCTAACCGGGCCGATGCTTGACCGGCCCGGGGGCCCTCTTCCCCCTTGGTTTCCAACACTTCCGCCATCCGGCTCACCCGTGCGGAGCCACCCCATCCGCTGACAGAATAGGGGAATTTGCAAATCAATCAATGCGTGCAAAAATTCGTAAGTCTGCCGCCTATCCGGGCTTCAGCCGGCTAGAACCGTTCGGTTCGATTGTTGCCGTTTTCGCGACGCACAATTTGCCCTTTGGATAGCTTGGCATTAACTTCGGTATCATATAGCTACATCGATACGCTTAACCGATGGCGGCTTTTCCAAGACGCCTTCCCGCCAATTCCGGAGGACAGCATGACGGACAAAAGCGCTACTTTGAAACTCGGGGACAAGACTGTCGACCTGAGCGTCAGGGCCGGCACGATCGGCCCCGACGTCATCGACATCGGCGCCCTTTACAAGCACACGGGTACGTTTACCTACGATCCGGGCTTTACGTCCACGGCATCCTGCGAATCCAAGATCACATATATCGACGGTGACGAAGGCGTTCTGCTGCATCGCGGCTATCCGATCGAACAGCTCGCCGAGAAGGGCGACTTCCTCGAAGTCTGCTACCTGCTGCTCTACGGCGAACTGCCGACGGCTGCGCAGAAGAAGGATTTCGATTACCGCGTCACGCATCACACCATGGTGCATGAGCAGATGAGCCGCTTCTTCACCGGCTATCGTCGTGACGCCCATCCGATGGCCGTCATGGTCGGCACGGTTGGCGCTCTCTCGGCCTTCTACCACGACTCGACCGACATCACCGATCCGCATCAGCGCATGGTCGCTTCGCTGCGCATGATCGCGAAGATGCCGACGATCGCCGCCATGGCCTACAAGTACCACATCGGCCAACCCTTCGTTTATCCGAAGAACGATCTCGATTACGCCTCGAACTTCCTGCGCATGTGCTTTGCCGTGCCGTGCGAAGAGTACAAGGTGAACCCGGTTCTGGCCCGCGCCATGGACCGCATCTTCATCCTGCACGCCGATCATGAACAGAACGCGTCCACCTCGACCGTTCGTCTCGCCGGCTCGTCGGGTGCGAACCCGTTTGCCTGCATCGCAGCCGGCATCGCCTGCCTCTGGGGCCCGGCACATGGTGGCGCAAACGAAGCGGCGCTCAACATGCTGCAGGAAATCGGCTCGGTTGACCGCATTCCGGAATACATCGCCAAGGCCAAGGACAAGAACGATCCGTTCCGCCTGATGGGCTTCGGTCACCGCGTCTACAAGAACTACGACCCGCGCGCCAAGATCATGCAGAAGACCATGTATGAGGTGCTGGAAGCGACCGGTCACGGCGACGATCCGCTGATGAAGGTAGCACTGGAGCTTGAGAAGATCGCGCTCAGCGACCCCTACTTCATCGAGAAGAAGCTCTACCCGAATGTCGACTTCTACTCGGGCATCACGCTTCGTGCACTCGGCTTCCCCACGACCATGTTCACCGTTCTCTTTGCGCTGGCACGTACCGTCGGCTGGATCGCACAGTGGAACGAAATGATCGAAGATCCGCAACAGCGCATCGGCCGTCCGCGTCAGCTCTATACGGGCGCTCCGCAGCGCGACTACAAGCCGCTCACCGAGCGCTGATTGAGGTTGCTATAAACGAATTGCAGAAGGCCGGCTTGTCCGGCCTTCTTGCGTTTGAGCGTGTTCGCCGCCGCAATCATGGCAATTGCTGATCAAACTCCGCGTGATGGCTGCGCATTTCGCGGCCAGATGCCTTCATTTCCCGAAAGCTTTGTTCTAAGGAAGTCAACCTGCTTCGTCCCGGACGAAGATTGACAATGAGGTTTATGCGTCCCGATGCTCGTCTTCCTGAGAAAAGCTTCCCAAACCCTGTTCGCCAAGATCCTGCTTCTCCTGCTCGTCGTGTCCTTCGGCGTCTGGGGTGTCTCGGCATCGTTGTTCAGCAACACGTCCGATACCGTTGTAGCTGTCGGCGATCAGAGCGTGTCGTCGGCCGACTTTGCCTTTGCCTATCAGCGGCAGGTCGCAGACATGAGCAACCGGTTCGGGATGCAGCTGACGACCGAACAGGCGCGTGCCTTCGGCATTGAGGCGCAGGTGTTCTCGCAGCTTGCTGCCGGTGCCGCCCTCGACCAGCTGGCGGCAGACATGAATCTCGGCCTGTCGCAGGATCGCCTCGCGCAGCTGATTGCCGAGGATCCGGCCTTCATGAATGCCGCCGGAAGCTTTGATCGGGCGCTGTTTTCGTCGCGTCTGCGCAATGCCGGCCTGCGCGAAGACGACTACATCGAGGAACGTTCAAGGGTCGCGATCCGTAGCCAGATCGTTGATGCGACGGCAGACGGGTTCGTCGCACCGAAGGTCCTGGTCGATGCCATCAAGGCCTATCGCTATGAGAACCGCGACATCAACTACATCCTTCTGACCAATGCCAATATCGAGCCGATCAAGGCGCCCGATGACGCAACGCTTGCGGCCTGGTTCGAAACGACCAAATCCGGTTACCGTGCGCCGGAATATCGCAGCTTCAGCTATGTAAAGCTGGAGCCGGCCGACATCGCCGACACAGCATCGATCACCGATGAACAGATCCGCGAAGACTACGAGCGACGGAAGGCCTCCTACGAGGTCGCGGGAACGCGTACGATCGAGCAGCTCTCGTTCGAAAACCGCGAAATGGCTGAAGCGGCGTTGCAGGAACTGCAAAACGGCACGAGCTTCGATCAGTTGGTAACCGATCAGGGCAAGACTGCAGGCGATGTCCTGCTCGGTGACTTTACCCGCGACCGTCTGCCGGATCCGGCCCTTGCCGAGGCAGCCTTCGCCGTGACGACGGAGGGTGGAACAACGGCTGTTGTGGACGGCGCTTTTGGGCCGGTCATCCTGCGGGTCACCAATATCAAGGAAAGCCGTACCCGGAGTCTGGACGAAGTCAGGGAAGAAATCCGCGAAGAACTCGCGGAGGCTGCGGCCATCGCCGATATTACAGCCGTTCATGATCAGTTTGAGGATCTGCGCGCTGGCGGCTCGACGCTGAAGGAAGCTGCAGACCAGCTGAAGCTGCAGACGGCGACAGTCACCGACATCGACCGTCGGGGTCTCGACACCCGCGAAACGGAAGTGGCCGGAATTCCGGAACGGGACAGGCTTCTGAATGAAGTCTTCCGGACCGAGATCGGCGTCGAAGCCCTTTCGGTGACCCTCGGCAGCAGCGGTTTCATCTGGTTCGAGGTAACCGACATCAAAGCTGAGCGGGATCGCGAACTGGCGGAAGTCCGCGAGAAGGCTGTCGCTGATTGGACTGCAGAACAGCAGCGCATTGCGCTTGGCGTTCTGGCAGAAAACCTGCGCAAGCGGATCGCAGATGGCGCAAGCCTGGACGTCATTGCGACGGAACTGGGTCTTGCGGTCGAAAGCAAGGCAGGCATTACGCGTCGCAGCGAAGACGGCGTGCTCGGAGCAACCGCCATCCTCGCGGCCTTCTCGGGCCCACAGGGCACGGTCGCGACCGCTTCCGGCGAGGATCCATCGACCCAGATCCTTTTGACCGTGACGGCCGTGCGTGACCAGCCCACGGGCGGCGTTCCGCTCGGCGAAGACGAGCAGATCGCCCAGATGGCCAATTCCGCCGGTGACGACATCCTTGATCAGATGGTCGGTCAGCTGCAGGCGGAATACGGCGTGACGATCAACCAGACGCTGGCCCAGCAGGCGATCGTCCGCTAAACGTCGGCACAGGGGGAGCTGCAGTATGTCCGGGTTGAAGCCCTTCATCGCCAAGATCGCCGCGCGCCAGCCTCTGACCCGGCAGGAAGCGAGCGACGCGTTCGAAATCCTGATGTCGGGCGAAGCCAGCATGGCGCAGGTCGGCGGCTTCCTGATGGGTCTTCGGGTCCGCGGCGAGACTGTCGACGAAATCGCCGGTGCCGTTTCGATCATGCGGCAGAAGATGGTGCCGGTGGATGCTCCCGAGGATGCCATCGACATCGTCGGAACCGGCGGTGACGGCACCAACACCTACAATATCTCGACGCTGGCTGCCTTGATCGTGGCGGGCGCCGGTGTTCCGGTTGCCAAGCATGGAAACCGGGCGCTGAGCTCGAAGTCCGGCACGGCCGACGCCCTCTCGCAACTCGGTGTCAAGCTCGACATCGAGCCCGACCTTATCTCCCGCTGCGTTCGCGAAGCCGGCATCGGCTTCATGTTCGCGCAGCTGCATCATCCGGCCATGCGCCATGTCGGCCCTGCCCGCGTCGAGCTCGGCGCACGGACGATCTTCAACATTGTCGGCCCGCTTTCGAGCCCTGCCCGCGTCAAGAAACAGCTCTTCGGCGTCTATTCGCCTGAATGGCTCGTGCCCGGCGCCGAGGCGCTGAGGGACTTGGGGCTGAGCAGCGCCTGGGTCGTGCATGGCAGCGGTCTCGACGAGATCACCACCACGGGCCCGAGCCAGGTGGCCGAGCTGAAGGACGGCGAGATCCGGACCTTCGAACTCACCCCCGGCGATTTTGGCGTTGCAACGGTTTCGCTCGACGCGATCCGGGGTGGCGACGGCGCCGTCAATGCCGCAGCACTTCGCGATGTGCTGGGCGGCGCAAAGACTGCCTATCGTGATGTGGCGCTCTGCAACGCAGCGGCCTCGCTGATCGTTGCTGGCAAGGCCAAGGACGTGACCGAGGGCATGCATCTCGCCAGCCAGTCGCTCGACACGGGAAGCGCCGCTCGGGCGCTCGAAAAGCTGATCGCCATTTCCAACTCTGCTGCTTGAGGGTAAGTTCAGCGTATGACCGATATCCTGAAGCGCATCGAAACCTACAAGCGCGAAGAAATCGCAGCCGCCAAGGCCGCCGTTTCGCTGGCTGAACTCAAGGACCGGATCGCGGGCCAAGACACGCCGCGCGGCTTTTACCGCGCGCTCGTGCGGGCCCGGGACGAAGGGCGTTTCGGCCTGATCGCCGAGATCAAGAAGGCAAGCCCGTCCAAAGGGTTGATCCGCCCGGATTTCGACCCGCCTTCCCTGGCTGCGGCCTATGAGGCCGGTGGTGCTGCCTGTCTTTCCGTTCTTACCGACACACCGAGCTTCCAGGGCGCGCCGGAATTTCTGACTGCGGCGCGCAAGGCCTGTGCGCTTCCGGCGCTGCGCAAGGATTTCATGTTCGACGCCTACCAGGTCTATGAAGCCCGCGCCTGGGGTGGGGACTGCATTCTGCTGATCATGGCCTCGCTGTCGGATGGCGAAGCGGCGGAGCTCGAGGCGGTTGCATTTGAACTCGGCATGGATGTGCTGATTGAAGTGCATGACGCGGACGAGATGGAACGGGCGCTGAAGCTCAAGTCGCCGCTGGTCGGGATCAACAATCGGAATCTGCGCACCTTCGATGTGAGCCTCACGGTGAGCGAGGAACTGGCATCGATGGTGCCTGCCGATCGCCTGCTCGTCGGCGAAAGCGGCATCTTCATCTATGAGGATTGCCAGCGACTTCAGAGGTCCGGCATCACCACCTTCCTCGTCGGCGAGAGCCTGATGCGCAAGGACGATGTGACGGAGGCGACCCGGATGTTGTTGACCGGCAAGACCGGCGCACTGGCTGCGGAATGACGACCGGGTCGAATGGTCTGACGCATATCGGCGCCTCCGGCGAGGCGCATATGGTCGATGTCTCGGCCAAGGATGACACGGTTCGTGTGGCCGTGGCCGAAGGCTTCGTAAAGATGAAGCCCGAGACGCTTTCGACGATCCGGGAGGGCAACGCCAAGAAGGGCGACGTGATCGCAACGGCCCGGATCGCCGGGATCATGGCTGCCAAGCAGACCAGCAATCTCATCCCGCTCTGCCATCCGCTGATGCTGTCCAAGGTGACCGTCGATATCACCGAGGATGCACAACTCCCCGGTCTCCGCGTCGAGGCCACCGTCAAGCTCACCGGCAAGACCGGCGTCGAGATGGAGGCACTGACCGCCGTCTCCGTGACCTGCCTGACGATCTACGACATGGCCAAGGCCGTGGACAAAACCATGGAAATCGGCGGCATCCGGGTGTTGGAAAAGAGCGGTGGCAAGTCGGGCGACTTCCGCCATCCGGAGCGAGGCTGATGTCGCTCCTGCCAGTCGAGGACGCGCTTTCACGGCTTCTGGCCGCAGCGCGATCGATTGCCGAGACTGAGCAGGTTTCGCTGCATGAGGCCAACGGCCGGGTGCTGGCGACCGATCTGACGGCACGCCTCACCCAGCCACCCTTCGATGCCTCGGCCATGGACGGCTATGCGCTGCGTGCCGAAGACGCCGCCGAAGTCGGGTCAATTCTGACGGTCGTTGGCGAATCGGCAGCCGGGCATGGATACTCCGGGACCCTCGCTTCGGGCGAAGCCGTGCGTATCTTCACCGGGGCCCCCGTCCCTGATGGTGCTGACAGCATTCTTCTGCAGGAGGATGCCGGGAAGCTTGAGGGCGGTCGCATCCGAACCAATTTTGCCGTCAGCAAGGGGCGACATATCCGACCGCGTGGGCAGGACTTTGCCGAGGGCGATGTTGCGCTCTCTGCAGGTGTGCACCTCGATTTCAGCCATCTGACGCTTGCGGCTGCGATGAACCATGCCGCACTTCCCGTCTTCCGTCGTCCGCGAGTCGCGATCCTCGCCACAGGCGACGAACTGGTATACCCGGGGGCGTCCCGCGGCCCGAGCCAGATCATCGGCTCCAACACCTTTGGTATTGCGGCACTCGCCCGCGACAATGGCGCAGAGGTCATCGATCTCGGCATTGTCCCCGACAACCGGGACCTGCTGCTTGAAGCGATCGGGCGGGCGCGATCCAGTGGTGTGGATGTCCTGGTGACGCTCGGCGGCGCCTCGGTCGGCGATCACGATCTCGTGCAGTCGACGCTCCTCTCCGCCGGCATGGAACTGGATTTCTGGCGGATCGCCATGCGCCCGGGCAAGCCGCTGATGGTCGGGCGGCTGGATGCGATGCAGGTGCTGGGGCTGCCCGGCAATCCGGTCTCCAGCCTTGTCTGTGGGCTGCTGTTTCTGGAGCCGCTGCTGTGCCATCTCGGACATCGAATGCCTGCGCGGCGGATGGCTTCGGCGAGGCTGCGCATTGGCATGCCCGCCAACGACAAGCGGCAGGATTACGTGCGGGCAAGGCTCCTGGCTGACGGCGGCGATATTCCGCTCGTCGAAAGCTTCGGCAAACAGGATTCGTCGATGATGCGGATCTTCTCGCAGTCGGACTGCCTGATCATACGACCGCCGCATGCACCAGCCGCCGAGGCGGGCGAGATGGTCCCGGTGTTGCTGTTGCGCCCTTGAACGCATCTCCCAACTGCCTGCAAGGTGATTGAAACAGAAGACCCGGCACTCAGGCCGGGTCTTTGCATGTGTTTCTCGTCGCTTGTCTCAGACCAGTCGGCTCTGTTCCAGCGCCGCACCGATGAAGCTCGCAAAGAGCGGATGCGGGTCCAGCGGACGTGACTTCAGTTCCGGATGGTACTGGACGCCGATGAACCAGGGATGGTCGGGATATTCCACCGTCTCCGGCAGCAGGCCGTCGGGCGACATGCCTGAGAAGACCAGGCCGCAGGATTCCAGGCGGTCCTTGTAATCAACATTGACCTCGTAGCGATGGCGGTGACGCTCGGAGATGTCGGTCGAGCCGTAGATCTCCGAGATCTTGGTGCCCTTCTTCAGCGAGGCCTTGTAAGCGCCGAGACGCATGGTGCCGCCGAGATCACCCGCTGCGGAACGCTTCTCAAGCGCGTTGCCCTTCATCCATTCTGTCATCAGACCGACAACCGGCTCTTCGGTCTTGCCGAATTCGGTCGAGGACGCATTTTCGATGCCGGCGAGATGACGCGCCGCTTCGACGACGGCCATCTGCATGCCGAAGCAGATGCCGAAGTACGGCACCTTGCGTTCACGGGCGAATTGGGCCGCCAGGATCTTGCCTTCCGAGCCGCGCTCGCCGAAGCCGCCGGGCACGAGGATACCGTTGACCTTTTCGAGCCACGGGGCCGGGTCTTCCTTCTCGAAGATTTCCGACTCGATCCATTCGAGCTTCACCTTCACGCGGTTGGCGATGCCACCGTGATAGAGCGCTTCAATGAGCGACTTATAGGCGTCCTTGAGGCCGGTATACTTGCCGACGATCGCGATGGTGACTTCGCCTTCCGGCGTGCGAATGCGGTTGCAGACCTCTTCCCATGCATCCAGACGCGGCTTCGGTGCCGGTTCGATACCAAAGGCGGCCAGAACCTCGTTGTCGAGGCCTTCCTTGTGATAGGCCATCGGCACGTCATAGATGTTGGCGACGTCGAGGGCCTGGATCACGGCGCTTTCGCGCACGTTGCAGAACAGCGACAGCTTGCGCCGTTCGGCCTGCGGGATCTCGCGGTCGGCACGGACGAGCAGAATGTCGGGATGGATACCAAGCGCCTGCAGCTCCTTCACCGAATGCTGTGTCGGCTTGGTCTTCAGTTCGCCCGCTGCCGGGATATAGGGCATCAGGGTCAGGTGAACGTAGACGGCCGTGCCGCGGGGCAGGTCGTTGCCGAGCTGACGGATCGCTTCCATGAACGGCATGGCCTCGATGTCGCCGACGGTGCCACCGATCTCACAGATGACGAAATCATAGTCGTCATTGCCTTCGATAACGAAGTCCTTGATCTCGTTGGTGACGTGCGGAATGACCTGAACGGTTGCGCCGAGATAGTCGCCGCGACGTTCCTTGTCGATGATGTTCTTGTAGATGCGACCGGTGGTGATGTTGTCGGTCTTGGTGGCCGAACGCCCCGTGAAGCGTTCGTAGTGACCGAGATCGAGGTCGGTCTCGGCGCCGTCGTCGGTGACGAAGACTTCGCCGTGTTGAGTCGGGCTCATGGTGCCCGGGTCAACATTGAGGTAGGGGTCCAGCTTGCGCAGACGCACGCGGTAACCCCGTGCCTGCAACAATGCTCCGAGTGCCGCGGCCGCAATTCCTTTGCCAAGAGAGGAAACCACGCCGCCAGTGATGAATACATATCGCGCCATGGGCTTCACCGGATACCGTTTCAGATTCGATTCCGCCAGTCCCAATCGGGCTTGTCCCAAATTTTTCGTGAACAGGGCGGAATATGCACAAAAGAAAACCGGCGGACCCTTGAGCCCGCCGGAGTGATGGAAGTCGTTCCGATCAGTTGTTCGGAACGGCGTTGGGGTCTGCCGCCGGGGCGGGTGCTGCCGGCGTGGTCGCCGGTGCCGCAGGTGTGGAGGCAGCCGGTGCGGTCGTCGACGGCAGAGCCGGTGCTGCGCCCGGGAGCTGGTCGAGAACGCTGCCGCCGCCCTGCGTCGTGCCGTTGCCGGCCGGGATGCGGTCGAGAATGTCGGTCGGACGCGACTCATGACGCGCCAGGATGCCGAGCGCCAGCGAGATGACGAAGAACAGCGTCGCAAGGATCGCCGTGGTCCGGGTCAGGGCATTGGCTGTGCCACGTGCCGACATGAAGCCCGATCCGCCGCCGATGCCGAGACCACCGCCCTCGGAGCGCTGGATGAGGACGACGCCGATCAGGGCGACGACGACCATGAGGTAGATAACGAGCAATACGGTCTGCATGGAATGTCCATCCTGCCCTGTCAGGGCAAAATCAATGAGGTTGGCGGCTCTTTACATGAGAGGACCGGGCTTTGAAAGCCCCTCTCCCGCTTTTCGAGGCTTTCGCCGTCAGGCGGTCAATTCCTCGTAGACCCGGTATATGGCGAGGAAATCCGCAGCCTTCAAGCTTGCACCACCAATCAGGGCACCGTCGACATTCTCGACCGCCATGAGTTCGCGGGCATTCGACGGCTTGACCGAACCGCCATAGAGCAGCCGCATCTTCTTGCCTTCTTCGCCGAAGCGCTTGACGAGCTCGGCGCGCAGGAAGGCATGGGCTTCGGCGACATCGCCCGTGGTCGGCGTCAACCCCGTGCCGATCGCCCAGACCGGTTCATAAGCAATCACGGTGCGTTCTGCCTGGGCTCCATCCGGAACGGATCCGGCAAGCTGGCGCTTCAATATGTCGAGCGTCTGGCCAGACTTGCGCTCCTCGGCTGTTTCGCCGATGCAAATCACGGCAGTCAGATCCGCCTTGAATGCCGCTTCGGCCTTCGCCCGCACGAGATGATCGGTTTCGGCATGGTCGGTGCGACGCTCCGAATGGCCGACGATGACATGGGTACCGAAGCAGTCCGCGATCATCTCTGCCGAGAGATCGCCGGTATGGGCGCCCGACGCATTCTGATGGCAGTCCTGGGCACCGATTTCGAGCGGGCTGTCGGTGCAGAGCGCGGTCGAGACATAGAGCAGGGTCGCCGGCGGGCAGATCAGGCTGTCGACCTTGTCGGACAGCGGTCCCTGCACACCTTCTGCGATCGCCTTGATCTGATCAAGCGAAGCCCGCGTGCCGTTCATCTTCCAATTGCCCGCAACCAGCGGACGAACATCCGGTGTCATGTCGTGAAAAACCCCTATTTCGCTTTTGCGAAGTAGCAAATCTGAACCTGTATGGAAAGATTATGCAAATGGATTGGCCGCTTTATCGGGCGATATGGTGAAAATGTGAACCTTCGCCGCCCGGATAACCGGCAATGCGTCACGCTCAGCGGATCAGCCAGTTGAGTACAGCCCGCCAATCCGTCATCCGGACAGGCGTGCCATGGGAGCCAGTCTCGAACAGCGTGAAGCGAACCGGTTGCCTGGCGGCTCTCAGCTTCCGGTAGATGGAGATCTGGTCATCGGCGGCATAGACGCTGTCACGGCTGCCATGGGTAAACCAGATTGGCAGCTTTGCCTTGGCAGCCGCACTCTTCGGCAGCGCCGGATCGGGCGCGCCTCCGAGGATCGCCATCCCTGACAGCTTTGCGACCGTAGCGGCATCGCGGGAAATGCCCCAGCATATGAAGCTTCCCATGGATGCGCAGGCGAGCACCACCGGTTTGCCACCGGACTGGGCCGAGGCGTGGGCGATCAATGCTGCGATGTCGGCAACACCTTTGTCGTCGAAGCTTCGGACAGAGGGGGCGTAGTAGGTTCCGCCGTTTTCGGCGGCGAGGTTCTTCAGGCGATTGAAGTTGCCGCCGAAACTGATGTCGTTCAGCCCGAGACGCCGGTCGCCGCCCCGGCCATGAATGAAGATCACTGTGAAGGCCTGCCCCTGATCGCGCCCGACGCGTCCGACCTCCATCGGCCCCGTCGCAAGCTGCAGCGTCTGGTTTTCCTGAACCCGCCGAACCTTGAGGGAGACGTAGCGATCCTTCACGCGGCGCTCGGGAATGCTGTCGCGACCGTTAATGTCCCGCATCTCGTCGTAATCAACACGGGTAAAGTCGCCACCATCCAGCGATTCAATCACCGTCTGCGCCGAGAAGAGCTCGTCCTTGAAGGGGCCTACCGTCTCGGCGCGGACACTGGTGAGAAACAGAAACGGAAAGAGAACGCAGGAAATCGCCGCAGTGCGGAAATGAGCTGTGGACATCTGCATGGAAGATGGGTTTCCTCTCGCCTCGCGCTTGCCTTCGCGAAATGGCCCACGCAAAGCTGGCCCGCATTCAACATGCGCCGGCTGTCTGGCCCTTCGCGCCTGCCCTGCCTTTCTGGCACAATCCGACCGATTCGCAACAGCGACGGGCCTGGAGCGGCGGCTTTCCGAAGGGGCCGCAGACCCGGCAACGAACAGCAACAGAGTATCGAACGACGCCATGGACGACAACGATCTCTTTTCCGGCATGCCGATCGACCGCAAGGTCGAGGCAGATCCGACGCCTGCGCCCTCCCCGGCGCCGGTCGCCCGACCCGCTGCAACGGCTCCGACGCCGGGTGCGGACGAATACGGCGCGTCCTCGATCCGCGTTCTCGAGGGGCTCGAGCCCGTGCGCATGCGTCCCGGCATGTATATCGGCGGGACCGACGAGAAGGCGCTGCATCACCTCTTTGCCGAAGTCATTGACAACTCGATGGACGAAGCCGTCGCAGGCCACGCGAACTTCATCGACGTGCATCTCGATGCCGAAGGCTTCCTGACAGTCACTGACAACGGCCGTGGTATCCCGGTCGAACTGCATCCGCAGGTACCAGGCAAGTCGACGCTTGAAGTCATCATGACCAAGCTACATGCCGGCGGCAAGTTCGACGGCAAGGCCTATGAGACCTCGGGCGGTCTGCACGGTGTGGGTGTGTCCGTCGTCAATGCGCTGTCCGACCTGCTGGAAGTCGAAGTCGCACGCAATCGCAAGCTCTATCGCCAGCGCTTCTCGCGCGGCGTACCGCTGGGCGGGCTTGAAGAACTGGGCGAAGTCCACAATCGGCGCGGCACGCGGGTGCGTTTCCATCCCGATCCGCAGATCTTCGGCGACCACGCGAAATTTGACCCGGGCCGGATCTTCCGCATGGCGCGGTCCAAGGCCTATCTGTTCGGTGGCGTCGAGATCCGCTGGTCCTGCGATCCCGGCATGGTGCAGGAAGGTGGCGAGATCCCGGAAAAGGCGGTCTTCCACTTCCCCGGAGGTCTGAAGGACTATCTGGCCGCCACACTCGGCAAGGAATTCACGGTTACCCGAGAGATCTTTGCCGGCAAGACGGAAAAGACTGGCGGGCATGGCGCGCTGGAATGGGCGATCACCTGGTATGGCGGGGACCCGCAGGTCCACTCCTACTGCAACACCATCCCGACTCCCGAAGGCGGCACGCATGAGGCCGGCCTTCGCATCGCGCTCACCAAGGGGCTGAAGAACTACGCCGAACTGACGCAGAACAAGCGGGCGCAGCAGATCACCACCGACGACGTGATGATCTCGGCGGTCGGCATGCTCTCGGTCTTCATTCGCGAGCCGGAATTCGTCGGCCAGACCAAGGACAAGCTCGCGACCGTCGAGGCGCAGCGCATCGTCGAAAACGCGCTGCGCGATCCCTTCGACCATTATCTCGCCGACAATCCGAACGAGGCGGCCAAGCTGCTCGACTGGGTGATCGAGCGGGCCGAAGAGCGCCTGCGTCGCCGCAAGGAAAAGGAAGTCAACCGCAAGACGGCGGTGCGCAAGCTGCGCCTGCCGGGCAAGCTTGCCGACTGCTCACAGAATACAGCCGAAGGCGCCGAGCTTTTCATCGTCGAAGGTGACTCGGCCGGTGGCTCGGCCAAGCAGGCGCGCAACCGTGCCAATCAGGCCATTCTGCCCCTGCGTGGCAAGATTCTGAACGTCGGTTCGGCAAGCCGCGAAAAGCTGATGGCAAACCAGCAGATCGCCGACCTGATCCAGGCACTGGGCTGCGGTACGCGGTCGAAGTACCGCGAGGAAGATCTGCGCTACGAGCGCATCATCGTCATGACCGATGCCGACGTCGACGGTGCGCATATCGCGTCTCTGCTGATCACCTTCTTCTACCAGGAAATGCCGGAGCTCATCCGCGGCAATCACCTCTATCTTGCGGTGCCGCCGCTCTATGTCATCCGCCAGGGTGCCAAGACGGTCTATGCCCGTGACGACGCTCACCGGGCGGAGCTGATGGAAACGGTGTTCAAGGGCAAGAAGGTCGAGATCGGCCGTTTCAAAGGTCTCGGTGAAATGATGCCGGCCCAGCTCAAGGAAACCACCATGGATCCGGGCAAGCGGACGCTGCTGCGCGTCGAGATCGATGATGTCGATTTCGAAGGCACGCGTGACGCCGTGGATGCGCTGATGGGAACGAAGCCGGAGGCCCGCTTCCGCTTCATTCAGGATCGGGCGGCGTTTGCGGAAAATCTCGACATCTGAGGTCATTAGAGCAATGAGGGCATGCAGCGCCGCTTGTCTCACGGACGATAATGCTCCATATGCAGGGCAGCTTTAACGGGACATTCCAGATCGTGAGCCAGGCTGATATCCAGACCCCGTCGAAAGGGCCGCGTTGGCTCGGCCAGGCGACGGCCAACCGCATCGCCCTGATTACGCCGATTTCCGTGGCGCGCTGGCTGCTGGTGCTGATCGGGATTGCCGCGATCTATTTCTTCCATGGCTTCGTGGTGCCGGTGCTTGCCGCGCTGGTCATCGCCTTTGCCAGCTGGCCGCTCTATCGACGCCTGCTTGAGCGGATCGGCGGCAACACGACCATCGGCGCCACCATCGCATTGACCGCCATACTGATGTTTCTGATCATCCCGATCGGGATCGCGATCTCCTATGCCGTAGACGAAATGCGCCAGTGGATCAGCTGGGCGGTGCAGGCAAACGAGACCGGTGCCCCCCCGCCGGCCTGGATTGCCGCCCTGCCCCGCATCGGTGATTGGCTTTCAACGCAGTGGAACGAGCATATCGGGCAGCCGGGTGCGATCGGTGAGCTTATCCAACTGGTAAGCGGCGCCAATATCGGCAACATCTATCGGGCCGTCATCGCCGCAGGTGATGGTCTGTTCCATCTGGTGCTGACGCTTCTCTTCATGCTCATCGCCCTGTTCTTCGTTTATCGCGATGGTGCCAACTTCTCACGTCAGCTCGACCTGCTCGGCGAACGCATTCTGCCCAACCGATGGGAACGGATTTCCCGCGTCGTTCCGGCAACGATCAGCTCGACCGTCACCGGCATGACGCTGATCGCCATCGCCGAGGGCATCATTCTCGGCATCGCATACTGGCTGGCCGGCGTCCCCTCGCCCGTCACCCTGGGCGTCATCACCGGCGTCATGGCCCTCATTCCGGGCGGCGCACCGCTGTCGTTCACGCTTGTCTCGATCTACCTCGTTGCCAGCGGTTCGATGTTCGAAGGCGTTGCTCTCTTCGTCTGGGGCTCCGTCGAACTCTTCATCGTCGACAAGACGGTACGCCCGAGGCTTGTCGGCGGGCCGATCCAGCTTCCGTTCCTTCCCACATTCTTCGGCCTCGTCGGCGGCGTGAAGACCATGGGTTTCCTCGGTCTGTTCCTGGGACCGGTACTGATGGCGCTGCTGGTATCGATCTGGCGGGAGTGGATCCGCGAAGTGGAACTCTCCGACGAGGATCCTTCACTGGAGGCACAGGGTGAACTGGATCTAGTGCGTCAACCGGAGCCGGAAACGCGACGGCTTTCAACCGGGTAGCTCGGTCAGCCGGCTTCAGAGGCATGAAACTTTGCCGAGATAATCAAGGCGTCGCCAGACCGATACGCGATATGCCTTGGTTTGGCTCCAATCCTTCTGTTTCGTCGGCCAATTCAAAAATCATCCGGAGCCAGAGATGAAGACCGCCCTGATCATGATGACGATCCTTGGCTGCGACGATAGCGTCAGCCAATGCGAATTCGTCGAGACCCCGCCGGAGCGCTTTGTTTCGATCGAACTTTGCAACGCTGCTTCCGAACAGGTTCTCGGACGTTATACCAATATCGGATATCCAACCGCCGTTGCTGTCTGCCAGTTGCCGCCGCCGGACATTACGGAGGCGCTCGCCGCTCAGACACCTACCCAGCAAAACGCCACGGAGGCAGCTGTGGTCTCCGAGCCCACCGAAGAGCAGAAGAAGACCCTCAAGGACAAGGCTATCGATGCGGTGCGCGAAGTCCTGCCCGGCAAGGCCCAGATCAAGATGATCTTCGAAAAACCCATTCACGTGGTGTCGGAGAGCTATTCCTGGGTCGCCAAGAAGATTGTCCCCTGATCCGATCAGGCTGCCGCCAGCGCGAAACCGCTCGCATAATCCCGAGCGATACGGCGTTCTTCCTGAATGGCCAGTCGCTCGACCATGTCGATCAGAGCGCGGGCGGGCTCACTCAAACTGTGATCGCCACGGTAACGCTCGACGATGCGCTGGGCGATATGGTCGAGCTCGAAGCCATTCGCCGACTGGATGAGATTTCTCCAGAGCATGATTGCTTCGACGAACAGCGGGCTCACATCGCGCTTCAGACCGGCTGATTCGAGAAGAGCCCGGACGGCGTGAAAACGACCCGTTGCCAGAATGGAGCGGACGCGGCGTTCTTCCAGGCCGGAGATGGCTACAATCGCTGCGGAGAAGAAGTCCGTGCGCGCCGCGCAAAGAGCATGCATCAGGAAAGCTGGCGTCAGGCGGCCCGCCTCAAGCAGTTGATCGGTCAAACGCGTGAGTTCATCTCCGTGCACATCGGCGAGAAGCGCGATCGTCGCGCTGTCACCGGCCTCGCGGGCTATGCGTTCAATACGACGAGTACCGATTGCTCCAATGACCAAGTCAGACCCGGCAAGAGCTTCAGCCACGAACTGCACAAGCAACTGACGTGCAGCGCTCGTCAGATCCGCGCGATCAAGGAGAAGCGCGCGGATCCGTTCGTTGTCCCCATGGCGCTCTGCAATACGGCGCAGTGTGAACGCTGTGATGCGTGCACCGGGGTTCTCCAGCAGCACTTCAAGCTCGGCTGCATCGCCAATCTCGGCGAGCGCGGCAGCAACGCCAACGCTGACCTCTCGGCGCGCAGCAATGAGCGCGCGCGTCTCCACGGTCCCCCGACCGGCAATATCAACGAGGTCGGCATCGCACAGGACCGGAGAATAAAGGATGACGGCCGACGCGATTTCAGGCTGGTCCTCGGCCAGAGAAACCATCATGGCACGTGGCGCCTGTTCTTCATGCGCCAGCACATCGACAAGCGCCAGACGAACCTGGGGCGACGGATCGTCCAAAAGATAGGTCATGGCCATCTGAGCGGACTGCCGCTCCTGCGGCGACATATCCGACCTCAGATACGCACGCGCCAGAGCGTTTGCGGCACGCGCCCGCTCATGCGACTTCGCCGTTTCGACCCATCTGAGAAAAGCTGCAACGATCAAAGCCGAACCCACTCTTTACCCGTCCACAAACCGAAGTTCTCGGTAAATTCGACAATAGGTTCAAAGTGGTTAAGAAACGTTCACCACGTTGATTAACCATCCGGCCCTGCAGTCGAATGGGTCGCTTAGAGACGTGAGGCAGATCAGCTTCGCTGGTTTGGCCTTCTCAATTCAAAGACCGGCCCCATGCCGGCGTAGTCCATGTAACCCAGCCGCATGATCGGTTCGGCTGCGGCCAGATCGAAACGGCCGTCGCGTATCATTTCATCCGCTATATGGATGCCAACGACCTGACCGAAGACTGCATGGCTGTCGGTCTCGTTGCCGTTCATGTCAGGCAGGGTCAAGACTTGCGTCACCCGGCATTCAAGTGCTGCGACGGCCTCACCGACGAAGGGAGCATCAACGATACGGCCCGCAGATGCAGTCAGTCCCGCCAATTCAAATTCATCTGTTCCGTAGGAGACAGGAGCCGATGATTCGTTCATTTGCCCCAACAAGCTGCGGCTGACGAAGCTTGCCGTGAAGACGCCGGTCTCCTCGACATTGCGCAGACTGTCCTTGCGACCGCTCGAGGAGAACATCACCATCTTTGGACGATCACCGACCGCATTGAAGAAAGAGTAGGGCGACAGGTTCCGGCTGCCGTCCCTGCCCTTCGTGCCGATCCAGCCGATGGGCCTTGGCGCGACGATCGCCTTGAAGGGATCGTGGGCCATTCCATGATTGTTCGTCTCGGTGTCGTAGAACATCAGTCTTCGCCACCCTGCCAGGAGACGACGTCTTCCAATGCCGGGCGCGGACGCTCGACGATCGGAAACTCGGTCGAGCCGATGTGAATGAAGCCGGCGACCTTTTCGCCCGGTTTCACACCGAGAAGCGGATGGGCGCGCTCGTCGAAGGCGAACCACTCGGTCAACCAGTTCGACACATAGCCATGGGCGTTTGCCGCCATCAGCAGGTTGAGGCAGACCGCACCGGCCGACATGACCTGCTCCCATTCGGGGATCTTCACATGCGGAGCCGCTGTCGAGACGACACCGATGACGACAGGAGCGCGGGTGAAGCGGGTGCGCTCGACCTTGATCATCTCCTCGGACAGATCAGGGTTCTTTTCCAGTGCCATCTTCAGCAATTCTTCGCCAATCGTGGCCCGCTCGTCACCGCGATAGACGATGAAGCGCCAGGGAGCGAGCTTGCCGTGGTCGGGCACGCGCACCGCCAGCGTCAAAATCGACTCGATCTCGGCCTTGTCCGGACCCGGCTCACACATCTGAAATGCGGGCACGGAGCGGCGAACTGCGAGATAATCGAGCAGCTTGATGTCTTTTTTCATTTTCTTGATACCTTCATAGGCCTTGGCGGGGTCGGCAGGTCTTGAAATTGCCATGCGGTTCGGTTTGAAGTTGCCGGCATTGGGAAGGAAGTCAACACACAGTGCGTCGCATGTTTCGCCAAGATGGTCTCGTCCGCCTGCTGCTCTGGCTTTTCGTCGCCTCAGCCGCGACGTCACCAGCCGTCGCGCAGGAAGCTTTTGATACCTTCAAGCAGTTGAACGGCTCTACCAAGATGCCGAAGCTGAAAGCGTTCTCTTCGCCGGCGGCCGGCGCCATTGCCAATGTCACGCAAGGCCGCAGCGTCAGGCTCGATGCCAAGCTCACCGAAGGCGGGGAGCCGATGCAGCATGGTTTGTCCTGGCGGGTGTTCAGCCCCATCCCCGGCTCTGATGGAAAGCTGCCACTTTTGGCAAGTGCGGAAGGTGGATCTGCCGCCTTTCAGCTCGCGCCGGGAGACTATTTCGTCAATGTTTCCTTTGGGCGGGCAGGTGCGACGAAGAAGCTCAGCATACCCGCGGATGGCGATGTGGCCAATCAGGTGCTCGTTCTTGACGCCGGCGGCATGGCGCTCAACGCGATCTCGGGTGCCGACACGCATATTCCCGACAAGCAGCTGAGCTTCGACATCTATTCGTCGGAAGTGCGTGAGGACGGTGAAAGGGGCCTGGTGCTGGCGGATGTCAAGCCGAACACCATTGTGCGCCTGAATGCCGGCACCTATCACGTCGTATCCGAATACGGCTCAATCAATGCCGTTGTCAGGGCAGACATAACGGTGGAAGCCGGTGAACTGACGGAAGCGACCATGCAGCACCGTGCGTCGCAAGTGGGCTTCAAGCTGGTATCGGACGAAGGTGGCGAAGCGATTGCCGATACGGCATGGTCTGTCCTGACGTCAGGCGGCGACATCGTCGCCGAAAGCGTCAGCGCCTTTCCGGTCATGGTGCTGGCAGAAGGCCAATACACGGCTGTTGCCCGCAACAAGGACAAGCTTTTCCAGAAGGATTTCGAGGTCAAGGCAGGCGTCAACATGGACGTCGAACTGTTGCTCGACGACCAATCCTGATCCTGTGTCAGGCCGCGCGGCGGAACTTTCGCGACTCGGCAGGCGCCATGCTGAAGACGGCGCCGAACAGCCGTGCCAGCAGATCCTTGCGGTCAGCATGGCTGCTCAGGTCTTCCCAGGGCATCGTCTCGCCGACGCGGGCTCGGATCGTTGAACCCGACAGACGGCGGAATTCGCGGATCAGCAAGGAGACGCGCAGCGTCAGCGAAATCTTGCTGGCAAGGTGAAACAGCCGACCGTTCTGACCTTCGAAATAGACTGGGATGACATTCGCCTTCGCAGCCTGGATCAGCTTGGCGGGAAACATCTTCCACGGCAGGTCCTCGGCACGGCCAAAACCCTTCTTGGCCGTCGCAACACCGCCAGCCGGGAAAATCACGACAGTCACACCCTCCTTCAACAGTCTCAACGCCTCGTGGCGGGTCTGCATGTTGATGGCCAGCGCTTCCTTGGTTTCCTCGAAGGAGACGGGCAGCGAGTAAGGCGCCATTTCCGGCACCTTCAGCAGTTCGTTATTGATGAGCACACGGAACGGCCGCCCGAGTTGCTCAGCAAGCGCAAGCACGGCGATGCCGTCGCCGATGCCGAACGGATGGTTGGCGATCAGCACAATCGGACCTTCTGGTACATTTTCCGGCGGCCAAGTGCCCTCGACCTTCAGTTCGACATTGATCAGATCGAGCATCTTGCCGAAGACCCGGTCCGTCTTGCCGACAATGTCGTTGCGCCAGATATCGTAGAGCCTCGTGAAACGGTCACGACCGGAGAGCCCTTCGATGGAGCGGATGAACCAGCGCTTAAGCTTCGGATCGCGCTCGTTGGCGTAAGACAGTTCTTTGAACTTCACGGGAGTGCTCCAGAGGGGCGGAGAGTCATCTGACCGTCATATGCGGTTTTGATGACAGCCGTCTGACAGCGTGGTGACACGCCGTCAGACGGTTGATCCTTTTCAGATCTTTCGGTTTGCCAGCCTGCGCTTGACGTCCGGAGGTGTCGCTTCCCCCGCAAGCACGGCAATCGCTTCCGCAAGCGGCATCGAGACCTGGTCCTGGGAACCGAGGCGACGGATGTTGACGGTCTTTTCCTCTGCCTCGCGCTTGCCGCAGACGATGATGACCGGGACCTTGGTCACGGAATGCTCGCGGACCTTGTAGTTGATCTTTTCGTTGCGGAAGTCCGTTTCGACCTGAAGGCCGGCATCGCGGAGCTGCTCGGCCACTTCGCGACCGTAGTCGTCGGCGTCCGAGGTGATCGTTGCCACGACGACCTGCAGCGGTGCAAACCACAGCGGCATGTGGCCAGCGAAGTTCTCGATCAGGATGCCGAGGAAACGCTCCATCGAGCCGCAGATGGCGCGATGGATCATGACCGGCTGAACCTTTTCCGAGTTCTGGTCGATGTAGAAGGCGCCGAAGCGTTCCGGCAGGTTGAAGTCCACCTGCGTCGTGCCGCACTGCCATTCACGGCCGATGGCGTCGCGCAGGGTGTATTCGAACTTCGGACCATAAAAGGCGCCCTCGCCCGGCAGAATGCCGGTCTTGATGCGTCCGCCGGACTGCTCCTCGATCTGCTTCAGGACGTCCATCATCACGCTTTCGGCGCGATCCCAGAGCTCGTCGGAGCCGACGCGCTTTTCCGGACGGGTCGAGAGCTTCACGACGATCTCGTTGAAACCGAAGTCCTCGTAAACGGAGAGAATCAGGTCGTTGATGCGCAGGCATTCGGCCGCCATCTGCTCTTCCGTGCAGAAGACGTGGGCATCATCCTGGGTGAAGCCACGCACGCGCATCAGGCCGTGAAGTGCCCCGGAGGCTTCATAACGGTGAACCGTGCCGAATTCGGCGAGACGGACAGGCAGTTCGCGATAGGATTTGAGGCCATGCTTGAAAATCTGCACGTGACCTGGGCAGTTCATCGGCTTCAGCGCGAAGACCTTCTGGTCGGCTTCCTCGTCATCGGGGTTCATGAAAGCATGGGCCGATTTTACGGCGAACATGTTTTCCTGGTACCAGCCCCAGTGACCCGAGGTTTCCCAGAGCGACTTGTCGAGGATCTGCGGCGCATTGACTTCCTGATAGGTGCCCTCAAGACGACGGCGCATGTAGGATGTCAGGGTCTGGAACATGCGCCAGCCCTTGCCGTGCCAGAAGACGACGCCAGGGCCTTCTTCCTGGAAATGGAAGAGATCCATTTCACGGCCGAGCTTGCGGTGGTCGCGCTTTTCGGCTTCGGCCAGAATGTGCAGATAACGGTCCAGATCTTCCTGTTCGGCAAAGGCGGTGCCGTAGATGCGGCTCAGCATGGCGTTGTTGCTGTCACCGCGCCAATAGGCGCCGGCCACCTTCATCAGCTTGAAGGCCATGCCGATCTGCCCGGTGGACGCCATATGCGGCCCACGGCAGAGGTCGAACCAGTCGCCCTGATAGTAGATCTTCAGGTCCTGGTCTTCCGGGATCGCGTCGACCAGCTCGACCTTGTACTTTTCGCCCTTGGAAGCAAAGACTTCCTTGGCCTTGTCGCGCGACCAGATCTCCTTAGTGAAGGGCTTGTTGCGCTGGATGATCTCCTTCATCTTCTTTTCGATCTTCGGCAGATCGTCGGGCGTGAAGGGTTCAGCCTTGGCGAAGTCGTAATAGAAACCGTTCTCGATCACCGGACCGATGGTGACCTGCGTGCCGGGCCAGAGCTCCTGCACGGCTTCAGCCATCACGTGGGCGGCATCGTGGCGGATGAGTTCCAGCGCACGCGGATCGGTGCGGGTGACGATCTCGATCTTGCCGTCGATGATGGGGTCTGAGAGGTCGCGCAGCGTGCCGTCGAGCGCAATGGCGACGGCCTTCTTGGCAAGCGACTTGGAAATGGATTCGGCGACCTCGGCACCGGTCGTGCCGGCTGCGAATTCGCGGATGGAGCCATCGGGGAAAGTGAGAGATACGGAAGCGGACATAAACGTCTCCTGATCCAGTCCCGCCAACGAATGCGGGTGGTGAAAATTGCGGGATGAGACACCCCGCCACGAACCGGCGCTTGATAGGCCGAAAGCGCTGCTGAGTAAAGGATCTTGCTAGGCCTGCCCCATGAACCAGAAGCGGCGCGCCTCTGCGGGCAACGTGTTGAGGATCCGCTCCAGCGCCTCTGGATCGACGTGACGGCGGATTGTGGACGTCACGTCCTCGATGGCGGTTTCTGTCGAGAGATTGTGGTCATGGCGGAAGGCACGCACTTCCTTCATGAGGGCATCGCGATCGGCGAAAGGTTTTACCGGCGCCTCGGTATCCCAGTCGCTGACGAAGATGGCGCGTAGGACAGGCGGTAGGACATTGGCAAAGGCAATCGCTTGGCCGACGGTCAGGCGGCGCCGAAAGACCTGAAGCACCGCCTGCAGCATGGTGTAAGCCTGGTGAGACGTCTGGATCATAGACGTCGCGACGAGATCCTTCATGAAGGCGTCAAAGTCGGCGGAGGCCTCGCGGTATTCGAGCGGCATCGGCATGCGATCGTGTCCCAAAAGCGAATCGACCGCTCAACTATGCCGCGATCTCTAATCTTGGTCAGCCGCCTTGCTTGCGGCCGAAGATCCAGAGGCGCCAGGGTGTGTACCAGGAAAAGCTAGTTCCCAGCGTTTCCGGCACGGGATCTGGACCCCAGGTTCCGCCGGGCCCACAGCGGACGACCCTGAATAGCGTCAGCCAGCCGCCCGACCACAGACCGTGACGGGCAACGGCCTCGTAGCCGTATTCGGAACAGGTCGGCATGTGCCGGCAGGAACTGCCGACAAGGCTCGAGAAGGTCAGCTGGTAGAGGCGGATGAAACCCATGCCGAACAGGCGGCCCGGGGTCTTTCGAATGGGCCCCTGCCAGTTGCGGCTTCTTGGGGTCGCTTTAGCCGGCTCATGCCCACAGTCGGGGCCGTTGCACATGATCAGCTCGCCTCGGCGGGCATCGCCGGATGCTCGATCTGATCGAGACAGTCGACAACAGCATCGAAGGTCAGCATGGTCGAGGCATGGCGCGCCTTGTACTCCCGCACGGGCTTCAGGAAGCGCATGTCCTCGAAACGCCCCTCCGGCCCCTCGCCATCCTCCTTGAGCATCGCAAGCATATCGAGCCGCGCCTTGCGCAATTCCTCGGCCTTTGCACCCACGACATGGCGGGCCATGATGCCAGACGAGGCCTGGCCCAGCGCGCAGGCCTTCACCTCATGGGCGAAATCCGTGACGACGCCGTCCTTGACCTTGAGGTAGACCCTGACCTTGGAGCCACAGAGCTTCGAATGTTTTTCGGACATGGCATCGGCATTGGCGAGTTGCCCAATGCGGCCGATGTTTCCAGCAAATTCGAGGATCTTGGTGTTGTAGATGTCGTCCATGGTCAATCCGCTCCGGCGCTTCTCCCGTATATAGGGAGTGACTGCAGCAATGCAGCCATCATCATGTCGCAGGCACCGTCTTATCATCGTTCTGGTCAGCCACTATATCGGAGAGACTGGCACAGAACAAACGCAAGCCGTCCCGTAGTGCGGACGATCTTCTCACCGCAGATTTCGACAACGGACTTGCAATATGAGCCGCATTACGCATTTACAATCCGGCAAAGCCAAACAAGCGGCTCGCCTTGCGCGGGACCGGGAGACCAAGGCCATGGATGCCATTGTCAAGAAACTGACCGTCGAAGCCCCGCGCCCCACGCGCGAAGAAGCCGAGCAGGCGGTACGTACGCTTCTCCTCTGGGCCGGTGACGACCCGGAGCGCGAGGGTCTGCTCGACACGCCGGCCAGGGTCGCCAAGGCCTATGCTGAGCTTTTTGCCGGTTACAGCGCCGATATCGAGGATGTTCTCGGTCGGACGTTCGAAGAGGTCGGCGGCTACGAGGACATGGTCCTGGTGCGCGACATCTCGTTCTTCTCGCATTGCGAACATCACATGCTGCCGGTCATCGGCAAGGCGCATGTCGCCTATCTGCCGAAGGGCCGCGTGCTCGGCCTGTCGAAAATCGCGCGTGTGGTCGACGTCTTCGCCAAGCGTCTGCAGACTCAGGAAAACATGACGGCGCAGATCGCCCAGGCGATCGACGAGACCCTGCAGCCGCGCGGGGTTGCGGTTTTCCTCGAGGCCGAGCATATGTGCATGGCAATGCGCGGGATCCAGAAGACGGGTTCCACGACGCTGACCACCACCTTCACCGGCGCCTTCAAGGATAATGCCGCCGAGCAGGCGCGCTTCATTTCCATGGTTCGGAGCCGCTAAGCTCGCGAGTTTTGACATGTCTGGTTTTGATTTCGATGCGCCCTCGAGCGACAAGAAAATCCTTGAGGAAGGTCTCGCCTTCACGCCGAAGTTCGACGATCACGGTCTGGTGACCGCCGTGGTCACCGATGCGCGCGACGGCGAGCTCTTGATGGTGGCGCATATGAATGCCGAGGCCATCGCGCTGACGCTTCAGACCGGCATCGGCCACTATTACAGCCGCTCCCGGGCGAAGATCTGGAAGAAGGGCGAGAGTTCCGGCAATCTCCAGACGGTCAAGGAAATGCGGGTCGATTGCGACCAGGATGCGATCTGGCTGAAGGTGGAAGTCGCCGGGCATGATGCCACCTGTCATACGGGCCGTCGCTCCTGCTTCTATCGGAGGGCTCAGGTGGTCGAAGGCAAACCAGTTCTCGCGATCGCGGATGATCACCGTCATTTCGATCCCGATCACGTCTACGGCCACTGACGGCATCTTCGGTCCTAACGAAATCGTAAGCAGACAGTGTCCTAATGTGACCCGGAGTGTTCAGCTTGTGGGGTACGGAGATGCTGAACTGGAGCATGATTTCGAACGGCGGCGCGACGGTAGCGCAACCTGCCAAGGAAGGCGGAGCATCACCGCCTGGACGAGTTGTTGCTGAAAAACGGCCAAAGGCGAAAGTGGCCCTGGCGCTCGGCGGAGGTGCTGCCCGCGGTTGGGCGCATATCGGTGTCCTCAGAGCACTGGATGAAGAAGGCATCGAGGTCGGCATGATCGCGGGCACATCCATCGGCGCCCTGGTCGGCGGATGTTATCTCGCCGGAAAGCTCGACGAACTGGAGGCCTTCGCCCGTTCGCTGACCATGCGCCGCATCGCTTCGCTGCTTGACCTGACCATCGGTGGCGGCGGCCTTCTCGGCGGCATGCGGCTGACAAAGCGGATGCAGGAGCACCTCGAAGGACTGACGGTCGAAGATCTGCCGAAACCCTTTGTGGCGGTCGCCTCAGAGCTCAATAGCGGCCATGAAGTCTGGATCGATGGCGGAAGCTTGATTACGGCGCTTCGGGCGTCCTATGCCCTGCCCGGCATCTTCGAACCGATCCATTGCAACAATCGCACGCTGATCGACGGCGCGCTCGTGAATCCCGTGCCGGTGTCGGTCTGCCGGGCCTATGAGCAGCCGTTGGTGATGGCCGTCAACCTGCATTACGACGTCTTCGGGCGGTCGGCGGTGGTCAAACACAAGGCGTCCGCACCGGATCAGGCCAGCGCAGAAGCGGCAAAGGCCCCCAGCAAAGTCGGCCTGACCGGCGTCATGGTGCAGGCCTTCAACATCATCCAGGACCGAATTTCACGCGCGCGCCTTGCCGGCGACCCGCCGGATCTGGCACTCCATCCCCGCCTCAATGATATCGGCCTTTCCGAATTTCATCGCGCCGGTGAGGCGATCGAGCGGGGCTATGAAGAAGCGAAGGTCCGCGTCGCGGAAATCCGACGCATGCAAGAAGCCGTCTTGCGCTAAAGGCGGCCGCAACCGCCCTTAGCTCTTGTCACCGCAAGGCAGCAGGATTACCCGGCGATGTAAGCCTTGATGTGCTCGGCTTCCTGTTCGATCTCGCGGATACGGGACTTGACGACGTCACCGATCGAAATGATCCCGGACAGCTTGCCGTTGTCCTCGACGGGCACGTGACGGAAGCGGCGGCTCGACATCATCTCCATTAGTTCATTGACGCTGGTATCTTCGCGGCAGCGATAGACATTCGCGGTCATGAAGGCAGACACCGGCTGATCGAACGCATCCTTGCCAGCCGTCCCGATCGCTCGAACCACATCGCGCTCGGTGAAGATGCCGACAATTCGGCTTTCCATGCCGACAACAACAACGGCACCGATCTTGTGTTCTTCCAGAACATGCGCCGCTTCACCCAGCGTCACAGTCGGACTGATCGTGATGACGTTGCGACCCTTTTGCTCAAGTATGCTTCTAGCAGATGCAGGCATGCGTTCCTCCTCGCATAGAACACCCGGATGGCAGCCCAACCCTCCTCAGGCCGCCATCAAAAAGGTGCCCTCATTTCAGGAAGAATGCAACAAGCACGGCGTCACGCAGCTGTGTGTCGGCGGCTATGCGGGTCGAAGAGGGCAAAACAGAAAAATCCAAGCAGGAAACCGCCGATATGGGCATCCCAGGCGATCGCGGCTGAATCGGCGCCCAACATCGGCAGACCGAGCGCGATTGCCACGTTTCCAAGAAACCAGACAATGATGAAAACGCGCACCGTGCGATCGGCAAGTGCCTGACCGATCGAGAGCAAGGGCGGCTCGCCGCCGGTCAAACGCATCAGGCTGCGCTGGCGATCTCCAAAGGCGAATCGGCAGGCCGCTCCCATCAGAGCCGAGATGACCCCGGAGGCTCCCACCATCAGCGAAGGCTCGCCCCAGTTGACGAGAGCATGCAGCGCTGCAGCTGCAACCGACGACACGACCCAGAACAGGACAAGCCGCGCTTCGCCGATGCGGCGGCAAACAGGAGTGCCGAAGGCGGCCAGCCAGAGGCTGTTGAAGGCGAGGTGTTCGAAGCTTCCATGAAGCAAGGAATAGCTCACCGGTGTCCATAACCAGGCCAGGGATTGCTCGGACAGTGGATAAAGATAACGGATGGGCGAGAAGCCGAACTCCACGGCAATCCATTGGTTCACTGCGGCAGACAGGACGAATTCCTGCAGCCCATAGATACCGCAGATCAGAGCGAGCGCCGCGAGGATGCCTGTCGGCAGGTTGAAGATCGGCGGGTTGTTGGGCGAATCATTCCGATCTGACAGCTGACCTGCCTCGCCCGTCGCCCCCTCACCCCCTCGCGATCCCGTATCATCCTGCATCTGGCCATCCTTTTGCTGCGACAGCCATCAGGTAATGCAGGTGGAGATCAAAAAAAAGGCCGCTCGGTTGACCGAGTGGCCTATGCCGACGCCAGGCGGATCGTCGCGTCGGTTGGAGGTGGCGCCGAAGGCTTTCCTTCGCGTGTGATGCGGTTTCATGCCATTGCTGCACGAAGCCCGCAATCGAAAGCCTTTCTTAACCTTAACTCAAGACAGAATTCGGTTCCGTCTGGCAAAAGCGCCTGCAAAAGCAAACACTATATTAACGGCTCAACGGCTAATCTTGATACACAGAGGAATAGACAGAATTTCCATGATGTACTCGACCCAGGCAAGCCAAAGCAACACGATCGCCTCGCCGGGACAGCAGCGCGCATTCCAGCGCGTCGCCGTCAGCCTGCAAGGCCGCCTCATGCTCGCCAATTACGAAGAGTATGTCTGCAAGGTCATCGACATGTCGCCGGGCGATGTCCGATTTGCCTGCGCTGGCATGCCTCGCCCGACAGAACGGGTTATTGCCTATATCGACCATCTCGGACGCATAGAGGGTACCGTCGTCAAGCTGACCGAAGACGGCTTCGTCATCTCCATCAATGCGACCGTCCGCAAGCGCGAGAAACTCGCGGCGCAGCTGACCTGGATTGCCAACAAACATGAACTCGGACTGCCGGAAGACCGTCGTCACGATCGATTGACGCCGCGCCAGACCCGGACCCAGCTGACCCTTGAAGACGGCAAGGTCTATCCATGCCGCCTGATGGACCTTTCCCTGTCCGGGGCTGCTGTCGATATCGATATCCGTCCGCCGATCGGTTCGGCGGTGCGCCTTGGCAATATGCGCGGACGCGTGGTGCGCCATTTCATGGAAGGCGTGGCGATCGAATTCCTGTCGCTTCAATCCAAGGAAGCACTCACAGAGTTTCTCTGAGTCTCTCTTCAGCACCCAGATCGGAAGGCGCCCGCAAATTTTTGCGAGGCGCCTTTCTTCATGGCAGCCCGAAATCGTCCCAGAGCGGAACACTTTCTTCAAAAAAAATTTTAGCGCCGTTTCCCGCCCCTGCAGGTCAAGCTAACTCATCCACGATCTGGGGAAGGCTTGAAGCACATGCCGGAACTCCAGTGACAACGAGTTGGCCGGTCAGATGCTTCACCGCCAGCGCATAGGGCATGTGATTTAAGTCTTTGTTTTTACATCATACTTTCGAGACAGCGCGCCCACGAGGTGCGCATCTGATAAAATGCCACTCAAATGCGCAGCAAATTTTATTCAATAGATAATCAAATACAGATCGAATACAAATAAATATAGATTCTGATTTTCATTTATTTCTACTTTAATCTTAGAACTATTCTTCGCGGGACATCAAAATTTCTATGTCATTGCTATCTCCATCACCAGGAGACAACCAATGACAACAAAGAAAAATCTGGGTATTGGAACTCTGGCCACCGTCTTCGCAGGCGCAATGGCCCTTCAGGTCTCGGCCATGCCGGCCAACATGCAGATCGTCGGCAAGGCCAATCCGCCCATCGGGCACTACGAATTCTGCCAGACCTATTCAGGCGAATGTGACGGCCGACAGACTGACAGCGGCCCCATGGCTCTGACGGAAGATCTGTGGAAGGCAATTCTCGACGTCAATTACACCGTCAACAGCTCGATCACGCCGCTTACGGATATGGAGATCTACGGCGTCGAGGAGCGCTGGACCTATCCGCGCAGCGTGGGCGACTGTGAAGACTTTGCGCTTCTGAAGCGCAAGATGCTGGTCGATCGTGGCGTCGATCCCGCCGATCTCCTGATGACGGTCGTGCTTCAGCCAAACGGCGAAGGTCATGCTGTTCTGACGGTGAGAACCGACCACGGCGACTTCATTCTCGACAACATGCGCAACAAGGTGCTGCTGTGGTCTGAGACTGAATACACCTATTTGAAGCGTCAGTCCTCAAGCAATCCCGGTCGATGGGTGAAGCTTCAGGATGGTCGCGCAGGCATCGTCGGCAGCGTGTCCCAGTAAAACAAGCCGCCGTCCGCTTCTGGCCCGGTCTGTCCCCGCCTACCCGTCCCCCGACCGGAGCCAATGAGCCGGTCCCGTCCAACCGGGACCGGCTCTCTTTTTGGGCTGAAGCCCGAAGGCGTCAAAATTTAACGCCATGTTAACCACGTTCACCGAAGTCTGATCCCGTGATGACTCCTGCACTAGGAGCCCACCCGGGGGACCATATCGATATGCGAGGCGAGGCAAACGGGCTGCAGGTAGATGATGAGCGGGCGCCGCTGATCTCCCCCCGCTTTCTGATCATTGCTACTCTGACCATCACGGCGCTCGCCTGCGCTTCTCTTTTGATCAGCTGGTATGGACGCGCTTATGGCGAGCGGCTTTCGCGCGCTGGACATAGTGAAAGCACCGATATCGTTGAGATAAACATCGGCAGTGACAGGCTGTCCTTACCTGAAAACACCATACGCTTCGAAGAGCAGCGCCGCGGTGGCGACGCAGAGCGCGTTGATCTTTATCTTCTGTGGCCCGAAATGACGGGGTATTCGAGCGCAAAGCGGCGCAGATTCGATGACATCGACCTCTCTCAGTCTCTGATTTTTCTACAGATTTCACAGAGCACCATGTCTCGAGACATGTCCGGTCGACTGGAGCCGATCTACATGAACTTGCTGGAGCCGGAGCAGCAGGCCGGACCGGCCGGCTTGACACTGCGGACATTTCGCGATGGCACGGGCTATGAAGGCGAAGCTCTGCTGACGGCAGTGACCGGTGACGGGGCCCATTATGCGATCCGTTGCGTCATGCCTAAAACTGTTGACCAGGCCAGCAGCAGCGATTGTCAGCGTGACATTCATGTCGGCGAGGACCTGACGGTTCTCTATCGTTTCTCGAGCCGCCTGCTCAACGACTGGCAAGCGATCGATACGGCCGTTCACGATTATGTGCTCCGCCATCAAAGCCCCGCCACAGCTGCGACGACGCTTAAAATCCCATCCAAAGCGTCAACCGACCGTTCATCATAAACCTCTTGGTAAGGCTAATTCCGTAGGGTCCAGCGAGATGGTCGCGATTGGGGGAGAGCGTCCGGTCGTCAATGGTGAAATTCAAAGAGTATCGTGGTGCATAAAGTTTTCGGAAGCTCCAACTTCGCAGCCGCTGTGCGTCGGCTTGTCCTCGCGGCGTTTGCGGTCTTCGTGACACTTATCGCTGCCGTTGGCACTGCCCAGGCCAATCCCAAATATGCCGGCATCGTCATCGACGCCAAAACCGGCAAGGTGCTCTACAGCGAGAATGCCGACAGTCTGCGCTACCCGGCCTCGCTGACCAAGATGATGACCCTTTATATGGTCTTCGAGGCGCTGGAAGCTGGCCGCATCTCGTTGAACAGCAAGATTCCGTTCTCTGCCAATGCCGCCAAGGAGCCGCCGTCGAAGCTCGGCGTGGGCACCGGTCGCAGCATTACGGTCGAACAGGCAATCCTTGCGCTCGTCACCCGCTCGGCCAATGACGTGGCGACGGCTGTTGCAGAACATCTCGGCGGCTCTGAAAAGCGCTTTGCCCAGATGATGACGACCAAGGCCCGCAGCCTCGGCATGACCAAGACCACGTATCGCAATGCACATGGCTTGCCCAACACCGCGCAGATGACGACGGCGCGCGATCAGGCTCGCCTCGGCATCGCCCTGCGTCAGCATTTCCCGCAATACTACGATTACTTCTCAACGCGCAGCTTCCGCTTCGGCAAGCAGACCATCGGCAACCACAACCGGCTGCTCGGCCAGGTTCGCGGCGTCGACGGCATCAAGACGGGCTTTACCCGCGCTGCCGGTTACAACCTGGCCACCTCGGCCGAGGCGGGCGGTCGTTCCATCGTTGCCGTCGTGCTGGGCGCTACCTCTGGGGCGCGCCGCAATGCGCAGATGACCAATCTCGTTCAGCGCTATCTGCCGGCCGCGTCGAGCACGCGGGGCAATGGAAACCTGATTGCCAAGAACGACACCTCCGTTGCGCCGTCTTCGGCTGCAGCTTCGGCGTCTGTGAGCGGCGATCTGCCCACTCTTCCTCGCACAGGTCCACTGCCCGATCCGCGCTATACCGGCGTCGCACAGGCCTATGTTGCCCCGCAGACATCGAATGCAGCGGCTGCGCTTGAAACCCTTCGGCCAGCGGCGCCTGCAGCCGGTGTTCCCGTTCCGCAACCGGCACCTGCCTATATGCCGGACACCGGTGCGTCGATCGCTCCCGCCGCGACAACCCAGTCGGTTGCGGCCGCATCGGCGACTGCACCGGATGTCGATGCCATGACCACCGCCTCCACTGCACCTGCTGGTGGCTGGGTGGTGCAGATCGGGACGTCGCCGGACAAGGAACTGGCCATGGATCTCCTGCGCGACGCGCAGGAAAAAGGCGGAAAGGTATTGCGTTCCGCCACCCCCTTCACCGTCGCTTTCGGCGAGGGTGCCAACCAAATCTACCGCGCGCGCTTTGGCGGTTTCGACGAGCAGCGGGACGCGGTCAATGCCTGCAATGCACTGAAGAAAAAGGGAATCCGCTGCTGGGCTGCGGCCCAGTAAAACGGTCGCCCAAAACCCTCGATTTGTACTGTTTACGAGGATCATGGAATGGCATCGAAAGACTTCAGATACGGTCCCGTCGAGGACCAGGACAATGGCGGGCAGCTCGCTGCCAGCGGTGTTCTCCATCCGCTGCACGAGGCGGCCTACCGGCTCGCGGATCTCGGGCTTCGGGAGAAGCGGTCGAAGACCAAGGACCTGATCGGGCTTCTGCTCAGCCATGGTGCTCGCGCCTGGCGCTATTCCCAGCCAGAAGCCAATATCCATCTGCACGTCTCGGCCCAGGGCGGTCGTTTCCCCGTCGTGCTGCGGCTGCGCTGAAAAAGGCGGTTTCTGAATGCCGCTTTACCGTCTGGGTGACCGGATCCCGCAGGTTCCTGCTGCCGATCAGTTCTGGCTAGCACCCGATGCTAAGGTCATCGGCGATGTGCGCCTCGGCGACGAGGTCGGCATCTGGTTCGGCGCCGTCCTGCGCGGCGATAATGATCCGATCGCAATCGGTGCCCGGACCAATATCCAGGACGGCGTGATGGTACACACGGACCCAGGCAAGGGCGTGACCATCGGCGAGGGCTGCACGATCGGCCACCACGCCATCATTCATGGCTGCAGCATCGGCAACAACTCGCTGATCGGTATGGGATCGACGGTTCTCAACGGGGCGCGCATCGGCGACAATTGCCTGGTGGGTGCCAATTCCCTGATCACCGAAGGCAAGGTCTTCCCGGACAATTCCCTCATCGTCGGATCGCCGGCGCGCGTCGTCCGGATACTGGATCACGTCGCAATCGCGGGCTTGCGGCTCTCAGCCGAAAACTATGTGCGCAACTGGCGCCGTTTCGCGAGTGGACTGCAACCCCTTTAATCGCGGAGTGTTCTATGCCGCGATTTCCGCGCAGGACGAGCATATCCCTCGCACCTCGATCGTAGTTTTCTCCGACTTGAACCTCAATCCCCGCGCCACCGTCGCCAGCTTGTGGTCGATATCGTGGTCGTGGAACTCGGTGACATGGCCGCATTTGTTGCAGATCATGAAGGCAACGGTGCCATGACCGGAGCAGCCGTCATGCGGGTGTGCGCAGGCGACGAAGGCATTCAGGCTTTCCAGCCGATGGACCATGCCGAATTCGACCAGCTTGTCGAGCGCACGGTACACCTGCAGAGGCGCGCGAAAGCCATGTTCGCGCAGCTTGTCGAGCAGCGTGTAGGCCGATAGCGGTCCTTCCGAATGGACGAGCGCGTCGAAGACGAGGGACTGGTTGCGCGTGAGATCAGTCTTGGTCATGGTCATGCACCCGGTCTGGCGTCTGAGGATCTGATGCCCGGCTTTGGCAGCAGGCTGATAAGGAAGAGCAGGAGGGCCGCCACGACGATCGACGGGCCCGAGGGCGTGTCGTAGGTCAGCGAGCCGAAAAGGCCCATGACGACAGCGACCGCGCCGATCACAGAGGCCAGAACCGCCATGACTTCCGGCGTCGAGGCAAAGCGGCGCGCGGCAGCTGCCGGGATGATGAGCAGCGAGGTGATCAAGAGGATCCCCACGATCTTCATGGCAATCGCGATGACCAGGGCCATCAGCAGCATGAAGATCAGTCTCGCCCGCTCGGGCTGCATGCCCTCGGCTTCGGCCAGTTCGACATTGACGGTGCCGGCGAGCAGAGGGCGCCAGAGCCAGGCAATGATGGCGAGGACGAAAAGGCCCCCGATCCAGACGATGGCGACGTCCGTCGGGGTTACCGCGAGGATATCGCCGAACAGGAAGGCGATGAGGTCGAAGCGGACCCAACTCATGAAGGCGACCATGACCAGGCCGATCGCGAGCGTAGCATGGCTCAGGATGCCCAGGAGAGCGTCAGCCGACAGCCCCTGTCGCTTCTGCAGGACGATCAGGATCAGCGAGACCATGGAGGCGACGACAAACACGCTGACCATCAGGTTCAATGAGAAGAACAGCGACAGCGCGACACCCAGGAGCGCCGAATGAGCCATGGTGTCGCCGAAATAGGCCATGCGCCGCCAGATGACGAAACAGCCAAGCGGACCAGTGGTCAGGGCGAGACCGATGCCGGCGAGAATGGCGCGGACAAAGAAATCATCCAGCATAGCCATGCTCCCTGTCCTTCACGACAGTTGCACCGCCATGCGCGTGGGCATGGTCATGGTCATGACTGTGGTCGTGGTGATGATGGTCGTGACCGTGGTCATGATGGTGATCATGGTCATCGTGATGGTGGTGGCCGTCATCCGGATGGCAATGGTCCGTGACGCTGCCATCGGCATGCAGAACGCGTCCATCGGGCAGATGGGTGTGATCGTGGTCGTGGCTGTAGACGGCCAGAGTCTGGGCTGCCTTGGCGCCGAAGAGCCGCATGTATTCAGGGCTTTGGCTGACGGCCGCCGGCGTTCCGCGGCAGCAGACATGGCCGTTGAGACAGATCACCGTGTCGGTTTCGGCCATCACCACATGCAGGTCGTGGGAGATCAGCAGGATGCCGCAGCCGGTCGTATTTCGGATCGAGGTGATCAGATCATACAGAGCAATTTCACCCGAGAAATCGACACCCTGGACGGGTTCATCGAGCACCAGGATATCCGGCTTTCTGGCCATGGCACGGGCAAGAAGCGCGCGCTGGAATTCGCCACCCGACAAATGCTGCACTTCGGCATTGGCAAGATGCGCGATGCCGACAGCCTCAAGCGCGCTTTCCACCTCGAACGTGGAAAGCGGTGCGGTGAGGGTCATCAGCCGGCGAACGGTCAGCGGCATGGTCCAGTCGACCGTCAGCCGCTGCGGGACATAGCCGACCGTGAGACCGGGCTTGCGCTCCACCCTGCCCTCGTCCGCCTTTATCACGCCAATCGCCATCTTGGCACTGGTGGATTTGCCGGAACCATTGGGGCCGATCAGGGTCACGATTTCACCCGGGCGGACGGAAAAGTCGACGCCGCGGACCAGCCAACGACCGTTTCTGCTGATACCGGCGCCGGTCAGCGACACCAGCGGCGCGGCCTCCCGTGATTTCATGGCATTCATGGAGTTCTCGAGATTTTGATGTTGCCACCTCCTATGCCACACGTTATAGCATAACGCAACGCAGGTAATAGTATTACATAACCACTCGCAGGAGCTTTGCATGACCCGCTATCGCCTCGGACTGGCTGCCTCGACGGCGTTTCTCATTCTCTCGCCGACACTGGCGTCCGCCGCTCCCGACGTCGTGGTTTCGATCAAACCGGTTCATTCGCTCGTCGCCTCGATCATGAAGGGCGTGGGTGAGCCCTCGCTGATTGTCGAGGGTGCCGCGTCCCCGCATACCTACACGCTGAAGCCGTCCAATGCGCGTGCGCTGGAAAATGCCGACCTCATCTTCTGGGTCGGCCCTGGCCTTGAGGCCTTCCTTGAAAAGCCGCTGGAGGCGCTGCCGAAGGATGCCAAGGTGGTCGAGCTTGAAGATGCCGATGGCCTGACGAAGCTGCCCTTCCGGGAAGGTGGCGCCTTCGAGGGCCATGACCACGGCGAGCATGCGGGTGGCGATCATGCTCATGAGCACGACGACCATGGTCATGGCGAAACGGCCGAGGCCGGCCATGACCATGATCATGATCATGGTCACAAGGAGGAGGTTGCAACGGATGGCCATGATCATCACGATCACGAGCATGGTGGCATCGACATGCATCTCTGGCTCGATCCTACCAATGCGAAAGCAATGGCCGCCGAGATCACCAAGAGCTTGAGCGAAGTCGATCCGTCAAACAAGACGACCTACGAATCCAACCTTACCGCCCTGAATGCGGAGATCGACGCGCTTGATGCCGAGATTGCCGCGCAGTTGAAACCGGTCCTGGAAAAGCCGTTCATCGTTTTCCATGACGCCTACCAGTATTTCGAGAAACGCTACGGCGTGCGGGTGGCCGGTTCCGTGACCGTCAGCCCCGAGACCATGCCGGGCGCCGAGCGCCTTTCGGCCATCCACGCCAAGATCGAAGAACTGGGTGCTGCCTGCGTGTTCGCGGAGCCGCAGTTCGAGCCCAAGTTGATCGGTGTGGTGACCGAAGGCACCGAGGCGAAGTCGGGCGTGCTCGATCCCGAAGGCGGCGCGCTGGAGGCCGGCCCCGCGCTCTATGGACAGCTGATGCGCAACCTCGCAACGTCGATGAGCACCTGCCTGTCGCAGTAATCCTCCCTCCCCCGGGCAAGAAGGCGGGACCACGGTTCCGCCTTTTTCGGATCATCAAGTGTTATGTTATTACATTAAGTGAGCCCATCATGAAGAAGCTTCCTGTCACCGTTCTCTCCGGTTTCCTTGGCGCCGGCAAAACGACGCTGCTCAACCACGTTCTTGCCAATCGCGAGGGTTTGCGTGTCGCCGTGATCGTCAACGACATGAGCGAGGTCAACATCGACGCGGCCCTTGTGCGTGGTGGTGATGCTGCCCTCTCGCGCACCCAGGAACAGCTGGTGGAAATGAGCAATGGCTGCATCTGTTGCACGCTGCGCGATGACCTCCTGAACGAGGTGCGTGGGCTCGCCGAGCAGGGACGTTTCGACTACCTCTTGATCGAGGCAACCGGCATTGCCGAGCCGCTGCCAATCGCCACGACCTTCGATTTTCGTGACGAGGAGGGCCGCAGTCTTTCCGACATCGCGCAACTCGATACGATGGTGACGGTTGTCGATGCGGCCAATCTGATCGGCGACTATTCGTCGAGCGATTTTCTTGCTGATCGTGGCGAGACGGCCGGCGAAGGGGATAACCGGACGCTGGTCGATCTGCTCGTCGAGCAGATCGAATTCGCCGATGTGATCATCCTCAACAAGGTCGGGACGGCAACGCCGGATCAGCTCGACGCGGCCCGCAAGATCATTGCCGGCCTCAATGCCGATGCCCGCGTCATTGAAACAGATTTCGCCAAGGTCGCGCCAAAAGACATTCTCGGGACAGGTCTCTTCGACTTTGCCAAGGCTGAGACCCATCCGCTGTGGTTCAAGGAGCTGCATGGCTTCCGCGACCATGTTCCGGAAACCGAAGAATATGGCATCCGCTCCTTTGTCTATCGCGCCCGGGCGCCCTTCGATCCCAGCCGCTTCAGAGATTTCCTCGATCGTTCCTGGCCGGGTGTGATCCGCGCCAAGGGCTTCTTCTGGCTGGCGACCCGCCCGCATCATGTAGGCGAACTGAGCCAGGCCGGACCGCTGGTCAGGACCACCAAGATGGGACTCTGGTGGGCGTCGGTGCCAAAATCCCGATGGCCCGACGATCCGAGCTTCATGAATGCCATGGCACCCTATCTCGACAAGGAATGGGGAGACCGGCGACAGGAAATCGTCTTCATCGGTGCTGACCCGATGAACCAGAAGACGATCGAGGCTGAGCTTGATGCCTGCCTGGTACCGGCCAGGGCGTTTACGCCCTCGGCTTGGGAAGCGCTGCCCGACCCCTTTGCCCGCTGGGCGTAGTGGATCAGAGCCGACTTCTTCTTTGTAGAAGTGACAAAACCACGGCTGCGCCGGCTTCTCCGGCGGGACTTTCCGTAGACAGGCGCTGCCAGACATCGTCGTAGCCTGTGAGCATCGCCACACGCTGCGGTGTCTCGGTCGAAAGCCGCTCGGCCCAGCGAACGAGGCTTGCGGGCCGCAGAACATCGTTGAAATATTCCGGAACCACCGCGTAATCGGCAATCAGGTTCGGTAGTGCTCCGGTCCAGATCTTGATGCGGTGGCTCAGCATGCGGATGATCCAGTCGCCCTTGTAGGTCGAGACGACAGGGACATGGGCGAGTGCCAGTTCCAGGATCACGGTCCCGGAAGCGGCAATGGCTGCGTCGGCTTCTTCAAAAGCGCGCCACTTCGCCTCATCCCCCAGCACGATCTCCGGTCTCAGCGCCCAGCCTGCAGTGATCTCCCGAACGCGTGCCTCCTGGCGCGGTACGGTCGGCAGGACAAAGCGCGTGTCGCCGTTGCGGGCCACGAATTCCTCCATCGCCTGCCCGAAGATGGGCAGAAGCTGGGTAATCTCGCCACCACGTGACCCGGGCAGCAGAAGGATGGAGCGCTTTTCGCCGACAGGCCCTGTGCCCCTCGCCTTGCGCGCCTCGCGGACGCGGCGGATATCCGGATGACTGGCAAGGCGGTGCCCGACAAAGTGCGTCTCGGGTCCACCGAGCCGCTGCATCACGGCGCGCTCGAAGGGCAGCACCGCCAGCACGGCATCGACATAGTCGAGCATGGCCTTGGCGCGGTATTCCTTCCAGGCCCAGACGCTGGGGCAGACATAGTTCACGACCGGCAGATCGGGCAATCTGCGCCTGACCTTCTTGGCCACCCGATGGGTGAAATCGGGACTGTCGACGATCAAGAGGAGATCCGGCCTTGCCTTGACTATTTCGTCTGCGGTCCAGGAGATCAGCTTGATCAGCCGGGGCAATTTAGACAGGACCTGCGTGATGCCCATGATCGAAAGCTCGGAGAAGTCGAAGAGTGACTTCAAGCCCTGAGCCTCCAGCGCTTCGCCGCCGACGCCGAGGAGGTCGACGCGTCCTGCGTGCATCGTTTTCAAATAAGCGATTAGATCAGCGCCCAGAAGATCTCCGGACACTTCGCCGGCAATCACGGCAATCTTCAGCGGTCTGTCCGTCATCAGGCCTGCTCCTTGCCGGTGCGGTCAATACCGACCACGAAAAGGCCTGCGGCATCTGCGGCCTCGATCACGGCTTCCCGTTCCACCACAAGTGCGCGTCCCGCCTCAACGGCGATACCGGCGAGGCCTGCAGCCTTGGCGTTTTCAACCGTCGACACACCGATGGTCGGAAGGTCGGCGCGTAAATCCTGCTGCGGCTTGCAGAGCTTGACCAGAACACCCTTGCGACGCTGGGAGATGCGCCCCTCGCCCCTGAGATCCCTGACCCGGGCCAGCATGGCATCTGTTCCCTCGACGCCTTCCAGCGCCACGATGCGGCCACCGACCGCGACCGACCCCTGCCCCACGTCCAGCCTGCCGAGCGCTTCGGCGGCTTCGGCGGCTCTGTCTATGTCCTTGAGATCATCGGCTGTCGGCGTGACGGCGCCGATCGGACCAACAGTGGCGAGCAAGCCCGGCAGAATTTCATGGGCGCCGAGAACTTCGCAGCCCTGTGCCTCGATCAGTGAGATCACCATGCGAAGAACCGCGTCGTCACCGCCGGCCAGCAGCGTGCGGATCGCCATCGGCAGCTTCAGAATGGATTTCCAGTTGACGCGGATGTCACCGAAAGCGGGGCGGCGCTTGACCGCGCCCGACATGACGACCCTTCGAATATCATGCTGCCGAAACAGGGCCGACAGGCCGGCCATGTCGCCCACGCCGATCACGGCATTGTCGAACCCCTGCCAGATCTCATCGGCCTCGTTCTTCAGGCGAAGGACGAAGGGGCTTTCTCCGGCCTCACGGGCGGCTTCTGCAAGGAAGAGCGGCAGTTTTCCGCTGCCGGCGATGATCGCAAGGCGACCGTTCCGCGGTAGGCCGTCAGTCCGAGCGGCCGCCGTCATGGGTCAGTTCTTGCCGCGATTGGGCGATGACAGCGCCCGATCGCTTTCAGCCGCGATGAAATCGAGGATTTCCATGACCGGAGGGCAGTCGAGATATTCGTCACGGATCGCTGCCGCATTGGCGCGGGCAGAGCCTTCACTCTCGAAGATCTGCTTGAAGGCGCGACGGACCTGGTGGATCACAGCTCGTTCGATGCCGGACCGCGTCATGCCGACGACATTAAGTCCGCCGAGGATACCGGGATTGCCGTTCAGCATGCCATAGGGAATGACGTCGTAGCTGACCGCAGACAGGCCGCCAATAAAGGCATGACGGCCGATGCGGGTGAACTGGTGCACGGCGCAGCCGCCGCTCAGGATCGCACGGTCTTCGACGCGCACATGGCCGGCGAGCATGACATTGTTCGACAGGATGATGTCATTGCCGAGGATGCAGTCATGCGCCACGTGCGAATTGGCCAGGAAGAGGCAGTTGTTGCCGACGCTGGTAATCCCGCCACCGCCAACGGTGCCGCAGTTCATGGTCACGCCTTCGCGCATGGTGCAGTTTTCGCCCACAACCAGTCGCGAATCCTCGCCGGCTTCGTGAAGGCTCTGGGAGACACCACCAATGACGGCCATCGGATGGATCGTCGAGCCCGCGCCGATCTCGGTGAAGCCTGTCACTACAGCGTTCGAAATCAGTTCGACGCCATCTTTCAGCGTCACGCGCGAGCCGACCCGGCAAAATGGACCGACCTTCACATTCTCGCCGATCACCGCGCCGTCTTCGATCACGGCCATCGGATGAATGACGGCGCTTGTGGCAATCCGGCTCATTTCTGATCCTTGCGCATGATCATCGCACCGATATCGGCTTCCGCGACCAGTGCTCCGTCAACCTTGGCATCGCAGTGGAACTTCCAGATATTGCCGCGCTGCTTCTGCTTGACGACGTGATACTCGACTCGGTCACCGGGAACGACCGGCTTGCGGAAACGGGCATTGTCGATCGTCATGAAGTAGACGAGATTGCCGGCCTCGCCTTCCTTGCGCGCGCAGATCGCACCGGCCGTCTGGGCCATGCCTTCGATCAGCAACACGCCCGGCATGATCGGGCTTTCCGGAAAGTGACCGGTGAAATGCGGCTCATTGGCCGTCACGTTCTTGATACCGATGGCGGAGTTGTCGCCGTCAATCTCGATGATCTTGTCCACCAGCAAAAAAGGATAGCGGTGGGGCAGAAGCTTCATGATCTCGAGGATATCAGCCGAACCCAATTCGCTTTTCGCGAGTTCAGTCATTGCTGGCTCCCTTCTCCTTGGCGCGACTGTCATAGCGGCTCAACGTATCGGCCACTTCGCGCAGATAATCTCTCAACGGTCGGGCAGGAACGCCGCCATATTTCTCTCCGGGCGGCACCTCGGCGAGGACACCGCTCATGGCAGCAATCTGAGCACCATCGCCAATCTTGATATGCCCGTTGATGCCGGCAGCGCCGCCAATCATCACGCCATCACCGATCACCGTGCTGCCGGCGATGCCCACCTGGCTGACGATACCGCAGTGGCGGCCGATACGCACGTTGTGGCCGATCTGGACCAGGTTGTCGATCTTCGTCCCCTCACCGATCACGGTGTCGTCCATCGTGCCGCGATCGATCGTGGTGTTGGCGCCGATCTCGACATGGTCCTGAATGATCACGCGCCCAATCTGGACGATCTTCAGCATGCCGCGAGGACCCGGCGCGTAGCCGAATCCATCTTGGCCGATGCGGGCGCCGTTATGAATGATGACATTGTTGCCAATCAGGGCCACCTGGATGGTCGCGCCACCGGCAATCACGCAATCACGGCCGATGCGAACGCCGGGACCAATAACAGCGCCGGGACCGATCCTGGTTCCAGCGCCGATCTCCGCATCAGCGCCGATGACGGCCATAGCCTCGACTTCAACCCCGTCTTCCAGACTTGCTGTCGGATCGACATAGGCCGCCGGGGAGATCCGCGCAGGCTCGGACGTCATTCGAACCGGCTTCAAGCCTGTCGGATGCAGAAATGCACCGGCCAGAGCAAAAGCCGTCTGGGCACTCTTGGCGAGAAGAACGGGAATGTGCGCGGGAATAAGCGACAGAAGAGGCTTTTCGCAGAAGATTGCAGCCGCCTGGCAGGTCGCCAGCTCTTCCTTGTTGCGACGGGAGAGGATGTAGCAGACGTCCCCTTCCTTCGCCCGAGAGACTGGAGACACGGACCTGACGATCCGCTCCCCATGGCTCGCATCCTGCAATTCCGCCCCAGTCTGGGCTGCAAGCGCAACCAAGGTCACCCCCGAATGGGGCGGAAAGAAATGATTGTGGTCCATCAGCAAACGCTCCAGAACGTCAACCTGTCAGCAGTTCTGGACGGCCAGCCTTAGAACTGGTTCGCCATGCTGAAACGGAATTCCTGGGTGTCGTCGAAGTCTTCCTTCGCGACCGGAACAGCGTAGTCGACACGAAGCGCACCGAAGGGCGAATTCCAGATCACACCAGCACCGACCGATGCACGCAGAGACATGTCTGTGCCCAGCGCACCTGCCTGGTTGCGCAGATCGCTGCCGTACAATGTACCGGCATCTGCAAACACCGCACCGCGGAAGCCCAGATCCTGCGGGATGGCCGGAAGCGGGAAGGTCGCTTCAGCCGAAGCCGTGAAGTATGTCGTACCGCCGAGCGCGTCGCCGTTCAGACGCGGGCCGATGCCGCTGGTGTCGAAGCCACGGAGCTCCTTGCCGCCGATCTTGAACTGATCGAAGACATTGAGATTGTCACCGAGGGCGACGACATGGCCGGCAGAGCCAGCGAGAGAGCCGACGATGTCAAACTCATCCGACAGCGTGTAGAAGACGCGAGCGCGAACAAAAGCCTTATAGTATTCGGAATCGCCACCCAGGCCAGCATATTCGTGCGTGAAGCTCGCATAGATCCCTTCATGCGGGCTCTGAGGGTCGTCCACGGTGTTGTAGACCAAGGAATGACCAAGAATGGACTGCTTCCAGGTGCTGCCTCGGATCGCGTCGATATAGGGTGCCGCAACACGGTCGTCGCCACCACCGGCTACACCGTTCGGACCAAAGGCGCCGTCATTGATGTAGTCGAGCTCCTTGTAGGTATACCGAAGCGTCGTCGCCAGATCTTCCGTGATCGGCGCGGTTACGCGAACGGTAGCACCTTGCTCTTCATAGTCGTAGAACGAGTTGGCGCTGGTCGAGCTCTTGAAGACGTCAAAGCCTGCAGCGAGGCGATAACCGAGGAAATAGGGCTCGGTGAAGGAGAAGTTGTAGGTCTGGGTTTCATCGAAGCCACCACCAGCGGCAACGCGAATGAACTGGCCGCGACCGAGGAAGTTCTTCTCCTCAACGGACGCCTCGAGAACCACGCCGCCGTCACCGACGGAGTAACCTGCGCCGATGCCGAAGGAGCCGGTCGGCTGATCCTGCACGTCAACAATGACGACGACACGATCCGGAGAGCTGCCAGGCTGCGTCGAGATGTTGACCGTCGAGAAGAAGCCGAGCGCTTCCAGACGACGCTTGGCGCGCGAAATCGTCTCCTGATTGAAGGCGTCGCCTTCCGAGATGTCGAATTCGCGACGAATGACGTAGTCGCGGGTACGGGTGTTGCCACGCACCTCGATGCGCTCGACATAAGCGCGCTCGCCCTGGTCAACCAGATAGGTCACACCGATGGTGTTGGTCTCGAAGTTACGGTCGCCACGCGGAACAACGCGGGCAAACGGGTAACCAGCCGACGATACGCGACGGGAGATCGCTTCCATAGACTTCTGGATGTCGCGGGCGCTGTAAATCTGGCCTTCGCGCGTCTCCAGGAGACCCTGGAGCTCGGCGCCATCGATGCCATCGACAGTCGACTCAACGGAAACCGAGCCGAAGCGATAGCGCTGACCTTCGTCGACAGTGATGTTGACCGTGTATTCGTTCCCGGCCTCGTTGAGGATTGCCTCAGACGAGATCACGCGGAAGTCGGCATAGCCGTGATTGTAATAGAACTGGCGCAGCGCTTCTTCGTCAGCGCGCAGCTTGTCCTCGTTGTAGACATCCTTGCGGGTCAGGAAGGACAGAATGCCCGATTCCTTTGTCTGCAACACAGCGGCAAGGCGGCCATCGGAATAGGCGTTGTTGCCAACGAAGTTGATCGAGCTGATCTTGGTACGCTCACCTTCGTTGATCACAAAAGCAAGGTTCACGCGGCCTTCAGCCACCGGGACAACCTGCGTCGTAACCTCGACGTCGGAACGGCCGATCGCGGCATAGGCTTCGCGGATGCGCTGGATGTCGGCGCTGATCAGGCTGTCGCTGTAGGGACCCTGCGAGCGGGTCTGCACGATGCCCTGAAGCTTGTCGTCCTTGATCTTGCGGTTGCCGTTGAAAACAACCTGATTGATCAGCTGGTTTTCGACAACGGTAACGACCAGCGAACCACCGGATACGGCGATACGGACATCAGAGAAGAAGCCCGTCGCGTAGAGGCGCTTCACCGATTCATCAATGTCGGCATTGGAGAAAGTCCGACCCGGCTGGATCGACAGGTTGGAACGCACAGCTTCCGGGCCCACACGCTGTGCTCCGCGTACGTCGATACGCTGAACCACTGCGGCTTCGGCAGCAATTGCCGATGCGAGAACGGCAAGACCTGCGCCCGAAGACACGACACCAGCAGACAGCGCGACCGCCGATACTGCGTTCAAAAACTTTGAACCAGCCTTCATGTGTATACTTTACCTTCTTCCATTGCCCCGCAGTCGGCACCCGACTCCGGCCCGTGTGTGGTTTTAACGGGTTTTACCCTACAAGCAAGTGCGCGCGTTAATTTCTATTTACTTCGTTTCAACGCGTGACCCAATCGCCACTATCAATTTGAAACAGCGTAAACAAATGGTTTCGCGACTTGCAAGCCCCCGCGTTAGCCAATCAACCGGCTGATATCGTTCCAGGTGGCAAAGACCATGAGAGACAGGATCATCGCCATGCCAATGCGGAAAGCGATCTCCTGGGCACCCTGCCCCATCGGCCTCCCCCGCACTGCCTCAATCGCGTAGAGAACGAGATGGCCGCCGTCAAGCACCGGAACTGGGAACAAATTCAAAAGCCCCAGAGAAACGGAAAGAACCGCGGCCAGATTTAACAGAGCGATAACGCCAAGTGTCGCCATCTCCCCTGACGCCTGGACGACGCGAACCGGTCCGCCCAACTGATCGGCATTCATGCGCCCTGCAATCATGTTGCCGATATAGTCGAATGTGCCTGTGACGATGTGTCCGGTCTGGCGCACGCCTTCCCAGACGGCCTCGAGCGGCGATAGCGGCACGATCCGGAAATTGCCGGCCTGCTGGTCGGTGATGATACCGATCTGGCCTACTTCCATCTCATTGCCAAAACGATCGGCGACGACGGCGCGTTTCGGGGTGAGCGCAAAGGGGATTTCCTGACCATCACGGCGGACCGTCACCTCTACGGGAATCTCCGGACGCATGGTGATGTAGCGCACAACATCGTCAAAGGTCTCGATCGTGCGACCATCCAGGGTCAGAAGAACATCGCCGCGCTGGATGCCAGCTGCTTCCGCAGCACTTCCGGGCTTGATGTCTGCGACGACAGGATCGGAGATTGGCTTGCCCATGGTGGCAAACATGCCGGCAAAGATCACAATTGCGAGAAGAAAATTTGCAAGCGGTCCGGCAGCAACCGTTACGGAACGTTTCCACAGCTTGGCCCCGTTCAACGTTTGCGCCAGCTCTTCCTCGGTAAGCTCTTCTGCCATGGAACCATCAGGACGGCTCGCAACGTCAGCATCGCCAAAAAAGCGCACGTAGCCGCCGAGCGGGATGGCCGAAAGCTTCCAACGGGTCCCGTGCTTGTCCGTAAAGCCCAGAATTTCGGGTCCGAAACCGACGGAGAAGGCCATGATTCGGATGCCCGACCAGCGCCCCGCCAGATAGTGGCCCATCTCGTGGACGAAAACGAGCAGAGACAAGATCAGGATATAGGGGAGAATGTACCCGAAGAGGAAGTTGAAGACTGCGCTGATGTGTTCCATCTGTCCGTTTCCTGATCTCGCCGCAGCGAAGATTGATGTCGTCGCGTCAACGGCGAGAGCCTCACCTCAAAGCCCGAAGAGAATAGCCCCCATCGACACCGCCACGGTGGTACCACCGGCAGAACTGCCGACCGCCAAGAAGAACGCGGCAAAACAGGCAAATACAAGGCCGTCCACACGGTCCATGACACCGCCATGGCCGGGAATGAGCCGGCTGGAATCCTTCACGCCGAAACGGCGCTTGATGAAGGATTCAAAGAGATCTCCGATCTGACTGGATACAGAGAGGGCGAAGGCGACGAACGCGACCCAGAGCCCGACATCCTGGAAATGCGCCATGGCGACCATCAGACCGCCAACCACACCGGCAATTGTACCGCCAATCGCACCGGACCAGGTCTTTCCGGGGGAGATCCTTGGGGCAAGCTTGGGCCCACCGATCGCACGTCCGACAAAATAGGCGAGGATGTCGGTCGACCAGACAACGATGAAGACAAAGAGCATCGCGATGAAGCCGAGCGAATCTTCGCCCCGAATGGCAGACAGCGAAATGGCGCTCAGCCCCGCATAAAACAGGCCGCCTGGCTGCCACCAACTGACACGGCGCAACAATGCGGGTATCGATGCCGTGATCACCAGACCGGCAAACAGCGGAACTGTGAGATCGGCGTAACCAAACAACATGTTCAGGCTGATCAACGCCATCGCAAACCAGCCGAAGGCATCAGCCCGCAGGCTCCGCTCGGCAAGATGGGTCATCTTCGCCCATTCATAATAGACGAGCAAACCGATGGCGACTGCGACCAGACGGAACCAAAGTCCCCCGAACCATGTCGCGGCCAGCACCACCAGGATCATCACGATGGCAGATGCAATTCGGAGCTGGAGTTCTCGCGACATTGTGAGCGTCATGAGCCAACGGCCAGGGCTTTGGCCGACAGACCGCCAAAGCGACGGTCGCGCGCTGCGTATCGTTCCAGCACGGAATCAAACAGTGCCGGCGTGAAGTCAGGCCAGAAATCCGGCACGAACATCAATTCGGCATAGGCCGCCTGCCAGAGAAGAAAATTCGAAAGGCGCTCTTCTCCACTGGTGCGGATAACCAGATCGGGGTCCGGGATACCCGCAGTGTCGAGGCATTCGCTGATTTTTTGCGCATTGATCTCAGCCGGATCAAGCCTGCCTGATTGGACTTCGACTGCCAGCCGCGCGGCCGCGCGGGCGATCTCGTCGCGCGATCCGTAATTGAAGGCAATCACCAGGGTCATGCCGTCATTGTTCGCGGTCGTCTCTTCGGCTTCGAGGAGCAGGGAGCGGATATCATCGCGCAGATTGACGCGGTCGCCGATAATGCGAATGCGCACACCGGCCTGATGCAGATCGGCGAGGTCACGGCGGATGAAGGCCTTCAGCAAGCCGAACAGCTCGTTGACCTCAGCCTCGGGCCTGCGCCAGTTCTCAGAGGAGAAGGCAAACAGCGTCAAAAATTTGACGCCCGCCTCACCGGCCGCCTTCACGGTCTCGCGCACCGTTTCGACCCCCTTGCGATGGCCGAATGTGCGCGGCAGGCCACGGGCGTTTGCCCAGCGGCCATTGCCATCCATGATGATCGCAACATGCTGTGGAACGATGCGATGTTGAACTGTCGACATTGGCGAGGATCCAGGCGAGATGGAAAATGCGGCGTCAGGCGACTCTGCCTTAAACCTGCATGATTTCCTTTTCCTTGTCCGCGAGCAAGCGGTCGACGTCGACAATCGTCTCGTCGGTCATCTTCTGGACCTTGTCGGACAGAGAACGGCTGTCATCCTGGCTGATGGAACCGTCCTTTTCGGCCTTCTTCAGGCTGTCCATGCCGTCACGGCGAACGTGGCGGATCGCGACCTTGGCCTTCTCGGCATAGTCATGTGCCACCTTGACCAGCGACTTGCGGCGCTCTTCGTTGAGCTCGGGCAGCGGGATGCGCAGGTTCTGGCCGTCGACGATCGGGTTTAAGCCGAGATTGGCTTCGCGGATGGCGCGATCGACGGCGTTGACCATCGACTTGTCCCAGATCGAGACGCCTAGCATGCGCGGCTCCGGAACGGTCACGTTGGCGACCTGGTTCAGCGGAACGCGCGAACCATAGGCTTCGACCACCACCGGATCGAGGACGTTGGCCGACGCACGACCCGTGCGCAGCGATGCGATGTCGTTCTTGAACGCGTTGATCGCGCCATCCATGCGGCGCTTGATGTCGTTGAGATCAACCCCTGCGGTCATCATGGTTCTCCCATTGCTCTGTCATTCGGCGGGACGAATTGCCCGCGCTTGCGTGTGATCAATTGTCGGTGACGATCGTCATGCGGCCGGCGCCGGACAGGATTTCGCCGAAACCACCCTTCTCATGGATCGAGAAGACGATGATCGGAATTCGGTTTTCGCGGGCAAGTGCGACCGCGGCGACATCCATCACGGCCAGTCCCTTCTGCAGGACTTCGTCATGGGTCAGGCTGTCAAAGCGGGTCGCAGTCGGATCCTTCTTCGGATCGGCGGAATAGATGCCATCGACCTGCGTGCCCTTGAAGATGGCTTCGGCACCGATTTCGGCAGCTCGCAGCGCGGCGGCAGAATCGGTGGTGAAGAACGGGTTGCCTGTACCGCCGGCAAAAATCACCACCCTGCCCTGCGCCAGATGATGAAGCGCCGCGCGCTGCGAAAAGCTCTCGCAGATTTCCGGCATGGCGATCGCCGACAGCACAACCGTGTCGATGTCGAGCTTGCGCAGCGATGTGGCGAGAGCCAGCGCGTTGATGACGGTTGCCAGCATACCCATGTGGTCGCCGGTCACGCGATCGCCGCCCTTGGAGGCCACGGCCACGCCGCGGAAGATGTTGCCGCCGCCGACCACGACACCGACCTCGACGCCCATGCGACGGGCCTCGGCGATGTCACCGGCGATCCTGTCGGCCACTGCCACATCGATCCCGAATCCCTGGCTACCCATGAGGGCTTCGCCGGAAGCCTTGAGGAGGACACGTTTGAACAATGGCTTGGCTGACATGAATGCTCCCGAGATCAATTCTGTGCCGGATACACGAAGGGCATCGCGTTGTCACGCGATGCCCGATGTTTTCCCTCGAAGAAGGGTAACTGAAATCAGCCCTTGGCGGCAGCTGCGACTTCGGCAGCGAAGTCGGATTCTTCCTTCTCGATGCCTTCGCCGAGCAGCAGGCGAGCCATGCCGGTAACTTCGATCGGAGCGCCGGCTTCCTTTTCGGCTGCCTTGATGGCGTCGCCGACGGTCTGGTCCGGATTGATGACGAAAGCCTGCGAGAGAAGGGCGACTTCCTCGAAGAACTTGCGCATGCGACCTTCAACCATCTTTTCGATGATGGCGTCCGGCTTGCCCGAAGCGCGGGACTGCTCGATGAAGACGTTGCGCTCGCGCTCTGCAACGGCGGCGTCGACTTCTTCCGCACGGATGGCGAGCGGGTTGGTCGCGGCGATGTGCATGGCGACCTGGCGGCCGATGGCGGACAGAACGTCCTTGTTACCGGTCGACTTCAGGGCGACGAGAACGCCGAGCTTGCCGAGGCCGTCAGCAACGGCGTTGTGGATGTAGGTGGCGACAACGCCATCTTCGACCGAGAGCTTGACGGCGCGGCGCAGCGTCATGTTCTCGCCGATATGGGCGATTGCGTCCTTGATGGTGTCGGTGACGGTCTTGCCGCTGGCCGGATAGGTGGCAGCGCCGATCGCCTCGACGGAACCGTCGGTGCCGATGGCAACCGAAGCCACGCCACGGACGAGGTCCTGGAAGGCGTCGTTGCGGGCAACGAAGTCGGTTTCGGAGTTGACTTCGACGACCACAGCCGAGGTGCCGGCGCCGTTGATGCCGATCAGGCCTTCAGCAGCCGTACGGCCGGACTTCTTGTCGGCCTTGGCGATACCCTTGGCGCGCAGCCAGTCGATGGCGGCTTCGATGTCACCGTTGTTTTCGGTCAGAGCCTTCTTGCAATCCATCATGCCTGCGCCGGACTTTTCGCGCAGTTCCTTTACCAGTGCTGCAGTGATTTCAGCCATTGTGTGCCTCTTGTCTGTTCAGGCGGTCGATCCGTAACCTCAAGGCGACGGATGGCCGCTGTGTTGGGACGAAATGTACCCGGATGTGTGACAACGTGATGAAGCGGGTCACCACGGAAACAATCGGCCGTCTTCGACGCCGTCCCGCCTAAAGAGGAGGCATCCGGAAGAACGGAGGCCGCCCGCTGCTCAACAGAGCGCACAGGCGGCCATTCCCTTGACGGGAAAGTGCGGCGGGAACCCGCCGCGAACGCGATTACGCGTCGGCTTCGGTCTCGAGAGCCGGCTCGATCGGGGCTTCAGCGGAAGCGCCGATGTCACGACCCGAAGCGCCCTGCTGGCGAGCGATGCCGTCGATGGCAGCGCGCGAGATCAGGTCGCAGTAGAGAGCGATGGCGCGCGAGGCGTCGTCGTTGCCCGGGATCGGATAGTCGATCAGGTCCGGATCGCAGTTCGAGTCGATGACTGCAACAACCGGGATGCCGAGGCGCTTGGCTTCGTCGATCGCGATCTTTTCCTTGTTGGTGTCGATGATGAACATCAGGTCCGGGGTGCCGCCCATGTCGCGGATACCGCCGAGAGCCTTTTCAAGCTTCTCGCGTTCGCGCTCGAGGTTCAGGCGCTCCTTCTTGGAGTAGCCGGAAGCTTCCGAAGCCAGGATCTCGTCGAGCTTGCGCAGACGGGCGATCGAGTTCGAGATGGTCTTCCAGTTGGTCATCATGCCGCCGAGCCAGCGGGAGTTGACGTAGTACTGGGCCGAACGCTTGGCGCTGTCAGCGATGATTTCCGAAGCCTGACGCTTGGTGCCGACGAACAGGACGCGGCCGCCACGAGCAACGGTGTCGGACACGACCTGCAGAGCGCGCGACAGCATCGGAACGGTCTGAGCCAGGTCGATGATGTGGATGTTGTTACGATCGCCGAAGATGTACGGCTTCATCTTCGGGTTCCAGCGGTGCGTCTGGTGACCGAAGTGAACGCCAGCTTCCAGAAGCTGACGCATGCTAAAATCAGGCAATGCCATGCCTTTTTCTCCTTTTCCGGTTGAACCCCCGCGAGACAAACAGCAGGCCTTGCGGCCTGCCACCGGGCGGAAGCGGCAGGATTTCTCCCTGTCGATCCCAAGCCTCGCGTGTGGAATGACGCCGGCCATACAGGGGCGTCGAACAAAAATCAAGGGCGCAAACGCCGAATTTTCCAGCATTCGTCCCGGTTTACGGGCAGCCGACGTCCGGCTTGCCAAGCACTTCCAGCTTGGTCAGCTTGCCGGCCAGAACGAAATCACCATAGTCGAGCGTCAGGTCGCGGGTGACGCCGTTTTCATAGAGCTTGAAGGACTGGCTGTAGATCGGCTCCTGATCGCCCTTGGTCTTCTCATCGAAGTAAGCAATCGAAACCGGCCAGTAATCCTGCGTTCCGAGCAACGCCAGAGCCTGAGCTTCCGGTTCTGCCGCGTTGGATTTCTGCGGGCCGCCCACGATGGTTGTCGTCAGGAAGGTCTGGTCGCCATCTTCGGAGCCGTCGAAGATCCGCGATTCAAAAACCCGTTCGCCCTTACGGGCACGGGCAATGACTTCCAGCATATGCTCAGCCGGAAAACGGCTTTCAGCGAGTTCCACCGCGCGCTTGTCCGGACCTGTCAGTTCGATCTTGACCTTGCCATCGGCCTCAGAAGCGGCGCCGCTGACATCCTTGTCGAGCTGATCGTCGGTGAAGGACTTGTTCTCGAAGCGGAAGGTGCCGGCAGCAACATCCTCGAACGTCGTCGAGCGCTGGTCGGTGACCCGCACGCCTTCGCCGACGTCGATCCGCGTCACGAAACGGAACTGGGTGTTGAAGCCCTTGCAGGCCGAGCCGCTGAACTCATAGACCATGCGACCACGCACGGACTCGATGCCGGAGCGATCGGAGGCTTCCTTCAGCACGACCTCGTAGACGGCGCGATGCGGCACCAGGCCGACGGTCGCGGCGGATGCCGCATGACCCATGGCGCCCACAGTCGTCAGGGCCATCGTCGCGCGGACCGCCATTCGCAAAGGAAACATCGACACCCTCCTGTTGGACTCGTCAGCGATGTTATAAGAACACATCCGGCAAAAGCGAGACATGCTTTTCGTCGCCACAACTTTCTCAACTTTTATCAACAGACCGGGAATCGACCATGTCCGACACAATCGACGGCCGCCTTGCAGCGCTGGGCATCAGCCTGCCGGAAGCCGCAGCCCCCGCCGCCAATTACGTGCCCTATGTGATCAGCGGAAACCTGCTCTTCCTCTCAGGCCAGTTGCCGATTGAAGGCGGAAAAGTGGCAGTGACCGGTCTTGTCGGCGGCGACGTCGCTCTCCCCGAGGCACAGCGGGCCGCCGAACTCTGCGCGATCAACATCCTGGCCCAGGCCAAGGCCGCGCTTTCCGGCGACCTCACGCGGATTACCCGGGTCGTCAAGCTCAACGGTTTCGTTGCGTCTGCCCCCGGCTTCGTCGAACAGCATCTCGTCATCAACGGCGCCTCCAACCTGATTGCCAATGTGCTGGGTGAAGCCGGCAAGCATGCACGCGCTGCCGTCGGCATGGCCTCGCTGCCGCTGAACGCCGCCGTCGAGATCGATGCGATCCTGGAGATTTCCCTGTGAGCCAAGTCGACTGGATCAAGGACCTGCCCGTCGCCCATCGCGGCTATCACGACATGAACAAAGAGATCTGGGAAAACACGCTTTCGGCCTTCCGTCGGGCAATCGAGGCGGGTTTTGCGATCGAATGCGATATCCAGCTGTCCTCCGACAGCGTGCCGATGGTCTTTCACGACCACGACCTGCAACGGCTCTGCGGCATTTCAGGTGAAGTGCGTGAGCGCACGGCCGGCGAGTTAAAGATGCTGTCGATCGGCGGCACAGCGGACAAGATCCCGACGCTTCGCCAGATGCTGGATCTCGTGAAGGGCAAGGTACCGCTTGTCATCGAGCTCAAGGGCATCGACGCGGAGCAGGATGACGGCTTCGTCGAAGCCGTCCTGGAAGTGCTCGAAGGCTATGAGGGCAAGGCCGCGCTGATGAGCTTCGACTATCACCTTCTGCGCGCGCTCAAAGTTGCCGAATGCCCCTGGCCGGTCGGCTTGACCGCTGAAGGCGTCAAGCCCGAAGTGCTGGAAGCGCACCAGGAAGCCATGGATCTCGGCCTCGATTTCACCTCCTATTGTGTCGTTCACCTGCCAAATCCGTTCGTCACGGGCCTGCGTGAAAAGGGCACACCCGTGATTACCTGGACGGTCAGGGATGAAATCATGCGGGCACAGACCTATACATATGCAGACCAGATGACATTCGAAGGCTTCGACCCGCGCCAGTCGCCGGCGATCGCCTGACGGGAGATCCATGGCAGACGAGGTGACGATCCGCGTAGTCCGCTCCTTCACGGAGATCGCTTCGGCCGAATGGGGAGAGCTCACTGGAGCGTCCCGCTCGGCCCCCGGCTACAACCCCTTCACCTCGCATGCCTTTCTCTCGTCCGTCGAGGAATCGGGTTCGGCGACCGCCGAGACCGGCTGGATGGGCCACCATCTGCTGCTCGAAGAGGAAGGGCGCCTCATCGGCGCCGTTCCCGCCTATCTGAAGAGCCACAGCCAGGGTGAATATGTCTTCGACCATGGCTGGGCCGATGCCTTCCACAGGGCCGGCGGGCGCTACTATCCCAAGCTCCAGGCTTCCATTCCCTTCACGCCGGCCACTGGGCCCCGGCTGCTTGTCCGACATGGCGAGGACGTGTCTCGCGTTCAAGCGCTCCTCGCACAAGGACTGCAGCAGGTAGCCCGCGACCTCGGCACCTCGTCAGCGCATGTCACTTTCCTTCCGCAAGGTGAGCTCCCTGCCCTAACGGAAGCTGGATTTCTGCATCGCACGGACCAGCAGTTTCATTTCATCAATCGTGGCTATGCCAATCACGAAGCGTTTCTGGCGGAGCTCTCGTCGTCCAAGCGGAAGAACCTGCGCAAGGAACGGCGGAATGCGCTGGAAAACGGCCTCTCCATCGACTGGCTGACGGGCAGCGACCTGACGGAAGAGATCTGGGACCAATTCTTCCGCTTCTACATCGATACCGGCAGCCGCAAATGGGGCCGACCATACCTGACCCGAATGTTCTACTCGCTGGTCGGCGAGCGCATGGCCGATGACATCCTGCTGGTGATGGCCAAGCGAAACGGCCGCTATGTCGCCGGCGCCATCAACTTCATCGGCGCGGATGCGCTTTACGGCCGCCATTGGGGATGCATCGAGGACCACCCGTTCCTGCATTTCGAGGTCTGCTACCACCAGGCGATCGATTTTGCGCTTCATAAAGGCCTCGCCCGCGTCGAGGCGGGCGCGCAAGGGGAGCATAAGCTGGCGCGCGGCTATGAGCCGGTGACGACCCATTCGGCGCATTTCATCACCCATCCGGGCCTGCGCCGGGCCGTTGCCGACTATCTCGAACACGAGCGCCGGGAAGTCGCCCAGGTGGGCGAATATCTTGGCGAACATACGCCGTTCCGCAAGGGCGAACGCCAGCTTCGCGAGGGCGAGGAAATCGACGGTTGAGAGCCTCGCTCAGAGGCTTGAAGATCGCTCGTCCTTCCCGTTAAGTGACGCCAGCAATCGAGGAGACGACCATGACCGCCTATGATCCCGACAACATCTTCGCCAAGATCCTCGCCGGCACCATTCCGTCGGTGAAGCTCTACGAGGACGACGACACGCTCGCCTTCATGGACGTCATGCCACAGGCGCCGGGCCATCTCCTGGTCATCCCGAAGACCGGTTCGCGCAATTTGCTCGACGCAGACCCGGCGGTGCTTTCAAAGCTCATGCCGGTTGTCCAGAAGCTCGCCAATGCCGCAAAGGAGGCGTTCGAGGCCGATGGTGTCTACATCGCCCAGTTCAACGAGCCGGCGGCCGGGCAAACCGTCTTCCACCTGCATTTCCACATCATCCCACGGCACGAAGGACTGCCGCTCAAGCCGCATGCAGGCGGCATGGCGGATGTCGAGCTCTTGAAGGCCCAGGCCGAAAAGATCAAGGCGGCGCTCTGAGCGGAGCGCTTGGCGGCCAGCTTTCTCGGGATCAACCTACGAAGCCGCCGATCACCAGAACGGCTGCGATGCCGACAAGGGTCAGCACCATGATTGGAAAAGACCCGGTCGCGCGCCATCCACGGCCTCTGGGGGTAGACTTGCGCAGATCGTCGGGCAAGACCTTGAAACGGGGCGGATCCCCGTGTTTCAGCTTGCGGAAGCGTACTACCTTGGACATTTCGCTTTCCTTCCTGTTGATCGGTGGACCCGATCTGGGAAGCGAATTGTGGCAAGTCCAGTCCAGACACGCGCCTGTGATTGCACGCGATCTCACAGCAACAGCAGACCGGCGCCCAGGATCGCAAGCGGGACCAAGACCCCGACAAGGACCCGCTGGCCAGACAGCAGGAAAGCCGCAAAGCCAAGACCTGCTGCGGCAAGCCGGAGCCAGAGCGGCGAGCTCTCGAGCGTACCGGTCGGGAAAACGACGAGCTTGGCGGTAACGGCCATCACCAGTGCTGTCGCAACCGCCCTCACCCAGTTCAGCGCCTCGGATCCCTCCTGAAGGCGGTTGCCGGCAATCACGCCAAGCCAGCGCCACATGTCGGTCGCCAGCCAGCCTGCAATGATGATGACGATATACGGCCAGTAGTCCTGCATCAGACAACCTCCTCTGCCTGGGCTTGCGCGTCCTGTTCCTTCGCAGCCCTCTGCGGCCTGTCCTTGCGAATGACATAGCGGTCGAAGAGATAGGCGAGTGTGCCGCCACCGAGACCTGCAATCAGGATGTCGAAACCAGGCACAACAAGCGCCAGCAGCGGACCGGCGACGGCCCCGACGATGAAGGCGACCTTGACCACGGATTGGCGGCCCGTCGCCCAGATCGAGGCGATGAAATAGACGGGCGTGAGGAAGAACAGGAGACCCGCCACGACAGGCGGAAACTTTGCCACCAGCCCATAACAAACACCGACGAGAATGGTATTCACTGTCACCAGCGTGATTCCAAAACCGGCGAAATAGGCGACGCGCGCCTCGCGCGGCACGGTCTTGAAACTGCCCATCGCAAAAACCCAGGCAGTGATCGCGACGAAATGCGACAGGAAGAGCAGCAGCCAGGTCGGCGTTCGCTCGGTGCGCATCTCGGGCACCAACGAGGCGACCATGGGCATCATGCGGATGGACGAGAGCGAGACCGCGAGAAAGATCGCCAGCAGGTTTGCGCCGCTGGTCATGGTGCCGATGAGGATCATCTTGGCCGGAAGCGCCCAGACGGTGGCCGTCATGAACATGGCTTCAGCGCGGCTGACGCCCGATTCGAGCGCAAAGGCCGAGAAGCCGACGAACGAAATCATCAGAATGATCGCGGGAAGGCTGAAAAGGCCCCGCATACCGGTGAAAAACCACCGCGCTTGAGAAAGTTCGGGAGAAGCCGAAGACATATGCAATTCCGGATCGGCAAAATGAAAGTGCCGGGCTTAACGCCCGGCACGGATGGTTTGCAAGTGCTGTGCTTACTTCTTCTTCGGAACCTTTGGCACGGCCGAGCGCTTCGGCTGCTTCGGCGCCTCGTCGATCACCGCCACATCGCCTTCATCGACAATGGCGGTCGCCTTGGCTGCCGGCTTGCGCTTGGCCTTGACGGGCTTGGCCGAGGCAACCTCGGCTTCCGGCTTCGGCTTGACGGGCGCCACTTCGGCGATCGCCTCGAGATCGAGCACTTCGGCGCCGGCTTCGTCGGACTTGGTGCCGACCTTGACGACGCCACCCTTCTTCAGCTTGCCGAAGAGGATCTCGTTGGCGAGCGGCTTCTTAATGTGCTCCTGGATGACGCGCGACAGCGGGCGGGCGCCCATCTTCTCGTCGTAACCCTTGGTCGCCAGCCAGGCGATCGCAGTGTCCGACAGGTCGAAAGTGACGTTGCGTTCCGAGAGCTGTGCTTCCAGCTGCATGACGAACTTCTGCACGACCTGATGAATGACTTCCGTCGGCAGCGGCGCAAACGGGATGGTAGCGTCGAGACGGTTGCGGAATTCCGGCGTGAACAGGCGGTTCAGCGCCTCCTCGTCTTCGCCGGTGCGCTTGGAGGAGCCGAAGCCGATCGCCGACTTCGCCATTTCCGATGCGCCCGCATTGGTGGTCATGATCAGGATGACGTTGCGGAAGTCGATCTTCTTACCGTTGTGATCCGTCAGCTGGCCGTGGTCCATGACCTGCAGCAGGATGTTGTAGATATCCGGATGTGCCTTCTCGATTTCATCGAGCAGCACGACCGAATGCGGATGCTGATCGACGCCATCCGTCAAGAGACCGCCCTGGTCGAAGCCGACATAGCCGGGAGGTGCACCAAGGAGACGCGAGACCGTGTGCCGCTCCATGTATTCCGACATATCGAAGCGCAGAAGCTCGACGCCGAGCGACGAGGCGAGCTGCTTGGCCACTTCCGTCTTGCCCACACCGGTCGGACCGGAGAAGACATAGCAACCGATCGGCTTGTTGGGTTCGCGAAGGCCCGCGCGAGCGAGCTTGATCGATGTCGCGAGCGCCTCGATGGCCTTGTCCTGGCCATAGACCACGGAGCGCAGGTCCTTTTCGAGATTGGCAAGCACCATCTCATCGTCCTTGGACACCGTCTTCGGGGGAATGCGGGCCATGGTGGCGATGGTGGCTTCGATCTCCTTCTCGGTGATCAGCTTGCGGCGGCGCGAGGCCGGCAGCAGCATCTGGGCAGCACCCGTCTCGTCGATCACATCGATCGCCTTGTCGGGCAGCTTGCGGTCGGAGATGTAGCGGGCCGAAAGCTCGACGGCCGACTTAATCGCCTCGTTGGTGTAACGGAGCTTGTGATAGTCCTCGAAATAGGGCTTCAGGCCCTTCATGATCTCAATCGCATCATCGATCGACGGCTCGTTGACGTCGATCTTCTGGAAACGGCGTACGAGCGCCCGGTCCTTTTCGAAGAACTGGCGATATTCCTTGTAGGTGGTCGAACCGATGCAGCGGATCGCCCCCGAGGACAGAGCCGGCTTCAGAAGGTTGGAGGCATCCATCGCGCCGCCCGAGGTGGCACCGGCACCGATGACGGTGTGGATCTCGTCAATGAAGAGAACCGCGCCCGGATAATCCTCGAGTTCCTTGACCACCTGCTTCAAGCGTTCTTCGAAATCGCCACGATAGCGGGTGCCGGCCAGCAGCGTGCCCATGTCGAGCGAGAAGATCGTCGCGTCGGCCAGCGCTTCCGGCACCTTGCCCTCGACGATGCGCTTGGCGAGACCTTCGGCGATCGCCGTCTTGCCGACGCCGGGGTCGCCAACATAGAGCGGATTGTTCTTGGAGCGGCGGCACAGCACCTGGATGGTGCGGTTGACCTCGTCGTGACGGCCGATCAGCGGGTCGATGCGACCGGTCTTCGCCTTTTCGTTGAGATTGACGCAATAGGCCTTGAGAGCCTCATGCTTGCCCTTGGCCGAGGCTTCGTCGGGCTCACGACCGCCCTGCTTGGCTTCGGGTTCACCCTCGTCGGCGCCGCGCGGGCTGCGGACCTGCGAGGAGCCTGGGCGCTTGCCAATGCCATGCGAGATGTAGTTGACCGCGTCGTAGCGGGTCATTTCCTGTTCCTGCAGGAAATAGGCGGCATTGCTCTCGCGCTCGGCGAAGATCGCAACGAGCACATTGGCACCGGTCACTTCTTCACGACCGGACGACTGCACATGGATGACCGCACGCTGGATGACGCGCTGGAAGCTCGACGTGGGCTTCGAATCCTCGTCGTAACCGGTGATCAGGTTGGCGAGGTCGTTGTCGACGAAATCGGTGACGGTCTTGCGCAGAGCATCGAGGTTGACGTTGCAGGCCCCCATCACGGCGGCGGCATCAGCGTCGTCGATCAGAGCGAGCAGCAGGTGCTCCAGCGTCGCATATTCATGGTGACGCTCGTTTGCGTAGGTCAGGGCCTGATGCAGCGCTTTTTCGAGGCTGGGTGAAAATGTTGGCACGTCTGATCCTCACTTCTTTTCCATGACGCATTGAAGCGGATGTTCATGTTGCCTGGCGAAATCCATCACCTGTGAGACTTTGGTTTCGGCGACTTCGTAGGTAAAGACACCGCATTCGCCCACGCCATGATTGTGAACATGCAACATGATGCGGGTAGCGGCTTCCCTGTCCTTCTGGAAGAAGCGCTCCAGGATATGGATCACGAATTCCATCGGGGTGTAGTCGTCGTTCAGAAGCAGGACGCGATACAGGTTAGGCTTCTTCGTCTTCGGCTTGGTGCGGGTGATCACCGAGGTGCCGCGATTGGCATTGTCCCCGTCACCCTGGCTCTGCATGAAGACCGGCTTGGCAGTCATTTCAGTTCATTCTCCGTTGTCCGGCCGGTTTGCCGTTACACATCGGTGCGGACGAACACTCAGCACAGTAAGGTAGTTCATTATGCGGTGATTTTAAGCCCCCCTGACCCCGGTGACGACAATTTGTCACGAAGCCCGGAAAAGCGAGAAAATTGAGGATTTAGGTTATACAAGCGGCCACAAATGACAAGACCGGCCGTGCGGGGCACGGCCGGTCTTGCAGGTTACGCGCAAGCTTGGGATCAGGCAGCCGCAGACATCGGCGCCATGGCCTTGGCAACAGTCGCCTCGTAGGGCTTGTAGGCCATCTTGGCAAGTTCGGCATACATTTCGCCCATCTTCGTCGCCTCCGCAACAAAGCCCTCGTAGGAGGACTTCATGAAGGACGTCTGCAGCTCGAAGGCTGCCTCGACACTCTTCACCGATGTCATGGCCTCCATGAACGAAGCGAGATCCTGGAACGACTTCTTGGAGTAGTCGGTGGCCTCGGTGGCGATGGCCTGGAAACCCTTGGTCACTTCGGAATAATTCTTCAGCATGGTGTCCATGGCTTCCTTGCTCTTCTTGCTGGCGTCATCGATGTTGAACATGCGAGCATCCTCCTTCTGTTCGGCATATCAGTTGGCGCGAACATAGCACCCGCACAAAAATGGTCAAGGGAATTTGTGCGGCGCACAACAATCGTCAATTGTAAGCCGGATAAGGAAATGGGGCCGCACCGTCAGGCACGACCCCATAATTTCTGACCTGGTCCGAAGTGCCGGCACGCCGCAGAAGGCTGCCGGACCTCGCATGCATCAGAGGTCCACGTCGAGGATCGCCATGGAGAAATTGTAGGAGAGATCGCCGTCTTCCTCGTCCTTGAAGACGACGCCGAGAAACTCGTCACCCACGTAGACTTCGGCGGAATCGTCCTTGCGGGGACGGGCCTTCACGCTCATCGTCGGGTTGAAGGTGCGCTTGAAATAGGCGTCGAGTTTCTTCAGTTCTTCGGGCTTCACACTGCGTCTCCGTGGACTGTTTCTTGGGTGCGCGCTTGTCGCACGGGCATTCCGGGCCTGTAAAGACGCGAAAGTAAGTTTGCCCAACGAAGCCGGGCGCAAACCTCAACGCTCACAATTTCGTGCAATCAATCGTCAGAGACGATCATCTGGTCCATTGATCGGCTCGGCTCGGCACAGCCAGCCTCACCCACGACGCGCGCAGGCACGCCGGCGACCGTCGTGCATCGGGGAACCGGCTTCAGGACGACGGAACCGGCGGCGATGCGTGAGCAGCTGCCGACCTCGATGTTGCCGAGAACCTTGGCCCCTGCCCCGATCATCACGCCATCGCCGATCTTCGGGTGGCGGTCTGCCCCTTCCTTGCCGGTGCCGCCAAGCGTAACACCGTGCAGGATCGAGACGTTGTCGCCGATACGGGCCGTCTCGCCGACGACGAGACCCGTGGCATGATCAAGGAAGATGCCCTTGCCGATGCGTGCCGCCGGATTGATGTCCGTCTGGAACATGTTCGACGAGCGGCTCTGGAGGTAGAGTGCAAAATCCCGGCGGCCGTTGTTCCACAGCCAATGCGCCAGACGGTGGGTCTGGATGGCGTGGAAGCCCTTGAAATAGAGCACCGGCTCCAGGAACCGCGTGCAGGCGGGATCACGGTCATAGACCGCCTGAATGTCGACGCGCAGAATCGTCGACCATTCCGGCCAGTCCGCCATCATCGCCTCGAATGCCTGACGCAGGACGATCGCCGGCACGTCGGAGTGATCGAGCCGCTCGCAGATCCGGTAGATCACACAGTCCTCCAGAGAACGGTGGCTCAGCACCGTCGAGTGGAAGAAGGCTGCCAGCATGGGGTCACGATCGGCGGCCACGCGGGCTTCGTGCCGCAGGCTGTCCCAGATCGGATCCATGGACTTGACAGTTTCGGTCTTGAGGACGTCGTTGTGTGCGACCATTGCCGGTCTCCTCATTCGTCTTGGAGACACATTATATAGTCGAAGACCTGATGAACTCAAATGGGGGCCGCATGAAACAATCGAACAGCTTTGCCAAAGGCTTTATCAAGGCTTTCTGTGAGGCTGGAACGGGCCTGCTGGTGCTCGACAATCCACAACGAAAAAATGCGGTCACCGCGGCGATGTGGCGGGCCATCCCGGAGGCGATCCATTGGCTGCACGCCGATGCCGGCGCCCGCGTCATCGTGCTAACCGGCAGCGGCGCAACCGATTTCTCAGCCGGCGCAGACATTTCGGAATTTACCGAATTACGCAAGGATGCACAGACCGCCCGGATCTACGAGGCCTCGAACAGCCGCGCCTTCGCCGCCGTCCGTGAGGCACCGCTGCCCGTAATCGCCGCGATCCGCGGCATCTGCTATGGTGGCGGCTTCGGGCTTGCGGCAGCTGCGGATCTCAGGCTCGCCTCCTCGGATGCGGTCTTTGCCGTGCCGGCCGCAAGGCTCGGCCTCGCCTACCCAGCCGATGCGGTGCAGGATTTCGTCCGTGGCCTCGGAAGCCAGATGGCACGACGCGCCCTCTTCACCGGAGCCGCGATGAAAGCCCCGGAGCTTCTCAATTGCGGCTTCCTGTCGGAGATGACGGAAGCGGATCAGCTTGAACAAAGGGCGCAGATCCTGGCGGATACGATTGCGGCCAATGCGCCCCTGTCGCTGCGGGCCTCGAAGCTTGCGCTGCGCGCTGTCGAGCAGGCGGACCAAGACCTGCTGCGCGAGGCAGAGATCATCGGTACGCTTACCTTCGAGAGTGAAGATTACCGCGAGGGGCGTGCGGCCTTTGCCGAACGCCGGCGACCGATCTTTACCGGGCGCTGACGGTCAGCGGCTTTCCAGCTCGGAATAGAAATCAAGCGCCGCCTTCTTGAACACCCTGTCGCCGACGGCCAGCATGTGGTCGCGGTTCGGAATGTCGAGCGCCAGGGCTCTCGGCATCAGTTCGGCGAGTTCATGGGGCGAGCCGGCGATATCGTCCTTCGTGCCGACACCGATCAGGGTCGGGATGTCGACCCTGGCGATATCCTGACGGCTGACGAGGTCGCGAGACGTGCGGATGCAGGCTGCGAGCGCCAGACGATCCGATTTGGTCTGGTCGGCAAAGGTGCGGAACATCCGGCCTCGCTCATGGGTAACATCATCAAGCGAAGGTGCGAGCAGCGCATCGGCGATCGGATCCCAGTCGCCAACACCGTCGCACATGCCGATGCCCAGACCACCGAAGACCAGCGAGCGGACGCGATCGGGGTGCTCGACGGCGAGAAAGGCGGAAATGCGGGCCCCCATGGAGTATCCCATCACATGGGCATCCGCGATGCCGAGATGGGTCAGCAGCGCCGCAGCATCGCCTGCCATGGAGGTCGGATGATAGGCTTCGGGGTCATGCGGCTTGGCACTTGCGCCATGACCGCGATTATCGATCGCGATCACCCGGTAACCGGCATCGCCAAGCGTGCGCAGCCAGCCTGGATAGACCCAGTTGACGCTCGCCGATGAGGCAAACCCATGGATGAGAAGAATCGGTTCTCCGGCCGGGTCACCATCGTCGAAATAGGCGAGGTCCAGCCCATCATTGCGGAAACGGGAGAACGGCGGCGCGTCGAGATTTATCGATCAGTCCTTGTGAGCACGGGTCGGCAACCATAGCCATCAGGACCGTGACATCAATTGCCGCAGGCCGATTTTCTGTGGTTTTTGGCAGTCTGCGGCTCTACACTTTTGCCAAGGACGGCGCTAATGTCCGCGCCAAGTCGCAAAGCAGTCTCGGAGCACATCATGGCCGGCCATACCATTCCCCATTTCCAGAACGACGGCGGTCACCGCGTGATCGAGGTCGGCGTGAAGGAATTCATGTGCACTGGCGCCTCTGTGCCGTTCGACCACCCGCATATCTTCATCGACATGGGACACGACAACGAAAAGGTCTGCTCCTACTGCTCGACGCTCTACCGCTACAATCCGAGCCTGAAGGCCGAACAGACCAACCCGCCGGGCTGCGTCTTCCACATCAAGGCGGCGTGACCGCGGCGTCACGATCGGCATAAATCATGTCCATCAAGCACGCCGCCATCGTCGGAGCCGGGGTGGCGGGCCTGACTGCTGCCCTGTCGCTTGCGCGCAAGGGCATATCCTCCGACATCATCGAGCAGGCACCGCAGCTCGGCGAAGTGGGCGCCGGCCTGCAACTTTCGCCGAACGCAACCCGCGTGCTCGACGCGCTCGGTGTGCTGAGCGAGCTTCAGCGTCACTGGTTGGAGCCCAAGTCGATCAGCCTCGTCTCGGGCAGAGATCTTCGAACGCTGACATCCGTTCCGGCAGGCGACTTTGCCAGGCAGCGCTGGGGTCACCCCTATGGCGTTCTGCATCGCTCGTCGCTTCAGCAAGGGCTTCTGCGCGCCGTCCTCAACCAACCGCTCTGCCGCATGCATCTTGGACATCGCATCCAAGGTACGGGAGCTGATGCCCTCGCCTCGATTACCGGACGCATGCCCGATCTTGTCATTGGGGCCGACGGCGCGTGGTCCGTCAGCCGTGAAGCAATCGTCGGCAGCCCCACGGTCAGCTTTTCAGGCAACATCGCCTGGCGCTTCACGATCAGCCAGGCTGCAGCACCCGCGTTTCTGTCGACGACAGGCGTGACGGCCTATCTGGGGCCGAGCGCACATCTTGTCTGCTATCCCCTCAGAGAGATCGGCGGCTTCAATCTGGTTGCCATTGCCGCCGGCACGAGGAGTGACGAAAGCTGGGCCATTGATGCCGATGCGGCTCGGCGCGCCATGTTGCTAGAGCAATTTTCCGGATGGCACCGCGATATCCGGATCATTCTTGCGGGTGCGGAACGGCCGACCTTCTGGCCTCTTTATCAGGCCTCTGACGGCAACTGGCACAATGGACGCGACACCGTCCTGATTGGGGATGCGGCCCATGCAATGATGCCGTTTTCAGCGCAAGGGGCGGCGATGGCGATCGAGGATGCGTTTTCGCTCGCAAACCATGTCGCCAAAGCTCCCCTGCCCTCAGCACTTGCTGCGTTTTCAACCGAGCGCAAGGCCCGCGCAGCAAAAGTAAAAGCGCGTGGCGAGTTTAACCGCTTCGCCTATCATGCGCGGGGGCCGGTCAGGCTCGGTCGCGACATCGTGCTGTCTCTTCGGTCGCCGGAGGCCCTGGCCGCCGATCTCGACTGGCTTTATGGCCACCGGATCGACGGCTGACCCACGTCGTTGTCAGACGGCTGAAGCGGCCGCGAAGCCCCGTTCGAGATCCGCCAAGATATCCTCGACATTCTCCAGTCCGATCTGCAGGCGGATCACAGCGCCATCGGTCGGTCCCTTGCGGATCTTGCGATCCTCCAGATTGACCAGAACTGCCAGACTTTCGTAGCCGCCCCAAGACCAGCCGAGACCAAACAGCTTGAGAGCATCCAGGAAGGCATGGGCCCTAGGCTTGATCTTGTCCGGCGATGCGGCAGGCAGGACGAAGGAGAAAACGCCACTTGCGCCCTTGAAGTCACGCTTCCAGATGTCGTGGCCCGGGAAGCTTTCCAGCGCCGGATGCAGCACGCGCGCCACGTCCTTGCGGGCTTCCAGCCAGTGCGCGACGGCAAGCGCGCTCTTGTAGTGGTGGTCCAGGCGCATGCCCATGGTGCGCAGGCCGCGCAGGATCTGGTAGCTGTCATCGGGAGAACCGCAGATCCCAAGCGTGATATTGGCCTCTTTCAGAACTGGCCAGTGCTTCGCATTGGCCGAAACCGTGCCCATCAGAATATCAGAATGGCCTGAGGGATATTTGGTAGCGGCATGGATCGAGATGTCGGCTCCGAAATCCAGTGCCCGGAAATAGAGCGGCGTGGCCCAGGTGTTGTCGATCGTCACCACGCAATCATGTTTGTGGGCCGCATCGGAAATGGCCCTGATATCCTGCATTTCCATCGTGTTCGAGCCTGGTGCCTCGGTATGCACGAGCTTGGTGTTCGGGCGGATCAGGCGTTCGATCTCGGAGCCGATCTCGGGATCGTAGTATTCGACCTCGACACCGAGGCGGGTCAGCATCGTGTCGCAGAAATGGCGGCAGGGCGAATAGACGGAATCGACGATCAGCGCGTGATCGCCCGAGGACAGGAATGCAAGGAAAGGCACCGTAATTGCTGCAAGCCCTGACGGAACCAGGATCGTGCCGGCAGAACCTTCCAGTTCATCAATGGCGCTGCAGAGAGCATCCGTCGTCGGGGTGCCGCGCGTTCCATAGGTATATCGCTGGCTGCGCGTCTCCATGGCCCGTGCATTCGGGAAAAGCACTGTCGAGGCGTGCACGACCGGCGGATTGACGAAGCCGTGATAGTCGGTCGGATCATAGCCGATATGGCACAGCTTCGTGTTGGTGCCGGCGTCGGCCAGCCAGTCTTTCGATTTGCTCATGGATTCAGGTTCCTAACGCATGCTTCCCGAGGGTTTTGGCCGCTGTCGAGAGGCTGGTCAAGTTGCACAATCGTGTGATCGGGCGGCGCATGTCTTGCTGAAGACGGCCCTCGCCACTGTTAAAAAGCCGTCATTTTCATCATTTCAGGGCAAAAACCACACATTTTTGCCTATTTGGAGGGCGTTTTTGGCAAAATCGCGCTTTTGTGGCCATTCTGCGGCATAAAGACTTGACCGTACCGGCATTTGCGAATGAGATATGAAGGCTCGCACCGGGAGGCCGCGAGCCGACGTGCGCTGCTTGATTTCGGCAGGTGGCCGTCGCTGGCATACAACAAGAGAAAAAAGGTTGGGAAAAATGAACAACAAGTTCCTGTCAGCCGCCATCGGCGCTGCGGTCCTGGGTTTTGGTGCGTCCGCAGCTTCGGCCGCGACGCTTGACGACGTGAAGGCCAAGGGTTTCGTCCAGTGCGGCGTGAACACGGGTCTCGCTGGCTTCGCTTCGCCGGATGCCGCTGGCAACTGGACCGGTTTCGACGTCGATTACTGCAAGGCTGTAGCTGCTGCCGTTTTCGGTGACGCTACCAAGGTCAAGTACACGCCGACCACGGCTCAGAGCCGCTTCACCGCGCTCCAGTCCGGCGAAGTCGATATGCTTGCCCGTAACACCACCTGGACCATCAGCCGCGACACCGCCCTCGGCTTTAACTTCCGCACCGTCAACTACTATGACGGTCAGGGCTTCATGGTTCCGAAGAGCCTGAACGTCTCGTCCGCTCTGGAACTCTCCGGCGCTGCTGTCTGCGTTCAGTCCGGCACCACGACCGAACTGAACCTCGCCGACTACTTCAAGGCCAACAACCTTGAATACAAGCCGGTCGTTTTCGAAAAGCTTGAAGAAGTCAACGCCGCCTATCAGGCTGGTCGTTGCGACGTTTACACGACCGACCAGTCGGGCCTGTATTCGCTGCGTCTGACGCTCACCAACCCGGACGAGCATGTGATTCTGCCGGAAATCATCTCGAAGGAGCCGCTTGGTCCGGCCGTTCGTCAGGGTGACGACCAGTGGTTCGACATCGTTTCCTGGACTCATTACGCGCTGGTGCAGGCTGAAGAATTCGGCATCACCCAGGCCAATGTCGATGAAATCAAGTCGACCACGACCAACCCTGATATAAAGCGCTTCCTCGGCGCTGAAGCCGACACCAAGATCGGTACCGACCTCGGCCTGACCAATGACTGGGCCTACAACATCATCAAGGGCGTCGGTAACTACGGCGAAGTCTTCGAGCGCAACATCGGCGTAAACACCCCGCTCAAGATCGAGCGCGGTGTGAACGCCCTGTGGACCAAGGGCGGCCTGCAGTACGCACCGCCGATCCGCTAAGCGCGGTCGGACCTTTGCGAGGCGGCGAAAGCCGCCTCGCGCTTTATAAAGACCACGTGATCAGATCGGCACGTGCGCTGTGGTCAGCAGCGAAACTAAGAGAATGCCGGCTGCTTCAAAAACAATAACAGTTTAGGGCTCATAGAAGCCTCGGGGATTTGGCACAGCATGACAGATCACGCCACCAGTTTGCCTGCCGAAAGGCGGAGCTTTGGCTCGCTGATCTACGATCCGAAAGCAAGATCCATCTTCTTTCAGGTCGCTACGATCGCCGTCATGACGTTCATCGTCTGGACAATTGCGAACAACACCATCGAAAACCTGGCTCGCAGCAATACCGCCACGGGCTATGACTTCCTCAACGGCCGCGCCGGTTTCGACATCGGTCAGAGTCTCATCGCCTACACGGCAGACTCGACTTACGGTCGCGCCATTCTGGTGGGTCTCCTCAACACCATTCTGGTGGCTGTGACGGGTATCATCACGGCGACCGTGATCGGGTTTATCATCGGTATCGGCCGACTGTCGCGCAACTGGCTGATCGCGAAGCTCTGCACCGTCTATGTCGAAGCGTTCCGCAATCTGCCGCCGCTGCTCGTCATCTTCTTCTGGTATTCGGGCGTGCTTGCGACGCTGCCGCAGCCGCGCGACTCGCTTGAGTTGCCGTTCTCGACTTTCCTCAACAATCGCGGCCTCGCCTTTCCGAAGCCGATCTGGGGCGAAGGCGCAGGCCTCATTCCGATTGCTCTGATCGTGGCTGTCATCGCCACCGTGATCATTGCCCGCTGGGCAAAGGCGCGGCAGATGCGCACCGGTCAGATCTTCCCGATCGGTTGGGTTGCCGCAGGTCTGATCATCGGCCTGCCCGTGCTTGCTTTCCTTGCAGCCGGCTCGCCGCTGACCTTCGACTATCCGGTCGCAAGCCGCTTCAACATGTCCGGCGGCGCCGTGATCGCGCCGGAGTTTGTTGCGCTCTATCTCGCTCTGTCCTTCTACACCGCAGCCTTCATCGCGGAAATCATCCGCGCCGGCATCAAGGGGGTCTATAAGGGGCAGACAGAGGCTGCTGCAGCACTGGGGCTCCAGCCGTCGACCACGACCCGTCTGGTGGTTGTGCCGCAGGCGATGCGCATCATCATTCCGCCGCTCACCAGCCAGTATCTGAACCTGACGAAGAATTCTTCGCTCGGCGTGGCTGTCGGTTTCCCAGAACTGGTCTCGACCGGCGGTACCACCTTGAACCAGACCGGCCAGGCGATTGAAATCGTCTCGATCTGGCTCGTCGTCTATCTCTCCATCAGCATTGTGACCTCGCTCTTCATGAACTGGTTCAATGCCAAGATGGCTCTGGTGGAGCGTTGATCATGGCACGTGATTTGACCTATATCCGCCAGGAAATGCTGGCTCCCCTTCCGCCTCCAACCTCCGATGCGAGCATCGGTGGCTGGATCCGCAAGAACCTTCTTGCCACACCGAAGGATGTTGTCCTGACCATCCTCGGCTTGGCGGTGCTTGCGCTGATCCTGCCCGGGGCGCTCAACTTCCTCTTCTTCGACGCCGTGTGGTACGGCGCCGATCGTGCCGTCTGCGCCACGATAGCGCAGGGCGGCACCCAGCCGGATGGCTGGAAAGGTGCCTGCTGGGCTTTCGTTGAAAACCGTTTCTCGCAATTCATCTTCGGGCGCTATCCTCTTGAGGAACGCTGGCGCGTTATCCTTGTTGGCGTGATGTTCGTGGCACTGCTCGTGCCACTGCTGATCCCGAAGGCACCGCGCAAGGGGCTGAACGCACTCCTGCTGTTCATCATCTTCCCGGTCGTCGCCTTCTTCCTGCTGCATGGCGGGTTCGGCCTTGCGATCGTCGAAACCCCGCTCTGGGGCGGCCTGATGGTGACGCTGATCCTGTCCTTTGTCGGTATCGCCGTGTCGCTGCCGCTCGGCATCCTTCTGGCGCTCGGACGGCGTTCGGACATGCCGGTGATCAAGGTGATCTGCGTTACCTTCATCGAAGTCGTGCGTGGCGTGCCGCTGATCACCGTTCTCTTCATGGCGAACGTGATGCTGCCGCTCTTCATGCCGACCGGCTGGACGATCGACAACTTCCTGCGCGCGCTGGTGGGTGTTTCGCTCTTTGCTTCGGCCTATATGGCGGAAGTGGTGCGCGGCGGTCTGCAGGCGATTCCGAAGGGCCAGTATGAGGGCGCGGATTCGCTCGGCCTCTCCTACTGGCAGAAGACCCGGCTGATCATCCTGCCGCAGGCGATCAAGCTGGTCATTCCGGGGATCGTCAACACCTTCATCGGCCTGTTCAAGGATACGTCGCTCGTGTCGATCATCGGCATGTTCGATCTCCTCGGCATCGTCCGCCTCAACTTCACCGATGCCAGCTGGGCTACGCCCGTGACGCCGCTCACGGGTCTGATCTTCGCCGGCTTCGTATTCTGGATCTTCTGCTTCGGCATGTCGCGCTACTCCGCCTTCATGGAGCGGCACCTCGACACCGGTCACAAGCGATAAGAACAAGGGGAAAAACCATGGCTGAAGCCACCTCGAAGAAAATGGCCGTCTCCGACACCGATGTCGCGGTCGAAATCATCAACATGAACAAGTGGTATGGGGACTTCCACGTCCTGCGCGACGTCAACCTCAAGGTGATGAAGGGCGAGCGCATCGTCATCGCCGGTCCCTCCGGCTCCGGCAAGTCGACCATGATCCGCTGCATCAACCGCCTGGAAGAACACCAGGCTGGCAACATCATCGTCGACGGGATCGAACTCACCAACGACCTGAAGAAGATCGATGAAGTGCGCCGCGAAGTCGGCATGGTGTTCCAGCACTTCAACCTGTTCCCGCACCTGACCATCCTGGAAAACTGCACGCTGGCCCCGATCTGGGTCCGCAAGATGCCGAAAAAGGATGCCGAGGAAATCGCGATGCACTTCCTGAAGCGCGTCAAGATCCCGGAACAGGCCAACAAGTATCCCGGCCAGCTGTCCGGCGGCCAGCAGCAGCGTGTGGCGATCGCCCGTGCGCTCTGCATGAAGCCGAAGATCATGCTGTTCGACGAGCCGACCTCGGCGCTCGATCCGGAAATGGTCAAGGAAGTGCTCGACACCATGGTGGGTCTCGCCGAGGAAGGCATGACCATGCTCTGCGTCACCCATGAAATGGGCTTTGCCCGCCAGGTCGCGAACCGCGTCATCTTCATGGACCAGGGCCAGATCGTCGAACAGAACTCGCCGGCCGAGTTCTTCGACAATCCGCAGCACGAGCGCACCAAGCTCTTCCTCAGCCAGATCCTGCACTAGGCGTCGTCAGACTGACGGTCGACATGACAAAGAGCCCGCCGCGACAACGCGGCGGGCTCTTTCGCTTGGACCGAGAATTGCGATCAGGGGCACCAGCTCTGCTGACGGGCCATGCGTGGCTTGGCAAGCCCTTCGGACACCAGGATCGATCCCAGCGAACGACCGTTGCGGGTCGCAACCCGCATCACGCCCGGCCCATTGCTTGAGGCCTGAGCCTTCAGGGTTTCGAGATCGAACCGCCCGGAACTCAAGAGATCCTTCAGCCGCACCTTGGCGGCGAAGCCACGATCGCGCTCCTGCTGGCAGGCAGCGGCTTCGGTGCGCGGGGCGGCAATGTCAGCCAGCACGATCTTCGTCTTTTTATACCAGAAGGTGTCGCCGCTCATGACGCAGTTGTCGAGGCCGGACGTGCCGCAGAAATAGAACTTTCCGGAGAAGTTCTCGCCTGTGAGCGCCGCCGTCTCGGTCTCTGCCGCTTGAGGCCTGGCGGCGGGGACGGCTGCCCTGGCGATGCCGATATCCGCCGGGGGCACGGGTGCCCTAGCGGTCTGTTCGGGCGGTCGTGTCTGTGCGGGCTGCGACTTTTCGCGCTCGGCCTCAGAGTTGCGCTGGGTTTCCTGTGCCGTCATGCTCTCATGCGACAGAAGGGGAACGAGTTCCTTGAGCACGACGGCGCGGTTGTCATACAGTGCGATCCCGCCGGCAACGACGGCCAGCACGACCAGCCAGGCTGTCATGCCCTGACCGCCGGATGACCGGCTCGACTTGCGGCGTTTGGCAGGGGCGCGGCGGGAAGAAGCGGTGCGACTGGACATGGTTAACCTCTCGTGAGCGGCATCATGACGCGCAAGGGTTTCCGAAAGGTTGGCAGGGAGACAGTTTTCGGAGGATGCCACCGCTGTCCTGGAATGATCCACATGAAAAGGGCGAGATGCTTGGCGGTTGCCCTCCCCGGTCTACAAAAGCCGCACGCCATCAGCCATGGCGAAACTGGCTCCTTGCAGGCAGATCTGCGCGCTGCCGCTAAAGGCTTTGCAGCTCGCAAAATGCGACATGCGGGGAATAATCAGGTGTTAGATCAGAAGGGTGACCAAATAGTAAGCCGCCCCAACTGTAAATGACATTGCCTTTGCCAGCTCGTCGTAGCTGACCGTGGACCGTGATTTCAGAAAGTCGAGGACCCAGATGTACATCGAGAAATTAGCACCCGGATTGTACATACTGGAATGAACGGAATTCGCTCGGTGGGGATAGGCAATAGTCCAGCAACCAGAGGCTTATGCCCTTGCCTCATCGCCGTCTGCTACGGCAGGCCAACACTCGAACCTTCATTCGATAGTGAATCTATGATGTGGTCGACGTTGCTCCTCGTGAACCATTCGTCTGGATCGAACGCGCCGGTGCCGCCCCAAAGCTGCATGAAAGGCACCACCAAGCGTCTCAAGGTTCCGAAATAGTCGTCGATCAAGTCTGAACGCTTCACCGTCAGACGTGTAGGAAATCTGTCTGACGCCGCTCGAAGTCCACAGTGAACCCGAAGGCCATAATCAAAGCCTCGGCCGAGCAGTCGGCCTTCTAATCCCCTGTGATCAGTGAAAATTGCCACAGTTGCAGCAGACGGTAGCTGTTCAATTGTAAGACGCACATGCACCAGAAGGGAGTGTAGGCGCATAAAGACTTGAGTAGACGTGAGAAAAGGGTTCTCCGTCTTATGGCGCAAGCGATTGTAGTCCTCTTTATAACTCTTGCAGATCACGAAAACTGAGTTCCCGTATGCGTGCCAGTAGTCAAATGACCCGAAGTAGACTCCTCGATCATCTATTCGCAAGCCTTCCACGCCTGTGAAGTCGCGACCAGCAATCGACCAAAGACGGCTGCGAGGTGCTGCGTCAGAGTTAGGAAAGACGATGAAGTGGTGCCAACCAAAGTGAGCGAGGTTCTGCATCCCATCGCTCGCGGTCCGCAATACCTTATGCGGGCTTTCAAGCGTCACGTGGCTGAAGTCATCTGCCAACAGAGCGTAGCCTAATACTACGTGGTTTTGATCAATGGTTCCAATTTGCTGATCGCTTTCGGATGATCCCAGCCGCAACGCTTTGATCTGGTCGACGAAGTCCTGTCTTGTTGCTTCAGAAAGTGCGTCAATGAGGTTCCAGTCAGGCTCCGGGTTCTCCGGCACCTTTCCAGTGGTAGATGACGCCAAAGCTTTAAGGACGGCATCTGTGACGGCTTCGGTGATTGCTTTCGTCATCGCCTGGGTGCGTGACAGGTGATCTTCTTCAGCTTCCTGGACGGCTTCCCGATCACGGTGCCGCATGCAGCGCTTCAACAGATTGTCCCATTGGAGTGGGGTTTCAATCTTCTTCGACTCGGGTCCAACGCTTCGGATGTAAACCTGGAAGAAGCTGTTCTCATCTTTTGCCATGATAGGCACCACGCCGTGAGGCGGCACGTGCACAACTGGGTAGGTGACGCCATTCTTGTACTCCGTGAAGCGGACTTCACATTGAATCGGAGGTTCAAGCCGAGTTTTGAGGAGATTGTGGATGGCATCCGACTTGTAGTGGTCGAGACCCCAGTCATCTGATGGCGGCATGGGCTCTCCGTCATCAGTTACGCCAAAATATAACCGACCGCCGCCGTGGTTCGCCATCGCGGCAACATGGCGCGCAATCTTGCCCTGGCCGTCCTTATTGCTCCTGGAGATGTCCATCCAGGCTTTGAATTCGACATGCAGCTTTTCACTGCGGTGCCTCAAGTCCTGCTCCATCTGATCGATGTCGGTCAAAACAGACATTCGGCCATATCTCCAGCATTCAACACGATGCAAAGAAGATGAGCCAGACGAGCGGTGAACCTCAATAGGCGACCACGGCAATCACCAGCGAAATGCAACGCATATAATCTGAAGAACTGATCAATCTTACCCAAGCCTACCAGGCGACAAGTCTCATGCAGTCCGGAGGAAGTGGTTATTTGACAAATCACACCAACGCTAAGCGGTCTCATCGCGCGAGATCAGCCCACTTAATTGGGAATTTCTTTATTCCGCTTAAATTGAGGTTTGTCCGCTCGGATGTGAAGCTCGAAAAGAATGGCGATCCCTGTAGGGCTCGAACCTACGACCTAGTGCTTAGAAGGCACTTGCTCTATCCAGCTGAGCTAAGGGACCGTCTTTGCGCCGCTTGAGACGGCGAGAACAGGATCAGTGCGTCCAGGGCTGCAGGCGATTGTAGCGGAAGTTGTCGGTGTAGGAGACAACCTGGCGCTTGGCTTCCTTCGGCAGGATCACCCGGTATTCGATGCCCTCGCGCTTGGCATAGGCTTCGGCCTGCTCGAGCGTTTCGAAGGTGAGCTTGATCTGTTGGCGGGTGTCGCCCGAGGTGGTGTAGCCCATCATCGGGTCGATCTTGCGCGGCGCGGACTGGTCGAATTCCAGGACCCAGAGATGGGTCTTTGCCTTGCCGGACTGCATGGCGGTTTTCGCGGGGCGGTAGATCTTCGCAGACATGGGTCTCATCCATCTCCAAGACTTCGCGGCATGATCTGCCGCACACTTCCGGGCCGCCGCATGCGGTGACCTTTGATTGCTGGTCGGAGTGGAGAGATTCGAACTCCCGACCCTCTGGTCCCAAACCAGATGCGCTACCAGACTGCGCTACACTCCGCTCCAGCAATGCAGCCGGAATACACGGTTCACCTTGCACCCGCAACAGTAAAAAAGCGGTTTTCCGGGCGCTGATTTTTCAGGCGAAACCCGGCAGGGCGGGCTGCGGGTCACTTTGGTAGATCAAGTGGCAGGACCAGGCGTGCGGTTTGGTCGAGGCCAAGCTCTGCCGCATGGCCACCGCGAATTTCGAGCACGTAGCGCACCGGTTCGCCCGATGCCACGATCGATTCGGACAGCGGCGTGGTGCGCTCTGCGATCCGTACGATTCGACCGGTCTCGTCGATAAAGATCATGTCGAGCGATTCGGGCGTGTTGGCCATCCACATGGTCACCATGCGGGTTTCGCCGAAATCGAACAGTATGCCCGTGCGATCGGGCAGCGCCGGACGCTCCATGAGCCCCCTCGCCCGCTGCTCGGCCGAGAGCGCCCATTCCACGTCGAAAGTGATCGTCTGTCCCGATGCCGTCTGAAAGGCGAGTTGCCCCCGTTCGAAGACAACCTCGGCGCTCGCGGAGACCGCAAGGTTCAAAAACACGAAAAGCGCCATCACGGCGCTTTTCATCATGATCGAGAAACGGGCCATCAATTCAGTGCGCCCGAACCGCGGGACCGGGATTGTCCGGGTGAATTTCCGCCGCCATCAGGCCCTTGTCGCCAGGTCCGAAGCGGACCAGCACGGTCTGGCCGGGGCGCAGTTCCGTCAGGCCGAAGCGGCGCAGCGTCTCCATGTGGACGAAGATGTCCTCCGTGCCTTCGCCGCGGGTGAGGAAGCCGAAGCCCTTGGTGCGATTGAACCATTTGACGAGAGCCCGTTCCAGGCCGCTGGTCGGCGTCACCTGCACATGGGTGCGCACCGGCGGCATTTGCGACGGGTGGATCGCGGTCGACTGGTCCATCGACAGAATGCGGAAGGCCTGGTAGCCACGGTCACGCTTCTGGATAAGCGCCACGATGCGCGTGCCCTCGAGAATAGTCTGGTAGCCGTCCCGGCGCAGGCAAGTCACGTGCAGGAGGACATCCTGCATGCCGTTGTCGGGAACGATGAAACCGAAGCCCTTGGCCACGTCGAACCATTTGACGACGCCGGTGATCTCGATCAGATCGACGGCTTCGCCGGACAGTTCCTCGAACTCGCCGAGCCCTTTCGATGACATCCTGTCCGCCATTTCCCCAAGCCCCTCGAAAACGCGTCACATTGCTCAGTTAACTGATTCTTGAGATTCAGATTAACATTTGGTCAACGGATCTGCGCAAGTCCTAGTTTTACATTTCACCAATTGCTTTTGCACCGCAGCCTTGCTCGAAGCTGACTGCTGTTCCATATCGTCCGGGTCAAAGGAGAACACCCATGCGCTACCTACACACCATGGTCCGAGTGAAGGATCTTGAGGCTTCCCTGCACTTCTATTGCGAGCTTTTCGGCCTGACCGAAATCCGCCGCTATGAAAACGAGAAGGGCCGCTTCACGCTGGTCTTCCTGACCGCGGAGAAAGATCTCGACAAGGCCAAGGCCGATATGTCTCCCTGCCTGGAGCTCACCTATAACTGGGATACGGAAGATTACACCGGCGGCCGCAATTTCGGCCACCTCGCCTATGAGGTCGACGACATCTATGCGATCTGCCAGAAGCTGATGGACAATGGCGTGACCATCAACCGACCGCCGCGCGACGGCCACATGGCCTTTGTCCGCTCGCCGGACGGCATCTCGATCGAGATCCTGCAGAAGGGCGAGCACCTCGCGCCGGCCGAGCCCTGGGCCTCGATGCCGAATACCGGCGCCTGGTAAAGAGCACCGCTTCGCGCAAGTTTGCGCGCCTAGTCTCCGCATGAAACGAGGGTCGCCCCGGCGGCCCTTTTTCTTGCCCGGCAAGCGACCGACGGAGACTGGACATGACCCGCATTTCCCAACCACGCAGGCCATCGCTCGGCATTCTTGCCGTCATGGGCGGCGTGCTTCTCGCGTCCTGCCAGACCAGCGCCGACGAAGTCCTGTCGTTCGGCGAGAACGCGCCTTCGGAAGAGGCCGCTGCGCCCGCCGGGAAACGGGCATTCCGAGACCCTTATGTGGTTGCCGTTTCGGGACAGGTGGCCGACACATCCGGCACGGCACCGTCCCAGATCGAGACGGATCCGCCACGGCTGAAGCGCCAGCCCGTGCCAATGGCGGCTGCCTATTCGGACATTGCCGAACCGCCGCCGGAAGTGCTGGCCCTGCAGCAGCAGGCAGGCCAGGGACCGAGCCAGGGACTGGCGCAGGCGCAGGCGCCTGCCCAAGCCCAAGTGGCCGCCAATCTCGGCGAGCTGACCATGCAGCCGACGACGGTCACGCCCGGAAGCAATAGCCTGTTCTCCGCCGCGCAGAGAACACAAGCGGCGACGGCCGTCGATCCCGCTGCCGCCCAACAGGTTGCCGCAGCCCCGGGGGGGCAGCGCGGCAGTCTCGTGCCCAGCGAGATGCCGACGCTCGGCGTCAATGCCATGCGCAAGAGCCTTTTCAGCCCGTCACCCGAGCAGCAGATGCTGATGCAGCAACAGGCTCTTGAGGAGCAGGCGCGCGCAGCAGCGGATAGCTCCCTGCCTTTGACAGAATCAGCGGCGATCGACACCGAGGAGCCGGTGCTGAAGCGACTGTCTGACCCGCGACCAAAGCGTAAGATGCTGGCCCTGCGTGAGCCCGGTGGCTCTGTGCCCGAAAGCGTGCAACTGACACCCGATCAGCTCGCGGCCATGGGCGCGGTCGAGGAGCCGGATCCGGCTGAACCGCTTCCCGCCGAAGAGCTTGCAGCGGCAGTCGAGGGCGGCCAGTCCAAGAAGCGCTGGCTGCCTTCGCTTTCCGATCTGCTGAAGGGCGGCAAGAAGAACGCAGACGTGGCGGCCTCGCCCTGAATTCAGGCCAGAGCTGCGCGACAAGTTACTCCAAACATTGGGTTTCCTGTGATTTCCGTGTGCATCTGAGCGCCTGTCACAAAATCTGCATGAAAGGTCAAAAAGCCGCTTGCGGTCTTGGAACAGCCTGACTATAAGGGCGCCACGAAGCAGACGCGCCCTTCGTCTATCGGTTAGGACACCAGATTTTCATTCTGGGAAGAGGGGTTCGACTCCCCTAGGGCGTGCCACTTCGTTTCACTTTCCCACGACATTTTGGTTCCATGCACTTCGGTATCACCGGGTAGGTCAGCGTGTTTTCTGCTGCCAGCTTGGCGGCTCGATTTTTCTCATGAAGATCGTCAAATTTCCGCTTGCGGTCACCTGAGTGCCTGACTATAAGGGCGCCACCGAAGCGCACGCGCCCTTCGTCTATCGGTTAGGACACCAGATTTTCATTCTGGGAAGAGGGGTTCGACTCCCCTAGGGCGTGCCACTTCGATCTCTCCCAAACAGTTCGGAACCTGTAGATAAACAAGCGCCAAGTGCTTGTTTGCATTTACAATCCTGCCTGACGGCAAGCCTGTGGAAAAAATCGACTGAGGGGGCCGATGGCCTCTTGCACTCGGGGCAGGTTCCAGCCATAAGGGCCCCACCGAAGCGCACGCGCCCTTCGTCTATCGGTTAGGACACCAGATTTTCATTCTGGGAAGAGGGGTTCGACTCCCCTAGGGCGTGCCACTTCGATCTCCCCGACAACAGGTCAGATCGTCTGCCTCACGGCGCCTTTGCGGCGTCCATGACGCGGAATTGCACACGCCGGTTCCCCTGCCAGTGGTCGGCGCTCAGCGTGCCCGCGACATGCACCTGGTTGCCGCGATTGTTCATCAGGAAATGGCCAAGATCGGTTTCGGCGGCGCGGAAGGCGATTCCATCCAGGCGACTGCCGTCCATGCCTTCGAGCGTGATCTTGATATGGGTCGTCCCAACGGGACGGGCGTCCTTCAACCGGTGCAGCGGCACGGCGAAGATCGGCTGCGGATGACCGGAGCCATAGGGGCCGGCCGCCTCCAGCTGATCGACGAGCGCAAGCGTCGCGCCGGAGGCGCCGATCGCGCCATCGATCTTCAGCGTCTGGTTGGCCGCGAGTGCGGCAACCTGCACGGAGGCCTGCTCTTCGAAGAAGCCGCGGAGACGACCGAGATTGGCACGCTCGACCGTCAGGCCCGCCGCCATGGCATGGCCGCCGCCCTTGACCAGAAGGCCTTCGTCAACGGCCGCGCGCACCATCCGGCCCATGTCGAAGCCGTTGATCGAACGGCCCGAACCGGTTCCCTTGCCAAGCGGGTCGAAGGCGATCGCGAAGGCCGGACGCTTGAATTTCTCCTTCAGCCGCGCGGCCAGCAGGCCGACGATTCCCGGATGCCAGTTTTCCTTGGCGGTGACGATGACGGCGGCGCGCTCGCCGGTGCCATATTCGGCCATGGCTTCGGCTTCGGCTTCCGCCAGCATGACCGCTTCCATCGCCTGACGCTCGCGGTTCAACTCATCGAGCTTGGTGGCGATCTGGTCAGCCTCCGCCGCATCGTCGAGTGTCAGCAAACGACTTCCGAGGGCAGCATCGCCGATACGTCCGCCGGCATTGATTCTCGGGCCAACGAGGAAGCCGAAATGATAGGGCGTCACGGGACCACCAATCCCGGCCACGCGCAACAGCGAGGCGAGACCGGCATTGTTCTGGTGGCGCGCGGCAATCAAGCCTTTGGTGACATAGGCACGGTTGAGGCCCTTGAGCGGCACGACATCGCAGACGGTCGCAAGTGCCACGAGATCGAGCCAGGCGAGCAGGTCCAGCGACCGGGCATGCGGATGGCCCGCCTCGCGCAGAACACGCAGCGTCGCCACCAGCACCATGAAGACGACGCCGGCAGCGCAGAGATGCCCCTGCCCCGACAGATCGTCCTCCCGGTTCGGGTTGACCAGCGCATGGCAGACCGGCATTTCGTGGCCCATCTGGTGGTGGTCGATGACGACAACATCAACCCCGCGTCGCTCGGCAGCACCCAGCGCTTCGATACTGGTCGAACCGCAGTCCACGGTGATCAGAAGGTTTGCGCCGCGCTCTATCAACTGGTCGATGGCCGCCGCGTTCGGGCCGTAGCCTTCGAAGATGCGGTCGGGAATGTAGATTTCGGCCTCAACGCCGAAATGATGCAGGAAACGGTACATCAGCGCGGACGACGCAGCGCCGTCGACATCATAGTCTCCGAAGATCGCGACGCGCTGCTTGCGGTCGATCGCTTCGACAATGCGGGCTGCGGCCGCGTCGCAATCGGTCAGCTTGGATGGATCGGGCATCAGATTGCGGATGGTCGGATCGAGGAAAGCCGGCGCCTCATCGACGCCAACGCCCCGGCCCGCAAGCACGCGGGCGACCAGTTCCGGAATCCCGTGCAACTGGCTAATGGCGAGTGCCCGGTTCTGGCCCGCCTGATCGGTGCGGGACATCCAGCGCTGGCCACTTGCGGATTGCTCGACGCCCAGAAAGGCGCGGATTACGGGATCTACCGGTTCGGTCGACATGACTGCTCTTTGCACGTGTGCAGGCGCTCATGCCCGCACCACAGGATCGGCGGCGACTGAACCGCCCTGCCCCGTTCTATTATACGGATCGAAGAAAATCACCAGAGACAGGATCGAACCTGTATCAACCGGTAGAACCCGGGCTCAAGACATCAGCCAGGCCACAAGCGCAAAAGGAATCGTCATGACGGCTGTGAAAACCACCAGCAAAACCCAATCCGACTGGGTTTCCAGCGAAACGCTGCGCGCGACCGGCTCGCTTGCACGGCTGTGCTGCAGCTGGTCTCCATCCTCCTGAGTGCCCTCTGCCAAGTCGGCCCAGGACACGCTGTTCTCGCCAACTCCCATCGAAGAGCTCCTCCCCAAGAACCCGATCGTGGCGGCAGACTACGCCTGCCTTAGACTTTTGGCGAGAGAACAAACATAGAGTTTTTGCAAATTGTCAGCTGAATAACGCCAAATGGCCGCCGCTTGATCCAGCGACGACCTTCCGAAACCTTGAAACCCCTGAATTTCCTCAGGTCTTGGGCCGCTCGATGCGGATGACCTGAGGCTCGCCGATGAGATAGCCCTCGCCCTTGATCGCTCCGACGGCCTTGCGAACGGCACTCTCCATCGTTGCGTGGGTGACGAGGATGATCGTCTGCGGGCGGTCCGGCGAGACCGGCTGCTTCGAATGCTGGACGATCGATTCGAGCGAAATCGCGTTCTCTGCCATTCTTGCAGCGATGCTGGCGAAGACGCCGGTGCGGTCCTGGACCGTGAGCCGGATGAAATAGCCGCCTTCATGGCTCTGCATCTCGGCTTGGCGATAGGGCTCGAGCAGATGGGCGGGACGACCGAGGACCGGCACTTCTTGCGCACCCGGACGGCTTTTGGCGATATCGGTGATATCGCCGAGCACGGCAGAGGCCGTGGCATTGCCACCGGCTCCAGGGCCGACCATCAGCAATTCGCCGAGAATGTCGGATTCGAGCGCCACCGCATTGGTCACGCCATCGACTTGGGCAATCACGCTGTCGAGTGGCACCATTGTCGGATGGACGCGCTGCTCGATGCCGCTTTCGGTCTTCTGGGCAACACCGAGGAGCTTGATGCGATAGCCAAGATCGGCCGCCGCATGAATGTCCTCGATCGAGATATTGGTAATGCCTTCGAGATAGATCTTGTCTGCCGAGATCTCGCAGCCGAAGGCCAGCGTCGTCAGGATCGACAGCTTGTGGGCGGTGTCATTGCCCTCGATGTCGAAGCTCGGATCGGCTTCGGCGTAACCGAGGCGCTGGGCTTCCTTCAAGCAGTCGGCAAAGGACAGGCCCTCACGCTCCATCCGCGTCAGGATGTAATTGCAGGTGCCGTTCATGATCCCATAGATGCGGGAAAAATTGTTGCCAGTGAGCGATTCGCGCAGCGTCTTGATCACGGGGATGCCGCCAGCAACTGCCGCCTCGTAGTTGAGCAAGCGCCCCTTTTCCTCGGCGAGCTTGGCGAGTTCGACGCCGTGACGCGACAGAAGTGCCTTGTTGGCGGTGACAACATGCAGACCGCGCACGAGAGCCGCACGGACCGACTGCTCGGCAGCCCCTTCGGCACCACCGACGAGCTCGACGAAGACGTCGATATCGGCTTCTCTCGCCATCTCCACCGGATCCGCATACCAGGCAATGCCATCCATCAGGATGCCGCGATCCTTGGAGGCATCGCGGGCGGAGACGGCCGTCACCGTGATCGGGCGGCCGCAGGCGACGGTGAGCGCATTGGCACGGGTCTGGAGGATACGAACAAGCGAGGCACCGACGGTGCCGAGACCCGCCACGCCGATTTTAAGGGCATTTGCCATGAGGCATTCCTGACGTCATCGAAAAGGAAGTGAGGCGGTCCTGACCGGACCGCCCGGCGCTCAACGTGGGCTCAACGGTGGGCGTTGAGCGAAATCACGTTGTGCATCGTCTCGTCGGCCGTCGACAGGAACTTCTTGATGTTGCGGGCGGCCTGGCGGATCCGGTGCTCATTCTCGACGAGGGCGAGGCGGACATATTCGTCACCCATTTCGCCAAAGCCAATGCCCGGCGCCACAGCCACATCGGCCTTCTCGACGAGCAGCTTGGAGAATTCGAGGCTGCCGAGATGGCGGAACTTTTCCGGGATCTTCGCCCAGGCGAACATGGTGGCGGCCGGCGGCGGCACTTCGAAGCCGGCCTTGCCGAAGCTTTCGACCATGACATCACGGCGGCGATGATAGACACTACGAACTTCCGCGATATCGGAACCATCGCCGTTCAGCGCGTGGGTTGCGGCCACCTGGATCGGCGTGAAGGCGCCGTAGTCCAGGTAGGACTTGACGCGGGTCAGCGCCGAGATCAGCCGCTCGTTGCCGACGGCGAAGCCCATGCGCCAGCCGGGCATGGAGAAGGTTTTCGACATCGAGGTAAACTCGACGGTGCAGTCGATGGCGCCCGGGACTTCGAGCACCGACGGCGGCGGATCGCCATCGAAGTAGATTTCCGAATAGGCGAGGTCCGAGAGCACGATGATGTCGTGCTTTTTCGCGAATGCGATGACGTCCTTGTAGAAATCGAGGCTCGCGACGCGTGCCGTCGGGTTCGACGGATAGTTGATGATCAGCGCCAGAGGCTTCGGTATCGAATGCTTCACGGCGCGTTCGAGTGGCGGGAAGAAGGTTTCGTCCGGCTCGATCGAGATCGAACGGATGACACCGCCGGTCATCAGGAAGCCGAAGGCATGGATCGGATAGGTCGGGTTCGGGCACAGGATGACGTCACCGGGTGCGGTGATCGCCTGCGCCATGTTGGCGAAGCCTTCCTTGGAGCCGAGGGTGGCGACAACCTGCGTGTCGGGATTGAGCTTCACGTTGAAGCGACGGGCGTAATAGGCCGCCTGGGCGCGGCGCAGGCCCGGAATGCCCTTGGACGAGGAGTAACGATGGGTGCGCGGGTCCTGAACGACTTCGCAAAGCTTGTCGACGATCGCCTGCGGCGTCGGAAGATCGGGATTGCCCATGCCAAGGTCGATGATGTCGGCCCCACCGGCTCGCGCGCTCGCCTTCAAACGGTTGACCTGTTCGAAAACGTAGGGCGGCAAGCGCCGGACTTTGTGAAACTCTTCCATCTTCAACCCCTGAAACCGCGCGGATGATAACCGCGGCAGGCGCGCTCGTTTTCCCAGTGATCACCCGCATCGCAACGAGGCGCGAAACCGAATGCGCGTGATGATATTCCAATCGAAGCGCTCGCAGGAAAATTTGTCGCAAATCCGGCTGCAAGCCCTGAATCGCCGACGAAATTTTATGTCAAAAACGCCCCGGTTGCTTTGCGAAAAAATCGCCGCCAGTGCAAGCCTTAATTGGCGATCTGGGCCTGCGTTTCGGCCCCATGCTGCGCCGCAAGCTTGCGCAATTCCGCAAGCCTTGCCTGATACTCGGCTTCGCTGATGGTGCCGGCCGAGCGCGCGGCGCCAAGCGACGTCAACTGGGCCTGCAGGGCGATTGCCTCTTCATTGCTCATCTGCACGTTCGCGGCACTGAGCGATCCCCCAAAATTCGGGTAGCCGTCGCGATAGGTCGAGCGCGCCTGCGCCGTATCCGGGTTGTCCGGATCTTCCACATTCACCTGCAGGGCTGTCGGAACCGACGCGACCTCAGCCGTTGCCGGTGTGGTCGACTGGCAGCCCGTGCCCGCCATCAGCGCGACGACTGCGGCGGCAAGCGCCTGCCCCGAAAGACCCGAGAAACTGAACTTCTTGTGCACCATGGCCCCGACCGCCCGCGTTCACGCGGAAAACTGACATTCCTCAAGGGCGCAATCATCCATCCTCTTCGAAAGACTATGCGCCAATCGCTGGAACTTGTAGTCGTTTTCATGCAGGATAGGCAAACACAAAAGACGCCAGAACAATCCTGGGGAGGACGGCATGGACAGGACGCGGGAAGAAGCCGAAGCGAATGCCGCGTTCGATCCGAAGCTGATCGAGCCCTACATCATAAAAGATCCGCAGGCGCTGACCATCAACGCCGCCAAGGCACTTGAGAACCTCGGCAAGGCTGCCTCCGTCTGGCTGAAACCCCGCGAGACCGGGGAAATCGTCGATCCTGTCTCAGAACCCGTAGCCGAAATGGTCAAGACCATGGGCAAGGTCGCGGAATACTGGATGTCGGACCCAAAGCGCACGCTGGAGGCCCAGACGCATCTGCTCAATGCCGTGTTCGGCGTCTGGAGCCGGTCGCTGGCGCGATTCGCGACGCCGGAACAGGCGGTCAGCGATCCCCTTCCGAAGGATAAGCGCTTCTCCGACGAGGACTGGGAGCGCAATCCCTTCTTCGATTTCCTGCGCCAGACCTATCTCGTCTTGTCGCAATGGGCCGAGAAGATGGTCAATGATGCCGGCGGGCTCGACGAGCACACGCGGCACAAGGCCGATTTCTACATGCGGCAGATCACAGCGGCGCTGTCGCCGGCCAATTTCGTCGCCACCAATCCGCAGCTCTACAAGGAGACCGTGCAGAGCAGCGGTGCAAACCTCGTCAAGGGCATGCAGATGCTGGCCGAAGACATCGCCGCTGGCGGTGGCGATCTTCGCATCCGGCAGACAGACACCAGCAAATTCGCCGTCGGCGAAAACATGGCGATCACGCCGGGCAAGGTGATCGCGCAGAGCGATGTCTGCGAGGTCATCCAGTATGAGGCAACGACCGAGACGGTGCTGAAGCGCCCTCTCCTGATCTGCCCGCCCTGGATCAACAAGTTCTATATTCTCGACCTCAATCCGCAGAAGAGCTTCATCAAGTGGTGTGTCGACCAGGGCCAAACGGTCTTCGTGATCTCTTGGGTGAATCCGGACGAACGCCACGCGGACAAGGACTGGGAATCCTATATCCGCGAGGGTATCGATTTCGCACTCGACACCGTGGAGAAGGCTACCGGTGAACGCGAAGTGAATGCTGTCGGCTACTGCGTCGGCGGCACGCTGCTTGCGGCGGCACTCGCTCTTCACGCTCAGGAGAAGAACAAGCGCATCGTCAGCGCCACGCTCTTCACCACCCAGGTGGACTTTACCTATGCCGGTGACCTCAAGGTCTTCGTCGACGAGGGGCAATTGCGCAGCCTGGAAGAGCGGATGCACGAGACCGGCTATCTCGACGGCTCGAAGATGGCGGCGGCCTTCAACATGCTGCGCGCCTCGGAGCTGATCTGGCCCTATTTCGTCAACAACTACCTGAAGGGCCAGGATCCGATGCCCTTCGATCTGCTTTACTGGAACTCGGATTCGACCCGCATGGCGGCGGCCAATCACTCCTTCTACCTGCGCAATTGCTACCTCAACAACACGCTGAGCCAGGGGAAGATGGAGCTTGCCGGAAAGCGTTTGTCGCTGAAGGACGTGAAGATCCCGATCTACAATCTGGCGACCAAGGAAGACCACATCGCGCCGGCAAAGTCCGTCTTCGTCGGCAGCAGCCTTTTCGGCGGGCCGGTCGATTATGTCGTCTCCGGCTCGGGTCACATCGCCGGTGTCGTCAATCCGCCGGACAAGCAGAAGTATCAGTACTGGACCAACGGGGCCGTCAGCGGCACCTACGAGGAGTGGATGGCGAACGCCAAGGAGACGCCGGGATCCTGGTGGCCGCACTGGCAGGTCTGGATCGAGAAGCTGGACGACGAACGGGTGCCTGCCCGCAAGCCGGGCGGCGAGGCGCTGAACGCGATTGCGGACGCGCCCGGGCGTTATGTGCTTGCCCGGGTCTGAGCACAGCGCCCACGCCGGATGATCTTCTCCCCGCCCCTGATCCCCGCGCGGCTCGTGCGCCGCTACAAGCGGTTCCTGTTCGACGCCATCCTCGAAGACGGCAGCGAGATCACCGGCTTTTGCCCGAACACCGGCTCGATGCGGGGTTTGACCGAACCGGGATCGCAGATCTGGCTGTCGCGCCATGATGCCGCCAGCCGGAAATATGCTTATGCGCTGGAACTGGTCGAAGCCGATGGCACCGTGGTCGGGGTGAACACGGCGCTTCCCAATCGCCTTGCCGAGGAGGCGATCCTCGCCGGGCTCGTGCCACAGCTCGATGGCTTCCAGACGCTGAAGCGCGAGCAGCGCTACGGCCGCAATTCTCGCATCGACATCCTGCTCGAAGACGAGGGCAAGGGCAGCGTGCATGTCGAGGTGAAGAATGTGCATTTCATTCGCGCGCCGGGCCTAGTCGAGTTTCCGGACAGTGTGACGAGCCGTGGCGCCAAGCATCTCGACGAGATGGGCGATCTGGTCGAAGCGGGAAGAAGGGCGGCAATGCTCTTCGTTGTCCAGCGCGCGGATTGCGATCGGCTGAAGATCTGCACCGATCTCGACCCTGCCTATGGCCGAGCCTTCACGCGAGCAATTGCACGCGGCGTGGAGGCCTATGCCATCAGATGCGCGCTCGACCGCTTCAAAATCGTAGCCGAAAGCCTCATCCCGATAGACGAAGACGGTCTGCGTGCTTTATGAACGGCCAGGATCCTAGATTAGACGTTTCGAAAGCCACCCTATGGTCACCTATATCGACGCGGCGACTGCGCCGCTGAAAAACACCGGCGCGATCCGGCTTTATGGCGCAGACGATTTCGAAGGCATGCGCCGGGCCTGTCAGCTGACCGCCCGCTGCCTCGATGCCCTCGTGCCGATGGTGAAGCCGGGCGTGACGACGGCGGCGATCGACAAATTCGTCTTCGAATTCGGCGCCGACCATGGCGCCCTGCCCGCGACACTGAACTATCGCGGCTACAAGTATTCCGTCTGCACTTCGATCAACCATGTGGTCTGTCACGGCATGCCGGACGACAAGCCACTGCGCGATGGCGATATCGTCAATATCGACGTAACCTTCCTGCTCGACGGCTGGCACGGCGATTCGAGCCGCATGTATCCGGTTGGCCAGATCAAGCGTGCTGCCGAACGCCTGATGGAAGTGACTTATGAATGCCTGATGCGCGGCATTGCCGCTGTGCGCCCCGGCGCCCGCACCGGCGCCATCGGCGAAGCGATCCAGACCTATGCGGAAGCCGAGCGTTGCTCGGTCGTGCGCGATTTCTGCGGCCATGGCGTCGGGCGCCTGTTCCATGACAGCCCGAACATCCTGCATTACGGCAAGGCGAATGAAGGCCCGGAACTGCGCGAAGGCATGATCTTCACCATCGAACCGATGATCAATCTCGGGAAGCCGCATGTAAAGGTGCTCTCGGATGGCTGGACTGCGGTCACCCGCGACCGGTCGCTGACGGCACAATATGAGCACACCGTCGGCGTGACGGCGACAGGCTGCGAGATCTTCACCCTCTCGCCAGCAGGCCTGGACCGTCCCGGCCTCGCCTGAGGCCGGCGGCAAGGTACCTCTTTCCGCAACTTGAACTTGCGCGCGGCGGCAGTCGTGTCACTATATCCGTGCGGCCTTGCGGCCGTTCGACCATGACGGTCAGGATTGGGGTGGCATGACGGGCAAGCTTCCATTCGCAGACGGTTCTGCACGCGGGCAAGGTGTGATGGCAGACGAGGCGGGCGACCTTTTCGGTTCGCCAGGGGCCCCTGCAGTCGATGACTTCCACGATGTCGATGAACGCAGCTTCTTTGCCGAGCAGCCAACACGCGACACGAATATCGCCAAGGCGGCATCGACGCGGGCCGCCATGCAGCCGGAGGCGCATTATCTGGGTCATCGCGAGAGACTGCGCAACCGCTTCCGTGAGGGCGGCGAGACAGCGCTTGCCGACTACGAGATCCTCGAACTCTTGCTCTTCCGGCTCATTCCGCGTCGCGACACCAAGCCGATCGCCAAGGCGCTGCTCGCCCGCTTCCAGACGCTTGCTGGCGTGCTCGGTGCACCGCCTGCCCTCCTGCAGGAGGTCAAGGGCGTGGGCGAGACCGTGGCGATCGATCTCAAGCTGATCGCCAGTGTCGCGCAACGCATGCTGAAAAGCGAATTGCGCGAAAAACAGGTGCTCTCCTCCTGGTCGGCCGTCATCGACTATTGCCATGCCGCCATGGCCTACGAGACCACGGAACAGTTCCGCATTCTCTTCCTCGACAAGCGCAACGTGCTTATTGCGGATGAGATCCAGGGACGCGGCACGGTGGACCATACGCCCGTCTATCCACGCGAGGTGGTCAAACGGGCGCTTGAACTGTCGGCGACCGCAATCATCCTCGTCCACAACCATCCAAGTGGTGACCCGACACCGTCGCGTGCGGATATCGACATGACGCGCACGATCGTCGAGACGGCGAAGCCGCTCGGCATCACCGTCCATGACCACATCATCATCGGCAAGGACGGCCATGCGAGCCTCAAGGGCCTGCGGCTGATCTGACTGAGCTGCTGCGATCGGCACCCTGCCGGCGCTTTGGCGACAACTCTCCTTCACATTCGTCTGTGATAACGAAACGGTGACGTTGCCCTGTCATACTGGCTATGGAAAATGTGCACTGCAGCATGGCAGCAGGCGAATCAGAGGCACCTCATGAACCAGTATGACTTTGTCGTAATTGGCAGCGGACCGGCAGGACGCCGCGCGGCGATCCAGGCGGCCAAGCTGGAAAAGAAGGTTCTCGTCATCGAAAAGGGCACGCGTGTCGGTGGCGTATCGGTTCATACCGGTACGATCCCTTCCAAGACCCTGCGCGAAACGGCGCTCAACCTCACCGGCTGGCGCGAGCGCGGTTTTTATGGTCGCAGCTACCGCGTGAAGCAGGAAATCAGCGCCGATGACCTCCGCCGCCGCCTGTTGATCACGCTCGACCACGAGGTCGAAGTGCTTGAACACCAGTTTTCCCGCAACCGCGTGCACCAGATGCGCGGCAAGGCGCATTTCCTCGATCCGCAGACCCTTGAAGTCGTCAAGGAGGACGGGGAAGTCGTGCATGTGCAGGCAAAATCCGTTCTGCTGGCTGTCGGGACGCGCCCGTTCAAGCCGACGCACATTCCCTTCGACGGCGTCAGCATCATCGACAGCGACGAAATTTTGGAAATCAAGGAGCTGCCGCGCTCGATGATCGTCATCGGCGCCGGCGTCATCGGCATCGAATATGCGACGATCTTCTCGGCGCTCGATACCGTCGTCACGGTGGTGGAGCCGCGCGACACGATGCTCGATTTCATCGACAAGGAAATCGTCGAGGACTTCACCTATCAGCTGCGCGACCGCAACATGAAGCTGATCTTCGGCCAGACGGTCGAGGGGGTCGAAAAAGTCGACGGCAAGTGCCGCGTGACGCTGAAGAACGGGCGTGTGCTGACTTCGGAAATGGTGCTTTTCGCCGCCGGTCGTGTTGGCGCAACCGACACGCTGAACCTTCAGGCTGCGGGGCTCGAAGCCGACAATCGCGGTCGGCTGAAGGTGAACCCGGACACTTTCCAGACCTCCGTCACGAACATCTATGCCGCCGGCGACGTGGTCGGTTTCCCATCGCTCGCCTCCACCTCGATGGAACAGGGCCGTATCGCCGCCCGCCATGCGGTTGGGGCGCCGGCGCATGATCCACCGCAGTATTTCCCCTATGGCATCTATGCGGTGCCGGAGATTTCGACCTGTGGACTGACCGAAGAAGAGGTCATCCAGCGCGGGATCCCCTATGAAACCGGGATCGCGCATTTCCGCGAGACCTCGCGCGGCCATATCATGGGCCTCGACAGCGGCATGCTGAAGATGATCTTCTCCTTGAAGACGCGCCGCCTGCTCGGCGTGCATATCGTGGGCGAAGGGGCAACCGAACTGGTGCATATCGGCCAGGCGGTCCTCAACCTCAAGGGTACCGTCGAGTACTTCGTCGAAAACACCTTCAATTATCCGACGCTCGCCGAAGCCTACAAGATTGCCGGGCTCGACGCCTGGAACCGGATGGGCGAGCTGAAGGTGGAGAAGGCAGAACGCCGGGCCGCGGAGTGACATTTCAGGTCCCAGCCCGTCGGTTCTAAGGCGAGACGAAGCGTTGCCCAGCTGCTAATGAGGCAACTCCTTCGCAGAGCTTCGAGTCGCCCATGTCCTCGTCTTTCCGCCAGATTGCGGCCAGGCCGCAACTGGTCCTCCTGTCGATCATGATCTTCGTGCAAGGCTGCGCCTATGGCGCGACCCTGCCCTATCTCGGCGTGACGGCCATCGGGGCGCTCGGCATGAGCGACCAGGCCTATTCCGCACTGACGGTGGTCGCCTCGATCATGACAGTCACCATCAGCGTCTCGCTCGGGATCCTCTCTGATGGCATGAGCGATCGCCGCCGGATGATCGCGCTTCTGGGGATTGCGGGTACGATCGGCTATGGCGCGATTTTTCTCTTTCCGACCATCCCGGTCTTCGTCATCGCCACCGCTTGCGTCATTCCCTTTGCCCAGGCGGTGCATTCGCTGCTCTTTGCCTCCGCTCGGATCGAGACGGCGGATCTGTCGCAGCAGGACGCAGCAGCGGTCAACACGGTCGTGCGCGCCTTCATGTCGGCGTCCTGGGTTGTGATGCCGGCGATCCTTGGCCTCGTCCTTGCGCAATCGGCAAACATGATTGGCGCGTGGGGCGCGGCGGCGACTTGCACTTTGTTGATCGCCACGGCGTCTGTTCTTCTCCTTGCGCCACCGAAGGAACAGAAACAGGCTGGAGGCACCAGTGGTGCAGCATTCCGTGAGGCTCTGCGTGAACTGATCAGGGCTGACATGCTGGTGCGGATGATCGCGATGGCCGCCGTGACCGGAACGACACGGCTCGCTGGCACCATATGGCCGCTCATTCTGACGCTCGAACTGGGCGGCTCCACCCGGGATGTCGGGTTCATTGCCGCGCTCATCGCCTTCATCGAGATCCCCTTCATGCTGATCGCAGCGTCGCTCCTGAAGCGTTTCAGCCTGCTCGTGCTGATCGTGGCTTCAGCACTGCTCTACGGCCTGCACATGGTGGGGTTCGCCTTCGCTAGCGAGCCCTGGCATTTCTACGCACTTGCTCTGCCGGGCGCTGCCACCGCAGCTGCGCTTCTCTCGCTGCCGATCACCTATTTCCAGGATCTCTTTCCGAGACGGCCGGGTCTCGGGACGGCCTTCATGCCGATCAATGCCTTTCTCGGCAATGCCGTCAGTGCTGCCACTTTTGCTGTGGGCGCGCACTTCTTCGGCTATTCCGGCACAGCCTGGCTCGGCCTTGCCCTGGCAATCGTCGGCGTCGCGGGCCTTCTGGCCGTCGACCGTTCACGACACAAGCACGGCTAGGAATTTCGCGTTAGAAATCGAGCCGTTCTCCGTCTTCCGGTATCAACAGGCGTTTCGTGGCCAGGGCCTGCTTGGCCGCCGTGGCGCGAATGTCGGCGCGGGAAACGGTTGCATGATCGACCGCATCGAGATGGGTAACAATGACCGTCGCATCGCCCGCCTGCCGGAGCGTTTTCATGACCATCGCCGCATCCATGACCACCGGACCTTTGCCGTTCCAAAGCGCGCCACAGCCATGGATCACAACGATGTCAGGCCGTTCACCCGCCAGCACGAACTCGACCTCCGGACAGAGGATGGTATCGCCCGCCCAATAGAGTGTCGGTTCGGATGGTGCGCTGATCAGAAAACCTGACACCTCCCCCATGTCTTCCAGCACCTCCGGCGGACCATGGCGGCCGTCGGTGGTCCTGATCGTGACATCACCGATGCGGATTGCGTCACCAATGGCCCGAACATCCTCAAAGCCCATGGCCTTGATCGCATCTCGATCCCGAGCATGGCACAGAATGGGCATGGATCTGGCCAGTCGCGTCTGAGCGACCTCGTCGAAGTGGTCGGAATGGAGATGCGAGACGAGCACCGCGTCTATGCCATCGAGAATCTCTTCGACCGGGCAAGGCAGATCGACAAGCGGTGACGGACCGCGTCCAGAATAGCTTTTGCCTGCCCCCTTGGCCGCGAGCCAGGGATCGATCAGCAACCGGATGCTGGCGAGTTCGACAGTCAGCGTCGCACTTCTGATCAGCCTGATCTGCATCGCGTCCTCCACTCCCAAACATGAAAAAGCCGCCCCGGAGGACGGCTTTCTCTGAAATTCAACCGGAAGCCCGAGATTACTCGGCGTCGCCTTCGGCGGCCTTCTTCTTCGGAGCTGCCTTCTTCTTCGGAGCGGCTTCTTCGCCTTCGGCAGCGTCGTCAGCCTTGGCAGCAGCCTTCTTCTTCGGGGCAGCCTTCTTGGCGGACTTTTCGCCTTCTTCGGCGTCGTCAGCCAGCAGCTCTTCCTTCGTTACCTTCTTGTCGGTGACGGAGACTTCAGCGAGCAGCTTGTCGATGACCTTCTCTTCGAAGATCGGCGCGCGCAGCGAAGCGGCAGCACCCGGGGTGTTGCGGAAGAAGTCGAGGATCTGCTTTTCCTGGCCCGGGAACTGCTGCAGCTGGGCGAAGAGCGAACGCTGCATTTCTTCTTCGGTCACTTCGATGCCGGCCTTTTCGCCGATCTCGGAGAGAACGAGGCCGAGGCGAACGCGACGCTCGGCGAGCGCGCGGTATTCTTCGCGAGCGGCTTCTTCGGTCGTGTCCTCGTCAGCAAAGGTCTTGCCGGACTGGGCGAGATCGGTGTTGATCTGGCGCCAGATGTTTTCGAACTCGGCGTCGATCAGCTTGGAGGGCGACTCGAACTTGTAGAGCGTGTCCAGCTGGTCGAGGATCTGACGCTTGACCTTCTGGCGGGTGACGTTGCCGTACTGGCTTTCGATCTGGCCGCGTACGATTTCCTTCAGCTTTTCAACCGATTCGACGCCGAGCTTGGTGGCCAGTTCGTCATTGATTTCGGTTTTGGCCGGGGCAGCGACTTCCTTGACGGTGATATCGAAGGTTGCTTCCTTGCCGGCGAGGTTGGCCGCCGGATAGTCGGCCGGGAAGGTTACGGTGATGACCTTTTCGTCACCGGCCTTCAGACCAACGAGCTGCTCTTCGAAGCCCGGGATGAAGCGGTTGGAGCCGAGAACGAGTTCTGCATCTTCGTCCTTGCCGCCATCGAAGGGAACGCCGTCGACCTTGCCGAGGTAGTCCATGGTGACGCGGTCGCCATCGGCAGCCTTGCCCTTCTTGGTTTCGAAGGTACGGGCGCTTTCAGCGATCTTTTCGATCTGCTCGTTGATCTCGTCTTCCGAGACTTCGACGACTTCGCGGGTGACCTTGATGCCATCGACCGACTTCAGTTCGATTGCCGGGATGATTTCGTAGGAGAGCGTGAACTCCAGGTCAGCCTGAGCCGACAGGATCTTTTCCGCTTCCTTCTCGTCCTCGGTCATGACGATTTCCGGCTGCGTCGCCGACTTTTCGCCGCGCTCGGAGAGGATTGCCGAGGGCTTGTCGCGGATGATCTCGTTGACGAGTTCAGCCATGATCGACTTGCCATACATCTTCTTGACATGGGAGGTCGGCACCTTGCCCGGGCGGAAGCCGTTGATGCGGACCTTGTCCTTCACCTCGGCCAGACGCTCGTTCATGCGCTGTTCCATGTCCTTGGCCGGAATGACGACCTTGATTTCGCGCTTCAGCCCTTCAGCGAGCGTTTCGATAACCTGCATGTTCTTACCTTCATGTCGTGGCGGCCGTGCTCGGACAGCCGGTGGTTTTCTCTGAGCACGACGCCGGAATTGATTTTCCCGGACGTGGCTGCGTCGCAATTCGTCAACAATCTGCCAAGCAAAACGGCGCCGGACTGACGGGAGCCACACCTCGGTGCTTCTCTCATCGATCCCGCGCGGCTTAGCTGGTGCGGGTAGAGAGACTTGAACTCCCACGCCTTGCGGCACCAGAACCTAAATCTGGCGTGTCTACCAATTTCACCATACCCGCGTCCAAAAGCGCATGCTGCCTTCGCGCATGGCCCCTCCGGAGCGCGCGTCTCTATAACACCCGTTTTCCCCCACGCAAAGGAAAAATGACAGTGTTGCAGGCCCCGCCGGACAGGCTTCACAGGCTTTGCAACGAGAGAATGGCGCCGCTCAGTAGAGCGGCTCCTCATAGAGCGGCTCGCCGTCCAGCATCAGGGCGCGAATCTGTGCCTGGCCGTCTTCGGAGACCCGGGCGGCAACCGAGACACGCCCCTCATTGCGGCCGTCCTCGATCGGCTTGCCCTCACCTTCCGGGACATAAAAGCGCTCTATGCCAAAGGGCACGGTCAGATTTCCGGCATTTTCCCATTCCCAGCCATAGATCGTGATCGGCTGTGAGATGAGGACAACGCTGCCGTCTTCTGCCGCCAGCGGATCGAAGGACGCCTGGGAGACGATCCAGAAGCCATCCGTCCCGGGCGTCAGGCGCACATTGAGCCTCGCCACCTCGCCGTCCTGCGGTCGGGTGCCGGCGATCGAGGTCGTTGAAATGTTCGAGATTTCATAGGTGAGGATGACATAGTCACCGCGCAGGAGATCGCGCGGGTCGACGGGGACCGTCTTCAGGAGGACTTCCGTTCCGGATCTGAGAATAGATGCCCTGCCCTCGATCATATAGCCGAGGATGGAAGTCTGGACGAGAGCGACGGCCAGGGCGACGGCGGCAAAGGGTTTCGTGGCGATCATGACTTCACCTCTGCGGCGGGACGCGAAAAACGCTTCTCAAGACGGATGACAACAAAGGCCAGCAGAGCGACCACCAGACCGGACAGCAGGAAGAAGGCAGATGTGCCAAGGATGCTGTCGATCGTCTCATAGGACAGGTAGAGTATCTCTGCGGCAAAGGCGCCGTAGGCGAGGAAGCGGACGGCGCCATTGTCCCGGCCGTCGAGCGCGATCGCCGCGATCGAGAGCGCCAGCACCATCACACCCAGAGCTGCCGTCGTGACCGCTTCAAGCGCACTTCCCTGGAAATAGGCGAAGCCGCTGAAGGCCATCACCAGGGCATAGAAGCTGCCGGAGGCGCCAAGCCGGCGATGCAGTGCCGCCAGGGGAGAGGCCGGCAGCGTCAGAGCCAGGAAGACCAAGGTGCCGGCCATGGCGACTGCGAATGCATAGAGCTCGCTGCGATCGAGGATCGTCGTCCACCAGATCCAGGCGACAAGCAGACTGTAGCCGAAGTGCTTCGCCCGGTTTGCGCCCGTCCAATAGGCAAGACCGAAGATCGCTGCCGCACCCGCCAGCGGCCACCAGGCCCAGAGGCCGTGGCTGGCGAGGTCCCAGCCGAAACTGTCGAAGCCGGCGGCAAAGGTTGCCAGCGACAGCACACCCGTCGCGACCGCGAGCGCCCCGGAGCGGAAGAGTGCCGCGGATATGGCCGTCATGACGAACCAGAGGAACATCGCGGAAAAAGTATCGCCCGAGAGGTGGTAAGCTTGACCGATCAGCGCGATCGCCCCTCCGAAGGCCGCCGCGCCCAAGACCAGCGATGCAGCCGCCAACCGGTTGGCATCCTGCGAGCGCGCAATCAGCGCGGCGATATGGAAGATCCAGATCAGGGCAATAATGCCGACGACCTTGACCAGGCGTGGTATCAGTTCCCAGTTGGCCGCAATCAGCATCAGAAGGGAGGCCGCGATCAATACGGCCGCAAACATCGACAGGACACTGCCGATGCTGAAGCGCGCGCCCCGCTGATCAACATCCGCCAGCAGCCGTTCAGCTGTCGCCAGATCGATCATTCCGCGTCCGACCCAGTCGTCCAGGTCACGTTTCAGCCTACCCCGATACATGTCTTAGTCCCCGTTATTCTCACCGCAATCTGAAACGGCAGGACTGGAAAGACAAGCGGAAGCCGGAACCTTGGCAGGGGGCATCATCGGCCCATGCAAGAACCGCATGCCTTCCATGCTCATTTTGCACTGCACAAACTCGTAAGTGTCACCTATATTCATATTCAACAGAGCGACGGAACTTCTGGCGCTTCTTCTTCGACCCGCTTACTCCTCCTCCCAAAGCGGGATCGATTGACCAACGACACTCCTCCTCCCAGTCGTTGGTCTGCAAAAATGACGCTCACCGGACCTCCTCCCCCGGTGGGCGTTATTTTTTTGCTTTACTCTTCCCCAACAGATCCATGACCGAAACCGCCGGCCATCAATGCCCGTTCAATTGGCGCTGTTTCGCCGCGTGCAAACGCACAAAAAATCATCAATTAACAAAGCGTTAAATCGATTGATATGCGCACAGCGCATGGGTGCTCTGCCGCATTATGCCTTCAATCGTTTCGCGATGCAGCATATATTCCAGTCATCGAATTCAGAGACGCGGCCCACGGCGGGGCCCAACCCAGAGGTAGACCCACATGAACATCGCTCGCTCGCTCAACAACTGGCGCAAGTACCGTCAGACCGTCACCGAACTCGGCCGCATGTCGGACCGCGAACTGCGTGACCTCGGCATCGGCCGCGAAGACATCCGTCGCGTTGCCCGTCACGCCGTCAACGGCTGATCGGTACCGACTTCGGTCGGATCCAAAATAGAAAACCCCGGATCTCCTCCCAGATCCGGGGTTTTTCTTTGTCTGCTAAGCAGTGCTGCTCAGTCTTCGCGAACGGCAACGATCACGTCGTGGATTAGCTTCAACACAGCCGGCGCATCGATCGCAGTGCAGATCTTCTGGCTCGGCAGGTCACCATCCCAATCGGAAGGACCAAAGCCACGGCCATCCGGCTTCTGGATCGTCTGGCCGTCGGCAATGCCGCCGCAGACGACGCGGATCACTCCGCTGCGGGTCTTGAAGAGTTCCGGTGCCACGACATAGACGCAGGCGCAGCTGTCATGCACGACCATGCCGTCGTCGACCAGGCCCTCGTAGAAATCGATGTAGAACTGCGAGAGGTCGAAGAGCAGGCGCGCGCGGCTGGTGCCGGCGGCGTCCCGGATGTCGGCGAGCTGGCTGCGCGTCATCACGGTCTGCATGGTGACATCGAGACCGACGACGACCACCGGCCAGCGGGCGGTCATCACGACGTCGGCTGCTTCCGGGTCGCCATGAATATTGGCTTCGGCTGCCGGCGTCACATTGCCGTTGACGTCGAAGGCGCCGCCCATGATGACGATCTCCTTGACGAGATTGACGATCTCCGGGTCTTCCTTCAGCGCGTTGGCAAGATTGGTCATGCGACCGACGGCGACGATCGTCACCTCGCCCGGATTGGCACGGACGGTGTCGACGATGAAGCGATGGGCAGGCCGCGGATCGGGATGTACATCCGTCACCTCGGGCACGCCGATATTGCCGAGGCCGTCATCGCCATGAATGAATTTCGGCGGCTCGTGGCTGACACGATGCGGGATGAAGGTTTCGCCAGCCCCGCGAGAGACGGGCGCGTCAATCTTCCATTCGCGCTTCAAGAACAGCGCGTTGCGCGTGGTCACATCGATCTCGGCATTGCCGAAGACCGTGGTGATTCCGAGGAGGTCGATCTCCGGATGATGGTGCAGGAAGAGGAGCGCCATGGCGTCGTCGACGCCCGGATCCGTATCGAAGATGACCTTATACATGGGAGAAGTCCTTTTCTTGTTGTTGTTGATCGGCGTCCGCCGGGCGGGCGCGACGATAGACCCGAAGCGTGACGACGGGAAGACGGGCGATCAGGCGCCCGCCTTCTTCTTTTTCCCGACATTGCGCAGGACATGGCTAAAGTCGGAATTGTAGAGATCGCTGTCGCGGAATTCGACATGACCGAAGACCTTGCCGACCATGATCAGGGCGGTCCGCGTGATCTTCGCCTTGCGCACCTCCTCCGCCATGTCCTTCAGGGTCGTGCGGATGAAGAGTTCATCCGGCCAGGTGGAGCGATAGGCAATCACAACAGGGCAATCCTCGCCATAATAGGGCGTCAGCGTATCGCGGATATGGGTGAGGTTGCGGATCGACAGATGGATCGCAAGCGTCGCTCTCGATTTTCCGAGGATTTCCAGCGTCTCGAATTCCGGCATCGAGGAGGCCTTCATCTCGGTGCGGGTGACGATCACCGTCTGGGCGATCTCCGGCAAAGTGAGCTCGGTCTTCAGCCGTGCTGCTGTCGCGGCGAAGGCCGGTACGCCGGGGACGACGTCGTAGGGAATGCCGAGCGCATCGAGGCGGCGCATCTGTTCGGCGATCGCGCCGTAGATCGAGGGATCACCGGAATGTACCCGGGCGACGTCCTCGCCGCGCGCATGCGCCGCCTCGATCTCGGCAATGATCTCGTCGAGATGCATGGGAGCCGTATCCTTGACGAGTGCACCTTCGGGTGCCGCCTCGACGATCTCCTCCGGCACCAGCGAGCCGGCATAAAGGCAGATCGGGCAGCGCTCGATGAGCCTGAGGCCGCGTACTGTGATCAGATCGGGGGCTCCGGGGCCTGCGCCGATGAAATAGACGGTCATGCTGCTCTCCTTAACGTTGCGGGAGCGTTACCCCCCTCTGCCCTGCCGGGCATCTCCCCCTCAAGGGGGGAGATCGGCACTGGGCATAGAATGCGCCAACGAGCCGATCTTGAATCTGCGTGAAATGCATCAACCTGAACCGAGCGCTCATGAGAACGCGGCGGTGGCCGTCGTCCAATCTCCCCCCTTGAGGGGGAGATGGCCGGCAGGCCAGAGGGGGGTACCAAGCAGAGGGAGACGACGGCGAAGGGCATGCTCACGCCTTCATCCCCGTATCGGCCTTCCCGGAATATCCGCGCGGTGTGTAAACCCAGGTCTTGCCGTCGCCGGTGGTCACCGTCCGGCTCTCCGACGAGCCGACCACCACGACGGTCAGCATGTCGACATCGTCGACGTTCAATTCGCCCAGCGGCACGGTGCGGACGTTTTCGCCCTCGCGGCCGAGATTGGTGGCGAGGATGACGGGGGTCGTGGCCGGGCGATATTTCAACAATTCATCGCGGGCATATGCGAGCTGCGTGCGGCGCTTCATCGAGACGGGATTGTAGAAGGCAATGACAAAATCGCCCTCGCCCGCCGCCTTCACCCGGCGCTGGATATGTTCCCAGGGGGTCAGAAGGTCTGAGAGCGATATGGTGCAGAAATCGTGGCCGAGCGGCGCGCCGATCCGTGCAGCGGCGGCCTGGAGTGCAGAAATGCCCGGCGAGACCTGCACTTCGATGCGGCTCGCGCCATCGGTGATGCCGCCCTTGTCGAATAGCTCGAAGACCAGCGTCGCCATGGCATATATGCCCGCATCGCCGGAGCAGACCAGGGCCACCGTCTTTCCCTCACCGGCCAGCTCCATGGCATGCACGACGCGGGCTTCTTCCTTGCCGAGATCGAAATCGTGGCGGGTCTTGCCATCGGCAAGCGGGCCGAGCAGGTCGAGATAGAGCGAATAACCGACGAGATCGGTGGAGGCAGCGACCATGCGCGACACTTCAGGCGAGCGCCAGCCTTCCGAGCCCGGGCCAATGCCGACGACGAAAAGCGTGCCACGGGCGCGGCCTGTTGTCTTCGGGTCGACGATATCAGCGGCCCTCGCAATCGCGGCTGTGGCCCCCTTGGACTTGATCTTTTCGACAACGAGTTCGCCCGACGCGCCGACGGCCGCAAGCGCTGCCCCTTCGGCCACGCCATGGCAGCCGACTTCGGCAAAGACGACCTCGGACGGGTTCTTCAGACGCGGCGCCTCGGCTTCGAGCGTAGATGCCGTGAAGAAGCGGGCCGGCACGCCGAAATGGGCGGCCACCGCATGGATCGCTGTCTCGTCTGCCTTCAGGTCGATCGAGCAGATGGCGGCAAGGCTTTCCCTCGCGAAACCACCCTTTGCGAGCGCTTCCTCAGCAAGCACGATCGCTTCTTCGGGCTTTGCATGCCGCTCGCAGCCCATGCCGAGCACCAGCGTCTTCGGGTGATAGACGAGTTCCAGCTCGCCTGCGGTCTTCTGTTGGTCGGTCACGGAGAGCGTCACGCGGGCCTCTTGTTGGAATGGAAGTCTTGATTGGGTGAGCCAGGCGGCGGTCCCCCCTCTCCCCGCCTGCGGGGAGAGGGTTGGGGTGAAGGGCAGGTCATGCGTGCCGGGCTGCTGCAGCCCCTCATCCGCCCTTCGGGCACCTTCTCCCCGCAGGCGGGGAGAGGGAAGGTCGAGCCGCACGCCCGCCCCCGCGACAAGCTCCGCCATAACGGCCTTGGCGCACTCGGGATTGGCAAGCACATAACCATCAGGCGGTTGATCGAGCGCCACGCCGAACTTGAGATCGCCGGCTGTGGTGATGGCGGCATGGGCTCCAATCGCGGAGGCAATCTGCCTAGCCAAATCATTGGCGCCGTGGTGTCCCCCGAGCAGCGGTACGACCGAGGAGCCATCCTCGGCCACAGCGAGTACCGGCGGTTCCGAGTGTTTGTCCGACAGCAGCGGAGCAAGCAGCCGGATCAAAGCGCCGGAGGCCATGACGGCGACGATCGGTCGACCGGCAGCAAAGAGCGCCTGCACATGGTCTTTGGCAGAGACAAAACGAACATCCGCCTCCACGACGCGCGAGGCGGCGCCATGCAGCTCGCCCCCGATGTCCTGCGCAATGCTACGGCCCAACGAAGCGGCTAATGCGCTCAGGATGACGACGGCGGGTGTGGCCGGGGATGCGGAGACAGGCGTCATGCGGCCCCGCTTCCAAGCTTTTTCGCGAGTGCCGGATGCCAGCGCTCGTCACCCTTGTAGATCAGGATCATCGAGAAATAGGGGGCGGTGTCCTCTGCCACATCGGCGAGCGGTGTCAGCTTCTGTTCGGCAAGGCTGACGCGCTCCGCATATCCGGCCTGGGCGGTCAGTCCGAGGCTTTCGATCAGCGCTCGGATACGGGCGAAATGCCGGCCGAGCTTGATGATTGCGACAGCACCCGACACCTCGATGCGGGCTGCAAGCTCTTGATCCGAGAGAGGACCCGGCAGTACGGTCAGCACGTCGTTGCGGGCAGCGAGCGGCCGTCCGAGGCCGGCGGCCGCCGCCATCATAGAGGAAACGCCGGGCACGACCTCTGTCGGATAACGATCGGCGAGCCGCTCGAAGAGATACATGAAGGAGCCGTAGAAGAAGGGGTCCCCCTCGCAGAGCACGGCCACATCAGATCCGGCGTCGAGATGATGCGACAGCGTCTCAGCAGCCTGCGTATAGATGTCCTGTGCCGGAAAGCGCTCGACACGCATCGGCACGATGATCGGCACTTCAAGCTGGGCGGCGGTCAAATACGGAGCCGCAATCTGGCGGGCAAAGCTCGGTCCGGTATCGGGCGCCGGATAGGCGACCACAGGGCAGCTGGTCAGGATGCGATGTGCCTTCAGGGTCAGCAGTTCCGGATCGCCGGGCCCGAGCCCCAGGCCATAGAGTTTACCGGTCATGTAAGCTGCTCCTTGCTTGGCACTTTGCCCCTCATCCCCCTGCCGGGACCTTCTCCCCGTGAACGGGGAGAAGGGGGCACGACGCCAGCCACGATGGCCTTCTCCCCGCATGCGGGGAGAAGGTGGCGGCAGCCGGATGAGGGGCAGCGGTTCAAACTCATGCCCCCTCTCCCTTCACGACCGTCCACATCGTCACCGACATCAGCGACTTCCAGCCACAATAGCGCCCGACCGGGGCCGCGCGCGCCACCTGAATTCGGCTCAGCTCTCCGCCATGGCGGCTGCGAAGATCGACGAGTTTGGCCTCACCTTCGATCGTCACCGCATTGGCGACCAGCCGGCCGCCGGGGGCAAGCGCTGCCCAGCAGGCCTCGAACAATCCCTCACCGCTGATACCGCCGCCGATGAAGATCACATCCGGGGTCTTCAAGCCGGCAAGCACCGCCGGCGCCTCACCTTCGACCACATCGAGGTCGGGCACGCCAAGAATTTCGGCATTGGCGCGGATCATTGCCAGCCGCTCGGGCTTCGCCTCGATCGCGATCGCTTTGGTACCCATGCCAGATCGCATCCATTCAATCGCAATCGAACCGCAGCCGGCGCCGACATCCCAGAGGCGGGCATTCGGAAAGGGCGCAAGCTGGGCGAGCGTTGCCGCGCGGATCTCGCGTTTGGTCAGCTGCCCGTCATGGCGAAAGGCCTCATCAGGCAGGCCCGGTACGGGCGCCAGTAGCGGGCCGTCGGCAGCGCAGTCGATCGCCAGCGTATTGAAATCCGAGATATCAGGGCAGGTCTCGGCCATTTCCACCGCCGTCATCCGGAGGATACGCTCTTGCGTGCCGCCCATATGTTCGAGCACATGCAGAACGGAAGCGCCGAAGCCGCGCTCGGCGAGCAGCACGGCAGCGGCCTGCACGGTGGAGGCGTCTGAGGTCAGCGCCAGGATGCGGGCGCGCGGCATGACGTGTCGGTTGAGGAAAGCGAGCGGACGGCCATGCAGCGAGATCTGCGTTACCGATTGCAGCGGCCAGCCGAGCCGGGCGGCGGCGAGCGAGAAGGCTGACGGGCTCGGAAGCACGAACATTTCCTCGGCGGCCACATAACGCCGGAGTGTCGCGCCAATGCCGAAATGCATGGGGTCACCGGTGGCGAGCACCGTGACCGGCGTGCCGCGCAGTTTCAGGATCTCGGCCAGCGTCTCGCGGAAGCCCGCGCCCCAGGTGAGGACGCGTTTCAGATCCGGCAGGCTCGATCCGTCGATGACCGCATCCAGCCGCTCGCCGATGACGAGCGTTTCCGCCTGCCAGACGATCGCCTGCGCCTCGGGAGTGAGGCTTTCCAGCCCGTTGTCGCCGATGCCGATGATGGTGAGCCAGGGTGTGTGGGACGCGTCAGACATTGGTGCCGAGCCCTCCCGCCAGTGCATTGACGGCGGCCGAGGCCATGGCCGAACCGCCCCGGCGACCGCGCACTGCGATATAGGGAATGCCCCTGGAGTTCGCGATCAATTCGTCCTTGCTTTCGGCGGCACCCACGAAGCCGACGGGAAAACCGAGGATGATCGCCGGCTTCGGCGCGCCGGCGTCGATGCGTTCCAGCAAACGGAATAGCGCCGTCGGCGCGTTGCCGATTGCGACAACTGCGCCGGCGAGATGCTCGTCCCAGAGATCGACCTGTGCGGCCGAGCGGGTGTTGCCGATTTCGTCCGCCTTCGGCCGTACGCGCTCGTCGTTCAGGAGGCAGAGGATCTGGTTTTCGACCGGCAGCAGGCGGCGAATGATGCCGTGGCGAACCATCTCGACATCGACAAGAACCGGGGCACCCTTTTCAAGTGCTGCGGCACCGGCCTCGAAGGCGCCTTCGGACCACCTGATATCATCGGCGAGATCGACCATGCCGCAGGCATGGATGAGGCGGATGACAAGCGGCTGGAAGACCGTGGGGAAACGGTCGAGAGCAGCTTCCTCGCGGATGGTGGCGAAGGACTGGCGGTAGATTTCGGCGGGGTCGCGGATGTAGTCGAGGGGCGACGTCATCGGGGATACCCCCCTCTGTCGCTGCGCGACATCTCCCCCACACGGGGGGAGAGTGGGGTGTGCCGTGTGGCCGCGTCAGTGACAGCCGTTACAGCGCTAGATTGAGCCTGAGACATATTCCTTTTGCCAAGAGCGTCAACGGAGGTCTCGGCGGCCACCGCAGCCTGCTCTCCCCCCTTGTGGGGGAGATGGCCGGCAGGCCAGAGGGGGGTATCCCCACCCGCGATCTCCAGTTCCCGATGCCCGATCCCGAGCACCCAGCCCTCTTCCGCGATCGATATCGCGACCTCCTCGTCTGATAACATTGGCGGTCGATCCAGCAGCGTCGCAAGCCGGCCATCCGCATCGAAGCGGGCAAAGGCCTCGGCGACGGTGCGAACCTGCGCCTGGTCCTTCACCTCGTCCTCAGCGGCCAGCGTAAAGAGCGAGGGGTAGATCTCAGCGAAAACAACGGGCTTGTCGAAAGCCTTGGCGAAACCTGTCTCGAAAGGCCAGACGGCGATGTGCTCGCCATGGCCGCTCTCGTCGAGGAAGCGAGACAGCCTGTTAATGCCGAGCAATGTCTGGCTGCCGACGGAACCATTGTAGGTCAGTTGCCAGACGGATTTCGCCCCCTTGGCGAACTGCTCCGAGCGGCGGAAGGCAAGCGGAGCCTCTGTCGGTGCAGGCGGCTTCTTGTCGGAGAGATCGGCATAGACATGCTGATGTGGCCGTCCCCAGAAGCGCGGCTCGCCGGAAAAATGCTTGGCGTTCCAGCGAGAGGCGAGATCGAAGCGGTTGTTGCGGTTATCCTCGCCATCCTCGATTTCGTCCGCGATCTTGCGCCACAGGTTACGCCAGTGTGGCTCCCCCGTCAGCCGCTCTGCGGTGCCGGCCGGATAGCCGAATGCGAAGTCGAAGCCGCAAAGCAGGCGTTGGCCTTCAGCGACCGCTGCGCTGACCACGGCCTCAAGCCGATGAATGAAGGCGTGGCGGGTCGAAAAATTCTCGATCCACTCGATCGCATGACCATCGCCCTCGCGCCGGGCGAGGCACGCCCAGAGCGAGTTCTTGCCGGTGACCGGTTGCCCGGCCCCGGACCAGTCGACGATCAGGATGCGATCGAAGAGCGGCATTACTTTTTCTTCTGCATCGACTTCGGCCCCAGCGGATGATCCGCATGCGGATAAGGCGCGTGGTGGTGATGGTGATCGTGGCCATGCGCATGGCCATGGTCATGCGCGTGATCATGACCGTGATCGTGACCATGATGATGGTGGCCGTGATCATGGTCATCATGGTGGTGATGGTGCCCATGGTCGTGCGCATGGGCGTGATTATGATCGTGCCCATGATCATGGTCGTGGTGGCCGCAGCCACAGTTCGGTCCATGCTCGTGATGCGCGGCCTTGCCCGAGGACGGGGCGTCCATGACGGCTTGCAGCTCGGCATCCGGCGTCTTGTCCTTCAGCGCCGCATACTTACCGCCGAGGGTAAAGGACGGCGCATAGTCGAAGGCCTCAGCGACCGGGACGGGCTTCAGCGGCGCCGGCTCGGCATGGCTGTGCACCGGCGTCCAGGGCAGACCATGCTCGCGGCAGAAATCGGGGTCGCGGCAGGAGGCATCGCAATCGCCCTTGCAGGGACAGTTTTCCAGGCCGCCGCCGATGCCTTCGACATGGTGGTGGTGGCTTTCCTGCGGCTGGCCGACATCCGCTTCGAAGCCGAGCACCTGTTCGCGATACTTACACATCTGGCAGTTCATCACGGCCGCGCCTTCGAGTATTTCCTTGACGCGATCCTGGAAGGCGTCGAGCACCAGCGGGTGGTCGTTCAAATAGCTCGCCTTGACGAACTGGATCTCCGGATGCCGCGCTGCGACCTCGTCGGTATAGCTGTAGATGCGCTTCACCAAAACGCCAGTGAAGAGGAAATAGGGGAAGACGACGATACGCTTGTAGCCCAGCTTGGCGGCATGGGTCAGGCCCGGTTCGACCAGCGGAAAGGTCACGCCCGAATAGCAGGTTTCGCCCCAGCCGAAGCCCATGCCTTCCCAGAGCATGCGCATGACCTTGGTGGCGTTGGAATTGGCATCCGGATCGGACGAGCCGCGACCGACGACCATCAACAGCGTCTCGTGTTTGTCGACGAAACCGAGAGTTTCGTTCGCCTCGTCGACTGCCGTCTGAATACGGTCGCCGGCGGCACGGATCATCTTCAGGTCAATGCCGAGCTTCGCGGCCGTAATTGATGACGACATCCTTGTGCTGCGCCTGATAGGTGTTGAGCACCGAGGGGATGTCGTTCTTGGCGTGGCCTGCGGCAAACAGCATGCCGGGGACCGCCAGCACGCGGGTCACCCCCTGTTCGCGCAGGCTGTCGAGACCGGCAGAAATCACCGGGTTGCAGAATTCGAGATAGCCATATTCGACCGGCATGTCGGGATTGCGGGCGCGCAGCGCTTCCGCGATCACGGCGAATTCCTTCGCCGCGTTCTGATTGCGGCTGCCGTGGCCGCAGACCATGATTCCGAGTTTTTCCGCCATGATACAAGGCCTCCCTGCTTCGTTTTTCTTTCTGTACGAAGCGCCGGACTTATCGCGCCTTTCGGCACGGTCCATGGCCTTTGGGACAGCTCCGGAATTGGCCCCCGGATTGGGTCGGCCGCACCGGACTATTTCCAGCCTGTCGAACAGGCGCCGTCGCACATTACCACGAGCTTTATCGAAGGCTTACCCAGTGGTCAAACCGGATTGCGGCGCTTTGTGTGACGGAAGCGCCAGTCCACAGAATGTCCCGTGTGCGACCCGCGCGACATGGCGTGCAAGGTTGCGTCGCCGAGGCGATTGGTCCACAACAACGCACCTTCCCTGCCCGCGTGCAAAACCTCACTTGAGTCTCTCTGTGGTCGATCTCGCATTTCAAGCCTTGCTGCTGCTTTTCCTCGCTGCCTTTATCGCCGGCTTCATCGATTCGATTGCGGGCGGTGGCGGGCTGATCACCATCCCCGCCATGCTGATCGCGGGCATTCCGCCGCTGGAAACGCTCGGCACGAACAAGCTGCAGTCGATGTTCGGTGCGGGATCGGCGACCATCGCCTATGCGCGGAAGGGCCACGTGGACCTGAAGAAGCAACTGCCGATGGCAGCCACGGCGGTGATCGGCGGTGGGCTTGGCGCCGTGGTCGCGAGCTTCGTGCCAGCCGCCGTGCTGCGCGCCTTCATGCCCTTTCTGCTAGTCGCGATTGCGCTCTATTTCGCGCTGAAGCCGAACCTCTCCGATGTCGACAGCCACCAGCGCATGACACCCTTCATGTTCGGCCTGACCTTCGTGCCGATGATCGGCTTTTATGACGGCGTCTTCGGCCCGGGCACCGGCTCCTTCTACATGCTCGCCTTCGTCTCACTCGCCGGCTTCGGCATGCTGAAAGCGACAGCGCATACGAAGCTCCTGAATTTCGGCTCGAATGTCGGCGCCTTCCTCGTCTTCGTCGCCGGCGGCGTCGTGCTCTGGAAGATCGGTTTCCTGATGGGCATCGGCCAGTTCCTCGGCGCCCAGACTGGCTCGAGGCTCGCGATGAAAAACGGCGCGCGGCTGATCAAGCCGCTGCTGGTGATCACCTGCGTGGCGCTGGCAATCCGCCTTCTCGCCGACCCGACCAATCCGATCCGGGTTTGGATCGGGGTTTGATCGATCAGTACTCCACCCCGATCTGTGCCTTGATGCCGGAGCGGAACGGATGCTTCACCAGTTCCATCTCCGTCACGAGATCGGCAAGTTCGATCAGCTCATCCTTGGCGTTGCGGCCGGTCAGCACGACATGGGTCATCGGAGGCTTTTCGGTCGCGAGGAATTCCAGCACTTCGGCGAGATCGATGTAGTCGTAACGGATCGCAATATTGACCTCGTCGAGCAGTACCATGGAGTTGGCCGGATCGCGGATCAGCTCCTTTGCCTTTTCCCAGGCCGCTTTCGCCATGGCGATGTCGCGCGCCTTGTCCTGGGTCTCCCAGGTGAAGCCCTCGCCCATGGTGTGGAATTCGCAGAGATCCGAGAAGTGCTTCAGGATCAGGTCGCGCTCGCCGGTCGACATCGCCCCCTTGATGAACTGGACCACGGCGCATTTCTTGCCATGGGCAATGTGGCGGAAGATCATGCCGAAGGCAGCCGAGGACTTGCCCTTGCCCTTGCCGGTATGAACGATGATCAGGCCCTTCTCGCCGGTCTTGGTGGCCATGATCTTGTCGCGGGCGGCCTTCTTCTTGGCCATCTTTTCCGCATGGCGGGCGAGATCGCTCTCGGCGGTTTCGATGTTTGGGTCGTCGCTCATAGCCGCACTTCCTTCAAATCCCTGGAGCCGACAGCGGCCAGCTCCTCAAGTGTAAATTTTGCCGAATTGCTCTTCGGCGTCCACAGGCCGCGCTCGATCGCCTCGATCAGGCGGTCTGCGAGCTCCTTTTGCGCCGGGGCATTCTTCTCGGCCATGAAATCGCGCACGCGCTCATCGAGAATGAAGGCCTGGTAGACGGCCTCGAAATGGTGGTCGCGGACCGCACCCGTCGTCGCTGCGAAGGCGAACATGTAGTCGACGGTGGCGGTGATCTCGAAGGCGCCCTTGTAGCCGTGGCGCATGACGCCCTCGATCCACTTCGGATTGACCACGCGGGCGCGCACGACGCGGCCGATCTCCTCCTCAAGGCTGCGGATGACGGGTTTTTCCGGCCGCGAATGGTCGTTGTGATAGACCTTGGGCCTCACACCCGCGACATGTTCGATCGCCGCCGTCATGCCGCCCTCGAACTGGTAGTAGTCGTCGCTGTCGAGCAGGTCGTGTTCGCGATTGTCCTGGTTCTGCACCACGGCCTGGATCGAGCGCAGGCGTTCCTCGAACAGGCCGCGCTCAGCCTTGCCCTCCTCGCCCGCACCATAGGCGTAGCCACCCCAGACGAGATAACTCTCGGCGAGATCAGCGCGGTCGGTCCAACCCTTCTCGTCGATCAGGGCCTGCAGGCCCGCGCCATAGGCACCGGGCTTGGAGCCGAAGACACGGTAGCGGGCGCGGCGGGCGGCTTGTTTTTCGTCCAGCCCCTCGGCCTTGAGGCTGTCGGTTTCGGCCCTCACCCTCGCTACGATCGGATTATCCCCTTCGTCTTCATCAAGCGCGGCCACGGCCCTTACCGCCTTGTCGAAGAGCGCGATCTGTTCGGGGAAGGCATCGCGGAAGAAGCCGGAGATGCGCAGCGTGACATCGACACGCGGGCGCCCGAGCACGGCTTGCGGGATCACCTCGAAGCCGGTGACGCGGCGTGAGGCCATGTCCCAGAGCGGCTTGACGCCGATCAGCGCGAGGGCCTGGGCGATATCATCGCCGCCGGTGCGCATGTTCGACGTGCCCCAGGCGGTGATGCCGAAGGAGGTAGGCCATTCGCCATGATCCTGCACGTAGCGCTGGATCAAGAGCTCGGCGGATTTCCTGCCGAGTTCGTAAGCCGCCGGTGTCGGCACGGCGCGGCTGTCGACGGAGTAGAAATTGCGGCCCGTCGGCAGCACGTCCGGCCTCCCGCGCGTCGGGGCGCCGGAGGGTCCGGGGGGCACGAAATGACCGGAGAGGCCCTTCAGCAGGCCTTCGATCTCGCCCGCACCGGATCTGACGACGGCAGGTTTCAGGCGGGTTTCGATCTCGGCGAGGACGGCGCGGGTGCGTGGCCAGTGATCTGGGCATCGGATATCACCGCAAACGAGTTTGGCGGCGAGCAGTTCAATGCGTTCAACAGTATCGCCAGCCGTACGCCAGGGGGCATCGATGAGATCGGCAAGGATCGCAGGTTTTGCCCCGGACCAGGGGGCGGACATGATGCAGTCGAGGGGGTCGAATGATTTTGGCGGCGTGCCTGGGATACTCCCCTCTGCCCTACCGGGCATCTCCCCCTCAAGGGGGGAGATGGGGGAGGTTGGCGCTCTGCCTTCCTCCGCGTCTGCGGAGGTGGATGAAAGTGCGGATGCGGATGCGGATGCGGATGCGGAGATCATCGGCAGCTGAGGCGTCTTTGCCAAGACTGCGAAATCCGCCGACATCGGCGTTCTGCCGATCTCCCCCCTTGAGGGGGAGATGGCCGGCAGGCCAGAGGGGGGTAACTCATCCCTCAGCACTTGCGGCTTACCCCCCTCTGTCAGCTTCGCTGACATCTCCCCCACAGGGTGGGAGAACAAACCAAGATCCCCCGCGATTGCCCGCTGCAAACTCGCGTCACCGCCCTCGCCCTGGCCGCGTGGCACACGCGCCAGCGCGACGACGAGATCGGTCAGCAACCGCCCCTCGGGTGCGAGCCCGAAGATGTGCAGCCCGTCGCGGATCTGCATTTCCTTGAGGTCGCAGAGATAGGCGTCTAGCTTTTCCAGCGCCTGATCTTCCGCCTCGTCCTTGGCGATGCCGGCATCTTGGTCGAGGCCGATATCGGCGATCAGCTCCAGGATCTGCTTCTTCAAGAGCACCAAACGGCGCGGATCGCCGCCCGAGGCTTCGTAATACTCGTCGACCAGCGCTTCGAGATCCTTGAGCGGCCCATAGCTTTCGGCCCGCGTCAGCGGAGGCGTCAGGTGGTCGATGATGACGGCGGAGCTGCGGCGTTTGGCCTGCGTGCCCTCGCCGGGGTCGTTGACGATGAAGGGATAGAGATGCGGGAGCGGTCCAAAGACCGCCTCGGGGAAACAGGTCTCCGACAGGGCCAGGGCCTTGCCCGGCAGCCATTCGAGATTGCCGTGTTTGCCCATATGGATGACGGCCTGAGCGCCGAATTCCCGCCTCAGGAAAGCGTAGAAGGCAAGATAGCCATGCGGCGGCACGAGATCGGGGGAATGGTAGGTTTCCTTGGGATCGATATTGTAGCCACGGGCGGGCTGGATGCCGATCATCAGCTTGCCGAAGCGCATCAGCGGCAGCGCGAAGGCGCCGTCGACATGGAAGGGATCGGCTTCCGGAGCACCCCAGCGTGCAGCCGCGCGCTCCTGAACCTCTTTGGGAAGATCCTCGAAGAACTTTATGTAATCGCTAACGGAAATACGTTCGCGAATGACCCGTCCGGCATTGGCCGCATTCGTCGGACCGGCCATCAGCGCTTGCATCAGCGCGTCGCCGTCAGCGGGCAGATCGGCAATGTCATAGCCCGCGTCGCGCATGGCGTGCATGACCTCGACGGTACCGGCTGGCGTGTCCAGTCCGACCCCGTTGCCGAGACGCCCGTCGCGGTTCGGGTAATTGGCCATGATCAACGCCACGCGGCGCTCCGCAGGCTGGGTTGCGCGGAGCTTCGCCCAGTTGGCGGCAAGTTCCGCGACGAAGCGCATGCGGCCGGCATCCGGCTCGTGGCTGACGAGATTGGCCTCGACCCGCTCGTCGAACCGCGCCTTCGATTTAAAGGAAACGGCGCGCGTCAGTAGGCGGCCATCGACTTCCGGCAGGGCGACACTCATTGCCAGATCGCGGGCGCTGAGGCCCTGGCTCGAGCCCTCCCAGGTGGCGCGCGGCGAGGATGAGAAGATCGCCTGCAGGACGACAGCACCCATCTCGTCGAGCACGGTCGAAGGCTTTTCGGCGCCCGGCGTCGAGACGGCAAAGCCTGTCGTGTTGATGACCACCGCCGGCGGGAAGCGGGTGAAGATGGCGCGCAGCGTGTCGACGGAGACCTGATCCTTGAGGCTGGAGACGAAGACCGGCAGAGGAGTGAGGCCCTCGGCCTTCAAGGCTTCCACCATGGCCTCGACGGGTGCCGTTTCGCCACTCTGGACGAGGGCACGGTAAAAGCAGAGAGGGGTTACATTCCCTCTCCCCGCCTGCGGGGAGAGGGTCAGGGTGAGGGGCTGGGCTTGCGCTGAGATTTGCCCCTCATCCGCCCTTTGGGCACCTTCTCCCCGTGAACGGGGAGAAGGGAACGCCAGCCTCTCCCATTCCTCAACCCCGATTACGCCCCTGCTCGGCCACCAAATACCGGCCTTCAACAGCGGACGTGCAGGCTCCGGCCGGTCGGCGCCACTGAGCAAGGCCTCGGCATAGGCGACGAAAGCGGATGCATTCCCCGCCCCACCTTCGGTCAAATAGGTCCAGAGAGCCTGGCGATCGTCATCCCCGCAGGCCTGGAAGGGTGCAAGCCCCTCGTCCGGCTTGTCGTCACCGGGCAGCACGACGATTGCTCCGCCGCTGCGACGGGCGCAAGCATGCAGCGCCTCCAGCGCATAGTGGAAGTAGCTCGCCCCACCCAGCGCCCTGACCACGATCAGCCGCGCATGGCGTGCCGTGCGCTCGATATAGGTATCGACCGACATCGGGTGCTTCAGGGTCATCAGGCTGGCGAGCCGCCAGGGCAGCGCTTCTCCGCCCCTCGCTTCAACGGCTGCGGCAATTGCCGCCAGCTCCGTGTCCGCCGCCGAGAGAAACAGCACGTCCCCCGGCGTCTGGCCAAGATCGATCGCCTCGTCGCCGTCGCTGATCGATCCCTTCTGGGCTAGGAGGAGATGCATGACGGCTCCCGACGAATATTCTTTGACCGGCTGGTGGTCAGAGGTTGGGATACCCCCCTCTGCGCCCTGAGCCCGTCGAAGGGCGGGCATCTCCCCCTCAAGGGGGGAGATCGGAAGCCGGAGATGTCGCGCACCTCCGGAAAGCCTTTAGCTGCAACAGCCCTGGATGTCGGGCCACGAAAAGTCGATGACGTGAGCAAAAACCCTGGCCGCCGGATGTCAGTTTGTCCGGGAACCGCCAAGCGCGCGCCGATCCGATCTCCCCCCTTGAGGGGGAGATGGCCGGCAGGCCAGAGGGGGGTAGCAACGCATGCCATCGCTAAACCGTTTCTCAACCCGCCGCCGCCTGCACGTCCTCGACCACGGCGCCGAAATCCCATTCATGCAGGCCGATCACCACAAGCCGCGTCTCGCGCTTCTCGGCTGATGTCCAGGGACGGTCGAAATAGGTGTCGATGCGGGTGCCGACGGCCTGGATGACGAGGCGCATCGGCTTCCCGGGCACGTCGATGAAGCCCTTCAGGCGCAGGATGTCGTGCTTCTCGATGACCGGCTTCAGGCGGTCGACGAACTCCGCCGGGTCCTTGATCGCGCCGAGCTTCAGGACGAAGCTTTCGAACTCGTCGTGGTCATGATGATGGTCGTGGTCTTCGCCCGAGGCATGGAGTGCCTCGTGCTCCAGCTCGTGATGTGACTTGCGGTTTTCGATGTCGTCTTCGGTGCTGGCGCCGATCCCGAGCAGCACGAGTGAAGGCACTTCGCCATTCTTCGCCTCGATCATCGAAGGCTTGCGGCTGGTGCGGCCTGTGACTTCTGCACGCACCGCGGCGATGCCGGCAGCGTCGAGCAGGTCGGTCTTATTGAGCACGATGAGGTCGGCGCAGGTCAGCTGGTCCTCGAACAGCTCCTCGATCGGGCTTTCGTGGTCGAGATTGTCGTCCTCGGCGCGCTGGGCAGCGACCGCGTCATGATCATCGGCGAAACGACCGGCGGCAACAGCCGCGCTGTCGACCACGGTGACAACGCCATCGACCGTGACGCGGGTGCGGATGTCAGGCCAGTTGAAGGCGGCGACCAGCGGCTGTGGCAGCGCCAGACCCGAGGTCTCGATGACGATATGGTCGGGCTTCACGTCGCGGTCGAGCAGCTTCTGCATGGTCGGCACGAAGTCGTCGGCCACCGTGCAGCAGATGCAGCCATTGGTGAGCTCGATGATGTCGTCCTCGGTGCAATTCTCGGCGCCGCAGCCCTTCAGTACATCGCCATCGACGCCGAGATCACCGAACTCGTTGATAATGAGCGCGATCTTCTTGCCGCCGGCATTCATCAGCATGTTGCGGATGATGGTGGTCTTGCCCGCGCCGAGAAAGCCGGTGATGACGGTGGCGGGGATCTTCTGCTGCAACATGGTTCAACCCTTCATTTTCAGCGGCAATCCGGCCGCAACGAAATAGACGTCTGCCGCTTGAGCGGCGATGGCTTGGTGGAGACGGCCGGCATGGTCGCGGAAGGCGCGGGCCATCTTGTTTTCGGGCACGATGCCGAGGCCGACCTCGTTGGAGACGAAGATGACGGTGGCCTGGAGTTCCCCGAGACTGGCCGCCAGTGCCGCGCCGTCCGCGTCGACATCACTGCCCTCCTCCATCATCAGATTGGTGACCCAGAGCGTCAGGCAATCGACGAGGATGACGCGACCGGGCTGGTCCAGCGCCTTCAGCGCGCCGACGAGATCGACGGGCTCCTCATGGGTCGTCCAGCCATCATCTGCGCGGTCGGCCTTGTGGGTCTCGATGCGGGCACGCATTTCTTCGTCCCAGGCGCGGCCAGTGGCGAGGTAAAACCTGTCAAAGCCGGTATCGCGGGCCAATCCCTCGGCAAAGCGTGACTTGCCCGAGCGGGCGCCACCGAGAACCAGGATGGATCGGGAATGGGATGCGGTCATGGGTTGCCATGACCTTCGACCGCGCGCAGACGGTCTGTGGCGCATGCCTTCAGCATGCACGAAAGATCAAACGATGCCCGGCTCCAAAAAACGGACCGGCACCGTCGGGTCGACAAGGACCCGCGGATGCAAGACGTCGCCACGACAACCTCCGTGCTGGCAACGGGGAAACCTCCCCAGTGTGGGCACCATGCCCGTGGATGGCAGGTCTCCTGGCTCGCAGGTCGTGGTCTTCGAAAGGACCGTCGGGTTCTCCTCGCCTTCCCAGGGTTTGCGACAACACGAAAGAGCGGACGATTCGTAGAGAAAGAGGCGTCCTGCCCCGGCTGATCGTGTTGCCACCCCAGTGGCTTTTCCGCTTTGCCGTTTTCGATCGGCCGGTCGCACCCTGCGACCCGTCACCACCTGAAACGGCAGAGCGGATGGAGAACCCTCGCTGCAATACAGTCGCGGGGTCGGCTGCGTTCCGCGTGCCCGGTTGGGGTCCACGCCTTCGCATTCCCTTTTGCTCTCCGGACAACATCTCTGCCGTCCGGAAACCATCCATCACGAGGATTAGGCCGAGGTCGGGCCCAAGTCAATCACGGCTGCGGCGCACGCATGCGTCATTGCGCCCGGGCATGGCTCAAGGGGTCGCCGGGCAGGTCGGCGTCACGGCGGGGTCACAGTCTGGTCGAAGGCGAATGGTGCCGACGGCTCCCTGTTCGACCGGTGTACCCTTGCCGACATCGGCGGCTCGACGGGCAGGCTGTGGCGGTGCAGCGGGGCTGACGGTCGGCGTTTCCGCAACCGGAGGAGCTGCCATTTCCTGCGGCGGCGGTGCGGGCGTGGGCGGCACGGCAACGACAACAGGCTTTTGTGGCTGAGGCACTGACGGGGTGGTGGCGGCGCGCGCATCAGGAGCCGAAGAAGCCGGCGCGGTCACCGGCGGCGGATCTGAAGCAAGCCGTGTCGACACGGTCCGGGGCGACAGCGACTTGCGGATGCGCGGCGTGGTCAAGGAGAAGGCGAAGCGAATGCGGGCGGCAATCTCTTCCGCAAGGGCGTGGCGGGCCCAGCGCGGGTCGTCGGTCGGGCTGTTGACCCGGAAACTTCCCTTGGCCACCGGCTCGCCGGTTTCGACCGAAACGGCCGTCACGGTGAAGTCAGCCTGGGCGAGACGGCGACGGGCGCCCTCGCCAAAGCCGAGACGATCGATCTTCACGAGCAGAACAACACGCTCGGCGCCCTGCGGAGCCCGGGTCGCAGCGATGGCGGAGGAAACACGACGGTCCACGCTCTCCAGCAGTTCAAGGGGAACCCGCGCATCGGCCATCACCGTGACGTTGCGGACGAAATAGACCAGAGGTCGATCGATGCTGCGTCCCTGGAAAAGCGTACAGGAGCCCAGCAGCATGGTCAGGCTCAAGGCAAAGGCGATGCGAAGGCTCTGCGCAAACATGACGACCCCGGACAGGTGATTCTCGACCTGTCCGACAATTCGCCATGTATGGTTAGTGGATGGTTAACTTTGCGACTGGATCGCGTGGAACAGCGCTGCGGCCGAGGCATATTCACCGTACCTGGCCTCTCGGCGCGCTTCGGCCTCGGCATCGGATCCCCAATGCTCGATCGTCCAGTCCTCATCGAGATGGGCAAGCGTCCAGACCTCATCGAGATCGAAGGCGCCTTCGGCAAATGCGAGTGTCAGCACCGCCGAGCCGGTGAGCGTGGTCACCACGTTCAGGCAGGAAATCCGGAACGGATCGCGATAACGCTCAAGGGCGCGGGCATAGGCAGCGACCGCTTCCTGTGGCTGCTCCTGATGCATCACGCCCTCAACGAGGAAGAAGCGGGTGCCATGCGCCGTGGCAGCCCATGACAAGACGGGATCCCAGCGGGCCGACTGGCGGTCGATCAGTTCCTTCGGGCCGTCGGCGCGGTAGCAGAGCAGATCCGTGCCGGCAAAACGCACGATCTCGGCAAAGACCTCGTCCAGGCTATTGGTCACCGCGTCGATCGCCGTATTGGCGAGCTTGGTGACCGGCATGGTTGCCGGGTCGATGTGTTCGCCCTGCCCGGCCCATTCGGCCACGACGAGTTCGGCTGCCTCGCGGGTCGGCAGCGTCAGCAGGTTCTTGGCAGGGGTCTTGACCGGCTTGCCGTCGAGCGTGATCGAGAAGCCATCCTCGCGCGCCTCGATCCCGACGCTCTCGTAGAAGCGCTTCGGCAGCGGTCGCTTCATCTGGATCTGCGCCCGGCGCACCGGGTCCTCATGACTGGGCTCCGGGATAAAGGTCCCGAAGATGTCCTGGCTGAGTTCGTCGCGCATCAAAGGCTCCTAGTGGATATAGGCCAGAAGGTCGGCGGGGCGTTCGACCACGGCATCGGCACCGGCCTTCCAGAGGTCGTCCGCCTTGGCATAGCCCCAGGACACGCCGATTGCGGTTGCACCGGCGGCCTTGGCCATCTGCATGTCGTAGATGGCATCGCCGATGACGATGGTCTCGCGCGGGGCGATGCCGGCCTCGTCACAGCATTCGGTCACCATGGCCGGATGCGGTTTGGACGGGCACTCGTCGGCCGTGCGGCAGAAGAGGAAATGGGGCTTCAGCCCATGGCCTTCAAGGATCATCTCCAGACCGCGGCGCGACTTGCCGGTGACGGCGCCGAGCCAGATGTCGTCGCGGGCGATCAGGGCGTCCAGGACATCGCGGATGCCATCGAACATGGTTTCGCCGAAACCGGAGTCGCGGCGGACATCGGCAAAGATCGCCTTGTAGTGCGCGGCCATGGCGACTGCCTCGTCGTCGGCATGCGGCTTGCCATCCATGCGGGCGATCGCGATGTCGAGCGTCAGGCCGATGATCGACTTGGTCGTCTCAAGTGCCGGTTCCGGCTTGCCGAAAGCAATGAAGGTGTGGCGCATGACTTCATGGATCAGGCCGGCGCTGTCGACCAGCGTGCCGTCGCAATCGAAGAGAACAAGCTTCATTCGGCGTCCCTGTCCCCATCCGCCTGGTCGAAACCCAGCAGGTTCCAGCTCTGCACCATGTGCGGCGACAGCGGCGCCGTTACCTTGAGGCGTCCGCCATTCGGATGTGGCAGGTCGATATGCCGGGCATGCAGATGCAGCCGCTTCTGGATACCGCCGGGGAAATCCCAGTTGTGGTCGTCGATGAAATATTTGGGATCACCGATGATCGGGTGACCGATATGCAGCGCATGAACGCGCAGCTGGTGGGTACGACCGGTGTATGGCTCCATCTCCAGCCAGGCGAGGTTCTGGGCGGCCGTATCGATGACACGGTAGTAGGAGACGGCGTGGTCCGCCCCCTCCTCGCCATGCTTGCAGACGCGCATCCGGTCGCCTTCGTCGGTCTGGTCCTTGGTGAGCCAGGTCGAGATCTTGTCCTCGTGCTTGCGCGGCACACCCTTCACCAGCGACCAGTAGACCTTCTTGGTATCGCGCTCGCGGAAGGCCGCCGTCAGCTTCTGGGCGGCGCCGCGCGTGCGGGCAACGACAAGAACGCCCGAGGTGTCACGGTCAAGGCGATGCACGAGGCGCGGCTTCTCGCCCTTCCGGCTCGTCCAGGCTTCCAGCATCTTGTCGATATGGCGGGTCAGGCCCGAGCCACCCTGCACGGCAAGGCCGGCGGGCTTGTTCAAGACGAAGACCTTTTCGTCCTCGTGCAGCAGCATGCGCGACAGAAGTTCGTGGTCGTCGCCGTGTTTCAGATCGTGGCTTGCGATCGGGCCGGTCTTCTTGGCGTCGACATCCATGGGCGGAACGCGCACGACCTGGCCGGGCTGAACGCGGGCGTCGGTCTTTACGCGACCGCCGTCGACGCGCACCTGGCCGGAGCGCAGAAGCTTCTGGAGCGCGCCGAAGCCAAGACCCGGATAATGGATCTTGAACCAACGGTCGAGCCGCATGCCGGCCTCGTCGGCCTCCACGGTGATATGTTCGATGCCTGCCATGAGGATACTTTCTACTCGGGTTCTCCACCCACTTATCCCGTGCCTTTAGTAGATTTCGGGCGGAAAGGGAAAGCCGAAATGCGCAGATGCGTTTCAGAACAGGCTGCGTCCGAGGGCAAGTCCACCGAAAGCGGCGGCCAGCGAGAGAACAACGCTCGCAAAGACATAGGCAAAGGCGGTCAAGCCCTCACCGCGTTCGAAGAGCGCCATCGTATCGAGCGAGAAGGACGAAAAGGTGGTGAAACCGCCCAGGAAACCGACGACAAGGAGGAGGCGAAGTTCCAGGGGCGCGGAAAACTTCCGGGCAATCATCTCTGTCAGAAGTCCGATCACAAAAGAACCGACGATGTTGACGGTGATCGTGCCCCAGGGAAAGGCTGGGCCGAGCAGGCGGGTCATGGCAATCCCCGTCAGATAACGCGCCACGGACCCCGCCGCACCGCCGGCGGCAACGAGCAGGATGTTGAACATGGAAACCTCCGGCTTGAACAGCCCTCTCAGCCGTTCAAGCCGGTCCAGGCCGCCGCGTCAACCCTTGGCCGACGCTAGAAACTCCGTCACGAAAGCGGACAGAGCCGTCCAGTCGGTGAATTCGTGATCTCTGGACACATCCGTGGGCGCGTTTTCATGCTCGGCCATACGCCGGATGATCCAGCGTTTGAAGAAATCATATTCGGTATAGCGCAGCGCTCCGGCTGCGTGATGGATCATGCCGGGCTTCCAGCCGCTCTCCTGCAGCAGCGTATCGGGGAAATGCGTCGCCTCCTCCCGCTCCTCCTCGAACTCGCTGCGGATCAGCATGGATACCGAAACGAAGGCGGAGGGAATGCTGTTGAGCCAGGTTGCCTCCTGGCGCACGAAGGCGGCGAAGGCCGCCGGATAGCGCGCCGCGTGGACGGGGGCGCAGAGGATCGCCGCCTCGGGATGGCCAAGCGTATATTCTCCGCCCGACGTGATATCAAAGAGAAGGGCTCTGTGCCCGGCCGCTTCGATTGTCGACGCGACCGCTTCGGCGATCTTGCGCGTCTGACCTTCGATCGTCGCGTAACCCACAAGTACGATCATCTGCCCGTTCCTCCCTTGCTTTGTATTTATCCTGCAAGACAGGGGCGGGCCACGCCTTGATCTGGCGCAAAACAGGGCTTTTTTTCGTTCACGTCCGATCAAATCTAGTTTTATTCAATTTTTCTCATTCGACTTAAAGATGCATAGATACCCGTGGTTTATGCTAATATCGTTACATAGTATCTGGAAACGCCCATGACACAGGTTGTCACAGTCTCTGCCCATACTGCGGCCTACGCAATGGAACCGGTGAAGCCGCCACAGCGCGTATCCCGCGCTACCTATGTGGAGGAACACACGCGTTTGCTCGCCCAGCAGGCGGCGCAAAGCGAAGATCTCCGGCTAAGGGCTATGGTGAACGTCGTCCAGCCCCCGGCGCTCGCCCTTTATTTCCTCACCTCGACGCAACAGCAGTTCGAGCAAGCGACGCTGAAGGAAACAATCGAGGCCTACAAGAACTCAGTCGCCTGAGAAGCTGATCCCGACGGCAAAGAAAAAACCGCGACCGGTGACGGCCGCGGTTTCGTGTTTCATGGACTGACGATCTGGATCAGTTGCCTCGTGCCGGACCGACCGGAAGCACCACGTCCACTGCACCGGCCTTTTCGAAGGTCAACGTGACATTGACGCTTGCACCTTCCTTGAACGGCTCGGCAACCTTGTAGAACATCAGATGCAGACCGCCCGGCTTCAGCTCAACCGTCTGACCGGCAGGGATGGCGATGCCGTCGTTCAGCTGACGCATCTTCATGACGTCGCCTTCCATGGCCATCTCGTGCAGCTGCACCTCACCGGCCTGCGCCGAGGTCGCCGAGACGAGCTTGTCGTCCGCTCCGCCCTTGTTGGCGATGGTAATAAAGCCGCCGCCAACAGGCTGACCGGGCAACATCGCCCTGGTGAAGCCTGCTGTCAGCTCAAGATCGCCGGCCGTAACCGTCTCGAAGCCTCCGGGATTGGTGGCTGCCATATGATCGCCATGGCCGGAATGATCTCCATGGGCACCATGAGCGCCGTGACCGTCGGCTGCGGCCTGCTCGGCGGGGGCACCGTGACCGGCATGCCCGCCGTGTGCCCCATGGCCGCCATGCGCGTCGCCTTCAGCAGCGACAAGCTTGAGGACGGGTGCCGGCCCGTCGAGATCATGCGGATCCTGACCAGGGGCTGCCACCTGGTCCCAGGCCACCTTGGCGTCGGCGCCGCAGAGCTGGACCGTCGGGAAGGCAAGACCTACCGCCGGATCGCCGGCTGCAACCTTACCGTAGACGACAAACGTGTCGTAGAAATTGTCCGGCAGTTCGCCGTTCTTGAAACGGATTTCGATCGGACCGGATTTCACGGCCTTGCCATGGTTGTCATAGCTGTTCTGGTAGTCGCCGGTGATCACTTCCACTTCCCAGCCGGGCTTCGGCATCGGCTTGGCGGAGATGAAGCCTTCCGGCAGCTTGATCTGGACTTCATTGGTCGCCTTGCCGTCGCAGCCATGCGGCACCTGCAGGGTCGCAGCGACGTAGGAGCCGATCTTGGCAGGCTGGTTGGCGAAGGTGGCGTGGGCAAATACTGCGGTCGTCGAAGCGAGCGTGGCGACGGTCGTCGCGAGAATGAGCTTGGTTATCATGGGTGCGTCTCCTTGCCGCGGTCCTTCTTGGCCGTCGGCAGTCTTGTGTCTCTGTTGAAAGCTGAATGCGATCAGGCAGAGAGCGGCGGACCGCGAAGACGCGGATGCTCCAGGAGATGGCCCGAACCATGGACCGATTCGGAGGGATCGATAACACCGAGGCTTTCAAACCGATCGATCAGCCAGGACTGGTCGGGCGGTTCGGGCAGGAGAACGGCACCCGCCAGCCGGCAGGCGTCGCAATCGGCCACCGGCGTGGCGTGCTTTTGCCCCTGATCGGCAATGCAAAGGTCGGCAAAGCTGCCATCCGGCAGCGCATAGGCAGCCGACTGTGTGTCGGCGGCAAGTGCGGCCGGGCTGCGGTGGCCAAAACCGATCGAAAGGAAGACCATGGCGCAGAAGACGCGCAAAATGATCATCGCTGGTCTGGCTTTCGGTTTCATCCTTGCCCTCTTTTCCTCCGATCCTTTATCGCGACGGCGTGATCAAGCCAAGTGGCGAGATGCCGCGCCAGGCGAACAACCGTCGGGATGCTTGCGCTGCCGCAAACACGACGCCTGAGCGACAATTATTTGTTTGGGAGCGACGCGGGCTCTTGCCAAGCCACCCCCCTGCCGGATAATGCCATAACACCTTGTTGGGAGAAGCCGGTTCATTCCGGTGCCGAAGGAGCAACCGCCCCGGAAACTCTCAGGCAAAAGGACCACAAGGCGTCGACTGCACTCTGGAGAGAGGCCCGTTTCCAAAGCGGGCCGAGCCGAAGGGATAACAATCTCAGGCACAAGGACAGAGGGGGCTCATGAACCGGCACAACCGTGCCCTGATGTGAGCGAGCGCGCGAGCGCGAACCCGGAGGCGACGTCTTGGACGATCAGACCCAACTGAAACGCACCCCCCTTTATGATTTCCATGTGTCGCTCGGCGCCAAGATGGTGCCCTTTGCCGGCTACGACATGCCGGTGCAATATCCGGCGGGCGTGCTGAAGGAACATCTGCACACCCGCGCCGCCGCTGGTCTCTTCGACGTTTCCCATATGGGCCAGGTCGAACTCGCCGCCGCCTCCGGCGTTTATGAGGACGCGGCCAAGGCCCTGGAAACGCTCGTCCCCGTCGATATCCTCGGCCTTAAGGACGGTCGCCAGCGCTATGGTTTCTTCACCGACGAGAATGGCGGCATCCTCGACGATCTGATGATTTCGCGGCTGGGCGAACGGCTGCTGGTCGTCGTCAATGCCGGCTGCAAGGATGCCGATATCGCGCATCTCAGGGCGAAGCTTCCTGCTGGCGTTCAGGTTCTCGTGCATGACGACCGGGCGCTGCTCGCCCTCCAGGGCCCCAAGGCTGAAGCCGTGCTTGCGGCGATCAATGCTGATGTCACCGCCATGAAGTTCATGGATGTTCGCGCGCTCGACCTCGGCGACATCCCTGCCCTCGTCTCTCGCACCGGCTATTCTGGCGAAGACGGCTTCGAGATCTCGGTTCCGGCTGACCGCGCCACGGACCTTGCAAAGACGCTACTCGACCAGCCGGACTGTCAGCCAATCGGGCTTGGGGCGCGTGATTCGCTCCGCCTCGAAGCCGGCCTTTGCCTCTACGGCAACGACATCGACACCACGACCTCGCCGGTCGAAGCCTCGATCGAATGGGGCATCCAGAAGGTTCGTCGCTCTGCCGGCGCCCGCGAAGGCGGCTTTCCGGGTGCAAGCCGCATCCTCGGCGAACTGGAGAATGGCGTTTCCCGCCGCCGCGTCGGGTTGAAGCCCGAGGGCAAGGCCCCGGTGCGCCCGCCGGCAAAACTCTTCGCCGACGCAGAAGGCAAAACGGAGATCGGTCACGTCTCCTCGGGCGGCTTCGGTCCGAGCGTCGAAGGCCCTGTTGCCATGGGCTACGTGCCGACCGCCATGGCCGAACCCGGCACCCAGGTTTTTGCGGAGGTACGCGGCAAGTTCTTGGCCCTGACCGTCACCGCCCTCCCTTTCGTTACACCCACTTACAAACGCTAAAAAAATCTCCGGAGAGAACTCATGTTGAAATTTACCGCTGAACACGAATGGCTGAAGATCGAAGGCGATATCGCGACCGTTGGCATCACCACCCATGCCGCCGGCCAGCTCGGCGATCTCGTCTTCGTCGAACTGCCGGAAGAAGGGTCCAGCTTCAAAAAGGACGGCACCGCCGCAACCGTCGAATCGGTCAAGGCAGCCTCCGACGTCTACTGCCCCCTCGATGGCGAAGTGGTCGAAATCAACCAGGCGATCGTCGACGATCCGTCTCTGGTGAACTCCGACCCGGAAGGTGCTGCCTGGTTCTTCAAGCTGAAGCTCGCCAATCCCGCTGACGCCGATGCCCTGCTCGACGAAGCCGCCTATAAGGAGTTGATCGCCTGATGACGACCGAATTCCAGTTCACGGATTACGATCCCTACGACTTCGCCAACCGACGCCATATCGGCCCCTCGCCGGCCGAGATGACGGATATGCTGAAGGTGATCGGCTATCACTCGCTCGACGAGCTGATCGATGCCACCGTCCCCGGGTCGATCCGCCAGAAGGTGCCGCTCACCTGGGGTGCGGCGATGACCGAGCGCGAGGCGCTCGACAAGCTGCGCGAGACGGCCAACAAGAACAAGGTCCTGACCTCGCTGATCGGCCAGGGCTATTACGGTACGATCACGCCGCCGGTCATCCAGCGCAACATCCTGGAAAACCCGGCCTGGTACACGGCCTATACACCCTACCAGCCGGAAATCTCTCAAGGGCGTCTTGAGGCGCTTCTGAACTACCAGACCATGGTGACGGATCTGACCGGTCTCGACGTCGCCAATGCGTCGCTGCTGGACGAGGCAACCGCTGCCGCCGAAGCCATGGCGCTCTGCCAGCGCAGCGCCAAGACCAAGGCCACCGGCTTCTTCGTCGACAAGGACTGCCACCCGCAGACCATCGCCGTCATCCAGACCCGTGCCGAGCCGCTCGGCTGGACGGTCACCGTCGGCGACCCCTTCACCGACCTCGATCCGACGGAAGTCTTTGGCGCGATCTTCCAGTATCCGGGTACGCATGGCCATGTGCGCGACTTCTCCGGCCTGATCGCCCGCCTGCACCAGACCGGCGCACTCGCTGCCGTCGCTGCCGACATTCTCGCACTGCTGCTCCTGAAATCACCAGGCGAAATGGGCGCAGACATCGCCATCGGTTCGACCCAGCGCTTCGGCGTTCCCATGGGTTATGGCGGCCCGCATGCCGCCTATATGGCGGTCAAGGATGCGATCAAGCGCTCCATGCCCGGTCGCCTTGTCGGCGTCTCCGTCGATGCGCGCGGCAACCGCGCCTATCGCCTGAGCCTCCAGACCCGCGAACAGCATATCCGCCGCGAAAAGGCGACGTCGAACATCTGCACCGCGCAGGTTCTGCTCGCCGTCATGGCCTCGATGTATGCCGTCTTCCATGGACCGAAGGGCCTGAAGGCGATTGCCCAGCAGGTGCATCAAAAGACGGTCATCCTGGCCAAGGGGCTGGAAAAGCTCGGCTACAAGGTCGAGCCGGAAACCTTCTTCGACACGATCACTGTCGAGGTTGGCCACATGCAGGGCCTCGTGATGCGGGCGGCCGTTGCGGAAGGCGTGAACCTGCGCAAGGTCGGCGAGACAAAGGTCGGCATCGCGCTCGACGAGCGCACCCGCCCCGCCGTGCTTGAAGCCGTCTGGCGCGCCTTTGGCGGCAATTTCAAGGTCGAGGATTTCTCGGCCGACTACCGCCTGCCGACGGATCTGCTGCGCACCAGCGAGTATCTGACGCATCCGATCTTCCACATGAACCGCGCGGAAAGCGAGATGACCCGCTACATCCGCCGGCTTTCCGACCGCGACCTCGCGCTCGACCGGGCGATGATCCCGCTCGGTTCCTGCACGATGAAGCTGAACGCGACAGCGGAGATGCTGCCGATCACCTGGCCGGAATTCTCCGACATCCATCCCTTCGTCCCGGCCGATCAGGCGCTGGGTTACAAGGAGATGATCGACGATCTCTCGGAAAAGCTCTGCGCGGTCACCGGCTATGACGCGATCTCGATGCAGCCGAATTCGGGTGCCCAGGGCGAATATGCTGGTCTTCTCACGATCCGCGCCTATCACCTGTCGCGGGGCGACACGCATCGCACCGTCTGCCTGATCCCGACGTCTGCGCACGGCACCAACCCGGCATCCGCCCAGATGGTCGGCATGACTGTCGTGCCGGTCAAGTCGAAGGACAATGGCGACGTCGATCTCGACGACTTCCGCGCCAAGGCCGAAGAACATGCGGCCAATCTCTCGTGCTGCATGATCACCTATCCCTCGACGCATGGCGTGTTCGAGGAAACGGTGCGCGAGATCTGCGAGATCACGCATCAGCATGGTGGCCAGGTCTATCTCGACGGGGCCAACATGAATGCCATGGTCGGCGTCTCCCGTCCCGGCGACATCGGCTCTGACGTTTCCCACCTCAACCTGCACAAGACCTTCTGCATTCCGCATGGCGGCGGCGGTCCGGGCATGGGACCGATCGGGGTCAAGGCGCATCTCGCGCCCTTTCTGCCGGGCCATGTCGTCACCGATGGTCGTCCGGGTGCTGTCTCGGCCGGCCCCTATGGTTCGCCATCGATCCTGCCGATCAGCTGGTCTTACTGCCTGATGATGGGTGGAGAAGGTCTGACCCAGGCGACCAAGGTCGCGATCCTCAACGCCAACTATATCGCGGCACGGCTCAAAGGTGCCTATGACGTGCTCTATACGTCGGCCTCGGGTCGCGTGGCGCATGAATGCATCATCGACACCCGTCCGCTGCAGGCCTCTGCCGGCGTCACCGTCGACGATGTGGCGAAACGCCTGATCGACTGCGGCTTCCATGCGCCCACCATGAGCTGGCCGGTGGCGGGTACGCTGATGATCGAGCCGACGGAATCGGAGACCAAGGCCGAAATCGACCGTTTCTGCGAGGCGATGCTGGCGATCCGCGAGGAAGCCCGCGATATCGAGGAAGGCCGGATGGACAAGGCCAACAATCCGCTAAAGAACGCACCGCATACGGTGGAGGACCTCGTGGGCAAATGGGATCGCCCCTATAGCCGCGAACAGGCCTGCTACCCGCCGGGCGCCTTCCGCGTGGACAAGTACTGGTCCTCGGTCAACCGCGTCGACAATGTCTATGGCGACCGGAACCTCGTGTGCACTTGCCCGCCGATGGAGGCCTATGCGGAAGCGGCCGAATAACGGTTTGCCGCATTGAACGACTGGGAGGCGTCGCCTGAAAGCGGCGCCTCTTTTCTTTGTGCCCTTCGCTGCCAGGTCATCGCGGCACAATCTCCCGAAGCTCAGCGCATCCCGGTTTGCTTTGGCCCAGGGCGGTCCCACGCTCAGAGAGAGGGCACTGTCCCAGAAGCAGACAGCTCGCTTGAGATCCCGAACAGTTTGGAAACCATCGTCATTCGGGAAGTGCTAACCGGCTTCGACTATTCTGCCCAGGCAACCACGATATGGGCAGGACCGCATGAGCATTTCCGCCATCATGGGCATTTCACTGTCAGGCATGCAGGCGCAACAGACGCGCCTTTCCACGACGGCCAACAACATCGCCAACGCGGTCACGCCCTCCTATGACCGGCTGGAAACACAGTTCACCGGTTCCAAGCCCGGTGGCGTGACGGCCTCGGTTGGGCCATCCGGCGACACGACCTTCGACGACACCTCGAATGTTGATCTCGCCTCGGAAATGCTGTCGCTGGTCGAGACGGAAATCGGCTTCAAGGCCAATGCCGCCGTTTGGGAAACTGGCGCCGACATCTGGGACGTGCTGCTCAGCATCAAGCGAGACTGATTCGTTGATGTTCCTTCGCTGACGGTCTGGCCTCCGCCGTCAGGAGCCGGTCCCGATCTCCGCAGAAGGGATCGCTGCCGCATACGTCCCACCTCAGCTTTTTTTGGGCTATCGCGCCATTCGTGAGCAAAAGTAAAGCCATGACGCCAATCATCGGTTGAAATAACTTTCGCCTGCGGGAACAGTTGAACGGCGGAATCAGACTGCACCGAGGGCACGATGGACGATCAGGCGCTGAATCAACTCAGGACAGATCTTCTGGCCGCAAAGCCCGGCGACGTGCAGCGGCTCAAAAGCCTATTCGATCACAGGCTGACCCAGGCGCTCGCGACCGTCATACCGAGCGGCTATGTCGAGGATTGCCTGTTCCAGATTGTGGAGGCACTGGAGAAAATCGAGGCCAACCCCAGCGATGAACTGAAGCTTCGGTCGTATCTATTGGGGGCGATCGAGGCGTTGCGCGACGAACTCCATCTTTGCGACGTCGATATGGATCTGCGTCAGGCCGCCGTCGGCTTCTGACGCACTGTTCTTGCGGACACCGCCGGTCCGCCGGCGATTCAATCCATCAGCAGCCGCCAGCGACACCATCTGAAGAAGATGATCGATAAACAGGACGTCGTCGCTTAAGGGTTCCTTCTGCGATACGCCCCTGATGATCTCCCGAAGACTGCGGACCTGATCCTCGACGATCGAGCGCACGTAGACGTCGGACGATGGGATTTGGCCATCCGTCATGTCATTCTCCTGCCGTTCTTGAACAGAAATTCGCTCCCGACGGGTACTCGACGAATGCCCGACATGAACGCTGCGATGGAGCGAAGGGGCTTCCGGACGTCGGTTCGAAACCGCGCCTATAGCTCGCCCTCTGATATCTATGGATCAACGGCAGATCGATCACCGTATTGCGACCGAACGGACCGATCTCGCGGGCGTCGGTATGGCGACAAGTCCGCCTCACCAACCGTTCGGGCAACGACCCACGACGAAAGCGACCGCTTTCCGCCATGAGCTCGTCATGATTATCCCGAACGGCTGCGCCACAGATCGACCAAAGCATTCACACCCCCAAAAATACCGGGATGAGAGTGCGGCATCAGCACCAAAGCCAACATAGGCAGTTCTGCCTATTTATCTGATTATACCAAGCCTGATCGATTCGGCGATCAGTTGCGCGCGATTTACAGAGTTCAACTTACGGCTTGCAGATGCAATTTCGTGCTGAACCGTTTTCTCTGAAATTCCAAGGATTTGGCCAATTTCCCAATTGGTTTTTCCTGCCGAACACCACAGGATCACCTCGCGTTCACGCGGGGTCACCTTTGCCACAGCAGCGGCATTGCGGTCGCTGGTGTCCGCCATGAATGCGCGCAACCTATTGTGCGCATAGATTGAGACGATGTGCAGCGCACCACGTTGCTCATGGGACAGATCGACCTTGCTGGCACCGAAGGTCACGATCGCCTGAAAGCCACCGACAGAGTGAAGCGGCACGCTATAGCCGTCCATCATGCCGAACTCGGTGGCCTCGTTCATGACCCGCTTGGCCGCCCGGGTCAGGGGTTGGTCGGCCAAGGCCTCCGACCAGACGAAAGCCTCGCTCGTCATTTTGGTGCGATGGATGACCGGATCAACATGGACGTAGTTTTCTTCGACATAGCGCTCGAACCAACCCTCCGGCCAGGCATTCAACATGAAGTAGGGATCAATACGTTCGTTCGGCAACGGGATTCCGGAGACGGCAAAACAATCCATGCCGAACGCGCGCGCTACTTTGCCCAAGCTGTCCAAAACCTCGCCTTTGTCGCGGGCCCGCGATGATTCGGCGATAAAATCGAACATTGCGTTCGCTGCTGCCTGCCTGTCTGACATCCACACCTCGTCATGGCCACCTGTCACATCAGTCGAAAAGACTAACATGAGCAAGCGGTATCCGATTTGATAAACATTGGATTTCGTGGGGAATTTCAGGACAGCGCTAACTTGACCACCGGCGAAAGGCACCGCGCCGCAATCTCTTTATGAAGCAGTGGCGGCCAAATTGCCCGTTCACTCTCCGCCGATCACGTAGCTGCGTTCGCTCGTGGTCGACAGGGCGATCATGGTTTCGCTGCGGGCAATCAGCCGCTCGCCCTTGAGATCGGCAAGAAATGTCTCGATACCAGTCAGGTCAGCGGTGCGGATCTTCAACATGTAGGACCAGCCACCCGTCACGTGATGACATTCCAGCACGGCGGGGTGTGATTCGGCATAGTCGCGGAAGGCAACCTGCTCGGTGTCCTGCGGCAGCGTCACCAGCATGAAGGCCGTGATCGGCAGGCCAACAGCCGCAGGGTCCACTTCCAGCGTGAAGCGCCTGATGGCGCCTGACGCGACAAGGCGGCGAATGCGTTCATTGACGGCGGACGGAGAAAGCCCTACCACATCGCCTATGCTTGCGAGCGAGCGGCGGGCATCCTCAGCCAACAAATCGATAATCTTGCGGTCACTTGTATCCATGGCCGCAGTTTATTTGTGTAAATCGATATTCCGCAAGATATTTTTTCGTATTTCAGCAGAAAATACGTAAACGAAGCTGCTAACGAGTCGCATCACTTCTCGAAACACCACAAATCTCATTGCCGATCAGGCCGTTGCTGCCTGACGCTGCTTGGCGAGTTCGGAGAGATCCGCCGCTTTCAGTTCGACCGATTCGCCGCAACCGCAGGCCGAGGTCTGATTGGGATTGTGGAAGGTGAAGCCGGAGCGCAGCGTCGTCGTCTCGAATCCCATTTCCGTGCCCAAGAGATAGAGAACGGCAGCGGGGTCGATCCAAACGGACGCGCCATCCTTCTCGATGCGGTCATCCCTCGGGTTTGGCTCCTTCACCAGATCGATGGTGTATTCCATCCCGGCGCAGCCACCCTTCTTGATGCCCACCCTGATACCCTTGGCATCGGGACCGGAATTCTCAACGATCGCCCTGACGCGCGCGGCAGCCGCATCGCTCATGGTCATTACCTGAAAGCCCATCGGCAAAGTCTCCAACAACAACCGGGTTCAAGGTCCGGCGTTTCTGCTCCGCAATGTAAGGGAGGCGCCTCGTCGGTTCAATAGCTTAGGCGGGCACCCGGCCCCAGGGGGCAGTGCTTTGCGAACATGCCCGATGCTTGATGATGATCAATCCTTGAGCACGACAGGCTCACCCGAAAAACTTGATCTTTATCAGAAGCTTGAAACGCGCCTTTGCATGGCGCTCCCCTCGATCGCGATCAAAAATATTGCAGCGCACAGCACAAAGGGATGCAAAGGCGGGCAAAGGTCGGCGAAATCCGTTGAAATTTTGACCATTCGGTAAATTAATTCCTCTGGGCCATCATAAGGTACTGTTTCAATTGCGCTTTCTAGACTGGCACGGTGTTTGCTTTATTCTCTGCGACACAAAGAAGGGCGCCCGGCGCGCCTCCAGAAGCGGAGAACGAAAAATGGAAATCGGCGTCTTTATCCCGATCGGCAACAATGGCTGGCTCCTTTCGGAGAATGCCCCGCAATACAAGCCGACATTCGAACTCAACAAGGCGATCACGCTGAAAGCCGAAGAATACGGCTTCGACTTCGCGCTTTCGATGATCAAGCTGCGCGGCTTTGGCGGCAAGACGGAATTCTGGGACTATAACCTGGAGAGCTTCACGCTGATGGCCGGCCTCGCCGCCGTCACCTCGAAGATCAAGCTCTTCGGCACCGCTGCCACGCTGATCATGCCGCCGGCGATCGTCGCGCGCATGGCCACCACGATCGATTCGATTTCCGGTGGGCGCTTCGGCGTCAATCTGGTCACCGGCTGGCAGCGCCCCGAATACAGCCAGATGGGTCTCTGGCCCGGCGACGACTATTTCTCCGACCGCTACGAATATCTCAGCGAATACACGACCGTCCTGAAAGACCTGCTGACAACAGGCCAGTCCGATCTCAAGGGCAAGCATTTCCAGATGGATGATTGCCGGATGAAGCCGATCCCGGAAGGCGAGGTAAAGCTGATCTGCGCCGGCTCGTCGAATGCCGGCATGGATTTTTCCGCGAAGTTCGCCGACTACAGCTTCTGCTTCGGTGTCGGGGTCAATACGCCGAAGGCTTTTGCCCCGACCAATGAACGCTTGCTCGCCGCGACCGCAAAGACCGGCCGCGAGGTGCGCTCCTTTGTGCTGACCATGGTTCTGGCCGAAGAAACCACCGAAGAAGCTTTTGCCAAGTGGGAGCACTACAAGGCTGGTGCCGACGAGGAAGCCATCAAGTGGCTCGGCCTGCAGAGTGCCGCCGACACCAAGTCAGGCTCCGACACCAATGTACGGCACATGTCGAACCCGGTGTCTGCCGTCAATATCAACATGGGCACGCTGATCGGCTCCTATGCGGAAGTCGCCGCCATGCTTGACGAGATGAGCGAAGTCCCCGGCACCGGTGGCGTGATGCTGACCTTCGACGACTTCCTCGAGGGCATTGAGAAGTTCGGCAAATACGTGCAGCCGCTGATGAAGAGCCGCGCCCATGTCACCCAGATGCTGGAGGCCGCCGAATGAGCGAGGCCGTTGTTGCAGGCTATCAGCCGCGCCCGGAGCTGACAAAGAGCGTCACGCTTCCCGCACGCCCCGAGCCGATCACGCTGAAGCCGTCTGAAACGGCGGTCGTCGTCGTCGACATGCAGAATGCCTATTCGACCGAAGGCGGTTACGTCGATCTCGCCGGCTTCGACATTTCAGGCGCCAAGGGCACGATTGCCAACATCAAGAAGACGCTGGATACGGCGCGTGAAGCGGGCGTTCTGGTCGTCTATTTCCAGAACGGCTGGGATCCTGATTATGTCGAGGCCGGCGGCCCCGGTTCGCCCAACTGGCACAAGTCGAATGCGCTCAAAACCATGCGCAAACGTCCCGAACTGCAGGGTCAGCTGCTCGCCAAGGGCACCTGGGACTATGCGATCGTCGACGAACTCCAGCCGCAGCCCGGTGACATCCTGGTGCCGAAGAGCCGCTATTCCGGCTTCTTCAACACGAATATGGACAGTGTGCTCAGAGCCCGCGGCATCCGCAACCTCGTCTTCGTCGGCATTGCCACCAATGTCTGCGTCGAAAGCTCGCTGCGCGATGCCTTCCACCTCGAATATTTCGGCGTGATGCTCGAGGACGCGACCCATCACCTCGGCCCCGACTTCATCCAGCAGGCGACCGTCTACAATGTCGAAAAATTCTTCGGCTGGGTCGCGACCGTCAAAGACTTCTGCGGCGCGATCGGACAGGCAGCGCCTGCCGATGCAGCCGAGTGATCATCAACATTCCAACAAGATCTCATTGAACCAGGAGAGTGTGAGAATGCCCAAGACCATCGTCGTTCCGGAAGGCACCCAGAAGCCGATCGCCCCCTATTCGCCCGGCGCCCTTGCCGATGGCGTGCTCTATGTCTCGGGGACCCTTCCCTTCGACAAGAACAACGACGTCGTGCATGTCGGCGACGCAGCCGCCCAGACGCGCCATGTGCTGGAAACCATCAAGTCCGTGATCGAGACCGCCGGCGGCACGATGGAAGACGTGACCATGAACCACATCTTCGTCACCGACTGGGCCAATTACCAGGCCGTCAACAAGGTCTATGCCGAATATTTCCCGGGCGACAAGCCGGCGCGCTACTGCGTGCAGTGCGGTCTGGTGAAGCCGGACGCGCTGGTGGAAATCGCCACGGTCGCGCATATCGGGACGAAGTGAGCGGCGGTTGGGTTGGAGGGCGGATTACCCCCCTCTGGCCTGCCGGCCATCTCCCCCTCAAGGGGTGAGATCGGAAAACCGCTGATCTCGGCACTCCTCTCAGAGCTCGGTGCTCATCGCCTCCCCATAGAGATCTCCAATGATGGCAGGACGCTACCGCTCGTCGATCTCCCCCCTTGAGGGGGAGATGTCCGGCAGGACAGAGGGGGGCACCAACGGCAAACACGCTGAAAGCAAACACGCATGCATTATGACATCCACGGCCTCACCTCCCCCGATGCGCCAACCATCCTGCTCTCGTCAGGCCTCGGCGGTTCGGGCGGCTTTTGGGCACCGCAGATCACTGCCCTCTCAGAGCGGTTCCGCGTCATCACCTATGACCATCGCGGCTGCGGCAAGACCGGCGGCGCGGTGCCCGAGGTTGGCGGCATTTCGGCCATGGCCGATGACGTGCTTGAGATCGTCGAGACGCTGAAGCTCAAGAGTTTCCATTTCATGGGTCATGCACTGGGCGGCCTGATCGGGCTGGATCTGGCGCTGCGCCGGCCGGAGCTGATCGAAAGCCTCGTGCTGATCAATGCGTGGAGCAAGGCGGATCCGCATTCCGGGCGCTGCTTCGACGTGCGCATCGCGCTTCTCGAAAACGCCGGTGTCGAGGCCTTCGTCAAGGCACAGCCGCTCTTCCTCTATCCCGCTATCTACATGGCAAACAATCCGGAGAAGATGGCGGCAGAAGAGGCGCATGCGCTCGCCCATTTCCAGGGTCGCGACAACATCCTACGACGCATCGCGGCGCTGCGCGCCTTCGATATCGACAACCGCCTCGGCGAGATCCAGACGCCGACGCTTGTCATCGCCACCCGCGACGACCTGCTCGTCCCCTATTCCCGTTCCCTGCGCCTCGCCGAAGGGCTGCCGAACGCAAATCTCGTGCTCACCGTCGCCGGCGGACATGCCGTCAACGTCACCTATCCGCAAACATTCAACAGCGCGGTGATCGACTTCCTGTCGACCCTCGAACACGCCTGAAGGAATTGCCCATGCTGGCCACCAAGACCATCGCACCTGTCGCATCTGCACCGGAAACCACCTCGCCGGAAAAGAGTGCTACCTATCGCAACGGCATGGCTCGGCTTGCCGCCGCCGTCACCATCGTCACAACCGATGGCCCCGCCGGACGCGCCGGCTTTGCAGCGACTGCCGTCACCAGCGTCTCCGACAATCCGCCGACGCTGCTCGTCTGCCTCAACAAGGGATCTTCCGCCTATCCTGCCGTCAGCACCAACGGGTTCGTCACGGTCAACGCGCTCTCGGCAGAACACGAGCCTGTCAGCCGGCTCTTCGGTGGCAAGACGCCGGTCGAGGAGCGCTTTGCCGCCGCCACCTGGGAGACGACGCCGTTGGGCACGCCGCGCCTGGTCGATGCGCTGGTCTCGTTTGAATGCCGGATCACAGAAGTGCATGACGGCAGCACCCATGACGTATTGTTCTGCGAGGTTCTCGACGTCACCACCCGCGAGGGCGGCCAGGCGCTCGTCTATTTCGACCGGGCCTATCGTACGGTCTAAGCATCTGTACCGAAACGCAAAACGGCCCGCGAATGGCGGGCCGTTTCGTTGGTTGCCTAATTCTCTCAATACCAGCCGACAGCGACCTGCGCCTCTTCGGACATGCGGTCCGGCGTCCACGGCGGGTCAAAGCTCATTTCCACTTCAACGCCCGACACACCTTCGACCGAACCGACGGCATTTTCGACCCAGCCCGGCATTTCGCCGGCAACCGGGCAACCGGGGGCAGTCAGGGTCATGACGATCTTCACCGTGCGGTCATCCTCGATGTCGATCTTGTAGATCAGCCCGAGTTCGAAGATGTCGGCCGGGATTTCCGGATCATAGACGGTCTTCAGCGCCGCGACGATATCGTCGGAGAGGCGGGCGACCTCTTCCGGCGGGATCGCCGTGTTTATGATGCCTTCGCGGACATCGGGCTTGGTTTCGGTGTCACTCATGGTGTTCATTCCTCAGGCGAAGAAGCTGCGGGCGTAATCCAGAGCGTCCGCCAGCGCATCGACTTCTTCCCGTGTGTTATAAAGGCCGAACGACGCCCGGCAAGTGGAGGTCACGCCGAAACGTGCCAGAAGCGGCTGGGCGCAATGGGTCCCGGCACGAACGGCAACGCCGCGACGGTCGATCATGGTGGAGACGTCATGGGCATGGATGCCGGCAAGCTCGAAGGAGAAAATCGCCCCCTTGCCGGGCGCGTTGCCGATGATGCGCAGCGAATTGATCGCCGACAGACGCTCATGCGCATAGGCGCGCAGGCTTTCCTCATGCGCTGCAATCGCCGGGCGGCCAAGGCTTTCCATATAGTCCAACGCATAGCCCAGACCGATCGCCTGGATGATCGGCGGCGTGCCGGCCTCGAAGCGATGCGGCGGCTCGTTATAGGTTACGCGGTCTTCGGCCACCTCGATGATCATCTCGCCACCGCCCATGAAGGGGTCCATATCCTTCAAGCGGTCCATTTTGCCCCAGAGCACGCCGATGCCCGAGGGACCGTAGAGCTTGTGGCCGGTCACGGCATACCAATCGCAACCGAGATCCTGGACATCGACCGGCATGTGAACGGCGCCTTGGCTGCCATCGACCATGACCGCAATGCCACGCTCATGCGCAATGCGGCAGATCTCCTTGATCGGCACGACGGTTCCAAGCGCGTTGGACATATGGGTGATCGCGATCAGCTTGGTGCGCTCGGTCAGGCAGCCGACAAAGGCCTCCATGTCGAAGGCACCTTCGTCGGTCACCGGGGCCCAGACGAGCTTGGCGCCCTTGCGTTCCCGCAGGAAATGCCAGGGCACGATGTTGGAGTGATGCTCCATGATCGAGAGTACAATCTCGTCGCCCTCGCCGATGTGCTTCATGCCCCAGCCATAGGCGACCGTGTTGATCGCTTCGGTCGAGGACTTGGTGAAGATCACCTCGTCAATCGAAGGGGCATTCAGGAAGCGGCGCACCTTCTCGCGCGCCGCTTCATAGGCGTCCGTCGCGGCATTGGACAGGAAATGCAGGCCACGATGCACATTCGCATATTCGTTAGAGTATGCATGGCTGATCGCGTCGATCACCTGCCGCGGCTTCTGGGCCGAGGCGGCATTGTCGAGATAGACCAGCTTCTTGCCGTAAACCTCGCGCGACAGGATCGGGAAATCCCGTCTGACGGCTTCAACGTCGTAACCTGTCCGTGCCGCGATCGTGTCAGCCATGATGCTCCAGCCAGTCGGTGATGATCTCTTCCAGGGCCTCGACGAGCGGCTCGTTTTCGAGCTCCTCGACGATTTCGGCGACGAAGCCGTTGATCAGCAGGGCGCGGGCCTTCTTCTCCGGAATGCCACGCGACATCAGGTAGTAGAGATGGCTCTTGACGATGTCGGCGACCGTCGCGCCATGGGCGCACTGCACGTCATCGGCGAAGATTTCCAACTCGGGCTTCACCGAGAATTCGGCATCGTCGGACATCAGCAGCGTGTTGCAGGCCATGCGCGCGTCGGTCTTCTGGGCATCCGGAGCAACGCGGATCATGCCCTGGAACACACCCTTGGCGCGATCGAAGACGACGTTGCGGATGATTTCCGTCGAAGTCGTGTTCGGGACGTTATGGCCGAGCGTCATGGTAACGTCGGTATGGGTGTCACCGCCCAGAAGGTTGACTCCGCGCAGCATGAAGTCGGAGCCTTCGCCCGCCGTCTTCACATGCACTTCCTGACGCACCAACTTGCCGCCGGCATTGACGATGAAGAGACGGAACTTGGCGTCCGTGCCAAGCTCGACGCGGATCTGGCCGAGATGCGTGTCGGCATCGCCTTCGCCCTGCAGGATCACCCAGGTGATCTCAGCACCCTCGCCGAGCTTCAGATCGGCGACGACAGAGGCAAGGGCTGCCGAACCGCTCTGGCCGACATGGCGCTCGATGACGGTTGCCTTGGAACCTTTGCCGAAACGGGCCGGAAACCGCAGATGCAGCTGGCCGGCTGCATGCACCGACTGCAGTTCGATCGGCGCTTCGATGTCGGCGTCTTCGGCAACCTCGAGCATAAATCCGTCGCGCACGAAAGCCCCGTTCAGGCGGCCGATCGTGTCGTCACCGTTGAAGGCGGTCAGGCCTTCGGCAGCGTCACCGTTCGTCAGCGCGTCACGATAGAGCGAAACGGAAAGGCCTTCCGGCAGGGATGCCGGCGCCTGGGCAACACCCTGCAGCACGTTGAGCACGGCGGCACCCGAAACCAGCGGATTGACCGCCTTGGCCACAGCCTGGGGCTCTTCGGCCGGAAGGGCGCGCAGCAGCGCCTTGAGGTCCGTGTAGTGGAAGGTCTCGACGCGGCGCGTCGGCAGACCCTGGCGCTTCAGCGCGTCGAAGAGGCCATCGCGCTTCAGCAGCACGGCGCCATCGCCGGGCAAGCTGCCGATCTGGTTGGTATAGGCGTCGATGATCTGGGTCTCGGCTGCGGTGAGCCGGTTGGCCGCTTGCAATGTCATCGTTGCAACTCCTTCAAACTCGGCCCGAACTCAGGCAGCCTGCCCCGTGATGTCGGCATAGCCGTTCGCTTCCAGATCAAGCGCCAGCGACTTGTCGCCGGACTTGATGATCTGGCCCTTGTAGAGGACATGGACGGTGTCCGGCACGATGTAGTCGAGCAGGCGCTGATAGTGGGTAATGACAACAGTTGCGCGGTCCGGACGCTTCAGAGCGTTGACGCCATCGGCGACGATCTTGAGAGCGTCGATGTCGAGGCCCGAGTCGGTCTCGTCGAGGATGCAGAGCTTCGGTTCGAGCAGCGCCATCTGCAAGATTTCGGCGCGCTTCTTCTCGCCGCCGGAGAAGCCGACATTGAGCGGGCGCTTCAGCATGTCAGGATTGATCTTCAGCTCGGCAGCGGCCTCCTTGACGCGGCGCATGAAGTCCGGCGTCGTCAGCTCGTCCTCGCCACGCGCCTTGCGCTGCGAGTTCATCGCGACCTTGAGGAACTGCATGGTGGCCACGCCCGGGATTTCGACCGGATACTGGAAGGCGAGGAAGATGCCCTTGGCAGCGCGCTCAGCCGGGTCGAGTTCGAGGATGCTCTCGCCGTTATAGAGGATATCGCCTTCGGTGACTTCATAGTCTTCGCGGCCCGACAGGATGTAGGACAGCGTCGACTTGCCGGAGCCGTTCGGGCCCATGATGGCGGCCACTTCGCCGGCCTTCACGGTCAGGTTCAGGCCGCGGATGATTTCGGTGCCGTCTTCGGCGATGCGGGCATGGAGATTGCGAATTTCAAGCATGTCTGTGTTCCTGTCCATCGGGCGGTTCAAGGGCCGCCTGTCGTTTCCTGTTGCGCCGCTGGGGCGCCTGTTCAATTCCGTCATCCTCGGGCTCGTCCCGAGGCTGTAGCGACCCATGACCCGGTCATGGCCCGCGAGGCACGGTCTCAGCCCTCGCTCAGCTCTAGCCGCTTTTCGATACGTTCGAGACGAAGTTTCAGCTCCGCAATCTCGCCGTCTTGTCGAGCCTCGTCCGTCATGAAGCCAGCAAGATACTGCTTCATGGCGCGCATCTCGGAACGCATGCCGACCATCTCTTCCTTCAGGGAAGAGATGTCCGTCCGCATGACCCTCAGATGTTCGAGGATGAGGTTCTCGACCTTCTCGTTCATCAGCCGACCGAACCCTCGAGCGAGATGTTGATCAGCTTCTGGGCTTCAACCGCAAATTCCATCGGCAGCTGCTGGATAACGTCGCGGACGAAGCCGTTGACGATGAGCGCGATCGCCTCTTCTTCCGGGATGCCGCGCTGCATGGCGTAGAACTTCTGGTCCTCGGAGATCTTCGAGGTCGTCGCCTCGTGCTCCACCTTGGCTGTCGAGTTCTTCACCTCGATATAGGGCACGGTATGCGCGCCGCAGGTGTCGCCGATCAGGAGCGAATCGCAATTGGTGAAGTTGCGGGCGTTTTCCGCCTTGCGGTGCATCGAGACCTGGCCGCGATAGGTGTTCTGCGACACGCCGGCCGAGATACCCTTGGAGATGATCCGGCTCTTGGTGTTCTTGCCGAGATGGATCATCTTGGTGCCGCTATCGACCTGCTGATGACCGTTGGAGACGGCGATCGAGTAGAACTCGCCCTGGCTGTCATCGCCGCGCAGAATGCAGGACGGGTACTTCCAGGTAATCGCGGAGCCGGTCTCGACCTGCGTCCAGGAGATCTTCGAACGCGCACCACGGCAATCGCCGCGCTTGGTGACGAAGTTGTAGATGCCGCCCTTGCCGTCCTTGTCGCCGGGATACCAGTTCTGGACGGTCGAATACTTGATCTCGGCATCATCAAGCGCCACAAGTTCGACCACGGCTGCATGCAGCTGGTTTTCGTCGCGCTGCGGTGCCGTGCAGCCTTCGAGATAGGAGACGTAGGCGCCTTCCTCGGCAATGATCAGCGTGCGCTCGAACTGGCCGGTGTTCTTCTCGTTGATGCGGAAATAGGTCGACAATTCCATCGGGCAGCGAACGCCCTTCGGAATGTAGACGAAGGAACCGTCGGTGAAGACGGCGCAGTTCAGCGTCGCATAATAGTTGTCGGTGACCGGAACGACCGAGCCGAGATACTTCTTCACCAGCTCGGGATGTTCGCGGATCGCTTCCGAGATCGACATGAAGATCACGCCGGCCTTCTTCAGCTCTTCCTTGAAGGTGGTGACAACGGAGACCGAATCGAACACCGCGTCGACCGCGATCTTGGAGGACTGGACGCCCGCCAGCATTTCCTGCTCTTTCAGCGGAATGCCGAGCTTCTCATAGACCTTCAGGAGTTCCGGGTCGACTTCGTCGAGCGACTTCGGACCGGCAGCCGTCTTGGGTGCCGCGTAGTAGTAGATGTCGTTGAAGTCGATCTTCGGATAATCGACGCGCGCCCAGCTGGGCTCGACCATCGTCAGCCAGCGCCTGTAGGCGTCGAGGCGCCATTCAAGCATCCATTCCGGCTCGTTCTTCTTTGCCGAGATGAAGCGGACAATGTCTTCCGACAGGCCCTTCGGGGCTTTGTCGACTTCGATCGTGGTTTCAAAACCGTACTTGTACTGGTCGACGTCGATCTGGCGGACCTGATCGATCGTTTCCTGCACAGCAGCCATGGTCGTTCTCCAATCTTGCCGGGCCAAATTCCGGCAGCTTGTTAACGTTGGGCGGTGACCCGCCATACATAAGGTTCCCGAGCCATCATTTCACCCCTCTTGGCAAGGGAAAAACGACGTCTGGCCCGGTTTTTCGCCGCCTCAGGCGGCCTGCCCCGCCGGTTTGCGGCGGGCAGCAATCTTTGCAAAGGCGCCCAAAAAGCGATCGACGTCGCTTTCCGTCGTATCAGGGCCGATCGACAGGCGAAGCGCCCCGGTCGCAGCATCTTCGCCCATGGCGGTCAGCACGTGGCTTGCACCCACCTTGCCCGATGAGCAGGCGGCACCGGCCGACAAAGCCACGCCTTCGAGATCGAAGGCGATCTGCCCGGTCTCTGCCTTCAGCCCCGGCAGATGGAAGAAGCTCGTATTGCCGACACGCGCTTCACCTCGTCCGTAGATCACGGTGTCCGGCGCCACCGACAGCATGGCTTGCTCAGCCCGATCGCGAAGTGCAGACACATGCGCATTGCGCTCAACCAGGCCCGCCGCCATTTCGCGCGCAGCAGCACCAAAGCCCGCGATCGCCGCGAGATTTTCCGTACCGGCGCGATGCCCCTTCTCCTGGCCACCACCACGCACCAGAGGTTCCGGCATCAAGGTCTCGCCACGCGACACCAACGCACCGATACCCTTGGGGCCACCCAGCTTGTGGGCCGAGAGGATCAGGAAATCAGCGCCGAGTTCAGAGATCGACAGAGGAATGCGCCCTGCCGCCTGCACGGCATCCACCACCAGCAGCCCACCTGATTTCTTTACGACGGCGGAGATCTCCTGGATTGGCTGGATAATGCCGGTTTCATTGTTGACCAGCATCACTGCGACCAAAGGCAGCCCATCTGCGGGATCATGTGAAGCAAGAGCGGCGGCAAGCGCATCGAGATCGACAAGACCCGAACGGGCAACCGGCACTTCCGTCACATGATCAGCGGCAAAGCGTCCGCCGGCTCTGACAGCCGGATGCTCGATCGCGGAAACGTAGAGCCGACCGAGCGAAACACGCGACTTGCCCATGCGGTAAACCGGCGACAGCATGTGATTGGCGGCTTCGGTCGCGCTTGCGGTGAAGGTCACATGCGCCGGCTCGGCAGCGACGAGGTGCGCCACCTCGCGGCGCGCCTTCTCGATCACGGCCCGGGCTGCCCGCCCCTCGGCATGCACGGAAGACGGGTTGCCGGGCATGGCGAGCGCATCAAGCATGGCATCGCGCGCCGCGCCCATCAGGGGCGCGGTGGCGTTCCAGTCGAGATAGATGCGCTCAACGGCCATCCTCAGTTCGGACTCCCTTACATCAGGCGGTGCATTTTCCTTGAAATTTCCGCCGGGCTTGCCTTATGACACCTTCACCCCGGATGCGACGCCATCCAGTTTCGAACGGTTCTAAACTTCGTTCTAGAAAAGCTGACTGACGCCGTCAAGTCAGCTTTCTAATTTGATGTTGACGAACCGCAAAAATGTCAGGGACCGGAACCTAATGCCCGAAGTGATTTTCAACGGCCCCGCGGGTCGTCTCGAAGGCCGTTATCAGCCCTCCAAGGAAAAGAGCGCGCCGATCGCGATCATCCTTCATCCGCACCCGCAATTCGGCGGGACGATGAACAACCAGATCGTCTACCAGCTGTTCTACATGTTCCAGAAGCGCGGCTTCACCACGCTTCGCTTCAACTTCCGCGGCATCGGCCGCAGCCAGGGTGAATTCGACCATGGCGCCGGCGAGCTGTCGGATGCGGCGTCTGCCCTCGACTGGGTGCAGAGCCTGCATCCGGATTCGAAGAGCTGCTGGGTGGCCGGCTACTCCTTCGGCTCGTGGATCGGCATGCAGCTTTTGATGCGTCGCCCTGAGATCGAAGGCTTCATGTCGATCGCGCCGCAGCCGAACATCTACGACTTCTCTTTCCTCGCCCCCTGCCCGTCATCCGGCCTGATCATCAACGGCGACAGCGATAAGGTAGCCCCGGAGAAGGACGTCATCGGCCTCGTCGACAAGCTGAAGACGCAGAAGGGTATCCTGATCACCCACAAGACGGTGCCGGGTGCCAACCACTTCTTCAACGGCCAGGTGGAAACGCTGATGGCAGAATGCGAAGACTATCTCGACCGTCGCCTCGACGGCGAACTGGTTCCCGAACCCGCCGCCAAGCGGATCCGGTAACATGATCCGGATCGTGGCCGATACAAATGTGCTGGTCAGCGCTTGTATCGGCCAGGGTCCTGCCTCGAATGTCAGGGACTTCATCGGTGGCGACCTGAGGTTTGACCACATCGAGGTCATAGAGCCCGCCAACTTGATTGAGGAGCTCAAGCTATGAGAGCAGTCACGATCAACCTACCTGAGCCGCTGGACGCACAGATCGAACAGCTGGCACAGGAGAACGGCCTAACTCTGAGCGATTTTCTGGTTGAGGTCAGCAAGGACATTATCCGGCAAGACGAGGCCCGCAAGCGCTTCCATGAACGCGCAGAGCGCGGCAAGGACAAGATCGACGCTGCCCTCGCATTGCTCCAACGTGACTAGCCTCCAATCCGGATTTCAGACTGCGATTTTGAATGACCTCACCCCTCACATTTGACGCCGTCGGCCTCGCAGGCGGTGGCAACCGATGCTACTGGCAAAGCGGCTTCCTGAAAGCCTTCAGCGAGCATCAGCCGCTAAATCCGCGTTTCTATGTCGCCGTTTCGGCCAGCGCCTATCACGGCGCGATGCATCTTGCTGGCGTCGGCGACCGTGTCAGGGCGTCCGCCTTCGCCTTTGCCGAACAGGGCCACCGCGGTGTTGATTGGGGGGCGCTTCGGCGGCGGGAATCGCCGCTCGTGGTGGGCAAGCTCTTCCGGCAACTGCTCGCAGACGCGTTCGGCGAGCAAGAACTCGCCACGCTCAAGGCGGCACCGCCGATGTTGATCCAGCTCTCCGGCCTGCCGGACTGGATGCCCGGTGCGCTCGGCGCCCTCGGCTCGATCGGCGCATACCAGATCGAAAAGCTTCTGACCGACGGCACCCATTCCAAGGCGGGCCTCAGGATGAAATTGCGCCCTACCTGGATTTCGACGCACAATTGCGACTATCCCGGCGAACTCGTCGATGCGCTGATGGCCACCTCGTCCGTGCCACCCTTCATGCCGGTCGGTCGTGTCAGGGGTCGCGCCTATCTCGATGGCGGGCTCGTCGACAATCCGCCGCTGATGAAGCTCACGGAAGTCGAAGCGAAGGGCTGGAAGACACTGCTTCTGACCACCCGCTTTGGCCGCAAGCCGCCGTCCGCGCCCAATCGCGTGGTGGTCGGCCCGAGCGAAGACATCCCGGTCGGCAAGTTCTCCGTCGGTGACGCCCCCGGCATCCGCCATGCCTATGAAGTGGGCTTGCGGGATGGGCTTGCCTTTGCGAGATCCGCATAATCGGCACGGTTCATCTCAAAGAAGCGGCAGAGCTCCCCTCGCACGGAGCGGATGCCGATGTCCCGGAAACCTGTCTTTTCGAGGATGTGTAACGAGGCCGCGTTGTCGACATGCGCCATAGCCTCCAGCCGTTGTCCGATCTCGGCCTCGAAGAACCACCCCACCAGAGCGCTGGCGATGTCGCTCGCGTAACCCTTGCCCCAGTTGGACTGGACGATCGAATAGGCAAGTTGATGGACCTGCGCGTCCTCATACCAACTGATGCCGGCGCGCCCGACGAACTCAGAGCCATCGGCCGCCAACAGCTTCAAAGTGGAGCAGCCATGGCGGTGAAAGCCTGTCCGCCACCCAGCCAGTCGCTCTCGTGCGTAGTGCCGATCCCAGGGCTTGCCGTGCCCGACATAGGCGCTGGTCTCCGGCGTACCGTGCAATTCGACAAGACGCTCTTCGTCACCATCCAACCACCGCGTCAGCATCAGGCGCGGCGTGCGCAACAACGCCGACGGTGCAAGTACGCCACCGCTCACCGGCTGCTGAACCCCTGTCGTCCCCGGAAAGGTCAGCGCAAGCCCCCGCGCCGAGCGCACGGCCAGATAGGCCCAGGCCTCCGCCTCCATGGCGTCGCCATCAAAGCCCGCCTGCTCGGCGGTCACCACCCTTGCTCCCTGTTCGCCAGCGAGGCGCACCAGATCCGCCATGATCGTCCGGTTCAGGCGCCCCCCGCCGCAGATCACGTAGGTCTTCGGCGGGCTCGGCAGATGGCCTGCGGATTTGAGGATCGCAGCCGCCGAGACAAAAGCGAGTGTGCGGGCGCCGTCCGACAGTTCGGCCTCGTGGCCTTCAGGCGGACGAAAATCGTTGCGGTCGAGCGAGCGGCGCTTGGTTCCGGTGAAAAAGGGATTGTCGAGATAGCGCTCGGCAAGCGCCACCATGACCGAACCTTCGGACGCAATTCGACCTCCGTCGTCATAGGGGATACCGGCATGGGTCTCGACCCATTGATCGATCAGCGTATTTCCGGGTCCGCTGTCGAAGCCGGTGATCGTGCCTTCGCGGTCGAGGAAGGTCAGGTTCGAAATGCCACCAATATTGACGAAACAGACCGGCCAGTCCTCTGCCGGGATCTGGTGCGCCAGCGCCTGGTGATAGACCGGCACCAGTGGGGCGCCCTGCCCGCCATGGATCATGTCATTGGCGCGCATGTCATAGACGACGTCGATGCCGGTTTCGGCTGCCAGCAGCGGCCCGTCGCCCAGTTGGACGGTGAGCGCCTCATCCGGTCGGTGCAGCACCGTCTGGCCATGGAAGCCGATGAGGTCGATCTGCTCGGGCTTCAGCTGCTGCTGCCGCAGGAAAAGCGCGACCGCTTCTGCATGACGTAGAGTCAGGTCCCTCTCCATACGTGAGAGGTCATCAGGACGTTCGTCGCGGTGCCTGATAGCCTTGGCATCTTCCAGCGCCCGCTTCAGCCGGTCGCGGAAGGCTGGCTCGTAGGGAACAGACAGAAAGCCGCCGCGCTCAACGATTGCCTCGCCATCGGTGCGAACCAGCGCCACATCGATGCCATCCATCGAGGTGCCGCTCATCAACCCGATCGCCGTCCTGATTTCCGCCATTTGCCACCTGATTCGACTGCCACTCACGCCGGACATTCATGACCGAGACGGGTGCACAATTCAAAAAACAATGCTAAAGCCCGCGCGGATTTTAAAGTGTGCCACCGAAAGACCAGAGAAACCGAAAGCAACAGCGTCATGACGAAGTTCAAGTCCGATTTCCTCCGCATCCTCTCCGAGCGCGGCTTCATTCATCAGATGTCCGATGAAACGGGGCTCGACGACCTGCTCGCCAAGGAAAGCGTGACGGCCTATATCGGCTATGACCCGACGGCATCCAGCCTGCATGTCGGTCATCTGATGCAGATCATGATGCTGCGCTGGTTCCAAGCCACCGGCCACCAGCCGATCTCGCTGATGGGCGGCGGTACCGGCATGGTCGGCGACCCCTCCTTCAAGGAGGAAGCGCGCAAGCTGATGACTATCGAGACGATCGAGGAGAACATCGCCTCGATCAAGCGCTGCTTCTCGCATTATCTCGACTACGAGAAGGGTCCGAAGGGCGGCGCCCTGATGATCAACAATGCCGAATGGCTGCGCCCCTTGAACTATCTCGAGTTCCTGCGCGATGTCGGCCGGCATTTCTCGGTCAACCGCATGCTCTCCTTCGACAGCGTCAAGACGCGCCTCGACCGCGAGCAGTCGCTGTCCTTCCTCGAATTCAACTACATGATCCTGCAGGCCTACGACTTCGTCGAGCTGAACCAGCGCTACGGCTGCCGGCTGCAGATGGGCGGTTCCGACCAGTGGGGCAACATCATCAACGGCATCGATCTCGGCCACCGCATGGGCACGCCGCAGCTCTATGCGCTGACGGCACCGCTGCTCACCACCTCGTCGGGTGCCAAGATGGGCAAGTCGGCCTCGGGTGCCGTGTGGCTCAATGCCGACCTCTTGCCGGTCTATGACTTCTGGCAGTACTGGCGCAACACCGAGGATGCCGATGTCGTACGCTTCCTCAAGCTGTTCACCATCCTGCCGATGGACGAGATCGCCCGTCTCGCAGCGCTTGGCGGATCCGAAATCAACGAAGCCAAGAAGATCCTCGCCACGGAAGTGACGACGCTGCTGCATGGCCGCGACGCCGCCGAACAGGCTGCCGAAACGGCGCGCAAGACCTTCGAGGAAGGTGCGCTCGCCGATACGCTGCCGACGGTCGAAGTGGCAGCCGCCGAGCTTGAAGCCGGCATCGGCCTGCTCGCCCTGATCGTCAAGGCAGGCCTTGCCGCCTCCAACGGCGAAGCCCGTCGCCACGTCCAGGGCGGTGCGGTGAAGATCAACGATGCCGGTGTTTCGGATGAGCGCATGGCTGTCGGCAGTGCACAGCTCACCGGAGACGGCGTGATCAAGCTGTCGCTCGGCAAGAAGAAGCACATTCTGATCAAGCCTGTCTGATCCCCGATCAGTCGATCCAGACCTCTGCGAAAAGCCCGCAAATGCGGGCTTTTCTGCATTTATAAACGGCCATTAACCCATGGCGCGTTTTTGACCAGCCCTTCAGGCCTGCCACATATCACGGCAACATCATGCACAAATGCATAGCAGTCGCACATTATTTGCACTGCACAATCTTGTTTTACACCTGTATAAGAAGCCCAATCGCTGATGCGGGAACGACCGCAAGATCAGCCACAAAGTTTGACCGAGGAAACGACCATGAACCCGATCCGCATTGCCAAGAACTGGATGAGCTACCGCCGCACGATGGCTGAACTGGGCAACCTGTCCCAGCAGACCCTCAACGACATCGGCATCACCCGCTACGAAATCCGCAACATCGCTTCGCGCTCCTTCCGTTAATCGGAACGCACGCAAAGCAGCCTGTCAGACGGCACCGCATGGTGCCGTTTTTGATTCCGCCGTCACGATTGTGATCGCAAGCCGCACGGCCATCCTCCGCACCCGATGGACCTTGCGCCGCGAGGCGTGATATGGAGCCGCCCATGACAAACAGCTCCTTCTCCCCCATTCATATCATCGGCGGCGGCCTCGCCGGCTCTGAAGCTGCCTGGCAGGTTGCACAATCCGGCGTTCCGGTGATCCTGCACGAGATGCGCGGCGTGCGCGGCACGGATGCGCACAAGACCGACGGCCTTGCCGAACTGGTCTGCTCCAATTCCTTCCGCTCCGATGACGCGACCTCGAATGCCGTCGGCGTCATCCATGCGGAAATGCGGCTGGCGAATTCGCTGATCATGGCCTGTGCCGACAAGCATCAGGTGCCGGCCGGTGGCGCGCTCGCCGTCGACCGTGACGGGTTTTCCGATGCGGTAACCGCCGCCATCCACCAGCACCCGATGATCACTGTCGTACGTGAAGAAGTCACCGGCCTGCCGCCGGAGGATTGGGACCTCGCGATCATCGCGACAGGTCCCCTCACCTCGCCAGCGCTTGCCGAGGCGATCCGGGAGAAGACAGGCAAGGATGCACTGGCCTTTTTCGATGCCATCGCGCCGATCGTGCATACCGACAGCATCAACATGGACATCTGCTGGTACCAGTCGCGCTACGACAAGGTCGGGCCCGGCGGCACGGGCAAGGACTATATCAACTGCCCGCTCGATGAGGCCCAGTACAATGCATTCGTCGACGCGCTGATTGCCGGCGACGCCGTCGGCTTCAAGGAATGGGAAGGCACGCCCTATTTCGACGGCTGCCTGCCGATCGAGGTGATGGCCGAGCGTGGCCGCGAGACGCTGCGGCACGGGCCGATGAAACCAATGGGCCTCACCAACGCCCATAACCCGACCGTCAAGCCCTATGCGGTCGTGCAGCTGCGCCAGGACAACGCACTCGGCACGCTCTACAACATGGTCGGTTTCCAGACCAAGCTGCGCTATGGCGCGCAGGCGGAGATCTTCCGGATGATTCCGGGCCTGGAGAATGCCGAATTCGCCCGTCTCGGCGGCCTGCATCGCAATACCTATATCCACTCCCCGACGCTGCTCGACCAGAGCCTGCAGCTGAAGGCCCGTCCGGGCCTGCGCTTTGCCGGCCAGATCACAGGCTGCGAAGGGTATGTGGAAAGCGCCTCGATCGGCCTGCTTGCCGGCCGTTTCGCAGCAGCGCAGCGCAAGGGCGAGACACCGAGCATTCCGCCCGCCACCACAGCGCTCGGTTCACTGCTCAACCACATCACCGGCGGCCACATCGTCTCCGACGAGGAACCGGGCAAGCGGTCCTTCCAGCCGATGAACATCAATTTCGGGCTTTTCCCGGAGCTGGAACCCGGCTCGATCGTCAAGCCGGAGGGCATCAAGCGCTTCCGCGGCAAGGACAAGACGATCATGAAGCGGCAGCTGATTGCAGCGCGCGCGCTCGAACACTGCAAGACCTGGCTTGGCGCCGCCTGAGGGCAGCGTCAGCTCGCCGTGCCCGATGCCGTATCCGGCTCGCGATCGGCATGGCTGATGAAATTGCCGAGCAACCACAGGGACACCTCCGCTGCCGTTGCCTGGTTCGAGAAGGTGAATTCGCCGTTATGGGACGGGGCGTCGAGAAATTCGACGGCGATCCCCTTGCCGTTCGCCAAGGCGCGGACGCGCACGGTTCCAGGCTCGATCAGGTGGCAGACGAAATGGTTGCGCAGGCTGCGCATGAAGCCGGCCTTGTTGTCGTGCAGACGCACGAAAACGGCTTTTCCATCGGCCGTGGCATGCAGACTGCGGATCGCCTCCTGCGGAAAGGCACGACCGAATTCGAGAAGGGCCAGCCCTGCATCCTGAAAACCTTCATCTTCCTGGCGCACCAGGCGCGACGAGATATAGGCCAGAGCAAGAATCAACGCGAAGACGATACCCCAGGTCACCATTGCTCGATCTCGCCTCCTTTTCCGCGCAGTCTACTGCAAATGCTGCTAGCAGGCGAGCCTTGCGTGAGCGTGACGACTGAAAAGCCTTACAGACGGCCGGTGACCAGGAGCTTCATCATCGATAGCTGCCTGCGCCACTGTGGAGGACGAATGTCCTGCGTGAAACTGGCTGCGCCGAGTTTTGTGGCGTGAGTCAGGACGGGCTCGGCGAGCGTCACCGGCAGATAGGCCGCAAGCAGGCTCTTGGGGAGCGGGCCGGCTGCGCGCGCCTTGCGCAGGTGATCGAGGCCGAAGCCGGCAAAGGCCTGGACTGCCGCACCCAGACGCGGGTCATCCGTCGCCGAGAGAAACGCGTCCCGATCAAGCCCAACGGAACTGAGGATCTGCATGGGAAGGTAGAGCTGCCCCCTCAAGCGATGGATCGGCATCAGCAGGATCGCACCAGCCACGGCCAATGCGACACCGGCATGTCCTGCGATCTCGGCGACACCCTTAGAGGCCTCGGCATCGAGCACAAGGGAGGCAAGCTGAATCAGAGCCGCAGCCGTTTCGCCCGCGTATCCCTCGAACATCGCGGTCGTTTCCATCGGGTCGTCGTAGAGATCGAAGATCCTCGCATCGGCCATGGAGACAAGCGGCGCCACCGGGAGCCGCCAGGTCTCCACAGCGCAGAGCAGTTCGGCGGCCACGGGATTACCGGAGGTTTCACCATGCGCGGCGCCCTGCAGCAGGTCCCGCCAATACTGCAGCCGAACTTCGCCCGGAAGCGGTTCGCGCACGACATCGCGAACACGAGCGATTTCAGCATTGTAGGCATAGAGAGCGACGACGGCCGCACGCCGATCCCCGGGTGTCAGGAGGCTCGCAAGATAGCGATCGCGATCCGTCTCCTGCAGCGTCCGCAGGCACAGCGCCTCATTGTCCGACGGAAACTCGCTCACGGTGCACCTTTCAGGGACAGAGTCAGACAGCGATCAAAGCGGCGGCAACCGGACGTTGCTCAGCCAGCATGATGTTATACGTGCGGATTGCAGCACCGGTTCCCATCGGGTCTGTGGCGATGCCCTTTGCCTTCAGAGCGGCCCTGAGGTCCGGATCAGCAAGGCGGAGCTGTCGGCCTGTGCCCAGGAGAAGAAATTCGATGCCTGTCTCAGCGAAAACGCGCGCCAGCGATGCCTGCGTTATCGGCTCTTCCTCGGTCTGCTCCCAGCCATAAACGCCTGACGGAAGCAGCAGCAGCGAGCCCCGATGCGACATATCTGCAAAGCGGAAGCCGCCGTTGCCGTAGCTGTCGATGCCGGGCCGCCCCGGGAAATGGGCGTCACGAATGGTGACGCCCTTGTCGCCGAAGCCGAAGACCATCGGATCAGGCTCCCGCCTTGGCTGGCATCTTTTCGCCCTCGGCATCATCCTGCTGGAAGGTTTCCGGACGCAGTTTGAAGGCGATCAGGACCGGACCGGCGATGTAGATCGACGAGAAGGTGCCGATCAAGACGCCCGCCAGCATGGCGAAGGTGAAGGACGCAATGACTTCCCCGCCGAACATATAGAGCGCTCCGAGGGCCAGCATGGTGCTGCCTGCGGTGAGTACCGTACGCGACAGTGTCTGGTTGATCGATTCGTCGATCAACACCTCGAGCGGCATCTTCTTGTAACGCCTCAGGTTTTCTCGCATTCGGTCATAGACGACGACGGTGTCGTTCAACGAGTAGCCGATAATCGTCAGGATTGCAGCGATACTGGTCAGATTGAACTCGATCCCTGTCAGGACGAAAAGCCCGAGCGTGAAGACGACGTCGTGCAAGGTCGCAATGATCGCTCCCAGCGCAAACTGCCATTCGAAGCGGAACCAGATGTAGACCAGGATGCCGAAGAGGGCAGCGGCCACACCGACGGTGGCAGAGAAGGTCAGATCGCTGGAGACCGAAGGTCCGACCACTTCAACGCGGCGGAAGTCATACTCGGCTTCCAGTTCGCCACGCACCTTGCTAAGCGCCGACTGCTCGGCGTTCTCTCCGCCATCCTGGGCCTGCAGGCGGATCAAGGCACTGGACTCATCACCAAAGCCCTGTGCCTGAACTTCTCCCAGGTTCAACTGGCTCAAGCGCTCGCGAATATCGGACAGATCCGCCGTTCCGTCTCGAGCCTGGACCTCGATGATCGAACCACCCTTGAAGTCGATGCCGAGGTTCATGCCCAAGGTGGCAAATCCGATCAGCGAGGCGACCGAGATGATGGCTGCCAGTCCGAAATTAAATTTGCGCGCCGCCATGAAGCGGATGTTGCGGCTGTCGAAGAAACCCGTGCGTACCCCCTTGGGAATGTGCTTCGGGCGCTTCCAGCGGTACCAGAACGCCATCAGCCAGAAGGTCAGCGTGAAGGCGGTGAAGACCGTCGTGACGATACCGACCGAGAGCGTCACGGCAAAGCCGCGGACAGGGCCGGATCCAAGGAAGAACAGAACCACGGCGGCGATCAGCGTCGTCAGGTTCGCATCGACGATCGTCGCGAAGGCCTTCTTGAAGCCGATGTCGATCGCCTGAATCAATGGCCGACCGTTCTTCGCCTCCTCTCGGATGCGTTCATAGATGAGAACGTTGGAGTCAACCGCCATACCCATCGTCAGCACAATACCGGCTATACCCGGCAGGGTCAGCGTCGATCCGAGCAGCGACAGCGCGGCGAGGATCAGGGCAATGTTCACGGCCAGCGCGATATTCGCCATGACGCCGAACGTACCGTAGAAGGCCAGCATGAAAAGCACGACGGCGATGCCGCCGATGATGCTGGCAGTGACGCCGGCATTGATCGAATCCTGTCCAAGGCCCGGTCCGACCGTGCGTTCTTCCACGACCGTCAGCGTTGCCGGAAGGGCACCGGCGCGCAGCAGAACAGCAAGGTCGTTTGCGCCCTCAACCGAGAAGTTGCCGGAGATCTGGCCGGAACCGCCAATGATGGGTTCGCGGATCACGGGGGCGGAAATCACCTGATTGTCGAGCACGATGGCAAAGGGTTTGCCGACATTTTCCTGGGTCGCCTGGGCGAAACGCTGCGCGCCGCGACTGTCGAAGCGGAAACTGACGACCGGCTCGCTGGTGCGCTGATCAAAGGAGGCCTGGGCATCGACGAGGTTTTCGCCGGAAATAAGGGCACGGCGTTCGATCAGATAGGGCACCGCCGGATCGTCGGTGGAATAGAGCACTTCCGACTGCGGCGGCGGACGGTTGTTGATCGCCTCGGTCACCGGCATGGTCGTATCGACCATGTGGAAGGACAGCTTTGCCGTCTGGTTCAGCAGGGCCTTCAGGCGCTGCGGATCGGTCAGACCAGGGACCTGGACGATGATGCGGTCTTCACCCTGGCGCTGGATCAGAGGCTCGGTCGTGCCGAGTTCGTCAACGCGTCGGCGGACGACTTCCATCGACTGCGTCACCGCAGAGGAAACGCGATAGTCAATACCGGCATCCGTCAGGGTCAAACGCAGCAGGCCGTCCTCGGCCTCTTCAAGCGCGACTTCCGTGACAGTCCCGCCCGTAAGACCGCCGACACTCACCGGATCGGTCAGTGGACGAAGCGCTTCGATGGCGGCCGGCACCTGTGCGACATCGGTGATGCGCACCTGGATCTGCTGACCCACACCCGAGAGACCGGTGTAGCGAATGCCGGCCTCACGCAACTGAGTGCGCGCGTCGCCCACGATGGTCTCAAGACGCTCTTTGACGATGTCCTGGCGCTCGAGCTTCAGCATGATGTGCGAGCCGCCCTGCAGGTCGAGGCCGAGCGTCACCTTGTGTGCGGGGAACCACGAGGGAAATGCTTCCAGTTCCTCGTCCGTGAAGGCATTGGGCAAAGCGACAAGAACGCCGAGCGCGACGGTCAACCAGATGAACAATGTCTTCCAGCGGGAAATGTAAAGCATGGAACTCTCGGATCAGGGTATCGGAAAATGGCAAAGGCCGGCGCGAGGCCGGCCCAGCGGGATCAGGCGGCGGTTTCGGTCTTGACCGGTTCGCCCTTGACGCGGACTTCCGCCACATATTGGCGCATCGCACGAACCTTCACGCCTTCGGCGATTTCGAGTTCGAGTTCCTTGTCGTCGATCACCTTGGTGACCTTGGCGACGATGCCACCGCCCATGATGACCTGGTCGCCACGACGGATGGCCGAGAGGGTCTCTTCACGCTTCTTCATCTGCTGGCGCTGCGGACGGATCAGGAAGAAATACCACACCACCATCAGCGGTGCGAAGAGCAGCAGCATTTCCAGTCCGGACCCCATGGCGCTCGGAGCAGCAGCGGCGTCCTGGGCAAAGGCCTGCGTGATAAACATGTATGACTCCCTCTTGAAGCGTATTGGTAGAGCCGCGCGGCCCCCTCGTCAGGTCGCCGGAATATAGTGAGAGAGCCCGTGAATGCAACAGAAACAGCGCCGAGGCGTACCATTTTCGAGCCCCCTACCCTTTATGCGCTGAATTCTGCGTGATACCGCCCGACGCAAGGGTTCCCGATCCCGACCGGACGACGAGGAGGATGACGATGGACGATCAGACCATGAGCGCACTTCTGGCGGAAGTGAAGCGTCTCGCCGAGGCCGTGGAGCGGCTCGCGGGGCCGCCACCAGCCGTCAATGACTGGCAGGCCGCCGACTGTTTCGTCTGGGCTCCGGCACGCCTGCATCTCCAGCCGGTCAAGCGGCCGAACCGCGTGGAACTGGGCCTGATCCGGGGTGTTGATCATGTGCGCGATATCCTGCACGAGAACACCTTGCGCTTCGCCCAGGGCTTTCCGGCCAACAACGTGCTGCTCTGGGGCGCACGCGGCATGGGCAAGTCCTCGCTGGTCAAGGCGGTGCATGCCGACATCGTCAGGACCAATGGCATTGCGCTCAAACTCGTTGAGGTTCATCGCGAGGATATCGCAACGCTTCCCGCACTCCTGGACATTATCAAGGATGCACCACAGCGCATCGTCGTGTTCTGCGATGACCTGTCCTTCGACCATGATGACACCGCCTACAAATCGCTCAAGGCAGCCCTCGATGGTGGCGTTGAAGGCCGGCCGGACAATGTGTTGTTCTACGCGACGTCCAACCGCCGGCACCTGCTGCCGCGCCACATGATGGAAAACGAGCAATCGACGGCGATCAATCCGTCGGAAGCGGTGGAAGAGAAGGTCTCGCTATCGGACCGTTTCGGCCTGTGGCTCGGTTTTCACAAGTGCAGCCAGGACGACTATCTGACGATGATCGACGGTTATGCAGCGCATTTCGCCCTGCCGCTGCCGCGTGAACAACTGCATCACGAGGCACTCGAATGGGCAACCACCCGTGGCGGTCGCTCGGGTCGTGTCGCCTGGCAATACATCCAGGACCTCGCTGGCAGGCTCAGGGTCTCAACCGATCGTCGGTAAAGCCAAATTCACGCAGAAACAGAAAGGCCCGAAGCGCGAGCTCCGGGCCTTTTCACTGACCTGGTACGCAATACTCTATTCCAGGTAAGTGATGGGGTTGACCGGTGCCGCGTCCTTGCGGACTTCGAAATGCAGCATCGGACGCTTGACGTTGCCGGTCATGCCGGAGGTCGCGATTGTCTGGCCGCGCTGGACCTTCTGGCCGCGCTGGACCGAAAGGCTGTCGGCATGGCCATAGACGGTTACCTTGCCGTCGTCGTGACGGACGAGTACCGTGTTGCCGAGTTCTTTCAGGCCGTTGCCGGCATAGATGACCACGCCGTTCTCGGCGGCCTTGATCGGCGTGCCCTGCGGCACGGAGATTGCGATACCATCGCTGCGCTTGCCGTCGATATTGGCACCGAAATTGGCGATCACGGCGCCGCGCACCGGCCAGCGATACTTGCCGATCCCTGTCAGCTCCGGAGCTGCGGTCTCCGGCTTGGCGGCAGCCACTTCCGTCACCGACTTGGTGGCAGTCGGCGCCTTGTATTCGGCTGGCTGGGCATTGGCAGGTACTGACGCGGTCTTTACCGGATCGGCAGCTGGTGCGGCCGGCGCCTGAGCGACCGCAGGCGCTGCGGCACCCCGGGCGGGTATGGCCAGCGCCTGACCGATCCGGATATTGCCGGTAGACAGGCCGTTCGCCTTCTTCAGCTCATCGACGGAAACGCCATTGGCCTTGGCGATTCGCACCAGTGAGTCGCCAGGCTTGACGATATAGGAACCGGCGCCGCCAGCAGCGTCTGGCTTGCCCGTTGCGGTCGAAGCCGCCGCCTGCTGCTTGTCGCGCGGGGTCGGCACATTCGGCAGAACGGCAACGTTCTGCTGCTGATCCCCCGGAAGCACCGGTTTGCGGCCATCTGCGGGAAGACCAGAGGCATCAGCGGCGGCGCGCGCTGGATTGGGACCACCAAAGGTGGGGATGATGACGAGCTGCCCCGGAGCCGCATCGGTGGGCTGCGTCAGTCCGTTGGCCTTCAAGATTTCTCTCTGCGGCACACCATAGCGGTCTGCCAGTGTGGCGATCGTTTCGCCGGGACGCAGCGTGACGCGGGCGGCGCCAGCGGTGGACCAACCGCCCTGCCTCGGCGTCGATCCGGTGGTCGCAGGCTCGGCGAGGACCTGGCCGGAATTGGCCGACGCCATCTGGCCGGACGGCTGCTGCGGCGCTGCCGGGAAAGGCTGCGACAGAGCGGCGGCCCGTTCGGAGTTGTTGTTGGAGGCAGCGGGAGGAAGCCCGGGGGCGGCAAGCTCGGACCGCTGCACGGATGCAGGCATGCTTGCTGCACGGGCAGAGGCCGGCGCCTCGTAAGCAGGGCTTGCCGGCATCGGCTGCGCCATCGCCTGATTCTGGCCATACATGCCGCCACCGCCAATGTTTTCGGCAGGGATCGGCGGCTGATTGCGCAGCGCAGATTGGCGGGGGATAGACGCCGTCGTCAGATTGTCCGTGGAGAAAACCGAGCTGAAGCGCGAGGCGTCGGAACTGCAGCCAGCCGCAGTGCCGGCCAGAAGGAGCGCACCGCATACACGAGCGATAGGCAATCCAGCTTTCGGCGATACACTTTTACGCATGACTCGACCCACATATGACACAACTTGATGTGGGTTCATTAAAGCGCGTTAGTATTACCGGTCGGTTAACCCCGTGGATTCGTTGTGAACGAATTCGACGATACGCATATAAAAGATGCAAATGCGGCCAGCCGCGACACTGGCCTGCGAGCCAGTCAGAGATGCTGGGCGATCTTCGGCTGCAAGGGCAGGAAGGGAACCTCGAACAGATCCTCGCGCTCGAACCGGCTGCCCGTTTTGGTCAGGCGGACCATGATACAGCGCTCGTCGTCCAACATCAGCGGTGCCAGCAGCATGCCGCCGGATACGAGTTGTTCGGCATAGAAGCGTGGCATGGACGGATAGGCGGCAGTCGAGATGATTCGGTCAAAGGTCCCCTCGCCCGGCAATCCATTGGAACCATCGACCTGACGCAGGATGACGTTGCGAATCGACAGCTGCTCCAACCGCCGTTGGGCACTTGCAATCAACGTCTTGTATCGCTCAATGGAAATCACCCGCTCCGCTAAACGGCCCAGCACCGCCGTTGCGAAACCACTGCCCGTGCCGATCTCCAGGACTCGGTGGCCAGGCTTCACTTGGAGGAGCGAGAGGATCCGCACGGCAAGATCCGCCCCCTCCATGAACTGACCGCATTCGATCGGGATGGACCGGCTCGAATAGGCATTCTGGGCATATTCGGGCGGAACGAAGCTCGAGCGTGGTGTCTGCTCGACGGCGGTCAGGAGGTCGAGATTGGTGATGCCTTCGGCACGCAGCCGCAACACCAGGGCCGCAAAGCCCTCCCGCTCGACCAAAGCCGATCTCACACCGCGTCCCCTTCGCCGAGTGCAGCCGCAACCATGTCCTGAACCGCGTAGTCCGTCATGTCGAGCTTCAGCGGCGTCACGGAAATCTTCTTCTCGCGCAAGGCATGGATGTCCGTTCCAGCGCGGAAATTGCCCTTGCGGTCGCCGAATCGCAGCCAGAAATAAGGCAGCCCGCGTCCGTCCTGGCGCTCTTCGACCGAAAGCCCGAATTCGAGCTTGCCTTGCGACGTCACCTCGATGCCCTGCACTTCACCCGGCTCGCAGTTGGGGAAGTTCAGGTTGAGGAAGGTGCCCGGCGGCAGGTCGATCTTGGAGAGTTTCCTCAGCAGATCCGGCGCGAGCGTTTCGGCCACATGCCACGGGATGGGCGAACCCGCTTCGTAGCTATAGGCCTGGCTGAGCGCAAAGGAGCGAACGCCGTGGACGGTGCCTTCAATCGCGCCAGCCACGGTGCCGGAATAGGTCACGTCATCCGCCATGTTGGCACCGGCATTGACGCCCGAGAGCACCAGGTCAGGCTTGCGATCCAGCACCTTGCGGATCGCCATGATGACGCAATCGGTCGGCGTGCCGCGCAACGCGAACTTCTGATGTCCCACTTCACGTAAGCGAAGCGGCTCCGACAGTGTCAGCGAATGCGCAAGACCGCTCTGGTCGGTCTCGGGCGCCACAATCCAGACATCGTCGGAGAGTTCGCGGGCGATCCGCTCCAGGGAGGCGAGCCCGGGAGCGTGGATACCGTCATCATTGGTCAGCAGAATACGCATGGTCACTCCGGTTGCGGCGTGATCAGGCCGCCTTCTCGATTTTCTTGATGCCGCCCATGTAGGGCAGCAGCACGTCCGGCACGGTGATGGAGCCATCTTCGTTGAGATAGTTCTCCATGACCGCGATCAGGCAGCGGCCGACCGCCGTCCCCGAGCCGTTCAGCGTATGCACGAAGGTCGTGCCCTTGCCGTCCTTGTTGCGGTAGCGGGCATTCATGCGCCGCGCCTGGAAATCGCCGCAGACCGAGCAGGACGAGATCTCACGATAGGTGTTCTGTCCCGGCAGCCAGACCTCGAGGTCGTAGGTCTTGCGGGCGCCGAAGCCCATGTCACCGGTGCATAGCGTCATGGTGCGGAAATGCAGGCCGAGGCGCTTGAGCACTTCCTCCGCGCACGCGGTCATGCGCTCGTGCTCGGCAATCGAGCTTTCCGCATCGGTGATCGAAACAAGTTCGCATTTCCAGAACTGGTGCTGGCGCAGCATGCCGCGCGTGTCGCGGCCGGCAGAACCTGCTTCCGAGCGGAAGGATGGGGTGAGCGCGGTAAAACGCAGCGGCAGCTTTTCCTGGTCGAGGATTTCGCCGGAGACGAGGTTAGTCAGTGTCACTTCCGCCGTCGGGATCAACCAGCGGCCATCCGTCGTCTTGAACAGGTCTTCCGCGAACTTCGGCAGCTGGCCGGTGCCATACATGGCATCGTCGCGCACCATCAGCGGCGAGGAAACTTCGGTATAGCCGTGTTCGGTCGTGTGCAGATCAAGCATGAACTGGCCGAGCGCACGCTCGAGGCGGGCCAACTGGCTCGTCAGTACGGTGAAGCGCGAACCGGAAAGCTTGGCGGCCCGCTCGAAATCCATATAGCCGAGGCCTTCGCCGATTTCGAAGTGCTCAAACGGCTTGTGGTTCCAGGTAGGCTTTTGTCCCACGACACGGGCAACGACATTGTCGTGCTCGTCCTTGCCGGAGGGCACGTCGTCGAGCGGGATGTTCGGGATGCGCGAGAGAGCATCGGTGAGCTCTGCCGTGAGCTGGCGCTCTTCCTCTTCGGCGGCCGGCAGCGTGTCCTTGAGCGAAGCTACCTCCGCCTTCAGCTTCTCGGCGAGCTCCATGTTCTTGGCCGCCATGGCGGCGCCGATTTCCTTGGAGGCCGAGTTGCGGCGCGACTGCATGTCCTGCATCGACTGGGCAACGGCGCGGCGCTTCTGGTCGAGCGCGATCAGGGATGCCGACAGCGGTTCGGCCCCGCGCTTGGCAAGGGCTGCATCCAGAGCTTCGGGATTTTCACGGATCCACTTGATATCGAGCATCGTCGTTCCAGGTCTTCAAGTTCGACCGGGAGCGGAGTGGCCGGCGGCCAGGTCCGGCCCCATGTCTTGATGGGTTGAACGTGGCAGGACCAGCCGGCACGTCTCAGGTCTTCTCTGCGGAGCCGACCTCGGCGAGTTGCGTGCCCGCGCGGTTCTTTTCGATGAGTCGCGCCACATAGATCGCAACCTCGTAGAGAAGGATCGTCGGCAGTGCAAGACCGATCTGGGACAAGGGATCCGGCGGCGTGACGATCGCTGCGACAACGAAAGCGACGACGATGAAATACTTGCGCTTGTCCGCCAGCCACTGGCTTTCAAGCAGACCGACACGGACGAGAAGCGACGTCACCACCGGAAGCTGGAAGACCAGCCCGAAGGAGAAGATCAGCGTCATGATCAGGCTCAAATATTCCGAAACCCGCGGGAGAAGCGAAATCGCGACGCTTCCGTCTTCCGGCGCCTGCTGCATGGCCAGGAAGAACCACATGACCATGGGTGTGAACAGGAAATAGACGAGCGATGCGCCGAGCAAAAAGAGCAGCGGCGAGGCGATCAGGAATGGCAGGAAGGCCGCACGCTCGTTCTTGTAGAGACCGGGTGCCACGAATTTATAGACCTGCGATGCGATCACCGGGAAGGCCAGCACCATGGCGCAGAAGGCCGCCACTTTCACCTGGGTGAAGAAGAATTCCTGCGGCGCGGTGTAGATCAGCTCGGTCTTCGACACATCGAGACCGGCCCAGCCGACGGCCCACTTGTAGGGCACAACAAGCATGTTGAAGAGCGGCTTGGCAAAATAGAAGCAGACAATGAAGGCCACGAAGAAGGCGCCGAGCGCCCAGATAAGGCGCGAGCGCAGCTCGATCAGATGTTCGATCAGCGGCTGGGGCTTGTCTTCAATCTCGCCGCTCATGCGCGGTCCTCACTCTTCATCTTGCGCGTCTTGGGCGCTGCCTTGACCTTGATGTCGGCCGCCGGCGCAGGCTCTGCCGTCTTGGTTGCCGACGACTTGGCCCGCACGGCCTTGGCTTTCGGCGCTTCGGCCGCAGCTGCCGGCGCGGATTTTGGCGTCTTCGCTGCGGTTTTGGCCGGAGCAGCCGTCTTTGCCGCCGGTTTGCTGCCAGAGGCCTTTGATGCCTTGGCGGGCACAGCAGCGGCAGGCGCAGGACTTGCGGGCGCTGGCGCCGGAGCTGCGACAACGGGTGCGGGTGCGGATGCGGCTGTGGCAGCAACAGGCGTTGTGTCGACTGCCGCCGGAACAGGAGCCTGTGCCGGTGCCGTTCCAGCGGCCGGCGCAGACGGAACGGGCTGTGATGCCGTGGCAGGTTGCGCCGGCTGCTGTGCGACCGGCCTCAGTTCCTGCGGTGGCTCATCGAGGCCGAACGGCAATTCGGGCAGAATGGAGTTCTCTACCCCGTCGTCCTCGGCATCGGACTTCGGCTCGAAGCGGGTCGATCGCTCCAGGTCGGAACGGATGTCCTGCCCCATCTGACGCAGAGGATTGAGCGCCTCGCGGATGCTGTTGGCCGGATTGAGCGAGCGCACGTCATCGACGGATCGCTTGATATCGTCAAGCTCCGCCTCGCGCAGGGCTTCATCGAACTGGGCACGAAATTCGCCCGCCGTCTGGCGCAGCCGCTTGGTCATCTTGCCAAAGGCCCGGATCATCGGCGGCAGATCCTTCGGACCGACCACGACGATCAGGATGACGGCGATCACCAACAGCTCGGTCCAGCCAATATCCAGCATGCAAACGGGCTCCTGATGCCACGCAAGGGCGCCTCAAACCGGCGCCGGTCTTCCAAGAAATCAACGAAGAACGGGCAGCCGAAAGGGCCGCCCGTCCGATCAGCTGACGCCGATCACTTCACCTCGTCGGCCTTGTGCTCGACCGTCTTTGTCACCGTGGGCTGGGCATTCGAAGCGATTTCCGCCTCTTTTTCGTCTTCGTCGCTCATGCCCTTCTTGAAGCTCTTGATGCCCTTGGCAACGTCGCCCATCAGTTCCGGGATCTTGCCGCGGCCGAAGAGAAGCAGGACGATCGCCAGAACGATGATCCAGTGCCAAATGCTAAACGAACCCATGCCTGCCACTCCTTAGATTTTGGTTTCCCCGATGTAGGGGCTTTCCGCTGTCTTTTCAAACACCAAAATGTCCTTCGGCTCAACCGCAATCGTGACGTCGCGCACGCCGGGCGACAAGATGTCGGCCCGGATCCGGGCGCGGACCGGCCGCTCGGTGCCGGGAACGGCAAGGTCCAGCAGCTCGACGACGCCGAGGAAGCGGCGGGCAATGATGCGGGCCGGAATGGAGCCGCCGCTTTCACGGACGGCCAGACCCGACAGACGCACGGCAACTTCAACCTCGGCCCCTTCGGCAATCGCTCCGGAATCCGCAGCCCCCAAGGGGGTCTCGACGCGTCCGCCGCGCACGCGGCCCGAGAACTCGTTGATCTCGGAGAAGAAGGCGGCCGCGAAAATGTCCTTCGGGCGTCGGTAGAGATCGTCGGAGGTTCCGACCTGCACGAGCCGGCCGTTCTTGAGAAGCGCGATCCGGTCCGCCATGCGCATGGCCTCCTCCGCGTCGTGGGTGACGACGACGGCGGTCGCGCGGGTTTCACGAAGAATTGCGAGCGTGTCAGCACGCACGGTGTCCTTCAGACGCGAATCGAGACCGGAAAAGGGCTCGTCCATCAGGAGCACGCTTGGCCGGGGCGCCAGTGCCCGCGCCAGCGCCACACGCTGCTGCTCGCCACCTGAAAGGGCATGCGGAAACTTCTCGGCATAATGGGCAAGCCCTACCCGCTCCAGGGCGGCCATGGCTTCGGAGACCGCATCCTTGCGCGGCAGTGCGGTCAGGCCGAAGCGGACGTTGTCGAGCACGCACATATGCGGAAACAGGGCGAAGTCCTGGAACATCAGGCCGATGCCCCGCTTTTCCGGCGGCAGGAAGGTGTTGGAACCGGCGACCTCCCGGTCATTGATCAGCACGCGGCCGGACGCCTGGGCCTCAATGCCGGCGGCGATCCTGAGCAGGGTCGTCTTGCCGGAGCCGGAGGGGCCGAGAAGACACAGCACCTCGCCCGGCTCCGCCGTCAGCGAGACCCCACGGATCGTTTCCTTTCCGTGATAGCGATGATGAATGTCCTCGAAGGTGAGGCGCGCGGCAAAGGTCACGCCCGCCGTGCGCTGGCCGTCTCCATGCTGGATCTTCGCTGGGTTCATTCTGCCGTCCGCGCGGCTCAGACCGGATCATCGCGGACATCCAGACCGCAGACGAGCCGGCTGGGACCGGTCACCATTCAAAAAAAAGCTGACCCTATTCGTCTGCTTCACCGCCCGGAGTCAAGAGGCCGAGTTCCTCCAGATCAAGCTGGGTGATCGGATCTTCCTCCTCGGTCAGCTCGTCATGGCCCATGGGAAGCGGGATGTTGAAGTTCGCGGGGATGCGACCGGAGAGCAGCCCTGCCCCCTTCAACTCTTCGAGACCCGGCAGGTCGCGCAGCTCTTCCAAGCCGAAATGGTCGAGGAAATCCCGGGTCGTGCCGAGCGTCACGGGGCGGCCCGGCGAGCGGCGGCGGCCGCGAAAGCGTACCCAGCCGGCCTCCATCAGCACATCCAGCGTGCCCTTGGATGTCTGCACGCCTCTGATGTCCTCGATTTCGGCGCGGGTGACCGGCTGGTGATAGGCAATGATGGCCAGCACTTCGAGGGCGGCGCGCGAGAGCTTCTTGACCTCGGCCTCGTCGTTGCGGATCGCAAAGGAGAGATCGGCCGCCGTACGGAAGGCCCAGTGATCCTCGACTTGCACGAGATTGACGCCACGTGAAGCGTATTCCTCCTTCAACTGATGGAGGATTTCGCCGGCCGAAACACCGCGCGGCAGGCGCTCCTCGATGAAGGCGGTCGAAACAGGCTGGGCTGAGGCGAAGACCAGGGCTTCGGCGATCCTCAGCGCCTCGCGGCGGTCGAGTTCGGCGCGGAGCGATGCAGAATGACCGCCCTCCTCCGCGTCAACGCCATCTTCGGGCTCGAGATCGTCAATATCGGCCAAGGGCTTACTCCACCGCTTTCAGGGCCTCGGCCCTCGGGCCGCTGCGCATATAGATCGGCTGGAAGGCGCCCTCCTGGCGAATTTCGAGGCGGCCCTCGCGCACCAGTTCGAGAGAGGCGGCAAAGGCGCTGGCAATGGCGGTCACGCGCTCCTCGGGGCTCGGCAGGTAGCGGAGCAGGAAATGGTCGAGCGCCGTCCAGTCGGAGATTTCGCCGATCATCCGGGTGAGGATGCCGCGCGCATCGGAAAGCGACCAGACGCGGCGCTTCTCGATCGTGACCTGTGTGATCGCCTGGCGCTGGCGCAGCGCGGCATAGGCCGTCAGCAGGTCATACAGCGAGGCTTCATAGGCGCTGACGGACCGCGACGGCACATGTTCGGGGGCACCCCGCGCATGGACATCACGACCGAGACGGTTGCGGTTGATCAGCCGGGTCGCGGCCTCGCGCATGGCCTCCAGCCGTTTAAGGCGGAAGGCAAGCGTCGCAGCCATCTCCTCGCCTGAGGGCCCGTCATCCTTCGGCTGCTGCGGGATCAAAAGACGCGACTTGAGATAGGCGAGCCAGGCGGCCATGACGAGGTAGTCGGCGGCGAGTTCGATGCGGATGCGTCGCGCACTCTCGATGAACAACAGATATTGTTCGGCCAGCGCCAGCACCGAGATGCGGGCAAGATCAACCTTCTGGTTGCGGGCGAGATAAAGCAGAAGGTCGAGCGGACCTTCGAAGCCTGCGACATCGATCAGCAGTGCGGGGTCGCTTGCGGCCCTCTCCTCGGCATTGTCCTGCCAGAGGCTGTCCATCGGCGTCGGCGTCGGCGTCTCCCCCTGGGATGGCCGGTTCAAGATCGTCGGCTGGACCGGGCCGCGCGCCATCAGGCGACCGCCATCAGGCTGGCGAATTCGTCGCGCAGCGCCTGCTCATCGGCATTGTCCGGCTGGCCGAACGCCGCTTCCACGGAATCGGCGCGGGCGCGTGCCTTACCGGAGAGTTCCGACACGGCAGCCGCGACCCCTGTCATCTCGTCCATATGGCCATGGCAATGCAGGACGACGTCGAGGGCGGCGGCAATACGCACCGCCCGTTCGCCGATCGTGCCCTTGAGCGCATTCATCGAGATATCGTCGGACATCAGCAAGCCCTCAAAGCCGATCGCCTTGCGCACGATTTCCTCGGTGACGATCTTGGAGGTCGAGGCCGGGTGATCGGGGTCGATGTCGGTATACACGACATGGCAGCTCATGCCCATCAATTCGCTGGCGAGCGCCTTGAACGGCACGAAATCATGGGCCTCGAGTTCGGCACGCGGCACGGTGACGACAGGCAGTTCGTGATGGCTGTCGGCCATGCCGCGACCATGGCCGGGCATATGCTTCATCACGGGCAGAACACCCCCCGCCTTCAGGCCATCGGCAGCCGCCTGTCCCATCTTCGCGACCACATGCGGATCATTCGAATAGGCGCGATTGCCGATGACGTTGGAGGCGCCTTCGATTGGAACATCGAGCACCGGAAGGCAGTCGACATTGATGCCGAGGCGATAAAGATCGAAGGCATGCAGGCGCGACATCAGCCAGGCCGCGCGCAGGCCCTTCTCGGCGTTCAGATGGTAGAGCGCGCCGAGGTCGGCGCCGGAGGGATAACGCGGCGCGATCGGCTCGCGGATGCGCTGCACGCGTCCGCCTTCCTGATCGATCAGAACCGGCACATGGGCGGCCCCACCGACCGTGTCGCGCATCTCGGCGACAAGGTCCTTCACCTGCTCCGCTTCGCCGATATTGCGGCCGAACAAGATAAAGCCCCAGGGCTGCTCGTCGCGATAGAAGGCCTTCTCGTCGGCGGTGAGACGCTGACCGAGGCAACCGAGGATCATGGCTTTGGCGGGACGGGAATGTGCTGTCATGGGAAGACCATATCGAGGGGAAGGAAAAAGCCGAAGGGATCGGGTGAAAGCCAGAGAGGCTCATACACAGGAAAAGAGGCGGAACACGGGGTTCCGCCTCTCGATGGCTTGGGTATCGGGTCTGATATCAGCGCGAAACGAGGCAGCTACCGCCGGCGGCACGATACTGTTCGCAAAGTGCCACGGCTTCTTCCCGGGAGTCCGCGACGATGCGGACGCGGTAGAAGGTGCCCTTGCCGGGAATGTCGGCCTGACGGATTTCCCAGGGCTTGCCGCCCAGGACATTGCCGAACTTGGACGACAGGCTGCGGTAGCTTCGCTGGGCATCCGCCTCGGAGGGAAGCGACGCGATCTGGACGCCGAACCCGCCTGATGGCGCCGATGCTGCTGGCGCAGGCGCTGCGGCAGCCGGAGATGCTGCGGCGACTTCGGTCTGAGCGGCGGGCTCTGCCGGTGCGGGTGCAGCCGGCTGGCCCGGACGAAGGTTGCCCTGGTCGGTCACGGTGCCGACAACATTGACCGGCTGATCGGCCGGGCGGGTCGTCGGGATCGGCGCGCGCGGAGCTGATGCATCGACGGGGGCTGCGGGAGCCACAGTCTCGGCAGCAGCCTGCACGTCGGTCTGTGTTGCGGCGGCGGCGACGTTTGTCGGAGCCGGCGTGCTTGCCGGCGCTGCCGCGTCGGTCGCACCGCCCGGGGTCACCACACGGGTACCAACGGTCTGAACCGTATCATTCGTATTTGTCGTCGGCACGCTCGGTGGTGCCAGAACCGGCACTTCAGCGGCGGTCTGCTGCGGCGCTGCAGCAGCGGTTTCGATCGGCGCAGGAGCCGGGTCAGCGGGTGCTTCCTGAGCGACCAGCGTGCCATCGGGACGCACGATCATGGTGCGCACGCGGCGCGGCGTAATCGTTGCAGGGTCCTCCGCGGCAGCCTGTTGCGGTTGACCATCGGGCAGCAGACGCGGATCCTCGGTTTCGCCGACCGGCGTCGCCATGCTCTCGTTGCCACCTTCCATCGGAAGGGTCTCCGGGATCAGCGTCCGCTGGACGACGTCCACGGGCTCTTCTTCAGACGAGATCAGGCTCGGCTGCTGGGGATCTTCGACACCATTGCCGGCCACACGATCATAGACAGCCTTGTCCTGGTTCGGCACCGATTTGCCGCCCGGATCCTCCGGAACGATCTTCACCGGCGTATCGTCAGCCGCAATGACCACGGGCTCACCGCCGCTCAACGTGCCGACAGCGCCGCTGCCAAGCCAGGCATAGAGACCACCGGCCCCTGCAAGCAGCATGATCACTGCAGTGCCAGCCATCAGATAGGGTTTCACATGACGGAAGCGGAAACCACGCCCTTCGCCAGCGATCGTGATATGGCCACGGCGTTCCGGCTCAAAAGCACCGGGTGCCGTCATGGTGCTGCGGAAATCTTCCTCCAGCGCCTTTTCGAATGCATCATAATCGTCGAGCGGTGCTGCCGAGGCGCGGGTTGCGGGCGCTGCTGCCGGAGCAGCCATCGGAGCCACACGGCTTGTTGCAATCGGGGTTGCCTGCTTCGACACCGGCGCGGCCGGTTGCTCGAACAGCGTCGCCAACTCCGCATCGATATCGATGTCATAGTCGGACTGCGCGGCCTGTGGGGCCCGCGTCTCGGCGACCGGAACATCTGGCACGTCCAAACCGACCAGAGTTTCGACAAAATCATCCTGCTCGGAGATCTCGGAGGGATCGAAACCGAAATTGTCGGGAGCCGTCGCTGCGGGACGCATCGGCTCGCTCGCCGGGACGGGCGCCGCGGCGGCAGGCCTTGTCATGGGAGGCTGAAACCCCGCTGCTGCCACAGAAGGCGTCGGCGTATAGGCGGGCTGTACCGGTTCTGGACTATAGGATGAGGGCGAGATGGCCGGCTCGAACCGAACCGGCGCAGCGGCTGGGGCATAAACCGGCGCCGTTACGGATGCTGTCGGCTGCGCCACTGGCTTTTCGGGAGCGACATCAAGGTCCGAAAGATCAAGCTCGATATCATCTAGCTGCAGATCGAATTCCTGATCACGGAACGGATCAAAATCATCGTCCAAAGCCTTCGGCGCGGGAAACTGAGAAACGGAGGCTTCAACCTTGGGGGTGATTTCGACGTCTTCGTCGAGCGCCAGCTCGTCCAGGAAATCGAAACTGAAGTCAGGCTCATCGCGCTGCGGCGCGTTCGCCATCTGCACGGGAGCTGCTGTCGGAGCAACAGATACCGCACGCGGCTCCGGCATCGCGGGGCTGTCCACGCGGACTTCAAACGCGGGCACGGCGGCCGGCACGACCGGCTCCGGCTTCGCGTCGGCCGTTGGAATTGCCTCCACCGGACCTGCGGCCCAGTCGAAGCTCGCCTTGCCGAAATCCAGAACGGCGGGTGCTTGCGGGGCTACCACCTCCGGAAGTCTCGACGTACCAAAATCCTGGAGATTGAAATCAGAGCCAAGACGCGGCTCCACCGCCACCTCAGGCTCGGCACGACGAACCGGCTGGGCGGCAAAATTGGCAAGCGGAAGACGAAGACGGGGCGGCTCCGGCTGCACAGGCTGCTGCGGCGCGACGGGCATGGTCGGCCGAACATCCGCATCCGCCACCGCAAATTCCAGCTCGTCCGCCAGATCGAAGGAAATTTCCGGCTCGACGCGCGCCATGACCAGCATGTCACGCTGAGCGCGCTGCTCGTCGTGGTCAACCACAGCCAGGTCTGGACCTGCCACATCGTCATCACCATAGGACGAGACCGGCTCGGCATAGGCGACCGACTGAGCTTCATAGGCTGAGTGTTGCGCGGGCTCAAACGCAGGAGGCGCCGGCTCGAAGCGCGGCTCTTCACGACGCTGCGGAGGCTGATAAGCCTCAGCCTCAACGGCACGCGGAGCGACCGGCTCGGGCGCAGCGAGTGGCGGCGCATAGGAGGATGGAGACGGCGAAGCCTCGTAACCCTCGAATTCGCGGATCAACTCATCTTCGAGATTGAACTCTGCAGAGCCCATTTGCGGCGCCTGCGGCAGCGAGACGACGGGCTCGCGCTTCAGCGGCTGGTCGAAACCGACAATGCGGGCGAGCTCCGCCAACGGATCATCATCGGCGAAGTCGTCGCTGTGCGACCGAATGCTGTTTGCAGCCTGCTTCTGTACCATACCTGTTCCACTCACTCACGCGACTCAACGCCTGCCAGCGCAATGTGGGGAATTGGTGACGATACTATCGCATTTCGACCGGTGCTTCGGTGCCAGTAATGGCCAGTCCCGACTTCAACACGGAGGCGACAGCATGCACCAGCCCAAGCCTGGCGATGGTTAATTCTCTATGTTTATCGTTAACAAAGCGTAATTCGGGCGAGTCCTTGCCCTTATTCCAGTGAGCATGCAGCGAGCTTGCCAGATCATGCAGGTAGAATGCAAGTCGATGCGGCTCCTGCGACAGTGCTGCCGCCTCGATAATGCGGGGATATTCGGCAAGCTTCGCGACCAGCGACAGTTCCGTCGGGTCCTCGATCTGTCCCATGACGGCACCGGCGAGGTCGAGCGTCTCGACTTCGAGGTCCGGGAAGGCTTCCTTCGCCTGACGCAGGATCGACATGCAGCGGGCATGGGCATACTGCACGTAGAAGACCGGATTGTCCTTCGACTGCTCCGTCACCTTGGCGAAGTCGAAGTCGAGCGGCTCGGAATTCTTCCGGTAGAGCATCATGAAGCGCACCGAATCGCGGCCGACCTCCTCGACCACTTCACGCAGCGTGACGAAATCGCCCGAGCGCTTCGACATCTTCACCGGCTCGCCGTCGCGGTAGAGCTTGACCAGCTGGCAGAGCAGAACGGTGAGCTTCGACTTGCCTTCGGAGACGGCCCGATTGACGGCCTCGAGCCGCTTCACATAGCCGCCATGGTCGGCGCCGAGCACATAGATCATCTCGGAGAAGCCGCGGTCGAACTTGTCCTTGAAATAGGCCACGTCGGCGGCGAAATAGGTGTAGGAACCATCCGACTTCATCAGCGGTCGGTCGATATCGTCACCGACCTCCGTCGAGCGGAACAGGGTCTGCTCGCGATCTTCCCAGTCTTCCGGCAGCTGGCCCTTCGGCGGCGGCAGCGTGCCGCGATAGACATGGCCCTTGAAGGTCAAGTCGTTGATCGCCGTGCGGATCTTTGCGGCGTTATTGGCATGCAGTGTCCGCTCGGAGAAGAAGATGTCGTGATGGACGTTCAAGGTCGCCAGATCCTCGCGGATCATCGCCATCATCGCGTCGATGGCCTTGTCCTTGACGATGGCGAGCATCTCGTCTTCCGGCATGGTCAGGAGCTTTGTGCCGTATTCATCGGCCAGCGCCTTGCCCACGGGAACGAGATAGTCGCCCGGATAAAGGCCGGCGGGGATTTCGCCGATCGTCTCGCCCAGAGCCTCGCGGTAGCGCAGGAAGGCGGAGCGTGCGAGCACGTCGATCTGCGCGCCGGCATCGTTGATGTAGTATTCCTTGGTCACCTCGTAGCCGGCAAAGCCGAGCAAGTTGGCCAGCGTGTCGCCGACGACGGCGCCACGGCAATGGCCGACATGCATCGGACCGGTCGGATTGGCCGAGACATATTCGACATTGACCTTGTGGCCCTTGCCAACCGAAGAGCGTCCGAAATCCGTACCCTGCTGGATCATCGTGGCAAGCAGCCGCTGCCAGTAGGCGACCGAGAGACGGATGTTGATGAAGCCCGGACCGGCAACGCCGACCTCGGCGATATCAGGATCCTGCTTCAGCTTCTCGCCGATCAGGTCGGCCAGCGCGCGCGGGTTCATGCCCATGCCCTTGGCGAGTACCATCGCGGCATTGGTCGCAGCATCGCCATGGCTCGCGTCGCGCGGCGGTTCGACGACGATGCGGCTGAAGTCGAGGCTGTCGCGCTTCTCGCGCACCGCCTCGATCTCGTCGAGCGCTGCTTTGATCCGGATTTCGAAATCGGCGAAAAGGTTCATGGCATATCCCTGCGCGCCGGCGCTCAGCCCCGGCGTTTCCTTAAGAATTTCGTCGGGTGCCTATCGCAATTCGGGAGTCCGGTCAAACAGCTCGCGATGCGTACGCACCGCATAGGTGTCGGTCATGCCGGCGAGATAGTCGCCCACATGGCGGGCTTTCTGACCGTCATTGAGACCGGAAATGTGGTTCACCCAGAAGTGGCTTTTCATCAGCTTCGGGTCGGCCATGTAGGCATTGAAGAGATCGGTGACGATCTCGGCAGCGGCGGCGCGGATCCGCATGATGTCGGGATGGCGGTAGATGCGGCTGAACAAGAGCTTCTTGATCGCCTTGTCGGTCTCGGCCATCTGATCGGAGAAAGTGGCGATCGTCATCGAGGCTGCCCTGATATCCTCCACGCTCTGCGGCTCGACCTTTTTCAACCGCTCCTGTGCCACGGAAATCACGTCTTCGACCATCCGCGTGATCTGGCGGCGCATGATCTCGTGGGTGAACCTGTCAGGGTCGAGATGCGGATAACGATCGCGCACTTCCTTCATCAGGCCGGCAAGGAAGGGCACCTCCTCCAGCATGTCGAAAGTCAGATAGCCGGAGCGCAGGCCGTCATCGATATCATGGGTGTTGTAGGCAATGTCGTCTGCGATGGCGGCAACCTGGGCTTCGAGGCCGGCAAAGCTTGCCAGTTCCAGGTCATGGATCTCGCAATAATCGAGGATCGGCTGCGGAACAGGACCACGTGTCCCCTGCCCGTCTTTCGTCAGCAGCGGGCCATTGTGCTTGACCAGGCCTTCCAACGCTTCCCAGGTGAGGTTCAGCCCGTCGAAATCGGCATAGCGTCGCTCCAGCTTGGTGACGATGCGCAGCGACTGGGCATTGTGGTCGAAGCCGCCATAGGGCTTCAGCACCTCGTGCAGAGCATCCTCGCCGGTGTGGCCGAAGGGCGTGTGGCCGAAATCATGGACAAGCGCCACGCCTTCCGCCAGATCCTCGTCGAGCTTCAGGGCACGCGCCAGCGCCCGGGCGATCTGCGCCACCTCGATCGTGTGGGTGAGACGGGTACGATAGTGATCGCCATCAGGCCCGATGAAGACCTGGGTCTTGTGCTTCAGCCGGCGAAAGGCGGTCGTATGGACGATGCGGTCACGGTCACGCTGGAAATCGGAACGGGTGAGGCTTCCACCCTCCTCGAAGAGCCGGCCACGGCTTTTCCACGGATTGGTGGCATAAACCGCCCTCTCGCCGGTGCCGAAACCCAGTGCCGCTTGATCGATCGTCATGCGCGTGCCGCTTGCTCCCCATTGACGCAACTCGTGTGCCTTCATACCTATAGCGGACAAAGCCGCAAGGCGATGCGAGTTCCGAACCGGTTTCGGACCGCCACGCCGGATAAAAAATCGCGCTTTTGCGTGACAATGTGGTGATTTGCAGAGACTAAGACCGTTTTCACCGGGCCTTGAACCCGGCAGGAGGCCAAATGAGCACCGAAACCGTCACCCTTTCCGAAGCCGCTGCAAAGCGAATCGCGGCGATCGTTGCTGCCGAAGCCGACAAGCAGGCACTCCGCGTGTCGGTGGAAGGCGGAGGCTGTTCCGGCTTTTCCTACAAGTTCGACCTGGATGGCCAGCCCGCCGGCGACGACATCGTCATAGAGCGCGATGGCGCCACCGTGCTGATCGACCCGATGTCGATCATCTACATGGCCGGGTCCGAGATCGATTTCGTCGACAACCTGCTTGGCCAGTCCTTCCAGATCAAGAATCCCAATGCGGTGGCGAGCTGCGGCTGCGGCACCAGCTTCTCCGTGTGAGTGATGATGAAAATAGCCACCTGGAACATCAACGGCGTCAAGGCGCGCATCGAAAACCTGTGCCAGTGGCTTAAGGACAGTCAGCCCGACATCGTCTGCCTTCAGGAGATCAAGTCCGTCGACGAGGGTTTCCCACGCCTCGAGATCGAAGCGCTCGGCTATCATGTCGAGACCCATGGCCAGAAGGGCTTCAACGGGGTGGCGCTGCTCTCCAAGATCAAGCCCGACGAAGTCAATCGCGGCCTTCCAGGCGACGATACCGACGAACAGGCCCGTTTCATCGAGGGTGTCTTCTCGGTCGAAGGTGGCGTGGTACGCGTCGTCTCGCTCTACCTGCCGAACGGCAACCCCTCCGATGATCCGGTCAAGTATCCCTACAAGCTCGCCTGGATGGCGCGCCTTGAGGCCTTCGCACGTGACCGCATGGCGCTGGAGGAGCCGCTGATCCTGGCCGGCGACTACAATGTCATTCCCGAGCCCCATGACGCGAAGGACCCGAGCCAGTGGGTGACCGACGCACTGTTCCTGCCGCAGACGCGGGCTGCATTCCGGAGGCTGGAAAACCTCGGCTTCGTTGATGCCGTGCGCGCGACGAATGACGAGACGCCGCTGTTTTCCTTCTGGGATTATCAGGCCGGTGCCTGGCAGAAGAACAACGGCATCCGCATCGACCACCTGATGCTGTCGCCGGAAGCCTCTGACCGCCTGCGGTCGACCGCCATCGAAAAGCACGTACGCGCCTGGGAAAAGCCGTCCGACCACGTGCCGGTCGTGGGGCATTTCGCTTTCTGAAAGACTGAGTGGATATCAGACATGAAAATGGGCGCCGAGGCGCCCATTGTCGTATCCACCGTCTTAAGACCAATCAGTCGGCCTGTTCGTAGACCTGCGGCGCAAGTGCGACGGCCACGCGCCGATCATCCTCTGATGCCAGCGAGAAGGCGCGTTCCTGCAGCTCCTGCATCCAGGGACAATCCTTCGGATTGCAGCGATCGAGCGCGGCTGTCAGGAAGGCAAGACCGCGAACGGTCTGGCCTTCTTCGAACAACACGTTGCCAAAGACGGACATGGCGCCGGCATGGCCGCTCTTACGGGCCATGTTCAGCCACTTCTTGGCTTGCTGGACGTTCACGCCGCCGCCCTCGCCCGCCAGGATCATGCGCGCGAGCTGGAACTGCGCTTCCGGCACGCCGAAGGTCGAGGCTACCTGGAAGTAGATCTGCCGGGCCTGAGAGAGATCCGCCTTGACCGGGCTGTTGGGAATGCCTTGACGATAATAACGGGCAAGCGACAGGAGCGCGTTGACGAAAAAGCCGGTATCCGCAGAACCGGGCTCAACGCCCTGATTGGCGATTTCCGCGTAGATCTTAAAGGCCTCGAAGTCGTTTTCGACGACACCGTCACCGGCCGCATACATGTTGGCGAGCGCCCAGCGCGACCCCGTGTGGCCCTTCTCGGCTGCATAGCGATAGGCTTCGACGGCCTCTTCCTTCTGCCCCTTCTTGTAGGCATTGAAGCCGAACTTGAAGAGGTCGAAGGGACCGGACTCCTTGTTGACGCCGGTATTGATGTCAAAGGCGCGGGCGGACGGGCTTGATGACAGCAGAAAGGCTGCCGTCAGAAGCATTGCCGAAGTCTTCCAGTCACCGAGACGCATGGGTCCGCACAATTTCCAAGTCATGATGGACATCAGAAGCCGCGCCCCGCATTTTCGGCGAAGTCGGCTGCGCCCGATTTGAAGAATACAGTCAACCGATGAACAGACGGTTCATAATCGTTTTTCCGATCGGAGCTTCCATCCCGGCTCATTGTCGATTTTGTCAGCATAGCGAGCAGACTAGACTGGCTTTCCGGCAAGACCGGGGCGATCGACCGCGGTGCCTCCGTTTTTCCTTTTAAACAGTCTGGCCGCTTCCCAAAAGCGACCGAAGTCATTGCATTCAGCACCGAATTTTCGCCCCAGAGGCTCATGTGAAACTCTTAACGCCACCACCGGAAACAGCCCCCGCCGTTTCGTGCAACACCGGTGCTCTCCGTTTGTGGCGGGAAATGGACAAATTGGGCACACGCGCACCCCGCCGCGAAGGATAGATGGGCTGTTGCAGATTCATCACATTCTGGAAAGCTGAAAGACGGTTGCAAGGCTCGAAACGAAAGAAGCCCGGACAAGCCGGGCTTCAATCAAGTCTCAGCGTCGAAAGATCAGAAACGAACCTTCAGCGAGGTCGAAACTGCTGCTGCGAGGTCGGTGCCGAAGTCGTAGCTGGATCCGGCGCCATAGGTTTCGCCTGCCAAGACAACCCGGCCGGACGAACCAGACGTCAAAACACTCAATGCACCGGCAAGGCGCAACTCGACATTCTCAGTCGGCGTGTACGATACGCCAGTACCGAATGTCCAAGTGTCGGTCTGGAAGCCGAAGCCCTGCGACGTGCCGCGATCCCAGGTCAAGCTACCCGCGACGCTCCAATGATCGTTGATCTTGTGACCAACGCCACCAGACACCGCCCAACCATCCCGGTACCCCAGATCCAGGGTTGCCACCTCTTGGTTGTTCGCCCGGTTGAAGAAGCGAATCTTCTGAAGCTGGCTCCAATCGGTCCATTTCACGGAACCGAAAACCAGCCAGCCGGGCGCCACGCCGCTCTGCACCTTCATTTCCAACGAGTCTGGCATGTTCGCAGACCCGTAGACATTCTGCAGCGCTCCACCGGCAATGACGAGACGGGTGTCACGAGTGCCGGTGATGTCATCGAGCTTTACCTGGCTATTGTAGACGAGACTTGCGCGCAAAGCATATTCTTCAATCTCGTAGGCAGCGCCGATGCGCCAGCCGTAGCCGTCTCCTTCGAGATCAAGACGCCCAACACCCGTAAAGCCTGCCGCCGGAGCGGGGTTTCCGAGCTTCTCCTGGAAGCCATTAAGCTCTTGATAGAAACCACCACCAATCAGACGCAACTGACCCGGGCCTACATCAAACTTGTAGGAGCAGGTCAAAGCATAGTTGTGGCTGTTTACCTTGGTCTCAACGTTATCGTTGGCGCCCGCCCAGCTTGTCCCAGGCTTCGTGTGAGAGCCCCATGGCTGCGAGTAGTCAGCCATGCACTCAACGCCCTCGGTGAGGCCTGCCTTGAACCCCACTCGCGGTACGAAATAGTTCTCGGTCTGAGTCCCACCGTCACCGCGCGGGGTCAAGTTGCCGTTGGTAGCGTCCGTATCGCGCACATTCTTAAGAGAACGATCCGGCGCAACATAGGTCACACCGCTCTCGAACACATACTGGCCCGGATCGAACAGAAGGTCGATGTTGTAGCCGGCCCGTTCAAGACCGCCCGCCTGCGCGCCTCCCACGAATGCGCATGCTGCAATCAGACCGAGTGCGGTTGTCTTCATCAAATGGTTCGCCATGTCTCTCCCCAATTCAGGCAAAACTGTGATTGGGCATACTAATGATGTATGACGGGATGGCAATCGGGTGACGCAGATCACAGGAGTGTTCCATTACAGAAATTTTTACGTAATGTTTTTGACGCGCACGTCAATACGAGCCTTTCTTGGATGATATTTCCACACCCAGGCGTGAAGCGACCCTGATTTAGAATCTTATACTCACTACGCGACCAAGCGTTGCATCACGGCCACAGGCCCGCCCATCGTGATTGATGACCGAAATTTGAGCATCTTGCCCTTCATCGACCTCCGGACCCATCCAGAGCAGAAGAATACCGGCCAGAATCGATTTCAGCGCCTCCAGATGCAAGGCTTTTCAATAGTGCAATGCAACAACAAAAAGGCCGGATGAGGAATCCGACCTTTAGAATATCATTCCTGAGGTGTGGGCGGTTCAACCGGCCTCGATAACCCTCGAAAGCGCAGTCAAAAGGCTCGCCTTTTGCGTTTCGAGTTCCTGCTGGCGTTCACGCTCGGCAGCAACCACCTCGGGATTGGCATTGGCGACGAACTTCTCGTTTCCGAGCTTGCCGGCAATGCGCGCCAGCTCCTGATCAACCTTTGCGATCGCCTTTTCGATACGCGCCTTCTCAGCGGACAGATCGATCAGGCTCCCCAGCGGCAGGCAGGCGGTCGCCTCGCCGATGACGATCTGGGCGGCGCCCTTCGGCGCGGCATCGGCAACGGTGATCGTCTCGACGCGGGCAAGACGCTTGATCGCAGCATCGTGGCGCAACAGCCGCTCCTGGGTGACACCATTGGCGCCGACGACCACGAGCGGTGCGACAGCACCCGGAGGTACGTTCATTTCCGACCGGGCCGAGCGGATGCCGGTAACGAGGTCGATCAGCCAGTTGATATCAGCTGCAGAATTCTCGTCGGAGAATTCCGGAGCCGGCCAGTCGGCATGGCAGAGCAAAGTATCACGCGAAGCACCCTCGCCTGCGGTATGGGCCCAGAGCTCTTCGGTCATGAAGGGCATGAAGGGGTGAAGCAGCTTATAGATCTGCTCCAGCACATAGGCGGCGCAGGCCTGTGCTTCCTTCTTCGCCTGTTCATCCTCGCCCATGAAGACGGGCTTGAGAAGTTCCAGATACCAGTCGCAGAACTGGTTCCAGACGAAGCGGTAGAGGCTGCCGGCGGCGTCGTTGAAGCGATAATTTTCTATCGCCTCAGTGACTTCTCCCTCCGTGCGGGCAAGCTCGGTCAGGATCCAGCGGTTGATCGCCAGCGACGCCGTTTCCGGCAGGAAAGCCGGATCGGCCTTCACGCCGTTCATCTCGGCAAAGCGGGTGGCGTTCCACAGCTTGGTGCCGAAGTTGCGGTAGCCGGCAATGCGGGCAGGATCGAGCTTCACGTCGCGGCCCTGGGCCGCCATGATCGCCAGCGTAAAGCGCAGTGCGTCGGCACCATATTCATCGATCAGCTCGAGCGGGTCGATGACATTGCCCTTCGACTTCGACATCTTCTGGCCGTTCTTGTCGCGAACCAGCGCGTGCACATAGACCGTGTGGAAGGGTTCGACCGGATTGCCTTCCTCATCCTTCATGAAGTGCAGGCCCATCATCATCATGCGGGCGACCCAGAAGAAGATGATGTCGAAGCCGGTGACGAGAACGTCGGTCTGGTAATATTTCGCCAGTTCCGGCGTGTTGTCCGGCCAGCCGAGCGTCGAGAAGGGCCAGAGTGCCGACGAGAACCAGGTGTCGAGCACGTCCTCGTCGCGGGTCAGGATCTCGCCCGGCTTGAAGTTTTCGAGCTTCTCCTCGACCCACGCCTTCCACGGACCTTCATGGGCAATGTAGTGCTGGATGGCGGCGTGCAGCGCCTCTTCCTCGGTCTTCTCGACGAAAACCTGGCCATCGGGGCCATACCAGGCCGGGATCTGGTGTCCCCACCAGAGCTGGCGGGAAATGCACCAGGGCTCGATGTTTTCCATCCACTCGAAATAGGTCTTTTCCCAGTTCTTCGGCACGAACTTGGTGCGCCCCTCGCGAACGGAACCAATCGCCGGTTCTGCCAAGGTCTTGGCATCGGCAAACCACTGATCGGTCAGCATCGGCTCGATGACGACACCGGAACGGTCGCCGAACGGCTGCATGATCTTCTTGGATTCGACATAGGGAATGTCGTTGCCATCGGCGTCCTTGGTGGTGACGGCGAGACCTTCGGCATTGATCGCCTCGACGATCCGCTTGCGGGCTTCGTAGCGGTCGAGACCGCGATACTCTTCCGGCACCAGATTGATGTCGTCGACCTCGGCCTCGTTCGGCAGATGGCCAGACTTGGCGATCTCGAGCGCCCGTGCTGCATAGACGGCATAATCCTCGCCATCGGCGCGCATCTTCGCCTGCGTGTCCATCAGGCGATAAAGCGGGATCCTGTTGCGGCGGGCGACCTGATAGTCGTTGAAGTCATGCGCGCCGGTGATCTTGACCGCGCCTGAGCCGAATTTCGGATCGGGATATTCGTCGGTGATGATCGGGATCAGGCGGCGATGCTCCTTCGGCCCGACTGGGATCTCGCAGAGCTTGCCGACGATCGCGGCGTAACGCTCATCCGAAGGGTGGACGGCAACCGCACCGTCGCCGAGCATGGTCTCAGGCCGCGTCGTCGCGATCGAGATGTAGTTGCGCTCTTCCTGGAAGGTGACGTTGCCGTCCTCGTCCTTCTCGACATAGGTATAGGTTTCTCCACCCGCGAGCGGGTACTTGAAGTGCCACATATGGCCTTCAACTTCCTTGTTCTCGACTTCGAGGTCGGAAATCGCGGTCTCGAACTTCGGGTCCCAGTTGACCAAGCGCTTGCCGCGATAGATCAGGCCTTCCTTGTAGAGCGTGACGAAGACTTCTAGGACGGCGGCCGACAGGCCTTCGTCCATGGTGAAGCGTTCGCGCGACCAGTCGCAGGAGGCGCCGAGGCGCTTCAGCTGGTTGAAGATCAGGCCGCCGGATTCTTCCTTCCACTCCCAGACCTTCTCGATAAAGGCCTCGCGGCCCATGTCGCGGCGGGTGACGTTCTGACCGCTTTCGGCCAGCTTGCGCTCGACAACCATCTGGGTGGCGATGCCGGCATGGTCCATGCCCGGCTGCCACAGCACATCCTTGCCGCGCATGCGCTCGAAGCGGACCATGATGTCCTGCAGCGTGTTGTTCAGCGCATGGCCCATATGCAGCGAACCGGTCACGTTTGGCGGCGGGATCACGATGGTGAAGGTGTCCTCGCCCGGCTTGGCGTTTGCACCGGCACGAAACGCATCGGCGTCTTCCCATGCCTTGGCGATTTTCGGTTCGACGGCGGCTGAATCATAGGTCTTTTCGAGCATTTTCCGACCGGATTTTCGAGTTCTGGATGGGGGTTTGTAAATAGGACTGGCAAAACCAAGTCAATAAAAAAGGCCGCCCTTGCGAGCGGCCCATGATCCCGGAGGATGCTTCAATCAGCGTCGCGGACCGCGGGCGACGCGTTCGATTTCCTCCCGCACGAGGCGCTCCACCAGCGTCGGCAGGTTGTCGTCGAGCCAATCCTTCAGCATCGGGCGCAGCATTTCCTCGGCCATCTCGTCCAGCGAACGGCGCTCGGTACCGTCAAAGGCGGCGGCGAGTTCGGAGAAGGAGCGCGAGACCTGCTCGACGGTCGCGGCAGACACCAGTGCCGTCAGGTCACGGCTCTCATGCTCTGGCTCGTGGCGCAGTTCGAGGGAAGGCATGATCGGCTCTACCCGCTCGTCCGTCGCCGGATACTCCGGCTCCATGGGGGCATCAAGGAAAGTCGGCTCCTTGCGCTCGACCTGCACCTCGAGCGACGCCATGCGTGCCATCACCATCGGCGAGGCCGGATCTTCCGCACGCTCGACACCGGGCATGGCAGACTGCAAGACCGGTTGCGACGAACCTGTCGTCAACGAGGGGCGCAGCTGCTGATCGCGCATTTCGGATAGACGCGCCGCCATCATTGGTGCCGGCGCCCTTGGCTGCTCTTCCGCAACGGAAGGCATTTCGCGACGCGGCTGGGTCACGGTGACTTGCACCGGCGCGGCCGAGATTGTCGGCGCCTGCGGCTGGACCGGACGCTCCATTCGATCGGATGCCGAGCGCACACGGGCGGCGAGATCAGCGAGAGAAACGCTTCTTGTGGATTCCGGCGCTACCGGCTGGGCTGGCTCGCGATGTGGAGGCAGTTCCGCCTGCGGCAGCTCGCGCTGCAGCATCGGGAAGGACGGACCTGCATCATTGGCCGCGACAAAATCGCCGCCGTCATAGGCGCTGTCGGCATCGCCGGCGTCCTGTTCCTCGAACCGCGTCGAGGCCTCCAGTGACGGGTTGCCGCCGTTCACCGGATCATTGCTCTCGATGATCCGGCGAATGGATGCCAGGATCTCTTCCATGGACGGTTCACGCGCTACGCTTGGCTGAGCCATACTAATCCCCGTTGTCCTCAGAAACGATCGACCCCGAAGTTTGCCGCTGGGCCAATTCGCGCTCACCCTAGGATACGCTCTTGCGGAAAAAAATCACGCCCAGGCAATGAATTGCCGTGATGCACAGCTTTGTTGCGCCGGCACGAAAAAGCCCGCACGCGGCGGGCTTTTTGAAAATGCGCTCTGGGCTTTCGCTCAGAAGACGAATTCGGCAGCCTTGCGGAAGCCCGGCAGCGGCTTCACGGCGGCATTGAAATACTCGGTGTAGGAAGTGATCCCGCCGTTCTTGACGTAGAGACGAGCGCGCGCGGCATTGCCGTAGCCGACAACGGCCACCAGACGACCACCTTCGCGCAGCTGCGTCAAAAGAGCCTCGGGCAGGTGCTCCACGGCACCGTTGACGAAGATCACATCATAGGGCGCCTCGGCCGCATAGCCGTCTTCGAGCTTTGCGGAAACGACGGCAACATTGTCGTAGCCGAGTTCGGAGAGTGTTGCGGTCGATTTGGCGACCAATACTTCGTCGCTTTCAGTCGCAACAACCGAACCCGCGAGCAGCGACAGGAGCGCTGCAGCATAGCCGGCGCCACAGCCAATCTCGAGCACGACATCGTCCTTGGTGATCACGGCCAACTGCAAGAGCTTGGCAAGCGGCGACGGCTCCATGATGTAGCGCGGGGGATTGCCGTTGGCAGCGGGCACCACCTGCATGTCCTCGTCGATATAGGCGAGTGGCTTCAGCTCGGCCGGAACGAAGGCTTCGCGCGGCACCGAAAGGAAGGCGGTCAGCACGGAATGGGACGTGACGTCCGTCGTCCTGATCTGATTGTCCACCATCTTGGTGCGTGCTGCTGCGTAATCCATCATTTCATTCGCGCCCCGTGTCGACCGGCCATAGCGGCTTATTCATCCCGTGTCTTTAATTGCAGCCCGAGACGCTTTCAAGCCGGTCTTCCCGTCGCGCACCAGAATATCGCGGTTGCGAAGTGACGCAACCGCGCGGGCAGTTGCGCAATATTGCCGATGCGGCAGCGAATGAACGTCTCGATCTGGGGAAGTTCGGATGGAGGCCTCGCCCGGAATTGAACCGGGGTACAAGGATTTGCAGTCCTCTGCGTCACCACTCCGCCACGAGGCCATCCGAGTAGAAAAGTGCGTGTGGTGGCGCGGATTTAGACGCGTTCCAAAAAAACCGCAAGACCCATTTTCTGAAAAGAGGCCTTTTAATTTTCTGAAATGATGTTCGCGATGGGTTCTCGGCATAACCAATTTATGCCCAGCGTGTCATTGATTAAGTGCGCCTTAGGTGCTGCGATAAGAGGAGTTATCTTGGAGGTGCGCAGCCATGCCATTCAACATGCAACTGATCTCAAACCATGGCTCCACGAATCCGATCGTTGCTAGACTAACGCTACAGACCTTTGAACTTCTCAAATGGATCGAAATATCTGACGCGCAACAGAATCGTTTGACCGGGCTGATGCATCAGACCCACTTGCGCCTTCTCAGGTGTTACGACCACGCATACCGCATAAAATTGGCAGAGCGTGACCAACTCGAGCACTGGCAAGCCAGCGGTCCTATCAACCCCAAGAAACTCCCCTACGTGATAGATCTCGAGGCGGATGTCGAAGGGTTCCTGATGACCGCTACGCAATACCTCAGAGATCTGGTCCCTGTCTTCAATACTCTCTGGGGAGCGTCGTTTAAACCAGAAGCTCGGCGATTTTGGCGGATGCGAAGTCAATCAAGCGAGGCTGAGAAGTGGAGCATCAAGACGCTCGGGCCCGACCACCCGCTAGTGCCATTTCTACAGGCAAACGAGCCATGGATTGCCGAACTGATAAAGAGAAGAAATGCAGTGGAGCACCGTGAGGATGGTCGGGATCGACTAGTCATAGATAACTTCCGCGCGCTCGGGCCGACCATAGCACCCCCTGCATGGGGTCGGGAAACTCAGGCGCGGAAAGCTGTGATGAGCCCCATCGTCGCCGGGATGGAAGAGTTGCTTTCTTTGCTGCTCAGCTTCGGAGAAGAGCTGTTTGTTATCGCTGTTATGGCGCGACCTCGATGGAAACACGTAGTTGTCCGGGAGATTCCTGAGGAGATGAGAAATCCCAACTGCCCAATCCGCTTCATAACAACGCTTGACGAGGAAATGGCTAAGCATTTGACCGAGGCCGCATCGAGAACAAACTAGGGCTTCGGCGAAGAGAAGAGGCTCAAGGCCATATCGAAGCGAAAGATTTTAAGTCTCTCGCGTCTACCAATTTCTTTACGCGCTGCAAAAACGGCGAGCGCGCGTAGGACAAGCGAAGGTCTTGGAATTCAAAAACCGACGCGCACGTGCTGATCCCCGCTCAGGCGGAGGCGAACCTAGCCAAGATTACGTGCTGCGGCGTACCAATCGTTGCCAGAAGAGCGGACGCCAATTCAACGATGCGTCATGCGTGTCCTTTGGAGGGCCTCCTCAGCCGTCGCCGCGCCAGCGACGGCGGTCGAGGAGCCTGATGGCCGCCATGGCCATGGCCGCATCGGCCAGTCGGCCGGGATCGGTCATGCCTGCCGTGTAAAGCCGGATGACGGCCTTGCCGACCGCTTCGCGATGCCCGTCATCAAGCGCGATCCGCCCCTTGATCGGCGTGGCGGCCCGCATGGCGTCCTCCATGATGGTGAAGTCCGCGGGCGTCAGGATCGTCGTCATGTCGGGCGTTGAGCTCATCGGGTAACGCTCCTTTGTCCGTCCGGGAACCAACCACGCGAATCGCAGTTCGGTTTCCCCGTCCGGTCCGGGCACCCTAGGCCGCCGTCGCCCATGCGGTCATTTCACTATGACACGTGCTGCTCGCCACTCGATGGCCGGTCGGTCGTCCAGCCTTTGCCTCAGCCTCGTGCGCCGGCACCGGCTTCTGTCTTGCGGCGATACCACCAGATGGTTGCCCGTCTGCGCTTGCGGCGGACGAAGGACAGATCATGGGAAAGGACGAGCAGCCCGAGCGGCACCATCCAGAAGCCAAGAATGGGAAGAAAACCGAGGAAGCCACCGCCGACCAGCGCGGCACCGGTGGCGATTCTTCCCGTACGGGAGCGCGGCACCGGAATCTCGACACTGCCAAGGACCAGACGGCCCCGCTTTTGATCGAGGCGGTAACGGCGTTCAGACATCTAGGAAACTCCCTGCATTTCGGCGGTTCTGCGTCCCTCTCTCCCCGCCATCCAGATGGTGAGCCCACGATTAAAAACAAGGTGATGACATTTTTTTTGAAAAACCGCTTGGCAAACGGAGCGAGCATCAGTATTACCCCGCTCACACCGCGCCAAGCGGCTGTTCCCTGGTAGCTCAGCGGTAGAGCATTCGACTGTTAATCGACAGGTCGCCGGTTCGAATCCGGCCCGGGGAGCCATCTCTTTCAAAGGCCCGCGCTGAACACAGCGGCGGGCCTTTTCTTTTCTGGTCTTTCTTTTCCGGCCGCTTTGCTTGCCCGCCAGATCTGGCGGTGGTGTTTCAGACAACACCCTCGAAACCCCGTCTTCACCTTTGCCTGTTATCTCCTTGCCTCAACGGACAGGCATTGAAGGAGGACGGCCGATGTGGCTTGAGCTTCACGACGGGGACGGCTTTCCCTTCTACGTCAACATGGACAATGTGGTGGATTTCCGCTGGTACGAGCGGGAGGGCTATACCTGCCTGCTGACGACCGCCCCGGTCGCCGAAAAGCTGCACCGCCTCTATGTCCGCGAAAACGCCCAGCAGATCATGGCGATGATCCGCGCAGAGCAGGCGCGTCGTGTGGCCCCGGGTCGCTCTGCCGCCTGAAGCGCGTTGAGCGACGACCATCACCTGCGCCTTTCGACGCGCAGATTCGTGATTGCCGCGTGATCCCCTCCCCCTCCGGCTTCGTATGGCAGGGAAAGCCAACGAAGAAGATATTGCATGCCCCATCCGGACAAGACGCTCATCCTCTGGTTTCGCAAGGACCTGAGGCTCGCCGACAACGCAGCCCTGTCGACCGCCGTCAACGAGGGTTATCGCATTCTTCCTCTCTATATACGCGAGCCCGAGCATGCCGGTACCGGGCCGCTCGGGGCAGCACAGGCCTGGTGGCTGCATCATTCGCTTCAGGCTCTGTCCGAGGATCTCAAGGCTTTCGGCTCGCAACTCATCCTGCGGAGCGGCTCGGCGGCAGAGGTCATCGGCGATGTCATCGCCACGACCGGCGCGAAAGCCGTGTTCTGGAACCGGCGCTATGATCCGCCGGGCATTGCCATCGACAAGGAGCTGAAGGCCAGCCTGATTGCCGAGGGCATCGACGTGCGCACCTTTGCCGGCCAGATCCTGCATGAGCCGACCAAGCTGAAAACCGGTGCGGGCGGACATTTCCGCGTCTATACGCCGTTCTGGAAGGCGCTCGACGGCGCCGGCGAGCCGCCCGAGCCGATCCCGGCGCCGAAGGCCATTGGCGCGCCCGATCGCTTTCCCGACAGCGAAGCGCTCGACAGCTGGGCGCTTCTGCCGACCAAACCCAACTGGGCCGCATCCTTCGACGGGCATTGGCAACCGGGCGAGAAGGGCGCGGAGAAGCGCCTGGCCGCCTTCATCAAGGACGGGCTGAAGAACTATCGCAGCGGCCGCGACCTGCCGGCGAGCGAACATGTCTCCCGGCTCTCGCCGCATCTGGCCCTGGGCGAAATCTCGCCCTTTACCGTCTGGCATGCCACGCGCGGCCTGCCCGAGAGCTATCCGCTGGAGGACGTCATCCATTTCCGCAAGGAGCTCGTCTGGCGCGACTTCTCCTATCACCTGCTCTTCCATTTCCCGGATCTCGCGACCAAAAACTGGAATGCCAAGTTCGACGCCTTCCCCTGGCGCGAGGCGCCGGACCTTTTGGAAAAATGGCAGCGCGGCCAGACCGGCTATCCGATCGTCGATGCCGGCATGCGCCAGCTCTGGCAGACCGGCTGGATGCACAACCGCGTGCGCATGATCACCGCCTCCTTCCTGATCAAGGACCTGCTCATCGACTGGCGCTGCGGCGAGCGCTGGTTCCGCGACACGCTTGTCGATGCCGACCCGGCCTCGAATGCCGCCAGCTGGCAATGGGTCGCCGGCTCCGGCGCCGACGCCGCCCCCTTCTTCCGCATCTTCAACCCGACCAGCCAGGGCGAGAAATTCGACCCCGAAGGGGCCTATATCCGCCGCTTCGTGCCGGAGCTGAAGGCCATGCCAGCCAAGTTCATCCACAAGCCATCGGAGGCGCCGCTCACTGTGCTGAAGGACGCCGGCGTCAGCCTCGGCAAGACCTATCCGAAGCCGATCGTCGATCACGGCAAGGCCAGGGATGCTGCGATGGCGGCGTTTCAGGGGTTGAAGGCGGAGTGAGGTGTGTGTAGGCGCTTTGCGCCCGAGACTTTCTGCATCTGCTCAAAATACCCCTCCGGCTCAATCTCTTAAAAAGTCACCATGAGAGACTCTTCTGGAGAAGGGAATATCGGTCGTTCTATCAGTTGGCGGGCTAAGTCCTTGTTCCGGATATGCCGTTAGCCATCCCAGTATCTTCTGAACCAAGCCCTGTGTCACCGGCTGTTCGGTGATCGACAAGGTGATGGCATTGAGCCTAAAGCCGTGGCCGAATGTGGCCGAGAGATTGTTGGGCTCGACGCGGCGGACGCTGGCCGGGTCGTTGATGTCGTCAAAGCTGACGAGTAGCGGATAGTGTTTGCTCGCAAGCTCGCGCGAGCCGCGCATCTTCTCTAGCCGATCATAGACCGCGACGACCTCCGCTTTCGTCCGGGGCTGCTCTTCTCTCGTAAAGAAGGTTTCGCGTGCCGTCTCATGACTGTAGTTCCGCAACAGCGCGAACAGATAGCGGCCGTTGCCGAGATCGACCGTCACGGCCTCTCCGGACAGGCTGCTGGCACCCGCACCTCTGAAGTCGCCAATACCCCACCAGCTTGGTGTGTCGTAGACATTGACACTGACCACCGCGCTCCCGCTTTTCAACCCGTCCGGCGTCATCACGGACACCGTCAATTTCTGGTGCCACTCCCAATCGTGGAAACCGAAGAGATCGCAGCCTGACAGCGGCAGACACAGGGCCAAAGCCGCGACAATCCTTCGCATCACCCCCCCCCACAACCTTGAGCCGCATGATCTGCAGACTTCCCGGTCAGGCGTGAAGATCCGATGAAGAGAATGCTTCAATTTGTAACAATCGACACAGGAAGTCGACGTCTGCGCGTGTGGAATCATACCCCCCTCTGTCACTGCGTGACATCTCCCCCACAAGGGGGGAGAGTGGGTGCCGCGAGTGCCGATCTGTTTACGGCACCAAAGACGGGCGCGAGGCCGACAGCAAGGCCGATCTCCCCCCTTGTGGGGGAGATGCCCGGCAGGGCAGAGGGGGGCTCCACGCGTTGCCCTTGGGTGTCAATCGACCGCACTTGCCTCCTGTACGCAATCAGGTACAATAGTTCCATGAGAACCACATCCTACAGCGACCTGCGCAAGAACCTCGCCTCCCTGCTCGACAGCGTGACGGAAGACCGGACGCCTGTGCTGATCACCCGTGATCGCGGCAAGCCCGCCGCCGTTCTGATGTCGGTGGAGGATTTTGCCTCCTATGAGGAAACGCAGCACCTCTTGAAGAGCCCCCGCAACGCCGAACGCCTGCTTGAAGCAGTGCGCGACCTCGATGACGGCAAGGGCGAGGTGCGCGAGCTCTCGGAGTGAAGCTAATCTTCCATGCGCGCGCCTGGGAGGACTATCTGTATTGGCAGTCCACCGATCCAAAGATGCTGGCGCGCATCAATCAATTGATCAAGGAAAGCAGCCGGTCTCCGTTTCAGGGCATCGGCAAGCCGGAGCCGCTGCGGGGCGAGTTGCGCGGCTGGTGGTCGCGGCGGATCGATCAGGAGCATCGTCTCGTCTATCGGCCAACGGACGATGCGCAGCTGATCGCGCAATGCCGGCATCGCTACTGATCACTTGAGGGCCTCCGCCCGCACCAAGCTCCCGCTTGCCCGATCCTCCACCATGCAATAAATTGACCAATTCTAGTCATTTTCGGAGGCGCGCATGTCGAGCGTGAGCGTTGCCCTTGCCAAGGTCGGACTTGCCAGCCTTGTCGATGAAGCCGCCGCCGGTGCCTTCGTCACGATTACCCGCCACGGTAAGCCGATCGCTATGCTGGTAAGCGTCGAGGCCGGAGAGGCGGCGAAGCGTGTGATGACAAAGCCCAGGACGAATTTCGGCGAGTTCCTGATGTCCTATCCCGGCCCCGCTGATATCGGGATCCACAGCGTTTCACCTGGAGCCCTCCGAACCTAGCTTCCCGAACGCATTTTCCCTCCCCTCGGCCCACCGCGAAAAGCCATTCCTTGCCTTTGACGGCCCCGAGGCCGAAAAGACCGGTTCTCGTTCCGCGCTGATCGCCCTCCGCATAATCTTGTCCAGAAGGACAAATTCGTGTGGTTTTCCGGTTTTCTTCCCCGCGCTTTTGGTTCTAGTGTCCGCGTCAGACAAAAAAGGCAGACATCATGGCATTCCACCCTTCCGTGCTCGAGGCGATCGGCAATACGCCTCTCATCCGGCTGAAAGGCGCCTCCCAGGCGACCGGCTGCACCATTCTCGGCAAGGCCGAATTTCTCAATCCCGGCCAGTCGGTGAAGGATCGTGCCGCCCTCTTCATTATCCGTGATGCCGAGCGGCGCGGGCTCCTGCGTCCCGGCGGCGTGATCGTCGAGGGCACGGCCGGCAATACCGGAATCGGGCTGACCCTTGTTGCCAAGGCGCTTGGTTATCGCACCGTGATCGTCATCCCGGAGACCCAGAGCCAGGAAAAGAAGGACGCGCTGAAACTGCTTGGCGCCGAACTCGTCGAAGTGCCGGCTGTCCCTTACAAGAACCCGAACAACTATGTGAAGATATCCGGCCGCCTCGCCGCCGAGCTTGCGAAGAGCGAGCCCAACGGTGCGATCTGGGCCAACCAGTTCGACAACACTGTCAACCGTGACGCCCATATCGAAACGACTGCGAAGGAAATCTTCGAGCAGACCGGCGGCGCCGTCGACGGCTTCATCTGCGCGGTCGGCTCGGGCGGCACGCTGGCCGGCACCGGGATTGGCCTTCGCAACAGGAAGCCTGGCGTCAAGATCGGCATTGCCGATCCGGAAGGGGCAGCCCTTTACGAATATTACAAGAATGGTGAGCTCAAATCCTCGGGCTCTTCGATTACCGAGGGCATCGGCCAGGGACGCATCACCGCGAACCTCGAAGGCTTCACGCCCGATTTCGCCTATCAGATCCCGGATTCCGAAGCGCTCGACATCGTCTTCGACATCGTCGAAAACGAGGGCCTCTGCCTTGGCGGCTCTTCGGGTATCAATATCGCCGGCGCCATGCGTCTCGCCCGGGATCTCGGCCCCGGCCACACCATCGTGACGATCCTCTGCGACTATGGCAATCGCTACCAGTCGAAGCTCTACAACCCGGATTTCCTGCGCTCGAAGGGTCTGCCGGTCCCGGCCTGGCTCGAAAAGCGTCCGACCTTCGATCTGCCCTTCGAGACCGTCTGATATCCATCGAAAGCAATGCCATGACCACCATCGCCCTCTACCGCGACGATTTCTATCTCTCGACGGCGGAGGCGGTGGTGACCGCAGTGCATGAAGACGGCGCGGTCGAACTCGACCAGACCTGCTTTTATGCCGCCTCCGGTGGCCAACCGGGCGATACCGGCTTCTTCGAGCGGGAAGACGGCAGCCACATCCAGCTTTCCGAGACGCGCCACGGCGCCACCAAGGACGTCATCCTTCACCGCCCTGCCGAAGGCGAGCCCCTGCCCGCCCTTGGCGAACAGCTCGTCCTGCATGTCGACTGGCCGCGCCGCTACAGGCTGATGCGCATGCACACCGCCTGCCACCTGCTCTCGGTCGTCTGCCCCTATCCGATCACCGGGGCTGCCGTCGGCGAAGAGGAAAGCCGGGTCGATTTCGACATGGGCGAGACCATCGACAAGGATCAGGTGACGTCAGACCTGATGAAACTCGTGGGCGGAAACCATCCGGTTTATCTCCAGTGGATCACCGACGAGGAGCTTGCGGCGAACCCCGGGATCGTCAAGTCGAAGAATGTCCGCCCGCCCGTCGGCCTTGGTCGGGTGTCCTTGGTCTGTATCGGCGAGAACTCCGCCGTTGACAGCCAGCCCTGCGGGGGCACACATGTTTCGGAGACCCAGGAGGTCGGTGCGATTCATATCGCCAAGATCGAAAAGAAGGGCAAGGAGAACCGCCGGTTCCGCATTCGCTTTGGAGCCCCGGAGACCTAAGCCATAGGAACGTACGGGAGAAGTGCATGTCGGGTGAAAGAAGCCGTTTCGTCGTTTCGGCGGATTGGGTCGAAAAGAACCTTGGGGCGCCCGGTTTCAAACTCGTCGACGCGTCCTGGTATTTACCCGCCCAGGGGCGCAACGGCGCCGTCGAATATGCCTCCGGCCATATTCCGGGCGCGGTCTTCTTCGATCAGGACGTGATCGCCGATACCTCGACCGGCCTTCCCCATTCGCTCCCCTCGCCCTCCTTCTTTGCCCAGGCCGTCGGCCAGCTCGGCATTTCCTCCGAGGACACGATCGTCGTTTATGACGGTCCCGGCTTCTTCTCGGCCCCGCGAGTCTGGTGGATGTTCCGTGTGATGGGCGCGCGCCGCGTCTATGTGCTCGATGGCGGGATCGACGGCTGGAAGGCGGAGGGCCGCAGGCTCGAGACCGACCTGCCGGAACCGGCGCCCGTCACCTTCGAGGCACAGTTCGACCGGGCAAAGCTCACCTCCTTCGACCAGATGTCAGCCATCACCGACAATGGCGACCGGCAGATTGCCGATGCCCGCCCGGCCGGCCGTTTCACCGGCGAGGAGCCGGAACCGCGTGCCGGCATGCGTTCCGGCCATATGCCGGGTGCACGCAGCGTGCCTGCCGCCTCGCTGTCGGAAAACGGCCGCCTGAAGGATCTCGCCACGCTGCGCTCGATCTTCACCGATGCCGGCATCGATCTCAACAATCCCGTGGTCACCAGCTGCGGCTCCGGTGTGACGGCGGCGGTCGTCACGCTGGCGCTGGAAAGCCTGGGGCATACCGACAATTCGCTCTATGACGGCTCCTGGTCGGAATGGGGCTCGAAGACCGACACGCCGATCGTCACCGGCAAGGCTGACCCGCTGGGCTCCAAGACATCGGGGCCGCTGACGGCCCATGTCACACGGCTCGAAATGAGCGCACCGCCGAAGTCCAGCCTGCCGGTGCCGGTGAATATCCAGACGGCGATCATGCGCACGCATGAGATCCCGCTGCCCTTCTACCGCTTCCTGCATCGCCAGGTCGGCACCCGCTGGCACTGGTATGAGCGGCTGCGCATGCCCGACGACCAGCTAAAGGCGATCATCCATACCGAAAAGGTGTCGATTTCGGTTCTCTATGTAAATGGCGCGCCGGCCGGCTTCTACGAGCTGTCGCAGGAAAACGACGATCTCGTCGAGCTCTCCTATTTTGGCCTTTTCGAGCATGCGCTCGGGCTTGGCATCGGCAAGTGGTTCCTGCTGCAGTGTCTCTATGCGGCCTGGTCGAGCAATCCGAAAAAGGTGACTGTCACCACCAATTCGCTCGACCATCCCCGTGCGCTGCAGCTCTACCAGCAGTTCGGCTTCTCGCCCGTCGGAACCTATAATGCCCTGGTCGATCCGATGACCGACCAGGAGCTTCTGGCGCTGATCAAGCGCGACGGCTGAGGGCGTTCGCCCTCATTCCTTCTTCTTCAGCTTGACGGTCGTCGCATCGCCTTCTGCGTCTGTCGCCTCTTCGCTTTCGGCGTTCTCGGCGCCCTGGTTGTCAAACCAGTTCGCAATGAGTTCCGCATGGAAGGCGGCCATTTCGTAGCAATAGGTGATCTCGCGAGCCTCGGGATCCCAGAAGGCATTCTCCACACCGCAGGCCTTGCCGGTGACCTTGATGCCGTCCTTCAGATTGTAGCCCTCGCCGAAAACGGTGGCGATGGTCTCCAGTGCCCCAGCGCTCTTTAGAAGATCGGCAAACCCCTGCAGATCCTCGTTGCCGGCAGGCTCATAGTTCACCGTGAACTTGGTTTTTGAGCCTTCCGTCATGTTGGCGGCCAGCAGGCTCATCCAGCTGTCGCGTGCCTTCTCGTATTCGAAGGCACATTCCTCACGACGCTCCTGCGGAAACTCGAGCGAATCGGCAAACACCTTAAAGAATTCTGGATCGGCGCCGGTCATCATGCAGACGATGGCATAGGCGCGCTGGCGGTCCAGGCCATGGGTGCCCATGAAATCATCTTCCTGGGGGCCGTCTTCATTCGCATCGTCGAGCAGAAACCAGCCATCGGCCGCGTCCTGCATCGTGGTATTCAATTCCTCGTCCTGTGCACCGAGCAGCAGCACGGCCGACAGCGCATCAACCGCATCCTCTTCCCGGCCGAGGACCGGCAGATTGAACTCCGAGACCAGCATATGGCCGGCCTCGTGGAAGAGAATGAAAATCGCATTGTTGATGACAAATTGCTGACCTTCCAGCACCTGCTCGTCTGTCAGTTCCTGAGCCTTAAGCTGCGCCGACGACATGGACAGCATGGCCATGCACATAACGAGCGTCGCAACCCATGTTGACTTCAAGGACTTCATGGAACCCCTCACCTGATGGTCTGAATATGACGATATCTAGCGCGAAGTCCGGCCGTCTGAGAACCATTATTTTTGGAAGGAACGCCGCAGGAATCGGGTGGCGGAAAGAGCCGCCGGAGGTGAAAACGAGCGAGATCTGATCAAGGAGGCTTTCATGACATCTGCCATTCGTTTTCTACCCATGCCCTCGGCAGAGGCTGCCGCCTACCGCAACGGCGCGCCGGACGCCTATGGACTTATTCCCGAACGGCGCGTTTCTCCCGGCGGTTATCCCTGTCGCCACTGCCTTGGTGAAATCGCTGCAGGCGAAGCCTATCTGACGCTGGCCTATCGTCCCTTCCCGGCGCTCCAGCCCTATGCGGAAACAGGCCCGATCTTCCTGCATGCGGAGGCCTGCCCGCAATACGAGGCGACGGAGGTGCTGCCGCCCATGCTCGGCAGCCCGGATTACATCGTCCGTGGCTATGGCCATGACGATCGCATCGTCTATGGCAGCGGCGGCGTGGTGGCGACGGACGCGATCATGGCGCGGGCTGAGGTACTCCTCGGCAATCCCGACATCGCCTATGTGCATGTGCGCTCAGCCCGCAACAACTGCTATCAGTGCCGGATCGAGCGAGGCTGATGCTACGCATGAAAACGGGCCGGCCGATGGGAAGGCCGACCCGGATCGGCCGCGTTACACGATACATTCACGGACCTGACGCTGCGTAAGGCGACCGGAGAGTGCGACCTTACGCTACGTTCAGCACGGATTCCGGTGCATGGGCGGGATAGCCCAGCGCATCGGCGACCGGCTTGTTGGTGATGCGGCCCTTGTGGACGTTCAGGCCGTTGCGCAGGTGGCGATCCTCGGCAATCGCCCGCAGGCCACGATCGGCAAGCGCCAGACCATGGACCAGCGTCGCGTTGTTGAGCGCATGGGCGGAGGTGATCGGAACCGCACCCGGCATGTTGGCAACGCAGTAATGTACGATCCCATCGACCTCGTAGGTCGGATCGGAATGGGTCGTGGCATGGGAGGTTTCGAAGCAGCCGCCTTGGTCGATTGCGACATCCACGACGACGGCGCCCTTCTTCATGCCAGACAGCATCTCGCGGGTCACAAGCTTCGGGGCTGCGGCACCGGGGATAAGGACGGCGCCGATAACGAGATCGGCGGAGAAGCATTCCTGCTCCAGCGCGTCGATCGTCGAATAGACGGTGTGGACACGGCCGTGAAAGATATCATCGAGCTGGCGCAGGCGCGGCAGCGAGCGGTCGAGGATGGTGACGTCGGCACCGAGGCCGACGGCCATCTTGGCCGCATGCAGACCGACCACGCCGCCGCCGATGACGGTGACCTTGGCCGGCAGAACGCCCGGCACGCCGCCGAGCAGGATGCCGCGGCCGCCATGGGCCTTCTGCAGGGCCGTCGCACCCGCCTGGATCGCCAGGCGGCCGGCGACTTCCGACATCGGGGCGAGCAGCGGCAGTCCACCGCGCTCGTCGGTCACGGTTTCATAGGCAATGGCCGTGACGCCCGACTCGATCAGGCCCTTGGTCTGGTCCGGATCTGGCGCCAGGTGCAGATAGGTGTAGAGGATCTGGCCTTCGCGCAGCTGCACCCATTCGGAAGGCTGCGGTTCTTTGACCTTGACGATCATGTCGGACTTTTCGAACACGTCCTTGGCCGAGGCTGCGATCTTCGCGCCGGCGGCGATATAGGCGTGGTCGTCGGCGCCGATACCGGCACCCGCACCCGTTTCAATCAGGACGTCATGGCCATGCGCCACATATTCTCTGACGGCACCGGGGGTCAGACCGACACGGTATTCATGGTTCTTGATTTCCTTCGGGCAACCGACGCGCATCGAGTGTTCCTCTCTTTATTCGCAGCCAAAGCCGCTTTGTTTCAGATACGGAAATTGAACCACCACGGACGCAAAATGTCCTTGCAAAGTGAGGGGTTCGGCGCGAGACAATTCGAAGCTTCTTGCGTAAATCAGCCATAAAACGGAGAATTCTACGAATGACCGAACTCGACGCCATCGATCGTGCCATTCTGAAGGCACTTCAGGAGAATGGCCGGATGACCAATGCAGAGCTTGCCGAAAAGGTCGGGCTGTCGCCTTCGGCGTGCTCGCGCCGCCACGACATGCTGGAGAAGGCAGGCGTCATCAGCGGCTATCACGCCCGCCTTTCGCACAAGGCGATCGACTACAAGATGATGGTCATCGTCCACATCTCGCTGTCGGGCCAGTTTGCCAAGACGCTGACGGAATTCGAGGCCGCCGTAAAGCGCTGTCCCAATGTGCTGGTCTGCTATCTGATGTCGGGCGAATACGACTATATCCTACGCGTCGCCGCAAAGGACCTGGAAGACTACGAGCGTATCCACCGGGACTGGCTCTCCGCCCTGCCCCACGTGGTGAAGATCAATTCCAGCTTTGCGTTGCGCGAGGTCATCGATCGACCCAATGTGGGCCTATAAAGGTCGATCCTGAAAATCCTAATGAAATGATTTAGACCATTCTCACGGATGGGGCGTAAGCATGGGCCATTCCTTCACTTCAGGACGGCATCATGAGCAATAATCTCGGAATGGATGTTCGAAAATCGCCTCGCAGCCGCTGCCGGCTCGACAGCAAGATCCGGTATTTCCAGCAGGAAGCGGTTGGACGCGTGATCAATATTTCGCGCACGGGTCTCGCACTTGAACTGGCCAGCAAGCTCCCGGCGGCAGCCGGCAGTCAGGTGGTGATCGAGAATGACGATATCGGCCATCTTGAAGGCGTGGTCCGCTGGAATTACGGCGGCCGTATCGGCATCATGTTCCGCCCTAACAGCAATTCGGTCGCCAAGGTCGCTGCCTACTTCCGAAACGTGCATCAGGACGTGCGCCCCGTGCTCACGCGCTGAGCATCGTCCGATTAACGGTAAATTGCCGGAATCGCGCGAGAAATACCTGAATTCTCCTAGGGATATCACTCGCATTTTAATGAGTTTGGCCAGTCGCCGTTAAGGCGCGTGGCCGAGGCTTCCTGCGTTTCAACCAGTCATTTTTGACGGAGCGCATAGGAATGCTTGCAGCCAAACTCAGCCCCGATGGTCGCCGAACTCAACGCATTCGCTGCCATATCCGTGGCACGCTGAATTTCATGGGCCAGCGGCTTGACGTGCGGATCCTGGATATTTCCAGAACCGGCATGGCCATGAAACTCGAAGGATGGATTGAAGCCAAGCGCGGCGCGACCGTCACCGTGCATTGCGCAGAGCTCGGCCATATCGAAGCCTCGGTGCGCTGGTATCGCGCCGGCAAGATGGGGGTCGAATTTGAAATGACCAGCAACACGGTCGCTCAGATCACCGCCTATTTCCGCAATTTCCACCGGGACCCACGCAATCTCGTGCTGGCGTGATAGCGGATGCCGATTGAGGCACAAGATATGTTCATCAAGGCTTGGCCAACACTCTGTAATCCATTGGACAATTTGATAAGCGCTCCTCGAAGGCGCGGATCAGCCAGGCGCCGGCCGGCCCGGGTGGATTGTCTGTTCGCCTGATGGCGTAGAGATTATATGTACCCTGCTCGTATGCCGGCAGGTCGAGATGCACGATCCGACCCTTTTCCACATCCTCGCGAATGATCGAGGCCGGCAGGCCGCCCCAGCCGAGACCGCCCTTGATCAGCTGGTGCTTGGTTGCCATGTCGCTGACACGCCAGGTCTTGAAGGACAGGACATTGAAGTCCCGTCCCGAGGTGAGATCCGATGCGTCGCTGACAACGATCTGGGTTTCCTCGCGCACATCCTGCAGGGAGAGCGTGACCTGCCGTTTGGCCAGCGGATGATCCGCCGCGGCGGCCGGCAGCAAGAAATTGTGGCCGATGCGGTCGACGATCAGCCTATCGTCCTGGCGGGCCAGTGCCCCCCCGATGCCAATCGTCGCCTTGCCGCTCAACACCAACTCGACAAGTCGGCCGAGTTCGCCAATTTCTAGTCGCAGCGAGATTGAGGGAAACTGTCGCTGGAAGTCGCGAAGGACCGACAGCAGCGCCGCCGTTGGCACGAGCACGCTGATGGCAATCGAAAGCTCCGCCTCGAGCCCCTGACGCATGCCACGCGCCTTGGCGCGCATCACTTGAAGATCGCCGACGATGCGGCGGGCATCGGTGAGCATTGCCCTGCCCTCGTCGGTCAGCTTTGGCTGGCGCGTGCCGGTGCGCTCAAACAGCGACACGCCGAGCTGGTTTTCGAGATTGCCGATCGTGTAGCTGACCACCGACTGGGCGCGGTTGAGCTGTCGGGCGGCGGCCGAAAAGCTGCCGGTATCGGCAACGGTCAGGAAGACCTGCAGCTGGTCGAGGGTCGGGTTGGCATCCATGACGACGGGCATCCATCCAGTTATTCGATATCACCGATCTAGATTATCACAGTTTCATCGATGCGTGGTCAGGCATAGATGCATGGCAGGCCTGCTCCCAAAGGCCCTCCACCATTCGAGGAAATGCATATGTGTTCCATCCTTCTCGTCACCTCCAGCCCGCGCGGCTCGGAATCCCTCTCCAACGCAATCGCGACCGAGCTCGCCGAGAAGTTCGCCGGCCAGACCGGCGGCAGCCTGGTGCATCGCGACCTCGTCGAAAGCCAGCTTGACCATGTCGACGGCACCTTCACCGCCGCCATCCGCAAGGTGCCCGACGCCCGTACCGCGGAAGAGGCCGAAGCCGTTGCGCTGTCCGACGCGCTCGTGGCCGAACTTATGGCCGCTGACACGATCGTTATCGGCACCGGCCTGATCAACTTCAACATCTACTCTTCGCTGAAGAGCTGGATCGACCACGTGGCCCGCGCCGGCCTGACCTTCAGCTATACGGAGAATGGCCCGGTCGGCCTCGCCAAGGGCAAGAAGGCCTATCTCGTGCTCGCAGCCGGCGGCATCTATTCCTCCGGTCCCGGCGCGCCGATGAACCATGCCGAGCCCTATCTCAAGACCGTGCTCGGCTTCCTTGGCATCGAGCTCGTTGAGACGGTCTTTGTCGAAGGTGTCGCCTATGGTCCGGAAGCGGCCGAAAAGGCGGTTGCCTCGGCCAAGGCGAAGGTCGAGGAACTGGCGCGGGCTGCCTGAGGCAGTCTTGCTCTGAGGCGCAGCCTCGGAGCCGCCTTGTCATCCTTCAGGCGCCGGCGACCCTGGCCGGCGGCGCCTTTCTCTCGGCTGGAGCAAGCCGTCTTTCTCGATGGTTCGGCAGACGTGCAATCTTCTTCAGTTCGGCGACGATGCCGTCACTGATGGCGTCCTCGATCTCGGCGACGGGTTTCGGCCTGCCGAGCAGGTAACCCTGCAGTTCGTCACAGCCGGCTGCGCTGAGGGTTCGAGCCTGATCCACCGTCTCCACACCCTCTGCCACGACCCGCATGCCGAGCCCGTTGCCGAGATCGATGATCGTGCGAACGATCGCATCGGCGGCCTCTTCCGTGCCCAGGGCCGAAACGAAGCTGCGGTCGATCTTGATAACATCAAAGGGATAGCGACTGAGATAGCTGAGCGAGGAATATCCCGTGCCGAAGTCGTCGAGCGCGATCCTGAGGCCGAGTGTCTTGATATGCCCGAGAATCAGCCGCGCCCTCTGATCGTCGTCAATCAGCACGCTCTCGGTGATTTCGAGCTCCACCCGGTGGGCAGAGATATCCGCGGAGGACAGGATGGCCTCGATCCTTTCCAGAAATTGCGGATGGCGGAACTGGATCGGGGAAACATTGACGCTGACATGAAGGTGTTCCGGCAAAGCTGCTGCCAGGCGGCAGGCTTCGGCCAGCACCCACTCGCCGAGGTCGATGATTTTTCCCGAGGCTTCTGCGACAGGGATGAAATCGCCGGGCTGAACTATACCCCGCTCCGGATGTCTCCAGCGCACCAGCGCCTCGTAACCAACGATCGCGCCATCCCGTGCGGCCACACGCGGCTGCAAATAGAGCTCAAACTCCCTCCGCTCCAGTCCCTGCTCGAGATCGGCTTCCAGCGCACGCCGCTTTTCGATCAGCTCGTCCATGCCCCTGCGATAGCAACGGAAGGTGTTCCGGCCGGACTTCTTGGCATGATAGAGGGCAACATCGGCGCGGCCGATCAGTTCATCCAATTCGCCGGCATGCTCGGGGCAAAGCGCGCCACCAATGCTGATGCCGCATTTGATCCGCTCGCCCTGACCCGTATCAAACGGCTGTCGGAACGCTTCCACAAGGCGACGCCCGACATCTTCGAGCTGTGTCTCGAAATGACAATTGGCGAGGATCACGGCAAACTCGTCACCGCCCAGCCGGGCGGCCATGTCGGAGGGACCGAGGATCGCCGTCAAACGTCTCGCCGTCTCGCGAATGACCTCATCACCGGCCGGATGGCCGTAGAGATCGTTGACATCCTTGAAGTGGTCGAGATCCACGAGTAGCACGCCGCAGCCCCAGCCTTCATTCGCCTGGCCCACATGGGCAGCCAGGGTGTCTGTGAACAGGGCCCGATTGGGCAGGCCCGTCAGCGGATCATGTTGCGCCAGATGGCGGATACGGCCCTCGACAGCCTTGCGCTCGCGCAGGTCCACCAGGCAGCTGATGCGGATATGGCGACCGCGATAGAGAATGTTGCGTCCGCGTGCCTCGATGGGGATTGTCGTCCCGTCGGGTCTGACGATCTGGAACTCTCTGGAGATGTCGGGGGCCGGGTTCGGATCGTCGGTCAGCATCCGGCGTCCGGCTTCATCGACGAGGTCGATGATCGGGGTTCCGACGAGTTCCTTCATCGACCGGCCGGTTAGTAGTTCGAACTGTTCATTGCCGTCGATCACCACGCCGTGTTCATGCATGACGATCGCTTCGAAGGTGGCATTGGCGAGCGCTGTCACCCGCTCCGCCTCTTCCTGGTCGCGCACCTGGGCTTCCAACTCGCTACGGCTGCGCTCCTGCTGCTGGATGTTGTCCATCAGGCTGTTGAACAACCGTGTCAGCTTCTCGGCCTCATCGCCGGGATCGACCGCCAGCCGGTCACCGAGATCAGCCCTGCCCGACACCAGTTTGGACAAGGCATCCTCGACATGGCCAACACCGAGTCGTGTCCCATGCTCGGCGACATTGAGGCCGATATCTTCGACCTCGGCAGTCACCCGAACGGGAACGAGCCTGTCGAGCATCCAGAAGAAGGCATAACCGAGGCCAAAGGCCCAGTAGAAATTGAGAGCCGAGCCGAAGACCTGTATATAGAGCTGGTCGAAGCGTCCGCCCGCCGGAAGATGTTCGAAGGGGGCCAGGAGCGCGAGCGACAGGGTGCCTGCAACACCGGCGAAGGCGTGCACACCGACAGCGCCAACGGCATCATCGACCTTCAGCTTTTCCTCGACATATTGATTGCCGACAACCGCGACGATCGAGCCGAGGGCCCCGGTCAGCAATGCCCCGCCGGGATCGAGGATATGGCAGCCGGCCGTCACTGCGACCAATGCCCCCAGCATGCCCGACAGCGCCTTTTCCGGCAGGACCACGCCGTCCTGCTTGGCGCCGATGACATAGCCGACGCAGGTGCCCATGCCGCCAGCCAGCACCGTGTTGAGGATGATCGGCGCAACATCCGCATTGGCAGCGAGCGTCGAGCCGCCGTTGAAACCGATCCAACCGAAGAACAGGATGAGACCGCCCGTGGTTGATAGCACCGGATTGTTACCGGCGATGCGAACCGGGCGCCCGTCTGCTTCGAAACGACCACGCCTTGCACCGATGACAAGGCAGGCGGCGAGCGCGACCCAACCGCCCGTGGCATGAACGACAGTTGACCCGGCAAAGTCGACAAAGCCCAGGTTACCGAGAAAAGCTCCCGAATTGGGTGCGATCGCAGCACCCCAGACCCAATGGACAAACACGGGATAGATCAGGGTGGACAGGACAATCGAGCCGAGCACATAGGCAGACAGTGTCATGCGCTCGGCAATGGCACCGGAGACGATGGTGGCGGCCGTACCACAGAACATCACCTGGAAGACGAAGAAGCCGGCCAGCCAGCTGTCGAGCCCCTTCAGCAGGAAATAGTCGCCGTCCAGGCCGATGGGTAGGAATGCAGAGGTGCCGAAGGCGAACATGAAACCAACGACGGCGAAGCCAACGACGCCAAAGACGAAATCGAGCAGGTTTTTCTGGGCGACATTGATGGAGTTTTTCGAGCGGACCATGCCGGCCTCGAGAAGCAGGAAACCAACCTGCATCATCATGACCATTCCGGCAGCGGACATCAGCCAGGCGAGATCGGCCGAGGCTCTGGCCGCCTGAACCGCAGCACCATCGGCGGCCTGGGCTGCAACAGCACCACAGGCGAGGCTACCGACCAAACAAAGAGGAGCGGTGACAAGAACAGAGCGCAATGCAAAAATCACTGGAAAACCCGGTCAATATCTCCGGAACAGTGTTGCGCTGCATCATTAACATTCTGTCACCGCAAGGAAACAAATCCTCGCGATAAGCCGTTGCTTTTAGACGATTCGTGTCTCTTCGCCGTCACCGAACAGTGACGGTCCGTTCTGATCGATAATCTGCTGCGCCTTGCGGAAGGTGCAGTCCAGCGCATCGTCGAGCGAGGTAAAGACATCGGCCCGGATAAACTTGCGGGTCAGCATGCGTCCTTCGATCTCGCGCTCGATGCGCCCCGCCAAACGATACTGGCTGCCCTCACGGATGGGCTCGGCGTGGATGACGCAATCCTTGTAGGTTTGCGGCTCGGCAAGCGGCTTGCTCTTGGCCTCAGACGAGGACCCGCCGGTGAAAATCGAGAGGATACTAGACAGGATAGACATGCTTGCCCCTTAGCACGGGACGAGACCGCAAGGAAGACCGTGCCTTACGGGTTCCGCGATCAAGACGGCGTGTTACAGTCGCTGTCGGTCGGGAGGGACCTCGGGAGACACGGGAATGCGCATGATCATCAGCTCCTTGCTTGCACTTATCGTCGTTGTTGCCGCTGTGGTGACATACCTGCACATCAGACCACCGGTCCTGGCGCTCGAACGAGAAGCGGAGGTCGGCGCTGATGTACCGCTTAGTCAGATCGAAACAGTAATCGCAGAGGGAGAGGCTAAGTCCGAGCCCATCCGCAAAGGTCTTGCCAAACAGATCGTCTGGGCGGACCCGACACAGAAGCAGAAGACACCGATTTCGGTGATCTATGTGCATGGATTCTCGGCCTCGGCGGCGGAGGTCCGCCCACTGCCCGACCTCGTCGCCAAGGCGCTGGCTGCCAATCTTTTCTTCACCCGGCTCAGCGGCCACGGCCTTGACGACCCGGACGCGCTGGGATTGGCGACAATCGAAGATTGGGCTGCCGATGTCGGCGAGGCGCTTGCGATCGGCCGGCTCCTGGGCGACAGGGTCGTCGTGATCTCGACATCCACAGGCGCCTCGCTCGTCACCTGGGCGCTCGGACGCCCGTCGCTGGCGGACAAGGTCGTGGCCGCTGTCTTTCTCGCGCCGAATTACGGCGTGCAGGCTTCCGGCAGCCTTTTGCTGACCGGCCCATTCGGCGCCCCGCTGGCACGGCTGCTTCTCGGGGAGCGGCGCGGCTTCGAGCCGATCAGCCCTCTCAATGCACACAACTGGACCACGGACTATCCTGTGACCGCCCTTATCCCGATGGCGCAATCGATCCGGCTTGCCACCCACACGCCGGTCGAGGATATCCGGATCCCTGCCCTCTTTTTGCAGTCTGCGGAGGATAAGGTCGTCAGGCCGGATAAAACGGCTGAAATCGCGGCCCGCTGGGGCGCGCATCATGCGCTTGTTGATCCCGGTCCGACAGGCGACGCCAACAATCACGTCATCGCAGGGGATACCTACTCACCCGACACCACCGAGCCGATCGCGACGATCATCCTCGACTGGCTGTCGCAGCAAGGCATCAGATGATCAGGTTGGCGAGGATCTCGTTTTCGGTGATGTCCTCGAAACCAAGGCCCGCTTGATCGAAGCGGTCGAAGAGTTCGGCAAAATTCTCGCGTTTGCCGGTCTCGATGCCGATCAGGATGGAACCGAAATTGCGCGCCGACTTTTTCAGATATTCGAACCGAGCGATATCATCCTCGGGGCCGAGGAGATTGAGGAAATCGCGCAGGGCTCCGGGACGCTGCGGCAGGCGCAGGATGAAGTATTTCTTCAGGCCGGCGTAGCGCATAGCGCGTTCCTTGACGTCGGGCAGCCTCTCGAAATCAAAATTGCCACCGGAGACGACCGCGACGATGGTGCGGCCACTCAGCGCCACGCGCGGCAGCAAATCGAGTGCCGCCAGCGCCAGCGCGCCTGCGGGCTCCAGCACCACGCCCTCGACATTCAGCATGTCGGTCATGGTCACACAGATCGCGTTTTCCGGCACGATCAACACCTGGTCGGGGCGGAAGCTCTTCAGAGCGTCGAAATTGTGGTCGCCGATCCGGGCCACGGCAGCACCATCGACAAAATTGTCGACCTTTGAAAGCGTAACCACTTTGCCGGCCTCGAGGCTCTTCTTCAGGCTCGGGGCGCCCTGGGGTTCGCAGAAGATCATCGCCTCGGCCGAAACCTTGCCGGCCATATAGCCGGTCATGCCAGAGGACAGGCCACCGCCACCGACAGGCATGACCACGAGATCCGGCGTCACGCCTTCGGGCAACTGCTGCAGTACTTCGGCCGCAACCGTCGCCTGGCCCTCGATGATATCGGGGTGATCAAAGGGTGGCACCATATAGCCGCCGATTGCCTCGACATGCTCGCGAGCGGCCTGATAGCACTGGTCGAAGATGTCGCCGATCAGGCGGATGGTGATGAATTCGCCGCCGAAGATGCGGGTCTTGTCGATCTTCTGCTGCGGCGTCGTCACCGGCATGAAGACAACGCCCTGAACACCGAAATGGCGGCAGACATAGGCAAAACCCTGGGCGTGATTGCCGGCGGAGGCGCAGACAAAGGTCGTGCCGGAGGGGCTATCGGCGACGATCTTGCGGAAAAAGTTGAAGGCGCCCCTGATCTTGTAGGAGCGAACCGGGGTCAGATCCTCGCGCTTCAGGTAGACAGTGGCCCCGTAGCGGGCGCTCAGATGTTCGTTGAGCTGCAGCGGCGTTTCGGGAAAGAGGCCGCGCATCGCCTCCAGCGCTTCATCGACTTGACTGGGGGTCACGTCACCCTCCGTTGAATTTTGGACTGAGCCCCGCTATGGCATAGAGAACGGGCAGAGACAAAGCCTCTTTCAGCTGCAACAGACGGAAGAAATTCCTTGAATACCAATCTGCTCCGCGCCGTCGTCTACATCGCAGGCCTTTGCGGTCTTTATCTCTCGACGGCGATGCTCATCCCGGCGATGGTCAGCCTTTATTACGGGGACGAGGCCTGGTCGGTCTTCACGGTCTCTGCCGCCATGGTCGGCGGCCTGTCTCTGACCGCTGCGATGGCGACGCGCGGCCCCATGCCGACCTTCACCAAGCGCATGGGCTTCCTGCTCGTCAACGTGCTGTGGGCCGTCTTCTCGCTGGTCGGCGCGATCCCGCTCTATTTCTCCGATCTTGATCTGACCTTCGCCCAGTCGCTGTTTGAAGCGATTTCGGGAATCACGACCACGGGTTCGACGGTGATATCGAACCTACACCAGGTTTCTCCCGGCATTCTATTGTGGCGCGGACTGCTTGCCTGGCTCGGCGGTATCGGCATCGTCGCACTTGGGCTCTTCGTCCTTCCCTTCCTGCGTGTCGGCGGCGTTTCGTTCTTCAAAATGGAATCGTCCGATATCGGTGACAAGCCGTTTGCCCGCATCGCCACCTTCACGCGTGCCTTCATGGCCGTGTATGTCGCCATCACATTTGCCTGCATCATCGCCTACGACCTGACCGGCATGGGTCATTTCGATGCGATCGTACACGCCTTTACGACAGTCGCGACGGCCGGTTTCGGCAATTACGACAATTCGTTTGCGGCCTTTGACAGTCATGCGCTGCTCTGGGTCTCGACCTTCTTCATGACGCTCTGCAGCCTGCCATTCTCGATCCTGATCGTGCTTCTGGTACGCGGACGTCTGGATGCCCTGCGCGACCCGCAGATTTTCGTCTTTCTCGGCTATCTCGGCGCCTTCGCCATTGCCGGGGGCCTATACAACCACCTGCGAAACGGCATCGAACTGCCGGTGGCGCTGACCCATTCCTTCTTCAACTTCGCCTCGATCCTGTCCACCACGGGCTATGCCAGCGAAGACTATACGTTGTGGGGGCCATTTGCGGTCGCCGCCGCCTTCTTTGCCACCTTCATGGGCGGCTGCTCCGGATCGACGGCCGGCGGCATCAAGGCCTATCGCTTCGTCATCCTGTTCAACATCATTGTCACGGGCCTGAAGAAGCTGATCTATCCCAATGCGGTCTATTCCGTGCGCTACGGGAACCAGATCGTCGATGCGGATACCCAGCGCGCCGTCTTCCTCTTCGTCAGCGCCTATATCTTCATCTGGGCGATCGGCTCCATGGCCATGGCACTCGCCGGTTACGACTTCGCCACCGCCACCTCCTCTGTCATTACGGCACTGTCAAATGTCGGCCCAGGCATCGGACCGCTGATCGGTCCGGTCGGCAATTTTGCGATGATGAACGATCCGGAGCTCTACATTCTGTCACTTGCGATGCTGCTCGGACGCCTTGAAGTCCTGACCGTGCTCGTTCTTCTCGTACCAATGTTCTGGCGCTCCTGATTTTCAGGCCAACGTGACCCTGGATGGCGGCATCGGCGCTTGACGCGCTGCCGTCGTTCTTCCCACACTCCGCGCAGACCAACGCGGGAGAATCACGTGTCCTTGATATACGCCGCCCCTGCCCGTCCGCTTGCCTTTGCCCTTGTCACAGCACTTCTCGCCGCCGCCCCGGCAAAGGCCGGTCCGCTGCTCGATGCAGCGATCGAGGCGGAGAAGCTCGCGGCACAAAACGATGCGAAAGGCGCCTTCGAGGCGATCCGCTCCGGGCTTGCCGCGTTCACGCAGACCCTGCCGCTGACGGTGCCCCGTGCGCTCTTCATCACCGAGGTACCAAAGGCCTATCGGGCCTATACGCCAAAGGCCGAGCCGGTTTTCGTGACCGGCGAAAAACTGATCACCTATGTCGAGGTGACCGGCCTTAAATGGCAGGCGGCAGCGGACAACCAGCGCCAGTCGCATTTCACCGTCGATCTGGAGCTGACCGATGACGAGGGCAAGACGCTGGCGCTGCAGAAGGAATTCGGCAATTTCACCTTCACCAGCCAGTCCGATGCGATCGAGGTCTATACCCACCTCACGCTCGATGTGGCCGGGGCCAAGCCCGGCAGCTATGTGCTGCGCTACATCGTCAACGACGTGATCGCCGAACGTTCGACGCCGTTCGAACTGCCCTTCACGCTGAAGGACAAGAGCTGAGCGCCCGTTTCGAGCACCCAGCTTTATCCGTCAATTCGCCATGGTCGAGCGATGCGCCCAGCCGGTCATGCGCTTTTCGAGCCAGGCCATCAGCGCATACATGGCGATGCCCTCTACAGCGAGCGCCAACAGGCCCGCAAACACCAGGGGCACGTTGAACTGGCTCTGGGCCGAACTCATCATGTTGCCGAGGCCGTAGTTCGACGCCACCGTTTCCGACACGACGGAGCCCACAAAAGCGAGCGTGATCGCGATCTTCAGCGAGCCGAAGAAATAGGGCATCGAGCGGGGAATGCCGACCTTCAGCATGATGTCGAGCTTCTTTGCTCCCAGCGCCCGCAGCACGTCCTCGGTTTCCGGCTCGATGGTGGCGAGGCCCGTCGCCACATTCACAACAATCGGAAAGAAGGAAATCAGAAAGGCGGTCAGCACCGCCGGCACCGTGCCGATGCCGAACCAAATGACGAGGATCGGCACCAGCGCCACCTTGGGGATGGCGTTGAAGCCGATCATCAGCGGGTATAGCCCGGCATAGATGGTCTTCGACCAGCCGATGAAAAGCCCGAGCGCCAGACCGGCGACGACGGCGATCAGAAAGCCGAGCGTCGTTGTGTAGAGCGTCTGCAGCGAATTCTTCCAGATCGGCGACCAGTATTGCACCACCGCCTCGAAGACCCGCGTCGGCGCCGGCAGGATGGTCGGCGGCATGTCGAGCGCGATCACCGTCAGTTCCCAGATGGCAAACAGCGCCAGCGTGTAGAGGAAGGGCGCCGCCCGCACCCAGTTGATCCGCTGCATCAGCGGCTTGGCCTTAGGTCTTGCGACCTGGCTGTCCATCGTCATCGTCATGCCGCCACCCTCGCCTTTGCGATCTCGCCGTGCAGCACATGCACCATGTCGTTGAATTCGGTCTCGTACATCAGTTCCAGATCGCGCGGCCGCGCAAACGGCACGGTGTGCTCCTTGACCACCTTGCCCGGCCTGGCACTCATCACGAAAATCCGGTCGGCGAGGAAGACCGCCTCGCGCAGATCGTGGGTGACGAGCACGATGGTGACGCCTTGCGCTGCATGCAGATCGCGGATGACGCACCAGAGCTCTTCGCGGGTGAATGCATCGAGCGCGCCGAAGGGCTCATCGAGCATCAGGAGTTCCGGCTCGTGGATCAGCGCCCGGCAGAGATTGGCACGCTGCTGCATGCCGCCGGACAATTGCCATGGGAATTTCGAGCCGACACCCTTCAGGCCGACGATCTCCAGCAGTTTCTCGGCTTTTTCGACATACTCCTTCTTGTTCGCCCGCAGGCGATGCCGATGCTTCTCGACGATTTCGAGCGGCAGAAGAATGTTTTCGAGCGTCGTGCGCCAGGGCAGCATGGTCGGATTCTGAAACGCCATGCCGACGATCGACACCGGCTTGGTCACCTGCTGGCCTGCGACGACGACGACGCCGGATTGCGGGATATGCAGCCCGGTCACGAGCTTCATCAGGGTCGACTTGCCGCAACCGGACGGTCCGACCACGGCGGCGAATTCACCCTTGTCGACGCGCATGGTGAGGCCTGATACGGCGAGCGTTCCGTCCGCGCCGCCATAGCGCATGTCGACATTGTCGATGGAAACGAGATGGGACATGGGGGCTCCGGTCAAAAGGGGATTGCCCAACCTCCCCTTGAGGGGGAGATCGCTGCGAAGCAGCGGGTGGGGAGATCTTGCGTAAGGGTCACCCCACCCCGAACCTGCGGTTCGACCCTCCCCCTCAAGGGGAGGGTGTTACCATCAAGGCAGCATCCGCGCTTCCTTGGCCGGCAGGTAGCTGGCATCGAAGACCTGCTCGGCCTTGACATTGCCCTTCAGGCCCATCGACACCTTCAGCGTCTCGATCGAGGCGGAGAGCCGCGCCATGTCGACGGTGCCCATGCCGTTTTCGACGACATAGGGCGTCTTGATGTTCATGGCAGTCGCCATCTCAAGACGTTCCTTCTCGATCTCGGGATTGAGCGTCTCGTTGCGCTTCAGGACGGCAGCGACACCCTCTTCCGGATTGGCGACCGCATCGGCAAAGCCCTTGGCCAGCGCCTTCAGGAAGCCCTTGACGGCCTCGGGGTTCTCGGCGGCAAAGTCGGAATTGACGAGAACGCTGTTGCCATAAAGGTTCAGGCCGTGATCGGCCATCAGGATGGTGGCGATATCGTCCGCCGGAATGCCCTGTGCCTTCAGGTTCAGGATGACCGAGAAGGCAAAGCCGAAGACGGCATCGACATCACCCTTGGCGAGCATCGGCTCGCGCACGGGGAAACCGATGCTTTCGATGGTGATCTTGCTGTCGTCGATGCCGGCAACCTGCTTGAAGGCCGGCCACTGGGCAAAGGCGCCATCCGGCGGCGGCGCGCCGAGCTTCTTGCCTTCCAGCGACTTCGGATCTTCCGTCACGCCGAGCGACTTTCGGCCGACGACAGAGAAGACCGGCTTGTCATAGACCATCATCACGGCCTTGATCTTCTGGCTCGGATCCTCATCCAGGAACTTGATGACCGAATTGATGTCGCCAAAGCCCATCTGATAGGCGCCGGTCGCCACGCGCGGGATCGCCTCGACAGACCCGTTGCCGCTGTCGATCGTCACATCCAGGCCTTCGGCCTTGAAGTACCCCTTGTCCAGCGCCAACAGGAAGCCGGCCGCAGGGCCCTCGAACTTCCAGTCAAGGGTGAACTTGATGGCGGTTTCGGCATGCGCCTGGCTCACCGGCAGCGTGACGCCGGCCAGCAGGCCGGCTGCAACCATGGCGGCGGAAAAGAGACGTCTTGAGATCATCGATTTTTGCTCCCCTTGTTTTTTGATGCAGCGCATCAAAGCAGGAAACTGGGGAGCCGCAAAGCGGAAAATGCTCAAACTTTCGTCAAAAAAAGATCTGCACAAATTTGGCGCATCCCGATCTGATCTGCAGCGGAGCGCCATGGATCCAAATCAGGACAAACACCGTCTCCTGTCCTCTCGCCGCCGGAAGCAGGAACGCCCGGGATGCCTGGGCGTTAAACGGATCTGTAGAACCGGGTCACTGGCTGCGGCTTCAAGCCTTTCCCTGGATATTCATGGCGCGGAAGGATATGTGGTCGAGGCCTATGCAGCGCTGCCACAGAGCGATGCCAGCCATGACGTTTGGAGATGATGGGCCCACGGATTGGGCCGCGCCGCCTCTTGGCAAGACTGGACAGACATCGATACTACGAACGACCGAACAGATTGGGAAACTTATGGCCACCGGACTTCTTGCACTCCTCGACGACGTTGCAGCCATCGCCAAGCTCGCGGCCACGTCACTGGATGATGTCGCCGCGCAAACCGCCAAAGCAGGAACGAAGGCTGCCGGCGTGGTGATCGATGATGCGGCCGTCACACCGACCTATGTGGTCGGCCTGTCGCCTGCGCGGGAACTGCCCATCATCGGCAAGATCGCGCTTGGATCGCTGCGCAACAAGCTCCTGTTCCTGCTCCCCGCAGCCCTGTTTCTCGGCTATTTCGCGCCCTGGTCCATCACGCCGTTGCTCATGCTGGGTGGTCTTTATCTTTGCTATGAAGGGGCGGAAAAGCTCTATGAGGTGGTGATGCCCCATGGCGCCCATGACCATGAGGCGGCCGTTTTGGGCACGCTCGACCCGGTTGCTATGGAGGATGAGAAAGTGTCCGGCGCGATCCGAACCGACTTCATCCTGTCGGCGGAGATCATGGCCCTGACGCTTGCCACCGTCGCCTTATCCAACATCTATATGCAGGCTGCGGTCCTCGCTTCCGTCGGCATCCTCATCACCATCCTGGTCTATGGTGTCGTCGCCTTGATCGTGAAGGCGGATGATGCCGGCTTGGCACTGGCCGGATCTTCGCACGGCATCCTGAAACCGATCGGTCGTGGTCTCGTGGTTGGCGTTCCTTATCTGCTCAAGATCCTGGCTATGATCGGAACCGCGGCCATGCTCTGGGTCGGAGGCAGCATTCTGGTCCACGGGATCGCCGAGTTCGGCCTGCACGGCCCCGAACACCTGATCGAGGCCCTGGCAACCCGTGTCGCGGCCGCCTCCAGTTCGCTGTCGGGCGTCTTGCATTGGTTCGCAACATCCGCAGCACAGGCCGTGCTCGGCATCCTCGCCGGTGCCGCGACAATCCTTGTCGTCCAGATTGCCGCCCCTCTGATCCGCCGCCTGCGCGCAAAAGCTTGACGGCCACGCGGCGCGAAACCTGGCTCTCGCCTGATATCGTCAGAACAATGACTAATCGCGGGGGCCGGAACTGAGACCATTTTCGGCCGAGAGTCCTGGTCGGGATTGCGGCTTGCGAACGGATTCCTGGTGCGGACGGCGGGGATCGAACCCGCATGACCTAAGGCCGAGAGATTTTAAGTCTCTTGCGTCTACCAGTTTCGCCACGTCCGCGCGGGCTCTGTTTCGATCAGTTCGGCGGACGCGTCAAGGGCGGGCTGCGCGTCTTGCCCCACCCTGCGTGTCATCGATCACTCAGCTGGCGAGCGCATCCACGAATTCAACCCCGATCTCGCGGGGATTGCGCCATTTGACCGCACAGTCACGGGTCGTGCCGTCCTCAAGGCGCAGGCGAAACTGACGGGGAATGTCAGCGGTCGATTCGAAGGTCACCTTGGCGCCGATGGGCGACAGGTTGCGAATCATGCAGTCAAAGGTCGAGTGGCCGCCCGGGAGAATGGCGCGGCCGGCCTTCAGGGCCCGCAAGCGCGGCTGGCGACGGCGTTCTGGCTGGGTCATGGCATGCATCCGGTTATTCATTATAACCACATCATGCATCACAAGGCCGAAGAGACCTTTACAAAAATCGCTGGCATTTGAACGATCACCCGCGCTGCGCCGGAGCGCGCAATAAAAAAGGCGGAGCCGAAGCCCCGCCCTTTCCTGCATCGGATTGCCGTTGATCAGGCGAGCTTGGCAGCCAGCTTTGCAACATGGGCGCCCTGGAACTTGGCGGCCTCCAGTTCGATTTCCGAAGGCTGGCGCGAGCCGTCGCCGTCGGTGATGGTGGAGGCGCCATAGGGCGAGCCGCCCTTGACCTGCTCGACACCCATCTGGCCCTGGAAGGCATAGGGCAGACCGGCATAGACCATGCCGTGATGCAGGAAGGTCGGGACGAAGCCGAGGATCGTCGATTCCTGGCCGCCATGCTGGGTCGCAGTCGAGGTGAACATCGAGCCGATCTTGCCAACCAGCTTGCCCTGGGCCCAGAGGCCACCGGTCTGGTCCCAGAAGTTGCGCATCTGCGAGGCGACCGTGCCGAAACGGGTACCGGCGCCAACGATGATGGCGTCATACTGGTCGAGCTCGTTCGGATCGGCGATCTCGGCCTTCTGGTCGACCTTGTAATAGGAAGCCTTGGCGACATCTTCCGGCACGAGTTCCGGAACGCGCTTGACGGTGACGTCTGCGCCAGCCGACTTTGCACCTTCGGCAACGGCATAAGCCATGGTTTCGATGTGACCATAAGCCGAGTAATAGAGAACCAGTACCTTCGCCATGTCGTATCTCCCTTTGAACATGCGGCCCCGCCGCGCTGTGGATGTGCGACATGTAGCGTATTCGCGGATTGCGACCAGTCATGCGGTCGGGAACGCAGTGTTCAATCAATGAGTGGCTTTACTTCTCTTCACGGACATAAAACGGTAACCTCTCGGTCCCCGCCTGCCCCATTCCCATAGGACTTGAATCATGACCTCGACGATACAGACCGCCGCCATGCTTGCCATCGGCGACGAACTCCTGTCCGGCCGCACCAAGGACAAGAATATCGGCCATCTCGCCGATCTGCTGACGGTTGCCGGCATCGATCTGAAAGAGGTGCGTATCGTCGCCGACGAGGAGGATGCGATCGTCGAGGCGCTGAATGCGCTCCGCTCCAAATACACCTATGTCTTCACGTCGGGCGGCATCGGGCCGACCCATGACGACATCACGGCGGACTCCGTGTCGAAGGCCTTCGGCGTGCCCTGCCTGCATGATCCTGATGCGATGAAGCTGCTGGGTGACATGTATGCCGGCCGCGGTCTCGAATTCACCGAGGCGCGCCAGCGCATGGCGCGCATGCCTGAGGGCAGCCGGCATATCCCGAACCCCGTCTCGACCGCCCCCGGCTTCATCATCGGCAATGTGCATGTGATGGCCGGCGTGCCGCAGGTCTTCCAGGCAATGATGGCGCATGTGATCGAAACCCTGCCGGCCGGCCAGCGAGTTCTCTCCCGTTCCATCGCCTGCCCCTTCGGCGAAGGCGATATCGGCACGGCGCTCGGTGCGATCCAGAAGGCGCATCCGGAGACGTCCATCGGCTCCTATCCGCATTTCGACGGCCGGCGCTTCTCGACGGAGCTCATCGTCCGGGCCCGCGATCAGGCGGTGATCGATGCGGCCGCGGCCGATGTCGAGGCGATGATCGAGTCCATCCGGAATGAGAAGGATGCCGCCGCCAAACGCGATCTCGGCACCGGCGAAGTCGCCTGAAGTCCTTACCACTTGACTGAGGTCAAGGCGGAACCCGCTTTCGGGCACCATGGTTATCTCACGCGGACAACGAATAAGGGCCGCAAGAGGAGACGACCATGGGTTACCGCACACTTCTTGCCATATTGGACACACCCCAAAGCACGCGACAGGTCACGGATTTCGCCGTCGCTCTTGCAAACCAGTTTCAGGCGCATGTGATCGGCGCGCATGCCGAAGCCGTTGCCATGGTGCCGCTGGTCGCGCCGATGGAGATCCCGGATCCAGCGACCGTGCAGGCCCTGCAGGATATGGCGCATCAGGAGACCGAGACCGTCGAGACGATGTTCCGCGAGATCGGGGAGCGTGAAGGCCTGTCGCATGAATGGCGCAGCTTCATCACCTCGTCAGGCTTCAACTCTGCCGCCCTGATCGACAGCGCCCGCAGCGCCGATCTGGTCATCGCCGCCCAGGGCGAAAGCGGCCTTCTGTCGGACAGCCGATCGGAGCTTGAGAGCTTCCTGTTCGAAAGCGGACGGCCGGTGCTGCTCATCCCGCATATCCTGAAGGAACCGAAGCCGATCCGCCGGGTGCTCATCGCCTGGAACGGATCGCGCGAGGCGGCGCGTGCGACCTTCGACGCCCTGCCCTTCCTCAAGGCTGCCGAGACGGTCGAGATCTTCACCGTCGATGCGGCGGATACGGCACTTCAGACCGGCGCCATGGCCGGCGCGGAAATCGCGGCCGCGCTTGCCCGCCATGGGATCAAGGTCACGCTCACCGCCTCCGAAAAGAGCGGGCTTGATCCGGCGATGGCGATCGAGAACCGCCTGTCGGATAGCTCCATCGATCTTCTGGTGATGGGCGCCTATGGCAACAAGCGCTGGTGGGAAATGCTGTTTGGCGGCGTCACCCGCACATTGCTCGATTCGATGACGGCGCTGACGCTTCTATCGCGCTGATCCGCCCTTGCCCGGCCGGGAAGAGGAGGCCTTGCCAGAGGCTTCGGATTCCCGCTAATAGCAACGGCCAAAGACTGGAACCCTTCGGGGGACAAGTTTCGCGCGGTATCTGCCGCGCGAAACGCGTTTGGGGGCCGCATCATGGCGGCCTGCCACGAGGTTCCGGTCCCTGGCGCCGCATCCCGGCGCGGACGTCACCATCCAGCCAGCGGAGCCCTTCGCATGTCCCTTCCCGATAAAGCCTTCCCCGTTTCCTGGGATCAGTTCCACCGTGACGCCCGCGCGCTCGCGTGGCGCCTCGCCGGCCTCGGCCAGGAGTTCCGCGCCATCGTCTGCATCACACGAGGCGGCCTCGTGCCGGCCGCGATCATCTCGCGCGAGCTCAACATCCGCCTGATCGAGACGGTCTGCATCGCCTCCTATCATGACTACGTCAATCAGGGCGAAATGAACCTGCTCAAGGGCATCTCTGCCGACTTGACGGTCAATGGCGGCGAAGGCGTGCTTGTCGTCGACGACCTGACCGATACCGGCAAGACGGCGCTCGAAGTGCGCGAGATGATGCCCAAGGCGCATTTCGCCTGTGTCTATGCCAAGCCGAAAGGCGTGCCGACCATCGACACCTTCGTCACCGAAGTCAGCCAGGACACCTGGATCTATTTCCCCTGGGACATGGGCTTCACCTATCAGGAGCCGATCGCCAAGGGCTCCAAGGGCTGATTGGCGCCATCGCCGCCCGCTGAGCGACCCGCCTCCCGGAGGCGGGTTTTTTGCGTTTCATGGGCCTCGCGGCCCCAACATGAAACAAAAATGCGCATATCAGCTCATTTTCATATGATAACTTTAGCATGCCTTAATTTTCGAGTATTAAAAATAGCCGCTGACGGAGGGAATCACCTGATGTCGCGGAAGGCTCCCAAGCCGGAGACCCTTGCCGTTGCTTTGCCTGCTGCGATGGGAGGTCGCCTGCCACATGTTGCGTTTGCTCAAATCCTTCTCCCTCACCACGAAATTGGCCATGCTGATCGTGGGCATCAACCTCGTGGGCATTGCCGGCCTGTCGAGTTACAGCTGGATCAGCCAGCGTGACACCATGCTGACGCTGGCTGAAGCCGGCTGGGGCAAGGATTCCATCCAGTTTGCCGATCTCGCCGCTGGCGGCGTCAAATGGGGCAAGGCTGACGCCGTTGCCGAGACCTACAAAGTCTACCGCGACAATGCCGCTCTCGACCTCATGCAGTTTTCCGCTCTCAATGCCGAGATGAAGGTGATCGACACCTGGCGCCGCGACGGCATCGAAGGCCTTGCGACGGACGAAGCGATCGCGGCAGCCTTGAAGGCTGCACCGGACAAGCAGGTGGTCGACGCAAGCAATATCGGGGCCGGTCTGGTCTCCTTCGTCACGCCGCTGCCGCTCGACAAGAGCGGGAAGATCCCGGGCTATGTTTTCACCACTTGGTCGGCTGAACGGGTACTGGCAACAGCCAGAACGAACGCCTTGATCTCGCTCGCCATCCAGGCGGCCGTGATTGCTATCGCCGTCACCGCCTTCCTCATCGCCATGCGCCGGCTGGTCGGCCAGCCGCTCGGCGCGATCAGCGCCCGCATCAGCGCGCTGCAGCAGGGCGACATGCAGACGCCCGTCGTCTTTCAGGACAAGGGCGACGAAGTGGGCTTTCTCGCCCGCGCGCTGGAACAATTCCGGCTCGACGCCATCGAGACCCAGGCCCAACGCGATCGGGCAGAACAACAACAGGTCGTGCTCGAACAGGAGCGCGCCCGCAATGCGGCGATGAGCGAGCAAGCTGCCGACACGCAGCGGCGGATCATCGATCGTGTGGGCGAAGCGCTGGCACTGCTGGCGAACGGCCAGCTCGCCACCCGCCTTCAGGATCTCGGTCCCGATTTCGAGCAGCTGCGCGTCGACTTCAACGGCATGGTCGATAGCGTCGCCGAGGCGATCAGCTCCATCAAGAGCGCGTCGCTCGCTGTCGAAGGTGGAGCAGGAGAACTTGCCGGCCAGGCCGAACAGCTTGCCAAGCGTACCGAACAGCAGGCCGCCTCGCTTGAGGAGACCGCCGCGGCCTTGGATCAGGTGGCGAGCACCGTGGAGACTTCCTCCAAGGGTGCGGACCATGCCGGCCGGATGGTCAATGAGGCCAAGGCGGAGGCACGCGAATCCGCCGAAGTGGTCCGTCGTGCGATCGGCGCCATGGATCGCATCCAGTCGTCCTCGTCACAGATTGGCCAGATCATCTCGGTGATCGATGAAATCGCCTTCCAGACCAATCTTCTGGCCCTCAATGCCGGCGTCGAAGCGGCGCGTGCCGGGGAAGCCGGCAAGGGTTTTGCAGTCGTCGCCCAGGAGGTCCGCGAACTTGCCCAGCGCTCGGCCAATGCCGCCAAGGAGATCAAGCAGCTTGTCGCCACCTCGAATGCCGAGGTCGCCGGCGGCGTGAGCCTGGTCAACGAAACCGGCGAGGCCCTCCTGAAGATCGAGGAACGGATCGGCAATATCGCGGAAACCATCGTGGCGATTGCCGCCTCCTATCGCGAACAGTCCTCGGGTCTGAAGGAGATCAATCACGCGATCAACGACATGGATCAGGCGACCCAGCGCAATGCCGCCATGGTCGAGGAGACCTCGGCCGCCTGCCACGACCTCTTAAGCCAGAGCCGCCTGCTGCAGGAGGCCGCCGGCCGCTTCAGCCTCGCTTCTGGCGGTCAAGCCGCCCGCGCGGCCTGACAGGACATCACTCCCAAGGGGACCCGGGGGAGTTCTGGGGGCCCGACTTCATCAACACGAGAGGAGACATTTCGATGAAGAGCATTTTGAAAGGCATTATCGTTGTCAGTAGCTTCACCATGACCGCCGGTCTGGCATCCGCAGAAGAGGCGCATGTCGCCCCCGTCACCGCCTTCGTCCAGGAAAAGGTTGTGCCCTGGCTGAGCGATCCCGTCGTGATCGCCGCCATCAAGGCACAGAACGAGAAGAATGCAGGCCTGGCCCAGGCTGACATCGATGCGCTCGACCAGAAATGGCGTGCCGAAGTCGAATCCGCCGAGAAGCCGATGATCGACGAGGTGCTCGGCAATGATCTTTCCAAGTTCCTGCAGGAGAAGCAGGCCAGCTCGGAAGGCGCCTTTGCCGAACTCTTTGTCATGGACAACAAGGGCCTCAATGTCGGCCAGAGCGACGTGACCTCCGACTACTGGCAGGGTGACGAGGACAAGTTCAGCAAGAGCTTCGGCGCCGGCAAGGATGCCATCTTCGTCGATGAAGTGGAAAAGGACGAATCCACCCAGGCCCTGCAGTCGCAGGCTTCCGTGACGATCAGCGACGAGACCGGCGCGCCGATCGGTGCCATCACCATCGGTGTCAACATGGACGCCCTCTGAGCCTTCAATACCGATCCTCCCAGGCAGAAAGGTCGCGTTCCCTCGGGGAGGCGGCCTTTTTGCTGTCTTCGACCTCCCGCCAGCGCGGAACAAAAGCCCGGCTCGACCGTATGGCTCTTGTGTTCCACCCCTAATGGGAGAGATCGACAGATGGTCACCCTCCAATCCCCGCCCACGGCATCCAATGCCTATCCGGCGTCGGCGCTTTTCGTGCCCTTCCCCTTCGTCTGCTTCACGCTGACCCTGATCACCGACATCCTTTACTGGCGAACCTCGCATCTGATGTGGAGCAACTTCTCCGATTGGCTGCTGTTTTTCGGCCTGATCTTCGGCGCATTATCGGTGATTGCCGGTCTCATTGACCTCGCCAGGCCGGCCACCCGGGCGCTCAGACCCGGTTGGCTCGCCGTCATCGCCTATGTGGCGGTGCTCGTTCTCGCCATCATCAACAGCTTCATTCATGCCGGAGACGGATGGACCGCGATCGTGCCTTACGGGCTCACGGCTTCCGTTGTCACCGTCATCGCCATGATCGCCTGTGTGTACCTCACCGCCGAACAACGCAGCGCCGACGCCTGGAGGACCCCATGACCTGCACGCCCCTCACCCTCCGTCACGCCGCCCTTGCCTCGACCGCTGTCCTGATGCTGGCGATCACCGGCTGCAGCGACGAGACCGAGACCTTCGACATCTCCAGCCAGATCGGCCCGAATCCTGTCTTGCCGGAACCCAGCCAGTCGCTCCTGCCGGACCTGAAGGTCGCAGAGGTCGTCGGCTGGGCCGACAACGAGAGGCCCACGGTCATCGACGGCTTCACCATCTCCGCCTATGCGAAGGATCTCGCCAATCCACGCACCGTCCATACCCTGCCGAATGGCGATGTGCTCGTCGTGCAGAGCAAGGCGCCTCCGGGCAAACCGGTGGAGCGACCGAAGGATTTGATCCGCGGCTTCATCATGTCGATTGCGTCGGGCGGCGGCGGCGGCAAGCCCACCAATCTGATCACGCTGTTGCGCGATACCGACCGGGACGGCACGGTCGACGAGCGCCATGACCTGCTCAAGGATCTCAACTCGCCCTTCGGCCTCGCCTTCATCGACGACACGCTCTATGTCGCCGCCGCCGATGCCGTGCTGGCCTATGACTATCAGCTCGGCCAGACCGAGATCACCACGCCGCCAAGGGTGCTCACCCCGCTGCCGGGCGGGCCCATCAACCACCACTGGACCAAGGATCTGGCGCTCAGCCCCGATGGCCGTTTCCTCTACGCGTCCGTCGGCTCCAACTCGAATGCCGGCGAGCGGGGTCTCGAAGCCGAAAAGGGCCGGGCCGCCATCTGGCAGATCGACCGGGAAACGGGCGCCTCGCGCGTCTATGCGTCAGGCCTGCGCAATCCGAATGGTCTGGCCTTCAATCCGGAAAGCGGCGCGCTGTGGACCGTCGTCAACGAACGCGACGAGCTCGGGCCGAACCTCGTGCCCGATTACATGACCTCCGTTCAGGATCGCGGCTTCTATGGCTGGCCCTGGAGCTATTACGGCGACCATGTCGATCCGCGTCTGCATCCGCCCCGCCCGGATATGGTGGAGCAGGCGATCAAGCCCGACTACGCCCTGTCCAGCCACGTCGCGGCGCTAGGGCTTGCCTTCTCGATGGGCATGGCCATGCCGCAGGACTATGCCAATGGGGCCTTTGTCGGCAATCGCGGCAGCTGGAACCGCGACCAGTTCAACGGCTACAAGGTGCTCTACGTGCCCTTCGAAAATGGCAGGCCCGCCGGCGAGGCCCGCGACGTGGTGACCGGCTTCCTCGACGCCGAAGCGGAAGAGGCGCATGGCCGCCCGGTCGGCCTCGGCTTCGACGGCACCGGCGCGTTGCTGATCGCCGACGATGCGGGCAATACCGTCTGGCGGGTTGCCGCCCAGGATGCCACTGCACTGGCCGAACCGCTGGGCACGGACCAGATGCCGACCGGCTCCCCGGTTGCCGATGAGCTGGCCGCGACCAGCCAGGCCGTGGAAGGTGGTGCATCTGCAACAGGCGTCACGCCGCCGCCGGCTCCCGTCGATCCCGGTATCGCCCCCGCCAACGATCCCGCGACCGCACCGACACCGGATGCCCCGGCCAATGCGGGCGACGGCACGCTGGCCGCGCCAACACCGCCGCAGACGGATGTCCCGGCCACGGGCCCCGAAGGCGGGGTGCAGGATGCCAGCCCACCGCCAGCGCCGACGCAGCCTTGAGGCGCGGGCAGCGCTCCCGTCACAGAAAGGGCCCCCGCCATCGGCGGAGGGCCCTTCCCTCAAACCTCTCGTTTGCCTTCCCGCGGGCCTGACTCAGGCCGGAATTCGGCGGCCGTACTCGTCCTTGAGTTTCAGCCAGCCGTCCCAGAAGGGCTGGGCCCGTGTGCCAGCAAGCGTCGCCACCAGAATATCGAGATGCAGGTGCCAGCCAGCCCCGACCATCAGCAGATTGGCGCGATCGGAGATCCGGCGATGGGTGACGGTGAGCAGCACTCCGTCGCCTTCCGGCCGCAGGTCGAAGCACACCTCGCCACTCTCGCCCCAGGTGAAGACGAGCCGCTTGTCCTTCTGGACCTCGAGCACCCGGCTCTTCATCCGCATCTCCTCGCCGAAACCCTCCGGTCTTTGGCCAGGCGGATCGGTGAGTTCGTCATTGCGCCAGACGAGCTCGAAGGGGGCGCCTGCCCTCTCCTCCATGGCACCGGAGGCCAGCCATTGCCGGCGCATTTCGCCATCGGTCAGATAGCGCCAGATCCGCGAGGCGGGCCCGGGGAGCAAGCGTTCGATCACAAGCGTCGCCGGTTCGGTGACGCGGCCATAGGGATTGATGTCCAGTCGTTGTGTCATCGTCATTCTCCATCCTGTTGCTTTTGGGGGAATGCGGCATCCTCCGCACGGAGGAGCCGTTCGAGGACATCCAGCCGGCCGGTCCAGAAGTGCTCGTAGGTGCTCAGCCACTGATGGGCGCAGCCAAGCGCCCCGGGATCCAGTCGGCAGAGATGGGTGCGCCCCCGGACCTCGCGTCGGATCAGCCCGGCCGCCTCAAGCACCTTGATGTGCTTAGAAGCGGCAGCGAGCGACATGGTGAAAGGCTCGGCCAGTTCGCCGACGCTCCTTTCGCCTTCGGCGAGCGCCGCCAGCATGCGGCGTCGCGTCTCGTCGCCCAGCGCGTGAAAGATCATGTCCAGAGGATTTTGTGAAATATAAACCATGTGGTTGAATATTACCCCTCCAAGGCCGATTTTCAACCATACGGTTTAATATAAGCAGATCGCGCCTTCACTCAGATCATCAGCAACCCGCCCAGCACCAGCAGCAGAAAGACGGCACCGAAGACCAGCGACCAGGCTGACAGCGCAAAGCCGGGCTTGGCGCCGCTGTCGGACTGGCCCGCATAGTCGGTGTCAGCTTGCGTCCGCTGCTCGCCGTCTCCCGCTTCCCCCGCCATGCGCTGCTCTCCCATGTCGGTTACCTCGGCAGGTAACACGCCGTCCTGCCGGCGGTTCCCGTGCCGCGTCCTCAAAGGTCGGGCGCAAGCGGAAGGGAACCCTGCCCGCCTCGCTCCGTTTTGCCCTGACACGAGGAGAGGCTTTCATGAACACACGGTCGAAATTTCACCTGATGGCACGCGCAGGCTATGGCGCACGCGGCATCGTCTTTCTGCTGGTTGCGGGGCTGGCCCTGTTCTCAAGCTTTGCCGGCGGCAGGCCGGACACCAATTCCGCGCTAACGGCGCTTCTGCAGCAACCCTTTGGCCGGATCTGGATCGGCCTGATCGGGCTCGGGCTCGCCGGCTTCGTCGTCTGGCGGCTTGCGCAGTCGCTTGCCAATGCTGACGGGCAGGACGACGACATGAAGGGTTATGCCATCCGCATCGCGCTTTTCGGCAGCGCCGTGACCTATGCTGGCCTCGCGCTCTCAAGTCTGTTGATGGCACTGCAGATGTCGAGCGGCAGCAGTTCCGGCGGTAAAGAGGGCCTGGCCGCCTGGGTCATGGCACAGCCGTTCGGGCGCTATCTTGCCGGATTGATCGGCCTCGGCTTCATCATCGGCGGCGTGGTCACCGCCATGAAGGGCATCAGACGCAAATTCGGCCGCTATCTGGCGCTGGATGCCGAGAAAAATTCGCCGGCGGTGTTGATCTCGATTTACGGCCTCGTGGCGCGCGGCGCGGTTTTCTTCATCATCGGCGTCTTCTTCCTCTATGCAGCCTTCACCGTTGATCCCGACCAGGCCGGCGGCACGGCCGAAGCGCTTGCCTTTGTGCGTGGCCTGCCGTTCGGTGGCATCATCTATGCGGTGGTCGCGCTCGGCCTGGCGGCTTTCGGTCTCTACAATTTCGTCGAGGCGCGCTACCGCCGCATTCGCGCACCTGATGTCGCCGATATCCCCCACCGGCTTCCGCTCGGTCGCCTGAACTGACCCTCACGGGTCCGGAGATCTGTCTCTCTCGCTAAAGCATGGCCTTGGATGGGACGATGGTGACACCCGGCTCGGCGTTCAAGGCAGCGTCGAGCATGACGCTTGCGATCCTCTCGGGCTTGTTGGCCCGCGCCGAGGGCGGCAGGAGCGGCCTCAGCGCCGACAAGACTTTACGCGCCAATTGCTCCATCGGGCGGGGCTCTGTCCGGGGACCATCAATCAATCCGGGGCGAACCAGAACGGTGCGCTCAAACCCCAGCGCGACGATATCCCGCTCGATCTCGCCCTTGACCCGGCTGTAAAAAAACAGCGACTTGACGTCCGCGCCCATGGCGGAATTGAGAACGAAGGTCGTAGCGCCGTTTGCCTGAGCGAGGCGGGCAATCGCCAGGGGATAGTCATGGTCGACCTGGTGGAAACGCTCCCGCGATCCGGCGACCTTCAGCGTGGTGCCAAGAGCGCAGATCACGGCATCGGCGGTCCAGATCGACGGATCCTCCGGCAAGCGGTCGAAGTCGATGATTGGCGCAGAGAGACCTCTCCTGGGTGGAAGCGGCCGACGGGTCGGGGCGGTGACTGTCGCGATGCGCGGGTCGGCGAGTGCCAGCTCGAGCACATGACGACCGACCAGTCCGGTCGCGCCGAGCAGCAATAGGTTCATGATGTCGCGCCTCCTCAATCTATTCCTTCGACGTGTCGGTCCGGCACACTGCGCCTTCGATCGGACAGATGAAAGAAGCGCCGCATGGCTGCAGCGCTTCGTTATTTCGTTGATAAGAGAATTGCCGAATAGGCTTATGCCGCCGTCCGGTAGCCGGCCGAACCCGAGGAGGCCGCGCCTTCCAGTTTGAAGCGGGCAAGCTGCCCCTGGAGCTGGCGCGATTCGCTGGCCAGAACCTGGCTGGCAGCCGTTGTCTCCTCGACCATCGCGGCATTCTGCTGGGTCATCTGGTCCATGTGGTTGACCGATGTGTTGATTTCACCCAGCGCTGCCGACTGCTCTTCGGCGGCGCGAGCGATGGTCACGACATGATCGTTGACGCGGTTGACGAGCGATTCGATCTCCTTCAGCGCCTCGCCGGTGGAGAGCACGAGCGACACACCCCCCTTGACCTCTTCAGCAGACGTATTGATCAGCGCCTTGATTTCCTTGGCCGCATTGGCCGAGCGCTGGGCTAGTTCGCGCACTTCCTGGGCGACGACCGCAAAACCACGGCCGGCTTCACCGGCGCGCGCAGCTTCGACGCCGGCGTTCAGCGCCAAGAGGTTGGTCTGGAAGGCGATCTCGTCGATGACGCCGATGATCTGGCTGATCTTGCTTGAGGACTGTTCGATCCGGCCCATGGCGTCGATCGCATTGCGGACGATATCGCCAGACTTGCCGGCACTCTGCTTCGTCTCCTCCACCATGTGCGAGGCTTCCTTGGCCCGCTGCGTGGACGTCTTGACCGTCGTGGTGATTTCTTCCAGCGCAGCGGCTGTTTCCTCAAGCGCTGCGGCCTGCTGTTCGGTGCGGCGGGCAAGCTGGTTGGCTGCCGAAGAGAGCTCACCGGAGTTGTCGGTGATCGTGCCGGCGGCTCCCAGAATGTTCTGCATGGTCTGGCGCAGGACTGCCATCGTCTGGTTGACGTTGCCCTGCAGTTCGGCAAAGGCGCCCTGGAAATGACCCTGCATCTCATGCGTCAGGTCGGCATCGGCGAGTGCGGCGATCACGCGGCGGACTTCGGTCACGCCACGATCGACATTTTCGACGAGTTCGTTGACCGAACCGGCAAAGCGCTGCAGGTCGGCGTCATCATAGGTCTTGGAAATGCGCTTGGAGAAGTCACCGGCAGCGGCAGCGGCAACAATGCCGCTGATCGAGGTCTGCAGATCCTTGCTCTGGGCATGAAGGGCCGCTTCTTGGGCCTCCATGGCGCGCATCTGCTCTTCATTGGTGCGGAAGACTTCGAGCGCGCGGGCCATTTCACCGATTTCGTCCTTGCGGTCGGTGCCGGGAATGCTGCTGCCGAGCTTGCCGGAGGCCATCTCGGACATGATTGCCGTCAGGCTGCGAATCGGAGTGACGATGCCGCGACGGGCGAGCAGGAAGCTGATGGCAACGCCGGCGACGATGCAGACGGCAGCGGTGACAATCTGGACCAGCATGGTGAAGCCGGAGGCGGCAAGCGCGCTGTCACGCGAACCCTTCAGGCTTTCCGCAGACGAGGTGGAGTATTCCTTGACAACGGCGGTGACGACCTTCTGGGCCTCAAGCGCCTTGTCGAGCTCGGCCTTCATCACCGAGAGGTCCTGACCGGCCGGTGTGGCGGCCACGGCGACCATGGCGCGGATCTGGTTGAAATAGGCGTCGAGCGCGGTCTTGGTGCGGTCGAGGATCTGCACTTCGGCCGGGCTTGCGGTGGTTGAGATCTTCGGCAGGCGGGCCAGCATCTCGCCGGCGCGTTTGTCGGTTTCAGCGGCGAAATCGGCAGCCTTTTCGGGCGCCAGGGCCAGCTGATAGGTCATGCGCGATATCGCGATGATGTCGATGCGCAGGTCCATGGCCTCACGGGCCACCTCCTCGCGTGCACCGGTGTCTTTGAGGGCCGAGCCGAGCGAAGACAGGCCGCTCGCGCCGACGGCTGCAATGGCGGCCGCTGCAACGCCCATCAGGACGACGACGAGGCTCACCTTCTTGAGAATGGAAAGATTGGCAATGGTCATAGGTGTGTCGCTCCGTGCAACCCGCCGTCCTGGCAGGCGGCCCAATACGGCCATGCATGGAGCTCATTCCACACTCTCGGACTGTTTTACGAGGCACATATTGCGATTTGGTTGATGCACTGCGGGAGAAATGCCGAGAGGACATCAACGGAGCGGCCGGTTCCTCGGCAAGGATCCGCAAATCCGTGTCAAGCAGTGGGCTTTCGCGGGATTTCATCCCCAGGTTTTTCGGCCACCGGGTCGTGGCGTCCTGGAGCTCCCACAAAACCTCGGGCAAGACGGGCATGACGGCCCAAATCGGCACGAAATCTCGCCATCAAGAATTCGCCAGCGGAGCGACATCGGGGAAGGCTTGCGTCACACCGGCCGAGAAAGCCGTGTCATTCCCGTGACTTCGCTCTTTTGCCCGTTATCCACAGTCTTGCACCACAACATATAGCGTTAACATTTCCTTCACAAACCACCCCTTGACGGAATCAGTCGGCCCGATGTTAATGGATCCTGTTGCGGCGGCGACAAACCGGGCATTAACGAGGCCGGGTTTCATCAAACATTGTGGCGGCTTTCTTCGAGGTGGAACAGCGTTCTGACGACGCTCTCCGCGCCAGGAAAATTGTGCGATTTTTGACCGCTGGGCGGGGTCTTAGATCTGGCGGCAATAAATTGTTAGTACTATATTTAGTGTTTGCAGCCACCATCTCTACCATATACAGGGTTCTCATCTCCGGATGAATCACCTGACGGACGAACAAATGAGCGGCTGCGCGGTTGGACGTGTAGCCGAACGAAATTACTCGCGCTGATTATCAGCGCCTTAGATCGAGGGACACAGGCAGATGCGCATTGAACGTCGCTTCACCAAACCGGGACAGTCCGCTTATGCGGAAATCGAGTTCCGCAAGGCCATCAGCGAAATCAAGAACCCCGACGGCTCAATCGTATTTCGTCTTGCCGACATCGACGTCCCGGCCCAGTTCAGCCAGGTTGCGGCGGACATTCTTGCCCAGAAGTATTTCCGCAAGGCCGGCGTGCCGAAGATCCTGAAGAAGGTCGAGGAGAACGACGTTCCTTCCTTCCTCTGGCGCTCGGTTGCCGATGAGAAGGCGCTTGCTGCCCTGCCCGAAAACGAGCGTTACGGCTCGGAAACCGATGCCCGCCAGGTCTTCGATCGCCTGGCCGGCACCTGGACCTATTGGGGCTGGAAGGGCAAGTATTTCTCGTCGGAGGAAGACGCTGCCGCCTTCAAGGACGAGCTTGCCTACATGCTCGCCACCCAGCGCGTGGCGCCCAACAGCCCGCAGTGGTTCAACACCGGCCTGCACTGGGCCTATGGCATTGACGGCCCCGGCCAGGGCCATTTCTATGTCGACCCCTTCACCGGCAAGCTGGTGAAGTCCAAGTCGGCCTATGAACATCCGCAGCCGCATGCCTGCTTCATCCAGTCCGTCGAAGACGACCTGGTCAACGAAGGCGGCATCATGGATCTCTGGGTCCGCGAAGCCCGTCTCTTCAAGTATGGCTCCGGCACCGGCTCCAACTTCTCCTATCTGCGCGGCGAAGGCGAAAAGCTTTCCGGCGGCGGCCGTTCGTCGGGCCTCATGTCCTTCCTCAAGATCGGTGACCGCGCTGCTGGCGCCATCAAGTCGGGCGGCACCACCCGTCGTGCGGCCAAGATGGTCGTCGTCGACATCGACCATCCGGATATCGAAGCCTATATCGACTGGAAGGTGAAGGAAGAGCAGAAGGTTGCCGCTCTCGTCACCGGCTCCAAGATCGTCGCCAAGCACCTGAAGGCGATCATGAAGGCCTGCGTCAACTGCGAGGCCGACAACAACGCCTGCTTCGACCCGAACGAGAACCCGGCCCTGAAGCGCGAAATCAAGGCCGCGAAGAAGGACCAGGTTCCGGAAAACTACATCAAGCGCGTCATCCAGTTCGCCCAGCAGGGCTACACGGATCTGGACTTCAAGACCTATGACACGGACTGGGATTCCGAAGCCTACCTGACTGTGTCGGGCCAGAACTCGAACAACTCCGTCTCGCTGAAGGACGACTTCCTGCGTGCTGTCGAGAATGACGGCGACTGGAACCTCACCGCCCGCAAGGACGGCAAGGTGATGAAGACGCTGAAGGCTCGCGACCTCTGGGACAAGATTTCCTATGCCGCCTGGGCATCGGCCGATCCGGGCCTGCACTTCAACACGACGATGAACGACTGGCATACCTCGCCGGCCGCCGGTCCGATCCGCGCATCGAATCCGTGCTCGGAATACATGTTCCTCGACGACACGGCCTGCAACCTGGCTTCGCTGAACCTGCTCCGCTTCAAGGATCAGGCGACCAAGAAGATCGATATCGCCGATTACGAACATGCCGTTCGCCTGTGGACCGTCGTTCTCGAAATCTCCGTGATGATGGCGCAGTTCCCGTCGCGGCAGATCGCCGAACGCTCCTATGAATACCGCACGCTCGGCCTCGGCTATGCGAATATCGGCGGTCTCCTGATGTCCTCCGGCATTCCTTATGACTCGGCCGAAGGCCGCGCCATCTGCGGTGCGCTGACCGCCATCATGACCGGCGTCTCCTATGCGACGTCAGCCGAAATCGCCTCGGAACTCGGCCCCTTCCCGGGCTTTGCGCCGAACCGCGACAACATGCTGCGCGTCATCCGCAACCATCGCCGCGCAGCACTTGGCCTGTCGGACGGCTATGAGGGCCTCTCCGTCAACCCCGTGCCGCTGGTGCATGCCGAATGCTCCGACCCGGCCCTGATTGCTCATGCCACCGCCGCCTGGGACAAGGCTTTGGAACTCGGCGAAAAGCATGGCTACCGCAATGCCCAGGTCTCGGTCATCGCACCGACCGGCACGATCGGTCTCGTGATGGACTGCGACACGACCGGCATCGAGCCCGATTTCGCGCTGGTCAAGTTCAAGAAGCTCGCCGGTGGCGGCTACTTCAAGATCATCAACGCGGCCGTTCCGGAAGCGCTGCGCACGCTGGGCTACTCCGAATCCCAGATCGCCGAGATCGATGCCTATGCCGTCGGCCATGGCAATCTGAACCAGGCGCCGGGCATCAACCCGACGACGCTGCGCGCCAAGGGCTTCACCGACGAGAAGATCGAGGCCGTCAACGGCGCGCTGAAGAGCGCCTTCGACATCAAGTTCGTCTTCAACCAGTGGACGCTCGGCGCCGACTTCCTGAAGGACACCCTCAAGGTCTCCGACGAGCAGCTCGCCGATATGAGCTTCAACTTGCTTGACCACATGGGCTTCTCGAAGAAGGACATCGAGGCCGCCAACATCCATGTCTGCGGTGCGATGACGCTGGAAGGCGCTCCCTTCCTGAAGAAGGAGCACCTGCCCGTCTTCGATTGCGCCAACCCGTGCGGCAAGATCGGCAAGCGTTATCTCTCGGTGGAGTCCCACATCCGCATGATGGCGGCGGCCCAGCCCTTCATCTCGGGTGCGATCTCCAAGACGATCAACATGCCGAACGAAGCCACCGTCGAGGATTGCGGCTCCGCCTACATGCTGTCCTGGAAGCTGGCACTGAAGGCCAACGCGCTTTACCGCGACGGCTCGAAGCTCTCCCAGCCGCTCAACGCCTCGCTGATCGAGGACGAGGACGATGAGGACGGCGTCGAGGAGCTGCTGCAGCAGCCGGCCGCTGCCCAGGCCGTCACCATCACCGAGCGCATCATCGAGCGTGTGGTGGAGCGTGTCGTGCGCGAGCAGGAAAAGCTGCCGACGCGGCGCAAGGGGTATACCCAGAAGGCCAAGATCGGTGGTCACACCATCTTCCTGCGCACCGGCGAATATGACGACGGCCGTCTCGGCGAAATCTTCCTTGACATGAACAAGGAAGGCTCGGCCCTTCGCGCCTTCATCAACAACTTCGCCATCTCCGTCTCGCTCGGCCTGCAATATGGCGTGCCGCTCGAGGAATATGTCGACGCCTTCACCTTCACCAAGTTCGAGCCGGCCGGCATGGTCACCGGCAACGACGCGATCAAGAATGCGACGTCGATCCTCGACTACGTCTTCCGCGAACTGGCGATCTCCTATCTCGGCCGCCACGACCTCGCCCATGTCGACACCTCTGATTTCTCCACCACCGCACTTGGCCGCGGCATGAAGGAAGGCAAGGCGGATGTCGTCTCCAAGGGCCTGACCCGCGGTTACAAGCCGACGCTCGTCTCCAGCCACAGCCCGGCCGCCGTCGGCGCCGAGCCCAAGGGAGCAGCCACCGCCGCCCCCGCCAAGGCCTCGGCCACCGTCACCGCCTTCTCCACCTCGGGGGCAACCGCCCGCAAGCTGGAAGTGGCCACCGCCATCTCCACCCATGAAGTCGTGTCCTTCAAGCGCGACTACGAGGAGCGCGCGGCTGAACTGGCTGAGGAAATCGCCGAAGAAAGCGTCTTCACCGACGCCGCCGCCGATGAAGCCGCTGCCGCCAAGGCCGACGCCAAGAAGCTCGAGGCGACCCGCCGCATGCGCTCGATCGCTCAAGGGTATACGGGCAACATGTGCTCGGAATGCCAGAACTTTACGATGGTGCGGAATGGCACCTGCGAGAAGTGCGATACATGTGGCGCGACGAGCGGGTGCAGCTGATTGGCACAGGGATAGGTGGAGATTTCGATTTTCACCCGCCTGAGATGAGGTAAATTAAACCCCGCGTCGATTGAGTTCGGCGCGGGGTTTTCACTTTGGAGCTATAGAATGGTCGACCTGCGAAAGCGCCTTGCCGAAAAATTCAAGAAGAAGAACCGATACGCTAATTTCGGTCACTGCATAAACAGTGTGCGTATTTCCGGCTTCAGAGGCGTTAGCACCGAGATCTTGTTCGAGTACCCGGTTACAGCTTTGACCGGACTAAACGGAGCTGGAAAGAGCACAATTGGCCACCTCCTTTTGTGCGCGTACCGAAAACAAAGCACTTCGACCACATCAAAGCGCTTCTATGTAAAAGACTTCTTCCCAGTATCCATCGCAGATCCTGCACCATTCACGCCAGATTCGAGCGTGATCTACTCATATCAAACTGACAAAGCCGACACCGACCAGGATCTTACAATATCGCGTCAACAAAAAGAGTGGTCTGGATACAAACGACAGCCTGAACGAAACACAGAATACGTAGGATTTACAGTATACATACCCAAGGTCGAGAAGCGCGATCTGAGTATTTATAGCGCCAAATCTATTCGACTGACGGATAGAACGGAGATTGAGAATTCATGTAAACACTTGAGCAGCATCTTGGGGGCACCGTATCAAGAGATATTTTTTCAAGGAATATCGGCCGGAACAAAGACTGCACAACTTGGGTTCGCCAAGAGACACGGGTATACCTACTCTGAAAACAACATGGGATTTGGAGAAGGTAGGATTGTCTATATCGTTCGCCTTCTCGAAACATGCCCCGAACAGAGTCTCATAGTCCTTGAAGAGCCCGAAACGTCACTTCATGAAAACGCGCAATACGAATTTGTGAAATACTTACTTGACGTAACGAACCGACGAAAACATCAAATTATATTTTCAACACACTCTAGCACCATGATGGATGCACTTCCGCCGGAGGGGCGGAAGCTGTTAACTCGGACAAGTTCAGGCGTCCAAGTGCATGATCGCCTCTCCTCTTCTCGCATACGAACTGCTCTATCACTCGGCCAAAACGGACGGACGATCATTTGCGTAGAAGACTATTTTGCTCAATCCATGCTCCGGGAGATACTCAAACTCCACAATGCACAATTACTACAGAGCGTAGAAATACTACCGTTTGGAGATGCGAAATCAGTAGTTTCCGCGAAAAGTGTTTTGCAGGGGTCGGGAGTTAGGGCGCTAGCCGTTCGAGACGCTGACCAAGGCCCGAGCGAACATGAAAAAATCTTCTCACTCCCTGGCAGCCTACCTCCAGAGAAGGAGGTATTCCAGAGTGACGCAGTTCGCCAAATGATCCTTCACGACTACAACTTCGACTTAACCCAAATGCTTGCGTCCAATCCAGAATTGGATCATCATGATTGGTCAAGTGAGGTAGTGAGTAGAGTTCGCTGTTCTAGAGAAGTCTTGGAAGCAGACGCGATACGCGTATTTCTGTCGTCATCGGGAAAAGAATTTTGGTTTCCCTTTGCAGCAAAAATAGAAAATGAGATATGACTGCAAAATAGCTTTATATTGTCATTGGCGAGTAGGCGTTCATCGGGAATATCTACAACGCTCTTGTGCTGCACACTACTCCCCCAATGCGGGGGAGGACGGAAAATCGAAGGCTTGAGGTCCGCGCAAGCCGCCTAAACTTCAGATTTTCCCGGAGAGGGGCGCAGTTCCGTTGGCACTCACCTCACCAAGCCCCCCTCTTGCGAAATCTGAGGTTTGGCCCTGATCGGGCCAATTCCTCGATTTCGCTTTCTCCCCCGCAAGGGGGGAGATAGGGCCGCGCAACGCCCGGCCTCGAAGCACGAGGCCACAGGTGGATCCAAGTAGAAGGATGCTTCGAGGCCCGCGCTTCACCCGGGCACCTCAGCATGAGGGCATTCTGTCGAGTGCCCCGACTGCGTCCCTTCCTTCTTCCCGATGAACCCAGCGTCCCAAAAAAGTCCGCCCTGCCCGGCCCCGCCGATCCGTCCGGCCAACGCTTCCTTAACGGCCTTCCCGTAATTTATGATAGATTAAAAGACTGAACGGAGACCCAGGCAGAATGTCCAAACCGACCTTCCGCTTCACCCATTACGACCTCAAGGAACAGCGCGCCGGCACCATCATCGAGGTGACGCTCTCGGCGGTGAACAATGTGCGGCTGATGACACCGACGAATTTCCAGCGCTTCAAGGAAACGCTGGATTACAAATATCTCGGCGGCGTGGCGAAGAAGTCGCCGCTCAACATCGTCATTCCGGAAAGCGGCCACTGGCACCTGATCGTCGACATGGAAGGTCATCACGGCCTGGCCGAGTCCAAGGTCAAGATGATCGCGGCACCCGCCGTGCAGCCGAAGCAGAAGGCCTCTTAAGAGGCCTTCCCCCTCCCCGCCTTCGTTCGGTCAGCCCTTCCGCCCTGCAAGCACCGCTTCTGCGGCCCGTTCACCACTCAACAGCGCAGCATGCACCGTGCCGTAATAGTCGGCATTGGTATGCTCGCCGGCCAGATGCAGGCGTGGCGAGGCGGGCTTTGCGAGCGCGTGGTAATCGGCGGGTTCTGACCCCACGGCAAGGAAGGAATAGGCGCCCCCGGCATGGGGATCGCGTGACCAGGCATGGCGGGCAACGGCTTTGGGCGGGCGCGCGGCTTCGCCGAAGATCTCGGCAAGTACGGCCGTGATATCGGCCCGCAGGGCGGCCTCGTCCATGGCATCGACACGCTCGGCATAATCGCCGCTCGCTACCATGGTCAGGATCGGCGCATCGTGGATCGGCATGAGATTGAGCATGTCGGCAAAGCGGCCGCGGGTTTCGCCGGCATAGCCGATGAAATGCGGCTCCCGGGGCCAGAAGGCCTCGTCGAAGGCGACCGTCACCTTGGCGAGACGGCCAAAGCCGAGTGCGGCAATGGCCTTTTGCTGTGGCTGAGGCAGAGGCGGATCGAAGGCGATGGCGCCCGACTTCAACACGCCGAGCGGCACCGTGACGATGCAGTGATCGGCGGTCAGAACACCGCCTGCGGTGTCGACCGACACGCTGTCGGCGGTGTGGCGGATGCTGCGGACCGTCTGGCCGAGACGGATGTCGAGGCCATCCGCCAGATAATCCAGCAGCGTGTCATAGCCCTCCTTCAGCACCGCATCCGGCCCGCCAAAGATCTCGCCCGCATCGAAATGCAGGGCGGAAATCTGTGCGAGAGGGGCGCCGAACTCGCCCTCATAGGCATCGGTCAGCGCCCAGTTGCCGATCGGCTCCTGCAGCATAGCGGGGTCGAGGATGTCGATGACGTCGAGCAGCGAGAATTTTGGGTCGCCATCGGCCTCTTCGACCGCCTTTTCGCCGATGCGCTCGAGGTCGTCGAAGACATCGTCGATCTCGAAGTCCTCGGGCTCGGTGCCGCCACGCTCGAACACCTGCCACTGCTCGTCGTCGATGAAGAAGGGCGTGGCGCCGGCCTCGGTCGACAGGTCGGCCACCGGATTGCCGTTGAAGCCGTGGATGAAGTTTGCACCGTGCTCGACGGGAACGCCAAGGCTGCGATCAGTGAAGATGCGCCCGCCGATGCGGTCGCGGGCCTCAAGCACGATGACTTCGGCACCGGCTTCGGCAAGCCTTGCTGCTGCGGTCAGCCCTGCCATGCCGGCACCGACGACGATGACCTTCAAGCCCTTGCCCGGACCATCGACGGGCGCACCGGACGCGGTTCTTGCGGGACGCGACTGTTGGGCCAGCGCCTGGCGGGAGAAGGGCAGCGCCGACAGGCTCGAGGCCGCCAGCAACAGCAGAAACCGGCGGCGGAGCAGGTCAGGCCGCATCGACTGCGACCTCGACTGGGCTTTCAGCCAGATCTTCGGCAAAGAAGGCCCGACCGCGGCCACCCTCCTTGGAGGTGTAGAGCGCCCGGTCTGCCATTTCCATGATGTCGGCCGAGGAGGCGCCGCTTTCCGGGGCGGTTGCAATTCCAAGGCTGATGCCGACATCGACGACGATACCGTTCGACAGCGTGATCGGCTGCGAGATCGAGGCGATGATCGTCTGGGCGAGCAGCGAGAGGCGCGAGCGGTCGCGGAAAGCGTTGATCAGCATGACGAATTCGTCCCCGCCGATGCGGCTGACAAGGCCCCGATCGCCCACGGCCTCGCGGAGCCGGTCCGCGACGATGCGGATCACTTCATCGCCCGCGGCGTGGCCGTGAATGTCGTTGACGGCCTTGAAGCGATCGAGATCGCTGGCAATCACGGCAAAGGGCGCATGGGCCAGCCGGTCGGCAGCGTCGTTCAGCGCCTTTTCAAAGTGCAGGCGGTTGGCGAGCCCCGACAGGGCGTCGCGGTGGGCAAGCTCGCGGTTGCGGCGTTCGCTCTCCTCAAGCCGCTGCGACAGGCGGCTGATATAACGGCCGAGGATGAAGCTTGCGGCAAACAACAGGCCGCAAAGCAGGACAACCGCCGGCACAACGATATTCCAGATGTCGGCACCCGGCGTAAAAAGCTTCCAGTCGAAGCTTCCGAGCAATTTGCCGTCAACGCTCCTGACCGGTATCAGACCGTCGGCATTGCGGTTGAAGGTCAGGTCTTCAAATTGCGTCTGGCTGTTGATGTCCTTGACGAATTCCGTGTCAATCGGCCGGGCCGAGACGAGAATGACCGGATCACCCTCCGGCAGGGCCACCTCGCCATCATCGGGCACGATCGCCATGGCCGTTGTCAGCATGACATCGCCGTCGATTTCGGCAAAGCCGAAGGCGGCGACGGTGTGGATATCGGACGAGGGCACCGGTTTCTGACCGAAGCCGCCCTCGATCGTGGTGCGGTGTTCCTGGTGACGGGCAATCGCCTGCTCTGCGACCGCGCGCAGATGGTCACCGGGCGCGAGGTCTCGGGCAGTCAGATCCACCTCGTCCTGCCAGGCCGACATCAGAAGCCGACCACCGGGCCCAATCAGAAAACTGCGTTCGTGGCCAAAGTCGTACCACAGCGAGGAGACGAATTCCTCGACGACATAGGAGGGCCGAAACTTCAGCGTGATGTATTTGACGGAGCGATCCCAGCGGGCAAGGCCCAGCTGATCCCGGGCAAGAAGCGTGTGCCGATCGCGCAGGACATTGTCGAGAAGCACGAGTTGCTTGTCGGCTGCGATATCATCGGCCTTGCGCGAGGCGATGTAACCGACGAAGAGCAGGGAGAGCGCGGACAGGGTGATCAGAACGCAGGCGAACACCTTGACCAGAGCGGGCAGACCAAAGCGCGGCGCGCGATCAGCGCCACCGGTGTCCAGAGTCGAGAAGCCGTCATTCCCTGTCATACCAGTTCCCCTTGTTGGCGGGGCATACTAGTGCAGAGCGCTTAAAACCAGCTTAAGCTGACATGACGATAGGCAAGTCCGCGTCAGCCGCCGCCCCGCTCACGGCGAAGTTTCGCCCACCAGTCGAGGCGCTTTCTGATTTCTCGCTCGAAACCGCGCTCCGGGGGATCGTAGAAGGTCTGGCGGCCCATCTTTTCCGGGAAATAGTCCTGGCCGGAAAAGGCGTCCGGCTGGTCGTGGTCGTAGAGGTAACCGTCACCATAGCCTTCGCCCTTCATCAGCTTGGTCGGGGCATTGAGGATATGTTTGGGCGGCAGCAGCGAGCCATGTTCCTTGGCGGCCCGCATGGCCGCCTTGTAGGCGACATAGACGCCGTTCGATTTCGGCGCGGTGGCGAGATAGACGCAAGCCTCGGCGAGCGCCAGCTCGCCTTCCGGCGACCCGAGATAATCAAAGGCATCCTTGGCGGCATTGCAGACAACAAGCGCCTGCGGATCGGCCAGACCGATATCCTCGACCGCCATGCGCACGAGGCGGCGGCCGAGATAAAGCGGATCTTCGCCGGCATCGAACATGCGGCAGAGATAGTAGAGGGCAGCATCGGGGTCGGAACCGCGCACGGCCTTGTGCAGCGCGGAGATCAAATTGTAGTGACCGTCCTGGCCCTTATCGTAGACCGGCGCGCGGCGCTGGACGATCCGGCCCAGACCCTCGGTGTCGAAGACTTCGCCCGGTCGGGCGGCACGCCAGACTTCTTCGGCCAGCGTCAGCGAGGCGCGTCCATCGCCATCGGCCATGCGGATCAGGCTTGCGCGGGCGTCGCTATCCAGCGGCAGCGGCTTGGCTTCGGTCTCTTCGGCACGCTTCAGAAGCGTCTCGATGCTCGCCTCATCATGCGGCTTGAAGGTCAGCACCCTCGCCCTCGACAGAAGAGCGGCGTTGAGTTCGAAGCTCGGATTCTCGGTCGTGGCACCCACGAGAATGACCGTGCCATCCTCCATGACCGGCAGGAAGCTGTCCTGCTGGGCGCGGTTGAAACGGTGAATCTCGTCGACGAAAAGCAGTGTCTGGCGGCCCTCCATGCGGCGCAGACGGGCGCTTTCAAAGACCTTCTTGAGATCCGCCACGCCGGAAAAGATTGCCGAGATCTGCTCGAAGGCGAGACCCGCCTCGCCCGAGAGCAGCCGGGCGACGGTGGTCTTGCCGGTGCCCGGCGGGCCCCAGAAGATCATCGAGCCGAGCGAGCCGGAGGCGATCATCCGGGCGAGAACGCCGTCCTCGCCGGTCAGGTGCTCCTGACCGGTGACCTCGCTCAGGCTTTTCGGCCGCAGGCGATCGGCGAGCGGGCGACGCTCGGCCATTTCCTTCGACATCTGCGGCGCAAAGAGATCACTCATCGGAAGATCTGCCGGATGCGCTGGCCGTCGCGCTCGATTTCGACACGCCAGAAGCCGGGATCGGCCTGAGCAAGCTCGGCGAGCTCATCCACTGAGCGGATCGCCTCGCCATTGACGGATACGACGATGTCGCGCAGTGAAAAGCCGAGACGGGCAGCGGGAGAGCCACGAAGCACGTCGGTCACGACCACGCCGGTGACCTCGGATGGCATCTTCAATTCATAGGCCAGGCGTGGCGACAGATTGCCGGCGCGTATGCCGGCAAAGGGGCTTCGGCCTTCGATCAGCTGGATGTCGCGCGGACGGGTTTCGGGGGCTGCAGCGAGCGTCAGCGGAATTGTCGTCTCTCGCCCGTCCTGCTGGACGGTCAGCTCGGCAATCCGGCCAAGACCGGCAGTCGTCAGGCGGTAACCGAGGGCATCCGGATGCTCGACGGGAATGCCGTTCACCGCAGTGATCACCTGCCCCGGCTTCAAGCCCGCCTTTTCGGCCGGGCCACCCTCGACGACGCGCACGACAAGCGCGCCACGCACAGTCTTAAGGCCCAGCGCCTCAGCGACATCCGAGGTCACCGGCTCGAAGCTTGCACCGACATAGGGGCGCTCGAACGAAGCGTCGCCACGATCGGCGGCATCGAGGAAAACGCGGACGAGATTGGCTGGGATGGCAAAGCCGACGCCGTTCGAGCCGCCGCCGCGCGAGAAGATCGCCGTGTTGATGCCGATCAGTTCGCCATTCATGTTGACCAGCGCGCCACCGGAATTGCCGGGATTGATCGCGGCATCGGTCTGGATGAAGAAGCCGAAATCGCCCTCGGTCACCTGGTTGCGGGCAAGTGCGGAGACGATGCCGGAAGTGACCGTCTGGCCGACACCGAAGGGGTTGCCGATGGCAAGCACGAGATCGCCGACCTCGGTCGCATCGGAATTGCCGATCGGCAGCGTCGGCATGACCTCATTGGTCTCGAATTTCAGTACGGCGAGATCGAGCCGGTCGTCCTTCAGCACGACCTTGACGGGGAATTCCCGGCCATCGGCAAGCGCCACCTTGATGTCATCGGCGCCATCGATGACGTGGTTGTTGGTGACAACAACACCATCGGCCTCGACGATCACGCCCGAGCCGAGCGAGGACTGTCGCTCCGTGCGGTTGGGCATGCGCTGGCCGAAGAACTGCTCGAAGAAGGGATCGCCGGCAAACAGGCTGGGGCGGGTCTCGACCAGGCGCTCGGCATAGACATTGACGACCGCGCCACGCGCCTGCTTGACCAGCGGCGCGAAGGAGAGCTGCATCTCGATCTGGCTTTTCGGCACGGTCCTTTCCTGCGCCAGCGCCGGGGCAGCCAGCGGCACGATCAGGGCGGCGATGACGGCGAAAGGTTTGAGGCAGCGGAGATACTGCATGCGAAGATCCTTCATGCGATATGGACGTTCTAGTCCCGGTTCGTGCGCCGGCAAATAGGCAGAACCAAGGAAGGTGCATCGCAGATGGGGATAATCCGCGTCTGGCTCAAGTCCTGACGGTTTCAATGATACGCGTCATCAATCCGTGCAATTCGTCACGGTAGCCCGTACGGGCGGATGGTGCTGCCTCGTTGGAGGTCATGGCAACGGTCAGGCCGAGGCTCGGGGTGATGTAGAGCATCTGGCCGCCATAGCCCCAGGCATAGTTCACCTGTTCGCCGCCCATCTCCTTCAGGAACCAGGCATAGCCATAGCCATCGCCGTTGAAGACGGAATTGGTCCGGCGAATCCAGCTTTCCCGGATCCAGGCTTCGGAGATCAGGCGGGTGCCGTCTTCGGTCACGCCGCCGCGACGATAGAGCTCGCCGAAAGCATGCAGCGAGCGCGGCGTCATCGCCATCTGATTGCCGCCAAGATAGTAGCCCTGGGGGTCGCGGTGCCAGGAGCCGATGCGGAAGCCTTCCAGCGGCTCCAGCCATTCGCGGGCGAGTGCCAAAGTCGGCTTGCCGGACACCTTGGTGAGGATCACCGACAGAAGATGGGTGGAGGCCGTCGAGTAGAGCATGCCGCCGCCCGGCTCGTCGACGAAATCGGCGGCAAGTGCAAAGCGCGTCCAGTTGCGGCTGGCAACCCAGCGGCCGTAATTCGGGCCCGACATGCGATCGAGGCCCGATCGCATCGAGAGCAGATGGTCGATGGTGATCCTCGACAGACGCGGATCGGGATTGGCAGGAAACTCGGAGCGCAGAACCGTTTCGATGCGCTGGTTGACCCCCTCCAGCAGACCCTTGTCGATGGCGATGCCGACAAGGGCCGAGACGACGCATTTCGAAGCCGACTTGATATTGGCCGAACCGGTGAGCGAGCTGTTGCCATAGGCGCGCTCGGCGAGCGTTTCGCCGTTTCTGGTCGCGATCACGGTCTCCAGCGTTTCGAGCCGGCGGGCTTCTTCCAAAAGTGCTGAAACGCGCGGACGCAGAGCGTCCAGATTGATGGGTGCTGGAGGTGCTGGAGGTGCGAGCGGCGGAGACGGCGGAGATGCCGGCGGAGCGGCATCGGATTGCGCAAAAGTGGATCTCGCCTGGATGGCCGAGAAGGCGCCGGCGGCGAGCATGAGGGAAAGCAGGGTTCGTCTGTTCATGCTCCCAAGGTAGTCACCTCGACCGTCGAAGGAAGGGCCAAAAAGGGAATACTCACCGGATCGTGAGGCCAGTCAGTGGATTGTCAGAGCGAAGGCTCCGGGCGCGGCCGTCGTTGCTCCCGCGTCAGTCAAGAAGAGCGATGATGTGCAGAAACTGCTTCACCCATCTCGGCCTCGCCGCCGCCTATGCCAGCCGCTTGGCGGAGCTGCGCAATGCGGTCGGCGACGTCATCCAGATGATGAAGGCGCAGAGCGTCCCGACGTCCAATTAGCAAATTGCCGAATTTACTAAACCTCTTCGCGCCTCAAGAAAAAAAGCCGGGCCACTTTCGCGCCCGGCTTTTCTAATGCGATGAAGCTTGCCGCTTATTCCGGCAGCTGACGCACGGCGCCCTTGTCGGCGGAGGACGCGAAGGCGGCATAGGCCTTGAGCGCGGTCGTGACATTGCGCTTGCGCGTTTCGGCCGGGAACCAGCCCTTGACATCCTGTTCGGCGCGGCGACGCTCCAGTTCGGCCGGATCGACGACGAGATTGATCGTGCGGTTCGGAATGTCGATGTCGATCAGGTCGCCTTCGCGCACCAGGCCGATCGCGCCACCCTGGGCGGCTTCCGGCGAGGCATGGCCGATCGAGAGGCCCGAGGTACCACCCGAGAAGCGGCCGTCGGTGACGAGCGCACAGGCCTTGCCGAGGCCCTTCGACTTCAGATAGCTCGTCGGATAGAGCATTTCCTGCATGCCCGGGCCGCCCTTCGGCCCTTCATAGCGAATGACGACGACATCGCCGGCAACGATCTGGTTCGACAGGATCGCCTTGACGGCCGAATCCTGGCTTTCGAAAACGCGGGCCGGGCCCTTGAACTTCAGGATCGACTCGTCGACGCCGGCGGTCTTCACGATGCAGCCGTCGAGCGCGATATTGCCCTTCAGAACGGCAAGACCGCCATCCTTGGAGAAGGGATGTTCGACGGAGCGGATGACGCCTTTTTCGCCGTCGGTGTCGAGATCGTCCCAGCGCGAGGCCTGAGAGAAAGCCTGGGTGGTGCGCACGCCACCGGGAGCCGCCTTGAAGAATTCGCGCACGGTTTCGGAATTGGTGCGGGTGATGTCCCAGCGGTCGATGGCGTGGCCAAGGGTTTCGGCATGTACGGTCGGGCAATCGCGGTTGATCAGGCCGCCGCGATCGAGTTCGCCGAGGATGCGCATGATGCCGCCGGCGCGGTGGACGTCTTCCATATGCACGTCCTGCTTGGCCGGTGCGACCTTCGACAGGCAGGGCACCTTGCGCGACAGGCGGTCGATATCGTCCATGGTGAAATCGATGCCGCCTTCATGGGCGGCCGCCAGAATGTGCAGAACGGTGTTGGTCGAGCCGCCCATGGCAATGTCGAGCGCCATGGCGTTTTCGAAGGCGGCCTTGGAGGCGATGTTGCGGGGCAGAACGCTTTCGTCATTCTGCTCGTAGTAGCGGCGGGTGATGTCGACGATCAAGTGGCCGGCCTCGACGAAGAGGCGCTTGCGGTCGGCATGGGTGGCGAGCGTCGAGCCGTTGCCGGGCAGCGAGAGGCCAAGGGCTTCAGTCAGGCAGTTCATCGAGTTGGCGGTGAACATGCCCGAGCAGGAGCCGCAGGTCGGACAGGCTGCCTTTTCGATCTCGTCGACTTCGGCGTCGGAGATCTTGTCATCGGCGGCGGCAACCATGGCATCAACGAGATCGAGCGCGACCTTGCGGCCATGCAGCACGACCTTGCCGGCTTCCATCGGGCCACCCGAGACGAAGACGGCGGGGATGTTGAGGCGCATGGCGGCCGAAAGCATGCCGGGCGTGATCTTGTCGCAGTTGGAAATGCAGACCATGGCGTCGGCGCAGTGGGCGTTGACCATGTATTCGACCGAGTCGGAGATGATCTCGCGCGACGGCAGCGAATAGAGCATGCCGTCATGGCCCATGGCGATGCCGTCATCGACGGCGATGGTGTTGAATTCCTTGGCCACGCCGCCGGCGGCTTCGATTTCGCGGGCGACGAGCTGGCCGAGGTCCTTCAGGTGGACATGGCCGGGCACGAACTGGGTGAAGGAATTGACGACGGCGATGATCGGCTTGCCGAAGTCGCCGTCCTTCATGCCGGTGGCGCGCCAGAGGCCGCGCGCGCCGGCCATGTTGCGGCCATGCGTGGTGGTTCTCGAACGATAGACGGGCATAGGGTGATCCTCTTTTGTCTTTTTCTGACCGTTCCGAGTGTCCGGACGCGGCCAAGCGGCTTCATTTGCTGCACTTCTACCCGATTTGGTAGATCGAAGCACCATCAGAAGCTGGAAAAGCGGTACGCTTTCCGAAACGTGATTTGCGACGGTGCAGACGAAAAGCTGCAAAGTTTGGACGTGGTGGACAGCCGACATCTGCCTAAGCTGGCCGGATATCAAACCTGTCCGGGGAATTTCATGACCAAAGCCCTCAGCCGCCTCCTGTTTTCCTGCATAATCGCCACCGCCCTGCCCGCGCAGGGGCAGATGTTGCCGGATTATCCCATCTTCCTGCGCAATGCGGCCAGCGGCCTTTGCCTCGATATCTTTCAGAACGACACCCGTCCGGGTGGCCAGCTCATTCAGTGGGACTGCCACAGCAATCCCAATCAGCAGTGGATGCTCTATCCGCTCGGCCAGGCCTATCAGATCGTCAATCGGAACAGCGGCTTATGCCTCGATGTGCGCGGGGCGCAGCGCGGCAACGGGATCGATGTCATCCAGTGGAACTGCAGCGGCCAGGCCAATCAGCTCTGGTACGTGACGCCGGGGCCGAACGGCCTGTTCATCCGCAACGTCAACAGCAACAGGTGCCTGGATGTGCGCAGCTCCTCGACGCGATCCGGTGAACGGCTGATCCAATGGGACTGCAATGGCGGGATGAACCAGGCCTTTGGTGCTGAAGTCGGCTGAGGTTGTCGGCGGCATCAGGCGTTTCTTACAGGGCGGGCGCTACACAAAATTGTTCCCGCCTGCCTTCTTTTCGGCGCCATGAAACTCTGTTCTCCTTGGAGCCGTCTCCTATGTCATGTGACATAGAGAGCCCCAAGAGGTTTGCCATGCCCCGTTACCAGCCGCCAAAGATCAGCAGTTCCGAGATCACGCCAAAGTCGCTCTATCTCAGACGCCGGGAGTTCATGGGCGTGGCAGCCGGAGGCCTTGCGGCGGTCGGGCTGGGATCGCAGGCACTTGCCGCCCCGATTGCCGCCAAGCCGAGCATCTACAAGCTCGACGAGAAGCTGACATCCAAGCAGGACGTGACGACCTACAACAACTTCTATGAGTTCGGGACGGGCAAGGAAGATCCGGCGAAGAATGCGGGGTCGCTGACCACGCGACCCTGGACGATCGAGGTCGGCGGACAGGTTGCCAAGCCGCAGGTGATCGACATCGAGGCGATCATGAAGGATTTCGAGATGGAGGAGCGCGTCTATCGGATGCGTTGCGTCGAGGCCTGGTCGATGGTCATCCCTTGGATCGGCTTCCCGCTCTCCGCCCTGCTCGACCGGGTGGAGCCGCTTGGGTCGGCGAAGTATGTGGCGTTCGAAACGCTTGTCCGTCCCGAGGAGATGCCGGGACAATCCGGGCTCTTCCAGGCGCTGGAATGGCCCTATGTCGAGGGGCTCAGACTGGACGAGGCCCGCCATCCGCTGACGATCCTGGCAACGGGCCTCTACGGCGAGACCCTGCCGAACCAGAACGGCGCGCCGATCCGGCTGGTCGTGCCGTGGAAATACGGCTTCAAGGGCATCAAGTCGATCGTCAAGATCACGCTGACCGAAGAGGAGCCGCCGACGAGCTGGAACATCGCCGCACCGCAGGAATATGGCTTCTATGCCAACGTCAATCCTGCCGTCGACCATCCGCGCTGGAGCCAGGCGACCGAGCGGCGGATCGGCGAGGCCGACGGGCTGTTCGGTGGGGCGCGGATCGATACGCTGCCGTTCAACGGCTATGCCGACGAGGTGGCGAGCCTCTACGCCGGTATGGATCTGACGAAGTTCTACTGATGGCCACGCTTGCACTCCCTGCCCTGCCCGCCCGCTACAAGCCGGCATCGATCTGGGCGCTCTATGCGGTCGGACTAATGCCGGGGCTATATGCCTTCTATCTCGGGATCTATGGCGGGCTGGGTGCCGATCCGGTGCGGGCCTTCGAACACCTGCTAGGGCTCTGGGCGCTGAAGTTCCTGTGTCTCGGGCTTGCGTTTACGCCACTGCGTGATCTGTTCGGCGTCAATCTCATCGCCTATCGGCGCGCGCTCGGGCTTCTCGCCTTCTACTATGTGCTGGCGCATTTTGCAGTCTATCTGACGCTCGATCGGGGCATGATCCTGTCGTCGATCGCCGGCGACTTGCTGAAGCGGCCCTATATCATGCTGGGCATGGCGGGGCTGTTGATGCTGATCCCCTTGGCGCTAACCTCGAACCAGTGGTCGATCCGGCGGCTCGGCCCGCGCTGGAACAGTCTGCACAAGCTCACCTATCCGATCCTGATCGTCGCGATCCTGCATTACGCGCTGTCGCTGAAGGTCATCGATCCGGAAGCAGCCTTCTACATCGTCGTGACGATCGTGCTTCTCGGCTACCGGCTGGTCAGGCCGAAGATCATGGAGCGGCGCAGGGCTAAACGCAGGGCGGCAACAAGCGTTTGAGAGATCATTCGAAAACAAGGGGTAACACGATGAAAATCACTCGATACACATGGACTGCGGCTCTCTCCGGCGCCGCGATGCTGCTTGCCACAGCCGGCTTTGCCAACGCCATCGAGATCGCTCCGTTTGAGACCTCCGCGCTCGAAGCGGCCAAGGCGGATGGCAAATCGGTGGTCGTCGATGTCACGGCAAGCTGGTGCAGCACGTGCCGGGCCCAGACGAGGATCATCGACACGCTGGCTGGCAAGCCCGAATTCAAAGACGTGCTGGTATTGAAGCTCGACTACGACAAGCAAAAGGACGAGATGCGCAGTCTCGGGGCGCAAAACCGTTCGACACTGATCGCTTTCAAGGGGGCAGAGGAGACGGGCCGCAGCGTCGCGGACACCAACCCGGCCTCGGTCGAGCAGCTGTTCGTATCGACACTCGGACGATGATCCGATGCTGAGCAGCAGTCTGCTTGCCTTTCTTGCGGGCCTCCTGTCCCTGCTCAACCCCTGCACACTGCCGCTCATCCCGATCGTGCTGGGCACGGCCATCAACCGGCATCGCTACGGACCCGTCGCGCTTGCGGCGGGTCTGACGCTGTCCTTCGTGACGATCGGCCTCTTCGTTGCGCTGGTCGGTTTCTCTATTGGCCTCGACTTCACCGTGTTCCGCCTGGCGGCGGGCGTGATCATGATCGTGTTCGGTGCGGTTCTCATCCTGCCGATGGCGCAGCATCGGGTGGCAGCGGCTGCCGGACCGGTTGCCGCGTGGTCGCAGGCGCGCTTCGGACAGGTCGATGACAAGGGCATCAAGGGACAGTTCCTCGTTGGCCTGTTGCTTGGCGCGGTCTGGAGCCCCTGCGTCGGCCCGACCTTGGGCGCAGCCTCACTCATGGCATCGCGTGGTGAAAACCTTGTGCAGGTGACCATGACCATGGTCGCCTTTGGGCTGGGTGCGGCACTCCCGCTGCTGATCATGGGCCTGTTGTCACGTGAGGCGCTTGCGCGCTCGCGTCATCGTCTGCTGACAATCGGTCAGGCCGGGAAGAGCCTGATGGGTGGGGTCCTGTTCATCACCGGCGCCCTCGTCGTCTCCGGCTTCGACAAGACCATCGAGATCTGGATCCTAGAAAACGCGCCGGCGTCTCTGATCGATCTGACGACCAGGATCTAGAGCCGGGCCCCATTAGCTTGAGCGATCGAGAGACGGAGGGGCATGCATTCCCTTCCCTTTCGACTTCGCTCCTTCAGATTTTTTTCGCATGCCGTGTCGAAATAGGGTTAGCTCGTTCGTTGGGGGAGCAGGATCGCAAAAGCGGTTCTCGCAACGAAAGGAGAGACGACATGCGTGTGATGGTGATGGTCAAGGCAACGGAAGACAGCGAAGAAGGCATCATGCCGCCGCCAAAGCTGTTCGAGGACATGGGCAAGTTCAACGAGGAACTGGTGCAGGCTGGCATCATGCTTTCGGGCGATGGTCTCAAGCCCTCGAAAATGGGCAAGCGGGTCGCCTTCGACGGTCCGGATCGCCGGGTTATCGACGGACCCTTTGCCGAGACACGGGAGCTGGTCGCCGGCTACTGGATCTGGGAGGTGAAGGACATGGACGAGGCGGTCGCCTGGGTCAAACGCTGCCCGAACCCGATGATGACGCCAAGCGAGATCGAGATCCGGCCCTTCTACGAGATGGAGGATTTTGCCGATGTCGCGAGCCCCGAGGGCCAGGCAAGCCATGACCGCGCAGCCGAAGGACTTGCCGCGCAGCAGAACTCGAAGGGCTGAGCCATCATGAGCAAGATGCTCTTCATCAACCTGCCGGTCACCGATCTCGACACCTCGACCCGCTTCTACGAGGCACTGGGGGCAAGGAAGAACCCGCAATTCTCGAACGACAATGCGGCCTGCATGATGCTGACCGACACGATCGGCGTGATGATCCTGACGCATGACTTCTACCGGACCTTCACGAGCCGTCCGATTGCAGACGCCAAGGCGACGAGCCAAACGCTTCTGGCGCTGACCGTCGAGGCGCATGCGGATGTCGACCGGGTTGTGGGCGCGGCAAGCCGCGCCGGCGGACGTGTCGATCCCAACCCGCCGCAGGATCACGGCTTCATGTGGAGCCGCTCGGTGGAGGATCCGGACGGGCATGTCTGGGAGATCTTCTGGATGGACCCGGCGGCTGCAGCCGGCGACACGACCAGCGTCGACGCCTGAACGCGATGTCTTCGGTTGACCGGGCGTGTGGCCGGTCCATACTGCTGACCATGAGACGAGACGGAGACGCGCGTTCGGCCTTGCCTGATCGGGTCGAGGCCATCGCCCGCGACATCGAAGGCATCTATCGCATGGAGCGGGTCCGGCTCACCGCCGGGCTCGCTCGATATGTCGGTGACCTCGGCCTCGCCGAGGAGCTGGCGCAGGAGGCGCTGGTTTCGGCGCTTGCGGCATGGCCGGCTTCCGGCATCCCACCAAATCCCGGCGGCTGGCTGATGACGACGGCGAAGCGCCGGGCGGTGGATCTCTGGCGCCGACGCCGGATGATGGCGCGGCACGAGGCAGCGCTGGCGCATGATATCGAGACCGGCAGGGCAGACGAACATGCGACCGTGGAGACAGCGCTGGACGACGAGATCGGTGACGAGCGGCTGGCGCTGATCTTCACCGCCTGCCATCCGCTGCTCTCCCGCGACCAGCGCACGGCGCTGACGCTGAAGATCATCGGCGGGCTGACGACGGAGGAGATCGCTAGCGCCTTCCTCACGCTGGAAACGACCGTAGCGCAGCGGATCGTCAGGGCGAAGAAGATCCTGCGTGAGGGCGACGTGGCCTTCGAAGTGCCTTTGGGCGCGGCGCGCGATGCCCGCCTCGCCTCGGTGCTGGAAGTGATCTACCTGATCTTCAACGAGGGTTATGCGGCAAGCCGGGGCGAAGACCTGATCCGGACGCAGCTTTGCGACGAGGCGATGCGGCTCGGCCGCATCCTGGTGGGCCTGGCACCTGAAGAGCCGGAAGCGCATGGGCTGCTTTCGCTGATGGAGCTTCAGGCCTCGCGTTTCAAGGCACGGCTCGGAGCGGATGGCAGCGCGCAAACGCTGGAAACTCAGAACCGGCGGCTTTGGGACAGGTTGCTGATCCAGCGCGGTGTGGACGGCCTGGCGATGGTCAGCCGACTGGGCGGCGAAGACGGGATCTATGCCCTACAGGCGGCGCTCGCAGCCGTGCATGCGCGGGCCGCAAAATTTGAAGATACGGACTGGGTCAGAAGTGCTGCGCTCTACGACCGGCTGCTGGAACGCGTCCCCTCGCCTGTCGTGGCGCTGAACCGCGCCGTGGCCCATGCCATGGCGTTCGGACCGGAGACGGGGCTGGCACTGCTGGCGGAGATCGAGGCTGAGCCGCAACTTGCCGACTACCTGCCGCTCTATGCGGCAAAGGGGGATTTCCTGTTTCGGCTGGCGCGGAGGGCGGAAGCACAGGCGGCGTTCGAACGGGCAGCCAGTCTCAGCGATAATGCGGTGGAGCGGGCATTTCTAATGGGGCGTGTTGCCGACTGTGGCCGTTGAATTGCGGTCCGTCAAACGCAAAAAACCGGGTGATCGCTCACCCGGCTTTTTTCATCCTTCCCTTACGGGAGGTAACTTACGCTGCTTCAGCTTCGGCTTCAGCGGCGACGCGGGCCTTGTCGGCTGCGCCCTTGGCGTCAACGTCGCGCTCGACGAACTCGATGACAGCCATGGCGGCGTTGTCGCCCTGGCGGAAACCGGCCTTCATGATGCGCAGGTAGCCGCCGTTGCGGGTTGCGTAACGCGAAGCGATGGCGTCGAAGAGCTTCTTGACGGCATCAACGTCCTTGATCTGCGAGATGGCCTGACGACGAGCGTGCAGGTCGCCGCGCTTGCCGAGGGTGACCAGCTTCTCGACGATCGGGCGAATTTCCTTCGCCTTCGGGAGCGTGGTGACGATCTGCTCATGGGTGATGAGCGAAGCAGCCATGTTGGCGAACATCGCCTTACGGTGGCTGGCGGTACGGTTCAGCTTGCGGCCGGCTTTTTGGTGGCGCATTGCTATTCTCCTTTAAGTGCAGGCTCTGTCTCAGAGGCTGCCGTTTCCTGACACATACGAGCATGCGCTCGCATTTTGACGGGGAAAGGCAGGCTTAGAGGCTGCCTTCACTGTTATCAATACTGGTCTTCGTAACGCTTCGCGAGATCTTCGATGTTCTCGGGCGGCCATGCCGGTACTTCCATACCGAGGTGCAGGCCCATGGAAGCGAGAACTTCCTTGATTTCGTTGAGCGACTTGCGGCCGAAGTTCGGCGTACGCAGCATTTCTGCCTCGGTCTTCTGGATCAGATCGCCGATGTAAACGATGTTGTCGTTCTTCAGGCAGTTTGCCGAGCGGACCGAAAGCTCCAGCTCGTCGACCTTCTTGAGCAGCGCCGGGTTGAAGGCGAGCTCGGTGACGGCTTCCTCTTCGGCTTCCTTCTGCGGCTCGTCGAAGTTGACGAAGACCGAGAGCTGGTCCTGGAGGATGCGGGCAGCGAAAGCGACGGCGTCTTCACCCGTGACCGAGCCATCGGTTTCGATGGTCATGGTCAGCTTGTCATAGTCGAGAACCTGGCCCTCGCGGGTGTTTTCGACCTTGTAAGACACCTTCTTGACCGGCGAGTAGAGGCTGTCGACCGGGATCAGGCCGATCGGAGCATCTTCCGCGCGATTACGCTCGGCCGGGACGTAGCCCTTGCCGTTGTTGACCGTGAACTCCATGCGGATCTCAGCGCCCTCGTCGAGGGTGCAGATCACATGGTTGGGGTTCAGGATCTCAATGTCGCCGACCGTCTGGATGTCACCGGCGGTTACAACGCCCGGACCCTGCTTGCGGACAACCATGCGCTTGGCATCGTCGCCGTCCATCTTGATGGCGATTTCCTTGATGTTCAGGACGATGTCGGTGACATCTTCACGAACGCCCGGGATAGACGAGAACTCGTGCAGAACGCCGTCGATCTGGACAGCCGTAACGGCTGCACCACGGAGCGACGACAGGAGAACGCGACGCAGAGCGTTGCCGAGCGTCAGGCCGAAGCCACGCTCAAGCGGCTCGGCGACGAGGGTCGCCTTGGTGCGGCCGGAGGAGGAAAATTCCACCTTGTTCGGCTTGATCAGTTCCTGCCAATTCTTCTGAATCATGATTTTACCTTCCGTTCGCCATCACCATTCAATCGTGACGGCCGAATATGAGAAGCACCGGGAAGGCGTATAAGCCTGCCCGGCAAGACGAAGGATGATCAGACGCGACGCTTCTTGCGCGGACGGCAACCATTGTGCGGGATCGGCGTCACGTCGCGGATGGACGTGATCATGAAGCCGGCAGCCTGGAGGGCGCGCAGAGCGGATTCACGACCGGAGCCCGGGCCGCAAACTTCAACTTCCAGCGTCTTCATGCCGTGTTCCTGGGCCTTCTTGGCGCAGTCTTCGGCAGCGATCTGGGCAGCGAACGGGGTCGACTTGCGCGAACCCTTGAAGCCCTTCGCACCAGCAGACGACCAGGCAATCGCGTTGCCCTGTGCGTCGGTGATGGTGATCATCGTGTTGTTGAAGGTCGAGTTGACGTGGGCGACGCCCGTCGAGATGTTCTTGCGTTCGCGACGGCGGACGCGTGCGGCTTCCTTGGCCATGGTCTTCCTTTCAGTTGATCTAATCACCGCCGTAATGCCAGCGGCTACACCAATCGAGGCAAAAGGATTTAGGCAGTCGCCAGTAGTATCCCTACTGCCCACTGCCTATTGCCAACTGCCTCGAAAAAATTACTTCTTCTTACCAGCGATCGCCTTCGCCGGACCCTTGCGGGTGCGGGCGTTGGTGTGCGTGCGCTGACCGCGAACCGGCAGACCACGACGATGGCGCAGGCCACGGTAGCAGCCGAGGTCCATCAGACGCTTGATGTTCATCGCGGTTTCGCGACGCAGGTCACCTTCGACCTGGTAATCGCGGTCGATGGTTTCGCGGATCTGGAGTACTTCAGCGTCGGTCAGCTGGTGAACGCGCTTGTCAGCCGGAAGACCGACCTTCTCCATGATTTCCGATGCGAACTTCGGGCCGATCCCGTGAATATAGGTCAGCGCGATAACAACGCGCTTCGCAGTCGGGATGTTGACGCCAGCGATACGTGCCACGCCTATTCTCCTTGCTTCCAGTTGCCATCCGGCAAGTGGTGTCTCGTTACACGGCCCAAAGGGACCGCAATTACAAATCGGGTTCTCGACAAACCAAAACGATCGAACCCGGTCTCCCAGCGTTTTGGAAGAACGCGCCGATCGCAGTCATGTCGCGAGTTGGCGCGGTCTTTAACGGAATCGGTTGCCAAAAGCAACCGGCCCCGCGAAGATTCTTGGATCAGCCAGCCTTCAGAGCTTAGCGAGAATGGCTTCGATCTCACCGGTGACGGCATCGATCTCGCCCATGCCGTCGACCGAATGCAGCTTACCCTTGGCGTGGTAATAGCCGATCAGCGGCGAAGTTTCCTTGTAATAGGCCTGCAGGCGGGTGCGGACCGTATCACGATTGTCGTCGGGGCGACGCTTGAAGTGGGTGGAACCGCACTTGTCGCAGACGCCTTCAACCTTCGGCTTGAGGTTTTCGTCGTGATAACCGGCACCACAGTTGGCGCAGGTGTAACGACCGGCGATTCGATCTGCCAGGATCTCGTCGTCGACGCGGATCTCGACCACGGCCGAGAGGTCAAGATTCTTGCCCTTCAGCATGGCCTCGGTCGCGTCCGCCTGCACGAGCGTGCGCGGGAAACCGTCGAGGATGAAACCCTTTGCACAATCGGGCGCATCGATGCGCTCGGCGACGATGGCGATGACGATGTCGTCGGAGACAAGCTTGCCGGCGTCCATGACGGCCTTGGCGCGCTTGCCGACTTCCGTGCCGGCGGAAACCGCGGCACGGAGCATGTCACCGGTGGAGAGCTGCGGAATGCCGTGCTTCTCCACGATCCGCTGGGCCTGGGTCCCCTTCCCCGCGCCCGGCGGTCCTAACAGAATCAGTCTCATCGTCCCCTCTTTCCTCCACGCAACTTCGACTTCTTGATCAGGCCCTCATACTGCTGGGCGATCAGATGTCCCTGCACCTGTGCTACAGTATCAAGGGTGACGCTGACAACAATCAAAAGCGAAGTACCACCAAGGGCTAATGGGATCCCGGTGCGCGCGATGAGGATTTCGGGCAGTACGCAGACAAAGACGAGGTAGACGGCGCCGACGACCGTGATGCGGGTCAGCACGTAGTCGATGTATTCGGCGGTGCGGTCACCGGGGCGGATGCCCGGGATGAAGCCACCATGCTTCTTCAGATTGTCGGCCGTATCCTTCGGATTGAAGACGATGGCCGTGTAGAAGAAGGCGAAGAAGGCGATCAATGCACCGTAGAGCAGCATGTAGACGGGATGACCGTGCTGCAGCGCTGCAATGATCGTGGTCGCCCAGCCCGGAAGCTCGCTGGTGCCTGCAAAGCCGGCAGCCGTTGCGGGCAGCAGCAGCAGCGAGGACGCGAAGATCGCCGGGATAACGCCTGCAGTGTTCAGCTTCAGCGGCAGGTGCGAGGTGTCGCCCTGGAACATGCGGTTGCCGACCTGGCGCTTCGGATACTGGATCAGCAGCCGGCGCTGGGCGCGCTCGACGAAGACGATCAGCGCGATAACGGCGATCGCAACGAAGATGACCGTGAGGATCAGCAGGGTCGAGAGTGCGCCGGTGCGGCCGAGTTCCAGCGTATGGGCGATCGCCATGGGCAGGCTGGCTGCGATGCCGGCGAAGATGATCAGCGAGATGCCGTTGCCGATGCCGCGCGAGGTGATCTGCTCACCGAGCCACATCAGGAACATGGTACCGCCGAGCAGCGTCAGGACGGTCGAAATACGGAAGAACCAGCCCGGATCGGCGACGATGCCCTGGCCCGATTCGAGGCCGACAGCTATGCCGTAGGCCTGCAGGGTACCGAGCAGAACCGTGCCGTAGCGGGTGTACTGGTTGATGATCTTGCGGCCCTGCTCGCCCTCTTTCTTGAGCTGCTCGAGGGCCGGAACGACCGAGGTCATCAGCTGCACGATGATCGATGCGGAGATATAGGGCATGATGCCCAGCGCGAAGATCGCCATGCGCTCGACGGCGCCGCCGGCAAACATGTTGAAGAGACCGAGGATACCACCGGACTGGCCCTGGAAGGCCGCAGCGTAAGCTTCGGGATTGAGGCCGGGCAGCGGAATATGCGTGCCGAGGCGATAGACCAGCAATGCGGCCAAAGTGAACCACAGACGCTTCTTCAGATCTTCCGCCTTGGCGAAAGTCGAGAAGTTGAGGTTCGAGGCCAGTTGTTCCGCTGCAGAAGCCATAGAATTCTCCGCAAACCTGAACCGGTGACGACGACGTGCCAGACCGGAAGGCTATTCGTTCAAACTGTTTTCAGAAACCAGAGCGCGGGAGAAGTTGCGAATAACCGCATGCCTCACACACTTGTTTTCCAGATGACCCGGAAGACGAAACGACGTCCATTCCGTCCTGGGATCGTGAGGCTCACATATGGGAGCAAAATCGCCCGGTGTGAAGCACCCCGGGCGATTTGTCTGTCACTTATTCAGCGGCTTCCTTGGCTGCTTCGAGCAGCTTGATGGAACCGCCAGCCTTTTCGATCTTCTCGACGGCGGCCTTGGAGGCGCCGGCAACTTCGATCGTCAGCTTGGCCTTCAGTTCGCCATCGGAAAGAACGCGAACGCCGTCCTTGGCGCGACGGATCACACCGGCGGCCTTGAGCGAAGCTGCGTCAACCGTTGCCTTGGCGTCGAGCTTGCCAGCATCGATCGCGGTCTGGATACGGCCGAGCGAAACGGTGACGTATTCCGATGCGAAGATGTTGTTGAAGCCGCGCTTCGGCAGGCGACGGTAGATGGGCATCTGACCGCCTTCGAAGCCGTTGATGGCAACGCCCGAACGAGCCTTCTGACCCTTCACGCCGCGACCACCGGTCTTGCCCTTGCCGGAACCGATACCGCGACCTACGCGGATACGCTCCTTGGAGGCGCCTTCGTTGTCTTTGATTTCATTCAGTTTCATGATGACTTCCCCCGTCTCACTTCTCGTCGACGACGCGAACGAGATGCTGGACAGCACGGATCATGCCGCGAACCGAAGGAGTGTCCTCCAGGGTGCGGACCCGGTGCATCTTGTTGAGGCCCAGACCGATGAGCGTCTTGCGCTGCACTTCCGGACGGCGAATGGGCGAACCGATCTGCTCGATCGTGATCGTCTTTGCTTCAGTCTTCTTCGTAGCCTTAGCCATGGATCCGACTCCTCTTATTCTTCAGCTGCGTTGCCAGAGGCAGCGCGGCGAGCCTGGAGGGTAGCGTACTTCAGGCCACGCTGAGCAGCGATGTCCTTCGGGTGCACCTGGTGCTTCAGGGCGTCGAAGGTGGCGCGAACCATGTTGTAGGGGTTCGACGAACCAGTCGACTTGGCGACGACGTCGTGCATGCCGAGCGTTTCGAAAACGGCGCGCATCGGGCCACCGGCGATGATACCGGTACCGGCCTTGGCGGAGCGAAGGAGAACCTTGCCGGCGCCGTGACGGCCGTTGACGTCGTGATGCAGAGTGCGGCCATCACGCAGGGGAACGAAAATCATGTCGCGCTTGGCGGCTTCGGTAGCCTTGCGGATGGCTTCCGGCACTTCACGTGCCTTGCCATGGCCGAAGCCTACGCGGCCCTTCTGGTCGCCGACGACGACGAGGGCTGCAAAGCCGAAACGACGGCCGCCCTTGACGACCTTGGCGACGCGGTTGATCGCGACAAGCTTGTCGACGAACTCGCTATCGCGCTCTTCACGGTTCTGGCGATCTTCGCGCGAACCACGCTTTTCTTGTGCCATTGTCCTTTTCCTTTTTCTTTTCCGGGTGCAATCGGCAGATTACGCAAAGTTCCACCCTGCCCTTCCGGTGCAAGGTGGAATCCGGTGTGACCGGCTTAAAGCCGGAAATCCACCCGGACGCAAGCCCGGGTGGAAACTTCTGATTAGAAGGTCAGGCCACCTTCACGAGCCGCTTCGGCGAGAGCCTTGATGCGGCCGTGATAGATGAAGGCGCCACGGTCGAACACAACTTCCTTGACGCCAGCCTTGGTGGCGCGCTCGGCGACCAGCTTGCCGACGGCAGCAGCTGCTGCGATGTCCGCACCGGTCTTGAGCGAGCCCTTCAGGCCGCCATCGAGAGTCGAGGCTGCCGCGAGGGTCTTGCCAGCGACGTCGTCGATGATCTGAGCGTAGATGTTCTTCGACGAGCGATGTACCGACAGACGCGGACGGCCATTGGCCACCGCCTTGATCTGACGCCGTACGCGGTTGGCACGACGAACAAGTGCTTCTTTTCTGCTTGCCATTTCGCGCGTTCCTTACTTCTTCTTGCCTTCTTTGCGGACGATCCGCTCTTCGGCATACTTGACGCCCTTGCCCTTGTAGGGCTCGGGGCCGCGGTATTCACGGATCTCAGCGGCGACCTGGCCAACCTGCTGCTTGTTGATGCCGGTCACGATGATTTCGGTCGGCTTCGGAACAGCAATGGTGATGCCCTGCGGCGGCTCATAGACAACGTCGTGGCTGAAGCCGAGAGCCAGCTGCAGGTTCTTGCCCTGGAGCGACGCGCGGTAACCAACGCCGTTGATTTCGAGCTTGCGCTCGTAGCCGTCCTTAACACCCTTGAAGATGTTCTCGATCATCGTGCGGGACATGCCCCACTTGGAACGAGCATTCTTGGAGTTGTTGTTCGGCTGAACGACAACAGCGTTGTCTTCGAGCTTCACTGAGATTTCGTCATTTGCGACGAAGAAAAGTTCACCCTTCGGGCCCTTCGCCGTGACCTTCTGGCCATCGACGGCGGCAGTCACACCAGCCGGAACCGGAACGGGCTTCTTACCGATACGAGACATAGTTTTTATCCTGTCTGTTCGCTATGGAGATCCCCTGCCCGTCTTAGAAGACGGAGCAGAGTACCTCACCACCAACGTTCTGTTCGCGAGCCTGGTGATCGGCCATCACACCCTTCGGAGTCGAAAGGATGGTGATGCCGAGGCCGTTCGCGACCTGCGGGATGGACTTAACCGAGACATAAACTCGGCGGCCCGGCTTGGATACGCGGCCGATTTCGCGAATGACCGAAGCACCTTCGTAGTACTTCAGTTCGATCGTGATCTCAGACTTGCCATTGTCGTAATCGACCTGGCTGTAGCCACGGATGTAACCTTCGGCCTGCAGAACGTCGAGAACGCGGGCACGGAGCTTGGAGGCCGGGGTGGTGACGGAGCTCTTGCGGCGAGCGGCACCATTCCGGATACGGGTGAGCATATCGCCCAACGGATCAGTCATCGTCATATTGGCCTCTCCTTACCAGCTCGACTTCACAACGCCCGGCACCTTGCCGGTGTTGCCAAGCTCGCGAAGCGCGATACGCGACATTCCAAGCTTGCGGTAGAATGCACGCGGACGACCGGTGACTTCGCAACGGTTGCGAATACGGGTCTTGGAGCCATCGCGCGGCAGTTCTGCCAGCTTCAGGGTGGCCTTGAACCGCTCTTCAATCGAAAGAGACTGGTTCATGATGATCGCCTTCAGGCCTGCACGCTTGGCAGCCTGGTTGGCGACGGTCTTGCGGCGGCGCTTGTTCTTTTCAACTGCGCTTGTCTTCGCCATATCGAAGTTCCTCTTCTACGCTCGTCGTTACGGTTACTGACGGAACGGGAAGTTGAACTCTTTCAGAAGAGCCCGAGCTTCGTCGTCGTTGGTCGCCGTCGTGCAAACGATGATGTCCATGCCCCACATCTGATCAACCTTGTCGTAGTTGATCTCCGGGAACACAATGTGCTCCTTGATGCCCATGGCGAAGTTGCCACGGCCGTCAAAGGACTTCGGGTTCAGGCCGCGGAAGTCGCGAACGCGCGGAAGCGCGATGTTGACCAGGCGGTCCAGGAACTCATACATGCGGGCGCCGCGCAGGGTGACCTTTGCGCCGATCGGCATGTTTTCGCGGACCTTGAAGCCAGCGATCGAGTTGCGAGCGCGCGTGATGACCGGCTTCTGGCCGGCGATCGCTGCGAGGTCGGCAGCAGCAACAGTGGGCTTCTTGGAGTCGGCAGTTGCCTCGCCCACGCCCATGTTGATGACGATCTTGTCGAGCTTCGGGATCTGCATCTCATTGGCGTAGGAGAACTGCTCCTGAAGCGCCTTGCGGATGCGGTTTACGTATTCGGCCTTGAGCCGCGGCTCATACTTTGCCTCAGCCATCGATCACTTCTCCCGAACGCTTGGCCACACGAACCTTCTTGCCGTCGACGACCTTGAAACCGACGCGGGTCGGCTTGCCGTCCTTGTCGACGATCGCGATGTTCGACAGGTGGATGGAGGCTTCCTTGCTGATGATGCCGGCTTCCGCGGTCTGCGTCTGGCGCTGGTGGCGCTTGACAATGTTGATGCCGCGAACGACCGCACGGTCTTCCTTCGGCATGACCTGGAGGACTTCGCCCGAACGGCCCTTGTCCTTGCCAGCGAGTACGACGACCTTGTCGCCCTTACGAATCTTGTTCATCGCTGTAGCTCCCCTTACAGTACTTCCGGAGCCAGCGAGATGATCTTCATGTGGTTCTTGGCGCGAAGTTCGCGCGGAACCGGTCCGAAGATACGGGTGCCGATCGGCTCTTTCTTGTTGTCGATAAGAACGGCTGCGTTGTTATCGAATCTGATGACGCTGCCGTCGGCGCGACGGATGTCCTTGGCGGTGCGAACGACAACCGCCTTCATCACGTCACCCTTCTTCACGCGGCCGCGCGGGATCGCTTCCTTGATCGAAACGACAATGATGTCGCCGATGGAAGCGTACTTGCGCTTGGAGCCGCCCAGCACCTTGATGCACATGACACGACGTGCGCCGGAATTATCCGCCACGTCGAGGTTAGTCTGCATCTGAATCATGTCAGGTCGCCTTCTTGTTGTAACCCGAACGGTTGGGCCGAGGCCCCCTATCCAGGCTTATGATAAATTTCTGGTGTGCGCGGGAAGATGGATACAGGGTGGTTTCCCATATGGGACCTTCCGTGCGCTCAAAGCAAAAGAACGCCCGATTCCGAGCGTTCTCAGCCAGTGGCCTGCTTCATACAGATTTCTGCGCAAGGTGCAAGCCCTTGCGCAGGAAGTCCGTAAATTAAGCCTGGGCGGAAATTACCGTCCAGCGCTTGTCCTTGGAAATCGGTGCACATTCCTGGATGGAAACGACGTCACCGGTCTTGTACTGGTTGGTTTCGTCATGTGCCTTGTACTTCTTGGACCGGCGAACGGTCTTCTGAAGCAGCGGGTGGGCGAATCGACGCTCAACGCGAACAACGACAGTCTTGTCGTTCTTGTCGCTGACAACTACGCCCTGCAGAATGCGTTTCGGCATATTCTTCTGGTCCTTAGGCCTTGGCTTCTGCCGCCTTCTGGCGGGCAATGGTTTTCACGCGTGCGATGTCACGACGGACTTCCTGTATACGGGAAGACTTCTCGAGCTGGCCGGTGGCCTTCTGGAAGCGCAGGTTGAACTGCTCCTTCTTCAGCTTAGCAAGCTCGTCGTTCAGCTGGTCGGCGCTCATGGCGCGTACGTCTGCGGCTTTCATCGACTTGATCCTCACTCTGCAATGCGCTGTACGAAGCGCGTCGTGACAGAGAGCTTGGCGGAACCGAGGCGAAGAGCCTCGCGCGCGATCTCTTCCGAAACGCCGTCGATCTCGAACATGATACGGCCGGGCTTGACCTTGCATGCCCAGTATTCGACCGAACCCTTACCCTTACCCATACGAACTTCGGTCGGCTTGGCCGTGACCGGAACGTCAGGGAATACGCGGATCCACACGCGACCAGCACGCTTCATGTAGCGGGTGATCGCACGACGGGCTGCTTCAATTTCGCGAGCGTTCACGCGGTTCGGTTCCAGAGCCTTGAGGCCGAATTCACCGAATGCCAGATCAAAACCGCCCTTGGCGACGCCCTTGATGCGGCCCTTGAACTGCTTGCGGTACTTTGTACGCTTTGGCTGCAACATTTTCTTACTTCTCCGAGCTTATCTTTCGCCAGCGTTCAATCAAGCGTTCTCGCGGCGACGGTCGCCACGATCACCGCGTTCACGGCTTGCGGGACCCTGAGCATCACCCTCAAGTGCACGGCGTTCCGATGCCATCGGATCGTGCTCGAGGATTTCGCCCTTGAAGATCCAGACCTTCACGCCGCAAATGCCGTATGCGGTTTCGGCTTCAGCCGTACCGTAATCGATGTCTGCACGCAGGGTGTGGAGCGGAACGCGACCTTCGCGGTACCATTCGGTACGAGCGATTTCGGCACCACCGAGACGGCCGGCGCAGGTGATCTTGATGCCTTCGGCACCCAGACGCATGGCCGACTGAACGGCGCGCTTCATGGCGCGACGGAAAGCGATACGACGCTCGAGCTGCTGGGTGATCGACTGGGCAACGAGCGTTGCGTCGATTTCCGGCTTACGCACTTCAACGATGTTGAGGTGCGTTTCCGAGTTCGTCATCGACGAGATCTTCTTGCGAAGCTTCTCGATGTCTGCACCCTTCTTGCCGATGATCAGACCCGGGCGAGCCGAGTGGATCGTGACGCGGCACTTCTTGTGCGGACGCTCGATGACGACCTTGGCGATGCCGGCCTGCTTCAGCTCTTCCATCAGATACTTGCGGATCTTCAGGTCTTCGTGGAGCAGCTTGCCGTATTCGGCGTTGTCGGCGAACCAACGGCTATCCCAGGTGCGGTTAATCCCGAGGCGGAAGCCAATCGGATTGATTTTCTGACCCATTATGCGGCCTCCCCTTTGGCTTCGACTTCGCGCACAACGATGGTGAGGTGCGAGAACGGCTTTTCGATGCGCGATGCGCGGCCGCGGCCACGAGCGTGGAAACGCTTCATGGTGATCGACTTGCCAACATAGGCCTCTGCGACGATCAGCTGATCGACGTCGAGATCATGGTTGTTCTCGGCGTTGGCGATCGCGGATTCCAGGGTCTTCTTGACCGTGCCGGCGATGCGCTTGCGGGAGAATTCCAGGTCAGCGAGAGCGCGCTCGACCTTCTTGCCGCGGATCAGCGCGGCAACCAGGTTGAGCTTCTGGGGGCTGACGCGGATCGTGCGGGCGACTGCCTGCGCTTCGTTGTCCTTCAGCCGGCGTTCGGCTTTTGCCTTGCCCATTGTTACTTCCTCTTCGCCTTCTTGTCCGCACCGTGACCGTAATAGGTCCGGGTGGGAGCGAATTCACCGAACTTGTGGCCGACCATGTCTTCGTTGACCGAGACGGGCACATGCTTTGAGCCGTTGTAGACGCCGAAGGTGAGACCGACGAACTGCGGCAGGATGGTGGAGCGACGGCTCCACATCTTGATCACTTCATTGCGGCCGGTCTCGCGAACCTTCTCAGCCTTCTTGAGAAGATAGCCGTCGACGAACGGGCCTTTCCATACTGAACGAGCCATTTCTGACTACCTCTCTTACTTCTTCTTCAGGTGGCGCGAGCGCATGATGAACTTGTCGGTCGACTTGTTCGAACGAGTACGCTTGCCCTTGGTCGGTTTGCCCCACGGGGAAACCGGGTGACGACCACCGGAGGTACGACCTTCACCACCACCGTGCGGGTGGTCGACCGGGTTCATGACGACACCGCGGTTGTGCGGAGTCTTACCGCGCCAGCGGGTACGACCGGCCTTGCCGTCGTTGATGTTGCCGTGGTCCGGGTTGGACACGGCGCCAACGGTGGCGAGGCAGGCGCCCGGAACGAGGCGCTGTTCACCCGAGTTGAGACGCAGGATCGCCATGCCGGCATCGCGGCCGACGAGCTGGACGTAAGTGCCAGCCGAACGTGCGATCTGACCGCCCTTGCCGGGCTTCATTTCGACGTTGTGAACGATCGAGCCGACCGGGATGTACTGCAGCGGCATGGTGTTGCCGGGCTTTACGTCGACGGCCTTGTCGGACGAGATGACCTTGTCGCCGGCAGCAATGCGCTGCGGCGCCAGGATGTAGGCCTGCTCGCCGTCGGTGTAGGTGACGAGTGCGATAAAGGCCGAACGGTTCGGGTCGTATTCCAGGCGCTCGACGGTGCCTTCGACGTCGAACTTGCGACGCTTGAAGTCAACCAGACGATAGGTGCGCTTGTGACCACCACCGATGAAGCGAGCCGTGATGCGGCCGAGGTTGTTACGACCACCGCTCTTGGAAAGACCTTCCGTCAGCGCCTTGACCGGCTTGCCCTTCCACAGGCCCGAACGGTCGACGATGACCAGCTGACGCTGGCTGGGGGTCGTCGGATTGTAGCTTTTCAATGCCATTGTTCTTGTTCCCTACCTCAGACGCCCGTCGACACGTCGATGGACTGACCTTCGGCGAGCGTCACGACGGCCTTCTTGACGTCCTTCTGCTTGCCGGCGAAGCCGCGGAAACGCTTGGTCTTGCCCTTGCGGACGAGCGTATTGACGGCGGTGACCTTGACGCCGAAGAGGGCTTCGACAGCAGCCTTGATTTCCGGCTTGCTTGCACCCTTGGCGACGTTGAAGACGACCTGGTTGTACTCAGACACCATGGTCGACTTTTCCGTGATCGACGGAGATACGATCACGTCGTAGTGGCGAAGATCCGTCATTTGAACCGCTCCTCCAGAGCTTCCACAGCAGCCTTGGAAAGCACGAGCTTGCCACGGCGCAGGATGTCATAAACGTTGATGCCCTGAACCGGGAGAACATCGATGTTCGGGATGTTCGAAGCGGCGAGCTTGAAGTTGCTGTCGATTTCGGCACCGCCGATGACGAGAGCGTTGGTGAGGCCGAGCGAGGCGAAGGTACCGACGAGCGCCTTGGTCTTGGCTTCAGCCGCAACCAGGTTGTCGACGATGATCACGTCTTCCGACTTGAACTTGGCAGAGAGAGCGTGACGCAGAGCGAGCGCACGGACCTTCTTCGGCAGGTCATGGGCATGGCTTCGAACAACCGGGCCATGAGCCTTACCACCGCCGCGGAACTGCGGAGCGCGGGCCGAATGGTGACGAGCACGACCGGTGCCCTTCTGCTTGTACATCTTGGAGCCGGTTCGGGAGACTTCCGAACGGCCCTTGATCTTGTGCGTGCCGGCGCGCTTCTTGGCGAGCTGGTAGCGGACCATACGGGCGATCAGGTCTTCACGGGGCTCAAGGCCGAAGATTTCGTCCGACAGAGAAACCTTGCCGGCGTCCTTGCCCTCGAGGGTCTTGACGTTAAATTCCATGTGCTTGGCTCCCTTACTTCGCCGACTTGACGGCGTCGCGGACGATGATCCAGGAACCCTTGGAGCCGGGAACGGCGCCCTTCACAAGGATAAGACCGCGATCTTCATCAGTCGAAACGACTTCGAGGTTCTGGGTGGTGACGCGCGTCTGGCCCATGTGACCAGCCATGCGCTTGCCCTTCCAGACCTTGCCCGGATCCTGGTTCGAACCCGTCGAACCGTGCGAGCGGTGCGAAACGGAAACACCGTGGGTAGCGCGGAGACCGCCGAAGTTGTGGCGCTTCATGGCACCAGCAAAACCCTTACCGATCGTCGTGCCAGTGACGTCGACCAGCTGGCCGGCTTCGAAATGGCTCGCGGTCAGCTGGGAGCCGACTTCGATGAGGTTGTCTTCGGAAACGCGGAACTCGACGAGCTTGGCCTTGGGCTCAACGCTCGCAGCAGCGAAGTGGCCACGCAGGCCCTTCGTGGTATTCTTGACCTTGGACGTGCCGGCACCGAGCTGGAGCGCGGTGTAGCCGTTCTTGTCAACCGTACGCTGGGCAACGACCTGTACGTTATCCAGCCGCAGAACTGTTACCGGGATATGTTCGCCGGCGTCGTTGTAGACGCGGGTCATTCCCACTTTCTGTGCAATCACACCTGAACGCATTGGTTCATTCCTCTTGAGAGTCGCGGCCTCGATCAGATCTCGGCCTTTCCTCTTTGTTTAAGGATTCCACTCCGGCCCTTCCGAACCTTCGGGTTTCCCGTTTCGAGAAGTCGTTGGCAGGTCTTGCCACGTACCTTCCTTGTTATTTCGGCTCTCGCCGGAATTCCTTCTTAGAGCTTGATCTCGACGTCAACGCCGGCAGCCAGGTCGAGCTTCATCAGAGCGTCGACGGTCTGCGGGGTCGGGTCTACGATGTCAAGCAGGCGCTTATGCGTGCGCATCTCGAACTGTTCGCGGCTCTTCTTGTCGACGTGCGGCGAACGGTTGACGGTAAACTTTTCAATACGGGTCGGGAGCGGTACCGGGCCGCGAACGCTTGCACCGGTGCGCTTTGCGGTGGAGACAATCTCCCGCGTAGAGGCATCGAGAACCCGGTGATCAAACGCCTTCAGGCGGATGCGGATATTCTGGCCGTTCATTCGACTTGTCCTTGTTTCTTTTCTTGCGTCCCGCATACGCAGAGACAGTGAATTACCATGACTGGCCGGCCCCTAATTTTCAAAAATCACAGGGACACCACGGGGTGCCCCTGTCACTCTTTTCATTCATGAGGAGCCCTGCCGAACTCGACCCGTCACCAGGCCTTGAAATCTGCAGCGCTAAGAACTGACGGTGCAAATCACCGTGCGATTCTGATCGTTGCCGGCGACATACACCGCAATCGGCCTTTCGTCAATCCGCCCGACGGGACGAATTGGCGACATGCGCGCTGTCTGCATGACTGGCTTGCGCCAGCCGACAGACGGAAACGAAAAGCGGCCCCGGGCTGATGGCCCAGGGCCGCCCTCTCAATCGATTACTCGATGATCGAAGCGACGATGCCGGCGCCGACGGTGCGGCCACCTTCGCGGATCGCGAAGCGCAGCTTTTCTTCCATCGCGATCGGAACGATCAGCTCAACGGCAACCGTGACGTTGTCGCCCGGCATAACCATTTCCGTGCCTTCCGGAAGCGACACGATGCCGGTCACGTCCGTCGTGCGGAAGTAGAACTGCGGACGATAGTTCGTGAAGAACGGCGTATGACGGCCGCCTTCTTCCTTCGTCAGGATGTAGGCTTCTGCCATGAACTTCTTGTGCGGCTTGACCGAACCCGGCTTGCACAGGATCTGGCCACGCTCAACGCCGTCACGGTTCACACCGCGCAGCAGCGCACCGATGTTGTCGCCGGCCTGGCCCTGGTCGAGCAGCTTGCGGAACATTTCAACGCCCGTGCAGGTCGTCTTCGTCGTCGGACGGATGCCGACGATTTCGATTTCTTCGCCGACCTTGACGATACCGCGCTCAACGCGACCCGTCACAACCGTACCACGGCCAGAGATCGAGAACACGTCTTCGATCGGCATCAGGAACGGCTGGTCGATCGGGCGCTCAGGCGTCGGGATGTAGGCGTCGACCTGAGCCATCAGCTCGCGGATCGCGTCTTCGCCAATCGTCTTGTTCGAGTCTTCCAGAGCGGCCAGAGCCGAGCCCTTAACGACCGGGATGTCGTCGCCCGGGAAGTCGTAGGATGACAGCAGTTCGCGAACTTCGAGTTCAACGAGCTCGAGCAGCTCGGCGTCGTCGACCTGGTCAACCTTGTTGAGGAAGACAACGATCGCCGGAACGCCAACCTGGCGGGCGAGCAGGATGTGCTCGCGGGTCTGCGGCATCGGGCCGTCAGCAGCCGAGCAAACCAGGATCGCGCCGTCCATCTGGGCAGCACCGGTGATCATGTTCTTGACGTAGTCGGCGTGGCCGGGGCAGTCAACGTGGGCGTAGTGGCGGTTGGCGGTCTCATACTCGACGTGGGCCGTCGAGATGGTGATGCCGCGGGCCTTTTCTTCCGGAGCTGCGTCGATCTGGTCGTAGGCCTTGAACTCACCGAAGTACTTGGTGATCGCTGCCGTCAGAGACGTCTTGCCGTGGTCGACGTGGCCGATCGTGCCGATGTTGACGTGCGGCTTGTTGCGCTCAAACTTACTCTTTGCCATTTTCGGCTCTCCATTTTGTGGTCCCCGTCAGGGGAAATTCAAATCTTCAATTGGACGGACGGCGTATCCCGGTCACTTCTGACCGGAATACTTTGCCTGGATTTCAGCAGCAACGTTCGACGGGACCGGTGCGTAATGGTCGAAGACCATCGAGTACTGGGCGCGGCCCTGCGACATGGAGCGCAGGTTGTCGACGTACTTGAACATGTTGGCGAGCGGAACGTGAGCGTTGATCACGATCGCGATGCCGCGCTGTTCCTGGCCCTGGATCTGGCCACGACGGGAGTTCAGGTCGCCGATAACGTCGCCGACGTAGTCTTCCGGGGTCACGACTTCGACGCGCATCATCGGCTCGAGCAGCTGAGCGCCGGCCTTCTTGGCTGCTTCACGGAAGCAGGCACGCGATGCGATTTCGAAGGCGAGAACCGACGAGTCGACGTCGTGGAAGGCGCCGTCGATGAGGGTGGCCTTGACGCCCAGCATCGGGAAGCCAGCGAGCGGACCCGAGGACAGAACGCTTTCGATACCCTTCTGAACGCCCGGGATGTATTCCTTCGGAACAGCACCGCCGACGATCTTGGACTCAAACTTGAAGTCTTCGCCATCCGGGTTCGGTTCGAAGACGAGCTTGACGCGCGCGAACTGACCGGTACCACCGGACTGCTTCTTGTGCGTGTAGTCTTCTTCGTGCTGCTTCGTGATGGTTTCGCGGTAAGCAACCTGCGGTGCACCGACGTTGGCTTCAACCTTGAACTCGCGACGCATGCGGTCGACGATGATGTCGAGGTGAAGTTCGCCCATGCCGGCGATGATGGTCTGGCCGGATTCCTGGTCGGTCTTGACGCGGAAGGACGGGTCTTCGGCAGCCAGGCGGTTGAGCGCGAGGCCCATCTTTTCCTGGTCGCCCTTGGACTTCGGCTCGATCGCGATCTGAATGACCGGCTCGGGGAATTCCATGCGCTCGAGGATAACCGGCTTCAGGGGATCGCAGAGCGTGTCACCCGTGGTGGTTTCCTTGAGGCCAGCGAGAGCAACGATGTCGCCTGCGAAGGCCTCTTCGATGTCTTCACGGCTGTTGGAGTGCATCTGAAGCATACGGCCGACGCGCTCGCGCTTGTCCTTGACCGTGTTCATGACAGACGAGCCCTTTTCGAGCTTGCCGGAATAGATGCGGGCGAAGGTGAGCGAACCGACGAAGGGGTCGTTCATGATCTTGAATGCCAGCATGGCGAGCGGCTCGGCGTCATCTGCATGGCGCTCGATTTCGGCTTCGGTCTTGAAGTCGATACCCTTGATGGCCGGGATGTCGAGCGGCGACGGCAGGTAGTCGACAACCGCGTCGAGGAGCGGCTGAACGCCCTTGTTCTTGAAGGCGGTGCCGCAGAACATCGGGTGGAACTTGACGTCGATGGTGCCGCGACGAACGAGTTCGCGGATCTTGTCGTTGTCCGGCATGTCGCCGTTCAGGTAGGCTTCCATCGCTTCTTCGTCGATCTCGACAACGGTCTCGATCAGCTTTTCGCGATATTCTTCGGCCTTTTCCTTCAGGTCGGCAGGAATTTCGACAACGTCCCAGGCAGCGCCGAGGGACTCGTCGCGCCAGATCAGAGCGTTCATCTCGATCAGGTCGACAACGCCCTTGAAGTCGCTTTCAGCGCCGATCGGCAGCTGCATGACAACAGCGGTGGCGCCAAGACGGGTCTTGATCATTTCTACCGAGCGGTAGAAGTCAGCACCGGTCTTGTCCATCTTGTTGCAGAAGATCATCCGCGGAACGTTGTACTTTTCAGCCTGACGCCAGACGGTTTCGGTCTGCGGCTCAACACCAGCGTTGGCGTCGAGAAGAGCAATCGCACCGTCGAGAACGCGCAGCGAACGCTCGACTTCGATGGTGAAGTCAACGTGGCCGGGGGTGTCGATGATGTTAAAGCGGCGCATCTTGCCGTCGCGACCCTTCCAGAAGGTCGTGGTAGCAGCAGAGGTGATCGTGATGCCACGCTCCTGCTCCTGCTCCATCCAGTCCATGGTGGCTGCGCCGTCATGAACTTCGCCGATCTTGTGAGACTTACCGGTGTAGTAGAGGATACGCTCGGTGGTCGTGGTCTTGCCGGCGTCAATATGCGCCATGATACCGAAGTTGCGGTAGTCTTCGATTTTATATTCGCGAGCCATAACGGACTGCCTTTCGATATTCGATCGGTTGATTACCAGCGGTAATGCGAGAAGGCGCGGTTTGCATCGGCCATCTTGTGGGTGTCTTCGCGCTTCTTGACGGCGCTACCGCGGTTGTTCGCTGCGTCGAGCAGCTCGCCGGAGAGGCGGTCGACCATAGTGGTCTCGTTGCGCTTGCGGGCAGCGGTGATCAGCCAGCGGATCGCGAGAGCCTGGCGGCGCTCCGGACGAACATCGACCGGGACCTGGTAGGTTGCACCGCCGACGCGGCGCGAACGGACTTCAACATGCGGCGCGACATTGTCGAGCGCCTGATGGAAGACGGCAATCGGTTCCTGCTTGGACTTGTTCTGAACGACGTCGAAGGCACCGTAGACGATGCTTTCTGCGACCGACTTCTTGCCGTGAAGCATGATGGCGTTCATGAACTTGGTTACGACGAGATCGCCGAACTTCGGGTCCGGATTGATTTCGCGCTTTTCTGCACTGTGGCGACGGGACATACTATTTGTCTCTCAACGGTTAGGGACGCTTTATCACGCGGAGAACCTCGCGCAGCGCCGGTATCTGATGGATGAAGGACCGAAGCTTACTTCGGACGCTTCGCACCGTACTTCGAACGGCGCTGCTTGCGGTTCTTGACGCCCTGGGTGTCGAGAACGCCGCGGATGATGTGGTAACGAACGCCCGGCAAGTCCTTAACGCGGCCGCCACGGATCATGACGACAGAGTGTTCCTGCAGGTTGTGACCTTCGCCCGGAATGTAGCCGATGACTTCGAAGCCATTGGTCAGGCGGATCTTGGCGACCTTACGGAGAGCCGAGTTCGGCTTCTTCGGGGTCGTGGTGTAGACGCGGGTGCAAACGCCGCGCTTCTGCGGGTTTTCCTGCAGAGCAGGAACCTTATTGCGCTTTACCTGTGCCTGACGCGGCTTGCGGATCAGCTGGTTTACGGTAGGCATATACCCATCCCTTGCAAAATCTAGTCTCAAGCCCTTTCAGGCCCTGTTGGTTTGCCGTTTCCGGCGGCGGCCGCACTGTTTTCTTCATGCGCAAAATGTGGCCCGACCCGTTTTCGCGGATGGACCACAAAAGACAGAGGACGCACTGCGAGAGTGCGTCGTGCGAGCAGCATTCGTGTCGTCAACGTGCGTTTGGAGACCTGTTTGAGATGAACTTCAGGACGCGTCGTCCCGAAAAACCCGATCTCACATGGGCTCCGATGGGCGGGGTACTACTGTTTTCCCCCCTTAACGTCAAGTCACATCTGACAATTAATGCCCTAAGCGCCCTGCCCGAGCGGGAGTCTGGCCGCTCAGCACAGGAAAAAGCGGCTGCACGGACGATTTGGCTTGGCTTGCGGCGTGAAACTTCTAGATAGGTAGAGAGAGAGGGTCAACCTCCCTGCCCGTCTGGTCGAATCGGCCGCGGCGAAAGAATCGATCCGCCACAACAGGAAGACCAGGCGCCATGATCACCAGCCCCGACAATGACAACAACCGCGACGAGCCGATGGTGTTCATCGTGATCGCCAAGGCCTACGAGACCGAAGGCGGCGAACCGATCGACCTGCATGTGCTGCTGACGGCCCCGGACGACGATACGGCCGTTCGGCTGACGCTGAACGCGTTGTCCGAAGAAGGCTTCCTGGAGGCCGATCTCGACCAGATCGGCATGATCAACGGCGCTCCGGACGAAGAGCCGCATGCCTCTGCCTATCAGGGCGCGCTGGAAGGCGAAGTGGCGATCATCCGTTTCGCCTGAGCGGCAACTCCCCAAGACATGACTTCAGGCCGGTCGCTTGCGATCGGCCTTTTTCGTTGCCGCAAGGGATCCCTGCCCCGGCTTACACGAAAAAGGCCGCCCGGATCGCTCCGGGCGGCCTTTGATCTTGTAAACCTCAGCGCCGATTACTCGGCTGCAGGCGCGCTTTCGCCAGCGAGGTTCTGCAGCATCGGGGTCGCCACGTCGGCGCCCGTGCCCTTCTTGCGCTCCTCGAGGATGAGGTCGTCGCGCGAGGTGGCGATGCGGCGGATCTGCGTCATGGTGCCGCCGGTACCAGCCGGGATGAGGCGGCCGACGATGACGTTTTCCTTCAGACCCTGCAGCGTGTCGGTCTTGCCGGCGATTGCAGCTTCCGTGAGAACCTTGGTGGTTTCCTGGAAGGATGCAGCCGAGATGAACGACGGCGTCTGCAGCGAGGCCTTGGTGATGCCGAGGAGCACGGGCTCGCCATAAGCGGGCTTCTTGCCTTCCTCGATCAGGCGCTCGTTCATGTCATCCAGTTCAATGCGGTCGACATTGTCGCCGACGATGTACTGGCTGTCACCCGAGTCGGTGATCTCAACCTTCTGCAGCATCTGGCGAACGATCACCTCGATGTGCTTGTCGTTGATCACAACGCCCTGCAGACGGTAGACTTCCTGGATTTCGTTGACCAGGTACGAGGCAAGTGCCTCGACGCCCTTGATCGCCAGGATGTCGTGCGGAGCCGGGTTACCGTCGAGGATGTAATCACCCTTTTCGATGTAGTCGCCTTCCTGAAGGTGGAAGGGCTTGCCCTTCGGGATCAGGTATTCGACCGGCTCGACACCGTCTTCCGCCGGCTCGATGATGACGCGACGCTTGTTCTTGTAGTCGCGGCCCAGACGGATCGTACCATCAATCTCAGCGATGATGGCGTGGTCCTTCGGACGACGGGCTTCGAACAGTTCGGCAACACGCGGCAGACCACCGGTGATGTCCTTGGTCTTGGCGCTTTCGAGCGGCGAACGCGCGAGAACGTCACCCTGAGACACCTTCTGGCCGGGCTCGACCGAGAGGATCGCATCGACGGACAGCTGGAAGCGTGCCTCGCCGCCACGGGCGACCTTGAGCACGTTGCCGCTGGCGTCCTTGATGACGATCGCCGGCTTGAGGTCCGAACCGCGCGGGGTCGAACGCCAGTCGATAACCTGACGCTTGGTGATACCGGTCGACTCGTCGGTGGCTTCGAGAACCGAGAGGCCGTCAACGACGTCCTCGAAGTGCACGATACCCTCGACTTCCGTCATCATCGGGCGGGTGTACGGATCCCACTCGGCGAGACGCTGGCCGCGCTTCACCTTGTCGCCGTCATCGACGAAGACCTTCGAACCGTAGGCAACGCGCTGCGAAGACCGCTCCACACCACGCTCGTCGAGGATGGTGATGGCCATGCTGCGGCCCATGGCAATGAGAGTGCCTTCGGAGTTGCGCAGCATGTTGCGGTTCTTGATCTGCACCGTACCTTCGTACGAGGCTTCCAGGAACGACTGGTCAACCACGGTCGCGGTACCGCCCAGGTGGAAGGTACGCATGGTGAGCTGGGTGCCCGGCTCACCGATCGACTGCGCGGCGATGACGCCGACGGCTTCGCCCATGTTGACGGGTGTTCCGCGAGCAAGGTCGCGGCCGTAGCAGATCGAGCAGACGCCGGTCTGAACTTCGCAGGTCAGGGCCGAACGGATGCGGATCGACTGGATACCAGCCTTTTCGATCTCGATGACATCGGGCTCAAGGATCATCTTGCCGGCATCGACGATGCGCTCACCCGTGACCGGATGATCGATGTCGTCAAGCGCGGTACGACCGAGAACGCGGGCGCCAATGGAGGCCACGACCTGACCGGCGTCGACGATCGCCGTCATGGTCAGGCCCTTGTCGGTGCCGCAATCGACCATGTTGACGATGCAATCCTGGGCCACGTCGACTAGACGACGGGTCAGGTAACCGGAGTTCGCGGTCTTCAGAGCGGTGTCTGCGAGGCCCTTACGGGCACCGTGGGTCGAGTTGAAGTACTCGTTAACGGTCAGACCTTCCTTGAAGTTCGAGATGATCGGCGTCTCGATGATTTCGCCCGACGGCTTGGCCATGAGGCCGCGCATGCCGCCCAGCTGACGCATCTGGTTCGGTGAACCACGGGCACCCGAGTGCGACATCATATAGATGGCGTTCATCGGCTTCTGACGACCGGTCTCCTTGTCGAACTCGACAGCCTTAATGCGGGCCATCATGTCCTCAGCGACCTTTTCGGTGGCCTTGCCCCAGGCGTCAACGACCTTGTTGTACTTCTCGCCCTGGGTGATCAGGCCGTCGTTGTACTGCTGCTCGTATTCCTTGACCAGCGTTTCGGTGTCGCCAACGATCTTCGCCTTGGTTTCCGGGATGATCATGTCGTCCTTGCCGAACGAAATGCCGGCGCGGCAGGCATGGGTGAAGCCGAGCTGCATGATGCGGTCGCAGAAGATGACCGTGTCCTTCTGGCCGCAATGACGGTAGACCGTGTCGATCATCTTGGAGATGTTCTTCTTGGTCATTTCCTGGTTGCAGATGTCGAAGGGCACGTTGACGTTCTTCGGCAGGAGTTCGCCGATGATCATGCGGCCAGGCGTGGTTTCATAGATCTTCGAAACCGGGTTGCCCTCGGCGTCGACGGTCTTGAAGCGGCCACGGATCTTGGCGTGCAGCGTGACGACCTTGTTTTCCAGAGCATGGTGCAGTTCGCCCATGTCGGAGAAGGCCATGCCTTCGCCCGGCTCGTTCTGGTTCTGGATCGACAGGTAGTAGAGGCCGAGAACCATGTCCTGCGACGGCACGATGATCGGCTGACCGTTGGCCGGGTGCAGGATGTTGTTCGTCGACATCATCAGGACGCGGGCTTCGAGCTGGGCTTCGAGCGACAGCGGCACGTGAACGGCCATCTGGTCACCGTCGAAGTCGGCGTTGAAGGCCGTGCAGACGAGCGGGTGCAGCTGGATCGCCTTGCCTTCGACCAGGATCGGTTCGAACGCCTGGATGCCCAGGCGGTGCAGCGTCGGTGCGCGGTTCAGGAGAACCGGATGCTCGCGGATGACCTCGTCGAGGATATCCCAAACTTCCGGCTTTTCCTTTTCAACCAGCTTCTTGGCCTGCTTGACGGTCGAGGAGTAACCCTTGGCGTCGAGGCGGGCGTAGATGAACGGCTTGAACAGTTCGAGCGCCATCTTCTTCGGCAGGCCGCACTGGTGCAGCTTCAGTTCCGGACCGGTCACGATGACCGAACGGCCGGAGTAGTCGACGCGCTTGCCGAGCAGGTTCTGACGGAAGCGGCCCTGCTTGCCCTTGAGCATGTCGGAGAGCGACTTCAGCGGACGCTTGTTGGCGCCGGTGATGACGCGGCCACGACGGCCGTTGTCGAAGAGCGCGTCCACAGATTCCTGCAGCATGCGCTTTTCGTTGCGGATGATGATGCCCGGAGCGCGCAGTTCGATGAGGCGCTTCAGACGGTTGTTACGGTTGATGACGCGGCGATAGAGATCGTTCAGGTCAGACGTCGCGAAGCGGCCGCCATCGAGCGGAACAAGCGGACGCAGATCCGGCGGGATCACCGGAACGACCTTCATGATCATCCATTCCGGACGGTTGCCTGACTCCATGAAGTTCTCGACGATCTTCAGGCGCTTCATCAGCTTCTTCTGCTTGAGATCCGACGTGGTGTCGGCAAGCTCGGAACGCAGATCGCCAGCGATACGCTCGAGGTTCATCGAGGCCAGCATTTCATAGATGGCTTCAGCACCGATCATGGCGGTGAACTGGTCTTCGCCGAACTCGTCGACGGCCATCATGTACTCTTCTTCAGAGAGCAGCTGGTTTTCCTTGAGCGAGGTGAGGCCCGGCTCGGTCACGATGTAGTTCTCGAAGTAGAGAACGCGCTCGACATCCTTCAGCGTCATGTCCAGCAGTGTGGAGATGCGCGACGGCAGCGACTTCAGGAACCAGATGTGGGCGACCGGGGCTGCGAGCTCGATGTGGCCCATGCGCTCGCGGCGAACGCGCGACAGCGTGACTTCGACGCCGCACTTTTCGCAGATGATGCCCTTGTACTTCATGCGCTTGTACTTGCCGCACAGGCACTCGTAGTCCTTGATCGGTCCGAAGATACGCGCGCAGAAGAGACCGTCACGCTCGGGCTTGAACGTGCGGTAGTTGATGGTTTCCGGCTTCTTGATCTCGCCGTAGGACCAGGAAAGGATCTTTTCCGGGCTCGCGATCGAGATCCGGATGCTGTCGAAGTGCTGGGCCGGCACCTGCGGGTTGAAAAGGTTCATGACCTCTTGGTTCATGCCTGTCTCCTTGATGGGGCAAAGAGCCCTCGATTGGGTCGCGGTGGCGGCGAAGTCCCGGGATGCCGCACCGAACCCTGAAATGACAATAACCGCGAAATGCGGCGAAACTCGCCGTCCCTCCCCGATATTGGCCTTCGGGGCGAGCCGGGAATGGCGTGCGAGGCGATGTCCGCCACGCACGCCTTGTCAAACTTACTCGGCTGCGTCGGGCAGCTGACCGTCTTCCGGCAGTATCTTCGAGTTCTCGAGTTCGACGGAAAGGCCGAGAGAGCGCATTTCCTTGACGAGAACGTTGAAGCTTTCCGGAATACCGGCCTCGAAGGTGTCGTCGCCACGGACGATCGCTTCGTAGACCTTGGTACGGCCGGCCACGTCGTCCGACTTGACGGTGAGCATTTCCTGCAGGGTGTATGCCGCACCGTAGGCCTCGAGTGCCCAGACTTCCATTTCCCCGAAGCGCTGACCGCCGAACTGCGCCTTACCACCGAGCGGCTGCTGGGTGACGAGCGAGTACGGGCCGATCGAGCGAGCGTGGATCTTGTCGTCGACCAGGTGGTTCAGCTTGATCATGTACATGTAGCCGACGGTGACCTTGCGGTCGAAGGCTTCACCGGTACGGCCATCATACAGGACCGACTGACCCGAGGGGTCGAGACCCGCACGCGTGAGCATCGCGGAGACGTCGCTTTCATGCGCACCGTCGAAGACCGGGGTGGCGATCGATACGCCACGCTTGGCTTCTTCAGCGAGCTTGACGAGAGCGTCATCGTCGAAGTGCTTCACTTCGTCATGGGCTTCCGACTCGTAGATCTCCGTCAGCTCCTTACGCAGATCGGTGATGTCGAGGTGCTTGCGATAGTCCTCAAGCATCTGACCGATCTTCTTACCCATGCCGGCGCAAGCCCAGGCAAGGTGGGTTTCGAGGATCTGACCGACGTTCATGCGCGAGGGAACGCCGAGCGGGTTCAGAACGATGTCGACATGCGTGCCGTCTTCGAGGAACGGCATGTCCTCGACCGGTACGATGCGCGAGACAACACCCTTGTTGCCGTGACGGCCGGCCATCTTGTCGCCCGGCTGGATCTTGCGCTTCACAGCGACGAAGACCTTGACCATCTTCATGACGCCCGGGGGCATTTCGTCGCCGCGCTGGACCTTTTCGACCTTATCCATGAAGCGCTGTTCAAGGCGCGACTTGGATTCGTCGTACTGGCCGCGGAGCGCTTCGAGTTCGCCCTGCACCTTTTCGTCTTCGACTGCGAACATCCACCACTGCGAGCGGGGATATTCGGAGACGATGGCGTTGGTGAGTTCGACGCCCTTCTTGAAGCCCTTCGGACCGGCGATCGACATCTGACCACGCAGCATATCCATCAGACGGCCGTAGACGTTACGGTCGAGGATCGCCTGTTCGTCGTCGCGGTCCTTGGCGAGGCGTTCGATTTCCTCGCGCTCGATGGCCATCGCGCGCTCGTCCTTTTCAACGCCGTGGCGGTTGAAGACGCGCACTTCGACGATGGTGCCGAAGGTGCCCGGAGGCATGCGCATGGACGTGTCACGAACGTCGGAGGCCTTTTCACCGAAGATGGCGCGCAGAAGTTTTTCTTCCGGCGTCATCGGGCTTTCGCCCTTCGGGGTGATCTTGCCGACCAGAATGTCGCCAGGAGCAACTTCTGCACCGATGTAGACGATACCGGCTTCGTCGAGGTTCTTCAGCGCTTCTTCCGACACGTTCGGAATGTCGCGCGTGATTTCTTCCGGACCAAGCTTGGTGTCGCGGGCCATGACTTCGAATTCCTCGATGTGGATCGAGGTGAAGACGTCTTCAGCGACAATGCGCTCGGACATCAGGATCGAGTCTTCGTAGTTGTAGCCGTTCCAGGGCATGAACGCGACGAGCGCGTTACGGCCAAGAGCCAGATCGCCGAGGTCGGTCGACGGACCGTCCGCGATGATGTCGCCCTTGTTCAGAACGTCACCGACGGTGACCAGCGGACGCTGGTTGACGCAGGTGTTCTGGTTGGAACGCTGGAACTTCTGCAGACGGTAGATATCGACGCCGGACTTCGACGGATCGAGGTCTTCGGTGGCGCGGATAACGATACGGGTCGCATCGACCTGGTCGACCACGCCGCCGCGACGGGCACCGATGGCAGCGCCGGAGTCACGGGCCACGATCGGCTCCATGCCGGTTCCGACGAACGGGGCTTCGGCACGCAGAAGCGGCACGGCCTGACGCTGCATGTTCGAGCCCATGAGAGCGCGGTTGGCGTCGTCGTTTTCGAGGAACGGGATGAGAGCGGCCGCAACCGAAACCAGCTGCTTCGGCGAGACGTCCATCAGGTTGATGGTGTCGCGCGGGGACAGCATGACTTCGCCAGCATGACGGCAGACGACGAACTCTTCGACGAACTGGCCATCGGCCGTCAGCTCGGAGTTGGCCTGGGCCACGTAGTACTTGGCTTCTTCCATCGCCGACAGATAGACCACCTCGGTCGTGACCTTGCCGTCCACGATCTTGCGGTACGGGCTTTCGATGAAGCCGTACTTGTTGACGCGGGCGAAGGTTGCGAGCGAGTTGATCAGACCGATGTTCGGTCCCTCAGGCGTTTCGATCGGGCAGATACGGCCGTAGTGGGTCGGGTGAACGTCGCGGACTTCGAAGCCTGCGCGCTCGCGGGTCAGACCACCCGGGCCAAGAGCCGAGAGACGGCGCTTGTGGGTGATTTCCGAAAGCGGGTTCACTTGGTCCATGAACTGCGACAGCTGCGAGGAGCCGAAGAATTCGCGAACGGCGGCGGCAGCCGGCTTGGCGTTGATCAGGTCCTGCGGCATGACGGTGTCGATTTCGATCGACGACATGCGTTCCTTGATCGCGCGCTCCATGCGGAGCAGGCCGAGACGGTACTGGTTTTCCATCAGTTCGCCGACGGAGCGAACGCGACGGTTGCCGAGGTTGTCGATGTCGTCGATCTCGCCCTTGCCGTCACGCAGTTCGACCAGCATCTTGACCACGGCCAGGATGTCGTCCTTGCGCAGAACGCGAACGGTATCCGGGCAGTCGAGATCGAGACGCATGTTCATCTTGACGCGACCAACGGCCGACAGGTCGTAACGCTCGGCGTCGAAGAACAGCGACTGGAACATGGCTTCGGCCGATTCCATGGTCGGCGGTTCGCCCGGACGCATGACGCGGTAGATGTCGAACAGCGCATCCTGACGGTTCTCGTTCTTGTCGGCCGAGAGCGTGTTGCGGATGTAGGCGCCGACATTGATGTGGTCGATGCCGAGAACCGGGATCTCGTCGAAACCGGAGTCCAGGATCTGCGGGAGCGACTTTTCGTCGATCTCGTCGCCGGCTTCCATGTAGATCTCACCGGTCGACATGTTGACCAGGTCTTCAGCGAGATAGGAGCCGTAGAGATCTTCGTCGGAGGCCTTCAGGAACTTGACGCCCTTGTCGGTCAGCTGACGCAGGAGACGCGGGGTGAGCTTCTTGCCGCCTTCGACAACAACTTCGCCGCTGTCGGCGTCGACGAGGTCGGAGATGGCCTTGGCACCCTTGAGGGTCTCAGGGTTGAACGGGAAGCGCCAGCCCTTGCCATCACGCTGATAGACGGACTTCGAATAGAAGGTCGACAGGATTTCTTCGCCGTCCATGCCAAGCGCCATCAGCAGCGAGGTCACGGGGATCTTGCGGCGACGGTCGATACGGGCATGCACGATGTCCTTGGCGTCGAACTCGATGTCGAGCCAGGAACCGCGATAGGGGATGACGCGGGCAGCAAACAGCAGCTTGCCCGAGGAATGGGACTTGCCCTTGTCGTGGTCGAAGAAGACACCCGGCGAACGGTGCATCTGCGAGACGATGACGCGCTCGGTACCGTTGACGATGAAGGTACCGTTGTTGGTCATCAGGGGCATGTCGCCCATGTAGACGGACTGTTCCTTGATGTCCTTGATCGAACGGGCGCCTGTATCCTCGTCAATATCGAACACGATCAGGCGCAGCGTAACCTTCAGCGGTGCGGCATAGGTCAGATCGCGCTGACGGCATTCGTCGACGTCGAACTTCGGCGGCTCGAATTCGTAGGAGACGAATTCCAGCATCGATGCACCGGAAAAATCGGTGATCGGGAATACGGACTTGAAAACAGCATTGAGCCCCTCGTCGGGACGGCCACCTTGCGGCTCGTCAACCATGAGGAACTGGTCATAAGATGCCTTCTGAACCTCGATGAGGTTCGGCATTTCTGCGACTTCTGGAATTTTTCCGAAAAACTTGCGTACGCGCCTGCGACCGTTAAAGGTAAGGGTCTGAGCCATCGTCGCTCCTTGTCAGTTTGCACCCGGGCCTGCAACAGACGGTGACCGCTGGCCAGGCGGCTCCGTCAAAAAATGGATCACTCAATCTCGTCCCGAAATCCGAAAGGCCGGCCGGTTTGCCGGGCGTTCGGGTCAGGACCATCCTCTTGAGAACCCATTACCCAGGAACCGTTTTCAGACGGTTCCTGGGTAATATGTTCCGGAGAAGTCGGCGGAAGAAGGAAATCTTCTCCCGCCGCATTCCAATATTACTTGACGTCGACCTTAGCGCCGGCTTCTTCAAGCTTCTTCTTGAGGTCAGCAGCTTCAGCCTTGGAAACAGCTTCCTTGACCGGCTTCGGAGCGCCTTCGACGAGGTCCTTGGCTTCCTTGAGGCCGAGGCCGGTGATGCCGCGAACTTCCTTGATGACGTTGATCTTGTTGGCGCCAGCGTCAACGAGGATAACGTCGAACTCGGTCTTTTCTTCTTCAGCAGCAGCCGGAGCAGCACCGCCAGCAGCAGCAGCAACAGCTACCGGAGCAGCAGCAGAAACGCCCCACTTTTCTTCGAGCATCTTGGAAAGCTCAGCAGCTTCCAGGACGGTCAGCGAGGAGAGGTCTTCAACGATCTTTGCGAGATCAGCCATTGTCGTACTTCCTTATAGATGTTCGGTTCGAAACGAACTGGTTTTGATTTGAACAGCGAAAAACCGCCTTACGCGGCTTCGTCCTTCTTTGCGTAGGCCGCGAAAACACGCGCCAGCTGTGCAGCCGGGGCCTGTACGACGCCTGCGATGCGGGTTGCCGGGGTCTGAATCATACCCAGCAGCTTTGCGCGCAGTTCGTCCAGCGAAGGCAGGGTCGCAAGCGACTTGACTGCTTCGGCGTTCAGCGTGGTCGTGCCCATGGCGCCACCGAGAACAACGATCTTGTCGTTGGTCTTGGCGAAATCCACGACGACCTTGGGAGCCACGATCGGGTCGGTGCTGTATGCAATCAGCGTCTGACCCTTGAAGAGATTGCTCATCCCTTCGGCTTCCGTGCCCTGAAGAGCGATCTTGGCCAGACGGTTCTTCGCGACTTTGACGGTGCCGCCAGCAGCGCGCATCTTCGAACGAAAATCGTTCATCTGCGCAACTGTGACACCAGCATAGTGGGCCACGACAACCGAACCGGAAGCCTTGAAGACTTCGTTCAGCTCCGTGACAAATTCGCGCTTTTCCGCTCTTTCCACTGTCTGTCTCCAGTTGATGGGACCGCAATCCTGCAGGCCCCACCGGGTTTGCCTTTGCCTCAAGGGATCCAAACATGTCGGACCCCGAGCGACGCTTGAGGATCCTGTCCCCTCTGCTTGGAGCACGCTCCAGGCACAAGGCAAATAAGGCTCGAACCGAACTTCAAGACGTCATCAGACGTTTAAAAACGGATCTTACCCGTCTCATGAGGGCAATCATTAAGGCCCGAAGGCCACCCACAATCTCGGACAGGAGTGTCTGGTCTTTCGGACCAGACATTTCCGGCCCCGAAAGGCCGGAAACTTGGTGGACCGGAGCGCAACGCTCCGGCCGAATTCACAATCAGGCCGTGACCGTCGACGGATCGATCTTGACGCCCGGACCCATGGTCGAGGAGATCGCTACGCGCTTGACGTAGTTGCCCTTGGCGCCAGCCGGCTTCGCCTTGATGACAGCGTCAGCGAAGGCCTTGATGTTTTCTTCGAGCGCCTTGGCGTCGAAGGAAGCCTTGCCGATGCCGGCATGAACGATACCAGCCTTCTCGACGCGGAACTCGACGGCACCGCCCTTGGAAGCCTTGACGGCGCCCGTGACGTCCATGGTGACCGTGCCAACCTTCGGGTTCGGCATCATGCCACGCGGGCCGAGTACCTTACCGAGACGGCCGACGAGCGGCATCATGTCCGGGGTCGCGATGCAGCGATCGAAGTCGATCTTGCCGCCCTGAACGATTTCGAGCAGGTCTTCGGCGCCGACGATGTCTGCACCGGCAGCCTTGGCTTCGTCAGCCTTGGCGCCACGCGCGAAGACGGCAACGCGAACGTCACGGCCCGTACCGTTCGGCAGGTTGACCACGCCGCGGACCATCTGGTCTGCGTGACGCGGGTCAACGCCGAGGTTCATGGCGATTTCGATCGTCTCGTCGAACTTGGCGACGGCACGTTCCTTGACCATCGAGATGGCGTCGGTGAGGGCGACCAGCTTGGTCGGGTCCACGCCTTCGCGGATCTTCTGAATACGCTTTGCTACCTTGGCCATGATCAACCTACCACTTCCAGGCCCATGGAGCGGGCAGAGCCCTCAACCATCAGCATTGCGCCTTCGATGTCGGCGGCGTTCAGATCCTTCATCTTGCCTTCGGCAATTGCGCGGACCTGCGCCTTGGTGATCGTACCGACCTTCGCACCCTTGCCCGGAGTCTTCGAGCCAGAGGTGATCTTTGCTTCCTTCTTCAGCCAGTAGGTGACCGGCGGCTGCTTCATTGCGAAGGTGAAGGACTTGTCCTGGTAGTAGGTGATGACGACCGGGATCGGCATACCCTTTTCCATTTCCTGCGTGGCGGCATTGAACGCCTTGCAGAATTCCATGATGTTAATGCCACGCTGACCAAGGGCCGGGCCGATCGGCGGGGACGGGTTCGCCGATCCTGCCTTGACCTGGAGCTTGAGCTGGCCTGCAACTTTCTTAGCCATTACTCTCTGCCTTTCATTTCAGACCGGTTGCCCGATCCATTATGCCAGCGTCACGCTGGCGGCTGCGGTTGCGTGGTGCGTCTGGACGGTCCGGCTTAGAGACCGCCATCCTCCCACGCGGATCGGGGAGTTGCCTCCCCTTCTGCGATCAGACCTTTTCGACCTGACCGTATTCGAGTTCGACGGGGGTCGCGCGACCGAAGATCGAAACCTCGACCTTGAGGCGCGAGCGCTCTTCGTCCACATCCTGGACGATGCCGTTGAAGGAGGCGAAGGGACCGTCGGAGACGCGAACCTGCTCGCCGATTTCGAAGGACACGGAGGACTTCGGACGCTCAACACCTTCCTGGACCTGACCCAGGATGCGCTCGGCCTCAAAATCCGGGATCGGAACCGGCTTATTGTCGGAACCGAGGAAACCCGTGACCTTCGGGGTATTCTTGATCAGGTGATAGGCTTCGTCCGTCAGGTTCGCCCGCACCAGCACATAGCCGGGGAAGAACTTGCGTTCGCTATCGACCTTACGACCGCGGCGAACCTCGACGACCTTCTCGGTCGGAACGAGGATCTTTTCGAAGAGATGATCAAGGCCCTTCTGACGCGCCTTGTTCTCGATGTCTTCCGCGACCTTCTTTTCAAAATTAGAATACGCGTGGACGATGTACCAACGTGCCGCCATGTTCGTCTCCGCCCGATTAATTGCCGACGCTCAGCACAAGGCTAAGCAACCAGCTGATCAGCTGGTCCGCGCCGAAGAAGAACAGCGCAGCGAAAAACACCATCGCCAGGACCATGAGCGTCGAAATCGTGGTCTCGCGGCGCGAGGGCCACGTCACCTTGGACGTCTCGGAGCGAACCTGCTGCAGAAACGCGAATGGATTACCCTTGGATGCCATTTAATGCCCACGCATTTACGGCGCGTAAAGCCGACCTTGGTCAGCCCCACGCACCGCGTGTCTGTTTGAACCCTACATAGAGAGCGATTCCCTTTTTCACAAGAGGGAAAAACTCTCCAGCAACTTTTCGGCTATGCCAGATCTTCTTGCACGTCGCAGCTTCAAAAAGCGCGCCGCGCGGACATGGCAGGGGCAGAGGGGCTCGAACCCCCGACCTGCGGTTTTGGAGACCGCCGCTCTACCAACTGAGCTATACCCCTAAGCCTTACCCTGGACCGGAACGCTCCCGTCCGAGGCATGGCGCTCCCTTTAAGACGGGAGCGATGGAATGGCAAGTGCCTTTTTTCTGCTTTTCACCAGAGTGGTCAATGGCATGCCGATCCCTCGGAGGAAATGCCCGGGACACTGGCTAACCAAGCCCCCCGTCGCCCGCCCAGTTCTCGATCATTTGAAGGTCCAGGGGACATCCGATGCGGCGTGACGCGACGTTGGCTGCGGCAGCACACGTGCGAGTCGCGACGCAGCGCTTGCCAGACTCTTCCCTTTGCCTGATAGTTCTGTCGTGCTTCTCGGAGGATTGCCATGATCCGCATCAGCAATGCCAGCCTGCCCGGTTCCGAGTTCGATGACGCCGACATGTCGGAATCCCGTTTCAGCGATGTCTCCCTGAAGGAGGCGGTGTTCAGCAACGTGGATCTCGGTCGCAGCCTGATGACCGATGCCAATGCCGAGCAGATGGTGATCCGCAACGTGGCGATGAACGCGGCTGTCATGGAGAATGTCGTGATGCATGCGGCAAGCCTCACCCATGTCGACCTGAACGGCAGCACCATTCGCTTCGCCAGCCTTGCGGACACCTCGATCGCGGAATGCGACCTGACCGGGCTGACGATCAACGGCTACCTCGTCACCGATCTGTTGCGGCTGGCGGAAGAGCAGTTTCTGCAGCGGGCGTGACCGCAACTGCCTCCCAGGGCATTCCCACCAGGGGCGTGCTATAGCCGCGACCATCTGAACCTTCATTCCCCAACGAAAAAGGCCCCGCTGTTTCCAGCGAGGCCCTTTTTGATCTTGTCGATCAGATCATCGATTACTCGATGATCGAAGCGACGATGCCGGCGCCGACGGTACGGCCGCCTTCGCGGATCGCGAAGCGCAGCTTTTCTTCCATCGCGATCGGAACGATCAGCTCAACGGCAACCGTGACGTTGTCGCCCGGCATAACCATTTCCGTGCCTTCCGGAAGCGACACGATGCCGGTCACGTCCGTCGTGCGGAAGTAGAACTGCGGACGGTAGTTCGTGAAGAACGGCGTATGACGGCCGCCTTCTTCCTTCGTCAGGATGTAGGCTTCTGCCATGAACTTCTTGTGCGGCTTGACCGAACCCGGCTTGCACAGGATCTGGCCGCGCTCAACGCCGTCACGGTTCACACCGCGCAGCAGCGCACCGATGTTGTCGCCGGCCTGGCCCTGGTCGAGCAGCTTGCGGAACATTTCAACGCCCGTGCAGGTCGTCTTCGTCGTCGGACGGATGCCGACGATTTCGATTTCTTCGCCGACCTTGACGATACCGCGCTCAACGCGACCCGTCACAACCGTACCACGGCCAGAGATCGAGAACACGTCTTCGATCGGCATCAGGAACGGCTGGTCGATCGGACGCTCAGGCGTCGGGATGTAGGCGTCGACCTGAGCCATCAGCTCGCGGATCGCGTCTTCGCCGATCGTCTTGTTCGAGTCTTCCAGAGCGGCCAGAGCCGAGCCCTTGACAACCGGGATATCGTCGCCCGGGAAGTCGTAGGACGACAGCAGTTCGCGAACTTCCAGTTCAACGAGTTCGAGCAGCTCGGCGTCGTCAACCTGGTCAACCTTGTTGAGGAAGACAACGATCGCGGGAACGCCAACCTGACGGGCGAGCAGGATGTGCTCGCGGGTCTGCGGCATCGGGCCGTCAGCAGCCGAGCAAACCAGGATCGCGCCGTCCATCTGGGCAGCACCGGTGATCATGTTCTTGACGTAGTCGGCGTGGCCGGGGCAGTCAACGTGGGCGTAGTGGCGGTTGGCGGTCTCATACTCGACGTGCGCCGTCGAGATGGTGATGCCGCGGGCCTTTTCTTCCGGAGCTGCGTCGATCTGGTCGTAGGCCTTGAACTCACCGAAGTACTTGGTGATCGCTGCCGTCAGAGACGTCTTGCCGTGGTCGACGTGGCCGATCGTGCCGATGTTGACGTGCGGCTTGTTGCGCTCAAACTTACTCTTTGCCATTTGAATGCTTCCTGTGAACGAAACGGGGTTGCCCCGGCGAACCGGTTTGGTCCCGCCGTTTAAGGCTTTCATGCGCAATGCGCAAGCCTTAATTAATTGGCCTTCCGGAGGCCGAAAAGCACGATTTCCTGCACCAAAACTTCACGCTGCGGAAAGATCCTGCCGTAAGCCGAGCTGAAGCTGGAAAATCGTTCGAATTCTTTGGCTTAGTGATTGTCTGGTCTGGAGCGGGTAACGGGAATCGAACCCGTGTATTCAGCTTGGAAGGCTGCTGCTCTACCATTGAGCTATACCCGCATTTTCAGATCCGAGGACGAATGGTGGAGAGAGTTGGATTTGAACCAACGTAGGCTGAGCCAACGGATTTACAGTCCGTCCCCTTTAACCACTCGGGCATCTCTCCATTCTTTCGTCCGGATCTGGCGACCAAGCTTTGTAGTCCCGACCAGAGTGCGTCGCCCCCTGATCTGCGGCGGGTATATGACGGCCCAACCGGCTCCTGTCAACACGAAGTTTGACGAAAAATTCCGAAAAGTTTCATGCGCCAGACACAGACGGGATTTTCGCTCCGGGTCTATGCCCGCCCCCTGCCCGCCGCTATAAGGGCGCATGGCAAAAGATCCGAAAACCGACAAAACCGCCCGTGACACCCATTATGCGACGCTGCGCCGACAGGTGCGCGATGCCAAGCGCGAACGCGGCGAAATCCCCACTCCAGGCCCGCAAAAGCCGCGCAAGAGCAATGCCGACTGGACGCCGCCAAAGCTCGCACCCGAGCAGGTTCTGCTCTACGGGCTGCACACCGTTCGCGCCGCTCTGGAGAACCCTGAGCGCAAGCTGATCAAGCTTTCGGCAACGCAGAATGCGCTTGTCCGGCTTGAAATTCCGTCTGTGGAAAACCTCGGTATTCCCTTCGAGACGGTCACACCGCAGGATCTCGACAAGATCCTTGGTCCCGAGGCGATCCACCAGGGCGTGATGCTGGAAACCCGCCCCCTGCCCGTTCGGCGGTTGGAAGCGCTGAAGGACAGCCCGCTGATCCTGGTGCTCGATCAGGTGACCGATCCGCATAATGTCGGCGCCATCATGCGCTCGGCGGTCGCATTCGACGCGGGCGCCGTTATCACGACGCAGCGGCACAGCCCGACTGAATCGGGTGTGCTGGCGAAATCCGCCTCCGGCGCGCTGGAACTCATCCCCTATATCCAGGTGACCAATCTCGCCGATGCACTGGGTGAGTTGCATAAGCTCGGCTTCTTTTCTGTCGGTCTTGATTCGGAAGGGCCGGCGCCGATGGAACGGACGCTCACCGGCGACCGTATCGCGCTGGTGCTCGGATCCGAGGGCAAGGGGCTCCGGCAGAAGACGCGCGAGACCGTGTCGGCGCTCGCCCGTCTCGACATGCCGGGCGCGATCAAGTCGCTGAACGTCTCCAATGCGGCGGCGATTGCGCTTTATGCGTCCCGCCTGCATCTGGCGGCCAAGGGCTGATGAAGCTCGTCTTCACCGACCTAGACGGTACGCTGCTCGACCACGACAGCTATTCCTTCGAGGCGGCGCGGCCGGCGCTTGAGCTGCTCGCAGCACGTGGAATTCCCGTGATCCTGGCAAGCAGCAAGACGGAAGCCGAGATGCGACCGATTGCGGAAGCGATCGGGCTTTCACACCCGATGATCGTCGAAAACGGCGCCGGTTTGGTCGGGCTGAATGCCGAGGATCCCGTCATCGATAGGGATTTTCCGCGTCATTACAGTCGCTTGCGAAGCTTTCTTAGGGAAATACCTAAAGACCTTAGCGCCTGTTTCGAGGGCTTTGGCGACTGGGATGTGGCGCGCGTTGCAAACGAGACCGGCCTGCCCGTCGCGTCTGCCGCGCTTGCCCGACAGCGGCGGTTCTCGGAGCCCGGGTATTTCACCGGGACCGAGGCGCAAAAAGCGGCTTTCCTCGGCTTGCTGTCCTCGCAGGGCTTTACCGCCGTTCAGGGCGGACGCTTCTTCACGCTGATGCCGAAGACGTCGAAGGCTGCGCGCATGGCCGAGGTTGTCGCGCATTATCGGCGCCTGACCGGCGAGACGATCCGGACGGTTGCGCTTGGAGATGCACCGAACGATCTCGCCATGCTAGAAGCCGCTGATTGCGGCATCGTCATCGCCAATCCCGCGCATCGCCCGCTCCCCGTCACAGAACGGGAAAGACAGGGGGCTATTTTGCGCTCGGAACAATCCGGTCCTCTCGGCTGGAACATCATGATCCATCAACTCGTTGCCACGGGGTTTCTCTGAGCCGGCCGCAACCGGCTCCTTTGACGAAAGGAATAGACATGGCGGATTTTCACCAGAACGGCGTGGTTGCCACCCTGCACAATCTCAGGGAGCGCTCGCTGGAGCGGATGGAGAAGGAGCTCTCGGTCTTTTCCGCCTCCCGACCGATCACGCTGATCCTGCCCTCGCTCTATTCCGAGCTCGAAGCACCGGCCCTCGAGCATATCGTCTCCGAACTCTCCCAGGCGCCCTATATCGCCGAAATCGTCATCGGCCTCGACCAGGCGGACGAAGGGCAGTTTCGCCATGCGAAGCAGTATTTCTCTCGCCTGCCGCAGAAGCACACCATTCTCTGGCATGACGGGCCGCGCATGCGGGCCGTCGACGAGAAGCTTAAGGCGGAAGACCTGTCTCCCGATCAGCCGGGCAAGGGCCGCAATGTCTGGTTCTGCATGGGCTATGTGCTGGCCGCACGCCAGGCCGGCGTGGTTGCCCTGCATGACTGCGATATCACCACCTATTCGCGCGACATGCTGGCACGGCTCGTCTATCCCGTCGCCAATCCGCGTTTCCCTTACGTCTTTTCCAAGGGCTATTATCCGCGCATCGCCGACCGGTCACTGAATGGCCGCGTCACCCGCCTTCTGGTGACGCCGCTGCTGCTCAGTCTGGAAAAAGTGATCGGTCACCACCCTTACATCGATTACCTGAAGGCCTTCCGCTATCCGCTGGCGGGCGAATTCGCGATGCAGACGCAGATCTTGTCCGACATCCGCATCCCCTCCGACTGGGGACTGGAGATCGGCGTGCTGTCGGAGCTCTGGCGCAATTATTCCAATCACGCGATCTGCCAGGTGGATATTGCCGACGCCTATGATCACAAGCACCAGCCGCTCTCCCCGGAAGATGCCGCCAAAGGCCTGTCGCGCATGTCGATCGACATCACCAAGGCGCTTTACCGCAAGCTGGCGACCGATGGCGTGGTGTTCGGCAATGACTCGTTCCGGACGCTGAAGGCGACCTATTACCGAACGGCGCTCGATCTGGTGGAGACCTACTACCACGACGCGCGCATGAATGGGCTGACGACCGACCGGCATCGTGAGGAGCAGGCGGTGGAGCTGTTCGCGGCCAATCTGATCGAGGCTGGCCAGGTCTATCTCGACAATCCCAACGCGACACCCTTCATGCCGAGCTGGAACCGGGTGCAAAGCGCCCTGCCCGATCTCTTGCGCGACATCCAGGAGGCCGCAAGGCTCGACGCCGAGGACTGATGTCGGTCTTTCCCTGCCGTCCCGTCACATCGCCGGGCGGCAGGTCAGATCGCCATCGACGGCCACGAAGGTGGTTCCGGATGCCGAAAGCTTGCGCTCGACGGGATGGTCGATGACGCTGGGCCAGGCTTCGATGTCCTTGGCGGCATTCGGATCGGCGTCGATGGCAGGCTGGTAGGCGGGGCGGCAATCCGGCAGGGGGCGATCGGCGGCGAGACCAAGCTCCTGGCGGATGGTTGCCGCACAAGAATCCGGCGCGGCGAGCAGCGAGCAGGACGCGGCGAAGGTGCGGCGGTAACGCAGAGTGAGCTCTTCACCGGCGAGAGACAGGCCAGCGAACTCTCCGGCGATCACATCCTCCATCAGTCGCGTGCCGCTGCGCGCATCATAGACGACGAATGGCATGCCGCCGTTCCAGCCATCGGCACCACGGAAGAAGGCATAAGGGCCAACCGCGCCCCAGAGATAACCGGCGGTATCGTCTTCGATCTTGCGGTCGAGCGTCGGATTGAGCTGACAGGGCCCTTCCGACGAAGCGATATAGATGCCGGCGGCCCCCTTCTCGCCGAGGTCGAGCTCCTTGAGGGCGAAATCGGGATAACGCAGGCAGGTGAGCTTGCCCTTCATGTCAAAGCCGGTGTCAGATTCGGCAAGCTCGACCTCGGCACGCGTGGCACGGTCGAACTGGCCGGTGTCCTCGCCCGCATTGCGGCAGGTGACCGGCGCCATCCGGCCGATCGCAAACTGCAACTCCTCGCCCTTGCCACGAATCTCGTAACGACCGTCGGAATACCAGAAGCCGCTGGCGGCCTGCTGCTGCGGCAGTGAGAACTGTGAGCCATCGGGGATGGTGATATCGGCGGCGGCCTCACTGAAGGAGACCGTCAAAACCGTGCCGTCGTCGCAGGCATATTTGATGTCGGCGGCCCGGCTTTCGGCCGGAAGCAGGAACAGAGCAGTCGCGGCCACGGCAAGGCCGGCATAAAACGTCTCGCGCATCAGGTCTCCCTCGGCTGTCGGCCGAGACCATGCCAAAGAACTGCCGCTGAGGACAATGGCAAAAACGATGATGTGATGAGAAGTGGTGCCCCCGGCAGGGTTCGAACCCGCGACCCCCTGATTACAAATCAGGTGCTCTACCAACTGAGCTACAAGGGCAGTGGCCGGTGTTTAGGCGGAAATCGGTTTGCGGTAAAGCAAAAAATCGCCGTTGGGCTGTCGTCAGTGGTGATTATTCCGGGCGACACAAGACGGGTCACAGCGGCGCGAGCCGAACCGATTCCGGGGCGAAACGGCTTGTGGTTACAGGTAGATGTCCTATACCACTTGGCGACATCTCATCAGGGCTCGCCATGTCTCGCACGTTCCGGTCGCTCGCCTTCATCGCCTCCAGCACGGACGAAGCCCAGGCTTCGCGCAGTGAGCTGATTCGCCTTTACGGTCATACCGAACCTGCCGACGCCGATGTCATTGTGGCGCTTGGCGGCGATGGCTTCATGCTGCAGACGCTGCATGACACGATGAATAGCGGCAAGCTGATCTATGGTATGAACCGGGGCTCCGTCGGTTTCCTGATGAACGACTTTTCCACGGAAGAGCTGCCCGAGCGGATTTCGGTCGCGGTGGAGAACGCTTTTCACCCGTTGAAGATGACGACCAGCAATGCAGACGGCTCGACCTCCTTTGCGCTCGCCATCAACGAAGTCTCGGTGCTCCGGCAATCCTATCAGGCGGCGAAATTGCGCGTCCTCGTTGACGGTCAAGTGCGGCTCGAAGAGCTGATCTGCGACGGGCTGATGGTGGCAACACCGGTTGGGTCGACGGCCTATAATCTCTCGGCGCATGGCCCGATCCTGCCGCTCGAGGCGCCGCTTCTGGCACTGACACCGGTCAGCCCCTTCCGTCCACGGCGCTGGCGCGGGGCCCTGCTTCCGGACAAGGTGACGGTCGTGCTGGAGGTGCTGGAGCCTGAAAAGCGACCGGTGAACGCGGTGGCAGACCATACGGAAGTCAAATCGGTTCTAAGGGTCGAGATCGCGCAGTCGGAGGATACCACAGCGCGCATCCTGTCTGATCCTGATCGCTCGTGGTCCGACCGGATCATTGCCGAACAGTTTTCCGATTGAGGGACCCATGAAGTCTTTTACCTCGACCGCCCTGCTCGTCGCGCTGGCCCTCACCTCTCCGGCCAAAGCGGATGAGATCGGCGCCTTGCCGGTGACGGCCACCTTTGTCATCAGCGGCGGATATTGGGAATCAGGCCCTGAAGGCGTTGCCGGAGCCGAGACCTCTATGCAGGCGGGTGAGCGCGGCTACTACAAGCTGGTCGCCATCCGCCAGGCAGACCGGACCGCCAGGCTTTATCTGCAGATGATTGCGTCCGGCGAGGCAGGGCTCAGACTGATCGAGAGCGTCGAGCTTGAGGAGTTCACCGCGATCAAACCCTATGTAACCGGGATCCGCCCGGAAAGCATGACGGGCGTTGCTGCAACACCCGGCTTCTTTGCCACGGTTTATCTGAAGACCTCACCAACCACCGATCGTGTCGAAGAATGGACCGTGCTGATCGATGAACTCGGGGACATCAAGGTGGAACGGGCGAGCAACTAGCTTCTCGTTAACCACTTATTAAGCATCGCATTTACAAGCCTATCGCGGATTGCCTATGGCTTGCCTTCTGAGGCAACGCTAGGAACCCCGATATGTTCAACATCTCCCCGACGTCGTCGGGCAATCGGTTCCGCCTCAGACGCATCGAACAACTTGGGCGAATGATCGATGACGTGATTGCCATGAAGGGCACTTGCCGTATCGTCGACCTCGGCGGGACTGCCGAGTTCTGGCAGATATGGCAAACGCGGCTCGACCTGGCGCATACCACGATCGAATGCATCAACATTGCGGATCAGTCCCCGACGACGATCAGTGGTCTGCCTGGCGTGACAACCCGGATCGGCGATGCCTGTTCACTTCCAATGTTCGCGGACAATGCCTTCGATATCGTCTTCTCCAACTCGGTCATCGAACATGTGGGCTCCTGGGCTCGGAAGCGTGCCTTCGCATCTGAAGTCAGACGACTCGCGCCATCCTATGCGATCCAGACACCGAGTTTCTCATTCCCGATCGAACCGCATGCGCGGTTGCCCTTCATTCACTGGCTTCCGCACCCCATGCGCTATCGGACCCATATGATGATGCGCACGGGGTTCTATCCGAAGGCCGCCAACCTCGACGAAGCCATGGGTGCTTTGGAGGATGCGAGCCTTCTCGACCGTCGCCAGATGCAGCACCTGTTTCCGGACGCCTTGATTTGTACAGAGACCTTCCTCGGATTTGCGAAGTCCTTCACCGCGATACGCCACAGCGCGGCAGGTGCTACGAACGGCGATACGCGGAACGTCGCGAGAATGGGGTCGGCATGAAAAAGGCGGAGCACTCGGTGCCCCGCCTTCGCATTTCATGCCGATTGGCCGGAACCATCAATCGATATCAGAGACTTCCGAGGCCTTGCCACTGATGCGGTGGGCGAGAGCCGCTTCCATGAACTCGTTCAGCTCACCGTTCAGGACGCTATCCGGATCGGTGCTTTCGACGCCGGTGCGCAGGTCCTTGACCAGCTGGTAGGGCTGCAGCACGTAGGAGCGGATCTGGTGGCCCCAGCCGATATCCGTCTTCGAGGCGGCTTCGGCATTGGCGGCTTCTTCGCGCTTCTTCAGCTCGACCTCGTAGAGACGTGCGCGCAGCATGTCCCAGGCCTTGGCGCGGTTCTTGTGCTGCGAGCGTTCCTGCTGGCAGGCAACCGCGATGCCGGTCGGGATGTGGGTGATGCGAACGGCCGAGTCGGTCGTGTTGACGTGCTGTCCGCCGGCACCCGACGAACGATAGGTATCGATGCGGCAGTCGCTTTCGTTGATCTCGATGTTGATCGAGTCATCGACCACCGGATAGACCCAGATCGACGAGAAGGATGTATGGCGACGGGCATTCGAATCGTAGGGTGAGATGCGCACCAGGCGATGCACGCCCGATTCGGTCTTCATCCAGCCATAGGCATTGTGGCCCTTGACCAGGATGGTCGCGGACTTGATGCCGGCTTCTTCGCCGTCATGCACTTCCAGCACTTCGACCTTGAAGCCGGAGCGTTCGGCCCAGCGGGTATACATGCGCAGAAGCATGTTGGCCCAGTCCTGGCTCTCGGTGCCGCCTGCACCGGAATGGACTTCGACATAGGTGTCGTTGCCGTCTGCTTCGCCCGACAGCATGGCCTCGACCTGACGGCGGGCCGCTTCGGTCTTCAGCGCCTTCAGCTGGTCCTCGGCGTCCTTGACGACGGTTTCGTCGCCCTCTTCCTCGCCCATCTCGATCAGCTCGATGTTGTCATTCATCTGCTGTTCGAGGCGTTTGACGCCATTGATGCTGTCATCCAGCTGCTGGCGCTCGCGCATCAGCTTCTGGGCTTCCTGGGCATCGTTCCAGAGGTTTGGATCCTCTGCCTTGTTGTTCAACCAGTCCAGTCGTCTTATCGCCTGGTCCCAGTCAAAGATGCCTCCTCAGCAGGCTTATGGCCTGCTTGATTTCGTCGACGACATTCTCGATTTCATTGCGCATGCGTTGCGTTCTCAACCTCTGAAACTGGTGAAAATCTGGTCTTTCGCATAGTTGCGCCCGGCCCCGATGTAAAGGGCCGTGAAGGCAACTGATGGCAAAGGCTGGGTTAGAACAGGCCGCCGGAACCGGAGGTGACCGCCTGGTTCGCCTGCGGCGAGTCGCGCAGGATTTCCTCTGGCGGAGCGTAACCGTCCATGCCGATGATCGACAGCGTGTCGGCCGGACCGGTCCCGGGCTTGAAGGCTTCGATGATCGTGTCGGGCTCGCCTTCCAGTGCGAACATGCCGGTGGTGCGGTTGACCGCGATGAAGCTCATGCCCGCGGGCACAAAGAACTGGCCGGGCGGCGTGTTGGCTGTCGCCATCTGCATGAAGTCGTTGAAGACGGGGGCTGCAAGCGAGCCACCGGTCGAACCACGGCCCATGGGTGCGGGCTGGTCGAAGCCGATATAGACGCCGGCAACGAGGTCCGGCGTATAGCCGACAAACCATGCATCCTTTTCGTCATTGGAGGTACCGGTCTTGCCGGCGACCGGGCGGTCAAGCTTGATCTTGCCCCCAGCCGTGCCGCGAGCAACAACGCCTTCCATCATCGAGGTGATCTGATAGGCGGTCATCGGATCGAGAACCTGCGGACGATTATCGACCACAAGCGGCTCTTCCTGACCGGTGAAGCGCTCTGCGTTGCACGACTCGCAGATCCGGTCCTCGTGACGGAAGATGGTCTTGCCGTGGCGATCCTGGATACGGTCGATCAGCGTGGGCTTGATCTGCTTGCCGCCATTGGCAAACACAGCATAGGCCGAGACCATGCGCATGACCGTGGTTTCACCGGAACCGAGCGACATGGCGAGAACAGGGTTCATCTTGTCATAGATGCCGAAGCGCTCAGCATATTCGGCAACGAGGTTCATGCCCATGTCATTGGCGAGGCGCACCGTCATCAGGTTACGCGACTTTTCGATGCCCAGGCGCAGCGTCTGCGGACCTGCCGCGCCACCGCCGTAGTTCTGCGGGCGCCAGACCTGGCCACCGGAGACAAACTCGACCGGCGCGTCCATGATGACCGAGGCCGGGGTGTAGCCCGTGTCGAGAGCGGCCGCGTAGACGAAGGGCTTGAAGGACGAACCGGGCTGGCGCATGGCCTGGGTTGCGCGGTTGAATTCGGACTGCGCGTAGGAGAAACCACCGGCGAGCGCCAGAACACGGCCGGTATGCGGGTCCATGGCGACGAGACCGCCCTGGACCTTCGGCAGCTGGCGCAGACGATAGGCGCTCGACCCTTCTTCCAGAGCTTCGACATAGACGACATCGCCCGGGTTCAGGACGCCAACCGGCGACTTGGTCGATTTGCGATCGCCCGTGGCGGAGCGGAAGGCCCATTCCATGTTGTCGGGGGCGATGCGGCCACGGACACGCTCGGCCACGACCTTGCCGCCGGCTTCCTTGGCGGGCTGCAGGCCAATGTCGACGCCGTCGGAGGCCACGTCGAGCACGACGGCGACCTTCCATTCCGGCACATCGCTGAGAGCCGGAATTTCTGCGAGCGGAACACCCCAGTCGCCTTCCAGCGGGATCTGCTGGATCGGGCCGCGGAAGCCGCGACGCTGGTCATAGGTGAGCAGTGCCGACTGCAGCGCCTTGCGGGCTGCGATCTGCATCTGCGGATCCAGCGAGGTCCGGACAGACAGACCGCCTTCATAGAGCGCCTTGTCGCCATATTTCTCAATAATCTGGCGGCGGACTTCCTCGGCGAAATAATCGGATGCGAAGAGCGACGAGCCCGAACGGCGCAGGTTCACGCCGAGCGGCTGCTTCTTGGCTTCCTCGCCCTCTTCCCGGGCGACAAAGCCGTTTTCGACCATGCGGTCGATGACCCAGTTGCGGCGCTCAAGTGCGGCTTCTGTGCGGCGGAAAGGATGATAGTTGTTCGGGCCCTTCGGGAGAGCCGCAAGATAGGCTGTTTCGGCAATGGTCAGTTCGGTGACGGACTTGTCGAAATAGGTGAGTGCAGCACCCGCTATGCCGTAAGAATTCAGCCCGAAGAAAATCTCGTTAAGATAGAGCTCGAGGATCTTGTCCTTCGAATAGGCCTGCTCGATGCGGAAGGACAGGATCGCTTCCTTGATCTTGCGGTCCATGGTCTGGTCCGACGAGAGAAGGAAGTTCTTCGCAACCTGCTGGGTGATGGTCGATGCGCCGACCGGGCGACGGCCCGAGCCGAGGTTCTGGACGTTGACGAGGATCGCGCGACCGAGGCCGTAGATATCGACGCCGGGATGATTGTAGAAGTTCTTGTCTTCGGCCGAGAGGAAGGCTGCCTTGACGCGGTCCGGGATGGCCTGAATGGGCAGGAAGAGGCGCCGCTCGCGGGCATATTCGGCGACAAGCGCACCGTTGCCGGCATGGATGCGTGTTGTTACCGGCGGCGAATAGCTGGCGAGAACTTCATAGTCCGGAAGATCCTTGGTCACCCCGTTCAGATAGACGGCGACGACCGCTGCGACGCCGAGCGCCAGCACGGACGCCAATCCGAAGAGATATCCAATGAGTCTGATCATGTTTCCGCTACCGGCTCTGCTTCAGGTTCCGCGCGCTGTGCCAAAGCTTCGCATACACTGTGGCGTTTTGCACGTCATGCGGTGGATGGCAAGACATGCGCACTTCGAGAACGAAGCCATGCGATTCGATATCGCTCGCCTTCGTGTTCTCTCACTCCGAGTAACGGAGACAATGTGAGGAAAATAGGGCCGTTGACGGCAGAAGCCCTGTCTACCCAAGGTTCCACTCACAGATGTTGTCTATCCGCCATTGGCGAGCTGCGGCTCGCGGTAACGCTTGATCGCCTCCACCAGAAGGTCGGCCACCCTGTCGCGCCAGGCGGGGTCGAGGAGCAGCTTCTCGTCTTCCTTGTTCGACAGGAAACCCAGCTCGAGCAAAATAGAGGGAACGTCGGGGGCCTGCAGGACCCGGAAGCCGGCATGACGATGAGGATTGTTGATCAGCGAGATCTGCCCTTCGAAGGAGCCGACGACGGCCTGGGCCATGGCAATCGAAAAGGCCTGAGTCTCTCGGCGTGTGAGATCGAGCAGGATGTCACCAACCTCGGCTTCCGTTTCCGTCGGCAGTTCGACACCGCCTATCGTGTCGGAGAAGTTTTCGCGCTCGGCCAGCTGGGCCGCCATATGGTCGGATGCCTTGTCGGAAATCGTATAGACGGTCGCGCCGCGGATATCGGCCTGACGCAAGGTGTCGGCATGCAGCGAAATCAGGAGGTCGGCACCCTTCTGGCGGGCGATCAGCACACGCTCCGACAGCGAGAGGAACTTGTCGGTGTCGCGCGTCATGATCGCGCGGATGCCAGGCTGGTTCTTCAGCTTCTCATAGAGGATCTTGGCGAATGCCAGGGTGATGTCTTTTTCGGGCGTCTTTGTCGCAACGCCCGTGGCACCGGCATCGATCCCGCCATGGCCGGCGTCGATGGCGATGACGAATTCGTCGCTCGATGGCGCGGCGACCGGGACAGAGGCCTCGGGAACCTGCTGCACTCCGCTCCATGCCTGGCCGGAGACGAGTGCCGCAAAGTCCTGCTCAGGCACCAGTTCGGCATCGAGTACGAGACGATAGCCGCCGCCGGTCTCGTTGGGCATGACCTTGGCGATCGCAAGGCGCGCCGGGCGCGCCGCCGTCAGGACCAGACGGGCAGACGTTGCATCCATGGAGCCGTAGCGGATATCGCTGAACAGGCCGGTCGCCTTCAGATCGTCTTCTGCAAAAGCAAAGGCGGTGGCCGGAAGATCGACGACGATCCGATCAGGATTGGCGATGTAGCGGGTTTCAATTGTCGGCGCCCGGTCAAAGTCCATGACAATGCGCGTCCGGGCATCGTCACCCGCAATTCGCGCCGAATAGGCAACGAGCCGATCGACGGACGCTTCAGCAGACACCGCATGAGCAGGTCCGGCAAAGATCGCGCCGGATGCCAAAACGGCGAGGGCTGCGCATGCGATTCGGACCAAAAACGCGCATTTTCGCGCCGCCGACAGCGGCCAAAGTCTTGTCAAATCCTGCCCCCGTCATGGCTGCGGCGCATCTGTGACACGCGTCACAGTCCGCACATCGCGCCATTTTGATCGTCTATCCGCCGCATGCTTCATTGCCGGGACCCGTTGAGCGTCAAAATTGCGGTCTGCAACCGCTTTGACCATCGGAATCATCTGGAATGAAACATCTCCCCTAATTCACTGCCATTATGGCATAAATCCGTTTGCTCTTGCTATTGTGACGTAGAAAACATACAAGGCAAACGAGGGATAAAAGTGCAAACGGGATAGAGTTTCCGCCCACGGCTGCCAACCTCAGACAATGGAATTGGCGCCTGTTCAACCGGACATTCATCTGCCGCATCCGCATTTTTTCCTGAAACTGGTTCAACACGCCGGCAGCAGGGCCGGCACATCATCGGTGGCTATCCACCAAAGCTCTTGACCGAGCATTCATCGGACCCCGAGGGGTCCATATCATTGTCGTTGACGTACGGTTTTTGATGTCTTTGCAACAGGTTGACATGACCAGGAACGGACCGGGATCAGAAAGTTCCCCGCAGTCCGTCCGTATGTTGCAAACCCGGTCCCCCGTGCGTCCACATCTATATCCGGCGCACAGTCCGCTAGGTTCCAGCCGCTTTGAAGTTCAGCGCGCGGGTGGACCACCGACCGAGGGCGCCGAGGAGCACAGCTTAAATGGCAGACAAAATGCTTATCGACGCGTCTCACGAAGAAGAGACGCGCGTTGTCGTCGTTCGCGGTAACCGTATTGAAGAATTCGACTTCGAATCCCAGCATAAGAAGCAGATACGCGGCAACATCTATCTGGCGAAGGTAACGAGGGTCGAACCCTCGCTGCAGGCCGCTTTCGTCGATTACGGCGGCAACCGCCACGGCTTCCTGGCCTTCGCCGAAATTCACCCCGACTACTACCAGATCCCGCTCGCCGACCGCCAGGCGCTGCTTCGTGCCGAAGCCGAGGAGCATCGCAAGGAAAACGATGTCGAGGGCGATGAGGTCTTCAACGACCCTGCGCTGCAGGATCAGCCGGACATCGGCATCATCCCCACCAATTCCGTCGCCTCGGCGATCGTCGATGAGGTGGCAGCCGAACTCGCGGCAGAAGCGGATGCCGACGTAGCGGCTGCCGCTGCAGTCGAGAGCGGGGGCGAGAGCGAGGCAGCTGCCGAAGAGCCCGCTGCAAAGGCCAAGCCGAAGCGCGTCCGCAAGCCGCGCGCCAAGAAGGCCGCCGCCGAAGAGACCGCCGCCGAAGATGGTGGCGATGATGTCGAAGGCGGGACGATTGCTGCCATGGTCGACATGGACGAAATCTCCGAGGAAGCCGGTGGACGTCGTGGCGGCCGTCGCGACGATGATGACAGCGACGATGATGACGACGATCACATCGAGGAAAAGGAAGAAATCGAATCCGTCGGCGCCGAAGACGCCATGGAAGAGGTTCCGGATCGCGTCCAGCGCAAGCCGCGCAAGCAGTATCGCATTCAGGAAGTGATCAAGCGCCGGCAGATCCTGCTGGTGCAGGTCGCCAAGGAAGAGCGCGGCAACAAGGGTGCTGCTCTCACCACCTATCTGTCGCTTGCCGGCCGTTATTCGGTTCTGATGCCGAACACGGCGCGTGGCGGCGGCATTTCCCGCAAGATCACCCAGCCGACCGACCGCAAGCGCCTGAAGGAAATCGCCCGCGGCCTCGACGTGCCGCAGGGCATGGGCGTGATCCTGCGCACCGCCGGTGCCAACCGCACCAAGGTTGAGATCAAGCGCGACTTCGAATATCTGATGCGTCTGTGGGAAAACGTCCGCACGCTGACGCTCGCCTCCACTGCGCCCTGCCTCGTCTACGAAGAAGGTTCGCTGATCAAGCGCTCGATCCGCGACCTCTACAACAAGGACATTTCCGAGATCATCGTCTCGGGTGAAGAAGGCTATCGTGAAGCGAAAGACTTCATGAAGATGCTGATGCCGAGCCATGCCAAGGTGGTTCAGCCCTATCGCGACCTGCACCCGATCTTCTCGCGCTCCGGCATCGAAGGCCAGCTCGACAAGATGATGCAGCCGCAGGTGACGCTGAAGTCCGGCGGTTACATCATCATCAACCAGACGGAAGCGCTGGTTTCGATCGACGTGAACTCCGGTCGCTCGACCCGCGAGTATTCGATCGAAGACACCGCACTCCAGACCAACCTCGAAGCGGCCGAAGAAGTGGCGCGCCAGCTGCGCCTGCGTGACCTCGCCGGCCTGATCGTCATCGACTTCATCGACATGGAAGAAAAGCGCAATAACCGCGCCGTCGAGAAGAAGCTGAAGGATTGCCTGAAGAACGACCGCGCGCGTATCCAGGTCGGCCGCATCTCGCATTTCGGCCTTCTGGAAATGTCGCGCCAGCGCATCCGCGCCTCGGTGCTGGAATCGACCACGCAGGTTTGCCCGCATTGCGCAGGCACCGGCCTCATACGCTCGCAGTCTTCCGTTGCCCTGCATGTCCTGCGCGGCATCGAGGAGTTCCTGCTGAAGAGCACCACGCATGACATCGTCGTGCACACGACGCCGGAAACGGCGCTCTATCTGCTCAACCAGAAGCGTGACACCATCGTCGACTACGAAGGTCGCTTCGGCGTCTCGATCGTGATCGATGCCGGCATGCCGGCCCAGCATGGCGGCTCGCAGCACTTCACGATCGAGCGCGGCGAAGCCGTTGCCAATCCGGTGAAGATCGAGAGCCTGCTGTCGCTCCTGCCGGAGATCGAAGAAGAGGACGATTACGTTCCGGAGCCGGAAGACGAGGACGAGGAAGAAACCGTCGTCGTTGCCGCCAAGGCCGAGAGCGCGCCGCAGCAGGCGCGCGCCGAAGGCGACGAACAGGGCAACCGCAAGCGCAAGCGTCGCCGTCGCCGCCGTGGCAAGAACGGCCATAACGGCAATGGCCCGCATGCTGATATGCAGAACGGCGACCACGGTGCTGATGGCGATGACGAGGATGGAGATGAGGGCGAGGATGACGCCGTCGAAACCATCGGCGAAGCCCGTGCGACCGACGCTGAAGGCGACGGCAATGGTGACGAGGCGCAGAAGCGCAAGCGTCGCCGCCGTGGCAAGCGTGGTGGTCGTCGCAACCGTCCGGGCGAAGAAGGTTCGGTCGAGGCATCAGGCGAAACGGCTGGTGACGAAGAGGGCGATGAGGCCGATGAGGCATCGGATGACGCCGTAGCCGTCGAAGCCCCTGCCCCGGTTGCCGAGGACGTGGTCGAAGAGGCTGTCGCCGCCGACAAGCCGAAGCCGCGCCGTACCCGCAAGGCCAAGGCGAGCGCCGAGCCTGACGTCGTGGCCGAGGCAGCACCCGTGGCCGCCGCTCCGGTCGAGACGGTTGCCGAAACGGTCAAGGAAGAGGCTGCCGCTGAACAGGCTGCGACTGCCCCGGCCCCTGCCCCTGCGCCCGTTGCCGAAGAAGCCAAGCCCGTTCGGGCCAACCGCGAATCCAACGTCGCGTCGTCAGAGCCGGTCGTGACCTCGGTCAAGACTTCCGAGGATGGCGCCGACGCTTCCAAGCCCAAGAAGGGCGGCTGGTGGCAGAAGCGCGGCTTCTTCTGAGATCGGATGATCAGCGATAGAATGCAAAAGGGCCCTCAGCGGGGCCCTTTTTCGTTTGCGGGGATCTTCAGGCTGTCGGTCGCATCAGGCGCTTCATCACGGCCGTTGTCTCGCCGTTCAATTTCGCCTCGTGGTCGAAGGCATATCCGCACTTCTCCGCCACGCGCAGCGATGCGTGGTGCGAGGGGTCAAGGATGCAGGTCGTGCGGCCATGGGGATTGTGCTCATCCATCCAGGCATGGGCGGCCGTCATGACTTCCGTTGCAAGACCGCGTCCATGGGCGGTCGAAACGATCGCCCAGCCAGCCTCCGGCGAGGGCCCCAGCGGCGGTTCCATGTCGCGATGAAAATCGGCAAAACCCGCTTCGCCGAGATAATGCCCGGTTGCGCGGTCCTCGATCACCCAATAGCCGAAGCCCAGACCATGCCAGTGACCCATGTAGCGCAGCAGGCGGGACCAGGTCTCGTTGGATGTCGACGGGCGACCGGTGATGTGGCGGAAGATCGCTTCGTCCTGCCACATCTCCATCATCGGCTCGAAATCGTCGAGGCGGTGCGCCCTCAGCCGCGTGCGTTCGGTGTCAATGTCTGGCGCCGCCATGAGGGAGCTGATCCGTTCGGTTGGCAAATGACCCTCTCCCCTGGTTTCCGGCAGATTTGACGTTCACAGATTGAATCATGTCGTTGAGACAATGATTCAGCCGGCCTGCTCAAGTCATTGACCAAGAATCCATTTCGCTCAATGCCTAACCAATCTTCGGCAGCCACGCCTCGAGCCGATCGGTTGCCTCGACCATCTCTGCCATGGTGCCGGCATAGGACAATCTGAGCGCCAGGTGGCCGTCGATCGGATCGAAATCCCGACCCGGGGTGACGGCGACGTCGGTCTCGGCGAGCACGCGCCTTGCGAAACTCATGCTGTCATTGGTGAAGCTTTTGGCGTCGACATAGGCGTAGAAGGCGCCGTCCATCGGCGAGAGCAGCGGCAGGCCGAGCGCCGGCAGGCGGGCTATCAGGAAATCGCGATTGGTCTGGCAGGCGGCCTTATAGTGTTCCAGCTCGTCCGTGGCGCTCAAGGCGGCGAGTGCCGCGATCTGCGACAGTTCCGGGGCCGAGATGTAGAGGCTCTGGGCGACGCATTCGACGGGGCGCACCAGTTCCTCCGGCAGCACCATCCAGCCGATGCGCCAGCCGGTCATGCAATAGTATTTGGAGAAGGAATTGATGATGACGGCCTCGTCGCCGATCTCGAGCGCCGTCGTCTCCTCCGCGCCATAGGTGAGACCATGGTAGATCTCGTCAGAGATCAGAGTGATCCCCTGCCCCTGGCAATAATCGTAGACGGCTTTCAGCTGCGCCCTGGTGGTGACCGTGCCGGTCGGGTTGGCGGGGCTGGCAAGCAGCACGCCCTTGAGGCGGACACCGGCTTCTGCCTGCGCGCGCTCCAGGCTTTCCGGCGTGAGCGTAAAGCCGGTCTCGGGGCCGACAGCGACTTCGATCACCCTCAGGCCAAGCGCGGCCAGGATGCTGCGATAGGCGGGGTAGCCGGGGCGCGCGATGGCGACGGCGTCGCCGACATCGAAGAGCGAGAGGAAGGCGAGGTTGAAGCCGGCAGAGGAGCCGGTGGTAACGACGATGCGGTTCCAGTCCACGGAGACATTGTGCCGGCGGCGATATTCCTCCGCGAGCGCCTGGCGCAGAGCGGTCAGCCCGAGCGCGTCGGTGTAGCCGATGCGGCCACCATCGAGCGCCTTGCGGGCGGCTTCGAGTGCTGCCTGGGGTGCCGGATGCCCCGGCTGGCCGACGGCCATGGAGATGACCGGGCGACCTTGCTGCCGCCTGCGGGTGGCCTCCGCCAGGATATCCATGGCGTGGAAGGGTTCGACGGCACTGCGCTTGGAAATCGAAATCAACTTATGCTCCTCGGTCAGACGCCCGACATTTGCCGCAAAGCGCGCGTCATCACAATGGAGAGGCTGGACAAGGCAGTGCAAAAAAGCCATTCCGCTTGTCACCCTGAGCCTTTAGGCTCGACGTCGGCCGGCAGGAAGATACGACACCGCCGGCGATGAACTGTGCAGACGGCAAGGACGAGGAAAGACATGGGCCCGAATTTCAAGATGATCGCCAGCGCCGGTATCGCGCTCCTCCCCGCCCTGATGCCGCTGCCCGCTGCTGCTCTCGACGAGGCGCAGAAGAAGGAATTCGGCGAATTCATCCGCGAATACCTGATCGCCAATCCCGAGATCATGCTGGAAGTGCAGGACGCGCTGCAGAAGAAGCAGGAAGAGATCCGCCAGCAGCGCTCGGCGGAAGCGCTCTCGACCAACAAGGATGCGATCTTCAACTCGGCCTATGATCTGGCGATCGGCAATCCACAGGGTGACGTGACCGTCGTTGAATTCTTCGACTACAATTGCGGCTATTGCCGCCGCGCCCATGCCGACATGGAAGCGGTGATCGCCGAGGACAAGAATGTCCGCTACGTGCTGAAGGAATTCCCGATCCTCGGCCCCGACAGTGAAGCCGCCCACAAGGTATCGGATGCCGTGCGCAAGCTGTCGCCGGAGAAATACGGCGATTTCTTCCGTGCCATGATGACCCAGGACGGCCGCGCTTCGGAAGAGAGCGCGATCGCGATTGCCGGGGAGCTTGGCATTGCCGAGGACGCGATCCGCGCCAAGATGGCGGAGAGCCCGAATACCGAACAGGTGCAGGAAGCCTATCAGCTGGCGACCAGCCTCGGGATTACCGGCACCCCCTCCTATGTGATCGGCAACGAGACCGTTCCGGGCGCCGTCGGCAAGGAGGCGATCGTGGCCAAGGTCAGCAATGTGCGCGCCTGCGGCAAGGCCACCTGCTGAGACAAGAAGCCGTCCCGAACGTGCGTGATCTTAACCGTGACCCGGATTTCCGGGGACGGTTTGGCGTGATCACGGCAAAGGGCTTTCCCTGCAGGGCCTCTCGGTCTATAGGAGGCGGTTCAAAGTCGACGGAAGCGTAGATGAGCAAAACCATTTTCGTGTTGAACGGCCCCAATCTCAACATGCTGGGAAAACGGGAACCCGGGATCTATGGCGGCAAGACGCTCGCCGATGTCGAAGCGGACTGCAAGGCTTACGGTGCCGATATCGGGCTTTCCATCGACTTCCGCCAGTCCAATCACGAGGGCGACCTGGTGAGCTGGCTCCACGAGGCCGGGGACAAGGCAGTCGGCGTTGCGATCAATGCCGGTGCCTATACGCACACGTCGATTGCCCTGCATGACGCGATCAAGGCCGTCTCCCCGCTTCCGGTGATCGAGGTGCATATCTCGAACGTGCATGCACGAGAAGAATTCCGCCACAAATCGGTGATAGCGCCCGCGTGCAAAGGCGTCATCTGCGGTTTCGGACCTCAAAGCTACATCCTGGCGCTCCAGGCGCTGAAAACCATCACGCAATAACAAGAATACAGGACACCCCATCCATGGCTGACAAGAAATCGGGTATCGATCAGGCGCTGATCCGTGATCTCGCAAACATCCTCAACGACACGGATCTCACCGAGATCGAAGTGGAGCAGGACGACCTGCGCATCCGCGTCTCGCGCAACGGCACCCCGGTTCCGATGCAGATGCCGGCATACAATTTCCAGGCCCCTGCTGCCCCGACTCCGGCCGCAGCTCCGGCTGCCGCACCGGCTGCTCCTGCCGGCCGTGACCTGTCCAAGGCCGTGACCGCGCCGATGGTCGGCACCGTCTATCTGTCGCCGGCGCCGGGTGCCCGCCCGTTCGTGGAAGTCGGCTCGACGGTCAAGGAAGGCCAGACGCTCTTGATCATCGAAGCCATGAAGACCATGAACCAGATCCCCTCGCCCAAGTCCGGCAAGGTCGTCGAGATCGTTATCGACGATGCAAGCCCGGTCGAATACGGCGAGCCTCTCGTGATCATCGAGTGATCCGATGAGCGGCATCTCGAAGATCCTCATCGCCAACCGAGGCGAAATCGCGCTGCGCGTGCTGCGCGCTTGCAAGGAGCTCGGCATTGCGACCGTGGCCGTCCATTCGACGGCTGATGCGGATGCCATGCATGTGCGTCTTGCCGACGAGAGCGTGTGCATCGGCCCGCCGCCGTCGCGCGACAGCTATCTCAACATCCACCAGATCGTCGCGGCCTGCGAGATCACCGGCGCGGACGCCGTGCATCCGGGCTACGGCTTCCTGTCGGAGAACGCCAAGTTCGCCGATATCCTTGATGCCCATGGCATCACCTTCATCGGACCGACGGCGGAGCATATCCGCCTGATGGGCGACAAGATCACGGCGAAGAAGACGGCGGTTGAACTCGGCATCCCCGTTGTTCCCGGCTCGGACGGCGAAGTGAAGCCGGAAAACGCGCTGGAAATCGCCCGTCAGATCGGCTTCCCCGTGCTGATCAAGGCGACCGCTGGTGGCGGTGGCCGCGGCATGAAGGTGGCCAAGACCGAGGAAGAGCTGGAAGAGGCCGTTTCGACCGCCCGTTCCGAAGCGCTCGCCGCCTTCGGCAACGACGCCGTCTACATGGAAAAATATCTCGGCAAGCCGCGCCATATCGAGGTGCAGGTTGTCGGTGACGGTGCCGGCAACGCCATCCATCTCGGTGAACGCGACTGCTCTTTGCAGCGCCGCCACCAGAAGGTCTGGGAAGAGGCAAACTCCCCTGCCCTTAACGTCGAGCAGCGGATGAAGATCGGTTCGATCTGCGCCGAAGCGATGAAGAAGATGAAGTACCGGGGCGCCGGCACGATCGAATTCCTCTACGAAAACGGCGAGTTCTATTTCATCGAAATGAACACCCGCCTGCAGGTGGAGCATCCGATCACCGAAGCCATCACCGGCATCGACCTCGTGCATGAGCAGATCCGCGTCGCTTCCGGTGCCGGCCTCTCGGTCACGCAGGACGAGATCGTCTTTTCCGGTCACGCCATCGAATGCCGCATCAATGCCGAGGATCCGCGCACCTTCGTACCGTCGCCCGGCACGATCACGCATTTCCATGCGCCGGGCGGTCTTGGCGTTCGCGTCGATTCCGGCGCCTATGCCGGCTACAAGATCCCGCCTTATTATGACAGCCTGATCGGCAAGCTGATCGTGCATGGACGCACCCGCGTCGAATGCATGATGCGTCTGCGCCGCGTGCTCGACGAATTCGTCGTCGACGGCATCAAGACGACGCTGCCGCTGTTCCAGGATCTCGTGGCCAACCACGATATCGCCAACGGCGACTACGACATTCACTGGCTGGAAAAATACCTGGCCGAAACCTCGGCCAAGTAACGACCATGGCTGGGCGACGCAGCAGGGACCGAAGCATTACGCCGGAACTCCTGCTGCGCGCCTATTCCATCGGGATGTTCCCGATGTCGGAATCGGCCGATGACCCCGAACTCTTCTGGGTCGAACCCGATATTCGCGGGATCATCCCGCTCGACGGTTTCCACGTCTCGAAAAGCCTGCAAAAGGCCATCCGCAAAGCCCCCTTCGACATCCGCTTCGACACCGCCTTCGACCAGGTGGTGGAAAAATGCGCCGAAGCCGCCGAAGATCGGCCGAGCACCTGGATCAACCAACAGATCAAGGACCTCTACGGCGCGCTGCACCGCCTCGGCCACGCCCACAGCGTCGAAGCCTGGGAGGGCGACGAACTCGTCGGCGGCCTTTATGGCGTGACCCTCGGCTCCGCCTATTTCGGCGAAAGCATGTTTTCGCGGCGCACGAATGCGTCGAAGATCTGTCTGGTTTATCTCGTGGAACGGTTGCGGGAGCGTGGGTTCACCCTGCTCGACACGCAGTTTACGACCGAACATCTGAAGACCTTCGGGGCGGTGGATATTCCGAAGGCGGAGTATGGGGTGTTGTTGGATCGGGCGATGGAGAGTGAGACGTTGAGGTTTTGAGGGGTGTGGGAGCGGCACGCAGCTTGCCCCATATGCGATCTCATTCCAGGCGAACCACCCCGGCAATTGCAAACTATCGCTCCACGCACTATAGTTCACGGGACTAGGGTTGCTGCATGCGGATCCTCATAACCAAATGGATGGTGCGATTTGCCCGCAAGCAGCGGATTGCGGATTCCAGCCTGCGGGAAGCAATCGCGCGAGCCGAGTCCGGCTTAGTGGATGCCGACCTCGGCGGCGGTCTTATCAAACAGCGTGTGGCACGCAGCGGTCAGGGACGGTCGGGCGGCTACCGCATGATCGTGGCCTACCGGGAAGGCAATCGGGCTGTGTTTCTCTACAGTTTTGCCAAAAGCGAGCAAGAGAACATCGAGCCGGACGAGTTGCTGACATTACGAGAAATCGGGGCAGCATGGCTTGCTGCAGATGATGCGAAATTGGCGAAGGCCCTGAGTGATGGAACGGTTCAGGAGGTCGGTGAATGACAGGACGTAAGCAGGTGAGCCGCTTAACCGAGGCCTTGCTCGAAACGGCTGCGGACATGAACAAAAGTGGGATTTTGAGTTCCGAAGCGCACGAAAAGATCACCATGCGGCATCTGGGGCAGGGTCTTGAGCCTTTGCATGAGGAGATGTCTCCGGAAGACATCCGCAAGCTCCGTGAGGAAGCCCATCTCAGTCAGGCGGTGTTTGCCCGCTATCTCAACCTCACGCCGGGCTATGTTTCCCAGCTTGAGCGTGGAGCAAAACGCCCAACCGGTCCGGCCCTGGCGCTTCTGAACATCATTCGCCGCAAAGGGATCGAGGCGATTTCGTAATCGCCTGCCGGCTCTGAGCCGGCGGACATAGTGGGCAGCGACGCGTCAACAGTCATCGTCCGGCGCGCTACCTGACCAGCCCCCTCAACTCCCGTCGCGCAAATCCGCGATCTCGCCTTCCGCCAGCCAAAGCTGCGTAAACCGTGCCTCGCAGCCCTTGCCCGTCGGCGACTGGGCGATGAGGTCGATGGTGGCGGTGTGGCCGTTCAGGCGGAAGAGGCGCAGCAGGTCCCAGGTTTTGCCGTCTTCGGAGATGTGGAAGGCGGTCAGGTTTTGCCAGCGGTAGATGCGGAGGAACAGGCCGTCGCTCGGCAAGGTCGGGCCGTTGGCATCATCGGAACAATCGTTTGTCACGACACTGACTGCGGTCCTGCGACCCTGGGGTGAGAGTTCGAAGGCGAGCTTGGCCCATTTGCCCTGATCCGTGCGCAGCATCAGGGCGCCGGCATCATAGGTGGAGGTGAGGACGGGGGCGACATGGACCGACAGGGCACAGGGCCCGTCAGGAAGCGCCAGGCGCGCGCCCGGTAGCCGGTCGATTGTGGTCTGCCCGTCGGGCGAGACGAAGGCGTCCGTGCCGCCGATGGCCTGGACATGCACATGATCCGCGCCGATCGAGACCTGACCGAAGTCCGATCCAACGGTCTGCAAACTGTGATAGAGCCCGGCCATACTATCCTCCCCGTGAACGCCACCCCGCTGCATTGGAGATAGACGGAGCGCATCCGTCAAGCGGGATCGGAGGGCTGTCCCGCCCGCCACGGTCCACAGTTGCAGACCTGTCGGAGACGGCTGCTCTTGAGGCTTACGGCGCAACCGTAGCGGAGGAGAACCAGACTCCGAGCCCTCCTGGCTCAATTGACAACGGCAGGAGGTAGAGAGCAATCTCTGCCTGTATTCTCAAGAGGGGGACACATGCGCAGTGCAGCTTTGGCCTTTATCTCGGCGTTGTCCGTTACCACACCATCAAGCGCTGAGACCGTTTTCTACGTTACTGGCACAACACTGATCGCCTCATGTGAGAAAAAGGATGTGTTCTGCCTCGGTTATGTCACCGGTGTTGTCGAGGGATTGTCCTGGGCTCAGCCCAACGCTTTTTGCATTCCCAGGGAAGTGAAGAACACCCAGATCGCGAGGGTGGTCACAAAGCATCTTCAAGATAACCCTGATAAGCTTCATCTCAACGGAACAGTGCAGGTGGCCGATGCTATATTCGCGGCTTGGCCATGCCCGAATTGACTAAAATCGATTACCCCACCCCTTAGGAGGAAATCTAGTCCCCCCTCCGTTTCGATATATCTATATGACTATCTATCAGGGGGAGACTGATCATTCAGTCATAAGCATAACAGGTAAAGCTATAACACTGCTTACAGTGTTCCCTGTTCTGCTCCTCCCTTATCAGCCTTCTTTTCCAGCTCCCTCTCCTTGGCCTTCAGCCAAAGGGAGACCACACGCAGGGGCAGGGGTGTGCTATCCGATGCGGTAGTGGTGAGTAGGTAGACTAGGTTCAGGACAGCAGTGGCCAGCAGCGCGAGAGCCAGGGAGAGGCTCCCCGCGTCTATGCTGTAGCGACCTGCCTCCTGCAGCGTGATATTCCCCATCATGAGGACTGCACCCAGAGAAGCCAGAACCAGATAAGCCTTGATGAATTTCATGCTCGATCTCCTGCGCAGGTTTTCCCTTTTGGTTTCTCGGACTGCCGTCCTCGCAACCAAAAGTCAACAGCCAAACACAGGAGCGCTTTAAGGAAGCTCCAGGCTGTTATCCGTGCTGCTCACCCCTCGTAGCCCCTACAGGGACTCCTATGCCGGCCTACTGCCTGCTTGAAGTGGACCCAGGAAATTTTTGGGGGGAAATCCGAGGCGGCAATCGATAAAGAGGCAACCGCGCCCCCTCTCCCCCGCTCGACGAGCGCTCACAGCCCGCGAAAAAGGGCATAATGCCACCTGATGCGCCACATACCCCGCGAAAAGCCCTGAGAATGCTGGCCTCGCACTGGATTTAGAAGCCGGTGCGGTGGCATTAGGTGGCGTTTGGGCGGCGTTATGGCCGGCTCCGTGAGCTTGCCGCACTCGGCTTCGCGCGACCTATTGCTGCCCCTGCACATGTCCTGATGATCACCGATGGAACAATGTCGCGTCATCGGTGTTGCACAGACGGGCGGTCGGCCAAAGGCGCGTCTGCATTTAGCAGCCGGTCCCGGGCGATGGCCGCTAGCGGGCGACGGCCGGCTTTGACGGCGTTTGGGGACGGAGACCATGAATCTCGACATCTATTGCGGCCCGGCGCCGACACCGGATATGCTGTGGCGCGACTGGAATTTTGATCCGCCGCTTCTGGCGGCGATCGGTGCCGTCTTCGTGTTGCTGATGACGACCGCCGCCCATCGACGGCAGCGGATGGCGGCGGGTGCTGCCCTTCTGATGATGCTGATTGCCATTGTTTCGCCGCTCTGCGCGCTTTCGTCTGCGCTCTTTTCGGCCCGTGTTCTGCATCACATCTTGCTTGTGACGTTTTTAGCCCCTCTCATCGTCCTTTCCATCCCGTCCAAGGCGCGCGAGCGTCAGCTGCTGCCCGCGCAGCTCTCCTTCCTCGTGCATACGTTGCTGATGTGGGCCTGGCATGCGCCTGGGCCCTATCTCTTCGCCCTCTCGTCGCCGGCGGCCTATTGGCTGATGGAACTGACGCTGATCGGCTCGGCGGTCTGGCTTTGGTACGACATTCTATCGCCACGGCGCACGGTTGGGCCTTCCGTGGCGCTCCTGCTCGGGACGACGATCCAGATGGGCATGCTGGGGGCTTTACTGACCTTTTCGCGCGAGCCGCTGTTTGCGGCCCATATGGATACGACGCATCCCTTCGGCCTGTCTCCGCTCGCCGATCAGCAGCTGTCTGGGCTTCTGATGTGGGTGCCGGCGGCCCTCCCCTATCTCTTCGCGGCCCTTCTCAAGCTGCGCAGCCTGTTTGCGGGGCGCAGCTTCGACAGCGAGGCGCCGCGCTGATGATCGCCTTGCTCAAGTTCGTGCATATCGCGGCCATCGCCATCTGGACCGCCGGGCTGATCAGCCTGCCGAGCCTCTATGTGCAGCGGGCCCATGTCGACGATGACGACGCGCTCTACCGCATGCAACGGATGACTCGCTTCGCTTTTGTTGCGCTGATCTCGCCGGCGGCCTTCATTGCAGTCGCGAGCGGGATCGCGCTCAGTTTCATGCGGGAAGTCTTTGCGCCCTGGTTTTCCTGGAAGCTCGCCTTTGTCGGGCTTCTGGCGATGTTCCACGTCTTTTCCGGCCTCGTCGTCATCCGGCTGTTCAAGCAGGGGGAAGTCTATCCGGCCTGGCGCTTCGTCGTGGCAACCGTGAGCTGCTGCGCCGTGGTTCTGGCCATTCTCATTCTCGTGCTGGCCAAGGAGGCGCCGCAACTCACCCTGCCTTCGGTCATGTCCGAACCGGGCGGGCTGGGGCGCCTGCTTGAACCCTTCAATCCTTGGGCGACACCATGAGGCCGATACCGTGATCGAAGATCAGCTTGCCACCGTGCCAGCCTGCAACACCAGTCAAGGCGGCCGCCAGAACCGAAAGCAGCATGCCATGTGGCAGGACGGCATGGGGATCGACAAGCCGCAAGCCCCAGTTGGCGCCGGCGACCGAGATCAGCGTGATCGCGGCAATGGCATGGGCCCAGCTTGCCGCGCGGGCGCGAATGCCGGGGACAAGCAGCAGTTCTGCGGTGCCGACAATGCCAGCCGCGACGCCGGCGAGGAAGGCCGTGCCCGAGGTCCAGAGACCTGCACGCAACCAGAAAGGATCGGCGCTGAACCAGTAGAAGACATCGACGGCCAAGGTGCCGAAGACGAGAGCAATCGGGAAATGCACGCTCATGGCATGCAGCGGGTGACCCGCTACAGCCACGGCAGACGTGGTGTCCTTTTCCTCGAGCTTCTTGATGACGGGATTGGAATCGTCGGTCTCGGACATATTGGCCATGAAAGCCCTCCTTTTGCGGGGGAAAGGCCGATGCGGGCTCGAAGGTTCCCGCGTCTCGCCGCCATCGGCGTCTGCGGGTTGGCGCTGGGTTCCTGCTCGGGAGATCTGTCGGCGCTGGATCCGGCTGGTCCTTATGCCGGGGCAATTGCCAATCTCTGGTGGATCATGCTCGTCGGCTCCGCTTTCATCCTCGGGCTCGTGCTGGCGCTGCTCGGTCTGGTCTTCTTCAAACCCGGCTTCGGACGGAGCCTTTCGCCCAAAGGCTGGATGATCGCCGGCGGGCTGTTTCTCCCCATCCCCGTGCTGATTGCGCTGATGACCTATGGCATGGCGCAGGGGGAGTATCTGATCGGCGCCTGGCAGAGTGAGCCGGTGGTCGCCCGCGTCGAGGCGCGCGGCGCCATGTGGCGCTGGGGTTTTCGCTACCCGGATCTGGGAAATGAGATCGCGACCGAGGGGACGCTGCATATCCCGGCGGGCGGCGTGGTGGAGGTGCGGGTGACGAGCGCCGATGTCGTGCACAGCTTCTGGATCCCGAGGCTTGCCGGCAAGATTGATGCCGTGCCCGGGCATGAGACGGTCGTGCGCATCCGGGCCGATGTGCCGGGCCGCTATGGGGGCATTTGCGCCGAATATTGCGGCACCGGCCATGCCGGCATGCGCTTCACTGTCGAGGCGCATGCACCGGAAATCTATCGCCAACGACTGACAGCGCTTGTCTCAGGAGGGGCCGCACCATGAATGATGCCAGACCCGAGACGGGCTATCAGCCACCGGACACCGCGATCCGGCTGCATCATCAGCTTGATGCGATCTGGGGCTCGGGCCGTGGCCTGCAGCGGCTGTCGGCAGTCAACCACAATGTCGTGGGCAAGCGCTTCATGGTGACGGCGCTCGTGTTCTTCGCGATCGGTGGCGTTCTTGCCATGCTGATCCGGGCGCAACTCACATCCAGCAACAGTGCCTTTCTCGATGCCGCCCAATATGCCCAGGTCTTCACCATGCATGGCGTCATCATGATGTTCCTGTTCGCCATCCCCTTCTTCGAGGGGCTGGCGATCTATCTGCTGCCGAAGATGCTGGGCGCCCGCGACCTCGCCTTCCCGCGCATGTCGGCCTATGGCTACTGGTGTTATCTCTTTGGCGGCTCCTTCCTGGTGGCGGCGCTCGTCTTCGGCATTGCGCCGGATGGCGGCTGGTTCATGTACACGCCGCTTTCGTCGCGGCCCTATTCGCCCGGCATCAATGCCGATGTCTGGCTGCTCGGCATCACCTTCGTGGAGATTTCGGCGCTGTCGGCGGCGATCGAAATCATGGTGACCATTCTCAAGCTCCGGTCTCCTGGCATGTCGCTCACACGCATGCCGATCTTCGCCTGGTACATGCTGGTCGTGGCAGCCATGATGCTGATCGGTTTTCCGCCGCTGATCCTCGGCTCCATTCTGCTGGAGGTGGAGCGGGCCTTCGACCTACCCTTCTTCGATCCGACCCGGGGCGGCGATCCGCTGCTCTGGCAGCACCTCTTCTGGCTGTTCGGCCATCCGGAGGTCTACATCATCTTCCTGCCCGCCGCCGGGGCGCTGTCGACCATCATCCCGGTCCTGTGCCGCACGCGGCTTGAAGGCTACGGGCTGATCGTCGCGGCGATCGTTGCCATGGCCTTCCTCTCCTTCGGGCTTTGGGTGCACCACATGTATACGGTGGGCATTCCGCATGTGGCGCTCTCCTTCTTCTCGGCAGCGAGCGCGCTGGTCGCCATCCCCACGGGTATCCAGATCTTCGCCTGGCTCGCCACCATGGCGCATGGAAGACCCCGCTATTCGATCCCCATGCTGCACATCTTCGGCTTCTTCTTCGTTTTCGTGGCCGGCGGGCTGACCGGCGTGATGCTGGCCATGGTGCCCTTCGACTGGCAGGCGCATGACACGCATTTCGTCGTGGCGCATCTGCACTACGTGCTGGTGGGCGGATTCGTCTTTCCAATGATGGCGGCGGCTTACTACTGGCTGCCACACATCACCGGGCGCCAGCCCGTGCAGCACCTCTCGAAGCCCGCCTTCTGGCTGGTCTTCATCGGTTTCAACGTCACCTTCTTCATCATGCATCTGACGGGGCTTCGCGGCATGCCGCGCCGGGTCTTCGAATATCCGCAGGAGGCGGGCTGGGAGGTCTTGAACTTCATCTCGTCGGTCGGTGGTTTCGTCATGACGATCGGCTTTGCGCTGGTCGCCCTCGACCTGATCATGCTCATACGCCACGGAAAGCCGTTTCGTCGCGACCCCTGGGAAGCCGGCACGCTCGAATGGGCGACGCCCACGCCGCCGCCCTCCTATAATTTCGGCTCGCTGCCGCATATCGAAGGGCGAGCCGATGGGCTCGGGCCGCGCCAACTTGGCCCGGAACTGGCCGCCGGACGCGGTTACCTGGGCTTTATGCGCAATGGCTGGATGGAGACGCTGACCGTCGACATGGTGAGCGGTCGCCTCGACCATGTGGTCGTTCTTCCAAGGCCCACTTATCTGCCGCTCTGGACGGCGATCGCGACGGCGGCCTTCTTCGCCAGCCTGCTCGCCAAACTCTACTGGTTGACACCCGTTGCCTTTGTCGCGGTGATCATCCTCTTCTTCCTCTGGACGCCGGCGACGGGCTTGAAGCAGGATCTCGGCCCGCTGGACGTGGGGCGCGGAGAACGGGCACTGCATCATCAGGAAGTGGCGCAACCGCCCTCCTGGTGGGCCGTGGTTTTTGTGCTCGCCGCCAATGCGACGCTTTACACGTCACTGGTTTTCGGCGCCTTCTTCCTCTGGCTTTCCGCCCCTAACTGGCCGCCGCCGGATCTCGACTTCACCTTCCTGGCTCCGTCCCTGGTCGCGGCGATCGGCCTCGCCACGGCGGCGATCGCCGGACGCTTCGCCGATGGCCGGGCCGGATGGACGATCACGAGCCTGGGCGTGACGCTTGCTGCGCATATCGTCAGCGTCGGCGCGGTTGCGATACTGCAGATGTCGATCCCGGCGCCGACGGGGCATGCGGCCTCCGCAGCGGCCTTCGCAGTGGCCGTTTACGTTGGGCTGCATGCAGCGATCGGCGCCGTGCTGGCGATCTATGGTCTGTGGCGTTGGAACAACGGCTACATCGGGCCGGCGCGCGTGCTCGATTTGCGAATCGGCCAGCTGTGGCACGATTACACGGCCGTCGCCGGGTTGATCGGGCTCGCCTTCCCCTTCGTGCTGCAGAGCCTGACCGGGATCGGAGGGCGATGAGATGAAAGTGTCCCCCTTCGTCCTGCTGCTGACAGGCTTTGTGATTTGGTCCGGCGCCTTCCTGCTTCTCTACGGGGCGCAGGCGACCGGATGCCATCTCGGCTGGCACCAGATCGATGTCGGTCCCACTTCGGCGCTGCGGCTGGTGCTCGCGTTCATGCTGATCGTCACACTGGGTCTGATCGGTGGCCTCCACTGGTATGCGACCAGGGAACTCACAGAGCCGCAAACCGATGAGGCGCGGCTTCTGCACAAGATCGCCGGCATGCTGCAGGTTGCGGCGCTGGTGGCAACGGTGATCACCTATGGCGGCGTGATGTGGCTGACGCTTTGCTAGAAGCTCGCCTCAGCCGCGACGGGCGGCATCAATCTTCGCCACGTCGATCTTGCCCATCTGCATCATCGCCTCGAAGGCACGCTTTGCCTCGTCGCCGCCAGCGGCCAAGGCTTCGGTCAGGGTGCGCGGTGTGATCTGCCAGTTGACACCCCATTTGTCCTTGCACCAGCCGCAGGCACTCTCCTGGCCGCCATTTCCGACAATGGCGCTCCAGTAACGGTCGGTCTCTTCCTGATCATCCGTTGCGATCTGGAAAGAGAAGGCTTCGCATTGTTTGAAGGCCGGGCCACCGTTAAGTCCCAGACAAGGGATGCCGCAAACGGTGAAATCGACGGTCAGCACATCGCCTGCCTTACCGGAGGGATAATCCGAGGGGGCACGGTGGACGGCTCTGACTTCTGAGTCGGGAAAGACAGAGGCGTAGAACTGAGCTGCGGTTTCGGCGTCACGGTCGTACCAGATGCAGATTTTGTTCTTTGCAATTGCCATGGATCATCCCTCCCCAAATTCCGAGGATCCCAAACTCCACACTGGAAGCAAGGTTCCGTCGAGGACGGCCCTCGCTTCCGCGTACGCCGACATCGCTCTGTCGGGGCCAAGAGAAGCGCCAAGCTCAGGCTGCGTTCAGATCCGCCGTTTCGCCGAAGCCGATGATGAGTTTGGGGCTTGTCATGTCACCACTTTCCTCATCGACCTGGACAGAATAGGCGGCGACGCCGATGTGGCGGGCAGCCATGGCGGTGGCGATCTTTTCGGCGGCGGCAGCGCTGGAGGCCTGGCGCATTTCGCCGGGCACGACACTGCCGCGATTCATCTTGAAGGGAAGGACGATGAATTTTTGAGCGAGCGACATTTCGAGAACTCCCGTTTGTTCTCTTAATGTTCTCAAATGACCTAGATGTCAATGGAAAGCTTGTGCCGGGGGTTACCCCCCTCTTCCTTGCCAGGCATCTCCCCCACACGGGGGGAGATCGGACTACGGCGAGCGCGATGCTTGTGGCCCCTAGAACAGACCGACGCTGCCGGGCGGCGTCACCGGCGGGGGTGGCGGGGCGGGGTTGCCCTGCAGCAGAGGATCGCCTGAAGGCGGGAGACCGGCCGGCGCGCCGCCGATCACTTCCGTCGGAACCTCGACCGGCGCGTCCAGCGGCGGAAGGGCCGTCTGGTTGGGATCAATTTCCTGCGTCGTACCCTGGGTCGGATCGACAACTGCTGCACCCGGCTGAACCGAAGCGGCGGTCGGTGCCGGCGTCGCGGCGTCGGCCGGCTTTGCGGGCTCGGGCGCAAGCTTGGCAACGGCTTCAACGCCGGGCGGCGGAGGAACGTCCGACTCGACCTTGCAGCCGGTCAGCCAGACGTCATAGATCGGGTGTTCGACGGCGTTCAGCGCCGGGCTGTCGGCGAACATCCAGCCGGAAAAGATGCGGCGGATCTTGCGGTCGAGCGTGATCTCGTCAACCTCGATGAAGGCGTCGATCTTCTGGGCTTCGGTCTCATCGCGCGAATAGCAGACCTTGGGCGTCACCTGCAGGGCGCCGAACTGGACCGTTTCGTTGACATAGACGTCGAAGGTGGTGATGCGGCCGGTGATCTTGTCGATACCGGCGAATTCAGCGACGGGGTTTTCGAGGCGGGCGGCATCGGCTCTGCCGGCAAGGGTCAGGGAAGCCGCAGCAGCAAGCCCGACAACCGGAATGGCCCATGCCCATGCACTCAATTTCATCGTCCCGCTCGCTTTCATCGATCCACTGGAGGCCAGATACGAGAAGGGCCTCCCAGAAGAGGCCCTAACGCCGGATTATGGCCAAAACGGGTATCAGCTGCCCGGCGTCCAGGCATCGTAGTCGCCGGTGACGCGCGGACGCTCACCGGAAGCAGCAATCGAACCCTGCGGACGATAGGCAGCCGCCGTGCCGGTCGGGTTCGGGCGATGCGCCTTTTCCCATTCGCGCGGCTTGTAGTCTTCCTTCGACGGCGGCGTGTCGGTGCGGTAATGCATCCAGCCGTGCCAGCCAGCGGAAATCTTCGAGGCTTCGGCGTAACCGTTGTAGATCACCCAGCGCTTCGGCTGGCCCCAGCTCGTCATCGGGCCTTCGTAATAGACATTGCCGAATTCGTCTTCGCCGACGCGCTTGCCGTGCCGCCAGGTGAAGAAACGGGTCCCCATGGTCTGGCCGTTCCACCAGGTGAAGATCTGCAAGAGGAGCTGCTTCATCGTGTATCCTTGGGCAATTAACGCAGGCCGCAGGACGGCCTTGTCGAACCTGTCTCGCTTATGCCGCCTCACCATCGGCTTGTCCAGTGATTCCCCGTCGCACCCCCGTCATTTCAGCCTGATCTTGAAGCCGATATGGGAGGCCTTGAAGCCCAGCCGCTGATAGAAGCGATGGGCGTCCTTGCGCGCGGCATTGGAGGTCAGCTGGACGAGGCGCATGCCGTCCGCCCTCGCCTTCTCGACGGCAAACTCGATCATGGCGGCGCCGATACCCCTGCCCCGCATATCGGCGCGCGTCTGGACGGCCTCGATGATCAAGTTGCTGCTGCCGCAGGCCGTCAGGGTGGTGGTGACCATGGTCTGGAAGGTCCCGACCACTTCCGCATCGAGTTCTGCCACATAGAGCGTCTCGTTCGGCGAGGCGGCAATACGTTGGAAAGCGGCGTGATAGTCGGGCAAGGCTGCCGGATCGGTCGTGTCGCCATGGCCGCCGAGCGGATCGTCGGCGAAGAGGGCGACGATCGCTTCCAGATCATTTTCGGTCGCTTCCCTTATCTGCATTGTTTGGACTTGCATGCCGGCTCCGCTCTTGCGCTAGTCTGGCCTTCCAATATCGATCCCGGGGGACGTCTTGATGACAAACATGCGACGACTGCTGACAATTCTGTCCGTAATCTTATGCTGCACGCCACTTCAGGCGCAGGAAAATCGACGCCAGGCAATCGCCTATGCGCAAGCCTACGAGATGAGTTCGGGTCTGTGCATCGAGAAGACGACCGCCAATGCGATCGATTGCGCGGTAAAGCGATGCATAGAAGGCGGCGGAACCGCCGAGTTCTGCGACGTCAATGCATCCTGTTATCCAGCCAACTGGAGCGTCGATATCTTCATGATGGCCGATGGCGGACCGCACTGGCATACATTCTCCTGCGGCTGGCAGACCAGAGAGCTCGCGCTCAAGGCGGCGGAGCTTGCCTGCAGCAATGCCAAAGACAACAATCTCGTCGAGTGCAGCGTGGTACAACTGATCGATGAAGACGGCACCGTGACGGAGCCACCATTCAACTGAAAATCACGGCAGCGAGAAGCCGCTCACTTGAGCGGCTTTTCCATGATCAGTGCTTCGATCCCGCTGTCGGGACCGCCACAATTCTTCGTGCGATCGACCTCGACGAAGTCGTGCGCTTCATAAAAGGCGATGGCACCCGCATTCTGCGGCTCGACCTCGAGGCGCAGGATCTCCGCATCCGGGAAGCAGGTTTCGATCTCGGCAAAGAGATCGCGGCCGATGCCCTGGCGCTGGTGATCGGGATGGACATAAAGCTGGTGCAGGATGGCGGTCTTGGTGAGCTTTTCAGACATGGCCGCAAAGGCCATGCCACCGATCCGCTTGCCGTCATCGGCGACGAGATATTCGCCGCCTTTCACATGAATGCGCCGCTTGATCTCAGCCGGCGAATGCCAGGCCGCGATCAGCTCGGCGACCTTGGCCGGCCCATAGAACCGGTCATAGGCCGCGTGGAAACTCTGCGTCAGCAAGGCGCGGAGCGGCTCGACATCCCGATCGGTCGCCGTGCGGACGAAGAACACCGGCTTTACTCCTCCGGCAGACCGAGCTTGGCCTTGACCAGCGCCTGGACGGCCTGCGGGTTGGCCTTGCCGCCGGTTGCCTTCATCACCTGGCCGACGAACCAGCCGGCAAGCGTCGGCTTGGCGAGCACCTTGGCAACCTGATCCGGATTGGCGGCGATGATCTCGTCGACGGCCTTTTCGATGGCGCCGGTGTCGGTCACCTGGCGCATGCCGCGCGCTTCGACGATTTCAGCCGGATCGCCGCCCTCGTTCCAGACGATCTCGAACAGGTCCTTCGCGATCTTGCCAGAGATGGTCTCAGACTTGATCAGGTCGATGATGCCGCCGAGCTGGGCGGGCGAAACCGGAGTCTCTTCAATGGCTTTGCCGGCTTTGTTCAAGGCGCCCAGCAAGTCGTTGATGACCCAGTTGGCGGCCGTCTTGCCGTCACGGCCTGCGGCCACGGCTTCGAAATAGTCGGCGATCGCCTTTTCCGAGACGAGGACCGAGGCGTCGTAGACGGAGAGGCCGAGTTCGGCGACGAAGCGGGCCTTCTTGTCGTCGGGCAGTTCCGGCAGGCTCTTCTTCAGCGCTTCGACGAAGGCATCGTCGAATTCGAGCGGCAGCAGATCCGGATCGGGGAAATAGCGATAGTCATGCGCATCTTCCTTGGAGCGCATCGAGCGCGTCTCACCCTTGCCCGGATCGAAGAGGCGGGTTTCCTGGTCGATCGTGCCGCCATCCTCGATGATCGCGATCTGGCGACGGGCTTCGTATTCGATGGCCTGGCCGATGAAGCGGATCGAATTGACGTTCTTGATCTCGCAGCGCGTGCCGAATTCGCCGCCCGGCTTGCGCACGGAGACGTTGACGTCGGCGCGCATCGAGCCTTCGTCCATATTGCCGTCGCAGGTGCCGAGGTAACGCACGATCGAGCGCAGCTTGGTCATATAGGCCTTGGCTTCGTCGGACGAGCGCATGTCGGGCTTCGAGACGATTTCCATCAGCGCCACGCCCGAGCGGTTGAGATCAACGTAGGACATGGTCGGATGCTGGTCATGCATCGACTTGCCGGCATCCTGCTCCAGATGCAGGCGTTCGATGCCGATTTCGATATCCTCGAAATTGCCCTGTCGGTCAGGACCGAGGGATATGATGATCTTGCCCTCGCCGACAACAGGGTCCTTGAACTGCGAGATCTGATAGCCCTGCGGCAGGTCCGGATAGAAGTAGTTCTTGCGGTCAAAGATCGAGCGCTTGTTGATCTGCGCCTTCAGGCCGAGACCGGTGCGCACGGCCTGGGCCACGCATTCCTCGTTGATGACGGGCAACATGCCGGGCATGGCTGCATCGACGAGCGAGACGTTGGCGTTCGGCGCATTGCCGAAGACCGTCGAAGCGCCAGAGAACAGCTTGGAATTCGACAGGACCTGCGCATGGACCTCCATGCCGATGATGACTTCCCAGTCGCCGGTGGCGCCGGGAATGAAGCGTTTCGGATCGGGTGTGCGGGTGTCTACCAGGGTCATCGGATGCTCGTGTCATGCTTGGACGTGTTGCCTCGTGAGGTAGAGCAATTGCGCCGAAGGTGCAAGGCTGGAGAGGGTTCGAAGCTCGTGCGGACAAGGGATGTTGCGTGAAGGCGAACGTTAAGGGGTGGGCGGATAGAAAAGTGTATGCCCGACCTGCTGCTCCCCTTGCCTGCGATCCCTATCCTTGCCCTCCTGGTTGTCTGGAACCTTGCGACGCTGATGGCCTTCGGCCTCGACAAGCGAGCCGCCATCCATGGACATCGCCGGGTGCCCGAGAAACGTCTGGTGACGATGATCGTGTTCTTCGGGGCGTTCGGGGCTTTTGCCGGACAGCGGTTCTTTCGGCACAAGACGAAGAAGGCGCCGTTTACCTGGCTGGTGCCGGCCATGGCGTTGATCCAGACCGCCGTGCTGGCGACCCTGTTGACCGGACAGGCTTCAGAATTCCTGGCCGTAGCCGCTTCCGGCGGGATCTGAGAGCGACTTGGAGAGGCCCACCGACTGAACATCGCGATCGAGCTTCGGATTGTAACTGACCGTCAGCCAGTTCACCGAATAGCCCTTCTTCTCGAAGAATTTCAGGGCATCGCTGTTCATCGCATGGGTCTGCAGGCGTGCAAGCGAGATACCCTGGGCTTTCAGCTCGCCCTCCACGGCCTTGAGCAGCGCGCCGCCGAGACCCTGGCCCTCGACATCAGGATCTATCCAGAAGTCGGTAATCGTCTCATCCATATCCTCGCGGGCGGCCCAGCCAACGGGAACGCCGGATTTCTCGACGATCGTGATGGTGATCCAGCCCTCCTCGGTGAAGCGGGCAAAGGCCTCGCGCGCATTGGCAGCCATCTCGGCCGCCTCGCCCACCGATGCCATCGCCTTTCGCCAGGCACGCATGCCGATCTCCGTCAGGAGTTCTGCATCGTCCTGTCGCGCCTTGCGGATCGTGACCATCCTCACCTCTTCGTTGCAAACAGTAAAACACCGGGGATGATTCTTGACCAGAGTGTGTGGCCTTGACGCAATAGACGCATCGCAGCGGACAGTGATACCGTCGGTGGGTCAACAGGAGTTTTGATGTTCGGTTTGTCCGAGACCCGGTAAAGGCCCTGCCCGCGATCCCGTGATAGGGCTCGACCGGCCAGGGCCAGAAAACGAAGCCCCGACGCCTTGAGGCGCCGGACCCGTTTTCATGCGCAGCAATCTGCGCTTCTCCGGACATCAGACAATGGACATATCACGCTCAGACCAGCGTATCCTTCACCTCATGGCCCAAGGCGGCTGGATCGAGATCCACCGCGACGACCGACGCAAGATCGAAAAGGCTCTGTGCTTCTCCCGCGACGGCTGGCTCTATCCCGGTTTCGATCTTGAGCTGTTTCGCAGGCTCAAACGCTTGAAGGCGATCAGCTCGAGACAGGGCAAACCGTATCGCATCACCGAACGGGGATTGCGGCTCGTGAGGTCGGAGCTGGACAATAGGTGAGTTAAAGGCCAAGACTTGCCGAGCACTACATTCGTAGTTACATTTGCACATGAACTATGAATGGGACGCCGCGAAGAATGTCGTCAACCAGATCAAGCACGGAATCTCTTTCGAGGAAGCCCGGCTGATCTTCGAGGGCGATGTTCTGACCGGCGTCGATAGCCGTCGCGACTACGGAGAGACCCGCTATACCAGCATCGGCGCCATCGAAGGTCTGATCGTGATTGCAGTCGTTCACACCGACCGAAATGGCATCGTCAGAATCATATCCGCTCGTCTGGCAAACAGAAGAGAAAGGCAGAAGTATCATGACCATCTCCGCCGCTCGTCTTAAGGAGTTACAGTCCCGGTCGGACGCGGACATTGACTACAGCGACATCCCAGAGCTCGACGATGCTTTCTTCGAGACGGCTGTGCTGGTCACACCATCGACCAAAACGCAGATCACCGTCCGGCTCGACAGCGATGTGCTGGACTGGTTTCGTCAGCAAGGCAAGGGCTATCAGACGCGGATGAATGCCGTGCTCAAGGCCTATATGGAAAGCCAACGGCGTCGGTCGCGCTAGAACACATGCTGCATCTTCACCTTGTCGACCATCATGCCCATCGATGGGGAATGCTGCATGCCGCGCCAGACGATGGCGAAGCCCAGGTCCTTGTAGAGGCGGATCGCACCTTCGTTGGCGGCATGGGTGTCGATCCGCGCACGCTTTAGGCCTTCCGAGCGCATCTCGCGCAGGAGCCGCGAGACGAGCGCCGAGCCGACGCCGAGGCCCTGATGTGAGGGGCTCACCCAGAGGTCGGAGATGTAGTCGCGGGCGCCTTCGCGGGCGGTCCAGCCGACGATCTCGTCCCCGAGTTCTCCGACTGTTATCAGGCTGAAATGCTCCTGGGAAAAGCGGCGGATATTCAGGCGGATCTTGACCATCATATCGACGCCGAAGGCATTGAGCACCGGATTGGCGGCCCAGGCGTCGAACCCGACACGGCCGACGCTGTCTGCATCGGCCGCAGTCATATCACGGATGACGAAGTCCCTTACCACCACTTGGCCGGCGTGAACTTGCCGGCGGCCTGTTCGATGACATGGGCGGTCTTGAAGAGGGTTTCTTCCTCGAAAGGCTTGCCGATGACCTGGAGGCCAAGCGGCAGGCCCTTGTTGTCGAGGCCTGCAGGAACGGAGATGCCCGGGAGGCCGGCCATATTGAGCGTGATGGTGAAGACGTCCTGCAGGTACATCTTGACCGGATCGGCAGCCAGTTCCTTGTCGCCGATGGCGAAAGCAGAGGACGGCGTGATCGGGGCGAGGATCGCATCGACGCCGGCTTCGAACGCGAGTTCGAAGTCGCGCTTGATCAGGGTGCGGACCTTCTGGGCCTTCAGGTAGTAGGCGTCGTAGTAGCCGGCCGAGAGCACGTAGGTGCCGATCATGATGCGGCGCTGGACTTCCTTGCCGAAGCCGGCTGCACGGGTCTTCTCGTACATGTCGACGATGTCCTTGCCGTCAACCCGCAGGCCGTAGCGGACGCCGTCGTAACGGGCAAGGTTGGAAGACGCTTCGGCCGGCGCCACGATGTAATAGGCCGGAAGGGCGTATTTGGTGTGCGGCAGGGAGATGTCGACGATTTCGGCACCGGCTTCCTTGAGCCAGGCGATACCCTGTTGCCAGAGCGCGTCGATTTCTTCCGACATGCCTTCGACGCGGTATTCCTTGGGAATGCCGATCTTCATGCCCTTGACCGAGCCGCCAATCGCCTTTTCGTAGTCTGGAACGGGCAGATCGACCGAGGTCGTGTCCTTCGGATCGACGCTTGCCATGGACTTAAGGAGGATTGCCGCATCGCGCACATCACGGGCGATCGGTCCGGCCTGGTCGAGCGACGACGCGAAGGCGACGATGCCCCAACGCGAGCAGCGGCCATAGGTCGGCTTAATGCCGACAGTGCCCGTAAAGGCGGCCGGCTGGCGGATCGAGCCGCCGGTGTCGGTGGCGGTCGCACCGGCGCAGAGATGGGCGGCGACGGCGACGGCGGAACCACCCGACGAGCCACCGGGTACGCGCTTCTCGTCGGAGCCATTCGCCTTCCACGGATTGACGGCGGGACCGTAGTAGGAGCTCTCGTTCGACGACCCCATGGCGAACTCGTCCATGTTGAGCTTGCCCAGCATGACGGCACCAGCATCCCAGAGGTTCTGGGTGACGGTCGATTCGTACTTGGGCTTGAAGCCGTCGAGGATGTGGCTGCAGGCCTGGGTGTGGACGTCGCGGGTGGCGAACAGGTCCTTGACGCCGAGCGGGATGCCTTCGAGCACACCGGCTTTGCCATCAGCGATCCTGATATCGGACGCCTTGGCCATGTCGCGGGCCACATCCGGGGTGACGGCGACATAGGCGTTCAGCGCGCCATTCGCAGCCTCGATCGCGGAGAGATAGGCATCCGTCAATTCGACGGCCTTGATCTCCTTGGCGACGAGTTTCGCGCGGGCTTCGGCGATGGTGAGGCTGGTCAATTCGCTCATGGCAGGTTCACTTCAAACTGTCGGCGGGCCGGCAGGCCCTCAAGAAACGGGAGACGGTCTCAGAATGCAGATGGCGTCTTATTCGACGACCTTCGGCACCTGGAAGAAATTGCGATCGGTGGCGGGCGCATTGGCGACGATATCGTCGGCCTTGTTGCCATCGGTGACGGCATCCTCGCGCTTTTTCATGGCCATCGGCGTCACCGAGGTCATCGGCTCGACACCGGTGACGTCCACTTCATCCAACTGCTCGACGAAACCGAGAATGCCATTCAATTCCCCGGTCATGCGTGCGGCATCCTCCTCGCTGACAGCGATGCGGGCAAGGCGGGCGACGCGCTTGACGGTGGCGAGGTCAACAGACATGGCATTCTCCGGATAAGCTGTTTTCTTCGCTATAATGGCCGTCAAGCGCAGGCGCAACGGGGTTTGTCAGACCGTGACGGCCGATCCGGCCTGGGGAGCGACGACGCGGGTGCGCGTACCATCCATGCCGGCAATGAATTTTTCAGGCGTCTGGTCGATGATCGGAAACGAGCCATAGTGGCAGGGGATCGCCGTCTTGAAGTCGAAGAAGCGCTGGCAGGCGAGTGCGGCAACCGCGCCGCCCATGGTGAAGCGATCGCCGATCGGCACGATGCCGACATCCGGCTGGTGCAGTTCGTTGATCAGCTTCATGTCGGAGAAGATGTCAGTGTCGCCCATGTGGAGGACGGAAGCCTCGTCATCGAAATGCAGCATCAGGCCGTTGGCATTGCCAAGCGCGTGCGACACACCGTCTTCGGTGACCTGTGCGGAAGAATGCAGCGCATTGGTGAAGGTGACGGTGAAGCCTTCGAAATGGATGGTGCCGCCGGTATTGCCCATTTCGAGCTTGTCGACGCCCTTGGTGCCGAGCCAGGCTGCGAGATCGGCATTGGCCAGCACGGTTGCGCCGGTATCCTTGGCAAGCTGAACCGTGTCGCCAACATGGTCGCCATGTCCATGGGTGAGCAGAATATGCGTAATGCCCTTGGTCATCTCCTTGCGGTCGAGACCGGCAAAGCCCGGATTATGGGTGAGGAAGGGATCGATGAGGATCGATGCCTTGGCCGAGTCGAGGCGAAAGGCGGCGTGGCCGAGCCAGGTGATTTTCATGAAACGAGTCTCCGGGGTTTGACTATCATCGCAATATATGGCGTGCCCCTCCGGCGGCAACGGGCGAGCCGAGTTGCTTATGGGGCGGCACTGGTCTAAGCCGCCAGCATGACAGCCGTAGCGCTGCGCACAAGAAGGGATCCGACCATGGCCGATGACGACTACGTGTATGACGAGGCGACCGGCGAATGGCGGCCCGCATCGGAAATCGCTGCGGCTGCTGCGGCCAAGCCTGTGGCGCGTGACGCGTCCGGGACGGAGCTTGCCGATGGCGACTCGGTGGTGCTGATCAAGGACCTCAAGGTCAAGGGCGCCGGCCAGACGCTGAAGCAGGGCACGGTCATCCGGTCAATCCGGCTGACCGACGATCCCGAGCATGTCGATTGCCGCTATGACGGGATCAAGGGCCTCGTGCTCAGAACCGAATTCGTGCGCAAGCGCTGATCAGCGGGCAAGACAGATCATGGCGACCTTGACGATCGAGGAACTGGCAGAACGGTTGAAGCCCGGCGAGGCGATTGCCGGGCTCGATCTTGGCACGAAGACGATCGGGCTATCGGCGTCGGATCTCGGCCGCCGCTTCGCCACCCCTCGCCCGGTCATCAAGCGGGTGAAGTTCACTCAGGACGCCGAGGTTCTGCTCGCCTTTGCGGCGAAGGAGAAAGTCGTCGCCTTCGTGATCGGGTTGCCGGTCAACATGGATGGCTCGTCCGGGCCGCGTGTGCAGGCGACGCGGGCCTTCGTTCGCTCGATGTCGGAAAAAACGGACATCCCCTTCGTCTATTGGGACGAGCGGCTATCGACGGTCGCCGCAGAGCGGGCGCTTCTCGAAATGGATGTGTCGCGGGCCAAGCGCAGCGAGCGGATTGATTCCGCTGCTGCGAGCTTCATTCTTCAGGGCGCGCTGGACAGGCTCTCGGCACTCGCCCGCGCTTCGGACAACGCCGCCGACTTTTCCTGACGGGCCAGCCACCAGGCCTTGATCTGCTTGCGACGGCGGAAGCCAAGGATCGCAAACAGGATAAGGCTGTCGACGATGATGGCACGCAGCACCAGCGGGGGGATCGTCTCGGGCGCGATGCCGAGAATGTCTCCATAGACCTGGAAGACCAGATCATGGGCATCGCGCGTCAGCATGAAGATGCCGAAGCTCATGTCGTAGTAGGACAGACCGTACCAGGCGCCCAGGATCGTGATGGGCAGAGCCCATAAAAGCAGAAGTGTCTTCATGCCGTTTCCGCCTTTTGATCGAACGGCAAGTCATTTGCCGAAGGCCAGTTTTCCACCAGCCATTTCAGGGAAGCCATGACGGTCAACACGGCAGCCGGGACGGCGATGTCGAGCGCCAGCCCCGAGAAAAACACCATCATCATGATGGTTGCCACCGGTCGTGCACCAAGCGCGTCCGTCACCACTTCGCCCTTTAACGTCTGTCCCGCCCAAAAGGTGGCCCGTTCGGCTGTCCGGCGCAACGTAAACCCTTTGTTAAGGTTAACGCCGCCTGTGGATGAAGAGTTTCAGAGCCTTGCTGGAAAATGTCTTGGATACGCGATTTCCCATTGAATGCGAGGGATGTCGGGGCTAACCCTCCCCTGCCCGCCAGACTGGACCTATCATGCTGATCATCTTCGAAAGCATTCTGCCGATCTTCCTGCTCGTGATTCTCGGGGTGATTCTCAAACGCAGCGCACTCATCAACGAAAGCTTCTGGGGTGGTCTTGAGCAATTCGGCTACTTCTTGCTGTTCCCTGCGCTGCTCTTTCAGACCCTCGCCACGACGGACTTCTCATCCCTGAACAGCGGCGGCATCGGTCTGGTATCGCTCATGGCGGTTTGCGTGATGACGGCTCTCGTGCTTGCAGTCTGGCCAATTCTGCGCGGCCGAGGCATGACGGGTCGAACCTATACCTCCGTCTTCCAGACCTCGACGCGGTGGAATGGCTTCATGGCGCTGGCGATCGCCGAAAAGCTCACCGGCGAAACGGGGCTGGCGGTCATCGCCATCATCATGGCGTCGATCATCGTGCCGCTCAATCTCATCAATGTCGGCGTGCTCGTGTGGTTCTCGGGGGAAAGCCGGGGCCTCAAAACCTTCGTGCTCCGCATCGTCACGAACCCGATCATCATCGGGGCGGTCTGCGGTGTTCTTGTCAATGTGACGGGGATCCCGGTCTACGCGCCTGTCATGACGGCTGTCGATCTGATCGCCAGCGCCTCGCTCGGCCTCGGTCTGGTCACGGTCGGAGCCGGTCTGCGGATCGTGGATGCACTGAAACCCCAGCCAAGCGTCCTGCTGACACTGGGTTTCAAACTGATCATCTTTCCCGCTGTCGCCGTCCTGCTGGCTCTCGCCTTCGGATTTTCGGGCGAGGTTCTGGTGATGATCGCGCTCGGTGCTGCCGTCCCGACCGCCATGAATGGCTATGTACTGGCCAAGCAGATGGGCGGCGATGCCGATCTCTATGCGGCAGCGGCCACCGTTCAAACGGTCGCCGCATTCTTCACGATCCCGGTCGTGCTCTACCTCGCCGGTCAGGTGGCCGGCGGGTAAAGCAGATCCAGCACGTAGCGCGAATCGAAGCGCGCATCGAGCACGCCATAGGTATGGCGCCAGCCGCCCGCGAGGCGTGATTCGAGGAAGGCATCGGCGATCTTGCCGGCCCCTAGGCGATAAAGCTCTGCGGCACCGGCAGCGAGCGCCAGTTGCTCGATCAAGAGGCGACCGGCGGCTTCATCGCGTTCGGCAAGCGCCGTTGCCGCACGCAGCACTTCCACGGTCTTCTTGCCGGAGGGGCCGAGATCGCGCTCAAGGCCGGCAAACAGCGTTTCGAAGAGATCCTTGCCGCGGCTGAGCACGCGCAGGACGTCGAGCGCCATGACATTGCCGGAGCCTTCCCAGATCGCGTTGACCGGGGCCTCGCGATAATGGCGGGCGATCGGGCGCTCCTCGACATAACCATTGCCGCCGATGCATTCCATGGCCTCATAGATCAGCGCGGGCGCAATCTTGCAGATCCAGTATTTGGCAACCGGCGTCATGACACGGGCATAGGCCGCGTCAACAGGGCTCTCGCGCGCCTTGTCGAAGCTGTCGGCGAGACGGAAGGCAAGTGCAGTGGCTGCAGCCACGTCGAGCGCCATGTCGGCCAACACGCGGGTCATCATCGGCTGGTCGATCAGGTTCTTGCCGAAGACCATGCGGCCACGCACGTGATGCACGGCCTCGGCCATGGAGGCACGCATCATGCCGGCCGATGAGAGCGCGCAGTCGAGACGCGTCAGCGTCACCATATCGAGGATGGTGCGCACGCCATCGCCGGGCGTGCCAAGCAGGAAGCCGAAGGTTTCGGAGAATTCGACTTCGGACGAGGCATTGGAGCGGTTGCCAAGCTTGTCCTTCAGACGCTGAAATTCGAGACCGTTGGCAGAGCCGTCTTCCAACAGACGGGGCACGAGGAAGCAGCCCATGCCGTCCTTGGTCTGAGCGAGCATGACGAAGGCGTCGCTCATCGGCGCCGACATGAACCACTTGTGGCCGGAGAGACGGTAGATCCCCTCGCCCACGCGCTCGCCCGAGGTGGTGTTGGCGCGCACGTCCGTGCCGCCCTGTTTTTCGGTCATGCCCATGCCGATGGTCACGGCGCTCTTCTGCATCGGCGGCTTGTTGCTGCTGTCGTATTTGCGCGACAGGATGCGCGGCGTCCATTCCTTCTGAACCGCCGGCGAGGCCACGAGAGCGGCGACCGAGGCGCTGGTCATGGTGAGCGGGCAGAGATGCCCCGATTTCGAGCTGGGCCGTCAGGAAGAACCTGACCGCGCGGGCCTTGTGTTCATGGCCACGGGCTTCCGGTGCATTTTCCCAGACGGAGGAGTGCAGGCCAGACGCCATCGAGCGGCGCATCAGGGCATGCCAGGCTGGATGGAATTCGACGACATCGAGACGTTCGCCGCGCGCTCCATGGGTTCTCAGCTGCGGCGGGCTGGCATTGGCCATGCGCGCCAGTTCCTGGGCTTCCGGCGATGTCACATATTTGCCGATGACATCGTATTCCTCGCGCAAGGGGCGTGACAGCGACGAGGTGAGATCAACGAGCAGAGGATCGGCACGATAGGCGTTGACGCCGGACCAGGGCTTGGGCTGGTTCAGCGCTGCGAGTTTTTCTTCAGTCCGGTTCATCAATCTTGCCGATCTCGTGGGGAGGCGCGCCTTGCAGCAACAATGCTGCGCCTGTCAAATTTCCGATGCGGTCGAAGCATCCAGGGCGCAAAATGCGCCGGTGTTCCCTACCTTCTCTTCGCTCCTATTACATGGGGACCGTGCGTCAATCCACCTAGCATGTGCTTGCCGGGTCCGATCCCACACTTTATAGACCGCGTGACACCTCAGGAGGACGTCCATGGTCTTCTTTCCCCATCGCCATCTCATCGGCATCAAGGGCCTTACCGAGCAGGACATCACGTACCTTCTCGACAAGGCGGACGAAGCCGTCAAAATCAGCCGCCAGCGGGAGAAGAAGACTTCGACGCTGAGGGGCCTCACCCAGATCAACCTTTTCTTCGAAGCCTCGACACGGACTCAAGCGTCGTTCGAGCTTGCGGGCAAACGCCTTGGCGCTGACGTGATGAACATGTCGGTGGGCAATTCCTCCGTGAAGAAGGGCGAAACGCTGATCGACACGGCGATGACGCTGAACGCCATGCGGCCGGACGTGCTGGTGGTGCGCCACTCTTCGGCGGGTGCTGCTGCTCTGCTTGCGCAGAAGGTTGCCTGCTCCGTGGTCAATGCCGGCGACGGACAGCATGAGCATCCGACCCAGGCGCTTCTCGATGCGCTGACCATCCGTCGCGCCAAGGGCAAGCTGTCGCGCATCATCGTGGCGATCTGCGGCGATGTGCTGCATTCGCGCGTGGCACGCTCCAATATCCTGCTGCTCAATGCCATGGGTGCCCGCGTCCGCGTCGTCGCACCTGCGACGCTGCTGCCAGCAGGGATCGCCGACATGGGCTGCGAGGTCTTCCACGACATGAAGGAAGGGCTCAAAGACGCCGACGTCGTGATGATGCTGCGCCTGCAGCGCGAGCGCATGTCCGGCTCCTTCGTGCCTTCGGTGCGCGAATACTTCCATTTCTACGGGCTCGACTCCGAAAAGCTCAAAGCTGCCAAGGAGGATGCGCTCGTCATGCATCCGGGTCCAATGAACCGTGGTGTCGAGATCGCCTCCGAAGTTGCCGACGGTCCGCAGAGCGTGATCGAAAGCCAGGTCGAGATGGGTGTTGCAGTGCGCATGGCGGTGATGGAGACGCTGCTCGTCTCGCAAAATCAAGGTCCACGTTCGGAGGGAATGGGCGCATGAACAAGCCTCTCGTCCTCAAGAATGTCAGGATCGTCGATCCCTCGCGCAAGCTGGACGAAGTCGGCACTGTTATCGTCGGCCATGACGGGCTGATCCTTGCGGCTGGCGCCGATGCGCAGAACCAGGGCGCACCCGAGGGTGCCGAAATCCGCGATTGCAGAGGCCTCACCGCCGTTCCGGGTCTCGTCGATGCGCGCGTTTTCGTCGGTGAGCCGGGATCGGAACATCGCGAGACGATTGCATCGGCAAGCCGTGCGGCGGCGGCCGGCGGCATCACCTCCTTCATCATGATGCCGGAGACGGATCCCGTCATCGACGACATCGCGCTCGTTGAATTTGTGAAGAAGACGGCCCGCGATACGGCGAGCGTCAACGTCTATCCGGCAGCGGCTCTGACCAAGGGCATGACCAGCGCCGAGATGACCGAGATGGGTCTCTTGCAGCAGGCCGGTGCGGTTGCCTTCACCAATGGTCGCCATGGGCTGAACGACACGCAGGTGCTGCGCCGTGCGATGACCTATGCCCGCGAGTTTGGCGCCGTGATCGCACTCGAAACACGCGAAAAATATCTGGCGGCCAATGGCGTCATGAATGAAGGGCTGCTCGCGAGCTGGCTCGGGCTCGGCGGCATCCCGCGCGAAACCGAGATCATCCCGCTCGAGCGCGACCTCAGGATCGCGGCGCTGACGCGCGCCAAGTATCACGCCTCGCAGATCTCGGTGCCGGAATCGGTCGAGGCCATCCAGGTGGCACGCAAGCGCGGCGCCAAGGTCACCTGCGGCATCTCGATCAACCACCTGAGCCTCAACGAAAACGACATCGGCGAGTACCGGACCTTCTTCAAGCTCTATCCGCCACTGCGGTCGGAAGACGACCGCATGGCGATGGTCGATGCGCTGGCCAAGGGGCAGATCGACATCATCGTCTCGTCGCATGATCCGCAGGACGTCGACACCAAGCGGCTGCCCTTCGGCGAGGCGGCGGACGGCGCGATCGGGCTCGAGACCATGCTGTCGGCGGCCCTTCGCCTGCATCATGCCGGTCAGGTGCCGCTGATGCGGCTGATCGACGCCATGTCGACACGGCCTGCCGAGATCTTCGGCCTGCCCGGCGGCACGCTGAAGCCGGGTGCGTCGGGAGACATTGCGCTTATCGATCTCGATGAACCGTGGCTCGTCTCGCGTGACAGCCTGCTGGCCCGCTCGAAGAACACGCCGTTCGAAGACGCCCGCTTTTCGGGACGCGCCGTTGCGACCTATGTCGCCGGCAAGTGCGTCCATATGCTCTGAGGGATAGACAGACATGTCCGACATCAACTTCGCCTTCCTCGACTGGCAGACGGTCGCGATCGTCAGCCTGTTCGGCTATATTCTCGGCTCCGTGCCGTTCGGCCTGCTGCTGACCAAGATGGCCGGTCTCGGCGATCTGCGCTCGATCGGGTCGGGCAATATCGGCGCCACCAACGTGCTGCGCACCGGCAACAAGAAGCTTGCGGCGGCCACCCTTTTGCTGGATGCCTTCAAGGCAACGGCAGCGGCTGTCATCGCGCAGTCCGTGTTTGGCGGCGATGCCGGGCTGATCGGCGGCTTTGCGGCCTTTATCGGACACCTCTTCCCCGTCTGGCTCGGCTTCAAGGGCGGCAAGGGAGTTGCGACCTATATCGGCACGCTGCTCGGCGTCGCGCCAATCATGGTGCTGGTCTTCGCCATCGTCTGGCTCTCCGTCGCCTTCCTCTCTCGCTACTCTTCGTTGTCCGCCCTGGTTGCGACACTTGTCATTCCGGTTGCATTGTGGATACTCGGAAGCCAGGAAGCCGCGTTGGTGACGGCGCTGATGACGGTAATCACCTACTGGCGCCACAAAGAGAATATCGAGCGTTTGATTTCGGGAACGGAAAGCAAGATCGGCAAAAAGGGCTAGAGGAGAGCCATGGGGTCAGGTGGCGCAAGACGAACAGGGATTGCGCTGACGGACCGGCAGAGAATTGCCTGGTTGAGGCTGATCCGCAGCGACAATGTCGGACCTGCCACCTTCCGCGATCTGATCAACCACTTCGGCTCGGCAGAGGCTGCACTGGAAGCGCTTCCAGAGCTCTCTCGACGGGGTGGGTCGACCCGCAGCATCCGTATTGCGACCGTGGCCGATGCGGAGCGCGAGATCGAAACGGCTCGCCGCTTCGGCGCCCGGTTCATCGGCATCGGCGAGCCCGACTATCCGCCCACCCTTCGCCAGATCGACGCCGCCCCTCCTCTGATTGCGGCCAAGGGCGACCTCGGCGTGGCCGGTCTGCCGGCCGTTGGTATCGTCGGGTCTCGCAATGCCTCGATCAGCGGGGCGAAGTTTGCGGCGATGATGGCACGCGACATCGGCAATGCGGGCTACAGCATCATTTCCGGACTGGCCCGCGGGATCGATGCGGCGGCGCACCGGGCCAGTCTAGAGACCGGCACCATTGCGGCCATGGCCGGGGGGCTCGACCAGCCCTATCCTCCGGAGAATATCGACCTTCTCGACCAGATCTGCAGCGGCCGGGGTCTGGCGATCTCGGAAATGCCCTTCGGTTGGGAGCCCAGGGCTCGGGATTTTCCAAGGCGCAACCGGCTAATCGCAGGGGTAGCGCTCGGAGTGGTGGTGATCGAGGCTGCGGCCCGCTCCGGCTCGCTGATCACGGCTCGACTGGCCGGCGAGTTCGGCCGCCTGGTGTTCGCCGTACCCGGCTCACCGCTCGACCCGCGCTGCGAGGGGACAAACGGCCTTTTGAAGGACGGGGCGACGGTGACGACGAAGCCGCAGGATGTGCTGCAGGCGCTCGCCCCGATTTCGGAACTTGATCTCTTCAGTTCCAACGAGGCCGACGAGCCTGCCGAAGATGACACCGGAGGCCGGTCGCTGGCGCCGCCGCCGAATGACGACGAACGGCTCGTCATCATTCAATCGCTCGGGCCCACCCCGGTGGAGATCGACGACATCATCCGCCACACTGGGCTTGCCGCCTCTTCCGTCTATCTCGTCTTGCTGGAGCTCGATATTGCCGGCCGACTAGAGCGGCATGCGGGGGGCTTTGTCTCGCTGAGCATGATGGATTGAGAGGGCCCGACGACCGGCCTGAACATCGCCGGCCTCAACATAGGCCATCTCGATCAGGTAGCACAGCATTTCGGCGCCCTCGTTTTCCGCAACCATCCGCAACTCGGCGAGCATCTGGCGGATATAGGCGATGTTCTCCATGGTGCGGCTTCCCCGACCATTCATGTCGATTGTGTCTCGTGCCATCGCTCTCGCCCGTCGTCACCGGAGGTCGCCACAACCAGACCTCGCCATACCCTGCAAAATACAATAGATCATTTATCTAAGATTGCAATCTACCTATGATCTCCTATCGGTTGTATTGATCCATAGGTCGTAAAATGGGGTCCGCCTCTTGACCGCAGGCGTTTCGCCCTCCATGTCGGAAAACCGTGTTCCGAAGACGGTGGTGCGGTGCCGCTGATCGGATCCGTTGAAGGTACATCTGTCCAATGAACGTCGTAGTCGTAGAATCCCCGGCCAAGGCCAAGACGATCAACAAGTATCTGGGATCCGGATACAAGGTGCTCGCCTCGTTCGGCCATGTGCGCGATCTGCCAGCCAAGGATGGCTCCGTTCTCCCGGACCAGGATTTCGAGATGTTCTGGGAGGTGGATACCGCTTCGCAGAAGCGGATGAAGGACATTGCCGATGCGGTGAAGTCCTCCGACAGCCTGTTTCTCGCGACCGACCCGGATCGCGAAGGAGAAGCGATTTCCTGGCACGTGCTCGACCTTCTGAAAAAGAAGCGCGTCATCGGCGACAAGCCGGTCAAGCGCGTCGTCTTCAACGCGATCACCAAAAAGGCCGTGCTCGATGCCATGGCCAATCCGCGTGATATCGACACACCGCTGGTCGATGCCTATCTCGCCCGCCGTGCGCTCGATTATCTCGTCGGCTTCAACCTGTCGCCGGTTCTCTGGCGCAAGCTGCCGGGCGCCCGTTCGGCAGGCCGCGTGCAGTCGGTGGCGCTGCGCCTGGTCTGCGACCGCGAAAACGAGATCGAGCGTTTCGTCGCCGAGGAATACTGGAATATCTCCGCACTCCTGAAGACGCCGCGCGGCGACGAGTTCGAGGCAAAGCTGGTCTCGCATCTCGGCAAGCGCATCCAGCGCAATTCGGTCACCAATGGCGATCAGGCGGCGACCATCAAGGCGCTTCTGGAAGGGGCCCGCTACGGCGTGGAGAGCGTCGAGGCGAAGCCCGTCAAGCGCAATCCCGGCCCGCCCTTCACAACCTCCACTCTGCAGCAGGCTGCGTCCTCCAAGCTCGGTTTCTCGGCCTCGCGCACCATGCAGATCGCCCAGAAGCTTTACGAGGGTATCGATATCGGCGGCGAGACCGTTGGTCTGATCACCTATATGCGTACCGATGGCGTGCAGATGGCACCCGAAGCCATCGATGCCGCACGCGCTGCCGTGCTCGACCAGTTCGGCCCGCGTTACGTTCCGGAAAAGCCGCGCTTCTACTCCACCAAGGCGAAGAACGCCCAGGAAGCCCACGAAGCCATCCGCCCGACGGACTTCAACCGCTCGCCGGACAAGCTGCGCCGCTTCCTCGACAGCGACCAGATGCGGCTTTACGACCTGATCTGGAAACGCGGCATCGCCAGCCAGATGGCATCCGCCGAGATCGAGCGCACGACCGTTGAAATCCTCGCCGACAACAATGGTGAAAAGGCCGGCCTGCGCGCCGTCGGTTCGGTCATCCGGTTCGACGGCTTCATCGCTGCCTATACCGACCAGCGCGAGGAAGGCGAAGCACCCGAGGATGGTGACGACGAGGATGGTCGTCTGCCCGAGATCAACGCGCGGGAGGCGCTGGCCAAGCAGAAGGTCAGTGCCAGCCAGCATTTCACCGAGCCGCCGCCGCGTTACTCGGAGGCGTCGCTGATCAAGAAGATGGAAGAGCTCGGCATCGGTCGTCCGTCGACCTATGCGGCGACACTGAAGACGCTGAGCGACCGCGAATATGTGATCACCGACAAGCGCAAGCTGGTGCCGCATTCGAAGGGACGGCTGGTCACGGCGTTCCTCGAAAACTTCTTCACCAAATATGTCGAATACGACTTCACGGCCGATCTCGAAGAGAAGCTCGACAAGATCTCGGCGGGCGAGCTGAACTGGAAGGACGTGCTGCGCGCCTTCTGGCAGGACTTCTTCGCCCAGATCGAAGACACCAAGGAACTTCGCGTCACCAACGTGCTCGATGCGCTGAACGAGGCGCTGGCACCGCTCGTCTTCCCCAAGCGTGAAGACGGTTCTGATCCGCGCATCTGCCAGGTCTGCGGCACGGGCAACCTGTCGCTCAAGCTCGGCAAGTATGGCGCCTTTGTCGGCTGCTCGAACTATCCGGAATGCAATTTCACGCGCCAGCTGACCAATGACGGTGGCGCGGAAGCGGAGGCCGGCGGCAGCAACGAGCCGCGCGCGCTCGGCAAGGATCCGGTGACGGAAGAAGAGATCACACTGCGGTCGGGCCGGTTCGGGCCCTATATCCAGCGTGGTGACGGCAAGGAGGCCAAGCGCTCGTCGCTGCCGAAGGGGTGGACGCCTGCCTCGATCGACCTGGAAAAGGCCCTTTCGCTGCTGGCGCTGCCGCGCGATGTCGGTCCGCATCCGGAGACCGGCAAGATGATTTCGGCCGGTCTCGGTCGCTATGGACCCTTTGTGCTGCATGACGGGACCTATGCCAATCTCGAAGGCATCGAAGATGTCCTTTCAATCGGCATCAACCGCGCCGTAACGGTGCTGGCGGAAAAGCAGAGCAAGGGCCCCGGCGGGCGCGGAGGTGCGGCGGCGGCCGCATTGAAGGAACTCGGGGAACATCCCGACGGTGGCGCGATGACCGTGCGCGACGGCCGCTACGGCCCTTATGTGAACTGGGGCAAGGTCAATGCGACCCTGCCCAAGGGCAAGGACCCGCAGAGCGTGACCGTCGAGGAAGCCCTCGTGCTGATCGCCGAGCGTGCGGCCAAGGACGGCGGCGGCAAGACCAAGGCGAAGAAGGCTCCGGCCAAGGCTGCCAAGGCAAAGTCGGATGACGGTGCTGCCGAAAAGCCGAAGAAGGCTGCGGCCAAGCCGAAGGCGGCAGCATCCAAGAAGGCCCCCGCAAAGGCAAAGACAACAAAGAAGAGTGCGACTTGAGCAAGAGACACCGCGACCCCTCCGAGATCCCCGGCTCCGGCAACCGCAAGAGCCGGCGTGCGGAAGGCGCGGCCAAGGTGAAAGCCAGCAATCCCGCCGCGTTGATCCATGGCGAAGTTCCGCCGCGCGACGTGCTCATGCAGTTCATCACCGACAATCCGGACCGCGCCTCCAAGCGCGAGATCGCCAAGGCCTTCGGGTTGAAGGGCGAACAGCGGGTGGAACTCAAGCAGGCACTGAAGGATCTGGAAGATGACGGCCTGGTGCAGAAGAGCCGCAAGTCGCTGACGCGGCCCGGCGCGCTGCCCCCGGTCACCGTGCTCGACATCACCACCCGGGACAAGGATGGCGAGCTGATCGGCCGTCCGGCAGAATGGCCGGAGGAAGCCGGTGCGGCACCGGCCGTGCTGATCCGGCAGTCGAGCTCAGACCGCTCCAAGGGCAAGACGCCAGTCGGTGGGCTGGGCGATCGGGTGCTGGCCAAGATCTTCGCCAACAAGGATCGCTCGGGGCCAGCCTATACGGCGCGGGTGATCAAGATCCTCGACCGGCATGTCGGCTCGGTCATGGGTGTTGTCAGGCTGCTGTCCGATGGTGGCGCCCGCCTGATGCCGATCGATCGTCGCGGCGAGGAAATGCAGATCGACGCGACCGATCTCGGAGAGGCCAAGGATGGCGATCTGGTCGAGGTCGAAGTCGGTCGTGCCGCCCGTTTCGGCCTGACCCGGGCCAAGGTGCTGACGGTTGTCGGCTCAGTCGCTTCGGAGAAGGCGATCTCGATGATTGCCATCCATGCGCATGGCATTCCGCATATCTTCCCGCAGTCGGTGATTTCGGAAGCAGAGGCGGCCAAGCCCGCCTCCATGTCGCATCGCGAGGACTGGCGCGACCTGCCGCTGATTACCATCGATCCGCATGACGCCAAGGACCATGACGACGCCGTCTATGCCGAGCTCGACCCCTCGCCCGACAATCCTGACGGCGTGATCGTGACTGTCGCGATTGCCGATGTATCCTACTACATCCGGCCGAAATCGGCGCTCGACCGCGAGGCGCTGAAGCGCGGCAATTCCGTCTATTTCCCGGACCGCGTCGTGCCGATGCTGCCCGAGCGGATCTCCAACGACCTCTGCTCGCTGCGCGAGGGCGTTGACCGTCCGGCGCTGGCTGTGCGCATGGTCTTCTCGCATGAGGGGCGCAAGGCAAGCCACACCTTCCACCGCATCATGATGAAGAGTGCTGCCAAACTCTCCTACCAGCAGGCCCAGGCCGCGATCGACGGCAAGCCTGACGACAAGACCGGCCCGCTGCTGGAACCGATCCTGAAGCCCCTGTGGCATGCCTATGCCGTGATGAAGCGTGGCCGTGACCGGCGCCAGCCGCTCGAGCTCGACATGCCCGAGCGTAAGATCATCCTCAAGGAAGACGGCACGGTCGATCGCGTGCATGTGCCGGAACGGCTTGATGCGCATAAGCTGATCGAGGAGATGATGATCCAGGCCAACGTCTCTGCCGCCGAGACGCTGGAAAAGAAGCGTCAGCCGCTGATCTATCGCATCCATGACGCACCGTCGCTTGCCAAGCAGGAGGTGCTGCGCGAGTTCCTCGGCACGCTTGGCATGTCGCTCGTCAAGGGCGGCAACATGCGGTCGAACTCGTTCAACGGCATTCTCGCCAAGGCGGAAGGTACGCCGCACCAGACCATGGTCAACGAGATGGTGCTGCGCAGCCAGAGCCAGGCGATCTACAGTCCGGAGAATATCGGCCATTTCGGCCTCAACCTGATGAAGTACGCGCACTTCACCTCGCCGATCCGGCGCTATGCCGACCTGATCGTGCATCGGGCGCTGGTGGGATCGCTTGGCCTCGGCGAAGGCGGGATTACGCCCGATGAGGAAGCGAGCCTCGAGGATATCTCCGCCGAGATCTCGACCTTCGAGCGTCGTGCCATGGCGGCCGAGCGAGATACGATCAACCGGCTGATCGCCCATCACCTTGCGGGCCGCATTGGTGACGAATTCGACGGCCAGGTTTCTGGTGTCACGAAGTCGGGCCTGTTCATCAGCCTGCCGCAATTTGGCGCAGATGGCTTTATCCCGGTTTCCACGCTGGGCCGCGACTACTATATCTACGACGAAGCGCATCAGGCGCTCACCGGCGAGAAGTCCGGTCTTGGCTATCAGCTCGGCGATACCGTCGAGGTTCGCCTGGTGGAGGCGGTGCCGCTTGCAGGCGCGCTGCGCTTTGAAATGCTGAGCGAGGGACGCAAGATGCCAGTGGCGACGCGCTCCTTCCACAAGGCGGGACGGCGCAATGGGCGCAAGCAGCCCGGTACGCGTCCCCCGCGCTCACGACGTTGACACTTTCGCCCCGGAGGCAGACATGAGCGGCAACCAGACCCCGGCAACCATTCAGTATGGTGGCAGCGAAAAGACCGAGCGGCCGCTCGGCCAATCGATCAAGCGCGGGATGCTCAATCAGTGTCCCTCCTGCGGCTCGGGCAAGCTGTTCCGCAGCTACCTGAAGGTCGTCGACAAATGCGCCGCCTGCGGCGAGGACTACCACCACCACCGCGCAGACGACCTGCCGGCCTATCTCGTCATCCTGATCCTCGGCCATGTGCTGGTCGGCGGCTTCATGGCCACCGATCTGGTGTTCATTCTGCCCGCCTGGGTGCATTTCGCCATCTGGGCGCCGATCGGCGTCGTCACCTCGCTCATGTGCCTCCAGCCGATCAAGGGTGGCGTTGTGGGGCTGCAATGGGCGCTTCGCATGCATGGATTTGGTGGGCACCACGACGAGCCGGAAGCCTTCACTGACGGGCGCGACTAAGCCATCTGACCGTCATGTGGCTGTGGCGGTTTATCGATAAATGTCCAAAAATGGCGCCAGGCCGATTCGCATCGAGAGATCATCAGCGCTTGACAGGCGCGCAGTTTCCGGTCTGAACATGCCCCGCCGATCGACTATGCCCGGGAGCTGGTACGCGCCGATGCCATCACAGATTTCGACACCCGCCCGCATGCCGTCTTGTGGCTGCCGGGGACGCGACCGCAACGACCGGGTGTCCGATGTCTGAGACCAGTAACGGCCTCAACGGCCATCGCGAGGAGATCCACTGGCCCTCGCTGGTCGCAGCGATCTCGGCCATCTCGGCGGTCGGCATCGCGATCGGCCTCGGCCTGCCGCTGCTCAGCATCATTCTGGAAAAGCGCGGCATCTCCTCGACCCTGATCGGACTCAACTCGGCCATGGCCGGCATTGCCGCCATGGCCGCCGCGCCGGTGACCACCAAGCTCGCCCACCGCTTCGGCGTGGTGCCGACCATGCTCTGGGCCGTGGTGCTGTCAGCCATCAGCGCGGTCGGCTTCTATTATGCCGAACAATTCTGGATGTGGTTTCCGCTGCGCATCGTCTTCCATGGCGCGACAACCACGCTCTTCATTCTCTCCGAATTCTGGATCAATGCCGCCGCTCCCTCGCGAAAGCGCGGGCTGGTCATGGGCATCTATGCGACGATGCTCGCTGTTGGCTTCGCCTGCGGTCCCCTGCTCTTCTCCGTCCTTGGCAGCGAGGGGCTTTTGCCGTTTGCCGTCGGTGCGATTGCGATCCTTGCAGCGGCCATCCCGATCTACATCGCCCGGAACGAGAGCCCTGTCCTGGGCGAGAAACCGGAGATGCATTTCCTCCGCTACATCTTCCTGGTCCCGACCGCGACAGTTGCCGTCTTCGTCTTCGGCGCCGTGGAAGCCGGCGGTCTCTCTCTCTTCCCGATCTACGCAACCCGCAGCGGCTTCACGGAGACGCAGGCAGCCCTGCTGCTGACGGTGATGGGCATCGGCAACATGATCTTCCAGATCCCGCTCGGACTGCTCTCCGACCGTATGCGCGACCGGCGCCTGCTTCTCTCCATCCTCGCCATCGTCGGCCTCGCAGGCTCGCTGGCGCTGCCCTGGCTGTCCGGCCACTGGCAGTTGATGGCGATTGTCCTCCTGTTCTGGGGCGGCTGCGTCTCCGGCCTCTACACGGTGGGCTTGAGCCATCTCGGCTCGCGACTCACGGGGGCTGATCTTGCAGCCGCCAATGCCGCCTTCATTTTCTGCTACGCCGTCGGGACTGTCGCTGGTCCTCAGGCCATCGGCGCGGCAATTGATTTGACCGGCAATGACGGTTTTGCCTGGGCGATTGCGGGCTTCTTTGCGCTCTATGTGGTGCTTTCCCTGGGACGCCTGCTTTTTAACCCGAAACGCACTTGACTTTTCAGGCGCGATTTGTAGTTTCGCGCCAGATTTGCCGTGGGCCTCGTTCGGTCGTCCACGGCTTCGTTTATTAGAGGCAGGACGACCATGGCCAAGGCTACAACCATCAAGATCAAGCTTCTGTCGACGGCTGACACGGGTTTCTTCTACGTAACCACGAAGAACAGCCGTACCATGACGGAAAAAATGACGAAGACCAAGTACGACCCGGTTGCTAAGAAGCATGTCGAGTTCAAGGAAACCAAGATCAAGTAACACTTGATTGCCGGTTATTCAAAAAGGCGTGTCGCTTATCGCGACGCGCCTTTTTCTTTTGGTGCGCTCTGAGGCGCCGCTTACGCCAAGCCCTGCCCCTGCCCCAACAGCAGCCAAAACTAAAAACACCGGCCTCCTTGCGGAAACCGGTGTCTTTTCAATAGGGGGTCGGCCGGCGCGCAACACGGCACGAGGAACCGTTTTGACGTTACACACCAACCGACCGACCCCACGACCCAGGAGATGCGGCGGACCTGAGCATCATGGGGTATCTGCGACCTCGCCAGGAGATCTTGTCTGCTGAGTGCAAGTTCTCTCAAGTAGAGACAAAAATCAACAGTTTCTTAACGCTGTACCCAATCATCGTCGCAATATGGTTAAATTGCGCCCGGATGAACTTGCGACAATGAAGCGATAGTCAGTTCTACACACATTGAGACCTAAATAAACTGCAGATACTTTCGAGTTCATCTGAAGCTTAGTCGCACCAGAACACAGAGCTCACCTCGTTCAGCCGAGGTAATCCGCCTGATTGCGACCCCAGTATTCAGTTATGTACAAACCAGATGAAGAAACTTCGGGACGCAGGCACGTTGTGTCACGGAAATTTGACAGAGTAATCTTGCGAAACAGCCAACACAGGGGCCCATCATTGCTCAAAAAACTGGCAAGCTTGAAATTTGTCAGCACAAGAAGACGACAACAAAAAACTGTGAAAATCTTTCCAGAGGCCTGTTTGCACAGTGTTTTTGCGGCGACTTGACCGCCCGAACCGTCAGGCGGCGGCTGCGACAACCCTGTTACGGCCAGAATTTTTCGCTTCATAAAGCGCCCGGTCAGCCTGCTTCAGAAGTTGTTCGGGTGTTTCAATCCCTGGGCCGATCGTGGCAATGCCCATGGATGCCGTCAGCATCAGGGGTGTCTCTCCGGACCGGAGCTGGAAGGGACGTGCCTCGATCATGCCACGCAGACGCTCTGCAACCGTGGCAGCCACCTCGGCAGACGTGTCTGGCATGACCACCACGAACTCCTCGCCGCCAAAGCGACACGCGAGATCGGCCCCACGGACGGTTGAGCGAATGCGCCCCGCGAATTCCTTCAGGACTTCATCGCCGGCGTCGTGGCCGTAGACGTCGTTGACCTGCTTGAACCGATCGATATCCGTGATGCAGAGCGTCAGCGGGCGCCCGCGAACCTTGGCACGGGCAAAGAGGGTTCGCAGATGGGTGTCGAGATAGCGGCGATTGTGCAGGCCCGTCAGCCCATCAGTGACGGCCAGTTCGATTGTCTGGCGGACACTGTTGCGCAGGCGATCATTGTAACGCTTGCGGCGCACCTGAGTGAGCGCGCGGGCGATCAGTTCGTTCGGGTCGAGGGGGCGCACGATGTAGTCGTTGACCCCGAGATCCAGCGAACGGATGATCATCTGTTCGTCACCCTGCTCGGTGATGAGAAGGATCGGAATGAAGCGGGTGCGCTCCAGGGAGCGGATCTGCGAGCAGAGCCTCAAGGGGTCATAATCTTCGAGATTGCTGTTGACGATGACGAGATCGACAGGGTTTTCTGCAGCTTCAAAGACCGCCGCCTGCGGATCGGACATAGCGATCACTTCGGCAATCGGCTTCAGCGACTTGATGATGCGCTCCTGGGAGGCGCCGCGGCTGTCGACCAGAAGGATTTGTGCCTGCTCCTCAAGACGCCCGTCCTGAAGGCGCAGCATGTCGTCTAGCCCGGCCTGACGGGTCGAGTCATGACGGATGCGAAGCTCGTCCGTCAGCGTCTTCAGGCGGACGAGGCTTTTGACGCGGGAGATCAGCTGCAGATCATTGACCGGCTTGGTGAGAAAGTCATCAGCGCCGGCCTGCAGGCCGCGCACACGGTCGGACGGCTGATCGAGGGCAGTCACCATGACAACGGGGATATGCGCCGTGCGTGGATTGGATTTCAACCGCTCGCAGACTTCAAAGCCGTCCATCTCCGGCATCATGATGTCGAGCAGGATCACATCGACCTGCGTCCGGTCGCAGATATCAAGCGCGTCGCGGCCATTGCTCGCGGTCAGCACGTCGAAATATTCCGCCATCAGCCGCGCTTCGAGCAGCTTCACATTGGCGGGTATATCATCGACGACCAGGATACGCGCAGTCATGTCACAAACTCCTCACGCGTCTCCGAGATAGGTCTTGATCGTCTCGATGAATTTCGGGACCGAAATCGGCTTGGACACATAGGCCTCGCAGCCACCCTGGCGGATGCGCTCCTCGTCACCCTTCATGGCGAAAGCCGTCACGGCAATCACCGGGATGACGTGCAGATCGGGATCATCCTTCAGCCACTTTGTGACTTCGAGGCCCGAGACCTCGGGCAGCTGGATGTCCATCAGGATCAGATCGGGGTGATGACGCCGGGCGAGATCCATGGCTTCCATGCCGTTGCGGGTCTGCACGGTCTCATAGCCGGATGCCTCGATCAGATCGCGGAAGAGCTTCATATTGAGCTCATTGTCTTCGACAATCATCACCTTTTTCGGCATTCACCCGGTCCTTTGTCCCGCGCATTTCCCTGGCCGTTCATCCCGACCCTGGCGCGAGTTGCGTCTTCCGTCTGCGTGCATGCTAGTGCTATTTGGTTTCGAAATCGGTAACTTGCCAGTGCCGGAGGAAAAGACTTTATGAAAAACAGAGATATACCCGCCGACGCCGAGGCGACTGCCGTGGCTGTGCTGGGCTGGTTGGCAAATGAGCCGGAGATGCTGTCGCGTTTCCTTGCACTTTCCGGTGTGCAGCCGTCACAACTTCGCAGTGCAGTCAATGACCCTGCCTTTCTCGCCGGCATGCTGGAGTTCCTGATGCAACACGAGCCGACGCTGCTGGCCTTCTGTTCGGCGAATGAGACGAAGCCGGAGACCGTCGTCGAGGCCTACCATCGCTATGCGGGGCCCAGCCTGGATTCGGCTGATTTCTGATGCTGACAGATCTCGACCATATCCGGCTCAAGGACCGGCCACTGATCGTTTGCGATGTTGACGACGTCGTGTTGCAATTTGCGACACCGTTCGAGGCGTTTCTGCAAACCCGTGGCCACAGGCTCCTGCCGCGCTCGTTCAAGCTGACCGGCAATATTGTCAATGGTGACGACGAGCGCGTCCTCGAAGCGCCAGCGGTCAAGGCACTGATCGATGACTTCTTCATGGAACAGGAGCGCTGGCAGACGCCATTTGCCGACGCGGTCGACAGCCTGCACATCCTTGGTCAGGATGCCGATCTGGTCTTCCTCACCGCCATGCCGCCCCGCCACGCGGAGGTCCGGCGTCGGTTGCTCGACCAGTTGACCCTTACGTTTCCGATGATCGCCACCGAAGCGGCCAAGGGACCGATGGTGGCGGCGCTGCAAGGCGCCAGACCTCTGCCGGTCGCCTTCGTTGACGATATGGTCCACAATCTGCACTCGGTGGGTGAGCATGTCCCGGACTGCCTGCTGGTCTATCTTCCGCCGCCGCTTGAAATCTTCCGCTTTGCTCCCGCGCCGCAGGAAACCGTCAGGCGAGCGGAGAGCTGGGGCGAGGCTTCCCATCTGATCCGGGCGCATTTTACCGCCTGACGGTGCGGACAGGGTCTTCTGTGCGCCTTCCGTGTTGCCGCTCTTGCCTCCGTTGAAGGCGCGGCCTATGGTGGGAATGTTCAATCTTTGTTCCGGCCATGACCCGCACCACACCTGCTCATCCCGGCTTCTGTCGAGACTGCCTGACCGGGCAGGTCGAGGCTGCGCGGCGCTGCCGGTCCTGTGGCAGCCCACGGCTTGTCTTCCACGGGGAACTCTATGACCTGTCGATCGCGCATATCGATTGCGACGCCTTCTATGCGTCCGTGGAGAAGCGCGACAATCCTGATTTGATCGACAAACCCGTGATCATCGGCGGTGGCAAGCGCGGCGTGGTCTCGACCGCCTGCTACGTGGCGCGCATTCATGGCGTGCGCTCGGCGATGCCGATGTTCAAGGCGCTGGAGGCCTGCCCGCAAGCCGTCGTCATCAAGCCCGATATGGAGAAATATGCGCGTGTCGGCCGCGAGGTCCGGGCGATGATGGAGGAGCTGACGCCGCTTGTGCAGCCGATCTCGATCGACGAGGCCTTTCTCGACCTCAAAGGCACGGAGCTCCTGCATCACGATCCGCCGGCCCGGGTGCTTGCCCGTCTTGCGCGGCGCATCGAGCAGGAGATCGGGATCACCGTCTCCGTCGGGCTCTCCTATTGCAAGTTCCTCGCCAAGGTCGCATCCGACCTGCAGAAGCCGCGCGGGTTCTCGGTGATCGGCGAGGCCGAGGCACTGGCCTTTCTCGCCGACAAGCCGGTGACGACGATCTGGGGTGTCGGCAAGGCCTTTGCGGCAACGCTGCAGGCCGACGGCATCCGAACGATCGGTCAGCTGCAGATCATGGACGAAACCGAGCTGATGCGCCGCTACGGCTCCATGGGTCAACGCCTCGCGCGGCTCTCACGGGGTATCGACGACCGGACAGTTCATCCGAATGATCCCGCCAAGAGCGTTTCCGCCGAGACGACCTTCTTCGATGACATCCACAGGCTGGACGAACTGGTGGCGCATCTCAGGGCGCTTTCGGAAAAGGTGGCATGGCGGCTAAAGCGCCACGAGATTGCCGGACAGACCGTCGTGCTGAAGCTGAAGACCGCTGATTTCAAACTGCGAACGCGCAACCGTCGGCTTGACGATCCGACGCAGCTCGCCGACCGGATTTTCCGGACGGGGATGTCCCTCCTCGAAAAGGAGACCGATGGCACGAAGTTTCGCCTGATCGGCATCGGCGTGAGCGATCTCCAGGATCCGGCACTTGCCGATCCGCCCGATCTCGTCGACGCCCAGGCATCGCGGCGGGCGGCGGCGGAAGCGGCGATGGACAAGTTGCGCGACAAGTTCGGCAAGGGGACCGTGCTGACCGGATATACGTTTCCCTCAAAGAGATAGGGGATGCGTCTCGGCATCAGTCTGCGCCGTTCGTGGCCCGGTTCGAGCTGGTTTGACTGCGTTTCTTGCGGAAGGCAGGTATGCCGGCGGGGGACAGATCCATCACAGCCGTGTGAGAAGCCGAGCGGTGGTTTTGCCGCGAAACTTTTCTTAAACATCGCGGAATAGACTGCCCAGGATTGATGTCTCGCGTTCCAAGTGGTCGGCCATGTTCCAGCGTATCGCCCTCGCCTTCAGCCTCTCCCTCATGGCCAGTACCGCGCTTGCCGCTGATGGGCCGCTTCAGATCTATGTTTCGAAAGCAGACCAGACGCTGACCGTCTATGACGGTGACGAGGTCGTCGCGACATCCAAGGTTTCGACCGGAAAACCCGGGCATACGACGCCTTCGGGCATCTTTTCGATCCTGGAGAAGCGCAAATATCACGAGTCCAATCTCTATTCGAACGCGCCGATGCCCTTCATGCAGCGGCTGACCTGGTCCGGGATCGCACTGCATGAGGGGAAGCTGCCCGGCTACCCGGCCTCGCATGGCTGCGTGCGCCTGCCCAACGGCTTTGCCAAGACGCTGTTCTCGATGACCGAGCGCGGCGCACATGTAATCATCACCGATGATCCGGTCGCGCCGAAGACCATCCGCCACGCCAATCTCTTCACACCGCGCCTGCCGGTCGACGATGGTGGCCTTCTCTCCGATGTCGAACTCAGACCCAGCCGGGTCGAGGCGGCGCTGAAGCCCGTCGAAGTGGCGATGAATGCGGTTCCGCCGCGCAGCGGCGCGCAGACGAAACTCACCATCGAGGAGCCGCCGCCGCTGCGGATCCTGATCACCCGTCGCACGCAGCGCGATATCGCCTTCGACGTGCAACGGCTGTTGAACAAGCTCGGCTTCGATGCCGGTCTTCCCGATGGCCTGCTCGGCACCCGCACGATATCGGCGATCCGCGCCTTCAAGGAGAAGAACACCATCGAAAAGGATGGGGAGATCCTCTCCAAGCCCTTCCTTGCGGCTCTTTATCAGCAGGCCGGCGAAGATCATCCGCCGATGGGGCAGCTGATGATACGGCAGAAATTCTCGCCGCTTTTCTCCGCGCCCGTCGATATCAAGGAGCCGGAAAAGGCGCTCGGAACGCATTTCATCGAGGCAACCGATGTCGATCGCTTCAAACGCAAGGCAGACTGGCGCGGTGTAACCCTTGAGGATCATCTGACGTCCACGACGCAAGCGCGTCTCGGGATCACGATCCCGGCAGACGATCCGGCGCTCTTCACGGCAGAGGCGGCACTTTCCCGCATCGTCATCCCCGACGATATCAGGGCACGGATCGAGACGATGCTGAGCGAGGGATCGTCGATCACGATTTCCGATACCGGCATCGGCCCCGAAACCGGCGACGGAACCGACTTCATTACCGTGACCCGCGAGAAACCACGGGCCTGAGCTCACACGAGTTCTACGTCAAGCACACCCGGGGTCGAGCGCATGGCAGCGGCGATTTCCGGTGAGATGCGGAAGCGCTCTGTCAGCTCCACCTCGATCTCGCGCTTGCCGTCATCCTTGATGACGATGAAGGAGACGAGCCCATCGCCTCTTGCATTGAGATGGGCGGCGACGGCACGCAGTGGGCCGGAATCGCGGACGAAGACGCGCATCGCCTTCTGCATGCGGATTGACTGCTCCTCCAGCGACTGGGCCGTCTGGATGCGCAAGCCGATGCCTTCGGGGCGTTCTTCAGCCTGAACCGTGAGCACCAGCGATTTGCCGGCCTCCAGCAGGTCGCGATACTGGTTCAGCCCTTCTGAAAAGAGGACGGCTTCGTATTGGCCAGAGGCATCCGAGAAGGTGATGATGCCCATCTTGTTGCCGGTGCGGGTCTTGCGCTCCTGACGCGAGATCACGGTGCCGGCGAGACGCCCGACGGTGGCCCCCTGCTTCACGGCCACCGAGAAATCCGCGAAGTTCTGGACACGCAGCTTTTCCAGGAGGTCGCGATAGGCGTCGAGCGGATGGGCAGAGAGATAGAAGCCGAGCACCTGGAATTCGCGCATCAGCTTTTCAGAGGAAAGCCAGGGGGTGTAGGGCGCGAAGGCGATGCGCTCGGGGCCGCTTGCGCCACCGGAACCGAACATGTCGGACTGGCCGCTGACGGCGTTTTCCTGGGCGCGCTGAGCGTAACCCATGATGCGGTCAATGCTGCCGACAAGTTCGGCACGGTCGCGGCCGAAGCAGTCGAATGCGCCGGCGGCAATCAGGCTTTCGAAGACGCGGCGGTTGATCTGCTTGGGATCAATCCGGAGGCAGAAATCCTCGATGCTGTCGAAAGGCTTGTCGCCTCTGACCTCGACGATGTGATCAACCGCGCCTTCGCCGACGCCCTTGATGGCGGCGAGCGCGTAATAGATGCGGTTCGGGCCGGTCTGGAAATGGCGATAGGAGGTCTGGACCGAAGGGGGCACGACCTCGATGCCGAGGCGGCCGGCATCCTGGCGGAAGTCGACCAGCTTTTCGGTGTTCGACATATCGAGCGTCATCGAGGCGGCGAGGAACTCGACCGGGTAATGCGCCTTCATAAAGGCCGTCTGATAGGAGACGATGGCATAGGCCGCCGCGTGGCTCTTGTTGAAGCCGTAATTGGCGAACTTGGCGAGCAGGTCGAAGATGTTGTCGGCCTGGGGCTTCGACACGCCATTCTTCACCGCGCCTTCAACAAAACGGGCGCGCTGCTTGTCCATTTCCTCCTTGATCTTCTTACCCATGGCGCGGCGCAACAGATCGGCCTCACCGAGCGAATAGCCCGAGAGAACCTGCGCGATCTGCATGACCTGTTCCTGATAGACGATAACCCCTTGGGTTTCTTTCAGAAGATAGTCGATGGTCGGATGGATCGATTCGATCTCTTCGTCGCCGTGCTTGCGCGCATTGTAGACCGGGATGTTTTCCATCGGACCCGGTCGGTAGAGCGCGACGAGCGCAATGATGTCCTCGATGCAGTCTGGCCGCATGCCGATCAGCGCCTTGCGCATGCCGGCACTTTCCACCTGGAAGACCCCGACCGTCTCGCCCCGCGACAGCATTTCGTAGGTCTTGACGTCATCGAGCGCGATGGCTGCAAGATCGACCTTGATGCCACGCTGTTCCTCGACGAAGTCCACCGCCGTCTTGAGAACGGTGAGCGTCTTCAGACCGAGGAAGTCGAACTTCACCAGACCGGCCTGCTCGACCCATTTCATGTTGAACTGGGTGACCGGCATGTCGGAGCGCGGATCGCGATACATCGGCACCAGCTTCGACAGCGGCCGGTCGCCGATGACGATACCGGCGGCGTGGGTCGAGGCGTGGCGATAGAGACCTTCGATCTTCTGGGCGATCTCCAGGAGCCGCGCGACAACGGGCTCCTCCTCGGCGGCCTCGCGCAGCTTCGGCTCTTCCTCGATCGCCTTGTAGAGCGGTGTCGGATTGGCCGGGTTGTTGGGCACGAGCTTGCAGATCTTGTCGACCTGGCCATAGGGCATTTCAAGCACGCGACCGACGTCGCGGAGCGCCGCACGCGCCTGCAGCGATCCGAAGGTGATGATCTGGCCCACCTGCTCGCGACCATATTTGCGCTGCACGTAGCGGATGACCTCTTCGCGGCGCTCCTGGCAGAAGTCGATGTCGAAGTCGGGCATCGATACGCGTTCCGGATTGAGGAAGCGCTCGAACAGCAGCGAGAAGCGGAGCGGGTCGACATCGGTGATGGTCAGCGCATAGGCGACCAGCGAGCCTGCACCGGAACCACGACCGGGGCCAACAGGGATGTCATGCTGCTTAGCCCATTTGATGAAGTCCGAAACGATCAGGAAGTAGCCGGGGAACTTCATGCGCTCGATGACCGAGAGCTCGAATTCCAGCCGTTCGCGATAGTCCTTCTCTTCGTAACCCGGTGCCATGCCGAGGGCTGCCAGGCGCTGGTCGAGCCCCTCCTCCGCCTGGCGGCGCAGTTCGAGCGCCTCCTCGCGCTCGGCCTCTTCCGGATCGTCGCTGCCGCCGGTGAAGCGCGGCAGAATGGGCTTGCGGGTATCGAGGATGAAGGAGCAGCGACGGGCGATCTCGACCGAGTTCTCGAGCGCCTCGGGCAGATCCGCAAACAGCTTCATCATGTCCGCCCGGCTCTTCAGATAATGATCCGGGGTCAGGCGAAAGCGATCGTCATTGGACACGATCGCGTTGTGGGCAACGGCCATCAGGGCATCATGGGCGTCGTAATCGTCCTTGGCCGGAAAGAAGGCCTCGTTTGTCGCGACCAGCGGGATGTCATGCTCATAGGCGAGCTGCACCATGCGCCGCTCATGGGTGCGGTCATAGTCGCCATGGCGCTGCAATTCGACATAGAGCCTGTCACCGAACAGATCCTTCAAGGCCAGCAGACGGCTTTCCGCCTGAGCGCGATGGCCATCCTTCAGCAACCTGTCGATCGGGCCACCCGAAGCACCCGTCAGCAGGATCATGCCTTCGGCGCCGCTTTCCCGGAACCAGGACAGTTTCACATGCACGGGCTGGCCGGCATCGCCGCCGAGATAGGCGCGACTGACGAGATCGACCAGCCGCTCGTAACCATCGGCATCCGAGGCCAGGACAACGACCGACGGCAGGTCCGGCATATGGCCGTTGCCGCCGCGCTTTTCGCCGGCGCCATCCTCCATGTCGATCGACAGCTGGCAGCCGATGATCGGCTGAATGCCGTCGCCCAGCGCCTTCTGGGAGAATTCGAGCGCGACGAAGAGATTGTTGGTGTCGGTAATGGCAATTGCCGGCTGATTGTCGGCCACTGCCTTGCCGAGGATCTTTTTCAGCGGCAGCGCGCCTTCGAGAAGCGAATAGGCGGAATGCACGCGCAAGTGCACGAAACCCGGGCCGTCACCCAGTCCACCGGACGCTTCCTTACCGACGCTGTCCTCGCCCATACCGCTTCATTCCTCATTGTCTGAATCGGTCGGGATTTTCGGTCTTCGCGCCTGCGAAGTCCAGAAGGAAGTCGGGCGGCAAAGCCTTCCTCACCAGCTTTGCCGCCCGCAATTTTCAGAGAGCCATCATCAAAAGGGCCATGCTGGATACGAACACGGCCATCGAGGCAAATGCAGCAACGTCACGAAGTATTTCAGTCATGCGCGTCTCCTGTCTCTTTATGTTTTTATTTTGTTCTCATCCTGTTCCATTGTCAACCCAAAAAAACCTGTGAGCTCGGTGGAACAAATTTGACCGAGGCTCAACAGGTTCAACGATGAGAGCAGGAGATAAGGAGGTCAGAGCTCGAGTTCGACGACCTTGCCGTCCACCAGGGTCACGCAGCGGTCCATGCGCCGGGCGATCTCGTGGTTGTGAGTGGCAATCATCGCCGAGAGGCCGGACTGGCGGACCAGGGCCTCAAGGGCGGAGAAAACGTAACTTGCCGTATCGGGGTCGAGGTTGCCGGTCGGCTCGTCTGCGAGAAGAACCAGGGGCGCATTGGCCACAGCACGGGCGATCGCCACGCGCTGCTGCTCGCCGCCGGAGAGTTCGGCCGGACGGTGGTCGGCACGATGGCCGACTCGCATATAATCCAGAAGCTGCTTGGCACGCTCGGCCGCTTCGGCCTTGGAAAGCCCGGCGATCAGCTGCGGCATCATCACGTTTTCCAGCGCGGAGAATTCCGGCAGGAGGTGGTGAAACTGATAGACGAAGCCGATCGACTTTCGACGGATGGCGGTCCGCTGCTCATCGCCGAGTTCCTGGCAGGCAACGCCGCCCACCGTCACTTCGCCACCGTCGGCGTGCTCCAACAGACCCGCGACATGGAGAAGCGTCGATTTGCCGGTGCCGGAGGGCGCCACAAGGGCGACCGTTTCACCGGTGCGCAGGGTGAAATCGGCGCCTTTCAGGATGGAGAGCACGGTCTCGCCCTGGCCATAATGGCGATCAATGCCGGAAAGCGAGAGAACCACGTCTTTTGCCATTATCTCGGCATCCTCATTCGTAACGCAGGGCCTGGACGGGATCCAGACGCGAGGCCCGCCAGGCCGGGAAGATGGTCGCCATGAAGGACAGGCTGAGCGCCATCACGACCACGGAGATGGTCTCGCTGACATTCATGTCGGCTGGCAGCTGGCTCAGGAAGTAGAGTTCAGGATCGAAGAGCACGGTGCCGGAGACCCAGGAAAAGAACTGGCGGATGCTCTCGATGTTCAGACAAACGATGACACCGAGAAAGACACCGGCGAGCGTGCCCGCAGTGCCGATTGCGGCGCCCGTCATGAAGAAGATGCGCATGATGGCGCCCGAGGTGGCCCCCATGGTGCGCAGGATGGCGATGTCGCTTGCCTTGTCCTTCACCAGCATGATCAGGCCCGAGATGATGTTGAGCGCGGCAACGAGCACGATCAGCGTCAGGATCATGAACATCACGTTGCGCTCGACCTGGAGCGCCGAGAAGAAGGTCTGGTTGCGCTGGCGCCAGTCGGTGAGGAAGATCTGCCGGCCGGCTGCTTCCTCGATCTGCGGGCGAAGCTCATCGACGGAATCGGGATCGGCGATAAAAAGCTCGATCGACTGGACGATGCCCTCGACATTGAAATAGAGCTGCGCCTCTTCCAGCGGCATGTAGATGATAGAGGCGTCATATTCCGACATCCCAATCTCGAAGATCGCCGAGACCGGATAGGACTTGACCCGCGGATTGACGCCAAGCGGCGTGATATCGCCTTCCGGGGAGACCAGCGTGATCGTATCGCCGGCCGACAGGCCCAACTGGGCTGCCATGCGCGAGCCGACCAGCACGCCCTGCCCCGTGGCGAAGCCGACCATGTCGCCCTGACGAATGTTCGAGGACACGACGGTGAGCTTGGTCAGATCATCCGGACGAATGCCGCGCACGAGTGCACCGGTTCCTGCCCCTTGACGGCCCGAGGCGAGCGTCTGGCCCTCGACGAGAGGCAGCGCCATGGTCACGCCGGGAACGGCCGCGAAGCGTTCGGCAAGACCTGCATAATCGCTGAGCGGTTGATCCACGGCCTGAACGACCATGTGGCCGTTGATGCCGAGGATGCGTGAGACGAGCTCGGTGCGGAAGCCGTTCATCACGGCCATGACGATGATCAGCGTCGCCACACCGAGCATGATCCCGATGAAGGAAAAGCCGGCGATGACGGAAATGAAGGCTTCCTTGCGCCGGGCACGGAGGTAGCGCCAGGCCACCATCCGCTCAAATCCGGAAAAGGCGCGCGCGGATGCGGCCTTGCCCGTGTCCACCGTCTCGTTGCCAGCGGCCGTCGTCGCCATGGTCTCTCCCTGCCTCGGGCTCGCTCATGGCGCGCCCAGTCTCGGTTCGGCTGAGGCTCTTTCGCCTCAGGCCGTCAGCTTGTTGATCGCCGCTTCGATCGTCAGCGTCTCGCGGGCACCGGTCTTGCGGTCCTTTAGCTCGACTTCGCCGGCTGCGACGGCGCGGGGGCCGGCGATGACCTGCACGGGAACACCGATCAGATCGGCGGTCGCGAACTTCGTGCCGGCACGATCGTCGGTGTCGTCGTAGAGCACATCCTTGCCGGCATTCTGCAGCGCGACGTACAGGCGGTCACAGGTCGTGTCGCAGCCTTCGTCGCCCGGCTTCATGTTGATCACGACGGCATCGAAAGGTGCGACCGAGGCCGGCCAGATGATTCCGTTCTCGTCATGCGAGGCTTCGATGATGGCGGGAACAAGGCGCGTCGGGCCAATGCCATAGGAGCCCATGTGGACAAGGTGTTCCTTGCCGTCGGGGCCCTGCACCTTGGCGCCCATCGGCTCGGAATACTTGGTGCCGAAATAGAAGATGTGGCCGACCTCGATGCCACGCGCCGAGAGGCGTTCGCCTTCCGGAATGGCATCAAAAGCGGCCTCTTCATGCATTTCGGATGTCGCGGCGTAGACGGAGGTCCACTTGTCGAAGACCGACTGCAGGCCATCAACGCTGTCGAAATCGGTGTCGACGGCGGGAATGTCGAAATCGACGAAGCTCTTGTGGCAGAAGACTTCCGATTCTCCGGTGTCGGCGAGAATGATGAATTCGTGGCTGTGGTTGCCGCCGATCGGGCCGGTGTCTGCGCGCATCGGGATGGCGCGCAGGCCAAGCCGGTCGAAGGTGCGCAGGTAAGCCACGAACATCTTATTATAGGAATGGATTGCGTCTTCGCGCGTCAGATCGAAGGAATAGGCATCCTTCATCAGGAATTCGCGCGAGCGCATGGTGCCGAAACGCGGACGGATCTCGTCGCGGAACTTCAGCTGGATGTGGTAGAGGTTGAGCGGCAGGCTCTTGTAGGACTTCACGTAGGAACGGAAGATGTCCGTGACCATTTCCTCGTTGGTCGGGCCGTAGAGCATCGGACGCTCTTGGCGGTCCTTGATGCGCAGCATTTCCTTGCCATAGGCCTCGTAACGGCCGCTTTCCTGCCAGAGCTCCGCCGACTGCAGCGTCGGCATCGACAGCTCGATGGCGCCGGCGCGGTTCTGCTCCTCGCGGATGATCGCGTTGACCTTGTCCAGCACGCGCTTGCCGAGCGGCAGCCAGGAATAGATGCCCTGGCTCTGCTGGCGGATCATGCCCGTCCGCAGCATCAGGCGGTGAGACACGATCTCGGCTTCCTTGGGGTTTTCCTTCAGGATCGGCATGAAGTAGCGCGACAGACGCATAACGAATTCCAGATGGTTGTCGATGCCGCCCGAACAGGCGGAATCAGCGATTGAAACAGGATGTCAGGCAGCGTTCATAGCTGGTTGGTCTCCAGAAGAAAACCCGCAAGCATGGTTCGCGTTGGAAGCCCACAGGAGGTCGTCATTGCTTGCCAAACCGGAAGCAGCCCCGCGTAAAACTTGACACCCAAACACCGGAATTTGGGTCTTTGCATGACCTTCATACGACAAAAACAGGCCCGAAAATTTTTTTGGACGACTGTAACAAATCTGCAAGATTCAGGGGTGACAACGATCACTGTTTGGGCTAGGTTCAGCCCATAAAACAGGCAGGGAGTTCAAATCTTTGCCAACTCGCGGTCAAGTCTTGGGAGGATCAGATCTAGGCGCGCACGTTCGCAGCCCCTTAAATGGTGAAGGATCACGCGAAGCTTCGAACAAGGTCTTTTGACCTTGTTTTTTTTTGGCGTTTCGCAAGCGGGCCCGGCCTGCTCCCCTTACAGGGCTCTCGGCTCTAGCCCCGGGACGATAATCGGCAGGTCATTGAAACCAATGTCGAAGTAGGTACCGGCCACGTACCAGGCGCCATAGATCACAGCCGAGACGATGCTTGTCATCAGGAAGATGCGTAGGGCGCGGAAACGAGTCGGCGCACTTGCCACAGTGCCCGGCACGACGTTCTGGTCCTCGTCCTGGGTGCGCAATCCGATCGGCAGGACTGCAAACAGCACCAGCCACCAGATCACGAAATAGACCGCCAGTCCCGACAGGATTGCCATGATGTTTCGCTCCAGAGCTGTACAGCAGGTCCCCGCCTGCGCCGTTTGTTCCCTATAATCACGGATGCCACGAGGCACAAAGGCCAAAGCGTCGCAGGCAAGGCCCGCTTTGGATCAACAACGCTTCATCCGTGCGTGAACAGTTGCTAGACCTGCTCCAGCTCGATCAGCGTACCGAAAAAGTCCTTTGGATGCAAAAACAGGACCGGCTTGCCATGGGCACCGATCTTGGGTTCACCGCTACCGAGCACGCGGGCGCCGGAAGCCGAGAGCTGGTCACGTGCAGCGAGGATATCATTCACCTCGTAGCAGATATGGTGCATGCCGCCTGAGGGGTTTTTCTCCAGGAAGGCGGCTATCGGCGAGCCTTCGCCGAGCGGTTCGAGGAGTTCGACCTTGGTGTTCTCGAGTTCGACGAAAACAACGGTCACGCCATGTTCCGGCAGCGCCTGCGCCTGGGAGACCTTGGCCCCCAGCGTGTCGCGGTAACTCGCCGTCGCGACGGCAAGATCCGGAACGGCGATGGCGATGTGATTGACGCGGCCAAGCATGTTTTCCTCCCGTCTTTGCGGGCAAAGATTAGGTCATCCCTGCCCGCGCCGTCCCTCAGACTTTGGTCAGGAAGACCGTGACGACAGGCTTCTTGCCCCAGGCTTCGTTGGCCGTGGAGCGTACTGCGCGGCGAACCGCCTCGCGAACGGTCTCCAGATCCTTGCGGCGGCTGCGCGGGATGCTCTCGACGGCACCGAGGACGGCATCATAGAGCGTGTCTTCCATCGACTCGCCCTCGTCATCGAATTCCGGCAGGCCAAATGGCACGACATCGGGGTCGCCGAGGAAGTCGTAGCGGCTGTCGAGAAGCACGCTGACGGCGACATGGCCGACATAGGCGAGCTTCTTGCGGTCAGCGATGCCCATTTCCTCCATATCGCCAACCAGCTTGCCGTCCTTGTAGACGCGGCCGAAGGGGGCCTGGTCGATGACTTCGGCCGGGCCCGGGGCAATCCTCAGGATGTCACCATTGCGGACATGCGGGACCAGTGGAATGCCGGCCTGCAATCCGAGATCCCGCTGCGCCACCAGATGGGCTGCCTCGCCATGAACGGGAACCAGCATCTGCGGGCGGACCCATTCATACATCTTCAGAAGCTCGTTGCGGCGCGGGTGGCCGGAGACATGCACGAGCGCTTCACTGTCGGTGATGATGTGTACGCCCTGCTCGATCAGACCATTCTTGATCTCGAGAATGGCCTTTTCGTTGCCGGGTATGGCGCGCGAGGAGAAGACGACCGTATCGCCTGAGGTGAGCGCGACATTGCGCATCTCGTCGCGCGAGAGCTTGGCCAGCGCTGCGCGCGGCTCCCCCTGCGAGCCGGTCAGGATGACTACGATCTTGTCGCGCGGGATGAAGCCGTATTCGTCCTCGGCAATAAAGGGCTTGATGCCCTGCATGATGCCGATGTCCTGGGCGACATTCGTGACACGCTTCAGCGAGCTGCCGAGCAGCAGGACTTCACGACCGGCGGCTTCGGCGGCCTGGGCGATGGAGCGGATACGACCGACGTTGGAGGAGAAGGTGGTGATCGCCACGCGGCCTTCGGCGGCCTCGATGATCTTCTGCAGGCCCTTGGAAACTTCCTCTTCCGAGGGCGACACGCCGTCACGCAGCGCATTGGTCGAGTCGCAGAGGAGCGCCAGAACGCCCTCGTCCCCCACGGCGCGGAAACGGGCTTCGTCAGTCAGCGGTCCGAGCGAGGGATTGTGGTCGATCTTCCAGTCACCGGTATGGACGACATTGCCAAGCGGCGTGCGGATGACGAGCGACATCGGCTCGGGGATCGAGTGGTTGACGCCGATCGCTTCGATCTCGAAGGGGCCGACATTGATGCGGTCCCCCTGCTTGAAGGGCGTGATCGGGATCTCGGCGCGCGAGCCTTCGTAATCACGCTTGGCTTCCAGCATGCCGGCGGTAAAGCGCGAGGCATAGACGGGCACGTTCAGGCCAGGCCAGAGATCGTTCAGGGCGCCGTAATGGTCTTCATGGGCATGGGTGATGATGATGCCCTTGAGGTTCTTTTTCTGCGACTTGATGAAGCGAATATCGGGCAGGACCAGATCAACACCCGGCAGATCGGGTCCGGCAAAGGTCACGCCGCAGTCGACCATGATCCACTGACGATTGGACGGCGGGCCATAGCCGTACAATGCGAGGTTCATGCCGATTTCACCCACGCCGCCCAGCGGCAGGAAAACCAGTTCGTCGTTCTTGGCCATTCTTACTTCCGATCCAGTCTACCCGAAAAACACATCTCCGGCGGCAACCGACATCATTCCGTCGGGGCCCCGGTCGAGCAACAAAATTCCCTTATCATCGATTCCGGAAAAGATACCGGAAATCGAGCGATCCGGCAGGTTCACGGTGATTTTCTCACCGATACCGCAGGCGACGAGGCGCCAGCGCCGGACGATCTCGGCAATGCCCCTGCCCTCATCCCACACGGCCAGCACCTCAGCCATCTCCGCGAAGAGATGGGCGAAGAGCTCCTGAGGGGAGATCGAGGCGCCCTGATCGGCGAGTGAGGTCACCGGGTAAAGCGCCAGATCCGGGCGGGCCTTGATGTTGATCCCGATTCCGATGGCCAGCGCCATGCGACCATCGGCCAGACGCTCCGCCTCGATCAGGATTCCGGAGGTCTTCTTGCGCCCGATCAGAACATCATTCGGCCACTTGATCTCGACCGGTTCTCCGCCGGCGGGAATGACCGTCTGAATGGCGGCATGAACTGCAACGGCCACGGCCAGCGGCAGTGACGCCAGCGTCTCGGCCGGTGCGGGATCAATCAAAAGAAGGGTTGAATAAAGATTGCCACGCTCCGAGACCCATTGGCGACCGCGTCGGCCGCGACCACCGGTCTGGCGTTCCGCCGTGACCCATAGAAAACCGGAATCGCCCGCGCGAGCGCGGGCGAAGGCTTCCGTATTGGTAGACGAAACATCGTCGAGGGCCTCGTGCCGGAAATCATCAAGCGAAATCCGGCGCGGTCTTCCGAAGCTGGTCAATTAAACAACGTCTTTGCAGCAGCCTCTGCAGCCGTACCCAGCGGGCCACCGAAGAGGACGTAACCGACCACGAAGAGACCGGAGAGACCGAAGACGAGGCGCAGCTCGACGGCGGTGCGGGCGAATTCGCCCTTGGCCTCGTCGAACCACATGACCTTGATGATGCGCAGGTAGTAGTAGGCGCCGATGACCGAGGCGAGCACACCGATGATCGCCAGCGCATAGAGCTTGGCTTCGATGGCCGCCACGAAGACGAAGTACTTGGCGAAGAAACCTGCCAACGGCGGGATGCCGGCGAGCGAGAACATCAGCGCAGTCAGCACGAAGGCCATGAAGGGGCGCGTCGTCGAGAGGCCGGCGAGATCGTCGATGTTCTCTACATTGCCGCCTTCCTTCTGGCGCATGGCCATGATGCAGGCGAAGGTGCCGAGCGTCATCACCAGATAGATCATCATGTAGAGCAAGACGCCGGCAACACCGGTGTCATTGCCGGCGGCGAGGCCGACCAGCGCATAGCCCATGTGACCGATGGAGGAATAGGCCATCAGTCGCTTGATGTTCTTCTGGCCGATTGCGGCGACCGAACCGAGAACCATCGAAGCAATCGCAATGAAGACGACGATCTGCTGCCACTCGGCGAAGATCGGCAGGAAGGCTTCGATGACGATACGGACGAAGATCGCCATGGCGCCGATCTTCGGGGCAGCGGCGAGGAAGGCGGTGACCGGAGTCGGTGCGCCTTCGTAAACATCCGGCGTCCACATGTGGAACGGCACGGCTGAGATCTTGAATGCCAGACCGGCCAGGACAAACACGAGGCCGAAGATCAGGCCGAGCGAGGGTTCGCCCTGCGAGAGAACGGCGGCGATTTCATCAAAGCCGGTGTTGCCGGTGAAGCCGTAGACCAGCGACATACCGTAAAGCAGCATGCCCGAGGACAGCGCGCCAAGCACGAAGTACTTGAGACCGGCTTCGGTGGAGCGCAGGCTGTCGCGGTTGATCGCAGCGACGACGTAAAGGGCCAGCGACTGCAGTTCGAGCGCCATGTAGAGCGTGATCAGGTCGTTGGCTGAGATCATCAGCATGACGCCGAGGGTCGCGAGCACGAGCAGAACCGGGAACTCGAACTTGTCGAGGTGGTCGTAGCGGGCGTGACCGACCGCCATGATCATTGCCGTGATTGAACCGATCAGGGCGAGGACCTTCATGAAGGTCGCATAGCCGTCGGCGAGGTAGGCGCCGTTGAAGGCCTCTCCTTCCGCACCGGAGAAGATGAGCCAGGCGCCCGAGAAGATCAGGAGTGCGATCGCAAGTCCGGTGACGACACTGTTCGACTTCTCGCCCGAAAACACGCCGATCATGAGCAGCACCATGGCGCCCACGGCCAGGATCAGTTCCGGCGTGACCAGGTGCAGGCTAGCAATGAGAGTTTCAACGGTCATGTCCAAAGGATCCTGTCGTCAGTTCGCAACCAGCGCCAGAGACTGGGCTGCTTGCAAGGCTGCGGAGTAGTTGTTCACCAGATTGTCGACGGAAGCGGCGGTCGCATCAAGAATGGGAGCCGGGTAGACGCCGAAGAAGATGGTGAGCACGATCAGCGGGTAAAGCACGAGCTTTTCGCGGGCGGTCAGGTCGAGCATGCTCTTCAGGCTCTCTTTTTCGAGCGCACCGAAAATGACCCGACGATAGAGCCAGAGCGCATAGCCAGCCGAAAGGATGACGCCGGTGGCGGCGAAGAGCGCGACCCAGGTGTTGACGCGGAACACGCCGACGAGGGTCAGGAATTCGCCGATGAAGCCCGAGGTGCCCGGCAGGCCGACATTGGCCATTGTGAAGACCATGAAGGCCAGCGCGTATTTCGGCATGTTGTTGACCAGGCCGCCATAGGCCGCGATCTCGCGGGTATGGAGACGATCATAGATCACGCCGACGCAGAGGAAGAGCGCGCCGGACACAAAGCCGTGGCTGATCATCTGGAAGATCGCCCCCTGCACGCCCTGCTGGTTGGCGGCAAAGATACCCATGGTCACGTAACCCATGTGGGCGACGGAGGAATAGGCGATCAGCTTCTTGATGTCTTCCTGCATCATCGCGACCAGCGAGGTGTAGATGATGGCAATCACCGACAGCGCGAAGACGAAAGGTGCGAAGAAGTCGGAAGCGAGCGGGAACATCGGCAGCGAGAAGCGCAGGAAGCCGTAGCCGCCAAGCTTCAGGAGGATGCCCGCCAGGATGACGGAGCCAGCGGTCGGTGCCTGCACGTGCGCGTCCGGCAGCCAGGTATGGACCGGCCACATCGGCATCTTCACCGCAAAGGAGGCAAAGAAGGCAAGCCAGAGCCAGGTCTGCATCTGCGGCGGGAAGTCATACTGCAGCAGCAGTGCGATATCCGTCGTGCCGGCTTCCCAATACATGGCCATGATGGCGAGCAGCATCAGCACCGAGCCGAGCAGCGTGTAGAGGAAGAACTTGTACGACGCGTAGACGCGGTCCTTGCCACCCCAGACGCCGATGATGATGAACATCGGGATGAGGCCGGCTTCGAAGAAGACGTAGAACAGGACGATGTCGAGCGACACGAAGACGCCGATCATCAGGGTCTCGAGCACCAGGAAGGCGATCATGTATTCCTTCAGGCGCTTCTCGACCGAGTTCCAGCTCGCAAGAATGCAGAAGGGCATGAGCAGCGTCGTCAGGATGACGAAGAGCATCGAGATGCCGTCGACGCCGACATGGTAGGAAATGCCGGTTCCGAGCCAGGCATGCTTCTCCACCATCTGGAAGCCGGTGTTCGAATTGTCGAAGTTGATCCAGATGAAGAGCGACACGACGAAGGTGAAGACCGTCGTCAGCAGCGACACGTTCAGGATGTTGCGGCGGCCAAGCGCCGTGTCACCACGGGTCAGCAGCAGCAGAGCCACGCCGACCAGAGGAAGGAAGGTGACCGTCGAGAGAATGGGCCAATCGGTCATCAGAGGGAGCTCCCGAGCATCATCCAGGTAACGAGGGCCGCAATGCCGATGAGCATCGCGAAGGCATAGTGGTAAAGGTAACCCGACTGCAGGCGGACGACCTTCTGGGTCAGACCGCTGACGGCCGAGGCAACGCCGTTCGGGCCATAGGCGTCGATTGTGGCAACGTCACCCTTCTTCCAGAGGAAGCGGCCAAGGGCCTTGGAAGAGCGCACGAACAGGAAGTCGTAGAGCTCGTCGAAGTACCACTTGTTGAGCAGGAACTGGTAGAGCATCCACTGCTGTTCGGCGAGCTTCTTCGGGGCCGACGGGTTCTTGATATACATGTACCAGGCGGTGACGAAGCCGATCGACATGGCGATGAACGGGCTCCACTTCACCCACTTCGGCACGTCATGGAACTCTTCCAGGACCGTGTTGGTCGGCAGCGTGAAGAGCGCTCCCTTCCAGAATTCGGCATAGTGATGACCGAAGAAGTAGTCGTGGAAGATGAAGCCGGCAAAGAGCGCGCCGAAACCGAGCAGGTAGAACGGGATCAGCATGACCTGCGGGCTTTCATGCACATGATGCATGACATCCGCCGATGCGCGGGGCTTGCCGAAGAAGGTCAGGAAGGCCAGACGCCAGGAGTAGAAGCTCGTGAACAGCGCCGCGATGACCAGCAGCGTGAAGGCGAAGCCACCGACAGCCGAATGCGAGGCAAAGGCAGACTCGATGATGTAGTCCTTCGAGAAGAAGCCGGCCGTTCCGATGACCGTTCCCGGGATACCAACACCGGTCAGCGCGATCGTACCGATCGTCATGGCCCAGAAGGTGACCGGGATATGCTTCCGGAGGCCACCCATGTAGCGCATGTCCTGCTCGCCATCGACGGCGTGGATGACCGAGCCGGCTCCAAGGAACAGGAGCGCCTTGAAGAAGGCGTGCGTGAAGAGGTGGAAGACGGCTGCGCCATAGGCGCCGACACCGAGTGCCACGAACATGTAGCCGAGCTGCGAGCAGGTGGAATAGGCGATGACGCGCTTGATGTCGTTCTGCACGAGGCCGACGGTCGCGGCGAAGAAGGCCGTGATCGCACCGACGATGGTCACGACCATCAAAGCATCCGGCGACAGTTCGAAGACCGGCGACATGCGGGCGACAAGGAAGACGCCGGCGGTGACCATGGTTGCGGCGTGAATGAGGGCCGAAACCGGGGTCGGGCCTTCCATGGCGTCCGGCAGCCAGGTGTGCAGCAGGAACTGCGCCGACTTGCCCATCGCGCCCATGAAGAGCAGCAGGCAGGCGCCGGTCAGCGCATGGCTGCGGTCGAGCTCGAGGCCGAAGAGGTTGAGAACCACTTCCGGCGCGGCGTTTGGATCGGTCGGGAGATAGGTCTGGGCCGAGGCAAAGATCGTCTCGAAGTTGATCGAGCCGAACATCACGAAGATGGCACCGATGCCGAGGATGAAGCCGAAGTCACCGACACGGTTGACGATGAAGGCCTTCATGGCGGCGGCCGAGGCGGACGGCTTCTTGTACCAGAAACCGATCAGGAGATAGGACGCGAGACCCACGCCTTCCCAGCCGAAGAACATCTGCAGCAGGTTGTCCGACGTGATGAGCATGAGCATCGCGAAGGTGAAGAGCGACAGATAGGCGAAGAAGCGCGGCCGATGCGGATCATGATGCATGTAGCCGATCGAGTAGAGGTGCACGAGGCACGACACCGAGTTGACGACCACGAACATGACCGCCGTCAGCGTGTCGACGCGGAATGCCCATTCAACATCAATGCCGCCGGACTGGATCCAGCGCAGCACCGGAACCTTGATGACCTCATGGGCCTCGTGGCTCATCGCGACGTTGAAGAACACGACCCACGACAGGACCGCCACGATGATCATCAGGCCGGTGGTGATGTATTCCGATGCCTTGGCGCCGATCTGGCGGCCGAAAAGGCCGGCGATCAGGAAGCCGATCAGGGGGAGAAAGACGATAGCCTTGTAGATCATGACCCGATCAGCCCTTCATCATGTTGACGTCTTCGACGGCGATGGAGCCGCGATTACGGTAGAACACCACCAGGATCGCGAGACCGATGGCCGCTTCTGCGGCGGCGACCGTCAGGATAAACAGCGCGAAGATCTGGCCGACCAGATCGCCGAGGAAGGTCGAGAAAGCGACCATGTTGATGTTGACCGCGAGCAGGATCAGTTCGACCGACATCAGGATGACGATCACGTTCTTGCGGTTCAGGAAGATACCGAAGACCCCGAGGGTGAAGAGGATGGCACTGACCGTGAGGTAGTGGGAAAGACCGATTTCCATTTTTCTGTTCCTTGACCTCGTACTCGGCTCAGACGCCCTGGCCCGGCTTGACCTTGACCACCTTGACGGCCGTCTCGGGCGTGCGTGCGACCTGGGCAGAGATGTCCTGGCGCTTGATATTGGTGCGGTGGCGCAGCGTCAGCACGATCGCGCCGATCATGGCGACGAACAGGACAAGGCCCGCGATCTGGAAGAAGAAGACGTAGTCCGTGTAGAGCACGTCGCCGATCGCCTGGGTGTTCTGCCGCTCGGAAATCGCCGGGATCGGCTGGGTGATCGCGTTCATTGCCTCGGGGCTGATTGCGGTGCCACCGATCACGACCACGAGTTCGACGGCGACGATCAGACCGATCAGCGCACCGATGGGCGCGTATTTCGCAGCCCCTGCGCGAAGCTCGGTGAAGTCGATGTCGAGCATCATGACGACGAAGAGGAAGAGAACCGCCACCGCGCCGACATAGACGACCAGCAGGATCATCGCCAGGAACTCAGCGCCCGTGAGGAGCAGCAAGCCGGCAGCGTTGATGAAGGTCAGAATGAGGAACAGGACCGAATGGACCGGGTTCCGAGCCGATATCACCATGAAGGCCGAAGCCACCGCGACAAAGGCGAAGAGATAGAAAAAGAGAGCCTGAAGACCCATGTTGGTGCCTTTTCATCTTCCCCCGGACGAGGGCCCTGCCCCGCCGCCCGATTAGGCGTGACCGATATCCCCATCGGCACGCCCGTTACAAATTTCATCATGTGCCCCGGCGAAGCCCCGCGCTCCGCCTTGGGCGATTGCCCCCGAAGGGATCAACGGTAGGGAGCGTCCAACGCTATGTTGCGCGCGATTTCACGTTCCCAGCGGTCGCCGTTGTCAAGCAGGCGTGCCTTGTCGAAATAGAGTTCCTCGCGGGTCTCGGTGGCGAACTCGAAGTTCGGACCTTCGACGATCGCGTCGACCGGGCAGGCTTCCTGGCAGAAACCACAATAGATGCACTTCACCATGTCGATGTCATAACGCACCGTGCGGCGGGTACCGTCATTGCGGCGCGGCCCGGCCTCGATGGTGATGGCCTGGGCAGGACAGATCGCCTCGCAGAGCTTGCAGGCGATGCAGCGCTCTTCGCCGTTCGGATAGCGGCGCAGCGCATGTTCGCCCCGGAAGCGCGGCGAAACCGGGCCCTTTTCGAACGGGTAGTTGATCGTCGCCTTCTGCTTAAAGAAGTAGCGCATCGACAGGAAGAATGCGCCGACGAACTCCTTCAGGAAGAGCGAATTGATAGCCTGGGTGAGCGAAGCCATCTTGTTCTCCTAATCAGCCGAGTGTCCGGGCGGGCGTCATCACGCCCAACCCATCAGCTTGAGCACGAATGCAGTAATGACGACCATGGCGAGCGAGATCGGAAGGAAGACCTTCCATCCGAGACGCATCAGCTGGTCATAGCGGTAGCGCGGAACGAATGCCTTCACCATGGCGAACATGAAGAAGACCATGGTTGCCTTCAGCACGAACCAGATGATGCCAGGGACCCAGTTCAGGAACCAGACGTCGACCGGCGGCAGCCAGCCCCCGAGGAACAGGATCGTGGTCAGCGAGCACATCAGGACGATGGCGGCATATTCGCCGAGCATGAACATCATGTACGGGGTCGAGCCGTATTCCACCATGAAGCCGGCGACGAGTTCCGATTCAGCTTCCGGAAGGTCGAAGGGCGGACGGTTGGTTTCTGCCAATGCCGAGATGAAGAAGATCACGAACATCGGGAAGAGCGCCAGCCAGTGCCAGTCGAGGAAGGAGGCCGGAAGACCCATCATCGTGCCAAGACCGGTGTTCTGGGCCAGAACGATGTCGGTGAGGTTCAGCGAGCCGACGCAAAGCAGGACGGTGACGATGACGAAGCCCATGGACACTTCGTAGGACACCATCTGCGCCGCCGAGCGGAGCGCGCCGAGGAACGGATACTTCGAGTTCGACGCCCAGCCACCCATGATGATGCCGTAGACTTCGAGCGAGGAGACCGCGAAGACGAAGAGGATGCCGACATTGATGTTGGCGATCACCCAGCCGGCATTGACCGGAATGACGGCCCAGGTCGCGAGCGCAAGCGTCACGGCGACGAGCGGGGCCAGCAGGAAGACGCCCTTGTTGGCGCCGGCCGGAATGATCGGCTCCTTGAAGACGAACTTCAGAAGGTCGGCGAAGGACTGGAAGAGACCCCAGGGGCCGACAACGTTCGGGCCACGACGCAGCTGGACGGCGGCCCAGATCTTGCGGTCAGCGAGAAGGATGTAGGCGATGAACACCAGAAGGCAGGCGAGCAGCAGCAGGGACTGCCCGACGATGATGGCGCCCGGCCACACATAGGTGGAAACGAAATTATCCATGGTCCCCTGCCCTTACTCTGCCGCAGCCTTGAAGTTGTTGCGGGCCAATGCCGAGCACTCGGCCATGACGGCCGAAGCACGCGCGATCGGGTTCGTCAAATAGAAGTCTTTGACCGGCGACGCAAACAGAGACTTGCCCATCTTCCCGGGTTTTTTCGCCAGTGCAGCAATATCGGCCGAAGAGCCGGCTGCGATCTCGTCGATCTCGGCGAAATGCGGGTAGGCTTCATAGAGCTTGGCACGCAGCTGCGACAGCGAATCAAACGGCAGCTTCTTGCCGAGCACGTCGGAAAGGGCTCGCAGGATCGCCCAGTCTTCGCGGGCCTCGCCCGGCGCGAAGCCGGCGCGGTTGCCCATCTGGACGCGGCCTTCGGTGTTGACCCAGGTGCCCGACTTCTCGGTGTAGGTCGCGCCCGGCAGGATGACGTCGGCATGGTGCGCGCCGTTGTCGCCATGGCTGCCGATATAGACGACGCACTTGGCGGTCTTGGCGGAGAAGTCGAGTTCGTCAGCGCCGAGCAGGAAGACGACGTCGAGCGAGGAGAGCATCTGAGCGGCAGCGACTGCCCCTTCGCCCGGCACGAAGCCGAGGTCGAGCGCGCCGACGCGGGCGGCTGCGGTGTGCAGAACACTGAAGCCGTTCCACTCGTCCGTGAGGGCGCCGACATCGGCTGCGAGCTTGGCGGCATTTGCGAGAACCGCCTTGCCTTCGGCACCGATCAGAGCGCCCTGGCCGATGATGATCAGCGGGTTCTTGGCGGCCTTCAGCGTTTCGGCGAAGCTGTTCTTGCCGGAAACGAGGTCGGACAGGGTCTCGGTACCAGCACCAAGATATTCGTAAGGATAGCGCAGTTCGCCACCTTCACCGATCACGCCGATCGGCAGGCCGCCACGGCGCCAGCGCTTGCGAATGCGGGCGTTGAGAACGGCTGCTTCGTAGCGCGGGTTGGCGCCGACGATGAGGATTGCGTCTGCGGCTTCAATGCCTTCGATGCCGGCGTTGAAGAGGTAGGTCGAGCGACCGAGCGACGGATCGAGTGCCGTCCCATCCTGGCGACAGTCGGTATTCGCAGACCCGAGTGCGTTGACAAGCGACTTCAGAGCAAAGACTTCTTCGACCGAAGCGAGGTCACCGGCGACGGCACCGATCTTGTCGGCAGAGGTCGAGGCGACCGCCGACTTGATGGCTGCGAAGGCTTCCGCCCAGCTGGCCGGCTGCAGGCGGCCGTCCTTCTTGACGTAGGGGCGATCGAGACGCTGGGTCTTGAGGCCATCCCAGACGAAGCGGCTCTTGTCGGAGATCCACTCTTCGTTGATCTGCTCGTTGACGCGCGGCATGATGCGCATGACTTCGCGACCGCGGGTGTCGACGCGGATTGCCGAGCCGAGGGCGTCCATCACGTCGACCGATTCGGTCTTGTTCAGTTCCCAAGGACGGGCGGTGAAGGCGAAGGGCTTGGAGGTCAGTGCGCCGACCGGGCAGAGGTCGACGACGTTGCCCTGGAGCTCCGACGTCATCGCCTGCTCAAGATAGGTGGTGATCTCGGCATCTTCGCCACGACCGATCAGGCCGAGCTCGGCGATACCGGCGACTTCGGTGGTGAAGCGGACGCAACGCGTGCAGTGAATGCAGCGGTTCATCACGGTCTTGACCAGCGGGCCGATATACTTGTCTTCGACGGCGCGCTTGTTCTCGGTGTAGCGCGACGAGTCGATACCAAACGCCATGGCCTGGTCCTGCAGATCGCATTCGCCGCCCTGGTCGCAGATCGGGCAATCCAGCGGGTGGTTGATCAGCAGGAATTCCATCACGCCTTCGCGGGCCTTCTTGACCATCGGCGTGTTGGTGAAGACTTCCGGCAGTTCGCCGTTGGGGCCGCCACGAATGTCGCGGACGCCCATGGCGCAGGAGGCTGCCGGCTTCGGCGGGCCACCCTTCACCTCGACAAGGCACATGCGGCAATTGCCGGCGACCGACAGCCGCTCATGGAAACAAAACCGCGGAACCTCGGCGCCCGCTTCCTCACACGCCTGCAACAGCGTGAAATGATCCGGAACCTCGACCTCTTTGCCGTCGATCTTCAGCTTAGCCATATTCGCCTTCCTGCCTCACGCTTCCGCGCATCCTGCCGTGGCATTCCTGCCGCGACTGACAGCCCTCGTCCGCACCGGATGAAGGCTGCCGGTTTTATCCTTCAAGCCCGGCGCATCGCCCCCGCGCGGCCGGACCATAGTCTCACTTTCCTGACCGAGCCTTGCCGCCCACCAAACTGCGCGCCTGGCCTGCCCAGTCGTCTCGCAGCACGCGGCCGTCGAGACCCAATTCCGTGTCCAGCGCGTTCAGCGCCGTCTCGTCCATCTCAGCCAGATCCTTGAAGCGGGTGATCCCCCTGCCCTTCAGAACCTGTTCGACCTTCGGCCCGATGCCATCGATCCTCTTCAGATCATCGGCCTTGCCGCCTGCCTTCTTCGGCTTCGGTGCCGGAGCGGCGACCTCGACCTTGGGTTCAAGCTTCGCCTTCACCTTCGGGGCCACTGCCGGCTTTTCCACCGCCTTGGCCTTCGGTACCGGCTTCGGCTTTTCAGCCTTGGCGACCACCGGCTTTGCCGGGGTTGCAGCCTTCGCCTTCGGCGCAGCCTGCTTTTCCGACTTGACCTTCGCCGGGGCCGGCGCGGGTTCAACCTTCACGACCGGCGCCTTGACCTCCGGTTCGGCTGCCGGCTTGGCCTCCGCCGCCTTGCGCTCCTCTTCCAGCTGTCGGGCGATCTGGCCGGTCACTTCCATGGCGCCCTGGATGGAGCCGAGGAAGAGCTTGCTCATCTGCGCCGCCATGCCGAAGCCGAAAGCGGTGGCGGCGGCCAGGGCGGCCGCCGGGTTGGTCATCAGGTCATCGAGGCCTTCTGGACCGCGAGCGTCGGATGCCGGTTCGTCCGGCCCCTTCTTCCCGCCCTTGTCCGAAGAGCCTGTCATCCCCGTCGTCCCTTATTCTGCCGCTTCCATGACCACCCCATGGGCGATCGCGTTGCGGGTGTACTGGTCGATGCGCTTTTCCATCTCCGGACGGAAATGCTTGATCAGGCCCTGGATCGGCCATGCGGCCGCATCACCCAGCGCACAGATCGTGTGGCCTTCGACCTGCTTCGTCACCTGGAAGAGCATGTCGATTTCACGCTTCTGGGCATTGCCCTTCACCATGCGCTCCATGACGCGCATCATCCAGCCGGTGCCTTCGCGGCACGGCGTGCACTGGCCGCAGCTCTCGTGCTTGTAGAAGGCCGAGAGGCGCCAGATCGCCTTCACGATGTCGGTCGACTTGTCCATGACGATGACGGCGGCGGTGCCGAGGCCGGAGCCCAGCTCGCGCAGACCGTCATAGTCCATGATCGCGTCCTTCATCTGGGCGCCCGGCACGCAAGGTACCGAGGAACCACCCGGGATGACGGCGAGCAGGTTGTCCCAGCCGCCGCGGATGCCGCCACAGTGCTTCTCGATCAGCTCCTGGAAGGTGATCGACATGGCTTCTTCGACCGTGCACGGCTTATTGACGTGGCCGGAGATCGAAAACAGCTTGGTGCCGGCGTTGTTCGGGCGGCCAAAGCTTGCATACCAGGACGCACCGCGACGCAGGATGGTCGGAGCAACAGCGATCGATTCGACGTTGTTGACGGTCGTCGGGCAGCCGTAGAGACCCATATTGGCCGGGAATGGCGGCTTCAGGCGCGGCTGGCCCTTCTTGCCCTCAAGGCTTTCGAGCAGTGCGGTTTCTTCACCGCAGATATAGGCGCCGGCGCCGTGATGCACGACGATGTCGATGTCGTAGCCGAGCTTGTTGTTCTTGCCGAGCAGACCGTAATCGTAGCACTCGTCGATCGCGGCCTGCAGGGCTTCGCGCTCGCGCATGAACTCGCCGCGGACATAGATGAAGGCATGATGCGCGCCCATGGCGAAGGAGGCGATGACGCAGCCTTCGATCAGGGTGTGCGGATCATGGCGCATGATCTCGCGGTCCTTGCAGGTGCCGGGTTCCGACTCATCCGCATTGACGACGAGGTAGTGCGGACGGCCATCCGATTCCTTCGGCATGAAGGACCACTTGAGACCGGTGGGGAAGCCTGCGCCGCCGCGACCGCGAAGGCCGGAGGCCTTCATCTCGTTGATGATCCAGTCCCGGCCCTTTTCGAGGATTTGCTTGGTGCCGTCCCAGTGGCCACGGCTCATGGCGCCCTTCAGGGACTTGTCCTTGAGGCCGTAGATATTGGTAAAGATGCGATCCTGATCTCTCAACATAACCTAACCTCTCAGCGCGGCTTCTTGCCGAAGACCTTGATGTATTCCGCTTCGCCACCCTTGGCGAGCGCCTTGGCCTGCTTGACCCAGTCGTCCCGCTCGATGCGGCCGGAGAACTTGAGATAGGTGTCGACCCACTCGCGTTCTGCCTTCTTCCACTTGGCGATCTGATCGAACTTGTAGATGCCAAGTCCATTCAGCGTCGCTTCAATCTTCGGACCAACGCCGGAGATCATCTTCAGATCGTCAGGCGTTTCCGGGCGTTCGATGCCCGCCGGACGGTTCTTTTCGTCCATGACGGGAGCCGGCGCCGCAGCCTTTTCAACCGGGCGTGCCGTATCGGCGGTGTCGCCCTTCTGCTTTACGTTTTCGGCAGCCGCCTTCTTGGCAGTGGCCGGGGTCTTCAGCGACTTGTCCGTTTCCGGCGCATCCGTCACCGGCTTTGCAGCGTTTGCCGGGGGCACGGAAGCCTCGGCGGCCTTTGCCGGCGCCGGTGCATCACTGAAGCGGATCGGCTGGATGTCGTCGGTGAGCGTCGTCGGGCCACCGACCGGTGCCGAATAGATGCGATCGATCTGCGGACCCGGCTTGATATCGGAGCCCTTGCCCGAGGCGAAACGATCGATGATGTGCTCAAGCTGGATCGGCGACAGGTCTTCATAGCTGTCCTTGAAGATCATCACCATCGGCGCGTTGACGCAGGCGCCCTGACACTCGACCTCTTCCCAGGAGAGCGTGCCGTCCGCATTGCGCTCGAAGGGCTCCGGATGGATCTTCGACTTGCAGACATGGATCAGATCTTCGGCGCCGCGCAGCATGCAGGGCGTCGTACCGCAGACCTGGATATGGGCGCGGGTGCCGACCGGCTTCAGCTGGAACTGGGTGTAGAAGGTCGCGACTTCCAGGACGCGGATATAGGGCATGTCGAGCTTTTCAGCGACATACTCGATCGCAGCCTTGGTGACCCAGCCTTCCTGCTCCTGCGCCCGCATCAGAAGCGGGATCACAGCCGATTGCTGGCGGCCCGCCGGATATTTGCGGATGGTGGCCTCAGCCCAGGCGGCATTTTCCGCATTGAAGGAAAAGCCTGCCGGCTGGAATTGCTCTTCGGCTAGTCGACGAACGGACATACTTCCTCACGCCTTGTCTCAGTTTATGGAACCACACCGCGTATTCGTCACATTGGCGAATTCGCAGGCATAGGCCGAATTGTCTTTTTGAAGGAATACGAAGAGCTTCGAGCCGGTCCAGCTGGAGCTCTTGATCTCGTATCCATCCTGGATCAGTTGAGCCATGGACACCGTTGTCCTCGACGATACAGTGCTTTCTTCCTGGGCCACCGCCTGGGTGGCTCCGAGACAGATCAGCGCTGCGGCGAGGGCTCTCAGCATCAACGGTCAACTTCTCCAAACACGATGTCGAGCGAGCCGAGGATCGCCGAGACGTCGGCCAGCTGGTGGCCGCGGCACAGGAAATCCATGGCCTGCAGATGCGCATAACCCGGGGCGCGGATCTTGCAGCGGTACGGCTTGTTGGTGCCGTCGGACACGAGGAAGACGCCGAACTCGCCCTTGGGGGCTTCGACAGCGGCGTAAACCTCGCCGGCCGGCACGTGATAGCCTTCGGTGTAAAGCTTGAAGTGGTGGATCAGGCCTTCCATCGAACGCTTCATCTCGCCGCGCTTCGGCGGAACGACCTTGCCGTCCAGCGACGACACCGGACCGGTCTTGGCATCGCCCAGCAGGCGGTTGACGCACTGCTTCATGATCTTCACCGACTCGCGCATTTCGAACATGCGGATCAGGTAACGGTCGTAGCAGTCACCGTTCTTGCCGACCATGATGTCGAAGTCGAGATCGGCATAGCACTCGTAAGGCTGCGACTTGCGCAGGTCCCAGGCAGCGCCCGAGCCACGGACCATGACGCCGGAGAAGCCCCAGGCCCAGCAATCATCCAAGCTGACAACGCCGATATCGACGTTACGCTGCTTGAAGATGCGGTTGCCGGTGAGCAGATCGTCGATGTCGTCGAGCTTTTCCGGGAACTGGTCACACCACTTGCCGATATCCTCGACCAACTGGTGTGGCAGATCCTGGTGGATGCCACCTGGACGGAAATAGGCGGCGTGCATGCGCGCACCGCAGGCGCGCTCGTAGAACACCATAAGCTTTTCGCGCTCTTCGAAGCCCCAGAGCGGCGGCGTCAGCGCGCCGACGTCCATGGCCTGCGTCGTGACGTTGAGGAGATGCGAGAGTATACGGCCGATTTCCGAGTAGAGAACGCGGATTAGCTGCCCACGGATCGGGATCTGGATGTCAAGGAGCTTCTCGACGGCCAGCGAATAGGCATGCTCCTGGTTCATAGGCGCGACATAGTCGAGGCGATCGAAATAGGGCAGCGCCTGCAGATAGGTCTTCGTCTCGATCAGCTTCTCGGTGCCGCGATGCAGCAGGCCGATATGCGGATCGACGCGCTCGACGATTTCACCGTCAAGCTCGAGCACAAGGCGAAGAACGCCGTGTGCCGCCGGGTGCTGCGGGCCGAAGTTGATGTTGAAGTTGCGAACATTATGCTCGGTCATGGTACCTGCCCTTCCGCTCACTTGGCCGCTTTTTCATCGCCAGGCAGCACGTAGTCCGTGCCTTCCCAAGGCGAGAGGAAGTCGAAATTGCGGAATTCCTGCTTCAGTTCGACAGGCTCGTAGACGACGCGCTTGGCCGAGTCGTCATAGCGAACCTCGACGAAGCCTGTCGTCGGGAAGTCCTTGCGCAGCGGATGGCCCTCGAAACCGTAGTCGGTGAGGATGCGGCGCAGGTCCGGGTGATCGGTGAACAGGATGCCGTACATGTCCCAGGCTTCGCGCTCGAACCAGTCGGCGCCGGGAAAAACCTGGCAGGCCGACGGAACCGGCTTGAACTCGCCGGTCGCGACCTTGATGCGGATGCGCAGGTTCTGACGCGGCGACAGCAGGTGGTAGACCACGTCGAAGCGGTCTTCGCGCTTCGGATAGTCTACCCCGCAGATGTCGATCAGGTTGACGAAGCCGCACTGGACGTCGTCACGCAGGAAGGTCAGGAGCGGGATCAGGTTTTCCGACTTCGCCGTCAGGGTCAGTTCGCCGAAGCGGATCTCGCTCGAGGCGATCAACGCACCGCGCACCTCTGCGAGGTAGGAAGCGAGCTCGTTCAGGGCTTCACTCATGTTTTCAGTCCCTTCGCCTTACCGCTCGATCGTGCCCGTGCGCCGGATCTTCTTCTGCAGGAGCATCACGCCATACAGCAGAGCTTCTGCCGTGGGGGGACAGCCCGGCACGTAGATATCGACCGGCACGACGCGATCGCAGCCGCGCACGACGGAATAGGAATAATGGTAGTAGCCGCCGCCATTGGCACAGGAGCCCATCGAGATGACGTAACGCGGTTCCGGCATCTGGTCATAGACCTTGCGGAGTGCGGGCGCCATCTTGTTGGTCAGCGTGCCGGCGACGATCATGACGTCAGACTGGCGCGGACTGGCGCGCGGCGCAAAGCCGAAGCGCTCGGCGTCGTAACGCGGCATGGAGAGCTGCATCATTTCGACTGCGCAGCAGGCCAGACCGAAGGTCATCCACATCAGCGAGCCGGTACGGGCCCAGTTGATCAGCTCGTCGGTCGAGGTGACCAGAAAGCCCTTGTCGGCGAGCTCGTTGTTGATCTCGCCGAAGAAGGCGTCGTCGCTGCCGATTGGCTTGCCGGTGTTGGGATCGATGATGCCCTTTGCCTGTGGTGCCACCAGCGTGGTGTTGGACTGGATCACTCCCATTCGAGCGCCCCCTTCTTCCATTCATAGATAAAGCCGACGGTGAGAACACCGAGGAAAACCATCATCGACCAGAAGCCGAACCAGCCGATCTCGCCGAAAGAGACTGCCCAGGGGAACAGGAAGGCGACTTCGAGGTCGAAGATGATGAACAGGATCGACACCAGATAAAAGCGGATGTCGAACTTCATGCGCGCATCATCGAAGGCGTTGAAGCCGCACTCGTAGGCCGACAGCTTCTCCGAATCGGGCGCCTTGTAGGCCACGGCAAACGGCGCCACCAGGAGCGCGATACCGATGATCAAGGATATGCCGATAAAGATGGCGATCGGAAGGTAAGAACTGAGCAGATCAGTCATCATATCACCCTGCTTGTCTCGCATGCCATGAGGCATCTAGGGCGGAGGCGACAAGCCGTAAAGAGAGTTGCAACGCGCCGTGGTTAGCGCAGGCAGCCACCCAGCGCAAGTCCAACCAAAGCCTTTTCACCCGATACCGGACAGCACCTTACCAGCGGGTAAAATGCCTGTCTCGCGCAATCGCGCGTGCAGTGCAAAAAGACACAGCAATCACGACCGCAGACGCGGCGCGGGAATTCGTTTGATGAGGATGAGAAAAGAAGAAGTGGCGCGAGTGACGGGGCTCGAACCCGCGACCTCCGGCGTGACAGGCCGGCACTCTAACCGACTGAGCTACACCCGCGCATTTCATGGGGAAACCCCATGTCTTCGCTGCCTGAGCAGCATGCCCTGAGAAAGCCTGGAATGGCGCGAGTGACGGGGCTCGAACCCGCGACCTCCGGCGTGACAGGCCGGCACTCTAACCGACTGAGCTACACCCGCGCATTTCCAAATCGGGGCTCAAGGCGACCCCCGTCGAGCGGCTTGCCGTTCGATGAGCGGCTCTCTACGGGGTTCATCCGGAGGTGTCAAGCAGCATCTAAGACAAAACCGTGACCGTCCGATTTTTTCCCACACCCCTCCGCTGACCCCTTCCGGCACGTCTTGCTCGCGACAACGCGCCGCAGCCGGAAAACAAGGAAACTGTTGGCTTTTCCACATGGCGAAGAACCGCTCATGACAAAAAAACAAAAAATCTGCACAAACGCTCTTGCAGATTTTCCGCGATCCGCATAGATCACGGCCACCGACGCGGCGGACATGATCCGCAAGGCGCACGGGCGATTAGCTCAGTTGGTAGAGCGCTTCGTTTACACCGAAGATGTCGGGAGTTCGAGTCTCTCATCGCCCACCATTCATTCTCAAAATTTGACGTAACACGCGGCGGCCTCATGGCTGAAGCGGTAGCTTTTGTGTTTTCGCCTCTGGCTCAACGTCAAACGGGCGGAGCCTTTCGGATCCGCCCGTCTTTGTGTTTCGGGTTAACCAACGCTTCGTCGGCCTCGCTTCGCCCTTATACCAAGTCTCGATGATAGGAACCTATAGGATGGCTTATGGCAGGTCGCTGGCTAGGCGCGGTGCGCCGGGCGATGCTGTCGCATCGACCAAGCGGCGTAACAACGCCAGAGGCCTGCCATAAGCCACCTTCGGTCGGCTTCTCGTCCCTTCTGGCGTCGTCGAGTTCCTCGACCGATGCGCAAGCATCGTCCTTCGGACCTCTCCTCGCCAGAAGGGACGATCGAGCCGATCCTATGGGTTCATATCATCGAGATTTGGTATTACTCCTGCGCGAGCACGATCACCATGTCCTTGTCGGTATAGGCCAGCATTTCCGAACGGTTCGGATTGACGGTGACGCCGCCGAGATTGCGTTCGTCTGCCTCCCCTGCCCGCTGGCGCCGGTGGCCGATGGCGATTTCTCCCCGGCGGAGCGCCGAGAGTGCGACGGTGAAGAAGTTCACAGGCTTGGAGATGTCGACGTAGTCGCTCACCGGACGCATGTAGATCTCCGAGCCCTCGACATCCAGCAACTCGTCGAAGATGGCTGCCATGAACTCGTTTTCGGAGGCCTGGGCGAGCATCAAGCTGACCAGCTTGTTGCTGACGACGAAATCGTCGGCCCGTGTCACCTCGGCAAGCTCGCGATTGCGGACATCGGTCATCTCGCTCACAACATTGATGTGGATTCCCGCGCTTTCGGCAATCTTGCGCAGATGAAGCAGCGTGATCAGCGTGCGCGTGTCGGCCGACTGCATCGACATATGGTCGCTGTAACCCAGAACGAGAACGTGGTCATAGGAGGGAATATTGAGCGCCTCCAGCGCCGACCGGCTGCTCGTGTCGATGACGGAATGGGACACGGCCATATTGTCGTTCGGCAGCGAAAGTGCCGCGATATCGGCCTCGAATTCCGGCGTATTGGCGGCAACTGTCAGGACTGATCCAGGGGCGACGTAGCGACCGAGTTCCGTGGCTATGATCGGACCACGACGGTTCCAGCCAAGGATCAGGGTGCGCTCGGCCTTCACAGGCTGCGGTGCGGGCTGAAGGATAGCGTTCTGGGCAATCTGCGGAGCGCCGGTCCAGGTCTGGATGGAGGCGTCGTCCTCGGCGATGATGACCAGACGCTCGCCGGGCGCGATGACGCGATTCGGCGACGGGTTGAGGTGGATCTGCCCCTCCGCATCGCAGATGCCGATCAGCGTGCTCGTCTCGTAGGACATGACGGCCGCGCCGAAGGGTTTGCCCTCGAGTGCCGGCTGGGGAAGCGTGTAGATCTCGCAGCCGTCGAAATCGAGGAGCTCGGTGTAGACAGCCGAAAGACCAGACTGGCGGCTGGTATGGACCACGATCCGGGAGATCAGGTCATCAGCCAGAACCAGCTGCAGTTCCTTGCCACCGACGATACGTGCGACTTCGGTGTTTTGAGCGTCGCGAATCTCGGCCGCAATCATGTAGGGCTCGGGACGGCGCTGCGGGTCGTTGACCAGGGCGAGAACCGACTTGATGACCTGCGAATCCGGGTCCTCGCCCTCGGGCGAGAGGACGATGATCGAGCGGGAGGTATGCGGGTTGACGATCGCCAGGTCGAAGAGATCGGTCGGGTCGCCGCTGCGGCAGATGATCTTGGTGTTCTTCAGATCGCCCACCTTGTCGGCAATCTCCTCTTCCATCTCGACCTTGTCCCTGTTCGCCATGATGACGATTCGCGGACGGTGGCGGCTCTGATTGGCGATTACGAGTTCGGAAATGACGTCGAAGATCGAGGTCGACCAGTTGAGGATGATCGTGTGGTCGCTTTCGAGCACGCGGGAGCGGCCCTTGCGCAACTCGTCGAGCTTGTTTTCCAGGCCCGAGCTGATGACACCGATCAAGGCAGAGAAGACGAAGATACCGGCGAGCGTCACCACCAGCGCCACCAGACGGAAGCCCCAGCCCTGGTCGCCGCCCATGGTGCCGGCATCAAAGGTGCGCATCAGGGATTCCCAGGTGCCTTCGATGAAACTCACGGGCTCGCCACCCTCAGGCGCGATGCCGGTGACGGCGAGGAAGGCGCCGGCCAGCGTGATGACCACCAGGGAGATGAGAGCGAGCCAGCCGATGAGCGCGATCGCGCCCCCGGCCATGCTCTTGTCGAACTCATAGCGCAACCGCGCGCGCCAGCCTGCACTTGTCTTATTCGTCATATTTTGAACCATTGATGACTTCGGAAGCCCCTGAATTCGCAGGAGGTTCACTAAGAATCAATGGGAATGACGGCTTACGCGCCGATCGACCCTGAAAAAGTCACGCCCGCGTGAGCAAAACGTCAATTGACGTGATCTGAGGCCCCATTCGATGAAAAGGGCCCGCAACCTTTCGGCTGCGGGCCCTTCATGCAAGAGGCGTTTTTGACCGTTACTTGCCGCCGATCGGCCGGGTCTGAGCAGCCTGTTCGACCATGGCCGTCACCTCAGCACGGCGGGCGCCCTGAAGCGGCACGCGCGGCATGCGGACGCGCTCGGAGCCGCGGCCCATGATCTGCTCGGCGAGCTTGATCGACTGGACGAGGTCGTGTTCGGCATCGAGATGCAGAAGCGGCATGAACCAGCGGTAGATGCGGCGGGCTTCCATCCAGTCGCCACGGTCGGCGGCAGCCACCAGGGCCACCGATTCAGCCGGGAAGGCGCTGGTAAGGCCGGAGACCCAGCCCTTGGCGCCGAGCATCAGGCCTTCGAGCGCCACGTCGTCGAGGCCGGCGAAGATGTCGTAGCGTTCCCCGAAGGCGTTGATCAGATCGGTGAAGCGGCGCGGATCGGGCGCGCTTTCCTTAACCGCCTTGATGTTCTTCACACCGTCGAGCGCTTCCAGCACTTCCGCGCCGATGTTGACGCGGTAGGCGGGCGGGTTGTTGTAGAGCATGATCGGCAAGCCGGTTGCTTCGGCCACCGTCTTGAAGTGCGCAACCAGTTCATGGGGTTTGGGCACATAGACCATGGCCGGGAGAACCATCAGGCCATCGGCGCCGATCTTTTCGGCATCACGGGCGTAAGCGGCGGCGCGGCGGGTGTCGAATTCCGACACGCCTGTCACGACCGGCACGCGGCCATTCACCACCTCGACGGCGGCCTTCAGGATGGTGCGCTTTTCTTCCGGGTCGAGCGAATTGTTCTCGCCGCAGGTGCCCATGACGATCAGGCCGTGGACGCCGTCATTGACGAGGGCGTCGAGCACGCGCTGGGTGGCGTCGATGTCGACCGAGAGATCTTCATGGAATTGAGTCGTTGCGGCGGGGAAAACGCCGTGCCAGCCGGTGGTCATGGGAAGCTCCTATTTATGAGGTGAGCTTACAGTATACAGTTTGTCGACAAACGCAAGGGGCATATGTAAGCGCGCTCTGATCGAGCCGTCCCGGTCAGGGATCGGGCAGTTCGGCAGCGGCCTTGATGTTGCGGGCGACGTAGTCCTGGATCTGGCGGACGATCTGGTCGGCATGGGCGACCGACAGCCTGTCGGCCTCTTCCACATCCCCTGCCCGGATCGCCTCGATGATCTTCTCGTGCTCCTCGACATAGCGACGGGGCAGTCGATCATCGAAGGTGGAATAGTAGAGCCTTAGGATGCGGCGACCCTCGTCGAGCAGGCGGGCGAAGAAGGCGGTGTAATAGGGATTGCCCGCCCTTTCGGCGATCGCGACATGAAATTCTCTGTTCGCCTCGATCATGGCGAAGGCGTCCTGCGCCTCCACGGCGCGGGAAAAGGCTTGCTGGTGCCTTGTGATCTCCGCCATCCAGGCATCGCCGGCACGCTGGGCGGCACCGCGGGTCGTGACGCGATACATGAGGCAAAGCGCTTCGAAATAGGTGGGCAGGCCGGAGAAATCGATGACCGCGACGATGGTGTTGCGGTTCGGCAGGCTGGTGACCAGACCCTCCGACGTCAAACGCAACAGCGCCTCGCGAATCGGGGTGCGGGACATGCCGAAATGTTCGGAAAGGCGCGTCTCATCCAGCGGGCTGCCGGGGGCGCGCTCCATGGTCAGGATCTCGTGGCGCAGCGCCTTGTAGACCGATTCGGTGCCGGAGCCCCGAGCGCGCTGCCCCTCGCCTTTCGAGTTCTCAGTCTCGGCGCCCGTTCCGTCGTCCATGCCCATGCGTCTTCCTGCGTGCAGCTCTCGTCTCACCTGCAGCACAGCGGCGAACGGCGGGCAAAGTCAAGGGCGGCGATGGGCGACGGTCTCGCTCACGCCCCGGGCCGAGACGATCAGGCGAGCTGCCCCTGCGGCGCCTCGTCGTTCCACAGAAGCGGGTTCCAGGCCAGTTCCGGTGGCACCGCATGCAGGAGCGTGCGGGCGGGATAGGCCGAGCGGGGACGCTTGCCGAGGGGTACCAGTGAGAAGCCGTGGCGCGTCATCTCGTCCTCGTCGAAGACGTTGCGCAGATCGACGACCACGGGGGTCTTCATGGCCTGCCGAAGCCTTGGCAGATCGAGCGAGCGGAACTGGTCCCATTCGGTCACTAGAACGATGGCATCGGCGCCCTCGGCCGCTTCATAGGCATTGAGGCGATATTTCACCGCGCCCAGCACCGATCGAGCGGCATCCATGCCGGCGGGGTCATAGACACGGACATCGGCGCCACCATCGAGAAGAGTGCGGACGATGGCAATCGAGGGCGCTTCCCGCATGTCGTCTGTATTGGGTTTGAAGGTCAGGCCAAGCACGCCGATCTTCTTGCCGAGCACGCTGCCGTCGCAGGCATTGATCACCCTGCGGCCCATGGCGCGCTTCCGGGCCTCGTTGATGGCGACGGTGGTTTCGACCAGTTTCAGAGGGCGGTCGTAGTCCTGGGCTGTCTTGACGAGGGCGAGCGTGTCCTTGGGGAAACACGAGCCGCCGAATCCTGGGCCGGCCTGGAGGAACTTGTCGCCAATGCGGCGATCCATGCCCATGCCCCTGGCCACCTTCTGCACGTCGGCGCCGAGCTCCTCGCACAGGTCCGCCATCTCGTTGATGAAGGTGATCTTCATCGCCAGAAAGGCGTTGGAGGCGTATTTGATAAGCTCGGCGGTGCGACGCTCACAGAAATAGAGAGGCGTCTCCTTCAGGTCGAGCGCTTCGTAGATGTCGCGCATCACATCGGTGGAGCGCTCGTCATCGGAACCGACCACGATCCGGTCCGGGCGGCGGAAATCGGCAATCGCGGCCCCTTCCCTTAAGAATTCGGGATTGGAGACGACCGTCAGGTCCTTTTGCGGGAATTCTTCGCGGAAGATGCGCTCGATCTCGTCGCCCGTGCCGACGGGGACCGTCGACTTCGTGACCACGACGGTGAAGCCGCTGGCGGCAGCGGCGATTTCGCGGGCTGCGGCATAGACATGGCTGAGGTCGGCGTGACCATCCACGAGGCGGGAGGGTGTTCCCACCGCGATGAAGACCGCATCGGCCGCCGCGACGGGCCCCGCGAGATTGCCCGAGAAGCGCAGGCGACCGGCGGCGCGGTTCTCGGCGATGATCATCTCCAGGCCGGGCTCGTAAATCGGCACCTGGCCGGCCTCGAGCGCGTGGATCTTGTCGAGGTTCTTGTCGACGCAGACGACGTCGTGGCCAAGCGCTGAGAGGCAGGCTCCGGACACAAGCCCCACATATCCCGAACCGATCATGACAATGCGCATCCGTGACCCTTCCCGCAGAGAATCGCGCTTGAACTCAACGGCGTCACATTTGCTGAAACACACGACGTCCCGATGACAGGCACGATGGTGCATGCATTTAGACGTGGACCGATCGAGGACGAATCGGCACTTTTTCAGGCTGTCAGGCTCTCGCGCAGCCTGCGATGCTCTGCCTCGTCGAGCGAGAAATTCCACATGAGGGCAATGGCCGCGAGCTTGGGCAGGATGGGCAGGAAGGCGTAGAGCGCGGTGAGTGCCGTCAGTGCCTCAGGGGTCTGGGTGGCCGTCTGGTCGCCGACAAAGCCGGCGAGACCGAGCAGAGGGAAGACGACACCGGCGGACAGTGCCACGGCAAGCTTGGTGATGAAGCTCCAGGCGGCGAAGTAGAGGCCGGAGCGCTGTTCACCTGAGGAGACGGTGTCGTTGTCGATGACATCGGCCTGGATGGCAGGCGGAAGGGTGAGATCGAAGCCGAGCAGCAGGCCGGTGACGATGCAGACGATCGTGAAGGCGAAGACATCGCCCTCGCCGAGAAAACCGGCGACCGAGAATACCGCGCAGGCGAGAATCATGGCGAAGCACCAGGCGCGGTGCTTGCCGAGGCGTTTGGCGGTAGCGACCGCGAGTGGCACGCCGGCGATGGCGCAGAGGAAATAGGTGAAGAGCAGCGGCCCCTGCATGGCGGGCGCGTCCAATCGCTGGCCGACGAAATAGATGAAGAGCGAGGCGGGGATAGCGTTGGCAAAGCTGTTGAGCAGGAAGGCGGAGGCAAGCCGCAGGAAGGGACCATTTGCCTTCAGATGCTGGAAGCCCTCGCGCAAAGAGAGCTTTCTCTGGGACAGATCCGTCGGCTCCGGCACCGCCCAGACGGCCAGCAGCCCCGCCAGAGGAAGTGCGACGGCGATGAAGACGGCAATCCAGGCCAGGCCGTGGAATCCGACGGCCGTGTCCAGCCCGCCGACGAACGGCAACGTGATGGCGATCAGCGAGCCAATCAGAGTCGCACCTTCCCGCCAGGCCGAAAGCTTCACCCGCGCCTGGTAGCCGGTCGCCAGTTCGGCACCCCAGGCGGTGTAGGGCAGAAGCGACCATGTGGCGCCGATCGAGAGCGTTACGCCCCAGAAGGCGAGGTAGCCGACGCCCGCGTCCTGTGGCGGCCAGAAGAGCATGAAGGCGGCGAGTGCCGTCAGCGGCGTCGAGATGAGGAAAAAGAAGCGACGGCGGCCGTAGCGCGACCGGACACGGTCGGACAGCCAGCCGAACAGCGGGTCGGTGATCGCATCGATCAGGCGGATGCCGAGCAGGAGCGTGCCAATCGTCGCCAAGGACAGAGCGAAATGATCGGCATAGAAGGACGGCACCACGATGTAGAAGGGCAGCGCGATGGCCGCGAGCGGGATCGCCGGGAGCGCATAGAAGGCAAGGCGCGACGATGGCGGGGCCTGGTCTGTCATGGAGATCCGATCACTGAACTGTCTGAAGAGGTCTACGGTTTGGCGGCGCTTCCGGTTTTGCCGGTCCGGCGGCAGCGCTCCGAGCAGTAGATCACATTCTCCCAGTCCCGCTCCCATTTCTTGCGCCAGGCGAAGGGTTTGCGGCAGACGGGACAGGTCTTCTGGGGCAGATCGCCCTTGCGGATCATTTTGGGCATGCGAGGTTCTCGGCTGATTTCACCTCCCATTTCGCATCGACCGGGACAGTGGATCACTTGAAGCGATCAGAGCGGTTGAAGCTTGCCACCCCCTGCCCCACTTGCTAGCTCGAAACCGCAATCACGGGAGAGACATCACGATGCGAGAACATTCCTTCGGCCGGACGGAATTCACCGTCAGCGATATCGGCTTCGGCGCCTGGCAGATCGGCGGATCCTGGGGCGAGGTTTCCGAGGCAGACGGTAGGGCAGCGCTCAATACGGCCCTCGATGCCGGCATGACCTTCATCGATACCGCTGACGTCTATGGCGACGGTCGGTCGGAAAAGATCATTGCCGAGGTGCTGAAGGCGCGCGGCGGCAAGCGACCGATGGTGGCGTCCAAGGCCGGTCGCAGGCTCAACCCGCATGTGGCGGATGGTTACACCAAGGCGAATATCGAGGCTTTCATCGACCGCTCACTGAAGAACCTCGAAATCGACAGCCTCGATCTTGTGCAGCTGCACTGCCCGCCGACCGAGGTCTACTACCGCCAGGAGATGTTCGAGGGGCTGGAAGAAATCCGCAAGGCCGGGAAGATCAAGCACTACGGCGTGTCGGTCGAAAAGGTCGAGGAAGCGCTGAAGGCGATCGAATATCCGGGTGTCGTCTCGGTGCAGATCATCTTCAACATGTTCCGCCAGCGCCCGGCTGGCCTCTTCTTCCAGGAAGCCAAGCGCCGCAACGTCGCCGTCATCGCGCGTGTACCTCTGGCAAGCGGACTGTTGTCCGGCAAGATCACGGCGGCGACGCAGTTTGCGGCCGAAGATCATCGCAACTTCAACCGCAATGGCGAAGCCTTCGATGTCGGCGAGACCTTTGCCGGCGTTCCCTTCGAGACGGGTCTTGCGGCTGTCGAAGAAGTGCGCAAGCTGGTGCCGGAAGGTGCCTCCATGGCGCAGTTCGCACTCCGCTGGATCCTGATGCATGAGGCCGTCACGGTCGTTATCCCGGGCGCCCGCAATGGCGAGCAGGCGAAGGCCAATGCTGCGGCGTCTGATCTGGAAGCACTTTCCTCGGATGTCATGGAGGCATCGCGGGAGGTCTACGAGCGGCTGATCGCGCCGCATGTGCACCATCGCTGGTAAACGCGTCGAATCCACTGATGAAAGAGGCCGGGTGAGCGATCACCCGGCCTCTGTTGTTTCAGGTGGCCTGATCTTTCGATCAGTTGGTGCCCTGCAGGTTCACTTCCCAGAACAGGGTCTCGCCAGACGAATCATCCACGCCGTCATTGTCGGTCACGGCGAAAGCCTTGCCCGAGGCGTCGAAGGCAAAGCCTTCGAGCTTGTCGACGACGTAGCCATTGGTGGCGGCCTTGAGATCCGGGATGAAGTCATGGACCTCTTGCTTGACGACGGTCGGCAGTGCCTCGCCAATCTTGGCAGGCTTCAGGTCGGCGATGGCGACGCGGTAGAGCTTCTTCAGCTTGGCATTGTCGCCGACCTGGTTGTCGCGCTCGACGATAAAGACGTGATCGCCATGGGCGGTGATTTCCGACAGGCCGACCCAACCTTCATCAGCGGCTTCCAGCGGATAGCGAACGGCGCCCCATTCCTTGGACTTCGGGTTGTAGGAGAGGAGCTTCACCGAGCCCTTCTCGTCATCGCCCCATTCGCGCTGAACAGCCATCCAGAGCGTCATGTCGTCGCCCGAACCAATTGCGGTGATGCCTTCCAGGCCGAAGCGGGTCTGGCCGGCGAGCAGTTCAGCGGGGAAGCCGATCTCGGCCTTGATCTCGCCCTTGGCATCGACGTGGTAGAGGCCATGGCCGACGAGCTTCGCGGGATCGCCTTCAGAAGCCAGCCAGAAGCCGCCCTTGCCATCCAGCGTGATGCCTTCGATATCGAGCTTCTGGGCTGCGGCACCGGCGCGGGTGATCGGCAGAGCCGAGGTGATGAAAGCCGGCTTTTGCGTCGCATCGATCGTGAAGATCGACGGCTGCATGCCGTAGAAGCTGTCGTTGACCGCATAGAGCGTGCCTGCCTTTTCGGCGTCGCCGACGAGGCCCGACAGAGCACCCCAGCCGATCGGTGCGCCATCGACCATGGCCGACTGGATCATCGGATAGGCGGGCGTGCCCTCGGCCAGTTCGTAAAGCATCACATGCGAACGCGGGCCGCCGTCTTCGCCGAGATCGACTTCGTTTGCGGTGACCAAAAGGTTGCGCGAGGGGATCGCGACCGCACCTTCCGGCGAAACGCCGGACGGCAGGAGCTGGGTCAGTTCAGGCTCGGCACCGATGTCCTTGTAGACGCCGACGATCGAGGACCGCTCGGACAAGACGAAGAAATAGGTCTGGTCGCCGAAGGCGGCAGCTTCCAGGCCTTCCGGCTCGATGCCCTTGGAGCGGGCGCGCTTGTCGGGGAAGTGCCCGATCTGGGCGATCGCCATTTCCAGCGAAGCACCCGATTCGTAGGCCACCTTTCCGGTCTTGTCGAAGATGGTGAAGCTGCGCGAGCCGCCGTTCCAGTCGCCTTCATTGGCGACAACGAGACGATCGTCACCGAGCCACTTCACCGCGTCAGGCTCGCGCAGGACACCTTCCTTGTTGCCGGTAAACTTCAGAGCGCCGTCCGACTTGGTATCGATGCCGGTGAGGTCGACGGTGCCTGCGGAGAAGTGCGCCTTCACCTCACCGGTCTTGCCGTCGATGATGACGATGTGGTTGTTTTCCTGCAGCGTGACGGCGATTTCGCCAAGGCTGTTGATCGCAACGAATTCCGGCTCCGGATCATCAGGGGCAACGTCGGCGAGACCGGTCAAAGCAACGCGCTTGGTGGTGCCGCAATCGGCAACGCCATCCTTCAATGACACGATCACGAGATCACCCGCCGGCATCTGCGGCAGGGCGCCGTCATTGACGTCTTCGTCGCGCTCGTTCTCGATGGCGATCGCGACGAAAGAGCCGTCCTTGGCGACAGCAACGGAATCAGGCTGACCACCGATATCGCAGGTCGCGTCGATTGCCTTGGAGGCGATGTCGACGACGGCGAGCTTGCCCGAAGGCTTGTCCTTGCTTTCCGACGTGTTGACGCCGACCAGAACCTTGGATCCGGCGACCGCGACCGAAGTCGGTTCGCCGTCCATCATCAGGGCGCCGGCAGCCTTCGGAGCCTTGGCGTCGGTGATGTCGATGAAGCCGATGCCGCCGAGCGGGCTGTCGGAATAGATCAGCGTATTGCCGTCTTCCGAGGCGGTGACGATTTCGGCCGAGGTGGTGGAAAGCTTGTCCTTGTCAGACGGCAGGTTTGCGGCGACGGGGAATGTGGCAATGCGATTGAAGACCTGTTCGGCAGCGGCCGGCAGGGCCACGGATGCAAAGAGCGCCGCCGTCAGGGCGACGCGGGAGAGACCATGGGTCATCGGGAAACCTCCAGTATCCAGAAATGGAACAAGAGGTTTTTGGGGCAGTCCGGTGACAGTCGGATGACAGTTCGACGTCGATCCCACGAATCATCCGATCAGGACGCCGACGAGGCTTCCTTGCCCGCCTCGCGCAGCATCAGGAAGAGCGAAGCACCGAGGATCAGAAGAGCGCCCAGCCAGAGGTAACCGCTCGGCGCATAACCGAAGACCAGCCAGCCGGCGAAGACGTTGAGCGGCAGCTTCAGGTCATCAAAGGGCTGCACATAGGCTGCATCGGCGGCGTTGTAGGCGAGCGTCAGCAGATATTGCCCGATTGCCGTCAACAGACCGGCAGCGAGAAGCAGCCAGAGCGCCAGACCTTCGGGAACCGCAAAGCCCGAGGCTGCGGCAAGGCCGAAGTTGATCGGCGTCAGTAGCACCAGCAGCCAGACGGTGACGGTTTCGGGTGCTTCATAGTGGGTGAGGTTCTTCATGATCAGCGAAGAACCGCCCCAAAGCAGCGCGGAGAGTACCGGCAGCAGGGCCGCGAGCGTGAAGCTGTCGGACCAGGGCTGCAGGATGATCATCGCACCGATGAAGCCGGTCAGCGTGGCGAGCCAACGGTCACGGCCGACAGTCTCGCCGAGGAAGAGACGTGCGCCGATGATGATGAAGAAGGGTGACGTCATGACAAGCGCAATCGCCTGCCAGATGGGCACGGTTGCAAGCCCCATCACCCAGGCCTGCACACCGAAGGCGGCCAGCAGGACGCGCAGGATGTGGCGGACCGGATAGGCCGTCTTCATCGCCTTCAAACCAAGCCTAACAAGCAGCGGCAGGGAGAGAACGAGGGCGAAGCCATATTGCCAGAAGGCCGTTGAAGCCGGCGGGAAGCCGAGCGTCATGGCGAGCCACTGGGTGACGACGTTAAGCGCGGCGAAGGCAGCGCCTGCCAACACCATAAAACCGGCGCCGAGAAAGGCCCGGGAACGCAGAACCGAAACGGAGCTCTGATTCATGTCATGTTTCCTTTTCCAAAGGACCAACACAAATCAGGACAGATGAGGACGACGAAAACCGCGCCCGGACGGGCACGGAGCTGCGCAGCAACGCCCTGGCCATCCGCATGACACGGAGGGAGAGCGCCACCTGACCTCATTCTCTTTCATCCGGACTTTAACCGTCGGCTCCGGATTTACACCGGATCTGCTGACCCTGCCCCTCCCCTTCAGGAAGGCCAGGCGCTCGCGGGCTTGGAGTTTCCTCCTTTACCGCCGGTGGGGAATTTCACCCCGCCCTGAGAACGAATGCCGGACAATCCGGCTTCACAGAAATATGACAGCTCATGCTGCAGCGCAAGACGGGCAAAAAGAAAGCCCGGCACAGAGGCCGGGCTAACCAGGGTGTCAGCTGACCATCGGCACCGAAGGGTGGCGACGGTCACGACGGATCAGCTGTTGACAGCGTCCTTCAGGCCCTTACCGGCCGTGAACTTCGGAACGTTGCGAGCCGGGATATCGACTTCAGCGCCGGTGGACGGGTTGCGGCCCTTGGAGGCTTCGCGACGGGCAACGGTGAAGGCGCCAAAGCCGGCGAGGCGAACGTCGCCGCCGTTCTTCAGTTCAGCCTGAACCGTTTCAAAAACGGCGTCGACGGCAGAGGCCGCGTCAGCCTTGGTCAGGCCAGCCTTCTCGGCGACCGCGGATACGAGTTCGTTCTTGTTCATGTTTCCACCCTTTCTGATTGGTATGAAACGACTCAAAAGTTCAAGTCGGGCGGAGAATACGATTGCTTCTGCCCTTCGCAACTCAAAAGCACCCGAAAGGCCCGGAAAACAAGCCGTTTAAGGGAGTTTTCACAAAAAAGGCTGGCAAAAATGCCAGCCTTTTTGTCGGTTTTGGAGCTTTGTGGCTCACTTATGGCAAAACTGCCTCAGTGAGCGACCGTAGCGCCTGAATCATCGACCCCTTCGACAACGCCGATGGCCGGCGTTTCGACGGTTCCGTCCCATTCAATCGGTTCAGGCACGCGAACCAGCGCATGACGGATCACCTCGCCCATGCGGGACACAGGAATGATCTCCATGTTGTTCTTCACGTTGTCCGGAATGTCCGCCAGGTCCTTGGCGTTCTCTTCCGGAATCAGAACCTTCTTGATGCCGCCACGGAGTGCTGCAAGCAGCTTTTCCTTGAGGCCGCCGATCGGCAGGACGCGGCCACGCAGCGTGACTTCGCCCGTCATCGCTACATCCTTGGAAACCGGGATGCCGGTCATGATCGAGACGATGGCCGTTGCCATGGCGATACCCGCGGACGGTCCATCCTTCGGCGTTGCACCTTCCGGCACGTGGACGTGGATGTCGGACTTGTCGAAGCGCGGCGGCTCGACGCCGAAATCGACGGCTCTGCTGCGGACATAGGATGCCGCCGCCGAAATCGATTCCTTCATCACGTCCTTCAGGTTGCCGGTCACCGTCATGCGGCCCTTGCCGGGCATCATGACGCCTTCGATCGTCAGCAGTTCGCCGCCGACCTCAGTCCAGGCGAGACCGGTGACGACACCGACCTGATCCTCGCCCTCGGCTTCGCCATGGCGGAAGCGCGGGACGCCGAGATAATCGGCAATGTTTTTCTCGGTCACTTCAACCGACTTGACCTTGCCCTTGATGATCTCGGTCACGGCCTTGCGGGCGAGCTTCATCAGTTCGCGCTCGAAGGAGCGGACACCGGCTTCGCGGGTATACTGCTGGATGACCGCCAGGATCGCCTTGTCGGATACGGAGAATTCCTCCGGACGCAGGGCGTGTTCCTTGATCGCCTTCGGCATCAGGTGCCGCTTGGCGATTTCGAGCTTCTCATCCTCGGTGTAGCCGGCGATCCGGATGATCTCCATGCGGTCCATCAGCGGACCCGGGATGTTCAGCGTGTTGGCGGTCGTGACGAACATGACGTTCGACAGGTCATATTCCACTTCGAGATAGTGGTCCATGAATGTCGAGTTCTGTTCGGGATCCAGCACCTCCAAGAGAGCCGAAGACGGATCGCCACGGAAGTCCATGCCCATCTTGTCGATTTCATCGAGCAGGAAGAGCGGGTTGGACTTCTTGGCCTTCTTCATCGACTGCACGATCTTGCCGGGCATCGAGCCGATATAGGTGCGGCGGTGACCGCGGATTTCGGCTTCGTCGCGCACGCCACCGAGCGCCATGCGCACGTATTCGCGGCCGGTCGCCTTGGCGATCGACTTGGCGAGCGAGGTCTTGCCGACGCCCGGAGGGCCGACGAGGCAGAGGATCGGACCTTTGAGCTTCGTCGCACGTGCCTGGACGGCGAGATATTCGACGATGCGCTCCTTGACCTTGTCGAGGCCGAAATGATCCTCGTCGAGGGTCTTTTCAGCGGCGTTCAGGTCGATCTTGACCTTCGACTTCTTGCCCCAGGGCAGACCCAGCAGCCAGTCGAGATAGTTGCGCACGACGGTGGCTTCCGCCGACATCGGGCTCATGTGGCGCAGCTTCTTCAGCTCGGCATCGGCCTTTTCCTTGGCTTCCTTGGAAAGCTTGGTCTTGGCGATGCGCTCTTCCAGTTCGGCCATCTCGTCACGGCCGTCTTCGCCGTCGCCGAGTTCCTTCTGGATCGCCTTCATCTGTTCGTTGAGGTAATACTCGCGCTGGGTCTTCTCCATCTGGCGCTTGACGCGCGAGCGGATGCGCTTTTCGACCTGGAGAACCGAGATCTCGCCTTCCATGAAGCCGAGCGCCTTTTCAAGACGCGTCTTGACGCTCACCGTTTCCAGCATTTCCTGCTTTTCGGTGATCTTGATGGAGAGATGCGAGGCAACGGTATCGGCGAGCTTCGAGTAATCCTCGATCTGGCTCGCGGCGCCGACGACCTCGGGAGAGATCTTCTTGTTCAGCTTGACGTAGTTTTCGAACTCGGAAACCACCGAGCGGGACAGAGCCTCGATCTCCACCGCGTCCTCTGCCGGTTCGGCAAGAATGCGGGCCTTGGCTTCGTAATAGTCCTCGCGGCCGGTATAGCTTTCGACCTTGGCGCGGGCGCGGCCTTCGATCAGCACCTTCACGGTGCCGTCGGGCAGCTTCAGGAGCTGCAGGACGTTTGCGACTGTGCCAACTTCGTAAATGGCATTGGGTGCCGGATCGTCGTCACTGGCATTGATCTGCGTGGCGAGCATGATCTGCTTGTCGGAGCCCATCACCTCTTCCAGAGCGCGAATGGACTTCTCACGGCCGACGAACAGCGGGACGATCATGTGGGGGAACACCACGATGTCGCGCAGAGGAAGCACCGGATAGGTGTTCACCTCGTTTGCTGCAGACGAATTCGTCATTTCACTTCCTTTCCAACGTCCCGTCACCGGGACTCCATGCCGACCCAAAAGAGGCGTCAGGCATATTTCTTGCTCCTCCAACAAGTGGAGTAGCGAAGTCGTCAATTCAAGCCTGCCGCCCTGTGGGGCGCCGAATCTGTGACACCAGCATGACAAAGCTTACCGCTTTTACCAGTAGCCACCGGACCTGATGCGAACCATGCGCGTCACTTCGTCGCCCGGTTGGCGCTCGTCATTCGCATGGGGATCGGGGACACGGGATACGCGGTCGAAGCGACGCAGAACACGAGGCGCTTTCACTGCCTCTATTTCTAGCCCAATCGACAGCCCTGACAACAGCAGTTGACAGCAAAAATGTCTTCTTCCGTCGATACTCACAGATGCGAAACGAAAGAACCCGCCACAGGGGCGGGTTCGAAATCGGTCAGTCCTGCGCCCTTGATCAGGCCGAAGCGTTGGCCTTCTCTTCCTGACGGTCGGCATAGATGTACAGCGGGCGGGAATTGCCGTTGACGACATCGTCGGAGATGACGACTTCGCGAACGCCTTCCAGTTCCGGCAGCTCGAACATCGTGTCGAGCAGGATCTTTTCCATGATCGAGCGCAGGCCGCGGGCACCGGTCTTGCGGGTGATCGCCTTACGGGCGATCTCGCGCAATGCGTCCTCGTGGAAGGTCAGTTCGACGTCTTCCATCTCGAACAGGCGCTGGTACTGCTTGACGAGCGCGTTCTTCGGCTCCGACAGGATCTGGATGAGGGCATCCTCATCGAGGTCCTCAAGCGTTGCCAGAACCGGCAGACGACCGATGAATTCCGGGATGAGGCCGAACTTCACCAGATCTTCCGGCTCCAGCTCGCGCAGGACTTCGCCGACGCGGCGATCGTCTTCTGCCTTCACGGTTGCACCGAAGCCGATCGACGTCTTCTCGCCACGGGCAGAGATGATCTTGTCGAGGCCGGCAAAAGCCCCACCGCAGATGAACAGGATGTTCGTCGTATCGACCTGCAGGAATTCCTGCTGCGGATGCTTGCGGCCGCCCTGCGGCGGGACCGATGCCACCGTGCCTTCCATGATCTTCAGCAGTGCCTGCTGGACGCCCTCGCCCGACACGTCGCGGGTGATCGACGGATTGTCCGACTTGCGGGAGATCTTGTCGACTTCGTCGATGTAGACGATGCCGCGCTGGGCGCGCTCGACATTGTAGTCGGCAGCCTGGAGCAGCTTCAGGATGATGTTTTCAACGTCTTCACCGACATAACCGGCTTCGGTGAGCGTCGTGGCGTCGGCCATGGTGAAGGGCACGTCGATGATGCGGGCCAGCGTCTGGGCAAGATAGGTCTTGCCGCAGCCGGTCGGACCGACAAGCATGATGTTCGACTTCGCCAGCTCCACGTCGCCGCCCTTCGAGGCATGCGACAGACGCTTGTAATGGTTGTGCACGGCCACCGACAGGATCTTCTTCGCCTGCTTCTGGCCGATGACGTATTCGTCGAGGATCTTGATGATGTCCTGCGGCGTGGGAACGCCGTCGCGAGACTTGACCATCGAAGATTTGTTCTCTTCGCGGATGATGTCCATGCAGAGTTCGACGCATTCATCGCAGATGAACACCGTCGGTCCGGCAATCAGTTTGCGGACCTCGTGCTGGCTCTTGCCGCAGAAGGAACAATAAAGGGTATTCTTGGAGTCACCGCCGTTGCTTCCGCTGACTTTGCTCATGTCTTTATCCTTCCAGCACGCCGCGCCACCGCAGTCACGGCAGGGCGGTCACTCACACTGTCCGGTTACCACCGCCGCCTTTGGTGGAAACCTCTTCCGATCCGGAGCTACTAGCCGTCCCGACCCATGTCGGAGCGGCGGCAACGAAAACTCCCAGTCTCGGCAGACTATGTCACAAAGCTTCAACATAGCCTTAATCTAACTATTAGCGCTTTTGCGCCGAGATGAAACCCCGCTTCGGATCACGTCTGCCATGTCTGGCAAACATCCCCGGGCGGGGACATTGCATCATGTCGAAGGTGCTGCACCTTCGATTTCGGCGCGCGAGGTCAGGATACGGTCGATAAGACCCCAGTCCTTGGCTTCGCTCAATTCCATGAAATGGTCGCGATCCAGCGTCGATTCGACTTCTTCATAGGTGCGGCCCGTATGCTTCACATAGACCTCGTTGAGGCGACGCTTCATCTTAATGATGTCACGAGCATGGCGCTCGATGTCGGAAGCCTGACCCTGGAAGCCGCCGGAGGGCTGGTGAACCATGATCCGCGAGTTCGGCGTCGCAAAGCGCATGCCCTTCTCGCCGGCTGCGAGCAGCAGCGAACCCATCGATGCGGCCTGACCGATGCAGAGCGTCGACACAGCCGGGCGGATGAACTGCATGGTGTCGTAGATCGCCATACCGGAGGTTACGACGCCGCCGGGCGAATTGATGTAAAGCGCGATTTCCTTCTTCGGGTTTTCGGCTTCGAGGAAGAGAAGCTGGGCGCAGACCAGCGAGGCCATGGTGTCTTCGACCGGACCCGTGAGGAAGATGATCCGCTCCTTCAGCAGTCGGGAGAAGATGTCGTAGGAGCGCTCGCCACGATTGGTCTGTTCGACGACCATCGGCACCAGAGCGAGAGCGGTATCAACGGGATTTCTCATGACGGTCCTTTTCAAGCCTCTCCCCGGCACGTCCGGTGGCGGGAATCACGTAATCGTTGTCAATCCCTACATAGAGTGTCCGCACCCAGACATTCAAGACACGAGGACGGGATATCCTTAATGCACGAAATTGCACGCAAGCCTACAGAAACGCCGCGACGGGGCAATTTCGAGCGACTTGATCGCCGAGGTGACGAAAAGATACACAAGAAAACGCTAACATGGTGAAATTTGGGTAAGCCCTGCCCGGAATCGGCTGAGGATCGGATTGCTCGCCATCGTTTCCTAGGAACTGGTTAACCAGTCTGGGCGAAGCTGTCTTATTGCCAGTTCTATGTATTTCAGGAATTTACACCGTGATCGACGTGAAGACTGCGTTTCTGCTCTGGGTGATCCAGGCGGCTACGCTGGCGGTTTTGCTGGTAGCGATCTGGCTGCACGCCCGTGACCAGCGTCATTTTTTGTGGTTCGGTCTCGGCTTTGGACTGCAGGCGGTAGGCCTCGGCATGGTGGGACTGCGCGACCAGATTCCGGATCTTATCTCCATTCAGGTCGGCAATGTGCTTTCGCTGGGCGGTTTCGTCTGCTGGGGAAGAGCGCTTTGTGCTTTCGATGGACGCAAGACGCCATTCTATGTTGGCCTGCCGGCAGCGATCTGGATCGTTGGCAACCTTGTGCCGGAGCTGCGGGTGGAATTCGGCTATCGCATGGCAATCTATGACGTCGCGGCGGCGGCCGGACTGGTCGTGCTTGGCATCCTCGCGCTGAAGGGCAACTTCAGCACGGAACGCTATCGGTCCATGCTGGCTGCCGTGTGGTTCGTGCAGGCTGGCGCTTGCCTGGCCTTCGCCTATCTAGCAACACGGATCATGCCACAGAGTTTCAACGAGATGACCCTTGCCATAGCCGTCAGCATTGTCGGGCTCGTTTCCTTCGTCATTGCGATGACGCTGGTGGCGAAGATGATGATGGATCGATCGGAAGAACGGTTGCAGGCGCTGGTGCGCAGCGACCCGCTGACCGGCGCCCTTAACCGGCGCGGGTTTTTGGATGCCTATGAGACTCTTCTGGCGACAGCGCCGACGGGTGTCATCGCGCTCGTCGTTTTCGACCTCGATCACTTCAAGCAGGTCAACGATGTTCACGGCCACCAGGTGGGCGATCAGGTGCTCTTGGAATTTGTCTCAGTCTGTTCCTCGCTTCTGCCGCAGAGAGCCGCTTTTGGCCGCACCGGCGGCGAGGAATTTGCGGCCGTGCTTCTGGTCAAGGAGGCCAGAGATGCCGCTCTGTTTGCCGAGACCGTGCGAATGGCGCTTGCCGAACGGGAAATCGAGACTGGCCAGGACCCAATCCGTGTCACAACCAGCATCGGCATTGCTATTTCGCCGCGCGCCACTGCCGATTTCGATCGGATGACCGCCCAGGCCGATTCGGCGCTGTATGCTGCCAAAGCGCAAGGGCGCAACCGCACATCGGTCAAGTCTGGCGCAACCATCGTCACCGTTCCACCGGTGCGCACCGAAACGATCGACGATCAGGCCGACCGGCAGGTGGCGATCCTCAAGCGGATTGCCGCTGTCGGCAACGATCTCCACCACTGATCTCGCCACTCCCCTTGCGGAACAGCGGCCAAGGGCTAAACAGAACACATGACACAACCATTGCCCTTTCTCTCCATCGACCCCGCCACCCGACGCGTCTCCCTTGATGCCCGCGACCCCGCCTTTTTTGGCGATCCGAACCGCGCCTATGCGGCCCTGCATGCGAGCTGTCCGACCTTCTACTGGGAAGAGCAGAAGCAGTGGTTCTTTACAGGCTATGACCATGTGAACGCGCTCTTGCGCGATCGCCGCTTCGGCCGGCAGATCCTGCACGTCGCAACCCGTGAGGAGCTCGGCCTGCCCGAGCCTGCCGCCCATACGCGTCATTTCGACAAGGCCGAGGAACATTCGCTGCTCGAAATCGAACCGCCGGAGCACACCCGGCTGAGAACGCTCGTCAACCGCGCCTTCGTTTCACGCCATGTCGAGAAGATGACGGGTGAGATCGAAGACCTCGCGACCCGGTTGATCGACGGCTTCGAGAAGCATGGCAAGACCGAGCTGCTCTCGACCTTTGCCGACATCATTCCAGTGACCATGATTGCCCGCATGATCGGGATCCCCGAAGAGATGGGGCCGCAGCTTCTGAAATGGAGCCACGACTATGTCGGCATGTATATGTTCAAGCGGACGCGCGCCGATGAAGAGGCCGCTGACCGCTCAGCGAAGGAATTTGCGGACTATGTGCGGACGGTGATCGCCGAGCGTCGCGCCGAACCGCGCGACGATCTGCTCAGCCACATGATCCATACCGAACACAAGGGGCAGTTCCTCACCGAGGACGAGCTGATCTCGACGACCATCGTGCTCTTGAATGCCGGGCATGAAGCGACCGTGCACCAGATCGGCAATTCGGTGCGGATGATCCTCGACAGCGGGATCGATCCGGCAACGCTGTTTACCGACGAAAAGACGACGGAGCGGACGGTCGAGGAGACGCTTCGGATCTGCGCGCCGGTGCATATCTTCCAGCGCTGGTGCCTGGAACCCTGCGAGATCGATGGCGTCAGCTTTGAGCGCGGCGACAAGGTGAGCATGATCCTGGCGGCTGCCAATCTCGATCCGCAGAAATTCTCGGACCCGCTCACCTTCAAGCCGGATCGCGATGAGGGTGCCAACCTCTCCTTCGGCGCCGGCATCCATTTCTGCATCGGTGCCCCGCTCGCCAGGCTCGAGCTCAACATCGTGCTGCCGCTTCTCTTCAAGCGCTTGCCGGGCCTGAAGATCGCGGAGACGCCCAAGGTCAAGGACGTCTATCACTTCCACGGGCTGGAGCGGCTCGACCTTACCTGGTGATGTCAGATGGCTCGCCATAGCGCGCCATCAGGGCTTCGATCGCCCGCCGCATGGCGAGCCGCAGTTCCGGCGGGTCGATCACCTCAACCTCCGTGCCGAGCTTCAGCATCTCGGACACGGCCATGCGCTCATCGGCCACGGGCAGCCGTGCCGTACGCCATCCACGCTCATCGGGTTCGCCGATGACTTCGAGATGGGCGCGGACATAGGGCGGCGGCATGTGTTCGATCTCCTTCAGGCCCCAAGGCGAGAGCCGAATGGTCGCCCAGTTCGGATAGAGCTCAAGTTCGAGCCGACGCGTGTTTTCGTTCCAGTAGTCTGCGAGATCGAAATCTTTCGGCCAGTCGAAGCGCTCTTCGGTGACAACAAGGTCGAGGACACGGGAAATGCGATAGGTGCGCGGCGTGTCGTTGACCCGCGCCACGAGATACCAGGCGCCGCCTTTCATCACGATGCCGAGCGGTTCCACAATCCTGCTCTTCTCCGCCGTCCAAGAGCGATAACGCATGCGGATGCGCTTGGAGTTCCACACTGCGTCGGCAATGGCCTGGAGGTAGACGGGCTGCTCCCCTTCGGCGAGCCAGGCGGGCGCATCGAGATGGAACTTCTGCTGCATGCGCCGGGCGCTTTCGCGCAGATCTTCCGGCAGGGCGGCCGTCAGCTTCTTCTGGGCGCCGGCCATCAGGGAGCCCAGGCCGAGATCGGCAGCGGCACCGGGAATGCCGGATAGGAACATAGCCTCGGCCTCGGCGGGGGTGAGACCATTCAGGCGCACGCGATAGCCATCCAGCAGCCGGTAGCCACCATCGGAGCCGCGTTCGCTGTAGACGGGGATGCCCGAAAGCGTGAGCGCATCGATATCGCGATAGATGGTGCGCACCGAGACGTCGTTTTCGTCGGCCAAGGCCTCGGCGGTCACCAGCCCCTTCGCCTGCAGGGTCGTCAGGATGTTGATGAGCCGGCTCGCCCGCATCGGAAAATCTCCCTTTCGACCATCATGCTAAACCAACCTGACACAATCTGACAGGTATCCCGGCGCATTCTCCCTTCGTCGCCACACGGCGTATCCAATTTGAAAATGGGAGACTTCCAATGAGCAAAGACCATAAGATCACCCTCTTCTACTCGCCCCAGACCCGCGCCACCGGTGCGCGTGTACTGCTGGAGGAGTTGAAGGTGCCCTATGATCTGCACGTGCTGAACATGAAGACGGGCGAGCAGCGCCAACCGGCCTATCTGGCGATCAATCCGCTCGGCAAGGTGCCTGCGGTGCGCGTCGGAGAAACCTTGATCACCGAACAAGGCGCGATCTACCTCTATCTGGCCGATCTCTTTCCCGAAGCGGGTCTTGCCCCTGCACTGACCGATCCGGACCGCGGCGCTTATCTCCGCTGGCTTTTCATCTATGGCAGCTGCTTCGAACCGGCGGTCGTCGATCGCTTCATGAAGCGCGAGCCGGGATCGATGAACGAGACGCCCTATGCGAGCTACGAGTCGCTGATCGACATGCTGGAAGAAGTGCTCAAAACAGGCCCCTACCTGCTCGGCGAGCGCTTCACGGCAGCCGATCTGCTCTGGGGCATTGCGTTGCGCTGGACGACGATGTTCGGGCTCGTCGAGGCGCGCCCGGTCTTCCAGGCTTACATGGAGCGTATCGGCAATCGCGCGAGCATCCAGAAGGTCTCGGCGGAAGACGCGGCCATGATTGCCGAGCATGAGGCTATCGCGGCCCGAATGAAGGCTGCGAGCTAGAGCCTGATGACATAGTCCTTGCGAGTCGTTTCAAGGACTTCCCAGGTTCCCTTGAAGCCCGGTCTGAGGATCAGGCGGTCGCCGGCCTTCAAATGAACAGGCTCGCCGCCATCCTCGGTGACGACAGAGTGGCCTTCGAGAATGTGGAAATATTCCCATTCATCGTAAGAGATCCGCCACTTGCCGGGCGTCGACTGCCAGATACCGGCATAGAGGCCGCCGTCGGCTTCCTCGATGTTCCAGGTGGTGAAACGCGGGGCGCCCGAGATCAGGCGGTCGGGTGCCGGCGCGCCCTCCTCCGGCGTGACGGTCGCGGGATCAATCGGCAAGACAAGGCTCATGATGCTCTCCGAAATGAGGGGCGGCGCTGCCCGTACAGCGCCGCCTTTGGATTGTCAGGCAGAGGCCAGCGCCTGCTCGAGATCGGCGATGATGTCTTCGGCGTCCTCGATGCCGATGGACAGGCGAACGACGTCAGGTCCGGCACCGGCGGCGATCTGCTGGGCTTCGGAGAGCTGCGCATGGGTCGTGGACGCCGGATGGATGATCAGCGACCGGGTATCGCCGATATTGGCGAGATGCGAGAAAAGCTTCAAGCCACCGACCAGCGCCTTGCCGGCTTCAAGACCGCCCTTGATGCCGAAGGTGAAGACGGATCCGGCGCCCTTCGGCGAATAGCGCTTCTGCAAAGCGTTGTTCGGATCGTCGGCGAGACCGGCATAATTGACCCAGGCGACCTTCGGGTGGCTTTTCAGCCAGGTCGCGACCTTCATGGCGTTGTCGCAATGGCGCTGCATGCGCAGCGGCAGGGTTTCGATGCCGGTCAGGAGCAGGAATGCGTTCATCGGGGCGATGGCGGGGCCGAGGTCACGCAGGCCGAGAACACGGCAAGCGATGGCGAAGGCGAAATTGCCGAAGGTCTGGTGCAGGACGACACCGTTATACTCCGGGCGCGGCTCAGACAGCATCGGATATTTGCCAGGCTTAGCCGACCAGTCGAAGGTGCCGCCATCAACGATGACACCGCCCATGGAATTTCCGTGACCGCCGAGGAACTTGGTGACGGAATGCACGATGATGTCGGCGCCGTGTTCCAGCGGGCGGATCAGGTAGGGGCTCGCCATGGTGTTGTCGACGATGAGCGGCAGACCGTGGCGATGGGCGACGTCGGCGATGGCTTCGATATCGACAAAGGTGCCGCCGGGATTGGCCAGGCTTTCGATGTAGACGGCCTTGGTCTTGTCATCGATCTGGGCTGCGAAGCTCTCGGGGTCAGCAGGGTCTGCCCAGCGGACCTGCCAGCCGAAATTCTTGAAGGCATGGCCGAACTGGTTGATCGAGCCGCCATAGAGCTTCTTCGCCGCGACGAAGTTGTCGCCCGGCTGCATCAGGGTATGGAAGATCAGGAGCTGTGCGGCGTGACCGGAGGCCACCGCAAGGGCTGCCGTGCCGCCTTCAAGAGCTGCAATTCGCTCCTCCAGAACGCCCTGGGTGGGGTTCATGATGCGGGTGTAGATATTGCCGAACTCCTTGAGTGCAAAGAGGTTTGCGGCATGGTCGCTATCGTTGAAGACATAGGCCGTGGTCTGGTAGATCGGCGTGATGCGCGCCCCCGTGGTGGGGTCCGGCTGGGCGCCGGCATGGATGGCAAGCGTTGCGAAACCCGGATTTTTCTCCGACATTTTTGGTCCTCCCTTGATGGCTTTCGGCGGGATCATAGTCGGTCGCCCACCGATGTCAGCCTGGATTATTCCAAACTGCTGCCCCTCATGAGGAATTTTCTACTTGATCGAGGTCAATGCGGGTTGGTGCTGCGCTGGCATTCTCCTTCCCAGTCAAAGGAGAGCCTCATGACACTCACGATCGCCGATCCGGTCCGCCACACCGTGCAGCAAATCCTCTCCTGGTTCGCCCAGGGTTTCGAACACGCCACCGAAAGCGACATGCTTGCCGGTCTTTCCGATGCCGAGGTCGAGGCGCTGGCCGAGGATTGCGGCCTCAGCAGCCATCAGCTCCTGGCTCTGGTGAAGGCCGGGCCGCATGCAGCCGACGAAATGCCGGCGATGATGCGGGCTCTGAACATCGATCCCGCCGAGGTCGAGTATCGCATGCGCCGCGTCTTCCGCGACATGCAGATCACCTGCGCCCAGTGCTCGTCGAAGGACACCTGCCGCAACCATCTGCAGCAGGGCAAGGCCGAGCGGACCTTTGTCGAATACTGCGGCAATGCCGACACGCTGAATGCCTTGAGGGCCAATCCCGATCTGCTGATCGAGGCCTGACGCTTCAGAGCCCGAGCCGCGGTATCTCGATCGCCGGGCAGCGGTCCATGACCACCTGGATGCCGGCCGCCTCCGCCGGCTTCACGGCTTCGTCGTCGCGTACGGAGAGTTGACCCCAGATTACCTTGGGACGGTTCGGCAGGGCGAGCGATTCGGCCACCACTTCCCCGAGATATTCCGGCGCCCGGAAGACATCGATCATGTCGATTGTTTCGGGGATATCGGCCATGGTCGCATAGACGGTCTGACCGAGGATTTCCTTGCCGACCTGCCCTGGATTGACCGGATAGACCGTATAGCCCTTTGACAGAAGAAAGCGCATGACGCCAAAGCTCGGTCGATCCGGCTTGGGCGAGGCGCCGAGAAGCGCGATGGTCTTCACCGAACCGAGGATCGCCCTGAGCTCATCCGCGCTGTAATAATCGTGATCGGCCATCTCATTCTCCTCATTCGTCGTCGCATGAGGAGTAAATGGGTTGCGGTCAGGCTGCAACAAGGCGGTGGAACCGCAAGGCCCGGACCGACGTTGAACGAACGCGCAGAAGGAGGACCAAGATGCGCCCAAGCACTTTTGCCATCATGACCATCGCTGCAACGCTGCTGGCCCAGCCGGCCATGGCGATTTCGCGTTATAATTCAACCACGCTGACCTGCGACCAGGTCCGCCAGCGCGTCATCAGCGAAGGCGCCGTGATCCTGCGCTACCCCTCGACACGGGTGAAGGGCATGACGCTTTACGATCGCTATGTCACCCGGACTGCCCAGTGCGATCCTCACGAATATGCGGAACGCGCTTATGTGCCGACGCGCGACACCCCACGCTGCCCGGTTCTGAACTGCCAGGATTTCGACCCCGAGTCGCGTCCCTTCGGCTTCGGCAAACCGGTGATCCGCTTCTGAGGCAATCCCTTTCCGTCAGGCCGCATGGCCATGCGCCGAATGGGCATGCATGCGCTCGTAGACGAGAGGGTATTCTGAGACGAGCGCCCGGTTCATCACCACCTTGATGCCGGCCGCTTCTGCTCTTGCCGCTGCGGCGTCATCCCGGATGCCGAGCTGACACCAGATCGCTGCCGGCAAGGGCTTCATGGCCAGGACCTCATCGACAATGGCTGGCAGATGTTCCGGACGACGGAAGATGTCGACGAGATGGATCGGCTCAGGGATTTCAGCGAGCGTGCCATAAACCCGCTGGCCGAGGATGCGCTCGCCGCGGTGCAGCGGGTTTACCGGGAAGACGTGGTAGCCCTTCCCCAGCAGGAAGCCTGAGATCCAATGGCTGGGCCGCTTGTCGTCGGTCGAGGCTCCGACGACGGCGACGTTCTTAACCGTCGCGAGAATGTCGGCAAGATAGCTGTTCAGGTAGGTGTCGTGGTTCATGGACGTTCCTCCCGGCCTGCGAAGGCCTCTGGTTTACCCGTCCATCTTGTCCCGATCACAGCCTAACGCACGCCGCTTAACCGGTCGGTATCGAAATCCATCAAATGCCGCAGATCAATCCGGCAGCACGACATGCCCATGTTCATCCTGCGGGAAGTAGGGATTGAAGGCGATTTCCCAGAGATGACCATCGGGGTCCGCCACATAGCCGGAATAGCCACCCCAGAAGACCTTTTCCGGGGCCTTGACCAGTCGGGCACCGCAGGAAACGACGAATTTCACCACAGCATCGACGCCGATCTCGCTTGCGACATTGTAGGCCAGCGTCACGCCGGAGAAGCCGACAGCGGTGTCCTCGACATGCGCATCCTCTGCAAGGCTGGTGCGGGAGAAGAGGCCGAGCACGGTTCCCTTCAGCTGGATGAAGGTGACGCTGTCGTTGGATGCCGACGATTTGCTCCAACCAAGTCTGGCATAGAATTCGGTGCTGCGGGCGACGTCTGCCACGCCGAGCGTGATGAGCGATATCCGGCGTTCGAGCGACATGGTTTCCTCCGATTGGCCACTCCGCCGTTACGTTCGGTTTATGTTTTCATTATGTTCATGCGAATATTAGCAAAATCAGGAGTTGCGATGCGTTTATTGGCACACCCGTTCCATCTCGTCCGAGGGCTGGAATAATTCTATCTGGTAGCGCTTTCACGCATCAAGCCGGCCCCAGTCGCGCCCTCGCGGATGCGGTAAAATAATACCCCATATTCAAGTAATTGATTCCGCTCTTTTATTTCCGACGACTGCCAAACCCATCAACCTTGACGCGGTTGCACCACAGGACTATACCCCTCCCCGGAATGCGGCCCTTCGGGACCGCTTTCTTTTTTGCGCCGGAAAGGCGCGAAACAAGCAACAAGAAACGCCTGCAGTTTCCGGTCCACCGGACTGCGGGATCACACGGAAAGAGACCTCAATGTCTACCTTCGTTCAGAAGCCTGCAGAGGTGGAGAAGAAGTGGATCCTCATCGACGCCGAAGGGCTCGTTGTCGGCCGCCTCGCCACCATCATCGCCACGCACCTGCGCGGCAAGCACAAGGCCACCTATACCCCCCATGTTGACGACGGCGACAACGTCATCGTCATCAACGCCGAAAAGGTCGTCTTCACCGGCAAGAAGTATGCCGACAAGAAGTACTACTGGCACACCGGTTATCCGGGCGGCATCAAGGAGCGTACGGCTCGCCAGATCATCGAAGGCCGCTTCCCGGAGCGCGTTCTCGAGAAGGCCGTTGAGCGCATGATCCCGCGCGGTCCGCTTGGCCGTCGCCAGATGAAGAACCTGCGCGTTTACGCCGGCGCCAACCACCCGCATGAAGCTCAGCAGCCCGTCGCTCTCGACGTTGCCAAGCTGAACGCCAAGAACACAAGGAGCGCCTAAGTATGGCCGATCTTTCTTCCCTGAAGGACCTTGCCCCGGCACAGGACGCAGCTCCGGCTCACGTCCGCAAGGTCGACTCGCTGGGTCGCTCCTACGCCACCGGCAAGCGCAAGAACGCCGTTGCCCGCGTGTGGGTCAAGCCGGGCACCGGCAAGATCACCATCAACGGTCGCGAATTCCGCACCTACTTCGCCCGTCCGGTCCTGCAGATGATCCTGCAGCAGCCGATCGTCGCAGCTGCCCGTGATGGCCAGTTCGACATCGTCGCGACCGTTCACGGTGGCGGCCTCTCCGGCCAGGCTGGTGCCGTTCGTCACGGTCTCTCGAAGGCCCTCACCTACTTCGAACCGGGCCTGCGCTCGGTCCTGAAGAAGGGTGGCTTCCTGACCCGCGACAGCCGCGTTGTCGAGCGTAAGAAGTACGGCAAGGCCAAGGCCCGTCGTTCGTTCCAGTTCTCCAAGCGTTAATCGCTGGATTGCCGGAAACGGAAATCAAGGCGGGGCTTCGGCTCCGCCTTTTTTTTTATTCCTGATCCTCGTCCCGACATCAACGGCACCGTCATGGCATCCGAAATCGCAAGACTTCCCAAGCCTCCTTATTATGTCGTCTGCTTCTCCTCGCAGCGCACAGCGGGCGACCACGGCTATGGCGCCATGGCCGACGCCATGGTCGCGCTCGCCGAACAACAGCCCGGCTATCTCGGCATGGAGAGCGTGCGCGGGGCAGACGGTTTCGGGATTACCAACTCGTACTGGCTGGATGAGGCGAGCATCCTCGCCTGGAAAGCGGTCGTCTCTCACGCCGCAGCCCAGAGACTCGGGCGCGAACGGTGGTATGAAGACTATCGGGTGATCGTTGCAAAGGTCGAGCGGGCCTACGACATCAAGAGAGAAGACTGAAGGGGAAGAAGATGGCCAGCAAATCGATCGATAACGCGTTCACCGCCAAGGCGCTCCGTGGCGCTGCGACCGACCCGACTTATGCCGGCGTGCTCTCCTTCATGCGGCGCAAGTACTCCAAGGACCTCACCGACGTCGACGCAGTCGTGCTCGGCATTCCCTTCGACGCCGCCGTCTCCAACCGGCCCGGCGCCCGTTTCGGGCCGCAGGCGATCCGCCGTGCATCCGCCATCTTCGACAACGACCCGCAATATCCCTTTGCGCGCGACCTCTTCGAGCAGATGGCGGTCATCGATTACGGCGATGTTCTGCTCGACTACGGCAATCATCAGAAGACCCCTGCCCTTATCGAGCAGGAGGCCGCGAAGATCATTGCCTCCGGCGCCTATCTGCTCGGCCTTGGCGGCGACCATTTCGTGACCTGGCCACTCCTCAAAGCGCATGCGGCCAAACACGGACCGCTGGCACTGGTGCATTTCGATGCGCATCAGGACACCTGGGACGATGACGGCCAGCGGATCGATCACGGCTCCTTCGTCTGCCGCGCTGTGCGCGAAGGCGTGATCGATCCGAAGAAATCGATCCAGATCGGCATCCGCACCGAAGCGCCCGAGGATTTCGGCATCAAGATCATTCCAGGCTATGAGGTCGAGGACATGGGCGCGCAGGCGATTGCCGATGCCATCCTCGCGCATGTCGGGACAGCACCCGCCTATCTGACCTTCGACATCGACTGCCTGGACCCGGCCTATGCGCCGGGAACCGGCACGCCGGTCGCGGGCGGCCCCTCCTCGGCCAAGATGCTGTCGGTGCTGCGCAAGCTCGGGCCCCTCGACATCAGGGGCTCGGACATCGTCGAGGTGGCGCCCGCCTATGACCACGCCGACATCACCGCAATTGCCGGTGCGACGGTTGCGATGTATATGCTCGGCTTGCGCGCTGAAAAGCTTTCGACACGCGCCTGACACATTGCGCATCCACATTCACAAACAGATTCCGCATTCTCACCCAAACCACTGACAGGACAAAAGAAATGGCAGCGAAGATCTTCATCGACGGCGAACACGGCACAACGGGTCTGCAGATCCGCACGCGCCTGGCCGATCGCCGTGATCTTGAACTGCTGTCGATCCCGGAAGCGGAGCGCAGAAACGAGAAGATGCGCGAGGACATGCTGAACAGCGCCGATATCGCCATCCTTTGCCTGCCCGACGATGCGTCGAAGCAGGCGTATGAGATGACGGCGGCGAACAACAATGTCCGCCTGCTGGATGCCTCCACGGCATTCCGGGTGCATCCGGACTGGGCCTATGGCTTTGCCGAAATGGACAAGGCGCAAAAAGCGAAGATTGAAGGCGCGCGCTATGTGTCCAATCCCGGCTGTTATCCGACCGGTGCAATCGGCCTCATCCGGCCGCTGCGCGCCGCCGGCATCCTGCCGGACGGCTATCCGGTCTCGGTCAATGCCGTCTCCGGCTATACCGGCGGTGGCAAGCAGCTGATCGCGCAGATGGAAGACAAGACCCATCCCGAGCATCTGGCCGCCAACAACTTCCTCTACGGACTGACGATGAAGCACAAGCATGTGCCGGAAATGCAGACCCATGGCCTGCTCGACCGTGCGCCGCTCTTTGCCCCTTCCGTCGGACGTTTCCCGCAGGGCATGATCGTTCAAGTGCCACTCTTCCTCGAGGATCTCGGCGGCGGCGCGACGGTCGAGAGCATCCATGCGGCACTCGTCGCCCATTATGCCGGCCAGGACATCGTCAGCGTGGTCCCGCTTGCCGAAAGCGCCAAGCTGCCGCGCATTGATGCCGAGGAACTGGCGGGCCAGGACACGATGAAGCTCTTCGTCTTCGGCACACCGGGTGGCGCGCATGTCAATCTGGTCGCCCTGCTCGACAATCTCGGCAAGGGCGCGTCCGGGGCTGCCGTGCAGAACATGGACCTGATGCTCTCGGCGTGAGCCCGTGGCAGCGTCGTCTGAGCTACCCATCGCCCTTACCGAAGCCTGGAGCATCGACAAGGCGGAGCTAATCGCTGACACTCCGTCCAGTCTTGTTTTTCGGGTTTGGCGAAGTGGCTCGACAAACATTGTAAAGAGCCTAAAGCCCGCTGGACACGGGGAACTACCTGGCCTCGACTTTCTTGAGTGGAGGCAGGGTCTCGGTGCGGTTCGCCTCATTGACCGTGTCGGCCACTCATCTCTGCTCGAAGATGGGGGCGCGCGGACGCTGCGGGAACATCTTGATCGCTGGGGCGACGAGGACGCAACGGACGTCGTGCTCCGTGTGCTGGGCAAGCTGCATGCTCCAAGCAGACGAACGGTTCCAGAAGCACTCGTGCCGCTCGATCGACATTTCAAGTCTCTGTTCTTGCTTGCGGAAACATCTGGATCGTCCGAACTCGGCACGGTCGCAAGCTGGGCCGCGCGTATTGCACGGGGTTTGCTCAGCGAGCAAGCAGGCCAAAGACCGCTTCACGGTGACCTCCATCACGAGAACATAATCCAAGATGCTTCCGGCGAGTGGCGGGCGATCGATCCCCAAGGACTTTATGGCGACCCGGTCTACGATGTGGCCAATGTATTCGGAAACCCACTGGGAAATGAGAGCCTCGTTCTGGATCGGCTGCGCATCATCCGCCTAACGGAGAGCTTCGCGGTTCATTTCGGCTGCAGCGGCAGGAAGGTCCTGAGTTATGCAGCGGTTCACGCCATGCTATCCGTCGCCTGGATGCTGGAAGACGGATCGACGCTGTCAGGCGATGCAAGGCTTGCAGAGCGCCTTGCCTTTGCCCGGATCGCAAGCTCGCTGCTTGTCGAACACTTTGTCTGCTGAATGACGGATCGCCTGCCGCCTCAACGTTTGGTAGGACGGAAGCGTACCAGCGAGGCCGTCATGAGCAGCGAAATTCCACATCGTCATCGTTTCCCCGTCTACTTCATTCCCCATGGCGGCGGCCCCTGGCCTTTCATGGAGTTCCCGCGCGATGCCGAGGGCAAGGCGCCCTGGGACGATCTGCGCGCCTTCCTCGAAGGACTCGATGCAGAGATCGGGCGGCGGCCGAAGGCTGTGCTGGTGGTTTCAGGCCATTGGGAGAAGGAACCTGTGCCGACGGTGAGCACGGCTGCAAAGCCCGGCATGCTCTTCGACTATTATAATTTCCCGCCGCACACCTACGAGCTCTCCTACCCTGCCCCAGGCTCGCCCGATCTTGCAGCCCGCGCGCGGACGCTGCTGGCCGAGGCCGGGATCAAGAGCGCCGAGGACGACACGCGCGGTTTCGACCACGGCGTGTTCATTCCCTTTATGCTGCTCTATCCGGAGGCGGATGTACCGCTGACGATGATTTCGCTGAAGAATACGCTCGACGTCGAAAGCCATGTGGCGATCGGCAAGGCCTTGGCCCCGCTGCGCGACGAGGACGTGCTAATCGTCGCGTCCGGCATGAGCTATCACAATATGCGGATGTTCCGGCAGGCCGAGCCCAACCATGTGCAGCAGGCGATCCGCTTCGACGACTGGCTGAGCAAAGCGGTCGCCGATCCAGACAGCGACGAGCGGGCGAAGGTGCTTTCGACCTGGGACCAGAACCCGGATGCGCTGGCCTGCCATGTGCCGGACCACGACCATCTCGTGCCGCTCTTCGTGGCATCCGGTGCAGCGGGCTCCGATGGCGGGCGGCAGGTGTTCCGGGGTGAATTCCTCGGAAAGCCCTATTCCGCCTATCGCTTCGGCTGATTCCGATCAGTCACGGACCTCTACCGCAACCGGCTTCGGACGCTCGCCGTAGAAGGCCCGCAGATGCGCGACTGCGAAGGCGAGCACCACCAGCGCCATGCCCTGATGGATGACGCCGGCAGCCAGCGGCACCTGCATGACGAGTGTTGCGACACCGATCACCGCCTGGATGCTGACGAACGCAAAGAGCACAACGCTGCGGCGGGCATGGGTCGTCTGCGGGGCGGCTCGCAGGCTCTGGATCATATGTAGGAGTGCTGCTGCCCAGAGAATATAGGCGCCGATGCGGTGGATATACTGAACCGTCTTCGGGTTTTCGAACAGGTTGATCCAGGCAGGCACCTGCACGAAGAGGCCCTGCGGGATCCAGGCGCCATCCATCAACGGCCAGGTATTATAGCTGAAGCCGGCATCCAGGCCCGCGACGAGCGCGCCGAGATAGATCTGTACGAAGGTCATGATCAGCAGCACACCGGCAAAGAGACGGCTCTTATCCGTCGGCGCTGCATCTTCGGTATGCGGGTAGAGGCTGCGGAAGATCCAGACACAGCTCGCGAAGATGAAGCAGGCCATCATCAGGTGAACGGCCAGACGATACTGGCTGACATCGGTCCGCTCGCTCAAGCCCGAGGAGACCATCCACCAGCCGATGAAACCCTGAAGGCCGCCCAGCGCCAGAAGGCCGACCAGCGGTGCGCGCAGGCTCGGCTCGATCTTGCCGCGCAGCCAGAAATAGGCGAGCGGCACGGCGAAAAGCACGCCGATCAGGCGGGCGAGCAGGCGATGTGCCCATTCCCACCAGAAGATGAACTTGAATTCATCCAGGCTCATGCCCTTGTTGATCTGCTGGTATTCGGGGATCTGACGATAGAGTTCGAGCTCTTCCTCCCACTCTGCGGCGGTCAGCGGCGGGATAACGCCATGGATCGGCTCCCACTTAGTGATCGACAGGCCTGAGTCGGTCAGGCGCGTCGCGCCGCCGACCAGCACGAGACAGAAGAGCGCAAAGATCACCACGCCGAGCCAGATGCGGACCGCCTTGCGGTCGGCATCCACGCGAGCGATTTCCTTGCGCACCTGCAACTCGGTTCCGGTCAAAACTGCTGTCATTCGTCAATCCTCTTTTCGACCGTTGATTTGCATCAGTCAGCCGTGCAAAACAAGCCCGCCGGTTTGCGGCAAGCGGTCGCGTCGCAAGGGACGGCGACGTCGAGTAGGAATAAGGCATGACACGGCGCCCGAAATTCAGATCCTTTATCGGTACGATCCTGATCATCCTGATCGTGTCGATCTATGCCCTGCTTGCCACGACAATCGCGACGGCAACGCTCGCGACAGCGCCCTGGTGGGTGCATCTCCTCTACTTCCTGCTCACGGGCCTGCTCTGGGTCATTCCAGCCATGCTGGTCATCAAGTGGATGGCCGGCCCTTTCAAGAAGAAAGACACGGATTAACCTCGCCTTTACCCTGGCGTCGCGTTGCGGCGTTCAGAGGCCCATCCGATAACCGTTTGTTGGCAGTGTCCGCCTAATGTGAGGGTCGTGCACCAGGAACGAGACGGGATAGGGTACATGCGGGCCCAGATGCGCCATGATGCAATGGCATTTGCAGAAGATCTGCCACGGAAGCCCCTCGCGTCCGACGCTGCGGCAATCGCGCTCGACACCGGCGCCGGGCACCTGTCGCTTACGGTGCACCATCGCATGGCACCTCTGGAGCGCGTATGGCGGCAGCTCGAGGCCGATTCGTGGAACTCCCTGCATCAGGGTTATGACTGGTGCCGGGCCTGGGTCGATATCCATGGCAACCCACTGGCAATCGTCGAAGGGCAACTGGACGGGGAAACAGCCTTCCTCCTGCCATTGGAAATCGAACGGCACTATCTGGTGCGCAATGCCCGCTTCATCGGGTCTGCTTTTTCCAATTTCAACAGCGGCCTCTTCAGCGCCTCCTTCCGCCGAGCTGCTCCGCAGATCGCAAAACAAGACTTCGAAACGCTTCTCGCAGGGGCACTGCGGCACCACGCCGACCTCCTCAGCCTGACCAATATTCCGCTGGATTGGCGTGGCGAAAGGCATCCACTTGCGGAGCTGCCGAGCGTTCTCAATCAGAATGCGTCATTCCAATTGCCTTTGGCCCCCACGATGGAAGAAACCATCGCGCCCCTCAATGCGAAGAACCGGCGCAAGAAGTACCGTTCCCAAACGCGCAAGCTGGAAGCCGCGGGTGGTTTCGACCACCTGAAGCCAAAGCTCGTCAGCGAACAGAAGGCACTGCTCGAACTTTTCTTCCAGCAGAAGGCCCAGCGCTTTGCCGCTGTCGGGCTGCCGAACGTTTTTCAATCGGCGGCAACCCAAGCCTTCTTTCACATGTTGCTGGAACGGAACCCGGGCGCGACGGATGTGCCGCTCGAATTGCATGCGATCAGGCTCAAGGGCGAGCATGAGGGGAAAATCGCGGCGATCACCGGTCTCTCCCGCAAGGGTGACCACGTCATCTGCCAATTCGGCTCCATCGACGACAGTCTCATGGCCGAGGCCAGCCCCGGTGAACTTCTGTTCTGGCTCGCGATCGAGCGGAGCGCACTCGACGGTGCCGACCTTTTCGATTTCGGCATCGGCGATCAGGATTACAAGCGGCGTTGGTGTACGCTCAAGACGGCGCAACACGATATCCTATTGCCGCTGAGCCCGGCCGGCCATCTTGCCGCCATGACCCATCGCAGCATGACGCGGACCAAATCCTTCATTAAAGGCAATCCGCATCTTTATGCACTGGTCCAGAGACTGCGCGCGCAAAGAACCGTCGCATCGCCGACCAAGACCGACGATTGATGTCCGTTTGAACCGTTGAATTGGGCGGCTCACGCCGCGTTGCGCTTGGGCGGCGCAGGAGGCGTCTTGACCGAAAGCAAGACGAGATCCTTGTAGCCCACGTCCTCGAAAGCCACCATGATTTCCGCCAGTTCAGCGGCCTCGGGTTCCGGTGCCGACAAAATGATCTCGTGACGACCGTTGCGGCTCAATCGGGCGACGCCCTGGGCATTCGCCGGACCACATTCGACAAGCACGATGTCATAGACGTCGGCCAGTGCATCGACGATCATCGCCAGCCTGTCGGCGCCACGCATGGCCTGGCGGATATCGGCATTGCCCTGCGGGATGATGTCGGCGGTCGAGGAGCGATCCGGATGGATGCAGTCAGCAAAGGCGACTTCGCCGGTCAGCAGATCCGTGATGCCGGCAAGGTCGCGCCAGGATGCCATGAGCCGTGTCGGACATGCCGAACCAGTCATATCGACGAGAACAATGCGGTTGCCGCGATCGGCGAGTTCACGCGCAAGTGCTACCGTACCCAGCGAACCATCGTCGCCGGACGGAGAAATCGCAAAGGCGATCCGGGTGTTCTGTTCGACCAGATAGTCCGCAACCGAGCCAATGGAAAACTCGTCGTGGTCCTCGGCCGGCTGTGTTGCGGGCAGTTCCGCCGTCACCACCTCCTGCATCTCCTCGACCAGGTCTTCATCTGGCTCGACATTGAGCAGACTTGCAGGCGCATCGGTTTGCGGACGTGTCTTGCGGGGCGGATCGATGGCCTCAGTCGTCTCCAAAACGGGCTCTTCTTCGCGCCGAACAGCCAGCGGCACCCCGGCTGTTGTTGGGCGCAGAGCCCGTCCGCTGAAGAGTTCGGCCAGCATCACGGCTACTGCGGCGAGAATCATCGTCGAAAGCGTCGCGACGATCGTGATCGGGACCACTTTGGGGAAATTCGGCTCCTGGGGCTCGATCGCCGTCGAAATCACTCGCGCATCCGCCGGGCTCGCATCCTTGTCGAGGCGCGACGATGCTTCGCGGTAGCGCGCGAGATAGGTTTCGAGAAGCTGGCGCTGGGCTGTCGCCTCCCGCTCCAGGGACTTCAGGCCGACCTCGTCCTCGCCGGCACGGGCCGTATCGGCCTTTAACGTGTTCAACTGGGCCAGCAGCTGGGTTTCGCGTTCGCGGGCAACCGCTGCCTCGTTGTCCAGGCTGGCTGCGACCCTCAAGGATTCCGACTGCACCTGTTCGCGAATGCCGACGAGTTGCGCGCGCAAGGCCTTCATCTGCGGGTGACCCTCGAGAAGACGGGTCGAGAGATCGGAGATCTGGGCGCGCAGCTGTGATTCCGTGGCCTTCAGGCGCTGGATCGATTCCGAGCGCGCAATGGCATCCAGCGTCTCCGTGGATTTGCCGGCCTTGATGCTTTCCCGGAGATTAGCCGCCGTGGCCTCGGCGCTGGCGCGTTCGCTGCGGACCCGTGCAAGTTCAGTCGAGATATCAGAAAGCTGTTTGCTGCTGAAAGAGCTCTGGTCCGCGCCAAGCGACATGAGGCCAGCGGAGGAGCGATACTCGGCGACCTTCTGCTCGGCCTCGCGAACCTTTTCGCGCAGATTGGCAATCTCGGTCTCGAGCCAGCGCACAGCGTCCGAATTGCTGTCGAGCTTGGCGCCGCTTTGCAGCGAGCGGTAGACCTCCATCATCTTGTTCGGGACCTGAGCCGCCAATTTCGGGTCTTCAGAGGTAAACTCGATCCCGATGACCCGCGAATTGTCGACCTGATAGACGCTCAGCTTTTGCTTGAAGGCATTGATCACGCGCTCCTCCGGCGGGAGGTCGAGCGGATTGCTCTGGAGTCCGAAAAGCACCAGAACGTCGGTGATCACCGACGGGCTGGAATCGGGATCGAATTCGGTTCGCTCGTGCAGCTTCAGCTCTCGGGCGACTTCCTTGATCAGATCGACCGACTGGAGCAACTGCACCTGGCTGGCGACGTTCAGTTCGTCCGGCATGGGCTCGACGGCGGATGAAGCCGTGCCAGAGGCCGAGAATGTTGCCTCACGCGGCTCGATCAGCAGCTTTGCGTCACCCTTGTAAGTCGGCGAAATGGCATTGGCACCGACGAAGGCCAGAACACCAACGAGTGCGGTGGTCGCAAGGATCCGCCCCCTCCGCTCCCATACGGCGCGAAAGAGCTGGGCGAGGTCGATATCGACATCATGTTGATCGCGGTCCACACTCGGCATCACAAACTCCCGGAACATCTTTGTCGCGAAAGTAAAGGATCATAGTAACTCAAGGGTTAACTCCGATCCCCCCGATTTTGGGCTCAAGGGGGCAGCAAGGCGCAGCGCTGCGTTTACGCTACGTTAACCCTAACCATTCGATAACAGGTCAACGAAGATGGCTTCAGTGGGAGCGCCGCAGCGCATGGCGATGGACAAGAATAAGGCGATGGCTCTGGTCGCAGGTGCAGTCCTGGCGCTTGGCCTGTCGAGTTGCGCAAGCTACCGCCCCGCGCCCAAGGTCTTTCACGAGGCGACGATCCAGCCCTATCGCCTCGACAGCGGTGACCGGTTGCGCGTCACGGTTTTCGAGCAGCCCAGCCTGACGAATACCTATACTGTCGATCAGGCCGGCTATATCGCCTTCCCGCTGGTCGGTCAGGTCGCAGCACGAGGTGCCACCCTCACCCAGCTCGAAGGTGCGATTGCACAGAAACTGAAGCAGGGATATCTGCGTGATCCCGATGTCTCCATCGAGGTCGATCGATATCGCTCGATCTTCGTCATGGGTCAGGTCGGCCAGCCCGGTCAGTATGCCTATGTGCCGGGCATGACGATCATCAATGCCGTGGCGGTTTCCGGCGGCTTCAACAGCCGCGCAAACCAGCGCGATGTCGATGTGACGCGCAAGATCAATGGACAGATCATCACCGGTCGCGTGCCAATCACGGATCCCATCCTTGCGGGGGATACCGTCTATGTCCGCGAGCGGCTGTTCTGATCGATGGCTGACGCCCAATCCTTGCGCATCGTGCACTGCTTTCGATCCCCTATTGGCGGGATATTCCGCCATGTGCGCGACCTGGCGGAACTGCACAGTGCCGCCGGACATCAGGTCGGCATACTCTGCGACAGTTCGACGGGCGGCGCGCATGAGGATCGCCTATTCGAACAGATCATGCCCTACCTGTCGCTCGGGGTGACACGCTTTCCGATCGGACGATCGGTCGGCCCCAGAGACCTGGCGGCACTTGTCGAAAGTTACAAACTTATCAAAGCATTGCAGCCGGATATTCTGCATGGTCATGGCGCCAAGGGCGGCGTGATCGCGCGTTTGATCGGCTCACTCCTGCGGGTTCGAGGGTATCGCGTCGCCCGCCTCTATTCTCCGCACGGCGGCAGCCTGCATTTCAAGCGGGGCACCCTTTCGGGGCAAGCCGTGTTCTTGGCCGAACGTATCCTGGAACGGATGACGGAATCGATCTCCTTCGTCTGCGACTACGAGCGCGAGACCTATGAGGCCAAGATCGGCAAGCCGCATTGCCACGCAGCGCGTGTGTATAACGGGATCAGCGAAAGCGATTTCGGTCGCATTCCTGTCGAAGCCGATGGCGCCGATTTCGCCTATATCGGTATGCTCAGGGACCTGAAGGGCCCGGACGTCTTCATCAATGCCTTCGCTGAAACCGAAAGGCTGGTCGGGCGCCCCCTGAAAGGACTGATCGTCGGAGACGGCCCGGATCTCGACCGCTATCGCAAGATGGTGGACCAGAAGGGGCTCGTTCGCCGCATCGAATTCAGGCCTGCCATGCCGATTGCCAAGGCCTTTGCGCTCTCTGACATCGTTGTCGTTCCCTCGCGGGCCGAGGCCATGCCTTATATTGTGCTGGAAGCACTGGCTGCGGAAAAAACCATCATCGCCTCGCGGGTCGGCGGAATTCCCGAAATCCTCGGCCAGAACAGCGAGGCTCTGATCGAAGCGGGGCGCGCCGATCTCTTCGCCGCCGCAATGGCAAAAGCGCTCACCGATCCGGATTGGGCGAAGCGGACCATGCCGAGCCCGGACGACTTTCGCTCCCGCTTTTCCGCATCCGTCATGTCCAGGGATATCGAGGCCCTTTACCGCGAGCAACTCGCGCGCATTTGATGGCGACCTGTGCAAGAACCGAACGAGATCACGCCATTTCTGAGGGGTTCCTAAAGCGTTTCTTAGGACCTTCGGCGTAGTCTCCACGCACACACGTGCGAGTACGAGCCATGAACAAGGTCGACAAACCCGAGGCATTCGATCTTGACGCTTTGCGTCGCGGTCAGATCACCGGTGATCAATCCTCTCAATTGGATGGTCAACGCAAGGCCGAAATCAGCGCCCTCGCCCGCCAGATCGCCGCCCAATATGCGGTCGCAAACTACTCACCGTCGATCGTGATCGGCCAGCTGCGCTTCCTTGAATTCTTCAGCCTTTTCGGTATCGCGCTTGCTTCGAACTTTTTCCTCGCGGCCAATCCAGGTGCACATTTTCTTGGCACCAACATCAGCGGCTTCATCGGCTCCCTGATCGCGTTGCTCTTCATGCAGGCGAGCGACTGCTACCATGTTTCCATCCTGCGCTCGCCGATGCGGTCTATGGCACGCGTGCTCGGCAGCTGGATGGCATCCCTCGGCCTCGTTGCACTCGCCAACTTCCTGTTCGTCGAACATGATCCGAACTATCGCGGCGTACTGGCCGTCTGGTTTGCGCTTGGTGCAGTTTATCTCCTCGTTGAGCGCAACCTGATCGGCTTTGGCATTCGCCAATGGGGACGCAACGGCGTGATGGAACGCCGTGCCGTCATTGTCGGTGGCGGCAAGCCCGCCAAGGATCTGATCCGTGCACTGGAACAACAGCCGGATAACGATATCCGCATCTGCGGCATCTTCGATGACCGCGGTGCGGCTCGTTCGCCTGATGTCGTTGCCGGCTACCCCAAGCTGGGAACGGTCGCGGAACTGGTGGAATTTGCCCGGCTGGCGCATATCGACATGCTGATCATCGCGCTGCCGCTCAGCGCCGAGGCGCGCATCATGCAGCTCCTGAAGATGCTGTGGGTGCTGCCGGTCGATATTCGTCTCGCAGCGCATTCCAACAATCTGCGCTTCCGCCCCCGCGCCTACTCGCATGTCGGCGCCGTGCCGCTGCTCGACATCCTCGACAAGCCGATCCGGGACTGGGATTCGGTTGCCAAGCGCGCCTTCGACATCTTCTTCAGCCTGCTTGCGCTACTGCTGCTCTGGCCGATCTTCATCGCCACCGCAATCGCGGTCAAGGCGACGTCAAAGGGACCGATCCTCTTCATTCAGAAGCGCCATGGCTTCAACAATGAGGTGATCAACGTCCTGAAGTTCCGCTCGATGTATACGGAAATGAGCGACCCGACCGCCAAGCAGGCGGTCACCAAGCACGACCCGCGCGTAACGCCTGTGGGTCGGTTCATTCGCAAGACATCCATCGACGAACTGCCGCAGATCTTCAACGTGTTGCGCGGCGATCTCTCGCTGGTTGGCCCGCGACCGCATGCAGTTCTGGGTCAGACGCGCGACAAGACCTTCGGCGAAATCGTCGAGGGATATTTCGCGCGCCATCGCGTCAAGCCTGGGGTGACCGGCTGGGCACAGATCAATGGCTGGCGCGGCGAAATCGATACGGACGACAAGATCAAGTTCCGCACGGCCTATGATCTCTATTACATCGAAAACTGGTCTCTCTGGTTCGACCTGAAGATCCTGTTGCTGACGCCCATACGGCTCCTGAACACGGAAAATGCGTATTGAGCGCGGTCGCCACAGACATCCGGCCGTTTAATCCGCAGTCCGCGGCCGTTCAGCTGCTGATCTCCTGGATTATGGCCTTTGGCGTCTTCCTGTCGGGCTTCGTCATTTCAGAACCGGCCCCCTATGAACTGTTGATGGTCGGGCAGGTCGCGCTCTGGTTCCTGTTTGGCCTGAAGATCTCGCGCGCCGTGGCGCCTCTGCTTGCGCTGTTGCTGGTGTTCAATGTCGGCGGACTGCTGGCGGTCACCATGTTGCGGACCATTTTGACCGAGCAGGTCCTCTATGTCGCCGTCTCAATCTTCCTTGCCCTGACAGCAGTTTTCTATGCCGCCGTCATCGAGGACCGGCCTCAGCGATTGAAGCTGATCTTCCAGGCCTGGGTGGCGGCTGCGATCATCACGGGCATGCTCGGTATCCTCGGCTATTTCCATGCCTTTCCGGGCGCGGAGGTGTTCACGCGCTATGATCGCGCCATGGGTGCGTTCCAGGATCCGAACGTCTTCGGCCCGTTTCTGGTCACGCCGACGCTCTACCTGATGTATGGCATGCTCAAGGGCCGGCTCTTGGAATCGCCGCTTCGCATCATCGGCATCCTGATCCTGTCGCTTGCCATCTTCCTCTCCTTTTCGCGCGCCGCCTGGGGGCTTTTCCTGTTCAGCACCGTGGCACTCGTCTTCGTCATGCTGCTCAAAGAGCGAACCACAGCCTTCCGGCTGAAGATCCTGGTGCTGTCGCTGGCGGCGGTGATCGCCATGGTGACGGCGCTTCTTGTCGCCCTGCAGTTTGAGAAGGTTCAGGCGCTGTTCGAGACCCGCACCCAGTTGGTGCAAGAGTATGACGGCGGGCATCTCGGTCGATTCGCCCGCCACCGGCTCGGCTTCGAAATGGCCATGGAAAGACCGCTCGGTATCGGACCCATGATGTTCGGCAAGATCTTCCCCGAAGACGAGCACAATATCTGGCTGAAGTCGTTGATGGCCTATGGCTGGATCGGCTTCGTTTCCTATGTGGCCCTGATCATCTGGACCCTGTGCATCGGTTTCCGCTACCTGCTGCGCGACAGGCCATGGCAGCCTTATCTGATGGTGGGATGGATCGTACTGGTGGGCCATGTGCTGGTCGGCAACGTCATCGACACCGATCACTGGCGCCACTTTTTCCTCCTGCTCGGTATCGTGTGGGGATGCGGTGCTGCCGAATGGCGCCATCAACGAGCATTGCGCCGTTGAGCTGGAGCGCCGCCCCCCGGCGCTTCAAACATTGAATTTTCCGGGCACTGCCCCATACTTCCATTATGATCACCCCGGCACAAATACGCGCGGCGCGCGCCATGCTTGATGTGACGATCGATCGATTGTCGCAGGAAAGCGGCGTATCCGCTCTCCTGATCCTGCAGATCGAGGCGTCGAATGGTTACGACGCGACACCCCACCATTATGCGGCGTTACAGGAGGCCCTAGAGCGCATGGGTGTCACCTTCCTCATGGCTGGCGAAGCAGGCGTCGGCGGCGAAGGACTGCGTCTTGTGGCCGCCACGGTGGATGAGGGCTTGAGGCCCGAAGAGCTGCACTCAGCAAACGACGACTAGAGCATTTCCGGACGCAGAACCGCTGACGCACTTTTGCTGGAGCTGCTCTAGAGCCGTTCATTTTTAAATGGAAGCAGTTCTGCCGGAGCAGGTTTTCGTCAGGGCAGCGACGATCGGCGCTGTGCATACCCTGAGGGATGGGCGAGACGATCGCCGCTGATCCTGGCGAAAAGATGCCAGGCCCTTCGGGTTGGCTGGAACGGGCCGCCTGATAGCCCGGCTGGCTTGGCCGTATGCTGTGGCTACGACGCGCGCAAGCCGGGCGACCATCCGACTCCCTTTCAGCCAACAGAACTGATTCCATTTAGAAATGAACGGCTCTTGACTATCCGCAATATGGTGATGGAACAATCGCCCCTCTCACGACTTTCCCTGTCCGACAGAACAAGACAGGAGATATTCATGAGCCGAAACAATGGCGTTTACCTCATCATCGGTGCACTCGTGGTCGCAGTGATCGGACTGGGCACATATGTTTACCAGGAAGAGCAGAAACCTGACGGCGTGGAACTGACCATCGGCCAGAACGGCGTTTCGATCGAGGAGAACTGACACCAAGTGTCAATGACAGGGACCGATAGGATCGGCTCGCCTTATCGGGGGCGAATGAAAGTCTCGTAGAATTCTTCGGGGGCGCCGACGGCGCCCTCTATCATATAGGGCTGGCGGGCTTCTGCCGCGTGCCTCGCCATCACCGGCAGGCCGTGTTCGAGACCGTCAAGCAGTCGGTAGTCCACCAAAACTCTGCCGGCCCTATCTCTCCAGGCCACCGCCTCACCCGCCAGATCAGCCCTGGTCTCGCCGGCATTCTTGTCCAGCCCATGAAGGTCAAGCCACTGGACGAGCAGGGATTCGGCATTGGCGGGTGCAACGACCGTGTCCGCCCTTCCCTGCCAGATCGATATCGCGGGCATCCTCTGGACAACATCCCTTGCCGCACCACGCGCCAGATTGCCCCATTCGGCGGCACTGCGCTTGGCTCCCGATTTCATCACGGAAAATGCCGCCATCGCGTCTCGCGCCGCGCCGTACGGCAGGCCGCCGATCACCTGCCCAGCAGCGAACAAGCTCGGATAGGTAACGAGGAGAGCATTGGCCATGGCCCCGCCGGCCGACAGGCCTTGGATGAACACTCTTCCGCGATCGATGCCGTGCCGCTGGATCGCGTGCTCGATCATCTGGCGAATCGACATCAGCTCTCCACGGTCATGCGCCACCATGCTGGGCCGGAACCAATTGAAGCAGAGGTTCTGATTGTTTTCCTTCCGCTGCTCCGGACAGAGAAGCACGAACCCCTTTTCCCGTGCCATTCGGCTCCAGCCACTGCCCCGGTCGAACTGCCTCGCCGTCTGCAGACAGCCGTGCAAGACCACCACAAGGGTCTGCGGCTCACTTCTGTGCGGCGGCGCGTATTCCAGCATAGTGAGACGTCCAGGATTGCTGCCGAAGGCATGCACCTGCACGAGGCTGGATCTGGGCGGCCGCGGCCTTGGCGCCTTAGTTGGCTCCAGGGGCCTGAATTTTGGCATGGCCTGCTCGAGGGTCCGTTTCAAACGCTTCTGACCGCGCAGAATTGCCGACAGTGGCGACAGAGAGAGTTTGAAGCGCATGGATCAGGACCTTGTTCGGAACTCACACACCATAATGCTGCATTGCAGCAAGGATAGGACAGAACGCAAGAAAGAAAGAAAGAAAAGTCCGACCATCGACAGATGCGAAAAGAAAAACCGGGCACCTTGCGGCACCCGGCATCTCAAGCCATCCGACGCGATCAACAGGTTGATCTGTCATCAAGAAATGGTCGGAATGGCGGGATTCGAACCCACGACCCCTTGACCCCCAGTCAAGTGCGCTACCTGGCTGCGCTACATTCCGTCATCTGTCTGCCGCGCGTTTTCGGTCAAGGATGACCTGCTCGACAGCCAGTTCCCTTTAGACAGTCAGTCATTTCTGCGCAAGCAGAAACTCCCGGGCCATGGAAAAAATGACAGGATGACTATTGCAGCCGCTGCATCAGGGCACGGATTTCTTCGAAGCGGCGGCGCTCCTCGGGCTCATCACTGTTGGCGGCGTAGCAGGTCACATCCATGCAGAAGCGGGTGACCTTCAGCTGTTCGGCACCCTTTTCGAACTGACATTCGATTTCGTCGCTGATGTCCTGCGGCTCGCTGTCCAGACGCGTCGAATAGGTCAGTCGCGCACCGGGCGGATCCAGTTCCGGAAAGGCCTGAACAATGCCAATCTTCAGGTCCTTCGCCATCAGCATACTCTTTGCAACAAAGATGCAGGCGTCCTCAACGGTCGCCGGTCTGGTCCCAGCGTCGCCCGCGATGGTCGCCGTCTGCTGTGCGTTGGATGGTGCGGCGGCCAACAAAGAAAGGAGCGGAATCGAGATTAGAAAACGTTTCATGGAGCCTCGCGCGGGTAACGTTCGGGTCCAAAACGTCTGAAACTTGCAGGATGTTCCAAGGCTGGAACGCAGACGGTCAGCGTACCTGGTCGAGAAGACGCTTGCATTCGAGGAGATCGAACAGTGCCTCTTGGAGAAGCGCACGGTCTTCCTTGCCGACCGACCCCTTGCCGACGGAGATTTCTGGTGCGTCGTCGTTGGCGCCGCTGCCGAAGCCAAAGAAGCGGCCACTGGTGCGCAGCTTGGGGCGACCGACGACCTGATCCTCGTCGAGATTGACCTTGGGTTCATCTGATTTCGAAGCGTTCGCCGCAACCAGCGCTTCCATGGTCGCAACGTCACCGGTCGCGACGGCCATCACGAACTTGTTGCCATTGCTCTTCAGGAGCTTCTGGACACCTTTGATCGTGTAGCCCTGATCGTAGAGGAGGTGCCGGATGCCTTTCAACAGCTCGACGTCGTCAGGACGATAATAGCGCCGCCCGCCGCCCCGCTTCAGCGGCTTGATCTGGGGGAATCGGGTTTCCCAGAAACGCAGGACATGTTGCGGCAGATCGAGATCGTCAGCCACTTCGCTTATCGTGCGGAACGCATCCGGGCTCTTATCCAACTGCATGACAGCCTTCCTCGCTCGTCACGCGGCTGCGCGACTCGAACGATAGTTGAAACAGTTGAGGATTGCTTTTCAAGCGCTGGGGAACCGGCAGATCATTGCTCCACCGGTTTTCGTCGGCATCAAGCCGCCGGGTTCGCCGGCTTCTGTTTCGCCTTGCGGGAGATGTGGGCCCGCAGGATGCGCTGCTTCAGCACATTGGACGCTTTGAAGGTCATCACCCGGCGCGGAGAGATCGGCACTTCCTCACCGGTCTTGGGGTTGCGACCGATGCGCTCATTCTTGCTGCGCACCTGGAAGGTGGCAAAGGACGAGAGTTTTACGGATTCGCCGCGGACAATCGCGTTGCAGATCTCGTCGATGACGGTTTCTACAAGTTCGGCGGACTCCGTCCTGGAAAGACCGACCTTGCGAAAGACTGATTCTGCCAGATCCGCACGCGTCACTGTCTTTCCGGCCATTGTTCTCGCCCGCCTAAATCAATGATCTTGTTGAATTGCGCAGAGACTATTGCCCTTGACCGCAACGGTCAAGTGCTTGTCGATGCGCAATTTTTGGGGTTTCAAATGCTACCAGCGCAGAAGAACGGCGCCCCAGGTGAACCCTCCACCCATGGCTTCGAGCATCACAAGATCGCCCTGCTTGATTCGGCCATCGCCCGCAGCCGTCGCCAGGGCCAGCGGAATGGAGGCCGCAGACGTGTTTCCGTGTTTGTCGACGGTGATAACGACCTTTTCGTCGGGAATGCCGAGCTTCTTCGCCGAGCCGTCGATGATGCGCTTGTTGGCCTGATGCGGCACCAGCCAGTCGATATCATCAGCCGTCGTGCCGGTGGCCGTAAACGCTGCTTCGATGACATCGGTGATCATGCCGACGGCATGCTTGAAGACTTCGCGGCCTTCCATGCGCAGATGGCCGACCGTACCCGTGGTCGAGGGACCGCCGTCGACATAGAGCTTTTCGCGATGCGCGCCGTCCGAGCGCAGGTTCGAGGTGAGGACGCCGCGATCGGCAACCGTCCCCTCGCCTTCCTGGGCCTCGAGCACCAGCGCGCCTGCACCATCGCCGAAGAGCACGCAGGTGGTGCGGTCCTTCCAGTCGAGGATGCGCGAGAAGGTCTCGGCACCGATGACCAGAACGCGCTTTGCCATACCGCCACGGATATAGAGGTCGGCCGTTGCCATGGCATAGACGAAGCCGGAACAGACAGCCTGCACATCAAAGCCGAAGCCATGATGCATGCCGAGGCGGTTCTGGATGTTGACAGCCGTCGCCGGGAAGGTGTTGTCGGGTGTCGAGGTCGCGCAAATGATCAGGTCGATATCAGCGGCGGTGAGGCCAGCGCGATCAAGCGCTTCCTGCGCAGCGGCCGTGCCGAGCGAAGCGGTTGTCTCACCTTCGCCTGCGATATAGCGCTGCTTGATCCCCGTGCGCTGAACAATCCACTCGTCGGAGGTTTCGACCAGGCTTTCGAGGTCGCCATTGGTCACAACCCGTTTCGGGAGCGCCGCTCCGAAACCGCGAACTACAGAACGGATCATTGAAGTTTCCTACCTTTCACGCCGCTTCAGGGCCGGCCGGAGACGGATGCCGCGCGTGATATTTTTTCAAGTCGTTTTCGATCTTCTCCGTGAGACCGTTTCGGGCCATGTCATAGCCCACATCGAGAGCCGCCGCAAAGCCTTCGGCATCCGTGCCGCCATGGCTTTTGATGACGATGCCATTCAGTCCGAGGAAGACGCCGCCATTGACCTTGCGGGGGTCCATCTTCTCGCGAAGACGATCAAAGGCGCCCTTGGCGAGAATGTATCCAAGCTTGGCCATCCAGGTCCGCGACATCGCAGCGCGCAGATATTCCGCAATCTGCTTCGCCGTGCCTTCGGCCGTCTTCAGCGCAATATTGCCGGTGAAGCCTTCGGTGACGACGACATCGACCGTGCCTTTGCCCAGATCATCGCCCTCGACGAAACCGTAATAGTCGATGGTGTCGAGCCCGGCCTCGCGGATCAGGCGACCGGCTTCCTTGACCTCTTCCTGACCCTTGATCTCTTCCACGCCGACATTGAGCAGACCGACCATCGGCTTTTCGATCTCGAACAGGGCGCGCGCCATGGCGCCACCCATAACGGCGAAATCGAGCAATTGCTGGGCATCAGCACCGATGCCGGCGCCGACATCGAGCACTATGCTTTCACCCGAGAGCGTCGGCCAGATCGCTGCAATCGCCGGGCGTTCGATGGTTGCCATGGTGCGAAGGCAGAATTTCGCCATCGCCATCAGCGCGCCGGTATTGCCGGCGGAGACCGCGACATCGGCCTGACCCGTCTTCACGGCTTCGATCGAACGCCACATGCTGGAAACGTAGCGCCCGCGGCGCAGAGCCTGGCTCGGCTTCTCATCCATGCTGACGGAGACATCGCAATGATGGAAGGTCGATTTTTCCTTCAGTTTGGGAAACTGCTCAAGGATCGGCAGGCAGCGTTCCTGCTGGCCAAAGAGAAGGAAGGTAACATCGGGATGACGCTCGAGTGCCTTGGCGGCTCCGGGGATGACGACTTCGGGACCGAAGTCTCCACCCATGACGTCGACAGAAATTCTGATCACTTAGACCTGACCCTTCTTCATCGCTGGTCAGCGATATTTTCGGCCAAAATACCGCTTTTCCATCGGCAGACAACCCACCTGAAAGCGGAGATGGGGGATGATCAATCCTTTTTCCAGTCCTTCAATACGGCAAAGGGAGAGGGTTTCCTGTCTTCCTCGACCTTGCTTTCAACATGTCCGGAGAAGGCAACGCCTTCCTTTTTCGGATAGGGATCAATGTCCAGCGCCGCAAATTCGGCCACCAAAGCGCCTGCATCGATCGTGTCGCCCGTAAAGGTCTCGGGAAGATCCGGGCCTTCGGGATCGAGCACCATTTCGCCGGCGCCATCAAGGACGATCCGGGCAAGCTTGGAGCCTTCCGGCACGAAGATCTGGTCGATCTCCTGGTCGATGGTGGAGACCACCGGGTCGAGCGTCACCACGCAGGCCTGCACCAGTTCACCTGTCACATGGCCCTTGATCCGCACACCGTCCTTCTTCCAGCGGGCGATCTGCAGATCGGCAGACAGGCGATTGACGGCCTCAACCTTCCACAGTTCGGCAAGGCCGGAACGCTCGCGCTCGTCCGCCTCCACATGCACCTGCACGGGGTTTGCCGAGATATGGGCGACCTTCACAAGGTAGGTGAACTCGCGAGGGTCCCTCGCAGTGCTGCCTGACATCTAATCAATCCTCATTCTACCATCCGGCCCGCAATCGTAACGCCTCAGGCGCTTCCGACAATTCAGGCACTGGGGACGGACACACGGGCCATGCCCGTTTCGATTTCAGTCTCATCCAGAGCCGCAAGCGCCTTCTCCGCATCGAACATCCAGTCGGCGAGTGCCTGCATGGACGGTGCCGCCTCGCCTTGCTCCGGGTGGATATTGCGCTTCAGTGCAGCCTCAAGGGCGTCGCGTTCGTCCTTGTCCAGGGCTGCCGCGTAGGATTCCAGCCGCCCGTAGTACATGCCAGCGAGCTTTTTCATGCGCTTGGGCACACTGGGATCGCCCACGCCCAGTTCGCGGATCGAATGATCAACGTCTTCAAAGAAGGCATCAATGATGTTCTGGGCGATCTCCTGGCCGCTGCGCGGGGATTTCGCGGTCCGGCGGAAATACAGAATCAACATGATGGTCAGCATTTCGAACCGGCCCATCACGGTGTCCGGGACATTCATATCCAGGTAGAAGGCCGGAGTGCGGGCAGCAGACGTCAGCGCGCCATACTGGCGCTCGACGATCACCTGATTGTTTCTTTTCTGCCGAAAGAAGCCGAATACCATCCAAGTTCACCAAAAAGAGCCGACCGAAGTGGTGAGCCCGAACGTGGTCGTGTTGCATGATTGCGAAAGCTGGTTTACCGAAGCAGGCGTGAATTGCAATGCCGATATCCGGCACAGATGCCGCATCTCGCGGCAGATTGAACGGCAAAACGGCAGCGCAGGACTTGCGGCAGCTTTCCCCGGAAAGGCCACAATGCTATGCGCAAAGCGATGCGGCATCCAGAAGGTGCCATCGACAGTCATGGGAGACGTTTGCGTGGATATCAGGAATTTCAAGTCGGACAGGAAGCTTCTGAGCACAACCGCACTTGCTTTTGCCATTACCATCGGCCTCTCCGCCTGCCAGACCTCCGAGGTCTTCCACAACGGTTACGTCGTCGATCAAGCGGCTCTCGACCTCGTGCCGGTTGGTTCGAGCCGCGAGCAGGTGCTTTTGTCGCTGGGCACCCCCTCAACCACGGCGACCTTCGACGGTGAGGTGTTCTATTACATCTCCCAGAAGCGTACCCGCTCCGTCGCCTTCATGAAACCGCAGCTCGTCGATCAGCAGATCCTCGCCATTTACTTCGACAAGGACGGCATCGTCACGCAGCGCGCCAACTACACCCTGCAGGACGGCCGCGTCTTCGATACGATTTCCCGTACCACCCCGACAGGCGGCCGCGATCTCACCTTCCTGCAGCAGATGCTGTCCGGCGGCAGCAGCGCTGCCAACACGGTGCGCAACATCTTCGGCGGCCAATAAGACGAGACTTGGGGGACCGAACGGTCCTTTGGGTTACTCGAGACATCACAAGACCGCGGAAGTTGCCTTCCGCGGTCTTCTTTGTTTCGGTCGCGTGTCAGGCGGCGAGGATCGCCAGAAGCAATAGAGCGACGATATTGGTGATCTTGATGGCCGGGTTGACGGCCGGACCGGCAGTATCCTTGTAGGGATCGCCGACGGTATCACCTGTCACGGATGCCTTGTGCGCATCCGAACCCTTGAGATGCTTGACGCCATCCTTGTCGATAAAGCCATCCTCGAAGCTCTTCTTCGCATTGTCCCAGGCACCACCGCCCGAGGTCATGGAGATCGCCACGAAGAGGCCGTTGACGATGACACCGAGCAGGGATGCACCGAGTGCGGCAAAGGCGGAAGCCTTGGAACCGGAGATCAGGAGCACGCCGAAATAGACGACGAGCGGGGCAAGCACCGGCAACAGCGAAGGAACAACCATCTCCTTGATGGCCGCCCGCGTCAGAATATCGACGGCACGGCCGTAATCCGGCTTGTCGGTGCCCTGCATGATGCCGGGCTTCTCGCGGAATTGCCGGCGTACCTCCTCGACGATCGAGCCGGCTGCGCGGCCAACCGCCGTCATGGCGATCCCGCCAAACAGGTACGGGATGAGGCCGCCGAAGATCAGGCCAGCGACGACATAGGGGTTGGAGAGATCAAAGGAGATGGGGCCCATATCCGCGAAATACGGATACTGCGCACTGTTCGCGGCAAAGTAGGCGAGGTCATTGGCATAGGCGGCGAAGAGCACCAGCGCGCCGAGGCCGGCCGAGCCAATGGCATAGCCCTTGGTGACGGCCTTGGTGGTGTTGCCGACGGCATCGAGCGCATCAGTCGACTTGCGCACTTCCGGCGGAAGATGGGACATTTCGGCAATACCGCCGGCATTGTCGGTGACCGGGCCGAAGGCGTCGAGTGCGACGATCATGCCAGCAAGGCCGAGCATGGTGGTGACCGCAATCGCGGTTCCGAAGAGGCCAGCGAAGATATAGGTGGCAATGATACCGCCAACGATCACGATGGCCGGCAGCGCCGTCGATTCCAGCGATACGGCCAGGCCCTGAATGACATTGGTCCCGTGGCCGGTCACCGACGCCTGAGCAATCGAATTGACAGGACGCTTGTTGGTGCCGGTGTAGTATTCGGTGATCACCACGATCAGCGCGGTAACGACAAGGCCGATAATCCCGCAGATGAACAGGTTGACGCCCGTGATCTCCATTCCGTCAACCGTGCCGATCGAGCCCCAACCGATGGTCAGTGAGGTCGCAAGCGCGAGACCGGCCACGGACAGAAGTCCGGTGACAATCAGGCCCTTGTACAGCGCGCCCATGATCGATCCGTTGGTGCCGAGCTTGACGAAGAAGGTACCGATGATCGAGGTGATGATGCAGGCGCCGCAGATGGCCAGCGGATAGACCATGGCGATGTCGAGGGCCGCAGAACCGGCGAAGAAGATGGCTGCCAGAACCATGGTCGCAACGACCGATACCGCATAGGTCTCGAACAGGTCGGCTGCCATGCCGGCGCAGTCGCCGACATTGTCGCCGACGTTGTCGGCGATGGTGGCCGGGTTGCGCGGATCGTCTTCCGGAATGCCGGCTTCCACCTTGCCGACGAGGTCCCCACCGACGTCGGCTCCCTTGGTGAAGATACCACCGCCGAGACGGGCGAAGATCGAGATGAGAGAGGCCCCGAAGCCGAGAGCGACGAGCGCATCAATGACAACGCGCGAACCGCTCGCATGGCCCAGGACAGCAGTCAGAACGTAGAAGTAGATGGCGACGCCGAGCAGTGCCAGACCGGCGACCAACATGCCAGTGATCGCACCGGACTTAAAGGCGATGTCGAGACCGGCAGCAAGGCTGTGCGAGGCGGCCTGAGCCGTGCGCACGTTGGCGCGGACCGAGACATGCATGCCGATGAAGCCGGCGGCGCCGGAGAGGACCGCACCGATCAGGAACCCGACGGCAGCGGAAGCGGAGAGAAGAAGCCAAGTGCCGACGAAGACAACGGCGCCGACGATCGCGATGTTCAGGTATTGCCGAGTGAGGTAAGCCTGAGCACCCTCGCGAATATAGCCTGCAATTTCCTGCATTCGGGCATTGCCCTGGTCAGCCGCGAGCACCGAGCGCGTCGCCCAGACCGCGTAGACCACGGACAGAAGTCCGCATAAAATTACGCCTAGAAGAACCGTCATTCGCAATACCCTCCCGTATAGCCCGCGCCTCACTCATCGCGGGCCGTGACTCGCAGACTCAGGCCCCCTCCTCCGAGACCTCGTCAACGCGTGGCGAGATTGCGTCGCGCTTTTGGCGGCGTCAAGTACGCATATTTCGCGGTTATACAGGAACTCAGGCGGGTTTGCGGGCGGCTGAGCGTAGCTGCAGAAGGACCAGCAAGAGGCAGGCGATCGTGATCGGCCAGATAACCAGATTCATCACCGTCCAGCCAAAGGCAGTGAATACCTTGCCGGAAGAGAAGGACGACAGCGCCACCGTCGAGAACAGGATGATATCATGGAAACCCTGGACCTTGTCGGCTTCGGCAGGCCGATAGCTCGACGCGACAATTGCAGTTGCGCCGATGAAGCCGAAGTTCCAGCCGATACCAAGCAGGACCAGCGCGCCCCAGAAGTTCCAGAGGGCAATACCCCAATGGGCGACGATAGCGCAGGCCATGAGGATCAGCAGGCCGGCGGCAACCACCTTTTCGGCTCCGAAGCGGGTGATGAGCACCCCAGTGAAGAAGCTCGGCGCGAACATCGCGATGACGTGCCACTGGATACCGAGGGTCGCGAGGTCTGATGAGAAGCCGCAACCGATGACCATGGCGAGCGGCGCACCGGTCATCATGAAGGTCATCAGGGCGTAAGAGCTGATGCCGCAGATCATGCCCGTGAGAAAACGCTGGGTCATGACGATCTCGCGCAGCGGCCTCGTCGGGCCCGATGCCTCGGCCTTCCTCTCGGCAAAAGTCGGAAGCTTCAGGAAGAACAAAACGGCGATCGCGCAGAGCAGCAGCGGGACCATGGCAAGGAAGGCGCCGGCGAAGGTGACGGGGGCGAGCGAATCCTTGAACCAGATTGCGATCTGGGGGCCGACAATCGCGGAGATGATGCCGGCTGCCAGGATCCAGGAAATCGCCTTGCCCTTGTAAAAGCTCGGCGATGCATCGGCGGCGGCAAAACGGATTTTCTGGGTAAAGCCGCCCGAGACACCCATCAACAGAAGGGCAAAGGCAAACAGCCAAAAGTTCGACTGGATGAGCGCAAAGGCTGCAAGCGCGCTGCCCAGCGCGCCCATCAGCGCGCCGACCATGAAGCTTTCGCGGCGACCGAGAACTCGGGATGCGGCAGCGACGATAATGGCGCCGAGTGCGACCCCGATATTGAAGCCAGTCAGCGGCGCGGTCGAGAGCGACTTGTCGGCGCCAAGCATCTGGAAGCCCGCGAGTCCACCGACGGCGAAGGCGAGCGGCGGGGCAGAGCCCAGGATCGCCTGGGCCACAGCGAGCAGGCCGACATTCCGCCGGGCTGTCGAGAATTGTCCGTCCAGCCCTGCCTCCGTCGCCATGCTCATCTGTCTATGTCCTATTTTTGCGCCGGAGCGCGAACCTGCTTTGCAATGCGGTCGAGAACGGCGTTGACCAGCTTCGGCTCATCGTCAGGGAAGAAGGCCTGCGCGATTTCGACATACTCCGTTACAATAACCGCGATCGGCACATCCTTGCGCTCGATCAATTCGAAGGTGCCAGCACGCAAAATAGCGCGGACCGTGCTGTCGATGCGCGACAATGCCCAGTCGTCCTGGAGCGCATTGGCGATCATCGGATCGATCTTGGTCTGGTCACGCACCACGCCCGCGACGATCGAGCGGAACCAGGAGGCGTCCGCCTTCAGATAGGTTTCGCCGTCGACTTCCTGGCCGAGGCGATGGGCCTCGTATTCGGCGACAACTTCGAGGACGCCGGAGCCGGCGATGTCCATCTGGTAGAGCGCCTGCACGGCTGCGAGGCGGGCGGCGCCGCGCTGGTTTGCCGGTTTCACCGGATGCTTGCCTTCGCCGCTCATCGATCAGCCACCCAGCTTCTTCTTCAGTTCGATCATGGAAAGGGCCACACGGGCTGCGAAACCGCCCTTGTCCTTCTCGCTGCGCTTGACGCGGGCCCAGGCCTGCTCGTCGTTCTCGACGGTCATAATGCCATTGCCGATCGCAAGCGACTCGGAGACCGCGAGGTCCATCAGGGCGCGCGAGGATTCGTTGGCGACGATGTCAAAGTGATAGGTCTCGCCGCGGATGACCATGCCGAGCGCGATGAAACCGTCGTAATGCGTGCCCTCGTCGTCCATCGCATCGAGTGCCATGGCAATCGCCGGCGGAATTTCGAGCGCGCCCGGAACGGTGATCACGTCGAAGGTCGCACCTGCCTCGTTCAGCGCGTGTTTCGCACCATCGAGCAGTGCGTCCGACATGTCGTCATAGAAGCGTGCCTCAACGATCAGCAAATGCGGCGAAGCCGTCTTGTTTCCCATAGGTCCGATCCGATCTTGAATGGTATTGCGGCCCCTGGCCGAACAGAAACGCGGTCAAACCACGCCAAATCCCGGAAGGCAAGTGTTTTTGCGCGGGGGCGGATCGGCGTTGCGGACATGGGCTGCCGGGCTTGGGCCGAGACCCTTGCCGATCGATTGTTCCAGCCTCGCTAATGGAGGCGAAAATCGGGCCAATTGCGTGACAAATCTTTAATGTAAATCAGTCTGTTAGCATCTGGATTCGGCCACAGAGCCATCCCACCTTCTATTTGCAAGCGAGCGACGGAATCCCCCGCCATCGCAAACATCCTCGAAAGGAACAGGACCATGAATCGCTTTGCAACCATCCTCAGTGCCTCCGCCCTCTCAGCGATTGCCTTTGGTGCCGAAAGCTTTGCCGCCATGCCGGCTCACGCGCAAATGCCCGAGACCAAGATCGAAACCACGATACAGAAGATGTCGCCGACGGAGTTCGACGTCGTGCGCATCGACGAGCTGCAGTCGACTGATCCGGCCTATGAACGCTTCGGCAATCTGTCTTCCACCTCCCAGGAAGCCCGCCTCGTTCAGGCCGCCGTCATTGCCAATCGTCCGCTCGCCCAGAAGCTCGAGGGCCAGAATGTCGAGCTCATCAACATCGTCGGCGCTGAGCAGGCCGCCAATGGTGGTGTGACGTTCTACGTCCGCTGATCTCCAGTCCCCGCCTCCCTAAATCCCCCCAACTCAAACCCCGTGTCCTCGGACACGGGGCTTTTTCCGGACTTTGGAACCTTTGTCTCAAGCAGAGTGTTTCCGATGTGAAAGGCGCCCGGAGGAGGTCGCCTCGCAACACCGATTTGGAGGCACATCATGGGCCGTGGCATTCTTCTCTGGCTGATCGGCGTACCGATCCCGCTCATCCTGCTCATTCTGCTGTTCTGGCGCTAAAGCCAGGCAGAGGCGGGAAGCCGCTCGAAAATCTGCAGCCGGTCGGCGCCGACCTGTCGTTCGTCCACCTTGACGAAGCCGGCAGGCAGGCGACCGGCTGTTATCGGAGAGGCGATACCGCCCTCGCCGACGATCACCGCTGAATCATACAGATGGATCCGGTCCACCAGTCCGCGCGCCAGAAGATCGGCAGCGACGCGTGCGCCGCCTTCGACCATCAGAGAGGATATGCCGCGCTGGGCGAGCAAAGCGAGCAGTTCCTCGATCCCGCCGACCTCGACGACGTCCACGCCCTTGTCCCCGAGCGCAGCGCGGTTTCCGGATGCCCCGGGCGACACGGCAACCAGCACAGGCACACTGCCGGCGGTCTTCACCAGTTTGGAGGTGACCGGCAGCTCTGCCTTCCGATCCAGCACGATACGCACTGGCGAAGCACTTTCGAGACCCGGCAGGCGCACCGTCAGCTCCGGATCATCGGCAAGTGCCGTCCCGATCCCGACGAGGATCGCATCGCTTTCCGCGCGCAGTCGATGAACTGTCTCACGGGCTGCAGGCCCGGTGATAGCCACCTGCCCTGCGCCCACGCGTCCGAGCATGCCATCGGCAGAAACGGCAAGCTTCAGAGTCACTTGCGGGCGACCCTTCGTCTGGCGCGTGAGATAGCCGGACATGGCGCGGCGGGCTTCCTTCTGGAGGATGCCGATGGTCACCTCGATGTCGGCATCCGCGAGGATCTTCAGTCCGCGTCCCGACACGCGCGGATCGGGATCGGCGACGGCAACCACGACTCGCGCGATACCGGAGGCGACGATTGCATTGGCGCAGGGAGGGGTCTTGCCATGATGTGAACAGGGCTCAAGCGTGACATAGGCCGTTGCGCCCCTCGCCTTCTCACCCGCCTCGGCGATGGCCTGCGGTTCGGCATGCGGCCGTCCGCCAAGCGCGGTCACGCCTCGGCCGACGACTTCGCCATCCTTGACGATGACACATCCTACGGAGGGGTTGGGACCGGTCTGGCCCACATGGGCGAGCGACAGCTCGATCGCCTCCCGCATATACCGTTCGTCGCGGGCGGTGATGGACACGTCTTCAGTCCGCCGTGCTGTCTCTGGAGATCTTGGCGTTGATCTCGGCAATGACGTTTTCGAAATCCTCGGCATGGCTGAAATCGCGATAGACCGAGGCGTAACGCACAAAGGCGACGTCATCGAGGGTCTTCAGGGCTTCGAGCACCTGCAGACCGATTTCTTCCGAGGATATCTCCGTCTCACCGGAGCTTTCGAGCCTGCGCACAATGCCGGACACGGCGCGCTCAATGCGCTCGGCATCCACCGGGCGCTTGCGCAGTGCGATCTGGAAAGACCGCACCAGCTTGTCGCGATCGAAGGGTGCCTTGCGGCCGGTCTTCTTCAGGACCATCAGCTCGCGCAGCTGCACACGTTCGAAGGTGGTGAAGCGCCCCCCGCAATCCGGACAGATGCGACGCCGGCGGATGGAGGTGTTGTCCTCCGCCGGTCGCGAGTCCTTGACCTGGGTTTCATCCGATCCGCAGAAGGGGCAGCGCATCAGCCTTCAGCCTTACATGTAGGGATACATCGGGAAGCGGTCGGTCAGGGCCACGACCTTGTCACGAACGGCTGCCTCGACGGAAGCATTGCCTTCATCCGAATTGGCGACCTTCAGGCCGTCGAGAACTTCGACGATCAGATTGCCGATTTCGGTGAATTCGGCTTCCTTGAAGCCGCGCGTCGTGCCGGCCGGGGTGCCGAGACGGATACCGGAGGTGACGAAGGGCTTTTCCGGGTCGAAGGGGATGCCGTTCTTGTTGCAGGTGATGTAGGCCCGGCCGAGGCCGGCTTCCGCACGCTTGCCGGTGGCATTCTTCTTGCGCAGGTCGACCAGCATCAGGTGGTTGTCGGTACCGCCCGAAACGATGTCGAGATTGTGCTTGATCAGCGTGTCAGCCAGAACCTTGGCGTTCTTGACGACCTGAGCGGCGTAGTCCTTGAATTCCGGCTTCAGCGCTTCGCCGAAGGCAACGGCCTTGGCGGCGATGACATGCATCAGCGGGCCGCCCTGGAGGCCCGGGAAGACGGCCGAGTTGAACTTCTTTGCCAGATCCTCGTCATTGGTGAGGATCATGCCGCCGCGCGGACCACGCAGCGACTTGTGGGTCGTGGAGGTCGCGACATGGCAGTGCGGGAACGGCGACGGATGCTGGCCACCGGCAACGAGACCGGCAATGTGGGCCATGTCGACCATCAGGTAGGCACCAACCGAGTCAGCGATTTCGCGGAAGCGCTTCCAGTCCCAGGTGCGGGAATAGGCGGTGCCACCGGCGATGATCAGCTTCGGCTTGTGCTGCTCGGCCTTGCGGGCCACGTCTTCCATGTCGAGCTGGTGATCGTCTTCACGCACACCGTAGGAGACGACGTTGAACCACTTGCCGGACATGTTGACCGGCGAACCATGGGTCAGGTGACCGCCCGAATTCAGGTCGAGACCCATGAAGGTATCGCCCGGCTGCAAGAGCGCGAGGAAGACGGCCTGGTTCATCTGAGAACCGGAATTCGGCTGGACGTTGGCGAAGTTGACGCCGAAGAGCTTCTTGGCGCGTTCGATGGCGAGTTCTTCGGCGATATCGACGAACTGGCAGCCGCCGTAGTAGCGCTTGCCCGGATAGCCTTCCGCGTACTTGTTGGTCATGATCGAGCCCTGGGCTTCGAGCACGGCACGCGAGACGATGTTTTCAGAAGCAATCAGCTCGATTTCGTGGCGTTGACGACCGAGTTCCTTCTCGATCGCACCGAAAATCTCCGGATCGGTATCGGCGAGAGAACGAGAAAAGAAGGCATCGTTGTTCGACATGATCGCTGGCTCCTCAAAAGCGTTTGATGCTGTGGGGTCTTAAACTTCCGCAGTCACGAGAGCAATACGGAGAACGACATTTGCGGATCAATTGGCGCGCAGGGGCGAATGGCCGCAGTGAATAAACGAGAAAGCCGCGCACGAGGCGCGGCTTTGGAAATCCATGCGACGTTCAGAAGGGGCTGCTTATTGCAGCGGAACGAAATCCTCGTCCACGGAGCCGGCAAACTGCTCGACGCCGAGATTGGCCTGAAGCGCCAACTGGGCATCGCCGTCCTTCTGATAGATGTCGTCGCGGAACTGGACGATGTTGTCACGCGTCGACCAGGCGGTGATGTAGACGATATAAACAGGCACTTCCTCGGCCAGCTTGATGGGCGTGTTCTGGCGGGTGGTGATGACGCGCTCGATTTCCTGGCGCGACCAGCCCGGCGTATCGCGCAGCAGCCAGGTGACGAGGTCACGCACGTTCTGCACGCGGATGCAGCCCGAGGATTCGAAGCGCATCAGCTTATTGAACAGGCCCTGCTGGGGCGTATCGTGCATGTATTCGTTGTGCGGATTGTGGAAGTCGATCTTGGTCGAGGCCATGGCGTTGATCTTGCCCGGGTCCTGACGGAACATCAGGTTCGGTGCCTTCTCTGCATTCCAGTCGACCGTTTCCGGCGGCACTTCGTTGCCGTTGCCGTCGAACAGACGGATGGCGTTGCGCGTCAGATAGGTCGGATCCTTGCGCATCAGCGGCACAATGTCCTTCTCGATGATCGAGCGCGGCGCCGTCCAGTACGGGTTGAGGATGACCTGGTAGATCTTCGAGTTGATCATGTGGGTCGGGCGGTCGATACGGCCGACGACAGCGGTGTTGCGGAGCGCGACACGGTCGTTCTCGACGGCTTCGACAGAGGCGCCCGGCACGTTGACCGTGACGTAACGGCGGCCGAGATCACCCGACATCGCCTGCAGACGGACGAGATTGGTGTTCAGCTGGTTCAGACGGACATCGGCGCCGACATTCAGCGCCTTGACGGTGAATTCGCCGAGCACGCCGTCTTCCGGCAGACCGTGACGCGCCTGGAAGCGCTTCACCGCGCCTTCGACGTAGGAATCGTAGGAGTTCGACATACCGGCTTCGCGCGGCAGATCGCCTGAGATCATCAGACGCTGGCGCAAGCTCTGGACGGCCGGGTCCATGGCGCCGATGCGCAGGGCCGCAGGCGCATTGACCGTCGGCCAGCCGCCATTGGAAACGATCATCTGGTGCTGACCGATCGCCTGCTGCATGTTGATCAGGTTGCTGGCGCTCAGCATCGGCGTGTTGGACGAGACTGCGGCGACCGTGCGCGATGCCTGGGCGTCGAACTGGTCATCCCAGTTCCCGCGGCGCGGCGCGTTGATGAGGTCATTGACTGCGTCTTGCGCCATGGCCTGCCCGGCGAAAGCGGCCGCACCTGCGGCAGCGGCCCCACGAAGCAGCGAGCGGCGCGAAAGAGCAACAATTCCTGACGTCTTGGACATATTTCCTACCGTTTCATCCTGAACCTAAACCAAACGCATAACGCGCCATGGTTAACAAAGCGCCGCCAGACAGACTCAACTATGCGTTACGAGGTTGATCGGAGGCTGTCGAGACGCCTCCTCTACTCGTTCCGGCGGTCCCATATCAATATGGCCAATTCGTGTCACATTGCGGTTCCGTCACGGGAGTGTGTAGCCCGGACAACGCCTCGTGAGGACCAAACGCGAAAACCGGACGCTTCGCGGGAAGCATCCGGTTTCGAGCGGTGGATCGCTTTGGAGGTCGTCTCAGGGAGCCTCAGAGGCGATAGAGGATCTGGTCGTTCCAGAAGCGGTCGAGGCGCTGCAGGAGCTTGTTCATCTGGGTGAACTCGTCGGTGCCGATGCCGCCGACCTTCTGGATCGAGCCGATATGGCGCTCATAGAGCTTGGCGACGGTTTCGGCGATCTCCTGGCCGGCATCGGTCAGGCTGATGCGGACCGAGCGACGGTCGACACGCGAGCGCTGGTGGTTGATGAAGCCGAGGTCGACGAGCTTCTTGACGTTGTAGGAGACGTTCGAGCCCAGATAGTAACCGCGCGAGCGCAGTTCACCGGCGGTCAGTTCCGAATTGCCGATGTTGAAGAGCAGGAGTGCCTGGACGGCGTTGATGTCGGAGCGCCCCTTGCGGTCGAACTCGTCCTTGATGACATCGAGAAGGCGGCGGTGAAGACGCTCGACGAGGTGGAGGGATTCGAGGTAGAGCGAACGGATCGCTTCTTCCTGCGGGTCGAGAGTGGCCGGCTGCGGCTTGAGCTTGGTGTTCATATCGGTCTGCCTCACTGTTTTGTTTGGCGGTGTTGGTTTTTTCTCCCGCCTTGGTGAGGACCGTATCCAATGCGCATAAAATTCTATTTAAAACGCAGGCTTAACAGAGGCTTACCAGAGCCTCTCATCGTATCAGGGTAAATCAACCGTTATACGCTCCTGCTTGTGTCTCCCTTCGAGCCACAACGCCAGGCGGAACAGGATGAAGACCACGAAGACCACGCCATGCATGGTGACAGCCAGCGGGTTGCTGCCGAAGGTCTCCGGCCAGACCGTGAACATCAGCACCTGTCCACCCGCCGCAAGCAGCCACATGACCGGCCCCCAGGAGCCGGCCAGCCACAGACCCAGCGCGGCGACGGGAAAGACCACGGCAAGGCCGGTGGCCGCGACGCGCCAGGGTGTCGACAGAAGATCGAAACGTCCGAGACCATCGTGGCTGTAGCCGACGAGGAGCGCCCAGTATTGCAGCCCGAACCAGAGGCAGGCGAGCGCCACCACACGCAGGAACAGGACGAAGATGGTCTCCGTCAGGCTGCGAAGGGGCGTGTTGGACGAATCAGCTTCCATGCGAGAGAAGATAGGCGCGGGACAAGACCTTCGCCAGCATGGGCGGCCCTCCCTCCCCTGCTCATCTCGATCAAAGCGGTCTTGCCCCGTGTCGATGGAGAGGCCTGTGCGCTCTGTTGGCGCCTTCCGTTTTGCAAGCTCCTGGGGTCGTGCTAATCAGCAGCCGGATATAGTGCGAGGATCGGGATCATGACGGACAAGACACATCAGGTAGACGCAGTCACCGGCCATCGGCGCATGCGCCGGCTGCGCAAGGCCGACTGGCAGCGCCGCATGGTCCAGGAAAACCGGCTGACGGTGGATGATCTGATATGGCCGATCTTCGTTGTGCCCGGCTCAGGCATCATGGAACCGATCGCCGCCATGCCGGGGGTTTTCCGAATGAGCGTCGACAAGGCGGTTGAGACCGCCAGGGAAGCCGCCGATCTCGGCATTCCGGCCCTTGCGACCTTCCCGAACATCGAGCTGTCATTGCGCGACGAGACCGGCTCGCAGATCCTCGAGGCGAACAATCTGATCAACCAGACGACGGCGGCGATCAAGAAGGCCGCACCCAATATCGGTGTTATCACCGACGTCGCGCTCGACCCGTTCACCAGCCATGGCCATGACGGGATCCTGCGCGATGGCGAGATCGTCAATGACGAGACGGTCGACCAGATCGTCAAGGCGGCGATCGCCCAGGCCGATGCCGGGTCCGACATCATCGCGCCCTCGGACATGATGGATGGACGCATCGGCGCGATCCGCCGGGGTCTCGATGCCTCCGGGCACCAGGGGGTCGGGATCATGTCCTATGCGACCAAGTTTGCGTCCTGCCACTACGGGCCCTATCGCGAGGCCATCTCGACCAGCGGCCTCCTGAAGGGGGACAAGAAGACCTATTACATCGATCCGGCCAACGGTACCGAGGCGGTGCGCGATGCAGCGCTCGATGTCGAGGAAGGCGCTGACATGCTGATGGTCAAGCCCGGGCTTCCCTATCTCGACATCTGCTGGCGGATCAAGGAGGCCTTCGGGCTGCCGGTCTTTGCCTATCAGGTGTCGGGCGAATACAGCCAGATCAAGGCCGCCGCTGCCAATGGCTGGATCGACGGGGAACGCGCGATGCTGGAGACACTGCTCTGCTTCAAGCGGGCCGGCTGCGACGGAATCCTCACCTATTTCGCGCCCGAGGTGGCCCGCCTGCTCGCCAAGCGCAGCTGATCTTGCCGGATTATTGTATTCGGCAACGGGCTCCCCATATCTGAAGAAGAACCTCAAAGGAGCCCGCCATGAGCCTCGACAGCAACTCGTCCTATGCCGCCCCCGAGGACTGGCGCGCCTATAGCGGCGTGCTTTCGCGGCGCGTCTTTGCCTTCCTCGTCGACTATCTGTTCATCGGTCTCCTCTGGATACCGGCGGCCGTTGTCGTCTTCTTCCTCGGCATTCTGACGCTCGGCCTCGGCTGGCTGCTCTATCCAATCCTGTTCTTCGTCGTGGCCGCACTCTATTTCGGCATGTCCGTGGGTGGCGCGTCGCAGGCGACGCCCGGGATGCGGATGATGGGAATTGCAATGATCCGCCTCGACGGTCGCAAGATCGATTTTGTCACGGCCGTCGCTCATCTGGCGCTGTTCTGGATCCTGAACTCGGTGCTGACACCGCTGGTCCTGCTGGCTGGCCTGTTCATCGAGCGTTCGCGCCTGGTGCATGATCTTCTGCTCGGCACGGCCGCCGTCCGCACTTACTGATACTTATTCGGATTTCGCGAGACAAAGCACTCCGGCCCTGGAGCCGGAGTGTTGACCTTTTTCATTCTTGCGCCATCCTAGTTGTTATCGGTCACGCCAAAGGATTCTCTTCATCCGCTAATGAACACGCAGACCAATCCCTCCCCGCAATTCTATCTGACGGCGCCTGCGCCGTGCCCGTATCTCGCGGGAGAGATGGAGCGGAAGGTTTTCACCCACCTCGTGGGGCAGCGTGCGAGCGAAATGAACGATCTCCTGACGCAAGGGGGCTTTCGCCGGTCGCAGAACATCGCCTATCGCCCGGCCTGCGAATCCTGTCGGGCCTGCGTGTCAGTCCGGGTTCTGGTCAATGAGTTTGAGACAAGTCGCGGCTTCCGGCGGGTCGAGGCGACCAATCGCGATATCGTCTCGACGGTCTTTCCGGCACAGCCATCGACAGAACAGTTCTCCCTGTTCCGGCACTATCTCGACCATCGTCATCAGAACGGCGGTATGTCGGATATGTCGGCGCTCGACTATGCGATCATGGTCGAGGACAGCCATGTGCAGACGAGGGTCATCGAGTATCGCCTGCGCAGCCCCGGAGACGGGATTTCATCACAACCGCGTGGAGAACTGATTGCCGTCGCGCTTTCCGATTTGATGAGCGACGGGCTGTCGATGGTCTACTCGTTCTACAATCCGGAAATGGAAAAGCGGTCACTCGGCACGATGATGGTGCTCGACCACATCCGCCGGGCCAAAGCGCTGGGTCTGCCGCATGTCTATCTCGGCTATTGGGTACAGGGCTCGAAAAAGATGGGCTACAAGACACGCTTCCAGCCCCAGGAACACCTGATGAGCCAGGGCTGGGCTCGATTTCCCCCCGATATCGAGGGGTGACCCGAAGAAACGCAGTTTATTTTTGTCCCATTTGGAGACAAATCAGCCCTCCGCAGTCCTGACGCTGCGGAGGGCTGTTTCATTTCAAGACAGCTTGCGAATGATGCCGTAGACGATGTTCTTGTTCTGGCCGAAGCGAACTGTGCCTTCGACCGGCATATCGCCAACACTACCATTGATGATGCGCCACATGTCAGTCTCGGAACGCAACAGCAGCGCCCAGTTCATAAAGCTTTCCATGTAACCATCGACCTGAATGTCGGTGGCGAAATTGGCAAACAGGAAGACCCCGTTCGGCTTCAGCATGTCGAGGCAGCGCTGCGTCAGCTTGATCGAGACCTTGTCGTTCAAATAGTCGTAGAGGCCCGCCGCGTAAACGAAATCGAACTTGCCCAGATCGTAGCGACCACCGAGAATACCGCGCACAGAGCCATCGACAGCTTCGATGCAGGTGCCTGCGAAATCGCGGCTGATGGAGCCGACGCTCAAGGGATCCTGATCAAGGGCAACCCAGCGCTTCAGGCGCCCTTCCTTCAAGGCGGTTGAGCGGTTTGCCTCCCGCAGATGCCCTGCAGCGATGGTCAACACCTCCGTCCCAGCACCGCGCGAAGATGCAATTGCATCAACATGTTGCGTCAGAAGATCGCGGCGTTCGCGCACTGCGACAGATGAGGATGCGTCCTTCGTGTAGTCGTAAAGGGCCTTGCCGAGCGGCGATGCCCCGGAAATGCGATCGGCAACACTGGAATGCCCATAGATGAAATCGAGCAGCTGGGCGTCGCCGGAATAGCCACGCGGCTTTTCAAACGACCAGCGGGTAAAGGGATCCTCAAGAAAATATCGCGCAACAGGATGCTGCTGGGCAATCGGGATCAATTGCTGCCAGACACTCGGCGAGTAGCGCATACGCAGCTCGTGCAATGAACCGGCGATACGGTGAATGATCTGTTGTGGATCCGCGCCCTGCTCGAATTGCTGCAAGGCAATCCCAAGGGTCAATCCCAGAGCTGCTCGGGCAGTCAGGAACTCATCGTCCTGCCAGGTAGTGCCAGGAGCGACCACATGAGCTGCTATCGCTTCTGGAGTAATTAGGCTCTCGCCATCGAATGAGAAATCAACCTGTCGCATATGCCGCACACCCTGAAAAACGCTAAACTCGTTAATACTTCAGTTACCATATGTGCAGCTGCGAGAATACGCGACTCTATTTGGTAACTTTTAAGGAGCTTGGTTAACAGCGCAGACGCGTGTGCGCCGCCAGGCGCGCGCCGAAGCGCCGAGACACGATACTCGGATATGATAATGTGTGCCGGAACCTCAGCAAGGCGAGCGTTTCCTGCCGTAAGAGAGAGCCAGTGGTGAAAGATGCCTGAGAGACGGACCAAAGTCCCTGCCAGGTCTGACCTTCAACACGGTGCAGTGGAGACCGATGGAACCAATCATGTCGTACGCTGCGCTCAAAGACCTTGAGGCCTCGGGCAAGACCTGCCCATCCCTGGCATCGGAAGCGACGCTGCGCCGCATCTATCAGACCCATACCGCCCCTGCCCGGGTCATTGCAGCCAGACAGGGATTGTGGGTTGCGGTCTTGGTCTACCTTCTGTTCGCCGTCAGTGACCTAATTCTCATACCTGACGTGGCACCGACCACGATGCTTGCGCGCCTGATCGTCGCCGTGGGTTCGATTGCGGTTCTTGAGATCAGCTGCTGGAGCAAGGCGAGTGCCCGGGTCATCGAGGTGATTTCGGCATCCGCCATCGTCGCTGGCTATGTCGTCTGGCTGATACCGGCACTTCAGACCACCGCTGTCGAAAGCATCCGCCTTTACATGATATTCGGCACCATCTTCATGATGGGGGCCAACCTGTTCTTCATCTTCCCCTTCGTGCTGTCCGTCATCACATCGATCGTGGTCCTGGGGATTCTGCTGGGCAGCATGCTGGTCATGTTCCCCGACGATCTGGTCTACACTATCAATTTTGGCCTCTTCTATGTCTCCTGTTTTGTCTTCACCTCCTATGTGAACTGGAAGCTCAACGGTGAACGCTACAACGTCTTCCTGAACGCGCTGGAGGCAGCGCACCAGCATAAGGAAGCGGAAAAGCGTGGGGTCGCGCTCGAACGCCTTTCGAACACCGACTATCTGACGGGTGTAGAAAACCGCCGCGCCGTCGATAAGCGTCTGCGGGACTACTGGAACGAGTGGCAAGCGGAGGGCAAGGCGTTTGCCGCCATTCTGGTCGATGTCGATTTCTTCAAAAAATACAATGATTTTTACGGTCACCAGTCCGGCGATCGGTGCCTGATCCTGGTTGCCAATGTTCTGAACGAAACGCTGAAACCCCTGAATGCCACGGTCGGACGATATGGTGGGGAAGAGTTTATCGTGCTTTCGCGCGTCACCGGGCGCGACCAGGTGATGGCACTCTGCGAGATCATCCGCAGTGCTGTCGAAGGACTGCACCTCGTCCACGACCAGCGACGCGATGGCCAGGCGGTTGTGACGGTGAGCGTCGGCGCTTCCTACACGCGTCCTCAGAGCAGTCCGAAGCTCGAACGCATCATCAACGAGGCCGACCGGGCGCTTTATTCGGCCAAGGCGAATGGTCGAAACTGCATTCGTCTGTTCAATCCGAACGACCCGCTCACCAGCGATGACAATGAAAATATTGCTGCAACCTTGCGGATGGCGGTCAAGAACGATCTCGTGCACCTGGTCTACCAACCGATCCAGAACATGCGCACAGGCCGCGTCGAGGCGGTGGAAGCGCTGATGCGGATGAAGATGATCGACGGCACGCCGCTCTCTCCGGCGCAGTTCATCCCCGTCGCTGAGCGCACCGGCACCATCCTTGATCTCGGCCTCTGGGCGATCCGCCAGGCCTGCACCGAGGTGCTCGCGACCGGTATTGCGCCGATGGCAAGCGTCAATGTTTCGGCAATCCAGCTCAAGTCGCGTGGCTTTGCCCTTGCCGTTTCGACGATCCTCGAGGAAACCGGCGTTGCGGGCTCGCAACTGGCCTTCGAGATCACCGAAGGTATCGACATGGAAGGGCAGTCGGATGTGATCCGCTGCATTACGGACCTCCAGGCGCTTGGCGTCCGGATCTGGCTCGACGATTTCGGCACAGGCTTTGCCGGCCTTTCCTGGCTGCGTCTCTTCCCCTTCGATACGGTCAAGATCGACCGCTCCTTCCTACAGGACGCCCGACGTCCGGCGGGACGCGCAATGCTGGAGGACATCATTCGCCTCATCCGCAATCGCGGTCTGAAGATCCTGATCGAGGGCCTGGAGACCGCCGATCATGTGGAACTGATGCACGAACTCGGCATTGAGCTTGGCCAGGGCTACTATCTCGGGCGCCCCGCTCGGATCGACGAAGTCAAGATCAAGTCTTTTCCGCGACTGGCGAGCGTATCGCGTCTCTGAGAAAGCTCCAGGAATCGCCCCAGAATTGGCCGACAGAGAGCTCTGCGATTTCTGAACAAAATCAGTAGTATCCGCCCAAATCCAAATTGGGCGGACACGAGATGAGCACGGTCGACGCGGCGGAACTGGCCGGACACCGGGAGTTTTCCGAAAAACTTCTCAAACACACTGCGATCAAGGTCAGCGACAGCTATCTCGCCGCCTTTCGCAGCCATGTCGATCCGGTCGACTATCCGGCGGGCACGGTGATGTTTCGCAAAGGCGACGACAGCAGCTTCGCGATCCTGATCGCCGAGGGCGAGGTCGAGGTCTATGACGAGGCGAGCGGAAACGTTCTGGCGATCGCCGGCGACGGCTCGCTGATCGGAGAGCTTGGCCTGATCAGCGGTGATCCGCGCAGTGCCTCAGCCCGGACCTTGACCCCCGTTCGCGGCTGGAAGATCGATCGCTCGCAATATCGCGAGTTCCTCAGCGATCGGCCCGAGCTTGCAACCCTGTTCTTCCGCAAGATCTATGCGCAACTGTCGGCAAGCTACGGAAAGCTCCGGCAACAATTCGTGGCACTGGAAGAAGCCGATCGGCGCTACCACGCGCTCGCCTTCCTCTTCGTCACCATGGTCCTGATGATAAATATCTATGCCCTGGTGAACAGCATCATCCTGACCAACCTACGGGAAACCCACCAGGCGCAGGTCATGTTCTGGACCTCGCGCGTGATGGAAATATGGGGCGCCTTCGTCATCTGGGGCCTGACGGTGCGATGCGGTCTGACGCGGCACGACATGGGCATCCGGATGGAAAACCTTTGGAAGTCGATCGGGATGGGGCTTGCGATCAGTGTCGTCGCGCTGGCCGCCATGGCCTATTTCCGCACCCTCCTCTATCCGGAGCTCGAGGGTACGCCGCTCCTCGATCCGAAACTGGTGACGATCACCGTCTACACCTACATCCTGGTGGCGCCACTCCAGGAATGGATCTGCCGCGGTGTTCTGCTGACGGCGATTGCCGATCTCATGCCCGGCAAGACACGCCCGATGTCGGCCATCGTGATCACGTCGCTGATCTTCTCGACCCTGCACCTGCACTACTCGCAATCGCTTGCCGTAGTGGCACTCGTCTCCGGCATCGTCTGGGGCTGGCTGCACCTGAAGTATCGGAACCTTGCCGGGCCGATCGTCTCCCACTTCATCCTCGGCAATGCAGCGACGCTAATGGGTGTCTGGTCGATCTGGGAACGCGGCTGACGCAAAAAGCCGGCCGCATGGCGACCGGCTCCCTAACCTTCCTCGTTCCTGATCAGCCCGAGAACTTGCCGCTGCGTGGGAAGCCCTTGGGCACCAGACGGCCGGCCGAAGCGCGGTCCCCCTGCCATTCCACCAGTTCTTCCCTGGTCTTGGTAAAGGTGCGGCCAGCGCTGTCTGCCCAGGTCAGCCCTTCGGCGAGCGTGAAGAACTTCACGTCGGAGATGCCGCCATCCTTGTAGCGCTGCAGGCGGACGCCCTTGCCACGGGTCATTTCCGGGATCTGGGCGATCGGGAAGACGAGCAGCTTGCGGTTCTCGCCGACGACAGCCAGGTGGTCGCCGCTGACGGGCACAACGAGCTTCGCCTCATCCGGCATGCCGACATTCATCACCTGCTTGCCCTTGCGGGTGTTGGCGACAACCTCGCCCTCCGGCACGATGAAGCCGTTGCCGGCGGTCGAGACAAAGATCAGCTTGCGGCTCGCGTCATGGACGAAGGCGGTCAACACATCCTGGTCGTTTTCCATGTCGACCATGATGCGCAGCGGTTCGCCATGGCCCCGACCACCAGGCAGCTTGTCGCCGCCGAGCGTGTAGACCTTGCCACCGGTGGTGACGAGCAGGATCTTGTCGGTCGTCTGGGCCGGGAAGGCCACCTTCAAGCCATCGCCTTCTTTGAAGGTCAGCGAGGAGGTGTCCGAGATGTGGCCCTTCAGCGCACGGATCCAGCCCTTTTCGGAGATGACGACGGTGATCGGTTCCTTTTCGATCATCGCCTGCTGGATTGCCTCGACATCGGCATCAGGCGCGTCTGAGAAGACGGTGCGGCGGCGGCCGAGTTCGGTCGCCTTGGCGTATTTCTTCTTCACCTCGCCGATTTCCCAGGCGACGGTCTGCCACTGCTTGTCCGTGGAGGCGAGCAGGGCTTCGATCTCGGCCTTCTCGGCGGAGAGCGCCTCGTGCTCCTTGCGGATCTCGAATTCCTCGAGCTTGCGCAAATTGCGCAGGCGCATGTTGAGGATGGCTTCGGCCTGATTGTCGGTCAGCGTGAAGCGCTCGATCAAGACCGGCTTCGGCTCGTCCTCCTCGCGGATGATGCGGATCACCTCGTCGAGGTTGAGATAGGCAATCAGCAGGCCGCCGAGGATTTCCAGGCGACGATCGATCGCGGCCAGGCGGAACTTGGACCGGCGAACAAGCACGTCCTTGCGGTGGTCGAGCCACTCGGTCAGCACCTCGTTGAGGGCCATGACCTTGGGGACCTTGCCCTGCGAGAGCACGTTCATGTTGAGCGGAATGCGGCTTTCGAGCTCGGTGAGCTTGAAGAGCGATTCCATCAGCAGCGTGGCATCGACCGTGCGGCTTTTGGGCACCAGCACGATGCGCACGTCTTCGGCGCTTTCGTCCCGTATGTCTTCCAAGAGCGGCAGGCGACGGGCGACCAGAAGTTCGGCGATCTTCTCGATCAGGCGCGACTTCTGCACCTGGAACGGGATCTGGGTGACGATGATCTGGTAGCCGCCGCGACCGAGATCCTCGGTCTCCCACTTGGCGCGCACACGGAAACCACCGCGACCGGTGCGGTAGGTCTCGAGCATCGAGGCACGGCTCTCGACGATCACACCGCCGGTCGGAAAATCGGGACCTTCGATGCCGCCGCGCTCCGGATGGGTGGGATCGGCGAGCAGTTCCTCGACGGGCGCGCCGGGGTTCTTGATCAGATAAAGAGCGGCGTCACAAAGCTCATGGGCATTGTGCGGCGGAATGGACGTCGCCATGCCGACCGCGATGCCCGAGGCGCCATTGGCCAAGAGGTTCGGGAAGGCACCCGGCAGAACCGTCGGCTCGTCGTCTTCCTCGTTGTAGGTCGGACGGAAATCGACGGCATCCTGATCGATGCCTTCGAGCAGCAGGGCTGCGACATCGGTCATGCGGGCTTCGGTGTAACGATAGGCAGCCGCACTGTCGCCGTCGATATTGCCGAAGTTCCCCTGCCCGTCCACGACGGGATAACGCTGCGAGAAATCTTGGGCGAGGCGCACCAGCGCATCATAGACCGACTGGTCGCCATGCGGGTGGAACTTACCGATGACGTCACCGACGATACGGGCGCATTTCTTGAAGGCCGAGTTCGGGCGAATGCCCATCTCGCTCATCGCGTGGATGATGCGGCGATGCACCGGTTTCAGGCCGTCGCGGACATCCGGCAGCGCGCGGTGCATGATCGTCGACAAGGCATAGGCGAGATAGCGCTCTTCGAGCGCCGCCTTCAGGTCAACAGGAAGAATGTGATCGCCACCCTCTTCGGGCGGAAGCTGATTTGTCCCCATGGGCTCTGCCTAGCCGAGATGACCCGCAACGGCAAGGAATCCGGGGATTCAGCCTGTGGATTAAGGCGCTGTGACCGCCATCACGCCGCAATCTTCCCTTAGCCTTGCGAGGCGAAAACCGGTGGACGTTTTTCCAATCCCACTTATAAATATCAGCGATGAATTTTGCCCGCGTTGGACGCGGGACCAGCACGAAGGACCCCCTCATGACCCTGCACCGCTCCACCCGACTTCTGCTCGCGAGCGCCGCGCTCTGCGCCTTCACCGGTCCGGCCTTCGCGCTGGACGGCCAGGATTTGCTCAAGAAGATCAATGCGTCCTTCGCCAGCGGCGGCACGACAATCACAGCTGATGCCATCGAAGTCTCGGGCTCCGACGTGCTGCTGAAGGGCGTGAAGTTCGGGGTCGAGGGTCAGGGTACTGACAAGCCTTTGGCCATTCAGGAATTGACGCTGCAGGGTGTGACGGAAGAGGAAGGCGGGGCCTATTACATCGAGCGCGTGGATTTCCCCGAGGTCAACGTGACCGAGGAGAAATCGAGCTTCAAGGTTCAGGATCTTTATCTGGCTGGCGTCTATGTGCCGGGCGACGTCAATGCCGAGGGTATTGATTCGCTGATGTTCTACGAGGAAGCCCATAGCGGCCCGGTGGATGTCACCGTCGACGGCAAGTCGGTCTTCTCGATGGCCGAAGCTGTCGGCACCATGGGCCTGTCAGACGACGAGAGCACCATCACTTTCGAAGGCACCGTCACCGGTGTGAAGGCCGATCTCAGCACCGTCGAGGATGCACAGGCCAAGGCGCAGATCGAAGCGCTCGGTCTCACCACGCTTGACGGCAACATGAACATGTCCGGCAGCTGGGAAGTCGAGAGCGGCACGATCGATATCGAGGATTACTCGATCGACTTCGCCAATGTCGGCAAGCTCAGCCTTGCCTTCTCGATGTCCGGCTACACGCTCGACCTCGTCAAGCAGATGCAGGAACAGGCTCGCATGATGCAGGCTGAGCCGCAGAACGAGCAGGCCCAGCAGGCCGCCGGCCTTGCCATGCTCGGCCTGGTGCAGCAGCTGTCGCTGGTCGATGCCCAGATCCGCTTCGAAGACGCCGGCATTACCAAGCGCGGCCTCGACTATGCCGGCAAGAGCCAGGGCACGGATGGCGCGCAGATGGCGCAGATGGTCAAGGGCATGGTGCCGATCCTGCTCGCCCAGGCCAAGCTCGGCGCGCTGCAGAACGAAGTCTCGGCTGCCGTCAACACCTATATCGACAATCCGAAGGCGCTGACGATTGCGGCGGCGCCCGCAAACCCGGTCGCCTTCCCGATGATCATGGGGGCGGCCATGGGCGCGCCGGAAACCATTCCCGGTCTGATCGGACTCAAGGTCACCGCCAACGACTGATCGTCTCCTCGACCAAGATCAAAGCCCGGTTGCGACAGCGGCCGGGCTTTTTTCATGGGTTGAAACGCTTGGTCATCTGTCATGTCCTGAAGCTTGGCCACCCATCGCAGAATGCAGGACTTCACTTCTTCCGAAGCAGTTTTGCCCGACCCCGAAATCGCCCGCAGACTGTCGGACAAAACGAAAAGGGCGCCGGATGGGCGCCCTTTTGCTTGTCGATCCCGGCGAAGCCGATCAGTCGTGCGGGATGATCGTAGTGTGCTTGTCTTCGAACAGCACCTTGATCGCGGTGTCGTGGTTCTGCAGCTCGACCACATCCTTCCAGACGCCTGGCTCGGCCTGGACGCTGACGGTCGTGTTGCCACCCTCGACGGTTGCCCGCAGAAGCGTATCGACCGTGGCATCGGGCTGCTCGCCCAGCAGGCTGTCAAGCAGCGCCGTCACGTCGAGCACATCGCCTTCCGCCGTGCTGAAGTCGGTGATGACATCGGCGACGTCGAGCCCGTCAAGTGCCGTCTCGTCGAAGACGAAGGTGTCGGCACGGTCCGTGCCGGTCATGACCACCTCGCCCATGCCACCATGCAGCGTCACGCCTTCGGGCTCAGAGCCGAAGATCGTGTCGAAGCCGACTTCGACGAAGTTGCCGGTCGAACCATCGGCGAAGGTGAATTCACCCTCGGCGAAGATCACCTGGCCATCTTCCGAGCCACCCGACTGGTCGGTCGCCAGCGAAAGGCTGGTGACACCGTTGTCGGTGAGGCTCGAGAGCTCGCCCTCATCACTGATGCCGTCATTATCGGCATCAAGCCAGATCTTCAGATCCTTGAAGGCCGCATCGCCCGCATCGATCTTGCCGTCGCCATTCGAGTCGAGCGAAGCGAGAGCCGCCACGCCGCTGGCAAACTTGCCGCCGTTGAAATCCGGCGTGAAGATTTCCGAGCCGTTGTCGATCACGCCATTGCCGTCGACGTCATATGCCAGGATGCCGTCATCCTTGGTCCAGGCGATCTGATCCTTGTTGCCATCGGCATCGATGTCGAAGAAGACGCCGTTGTCGATGGAGGAGAAGGCGAAGCCGTTCTTGTCGAGGTCGAGGATGATCGGGTCGGCGGCAGAGCTGTAGACCACAAAGTCTTCCCGTGTGAGGTTAGCGATCTGCGTCAGTGTCGCATTCTCAAACACGGCGACCAACTGTCGCCCTGCTGGTGAGTTGCCCCAGTTACTGTCGTACCAGATCTCTCCGCGGGTCCCGTTGTGGACAACGATGTATGCCCTCTCCAAGCCATTTATCAACCTTGTTGCGATGTCGTTGACTTGGGTTCTGACAACAATGAGCTGGTTATCATACGTGTTCAACACATTGGCAATTGCAGCGACCGATTTGAAATCAGAGGCCTGCAGCACGTCACCATTCTGGCTCCCAGCAAAGTTGACGCTGCCGCTATTGGTGTCGTTGTTGTTGTTGTCCAGAAGCGCGATTTTGTCGGTGCCTCTCACGAAGCCGACTATGGTGTCGGTACCCGTGTTGGTGGCCAAGCGGAAATGATCCGCCCCGCCGTTACCCGTCAAACGATCATTGCCCGCTCCGCCGGCGATGATATCAGATCCAGCACTGCCAATGATAACGTCATCTTGGCCGGAGCCGACAATCTTGAAGCCCGCAGTCTCGGTCTGCAGTGAGAGATCGACCGTGACTGCACTTGCCAGCTCGATACGCTCAACGCCGGTCAATCGCGCGTCACTCACATTCGTGAAATTGCCGCTGATGCGAAGCGTGTCAGTCCCTGTGCCACCATCGAAGATATCAGATCCCTCGCCCGCCGAGTAGACGAAGGTGTCGTTGCCCGAGCCGCCCACGAGTACATCATCGCCGGTGCCGCCCGTGATCCGGTCATCGTCAGCACCGCCGTCGATGAAGTCGACTCCGGAGCCGCCCTCAAGGATGTCGTTGCCGGCAAAGCCGTAGAGCGTATCGTCGTTACCATCGCCATCAAAGCGGTTGACACCACCCTGACCGAGCATCACATCGTTGCCGGTGTTGGCATTCGCTTCGTTGTTCGGATTGGGCACATTGCCGACGATGAGATCACCCCATCCATTGCCCGTTTGATCGAATACCCAGGCCGCCGAACCAGTAGCATTCCCATTGCTATCGTTCATGACCCGCAGAACCAGCCCACCGTCTTGGATCACGCTGAGCGCGAAATAGGTAGACACCGTCATCACACTGTCTGTTGCCGTCGCCCGGTAGATATAGACTCCCTGTTCGATGCTTTCAGGATTGTCGTTGAAGACATTACCAGTGCTGCCGCTCCACCCATTGGTATTGGTCGAGTAAATGAGCTGATAGGTGTAGCTGACAACACCCGTACCACCATTGAACAGCGTCCTGGCGTCGAAATTGATCGTGTTGATCGAACTTGTGTCGTCGGAGAACGCGTATCGGTTCGTCGCACTCGTCGTGTCTGCCACCGTCAGCGGCGCGCTCTGCTCATTCACACCGTTGATCGTGATGTTGATGACCTGCTGCGTGCCGTCCGCTGTCGTCACGGTAAAGCTGTCGTTCAGCGAATACCCCGTGTTCAGATTTTGGACAGCAGGTCTTGAGTTGTCGAGTGTGTAGGTCCAGGTTCCCGCAGCATTGATGGACCAAGTTCCGTATGTTGCCGAACCGGAAGCTGCCGTTGCTGCAGACTGCCCGCTATCCGCATCGACGATGGTCAGGGTCCCAGTGGCCACAAGTGTGCCATCTTCCGAGACACTGCTGCTGGTGAGACCCGTGATCGTCGGCACGTCATTCACACCGTTGATCGTGATCGATGCGGTGGCCGTGGCCGTGCCGCCCTTGCCATCGCTGACCGTATACGTGAACGTATCAACCAGCGTCGCCCCCTGACCCAAGGCCTGGATCACGATCGAACCGGCCGGGTTGTAGGAGATTTCCCCGGTCACGGTGTTCAGCGTGACTGTCGCTCCATTGGCGGTTGTCGCGGTCAATGTACTGCCAGAGCCGAGCCCGGTGACGCTGAGCGCATCGCCGTCCGGATCCGTGTCATTGGCGAGCAGCAGGCCAGTGGAGAACGTGGTGGTTACATCCTCTGACACGCCACCATTGCCGCCCATGCCGCCCCATTCGGCGACATAGCCGAAGCTCTCGCTCGGTTGTGTGCCTAGGCCTGCCGTTCCGGTTTCGTCGTCCCAAATGCCACCGGCGAAGGTATACATCACGGCATAGTCCTGACCGGCACCCCCACTCCAGTTGTTGGGTTCGCCGGCGCCCCAGTTCTCGTACCCGGATGAGACCCCGTTTTGTGCTCCCGTCCAGAACGTGGTGCCGGCTTCCGGTCCGGTCACCCACTTCCAAACACCCTCCTGGTCGGCATCAGATGCGCCAATCCAGACATTGTGTATGTTCATCCAGTCAACCTGCGCGTCCCGGAGAGCCTGAATGAAGGACAGTTCCTGCTGAGACGTGATTGTTGCGAGATACCCACCCTCAGCTTCGGCCGCCGCTTGAGCCGCCGCCCAAGAGATGTTGGTGTTGACGATCTTATAGTAGTGGCCGTTCGCCGAATTCAGTGTCCAACCTTCACCGGAAGGCGGTGCGGGTATCGCACCGAACACCAAAGTCTCATTGTTCGCGACCGGCGGGCGGTTGACCACCTCCACCACGTCCGTGACCGTGATGGTCACCGGCTGGGTGGTGATGTTGTTGCCGGACGCCTGGTCGTTGACCTCGACCGTGAGTGAAACCGTGCCCGCCGCCTCATGGTCGAGGCTCTGGCCGTCCCTCAGGCGCAACTCGTAGGTGCCAGGGCGGCCGGCGATCGTGCCATTGGCTGGCACGACTTCGAAGCGGATATCTTCGGTGCCGCCCGTGTTCAAGACGCGGAAGGTGAGGCCCGAGGCGGTATCCACGTCGCTGACCTGGAAGGTGTCTATCAAGACACCGGCCTGGTTTTCGGCAATCGAGATATTGTCCAGATCGGCAATGACCGGGCGATCATTGGTGCCGGTGATAGTGATCGTCACCGTCTGGTCATCGAATGCCGCACCGCTGCTATTGTCGGTCGCACGCACAAGGTAGGTCAGCGTCAGGGTCTGTCCTGCCGCCAGGAAGTTGAAAGCCTGGCTGCCAGAATTGAAGTTCCAGGTGAGCTTGTCCGTGGTCTCGGTATTGTCCAGCACCTGAGCGTTGGAAAAGTTGAGGTAACCGAGAAGCTGCTCATTGGTGAGGCCGCCCGTGTTGCCGGTGGCGGTCACGGAAGTTGCCCTTGCTGTCACCACGTCCTTCACATCGACGTCAGTCACCGTCAGGGTACCGCTTGCCACCAAGCCAGCATCGGCTTCCGGCAATGTCACAGCCGCGCTGTCGCCAGATACGACTGTTATCTGAGGCACATCGTTCGTACCGACGATCGTTACCGTCACGTCTTGATGAGCAACCCCGCCTTCACCATCGCTGACAGTGATGCGATACACCTGCTGAACGGTCTCTCCCTCCTTCAGCCCATTAATCTGGCCGTTTTCGACGCTGAATCTCCAGGCAATACTGCCGCCTCCCGTCAGATCTGTCGATGTGATGGAGAAGTTCCCTACGTAACCCGACGGTACAGATCCAACCGTCACCGTATGATCGTCTGCGACGTTGCGATCGGTGAACTCGAGCACGCCCTGAACCGTCTCGACATCCGCGACTTTGACCGAAATATTATCGAGGAAGATCGATGCGGACGGGCTGTAGCCGGAGAACTTCAGCTCCATCTCGTTCGAAGTTGCGAGCGCGTTGAAGCGGTAGACTGCCGCCCTTGGCACTCCCTGCTCTATCGGAGTGATATCTTTCAGTGCCAGGTACGGGATACCGCCCCAGTACACTGTGAGCTCATTGTTCGTCGAGAAACGGGTACCGACTTCGAACTCGACTTCGTACGTCACACCGGCCTTTGTCTGAACAACTTGCGACAAGGTATCCGGTGTGGTCGTGCGGTAAGTGTATATCGCGAAAGCATTGCCATCGTGCGCCGTAATCGGGCCCGAATAGTTCGGGTCGCCAATTGACGCTGACCAACCTGGGGGCACCGCTGCTCCACCTGTATTGGCGGAGAACGTTCCATTGACGACCCGCTCGTCCTGAGCGGCGCTATCGCCGAAGTCTTCGATGACCGAACCGCTGCTGGTTCCAGAGATGACCGGAGCAACATTGGCGGGGTAGACACTGACGCTCACGGTACCGACATTACTGTCGACCACTCCGTCGTTCACGACGAAGCTGATCGTACGCTCACCCTGCTCCAATGCCGGAGCGTCATACGAGAACCGCACACTCTCGAGAGCGAGTTCAAATTGGGCCTTTGTCGCCGTCGCGCCGGCGGACGTGAAGCGCAGAATGCCCGTGGATGCGTCGTAACTTCCTTGAATATTGCCGGTTGTTGTCGGAGACAGGCTGAATGTCAGCACATCGCCTGCTGTGAAGCCAGATGCAATACGGACGGTCGCGCTCGACAGGGTGTCATTATCGACATCCGTAATCGTGATGCTGGAGTCGAGCAGAACCGGGCTAGTCGCGAACAGTCTGGGGACGCCCCCCACTCCCGAAAGGACGGACGCATCATTCACCGGCGTGACGTTTACATTCAAGCTGTAGGATTCGGTGCTGAAGCCAATGCCGTCGCCGACCTGGAAGCCGATGGTGGCGTTATTCGCGCCGTTGGCGTTCGAGGCCGGGACAAACTGCAGCTTGCCACTGGCAATGTCGCCAGCAGAAACCGTCAGAGGCGCACCTGTAACGTTCACCCAGCCCGAGCCGTTGTTGAACTGCAGTGTGCCGTTCGCCGGCAGACTGGTAATCCTGACCGCCGCCAGCGACTGGCCGTCCTCATCTTTGAACGTGCCGAAGTCGCTCAGTGTCAGCGGCGTTGCCGTGTCTTCGAGGATGGTGATGCTGTCATTGTTGGATGTCGGCAGATCGTTCCGATTGTTCACGGCGAGCGTGAAGGTCTGCGAGGCGTCCGGCGTACCGCCAACGGTCGCATCATTGACCTGGACGGAGACGCTGTAGCTCGGCTTCGTTTCGTAGTTCACCTGGGTGCCGACGAAGTAGAGAGCGTTTCCGTCGATCCGGAACGACGCGGCATCATCCCCGACGAGGCTGAGCTGGTTTGTGCCAAGCACATCATCCGTCACCGCGATGTCGGCAACCTTGATGCCGAGGTTAGGGTCAACGACGATGTTCTCATCGATCGCCGACATGACATTGTTGAAACCAACAGCTGTTGGTGCTTCGTTCACGTCCGTCACGTTGATCGTGAACGTCTCGTCAATAAAGCCGAGCCTGCTGTCGGTCACGCGGATGGTGACGTCGATGGTCTTTTCGGTTTCGTAACTGATCACCGCGCCAGCGACCACGGTGATGGCGCCGGTCGTCGCATTGATCGTGAAGCGGCCATCAGGTGATGTCTGGGACGTGCCGTTGTTCGTAACGAAAGCGTAGGTGAGCGGATCGATCGGGCCGTTGACGTCGGTGGCCGAGACAGAGCCTACCAGAGCGCCCTCGCCCGCGTTCTCAGCGATCGTCAGACCCGTCGTATCGATATCCGATGGATTCTGCTGGATCAACTGCTGGGCCGTCACCGTACCGTTTTCGAAGGTAAAGCTTTCGATCCCGCCAGCCTTGACGATGGTGCCGTTCGGCAAGTTCAGAACGAACTGACCGTTCTCCTGCGTGACCGTTACCGATTGCCAACGGACATTGGTGAGCTTCAGGGTGTCCGTGCCACCGGCATCGACGATCTGGACCGTGCTGCCGACAAAATTCGAAAGGTCGATCGTATCGTTGCCCGCGCCGCCATTGACGACGATCGTCGTCGCAAGGATGGCGGAGCCGGTGACCGGGTTCAGGACCACGGTATCGCCAGAGGATCCGAGGTTGATAGTGACGCGCTCGATCTCGTCGGCTCGGACAGAACCGCCTGCGTAGGAGACCAGGATGTCCTTGCTCGCGGCATTCCCGATTTCGGGACCGCCGCTTGCCAGACCCAGAGTGAAGGTCCGGGCAGTCGCGTCACCGTTGATGACCAGTTCGTCATACTCCGGATAGGTGTTGCCGGTTTCCGTGCCGCCATCGACGATGTCGTCTCCGTCGCCGGCGTTGTGGCGGATCGTATCGTTGCCGGCCTCGCCGCGCAGAGTGTCGTTACCCCTGCCGCCGACGAGGATGTCGTTCATATTGCCGCCGATCAGCAGGTTATCGACATCGTTGCCGATGAACTCAACGGCATAGTTCGGGCTCTCGTTCTTAACATTCTCGATGCCAGCAACCGTGCTGCCATCGTAGTGGCCGCCGGTGATCGTTCCGGTGGCCAGATTGACGGTGACCTTGCTGCCCGGTGACTTGACGTGCAGCATGTCAATTCCCGAACCGCCATCAAAGGCTGTCGTCTGTCGAATGCTGTCTCCGCCAAGGATATCGTTGCCGCTGCCGCCATACAGACTGTTGGTCCCTGCACCGCCGGTGAGAACGTCATCGCCGTCGTCACCATAGACCGTGTCATTGCCGGCATTGCCGAAGAGCTCGTCATTGTTGTTGCCGCCACGGATCGTGTCGTCGCCGTCACCACCCCAGATCTCATCGTCTCCGTCGCCGCCGAGCAGATCGTCGTTGCCACCCAGGCCGGAGATGAGGTCGTTGTTGGCGCCGCCTTCGATGAGGTCGGAGCCTCGGCCACCGGTCAGGACGTCATCGCCAGCACCACCGGAAATGGCAATCCCGCCGCCGTTGGCGTCGCTCATATAGTTTTCATCGACGAGGATGACGTCGCGACCGGAAGTACCTTCGATCGCCTCAACACCGGTCATATAGCTCGGTGCGGAGAAGGTGTCGTGAAGGTAGCCGTCTCTGCCGCCACGGTCGAGAACGATACGGTCGAAATTCGCGCCGCCTGTGACGACATCGGCCGTACCCGCCAGGCCGACGACTGAGATCGAACGGGTCGTGCCGTTGTCGAGCTTGACGGTCCGGCTACCGGAGCCGACGACATCCCCATCCAGATGGAAGGTGTCATCGCCCGCACCGCCGGACAATTGATCGGAACCGGCGTTGCCGTAAATGACGTCGTTGCCTTCACCACCACGGATGGCGTCGTCGCCGGCCCCACCCCAGATCTGGTCATTGTCTTCTCCGCCGTCCAGATCGTCGTTGCCGCCAAGGCCGGAGATCAGGTCGTTACCAATGCCGCCAATAATCTTGTCCGCCTGCGCGTCCGAACCCTGAAGAATATCGTTGCCACGGCCGCCGTCGATCTCAATCTGGGCGATTTCCGTGGTCGTGTAGCTCTTGGGCAGGAGAATGATGTCGTCACCATTCGTGCCAATGAACTTTTCGACACCCGAGAGATCGAGCGAGGAATTGGCGCGATCGAAGACGAAGCCCTTGTCCGGGCTTGCCGGCGTGAAGATCACCGTGTCGGTACCGGTGCCGCCGGAGAGGCTATCGCCTTCACCCGAGCGTCCGGCCAGTGAAACCGGCAGGATCTCGCCGTTGCCGAGCGTGAAGTTGCGCGGGCCAAAGGCCGCAGCATCGTCGATGTCGGCGGATACGATGAGGGAATCGTTGCCTACGCCACCGTCAAGCACGTCATTGCCACGGCCGCCGTTCAGGATGTCATTTCCGTCGCCGCCGCGCAGGGTGTCGTTGCCGCCATCGCCCTGAAGGAAATCGTTGCCCCGGCCACCCTCGAGCGTGTCGTTGCCGTCTCGTCCGACCAGGACATCGTCGCCTTCGCCACCCGTGAGGACGTTGGCGGCACTGTTGCCGATGAGAGTGTCATTGCCGCTGCCGCCTTCAGCGTTGACGATGACAGCACCCAAGGCATCGACGCCGATGACGGTGCCCCCCGTGCGGTCGGTTGCCGTGCGCCCCGCGACCTGCTGGGAGGAAATGGTCTCTGCGGCTTCGTTCAGATTGACGAAGGCGCCAGTGGAAACAGAAGCATAAGAGATGGTGTTTCCGTTGATCGTGCCCGCAGCATCGACCTTGACGTTGAAGGATACCGGAAGCACGTCGCCATCCGCATCGGTTGCCGTCGCGGCGAAGCCGAACTGGAGGAAGTGGTCGTTGCCATTTGGTGCCGTGTGGTCGATCGGCTTGAGCAGCGTGAAGGTGTAGCTGCCGGTGGCCGCGTCGAGCGCCAGTGTAAAGACCCGATTGTCCGCAACCGCTGGATCTAGGCCTGCTATGTAGGCGATCAGAACACCATTGTTGGTCGTAAAGGCGACTTCCCGGGAATTCGAGTACAAGGTCCCGACAGTATTGCCTCTGGCATCCACGATCGATGGATTGCCGTTCAGCACCAGCGACTTCGCAGGGCCGTTGTCGGCGTTCCAATTGACGAGAGCACGACCGACAACCGACTTGTTGCCGTCCTCGAAGACTTCGCCATTGATGTTTGAGGCAACGGACGGCGTCGAGTCCGTGACTGTTATGTTCAACTGATTGGAGAGAGCCAGCGTATCGCCATCGCCATCCCGAACCGTGACTGCCGAGGAGAGGTCGAGGGTCAGAGAGGTCCGGCCATCGATCGTCTCGATGTTAGGGGTACGGCGGTCGATTTCAACATCACCGCGCGGCGCGTTGTCGCCATCCAGGTCGAAGATCGTTGCCGGGCTCATACGAATGCTGCCGACATTGACGTAAACCGTCTGATTGGCAGCCAGGTTCAGGACGAGATCGTCACCGGTGACCGAGTTGTTGTCGAGCGTCCAGCTGACGGCGTTGTCGCCGTTATTGGTGACGCGGATGATGACATCGCCGTTCGGCAGACGCCCCACGGCCTCGAACAAATCACCGCCCACTGCCGGCACCTTCACCTGTGCATTGGCAGCCGAAATCACAGACAGCGGATATCCCTGGCCATCCAACACGACCTTCTGGATATGGTCGATCGGGCCAACCTGCGTGAAGGTGTATTCACCGGTGACGGCATTCACTGCGAAGGTAAAGATCGGGGTTCCGTTGGCCGACGCTGTCAGGACATTGTTGTCAACCGTGAAGGTCAGCGGGACGCCGTTAGACGTCAGCGAGGTCAGAGATGTGGACAGACTCCGAGTCTCGACCGTGTAGGCATTCGTCGCATGGGCTCCATCGGCGCCGAAGGAGACGAGCGATGAGAGGAAACCCTTCACTTCCGGGGTTGCCGGATTGGCGTCGGCAACGAGCAGTTCGTCGGCCGCTCCCGTCGACACGGCAGAGGTCGCGACTGGAACGTCATCAACGATCCGGATGGCGAACGTGCCGGAGACTTCGTCGCCGTCACCGTCGGTCACCGTATAGCCGACCGAGACGCTGAACGTGTTCTCGCCATTATCCGCAGGCCCGTGAGACAGCGTGTTGTCGAGCAGCGTAAAGGTGTAGGTGCCGTTTGCGGCCACCACGATCTTCCAAACGCCGGCATTGTCCGTAAGAGTGTTGCCCGCCCACGTGGCGTTCGCTGCCGTCAGAGCAAATGACTTCACGCCATCAGAGCCGAACGAGACATTCAGGTCGCCGGTGGTCGAAAGCGCCTCTCTCGGCCGGTTGTCATTGCCGCCGACCAGATCGTCTTCATTCAGCGTCGCATTTGTGGCGTCGCCATCTTGCTGCGGCGTGTCGTCATTGATGGCAATGTTAAGCGTGCCGCTCTTCTGATCACCATCGCCATCCGTAAACGTGTAGCGGATAGCCACCGTCGCATCTTCTTCACGCGTGCCGGACGTACCATGCGCGAGCGGCGCGTTGAGGTCGAAAACATACGCTCCATTGGTGCCAATCACCAGAGTGGCGGCGCCGTTCGGGAAATAGGTGCTGTTGACAGCCTTGAACGTCACCGTGCCGTCCGCGCCGATGACGCCAGCACCCCAGGTGACTGTCGCCACCTTGGAGAAGCCCTGCGCGTCCTTATAGAGGACATCGAAGGAGGTGTTTTCGATGGTGATCGACCGAACACCGTCGGAGCCGCTGGAGAACAACGTGCCTCGTCCGCCCCAAACCTCATCCACGGAAGGGGTTACATCATTCGGGCCAAAGTAGTTGGGGTCGGCAATCCCCCGGTGTGCTTCGTCGTCGAGCACCCAGGCGGCATCGACCACCGGCAGCGCGGTGGGCGTATCGTCGTTGACCGTGATGTTGAGCGTGCCGCTCTTCACATCGCCATCACCGTCGGTAACGGTGTAACCGAAGGACAGAAGCTTGTCGTCCTCGCCTGCGGTCGCATGCGCCACCGGAGCCTTCAGTTCGAAGCTGTAGGAACCATCCGGGCGAATGACGAGCACAGCCGCGCCATTCGGGTAGTTGGTGCTGGTCGCGGTGAAGGTCACTGAACCGTTGCCGCTGGGGCGACCACTGCCCCATGTCACGTCCTCCGTCTGGGCAAAGCCCTGGCGGTTTTCGTAGACCACCTGGAAGGATGGGCCGTTGATTGTGATCGCAGAAACGCCATCGGCGCCAGCGCGGAAGAGCGTGCCCTCATCACCCGTGACAACGGAGCGAGACGGATACGGATCGCTGGGTTCGCCGCCGGGATTGCCGGTCGCGATCGCATTCTGGCCTTCATCGTCGAGACGATAGGCGGCAGTGACGCTGGTCGGCGCGGTCGGGATATCGTCGATGACCTTGACCGAGAACGTCCCCGGGGCCGTGTCGCCGTCGCTGTCTGTGGCGGTGAAGCTAAAGGTCAGGGTGAGCTGGTTTTCACCTTCCCCTACTTTATGATCAAGCGGTTTCAACAGCGTGAAGCTGTAGCTGCCTTTCGGGTCGCCATCCGAGACAGTGGCATAGAAGACGATCCGATCACTGCCTAGGCTGCGCGGGAGATCATCACCCGTGTAGCCGACGAGTGTCCCGTTCAGGAAGCCTGTCTTGACGGCCTCACCGAGCGAAGTGATCGTGGAGCCGTAAGCGTCTGCCACAGCGACCGTTGCGGTGCTGAAGACGACCGACCGGTCGCCGGGCTGGCCATTGGCATCATTCGCCTTGTCGGAACCCCAGTTGATGTCGAGCGAACCATCGACGACGCGGTGCGTCGTTACGTTGCGGTTGTCGCCCGTGTCGCCATCGTCGGCACCCTCGTTGTCATCATTGCCTCTACCGGCAACATCCCGATGTTCCTCTTCGACAATACCAACGACCGGTGAGCCGATCGAGAGCATGTCATCCACGACCTTCACCACGAAGGTGGAGGATGCGGTGTCACCGTCGGAATCGGTGGCGGTGAAGCCGAAGGTGAGCGTCAGCTCGTTCTCGCCTCCGCCCGCGGCGTGATCCAGCGGCTTCAGCAAGGTAAAGTTGTAGGATCCGGTCGTCGAAGCATCCGACAGCGTTGCGTAGAAGACAACATTGCCCGGAACAGCGTTGACGTTGAAGCTTGTCGGAGCATCGCCTGTATAAGCAACGAGCGTGCCGCCGATCACGGTCGTGTTTACCGCCAGGCCGAGCGATGTCAGCGTAGTGCCGAGGTAGGCGCCACTGACCTGGACGGTTGCATTGGTGAATACAACAGAGCGATTGCCGTTGCCAACCAAACTGTTGTTGTTGGCATTGTCGGCACCCCAGGAAATACCGAGCGAGCCGTTGATGACGGACGCGGTGAGGCTGTCGTCTTCGTTGTTGCCGCCGTTGACGGCTTCGTCTTCCACCTTGCCTTCGAAGGGCGAGACGATGATCGGCGAGTCGTCGATCACGCCGACAGCAAAGCTCGTGGTGATGCGATCACCATCACCGTCACGCACCGTTGCCGTGAAGTTTAGGCTCAGAACATCTTCGTTTGCCGCACCGGACGCCTTGCCCGGATGATCGAGCACGCCGCTGAGTACGAAGTCGTAGCGACCGCTGTCATCGTCAGACAGCGTCACGGTAAACACGACTCTCTCGCCGGCATAGGCGGTCAAGACCGTCCCGTTCGCGCTGGTGTAATAGAGCAGCTGTTGACCAGCCGAAGTCAATTCGAGGAGCGGGATCTCGGTGCTGCCAGCAAAGACCTTCAGGTAGTCGAATACGCTCTGGCCATCGAATGTAACGGAGCGATCGCCTGCATACTGCGTTCCGTTGAAACCGCGAACAACATCGCGGTCACCGTCGTCGGAACCCCAGCTGATGCCCAACGAGGCGCCGATCCGATCGCCCACAGCACTACCGTTGGCTGTCGATCCTGTTGTTTCGACGGTACCCTCCGTCTCCTTGTTACCGCTCTGGAAGGCTTCTTCCTCGACATAACGGGTGGCCACAGAGCCAGCCACAGGCATGTCATCGATAACCTTGACCGAGAAACTCGCGGGCCGAGTGACATCACCATCGGAATCCGTGGCGGTGTACTGGAAGCTCAGCGTCAGCGTATCCTCGCCCTGGACAGAGTTCTTGTGATCCAGAGTATCGAAGAGCTTCAGCGTGTAGATGCCATTGTCGAGGTCAGAGATGGCGACTGTGAACACGACCTTGGAGGCGAGTGCCTGCTCAGGTGTTTCCGGGATGGAGCCAGGACGGACTTCTCCGGTGTAGGCGACGATCACCTGACCACCGGCTACCTGGAAAACCCTGTAGTTGACCATGCTGCCATTGGAGGTGAGGCCAGTCTCGCCGAAGCCGGGAACGTTAACAAACTGGACCAACCGATCACCCGGCTGACCATTGCCATCATTGGCGTCGTCCGAACCCCATGAAATGCCGAGGCTGCCCGTTGCGACGTTGGTCGTCACATTGCGGTCCGCATCCGTGTCGGCGTCGATGTTGTCCGTAGAGCTTTCGCCGTTGGCGTTATTGTCTTCATTACCTGAGCCGATCACGGCTTCCTGCTCTTCCTCGACCTTTCCTTCCGTCGTCGGAGCCGTAATGATCGCCACGTCGTCACGAACGTTTACCGTGAAAGTATCGCGGGCGATGTCGCCATCGGAATCCTTCGCGGTGAAATTGAAAGTCAACGAAAGATTGTTCTCGCCGTCACCACGATCATGGTCGAGCGGTTTGACCAGGTTGAAGGTGTAGGTGCCGGTATCGGACGCATCCGACAGCGTGACGTAGAAGACCACATTGCCGGGGATTTCGTCAGCGGGATCGAACTCCGAGGGGGCGGCATTCTGACCGCCGGTATAGGCGACGAGAACACCGTCAACGATCGCCGTGTAGACGCGAAGCCCCAACGAAGTCAGGTTAATCCCGTAATCGCCACGAACCTCAACCGCGGCATTGGTGAAGGCAACCGAACGGTCACCCGCGCGGCCGGAGCCGTTGTTGCCGTCATCGGCACCCCAGGAAATGGCAAGCGAACCTGTTGCGGACTTGCCCAGGCTACCGGGTTCGTCATTGCCGTTGTTCACGGCTTCATCCTCAACGGTCGCGCGCTCCGTGCGGCCAATGACCGGCGAGTCGTCGATCACATTGACCTGGAAACCGTCGCGGACGATATCGCCGTCACCATCGCGCGCGGTGAAGGTGAAGTTGAAGGAAAGAACGTCTTCGTCCCAGGAGCTATCACCCTTGACCGGGTGGTCGAGGACACCACTGAGGTTGAAATTGTAGCTACCATTGTTGGCATCGGACAGCGTTACCGTGAAGACCACCGTCTCGCCGGCCTTCGCCGTGAGGACCGTGCCATTGTTCGACAGGCTGTAGACGAGAGACTGTCCTTCAGAAGTCAGGTTTGACAACGGAATCAGGGTGTTGCCGCTGTAGACCTTGAGGAAAGCACCGGCAGCCTCTGGCAGAATCTCCACAGCGTTCAGGCTGTTGGAGGTTGCAAAGACGACCGAACGATCACCGGCGACCTGAGTGCCAGTGAAGCCGACATGGGTGGAACTGTTGCCGTCATCGCCACCCCAGGAGATGTTCAGCGAGGCGCCGATGGAATTCGTGATCCACGTACCGTTCGCCGCCACGCCTGTCACTTCTACGCCGAGCGGGTTGGCATCTTCATTGCCGTTCGGCAGTTCTTCCTCTTCGACATAGCGCGGGCCCGAGCCTGCAGCCGTCGGCACGTCGTCGATGATCTTGATGTTGAAAGAGGCCGGGGCCGTTACGTCTCCATCGGCATCGGTTGCTGTGAACTGGAAGTTCAGCTCCAGCGCGTCTTCGCCGGATTGCGAATTGTTGTGGTCAATCGTGTTGAACAGAGTGAAGACAAAGCTACCATCGCCTGCATCGCTGAGAGCGACAGTGAAGACGATACCAGCAGCGATCCCCGCTTCCTGACCGTCCGGAACCGTTGTCGGTTCCGCTCCGGTATAGGCAACCAGCGTCGGCTGGCCGCTAATCGTCACGATCTTGTATTGCAGCGCTAAGCCGTCCGAGGTCAGGGCCTGGTTTGTGAGAACCTCGATCCCGGCAGCCGTGAACTGTACCGAACGATCACCCGGCTGATTGCCGCTATTGCTGTTGGTGTCGTCCGCACCCCATTTGATCGCAAGGGTGCCTGTGGCTGTCTGGGTTGTCACATCGTCAGCACGACGGGTGTCCTGATCGAGATTGCCGTTGCTATCGCGATCCTCGTTGCCTCTGCCGGCGACCTCGCGCTCTTCCTCCTCGACCACGCCAGTGTTGAAGGGCTGGCCGACCAGCGGCTGATCGTCGGAAATGATAACGCCGGCGGTGGCGGCTTCGGCACTGTCGCCGTCGGCATCCGTGCCCTGGAATGCGAACGAAAGCGTGATCGAGTCAGAGCCTACGTTGTGGTCCAGCTCCTGGAAGATCTGCAGGGTGTAGGAGCCGTTGGTGCTGGTGGGGTCCAGTGTGATTTGGAACACGTTGACGCGAACCGGTTCGGTACCGCTGGTGTCCATGAAATAGGCCGTCAGCGTCTGACCGCCATTGGCGAGATTGATGACCTCGAAGGTCAGCGCACGACCGCCGGAGGTGAATGTTCCGCCTCTAATCGACAGGCCAACCGCCGCAGCGTTGGTTGTCGTGATTTCTGCAACCTGAGCGGACGTGTTCGAGGCTGTACCGAAGAAGCGCACGGTGCGGCCGAATTCATCATTGTTGCCGCGTGTGTCATCATCCGCGCCCCAGCTGATGCCAAGCGATACCGCGTTTGTCAGTGTCACGTCGTCGGGCTGCGTTGCATCCGTCTCGTCGTAAGCGGACACGTCATCTTCGCTCAGCGACGGTACGTTGCCGACGTCTCCCTGAACCGGTTCGTCATCACGGATCCGAACACTGGCCTCGCCCGCTGCGGCGCTGTCGCCGTCGGCATCGGTGCCCTGATACTTGAAAGAAATCCGCAGCGCATCGCTGCCGACAGTGTGATCGAGCTCGCGGAAGATCTCCACCGTGTAGGAGCCGTTTACGGCCGTCGGGTCGAGAACGATCTCGAATACCTTCGCCTCAGGATTACTACCCTCAATAAATGCGGTCAGCGTCTGACCGCCATTGGGCAGATCAGCAACCACATAGTAAAGTGGCTTGCCGCCAGAGGTGAACGTACCGCCGCGAATGGAAAGGCCGACGGCCTCCGGACTGCTGTAGCGCTCCGCTCTGACCTGATCACCAATAGATGCAAGCGGCGACCCGTCGTCTCCTTCTGGCTTGCCAGCGGCAAAGAAGCGAACCGTGCGGCCGAATTCATCCCCTTGCGTCTCGCCACGGATGTTGTCATCGGCGCCCCAGGCGATGCCAAGTGAAATCGCGTCGGTTTTCTTGACATCCCGGTTCGGCGTCGCATCCGTCAGGTCGTAGTCCGAGACGTTGTCCTCGTTGAGGCTCGGACGTCGGCCCGGCTCACCCTGAACCGGCTCATCGTCGCGGATCCGAACGCTGGCTTCGCCGGCCGGAGCAGTGTCGCCGTCGGCATCAGTAGCCTGATACTTGAAAGAAATCCGCAGCGCATCGCTGCCGACAGTGTGATCGAGCTCGCGGAAGATCTCCACCGTGTAGGAGCCGTTTACGGCCGTCGGGTCGAGAACGATCTCGAATACCTTCGCCTCAGGATTACTACCCTCAATAAATGCGGTCAGCGTCTGACCGCCATTGGGCAGATCAGCAACCACATAGTAAAGTGGCTTGCCGCCAGAGGTGAAGGTACCGCCGCGGATGGAAAGGCCAACCCTTGCAGCGTCCGAAGTCGCGATTTCCTGAACCTGGGCGGAGGTTGTGACCTGAGCACCACCCTCGCCTACCGTGGTTGTCGAGCCGAAGAAGCGGACTGTACGGCCGAAGTCATCACCTGACGTCTCGCCACGGATGCTGTCATCGGCACCCCAGGCGATGCCCAGTGAAACATCGCCAGTCTTTCGGACATCCCGGTTCGGCGTCGCATCCGTCAGGTCGTAGTCCGAGACATTGTCCTCGTTCAGGCTCGGCCGCCGACCCGGCTCTCCCTGAACCGGCGCGTCATCCGCGATCGTGACCGTGGCCGTGGCAGGTTCGGCACTGTCACCGTCGGAGTCGGTCCCTTGGAAGGTGAAGTTCAGCCTGATCAGATCAGACCCAAGATCGTGATCGAGTTCATGGAAGAATTCGACGGTATAGCTGCCATTTTCAGCCGTGGGGTCGAGCGTTATCTCGAAAACATCAACGCGCTGGGGTCGCTCGCCCTCGCCCTCGCCTTTGCCCAGTTCTTCATAGAAGGCAATGATGGACTGACCGCCATTGGGGAGATTGATGACCTCGAATTTGAGCTTACGATCACCCGAGGTGAACGTCCCACCATCAATCGACAGGCCAAGCAGGCTCGGGTCGTCATAGATGCCGACAGAGACCTTGCCAGAAGCGACCAGGCGTTGCTCTACACCTTCGCCTTCGCCGTCGCCCTCGCCCTCGCCTTCGCCTTCACCTTCACCTTCACCATCCGAAATTGTCGGACCGAAGAAGCGTACGGTGCGGCCGAACATATCGCCCGCGGTCTCGTTGCGAAGATCATTGTCGGCGCCCCAGCGAATACCGAGCGAGCCGGTCGTCGTGGCGCTGGTAGCCTCCGTCGTATCCGTGGCTTCGTATTCGGATACATCGTCTTCGGAGATACCGACGGACTTACCGACTTCGCCCTGAACCGGCACATCATCCACAATATTGACGATGAAGCTGGACGTCACACTGTCGCCATCGCTATCCGTCGCCGTATAGCCGAAGGCCAGCGACAGCGTGTTCTCATCCGAGCCGGATGCGTGATCGAGCGGTTGGACCAGCGTAAAGCTGTAGGAACCGTTGGCGGCGTCCGAAAGGGTGGCGAAGAAGACGATGTTCTTCGCTTCCGTCGTCGTCGGCACCGTCTGGCCTTCGGTCAGCGTATAGCCGACCAGCGTGCCATTCGGCAGAACGACGGTGGAAACGGTCTTGCCGAGCGAGGTCAGCGTTGTCCCGAAGGCACCGGTGACGCCTACAGTCGCATTGGTGAAGGCGGCCGCGCGATCACCCAGGAGACCGTCGTTGTTGTTATCGGCGCCCCAGTTGACGTTGAGAGACCCGGTTGCAACGGCCGACAGGTTCGGCTCTTCATTTTCCTTGTTGCCGTCGAGAACCGCTTCGTCTTCGGCCGTACCCGTTGCCCCCAGGGATACGGTCGGCGCATCGTCGGCGATGTCGATGGCGAAATCGCCATCGATCGTGTCACCGTCGTTGTCGGTAATGGTAACGTTGAAGGTCAGGCGCAGAAGGTCGTTGATGCCGGACTGTCCGATATCGGGATTGTCGACCGGTCCGGCCAGTGTGAACGTGAAGAGGCCCTCTGAGACATTGGTAATCGTGAGCGTGAAAATCGTCACGCCGGCGGCTGTGCCTGTGAGGGTGAGACCATCAGAAGATTGGATGATGCCGACCGGCACGCCTGCGGAGGTCAGCCCTATCGAGCCGCCCGTCTCGCCTGCCGCTTCCGCGACATTTGCGGCGCCGACAAAGCGAATGCTGCGGATCGTTCCGGAATCGTTACCTGGAATGAATAGGATCTGACCGTTGATGGTCTGGTTGCCAGCAATGCCATCCACCAGAACCGTTTCAGAGATCGAGAAATTGTTCTGGACACCGAAAAGCGGCTGATCATCCACGAAAGCTGCGGCTTCACTGATGGCGGCATCATCCTGATCCGTGCCATCCAGCAGGGCGCTAAAGCCGAATTCCTCGATGCCGTCACCGATCTCCTGGTCTTCGAAGGCGCGGCTGTTGCTCGGGGTCGACTGGGCCGAGAAGGTCCCGTCAGGGCCGGCCGCAACGTTGATGTTCGAGCCTTCGAGTGCTGCGAACAGAGCGACCTGGGGAAGGACGACGTCGCCAAGCACGAAGGTCGGGATATTGGCAGCACCACCGATGACGACGATCTCCGTGCCGTCAGCGAGGATCAGCACCAGGTTTTCACCATCCACTTCGAATTCGAGGTTGTCGAGTTCGATGCCAGCCGGCAGCGTCACCACGTTGTCAGCGTCCGGGGTCACCTCGCTCGGAATGGTGGCAGCAACCGTCTGGACCGGCGGCTGGGCCGGAACGCGATCGGTGCGACCACTGTCCGGGGTCTGAGCCTGCGCAACTTCAATCCCCTCGACGGCCTCACCGGCGAAACCCAGATGCTGCTCGACGGCAGTGTCGAACTCGTCAGACGCAGAAGTGGTGTCGATGTTGGACAGACGCGGATCTTCAATAGACATGGTGACTAACCCCTTAATACCGTGCTCGCAGTTAGAGTGCGTCAGGGGCAGGAAGCAACCATCTGTTAACCGCAAAAACATAGCGGATTATGCTTGCCGCGACCATTTTTGAAAATCGCGTTAATTCCGGCAGGAAAATCGTTGTATTGCAGCCATTTATCGACTTTTAATCAATGTCTAAGAACGCGAAATTTAGCACTATTCCGCTACGGCAGCACCATCCGGAATCCGGTTAAAAAACCGGTCGCGATTGGACCTGAATTCACCACGGGGACAGTGGTTATTCGACCAATTTCGCCTGGGCAATGCGCTCATGGCCGCTGGCCAAGGGACCCTTTTTACAAGGCGTAGCCGGGCGCGCGCCGCCGAGTGTAATCCGCATCCTTCGAGACCTTTTGACACTCAATAGAAACTGCCGCCTGTCGGCCGTCAGAGATCCTGATGCGCTCCCGAAGCTGCTCGAACGCCACAACCACCGCATGCACAAAAGAAAGGCCGGGATCGCTCCCGGCCTTGGTCATTTCCAGATCCGCTCTGCGGATCAGTCCTTCTTCGGCTGCGGCACGACGCGCAGCGCGAGTTCGCGCAGCTGCGTCGGGGTGGCCGGCGACGGGGCGTTCATCAGCAGGTCCTGGGCCTGCTGGTTCATCGGGAAGAGCGAGATTTCGCGCAGGTTCTTCGCACCGACGAGCAGCATGACCACGCGGTCGATGCCGAAGGCGCAGCCACCATGCGGAGGGGCGCCGTACTGGAAGGCCCGGTACATGCCGCCGAAGCGTTCCTCGACGTCGTCCTTCGACAGGCCGACCAGTTCGAACGCCTTGACCATCAGCTCCGGCGACTGGTTACGGATCGAGCCCGAGGCAATTTCGAAGCCGTTGCAGACCGCGTCGTACTGATAGGCCTTGAGCGACAGCGGATCCTGGCTTTCCAGCGCTTCCAGACCGCCCTGCGGCATGGAGAAGGGGTTGTGGGCGAAATCGATCTTCTTTTCGTCCTCGTTGTATTCGTAGAACGGGAAGTCGACGATCCAGCACATCTCAAACCGGTCGCGATCGACGAGGTTCAGCTCCTCGCCGGCGCGCGTGCGGGCTTCGCCGGCAAACTTGTAGAACTTGGCCGGATCGCCAGCGACGAAGAAGCAGGCGTCACCCGCTTCGAGGCCGAGCTGGGTGCGGATCGCTTCGGTGCGCTCTTCGCCGATATTCTTGGCGAGCGGGCCGGAGCCGCCGATCTTGCCGTCCTCTTCCTTCCAGAAGATATAGCCGAGGCCCGGCTGGCCGGCGCTCTGTGCCCAGGCGTTCATGCGGTCGCAGAAGGCTCTGCTGCCACCGGTCTTGGCCGGGATCGCCCAGACTTCGACCTTCGGGTTGGAGGCGATCATGTTTGCAAAGATCTTGAAGCCGGAATCGCGGAAATGGTCGGTGACCGCTTCCATGACGATCGGATTGCGCAGGTCCGGCTTGTCGGAACCATATTTGCGGATCGCTTCGTCATAGGGGATGCGCGGCCACTGCTTGGTGACCGGCTTGCCATCGGCGAACTGCTCGAAAACCTTCGTCATCATCGGCTCCATCGTGCCCCAGACATCTTCCTGGGTGACGAAGCTCATCTCGACGTCGAGCTGGTAGAACTCGCCCGGCAGACGGTCGGCGCGCGGGTCTTCATCACGGAAGCAGGGGGCGATCTGGAAGTAGCGGTCGAAACCGGCGACCATCAAGAGCTGCTTGTACTGCTGCGGCGCCTGGGGCAGCGCGAAGAACTTGCCTTCGTGGATGCGGCTCGGCACCAGGAAGTCGCGCGCGCCTTCCGGCGAAGAGGCCGTCAGGATCGGGGTCGTGTATTCGGCAAAGCCGGCTTCGGCCATGCCGGTGCGCATGGCAGAAATGATCTGGGTGCGCTTGACGATGTTCTTGTGCAGCGTGTCGCGGCGCAGATCGAGGAAGCGATACTTCAGGCGCACATCTTCCGGATAGTCGGGCTCGCCGAAGACCGGCAGCGGCAGCTCCTTGGCGGCCGAGAGAACCTCGATTTCCTGCGCATAGAGCTCGATCTCGCCGGTCGGCATGGTCTTGTTGACTGTGTCTTCGGTGCGGGCCTTGACCAGGCCGTCAATGCGGATGACCCATTCGCCGCGCACGGTCTCGGCCAGCTTGAAGGCTGGGCTATCCGGATCGGCCACGACCTGGGTGATGCCATAGTGATCGCGCAGGTCGATGAAGAGCACGCCGCCATGGTCACGAACGCGATGGACCCAGCCGGAGAGGCGGACGGTCTGACCGACGTCGGACTTGCGAAGAGCGGCACAGGTGTGGCTGCGGTAACGATGCATGATCAGGTATCCCGAATGTGACGGTCGAAAAGGCACCAACAGATAAGGCGCGCGACCGATAGAAAATCGGGCGGAAAAGCGCATGGTGTGGCTGATTTGTCAAGGCTGGAGGAGTTGTGGCTGGATTTGGCGCGAACTTGGTTCGAAGTTGACCGACTCGCTAAGCTGACAGGGTTAGACGTCACGGTCGGTTAAGCGGCGACTTGAGGGTCATCGAGCTTTAGGACAGCAAGAATATTCGCGGCTGGTACATCCCGCTTGATCATTATGTCCCAACCATGATCCATCGCCTCCCAGTTCCCCTGGCTGTGAAGGAAGAGTTCGATCATGGTCTGCGGCAATCGCCCAGCAGTGAAAATGCACCAGCCATCGCAGTAGGCTGGGTATCGAAACATTACAACTGCCGGAGTCCCCATCTGTTTCAGTCTTCCAAACAGCTTACCGCCGGCGTATCCAGCGATCCGCTCTAGAGCCTCACCGCCGTATGTCTCATAGAAAACGTCACATCCCCCATCATGTAACTGCTTTCGAAGAGGCGTTGCCCATACAGCACCCTCGCGATTGACGAACCACTTTTCCGCAGTGAGCATCTTATGCACCGCATCATCAACCTCAGCCAACTCCTCTAGCGCTCCAATGCTCTCAAGGTGAACCTTGAGGCGGCTGACGTGCTGAACTAGGTCGAGCTTCAAGAGCCCATCGTTTCTGACGTGGTCGAAAGCGATAAGCCGCGTTGCATGAAAGGCTAAAAGATCGCGACGCGCCATAATCTTCTCAATCAGAGCCTTAGCTTGCAACCAAATCGGCATCGGTGGCGGGTCATTCATGATCCGATAAGTGCTAGACGAAAGCGAGTATTTCTTCTCTGCCATGCGCTCTCGACGTAATTCTGCAGAGTGTTCTGCCAGGAAGTCGGTGATCTCAGCAGGCCATGTAGAGGTCCGCTCTAAGTCGACGGGGTTCATGACATCTCCTCAGAGGCTACCGCAGAGTGTCGAACTCCTGCAGCATTATTTCTCCAATTTCTACGACCGTGGCCAGATCACAGATCATCTGGGGGTGGAAACGGACTGGCGTGCCATCGTTCTCATGCGGTCCAAATGAGTGCATCATCCAAGGTTGAAATGCCCCAAGCTGTGATTGTTGTTCATGGAGCTGCCTATACAGATTTCGGTCACGGGCTTTCAGTGCATTCAGACACTCTGCCTCCAAACGCCTCCATTGTTTGACTGCTTCGTCATCCATGCTTTTGGGGGGTATGTACAGCGGCACTCGGTGTGCCAAGGCGTGGCGGTAATTCTCAAGATAGCCGAACCAGCCATCGGTATTAGCCAGATATGCCTGCGTTTCTTTTGAAAGGCTTTCTCTGACGATCGTGTTGTCAGGCCTCAATCCAATATGCATCGGCCTGATCGGCTTGCCATTGTGTTGAATATCGGCCTCCCAGACCCAAAGCATGGCGTAATTATCTATAACTCCGTATGTATTGATCATAAATGCCTGGAGCCACACAGCCGCGTCATCAATGTTACCTCGCGAGGGTGACGCAGCGTCTGGCGGCACAAGAGTATAAACCTGCTCGATACAGCGAATTAATGTGCGTAGACGACGCGCGGCACCTTGAGCGGCAAGCGCTCTTGAGCGTTCGCGCCTGTATTTGGCCTGCTGCCGGTTTTTCGGACACCGAGTTAAGCTAATCCCACCTTTGTTTCAAAGTCATTGGGGCTGAGATAGCCCAGTGTCGAGTGGCGGCGCTTCAGATTGTAGAAGCGCTCGATGTAATCGAACACATCCGCTCTTGCATCATTCCTCGTGCGATAAACCCTCCGTGCTGTTCTCTCCGTTTTCAGTGATGAGAAGAAGCTTTCCATTGCAGCGTTGTCCCAGACATTTCCAGAACGGCTCATGGAGCAGGTGATGCTGTGGTCGCTCATGAGACGCTGGAACTGCTCGCTCGTATATTGGCTTCCCTGATCGGAATGATGCAGTAGCGCGTCTGGTTTTCCTCGACGCCAGATTGCCATGATCAGCGCATCTGTGACGAGTTGGGCCGTCATGTTGGCATTCATCGACCAGCCGACGACACGGCGTGAGAACAGGTCAATGACGGCCGCGACATACAGCCAGCTTTCTGCTGTCCAGATATAGGTGAAGTCGGCCACCCATTTCTGGTTCGGTCGCTCTGCCATGAACTGACGGTCCAGCACGTTCGGCATGATGACGGCACGGTCACCGGCATCTTTCGGCAAGCCACGCCGTCTCGGCCTGGCCCTGAGCGCATTCAAGCGCATCAGCCGCTCGATACGATGGAGGCCGCAGGATAACCCTTCTTCCAGCACGTCGCGCCATACGCGGCGAGCACCATAAGTGCGGTCGCTGGACTTGAAGCTCTGCGTGATCTTGTCCAGCAGAACCTCATCATAGCGGGCGTGTTCGCTCGGAGAACGATTGAGCCAGGCATGGAAACCTGAACGAGAAACCCCCAGCGCTTCGCAGAGCCATGCCACCGGCCAGATCGAACGGTGCTTTGCAATGAACGCGAACTTCATATCGCGTCCCTGGCAAAGTAGGCTGCGGCCTTTTTTAGGATATCGCGCTCCGCCTTCAGCTTGGCGACTTCGCGACGGAGACGCTCGATCTCAAGCTGCTCCGGTTTCATCTGGCCTTTTCCAGGAAAGGACTGGCTGGGATCGTCGCCGTATTCGCGAACCCATTTGCGCAACACATTCTCGTGGACATCAAGGTCACGGGCCGCCTGGGCAACAGCGACCCCACGCTCCTTGACCAGCTTTACCGCTTCGAGCTTATACTCGCGGCTGAATATTCGTCTTTGCATTCATGCTCTCCGGTTTCAGGAGGAACACCTTAACTCGGTGTCCATGAAACCGGCAGCAGGCCAATTCCCTCATTATGAGACTCTCACTCAGTTGGCCTACACGAGCGGTCCATTCTTCGAGGCTCTTGTGGAAGCCCGCCACCTCCTCTGTCGAGTACGCCATCATTCCCCCTACTTTGCTGGTCGACTTAGGAAACAAGCCTCAAGGCCGGAGGGCAATATTGAAACTCGAATATCTGATGTTCACGAGGCAGTTGGCCCGCCAATCTGGGCGGATGGCAACTTTCTCAGAATACTGGATAGTCTCGATCGGCCCAACTAAAAGCGCAAAACTCCCGTCCCTCACTCCGGCAACAACACACTCGCCAGATCCAGCGGCGGCGCGAAGGGTTCACAACCCGTGCCATCCTCCCGTTGCAGCTTGCCGTCGATCATCAGATGCGCATGGCCGTGGATCTGGGACCAGACGAGCTGTTCGACGGCGGCCCTGCCCTCCGGCGTGTCGCACTTCAGGCGTTTCGCCACCGGCCCATAGCGGTCATGGACCGTCGACGACATGATCGCGAAAAATCCCGACATTCGCGCTGTTCGTCACGAGAGCCAAAAACATTAGGCCGCGCGCAACCCATGTGTTAGGGTAGCGCGCAACCTCATGGAGACGGCTATGCCGAGACCGAAGAGCGCCGATGACGGCCTGAGCAAGTTTCAACGCTACCGGCAACAGCAGCAGCACCGGGGCATGAAGCAACTGCGCATTTGGGTGCCGGATCCTCACAGGCCCGAATTTGCCGCCGAAGCCAAGCGGCAGGGTCTCATCTTGCGCGGCCGTCCCGAGGAAGTCGAAGCGCTGGATTTCATCGCGGCGGCGACTGAATGGTCGGAGCCGTGAAAAGAGGCGATCTCGTCACGGTTTCGGCACAGGGCGATTATGGAAAACCCCGCCCGGCGATCGTCATTCAATCTGATATTCTCAATGCGGCAGACAGCGTGCTGGTCGTTTTGCTCACCAGCACGATGGCTGATGCCCCGCTTTATCGGCTGACTGTCGAGCCAACGGCGGAGAACGGTCTCCAGGTGGTTTCACAGATCATGGTGGATAAGATCATGGCCTATCCGCGCGCCAAATGCGGCCCGGTAATCGGTCATCTTTCCCCTGCAGATATGCTGGCTCTCAACACCATGCTTTCGGTGATGATCGGCCTTGCCGACTGACGGCAATGTCTGTTGCGAATGCTAGGAGTTTCGCGGCAGCCACAATGTCTCCCGTTGGCGCCATCGCCCCCTCAGTCCGGCAACAACACACTCGCCAGATCCAGCGGCGCCGCGAACGGCTCGCAACCCGTGCCATCCTCCCGCTGCAGCTTGCCATCGATCATCAGATGCGCGTGGCCATGGATCTGCGACCAGACGAGTTGTTCGACGGCGGCCCTGCCCTCCGGGGTGTCGCGGTTCAGGCGTTTGGCCACCGGAGCCGAGACCTCCGCGAGCACAGCGTGGGCCGCGTCTGACGGGGGGCCGAGCGCCGGGTCTTCCCAGTCGAGACGGTTGGCTGTGAACATCAGACGGAAGAGATGCGGGCGGGTGCTGGCAAAGGCGAGGTAGCCGCGCGAGGCGGCGCGCAGCTGGTCTGCCGGATCGCCGGGGGCTTGCGCCATGGCGGAGCGCATCGAGGCGGCGAACAGCCGGAAACCCTCGGCGGCAAAGGCGGTCAGAAGGTGCCTCAAGGTCGGGAAATGATGTTCGGGGGCGGCATGGGAGACGCCGACGCGGGCGGCGAGCTTGCGCAGCGTCAGGCCTTCAAGCCCATGCTCCTCCAGCATATCAAGGCCGTTGTCGATCAGGGCCTGGCGCAGGTCGCCATGGTGATAGGATTTCTGTCTTGCCATGACCCTTCATAATCCCTCTGGAACCCGCCGTCAAAATCAATCTTGACATTGCCAAGTTTTGGCCCATGCTTATCTTGTCACCGTCAAGATGGAGCACATGATGAATGCCGATACCGTGTTTTCGCTCGCCAGCAGCACCGCCATGGCCGGCTGGCTGCTGCTCATTCTGGCACCCCGCTGGGGATCCTTGATCGCCTTCATCCGCTTCGGTCTGATCGGGGCGCTGTCGCTCACCTATGCGGTCCTGATCCTCGTCTACTTCTTCCGCGTCGAGGGCGGCGGGTTTGGCTCGATTGCCGAGGTGCGGGCCCTCTTCATGAGCGATCCGGTGCTTGTCGCCGGCTGGGTGCATTACCTCGCCTTCGATCTCTTCATCGGCACCTGGATTGCCATTGAGGCCGACAAACGCGGCTACAATCGCCTGCTGCAGGCGCCGATGCTGGTCGCGACCTTCATGTTCGGGCCGCTCGGCCTCCTGCTGTTTTATCTCACCCGCGCGACGGAAGCCGCGCTTGAGCCCCGAAAGGCCTGACCGATGACCATGCTCTTCAACGACAGCACAGTGCTCGCCCCGTCGCCGGATCTCGCCGCTGCCGAACTCAAAACACGCCGGGTGCTTATCGTCGGCATCGGATTGTCGGTGGCGCTGGCCTTTCCGAGCCTGATTGCGCTTGGCCTCGACGACCGGCTCATCAACGGCATCAGCGTCTGGGTGAAGCCGCTGAAATTCCAGGCCTCGCTCGCCCTGATGCTGGTCACGCTGCTTTTGCTGCTGCCGCTCATCGAGCAGAGAACGCGAGCGGGACGCGGCGTCTGGCTCGCTAGCCTCATGGCGGTGATTACGGCAAGCGGCGAAATTCTCTACATCACGCTGCAGGCGGCGCGCGGGCGGGCTTCGCATTTCAACGACAGCACGCCCTTCGAGGCGATGGCCTATAGCGTGATGGGTGCAGGCGCCGCATTGCTCGTTTTCTCAAGCCTGGTCATCGGCGTTTACATCCTGCTGCGTCCACGCCCCGATGCACCGGCCGGCCTGCGCCTCGGCGCTGGCTGGGGATTGATCCTTGGCAGCGTGGCCACGCTGATGACCGCCTTTGCGCTCGGCGGTGGCCAGATCGACGGTCCCGGCCATTGGGTCGGCGGCATCAAGACTGACATTGGCGGGTTGCCGCTGTTCGGTTGGTCGCGCACAGGCGGCGATCTACGCGTGCCGCATTTCTTCGCCACCCATATCATGCAGGCCCTGCCGATCCTGGGTCTTGGCCTCGACCGCTTCGCACTCCGTTTCGCCAGACCCGGCATTGCGCTTGGCGCCGTCATCTCCATCGCCGTGGTCATCGGCACCTTCGTACAGGCCGTCCAGGGGCGGCCCTTCCTCTGACGGTCAAATCCGGGCGGATGGCGAGAAGACCGCGATTTTGGTCTGTCGCCATCCGTCAAAGAGGTCTAGGAATGCGGACCTGCCCGGCATCGACTCACTGATCAAACGCTCCGCCGTGGCCCGCAGGCCCCTCATGCATGATATCCGCCCCCTCATCCCGCTTCTGATCACCGCCGGCATCCTGATCGGCGGCAACGGCTTGCAGGGCACCTTCATCGCGCTGCGCGGCATTGAGGAAGGCTTCAGCACCTCCGTCATCGGCATGGTCGGCACGGGTTATTTCATCGGCTTCGTGCTCGGCTGCGTCTACATCACCAAGATCATGCGGGCGATCGGGCATATCCGCGCCTTCTCGGCGCTTGCCGCCATCGCGTCTGCCGCCTCGATCATGATGGTGCTGGTGATCGACCCGATCTCCTGGTTCCTGATGCGCCTTGTGCAGGGCATCTGCTTTGCCGGCCTGTTTGCCGTCGTCGAAAGCTGGCTGAACGCCCGCGTCACGAACGCCACGCGGGCGCGCACGCTTTCCGTCTATCGTTTCGTCGATCTCGGCTCGGTGACGGCGGCGCAATACATGATCCCGCTCTTCGGCGTCTCCGGCTTCGATCTCTTCGCCATCATCGCCATGGCGCTCTCTCTGTCGCTGGTGCCGATCTCCTTTGCCGACAAATCGAGCCCCGAGCCGCCGCAGGATGTGAAATTCGATATCAAGGTTCTCTGGTCGGTCTCGCCGCTCGCGACCGTCGGCTGCATCGTCATCGGGCTGACCAATTCCAGTTTCCGCTCGCTCGGGCCGATCTATGCCGATGGCATCGGCCTGTCGGTGACGTCAATCGCCAGTTTCATGAGCATCGGTATCTTTGCCGGGATCGTGCTGCAATATCCGCTCGGGCACTATTCGGACAAGCTGGACCGCCGCGTCATCATCCTTGTCTCGACAATCGGGGCACTCATCGCCTCGGTCTACCTCGCCTTCCTGGCGGGTGATGGGGAGCTTGCCAATTTCATCGGCATCTTCGCCTTCGGCGCCTTTGCCCTGCCGCTCTATTCGCTGTGTTCGGCCCATGCCAATGACCATGCAGCCCCCGGTCAGCATGCGCTGGTCTCGGCGGGCACGCTGTTCTTCTGGTCGATCGGCGCGGTCGTCGGGCCGCTGATTGCCTCCTTTCTGATGGATGCCTTCGGGCCGCATGCGCTGTTTGCCTATACGATCGTGGTCCTGGCCTTCTTCGTTGCCTATACGCTCGCCCGCATCCGGGCCCGCGATGCGGTGCCGACCGAGAAACGGCGTATGCGCTTCCGCAGCCTGCTGCGCACCTCGACCTACTTCAGCAAGCTTGCGACACCGCCGAACGAAAAGGATGGCGGCTGAGATGACCATCGTCAGGCCTGCGACAGCATGGCCGACCGACGCTATTGCTGATCAGCCGTCTCAACTTTACAAACGGGACATCCATCGAAAGTTCCGACCGTGACCTTTGTTTCCCGCCGCACCCTTCTCAAATCCGCCGCCGTGCTCGGCGCCTATGGCGCGGGTCTTGCCGTCATGCCGCGCCTGAGCCAGGCACTCGCGGCGACAGACCCGATCGAGATTGAGGCACTGACCGGCGATGTCTTGCTCGACGGCAAGCAGGCGACACGTGGGGTCATGCGCTATGCGCTGGCGGGGCAGACCTCTACAGACCCCTCCCCGCCGATCCTGCGGGCCAAACGGGGCGAAGCCTTCAAGGCGCGGCTCATCAACCGGCTCGACGAACCGACCACCATCCACTGGCACGGCATCCGGTTGCCGAACGACCAGGACGGTGTGCCCTTCGTCACCCAGCCCTACGTCTATACCGGCGACCGCTTCGACTACGGCTTCTCGCCACCCGATGCCGGCACCTACTGGTATCATCCGCATTGCAACACGCTGACGCAGATGGGCCGCGGGCTTGCCGGAGTACTGGTGGTGGAAGACGACAGGGACCCGGTCTTCGATGGCGAGGTGGTGCTGAACCTCAGAGACTTCCGCCTGGGCGGCGACAGCCAGTTCATCGAGCAGTTCAAGCCGCGCGATGCGGCGAAGACCGGCACGTTCGGGACGCTGCGTACTGCCAACTGGCAGCCCGAGCCGGTCTATGACGTTCCGGCCGGTGGACTCGTCCGCGTCCGCATCCTCGCCGCCGACGTGACGCGCATCTACAATCTCAAGCTCGCTGGCGCCGAGGCGCAGATCATCGCGATCGATGGGCATCCGGTGCCGGAGCGGATGCCGCTCGACATGGCCGTCGTCTCGCCCGGCCAGCGGCTGGATCTCGCTATACGCGTCGCCGACAGCGAGGGCGTGGAGATGGTGCTGGAGGATATCCGTCCATCGACGCCGAAGGTGGTCGCGCGGCTCCGCGCCGTCGGCTCCTCGCTGAAACGCAATCTCGGCGATCTCGGCCCGCTTGCCGAAAACGCCGGCGTCGATGCGGATCTCTCCAACGCGACCGAGATTCCGCTCGTGCTCAGCGCTACCGCCGAAACGGCGGCGCGCGAGTCGATCTGCGGGACGCTCGGCTATTCCTTTTGGGCGATCAACAAGGTGCCTTATCCGGGCGACACACCCGATCCGACCGCGCCGATTGCGGAGCTGAAACTGGGCCAGACCTATCTGCTCAATGTCGAGAACGTCACGCCACACGCCCATCCCATCCATCTGCACGGGATGAACTTCAAGGCCATCAGCTCGAACAAACGCGAGGTTCAGCCGCTGGTCTCGGACACCTATCTTGTGCTGCCGGATGAAAAGGTCCAGCTTGCGCTGGTGGCCGACAATCCGGGTGATTGGGTGTTCCACTGCCACATCATCGAACACCAGAAGACCGGCATGACCGGCTATTTCCGGGTGACCTGAGCATGAACCTTTCCGAGACGATGCGCATCCACGAGCCCTATCCGGGGCTGTTCGCCTATTACGACGGGCGTATCGAAGGCAAAAGGCTGCATGCGGACAGGCCGAACTGGCTTGATGACGGCGCCTACAGTCTCGGCGTTGCAAGCTATGCGGTCGTTTCGGGAACAGACGCGCTCGTCTACGACACGCACATCTCCTTCGGCCATGCCCGCGCCATCCGCAGCCACCTCTCCGGTCTTGGTGTCAAAAAAATCCGGGTTGTGCTCAGCCACTGGCATACCGATCATGTGGCGGGCAATGCCGGCTTCATCGACTGTCCGATCCTGTCGAACAGGCTGACGCGCGACACGCTGATCGAGAAGCGCAAGGTGCTGGCCGAGAAGGATCCGCCGATCAATCCGGTCGTCATGCCGACAGAGACATTCGAGGGCGAGACGGAGCTTCAAGTCGGCGACATCACCGTCAGGCTGATCCAGTTCGACATTCACAGCGCCGATGGCACCGTTCTGCTGCTGCCGCATCTCGGCGTTCTGCTGGCCGGCGATACACTGGAGGACAGCGTCACTTACATCTCGGAGCCGGGAAACACGACGCGGCACATTGCCGAACTCGACCGACTGGCGACGCTCGATTTCGTCAGGATCCTGCCCAATCACGGTGACGAGACGGTCATCGCTGCGGGCGGCTATCCGCCATCGCTGGTGACCGCCACGCGCGATTATCTGACGCGGCTGCTTGCCCGCCTCGACGATCCGGAAGCTCGAGACCGAGAGCCTTGAAAGCTTCATCGGACCGGAACTGGCTGCGGGAACGCTCACCTATTTCGCGCCCTATGAGGCCGTCCACAGCCAGAACATCGCCGCCTTGAAGACCGGAGAGGCTGACGAATAAGGCGCTTCGGGCCTTCCAATGGCCTCGCGGCCCTGCTTTCCGGGCCGTTCATATTGACATCGGGGTCCAGAAGGGAAACTAAGGTTGATCCTGTAGTTTCCATGACCGAGCCGAAATGATCGATACCACTGCCGCGCTCGAAGAGGCCTGCCGCCTCCTCGCCCAATCCGATTTCATCACGATCGACACGGAATTTCTCCGCGAAACGACCTTCTGGCCGGAACTCTGCCTGATCCAGATGGCGAGCCCGGAGCATGAATACATCGTTGACCCGATGGCCAAGGGTATCGACCTCAAGCCCTTCTTCGAGCTGATGGCAAATCCGGCCGTCACGAAGGTCTTCCATGCGGCCCGCCAGGACATCGAAATCATCTTCCATCTCGGCGATCTCATCCCGCATCCGATCTTCGACACGCAGGTTGCGGCAATGGTCTGCGGCTTCGGCGACAGCGTCTCCTATGACCAGCTCGTGCAGAAGGTGAAGAACGTCCATATCGACAAGACCTCGCGCTTCACCGACTGGAGCCGCCGCCCCCTGTCGGACAAGCAGCTCGATTATGCGCTGGCCGATGTCACCCATCTGCGCGATGTCTATCTCAAGCTGAAGGGCCAGCTGGATGCGGAAGGCCGGGCGGAATGGCTGACCGAGGAAATGGCGATCCTCGAATCCCGCGAGACCTATGACCTGCCGCCGGAACAGGCCTGGCAGCGGCTGAAGATGCGGCTGCGCAAGCCAACCGAACTCGCCGTCATGCAATATGTCGCCGCCTGGCGCGAGCGCGAGGCGCGTGCCCGCAACGTGCCGCGTTCGCGCGTCCTGAAGGACGATGCGATCTACGAAATCGCCCAGCAGCAGCCGAAGGATGTGGAAGCGCTTGGGCGGCTCCGCACCATTCCGAAGGGCTGGGAGCGCTCGAGCTCTGGTACGGCGATCCTTGAGCAGGTGAATGCCGCACTCGCGCTGCCGAAGTCGGAGATGCCGCATCTGGAGCGCCACACCCATGCGCCCGAAGGCACGCAATCGGCCGTCGAACTCTTGAAGGTGCTGCTGCGTCTCACTTCTGAGAAGCATGGCGTTGCCTCGAAGGTCATCGCCAACAGCGACGATCTGGAAAAGATCGCCGCCGAAGGCGAAAAGGCTGATGTCGCGGCCCTTCAGGGCTGGCGCAAGGAGCTGTTCGGCGATCTCGCGCTGAAGCTGATTTCCGGCGGCGTCGGTCTGCGTTTCGTCGGCAAGCGCGTCGAAGCGGTGGAGTTCTGATCCGTGACGGCGCTATCCCTGCGCCGTGCAACGGAGGCTGATATCCCGTTCATCATGGAGACCGAGCGCAAGCCGGGCTATGACCAGTTCGTCGGCCGCTACAGCCTCGACGAACACCGGGCGCATCTGGCCAACCCGGCTTTTGCCTATCTGATCGGCGAGAATGCCGAAGGTTCCGCGCTCGGCTTCGTCATCCTGATGGATCTCAACCGGCGCGACGGCAATGCCTGCGTCAAGCGCATCGCGGTCTCCAGCCCGGAAAAGGGCGTGGGCACACCGCTGCTCGCCGGTGCCGTCGACTTTGCCTTTCTCGAAACCAATGCCCATCGCCTGTGGCTCGATGTGGTAAGCGGCAATCTCAGAGCGCAGACCGTCTATCGCAAGGTCGGCTTCATCCAGGAAGGCGTGCTGCGCGAGGCGGCGCTGCTGCCGGATGGCAGCCGCTCGGATTTCTTTCTCATGTCCATCCTCCGCCCCGAATGGGCGGCGCGGCGCGACTGAGGCACATCATGGAACTTCCCGCCCCCCTCCGCTCTGCCGTCGACCAGATGCTCTCGGGCGAACCGCTGGAAAAGCTCGCCAAGGCGAGCGCCATTCTCTCGGATCGCTATCGCCGCGAGGTGCGCGACGGGCGGTTTCATATCGATGATGCACTGGCTGCCAAGGCCTATCTGGCAACCCGCCTGCCCGCCACCTTTGCCGCCGTTCGTGCAGCCCTGGCGATGGTGGAGGATGCGGCACCGGATTTCCAGCCGGAGACCCTGATCGATCTCGGCTGCGGTCCCGGCACCGCACTCTGGGCAGCCGCCGACACCTGGGACAGCCTCAGCGCCGCCGAGATGGTCGAAGCGAGCGGCGCGATCCGCAGCGTCGGCGAAAAACTCGCCGCCTCCGGCAGCGTGAAAAGCCATTGGCAGGCGGGTGACGTGACGGGCAAGATCCCGGCGCTGGGGCCTGCCGATCTCGTGACGCTTGCCTATGTTCTGGACGAGCTTCCGCCGGCAACCATTGGAACCGTCACGGAAAAACTCTGGACGCTGACCAAGGGCATGCTCGTCGTGATCGAGCCGGGCACACCGGCCGGCTGGCAGCGCATTCTCGCCGTTCGCGACAGACTGCGATCGCTCGGCGCCCATCTCGTGGCGCCCTGCATGCATGCGGAAAACTGTCCGATCGTGGCACCGGACTGGTGCCACTTCTCGAGGCGTGTGGCGCGCTCGCGGGTGCACCGAATGGCCAAGGGTGCCGAGGTGCCGTGGGAGGACGAGAAATACATCTTCATCGCCGCTTCGCGCGAGCCTGTCACGATCAGCGGCGACCGGGTGCTGTCTCCCCCGCGTGTCAATGGCGGTGTCGGGCGGGTCAAGCTCTGTCGCACTGATGGCACGGCTGCCGAGCTGACACTCAGCAAACGCGATGGCGATGCCTTCAAGGACATCCGCCGGGCCGACTGGGGCGATAGGCTGGACTTGGGAGATAAGGGATGACCACGCGGCTGACATCCGAGCTTGCCTCCCGCCTTGCGATGATCGCGCTCGGGCATGTCACCCGCGAATATCCCAATCATATCCTGCATGGGCTCGAAGGGCCTGATGACGCGAAGACGCCATCCGAGCTTCATCCGGTCTTCTACGGCAGCTACGACTGGCATTCCTGCGTGCATGGCTACTGGATGCTGGCGCGTCTGTTGCGCCTCCATCCCGAGATGCCGGAGGGGCCGACGATCCGCGATCTCTTCTCAACGATGCTGGTGCCCGACAGGATCGCCGGCGAATGCGCCTATTTCGACCGACCGATGGCGCGCGGTTACGAGCGTCCCTATGGCTGGGGCTGGTTGCTGAAGCTTGCCACCGAATTGCAGGGCCACGAGGACCCCACCTGGGGCGAGGCGCTATTGCCGCTGACGGAGCGGATTGTCCAGCGCTTCCGGGACTTCCTGCCGCTTGCCACCTATCCGGTGCGAACTGGCACGCATTACAATACCGCCTTTGCGCTGAGGCTCGCAGCCGACTATGCCGAGACCGTCGGAGACGACAGCCTCTTCGATCTGTTGCGCGCCACGGCGCAACGCTGGTACGGCTCTGACACCGCCTGCCCAGCCTGGGGCGAGCCCTCGGGCGACGACTTCCTCTCGCCAGCGCTGATCGAGGCGGAATGTTTGCGCCGGCTTTTGCCGGCTGCCGATTTCGCCCGCTGGTTCGATGCTTTCCTGCCTGATATCGCAGTCAAGCAACCGCGCACGCTGTTTGCACCCGCCTCCGTGTCCGATCGCTCGGACGGCAAGATCGCCCATCTCGATGGCTTGAGCCTCAGCCGCGCCTGGTGCTGGGCATCTCTGGCGGGCACTCTGCCGGACACGGACCCGCGTCGACGTGTCATGATCGAGGCCGCGCATGGGCATCTCGAAGCCGGGATCGCGCATGTGGCGGGCGACTATATGGGTGAACATTGGCTGGCGAGTTTTGCGGTACTGGCACTGACGGAGACGGAATGATGAGCAGCCTCCATGACACCGTCGACATCACCGGCCGCGTGCTCGTTTCAGGCTCCGCCGAGGGCGAGGTGTTGTTCACCGATACGGCGCTCAGCTTCTGGGGCGGTGCGGACGCCGTGACCGGCGAGATCATCGACCGGCATCACCCGTTGAGCGGCGAACGGCTGACGGGCCGCGTGCTCGTCCTGCCGACCAGCCGTGGCTCCTGCACCGGCAGCGGCGTGATCCTCGAACTGATCCTCAACGGACAAGGTCCCGCCGCGATCGTGCTCGAACATCCAGAAGCGATCATCACGCTCGGCGTCATTGTCGCGGAGGAAGTCTTCGGGCGGTCCATTCCGGTTGTTGCGGTCGGCAAGGAAACGTTTGCCGCATTGAAGACAGCCAGGCGTATCCGGATCAGCAATGCCGTTGCCGGCATCGGTTCGGACATCGCGCTCACGGATCGGGACCAGGCCATTCTTGCAGGAGAGCGAGGCGAAGCGGCTGCCGTTGCCATGCGGATCGTGCTGCGGATGGCGGCGCTCGAGGGCGCGACGGAGCTGATCGACATCACCCGCGCCCATATCGACGGCTGCATCTATACCGGTCCTGGCGGCCTCGCCTTTGCCGAAAAGCTGCGCGATCTCGGCGGCCGCGTCGTGGTGCCGACGACGCTGAATGCGATTTCGGTCGATCACCGGCGCTGGCAGGCGCAGGGTGTTCCGGAAGCGCTTGGGCGTCCGGCAGCAGCCGTGGCCGATGCCTATGTGGCGATGGGGGCACAAGCCACCTTTACCTGCGCGCCCTACCTGCTCGACGATCGGCCCGCGCGCGACGAGCAGATCGTCTGGGCGGAATCGAATGCCGTCGTCTATGCCAACAGCGTGCTTGGCGCCCGGACAATGAAATATCCTGACTATCTCGACATCGCGATCGCGCTGACGGGCCGGGCACCCAAGGCCGGCTGCCATCTGCCGGAGGAGCGCGCGCCACAGATCCGGGTCACCGTGCCACCGCTTGAGGGCGTCGATGACAGCCTCTGGCCGCTCATCGGCTATCTGATCGGGACGGTTTCGCCCGATGCCATTCCGTTGGTCGAGGGGGTGTCCAGGCACCGCCCTGATACGGATGCGCTGAAGGCCTTCGGGGCCGCGTTTGCGACTACATCCGCCGCGCCGATGTTCCACATCGCTGGTGTCACGCCGGAGGCCCTCGACCCCAAGGCCTTTGAAGCCCTCGATCTGCCGACCATCTCACTCACCCATCAGGACCTGCTGCGGGCCTGGCAAGAACTGAACGGCGCTGAAGCCGGCCCGGTACAGCTGGTCTCGCTCGGCAATCCGCATTTCTCTGCCACAGAACTGGCAGCACTCGCGGCGCTCTGTCGAAACAAGACACGGGCTCCGCATGTGCCGCTCGTCGTCACCTGCGGGCGCGCGGAGATGGCCAAGGCGGAGGCCTCGGGTGATGTCGCCGTGCTGACCGCTTTCGGTGTCACCCTCGTCAACGACACCTGCTGGTGCATGGTGACAGAGCCTGTCATTCCCGTCGATGCCAAGGTCATCATGACCAATTCCGGCAAATATGCCCATTACGGCCCGGGCCTCACCGGGCGGACCATGCGTTTCGGCAGTCTCGCAGCCTGTGTCGAGGCTGCCGTGACGGGTGAAGATCGCGGTGTTCTGCCGGGATGGCTCGGGGCGCCTGTGGGTAACCGCTGACGTCATCGAAACTTCACCTGATCGCAATCGGTGCGACATGAAGCCTCACTAGCACTCTGGCGTTTCCTCCCTTCCAACAAGGTGACGCCATGACCAAAGCTCTTCTGACGTCTGCTGCTCTCTTCATCCTCTTCGTCTCCCAGGCTTCGGCCGAGGAGAAGGCCTTTCCGGCCAAGCTGGTGAATCAGGCCGTTCTGCCGGCCAACACCATCATCGCCGCTCCTGCCGATGCGCCAGCCTATCTCAAGACCTCCGGCAAGTTCTCGACCGCAGACCGCAAGCGTGCGGACGCGCTCGGCAGCGTGCCCGGCAAGGACGGCGTGCGCCTGACCGGCCTTTCGCTGCCCTTCGACGGTCAGCCGCTGCAGGGTTTCTCCGGCATCAAGGCCATGCCCGACGGCAGCTTCTGGAGCCTCTCGGACAACGGCTTCGGCTCGAAGACGAATTCCACCGATGCCATGCTGATGCTGCATCATCTGACCTTCGACTGGGATGCCGGTTCGGTAAAGGTCGAAAAGACCCTCTTCCTCACCGATCCCGACAAGAAGGCCCCCTTCCCGATCGCCATGGAAGGCTCTGACAAGCGCTATCTGACGGGTGCGGACTTCGACGTCGAATCCATCCAGCCGGTGGCGGATGGTTTCTGGGTCGGCGAAGAACTCGGTCCCTACATCCTGAAGTTCTCGACCGAGGGCGTGCTGACTGATGTCATCGCGACGAAGGCCGGCGAGATCGACGTGAAGTCGCCCGACAATCCGACCATCGTCGTGCCTGCCAATCCAGCCGCCAAGATGCCGGTCTTCAACCTCAAGCGCTCCGGCGGCTATGAAGGCCTTGCCCTGTCGAAGGACGGTACGAAGCTCTATGGCATGCTCGAAGGCCCGCTCTATCTCGAAGACGGTTCCGTCGAAAAGGCGGATGGCCTCACTGCCCTGCGCATCATCGAGCTTGACGCCGCCTCCAAGACCTGGACCGGCAAGACCTGGCTTTATCCTCTGTCCGAAGGCGGGGAGGCGATCGGCGATTTCAACATGATCGACGAGACCACCGCTCTCGTGATCGAGCGCGACAATGGTGCGGGTGTGGCGGACAAGGCCTGCGCCGATCCGAAGGCCCCGGCTGCCGACTGCTTTGCCGTGCCGGCCAAGCACAAGCGCATCTACAAGATCGAGATGACGGACGAGATGGCCGGCAAGGCCGTGCGCAAGATCGGCTATATCGATCTGATGAAGATCGAAGACCCCGACAACAAGAAGCGCCAGGGCGGCGGCGAAGGTTTCTATGACATGCCGTTCGTCACCATCGAGAATGTCGATGTGGTCGATCCGACCCATATCGTCGTCGGCAATGACAACAACCTGCCGTTTTCAGCCGGCCGCGCCCTCGACAAGGCCGACGACAGCGAGTTCGTGCTTCTGGAAGTCGGCGATTTCCTCGCCGCGAAGTAAGCGACGTCAAGATCTCCCGGTCGGGTATCGAAAGGTGTTTGGCCGGGACATCAAAAATAAAGGCGCAGGGTCTCATGATCCTGCGCCTTTTTTATCGAGGCGGGGGGCGCGTGAGAGATCAGGTCGGCTTGGCGCAGGCCGCCTCAACTGGCCGCATGGCTTCAGCCGCCCCGGTCAGCGGATAGGCAAAGGTCTTCTCGCCTATGGTGAACTTCAGCTCGGTTCCCTGCTTCAGCATCCTGGCGATGGCGGCATCGAAGGCTGGGCGCGCTTCGAGGAATGTCAATTCCATCTCTTCCAGAAACTGGATGTCCGCATCGACGACCAATTGATCGGCGGCAGGCGGCGCGGTCACCGTCAGCTTCACCGTGCCGCTCTTCGGTTCGAAATCCGGATCCAGCGAAAGCGTCATGATAAAATGGCGTGCCGGCAGTTCACAGCGGAAGCTCACCGGCACATCATCCGTCTGTGGCATGCCGTAGAGGAGCACGGCCCCACCCTCCTGCGTCTCCCCCATCCATATACGCGCCTCTTCGGCGTTCACTTGAGGCACAGGGAAGATCAACGGCGAGGTGGCCAGCGCCAAGGCCAGCGCCATTTTGCGGATCGCTGCGGGAAGCGGTCCTTGTTTGGGATTGCTGCTGACCGCCATGACACCCTCTCCAATCAAGGCTGTAAATTTTGGAGATTTGTAGCCCGCCCCTCACATGGCGGCAATCGCCATCGCCAAAGCAAGAGTTGGGTGGGCAGGAGTGCGTTTGCGCTCCTATTCGAAGACGAAGGCCAGCCGCTTGCCCGTCAACTTCGACAGCTGCATCAGGCGACCGTCCAGACGCTCGCCGGCGAAGTCCTTGTAGGACTTCGGGACAACGAATTCGAGATCGAGATCGGGATTGGCGGAGCGACGGAATGTCAGGTTGTGCACCACGCCCGGCATGGAGGCCGAGAAGAGGTAGACGACGCGCAGCATGCCGCCGACGAGCTTTGCCCGGTCCAGCAGGCGCTCGGTGGCGATCGCTGCGAGCGGGCCGGTCTGGCCGTCGTCATGCAGGCCTTCGAAGCGGTAGTAGTTGGTCAACGCGATGAACGCGCGGCCCGGATGGGTAATGCCGACGAAGGAGGAGTGGGCAATCACGTTCAGCGCCTGCAGGCCGCGATAGTCCGGATGGGCACGCCAGCTGATATCGGCGAGCAGGCAGGCGGCCTGGCGATAGCGGCTTTCCTCTTCGGTTTCCTCGATATCGAAGAAGGGCATCATTTGGCCGGTCCAGTCGGCAAGCTCGCGGGCATGTTCCGGCGAGCGGGCACGCAGGATGGCGAGTTCATCGGCAGCCTCGATCAACGGATCGAGCGCCTGTTCTTCCTCCAGCAGCAGCGAATAGAGATAGCCTTCGCGCACGCCTTGCGCCGAGAAGCAGACGCTCTTCGGCTGCATGATCTCGATCACTTCCCGCATGGCGACGGCGCCGAAGGGGATCAGGTTGCGGCGGCTCTTGGAAATGGTCGACCAAGCGGGATCGCGGCTGTTGGCGCCCGAGATGATCTCCTCCAGAAAGAAGGCGATCTCGTCATAGGGCAGCTCATAGCCCTGCATCATGTGCAGCGGATACTTGCGGATCTCCATATGCAGCTTGGCAATGTTGCGCCAGGTTCCGCCAACGGCGTAGAAGGTGCGCCCCTGCCCGTTCTTCAGCAGCGATGCATCCCCGACCAGCTTCTTCGCCAGGGCTCTCGCCTTGATGAGCGAACCCTCGACGCTTTCCGACAGGCGCAGGCCGCCGAGCGGCAGCGTGATGCCCTGGCCGAAGCCCTTGCCCTTGATGTCGATGAGTTCCAGCGAACCGCCGCCGAGGTCACCGGCGATGCCGTCGGCATCGTGGAAGCCGCTGACCACGCCAAGGGCGGAATACTTCGCCTCTTCCTCGCCGGTCAGGACCTGGATTTCGTGTCCGAGGATCTCTTCGGCGCGGCGGATGAAGTCGGGGCCGTTGGAGGCTTCGCGGGCGGCAGCCGTCGCCAGCACATACATGCGCGTCGCCTGGGCCTGGTTGGACAGTGCGCGGAAGCGGCGCAGCGCTGCCAGTGCGCGCTCGACACCGTCTTCGTCCATCCGGCCGGTCGTCGCGACACCCCTGCCAAGGCCGCAGAGGACCTTCTCGTTGAAGAGCACTGTCGGTGCGCGGGACAGACCCTCATAGATCACGAGGCGGATCGAGTTGGAGCCGATGTCGACAACGGAGACAGGGGCGATACCGGGAAGACGCCCCTGCGCTTCAGATCTTGTCATGAGGTACCAGAATTATCGTTTCCTACCGGATATCAGACCGGCGATCAGTTTCGGTGCGCTTGATTTCAGGGCTTCTCCGCGACCGGACAGGCTCGGATTGGTCATGAAATAGTGCTGGGCGTTGAAAGGTTCCTCACCCTGTCGCACTTCAATTCGCCGTGATGTACCGTCGGGCAATATCTCGTAGCTCTGCTGATTGTCAATCAGATTGCCCAGCATGATCTGGGACAGGACCTGCTCATGCACGGTGGGGTTAATGAGTGGCACCAAAGTCTCGACGCGGCGGTCGAGATTGCGCGGCATCATGTCGGCCGAGCCGATATAGACGAGCGCCTTTTCCGAGGGCAGCCCATGGCCGTTGCCGAAGCAGAAGATGCGGCTGTGCTCAAGGAAACGACCGACGATCGACTTGACGCGGATATTGTCGGACAGACCCGGCACCTGCGGGCGCAGGCAGCAGATGCCGCGCACCACCAGATCGACATCGACACCCGCCCGGCTCGCTTCGTAGAGCGCATCGATGATCTCGGGGTCGACGAGCGAATTCATCTTCATCCAGATGCCGGCCGGCCGGCCGGCCTTGGCATGCTCGATCTCCTCGCGGATGTGCTTGAGGATGCGCGGGCGCAACGTATAGGGCGACACCGCAAGCTTCATGCCCTCTTCCGGCTCGCCATAGCCGGTGATGAAATTGAAGACATTCGCCATGTCATGGGCGATCTTCGGATTGCAGGTGAAGAAGGACAGGTCCGTGTAGATCTTCGCCGTCACCGGGTGGTAGTTGCCGGTGCCGAGGTGGCAGTAGGTCCTGAGCTTGCCGTCTTCGCGGCGCACGACCATCGACATCTTGGCATGTGTCTTGAGTTCGATGAAGCCGAAGACGACCTGGACGCCGGCGCGCTCGAGGTCGCGGGCCCAGCGAATGTTCGCCTCTTCGTCGAAGCGGGCCTTGAGTTCGACAAGCGCGGTCACGGATTTCCCGGCTTCCGCCGCGTCGATCAGGGCGCGGACGATCGGGCTGTCGTTCGAGGTGCGGTAGAGTGTCTGCTTGATGGCGAGAACGTCCGGATCGCGGGCGGCCTGCAGCAGGAACTGCACGACGACGTCGAAGCTCTCATAGGGGTGGTGGACAACCATGTCCTTTTCGCGGATCGCGGCCAGGCAGTCGCCGGCATGCTCGCGCACACGCTCCGGGAAGCGGGCATTGTACTGATCGAACCGCAGGTCGTCGCGCGGCGCCTTGGTGATTTCGGAGATGGTGTTCAGCGCAAGCAGTCCGGGAAGAACTGCAACGCGATTATCCGGCACGCCAAGTTCATGAACGACGAACTGGCGCAAGGCCACCGGCATTTCCGAGTCGACTTCGATGCGGATGACGGAGCCGCGGCGGCGACGCTTCAGCGCCGTTTCGAAGAAGCGCACGAGATCTTCGGCCTCTTCTTCAACTTCGATATCGCTGTCTCTGATGATGCGGAAGGTGCCGAAGCCCTTGACCTCGTAGCCCGGATAGAGCCGGTGAATGAACAGGCCAACAAGATCTTCCAGCGTAATGAAGCGGATCGTCACACCTTCATCCGGCAGGCGGATGAAACGGTCCAGCGTCGGCGGCAGGCGCAGGAGCGCGGTCATCGGCTCGCCGGTGCGGCTAGAGCAGAGCTGCAGGCCCATGGAGAAACCGAGATTGGGAATGAAGGGGAAGGGATGCGCCGGGTCGATCGAAAGCGGTGTGAGAACCGGGAAGATCGACTCCTCGAACGTGGTTTCCAGCCAGTTGCGATCCGCTTCCGACAAGGCCGCCGGGCGGACAATGAGGATTTCTTCCTGGGCGAGATATTGCTGCAGGACGGCGAGCGAAGCCTGCTGCTCCATCTGCAGATTGTCGATTTCCTTCAGGATGTCGTCGAGCTGTTCGGCCGGCGTCTTGCCATCGGGGCTCTTGATGGCGATGCCCTGCCGCACCTGACCTTCGAGACCGGCAACGCGGACCATGAAGAATTCGTCGAGGTTGGCCGCCGAGATCGACAGGAAGCGGACACGCTCCAGAAGCGGATGGGCGGTGTTGAGCGTTTCCTCAAGCACGCGACGGTTAAACTGCAGCCAGGAGAATTCGCGATTGATGAAGCGCAGGGGGCTGGTCAGCAGATCCTCGGCGGGCGCGACCTCCACACCGGTTTCGCCATCCGTGCCCTGTACTGCGCTGTCCATGATTCGCCCCTTGGTTATCGTTGCTGCCGATTATAACAGTTTAGCGACAGATCTGTGACGGCTACTCGCGGATGTCTGCCGCCTCCAGCGTTTCGAGAACCTCTGCGGCCAGGCTGCGGCTGATCTTGGCGCGGCGCGCCAGCGCGAGCCTGTCCATGCGATCGACGACCACCTGGGCGGCCGCAAAGGAACGCTCCATGCGGCTGACGATATAGCCGACGATCTTGTCATCGATGTAAAGCTGTCGGTCGGCAAAGAGTTTGGTGATCAGCTGGCCGAGCAGTTCCTCGTCGGGCGCGCCGATTTCGACGACCGTTGCCGCCTTCAGCCGCGAATTGAGGTCCGGCAGCGCGACATTCCAGGACGGCGGGAAGCTGCGCGAGGTGATCAGCAAGGTCCTGCCGTGCTGGCGCACCGCATTGATGACGTGAAAAAGTTCAACCTCGTCAAAGCCCTTGCGATCGGCATCCTCGAAGAGAACAGGACCGATAGCCGCAGCCTGCGAGGCCCCCTCGCCCGACTTCGGCACGATATCGGTTGCTCCGGCCGTATCGCGGAAGATCTGGGCCAGATGCGACTTGCCGGAGCCTTCCGGTCCGGTGAGGATGACGACCGGCGATGGCCAGTCGGGCCAGGCATCGACAATCGACACAGCCGCCGCCATGCGTTCGGAAACGAGGAGATCCTCGCGACCGGTTGCGGCGCCATGCTCGAAGGCGAGCGGCAATTGTTGGGCGGCCCCCCGTTTGTCGGAAGCCATCTTGGCGTCACTCATTCATGCCTCGGGCACGTCTCTGGAGCTAGGGGGTGCGATCTCGCCCACAGCGGGGGAAGACGGCGCAACCGCGGCCGGCGTTCCGTAATAGAGATCGCTCTGAAGGTAGCGCGAGATGGCGAAGCGAACAAGGACGCCGATCGCCGCGGCAGCGGGAACGGCGACGAGCACGCCAACGAAGCCGAACAGTGCACCGAAGGCGAAGAGGGCGAACATCAGCCATACCGGGTGCAAGCCAACACTCTTGCCGACGAGTTTTGGCTGCAGAATATTGCCTTCAATGAACTGACCAAGGAAGAAGATCGCGGCGATCACACCGACCCAGATGAAATCCGGCCAGAACTGCACGATAGCCACGCCAAGGGACAGGAGCAGACCCACGGTCGAGCCGACATAGGGAATGAAGCTGATCATGCCGGTAAAGAAGCCGATCAAGAGGCCAAAATTGAGACCGGCCACCGACAGCGCGATGGCATAAAAAATGCCGAGGATCAGGCAGAGCGAACCCTGCCCACGCACGAAGCCGGCGATCGTGTTGTCCAGTTCGGTCGCAAGCTGGCGGACGGTCGCGAGCTGGTGACGGGGCACCCAGCTGTCAACCTTTTCGATCATGTGATCCCAATCGAGCAGAAGGTAAAAGGCGACGACGGGAGTGATGACGAGCAGCGAGGCGATGTCGAGCAGCGCCTTGCCGGAATTCCAGATCTGCTCGATCAGCGTACCGATAAAGCCGACGCCCTCGCCGAGATAGCGGGAGAAATTCTCCCGGATCGTGCCCATCTGGCCGTCGACCCAATCCGGCAACCAGGAGGCATTCGAGGTCGCGATGAACGTCTGTAGTTGGGTCACATATCCCGGCACGCGCTCAATGAAGTCGTTGAGCTGGCTGACGAGCACCGGGATGATGATCATCAGCGAGAGCACGAAGACGACGACGAAGGAAACGAGGATCAGGATGGTCGCCATCAGGCGGCTCAAACCGATCCGCTCCAGCCGGTCGGCGACCGGATCGAGGAAATAGGCGAGCGCCATGCCGGCGATGAAGGGCAGCAGCACCGAGGAGAAAAGCATCAGGAAGGCGATGAATGCCGCAAGCGTCAGGAGCCAGAAAATCACCTGGCGGCGGAGGCCAATTCCACTGATGTAGCGAGCCATGTCCCGTCTCCGATTTGAAGTTGTGCGCCTGGCGCGGCAATCTCTGCATGCTGCAACGCCGTAACAGGAGATAGGTTACCGCAGAAGCCTTGGTCAAGAACTGCAGCCGGTTCGGCAGCGAGAAGATGGGATCAGAGCCGAGAATGGCCGGGAAATCGCGCACTTCTCCGGCTCCCAGCTTGCATCAGACGCCTCTTCATGCCATGGCCAGCCGAAATTCTCGCAGGATCGGAGGCAGGCATGAGCCAGGCTGGCAAGAACGGGTTGACCTATAGCGATGCGGGCGTCGACATCGACGCGGGCAACCTGATGGTCGAGAAGATCAAGCCGGCCGTGAAGTCGACCCGCCGCCCGGGCGCGGATGGCGAGATCGGCGGTTTCGGCGGCCTCTTTGATCTCAAGGCCGCCGGCTTCAAGGACCCGATCCTGGTCGCCGCCAACGACGGCGTCGGCACCAAGCTGAAGATCGCCATCGACGCCAATATCCATGACACCGTCGGCATCGACCTTGTCGCCATGTGCGTCAACGATCTCGTCGTGCAGGGCGCCGAGCCGCTGCTCTTCCTCGACTATTTCGCCACCGGCAAGCTCGACCCCGATCAGGGTGCGGCGATCGTCCAAGGGATTGCTGCCGGCTGCCGCGAGGCGGGCTGTGCTTTGATCGGCGGCGAGACCGCTGAAATGCCCGGCATGTATTCCAAGGGCGACTATGACCTCGCAGGCTTTGCCGTCGGCGCTGCCGAGCGCGGCGCACTGCTGCCGGCAGGTGACATTGCAGAAGGCGACGTCATCCTCGGCCTCTCCTCCTCAGGCGTGCATTCCAACGGCTTCTCGCTGGTGCGCAAGATCGTCGAACTCTCGGGCCTCGCCTGGGATGCGCCGGCGCCCTTTGCCGAGGGCCAGTCGCTGGGCGCCGCCCTTTTGACCCCGACCCGCATCTATGTGAAGCCGCTTCTGAAGGCGATCAAGGAAACCAAGTCACTGAAGGCGCTCGCCCATATCACCGGCGGCGGCTTCCCGGAAAACATCCCGCGCGTGCTGCCGAAGCATCTCGCCGCCGAGATCGATCTTTCGTCCTTCCAGGTTCCCGCCGTCTTCTCCTGGCTCGCCAAGACCGGCGGCGTTGCCCAGAATGAAATGCTGCGCACCTTCAACTGCGGCATCGGCATGATCGTCGTCGTCTCCGCCGACAAGGTGGATGAGGTGACCAAGGTGCTGGCAGCCGAGGGTGAAACCGTCGCCCGTCTCGGCCGCATGATTGCCCGCGAAGAGGGTGCGCATGGCGTGACCTACAAGGGTACGCTCGCCCTATGAGCGGACCACGCAAACGCGTCGTCGCCTTCATCTCCGGCGGCGGGTCGAACATGCTGGCGCTGGCCAAGGCCTGCGAGGCGGCCGACTATCCGGCCGAAATCGTCGCCGTTTTTTCCGATAAGCCTGAGGCCGGCGGGCTTGCCAAGGCTGAGGCACTCGGCATTCCGACACGCGTTTTCGAACGCAAGGCCTATGGCTCTAAAGCGGAACACGAGGCGGCCATCCTTGCCGCGCTTGCAGAGATCGGTCCGGACCTGATCTGCCTTGCCGGATACATGCGCCTGCTGTCGGGTGACTTCATTCGACCGCATGAGGGCCGGATCCTCAACATCCACCCTTCCCTTCTGCCGCTCTTCCCGGGCCTGCACACCCATCAGCGGGCGATCGACGCGGGCATGAAGGTCGCCGGCTGCACCGTGCATTTCGTTACCGAAGGCATGGATGAGGGCCCTGTGATCGCACAGTCCGTGGTGCCGATCCTCATTGATGATACGGCGGAGACGCTGGCGGCCCGCGTGCTGACCGTGGAGCACCAGACCTATGCCACGGCGCTCAGGTTGGTCGCATCGGGTGGCGTCGCCATGCGCGCTGACGGAAGCGTCGAACGGCTCGCTTCGGGAACGGATGCTGGCGCGCGGCTCATCAGCGCCTGACCTTTCGCGTCACCTTCTGTTTAATGCTGCCCATTGCAAGAGCATGATGGTCTTGGCGTCGACGATGTCGCCTGTTTCAACCATCCTGAGAGCATCAGCAAAGCGAAGCTCGACCACTTCGAGATCCTCCTGCTCATCGTCCAGCCCGCCGCCCGCCGAGACGCGATCCGCGTCCGTCACAGGGCTGTAGAAACAATGAACTTTCTCGGTGACCGAGCCCGGCGACATGTATGCCGCGAAGGCGCTGGAGCTTTTGGTGACGACATAACCCGTTTCTTCCAGCGCCTCACGCTGGGCGGCCTGCAGGGGTTCCTCGCCTTCGTCGATGAAGCCCGCCGGAACCTCCAGCAGATAGGCGTGGTCGCCCATCAGATAAGCCGGAATTCGCAACTGCCGCACAAGGGTCACCGTGTCGCGTTCGACATTGTGCAGCAGGATGCCGACAGCCTCGCGACGGTCGAAGACCTCCCAGGAGAGGCGGTGGGGTGCCCTGCCCTCGCGAAAGAAATCGAAGGTGATGCCGCGCAGATGGCTCCAGCCCTTCCACAGCGTCTTGTCTTCCAGGATCGCGATCCGGGCCTTGTCGAAAATGCTCATGTCTTCAGGCTTTTCTCATCCAGACCTTGTTGTCGTGGAAGGCGGCACCGCCATGGGGAGCTGCCGGATCGGCACCGGTCAGGACATTGATGCCTTCACCGTCGAGATGGCTCTTGTTCGGCCAGAGGCCCTCGGCCACCAGCACGCCCGGCTTCACGGCATCGGTGATCTTCGCATGGATGCGCAGCTCGCCCCTGACATTGCCGAGCTGGACGACATCGCCATCAGCGAGGCCGAGGCTTGAGGCATCTGCGGAGTTCACCATGACCTCCGGACGCCCCTCCTTGTCGCGCGAGGTCTTGGTCTCGGCGAAGGTGGAATTGAGGAAGTTGCGGGCCGGAGAGGTCGCGAGCCGGAACGGATGTTCGGCATCGGCCACTTCGATCAGGTCGACCTGATCGGGATAGACAGGAAGCTGCTTCACCGGCCCGAGCGAGCCGAGCCTTCCCGGCGGCTTGTTCGGGGCTGGTGTATTTTCCCAGTCCGGCTTGAAGCGGAACTTGCCGTCCGGATGGCCAAAGCCATTCAGATAATGGGCGTCGTCGAAAGCCGGCTGGCAGTCGAGCCACTTGTCCTCGAGCAGCGTGTCGAAATCCGGCTTGCCGCTGATGTAAAGCATGTGTTCGATATGCTGGCGTTCGGTTTTGCCGAAGCCGGGGCGATCTGAGACGCCGAGGCGTTTGGCCAGTTCCTCGATGACGAAGAGATTGGTGCGTACCAAGGGCGGCGCATCGACGAGCTTGGGGCCGAGCAGGATGTGGCTCTGGCCACCGCCGCGATAGATGTCGTCATGCTCGACGAACATCGTGGCGGGCAGCACGATATCGGCGATATCAGCCGTCTCGGTCATGAACTGCTCGTGCACGGCAACGAAAAGGTCGTTGCGCAGGAAGCCCTGTTTTACCAGCCGCTGCTCAGGCGCGACATTCACCGGATTGGTGTTCTGGATGATCAGCGCGTCGACCGGACCGCGATGGCGGAGCGCCTCGGCGTCCCCTGTCAGCACGCGGCCAATCTGCGACTGGTCGAGCATGCGGATCTCAGGGTCGACCATACCAGTGCCCATCAGCTCGGCCTTGTTGAGCTGGAAGATGTCACTGTTCGAGTGAAAGGCTCCGCCGCCCTCGTATTGCCAGGCGCCGAGCACGGTTGCGAGCGACAGGGCTGCGTGCATGGAGACAGCACCATTGCGGCTGCGGGTGAAGCCGTAGCCGAGGCGGAAATAGGTCTTTTTCGTCTGGCCGACGAGGCGGGCGAAGGCCTCGATCTCCTCGACCGAGAGGCCTGTTATGGCAGACGCCCATTCCGGCGTCTTGTCCTTGAGGTGCGCTTCGAGGCCTGCCGGATCATCGGCGTACTTCGCCATGTATTCGCGGTCGGCGTAACCATCGCGGAAGGCGACGTGCATGGCAGCACAAGCGAGCGCCGCATCCGTGCCCGGCTTGAGGATCAAGGCCATGTCGGCCTGCTTCATCGTCGGATTGTCGTAGATGTCGATGACGACGATCTTTGCGCCGCGATCTTTCCGCGCCTTGATCGCATGGGTCATCACATTGACCTGGGTCGCGACCGCATTGGTGCCCCAGATGACAACGCAATCGGAGACGGCCATCTCGCGCGGATCGGGCCCGCGCAGCGTGCCGGTGCCCATGACATAGCCTGTCCAGGCCATGTTGGTGCAGATCGAGCCGAAGAAGCCGGAGTATTTCTTGGCGTGGCGGAGGCGCTCGATGGAATCGCGCTGTACGAGGCCCATGGTGCCGGCGTAAAAATAGGGCCAGACGGCTTCGGATCCGTGTCGCTGCTCGGCCTTGACGAAGGCGTCGGCGATCTCGTCGAGGGCGGCTTCCCAGGTGACATCCTGCCACTGCCCTGCCCCCTTGGCCCCTGCCCTGCGCACCGGCTTCATCAGGCGGTCAGGATGATAGAGCCGCTCGGCATAGCGCGCGACCTTGGCGCAGATGACGCCAGCCGTATAGCTGTTGCCGGTCGCCCCGCGCATACGGCCGATCCGGCCGTCCTCGGTCAGTTCGACGTCAAGCGCGCAGGTGGATGGACAGTCATGCGGACAGGCCGTATGACCGAGCGACCGGTTTCGGATGGGGCTCTGAATGTTCATGGGCCGGTTATAGGCCATGGCCGGAACGCTCAAAAGCCCCATTCGAACAAATCATAGCTCCCATCGGAACCGCATATGAATTATCGCCACATCTATCACGCGGGCAATTTTGCCGATGTCCTGAAGCATCTCGTGCTCTCGCGGCTGATCGTCTATCTGCAGCAGAAGGACAAGGCCTTCCGCGTGCTCGATACCCATGCCGGGATCGGGCTCTACGACCTTTCTTCGGAGGAAGCACAGAAGACCGGCGAATGGCTTGAAGGCATCGGCAAGGTAATCGATGCGGAGCTGCCGGAAAAGGTTGCCGAGATCATGGCGCCCTATCTGGACGCGGTGAAGGCTCTCAATCCTGACCGCGAGGCTGGCGGTTCCTTGCAGAAATATCCGGGTTCGCCAAAACTCGCCCGGGACCTTTTCCGCCCGCAGGACCGGCTGTCTGCGATGGAGCTGCATCCTGACGATTCTCGGGCCTTGTCGCGCCTGTTTGAAGGCGATTTCCAGGTGCGCGTGACCGAACTCGATGGCTGGCTGACCTTGAATGCGCATCTGCCGCCGAAGGAAAAGCGCGGCATCGTGCTGGTCGATCCGCCCTTCGAGAAGGAAGGCGAATATGAGCGGCTGGTGGATGGTCTCGCCAAGGCACATCGGCGTTTTGCCAATGGTGTTTATTGCCTCTGGTATCCGATCAAGAAGGGCGCGCCGATCAAGGAATTCCACGAGGCGCTGCAGGCGCTGGAAATTCCGAAAATGCTCTGCGCCGAACTCCATGTGAAGAGCGACCGCGACCAGACAGGACTGTCTGGCACCGGCCTCATCATCGTCAATCCGCCCTTCACGCTGAAGGACGAGATGCATCTAGTCCTGCCGGAGCTCAAACGACTGATGGCGCAGGATCGCTATGCGTCGCATCGCTGCTTCTGGCTGCGCGGCGAAGAGTGAAAGAGGCACTGGATGGGACGCTATACCGGTCTATACGCTCTCGGTCTTCTGCTCGCGGCCTCCGTTGTCTACAGCTTTCTGCCGCCCAACAACGCGGCAGAGCGGTCAACAACCTCGGGCGCATTCGATACCTCGGCGACGCAGCCGAAGGCGCCTGACGCGCCGGCCTCCACGGGCACGCAGGGCAGCGGCTTCGATTTCTATGTTCTGGCGCTCTCCTGGTCCCCGACCTTCTGCGATAGCGAGGCGGCCGGTCGCAACCGCGACCAGTGCGGTGCAGGCAAGGACTTCGCCTGGGTCGTGCATGGCCTCTGGCCGCAAAACGAAAAGGGCTGGCCGGAGAATTGCCCGACACCGGAGGGCAGCCGTGTGCCCGAGCGGATCGGCCAGACCGTCATGGACATCATGCCCGGCATGGGGCTGATCGGCCATCAATGGCGCAAACATGGCTCCTGCTCCGGCCTTGGTATGAGCGACTACTTCAAGCTTGTGCGCCAAGCCCATGATAAAATTCGCATTCCCGACGAACTGGCCGATGTTGACCGGCAAAGCCGCACGTCGCCCGAGGCTATCGAGGCGGCCTTCATTCGCAGCAATCCGGGGCTGACCCGCTCGGCAGTGGCGGTGACCTGTGATAGGGAGAGAGTCGATGAAGTCAGGATCTGCCTCGACCGGTCGCTCGGCTTCCGTTCTTGCGCAGAGGTTGATAGCCGATCCTGCCGTCGCTCCGAGATTACCATCCCGCCTACCCGTTGATATCCGCAACAAGAGCCACAGGAAACCGTCATGAAGCTGCTCTTCGCGCCCGCCTCGCCCTATTCGTCCAAGGTCCGCATGGCGGCCCGCCATCTCGGCATCGAACTGGAAGAAATCAGGGTCAACACGGCGGAAAACCCGCCGGAACTCATAGATGCCAATCCGCTTGGCAAGATCCCGACACTGATTGCCGATGACGGAATGGCGATCTTCGACAGCCGCGCGATCATGCAGTATCTGCATCGTGCGTCCGACAAGCGTCTCTATCCGAAGAAGGACGAAAAGCGGACCGAAGCGGATGTGCTGGAGGCGCTGGCTGACGGCATCAGCGACTGCCTGCTGGCCATCGTCTATGAAAAGCGTTTCCGCCCGCCGGAACTGGTCAGCCAGGATGTGATCGATCGGCAATGGGCCAAGATCAATCGCAGCCTTGACCATCTCGACAAGCATTTGCCGAAGATCGGCAAGAAGCTGCATGCCGGGCATTTCGCGCTCGCCGCGACGCTTGGATATCTCATGCTAAGGTTCCCCGGCGAGTGGGAGAATGGCCGCGCGGCGCTCACCGAATGGCCCGCAAAGTTTGCCAAGGCATTTGAGCCCTATCCTGCTCTGCGCCCGAAAGCCTGACCTGCCAAAGCTGAATTCAAAATGGAAAAGCCGGGACGATGCCCGGCTTTTCCGCATTTCTCGATCGCGTGGATCAGAACTTCACGCCCATGCCGACCTTGACCGAATGGTCGTCGAAGCCACGGGAGATGGTCGAGCCGCCAAGGTTGAAGTCGCGCTTCTGGTAGTCGCTGTAACGATACTCGACGCGGGCGGTGATGTTGTCGGTGACGAAGGTTTCGACACCGGCGCCAACCGTGTAACCGGCAGCCAGCTTCTCGTCATCGGTACCGGCGCCAGACAGCTCGTGGTTGGCAACAGCCAGACCGGCCGTGCCGTAGACCATGAAGGGGTTCAGGTCGTAGCCGACGCGGCCACGGATCGAGCCGTTGACGCCCTGGGTGCCGGTCAGGCCGCCAGCGACGCCAGCCTGGGTGCCAGCATTGCCTTCTTCGCCATTGTAGCTGATGTCGGCTTCACCACCGTATACGATGGAACCGCTCTGCATGTTGTAACCGCCGTAAACGGTGCCGCCGAGGTCCTTGGCGTCGCGACCGTTGGTCGAGTTGGTGAACTTGCCGAAGTCATAAGTCAGACCACCACCGACATAAGCGCCCGACCAGTTGCCTGCCGGTGCCGAGAAGGATTCAGCAGCTGCCGGGGCTTCCGGTGCCTGAAAGATGGCGTCGGCTGCCTGGGCGGAGAAAGCGGCGACAGAGGTGGCGGATGCCAGAAGCATGATCTTGAGGGTACGCATGTTTGTCTCCTTTCGGTTCCGGGCCGCACTTCACTAAGAACCAACGGCGGCCTGAACGTTAGTGGGTATTACTTGTCCGTTCCGAGCTTCTAAATGAATACAAATTGAGGAAATGGAAGAGCCGAAATGTGAATTGTTTGTGGCATAGCCGTGACCAAATCGGGACGTTGCTTAAAAGACACAAACGATTCGTTAACCATAACAAATGGTTTACGGATTTTACTGAAGATTTCTTCAATTTATACTTATTCAATACGTCGCAGTATGAAAGCAAAGCGCGCACAAAGTTTCAGAAATGCCCCGTTTAAATATCGCGCCGCCGCCATATATGCAGCGCAACACCACTGACAGCACAAGGTAAGACAGATGCAAAACGGCATCCCGAAGGTGGCTTTGGTCACCGGATCGGCAAAACGACTTGGCCGGGCCATCGCCGAAGACTTGGCCGCCCATGGTTTTGCCGTGGCATTGCATGCGAACGGCTCGCTGGACGCGGCGGAGGCCGTGGCCCGCGCGTTGCGGTCCGAGGGAAAGAAGGCCATCGCGCTGAAGGCGGATCTTGGTAACATTTCCGAGACCGGATCGCTGATTGCGCAGACAGAAGCGGAATTCGGCCCGGTCGGCCTACTCGTCAACAACGCCTCGGTCTTCGAAGACGACACGGTCGTCGATTTTGACGCCGAGATCTTCGACCGGCATTTCAATGTCCATGTCCGGGCGCCGGCGATCCTGAGCGGCGCGCTGGTCAAAGCCCTCCCCGAGGATCGCTCCGGCCTCATCGTCAACATCATCGATCAGCGGGTGCTGGCACTAAAGCCGACCTTCTTTTCCTACACGCTGTCGAAGGCCACGCTCTGGACGGCAACACAGACGCTGGCCCAGGCCTTTTCACCACGCGTTCGCGTGAATGCGATCGGCCCCGGGCCGACCCTCATCTCCGAGCGGCAAAGGCCGGAGGATTTCCAGGCGCAGGTCGACAGTCTTCCCCTGAAACGGGGGCCGTCACTCGAGGAATTCGGTCGAACAATCCGCTTTCTTTTTGACACGCCGTCGATCACCGGCCAAATGATCGCCTTGGATGGGGGCCAGCATCTGATTTGGCACGGCACGGAGATCAATGAATGAATGGAGGAAAGCTGCCCGACGGCGGCATTCTCTATGACGGCACGGAAGACGATGACGACGACGTCGTGGTGGACGTGGATGCCACGCGTCCCGGCATCGAGATCGACTGGCATGTCGATGGCTTGGACGAGACGGGACTGACCGGCGCCGAGCTGATCGGCGAATTCGTCAAGCGACTGCCGAATGCGCCCGGCGTCTACCGCATGCTGAACAAGGACGGCGAGGTCATGTATGTCGGCAAGGCGCGCAGCCTGAAGAAGCGCGTCAGCAATTATGCCCAAGGCCGGGTGCATTCGAACCGGTTGTCACGCATGGTGCGCGATACCGTGCATATGGAATTCGTCACGACCCGGACCGAGGTAGAGGCGCTGCTGCTCGAAGCCAACCTGATCAAGCGCCTGCGCCCGCGCTTCAACGTGCTTTTGCGCGACGACAAGAGCTTTCCCTATATTCTGATCACCGGCGACAGCCGCTCTCCGGCCATCTACAAGCATCGCGGGGCGCGGGCCCGCAAGGGTGACTATTTCGGCCCCTTCGCTTCGGCGAGTGCAGTGGGCCGCACGATCAATTCGCTGCAGCGCGCCTTCCTGCTGCGCACATGCACGGACAGCGTCTTCGAGAGCCGCACGCGGCCCTGTCTTCTCTATCAGATCAAGCGCTGTTCCGGTCCTTGCACGCATGAGATCAGCGACCAGGATTATGCAGGTCTCGTCAACGAGGCGAAGGACTTCCTGTCGGGCAAGAGCCAGAACGTCAAGGAAGCCATGGCACGCGCGATGAACGAAGCGGCCGAAGATCTCGATTTCGAGCGGGCCGCCGTTTTCCGCGATCGTCTCGCCGGCCTCAGCCATGTTCAGAGCCACCAGGGGATCAATCCGGCCGGCGTCGAGGAGGCTGATGTTTTCGCCATCCATCACGAGGGCGGGCTGTCCTGCATCCAGGTCTTCTTCTTCCGCGCCAGCCAGAACTGGGGCAACCAGGCCTATTTCCCCAAAGCCGATCCGCAGCTCAGCGCGGCGGAAGTGCTCAATTCCTTCCTGGCGCAGTTCTACGACGACAAACCCGTGCCGCGCCTCATTCTTCTCTCCGAAGAGGTCGAGGAGCAGGATCTGCTCGCCGCAGCACTTTCCGAGAAGGCCGGGCACAAGGTTTCGATCAGCGTGCCGCAGCGCGGGGAAAAGAAGGATCTCGTCGACCACGTGAACGCCAATGCCCGCGAAGCTCATGGCCGCAAGCTCGCCGAGACCGCTTCGCAGTCGCGTCTTCTCGCCGGCCTCGCCGAGACGTTCCAACTGCCCTACGTGCCGCGCCGCATCGAGATCTACGACAACTCCCATATCATGGGCACCAATGCGGTGGGCGGCATGGTGGTTGCGGGGCCGGAAGGCTTCGTGAAGGGCCAGTACCGGAAGTTCAACATCAAATCGACCGACATCACGCCGGGCGACGACTTCGGCATGATGCGGGAAGTCATGACCCGCCGCTTCTCGCGCCTGCTGAAGGAAGAGGGCAAGCCGGATCGCAGCGTCGTGCCTGAAGACAACGGCGATAACGCCTTCCCTGCCTGGCCGGATGTCATCCTGATCGACGGCGGTCAGGGCCAGATGACGGCGGTGCGCAAGATCCTCGACGAACTCGACATCACCGACAGCGTGATCGCGATCGGCGTGGCCAAAGGTGTGGACAGGGATGCAGGGCGCGAGCGCTTCTTCGTCGAGGGCAAGCCGGACTTCACGCTGCCGCCACGAGATCCCGTGCTCTACTTCATCCAGCGCATGCGCGACGAGGCGCACCGCTTTGCGATCGGCTCACACCGGGCGCGGCGCAAGAAGGAAATGGTCAAGAACCCGCTCGACGAAATCTCCGGCATCGGCCCGACGCGCAAGCGGGCGCTTCTGCAGCATTTCGGAACGGCCAAGGCCGTATCGCGGGCTGCCGTCAGCGATCTCATGGCCGTCGAGGGCATTTCTGAGGCAGTCGCGCGCCTCATCTACAATCATTTTCACGAAAGCAGCGGCGATTGACATGGAAACGACGCATCCGGGGTCGAGACAACTGTAAAGACCATTCAGAATTCTTGGGTTGACGGCCCCGACCGAAACCCATCACATCTAGAGACGCACCAGAACTGACAGACAGGGCATCATGGCTTCGCGCGCATACAACATTCCCAATCTCCTGACCTACGCTCGCATTCTCGCCGTGCCGCTCATCGTCGTGTGCTTCTTTCTGGAAGGCCGGCTGCAGAGCTCGGATTTTGCGCGTTGGACAGCGCTGACGATCTTTGTCGTCGCCTCGATCACCGATTATCTCGACGGCTATCTGGCGCGCATCTGGAACCAGACATCCAATATCGGCAAAATGCTGGACCCGATCGCCGACAAGCTGCTGATCGCCTCGGTGCTGCTGTTGATGGCGGCCGACGGCACGATTGCCGGCTGGTCGATCTGGGCGGCGATCACCATTCTCTGCCGTGAAATCCTGGTTTCGGGCCTGCGCGAGTATCTCGCTGCCCTGAAGGTCTCGGTCCCCGTTACGCGGATCGCCAAGTGGAAAACGACGGCGCAAATGTTTGCGCTCGGTTTCCTTCTGGCAGGCCCAGCCGGCGACAAGATCCTGCCTTACACCACCGAGGCCGGGATTACGCTGCTCTGGATCGCCGCGATCCTGACCATCTATACCGGCTACGACTATTTCCGCGCCGGCGCCAAGCATATGGTGGATTGAGATGGTCAAGCTCGTCTACTTCGCCTGGGTCCGCGAGCGGATCGGCAAGGGTGAGGAAGAACTCGACATCCCGGCAGAGGTGAAGACCGCCGGCGATCTCGTGACATGGCTTGCGACGCTCGGGGATGGGCATGAGGAGGCGCTGCGCTTTCCCAAGGCCATCCGTGTAGCGATCAATCAGGAGCATGTGGAGCATCACGAGCCGATCGCGGGCGCCCGAGAGATCGGTATCTTTCCGCCGATGACGGGCGGGTGACTATCGAGGAGGTTCTCATGACCGGCGCACCGGTGGGAAACGTACCCCCCTCTGTCCTCCTTCGATTGCATCGAAGCGCGGACAAATCCCCCTCAAGGGGGGAGATCGATCTGCGGAACCGCTTTGAAAACCACCGACACTTGCGACGGAGCGGTGATTGCGCCCCTGGCCAATCTCCCCCCTTGAGGGGGAGATGCCTGGCAAGGCAGAGGGGGGTATTGCTGGCGATATGCGTGAACATATGAGACATGCGATCCCCACCATTCGCGTGCAGCGTGACGACTTCGATGCAGCCGCCGAGTCACGCCTGTTGACCGCAGGTCGCCACGACATCGGCGCACTCGTCTCCTTCGTCGGCCTGTGCCGCGATGAGGCGGGCACGCTTTCGGCGCTCGAACTCGAACACTATCCCGGCATGGCAGAAGCCGAGATGATGCGCATCGCGCAGCTGGCCATCGACCGCTTCTCGCTGATCGGACTGACCGCCATCCATCGCTTCGGCCGGATCGAGGCGGGCGAGCAGATCGTGCTGGTGACCGCCGCAGCCCCGCACCGCCAGGCCGCATTCGACGGCGCCAACTTCGTGATGGATTTCCTCAAGACCTCCGCGCCCTTCTGGAAGAAGGAGCATGGCCGGGACGGGACGAGCGGTGACTGGGTCGCGGCGAAGGATGCCGATGACAGCGCGCGGGATCGGTGGATCAAGGAATGATCCGCTCGCGACGGCTGATCACCAGAAGCCAGACCAGAGCCGAAATGATCACGGCATCGCGCCAGATCATCGGGCCATAGGCGCTCCATAGGGCTTCGGCAAAGGCGACAGCTGCAGCACCCAGCGCCGAATGAAGCGGGCGGGAATAGCCGCCGACCGCCGCGACCAGAACGACTTTCAAGCCGAACATCAGGCCTGCGCCAAAATCCATGGTGCCGTAGAGCACGGTGGCCGACAGTCCGCCCAGCGCCGCAAAGAGTGATGCAGCCATCAGCGACAGGACAAATACGGCGTCAGCATCCACCCCGACAAGACGGCTTGCCAGGGGATCCTGACTGACGGCCTGCCACAGCCGCCCTGCCCGGCTGGCTAAGAGTGCAGCCTGGCCGATCGCAACGAGCAGGACCATCAGGCCGACATGCAGGATCTGCAGCATGGTAAGCCCGACCGGGCGGCCATCAACCTCCATCAGCGTGAGGATCTGCTGGCCCATCGGCGGCAGCCAGAGGCTTCGCGTGTCGAGCGCCAAACGCGCGGCTTCTGAAAGCACCAGCACGACACCCAGCGAGGCGACGATCAAGGCATTCGGTGAGCGCTTGTGCAGGGGCATCATGACATGGCGCGCGGTCCACAGGCCGGCCAGCAGCGCATAGGCAAGGCCCGCTGCCAACCCCAGGGAGATGGCGGCCGGCAGGACCAGATAGAGGCGGTTCCAGCCAAAATCGGTGAACAGAAGACAGATCTGGCCGGCAAAGGCGACCAGTGCCCCAAAGATGATGTCGGGCCGCCTCGTCACGCCGAAAGCAAGCGCATAGCCGAAGGCGAGGCAGGCATAGAGGCCGGCCATGGGTAGCGCATTCAGAAGCTGCTGCAGCAGATAGGCCATTTATCCCTCCTATCGCATTTATAACTATCAAAATTGCTTTTACCAGTTATATTGAGTCTATGAGCTTTTCCTGGACCCCTCACCGTTTTGCCGGTGGCGCGCTCGCCTTAGATGTGGCGAACAGCGTCATCCTCCGCCATGACCCTGACGGTCGGCGTGACCGTTTCGCCGTGCCCGAACAGCTCGAAGCCTTTCCGGAGGCTGCCTCCCGCCTTTCTGCGGAGCGAGAGCGCTTCGGCCCCTTGCGACCGGTCCTGCCCGAACATCAGCCTCTGTTCCTTGCGCTGCGGGAGGCCATCGACGCCTATTTCCGGCGTCGCGTGCTGGGTAATGACGGCCGAGAACAGCTTGCCGATCTGCTAGAGGCGGCTGCCGCCGCGTTGCGCGCTGCGACAGACGACGACAGCCTGGAGGCGGCCACGGCCCGCTCGGCGCTCGGCCTGATCTGCGAGCCGCAGCCGGAGCGGATGAAAATCTGCAGCAATTGCGGATGGCTCTTCCTCGACCGCAGCAAGAACCGCAGCCGCACCTGGTGCGACATGGCCGTCTGCGGCAATCGCGTGAAGGCGAACCGGCATTATCATCGAAAGAAGGAGAGTTCGCCATGAAGGCGATTGTGATCGGGGCTGCCCTGCTCGTGGGCATCACAAGTCTATCCGGCTGTCAGCGTGAGGACACGAAGGAACCGCTCAAGGTCAGCGGCAAGGTCTTCATCTTCAACTACCGCGTGGCGGAGGCGACCTATGTGGTGACGCTTGCCCGCAACGGCCCTCTGCCAGACCAGAGCTTCGTCGAAACCACGTTCGAGAACCCTGCGGGCGGTCCACCGCTCGTCACACGCTCGAAGATCTTTCCGTTCTGGGAAAAGGTGTCGCTGGAAAGCCCGCCCGTGCATTGCGTCGCCAAGGGCAAGACCTATGCGGTCGATATCCGCATTCTCGATGGCGAGGACAAGGTGATCCAGACGATCGAGACGACCCTCACCTCGACGCTGGATCAGAGCATCATGCCGGGCAAGCCGCTGGTCGTCGGCCCCGTCTACACGCCCAATCCGGAGGTCTATGGTGCGGACGGCAAGGTCGACTACGCGCAGGAAAAGACCTGCCCGGCAGCATGATCATGACCTCACGCAACGAAAAACCGGAGCCTTTCGGCCCCGGTTCTTCAATTCATTCAGCCTCTTGAGGCGCAAGCCTCAGGACTTGATTCAGCCGACGATCTCGGTGTCGGCGAACCAGTACTTGATTTCCTGGGCAGCGGTTTCCGGAGCATCCGAACCGTGGACCGAGTTTTCGCCGATCGAGAGGGCGAACATCTTGCGGATGGTGCCTTCGTCGGCGTTGGCCGGATTGGTGGCGCCCATGATCTCGCGGTTCTTCAGGATGGCGTTTTCGCCTTCGAGAACCTGAACGACGGTCGGGCCCGAGGTCATGCCTTCAACCAGTTCGCCGAAGAAGGGGCGATCCTTGTGAACCGCGTAAAAGCCTTCGGCTTCGCGCTTGCTCATCCATACGCGCTTTGAAGCGACGACGCGCAGGCCGTTGTCTTCGAAGACCTTCGTGATCGCACCGGTCAGGTTGCGCTTGGTGGCATCGGGCTTGATCATCGAGAAGGTGCGTTCAATCGCCATCTGTCTCATCCTTTTGTCTGTCAGGGAAAGTGGGCGGTATCTACCCGCCCCGAATCACGAAGACAAGAGGGGTTTTCGAATTTCACGATGACGTCACAATCGGTTCGCTTGCGGTGCTCACGCCACCTGGCGCGCCACACCGTTGTAGAGACCGAGGCAGCGGTCGAACCAGAGGCTGACCGGGTCGTCGGATGGCAGATGCAGGGCCCCGGTGGTGATCCTCAGCCACTGCAGCGCGCCGAACAGGATATAGTCGCCGAAGAGCGGCGTTGCGCCACCGACAAACGGCTGGAAGGCCAGCATGTGGCGGAGCGGCTGCAGGGCCGCAGGCAAGGCGGCTATTGCGGCCTCCCGCCCGGCGGCCATTTCCTCGAAGGTCCGTCCGAGACGCTCTTCGCGGCTCTTGCGGAAATAGGCCTGGTCGGTCGGAGCGAGCATGTCATGGATGTCGATCAGCGCGATCTTGGTGATCGCCCCGTGGACAACATGCTGGGAATAACCCTCGATCAGGCGCGCTGCGGCAACACCGCCCTCTCCGCCGAACAGGCTCGGTTGCTCCGGATAGGCCTCTTCCAGGTAGAGCGCGATGCGGAAGCTATCGGAAATCAGCTGCTGATCGTCCCGAAGAATGGGCACCGTCCTGGAGAAGCCGCCCTCCACCGTCGGGATCGCGGTAAAGGCGAGCGGCCGCTCTTCGAAGGCGAGGCCCTTGTGGTGAAGGGCCATAACCGCCTTCCAGCAATGCGGCGAGAAGGGACGGGCGGCATCCGCGCCACACAGCGAATAGAGCGTGATTGTCATCGGGTTCTCCTAGCTTCGCGCCAGACAAGCCGATCCTTGGGCCAGATGCAAATCAGCTTTTTTCATGGATCCCATCACCCCCATTTCGGTCGAAGCCCGCTAGACTGCGCGCCTGACCATATTCAGGAGTGCACCATGCAGAACTACCAGATGCTCGCAGCCTACAATGCCTGGGCCAACCGGCTCCTCTATGCCGCCGCTTCGGAGCTCTCCGAAGTCGAGCTCCATCGCGACACCGGCGCCTTCTTCGGGTCGGTCTTTGCCACGCTCAGCCATATCCTCACAGCGGATCGGGTGTGGCTCAACCGCTTTACTGGCGAAGGCCCGAAGCCCAAGGCACTGGACGAAAAACCCTACAAGGAATTCAAGGATCTGATGGCGGCACGTGTCGAGGAGGATGCACGCATCATGCGCACCGTCGAGACGCTCACACCGGAAAAACTCGAAGCGCCCTTCACCTACACACCGGTCACGTCGCTGGAGTTGGTGACCCACAAACTCTGGCCGGCGCTGACCCATTTCTTCAACCACCAGACCCATCATCGCGGTCAGGTGCATGCCGGGCTGACATCCATGGGCAAACCGAGCCTTGCCCTTGATCTGATCTACTTCGTCCGCAGCGAGGGGAAGCAGTGGCTCTGAGTCTAGATCGCTTCGTGTCTCGATTGTGATGCCCCAAAAGAAATGGGGCCGCGTTGATCGCGGCCCCATTCTGTATCTTCAACACCATGCTTTCGATCAGGCGGCGCGACGTGTGTCGTGACCCGCTCCGGAGCCGAGTGCGAACTGGGTCATGAGACGGTCGAGCGTGGCGGCCTCCTGGACGAGCTGCTGGATCGCAGCGCTGGACTCCTCCACCATGGCGGCGTTCTGCTGGGTGTTCTTGTCAATATGGCCGATGGCCAGATCGATCTCAGCGAGCCCCTGGGCCTGACTTTTGGCACCGTCGATGATCTTGCAGATCTCGCGGCTGATCGCCTGAACCTCTGTCGAGATCGTGCTCAGCGCCTCGCCAGCCTGGTCGACGAGCGAGACACCATGACGGACCTCGTCACCGGAGGCATTGATGAGGGCCTTGATTTCCTTGGCCGCCGTCGCGGAACGCTGGGCAAGCTCCCGAACCTCCTGGGCAACCACGGCAAAGCCCTTGCCGGCTTCACCGGCCCGCGCAGCTTCGACACCGGCATTGAGGGCGAGCAGGTTCGTCTGGAAGGCGATCTCGTCGATGACTCCAATGATGTTCGAGATCGACTGAGACGACTGTTCGATGCGGCTCATGGCGGACACCGCGTCGGTGACGATCGTCCCCGACCGTTCGGCTCCGGTGCGCGCCTGATCGACCAGCTTGCCCACCGCATCGGCGACTGAAGCAGTCTGCTTGACGGTGGCCACGACGCTCGACAGAGCGGACGCGGTCTCTTCAACAGAGGCTGCCTGTCGTTCGCTTCGCGCGGAAAGGTCGTTGTTCGCATGTCCGATCTGGCTGGTCCCATGACGGATGACAGTTGCGACCTGACCGACCTGCGAGAGCGCCGCGTCGAGCTTCTGAACCGAGGCGTTGAACGAGGTGCGCAACTCATCAAGGGCTCCCGTGAAGGAGGTATCGATGCGGCAAGACAGATCACCGTCGGCCAGCCGCTGCAGAGACCTGGCGAGGGCCGCGACGGCAAATTCAACAGCCTCGCTCTCGCGTTCCTTTTCCTCTTCCCGCTTGCGGCGCGCAGTTTCGGCCGCAGCATCGGTCCGGCGGGCGTGATCCGCCATATCGACCGCTTCACGGCTGGCCGAAACCGCGTCTGCAACAGCCTTATCAGACACATCAAATGCCTGAACGACGGCCGAGGTCAGGGCAATCAACACGGTGCTTTGGACAATCAAGACGACCGCATGCAAGAGGACGCGCGAGAAATCGGATTCGCCCGGAAAAACTGCAAGCGGCATGACGACGAAAAGCAGCAAGTGATGGACTGCAACGAGGGCGGCATAACCGACGATCGCACGCCAATCGATCCAGGCAGCACTGATCGCGAGGCTCGCGAAGAAATACATATGGATGTCAATTTGCAACGGAGAGCCTTGGAAGGCGAAAACGAGGATGGCGACCGTTGCCGCATTCGCCATGGACGTCACCATCCGGGTGGTCGCACCGGTATGATCCCGGGACCAGATCACGGTCGCGGGCACCAGCAAGACGAGGGCCCCGATGATCATCGTCCAGTCCACGCCCTCCTCGCGCAGGAAGTTGCGTAGGACGATAAGGGCAAAGTTCACCCAGAGGAGACCGATAATTCCATAGGACGCCCGCTCGCGGAGCTTATTCAGTTCATTCATGTGTTTAGTCCTTGAAGGCACCCCAGTGCCAGATCATGATTGATGACGAGCAGTGCGCCCGCATCGAGAAGTCGCTTCGGAAAGTCCGGAGCTTGGGAATAGGCGACGGACATCCATGGAACCTTGCCCGCCCATACGAAGGCTCCGCCAGCCTTTTCCAGAACCGCCATGTTGCCGATCGCCTCGAGGCCAGGCGACGTCACGACGAGAACAAACGGCCCGGATGGTCTCGCAGCAATCATGGCGAGCGCCACGACTGCCAGAAGGAAATAGGCTGCGGGTAGGGTCAGTTTCATGCTGCGGTCTCTCACGTCGCGTCTGCGGGCAAGCGTCAAAAGCTGCGTGAGACGATACATTTAATAAAACTTTTATATTCCTGTTTTGATTAACATTTTCTAACTCACCCTTAAATCTCTAAGGGTTTGCGCGCATCTGTCGCAGCCGATGGTTCCTTCAGCCGAGTTAACCGTTTCGTATCCGCCAGCCTGGTACAGTCATGCCGACTGGTCATTGTCAGTTGATAATGCCGCCGCCCCTCAGAGATTTCCGGACATCCCCCATGAGCACATCGGCAAATGATCTTCAGAAGATCACCGCCTTCATGCTGAAACAGCAGATCGCCGGGTTCCCCCGCAACTTCGAGCTCATCCACGAAGCCTTCAGCGGAGGCAATCCGGAGCTGGCGCGGGAGCTTCAAGACCTCGGCGCCCGTCCGGCGCAGGCGGCACTCGACAATCTTGGCCTCAAACATCGCCTGCCTGGCCATTGCGGCGTGTCTGCCGAGCGGTTGCAAGGCGACACCCTGAAGAGGGTGGCAGCACTCAGCGATCATCTGGCACTTGGCCTGACCCAGAAACGCGCTTTCACCAACTCCGTCGAAAGCGTCATCCGTTCTATTCGCGAAGACGTTTCCGTCGGCATCGATCAATTGCTCGGTGAACTCGACCTCCTTGCCTCGATCGCGAGTGACATGGTTCGGGCGGAGACCGCTCTGACAGCTCAGGTGTCGGAGACGCTGGAAAGCTTAATGAGTGCCGATCGCGCCATTCAGGCAACACAGGCAGCGATGACGCGGGACAGGCTGACCGGCCTGCCCAACCGCATCAGCCTCTTCCGGACCTTGGAAGAAACCCATAGCGAATCCTCGCCCTCGCATCCCTCGGCTCTGGTTTTGATAGAGATCCTCGACCTATCCGGCCTGCAGCAGCAGTATGGGGAGGAGGCCGTCGGAAAGCTGATCAAGGGGCTCGCCGGCATCTTCCGCAAGGCGATCAAGAAACAGGACGTCATCGCCCGGATCGAAGCGGATACCTTCGCCTTCATCTTCAATGGCATCAATGCCGACGAAGCGCATGTGATTGCCGAACGTCTGTTCATGACGGCCGAAAACAATCTCGTCTTCGCCTCAGAAGCCACCCATGACCTTGGCGGTCTGCCGCTTGCGATCGGCCATGCCATGGCGCATGAAGCATCCGATCCGACAAGCTGGCTGGCCATCGCCAAGACGGCGACCATCCTTGCCCGCCAGAACCCGCGCCAACCCATCATCGGCTACAAGCCGGGGCAGAGGCAGGTCGCCTGAAACAGCAGGGTCGATGCACCGGTCGCCCGCTTGCCTTTGGCCGTGACATCGGCCAAAAGCCAGAACCATGATCACGATCACCGACATTTCCGCCCGCGTCGCCGGACGCCTGCTTATCGACCATGCCAGCGTCTCGCTGCCGGCCGGGACCAAGGCCGGTCTCGTCGGCAAGAACGGGGCCGGCAAGTCGACGCTGTTTCGGATCATCACCGGCGATCTCGCCTCCGAAAGCGGCTCGATCTCGATCCCCAAGAATGCCCGGATCGGCCAGGTGGCGCAGGAAGCGCCGGGTACGGAAGAGTCGCTGATCTCGATCGTGCTATCGGCCGACAAGGAGCGGACGGCCCTGCTCGCTGAAGCGGAGACGGCCACGGATCCGCTGCGGATTGCCGAGATCCAGACGCGGCTTGCCGATATCGGTGCGCATTCAGCCGAGGCGCGCGCGGCGACCATTCTTTCCGGCCTCGGCTTCGACCACGAGGCGCAGCTGCGCCCGGCCTCCTCCTTTTCCGGCGGCTGGCGCATGCGCGTGGCGCTTGCCTCGGTGCTGTTTGCCGAGCCGGACCTTCTGCTGCTCGACGAGCCGACCAACTATCTCGACCTCGAAGGCACGCTGTGGCTTGAAGACTATGTGCGGCGCTATCCGCATACCGTCATCATCATCAGCCATGACCGCGACCTTCTGAACACCGCCGTCAACTCGATCGTGCATCTCGACCAGAAGAAGCTGACCTTCTACCGCGGCGGCTATGACAGCTTCGAGCGGCAGAAGGCCGAGAACGACGAATTGCAGATGAAGGCCAAGGCGAAGAACGATGCGGCGCGCAAACACCTGCAGAGCTTCATCGACCGGTTCCGCGCCAAAGCGACCAAGGCCAAGCAGGCGCAGAGCCGCATCAAGGCGCTGGAGCGCATGGGCACGGTGGCCGCCGTGATCGAGGATCACGTCCATCCGATCACCTTTCCCGAACCCGAAAAGCAGCCCGCCTCCCCGATCGTGGCGATCTCGGGCGGCGTTGTGGGTTACGAACCGGGCAAGCCGATCTTGAAGAACCTCAATCTCCGGATCGACAACGACGATCGCATCGCCCTGCTCGGCTCGAACGGCAACGGCAAGTCGACCTTCGCCAAGTTCATCTCCGGCCGCCTTGAAGCCCAGGGCGGACAGCTGAAGACGGCGCCAAGCCTGAAGATCGGCTTCTTCGCCCAGCATCAGCTTGATGACCTGATCCCGAACGAGAGCCCTGTCGATCATGTCCGCCGCCTGATGCCGCAGGAGCCGGAAGCGAAGGTGCGCGCGCGCGTTGCGCAGATGGGGCTTGCGACGGAAAAGATGGAGACAGCCGCCAAGGATCTCTCTGGCGGCGAGAAGGCACGTCTGCTGATGGGGCTTGCGGCCTTCCACGCGCCGAACCTCCTGATCCTCGACGAACCGACCAACCATCTCGACATCGACAGCCGCAAGGCGCTGATCGAGGCGCTCAACGACTACGAGGGCGCCGTCATCCTGATTTCCCACGATCGCCACCTGATCGAGGCGACGGTCGACCGGCTGTGGCTGGTCAACAACGGCACCGTGACGAGCTTCGACGGCGACATGGAAGAATATCGCTCGCTGATCATCGCGTCCGGCAAGAAGCCCCAGGAAAAGGACAGGGGCGACAGCGGCGCTGACACTGTCAACAAGGCAGAGCAGCGCAAAGCGGCTGCCGACAAGCGGGCGAGCCTCGCGCCGCTGAAGAAAAAGATCAACGAAGTCGAAGCCTTGACGAAGAAACTGGAGACTTTGATTCAGGCGCTCGACAAGGAACTGGCCGACCCCGCCCTCTACGAGAAGGCGCCGGCCAAGGCCGCCGAGAAGGCCAAGCAGCGCGGTGAGGCAGCAGCGAAGCTGTCAGCCGCGGAAGAGCAGTGGCTCGAACTGTCGAGCGAATACGAAGAGGCCATGGCAGGCTGATTCTCCTGCCTCACGAGGCTACGCGCGCCGCTCACGCAAACGTTTGCGTGCAACCATCAAAGCTCGCACCTAAAAAGTAACCTAAAGCGTGTCGCGGCAAACGGGATTCAGGATTCCGGTTTTTCTTGATCTGTGATTGACTGTGCCCGTGGAAGGAGAAGCGCCATGGGCAAGCCGCATCCGATGGAGTTGCGTGAGCGTGTCGTTGCGTTTGTGAATGAAGGCAACAGCAATCGGGAAGCCGCCCGGCATTTCCGGGTTTCGCCCCGGTTCGTCAACAACATGATGATCCTGCATCGTTCCTCTGGTTCTCTTCGGCCTGCCAGACAGGGCCACCCGCCTGGCAGTAAACTTTCGCCGCATGGGGAATGGATCAGCGAGCGCGTAGCCCTCAATGGCGAAGTGACGCTGGACGAACTGTGTCTCGAACTGGCCGAGCGCGGCATCGAAGTCCACCGCGCAACCGTCGGGCGGTTTCTACATCGGCTTGGGCTCAGCAATAAAAAAAAGCCTCAAGGCAAGCGAGCAGCTCAGACCGGAGATCGCCAAGGCGCGTGATCTTTGGATTGGCCGGCGAAAGCGGTTCTTCAACAAGGCGTTGTCACGGCTCATCTTTATCGATGAGACGTCCACGAATACCCGTCTGACGAAGCGCACCGGATGGTCTGCCAAAGGCAGTCGCTTTGCGGCTTACGCTCCCTTCGGCCACTGGAAGACGCAGACATTCATCGCCGGACTGCGCTGCCATGGCCTGACCGCGCCATGGATTGTCGATGCACCCATGAACAGCCGCATCTTTGAAACATGGATCGAGACACAGCTTGCGCCGACACTGTCGCCCGGCGATGTTGTCATCCTCGACAATGTCGGCTTCCACAAAAGCGAGAAAGCCGAACAACTGGTCAAGGCGAAGGGGGCCTGGCTTCTCTTCCTGCCGCCCTATTCGCCGGACCTGAACCCCATCGAAATGGCGTTCTCAAAGCTCAAGGCGCTCTTGCGAAAGCGAGCAGCCAGGAGCTTCGACACGATTGCCCAAGCCCTCGGCGACATCATCGCCCTCTTCTCTGTCACTGAATGCCGAAACTTCTTCAAAGCCGCAGGATATGAGGCTGAATAAATGCGACACGCTTTAGCGATAACTGTGGTACACCATACCGTGTATTCGCGATCAATCGATGACTAAAGCTAGAATTTTAGGAAATCTTTAAGCATCCCTCCCGATTATATGCACTAATTCGAATACCCTGTTTCAATCCTAGGTGTGCGGTCCGCCGCATACAGTTCCCCCTTCCGGCACCGCCATGGAGGATGGCGAAGCTTTGCACGCGAGAGGACGTGTGAAGGCGCCGTATGTCGCCGCAGCGATGTTGTCTGCGGTTGGTTCCGTTTCGCGAAATGTCATGATGGCGCTGGCGAGTTCGAGAAATGATAGCGAAAATGACGAAAACCACGCTCTCGATCAAAGCATCCCTCGTGGGAGCTCTGTCGCTTCTGCTGCTTTTGCTTGTCCTCCAAGGCGCCTTCGCAATAATGTCGATGAACGGCGTCTTTTCCAACGTCCAAAGGCTCGCCCAAGGGTCGGTGCCGGTCGTGGACATCACGAACCGTCTGAACATTTCCATCGCCAACCTGCGTGCCCTGCAGACCCGCCACATTCTCAGCACGACGCCGGACACTCTTGCTGCGGCCGACGCAGCCGTCGCCCGGGAAGTCGAAAAGCTCCGCGACCGAATGGCACGCTACGAAGCCATGATCAGCCTGCCGGAAGAACGGCCGGCCTTCGAAGGCTTCAAGGCGAGCGCCGAGCGCTATCTGGCCGCCGGCGAGCGCATGATCGAACTCTCCCGCGCCGGCGACAAACAGGCGGCAGCGGCGCTGCTGACCGGCGAAATGGTCGTCGCCTATGACGAGATGGACGGTCATGCGGATACGTTCCGCGACGCCAATGTCGCGGCAGCCGAAGCCATGTACCAGGAAAGCGCCAGCGAATTCCGCTTTGCGCTGATGAGCAATATCGCCGTCCTGATCGTCGGTGCTCTCGCAGGCATTGCCGCCATGGTGTTCGTCGGCCGGGATGTCACCAAGCCGATCGAGCGCATGACGCGGGTTATGGGGCGCCTCGCCCGCAGCGACTTCGATGTCGAGATCGCCTATCTCGAGCGGCAGAACGAGATCGGCGACATGGCGCGCGCGGTCGACGTGTTCAAGCAGAACGGTCTCAGGGTGCGGGAAATGAACGCGCAGGAGCACCGGATGAAACAGCGCTGCGACGAATTGCAGGAAAGCATCGGCCAGGTTTGTGCCGCAGCCATTGCCGGCGACTTCACCCAGCGCATCGATCGCGACTTCGAATTCCCGGATCTCAATGCCTTCGCGACCTCGATGAACGACCTGGTGCGCTCGATCGACACCGGCCTTGCGGAAACGCGGCGCGTCATCGCCGGCCTGTCGGAAGGTGATCTGACCGATGCAATGCGTGGCGAGTTCCACGGTGCCTTCGCGGAACTGCAGGGCAATGTGAATGGCACGATGCAGGTTCTCAGAACCGTCGTCGCGGAAGTTCGCACTTCGATCGATCAGATCCGGTCCGGCTCCGGCGAATTGCGCTTCGCCTCGGACGATCTCGCCAAGCGGACCGAGCAACAGGCTGCCGCTCTCGAAGAGACCTCGTCCGCGCTGGAGGAAATCACCGCAGCCGTCCGACAGTCGACCGATACCGCACTTCAGGCGACACGCATGGTCGACGAGGCCCGCCGCAGCACCGAGGAATCAAGCTCGGTGGTCGGGGATGCGGTCGCGGCCATGGGCCGGATCGAGCAGGCCTCGGGCGAGATCGGCCAGATCATCAATGTGATCGACGAAATTGCCTTCCAGACCAATCTTCTCGCCCTCAATGCCGGCGTCGAGGCGGCGCGGGCGGGCGAGGCCGGCAAGGGCTTTGCCGTCGTTGCGCAGGAAGTGCGTGAGCTCGCCCAGCGATCGGCGGGCGCGGCCAAGGATATCAAGGCGCTGATCACCAAATCCGGTGAGGAAGTAGGCATCGGAGTGCGTCTGGTGACGGCAACCGGGGATGCGCTGTCGCGTATCAGGGACCATGTCGTTCACATCAACCAATCGGTTCATCAGATTGCGTCAGCGGCCAAGGAACAGTCCCACAAGCTGCAGGAGGTGAACACCGCCGTCGGCCAGATGGACCAGTTCACCCAGCGCAATGCCGCCATGGTCGAGGAGACGACTGCCAGCACCAACAGGCTGGCCGACGATGCGGTCAACCTGTCGCGGCTGATCAGCCACTTCAAGCTTGATACCGCCTCGTCCCGGGCAAGGTCGCCGGCGCCAGCGGCCAACGACATTGGGGCCGGGCCGCGACGAGCTACGGGCACCCGTTGAACCACGAGATCATACTGAACGACGAAGGGCCGCCCTGTGGCGGCCCTTCTGCATTCTCGCCACTTGAGGGTGTCAGGCCTTCTTTTCCCAACGCCCCTCCGAGGTTTGCTGCCAGTAGGTCAGCGAATGCCCCTCGCCCTTCAGGCGTTTCCACTGGGATCGGGCGCCATCGACCTGCTCTGCGTCGTAACCGTCGAAGACGAAGACGATACGGTCATAGGCCAGGTCCGCCGGTGGCTCGGCGCCATCGACGAGAAAGCGGACGCTTGCCTGGTTGACATTCTCCTGGCCGGTTGTCAGCAGCACCGGCTGGCGCTCCGGTGAAGCGCCGTCCTCCGTCCCATGGGGCAGAAAGCTCTCATCGCGATAGGTCCAGAGATGCACATCGAGCCGGTCACGCCGGTCGACATCACGGGTCTGGACCGCAACGCGCCAGCCGCGTTCGACGCTTTTCTCCAGAAGCGGGGGCAATGCGTCTTCCAGCTTCGATTCCGTCAAATGGTAGAAGAGAACGTCGGCCACGGTTGCGCTCGCCACCATCAGGATTCGTAGTGCGCGCGGACGAGTTCATCCAGCAAACGCACACCGTAACCGGAGGCCCAGGACTGGTTGATCTCATCGGTCGGCGAACCAATCGCGGTGCCCGCAATGTCGAGATGCGCCCAGGGCGTGTCCTTGACGAAGCGCTTCAAGAACTGGGCGGCGGTGATCGAGCCGGCCTGCCGCCCACCGGTGTTCTTCATGTCGGCAAACTTCGAGTCGATGAGCTTGTCGTAGTCCTTGCCGAGCGGCATGCGCCACAGCCGTTCGTTGGTCGTCAGGCCTGCGGCGAGCAGCTTCTCCGACAGATCGTCGTCATTGGAAAACAGGCCGGCATGCAGATTGCCGAGCGCAACACCGATCGCACCCGTCAGCGTGGCGAGATTGATCATGAAGGCCGGCTGGAAGCGGTCGTTGCAGTACCAGAGGGCATCACAGAGCACGAGACGGCCTTCGGCATCCGTGTTGATGACCTCGATCGTCTGACCCGACATCGAGGTCACGATATCGCCGGGACGCTGGGCGTTGCCATCGGGCATATTCTCGACGAGACCGAGGATGCCGATGGCATTCACCTTGGCCTTGCGGGCGGCCAGAACATGCATCAAGCCCGTGACGGCCGCCGCACCGCCCATGTCGCCCTTCATGTCCTCCATGCCACCGGCCGGCTTGATCGAGATGCCGCCGGTATCGAAGACCACACCCTTGCCGATGAAGGCGATCGGCTTCTCCTTCGACTTGCCACCCTTCCACTGCATCACCACCAGTCGAGGCGGACGGACCGAGCCTTGCGCCACGCCGAGAAGCGCGCCCATGCCGAGCTTCTTCATTTCCTTCTCGGTCAGGATCTCAACCTCGACGCCAAGCTTCTCCAACTCCTTGGCCTTTGCAGCAAATTCCAGCGGGCCGAGCACATTGGCGGGCTCGTTCACCAGATCGCGGGCGAGAATGACGCCATCGGCAATCGCTTCGGTTTCGGCAAATGCCTTCTTGGCCGCGGACGCCTCGGCGGTGACGATGGTCACTTTGATCGTCTTGTCGGCCTTGTCCTCCTCGTCCTCCGACTTCTTCTTGGTCTTGTAGGTGTCGAACTTGTAGGCCCGCAGCAGCATGCCGAGTGCAAAGTCGGCGGCGGCCTTCGGCGAGACCTCAAGTCCGGGTACGTCAAGATAGATGGTGGCCGTCTCGGCCCCCTTCAGCGCTGCCGTGGCAACGCCTCCGGCCTTCAGCCAGTCATGGGCGGAGAGGTTTTCTCCCTTGCCAAGGCCGAGAATGACCAGGCGATCGAGCGGGGAACCATGCGGCGCAACGATATCCAGCGTGGCGAGCGACTTGCCCGAGAACTTTCCGGCCTTGGCAGCGCGCGCATAGACATGGCCCGGATCTGCATCGGAAGCACCGGCCGGCGTCTCGGCGCCAGAGGTCGTCAACAGGATGGCCAGCCCTCCTGTCGGCGCATGAGACTTGGCAAAGGAAACGGAGAGTTTCAACGACATTTGGTGCACCTTGCATTCATGGGGAGAGATCCTGAAACGATCATGGTGTTTTCGCGAACGATGGCAAGAGTTTGGCCATCCGATTAAAGCCCAATCCCCTGTTTGCCGCAGCGACCGTCCCGGCGTGTCAGATTTATCGCGGTGATCCAAAAAAGGATTTCACCAAGCCGGGGAAATTGCCAATCGACGGTCGCCAAATCGCCGCAACCATCGTAGAGAAAGCCAATCCTCGGCGCGATGTGTGCGTGTCGCGCCTGCAAGGGAACCCTATGAAGATACTCGAACAATACATCCTGCGACGGGTTGTCCTGATGTTCCTCACGGCACTACTGCCGGTGCTGGCGATCATCTGGACCACGCAGGTGTTGCGCCGTATCAATCTGGTGACGGATAGCGGCCAGTCGGTTGGGTCTTTCATGTTGCTGGCAACGATGATCCTGCCGACGATCATCGCGACCGTTCTGCCCTTCGCCCTCGTCATCGGCATCACGCATACGCTGACCACGATGAACAACGATTCGGAGCTCGCGGTCATCGACGCTGCCGGTGCACCGCGACGGACGATCCAGCGCCCGCTTCTGATGCTGGCCGGCGGGCTCAGCATATTCTCGTTTGTGATGATGGGCTTCGTGGAGCCAGCGATGCGCGTGAACGTGCGCACGATGATCGCCACTGCCTATGCCGACCTCCTCTCCTCGGTGATCGAAGAGAAAACATTCCGCCAGATCGAGCCGGGGCTGTTCGTACAGATTTCGGAGCGGCAGGCGGGCCGTCAGATGAAGGGCTTGCTTGTGGCGGATTCACGCGATCCGTCGTCGGAACTCATCTATTATGCGCGAGAGGGTGCGGTCGAGGAAACCGGCAGGGCCCTCATCATGCAGGACGGAGAAGTACAGCGGAAGGCGCCGAATGGCGATGTAACCGTCATCCGTTTCGACCGATACGCGTTCGATCTTTCGGATCTCTCCGAGGAACGTGGTCAGGCGCGCTACGGTGCCAAAGACCGTGATATCGTCTACCTTGCGGATCCGGATCCCCTCGACGAGCGGTATGTCAACAGCCCGAACGATTTCTCGGCCGAGCTGCATCGGCGCATCAGTGCCTCGTTCTTCCCTCTCGTCTTTGCCGTCATCAGCCTGATGATGTGCGGTGACGCCCGTTCCCACCGCGAAGCCCGGCTCCATCCCATGGCATCCGCGCTGATTATGGCGTTGGCACTGTTCTGGGCTTCGAACTATGTCACATCGCTTGCGGAAGGATCGACCGCTTTCGTGCCTCTGCAGTATCTGGTTCCGCTTGCCAGCGGTGCGCTTGCCACCTTCATGCTTGTCACGAACCGTAGCCCGCGCCTTCCGAGAGCGGTATCCGCGCTTTTGCACAGGGCGGTCGCCACGACGCAGAAGCGGCTTGGCCAGAATGCGGGAGGAACGGCGTGATCTGGACCCTCGGCCTTTACTTTTTCCGCCGCTACATGATCACGACGCTCTGGTTCTTCCTCGGCGTCATCTCGATCACCTATCTCATCGACTTCACCGAGACGTCCGGAAGGTTCGACGATCTCCCGGGTTATTCGGTCACGGGTGTCCTTTACCTAACAGCGCTCCGCCTGCCGCTGATCCTGCAGCAGACCGTTCCGTTTATCGGACTTTTCGTCGGAATGGCGACGCTGATTGCGCTCAATCGCAAGTCGGAACTGGTGGTGGCGCGTGCCGCGGGCATTTCGGTCTGGCAGTTCATGGCGCCGTTCCTGATCGGCGCGACCTTGATCGGGCTGCTGACGACGCTTGTCATCAATCCGCTCGCCGCCTGGGGCGAGCGCCAAGGGACGGAAATCGAAACGCGGTGGCGTGAGACTGCAGGCAGTGCCAAACCTGCACCCATCCCGTGGCTTCGCCAGTCGAGCGGCGATACCGACGTCGCCTTGGGCGCGCGTGCCGTGCTGGAGGATGGGACTTTGCTTGTTGATGCGGTTTTGCTGCATTTCGACAAGGATGGCCGCATCGCCCTGCGTCAGGACGCACGTACCGCGACCTTGAAAGATGGTTACTGGGAACTTACCGACGTGCTGGAGACGCGTGCCGGCGAGGTCCAGACGCGACTCGCTGAGGCTCGGGTTCCTACCAATCTCAACGAAGAATTCGTTCAGCAGCGCTTGGCCAGACCTGAAAGCGTTGCTTTTTATGAGCTTTTTCAGAAAATTGAGGTGGCCCGATCATTTGGGATAGCCCCCTATGCTTTGGAAACTCAATTCCATTCACTGCTTTCGATGCCATTCCTGATGGTTGCAATGACGTTGATTGCAGCAACCGTCTCGCTGAAATTCAGCCGTATCAACCAATCGAGAACGGTGATTCTCGGTGGAATATTGTCAGGCTTCGTGCTTTATGTTGTCTCTGTGCTCGTCAGAGCATTCGGAAGCAGCGGCGTCATGCCGCCATATGTTGCGGCCTGGGTCCCAGTTGTCGTAGCGATGGCATTGGGGGCAACGATTCTGCTTCACAAGGAGGATGGTTAGTGGCGGTAAAAGACCGCGGTAATATCAGGAGGCTCTCAGTAGCCCTGCTGACCAGTGTCGCTGTGTGCGCGATGGCGCCCGCAGCGCCTCTCGTGCATGCGCAGAGCCTGTCCGACTCCGCGTCGGCGGCAGGTAACGTCCCTGATGACGCGAAGCTGCTTCTGGCAGCCAATGAACTCATTTATGACCGTGACGCCGAGCGCATCGTCGCGAATGGCGCGGTTCAGATCAATTATTCCGGCTACCAGATGGTGGCCCGTCAGGTCGTTTACGACCAAAAGACGGGGCGCGTTACTGCGGCCGGCAATATCGAACTCGTCGAGCCGACCGGTAACCGCATCTATGCGGACTCGCTGGACGTGACGGATAACTTCTCAGACGGCTTCCTGCGAGCGCTGCGTCTCGAGACGACCGACAATACCCGTCTCGTCGCCGAGACTGCCGAGCGTGTCGGTGGCAACCAGATGATCCTTCATAAGGGGGTCTACACGGCCTGCCTTCCATGCGCAGAGAACCCAACTCGTCCACCACTCTGGCAGGTGAAGGCCGAGCGCGTCGTTCAGGATGGGACGAAGAAGACGGTTCGCCTCGAACGCGCACGCTTTGAACTGTTCGGCAAATCGCTGGTAACGCTGCCGTTCATCGAGGTGCCAGACAATACCGTCAAGCGGAAGACAGGCTTTCTGTTCCCCAGGTTCCGTTCGGGTGAGAATGTCGGCTTCGGGATTTCTGTGCCTTACTATATCGCGATCGCTCCCGACCGCGACGCGACGGTGACCGCGACGGGCTTCAGCGCCCAGGGTGTTTTGCTTGAGGCCGAAATCCGCCAGCGCTTCGAGACCGGTCAGGCTAATGTCCGCTTTGCGGGTATCAGTCAGTTGAACACAGACGAGTTCACAGCAGGGACCAGTGACGCATCGCGGGACACACGCGGTCTCGTTGCGTCAAAGGGCGAATTCAAGATCAATCCCCGCTGGACGTTCGGCTGGGATGTGATGGTTCAGAGCGACAACAATTTTGCGCGCACCTATGCCGTAGAAGGGCTCAACGCATCGACCAATACCAATGTCGTTTACCTGACTGGAATGGGTGAGCGTAACTTCTTCGACATGCGCGGCTACTATTTCGACGTGCAGGACGCCGATATGAACAACACGTCGGAAAAGAAGCAGGCCACTGTCCTGCCGGTGATCGATTACAGCTATTATGCGCCAGAGCTCGTCGCCGGCGGGCAATTGTCGGGCACCTTGAATTTCACTTCGCTGTCGCGCTTCTCAAGCGAATTTGCCGACCTCAACCGCGATGGTTCGTTCGATGTTTATCGTGGCCTCAAAGGCCACATGAACCGACTGACGGGCGAGCTCGAATGGGAGCGGACCTTCGATGGCCCAGGCGGTCTCCAGATCACGCCACTCTTGGCTGCGCGCGGTGACGCCTATGGCTTGGCGATGGATGCGCCTGGCAACTACACGGGGGGCTACACGACCGACGACGCGCCGACTCGTGGTATGCTGACGGCTGGCGTTGAAGTTCGTTACCCCTGGCTGATCACAACAGCCAACAGCTCGCACATCATTGAGCCGATTGCCCAGGTTTATGCCCGCAACAACGAAGACTTTGCGGGTCAGCTGCCGAACGAAGATGCTCAGAGTCTGGTGTTTGACGCGAGCAATCTGTTCTCGCGCAACAAGTTTTCCGGCTTCGACCGTGTCGAAGGTGGGACGCGGGCCAATCTTGGCATGCGCTACACCGGCAGCTTCGACAACGGCGTCGGCGTGAGGGCTGTCATAGGTCAGTCCTACCATCTTGCAGGGCTGAACTCATATGCGACCCAGGATCTTCTTGCGATTGGGGCCAGCTCCGGGCTGGAATCGGACGTTTCGGACTATGTCGCGTCAGCAGGTTTCGAGCTGCCGATGGGGTTGTCGCTCAGCGCCGGCATTCGTCTGGACGAGAAGTCGCTTGACGTTCGTCGGACCGACGTCAATGCGACCTATGCGCAGGACCGATTTACGACGAGTGTCACCTTCACCCAGGTCGATGCACGTCCTGAATACTCGTTCCGAAACGACAACCAGACGATCGCCACGTCTTCGACCTTCAAGGTCACCGAAAACTGGTCAGTGTTCGGGTCGCTGAACTACGACATCGACGCAGACAAGTTCAACCGTCGCAGCGTTGGCCTCTCCTATGCGGACGAGTGCACGGTGTTCTCGATCACCTATTCGGACAAGTATGATCCGAACGCATCGACGGCGAACGACTGGACAATCGGCGGCAGACTGGTGTTCCGCACCCTCGGCGAGATCAACCTGAGCGACACCACGTTCTAGTGAGTTTGTATCTCGGCGAGACAGGTCATTGTTTTGCCGCATGGATTGTGCAATCCGTGCGGCAGTTCTAAAATCGACTTGCCGATTTATGTCCGCAGCAACGAGTTCCGCTCCGGAGAAAGGATGACAGATGGCTAATGCGAAGAAGGGCACCGGACTGCTGCTTGCAGGCGTCATCGCGCTGTCTTTGAGCGTGAGCCCCACTCCGATGTTTGTGCCAGTCCCGGCTCAGGCCGCGACATCGGTGGTGGCTGTCGTAAACAAGACCGCGATCACGAGCGGCGATGTCAACCGCCGCGTCGCCTTCCTCAGACTGCAGCGTCGCACCGGTAATCTGCAGCAGATTGCCCGTGAAGAGCTCGTTAACGAAGCCCTCAAGCGCGAGGAAATCGCCCGTGTCGGCATGTCTGTCAGCACTGCGGATGTCGATGCCTCATTCGAGCGTTTTGCTTCGTCGAACAAACTTTCCGTTTCACAGCTGAACACCGTATTGGACCAGGCCGGCGTTGGTGCTGCGCACTTCAAGGCGTTCATCGCCGTCTCGATGAGCTGGCCGCGTCTCGTCAACGCGCGTTATGGCGCAGGCGCTCGCGGGCGACTGTCGAACCAAGATCTGGTTACCCGTCTTCTGGAAAACAAGCAGAAGCCAGTTACGACGGAGTACTTCCTGAAGCAGGTGATCTTCGTGGTGCCGGCTTCGAAGAAGGGCATCGTCGGCAAGCGCAAGGCGGAAGCCGAAAAGTCACGCGCCTCCTTCCCGGGCTGCGATCAGGCGATGGAGTTCGCCAAGAATTACCTCGACGTCTCGATCCGCAATCTCGGTCGCGTCATGGATCCGGAACTCCCGCCGGAGTGGAAGCCGCTGATCGAAAAGGCAAAAGGCGGCACAACGGGAACCCGCGTGACCGATCGTGGCGTCGAGTATCTGGCGATCTGCAACCAGCGTCAGGTTTCAGACGACGTGGCGGCAGAAGTGGTGTTCCGTGCCGAGGATATCGGCAAGGAGCAGCAGGGAGAGAATCCGGATTCCGAGAAGTATCTCGAAGAACTGCGCTCCAAGGCCCAGATCGTAATACAATAAACGGCGAAAGGCCGCTGCATGACCAATGGTGCCCTTCCCCTGGCGCTCAGCCAGGGTGACCCGGCAGGGATCGGCCCTGACATTGCATTGCAGGCCTGGCTGAAGCGCGACGCGCTCGGTGTGCCTCCCTTCCTCTACATCGGTGATCCCTCCGTCTTGCAGGTCCGTGCTCGTCAACTGGAGCTCGAGGTTGCCGTCGAGGAGACCGGTACGGAGCGTGCGAACGATGTCTTCTCTCGGGCGCTTCCGGTTCTTGGCATCCCCACCGGCGTTGACGTCTTGGCTGGCAAGCCGCATGTGGCGAATGCCCGTGGCACGATCACTGCCATCGAGACCGCCGTGTCCCTTTGTCTTGCAGGTCAGGTGCGCGCGGTCGTCACCAATCCCATCGCAAAGTCTGTACTCTATGAGGCGGGTTTCGGTTTTCCCGGCCATACCGAGTTTCTCGCCGATCTCGCGACGCGGGCCACGGGGACGACGGTCGTGCCTGTCATGATGCTCGCGGGTCCGAAGCTAAGGGCCGTGCCGGTGACCATCCACATACCGCTGAAAGATGTCCCCGACGCCCTCAATGAAGCGCTGATCGTGGAGACCTGCCGCATCGTTGCTCGCGACCTCAAGGCCCGTTTCGGTCTGGCATCGCCGCGTATGGCAGTGGCCGGTCTCAACCCCCATGCAGGAGAAAATGGTGCGATCGGCCATGAGGATGACGACATCATCCAACCGGCCATTCGTTTGCTGCGCGACGAGGGCATCGACGCCTTCGGTCCCCTGCCCGCTGATACCATGTTCCATGATGAGGCGCGCGGACGCTATGATGTGGCGATCTGCATGTATCATGATCAGGCGCTCATCCCGGCAAAGGCGCTGGGCTTCGACGACAGCGTCAATGTCACGCTGGGCCTGCCCTTCATCCGCACATCACCGGATCACGGCACGGCATTTGGTCTCGCCGGTAGCGGATTTGCCAAGGAAACCAGCCTCGTTGCCGCCCTAAAGATGGCGGATCGGATGGCACGCGACGCGGGCGCGTCCCGCTGATGGCTGCGCTCGATGGACTTCCGCCGCTGCGCGAGGTGATCGCGCGTCATGGTCTCGACGCCAAAAAGGCGCTCGGACAGAACTTCCTCCTCGACCTCAACCTGACCCAGAAGGTGGCGCGCAACGCCGGTCCGCTCGAAGGCGTGACCGTCATCGAGGTCGGGCCGGGCCCCGGCGGACTGACACGCGCAATACTCGCTCTGGGGGCGAAAAGGGTCATCGCTATCGAGCGCGACCCGCGTTGCCTGCCGGCGCTGCAGGAAATAGCAGACCACTATCCAGGCCAGCTTGAGGTTATCGAAGGCGACGCGCTGAAGACCGATTTCGAGGACCTCGCCAAAGGCGAGCCGGTGAAGATCATCGCGAACCTGCCTTACAACGTCGGCACGCAGTTGCTGGTCAACTGGCTCTTGCCACGCCAATGGCCGCCCTTCTGGCAATCCCTGACGCTGATGTTCCAGAAGGAAGTCGGCCAGAGGATCGTGGCGCGCGAGGACGACAATCATTACGGCCGGCTCGGCGTACTCTGTGGCTGGCGGACGGAGGCCCACATGGCTTTCGACATCCCGCCGCAGGCCTTCACGCCACCGCCCAAGGTGACCTCAACCGTCGTTCATCTGACTCCGATCCAAAATCCGCTCCCCTGTGATCCCGACAAGCTCGAGAAAGTCACGCTTGCGGCATTTGGACAGCGGCGGAAGATGCTCAGGCAGAGCCTGAAGCCGATCGGGGGTGAGTCTTTGCTTGCACGGGCCGAGATCGATCCTCAACGCCGAGCCGAAACGCTCAGCGTCGAGGAATTCTGCCGGCTCGCCAATCTCATCTGACGAAGCAATCGTGACTGTCAGGCAGCCTCGCGGCTGCGCTCGCGCGTTTCATTGGCAGGCAGCTTGAAGAGTGCAATCTGGCCATTCAGCCGGTCCGCTTCGCCAGCCACGCTCGAGGTAGCAGCACTTGCCTCCTCGACCATGGCAGCATTCTGCTGGGTGACCTGATCCATCTGGCTGACGGCCTGGCTGATCTCGTTGAGCGCGGCCGTCTGCTCCCTGGCAGCGGCGATGATGGCTATGACGCGATCATTGATCTGCATCACGTGGTCCTCGATGCCCTTCAAGGTATCGCCGGTTTCATGCACAAGCCGGACACCGGCCTGAACCTCCTGCCCGGAGCGCGTGATCAGCGTCTTGATTTCCCGTGCCGCACTGGCGGAGCGCTGAGCCAGCTCGCGAACTTCCTGGGCGACCACGGCAAAGCCCTTTCCGGCTTCCCCGGCACGCGCCGCTTCGACACCGGCATTGAGTGCCAGGAGATTTGTCTGGAAGGCGATTTCATCGATGACCGAAATGATCTGGCTGATCTGGCCGGACGACTGCTCGATATGATGCATCGCCGTGACCGTATCGGAGACGACGGCTCCGGATCTTTGCGTCGTGAGTGTGGCCTCACGCACCAGATGTCCGGCCTCTTCCGCCCGTTGCGTTGCGCTGGCCATGGTGGCAGTGATTTCGGTGATCGACGCAGCAGCCTCTTCCAATGCTGCGGCCTGCCGCTCGGTGCGCCGTGCAAGGTCGTCTGCCGCGAGCTGCAATTCCTGTGATCCGCCATACAATTGGCCCGTGCTCTGACGGATCGTCGACATGACCTGGCAAAGTCGCTCCATGGAGCCATTGAAGCTAGACCGTAAAGGATCGAGCGACGGCGCGAAGGGGTTCGACAGGCGGAAGCCGATTTCGCCCGAAGCCAGTGCATCGAGGCCATTGCCAAGTTCGGCAACGGCAAAGGCGATTTCAGCAGCCCGTTCGGCTCGTTCGCGCTCCGCTTCCTGTTCCGCAAGACGCTTGATGCGCTCCGCGTCCTCCTGCTCCTGGCGTTCCTTTTCCATCCGGGCCTTGGCAAGGGCAATGTATTCAGCGACGGCACGGCCCATCTGGCCGATCTCGTCTTTGCTGTCGGACTGGATAAGATCCACATCGACGCGTCCAGCGGCGAGGTCATTCATCGTGCGGGTCAGACGGCGCAGCGGCCGCACGACGGTGAGCGAGAGCGAGATTGCGAAGAAGCAAGCGAATGTCAGCACCGAACCCGTCATGCCCGCAACGCGCAGGAGATGTTGGTATTCCTCTTCGGCCATGGACTGAGCATCGACGACGATCGTCCCCAAGGTCTCGTTTTCGAGTTCCTTGAGGCGTTCAATCCGGCGGGCAGAGCGATCAAGCCATTCGCTGCTGTCGAGCGCACTGAGGTCGGCTGACAGCCCACCAAGCATCATCCTGGCCCTGATGTCTTCGACGGCCTCAGAATCCGGCGTGTGGAGAGATTGCCGATACCGCTCGCGATCGGTGTCGGGAAGCAGTTCGAGATACTGATCGATCAGCGATTTCTGCGAGCCGAACATGCCGATGAAGTCGAAATAATGCGCCTCATCAAACTTGCCCTCCGCGATGAAAGCATGACCAAGATTGCGCTCCTGCCCTGCCACTTCCTTGGCATTCATCAGGAGGCTATAGGCCATCATCTTGCCGACTATGCCCTTGGTGCCGGCCGCGAGCGAAAACTCACGCGAGACATTCATCAGCCGATGAACGAGATCGGTATAGTAAAGGAAGGCAGCCGTTGAGGCCAATGTCAGATTGTCCGTGGCAGCCCTGATTTCCGTTAGCTTTCCCAGGACCGCCTCAAGCTCCTGTTCATGACGAAGGAGTGTCGGGTCGCCTTCCGCCTTCATATCAGCGAGCACCTGATCCATCTTCGCCAATGCCGGCGCGGCCTTGCCGCGCACGGCCTCCAGCTCGGCCTTATGCTCCCTGCCCTTCGAGGCGAGCAGGCCCACAGCTTCGGCGCGTTCCCCCTGCAGAGCATGCACCAGATCGCCGATCACACCGAGGTCGGCGCTCACCACGTTGAGGTGGCGCGCATGTTGATAAGCAGCGAAGGTGGAGTTGATTTCGACATAGGCCAGACCGGCCAGTGCCACGAGCGGTATCGCCAGCGCCAAGGCGAGGCGCCAAGTCACAGAGATATTTGTCAATCGCATTTCGGTCCCCAGCATTTGACTTGCAGGAGACACACTCCCGCAACCATAGCGTCTCGCCGATGATGCGATTCAAAAGTTAAATATAAGTCATATATAATTCACGCAAGTTGAGCAATCAGATGATTTGCCCAGACTTGGTCGGACAGTATGGGGTTCAGGCGATCAGACCTTCGACAAAGTCGAAGAGACCGTGGCGGCGGTCGCGGCGCAGACGCTCGGCCTTGACGATCGACTGCACGGCGTCGAAAGCCGAGTTGAGGTCGTCGTTGACGATGACATAATCATATTCTCGCCAGTGGGCGATCTCGGCGCGGGAATTGTTGAGGCGGGTCTGGATGACCTCTTCCGTATCTTCGGCCCGGCGATGCAAACGGGACTGCAACTCGGCCATGGTTGGCGGCAGGATGAAGATCGATACGACATCGGCCGACATCTTCTCCTGCAACTGCTGGGCGCCCTGCCAGTCGATGTCGAAGAGCATGTCGCGACCCTCGCCCATCGCCGTTTCAACGGCTTCGCGCGGCGTACCATAATAGTTGCCATGGACCTGCGCCCATTCGAGCAGCGAGTCGCTGTCGCGCAGGCGCTCGAATTCGCGCTGGGAGACGAAGTGGTAATGCACACCCTCAATCTCGCTCTGACGACGCGGGCGTGTGGTGACGCTGACCGACAGGCTGATCTGCTGGTCGCGGTCCATCAGGGTGCGTGCAATCGTCGACTTGCCGGCGCCCGAGGGCGAGGAGATGACGAGCATCAGGCCGCGCCTTGCGATCTTGACGGATGTGGGGGCGGCAGCGGCCATGGACTACTCCAGATTTTGAACCTGTTCGCGGAACTGGTCGATGACGACCTTCAATTCGATGCCTGCGGCAGTGACCGCGACCGAATTGGATTTGGAACAGATAGTATTTGATTCTCGGTTAAATTCCTGCGCCAGGAAATCGAGCTTGCGACCGACCGGACCTCCGGAACAGAGCAATTCGCGGGCAGCATTCACATGCGCCTTCAGCCGGTCGATCTCTTCGCGCAGATCGGCCTTGGTGGCGATCATTGCGATTTCCTGATGGAGCCGGTCGCGGTCGAGGCCGCTTGTACCATCCATCAGGCTTGCAATCTGCGCTTCCAGCCGACGGGCAATCTCTTCGGGCGAACGCGAGGGATCGGCCTCAATCTGCAGGGCAAGCTCTTCGATCTTGGCGATATGCTCTTCGAGGATCCGGCGAAGTGCTGTGCCTTCCGTCATGCGCATGTCGGCAAGCGCGCAGATGGCGCGCTCGAGGCCACCCAGGATGTCGGCGTCACGCGTGGCGATCGCGTCCGGATCATCGGTCGCTTCGCGCATGTCGACCAGACCGCGGATCGACAAAAGCGTGTCGAGCCGCAGGGGAGCCGGATCGAGAACGTCCGGGCCCAGTTCGTCGCGCAGAGCGAGTACGGCTGCGAGTGCATCACGGTTGAGAACGGCCTCGACGCGATTTTCGCTCACCGTGACGCTTAGACCGATCTGCAGGTTGCCGCGGGTCAGCCGCTCGCCGGCGAGGCGCCTGATATCCGTCTCCAGCGCTTCGTGCCCCTGCGGCAGACGGGTGCGCAGATCAAGGCCCTTGCCGTTGACCGAGCGTAATTCCCAGGCCCAGCGATAACGACCGGACGAGCCCTCAACCCGGGCAAAACCGGTCATGGATTGCAGTGTCATATCCCCGCCCCTTAACGCCGGTCTCAGTTATTGGCCGTCGGATCGACTTCCGGCTCGACATCGAGGGTCGCAGGCGGCGTCTGGGCACGTTCTGCCTCGATCTTGCGCCAACGGCGTACATTCGCATTGTGCTCTTCGAGCGTCTTGGCGAAGGCATGGCCACCGGTTCCGTCGGCGACGAAGTAGAGGTCGTCCGTCTTCCACGGATGGGCGACCGCTTCGAGAGCGGCACGGCCGGGATTGGCGATCGGACCCGGCGGCAAGCCCTTGATCACATAGGTGTTGTAGGGCGTTTCCTTGCGGATGTCGGACTGATAAATCGGCCGGTCCGCCGGTTTGCCGTCGCCACCGAACAGACCGTAGATGATCGTCGGATCGGACTGCAGGCGCATGCCCTTGTTCAGGCGGTTGATGAAGACCGAGGCGACATGGGCGCGCTCGTCGTCCTTGCCGGTTTCCTTTTCGACGATCGAGGCCAGCGTCACGAATTCTTCCTTGGTCGTGATCGGAAGGTCCGGATCGCGCTTCTCCCAGATCTGGTCGACCAGACGCTCCTGGGCGGCGCGCATCTGGGCGACGATCTCGGCCCTGTTGGTGCCGCGCGTGAACTTGTAGGTATCCGGGCGCAGGCTGCCTTCCGGCGGCAATTCGGTCGGCAGGTCGCCTTCGAGCACCGGATCGGCGGCGAGCCGTTGGAACATCTGCTTGACCGTCAGGCCTTCCGGCAGGGACACCGAATAGAGGATCGACTTGCCGGACTCCAGCAGCGCCGTGATGTCCTTCATCGAAGCGCCGGCCTTGATCTCGTATTCGCCGGCCTTCAGCGTCTGACCATCCTGGAGATAGGTCGTGGTCACATAGCGGTAGATGCGCGCATCCGAGACAATGCCGTTGCGCTCGAGATTGTTGGCGATTTCGGCAAGGCCTGCCCCGCTGCGCACGACGAAATTCGTATTGGCGGTCAGCGGTCCCGGCCTCTGATAGGCGTCCATGACATAGAAGAAGCCAGCCACGGCCACGACACAGACGAAGACCGCCATGGTCATGAGGAAATTCAGGAAGATGACGAGCTGGCTTCGCGCCTTGCGCGAACGGCGCGGCGGCTGCGGCACGCGTTCGGGACGCAGCGCCTCGGTCGGCGATTTTGGAATGAAGGGTCCCTTGCCCTGTTGGGGTTCGGCATCGCGGCCGAAGGAGACACCGTTGTTCTGGCTACCGCCGTTCTGGCTGTTGTCGGTCACCGGCAATCCTTCTTTGTTTCGCACTCGCGGCTGTTTCATCCAGCAATGCGGCAAAAATCCGGGTCATCGTCCGGCACATCAGCGCCGGGCGTTGGGGAGATTTCTACCCGCAGACAGTGGCGGCGGGCAAGAGCAGTCCGCCGTCATCCCGTGCAATCGAGGGCGGCCGGCGCAACGACCGTCCGCCCGACCCGATCAGGCCTCGTAGCGCTTCAGCACCAAGGAGGCATTGGTGCCGCCGAAGCCGAAGGAATTCGACAGGGCGACATTGATCTCGCGCTTTCTCGCCTTGTGCGGCACGAGATCGATCTTGGTTTCGACATCGGGATTGTCGAGATTGAGCGTCGGCGGCGCGATGTTGTCGCGGATCGCCAGCGTCGAGAAGATCGCTTCGACGGCACCCGCAGCCCCGAGCAGATGGCCGATCGCCGACTTGGTGGAAGACATCGAGACGTTTTCGGCGTGGTCACCAAGCAGTCGCTCGACGGCACCAAGCTCGATCGTGTCGGCCATGGTCGAGGTGCCATGGGCGTTGATATAGTCGATGTCGGACGGCTTCAGGCCAGCGCGCTTCAGCGCCATGGTCATGCAGCGGAAGGCGCCATCGCCGTCCTCGGACGGGGCGGTGATGTGGAAGGCGTCGCCGGACAACCCGTAGCCGACGACTTCGGCATAAATCTTGGCGCCGCGTGCCTTGGCGTGTTCCAGCTCTTCGAGCACCACGATGCCGGCGCCCTCGCCCATGACGAAGCCATCACGGTCCTTGTCATAGGGGCGCGAAGCGGCGGTCGGATCGTCATTGCGAGCAGTCGACAGCGCCTTGCAGGCGGCGAAACCGGCAAGCGAAATGCGGCTGATCGGCGATTCCGTGCCGCCGGCGACCATCACGTCGGCGTCGCCAAGCGCAACGAGACGGGCCGCATCACCAATGGCATGGGCGCCGGTCGAGCAGGCGGTGACGACGGAATGGTTTGGACCGCGCAGCTTGTGGCGGATTGAGACCTGGCCGGAAGCCAGGTTGATCAGGCGACCGGGGATGAAGAAGGGAGACAGACGGCGCGGACCCTTGTCGCGCAGGATATGGCCGGCCTCAACAATGCCTTCGATGCCACCGATACCGGAGCCGATCAGCACGCCGGTGGCGCATTGCTCGTCATCCGTCTTCGGCTCCCAGCCTGCATCCTTCAGCGCCATATCGGCGGCTGCAACGGCATAGATGATGAAATGGTCGACCTTGCGCTGCTCCTTGAGCTCCATCCAGTCGTCCGGATTCCAGGCGCCTTCACCTTCGGTCGGGATGCGGCAGGCGATCTTTGCCGGCAGGTCCTCGACCTCGAATTCCGTGACCAGGCGGGCACCACTCTGGCTGGCGAGAAGCCGCTGCCAGGTCAGTTCCGTACCAACTCCCAGAGGCGATACCATGCCGGTACCGGTGATGACGACACGTCTCATCGTGCGAAGCCCACCCCAAATTCGTTGACCGAAGTCACTGTAAAGAAAGGTCCAGATACAACAAGGCCCGCTCATCGCGGGCCCAAGCGGACGGGACGGGCGTGAACCCGCCTTCCGCAGCAGTGTGATCGATCAGGCCTGGGCCTTCTCGATGAACTTCACGGCGTCGCCGACCGTCAGGATCGAGTCAGCTGCATCGTCCGGGATCTCAACGCCGAATTCTTCTTCGAAGGCCATGACGAGTTCGACGGTGTCGAGCGAGTCAGCGCCCAGATCGTCGATGAAGCTCGCGCCTTCGACGACCTTTTCAGCGTCAACGCCGAGATGATCAACTACAATTTTCTTCACGCGTTCTGCGATATCGCTCATGTCGGTATCCTCGACCTTCTAAAATTCAGAGGGAGCCGTAATGGCTTCCCTGCCCTGCATTCAGCCAGTGACGCTTTCGTCCCCACCAGCAAACCCTTCGGCCCTGACCCAGAGCGGTTTATGCAAACAAAAGCATAAACTTCGGCTCATGAGACGGAGCGACTGCTCACAGTCATGGCCCGCTTAACACGGTTTAAGCGCGCCGCAAAGCCAGAAATTCGCCCCTTCGCCTCGGTCAACATCCTATTGCGCAAGGGCTCTTTCCAGCAATTCGATCAGATCATCGCCATGCCGCCATTCACGTGCAGCGTCTGCCCGGTCATGTAGGCGGCTTCGTTGGAGGCGAGGTAGACGACGGCGGAGGCAACTTCTGCGCCGGTGCCCATGCGCTTCATGGGGATGGCTCCCATGATCGCATCCTTCTGCTTGTCGTTCAGCTTGCCGGTCATGGCGCTTTCAATGAAGCCCGGGGCCACGCAGTTGACGGTGACGTTGCGGGTCGCGATTTCCTGGCCGAGCGACTTGGTGAAGCCGATCATGCCGGCCTTGGAGGCGCAGTAGTTGGCCTGGCCCGGATTGCCGGTGACGCCGACGACGGAGGTGATGTTGATGATGCGGCCGAAACGGCGGCGCATCATCGGATGGGTCAGCTCGCGGGTCAGGCGGAAGACGGCGGTGAGGTTGACTTCCAGAACCGCATCCCAATCCGCATCGGACATGCGGACGAAGAGGCCGTCCTTGGTGATGCCGGCATTGTTGACGAGGATATCGACGCCTTCGAGTTCGGCTTCGGCCTTTTCGCCCAGTGCCTTGACCTCGTCGCGATCGGAAAGGTTCGCCGGGAAGATCTTGACGCGATCACCGAGTTCGGCGGCGAGCGCTTCCAGCTTTTCGACTCTGGTGCCGTGCAGGCCGACGATCGCGCCCTGGGCATGCAGCTGGCGCGCGATTTCTTCGCCGATGCCGCCTGTGGCGCCGGTCACGAGAGCCTTGCGGCCGGTCAGATCGAACATGATCGTTTTCCTTGTTGTTCGTTGAGGCTATCAGCCGTTGAGGGCGGCAAGAGCCGCGTCGATATCGGCCGGGCCGTTGACGGCCACGCCGTTGATGTTCTTGTCGATGCGGCGTGCGAGACCCGTCAGGACCTTGCCGGCGCCCACTTCGTAAAGCGTGGTCACGCCATTGGCGCCGAACCATTCGACTGTCTCGCGCCAGCGGACCTGGCCGGTGACCTGCTCGACGAGCAGATCAGCGATTTCTGACGCGGAGGTCACAGGAGCGGCACGCACATTGGCGATCAGCGGCACGATGGGGTCCTTCTTCTCGACCTTGGAAAGGGCCTCGCGCATGGCGTCAGCCGCCGGGCCCATCAGAGCCGAATGGAAGGGCGCAGACACCGGCAGCATGATGGCGCGCTTGGCGCCCTTTTCGGATGCGAGCGCTGCCGCCTTTTCAACCGCCGTCTTGCCGCCGGAGATCACCAGCTGACCGCCGCCATTGTCGTTGGCGATCTGGCATGGACCGGCTGCGGAGGCTTCCGCGCAGATCGCCTGCACGTCGCCATGTTCCAGACCGATAATAGCAGCCATGGCACCCTCGCCCACCGGTACGGCCGCCTGCATGGCATTGCCGCGAATGCGCAGGAGACGGGCGGTGTCGGCGATTGAGAAGGTGCCGGCAGCGCAAAGCGCTGAATACTCGCCAAGCGAATGGCCGGCGACAAACGAGACCTTCGACTTCAGATCCAGCCCCTTGGCTTCCAGCACGCGGATGACGGCCATGGAAACGGCCATCAGCGCCGGCTGGGCGTTGGCGGTCAGTGTCAGCGTCTCTTCCGGACCATTCCACATGATGTCGGACAGCTTCTGGCCGAGCGCTTCATCGACTTCTTCGAAAACGGCGCGGGCCTCAGTGAAATTGTCGGCAAGGTCCTTGCCCATTCCGACGGCCTGGCTGCCCTGACCCGGAAAGGTGAATGCGACTGACATGGGCGTTTCTCCCTTGGTTTTTTCCTGTCAATTCACAGATGGCCCTTGCGAGTCAAGCCTTGCCACTCTGCGGTACCCCCAGCAACTGACGATAAAACGGGGCTGCTCCACAGCTATCGGCATCTTGCGGTGCATCAATTTCTGCCTAAATTGCCGCTGAGCGTTTCCTGTCTCCCAAGACATTCTTTCCCATCAGAGGCTTCTCCCCCATGAAGATGAACCGGCTTGGCCGAACCGATCTCCTCGTTTCCGAAATCTGCCTGGGCACCATGACCTGGGGCTCACAGAACACGCGTGAGGAAGCCTATGCCCAGATGGACTATGCGCTCGACCATGGCGTCAATTTCTTCGACACCGCAGAGCTCTATCCGACCACACCGCTTGCCGCAGAGACCTATGCCGATACCGAGCGGCTGATCGGCGACTGGTTCGAAAAGACCGGCAATCGTGACAAGGTGGTGCTCGCAACCAAGGTTGCCGGCCCCGGTCGTCCCTATATCCGCGAGGGCAAGCCGATTACCGGCGCTGTGGTCAAGGAAGCGCTGGATGCCAGCCTCAAGCGGCTGAAGACCGATTATGTCGACCTCTATCAGATCCACTGGCCCAACCGCGGACATTTCCATTTCCGTGGCGCCTGGAACTACGATCCCTACAAGCAGGACAAGTCCAAGGCCTCTGCCGACATCGCGGAGATCCTGGAGGCCTTGGGCGATTGCGTGAAGGCCGGCAAGCTTCGCGCTGTCGGCCTCTCCAACGAAACGACCTGGGGCACGCAGAAATATCTGACAATCGCCGAAGCCAAAGGGCTGCCACGCGTCGCCACGATCCAGAACGAATACAACCTGCTCTACCGCCACTATGATCTGGATCTGGCGGAACTCTCGCATCACGAAGATGTCGGCTTGCTGGCCTATTCGCCGCTCGCCGGTGGCATTCTTTCGGGCAAGTATCTCGACGGCAAAAAGCCAGCCGGTTCGCGCGGTTCGATCAACGGCGATATCGGTGGGCGTCTGGTGCCACATCAGGAAGCGGCAACGCGTGCCTATGTCGACCTGGCCGCCAAGCACGGCATTGATCCCTCAGCCATGGCGCTTGCCTTCTGCCTGACGCGCCCCTTCATGGCCTCCGTCATCATCGGTGCGACGACCATGGAGCAGTTAAAAATCAATATCGGCGCCGCGAACGTGTCGCTGAGCGATGAAGTGCTCAAGGAGATCGCAAAGATCCACCGGCTCTATCCGATGCCGATCTAACATTCAGGATTTCGCTCGATCGTCCGTAAAGGGATAACTTGAACGAACGTGCTCTACACATTGCCTCAGTGCATCACCATCTGCGTACACGATCGGATCACGGCCTGAGGGCCACAGCTATAGGGGATGATTTTGGACTATATTTACGTACTTGGGGGTCTCGTAGCCCTCTACTTCGGTGCCGAATGGCTGCTTCGAGGCTCCATCGCGCTCGCCCATAAGCTGGCCATTCCGACGCTCATCGTGTCTCTAGTGATTGTCGGCTTCGGCACATCTATGCCGGAACTTCTCGTATCCGTGCGGGCCGGAATTGCCGGCTCCTCCGATATTGCCCTTGGCAATGTCGTTGGCTCCAACACGGCCAATATCCTGCTGATCATCGCCGTCTGCGCGCTGATCTACCCGATCACTCAGTGGGACAAGAACGTCAAGCGCGACACCTATGTGATGATCGCAGCAGCCGTCCTTCTGCTGGCTCTCGCCCAGTTTTCGACGATCGGGCGCCTCGCGGGCCTAATCATGGTCGGCCTCATTCTGGCTTATGTGGTGTATGCCTACGTCAACAGCAAGGGCAGTGTGCAAGCAACCCCTGACGAGGAGGTCAAGCACGAGACGCTCGGTGGCGCGTTCATGGCAGCATTGATTCTTGGCGGCTTGATCGCTCTCTTTGTCGGCGCTGACTTCCTAGTTCGCGGCGCCACGAACCTCGCTCGTAACTTCGGCGTTTCGGAAGCCGTCATCGGCCTGACAATTGTTGCCGTCGGCACCTCGCTGCCGGAGCTTGCCGCCGGCATCATGTCTGCGGTGCGCAAGCATTCCGACATCATGATCGGTAACATCGTCGGATCCAACATCTTCAACATCCTGTTCATCCTCGGCGTGACCTCTGTCATCCAACCGATTGCGGTCGCCCCGCGTTTCGGCAGCTTTGACATACCGGTCATGCTCGGCGTTACGATCGGCTTTGCCTTCCTGCTTCTGACCCATATGGGTGTTCGCAGGCTGACCGCCGTCGGCATGCTCGTTGCCTATGTCGGATATACGTCGGCGCTGGTTCAGATCTGAGCCTGAAGCCATCGCGCAAAAAACAAACCGGGGCCGCCGGCAGAAAATGCCGAGCGGCCCTTGCTTTTATGCCCAATCCGCGTATAAGCGCGCCGTTCACAACACCCGGTCCTCTGGCTGGTGGCTGAACGGAGGGCTGGCAGTCTAACAAGGTCTGCAGCAGGAACCAAAAGGGTTTCCGGTCTCCCGTGTCTCCGCTCTCGACCGTCTCGAACACAAAGCTTTTCTTGCCGCAGCCTTGGCTGCACAGGAGCAGTCTGTGAGGCTTAGCGCCGGATCCGGGTGACGACAACCGCAAGAAAAGGCAAAGCTTACATGGCTCTTTACGAACACGTATTCCTTGCCCGGCAGGATATGTCCGCTCAGCAGGTTGATGCCCTCGTCGAACAGTACAAGGGTGTCATCGAAGCTAATGGCGGCAAGGTCGGGCGCGTAGAAAACTGGGGCCTCAAGTCCCTGACCTACCGCATCAAGAAGAACCGCAAGGCTCACTACGCCCTCATGGACATCGATGCTCCGGCACCGGCCGTCCATGAAATGGAGCGCCAGATGCGCATCAACGAAGACGTTCTTCGTTACATGACCATCGCTGTCGAAGCCCACGAAGAAGGCCCGTCTGCCATGATGCAGAAGCGCGATCGTGACGACCGTCCGCGTCGTGACGGCGACGATCGTGGCCCGCGCCGCGACTTCGGCGATCGTGGTCCGCGTCCGGACCGTGGCCCCCGTGAAGGTGGCTTCGAGCGCCGTCCGCGCGAAGACCGCGCGTAATCTGAGCAATAGGAGAACACACAATGGCTGATGCATCCTCTTCTCAGGCCCGTCGTCCCTTCCATCGTCGTCGCAAGACCTGCCCCTTCTCGGGCGCGAATGCTCCGAAGATCGACTACAAGGATGTCCGTCTCCTGCAGCGCTACATTTCCGAGCGCGGCAAGATCGTTCCGTCCCGTATCACTGCAGTTTCGCAGAAGAAGCAGCGCGAACTGGCCCAGGCCATCAAGCGCGCCCGTTTCCTCGGCCTGCTGCCCTACGTCGTCGCCTAATCTGATCCGAAGCCTGCCGGTCCCCGACCGGCGGGCTTCATCCCTTCCGCGTTGGGCGCGGATCGGAACCGACTGCCCGATGGCGCGTGCCCGCGACGTCAGGTGAAATCCCATGTTGGGGATGCTGTTGCGCAGCCGCGCAAAGCCCCTCCCCTAACTGCTAGAACCAGCAGGACAGCGACGTGCAAAAACTGGATGCGAAATTGCTGATGACCGGCTTTGTTGCCGGTGTTACCGCCGCCCTGCTCGTGCTGGGTGCTTCGGCGCAGCCGACACTTGCCTCCATTCTCTATGCCGCCTCGGCGCTTCCCGTTCTCATCGTCGGCCTTGGCTGGGGCAATGTCGCCTCGATCACGGCGATCGTGACGGCAGCGCTGCTCGGCATCGTCAGCGTCTCGCCGATGTTTGCCTTCGGCATGGCCATTTTCACGCTGGCGCCTGCCGGCTGGCTTGCGCATCTGTCCAGCCTGGCGCGCCCTGCGTCCGAGATCGGCGGCCCCGACCACCTGATGGCCTGGTATCCGCTTTCTGACATCCTGCTGCAGCTCTGCGCCTTCGTGTCGATCGCGGTCGTCGTGCTCGGCGTGATCATCGGCTTTGGCCCCGAATTCACCGCTCAGCTGGTCGATGCTATGACCCAGGCGATGAACACGCAGGACCCGCTGATGGCGCCGGACGCTGCAGCGCTTGAGCAGCTCAAAGGCAGCATGGTCATCCTGCTGCCGATCATTCAGGGCGGCACCTGGGTGCTGCTGCTGACCATGATGTATTACATCGCCATGCGCATCGTGACGGCTTCGGGCCGCAACAAGCGTCCGCGCGAAGATTTCCCCTCGGCGCTCAGGATGAACCGCAATACGGTTTTCGTCTTCCTCGCCGGGATCATCGCCTGCTTCATGGGCGGGGTGCCGGCGATGATCGGTGCCGTGATCTGCGGCACATTCGGTGCCGGCTTCCTGTTAGCGGGTTTTGCCTCGCTGCATCACAAAACGCGCGGCAAGGAATGGCGGCTGCCGGCCCTGATCCTCGCCTACCTCTCTTCGATCATGCTGCTGCCCCTCATGGTCCCCCTCATCATCGGCCTTACCGACACCCGGCGGACCGTTGCACTCACGCCGGCCGGCAAGGCCGACACCGACAAAAACGAAACTGACTGAAAACTGAAAGGAACACGACAATGCAGGTCATTCTTCTCGAACGCATCGCAAAGCTCGGCCAGATGGGCGAAACCGTGAAGGTTCGCGATGGCTTCGCCCGTAACTTCCTGCTGCCGCAGGGCAAGGCGCTGCGCGCCAATGAAGCCAACAAGAAGCGTTTCGAAGCCGAGCGCGCCACGCTCGAAGCCCGTAACCTTGAGCGCAAGTCCGAAGCCCAGAAGGTTGCCGACGCTCTCGCCGGCAAGTCCTTCATCGTCGTCCGTTCGGCTGGCGAAACCGGCCAGCTCTACGGTTCGGTCGCTGCCCGTGACGTCGTCGAAATCCTGGCCGCCGAAGGCTTCAACATCGGCCGCAACCAGGTCGAGCTGAACACCCCGATCAAGTCGATCGGCCTGCACCAGGTCACCCTGCACCTGCATTCGGAAGTCGAGCTGACCGTCGAGCTCAACGTTGCCCGTTCGGCCGAAGAAGCCGAGCGCCAGGCCAAGGGCGAAAGCCTGACGTCGGCCGACGCCATCTACGGCGTTGACGAAGATGCCCTGCGTCCGGAAGACTTCTTCGATCCGGAAGCTGATCGCGACGGCGACGACGCCTGATTTTTTCGGCCCCAAGCTGACGCGAAACGCCCGGATTTTTCCGGGCGTTTTTCGTATGTGCTCTGCTAAAATATGACACCCCAAGGCCGATTCGTTGAATGTCACAGTCAATCGAAAAGATCGGATCCTTGAGCTTTTTCTGAAGTCGCGATGAGGCGCCTGTGAATCAATGTGGGTTGCTGCGCGAGCCATTTCGCCGCCCTGCGTTCTCGCTATGGTGCAGCCACCGCCGACACATGGATTGGATGCGAACGAATGAACGATGCTGCGCGCAAACTGAGCCCGGTCCAGCCGACTGAGCCGCTCTACCGGGAGGCTCCGAACAACATCGAAGCCGAACAGGCTTTGCTCGGCGCCATTCTCGTCAACAACGATGCCTTCTATCGCGTTTCGGACTTCCTGAAGCCCGAGCATCTCTATGAGCAGCTGCACCGGAAGATCTTCGAGGTTGCCTCCGAGATCATCCGTATGGGCAAGACAGCGAACCCGGTTACCATCAAGACCTTCCTGCCGGCCGACCAGAAGGTCGGCGACCTGACGGTCGCGCAATATCTCGCGCGCCTGGCTTCCGAAGCCGTCACGATCATCAATGCGGAAGATTATGGTCGCGCTATCTATGACCTTGCGCTGCGCCGCTCGCTGATCCAGATCGGCGAGGACGTCGTCAACATCGCTTATGACGCGCCGCTCGACATGCCGCCCCAGGCGCAGATCGAAGACACCGAGCGCCGCCTCTTTGCGCTGGCCGAAAACGGCCGCTACGACGGCGGATTCCAGTCCTTCTCGGATGCTGTCGCCCAGGCCGTCGACATGGCGGGGGCGGCCTTCGAACGCGATGGTAATCTCTCGGGCATTTCGACCGGCATCATGTCGCTCGATGCCAAGATGGGTGGTCTTCAGCGCTCCGACTTGATCGTGCTTGCCGGTCGCCCGGGTATGGGCAAGACCTCGCTTGCCACCAACATCGCCTGGAACATCGCAGCCGCCTACGAACCGGAAGTGCTGCCGGATGGCTCGTTCAAGGCGAAGAACGGCGGCGTCGTCGGCTTCTACTCGCTCGAAATGTCGGCCGAACAGCTCGCCACCCGTATCATGTCCGAGCAGACGGAAGTGTCGTCATCGAAGATCCGCCGCGGTGACATCACCGAGCACGAATTCGAAAAACTGGTCGGTTTCAGCCAGACCATGCAGAAGGTGCCGCTGTTCATCGACCAGACCGGTGGTATCTCGATCGCCCAGCTAGCAGCCCGCGCCCGCCGCCTGAAGCGCCAGCGCGGCCTCGACTTCCTCGTGGTGGACTATATCCAGCTGATGACGGGCGCCGGCAAGGCGGGCGAAAACCGCGTGCAGGAAATCACCCAGATCACGACCGGTCTGAAGTCGCTCGGCAAGGAGTTGAACGTTCCGATCGTCGCCCTTTCGCAGCTTTCGCGTCAGGTGGAAAGCCGCGAAGACAAGCGTCCGCAGCTCTCCGACCTTCGTGAATCGGGTTCGATCGAGCAGGACGCCGACGTCGTGCTCTTCGTGTTCCGCGAGGAATATTACGTGAAGAACCTGGAACCCCGCGATCCGGCCGATCCCAAGTATCCGGAATGGGAAGCGCATATGGAGAAGGTCAAGGGCACGGCCGACGTCATCATCGCCAAGCAGCGACACGGACCGACCGGTACGGTCAAGCTCGCCTTCCAGTCGGAATTCACCCGCTTTGCGGATCTCGCCGAGCCGAGTTTCATTCAGTACGAAGAACCTTGAGACAGAGGGCGCCCCTGAGGCGCCCTTTCCGCATATGCGCCAACGGCGGGCAACCACGACCGGACAAGCTGTGCATAGCAGCATAATATCGGGCCGCCGCATTTTCGTCTTGAAGAAAAGTGCTAGGGTCGGCCCACCGATCAACCAACTCGAAGCCTTCATGACAGACCGTTTCACCATCCTCGATGCGCCGGAGGAGTTTCTTTCGGCACCCCTGCGCCTGACCGTCGATCTCTCGGCGATCGCCGACAACTGGCGGGAGATGGCGCGGCGTTCGGCCAAGGCCCGGACGGCCGCCGTCGTCAAGGCAGATGCATATGGGCTCGGGATCGAGGATGTCGGCCAGGTGCTCTACCGCGCAGGTGCCCGCGACTTCTTCGTCGCCGTGCCATCCGAAGGTGCAACGCTTCGACCCTATGCGCCGGAAGCCCGGATCTTCGTTCTCTCCGGTATCTGGCCTGGCCAGGAAGAGATCTTCTTCGAGCATGACCTGGTGCCGGTGATCGCGTCCGAAGAACAGCTTGCCTTCTGGATGGCGGTGCTGACCGAGCGCGGCCCCTACCCTTGCGCGCTGCATGTCGACACCGGCTTCAACCGGCTCGGCCTGCCGATGGCGGAAGCCATCGCGCTTGTCGATGACGTCTCGCGGCCAGCAAGCCTCGATCCGGTGCTGGTCATGAGCCATCTTGCCTGTGGCGATGATCCATCCTCGCCGATGAACCGCCAGCAACTCGAGAAATTTCGGGAGGTTAGCGCGGCTTTCGAAGGTGTTGATTCCAGTCTCTCGGCATCGGCCGGCATCTTCCTCGGGTCCGATTACCACTTCGACCTGACCCGTCCGGGTATCGCGCTTTACGGCGGCGAGGCGGTGAACGGCGCGAAGAACCCGATGCAGCCGGTGGTCAAGGCCGAGGCGCGCATTCTGCAGATCCGCAACGCCAAGGCCGGCGAAAGCGTCTCTTACGGCGCAACCCATGTGCTTTCCCGCGACAGCCGCCTTGCGGTCGCAAGCGTCGGTTACGCCGACGGCTATCTGCGCAATCTCTCCGGCTCCGGGATTCCGCTGCGCGATACCGGTCTCTCAGGCGCAGCGGGCGTCATCGGTGGTAAACGCGTGCCGGTCGTCGGGCGGGTCACCATGGATCTCACCATCTTCGACATCACCGATCTCCCCGCGGGTGCCGTGCGCAGCGGCGACTATGTCGAACTCCTCGGCCCCTCCATGCCGCTCGACGAGGTCGCCCGCGCGGCGTGCACGATCGGCTATGAGATGCTGACCGGGCTTGGTCTGCGCTACGAGCGGATGTATCTCGAAGGGGAGGACTGAGGTCTGGCGCGGGCGGATTTGTTCTGCTATTGTTCCAATCCTCTCGGTCAATTTCATGATGGAGTTCAGACGATGCAGCGCATTCAATTGAGCGCCAGAGACGCGGAGTTCGTGGCGGAGCAACTGAGTTCCGGCCTCTATGAGACAGTCGATGCGGTGGTTGCTGCTGGTCTGGAACTGCTGCGTGAACGGGAAGATGCCGAACTTCGTCAGTTTATTCAGGAGGGGCTTGATGATGTCGAGGCCGGTCGAGTTCACACCTACGAGAACGCGGAGGATCTGCTTGCGGACATCAAACGGGGTCTGATCGATGCCCACCAGCCGTAAGGTGAAGTGGACCACCGCCGCCAGAGACGATCTCCGTTCGATTTATTCCTACATAGCCCAATTCGATCCTGCCTTGGCGGATGCATTCGTCATCGGACTCTACCAGAAGATCGAAGCATTGGCTCAACTCGGTCTTACTGGGATAAAAACGGACCATTTGCGTGACGATATTCGTGCCTTCACGTTCAAGGAGCGCCGGTTCTTCATTCGCGTCTCCGACAAGACGATAACCGTCCTTCGTGTGAAGCACGGCCGCCAGAACATCTCCCCCGACGATTTCCCCGAAAGCGATACGTAATTCATGGCCAAAGCCAAGACCCAGTTCGTCTGCCAAAACTGTGGCACCGTTCACACCCGCTGGGCGGGCAAATGTGATGGCTGCGGCGAATGGAACACCATCGTCGAGGAAGATCCGATGGGCGGGATCGGGTCGGGCCCCGGCAAGGTGCCGAAGAAGGGCCGGCCCGTCACCCTCACATCGCTCTCCGGCGAGATCGAGGAGGCGCCGCGCATTCCGACCGGCATGGGAGAACTCGATCGGGCGACCGGCGGCGGCTTCGTGCGGGGTTCGGCCGTGCTGATCGGCGGCGATCCCGGCATCGGCAAGTCGACGCTTCTGATGCAGGCGGCCGCCGCGCTGTCCCGCAGGGGCCATCGCGTTATCTATGTCTCCGGCGAAGAAGCCGTGGCGCAGGTCCGGCTTCGGGCGCAGCGTCTGGGAGCTGCCGATACCGACGTGCTGCTGGCGGCCGAGACCAATGTCGAGGACATCCTGGCGACGCTTGCGGAAGGCAAGCGGCCGGACCTTGTGATCATCGATTCGATCCAGACGCTGTGGAGCGATACCGCCGACAGCGCGCCGGGGACCGTGACCCAGGTGCGCACCGGCGTGCAGGCGATGATCCGCTATGCCAAGCAGACCGGGGCGACCATGGTGCTGGTCGGTCACGTGACCAAGGAAGGCCAGATCGCCGGCCCCCGCGTCGTCGAACACATGGTGGATGCCGTCCTTTATTTCGAAGGCGATCGCGGCCATCACTACCGTATCCTGCGCACCGTCAAGAACCGCTTCGGGCCGACCGACGAAATCGGTGTCTTCGAGATGTCGGACAAGGGGCTGCGCGAGGTTGCCAATCCATCCGAACTTTTCCTCGGCGAACGCAATGAGAAAGCCCCGGGTGCGGCTGTCTTCGCGGGCATGGAGGGCACCCGCCCGGTGCTGGTCGAGGTGCAGGCTCTGGTGGCGGCCACGTCGCTCGGCACGCCCCGCCGTGCCGTCGTCGGGTGGGATTCGTCCCGGCTCGCCATGATTTTGGCGGTATTGGAGGCGCATTGCGGGGTCAGGCTCGGGCAGCACGACGTCTATCTGAACGTTGCCGGCGGCTACCGGATCAGCGAACCGGCGGCCGACATGGCGATTGCTTCGGCACTGGTTTCGTCGCTGGCCGGTCTTGCCCTTCCGGCCGATTGCGTCTATTTCGGCGAAGTCAGTCTGTCGGGGGCTGTGAGGCCGGTGGCCCACACGGCCCAGAGGCTGAAAGAGGCGGAAAAGCTCGGTTTCTCCGCTGCGGTCTTGCCGGCTGCTTCAGCGGACCTTCCCAAGGGTTCGAAGGGCAAATGGAGGGAAGTGGACAGCCTTCCCGATCTCGTGGCGCGGATCGCCGGTTCCCGGCTGAAAGCCCCCGCGGATCAGGAGGACGGTTGAACCGGTCCGACGCGTGACCCCACGCGTTCCGGCGGAATCGCGGTGACATCAATGCCGGCCTTCGCCGGCGGCCTTGGAGTTGGTATTTATGCCCATCACAATTTTTGACGGTATCGTCATCGGCGTCGTCTTGTTTTCGGCGGTGCTGGCGATGGTGCGCGGCTTCTCGCGCGAAGTGCTGTCCATCGCAAGCTGGGCGGGCTCGGTGGCTGCCGCCTATTACCTCTATCCCGTGCTCGTCCCCTATCTGATGAACTACACGAGCGACGAACGCATCGCGATGGCCGGCTCGGCCGGCATCATCTTCCTGATCGCGCTGATCGTCATCTCCTTCATCACCTCGCGCATTGCCGACTTCATCATCGACAGCCGGATCGGCGCACTCGACCGCACGCTGGGCTTCCTGTTCGGCGCTGCGCGCGGCCTTCTGCTGCTCGTCGTCGCTGTTGCCTTCTGGAACTGGTTGATCAACGAGCCGCAGCGTCCGGACTGGGTCAACAATTCCAAGTCCAAGCCGTTCCTCGACGCGCTCGTGGTCAAGCTGGAGGCCGTTCTTCCGCAGGACATCGAGCCGCAGATCCGCGAGCGTATCCTGGGTCGTGAGGCGAATGAAGCCGGCACCTCCGGCGAGACGGCTCCGGCCGAACAGGCCCCCGCCGATCAGGCACCGGCCGCCGTTACGCCTGCACCGAGCAATTGATCGTCTCGCGGCCACCAGCCGCGCGACCTAAGACAAGACAGACGCCGCCGGATCGGGACAGACCGGCGGCTTACCTGTTCAAAGCGCAGCACCCAGCGTCTGTCCCCGGAGCAAAGGCCATCGCCATGAAGCAGATCAGCCCTTCTTACGTCGTCTATGGCAGCCAGGACGACAAGTTCCATGAAGAGTGCGGTGTGTTCGGCATTCTCGGTCATCCCGATGCTGCCACGCTGACGGCGCTCGGCCTGCATGCGCTGCAGCATCGCGGTCAGGAAGCTGCCGGTATCGTCTCTTTCGACGGACGGCAATTCTACACCGAAAAGCACATGGGCCTTGTCGGCGACCACTACACCAACCCGGCGACGCTGGCGAAGCTGCCGGGCCCGCAGGCGATCGGTCACACCCGTTACTCCACAACAGGCGAAGTCGCGCTGCGCAACGTGCAGCCGCTGTTTGCCGAACTGGAAGAAGGTGGCATTGCGATTGCGCACAACGGCAACTTCACCAACGGGCTCACCCTGCGTCGCCAAATCATCGCGACCGGTGCGATCTGCCAGTCGACGTCCGATACGGAAGTCGTTCTTCACCTCATCGCCCGCTCGCGCCATTCCTCGACCACCGACCGCTTCATCGATGCCATCCGGCAGATGGAAGGCGGCTATGCGATGATCGCGCTGACCCGCACCAAGCTGATTGCCGCGCGCGACCCGATCGGCATTCGCCCGCTGGTCATGGGCGAACTGGACGGCAAGCCGATCTTCTGTTCCGAGACCTGTGCGCTCGACATCATCGGCGCCAAGTTCGTGCGCGACGTCAAGAACGGCGAAGTGGTGATCTGCGAAACGCAGGCGGATGGTTCGGTGACGATCGAGTCCCGCATGCCGGCCCGGCCGCAGCCGGAACGCGTCTGCATGTTCGAATATGTCTATTTCGCCCGCCCCGACTCGGTCGTAGCCGGTCGTAACGTCTACACGACCCGCAAGAATGCCGGCATGAACCTCGCCAAGGAGGCCCCAGTCGTGGCTGACGTCGTGGTCCCCGTGCCGGATGGCGGCACGCCGGCGGCCCTCGGTTATGCGCAGCAGAGCGGCATACCCTTCGAATACGGCATCATCCGCAACCATTATGTCGGCCGCACCTTCATCGAGCCGACCCAGCAGATCCGCGCCTTCGGCGTGAAGCTCAAGCATTCGGCCAACCGGGCGATGATCGAGGGCAAGCGCGTGGTGCTGGTGGACGATTCCATCGTGCGGGGCACGACCTCGCTGAAGATCGTGCAGATGATCCGCGACGCAGGTGCCAAGGAAGTGCATATCCGCGTCGCCTCGCCGATGATCTTCCATCCGGACTTCTACGGTATCGACACGCCGCACAAGGACAAGCTGCTCGCCAACCAGTATGCCGACGAGGCAGCCATGGCGAAGTATATCGGCGCGGACTCGCTCGCCTTCCTGTCGATCGACGGGCTCTACATGGCCGTTGGCGGCAAGCCGCGCGATCCGCAGAACCCTGAGTTCACCGATCACTACTTCACCGGCGACTATCCGACGCGCCTTGTCGACAAGGAAAGCGAGAAGCCCGGCCGCAAGGAAAGCATGCTCGCCGCCAACGGCTGAGCTCACGAGCAGGTCCAGCAAAAGTGCGCCAGCAGTTTTGCGTCCGGACTGCGTTAAAACAAGGAGATGGAGCATGTGATCCGGCTTAAGCCGGACATGCTCTAGGGATACAGGACAGACCATGACCATCGACCTCAAGGGACGGCTCGCGCTCGTCACCGGTGCCTCGCGCGGCATCGGATATTTCACAGCGATCGAACTCGCCAAGGCCGGCGCGCATGTGATCGCCTGCGCCCGCACCGTGGGCGGACTGGAAGAGCTCGACGATGCCATCAAGGCCGTCGGTGGCTCCGCCACGCTCGTGCCTTTCGATCTCGCGGACATGGCGGCGATCGACCAGCTCGGCGGCCATATCTTCGAGCGCTGGGGCAAGCTCGACATCGCCGTCTTGAATGCCGGTGTGCTCGGCGTCATCTCGCCGATCGGCCATGTCGAGGCCAAGGTTTTCGACAAGGTCATGACGATCAATGTGACGGCAACCTGGCGGCTTATCCGCTCGCTGGAACCCTTGCTGATCAAATCCGACCAGGGTCGCGCGCTGATCCTGTCCTCGGGTGCCGCCCACAAATGCAAGCCGTTCTGGGGGCCCTACTCTGCCTCCAAGGCCGCCGTCGAAGCACTCGCCCGCACCTGGGCAGCCGAAACCCAGCGTCTGCCGCTGCGCGTTCTCTCCGTCGATCCCGGCGCCACCCGCACCGCCATGCGCGCCCAGGCCATGCCGGGCGAAGACCCCGCGACGCTGCCGCATCCGTCCGAAATCGCCGCCAAGCTCCTGCCGCTCGTCGGCCCGGAGCAGACGGAAACCGGCAAGCTCTACCAGCTGCGCGAAGGCAAGATCGTCGATTATCGGATGCCGGAGTAAGCCAATCTCACTGTTCCACGGGCCCTGAATCTGTTGGCCGCCCGCTTACGAAAGCACGAGGCAATGCGCGCAAGCCTGAAACGGAAGATCCTGGAGGTCTGCGACCGAAAGATTGCCGAGAAGGGTCCGGCGGTGGGGCTGTCCTTCTATGCCTTCTTTGCCAACCGGAATGACGATCCGGAATTGCTGATGGAAGCGGCGGAATGGTGGATACGGACCCATCAACTCGACCACTTCGAGAAAGCGGTCAAGATCCGTCAGATGGTGGAAGCGCAGAGTTCCTGACCTTTTACGAAGATCCATCGCGAGCACACATCTCCCATGTCACCCAGAGATTTCGCCGCCTATGCCTATCTGTCTCTGGCATGGGGGCTGTCATTCGTCCTGCTGCTGCACGTGGTCGATGCCTTTGGCTGGATCGGAGCCGTGACATTCCGCTGCTTCATCGCAGGCGCCCTGCTCTATGCCATTGCCAGGTTGATGCGGCGACGGCTGGATTTTTCGGCGGGCTGGCTGCCCTTCACGATCGTTGGCGCCACCACGGTGGCCGGGCAGCTGGTCGGCCTTTCCTATGCGACGCCGCTGATCGGCACGGCCATGGCCGCGATCTTCGTTGCCTCCATCCCCCTCTTCTCCATGGTCATCGCCCAGCTCTGGGGGCTTGAGCGGATCACGCCCGCCCGGGTGTTCGGGCTTGCTCTGGGGACCATCGGGATCATCATGCTGGTCGGTTTTCCGGCAGTGCCGGTCACGGGTGCCTTCCTGTTGGGCTGCGCCGCGATGGTCGGCTCCACATTTTCCGCCGCCTTCGGCAGCAATTATGCGAGCCGCTATCTCTCCGGCACCGGACCCTGGGAGGTCACGACCGGCTCGTTCATCGCTGGCGGGATCCTGACACTACCGCTTCTTTGGTTCGTGCCGGTGCCCGGAACGCCCGTTGGGCTGGACTATCTCTATCTTGTCGCGCTGGCGGCCCTGATGAGCGCGCTGACCTATGTGCTCTATTTCGGCCTGGTGAAAAGTATCGGCGCGACGGCTGCGATCAGCGTCGAATTCGTCGTGACCGTCGTCGCCGTCCTGGTGGGGGCGTTCGTTCTCGACGAGCCGCTGACGGTGCTGCAGCTCTGTGGCGGCGTGGTGATCATCATTGGCTGCGCGCTGGTGCTCGGACTTTTCCGACCGCCTCGGGCAGCCGACTGATCATTTGCGGCGACGGCGCAGGCGAGAAATCGCGCCTCGCCTGAAACCGGTAGACTCGGCCAAAGTCGCGGCCGTTTCCTCCAACAGGGCAGCGGGTTCATAGAGACGCACGCAGTTGCGGCCCTCAGCCTTGGCGCGATAGAGGGCAGCATCGGCGCCGGCAAGCAGCATGTCGAGATCTGCGCCCTTGGCATTCGCCTCGCTCACCCCGATGCTGATGGTGATCTGCAGCGGAGAGGGAGCGGCGATGATCATTTCGGCCACGGCCATACGCAGGTTTTCCGCAATGGCGACGGCTTTTTCCGCGTTGATGCGGGGCATAAGGCAGGCAAACTCTTCGCCACCCAACCTGGCAAATAGCCAGCCCTTGGGCATGCGCTGCTCGATCGCGCGCGAAAAGGCGATGAGCACCTGGTCGCCGGCGGCGTGGCCATGGGTATCGTTGACGATCTTGAAGTGGTCGATGTCGAGCAAAAGCAGGCTTGTTTCATCCTCCTTCTGCAACGCAGCCTTGGCCTCGGATACGAAGGTCCGTCGATTGGCAATATTCGTCAGCGGATCCCGCTCGGATGCCAGTCGGTAGCGCAGCTCGTCTCGCTCTTTCGCCAGCATGAGCAGGGCCACGAGAGACAGGACGATCATCATGGAATTGGCGAGGACGATATAGGCAAACCATGGTGCCGTCGTGCCATCCGGCGCATAGGCAGGGCTTACGAACAGCGAGAGCGGTGCCGGCGCCATCCAGATGGAACCGCGAATGATATTGGCAAAGGCAGCAATCGAGCGGGACGGCAGGGGTTCTTGCCGCGCCTTGCGGAGAATTTCAAAGGCGGTGAGAAAACAATAGCCAGCGACCAGAAGACCAAGGACGATGGTCCGCGCATCGATCGACCGATGGAAAAATGGCGTCGCCCATACGATGGCCCAGACGAGAATACCGACCGACGCCTTGGCAACCGACGTTTTTCCTCCCTCGAAGGCGACGACGGCCTGCCAGTAGAGGCCGACGGCGAAGACACCAAGGCCAAGGCCGACACCCGATGACAGGAAAAGCGGCAGAGTGCTGCGCGCGGAGTGAAGGAGCATCGCTGCACAAGCAGCCAGGCCGGCTCCGGCGAGGAAGGGCAAAATGCGGCTGTCGCGGTTGCGGACCCACATGTAAAGGGTCACGACCGTCGATATCAGCGTAATCAACGCATGGACGACCATCACGGTGGGCAGATGCAGGGTTTGGTCCATGCCGAAGATCATCTCCGAGGGGGAAAGAGTACCTCGCTAGAATTGGGGTAGTTATCTTGAAAAAGGCTTAACTTTGAGACCGACTATCCACAGCCATGGCGAGCAACCGACCTGTTTCGGGACGCAGCAAGCGCCCTTGACCAAATTCGCGACCCGCGCCATAACAGCGCCCATGAAAACGAGCCTCTGCATTATCTGCGGGATCATTATTCGCTAGCGCATTCGCTGGCCTGGCCGTTTTCGTCTCCTGCATAGACCCAGATGACAAACGACCCGGTCCAGCCGGGTCAATCATTCTGGGAGTTTCACATGGCCGGCGGCCTCAAGCTTTACAACACGCTCACACGCGAGAAGGTCGACTTTGAGCCGATCGATCCCGACAATGTGCGCATGTATGTCTGCGGGCCGACCGTCTATGACTTCGCCCATATCGGCAATGCGCGCCCGGTCATCGTCTTCGACGTGCTTTTCCGGCTGCTGCGCCACACCTATGACGCCGACAAGGTCACTTACGTTCGCAACATCACCGACGTGGACGACAAGATCAATGCGCGGGCGCTGCGCGATTTCGGCGGGCAGATCGCCGATGGTTCGATGAGCCTCAACGAGGCCATCCGCGCCGTGACCGGAAAGACGGAGAGCCAGTTCCACGAGGATGTGGCGACGCTGGGCTGCCTGAAGCCGACCCACGAGCCGCGCGCGACCGACAACATTCCCCAGATGATCACGATCATCCAGCGGCTGCTCGATATGGGCCATGCCTATGTGGCAACGGGCTCTGAAGGGCACGAGGTGCTGTTTTCGACCGCCTCCATGGCCGATTACGGCATGTTGTCGAAGCGCAAGCTGGAGGACCAGCAGGCCGGCGCGCGCGTCGCTGTCGAGAGCCACAAGATGAACCCGGCCGATTTCGTGCTGTGGAAGCAGTCTGCCGACACCGAACCCGGCTGGCCGGCGCATTTCAGCTTCGAAGGCAAGGCGCATGCGATCTTCGGCCGTCCCGGCTGGCATATCGAATGCTCTGCCATGTCCGACCGCTATCTCTGGGAAGAGATCAAGGATCGCTTGTCCCCAAAGGCGAAAGCCAAGCCGCACCAGTTCGACATCCATGGCGGCGGGCTGGACCTGATCTTCCCGCACCACGAAAACGAAATCGCCCAGTCCTGCTGCGCCTTCGACAACGACCTGATGGCAAGCGTGTGGATGCATAACGGCTTCCTGCAGGTCGAGGGCCGCAAGATGTCGAAGTCGGAGGGCAATTTCGTCACGATCAACGAGCTCTTGGCGACGGAAAAGTTCGGCGGTCGCCAGTGGCCGGGCGAGGTGCTGCGGCTCGCCATGCTGATGACGCATTACCGCGAGCCGATCGACTTTTCGGTGAAGCGGCTGGAGGAGGCGGAACGTCTGCTTGCCAAGTGGCCTGCAGGTGATGCCGGCGAAACGGCCCCGGATGCATCCATTCTTGAAGCCCTCTCCGACGACCTGAACACGGTTGCGGCCGTCCAGGCGGTCCATGCACTCGCCCAAGCAGCGAATGCTGATCCGTCGAAGCTGCCGCTGTTCGTCGCCTCGGCGGCGTTGCTCGGTGTGGCTCCGAAGAAGGCAGAAGTCAGCGACGACCTCTCCGCCGCCGTCCAGGCGCTCGTCGATCTCAGGCTAGAAATGCTCAAAGCCAAGAACTTCGCCGAAGCCGACCGCATACGCGACGAGCTTGCGGAGAAGGGCATCCAGCTCAAGGACGGCAAGGACAAGGAGACCGGCGAGCGGGTGACGACCTGGGAGGTCAAGCGGTAGGATGGTTTCGGCTGCGGTGCGTGTTACCCCCCTCTGTCACTTCGTGACATCTCCCCCACAAGGGGGGAGAGTGGGGACGCATGCGCTGCGGCAATGGAACTCCGAACTGTTGACATCGATTGGCGAGGTCGGCGGGGTCCCGCTCTCCCCCCTTGTGGGGGAGATGCCCGGCAGGGCAGAGGGGGGTAGCAACACCCACATTCCGAGGAGGCCCACCCCATGACCTCCGCCCTCACTCACACCGGCGGCTGCCAGTGTGGCGCCGTGCGTTTCCGGATGCGTGGCCTACCGAAGGACGTTTCCGTCTGTCATTGCCGCATGTGCCAGAAGGCCTTCGGGGCCTATTATGCGCCGCTTGTTGCCGTCGGCGATGCGGAGGTCAGCTGGACCAGGGGGCAGCCGAAGCGTTTTGCCTCGTCGAACTTCGTGAAACGCGGCTTCTGTGGTGATTGCGGCACGCCGCTGACCTATGAGGCGCCCGACGGGTTGTCGCTGGCGGCGGGCGCCTTCGATGATCCGTCGCAGCTGCCGCCGACCATCCAGTTCGGGGTCGAGTGCAGGCTCGCCTTCGTCGACACCATCCCTGCCCTGCCGGAACGCGCGACGCTGGATGATCTCGAGGATGCGCCCTTCCTCACCGATGTCGTGTCCTACCAGCATCCGGACCGGGACACGGATCAATGGCCGGAGGCGAAGTCGTGACCCAGCAGAATCCGAATACGAAGATGCCGAAATGGCTACTTTACGGGCTGATCGCCAAGGGCGTTCTGGTCGCTGCGGTGATCATCGGCGTCACAGTCTATGTGACGATGCAATGAGGACGTCGAGATGAGTGACATCGAAAGCGGTGGCTGTCAGTGCGGTGCTGTCAGGTTCCAGGCGTCGAAGCTTGGGCGGCCGTCGATCTGCCATTGCCGCATGTGCCAGAAGCAGTTCGGCTCGTTCTTCGGCGCCTTCGTCACGGCAGACCAGGCGCACCTGACATGGACCCGCGGGCAGCCGATGCTCTATCGCTCCTCCGCCAAGGTGAAGCGCGGCTTCTGTGCCAAATGCGGTACGCCGCTCTCCTATCAGCATCCCAACGGGGTGGAACTTGCGATCGGCGCCTTCGACCATCCGGAGCGCTTCGAGCCCCAGGTTCAGGTGAACCATCACCAGCGGCTGCCCTGGATCGATCATCTCTTCGAAAAGCCAGCCTATTCCAGCCCTGAGATGGAGGCGTTCTTCGCCTCGGTCGAGAGCTTCCAGCACCCGGACCACGACACGGCCCAGTGGCCGCCGGAGGATGATCAATGACCCGTCAGGTGCATTCGGGCGGCTGCCAGTGCGGCGCGATCCGCTACAAGATCGCTGGCGAGCTCGGCTATCCGCATATCTGTCACTGCCGCATGTGCCAGAAGGCGAGCGGCAATTTCTTCATGGCGCTGGCCGGCTCCCGCCAGGAGGATTTTCTCCTGATGCGCGGTGAGCCCGGCTGGTTCCAGTCGTCTGATCCTTGCGGGCGCGGCTTCTGCAAGGACTGCGGCACGCCGCTCTTCTTCCGCACCAAGGGTTCGCCCTATATCAGCGTGACGATCGGCAGCCTCGACAGGCCTGACATGGCCGAGCCGATCTCGCAGGATGGTGTGGAAAGCCGCGTGCCTTACTTCGACAAACTCTTCGGACTGCCGGAAAAGGCGACAGACCGTTCGGACCTTCCGGCTGGCAATGCCGGGATCGCCGCCACTTCGCGGCAGCATCCCGACCACGATACGGTGGCCTGGCCACCGAAGAGGACATGACATGACGACCGAATTGCGCGGCTTTTATCCCGAAATCGAACCCTTTGAGACCGGCATGCTCGATGTCGGCGACGGGCACCAGATCTATTGGGAGCGTTTCGGCACCAGGGGTGCAAAGCCCGCCGTCTTCCTGCATGGCGGCCCGGGTGGTGCAACCAGCCCGTCGCATCGGCGCCTCTTCGATCCCGCGCTCTACGACGTGATCCTGTTCGACCAGCGCGGCTGCGGCAAGTCCACGCCGCATGCCTCGATCGAGGCCAACACCACCTGGCACCTGGTCGCCGATATCGAGCGGCTGCGCCAGATGATCGGCGCCGAACAGTGGCTCGTCTTCGGCGGCTCCTGGGGCTCGACGCTGGCGCTTGCCTATGCCGAAACCCATCCGGAGCGCGTCTCCGAACTCGTGCTGCGCGGCATCTACACGCTGACCAGGGCCGAGCTCGACTGGTACTACCAGTTCGGCGTCTCCGAGATGTTTCCCGACAAGTGGGAGCGGTTTTGCGCACCGATCCCGGAAAACGAGCGCCACGAGATGATGGCTGCCTATCGCCGTCGGCTGACTGGCACGGATCGCGAGGAACAGCTGCGCTGCGCGGTGGCCTGGAGTTCCTGGGAAGGCGAGACGATCACGCTTCTGCCGAACCCTGACTATTCCGGCCATTTCTACGACGCGGACTTCGCGCTCGCCTTTGCCCGGATCGAAAACCACTTCTTCGTCCATGCCGGCTGGCTGGAGGAAGGTCAGCTCTTGCGCGATGCCTACAAGCTTAAGGATATACCAGGCGTGATCATCCACGGCCGCTATGACATGCCCTGCCCGGCGAAATATGCTTGGGCTCTGCACAAGGCCTGGCCGAAGGCGGATTTCCACCTGATCGAGGGGGCGGGTCACGCCTATCTCGAGCCTGGCATCCTCGACCAGCTGATCCGTGCGACGGATCGGTTTGCGGGGAAGAACTAGATCATGCTCGCGCCCGTGATTACCCCCCTCTGCATCCTGAGCCTGTCGAAGGGCGGGCATCTCCCCCTCAAGGGGGGAGATCGGATTGTGGAAGCGGCGCGGCTTCACCCTCCCCTTGAGGGGGAGGGTCGGAGCGAAGCTCCGGGGTGGGGTGATGGGCTGAAGGTGATAGAGATCACGCAACGTCGAACTCGCCGCTTGTTTCACCCCCACCCGCCGCTTCGCGGCGACCTCCCCCCTCAAGGGGGAGGTGGAGACGGCCACCACTCTCCCCCCTTGAGGGGGAGATGTCACGCAGTGACAGAGGGGGGTAATTCCCCCGCAGCGAAAGTTTTCGTAAGGATTGCAGCATGACACGTGAAAAGATCACCCTGTTCGATACGACGCTCCGCGATGGCCAGCAGACGCCGGGGATTGATTTTTCCGTCGAGGACAAGATCGCGATCGCCACCATGCTGGACGAGTTCGGCATTGACTATGTCGAGGGCGGCTATCCAGGCGCGAACCCGACGGACACGACGTTCTTTTCCAGGAAGCGCACGCAAAAGGCCGGTTTCGTCGCCTTCGGCATGACCAAGCGTGCCGGCATTTCCGCGTCCAACGATCCGGGCCTCAGCCAGCTTATCCAGTCGAAGGCGGATGCCGTCTGTCTGGTGGCGAAGAGCTGGGATTATCATGTGAAGGTGGCGCTTGGCTGCACCAACGAGGAAAACCTCGAAAGCATCCGCGACAGCGTTCAGGCCGTGGTGGCTTCCGGCAAGCTTTCTATGGTCGACTGCGAACACTTCTTCGACGGCTACAAGGCCAATCCGGACTATGCCCTTGCCTGCGCCAAGAAAGCTTACGACGCCGGCGCCCGCTGGGTGGTGCTTTGCGACACCAATGGCGGCACGCAGCCGCCGGAGATCCGCGAGATCGTTTCCGCCGTCATCGCCTCCGGCATCCCCGGCTCCTCGCTCGGCATCCATGCCCATAACGACACCGGACAGGCGGTCGCCAATTCGCTAGCTGCCGTGGAAGCCGGTGTGCGCCAGATCCAGGGGACGCTGAACGGGATTGGCGAGCGCTGCGGCAACGCCGATCTCGTGACGATCATCCCGACGCTCTGTCTTAAGGAGACCTATGCGTCGCGCTTCGAGACGTCGATCGACCGGGAGAAGCTTGTTGGCCTCACCCGCCTTTCGCGCGCTTTCGACGAATTGCTCAATCGCTCACCGAACCACCAGAGCCCTTACGTCGGCGGCTCGGCCTTTGCCACCAAGGCCGGCATCCATGCCTCGGCACTTCTGAAGGACCCGAAGACCTACGAACATGTCGAGCCGGAAAGTGTGGGCAATTTCCGCAAGGTCATGGTGTCTGACCAGGGCGGCAAGGCGAATTTCCTCAACGAGTTGAAGCGTCGCGGCATCCGGGTCGCCAAGGACGATCCGAAACTCGATACGCTGATCTCCGTCGTCAAGGAACGCGAGGCCTCGGGCTATGCCTATGAGGGCGCGGATGCGAGCTTCGAGCTCTTGGCGCTCAAGACCCTCGGAACCGTGCCGGACTTCTTCGCGGTTGAAAGTTTCCGCGTCATGGTCGAGCGGCGTTTCGACAGCCATGGGCGGCTGAAAACCGTCTCCGAGGCCGTGGTAAAGGTCCTCGTCGACGGCGAGACCGTCATGTCGGTGGCTGAAGGCGACGGTCCGGTCAACGCACTCGACATCGCGCTGCGCAAGGATCTCGGCAAGTACCAGTCGGAAATCCTCGATCTCGAACTGGCGGATTACAAGGTGCGCATCCTGAACGGCGGCACCGAGGCTATCACCCGCGTGTTGATCGAATCCACCGATGCGACGGGCGCCCGCTGGTGGACGGTCGGCGTCTCCGAAAACATCATCGACGCCTCCTTCCAGGCCCTGATGGACAGTATCGTCTACAAGCTGATGAAAAACCGCGAACTGGCCGGGCAGATCGCGGCGGAGTGATCAGACCTCGTGGACATTCATCGGCGTTCCTGAACGATGCTTCACAGAAATGAATTGGCGCCTGCAACCTTGCAGGCGTAATCCCGTTTCCAAGCATAACAAAAGTCAGGAAACACCATGGCCGACGTCTCCGCACCCGCCGAGAACCGGGACAGCCTGAACGGCTTTCTCTTTGCGCTGTCCGCCTATCTGCTCTGGGGCTTCCTGCCGCTTTACATGAAGGCGATGGCACATATCTCGCCGGCCGAGGTCATCGCGCACCGCATCCTCTGGTCGATCCCGGTGGCCGGATTGCTGCTGCTCGTCATCCGGCAGACCGACGATCTGAAAAGGGCGATCCGCAATCCGCGCATGCTCGGCATGGCCGCCGTGACCGCGACGCTGATCAGCATCAACTGGGGCATCTATGTCTGGGCGATCGGAACGGGTCACGCTCTCGACACGGCGCTTGGTTACTTCATCAACCCGCTGTTTTCGATCCTGCTCGGCGCCGTGATCCTCAAGGAAAAGCTGAAGCGGACGCAGATCGCGGCCCTGGCTCTGGTCGTTGTCGCCGTCGTCATCCTGACCGTCGAGGCGGGGCGCCTGCCGGTGGTGGCACTGGCGCTGACCTTCTCCTGGGGCTTCTACGCCTTTTTCCGCAAGACACTGCCGATCGGGCCAAACCAGGGTTTTCTGCTGGAAGTGCTGCTGCTCTCGCCCTTCGCCCTTGCCTATCTGATCTACCTGAACCTGCAGGGCGGCGGGCATTTTCTGATGGGCAATGCAACCGACACCATCCTGCTTGCCTCGGCAGGCCTTGTGACGGCGATCCCGCTGATCCTTTATGCCAATGGCGCCAAGCTGCTTCGGCTCTCGACGATCGGGATCATGCAGTACATTGCGCCGTCGATGATCTTCATCACCGCCGTTTTTGTCTTTCATGAGCCCTTCAGCATGGCCAAGGCTGTTGCCTTCCCGCTGATCTGGGCAGCACTGGTGATCTATACGCTGCCGATGCTTCGGCAGCGCTGATCGCTCTCTCAAAACTCAGAGCTTGGAAATCGTCTCCGGGTCGCCTTCCGGCGCTTCGGTCTCAGCCCATCGCTGATGGATTGCCGGAACGATATCCTCGATCCGGTCGATCACCAGCGGGCGCACCAGATGGGCGGTGTGGATGAAGCCGGAGGCCGACATATGGTCGACGAGCTCCAGCATCGGCTTCCAGAAGTCGTTGACATTGGCAAAGACCATCGGCTTGGCATGGCGGCCGAGCTGGCCCCAGGTCATCACCTCGACGATCTCCTCCAGCGTGCCGATGCCACCAGGTAAGGTGACGAAGGCATCCGAGCGCTCGAACATCGCGTGTTTGCGCTCGTGCATGTCCTTGGTGATCATCAGCTCGTTCAGCTGACCGAGCGAATGGCGCGTCGCTTCCATGTCGACGAGGAATTCGGGTATGATGCCCGTCACATGGCCGCCGGCGGAGAGCACGCCTGAGGCGACTGCGCCCATGATGCCCTTGGTGCCGCCGCCATAGACCAGGCGGAGATTGTTTTCTGCCAGGGCGCGGCCGAATCTGCGGCCGGCGTCCATGAAGGCGGGATCGCGTCCGGGCTGGGAGCCGCAATAGACGCAGACGGATCGAATCGGGGTTTTCTGTTCGCTCATGCGGGGCAAAAAACAGGCTCGCCCGCTTCAGGTCAACAAAATTGGCTGAAAACCCTTGTCCTGCCGGGCGGATTGATCCATCGCCGCTTGTCGATTCATCGGGTTGACGCTAGCAATTCCAAGGGAATGGCGGCTCATCCGCCGGGAGACTTGAGAAATGAAGAACCGTGCCCTCTGGGTGGTCCTGCTTGTGCTTGCCATCGTGACCTTGCTGATGGTGTTCGTCATCATGCCGCGACTGAATTCGTCGTCGGGTGACCTTCCGACCGTCAACGCGGCTGCGGATGCCGTGAAGTCGGCAGCCGAGGAAGCCCAGGCAACGGCTGAAAATGCCGTCGCCGATGTTGCAGCCGCCGCCACGCAGAAGATGGACAGGCTGAAGAGCGAAGCCGTCTCGGCGGTCGACGGCATCACGGCGCTGTTTGCCGATGGCCGCACCCCCGGCGTCGAGGCCTATACGGCTGCCAAGACACTGGCCCGGGGTGCGCTTCAGGCCCTGTCGGCGATCGAGATCCCTGCGGGTCTCGACACTGCCGTCGCCGATGGCATCAAGGCCGTGCAGGCGGATGCGGCGCGCGCGCTCGAACTCGTGCAGCAGCTGCCGGCCGATCCGGCGCAGGCCGCGAGCATGGTCGCCTCGATCAAGGACGCACTGCTCGGCAAGCCGGTAGCGCCTGCGGCCCCGGCGGCAGCGGCCGAGGTTGCGCCGCGCTTCGACGTACTGCGCGTCGAGCCCGATGGTTCGACCGTCATTGCCGGCAATGCCGTGCCGGGTGCCAAGGTTGAAATCCTCAACGGCGACCAGGTGATCTCTTCGCAGACCGTCGATGGCAGCGGTGACTTCGCTGCCGTGCTCGATCAGCCACTGGCTCCGGGCGACCATTCGCTGCAGATCCGGGCAACCGGTCCCGACGGCAAGGTCGTCACCTCGGAAGAAGTCGCCACCATTTCCGTTCCCGAAGGTGGCAAGGGCGAGCTTCTCGCCATGGTTTCCAAGCCCGGCGAGGCAAGCCGTCTGATCACGCTGCCCGGCGCGGAGAATGCCGCAGCGGCTCAGGCCAATGCAGCCTCGGCAGCCGCATCCACGACGCCGGCAACCACGCCTGCTCCCGCCGGCTCCGTCACCCTGCCGGATCTCCCGGCTGCGGCAACGGAACTTGCGGGCACGGCGCCTACCCTTCCGGGCAGCAGTGAAACTGCAGCGGCGCCGGCCGCAGAGCCGGTCGCCGAAGAGCCCGCAGCCCTTCCCGGCGCGACCGAAGTTCAGGTCACGGCCGTCGAAATCGAAGGCGACCGCATCTTCGTGGCCGGCAAGGCGCCCGCCGGTGCGACCGTTCGTGGCTTTGCCAACAAGACCACGATCGGCGAGGCCGTGAGCGACGGCAGCGGCAATTTCGTCATCGAAGGCGAAATCAAGCTCGAAGTCGGCAACCATATCATCGAGGTGGAACTGCTCGATCCGACCGGCAAGGTCGTGGTGCGCGCCTCCGTTCCGTTCGAGCGCCCGGCCGGCGAACAGGTCTCGGTCGTCGCCCAGACGGCGCCGGCTGCGGCCTCTCCGGATGCAAGCCCGGAACAGGCCGAGTTCGAACGCCAGCGGATCGCCCTGACAAAGGCGATGACGATCCTCGAAAACCTCTTCGCCAATGGGCAGAAGCCGGCGCTTGAGCAGGCAGCCGCCGCCCGGTCTGCCACCGAGATTGGACTGCAGTCGATAGCAGGCTTCCGCCTGGGTGCCAATGCTGCGCCGGACTTTGCGGCAGCCATCAGTGCTCATTCCGCCAAGGCCAAGGAAGCGCTGGCTCTGCTTCAGTCGGTTCCGACCGGCGATGTCGACGCGCTGGGTGCAGCCTTGCCAAAGCTTGTGGCGCTGATCCGCGACCTTCTCGCCGAACCGACACCGGCACAGACGGCAGCAGCGCCGGCGACGGCAGCGGACACCGCACAAACGGTCCCGGCTGCATCCGACGCGACGGCCTCTGCCGAGCCAAAGACCATCCAGCAGGCGCCGCTCGCCCAGAGCGATAGCAGCGTGATCATCCGCCGTGGCGACACGCTGTGGCAGATCTCGCGGCGCGTTTACGGACAGGGCGTGCGCTACACGACCATCTATTTGGCGAATGCCAACCAGATCAACAATCCGGATCTGATCGAGCCCGGCCAGATCTTCACCGTGCCGCGGGACGCGCTTCCGAATGCGGAAGAGATCCACCGCAAGCGCCTGCAGGGCGAGCCGGTGAACTGAGCTTTCACAGTTCCGTTATTGTATTCGCGCCAGCGAAAACCTAATTGAGAGAAGGCGGCGATCCTTAAACGGGATCGCCGCTTTTTAATCTGCAGACAAGCGAGAGGTCGGGGATGGCAGAGGCGAAGAAGAAGACGGTATCGGCCGATGACGGGAACCCGATGCAGACCCTCGTCAATCTCTGGCCCTATATGTGGCCGGCCGATCGCTTCGACCTGAAAATGCGGGTCGTCTGGGCAACGGTCTTCCTGATCATCTCGAAATTCGTGCTGATCCTCGTGCCCTATTTCTTCAAATGGGCAACCGATGCGCTTGATGGCCGGCTCGACATGGCCGGTCTGCTGCCGACCTTCCTCCTGGGTGCCGTGGCCCTCGTCATCTTCTACAATGTCACCCGCATCCTGCAGGTTGGGCTCAACCAACTGCGCGACGCGCTGTTTGCCAGCGTCGGCCAGCATGCGGTGCGCCAGCTAGCCTACAAGACCTTCGTGCACATGCACCAGCTGTCGTTGCGCTTCCATCTGGAACGCAAGACCGGTGGCCTCTCGCGCATCATCGAACGCGGCACCAAGGGCATCGAAACGATCGTGCGCTTCACGATCCTCAACTCGATCCCGACGCTGATCGAATTCCTGCTGACGGCCGTGATTTTCTGGTGGACCTACGGCTTCTCCTATCTCGGCGTCACCGCCTTCACGGTCTGGGCCTATATCTGGTTCACCATCCGGGCATCGGACTGGCGCATCGGCATCCGCCGGGCGATGAATGACAGCGATACGGATGCCAATACCAAGGCGATCGACTCGCTCCTCAATTTCGAGACGGTCAAGTATTTCGGCAATGAGGAGATGGAAGCGAAGCGCTTCGATGCCTCGATGGCGAAATACGAGAAGTCGGCGACGCAGGTCTGGACCTCACTCGGCTGGCTGAACTTTGGCCAGGGCCTGATCTTCGGCGTGGGCACGGCGATCATCATGGTGATGTCGGCGCTTGCGGTACAGCGCGGCGAACAGACGATCGGCGATTTCGTCTTCGTCAATGCCATGCTGATGCAGCTGTCGATCCCGCTGAACTTCATCGGCTTCGTCTACCGCGAAATCCGCCAGGGCCTGACGGATATCGAGCAGATGTTCGATCTGCTCGAGGTCGAGGCAGAGGTGGTGGACAAGACGGGGGCGACACCGCTCGTCATCGCCCAGGGTGCGATCGCCTTCAAGGACGTGCATTTCCACTACGACCCTGATCGTCCGATCCTGAAGGGCGTGTCTTTTGAGGTGCCGGCCGGCAAGACGGTGGCGGTCGTCGGCCCTTCGGGTGCCGGCAAGTCGACGATCTCCCGCCTACTCTATCGTTTCTATGATGTGCAGAAGGGGTCGATCACCATCGACGGGCAGGACGTTCGCGAGGTGACGCAGAAGTCACTGAGAGCCGCCATCGGCATGGTCCCGCAGGACACCGTGCTGTTCAACGATACGATCGCCTACAACATCCGCTATGGCCGCCCCGGCGCCTCGGATGCCGAGATCGAACAGGCCGCCGAAGTGGCGCAGATCTCGCGTTTCATCAAGGAGCTTCCGGAAGGTTACGGCACGAAGGTCGGCGAGCGCGGCTTGAAACTCTCCGGTGGTGAAAAGCAGCGCGTGGCGATTGCCCGCACCGTGCTCAAGGCGCCGCCGATCCTGATCCTCGATGAGGCGACTTCTGCGCTCGACACGACGACGGAACACGAGATCCAGTCGGCGCTCGACATCGTCTCAAAGAACCGTACGACGCTGGTCATCGCGCACCGGCTCTCGACGGTCGTCGGCGCAGACGAGATCATCGTGCTGAAGGGTGGCGAGATTGCAGAACGCGGCAGCCATTCCGAGCTACTGGAACAGAACGGCCTTTATGCATCGATGTGGAACCGGCAGCGCGAGGCAACCCAGGCGGAAGAGAAGCTGCGTCAGGTCCGTGAAAGCGACGAACTCGGCGTGGTGGTGCGACGTTCGCCGGCGACCTGATCATCGGGAGGATGAGAGTCACCGGCGGCCTGCCGGTTACTCGGCGCGGCAAAGGCGGTTTCGTCCGCCACGCTTGGCGCGATAGAGCGCAAGGTCAGCTCGCCTCAGCGCCTGATCGACCGTCTCTTGACGTGGATCGAAATCGGCCAGCCCTATGCTGATGGTGCCCGCCGTTCCGGAGCCTGTCGTCACCTGACAATAGCGGGCAATGTCGGCTCGCATCTGTTCCAGAATCTGCTCGGCCGTTTGTGCATTCTCTGCGCAGAAGAAGGCGAAGAATTCCTCACCGCCCGCCCGGGCAACCATGACGCCTGCATCTTCGTGTGACCGCAAGGTATCGACGATCGCGCAGAGCATCACATCCCCCTCCCCGTGACCCAGTTCGTCGTTGACCGACTTGAAGTGGTCGATGTCGATGACGGCTACGGCAAAATGCGCACCAACCTCCGGGACTTGGTCGATCGCGGAGGCGGCAACCTGGAAGAATTTGCGACGATTGAAGGCATTGGTCAGCGGGTCGCGCTCGGCGGCAGATGTCAGGCGCGCTTCCAGCTCCTTGCGCTCGGTGATGTCAATCATCACGCCGGCGATACCACGCACGCCGCCATTCGGCGTTGCGATGCAGGCCTTGTGTAACAGGATGTGGCGCATGCCGGTATCCGTGAGGCAGACATCCGTCTCCACGCTCAGCACACCGCCGCTGCGCATGACCTGGAGATCGGATTGGCGATGCGCCTCTGCCATGTCGTGGGGCACGAAGTCCGCCAGCGTATGACCGATAATGCCATCGCGATCCGTACCCGCGAAGCGGCTGAAGGCCGTGTTACACCCTATATAGCGCCCACCGACGTCCTTTAGATAGATAGGCGTCGGCAGATGATCGAGGGCGTCCTGCCAGGTATCCAGCTTGTCCTCGAGTGCTTCGAGCCTTTGGTCGTGCACCTGCAAAAGCGCGAGATGGCGTTTGGCGCGAAGCAAGCAGCGGAGCAGATGGGTCGGCCCCTCCTCCATCAACAGATCATCGATGCCAGCGTCGAACAACTCCGCCTCGAATTGGATGCTGGCTGCGCCGGTCACACCAATGAGAAACAAAGCGTCGCCACAGATTTCTCGAACGCGGGCGATATGATGCATCGAAGCCCTGTCAGCGCAATCAAGCAGGCAGACGGAAGAACCTGCCAAGGCATCCAGTTCGGTGACTTGAGCGGGAAAAAGCGAGGCAATCGCGGCTGGCGGCGGCAAACCGCGCGGCGAATGCCAGGAAATGGTAGCAAGCGATGCGGCGTCCGAATCCGGTTCATTTTTCCTGGCAAGCTGCAACGGTCATTCCTTGTCCGAACCGGCCACAGAGGCACCGGATTTCGGATCGTCCTTAAATCCAACACCCCTTTTTTAGGGTGAAATCATTTACAAAATATCGATGATATTTTTTCATATCGATCTTTTTTGGGTCACGCGGTGGAGGTCACATCTGCTTTAGACTGGCTTGATTTGATGGTCGGCATTGCCCATCTGCGGCTTTCAGAGTAGTCACGGGCGACAGAAAATCAAAGACCGAGGACCCCCATGGATCTGTTCGAAACCATCCGCAAGACGATCGTGCCGGTGCACAAGGAAGGCTATCCCTTCGTCGCGGCCTTCTTCGTTGCGTCGCTGGTGCTCGGCTGGATCTGGGATCCGCTGTTCTGGGTCGGCATGGTGCTCACCCTCTGGTGCGCCTACTTCTTCCGCGACCCCGAGCGGGTCACACCGCAGGACGACGACCTTGTCATCAGCCCGGCCGATGGCCGCGTCTCCTCGGTGCAGATGGTGGTTCCACCGCAGGAGCTCAATCTCGGCAGCGAGCCTATGCTGCGCATCACCGTCTTCATGAACGTCTTCAACTGCCATGTGAACCGGGCCCCGGTGCGCGGCAAGGTCACGACGATCGCGTACAAGGAAGGCCAGTTCCTCAATGCCGAACTGGACAAGGCAAGCACGGACAACGAGCGCAACGGTCTGGTGATCGAGAGCAAGCATGGCGCAATTGGCGTCGTGCAGATCGCCGGCCTGGTTGCCCGCCGCATCATCTGCTGGACCAACATGAATGAGCCGCTGGATGCCGGTGAGCGCTTCGGCCTGATCCGCTTCGGGTCCCGCCTCGACGTCTTCCTGCCGGCTGGCGCGGAACCGCGTGTTTCCCTCGGTCAGACCGCAATCGCCGGCGAAACCGTGATCGCCGAATTCGGCTCGGCCAAGGGTCCGGTCATCAGCCGCCGCAGCTGAGGAAGCTTCCGATGGATGATCAGTCAACTTCGATCGAAACACGCGGCGCCACGGCCGCTGATGGCGGCGCACGCGGGCCTCGCCTGCGCGAGATCCCGCTTCGCCTGATCATTCCCAATCTGATCACGGTGCTCGCGATCTGCGCGGGCCTGACCGGCATCCGGCTGGCTTTCGAAAACCGCTACGAACTCGCGGTCGCCATGGTGCTGGCCGCCGCCTTTCTCGACGGCATCGACGGGCGGATCGCGCGGATGATGAAGGCGACGTCGAAGTTCGGCGCCCAGATGGATTCGCTTGCCGACATCATCAATTTCGGCGTTGCGCCCGCCCTCGTGCTCTATGTTTTCGTGCTCGATCAGGCGCGCTCGCTCGGCTGGATCGCAGCTTTGATCTACGCCATTGCTGCCGGCCTGCGGCTGGCACGCTTTAATGTCATGTCGGAGCGCGAGACAAAGGCGCCATGGCAGTCGGAGTTCTTTGTCGGCGTGCCGGCTCCGGCGGGTGCTGCGCTCGTCATGCTGCCGGTCTATCTCGGCTTCCTCGGTGTCGCGCCGGTCGGTCTCTTCGCCTATGCCAGCACGGCCTACACCATCATCATCGCCTATCTGCTCGTCAGCCGCCTGCCGGTCTGGTCGGGTAAGTCGGAGACCAGCCATATCCGCCGCGATCTCGTGCTTCCGATGATCCTCGGTGTCGTTCTCTATGTCGCGCTGCTGATGAGCTTCACCTGGGAAGTGCTTGTTGTCAGTGTGCTTCTCTATCTTTGCTCACTGCCCTTCGGCGCAAGAAACTGGCACAGACGCTATGGCACGCTGACCATTGGAGAAGAATCAGCGGAAAAAGGACTTTCCGAAATAGATCGGGGTGTTTGACGCCGTTTTCCGCTCGAATTGAAGAATTTTCAGCCCCGCCAGGCCCAAAAGCTTGTGCGGGGCTCTCCATATCTACTGTTTTTATCCAAATTTGATTTGAGTCACAGCACCGGCCACGCTTTTGTCATGATCTCCGCAGAGAGAGCCGCAAAACAAGAAAATGCACTGGTCAGGAAACACTCCAAGGAACATGACGATGACGACTGAGACCCAAGCCGAGCAGCAGAAGCCGGCAAACGAGAATCTCGACTCGAATTACCGACCGCTTGCCCTCAAGGCGGTGCTCGCTGCAGCTCTGATGCTGAAGCGCAAGCCGGCCCCGAAGGTCGCCTGAGAACCAAACTCCCCTAGAATAAACTCATCTGCCCGTCGTCGGCTTTGCCTGCGGCGGGCTTTTGCTTTTTCGGAGCAAGGGCAACGGGGGTCTGCAGGTCCGGGCCGACATTGGCAACCTTGTTGACCAGATCGGAGACCGGGATCGCCTCGAAAAAGTCTTCCGGTGCGGGACGCATCAGGTCAACGATGTCCCGCGGCTCGCCGGCGCGGCAGTCGAGCCAGCGTGTGAAGTCTTCCGGTCCAATCACCACCGGCATGCGATCATGGATCTCGCCGATGGTTCTGTTGGCCCCGACCGTCAGGATGCAGCCCGTGTCGAGCTCGGAGCCGTCCTTCGACATATAGGTCTCCATCAGCCCGCCGAAGCAGACGATGCCGCCATTGCGCGGGCGGATCCAGTAGGCCTGCAGTTTCTCGCCGCTTTCCTTCGGAGGGCGGTGCCATTCGTAGAAGCCGGAGGCGGGAACGAGGATACGACGATGGCGCATGGCGGCGCGAAAGGAAGCCTTCTCGATCGCCGTTTCGGAACGGGCATTGATCAGCAGCGTGAATTCCTTGGGATCCTTGACCCAGGAGGGAATGAGCCCCCAGCGCACAAGGACGGCCATGCGATCCGGACGGTTCGAGCCAGGCTCAAGAGGCGGCGCCGCCACGGCGACCAGGATCGGCTGAGTCGGCGCGATATTGTAACGCGGCGGAAAGCCCTCAAGCTCCATCACGCCGAGGATCTCCGCCACTTCTTCCGGGCTCGCAGTCAGGGCAAAACGTCCACACATGCATGGTAGATGGCAGTCCAGTCCGGCAGGGTCAAGGCGTGACAGGATGCTTGCAGGGGCAAGCAAAGCCCGCGATAATCGCGCTTGCGCTGCTTCGCGACCTGCTGCGTGTCAAAGATCGGAGTTCCCCTTTCATGAGCATGCCCCGCCTCGCCTCTTCCGCCATCGTCGAGCGGGCCGGGCGTTATCTTCTCGTCCGGCGTGGCAATCCGCCGGCGGCAGACCTCTTTGCCTTTCCCGGGGGACGCGCAGAGCCGGGTGAGACGCCGGAGCAGACTGCGTTGCGGGAGTTGTTCGAGGAGACGGGCATTGTCGGGCGCAATCCGAGGCTGTTCGAGCGGCTTGAGCTTGCTGCCGAAGCCGGCGTGAGGGACAGCCACTTCCTGCTGTCCGTTTTCCAGGTTGAAGCGGATATCGATGGCGAGGCTCTGGCACAGAGCGATGCGCTGGAAGCCGGATGGTTCCTGCCGGAAGAGGTGCTGGAGCTTCCCATTCCGGAAAGTGTGCGCGAATGCATCCTGCGGCTGTCGTCGGCTCCCCGGATGGAAGGTGACGCATGAGAAAGCGCAGCATGCCCCTGGGGCTCGCCACGGCTCTCTATTTCGTCATTGCCAGCGCCGCCGGGGCGCAGGACAGCAGCGTCACAGACGTTGCGCCCGCTGTGGAGACGGAAAAGCCAACGCCCTATGATGATCGCCTCGCGCGGCTCTCTGAGATCATTGGCGCGGTCCATTACCTCAGAAATCTGTGCAAGGCCGACGCCGAACCGGAATGGCGGCAGTCATTGCAGCAACTGCTCGATGCTGAAACAGGAACAGAGCCGAAGCGACGCGCCCGGATGACGGCCGCCTACAACCGCGGCTACCGGTCATTTGCATCGGTTTACACCTCTTGCACACCGGCCGCAGTTCGTGCAGAGCAGAATTACCGTAACGAAGGGGCAACACTAGCCACAGAAATTACCGCACGTTTCGGAAATTAACGATTAATTCACCTCTTTTGGTCTGCCCCCGTGTCGTTTTGGCAAAAGGCTGATAGGGTCGTTAAGGACTGAGTAAGTGCTTCGAGGAATGCCCATGGAACCGCGCCGCAACGAAATCGACGAGATGATCGTGCATGAGAAGATGCAGGCTGCGCTGGAATACCAGAACGAAGCCTGGGCTGACGGCATGGCTGATGGAATCGAGCCCGAAATCATCGCCGACGCGGCCTTTGCGCTCGCCATGCGCGAAACCATCCGTATTCATGGCGAACATGGTGCCGAGGCCATTCTAGACGCGTTGAAGACCCGGCTGCTCGCCGGCGAGTTCTCGCCCGAGCGCCAGCTTCAGTAAGACAATATCGAGGGACAGAATGATGATCTCGTCGCGGGTCAGGCTCCTTCGCTTGACGAGCGCGCTGACGCTCATGCTAGCCTCCCCGATGGCGGCACCATCCGCCGTCGCTCTGTCCGACATCAAGGACGTCACACCGCCAACTGTCGAGGACGGAGCCACACCATCCGAGCCCTTGCCCATCGAGGAGCCGGAGATCTTGGAAGATTCGATACCAGTCATCCCAGATCCGGATCCGCTCATAAAACAGGACGAGCCAGAAGAGCTGGACAGCGTCGAGCAGCCAGGCCCGCCCGCTGAAGTGATCTACGACATCGAAAAGGCCCCGGAACCGGTGCGCCGTATGCGCCAGCTGATCATGGACGCGGCAGCGACCGGTGACATCTCCAAGCTGAGACCGCTGATGAACCCCGGCCCGGACCAGACGGTCGTTCCACTGCTGGAACCGGAGCAGGATCCTGTGGAGGCGTTAAAGGCGATCTCGGGGGATAGCGAGGGCATGGAGGTCCTGGCCATCCTGCTGGACATCCTCTCGACCGGCTTCGTGCAGCTCGACAAGGGCACCGATGACGAAGCCTATGTCTGGCCCTATTTCGCCGGCAAGTCGCTCGGATTGCTGACACCGCAGGAAAAGGTCGAACTGCTGCGGATCGTCACTGCCGGTGACGTCGCGGGCATGCAGGAATACGGAAACTACAACTTCTTCCGCGTCGGCATCACGCCGGACGGACGATGGAAGTTCCTGTCGGTCGGCGACTGACGACACTTCGGAGCCTGGGCCAAACTGTGGGCTGTGATGGAGACTGCTTGTCGTCTAGACTGGCAGCGCCTAATTCAGTCGGCATCACAACAGTCTGGTGACCTCCCATGCCTTCAGCCTTCTTGCCCGATCGCAGCTTCGTCAGAATTGCCGGTCCGGATGCGGAACACTTCCTGCAAAACCTCATCACAACGGATCTCGGCGCGCTGAGCGCGGACGAGCTGCGCCCCGGCGCGCTTTTGACCCCGCAAGGCAAGATCCTCTTCGATTTCCTCATCTCGCGCGAGGACGGCGGCTTCCTCGTCGATATCCGCAGCGATCAACGGGATGCCTTCGTGAAGCGCATGACGATGTACAAGCTTCGCGCAGCGGTTACGATCGAGGCCCTGACCGAGACGGGCGCGACCGTCACCTGGGGCGAGACTGGCCAGGGCGTTGCCGATCATCGATTCGCGCTCGGCGGCACAGAGGTTCGCCGCCAGCCTGGTCAGATCGGACAGGCCGGTGAACGCGAGGGGTATGACGCGCTGCGTATCCTGCATGCAGTGCCGGAATCGGGCGCGGACTACCCCTTGTCAGACGCCTTTCCACACGACGTGTTGTTCGACAAATCCGGGGGTGTCTCCTTCCGCAAAGGCTGTTATGTCGGCCAGGAAGTGGTGTCGCGCATGCAGCACCGGTCAACGGCCCGTCGTCGCGTGGTGATCGTCTCGGCCGAGACAGCTCTGCCCGCATCCGGGACCGAAATCTCCATCGGCGGCAAGTCGATCGGTACGCTTGGCACGGTGGCCGGGGAACGAGGGCTTGCGATCGTGAGGATCGACAAGGCGGGAGAAGCCATGACCGCTGGCGACCCGATTCTTGCGGGTGAGGTGCCGGTCACCGTGGCGCTTCCCGGCTGGAGCGGGCTGACATTCCCAAGCTCCGCCGAGGAGGCGTGACATGGGTTCGGCGACCCCTCTGCCATCGGCCCGTGCCTGGCAGCGCATGCTCTCCGGGCGGCGACTTGACCTGCTCGATCCCTCGCCGCTCGATGTCGAGATCAGCGACATTGCCCATGGCCTTGCGCGCGTCGCTCGCTGGAACGGCCAGACCTCGGGCGACCACGCCTTTTCGGTCGCGCAGCACAGCCTGATCGTCGAGGACATCTTCCGGCGCTCAAATCCCAAGGCGACCGCCGACGAGCTGATGGTCGCGCTGTTGCACGACGCCCCGGAATACGTGATCGGCGACATGATCTCGCCGTTCAAGGCCGTCGTCGGCGGCGGCTACAAGGTGGTGGAAAAGCGGCTGGAAGCTGCGATCCATCTGCGCTTCGGCCTGCCGGCGCATCCGAAGGCAACGCTCAAGGACCTGATCAAGAAGGCCGACATGATCTCCGCCTATTTCGAGGCAACGGTGCTGGCGGGCTTCGCCGAGGCCGAAGCGCGCAAGTTCTTCGGTCAGCCTAAGGGCTTTACCCGCGATACGATCCTGATCGAGCCACTGCCGGCCTATCAGGCGCAGGCGAAATTCCTTGAGCGCTTCGAAGAGATCGAGGCTGACAGGCAATCGACGACCTGGGCCCGCGCATGAGCCTGATCGTCGTATCGCCGCTTGCCCGGATCGCGGAGATGGCCGTGCGCCACAAGGCGCGCGAGATGATCAGCCTGCTCGCTGCCAACCAGGATTTTCATCGGCCGGCTGTCATCCACGCTGATCGGCATCTGAAGCTTGCGATGAATGACATCGCCTTTGCCGGAACCGGTGATCTGATTGCACCGCAGGAAGCGCATGTTGCCGAGATCATCAAATTCGCAAGGGGCTGGGATCAGGCCTCCCCGCTTGTGGTTCACTGCTGGATGGGCGTGTCGCGTTCGCCGGCAGCGGCGATGATCGCAAGCCTCGCCGTGGCGCCCGATGATGACGATGACGCGCTGGCACAGCGATTGCGGGAAGCGTCGCCCTTTGCCACGCCGAACATGCGGCTGGTCGAGATCGGTGATGAGATGCTCGGTCGTGGCGGACGCCTCGCGAAGGCCGTCAAGGCGCTCGGGCGGGGTGCGGATGCCGATGGCAATACGCCGTTTGTATTGCCGCTTCCCGCACGCGAGCCCGTCCAGTCATGACGGCACCGGCGGAGATCGAGATCGGGCTCAATGCCGCGATCGTCGCCATCAACGCCCGCACACCACGCCTGCTCGTGGTCGGAGAGGACGGCAACGCACTGGATGCGCTGCCGTTCGGCCCTTTCGAGCCGAACCGCCATCGAACCATGGAAATGTCGCTTCGGCATACCGTCGAGGCGCAGACGGCGCTCGAACTCGGATACATCGAACAGCTCTATACCTTCGGGGATCGGGGGCGCCACAAGATGCCCGGGGATCTCGGACCGCATGTGGTCTCGGTCGGTTATCTCGCCCTGACGCGTCTCGACTCTGACCGCGACGCAAAGCTCGAACTTTCCGGCGCGCGCTGGCGTGACTGGTATGGCTATCTGCCCTGGGAGGACTGGCGTCAGGGGCGCCCGACCCTGCTTGATGCGGCAATCCTTCCCGCGCTGACAGCCTGGGCCGAGGAAGGCACGGCGAACGCCGATCGCGCGCAAGGCGGCTCGCGGCGCTCCAGGCTGAAGCTCGCCTTCGGGCTCGACGACTTTCCCTTCGACGAGGAACGCGTGCTGGAGCGCTACGAACTCCTCTACGAAGCGGGCCTGGTTGAAGAGGCGGTTCAAGATGGGCGGCTAGAGCGGTGTCGAACAACAGTGTCTCTCGGCCGGCCGATGCGCCATGATCATCGGCGGATTGCGGCGACGGCGCTGGCAAGGCTGCGCAGCAAGATCAAGTATCGGCCCGTCATCTTCGAACTGATGCCGCCGGAATTCACGTTGACCGACCTGCAGAGCACCGTTGAAGCGATCGCCGGGCACCATGTGCACAAGCAGAATTTTCGTCGCCTGGTAGACGGAGCCGAACTCGTCGAGCCAACCGGTTCAACGCAGTCTGCGACGGGTGGGCGGCCGGCTGCCCTTTTCCGTTTCCGTCGTCAGGTGCTCGAAGAGCGGCCAGCCCCTGGGCTCAAGGTCGGCGGTCGCGCCAGCGGTTGACCTCGCCTCCCCCTGCCCCATCTAGCCCTTGGACAGCAATAGCCAAGGAGCAATCACGGCCTGGAGATACAAGCGAACGAGGTGATCCTCGCGACACAAGCAGCATTGGCACAGGCGAGCCGTCTCGCGGTCGAATACTCCTTTTCGATCGTCGGGGCGCTTCTTCTTCTCTTCATCGGCTGGTGGCTCTCATCGCTGCTGAGCCGCTGGACCCATGCGGGGCTGATGCGTGTTCGCGGGATCGACGAGACGCTGGCTCGGTTCTTTGCCAATGTCGTGCGCTACGGTGCCCTCATCCTCGTTTTCGTCACCGTGCTTGGCCAGTTCGGCGTGCAGACGGCATCGATCATCGCTGCCCTTGGTGCGGCCGGGCTTGCCATCGGCCTTGCGCTGCAGGGGACGCTGCAGAATATCGCCGCCGGCATCATGCTGCTGGTGTTGCGGCCGTTCCGGGTAGGAGAATACATCGACACGGGATCCATCTCAGGAATCATCGTCGAGATTGGCCTGTTTGCGACCGAGCTCAAGACACCTGACGGCCTCTACCGGCTGGCGCCCAATTCGACGCTCTAAAGCGTGTCGCGGCAAACGGGATTCAGGATTCCGGTTTTTCTTGATCTGTGATTGACTGTGCCCGTGGAAGGAGAAGCGCCATGGGCAAGCCGCATCCGATGGAGTTGCGTGAGCGTGTCGTTGCGTTTGTGAATGAAGGCAACAGCAATCGGGAAGCCGCCCGGCATTTCCGGGTTTCGCCCCGGTTCGTCAACAACATGATGATCCTGCATCGTTCCTCTGGTTCTCTTCGGCCTGCCAGACAGGGCCACCCGCCTGGCAGTAAACTTTCGCCGCATGGGGAATGGATCAGCGAGCGCGTAGCCCTCAATGGCGAAGTGACGCTGGACGAACTGTGTCTCGAACTGGCCGAGCGCGGCATCGAAGTCCACCGCGCAACCGTCGGGCGGTTTCTACATCGGCTTGGGCTCAGCAATAAAAAAAAGCCTCAAGGCAAGCGAGCAGCTCAGACCGGAGATCGCCAAGGCGCGTGATCTTTGGATTGGCCGGCGAAAGCGGTTCTTCAACAAGGCGTTGTCACGGCTCATCTTTATCGATGAGACGTCCACGAATACCCGTCTGACGAAGCGCACCGGATGGTCTGCCAAAGGCAGTCGCTTTGCGGCTTACGCTCCCTTCGGCCACTGGAAGACGCAGACATTCATCGCCGGACTGCGCTGCCATGGCCTGACCGCGCCATGGATTGTCGATGCACCCATGAACAGCCGCATCTTTGAAACATGGATCGAGACACAGCTTGCGCCGACACTGTCGCCCGGCGATGTTGTCATCCTCGACAATGTCGGCTTCCACAAAAGCGAGAAAGCCGAACAACTGGTCAAGGCGAAGGGGGCCTGGCTTCTCTTCCTGCCGCCCTATTCGCCGGACCTGAACCCCATCGAAATGGCGTTCTCAAAGCTCAAGGCGCTCTTGCGAAAGCGAGCAGCCAGGAGCTTCGACACGATTGCCCAAGCCCTCGGCGACATCATCGCCCTCTTCTCTGTCACTGAATGCCGAAACTTCTTCAAAGCCGCAGGATATGAGGCTGAATAAATGCGACACGCTTTAGAATGTGCCAATCACCAATTACAGCCGGCTGCCGACCCGCCGTTTCGAGTTCAAGATCGGTATCGACTACAGTGACGACATCGATCTCGCCGAGACGATCATGCGCGAACACGCGGAGGCGGATGCAAGAGTCTTGAAAGATCCTGCCATCTCGACCCATGTCGATCAGCTGGGCGACAGCGCCGTTGTGGTCACCATGTGGTATTGGACGGCGGCCTCGGACTTCTGGCCGACCTCGCGCGAGATGATCAAGAAGGTGAAGAAGTCCTTCGACGAGAACGGGATTTCCATCCCGTTCCCGCAGGTGACCTATCACGGTTCACCGCAAGTGGTCGCACTGCCCGAACGCTTCGTCGACGCTCGGCCGAAGGAAGCCTGAGCCACACCTGCCGCCACAGATGCGACCCAGGTTCTGGGGTACGAGGCAGCAGGGTTAGCTTTCGCTCTGCTGCCCGACCGTCTTTTCGATATGCCGATCGATGATCCGTTGCATCTCGGCAAGCACTTCGAAGACACACACCGTATCCTCTTCCGTCATGCCGAAGCCAGCATCCGGCTCGCAAACGGTACCGGGCAGATCAGGGGATTCTTCTGAGCGTTTTGCAAAATCGGCAACAGCAGGCCCCAAAGTCGGCTGTCCACAGTCACGCTCACGCGTAGCCACCGCTGCTGTTACCTCGGTTGCGGGATTATCCTTCCCGACGCCGCCCAATATCGCGCTATCAGGCTCCAGAACTGTCGTCGTCATGCCCACCCCATACTCAAACACTCTGCCTGATGGCCCAGCCTGCAATACAATCTGCATGCACTGAAAGGGCTATGGGATTCGGCCGATCCGGTCAAAAACCAGGAATTACGGGTGATAAGTAGCGAAGGATTTGCTGATATATCAGCAAGACCCTGACGGGCATGCGTTTTTCGAAGCGCTGGAGTTTACCGCTGCTGCTGCACTGCGAGAGTGACCACAAACTTGGAGCCGTTCATTTTTAAATGGAAGCAGTTCTGCCGGAGCAGGTTTTCGTCAGGGCAGCGACGATCTGCGCTGCACATACCCAAAGGTATGGGCGAGACGATCGCCGCTGATCCTGGCGAAAAGATGCCCGGCCCTTCGGGTTGGCTGGAACGGGCCGCCTGATCGCCCGGCTGGCTTGGCCGTATGCTGTGGCTACGACGCGCGCCAGCCGGACGACCATCCGACTCCGTTTCAGCCAACAGAACTGATTCCATTTAGAAATGAACGGCTCTAATCGTGAGTTCAGCATAGCGCTATGTCGAGACCGATATCGAGCGTGGGCGCAGCCATCGTGATCTTCGAGGTCGAGATATAGTCGACCCCCGTTTCGGCGATCGCACGGATCGTCTGGATGTTCACATTGCCAGAGGCTTCCAGCACCACGCGCCTGACATCCGAGGCATAGCCGTCTTCACTCAGGCCATGATGCTCACGATTGATCGCCACCGCCTCGCGCAACAGATCCGGCCCCATATTGTCGAGCAGGATCACATCCGGCCGTGCCGTCAGGGCCTCACGCATCTGGCCGAGGCCATCGACCTCCACCTCGATCTTGACGAGATGGCCGGCATAGGCGCGCGCCGCTTCGATGGCCGAGGCAACACCGCCGGAGACGGCGATGTGGTTGTCCTTGATGAGGATCGCATCGTCGAGCCCGAAGCGATGGTTGGAACCGCCGCCGAGCCGCACCGCGTATTTCTCGACGGCTCTCAGGCCCGGCAGGGTCTTGCGGGTGCAGGTGACACGGGCCTGAGTATGGGCGATCTCGGCTGCAAAGCGGGCGGTATAGCTCGCCACGCCCGAGAGGTGCATCAGGAAATTCAGCGCGACGCGTTCCGCCGAGAGCACCGAGCGGGCATTGCCGGAGACGCGGGCGATGGCTTGGCCTGGCGCCACCGTGTCGCCATCGGCCACAAGCGCCTCAAAACGCACGGAGGGATCGATCAGGCGAAAGGCGGCTTCTGCCAGGGGAAGGCCCGCCACCACGCCGGTCTCGCGGCTGTTCAGTTCAGCCGTCGCCGTCTTTTCCGGGCCGATCGTGGCATAGGTGGTGATGTCGCCAGCGCGGCCAAGATCTTCGAGCAGGGCGTTGCGAACGAGATCCTCGATCATCAGCGGCGAGAGTTGCGGGCGCAGGCTCGTCATCACGTAATCTCCTCAGCCGGCCAGTTCGGCGGCGATGCGGTCGGCATCCTTGAGTGTCAGATAGGTGCGGCGGCGCAGCGGTTCCTGCGACTGCGGATGGTCGGCGCGCATATGGGCGCCCCGGCTTTCGGTGCGCAGATAGGCGCCGACGGCAATCAGCTTGGCGGTCGCGACAATGTTGGAGAAGCGCACGCGCGGACGTTTGCGCTCGAGCCCCACCAATTCGCGGATCAGGACTTTCAGTCCGTCCTCATCTCTGATCACGCCCGCATGGCGGCTCATCAGCCGACGGAGATCCTTCAGCTCGGGACTGTCCTCCACCGTGACGAGGTCGTCATTCTCACCTGCACTCGTCCCCCACTCGTAAAGCGCTGATTCCGGCAGCATTCCCTTAATGGAATCAGCGATGCGACCGGCAAAGACGATGGCTTCGAGCAGCGAGTTGGAGGCGAGACGATTGGCACCGTGGACTCCGCTCGAGGTCACCTCGCCCGCCGCCCAGAGACCATCCAGCGATGTGCGGCCATCGGCATCCACGAGCACGCCGCCCATGTGGTAATGCACCGCCGGGACCACCGGGATTGCCTGTGTCGCCGGATCAATGCCGGCGGCGATGCAGGAGGCGTGGACCGTCGGGAAGCGTTTGGCAAAATCCTTGCCGATCGCCCTGGTGCAATCGAGGAAGGCACCGCGCCCGGCCGCCACTTCGGCAAAGACGCCCCGGGCGACGATATCGCGGGGGGCGAGTTCCGCATCTGAATGCAGGTCAGTCATGAAACGATGGCCGGCCGCGTTCACCAGGACTGCGCCCTCGCCGCGCAGCGCCTCGGTCGCGAGTGGCGCCGGATCCTGGCCAATGTCGATGGCCGTCGGGTGAAACTGGACGAATTCCGGATCGGCAATCATGGCACCGGCCTTCGCCGCCATGCCGACGCCGGTACCGCGCGCCTCCGTCGGGTTGGTGGTCACCTGGTAGAGATGACCGACGCCGCCGGAGCAGAGCACGACGGCACGCGCCGGAAAGGCGACGCGCGTCTTCGACTGGCCGGCATCAGGCCTAGCAATGACGCCGGAGACGAAACGGCCTTCGGCGATCAGTTCCTCGACGACATAACCTTCCATGACCCGGATCGACGGCGTGCGGCGGACAGCTGAGATCAACGCCTCCATGATCGCGCCACCGGCCCGATCACCCGCCACGCGCACAATCCGCCGCTCGGAATGGGCCGCCTCGCGCGAGAGCAACAGATGGCCTTCGAGATCGCGATCGAAGGGCACGCCATAGCCGAGCAGATCATGCACGCGGTCCGGCCCTTCCGAGATCATCAGCCGCGCCATCTTCTCCTCGACCAGCCCGGCACCGGCGGCAACCGTGTCGGCCAGATGCTTGTCGAAACTGTCGCCGGGGCTCATGGCCGCAGCAATGCCGCCTTGCGCCCAGGCCGATGACGCGCCCTGCCCGATCGGGGCGGCTGCCAGCACCGTGACGGGACGTGGCGCGAGCTTCAAGGCGCAGAAGAGGCCGGCAAGGCCGCCACCGACGATGACGATATCGTCGATGCCTTGCCAGGATTGCGGCCGCATGGATTCAAGATTGGTTGGCATTCAGCCCTCCCCGGCTGGCTGCAATTTCAATTCTTCAGATTGATCATCCGCTCGACGGCAAGCCTTGCGCGGCCGGCAATCTTGGGATCAACCGTCACTTCCTCCGTCATGAAGAGCAGGCTGTCGAGGATCTTCGGCAGGGTGATGCGCTTCATGTGCGGACAGAGATTGCAAGGCTTGACGAAATCGACGTCGCGGACTTCGGCCTGGATGTTGGAGGCCATTGAGCATTCGGTGACGAGCAACACGCGGGCGGGGCGCTTGGTCTTGACGTAGTCGATCATGCCCTTGGTCGAGCCGGCAAAGTCGGAGACCGCGAGCACGCTCGGATGGCATTCCGGGTGGGCGACGATTTCGATGCGCGGATCGGCACGCTTGTATTCCAGGAGTTCGTCCGCCGTGAAGCGCTCGTGAACCTCGCAATGGCCTTTCCAGGTGAGGATCTTCTTTGTCGTCTGGTTGGCAACGTTCATCGCCAGATATTCGTCGGGGATGCAGAGCACGGTGTCGCTGTCGAAGCTGTTGACCACGTCAACGGCATTGGCCGAGGTGCAGCAGATGTCCGTCTCGGCCTTCACGTCAGCCGAGGTGTTGACATAGGTGACGACCGGCACGCCGGGATAACGCTCGCGGAGCAGGCGGACATCGGCGCCGGTGATCGATTCCGACAGCGAGCAGCCGGCGCGGCCATCGGGAATCAGCACCGTCTTGTCCGGGTTGAGCAGCTTCGAGGTCTCGGCCATGAAATGCACGCCGCACTGGACGATGATCTCGGCATCGACACTGACGGCATCGCGGGCGAGCTGCAGCGAATCGCCCTTGATGTCGGCGACGCAATGGAAGATCTCCGGCGTCTGGTAATTATGCGCGAGAATGACGGCGCCGCGCTCCTTCTTCAGCCGGTTGATGGCATGGATGTAAGGCGCAAAGACCGGCCACTCGATCGCCGGAATGAAATCGCGGACACGCGCGTAGAGGTGCTCCGTCTCCTTGGCCACGGCAGGCGTATAGGTCAGATCCGGCCGTTCCCAGACGCCGAAACGCTCGGCTGCGGTGCGGATCGTGGGACGGTTTTGCGACAGGTGCTGCGCTTCCATGGCCAACTCCTCCATCAATTATGCTCAAACTGAGCATAATAAGCGCCAAAGAAAACCGGCGATCGCCGGTAGTGCGGATGTAGAAAGTTTCAGGTCGGATTGCAAGAGTGCCTGCGTCCGCCGTGGCTGAGGTGTGCGGGTCGGGGTCACGTTGCGTGACGCGCAACGCTTTCCCTCGGCGAGAAAAGGGGTAGTTTGTCCCCTCGTTTCGCTGAGTGCTGCGAGGAACCATGTTCGAACTGCTGCCGCTGATCCTGATCGGCGTTCTCTTTGTCATCAACCGGGGTGCGACCAAACGGATCGACCGGCTTGAGAAGGAACTGGGAGAGGTCAGGGAGACGTTGCTTCGGCTGGGCGGACCGGAGACCGAACAGGGTTTCTCCAACGTCGCGAGCCAAACTGGCGCGCCGGACGCTGCGGCTGACACAAGGCAGCCTGTCGAAACGATAGACAAGAAAGAACCGCCGCCCGAAGAGATCGAGCCGCGTGGCGAGACGCCAGCCACGCTGGTCGATGAGGAGCCGGAACTGGAGGTTTTGCCGGCTGCGGCACGCACGGAAATACAACCATCAGCACCGGCCGAAAGCCTCGAAAACCTGCTCGGCGCCCGCTGGGCCGTCTGGGCCGGGGGGCTGGCGCTGGCGCTCGGCGGCGTGTTCCTCGTGCGTTACTCGATCGAAAGTGGCCTGCTCGGCCCCGGCGTACGGCTGACCCTTGCCGCGCTGTTCGGTCTCGCCCTGGTCGCGATGGGCGAACTCATTCGTCGCAAGGCGCTGCCGAAGGCTGACGGACTCTACGCCAATGCCATGGTGCCGGGCATCCTGACGGCCGCCGGTGCTGTCTCCCTGTTCGGCGCTGTTTATGCCGCGCATGGGATCTATGCGTTCATCGGGCCGACTCTTGCCTTCATTCTGCTGGCGGTCACGGCATTCGGTGTGCTCGGTCATTCGCTCTTGCATGGCCAGGCGCTGGCCGGGCTCGGGCTTGCCGGCTCGATGCTCACACCGCTCTTGATATCGACGACGTCGCCCAATCTCTGGACACTGTTCATCTATCTGACCGTTGCGCAGGTCGCGACGTCGCTGGCGTCGCGCCTCAAGGGCTGGGTGATCGTGCCCTCGATAGCCCAGGCCCTGCTCGGCATCTGGGCGCTGGTGGCGCTGATCGACACGACCGAAATCACCCCGATCGCCCTCTCGTTGATCGCCATGATTGCCGCCTGGATGCTGATCTGGCCGGGCACGACGGGCGATGACCCGGCGGAGCCGGGAGCGCTGCTGTCGCTGGAGGCGCTGGGCCGTCGTATGGCTTCAGGTCCTTTAGGCCTCGACATCACGCTCTCGCTCGCCGTGTTGCTGCCGGCGCTCATCATGCTTGACCGAAGCGTCCCGGATCTCTTCCCGCTCTTCGGGTTTGCAGCCCTGATCGCAGCCCTTGCTGCGGCGGGCAGTGCGCGACACGGTGCCTTCTGGCCAAGCATGATTGCAAGTGTCGGAGCGCTGCTCGGCGCCATCGTCGAAACCGGAATGGTTGGGCAGGCTCAAGCCTTCCTCTTCGGCTGGGACATGTATGCCTCAAGCCCGGCGGCACTCGACGTCACCGTCATGTATGTGCTGCTCGGCATCGCCGCCGTCTTCCTGTTCATCGGACTTGCGCAGATCCGCAGGCGGTTCGCCGAAGACCCGCTCTTCTCGACGGTCTGGGCGGTGATTGCGGCGGCTCTGCCGGTCCTGCTTGCCACGATCAGCTTCGTCTTCTACGGCATTTATGCCCGCGACTGGCTGCATGGTTTCTTCGCCCTGGGTCTCGGCGCGGTACTGCTCGGAGCTTGCGCGTTCCTCGACCGCAAGGGTGCGCTGCCCGCGTTCCGGCGCGGCATCGATGTGCTGCTCACAGGCAGTTTCTTGGCCTTTGCGCTCGCGCTGCACACGCTGACCGATGGCGTGGTCACCACGATCCTCATCGCCCTGCTCGGCTTTGCCTATCTCATGGCGACGCGAAAGCGCGGCTGGACCGGGTTGCCATGGATCATGGTCATCGCGCTTGCCGGCGTCCTCTTCCGCATCGGCTGGGATCCGACGCTTGTGGGCGCAGAGGCCCTGTCGCGGACGCCCTTCCTCAACCAGTTGCTGCCGGGATACGGAATCCCGGCCCTGCTGGCGCTGCTTTCGGCCTATGAAGTCAGGAACTGGCCGGGACAGCGGGTACGCAATGCACTGCAGGGGCTGGCCAGTCTGCTCGGTCTGCTCGCCATCGCCATCCTGGTTCGCCATGCGATGAACGGAGGCGTGCTCGATTCGTCGACGCCGACGCTGGGCGAGCAGTCGATCTACACGCTGCTGGTCGTCGGCCTCTCCGGCATCCTGATGACGCTTGATCTGAAGTCGCCGAGCCCTGTCTTCCGTTACGGCTCGATGGTGGCGGGCGGTCTTGCCATTCTGCAAACGGTCAGCCTGCATCTCGGGGCGCTCAATCCCTATTTCACCGGCGAGAGCACAGGCAGCTGGCCGCTGATCAATCTGCTCATGATCGGCTATCTCCTGCCCGGTCTCGCCTATGCCGGTCTCGCCTTTTACGCCCGTGACAAGCGACCTTTGCCCTATGTCATCCTGCTGGCGCTGTCCGGCGCCGTGCTCGGCTTTGCCTGGGTGACGCTTTCGGTCCGGCGCTTCTGGCAGGGCGAGTTCATCGCCTTCTGGAAGGGGTTCGAGCAGGCGGAGACCTACAGCTATTCGGTCGCCTGGCTTGCAATCGGCGTCGGCTTGCTCGCCCTCGGTTCACGCTTCGATGCGCGCAGCCTGCGCATTGCCTCGGCAGTCATTGTGATCCTCACGGTCGCCAAGGTCTTCCTGATCGACATGGCAAACCTCGAAGGCGTGCTTCGAGCACTTTCCTTTATCGGCCTCGGCTTCGTGCTGATCGGCATCGGTCTCTTCTATCAGAAGATCCTGGGTGGCAAATCCAGCCGTGCTTCGGCAGCAAGCGAGGACGAGGCCCCGACGGGGATCTGACCAAAGACGATGGAACGGGGCGGTTGAACAGAGGGCGCTTGCAAGGCTAGATGCGGCCTCACCTCAACGGGGAAACTGTCTTGACCGCCCTTCTCACCGCAACTGACTTCGCACCCCACGAGACGCTTGCCGCCGATCTTCTTGATCACGCGACCGAAGGCGACGACGGTTCGCATGACCTCGCCCATATCCATCGTGTCTTCAAGAACGCCATGAAGATCCAGGCAGGCGAAGGCGGCGATGCGGAGATCCTGGCCGCCGCCGTGTTGCTGCATGATTGCGTCGCGGTCGAGAAGAACTCGCCGCTCCGCTCCCAGGCCTCGCGACTGGCAGCAGAGAAGGCGAGCGGCATTCTGGCGGGGCTCGGCTGGCCGGAGGAGAGGATTGCGGCGGTCGCGCACGCGATCCTCACCCACAGCTTTTCCGCCAATATCCCGCCGGAAACGCTGGAAGCGAAGATGCTGCAGGATGCAGACCGGCTGGATGCGATCGGCATGGTCGGCGTGGCGCGCTGCTTCTACATCGCCGGCCGCATGGGCTCCGGCCTCTATCATCCCGGCGACCCCGGCGCGGAGCATCGGCCGCTCGACGATCGGTCCTATGCGATCGACCACTTTCCGGCCAAGCTCTTGAGGCTCTCCGAGGGGTTCCAAACGGCGACGGGCTCCAGGCTCGCCCAGGAGCGGCACGAGCGGCTGACGCTGTTTCTCACCCTTTTCCGCGACGAAATCTGAAAAAGGCAAAGCATCATGCAGGTCACCGGGCTTTTCATCTATCCGTTCAAGAGCGCCCGGGGGATTGCCGTGCCCCAGGCGCCCATCGATGCCATGGGTCTTTCCGGCGACCGGCGGATGATGCTGGTCGATCCCTCGGGTCACTTCATCACCCAGCGGGAATTGCCGGCGCTTGCCCGGCTGATTGCGCTTCCGGCCGCCGCCTATCTGACGCTTCGCCTGGAGGATGAGCGCGAGATGATGGTCGCGCCACCGCAACCGGACAACCGCATGAATGTGGCGATCTGGCAATCGCCCGTCAGCGCTGCGGTCGCGCATGAGAGCGTCAATGACACGCTGTCGGAGTGGTTCGGACGGCTGGTGAAACTGGTCTTCATCGATGGTGATAGCCGGCGCGAGGCGAGTGCGGACTGGGCGGGCGAAGGCTCGCCGATGGGCTTTGCCGACGGCTACCAGATCCTCGTCACCACGACGGGTTCGCTGCGCGCCCTGAACGAAGACATGGCGCGGCATGGCGAAGGCGAAGTCGGCATGGACCGCTTCCGGCCCAACATCGTTCTCGATTGCGACGACCCCTGGGCGGAGGATGCCTGGACCGGCCTTGAGATCGGCGGCATCCGCTTCGACTTCGTCAAACCCTGCCCGCGCTGCATCATGACCACGCAGGACCAGCAGACCGGTTCCCGCGAGGGTGCCAGTCCGATGCCGGCCATGGGACGTCTGAGGATGTCAGCCGACCGGCGCGTGCCGGGGGTGCTGTTCGGCTGGAATGCGGTGCCGCGCGGCGAAGGTCTGGTGCGGGTCGGGGATGCGGTGACGGTGCTCGGCAGCCGCGAGGCTTGGGCGATCAAGCGGCGGTGACGGCCGCTGCCAAACGTGCGGCGCCCATCTCCCCCTTGGTGGGGGAGAAAGCGATTTCGATGAATTCGTCGTGGCGGAAGCCACGGCTAAACATCTGAAATCGCAAGATAGGGGGCGTTCGCCGTGCCAACAGAACCACCCCCTCACCAACAAAATCTGAAGTTTAGGCGGCTTGCGCTCGCCTAAAGCTTCGATTTTGTATCCTCTCCCGCAGGGGGAGAGGTGGGGTCCCCATCTAACATTCATCAAATCCCCTGATGGCCAGATCATCAAAAGGCGTTTCTGCTCATCAATCGACTGCACTAATGTGCTGTTGACAGAGGAGAAGCCCCGATGACCACCACAGCCCGTCCTGCCATGCCCTGGCTCATCATTCTTGCGGGATCGCTGATTGCGGTGATGACCTTCGGGCCGCGCTCGGCCATGGGCTTCTTCCAGCTGCCGATGCTGGCGGATCGGGGCTGGGACCGGCAGACCTTTGGTCTTGCCATGGCGTTTCAGAATCTGTTCTGGGGCTTGAGCCAGCCCTTTTTCGGGGCGCTGGCCGACAAATATGGGACGGGCCGCGTGCTCGCCGCCTCGGGCGTGCTCTATGCCGCCGGCCTCGTGATGATGGCGAATGCCTCGGCCCCCATCTGGCTGCATATGGGTGGTGGCGTGCTGATCGGGCTTGCGATCGGTGCCGGCTCGTTCAGCGTCATCCTCTCGGCCTTTGCCCGCAATGTGACGCCCGAGCAGCGGTCGATGGCCTTTGGTATCGGGACGGCGGCGGGCTCCGCGGGCATGTTCCTGTTTGCGCCGCTCAGCCAGGGTTTCATCTCCGCCTTCGGCTGGTCGGACAGTCTGGTGATCATCGCGGTCATGATGCTGGTCGTGCCGCTGCTTGCCTTCCCGCTGCGCGGCAATGCCCAGTCGGGCTCGCAATCCGGCAGCCAGTATCAGCAGACGATTGCCGAAGCGCTGAAGGAAGCCTTCGCGCACAAGAGCTATCTTTTGCTGACCACCGGCTTCTTCGTCTGCGGCTTCCAGGTCGCCTTCATTACCGCACATTTCCCGGCCTATCTCGGCGATATCGGCATCGAGGCGCGCTATGCCGTGATTGCCATGGCGCTGATCGGCTTCTTCAACATCATCGGCTCGCTGGCCGCCGGCTGGATCGGGCAGCGCTATTCGAAGCCCTATTTCCTCGCCTTCATCTATATCGGCCGTTCGATCACGGTAACGCTCTTCCTGCTCCTGCCGCAGACGCCGACCTCGGTGGTGATCTTCGCCGCCGTCATGGGCCTGCTCTGGCTCTCCACCGTGCCGCCGACAAACGGGCTGGTGGCGATCATGTTCGGCACGCGCCATCTCGGCCTCCTGGGCGGGCTTGTTTTCCTCTCCCACCAGATCGGCTCCTTCCTCGGCGTGTGGATGGGCGGCTATCTCTACGACCACTTCGGAACCTATGATCAGGTCTGGTGGCTGGGTGTGGCGCTCGGGATCTTCGCGGCTGTAGTGCATTGGCCCATCCGCGAACAGGCTGTCGAGCGGCCAGCCATGGGCATGGCGTAATTTTGCCCAAAGTGAGATCATATTTCGGCATTTCGCCCATGCCGGATCAAAATTCCTGTGTTTTTGCCTAGCGCGGACCGTCACAGAAAATTATTTTATTTTTCTTGGTTCGCCCGTTGACGGATTCCGACCCAGCACCTACCTTGTGCGTGCTGGTTCGGACACTGACGACGAACCATGTTTGGCCTTCAACGAGAAGGCCCCAGCCAAAGAAGGAGGTCAGCGAAATGCAAGTTGTATTTCTTGATGCCATCCGATCCTGGCGGACCCCGCGCGTGGTGGTGGTGAAATGCCATTCCGCCTGCTCCTGTCGAATGTGACACAGCTCAAAGACTGACATACACAATCGACTATTGAAACAGCGCCGTGCCATGCGTGCACGAGCGGGGATATTCGTTATGAAGAAGCAAGTCATTGAATATGCCGGGATCCCGGTTGGCATCACCATACCCGACGGTGACAGGGTCAAGTTCATCGCCGTCAAATATCCGGTCATCGATCTCGACGGCGGCGTCTATCGCAGCATTGGCGAATTGCAGATGGCCATCCATCAGCACATGGCGAAATCCGCGCCGGAAGATCAGGCCGAGTTCTTCGGTGCCGCCAATGCGCCATTCGCGTCGAGCGAGCGCAAGGTCTTCAACGCTGCCTGACAAAATCCCTCGCGTGCCGCGCCGGGCTCAAGCCCCCGCGGCACGTAGACATGCCGATCGAGAAAATAGGCCGTCAGCCTGAAGGCGTCGGCAAGGCTCTCGGGATCGGCCGCGCGATTGGTGCCGGGGGTCAAGAAATCCGGCAGCGCCAGCATCTTGTCCGCCCAGGGCGCACCTGCCTCGCGGCTGACCGCCCTGCCCGACTTCGGCGAGACGTAAGCGAGATCATAGCGCGCGCCGGTCGCCGCACATTCCTCCAGATCCAGCCCGAAACCGAGATCGTTGAGCAGCGCCAGCTCGAAGCGAACGAAGAGTTCGCCCGCCGTTGCCGGCTCCTCCAGATGATCGAGGATCACATCGAGTGCTTCAAAAAGATGCGGGTGGGGATCGCGCTCGGGGAGGAGACGCAGCAGCGCCGCCAGGGCCTGGACGCCGTATACGGCGGTCGCACTTTCCATCAAGCGCCCTGCCCGCAGGACCAGCGGCTCGATCCGGTATTCGCCGAGATGTTCGTCGAGGCGGGCGCGCCAGGTGACTTCAAGCCGGTTTCCGGGCTGCAGCATGGGCTGCATCGTGCGGGAGCGACCGGAACGCACCATGCCCAGATGGCGGCCACGGCTGCGTGTCATCATCTCGGCAATGACGCTCGATTCGCCATGCCGCCGCACCCCGAGAAGGATCGCCTCATCAGTCCATTGCATGATCGGGTTTTAACGCAGAGGCGCCCGGAGGAACAGGAGTTTCCGCGTCCGGCTCAGATTTCGGTGAGGTAGCGCTGCACCCAGCCGCGCCAATGGGCGATCGCTTCGGCCTTGCCGGGATAACGTTTCTCTTCATGCAGTTGCACGAGGGATTTCATCGCCTGGAAGAGCACGACCGACATTGCCTGCGCCTGATCCACCGCAAGCTCAGGACGCCAGAGCGTCAGGATCTCGGCGATACGCTTGCGCAGGCTTTCGCGCAGCACGCCGGGGCGCACGCCCGGCTGCTCCCAGCGGGCGTCCAGCAGGCTGAGCGCCAAGCTGCGCTCAGCGGCATGGGCAACGAGCACATCGAGCAGTCTGTCTGCGAGCTGGATACCGTCGAGCTCGGCGACCTGTGCCCTGATCCGATCGAGCGCTGCCTCGACATGCTCGGCATAGCGGGCGACAAGTGCGTCGGCCAGCACATCCTTGTTGGGAAAGAACTGGTAGAGTGAGCCGATCGGTGCGCCGGCGCGCGCGGCGATCTCGGTCATGGTGGCGGCCTTGTAGCCCTGCTCGGCAAAGACGGAAGCGCCGGCGTCAAGGAGTTTGGCCACACGCGCGATGCCGCGCTTGCGCTTAGGCTCCTTTGCCGTTGGCACCGCCACCTGCTGCACGGGCTCCGATGTTGCCGAACTTGACTTTTGCGAGACCATTCTCATAAAACTTGTTTGTGAGTTACCCCTCATTTATTCGATGAAATGTCTCTTTCGTCCAGCCCTTTCCCAGTATTAGGCTTCAGACGAAGGACGGAGATGAACATGCCATCGGGCAAAGACCACGAGGACCTGCCGCCACCTGACCCGGACGCGCTCCCAGAGCCCGTTGTTGCAAAGGCTGCGGCCACCGATCCTCCGCCGCCGCCGGGCCTTCTGACCCCACTGCCGATCGCGCTTCGATGGCTGATACTGCTGGTGCTGTCCCTTGCGATCTCAAGCGGGCTTTATCTCGCGCATATCCCAGGCGCGCTTCTGCTCGGGCCCATGGTCGCGGCAATCCTGGTTGCGACGAATGGTGCGCGGCTCTCGGTCCATCGCTACCCCTACATCTTCGCCCATTCGCTGATCGGCTGCATCATTGCACGCTCGATCGATCTCGGCACGCTTTCAACGGTCGCCAAGGACTGGCCGGTCTTCCTGTCGATCGTGCTGGCCATCATAGGGGCGAGCAGTCTGCTTGGCTATCTCATGGCGAAAGCCGAGATCCTGCCGGGCACGACGGCGATCTGGGGAACCTCTGCCGGAGCGGCCTCGGCCATGGTGCTGATGGCGGAAGCGCATGGCGGGGATCCGCGCCTCGTCGCCTTCATGCAGTATCTCCGCGTCGCGTTTGTCGCCACGGGCGCCTCGCTGATGGCAGCCTTCGTCTTCAACATCGAGGGTGGCGCTGCCCATCCCGTCGTCTGGTTTCCTAAGACCGACTGGCTCGATCTCGGGCTGACGCTGGTTGCCGCACTCGCTGCAGCCGCGATCGGCGCAAGGTTCAAGATCCCGGCCGGCACGATGCTGCTGCCGCTGGTTGCGACGACCGTCTTGCATGTGATGGGCTTTATCACGCTGCAACTGCCCGAATGGCTGCTGGCGCTCGGTTACGGCGTGATCGGCTGGCGGATCGGCCTGTCCTTCACGCGGCGGATCCTGCGGCATGCGGCAGGCGCCCTGCCCCAGATCGTCGGCTCGATCCTGGTGTTGATGGCGTTCAGCGGCGGCCTTGCCTTCCTGCTCTGGTCGCTGCATGGCATCGACCCGCTGACCGCCTATCTCGCGACGAGCCCGGGCGGGCTTGATTCGATCGCGATCATCGCCGCAACCACGCCTGTGGACATGTCCTTCATCATGGCCCTGCAGACCATGCGGCTCATCCTGATCATCCTGATCGGGCCGCCGATTTCGGATTTCGTCGCGAGACGGGTGGCGAAGGGCTGAGCGCCCTTCGCTGTGTTTTCATCAGTCGCGCGGGAATTCGAGACCCATTTCGCGGAAGCGCTCGGGGTCGTTGCCCCAGTTCTCGCGCACCTTGACGAAGAGGAAGAGGTGGACCGGCTGCTCGAGGATCTCGGTGAGTTCCTTGCGCGATGCGGTCGAGATCGACTTGATCGCCTCGCCGTTCTTGCCAAGGACGATCTTCTTCTGGCTGTCGCGCTCGACATAGATGACCTGCTCGATACGAACAGAGCCGTCCTTGCGCTCTTCCCACTTCTCCGTCTCGACATGCGAGGAATAGGGAAGCTCCTGATGCAGGCGCAGGAACAGCTTCTCGCGGGTGATTTCGGCGGCGAGCTGGCGCATCGGGAGATCCGAAATCTGGTCCTCCGGATAATACCAGGGACCTTCCGGCAGTGCCGCCGCCAGATAATCCATGACATCGTCACAGCCGGAGCCGGTCGTGGCGGAGATCATGAAGGTGCGGTCAAACTTCACCGCTTCATTGGCGGTCTGCGCCAGCTTGAACAGATCCTCATGCTTGACGCGGTCGATCTTGTTGAGGACCAGGATCTTTGGCTGCGGCACATCCTTCAGCGCCTCGAGGATCGCCTCGGCATCGCCGCGCAGTCCGCGCTCGCTGTCGATCAGCAGCAGGATCACATCGGCGTCCTTGGCGCCGCCCCAGGCCGAGGTGACCATGGCACGGTCCAGCTTGCGGCGCGGCTTGAAGATGCCCGGCGTGTCCATGAAGACGATCTGAGCGTTGTTGTGGATCGCGATGCCGCGCATCACGGCGCGGGTTGTCTGCACCTTGTGGCTGACGATCGACACCTTGGCACCGACGAAGCGGTTGACCAGCGTCGACTTGCCGGCATTGGTCGGACCAATCAGGGCCACAAAGCCGGATCGGGTGGGGGTGTTGCCGGTGGCTTCGCCGCCGTCATGGGTTTCGGTGTCGGTCATATCTTCCAATCAGTTCGCGTCGGAGGCCTTGGCCCAGACGCCTTCGCGTTCGAGAATCTTGGTCGCGGCCACCTGCTCGGCGGCACGCTTGGAACGATCGATGCCGATCTCCGGCTTCAGGCCCGGGATCTCGACGATCACCGTGAAGCGGGGATCATGATCCGGTCCGGAGCGATCGGCAACCTTGTATGTGGGCGGCCTGCCAAACTTGGCATGCGTCCATTCCTGCAATTCGGTCTTGGCATCCCGGCGGGCGCCGTCGGCACGGGCCGCGCGGTCCTTCCAGTATTTCAGGATGAAGCCGCGGGCGGCCTCCAATCCGGCTTCGATGTAGATCGCCGCAATCAGGCTCTCCACCACGTCGGCGCGCACATTCAGCATGTTCTTCGCGGTGATCTTCTTCACGTCTGCGCCGGTGCGGATAAAGCGGTACAGGGCCATTTCGTCCGCGACCGAGGCGCAGGCTTCCGCGCTGACCAGCTGGTTGAAGCGAACGGAAAGCTCGCCTTCGGTCGCGTCACGAAAGGTGGTGAACAGCATTTCGGCGACGCAGAGGCCGAGCACCCGGTCGCCGAGAAATTCCAGTCGTTCGTAATCGCCCTTCTTGCCACGCGAGACCTGGGCGCTGGAATGGGTCAGCGCCCGCTTGAGGCGATCGCGGTCGGCGAATGTATGGCCGATCGCAGCTTCGAGCTGCTGCCAGTCCTTATCGCTGACCACGCCTTTTTCCGTCATTCGACCCCCTTGAACAGGCGATCCCAGCGCATGTTGGCCGGCCACTTCCAGACTTCGCGGAACGAGGTGTCGTTGCCCAGCGAGAAGAAGATCAGCGAGGCCTTGCCGATCAGGTTTTCGGCCGGCACGAAGCCGACGTCAAAACGGCTGTCGAGCGAGTTGTCGCGGTTGTCGCCCATGGCGAAATAGTGGCCCTCGGGCACGATGAATTCGCGCGTGTCGTCGCCGCGGGTATTCTGGGCCTGGTCGAGCGTGTCGAAGCTCACGCCGTTCGGCAGCGTTTCGCGGAAGACCGGAACGTCCGTGCCGGGATCCAGGCGGTAGTCGGAGGTGAAGACACCGTCCTGGACCTTCGGCACCGGCTGACCGTTGATATGCAGCACGCCACCGATCATCTGGATGCGGTCGCCGGGCAGGCCGACGATGCGCTTGATGTAGTCGATGCTCGGGTTCGGCGGGAAGCGGAACACGGCGATGTCGCCACGCTCCGGCTCGCTCGCAAAGATGCGGCCTTCGAAGAGGTTGGGCGAGAAGGGCAGCGAATACTTCGAATAGCCATAGGAGAACTTGTTGACGAAGATGTAGTCGCCAACCAGCAATGTCGGCATCATGGAGCCGGACGGAATGGTGAAGGGCTGAAAGAACACGGTCCGGATCACCATGGCCAACAGCAGGGCCTGGATAATGACCTTGACGTTTTCCCAGAGGGCACTTTGCTTCTTGTCTTCGCTCACGCGGATCGGTTCCTTCTTCCGAAAATCCTGCTCTCTCTAGTCGGTTCGCGACCGCGCGGCAACCGCACAGGCGCATAGACCGGCGCGACCAGTTAACTCAGCGGCTTTCCGGCAGGGCTTCGACGATGACGAATGCCTGGGCATAGGGAAATTCGTCGGTGATGGTCAGATGGATCTGGGCAACATGTCCGGGTGGCAGGAGACGCTCCAGGCATTTCGCTGCCCCTCCTGTCAATTCGAGACCGGGCTTGCCATTGGGCAGATTGACGACGCCCATTTCCTTCCAGAAGACGCCTTCGGCAATGCCGGTACCGAGCGCCTTGGCCATCGCCTCCTTGGCGGCGAAACGCTTGGCATAGGAGGCGGCGCTGTCCTTTCGGCCATTCGAACGCGCCTGCTCTTCATCCGTGAAGCAGCGCGCGGTGAATTTTTCGCCGAACCGGGTGATCGACTTCTCGATCCTTCTGATATCAACGAGGTCGCTGCCGATACCGATGATCATGTCAGATGCTCGATCCTTGGAGGGCTTCCGCAAGGCGAATTTTCGCTCGCTCGGCAAGGCGCTCGCGGCGTCGTGCCTGGAACTTCGATACGGCAAAGTAGATGACGCAATAGAGAATTGCGCCGCTGATGGCAGCAAGCGGTAGCGCGCCGATCAGCATGGGTTTGAGGACCGGCTGCCACATGCTCTCGATGCCGGCGATCGAAAACTTTTTCTCAAGATCGACGCTCTGCGCAACCGGGTCACCCTGGCCAATCATCCGGTGTCCGACCTCCCAGGTTGCCGCCCAAATGAACGGAAAGGTGAGCGGATTGCCAAACGCCGTGCCGATGGCCGCTGCAACCATGTTCCCGGCGATCAGATGGGCGATCGCAAAGGCGAGCAGGAAATGCAGGCCGATAAAGGGCGTCCAGGAAGAGACCACACCGGCGACCACACCCGCAGCAATCGCATGCGGTGTCGCCGACAGGCGCAGAATACGCTTGCTCAGATATTGAAACGACCGGATGAAGCCACGACGCGGCCAGAAAAGCTCACGCAGCTTTGTCAGTCTTGAGATCGGTTGCCGGCGTCGAAACAGCATGCGGGATATGTAGTTGATCCTAGACTGCTTCGGCAAGGAAAAGCGGCTGACAAGGTCGCCGAAAAGCAAAGACGCCGGCAAAGACCGGCGTCGCAGCGAGGATCCGAGCGGACCGGATCAAATAGGCTGGCGTATCAGCCGCGGCGGAACATGCCACGGTCGATTTCGCGCTGGCGATATTCGAGATCAACCAGGTCACGAGCGCCGTTCAGGTAGTTCATTTCGCGCTCGGCAACGCTCGGAACGCGGAGGGCGCGGGCGATTTTGCGGATCGGAGTAAACATCGTTTTGTCCTCAGTTCTTTCTCTTCATCTGTTGGCCGAGATATAATGGTGCGGCGCACAATCAACCAGAGACAAGAACTGAAGTCAGCCATGCGCCAGATGCATGGCAATGGTATTGAGGTTCACGATTTAGGCAGGATCGTGGTCAAAAGAAGGGCAGATTGATCCGAGGACAGGCTCAAGGGCGGGTGTTTCTCCCCCCTGCCCTGTCTTCGAAGCCGGGTCTAGAGCATTTCCGGTGAAAACGGGATCACCTGAAATGCTCTATCCTTTTGCTTTTACGCAGTCCGGACGCAAAACCGCTGACGCACTTTTGCTGGACCTGCTCTAGGCCAGCCGGATCGGCGCGTCAGTCGTAGACGCGCTTCACCGTCGAAATGCAGTCGAGTTCCTTGAGCTCGCCGAGCAGCTGGCTGAGCTGGCGCAGATCCCAGACCTCCAGATCAATTCCCATCTCGGTGAAGTCGGTGGCGATCCGGATCATGTTGAGGACGCGGATATTGATGTCGAGCCGGGCCACGCATTGCGCGACGGTTGCCAGCGTACCCGGCTCATTCAGCGCATTGATCAGGATGCGGGCGACGAAGCGCGACTTGTTGGCCTCATCGAGATCCCAGCGCACGTCGATCCAGCGCTCGGGCTCGTTTTCGAAGCGCTGCAGGGCCGAGGCCTGGATCGGGTAGATGGTGATGCCCTTACCGTCTTCCATGATGCCGACGATCCGATCCCCGGGCACGGCACCGGCCGGGGCGAAATGCACCTCGGCATTGCCGGACAGGCCGCGAATCGGCAGCGGATCCGGCCCGTCGCCGGCTGTCGGCGCATCGCCCTTGCGCTGGGCGGGACCGGGGATCTTGAAGACCATGCCGTTGGCGCTGTTCATCGCGAACCAGCCCTCATCCGAAGACGGTTTCACCGTGACGCGTTCGTCCTGGTAATCAGGGAAGACGGCGCGCAGGACATCGAGCGACGAGGTTTCGCCGCGGCCCACCGAGGCGATGGCGTCTTCCACGTCGCGCTGGCCGAGGCGATGCAGCGCCGGCCGCAGCGTATCCTTGGAGAAGACCTTGCCGGCGCGTTCGAAGGTGCGTTCCAGAATGCGCTGGCCGAGGCCTGCATATTGCTTGCGGATCGCCATGCGGGTAGCGCGGCGGATGGCGGCGCGCGCCTTGCCGGTGACGACGATCTCCTCCCAGGCGGCCGGGGGCACTTGGACGCCGGAGCGGATGATCTCGACCTCGTCGCCATTCGACAGGCGGGTGACGAGCGGCATGATCGAGCCGTTGATCTTGGCGCCGACGCAGGTATCGCCGACATTGGTATGCACGGCATAGGCAAAATCGATCGGGGTTGCGCCGCGCGGCAGCGCGATCAGCTTGCCCTTGGGCGTGAAGCAGAAGACCTGGTCCTGGAAGAGTTCGAGCTTGGTGTGCTCCAGGAACTCTTCCGGGTTGTCGCCTTCGGCCAGCGCCTCGATGGTGTGGCGCAGCCAGGAATAGGCATTGCTCTCGCGCTTCAGCGGCTCGTTCGGATCGCCGTTTTCGCCATCCTTGTAAAGGCTGTGGGCGGCGATGCCGAATTCGGCGATGTCATGCATATGTCGTGTGCGGATCTGCAGCTCGATGCGCTGGCGCGATGGACCGACGATCGTGGTGTGGATCGAGCGGTAGTCGTTCTGCTTCGGTGTGGAGATATAGTCCTTGAAGCGGCCGGGCACGACGCGCCAACGGGTGTGCACGATGCCCAGCGCCCGGTAGCAGGCCTGGGTGTCATCGACGAGGATGCGGAAGCCATAGACATCCGAGAGCTGCTCGAAAGACAGCGACTTCGACTGCATCTTGCGGAAGACGGAGTAAGGCTTCTTCTGCCGGCCCTTGACCGAAGTGTTGAGCAGGCCGTTTGCCACCAGCAGTTCGCGCAGCTCATCCTCGATCTTGGTGATCAGGCCTTCGTTGCGGGTCGACAGTTCAGAGAGGCGGTTCGTCACCGTCTCATAAGCTTCCGGGTTCATGTAGCGGAAGGAGAGATCCTCCAGCTCGTCGCGCATGTCCTGCATGCCCATGCGGCCGGCGAGCGGCGCATAGATTTCCATGGTCTCTTCGGAAATGCGGGCGCGCTTGTCGTCGCGCATATGCTCGAGCGTGCGCATGTTGTGCAGGCGGTCGGCGAGCTTGACGAGCAGCACGCGCACGTCATCGGAAATGGCCAGCAGCAGCTTGCGCAGGTTTTCCGCCTGCTTGGCCTTCTTGGTGACGAGGTCGAGCTTCTTGATCTTGGTGAGACCCTCGACCAGGCGGCCGATATCCTCGCCGAAGAGTTCGTCGATCTCGGCGCGGGTGGCCGACGTGTCCTCGATCGTGTCGTGCAGCAGGGCAACCGCGATCGTCGATTCGTCGAGATGCATGTCGGTGAGGATGGCGGCAACTTCGAGCGGGTGGGAGATATAGGGGTCCCCGCTGGCGCGTGTCTGCTTGCCGTGCTTCTGCATGGCATAGACATAGGCCTTATTGAGCAGAGCTTCGTTGGCATCGGGCTTGTATTTTTGCACCCGCTCCACGAGCTCGTATTGCCGCATCATTCCACGCGTCTCCCACAAACGAAAAAGCGCGCCAGTCGAGACGACTGGCGCACACGTATCCTACAGTCAGATCAAGACTTAAGTCTGATCTATTGACGATTAGTAATCGTCGCTCTTTTCCGGCGGCACGAGGCCTTCGATACCGGCCAGAAGCTCCTCTTCCGACATCTGGTCGAAAGTGAGGGTTTCCGGCAGTTCGTCCTCTTCGTCGCCCTTGCCGGCGGTGCCGGTGTTGGAGAGCATCGAGCTCGGCTCCTGCTCCGGCTCGTCGACTTCGACATGCTTCTGCAGCGAATGGATCAGATCTTCCTTCAGATCGTCCGGCGACAGCGTCTCGTCGGCGATTTCGCGCAGCGCCACAACCGGGTTCTTGTCCTTATCGCGATCGACGGTGATCGGCGCGCCCTGGGAGATCTGGCGGGCGCGGTGGCTTGCGAGCAGAACGAGCTCGAAGCGGTTCTCGACTTTGTCGATGCAATCTTCAACGGTGACACGGGCCATTGCCTGTCCTTTGCGGTCTTGAATGCGTGGGATTGATCGGTGCGATACAGGCAAAGAGCGGCAAATTCAAGTTTTTCGTGCTGACGGTCTGCGCAGCCCAAAAATGAAGGCCGGAAAAGGCCCTCAAGCCACCACATTTCAACCGCAAGCTGCTTGGATTGCCGCACTTGATGACCTAGATAGATCTCTATATGATCATTTCATAATTTAACGTTTATGGTCATATCTTGAGGGGCAAGGTATTGTTTTAACTGCCGATTGCCGATGCCGTGGATATTTGACGTAAGGATATAAGCATGTTTGACCCGCGCGAAAAAATTGCTCTCTTCATCGACGGCGCCAATCTCTACGCGGCGTCCAAGAGCCTCGGCTTCGACATCGACTATCGCAAGCTCTTGAAGGCGTTCCAGAAACGCGGCTACCTGCTGCGCGCCTATTATTACACCGCCCTCATCGAGGACCAGGAATATTCCTCGATCCGCCCGCTGATCGACTGGCTGGACTACAACGGCTACAAGGTGATCACCAAGCCGGCGAAGGAATTCACCGACTCCATGGGCCGCCGCAAGGTCAAGGGCAATATGGATATCGAGCTGGCCATCGACGCGATGGAACAGTCCGAGACGGTCGATCATCTCGTGCTCTTCTCCGGCGACGGCGATTTCACCACCCTCGTCGAAGCGCTGCAGCGCAAGGGTCGCAAGGTTTCCGTCGTCTCGACCATGGCGACGCAACCGCCGATGATCGCCGACGACCTGCGCCGCCAGTCCGACCACTTCATCGACCTGATGACGCTGAAGCCCGAAATCGGCCGCGACCCCTCGGAACGCGGCGCGCCGCGTGCCCCGGAACCGGCAACGGCCAGCGAAGACGAGCACTGAGGGAATTTTGGGGCGGCACTGCCCCAGGATTATCGCTTCGCAGTATGGCACCCCCCTCTGTCACTTCGTGACATCTCCCCCACAAGGGGCGAGAGTGAAGACCATTGGCGTCTCGGCCCCACCCTCCCCTTGAGGGGGAGGGTCGGAGCAAAGCTCCGGGGTGGGGTGATGGCCTGAAGCTTAGAAAGATCGAGCAAACGTCGAACTCGAAGTAGGGTTCACCCCCACCCGCCGCTTTGCGGCGACCTCCCCCCTCAAGGGGGAGGTGGGCAGCACGACGCCCCCGCTCCGCAGCCCACTCTCCCCCCGTGTGGGGGAGATGTCACGCAGTGACAGAGGGGGGCGTTCCTGCTCCGCGCATCGGTGACGCACCCAGCAGGATACCTTCCCTACATCGCCTCGAAGGCAATATCCTGCGCGCCCTGCCACAAGACCATCTTCCCCATGGCCTCCAGCTGCTCCCCACCCTTCACCACCGTCAGAAAGTGATTGCCCGCCAGCACGCCCATCTTGCTGGCAAACTGCGAGGAGCCGTAGGCGAACAAGAGTTCGGTTTCGCTGAAACCACCGGGATAAAGCAGGATGTCGCCGCGCGAGGGATGGGCCGTGTGGTTTTCGAAGCCTGCCCCGAACTGGAAATCACCCAAGGGCACCCAGACCGCCTCGCCCGACCAGCGCGAATGGATCGCCTGGTTGCGGAAGGGCAGGAAGGTCTCAAAAATGCGGCAGGTCTCGGGCGCCTTTTCGCGCTCCAACCGGGCCTCGAAGACGAAGGGGCCGACGGTGACCTTGAGAAACGAGAGCGTCATGATCAGCCCGTCTTCATCAGGCGCTGCTTCTGGCGGTTCCAGTCGCGTTCCTTCTCGGTCTCGCGCTTGTCGTGCAGCTTCTTGCCCTTGGCGAGCGCCAGCTCCAGCTTCGCCCTGCCCTTCTCGTTGAAATAGATCTTCAAGGGCACCAGCGTCATGCCCTCGCGATTGATCGAGGCCCGCAGGCGATTGATCTCGCGCTTGGAGAGCAAGAGCTTCCGACGGCGGCGCGGCTCGTGATTGAAGCGGTTCGCCTGCAGATATTCCGGCAGATGCGAATTGATCAGCCATATCTCCTCGCCCTCATCCGAGGCATAGGATTCGGCGATATTGGCCTTGCCCTCGCGCAGCGACTTGACCTCCGTGCCGGTCAGAACCAGACCCGCCTCGTAGGTGTCGACGATCTCATAATTGAAGCGCGCCTTGCGGTTTTCCGCAACGATCTTGTTGACGACGCGCTGTGAGCCTTTGGGGGCCATGGCCTGATCTTCCGTTTCGCCCGGGATTTTGTGGTGGTGCGCCTACGCGGGCGGGGCGTGGCGGGTATGGGAGGTATGTAATGGAGGATGGGGGGGAAATAAAGGTGCGGGTGGGGTGGGAGGAGTTATTCGCACTTCGCGAACGCGTCTCACGTCATATGCAAAAACCCATAGCTCCTAGTTCAGTCCAATGTGAACTGTGAAGGCTCCAGCCTCCCGAATTCATCGCCTTCCGTGTGCGAAGAACAATGCAACTTGGTTGTGGCTTTTGACACAAAGCTATTATTTAGTGTTACCGGCACCTGTCCGCAGGTAGGTGGCACACATTCGACCAATACAAATTGCCGAAGCTCGCGTCGGAGGGACGGGTGACTAAAAGTGCACATTTCGCGGTAAATACTCGTCTGACCCGAATTCTGGGCGAATCCTACCGCTCAAGCGAGGCGGCGTTGAAGGAGCTAGTCGATAACGCGTGGGATGCGGACGCCAACAACGTCTGGATCACGCTTCCCGAACCGCTTACTAACGAAGCCATATCCGTCGTCGACGATGGCACTGGAATGACGAGCCTCGAGATACGCAATGAGTATCTGAATATTGCAAGCGACAAGAGAACGCGAACTGGAGATCGAACTGTTAGATTCAATCGGAAGGTCAAGGGACGTAAGGGGATTGGAAAGTTCGCTGGCCTAACGATCGCGAACAAAATGCAATTGCTTACTATCACGCGTGGTCGCCGTTGCACGCTGCTGATCGACAAAACCGAACTGATAGAGAATCAGAAGGATCTTGAGGCGGTACCCTTGCCGTTCGATGAGGAGGATGTCGTCGATGCTGCCACGGGAACCACGATATCATTAACGGAGCTAGATAGTCGCCTCAATTTTCCAACCCCTGATCGACTACGGGAAGTCTTGATTCATGAGTATGGACGTGAAGACGCCTTCAAAGTCTTCGTGAACGGCTTGCCGCTGTCTGTGCAGGATGTTCCTGGGATAACGACCCAAACGATTGCCAACCTGCCAACAGCGGGTGCAATAGCTCTTAACTTTACGATAGCTGACGGAAAGCGGCCACCACGATCCCCCGGAATAGTGTTGAAGGTCGATGGAAAGGCAGTCGGAAAGCCCATGCTATTCGGTTTGGATGAAGACGAAGAGATTCCAGTGAAGTTGGCTAAGCGAGTTTACGGCGAAGTCGAGCTTTCTGGCATCGAGGACTTTGTCACCGCAGACTGGGGAAGCATTTTGGAGAACAGCAAATCCTACCAAGAGGCACGATCCTACGTCTTTGACCAAGTGAAAGCGGGTTTACAAGAGACCCATTCTAAAGATTTAAGCCTTCAAAAGGCTCGCCTTCAAAAACAGATAAATCATCGGCTTGCGCAATTGCCTGAGCATCGCCGCAGCTATGCCGAACAGGCACTCAACCGTATTCTGAAGAAATTTTATGGAGAGACTGAAGAGCGGATCGCGACGATCGCTGATGTCGCGCTGGATGCTTTGGAACATGACGCCTATTGGGCTGTTCTTGACAGCATTAAAACGTCCAGCCATGGCGACGTGAGTTCATTTGCTAGCTCTCTTGAAGAATTTGGCCTTGTTGAACTTGCGAATATTGGATCGCAAGCTTCCCGGCGGCGTGAGTTTCTAAATTTCCTCGATCAGTTGGTTCAGAATCCTAAAACTCTTGAAAAGGATGCGCACCAAGCCTTTGAAACTAATTTGTGGCTTCTGGGACGAAAGTACTCCCTCATGTCTTCAAATTCGACACTACAAAGAGTCATCGATACATATTGCGACATTGCTTATAAAGGGAACCGCGCCTCAAAGCGCCCAGACCTTTTGCTTTCTCAGGACTACGGCGACAAGTATCTTCTGATCGAGTTTAAGAGACCGTCACATAACATTGACCGTGACGATATAGCCCAGGCCGAAAAATATCGAGATGACTTGTCTTCCAGACTATCATCAACCGCAGCGATGGATATCATAATGATAGGCAAAGGTCGCGTTGCAACGCTCGACACCCGAAGCTTGCCTCCTTTGGTATCATTACACTCGTATGCGAGTGTTATTTCGGCTGCCCGCTCGGAACTGGATTGGCTGATTGACTCCCTCTCCCGCGCCTAGACCATTTAGATGACGATGGGGCTCAAAGCCTGCGAAACTGCACAGCATCGCCCCAAGACATTGTGCTAAATGAGAAACAAGCGGGGCCCCCAAACAAAAAAGCCGGCGTCTCCGCCGGCCTTTCTTCATCCCCTCAATTCACCAATCCCGCATGCTTCAGCGCCGCGTCGATCGCGGCTTCCGTCGAAGCCTCCAGCGTCGCCATCAGCGGCAGGCGGACGGTGCGGTTCATGCCGCGGGTGCGGTTCAGCGCGTATTTCGCGCCGCAGAGGCCGGGCTCCATGAAGATCGCCTTGTGCAGTGGCATCAGGCGGTCCTGATATTCCAGCGCCTTGGCGTAATCGCCGGCCAAGGTGGCCGCCTGGAATTCGGCACAGAGGCGCGGGGCGACATTGGCGGTGACGGAGATGCAGCCGACGCCGCCATGGGCGTTGAAGCCCAGCGCGGTTGCATCCTCGCCTGAGAGCTGGACGAAATCCGGTCCGCAGGTGATGCGCTGTTCGGAGACGCGCTCGATCTTGCCGGTCGCATCCTTCACACCGACGATGTTCCGGTAAGCCTTGGCGAGCGCGCCCATCGTCTCCGGCGACATGTCGATCACCGAGCGGCCGGGAATGTTGTAGATAATGATCGGCAGCGAGACGGCCTCGGCGATCGCCTTGTAATGGGCGATCAGGCCCTTCTGGGTGGGCTTGTTGTAATAGGGGGTGACGACGAGCAGCGCATCGGCGCCGACGGCTTGCGCATGCTGGGCAAGCTCGATGGCTTCCACCGTGTTGTTGGAGCCAGCACCGGCAATCACGGGCACGCGCTTGGCGGCAACCTCAACGCAGAGCTCGACGACGCGCTTGTGTTCGTCATGGGACAGGGTCGGCGATTCGCCCGTGGTGCCCACAGGCACCAGGCCGGTCGAGCCTTCGGAAATCTGCCATTCGACATGGGCGGCGAAGGCTTGTTCGTCGACGGCGCCCTCATTCGTGAACGGCGTGACGAGTGCGGGAATGGATCCCTGATACATGCATGAACTCCTCGAGCGCCGATATCCACGCTTCGGCCTCATTCGCAAATTAAATCGGGGGCACATTACTGTGCACCATCAGGTGCGACAAGCGCATCCGCAGGAGATTTGTGACAGATTTCCGAGGCTTCGTTCGAGAGAATGTGATCGGTTGTTTTAAGCTTTTGGTAACCGCAGCGACGGCCTACTCTCGCGCATGATGGATGGTTCTGGTGTGTGGATGACGAAGCCTGCTTTCTATAGTTCTGCTCTTAGCTTTGGCCTCGGTCTTGGCCTAGCCGCGCTGCTTGCCGCAACGGGCGCGAGCGCGAATTCGGCCGTGCCGGTTCCGGCGATGAAGCCGCTCGGCTTTGCCGCATCCAAGGCAGAGCAGCCATCGATGGAGACGACGGGAACCATTCCGCGCGGCGAGCGGCTGGCCTCCGCCAGCCCGCAGCTGAAATCAGGCCTCGATGCACTGTCCGACAAGGATGGCGCCCGGGCGATCTCGATCCGCAACCGGATGCCCGAGGGCCTTGACCGGCAGATGCTGACCTGGTCGATCGCGATGTCGGGCCTGCGTGATGTGCCGGCGTCAGAAATCGCCGCCGCCCAGCGGCAGCTTCAGGGCTGGCCGGGGCTCAAATCCTTCCGCGCCAATTCGGAGAAGGCGCTGTTCCGCGAAAATCCGCCGGCCGCCACCGTGCTGTCCGCCTTCGGCAATAGCGCGCCGGAGACGACCGAAGGCACGATGCTTCTGGCACGCGCGCATCTGGCCTCCGGCGACCGGGGCAAGGCGGCAAGCCTGATCCGCAACCTCTGGCGCACGGAGGGCCTGGACGAGACGACGGAAGACCGGGTGATGGGCGAGTTTTCCGGCCTGCTGCGGCCCGCCGATCACCGCGCCCGCATGGATTATCTGATGTATCGCGAGCGCGCCAAGCAGGCGAAGCGTTTTGCCTCGCTGGGTGAGGCACAGTCGCTCTACCGCGCATGGGCAGGGCTGATCTCGAAGGCCGACAATGTCGGCGGGCTGATCAAGGCCGTGGATGGCAAGTGGCGCAACGATCCGGCGCTGCTGTTCATCCGCATCGAGAATCTCCGCCGCCAGCAGAAGTTCGAAGAGGCGGCCAAGCTTCTCTCCCAGATGCCGCGCGATCGGGCCGAACTGGTCAATACCGGCGCCTGGTGGGACGAGCAGCGCATCATCGCCCGCGGGCTTGCCGATCAGGGTCAGTTCCGCGAGGCCTATCGCATCGTCTCGCGCCATGTGGCGACGACCCCGACCGACATTGCCGATGCGGAATTCCATGCCGGCTGGTTTGCGCTGCGCGCGCTGAATGATCCGGATACGGCAAGCCGGCATTTTGCCCGCATCCTCGAGGTATCCAACCGGCCGCTGTCTGCCAGCCGCGCCTGGTACTGGCTGGGCCGCGCCGCAGAAGTGTCGCGCGACCGCAAGGCACGCGAGTATTTTGCCCGCGCGGCGGAGCATTCCAGCACATTCTACGGCCAGCTGGCCGCCGCCCGCCTCGACCGGCCGGGGATCGAGATCCCCTATCCGCGCCCGAGCCAATCCGATCGCAATCGCTTCGCGCAGCGCGAAGCCGTTCAGGCGATTGCGCGCTACGAGGCCGCGGGCCATGGCTGGCGGGCGCAAAGCCTCTACCGGGCGCTTGCCGACCAGCTGGAGAGCCCCGGCGAACTCGCCTTGTTGAGCGCCCGGGCAGAAAAATCCTCCGGCGGCCATCAACTGGCGCTGCAGATCGGCAAGACCGCCTATTCCCGCGGGATCGACGTGCCGGCACTCGCCTTCCCCGTCGGCGTCATTCCGTCCTCGGCCAATATCGCCGGCTCCGGCAAGGCGCTCGCCTATGCCATTGCCCGCCAGGAGAGCGCGTTCAACCCCGCCGCCATTTCGCCGGCGGACGCACGCGGGCTCCTGCAGCTTCTGCCATCGACCGCGCGTGGCGTTGCCGCCCGCCACGGCCTTGCCTATTCTCCGGAAAGACTCACGCGCGATCCGGGCTTCAACGCCACGCTCGGCGCGCATTATCTGGGCGAGCAGATCGACCGCTTCGACGGCTCCTATGTGCTGACCTTCATCGCCTACAATGCCGGCGCCAGCAAGGTGCCGGACTGGATCGCCCGTTACGGCGATCCGCGTGGCAAGTCGATCGACGAAGTCGTCGACTGGATCGAGCGCATCCCCTTCCCCGAGACGCGCAATTACGTGATGCGGGTGATGGAGAACTATCAGGTCTACAAGAGCCGGCTCGGCCAGAAGACCGATATCGTTCATGACCTGCGCTTTGGACGATAGCCCCCTGCCCTTTGCGGGTGACCGCTACGCTCTGCTCGGTTAGGCTCTGCTTCCCTATCGAGAAGGAGAGCCGCATGGCCGTGGGAACAGATCGCTTCATCACCGTGCCGGACGGGCTTGCCCTGCATGTTCGCATTCATGGCGACGGCAATCCTGGCACGCCCGTCGTGTGCCTGCCCGGGCTCACGCGCAATCTGCTCGACTTCGAGGATATCGCGCGCCTGCTGGCCGCCCCGCCGCATAATCGGCGCGTGATCGCCATCTCCTCGCGTGGCCGTGGTTTGTCAGACCGGGATCCGCTACCGGAGCGTTACACGATCCCGGTCGAGGCCGGCGATGTCATCAGCGTGCTCGACCAGCTTGGTATCGGGAAGGCCGCCTTTATCGGCACCTCGCGCGGCGGGCTCATCCTGCATGTACTGGCGATGACGCATCTTAAGCGGATCGAACGGCTGGTGCTCAACGATATCGGCCCGGTTCTGGAGGTCGAAGGTCTCCGTCAGATCCAGGGCTATCTGGCGACAAGAGCGACGCCGACGAGTTTTGCGCATGCGGCAGAGATCCTGCGGGTGACTTATGGTGCCGAGTTTCCGGCCCTCGACGAAGAGGATTGGGCGGGGATGGCGCGGGCGCTCTATCGCGAAACGGATGGACGGTTGAGTGCCGATTTCGACACGGCAATCGCCGAGCAGTTCCGCGCCGCCGACCTCAGCCAGGCGCTACCCGATCTCTGGACGCAGTTTGCGCTGTTGAAAGACGTGCCGGCGATGGTAGTGCGGGGGGAACATTCGCGGCTGCTCTCACGCGAAACTTTTGCGGAGATGGCGCGGCGACATCCGGAGTGCATCGCTTTCGAGGCTAAGGGCCAGGGGCACGCTCCGCTGCTGCATAAAGGCGGCCTGGCAGAGCAAATTGCAGCGTTTCTGACGCAATAGGTGCTTTCGAGCGTTGTCGCCGCTGGCAATTCTGCCTGGCGATCGCACAAACAGAGAAGCCCGGCGTGAGGCCGGGCTTCCTTTATCCGATCTGGAGATCGAATTAGAACGAACGGATCAGGCGAACGAAGCCGGTCCAGTCCTTGGTGTCGCCCTTGTTGTAGTCGACAGTGGTGTCGAGCTTCAGGCCAGAGGCGATTGCGTAGGAGGCGAGAACACCACCGGTGGTGTAGTCGACGTTGTTGAACTGCTCAACAAAGTTGACCGACGGGGTGATAGTCAGCTTGTCGGTAGCCTTGAAGCCGTAAGCAGCGCCAACGGTCCACTCAACGGTGCCAACGTAGTGCGACGGATCAGAAGCCCAGCCAGCGTAGAGTTCGAAGGTGCCCGGGCCTACAGCAGCCGAAGCCTTACCAGAGATGTAGCCTTCGTCAGCCTTGGTGTCGTAGCCGCCCCAGAGGGTGAGCTTCACAACGCCAAGTGCAGCAGACGCCATACCCTGAACGCCGAAGGCGCCATCAGCCTGGCGGAGTTCGTCAACGCCGAGACCAACGGTGAACGCGTCGGTTGCGTAAACGTAGTTTACAGCGTCGAACTTGGCGTTGGAGATGAAGGTGTCGTTCTCGCCCGAGATGCCGATGTCATCAGCAAAGGTGTTGAAGTAACCAGCCTTGAAGCCGCCAACGGTGATGAAGGCTTCGTGAAGGCTTACGCCCTGCGTGCCATCGCTCGTAGCTTCGAGACGGATGAAGGAACCAATGGTGCCAACTTCCGAGTCGTTTGCCGTCTGGAACGTCAGGCGAGCGCGGGTCTGGAAGTCGTCGATGTTGATGCCAGTAGCGGTACCAGCAACGACACGCGGAGCGTCGTTGTTGTTCCAGTCGTAAGCGAAACGAACTTCGCCGCCGATCTTGAGGCAGGTTTCGGTGCCGGGGATGTAGAAGAAGCCGGTGCCGAAGGCGTCGCAAACGCGAACGTATTCCATGGGCTCGGGCTCAGCAGCGACGATTGCGTCAGCAGCCTGAGCGCCGGAAACTACTGCGAGAGCAGCAGCGGAGCCGAGAAGAAGGCTCTTGATGTTCATTATTGACCTCCAGTCAATTCTAGAGGTCGGGACAGGTGGTCTCAGTGTTTTTGCCGTGTTTTCAATTGCTTGCAGGTTCAGCGTGAATCTACTCGGCAATTCCGAGCAGTGGTGCACGTCTCCGGCGGCACGATTCCGGCGGAGCTGCCCCGGGATGCCAGGCGCGCAAACTCGAACAGAAGCGCGACACCGCAGGGGTATCATGCCAAGGATGATGGTGGTGTATAGGGAGAAAACTATGGCGGAGAGGAAGGGATTCGAACCCTCGATACGCTTTTGACGTATACTCCCTTAGCAGGGGAGCGCCTTCGACCACTCGGCCACCTCTCCGGTGCCGCCTGATTATTTGCTTGAATCGGCGAATGCAAGGCCTTTTATCTGCTCTCAACATTTTAGAACTGCCACGACTCGGCGGATGGCGGTGCATGCATGCCGGAAATCGAATCGGGCTGCCGGTTCGACATGATTCTGTCGTCTCATCGGCAAACTCCCGCCGAATTCAGCTGTATATATAAAGAAATCGTCGTTCCGGTGTTGCAGCCGGCGCGGGAGACGGAGTGGCTCAAACCGCAAATTTTTACGGAATCTGTGCCAAAACGGGAAGGCGAACACCCCTCCGGTCATGGGTGCCCCCGCTAAAACCCGCCTGTAAGCGGCGGTTTTTTCTCGCTTTTCTTAACAGAAACTAAACGATCAACGGCTGCCACCTGTCGGTTTGTGGCCTTTAGGCAACAGCCCGAGTGGAAGGGTGTCGTCATTCTGCCCATTCCACTCTTTGGTGATTGCATGACCGACCGGGTTTTGTATTTTCAACCTCGGAAGCGAGGCGGTGGATCGTCCGTCTTCTGAAACCGACGGGGATGGGGCAGGGAATGCTGTCCTTCAGCCAAATAACCCAGACCCATACGAAACTTGACTGGAGGTCAATAATGAACATCAAGAGCCTTCTTCTCGGCTCCGCTGCTGCTCTCGCAGTAGTTTCCGGCGCTCAGGCTGCTGACGCAATCGTCGCTGCTGAGCCCGAGCCCATGGAATACGTTCGCGTTTGCGACGCCTTCGGCACCGGCTACTTCTACATCCCCGGCACCGAGACCTGCCTCAAGATCGGCGGCGAAGTTCGTTTCGCTTACGACTGGAACAACAACGACGCGCCGCGTGTCGTTAACGGCGTTGCCACCGGCATCAACACCGACGACTTCCAGACCCGCGCTCGTCTCGTGATCGAGTCGAAGAACGACTCTGAAGTTGGCACGATCGGCTCCTACATCCGCCTCGAAGGCACCAGCGATGGTACGCAGGGCGTCATCCTTGACCAGGCCTACATCACCGTTGGCGGCTTCAAGGCTGGTTACTTCCTGACCTGGGCTGACGACATCGGCATCTCGGGCGAGAACGACACCTTCATCTCCAACGCCAAGTTCGACTCCGTCAGCTACACCTACTCGGCTGACGCCTTCACCGTTGGTCTCGGCGTTGACGAACTCCGTCAGGCTGATGGCGCCTTCGGCGTTCAGGGTCTCGCTTCCGCCACCCTCGGCATTGCAACCGTTACCCTCTGGGGCGGTTACGACACCAAGGCTGACGAAGGCTACGTTGTTGGTAAGGTTGCTGCTGGCGTAGGCCCGGGCACCTTCGAACTCTACGCTGGCTGGGCTTCTGACCCGTCGCACTACGTCGGCACCGTTGAGTGGACCGTTGGCGCTGCTTACGGCTTCAAGGCTACCGAAAAGCTCACGATCACCCCGTCGGTCAACTTTGTTGAGCAGTTCAACAACGTCGACTACACCACCGGTGGTGTTCTCGCTTCCTACGCAATCGCCTCTGGCCTGAAGCTCGACACCACTGTCGACTACAACAAGGGCGACACCAAGGACTGGACCGGCTTCGTTCGCCTGATCCGTTCGTTCTAATCCACAACGGATTGACGAAAAAGTTTGGGGTTCGGCTTTTTCAAGCCGAACCCTTTTCGGTCAGTGTGGGTCAGGTCCTCAGCTCTCAATCTTTTCAGGGATCTAGCCCCGATTTCCTGCGCCGCAGTTTAACCAAAGGAGCGCCATTCGAAGACATCCGCGAGGCTTGAAGCGAGCCACTCCGCAAAAGTTTGTGCTGTTTTGCACTATACTTTTTATTCTGCATAACTATGTCTAAGCCCGTGGGGACGGGCGGTGAGCCCGTTCGCGTGCTCGCCAAAGGGAAATTTGGGGGATACATGCAGGTGGAAATGCCGGCCGGGAAGGGTTTTGACGTCTTTGTGGGCGTGCCCGATTATTCGGTTCATTATCAATACAGACAGGGAACGATCCTGCACGAGGTGCGCGACACGAATTTGCGCGAACTGTTCGGCAAATATGGCGACCTGTTATGGATGAATGGCAGCCACAAATATAACGTAACTAATTTCATTGGAGAACTTCACGATCTCCTTGATTTTCCGGGCTTCTCAACCTTTTCCCAGGAGATGCTCGACCAATTGATCGGCAAATTGCGCAAACGCGGTAATAGCAACGCCACCATCAATCGAAAGATGGCGGCCTTAAGCAAACTGCTGCGAAAGGCGTACAAGATGGGAGACGTACACAGTCTGCCTGAGTTCAAGCGCCAGAAGGAGAAAGCGGGTCGCATTCGCTTCCTCGACAGGGATGAGGAAAGCCTTCTGTTTTCCGAAATCCGGGCGCATTCTGAAGCCTATTACAGGTTATGCATTTTTTTGGTCGATACCGGTGCGCGCTTGAGCGAAGGGCTCAACCTGCGTTGGGGCGACATACACAAAGATCGGGTCACGTTCTGGGTGACGAAGTCTGGCCGCTCACGCTCCGTTCCGCTGACCCAGCGTGCTCTCGCTGCCATTGAAGGTTCGGATCGTCGCTATTCCGGCCCTTTTGCCGAGATCGATCAGCAGAGGTTCCGCGTCGCATGGCACAATGCCAAGGACACGGTGGGCTTTGCCGACGACAAGGACGTGGTGCCGCATGTGCTGCGCCATACCTGCGCCTCCCGTCTTGTTCAGGGTGGGATCGACATTCGTCGTGTGCAGATGTGGCTGGGGCACCAGACGCTGACGATGACCATGCGTTATGCCCACCTGGCGTCGCATGACCTCGATATGTGCATTCCGATCCTGGAACGCGCCGGAACCAATTGAGCGATTACATCGTCTTGTGGGTAGGGGCCGCTTCTCTTACCCCACTTCCCGTGCGTTATGCCTCTTCCGACATCAGATCATAAGAGGCTGCGCGAATAAGTCAGCCTATCAGGCTCTTCAGATCCAGTGCGGGATCTGCGATCATCGCCGGATCGACAGACCGTTCGAGGTCGAGAAGCTTCTTGCCCGTAACATAGGCCTTGGCGTCATTGATGGCGTCTACCGCGATCAGTACGTTCCCTTGGAAATACCAGACCGACAGACTGCCCTCGCGGGCACCCGGCCGAAGGACAGTCTTGTCGTATCCGAGATTGAAGCCGGCGATCTGCAGCTTGACATCATACTGGTCGGACCAGAACCAGGGCTTCGGGTGATAGGGGACTGAGCCGCCAGTCATGACTGCTGCGACGGCTTCAGCTTGATCGACGGCATTCTGCACCGATTCAAGCCGGATCTGCTGGCCCTTCCATTCCTGAACCGCACAATCGCCCATGGCGAAGATGGCGGGATCGCTGGTGCGGCCGAAACGATCGACCACGATGCCGTTGCGGACCTCGAGCCCGGCATCGGCAGCGAGACGGTCATTGGGGATCACGCCGATGCCGACGATGACCATATCAATGTCGATCACCCGACCGTCTGAGAGTTCGGCGGCCTTCACGCGGCCCTCATCGCCGATCAAACGGGTCAGGCCGGTCTTTTCAGCAATATGCACGCCCTCCTTTTCGTGGATTGCGCGGATGGCATCGGCCGTCTCCGGGGCCGCAACGCGGGCGAGAATACGATCCGCCATCTCAATGAGCGTGACCTCGAGGCCCAGCCTGCGCGCAACAGCAGCCGCCTCTAGACCAATATACCCGCCGCCGACAATCAACAGCCTGTGGCCAGGTTTCATTTCAGTGGCCAAACAATCAGCATCGGCCTTGTCGCGCACTGTGTAGACGCCATCGAGATCACCGCCGATGGAACCCGGCAGGCGCCGCGGTGTCGCCCCTGTCGTAAGAGCGAGGCTGCCGTATTCGATTTCACTACCATCGAACAGCTTCACCACCCGCTTTTCCCGGTCAATCGCCTCAACGGGGGTCGCCAGACGGATCTCGACATCATTGTCGGCGTACCAGGCATCAGGCCGGAACAGCAGTCTGTCGAAGGTCATCTCGCCCAACAGATATTTTTTCGAGAGGGGCGGTCGCTGATAGGGGTGCACGGGTTCGGCGCCGAGAAGCGTGATCGGACGATCGTCTTTCAACGCACGCAGTTTCGCAGCCAAAGCGAAACCCGCCTGCCCTGCACCGACAATCACCAGTCGTTCCGCCACGTCATCCACTCCCTACAGCCTCAGTCTTCGCCGGAATCGCTGTCACACAGCCGGCATTTGGTGCAGCAACGCCTAGCTTTGTGGCGATTTGCGGTCAAGTTTGACCACTGGTCTTTGGCCGAGCCTCTAAGGTGTAAAATCTGATCGCTACTCGGCGGGGCCTCGCCAACCAATCGCACGGGAGCCCCAGTTCGGTACAGGTGCCGACTTGGCGAAACGGCTGTCTGAATTGGACAATTCGGCAGATCTGCAGCATTTGACAGATTGCAACGAGGATTGGTTAAGGACCATCGACTAGGGTGTCAGTGTAACTTGACGCTGTAGGAGGGTGACATGCCCTTGCAGAGGATACCAGACGCGAAATCGGACATCCCCCGGGATCAGATTTTCGAGAAGTTCAAGATTGACCGCCCGGGCAAGATTGTCTTCGTCGGACACCACCTCAGCATGGCGCGTTCACAGCGCTGCCTCATCCGGACGATGTCGCTATACGGCGCCGAGCTCGACGTCTCGCCGCATGTTCAGGTCCCCTCGAACTTCTTCCTGGAGATCCTTGGAATCCACGACGATATCGGCTGCACGCTAATCCGCCGAGAGGCCGAAAAGCTGACGGTCGGCTTCAATATGCTGATCAATCCGGAATTCCTCCATCACGTCGTTCGGCTGTCTTTCGAGACCAGCCACTGATCGACCCACAGAGCGAAATCAGCCCTCTGCACGTCGCTCGAATGCGGCGCGGCACCGCAGGATGCCAGCCTCGCTGCTTTAAAGTCGAATATTCGGCATCCTTAAAATTTGATCGAACTTATTGATGCTACTGCAAATATTAGCCTTCACAGTCTGACGTAGAAACCTGTGGAGAGCCGCTCATGGCGATGGAAAATGCGACGCATCTGGCTGGGGTGAGCTCTGAAATGTATGAGCGCAAATGGGAGCGCTTCTACGTTCGTCGGCCGGCCAAGGTGATGTCGGTTCGCCCCGGCCTCACCGGCATCACCATCCGCAGCTGCGAAGTCGTCGATATCTCACAGGGCGGGGCAGCACTTGAGCTGACCACAGCCATCGGCCTTTCCTCTCATTATTATCTGCAGATCGTCGGGCTCGCCGACCGGATCGGATGTGCCGAGGTCTATCGCAATGGCAGCCGTGTCGGTGTGAAGTTCATCGCACCGATCTCCGAACACATGCTGCATCGGATCGTGCGCGCCGACTTCATGCTCGGCGACGCGGTCAACACACCGCTCAGACCATTTCAGAATGGTACCGGCGCGCGGCTGGGTCGCTGATTTCACGCACCAGGTGGACAAGGGGCGAGCGACCCCGCCCGAGGCCTTGCGTTGGCGGCAGCGCCTCTTATGGTGTTCGGATCGTACTCACCTGCCGGATGCCCGCAAGAAATGACCGCATTCTCACGTTTCACGCCGCTCGCCGCCTCGCTTCCCGCAACCGTCCCCTTTGTCGGCCCGGAAGCCATCGAACGCCAGCGTGGCCTCACCGTTCGTGCCCGGATCGGGGCCAATGAAAGCGGATTTGGTCCAGCGCCCTCGGTTCTGCAGGCGATCGCCGAAAAGTCAGGCGAGATCTGGAAATACAATGATCCGGAAAACTATGCGCTGAAGACGGCACTCGCTGCCCATCTTGGGCTCCAGGCGGAAAATTTCGTCATCGGAGAAGGCATCGATGATCTGCTCGGGCTGATCGTGCGGCTGGTGATCGAGCCCGGCATGCCGGTCGTCACCTCGCTCGGCGCCTATCCGACCTTCAACTTCCATGTGAACGGCTTCGGCGGACGCCTGGTCACAGCACCCTATCGGGATGACCGGGAGGATCTCGACGCTTTGCTTTCGCTGGTGAAGCAGGAGAATGCGCCGCTCGTATATTTCGCCAATCCCGACAATCCGATGGGTAGTTGGTGGGACAAGGAGAGCATTGTCGCCTTCGCGCGCGCCCTGCCCTTCACCACCCTGCTCATTCTCGATGAAGCCTATAGCGAGACGGCGCCTGAAGGATCGATCCCGGCAGCCAACGCGCTGATCGACCTGCCGAATGTCATCCGCACCCGCACCTTCTCCAAGGCCTATGGGCTTGCCGGCGCGCGCGTCGGCTACGGCATCGGCACGGCGGGCACAGTCTCGGCCTTCGACAAGATCCGCAATCATTTCGGCATGCCCAGGCTCTCGACCGAAGCCGCGCTCGCCGCATTGGGTGACCAGGGCTATCTCAAGGACGTCGTCGGACGGATCAAGGCGGCACGCGACAGAATAGCGGACATCGCCAGGACGAACGGCCTGACGCCGCTACCGTCGGCGACCAATTTCGTGGCGATCGATGCCGGGCGCGACGGCGTCTTTGCCCGCGCCATCGTCGATGGGCTGATGGAACACGGTGTCTTCATCCGCATGCCCGGTGTTGCCCCGCTCAACCGCTGCATTCGGGTTTCCACCGGATTGCCTGCCGATCTCGATCTTTTCGAGGCGGCACTGCCGCAAGTGCTCAAGGGGCTCGGCTGAGCTGCTGAAATGAAAAAGACCGCGCCGGCCTTGTCCCTGCCGGTCGCGGTCTTGAAAAGTGTTGGCCCTGGCCCCGTCCAAAGGTCCCCGCCACGTTCCCCACTCGGGTTATTCTTGTGATTTCCCAGCCGCAGGCGCGGCCGGTATTGGTCAGTGCATGGTCATCCATTCGCGGGCGGCACGAAGCGCCTCGGCGAGCTGAGACTTGGTCATGCTGTAAGCGAGATCGGCGCGCAGCTCGGCGGCGCGGTCGCAGCCCTTGATCGCTGCGATGTTCAGCCACTTGTGCGCGGAGACCAGATCGACCGGGCAACCGCGGCCGGTCGCATACATCAGGCCCATGTCGCGGAAGACGTCGGCCCGGGTTTCGCCACCCATCGTGGCATTTTCGGAATTGTGCATTTCAAAGCGTGCCATTGGTTTTGTCCCTGTTTGCCTAGTTTCTCAGTCGTCCCTGTTTTCCCTTGCGGGCCCTTCCGAAACGGCGCCGGCTCGTTGTCCGGTCATTCTCGCTTTGGTCGGGTTCGGCGGGGTTTTTCCCTGCTCGTTTGATGGGTTCACTATGCCAAACGGGCTTTGAAACTCGCTTAAAATGCATCCTTAATTTGCTGAAAACAAAGTACAAAAGCTTCGTAAACTTCGGAATCCGTTAAGTATCGCAGCCCCTGCAACTCAAGGATTTCCTGTCAAAATTTACGAAACCTTCAGCACGGCGATTTCACCGATTGTTCACCACGATTTCCGATCGCATTTCGGCAAATGCCGGGATTCCGGCGATTTCTCGGTGTCGCGAAGCCCTCTGCAGGTGCCCGATTGCATTTTACCTTTACGTGTGCGTAAGATTATTCTTAACCGTTGGACCGGTTTGGGAGAGGACCCGACTCGGACTACGGTGAGGCACCATCATCTCGGGAGGAGAGATCAGACCATGCGTTCCATCATCATTGCGGCAGCACTCGCGCTTTCCGCCTTCACCGCGCAGGCCGCCGAGCCCATCCAAGGCAACTGGAAGACGGCATCTGGCGCCACAGCCGAGATTGCCCCCTGCGGCGGCTCCTTCTGCGTAACGCTGAAGAGCGGCAAGCACAGCGGCAAGCAGATCGGCAAGCTGGCCGGCAGCGGCGACAGCTACAAGGGCGAGATCACCGATCCGGAAACCGACAAGACCTATTCCGGCTCAGGCTCCGTCTCCGGCAATTCGCTGCAGATGAAGGGCTGTGTCATGGCCGTGCTCTGCCGCAGCCAGACCTGGACCCGCCTCTGAGGCAATCGACGTTTCAGAATCCAAAAGGGGCGCCGGCTGCAACCGGCGCCCCTTCTGCTTTCAAGGGCGGATCAGATCGGCTGACCGACATCGATGCGATTGCCATCGGGATCCTCGAAGACGAAGGCGCGTAGGCCGTAGTCCTTGTCCTGGAGGCGTTTGATCACCTTCAAACCTCGCCCCTGCACGAGCTCATGAAGACGGTCGATGTTTTCGACCATCATATGGGCGACGTTGAAGTCGGCGGCCTTGTGGGCCTTCTGAAGCGTGAGATGCAGTTCGGCATCGTCGCGCTGCAAGATGACAAAGCCGGTGGGATTGCCGTTCTCGAACACGGAGCGGAAACCGAGCAGATCGACATAGAAGGCCTTTGCCCGCTCGATATCCCTGACGGGCAAGGTTGCGGCGATGCGCCCGAACCGGAGGGTGCTTTCGTTCTCTTCAGTCATGGGTGAAACCCTGTTGCCGGACAGCGCATCGGAGGGTGACGGTGCACCATGCTGCACGAGGCCTTTCCGGAAGGACAGCTGGACGGGACGGTGCCCGCCGGCTGCCATTATGGCCAGAAGCCGGATCGAGGGAAGAGGTCTTTCCCGGATGGCCGCGCATTTCGATTAACGCTTCTGAATGCCAGATGAACTTCGATCTCAGGCCTCATTCAGCCCGGCTTGGCTAAAACGCTCCCATCGGATCGGAAAGGAGCAAGGACATGGCCAAGCTGGCACGGCGTTTCACCATCATCTCGCTCACCATGGCGCTGTTTGCCTTCATGTTCGCGCAGCTTGTCGTCCACAACCAGCCGACCGTTCGACACCTCTCCTCCGGCCTCGTCGCGAGCTGCGCACCAACTGGCCTCAACAGCTGCCGCCCGACCTTCTGAAGCGTGGCACTCTAAGGCTGGAATTGTCCCAGCAAAGATTCTTGACGCTTCGCCGCGGACGTCGTTTGCTTGTCAAGCTTCGTCTCCTATAATGCGCCATGAACACACGAATCTCATCCCCCGCCGCCCTGAACACCATCAGCCCTGAGCCGTATCAGCCTCAGGTCTTTACCGATGCGACCGCAGCCGTCGATGCTTTGACGGCGCTTTACGAGCGCAATACCACCTTTCTGATCGAGGCCTTTTCGGCGCTCGCCAAGGGTGGCGCGATCGAGGGCCGCTACCGCGCCTTCTACCCTCAGGTCAGCATCGAAACCACGAGCTTCGGCCATATCGACAGCCGCCTGTCCTATGGCCATGTCACCTCGCCCGGCATCTACACGACGACGATCACCCGGCCGCAGCTGTTCCGGCACTATCTGAAGGAACAGCTGGCGCTTCTGATGCGCAATCATCAGGTGCCGATCACGGTGTCGGAATCGACGACGCCGATCCCGTTGCATTTTGCCTTTGGCGAAGGCGCGCATGTCGAGGCCTCCGCCGGCGGTCTTGCCGACATGCAGCTGCGCGACATCTTTGATACGCCGGACCTGACAACAACCGATGACGAGATCGCCAATGGCGAATACGAGCCGCTGCCCGGCGAACCGCATCCGCTGGCGCCGTTTACGGCCCAGCGCATCGACTATTCGCTGGCGCGGCTGTCGCATTACACGGCAACCGGGGCGAACCACTTCCAGAACTTCGTGCTCTTCACTAACTATCAGTTCTATGTCGATGAATTCTGCGCCTATGCCCGCAAGCTGATGGCGGAAGGCGGCAGCGACTACACGGCCTTTGTCGAGCCCGGCAATATCCTGACGCCATCAGGTCATGCCGAGCCGACCGAGGGTGTGGCGCTGGGGCGTCTGCCGCAGATGCCGGCCTATCACCTGAAGAAGAAGGGTCATGCCGGGATTACCGTGGTCAATATCGGCGTCGGCCCCTCCAACGCCAAGACGATTACCGACCATATCGCCGTGCTCAGGCCGCATGCCTGGCTGATGCTCGGCCACTGCGCGGGGCTGCGCAACAGCCAGCGTCTCGGCGATTACGTGCTGGCGCATGCCTATATGCGCGAGGATCACGTGCTCGACGACGACCTGCCGGTCTGGGTGCCGATCCCGGCGCTGTCGGAAGTGCAGCTGGCGCTGGAAGACGCGGTCGAGGAGATCACCGGCTATGAGGGCTTCGAACTGAAGCGGATCATGCGCACCGGTACGGTCGCGACCATCGACAACCGCAACTGGGAACTGCGCGACCAGCGTGGCCCGGTGAAGCGGCTCTCCCAGGCACGCGCCATTGCGCTCGACATGGAATCGGCGACCATCGCCGCCAACGGCTTCCGCTTCCGCGTGCCTTACGGGACGCTGCTCTGCGTCTCCGACAAGCCGCTGCATGGCGAACTCAAGCTGCCGGGCATGGCGACCGCCTTCTACAAGACGCAGGTCAGCCAGCATTTGCAGATCGGCATCCGCGCGCTCGAAAAGCTCGGCGCCATGCCGACCGAGAAGCTGCATTCGCGCAAGCTCAGAAGCTTCTTCGAGACGGCGTTTCAGTAAGCACAAACGGGCGCGCGATGGGCGCGCCCTTCACGCCTCGACGATCTCCGCCTGACAGCGCACCGGGAAATTCACCGAATTGGCGATGAAGCATTTTTCATGCGCGTCTTCGTGCAGTTCGAGCGCAAGCTCAGGGAAGGTGCCGCGCTTGATCGTGACGCGGGGCTTCAAGAGGACGTCGGTGAAGCGTCCCGTGCCGTTCGCATCCATTTCCATGACACCTTCCGCCTGGTCTTCATAGGCGAGCACGATGACGCCCGAGACGGCGCAGAAATGCAGGTACCACAGCTTGTGACAGGCAGAGAGCGAGGCGAGAAACAGATCCTCTGGGTTCCAGCGGGCCGGATCACCGCGGAAGGCAGAGTCGGACGATGCGAGAATGTCCGGCTTGCCCTCGGCAGAAATCAGGTGGTCGCGCCCATAGTCGCGATAGCCAGAGGTTCCCGTGCCCGCATTGCCCTGCCAGGTGACCGTGACCCGGTATTCGTGCCGCTTTTCGCCCATCCTGTTTCCTCCCTGTCGCGATTCCCTTCGCATCATAGGCGTCCACCGCAGCAGGCTCCAAGCGGCGGATGCGCGAAAAAGTTTGGCAACGCTCTTGTATCGACCGCTCTAAGATATATCTTAGATGCAATTCCATCATAGAAAGAGACAAGATCATGAGACATTGCCATCAAGGCCGCGGGGAGCGCGGCAATCCCTTCTTCGCTTTTCGCCAGGCCATGTCTGCCATGCGCCAGGGCGGATCCTTCGGCGCCAGCATGGGCGCGGGGCCTCGCGGACGCGGCGGCGAGCGCCGACGCATGTTCGAAGGCGGCGAGCTGCGCCTCGTGCTTTTGAAGCTTGTCGAGGACCAGCCGCGCCATGGCTATGACCTGATCCGCGAAATCGAGAGCCTATCCGGCGGCGCCTATGCCCCCTCGCCCGGCGTGGTCTATCCGACCATGACGCTGCTCCTCGACATGGGGCTTGCAGAAGAGCTGGAGAGCGATGGCCCGCGCAAGCTGATGACGATCACCGAAGCCGGCCGGCAGCATCTCTCCGAGCGGGCGGATGAGGTGGCAACCGCCATCGGGCGCCTGACGGCCCTTGCCAAAGTCAGCGAAAGAACCGATGCAGCCCCGGTGCGCCGTGCCATGCACAACCTGAAACAAGCCCTGCACGACTGTCTGTCGCGCGAGACAACCACGCGCGACACCCAACTGGAAGTCGCCCGCATCCTCGATGAAGCGGTCGGCAAGATCGAAAGGCTTTGATCATGGCAACATCGACGACAACCGTGTCCACCGAAAACGGCTGGAAATATCTGCAGCAGCTCTGCAAGCACTGGTCCCACAAGCTCGAAGTGAAGCTGGACGAACAGAACCACAAGGCCGTGGTGAAGTTTCCCGAGGCAACAGCATCCATGCACAGCGACGCATCGAGCCTGACGGTCACGATCGCGACCGAAGATGCCGCAAAGCTCGAAACCTATCAGGGTGTCGTGGCGAGCCATCTGGACCGCTTCGCCTTCCGCGAGGCGCCCCTGCCGTTCGACTGGAAAGCCGCCTGATCTTTCCGGGCTGCTGGCCGAAGCCAGAACCCCAGCGAACCAATCAGCCTCCAACCGGAGGCTGATTGCTTTGGCAGAGACAAGTAAAAGTTACCCCTTAAACAGTCGTTTCCTCCCAAGATAAGAACTTCCTCTCGCAACAAAACTTGCTAGAAACTCGGCCTGGGGACATTTCTATCTAATAATGGGGGTTGCCATGGCTGTGGTAACAAGAACATCGACATCTTGGTTTTCGCGTCTGGGCGGGGCGCTGACGGGTGCGGTCTTCGGCTTTATTCTATTGATCGTCGCCATCGTGGCGCTGTTCTGGAACGAAGGGCGGTCGGTCGCGACCTATGAGTTGCTGGTGGAAGGCCAGTCGATCGTCGTCGCGGCGGATGCCTCGCGGATCGACCCCGCACTCGAAGGCAAGCTCATCCACATCGAAAGCGCCGTGGCACCAGTGGCTGACGTCGTCGACCCGGATACGGGCATCAGCGCAAGCGGCGTGATTGGCCTGGCGCGCAAGGTCGAGATGTATCAGTGGGTCGAGGAAAAAAGCAGCACGACCGAGAAGAAGCTCGGCGGCGGCGAAGAAACCGTGACGACCTACACCTATTCCAGGGAATGGAGTGGGGACGCGCAGGATTCCTCGAAATTCCAGGAAACGACCGGGCATGAGAATCCGGAATTCTGGCTGCCATCCACGGAAACGCTGGTGGCGACGGCGAAATTGGGCGCCTTTACCGTGGAGGGATCGCAGATCGCCTCTGTCGGTGCGCGTGAAGCCTTGCCGATCACCAACGAAACAGCTGCCAAGGCCTCGGAAGCGCTGGGCTATCCCGGCGAAGGCCGTGCCGTGATGCAGGCGCTCTATTTCGGCGCCGATGAAAAAGCCCCTGAGGTCGGCGACACCCGGATCCGCTTCGAAAAGATCGTGCTGCCGGAAGTCAGCATCGTGGCCAGGCAGAATGGCGACCGCCTGACGGAGTACACGACCGGCAATGGATACACGCTCTTCCTGCTTGCCGCAGGTCGCGAAACCTCAGACAAGATGTTCGCCGACAGCCAGACCGAAAACGTGATCCTGACCTGGGTCATCCGGGTCGCCGGCATTTTCGGATTGTTCATCGGCTTTGCCCTGATCTTCCGGATCTTCGGCGTCATCGGCGACGTGATCCCGTTCATCGGATCGCTGATCGGCTTCGGTACGGGCTTGATTTCCTTCCTGCTGGCAATCGTCGTCGGGGTGACCGTGATTGCGATCGGTTGGTTTGCCGCCAGGCCGCTGTTGTCGATCGCATTGATCGCGGGCGTTGCGGCCATGGTCTTTGCCTTTACCCGCTATGTCCGGAAACAACCGGCTGCGCCTCAAGCGTAACGGACCGTTCGGGTCCGATGAACAAACCGGGCCCTTCTGCGCCTCAGGGATAGGACTTGATAAGGAGCGGCCTTGCCAAAAGACGGCAGGGCCGCTCTAAGCTTGTCGGACAACAGGAGGACCGCACGATGACCACGCTCACCATTCCCGATCTCGCCGGCAAGGCCGTTCTGATCACCGGCGCGTCGAGTGGCATCGGCGAGGCGCTGGCCAGGGCCTTTGCCGCCCAGGGTGCCCTGGTCGGCCTGCATTACAATTCGAATGCGGAAGCCGCCCATGCGATCGCAAGCGATATCGAGGCCGCTGGCGGCAGTGTGGTGCTGGTCAAGGGCGACGCGGCCTCATCGGCGGCGATGGCCGAGGCCGTGGCGCATGTCGCCAAGACCTTTGGCCGGCTGGACGGCCTGATCAACAATGCCGGCAGCATGATCGCGCGCGTGCTCTATGAAGAAATGACCGATGCGCATTACGACAAGGTCATGGACGTCAATGCGCGCTCGGTGCTTTCAGCCAGCCAGGCGGCCGTGCCCCACATGAAGGCATCGGGCGGCTTCATCATCAACACGACCTCGGTCGCCGCCCGCACGGGCGGCACCGCCGGCTCTGGCGTCTACGGCTCGTCGAAAGCCTTTGTCGGCGCGGTGACCAAGGGCATGGCGCTGGAATTCGGCAAATACAATATCCGCGTCAACGCGGTGGCACCCGGCGTCATCACCACGGCCTTCCAGGACAAATATGCCCTGCCCGGCCAGCTCGATCAGGTCGCCGGCAGCGTGCCGCTGAAGCGCACCGGCACGCCTCAGGATTGCGTCGGCGCCTATCTCTTCCTCGCCTCGCCGATGCTGTCCGGCTACATCACGGGACAGACGATCGACATCAATGGCGGGCAGTTCATGCCGTGAGGGCAAAGGGCGCCGGTATCGCCGGCGCCGGTATCGCCGGCGCCGCATTCGCTGGGCCCCTCAGCCCTCGCCCCTGTTGTCCTTCAGCCAGTCCAGACCTGATCGCAGCGTGTCGACCGCCTGATCGATCTCGGATCGCGAGATGATCAGCGGCGGCGAAAACAGCATGCGGTCGCCGGTGGCGCGCAGCACAACGCCGGCATTGACGCACTGGTTGCGCACGGCAGTGCCGGTATCATCAGGCTTCTTGAAGCGCCGGCGGGTCGCCTTATCCGCAGCGATCTGCACGGCGCCCATCAGACCGACGCTCACGGCTTCGCCGACGAGCTCGTGGTCGGTGAGCGAGGCGAGCGCCTCGGCGAGATAGGGGCCGGTGTCGTCACGGACTCGCTCGACCAGGCCTTCCTCTTCGATGATGCGGATGTTTTCAAGCGCAGCCGCTGCGGCCACCGGGTGACCGGAATAGGTGTAGCCGTGGTAGAAATCGCCGAGCTCGTTGACCATGACTTCCGCCACGCGGTCGGATACCAGCACGCCGCCGATGGGCAGGTAGCCGGAAGAGAGACCCTTGGCGATCGGGGCGAGATCCGGGTCGAAATCATAATGCTGGTGGCCGAACCAGGAACCCAGGCGACCGAAGCCGGAAATGACTTCGTCGGCGACGAGCAAGATCTGGTACTTGGCGCAGATCCGCTTGATTTCCGGCCAGTAGGTCGAAGGCGGCACGATGACGCCGCCGGCCCCCTGAATCGGTTCGGCGACGAAGGCGGCGACGTTCTCTTCGCCGAGTTCGAGGATCTTGTCCTCCAGCTCGCGGGCGACCTTCAGGCCGAAATCCTCAGGCGAGAGATCGCCGCCCTCGGCGTACCAATAGGGCTGGTTGATGTGGTGGATGCCCGCGATCGGCAGGTTGCCCTGCTCATGCATCCATTTCATGCCGCCCAGCGAAGCGCCGGCAACGGTTGAACCGTGATAGGCGTTCTTGCGGGCAATCACCTGCGTCTTGGTCTCATGGCCGAGCGCCTTCCAGTAGACTCGCGCCATGCGGAACCAGGTATCGGAGGCTTCCGAACCGGAATTGGAGAAGAAGACCCGGTTGATCTTCGGGCCGGTCTTTTCGGCGATCTTCTGGGCAAGCAGCGTGGTCGGCGGCGTCGTGGTGCCGAAGAAGGTGTTGTAATAGGGGAGCTCCAGCATCTGGGCATGCACGACATCAGCAATCGACTTGCGGCCATAGCCGACATTGACGCACCAGAGGCCGGCAAAGGCGTCGAGATACTGCTTGCCGGTCGCGTCCCAGATGTGCACGCCTTCCGCACGGGTGATGATCTTGGTGCCGGCCGCGTTCAGCTTCTTCATGTCCGAGAAGGGATGAAGATGGTGGGCAGCGTCGATGGCACCGAGATTGGAGACGGCGGTTACTGGCTTGTTCATGGGTCGGATCCTCGATCGGGGCGGAAGCTCTTGCTTTCACGGCCAAACATGGTCCGTGTGGCGACCCTACCCCGCATTGAAAGGCGGAACATTATCGGCTACGAACATGACCTTCCAAAATGCGTTTGGCAAGGCACCGATCGCCGCGTTCCTCCGGCCAAATTAGCCCAAGAGCCAACGAGAGTTTTTCCATGACAGCACCGACCGAGGCCGCCGATCACACCGCAGCCGATCCTTCCGCGCGCATCGAGGTGCTGCTCGTCGGCATGAACGGCGACTTGCGCGGCAAGATGATCCCGCTGAAAGCCGAAGACAAGGTCTGGAAAAACACGGTTCGCCTGCCCGCCTCGACCCAGTCGCTCGACATCTGGGGTGACGACAATGACGACATCACCAAGATCTCGCTGACGCTCGGCGACCCGGACGGCATCTGTGTGCCCACCAAGAATTCGCTGACCACCCTGCCCTGGGGACCCGCCGGCTCCAAGCAGGTTCTCGCCACCATGCATACGCTCTCCGGTGAGCCGCATTATGTCTGCCCGCGCGCGATCCTCGCCAATGTGATGAAGCGCTTCGAGGAGAAGGGCCTGACGCCGGTTGTTGCCACCGAGCTCGAATTCTATGTCATGGAACCGGATTTCCGCGAAACGGGCGTGCCGATGCCGCCGAAGGCGCTGGTCATGAACGGCGAGGTCGAGGGCTACCAGCTCTATGACATGCGCGCGACCGCCGCGATGGAAGACTTCCTCGAGACGGTGCGCGAATATTGCGACCACATGGGCCTGCCGGCCGATGCGACGACCGCCGAATTCGGCCCTGGTCAGTTCGAGGTCAACCTGCTGCACAAGCCGGACCCGATGGCTGCCGCAGACGACTGCATTTACCTGAAGCGCGTCGTCGATTTCGCCGCCCGCCGCCACGGCCTGAAGGCAACCTGCATGGCCAAGCCCTATGGCGATCACGCGGGCTCGGGCCTGCATGTGCACGCCTCGATCATCGACAAGGACGGCCGCAACATTCTCGACGCCAAGGGCGGCGATCCGGTGAAGCTGAAATCGATCACCGCCGGCATGCTGAAGAGCATGCAGGATGCCCAGCTGATCTTCGCGCCCTTTGCCAATTCCTATCGCCGCTTCCAGCCGGGCTCCTTTGCGCCCGACAAGATCGACTGGGGTTTCGGCAATCGCGGCACCGCGATCCGCATTCCGGACAAGGACGGCCCCGCCGCCCGCATCGAACACCGTGTGGCAGGCGCCGACGCCAATCCGCATCTGCTGCTTGCCGCCATCCTCGGCGGCATAATGCTCGGGCTTGAGGAAGACCTCGATCCCGGTCCGGTCACAACGCCGGACAGTGCGCCCGAAAACCCTGATATGCTGACCTATGACTTCCTGACCGCCGTCGAACGCTTCCGCGCCTCGGCCTTCATCAAGGATATCTTCGGCGCGGAATATCAGCGGATCTATGGCGACACCAAGCGCAAGGAAGCAATGGCCTATCTGCGCACCGTGTCGAGCTTCGACTACCAGACCTATCTGCCAAGGATCTGAGCATCTTCGCCATGCTGGCGCCCTGCGACGTCGTGGACACGGCGCCCGTTGAGGGCGCCGTTTGCGTTCAAGTCGCCGGTTGGGACGGTGCGACAAGCACCTTCAGTTCTCCAGCATGGATCTTGATCTCCACATCGGCCGGCATGCGCAAGAGTTCGCCATCGAGAACGCAGGCCGCGCCCTTGCGGTGCTTGGGGAAATGCAGATGCACCTTCTGCGCGGTCGAGGCGGTCACCGCCTGGTTTTCCTTGAACTTGCCCCTGATGATATCGAAGGCAAGCAGGCCGACCCCCGTCGGCTCCAGCGGATCGGCAAGATAGACGCCGAGTTTGCCGGTATCGACCCGGTCGGCGAAGAACAGCGAGTTGTTGCCGAGCGGATTGTTCGACACCGAGATCGCCGAGACCGGCCGTTCGTCGCTGCGGCCGTCGCCATCGATATCGAAGATCACTTCAAAGCGCGGGGGATCAAGCATGACGCCAAAGGCGGCACTGGTGCTCGCGCGGATCTTGCCGATCCGCGAAGCGAAGTTCATCTGGTTGCGCATCCGCACCATGCGGGCATGCAGGCCGGCAGAGAACTGATGCACAAACGGCCGGCCGTTGGCGGTCGCGATATCGACATTGACAACGGTTGACGAGGCCAGAACGTCGAGCACCTTCCAGATATCAAGCGGCAGTTTCAGCGAACGGGCGAAGAGGTTCATCGTGCCCGCCGGTATGATGCCGAGCGGCAGACCCGCCTTCCAGGCAATCGCCGCCGCCGTCGAGATCGTGCCGTCACCGCCACCGGCCAGCAGCGCGTCGACACCCTGCTCCTCGGTCGCGGCTTCCAACGCATAGACGATCTCATCGCCCGCCACGACGGCACAGTCGAGTTCGTGTCCCTGCGCCGCGAAGGCGCGCAAGGCCGTCTCGCAATAGGTCTGCATGTCGGTGGTCTTGAAGGTGCCACCGTCACGATTGAGTACCGCCTTGATCTTCATGAAGTTCCTTAAGGGTCGGGGAGCGTCGCAGCAAAGCAACGCTGGGTCCCGGTCATTTGTTGCATTGCCATAAGATCGAGACACAAAAGGTGAATTTCAAGGCAGGCCCGGTCTCATCATCGGCGAAGCGGGATCCGTACCAAAAGCAAAAGAAGCATTCTTGCAGAACGGGAAACTATGTCCTTAATGGACAGCGAGCAGTGGCCAGACAGGAGCTTCGTGATGCGTGCGATCGGATTTTACAGCAATCAGCCCGCCACTTCGGAGGAGGCGCTCGTCGATATCGAACTGCCCATGCCGATGGCCACAGGCCGCGACCTGCTGGTGGAGATCAAAGCGATATCCGTCAATCCGGTGGATACCAAGGTCCGGCGAAACCAGACGCCGCCAGCGGGCGAAGCTCGCATCCTCGGTTACGATGCGGCCGGCGTGGTCAAGGCCGTCGGTCCGGATGTGACGCTCTTCAAGCCCGGTGACGAAGTCTATTACGCCGGTGCGGTCAACAGACCGGGAACTAATGCCGAATACCATCTGGTGGACGAACGGATCGTCGGGCAGAAGCCGAAGACGCTCTCCTTTGCCGAGGCGGCGGCCCTGCCGCTGACGGCGATTACGGCTTACGAAGCGCTGTTCCACCGCATCAAAGTGCAGGACCCGGTCCCGGGGGCGGCACGGGCGATCCTGATTACCGGAGGTGCCGGTGGCGTCGGCTCTATCGCGATCCAGCTTGCCAAGCAACTGACCGATCTCGCGGTGGTCGCCACCGCGTCGCGGCCGGAAACGGTGCAATGGGCGAAATCGCTCGGCGCCGATCATGTCATCGACCATTCCAAGCCGCTGGCCGCAGACTATGCCGCTCTCGGCATCGGCGCACCGGGCTATATCTTCTCCGTCACCCATTCCAGCCAGCATCGTCTGGCGATGGCCGAAATCATCGCGCCTGCCGGGCGCATCTGCCTGATCGACGATTTCCCCGAGGGTTTCGACATCCTCGCCTTCAAGCCGAAGGCGGTGTCACTGCATTGGGAGATGATGTTCTCGCGGCCGGTCTTCCAGACGCCTGACATGATCGAGCAGCACAAACTGCTCACGCATGTCGCCGAGTTGATTGACGCGGGCAAGATCCGAACCACACTCGACACCGTGCTCGGCCCGATCACGGCTGCCAATCTGCGCAAGGCGCATCAGATCATCGAGAGCAACCGGGCGCGCGGCAAGATCGTGTTGGAGGATTTCCCGGCCTGAGGCCGTTCCCCGACCAACGGTGGAGCCGCAGGCCAAGCCTCGATGTTACATCCGGACGGGAAGCTTCAACGGCGCACCGGTCTTGATGCTTCTGATGGCAAAGCTTGAGCGGATGTCGGTGACATTGGGCAATACGAGAAGCTTCTCCGTCAACAAGTTCTCGTAAGCTGCAAGATTTTCCACCACGACTTCGGCAAGGAAATCGGATTCGCCGGAGATCATATAGCAGGCCACGACCTCGGATATATCGAGAAGTGCCTCATGCAGCGCATCGGCGTTCTCACGGGTATGACGCGCCACTTTGAAGGCCACGAAGACTGTCAATTCCAGGCCCAGCATGCGTCGGTCGAGATCGGCGCGATAGCCGCGGATGATGCCGGCCTCCTCCATCAAACGGATTCTCCGAAGGCAAGGCGATTGGGATAGTCCCACTCTGTCTGCGATCTCAACATTGGTGGTGCGGGCATCCTGTTGAAGGAGATCAAGGATCGCATGATCGAATTTGTCCAGTTTTGGCAACACCATGAAGCTCGCCCGTCAATATTGGCAGATAGTGCTAAACAGCTACTGTTCTGCGGTGAATTTCGCAAGGACACACCAGGCCGCTTGCCGTAAATTGGCTCCCTGGCCAAAGTTTCCCGGAGCTTCGAATGTCCGCCGTTGGCACATCTTCCTTTCAAGGCGGGCGCCAGTCGGTGCTTGGAGCACTCTCGGCCTTATCCGTCGTGTTGATCTGGGCATCCTGGCTGGTCTCGACCCGCCACAGCGTCGGTGCCGGCCTTGGGCCCCTCGACCTTAGCCTCTTGCGCTATGGCATCCCCGCGCTTGTGCTCGCACCCGTGTGGTTGCGTACCGGGTTGTTTCCCAAGGGCGCCATGGGGCCGCTCTGCCTGATGGTTCTCGGCTCCGGCGCGCCCTTTTTTCAGATCGTTGCATTCGGAATGCGGCACACACCCGCGTCGGCGGCCGGCGTCTTGTTGCCCGGCCTGATGCCGCTGGCCGTTGCCGTGATCGGCATGGCATTTCTGGGAGAGCGACCGGACAGGTGGCGGAAGGTGGGAATGATTGCCATTCTCGCTGGCGGCCTGGTCCTTTTGTTCGGCAGTTTGGGTGAACGGGGTCTCGGTTGGATCAGCTTTATCATCCTGCCTCTCGGAGCCACCCTCTGGGCCGTTTACACCCATGCCTTTCGCCGCAGTGGTCTCGATGCGTTTGAGGGTGCGGCCCTGATTTGTGTCTGGTCGACTATCCTGAACCTTGCTGCCCTTCCGTTTGTCGGGACGCAGTTCATGACCGCACCGCTGAAGGAAATCGCGCTGCAATCCGTGACACAGGGTCTGCTTTCCGGCCTGGTGGCGACCCTCCTTTATGGAGCGGCGGTTCGCTCGCTTGGAGGAACCCAGGCAGCCGCCTATACGGCGATCACACCCGTTGCTGCCGCAATCGGTGGAGGCGTTCTGCTCGCAGAACCGCTCGGTATCTCCACGCTTGCTGCGGCAATTGTCACGGGGCTTGGTGTCCTACTATCGACGGGATTGCTCTCCCGGCGACAAACATCTTCTTGATCCGCCTTGATCAAGCCGCAGAGCGCATGATGGCGGCGGCGCCAGTCGGGCGCTCGGCCGGTTCGGCCGAAGCCTCTGCCACCGCCACGAGGTTTTCCTGCCCCCAGCGGCCGATGGCCTGAAGCACGGGCTCAAGACTGCGGCCGAGCGGGGTCAACGAATAGTCGACACGCGGCGGCACGACCGGATAGACGGTGCGCGCGACGAGACCGGCGACCTCCATGTCGCGCAACTGCTTCGAGAGCATGCGATGGGTAATGGACGGGAGCCGCTTCACAAGCTCGTTGAAGCGCAGCACTTCTTCCTTGAGGAGATGGTGGAGGATCACGCCCTTCCACTTGCCATCGAGCAGCTGCAAGGTCGATTCGATCTGGCAACCTCCAAGGTCAGACAAGCCGGCATTCAATTCGCGAGCCATTCGATATCCCTTCTCAAATCTCTGACGACACCGGCGTGCGGTGTGTCCGCTCCCACTTAGTCCCGCATGCCCGGAGCGAAAAGGCTCCGACCGGGCTCAATTGGTCGACACAGCGTCAACAGGGCTGATGACGCACAACTGTGCCTTAAAGTTTCATTGCAGGGAGATTGGGGCGAAGTCTTGGAGGTGCAAGAGGGTTGGCGAAGTCGTGACTGTACGTGACAGATACCATTCACCGAGCGATCAAACGGCTGTGGCGCCCGTCACGAAACAGGCGCCACAGGAAATCACCGCGATTTTCCAAAGCATCAAGCCTGCAGCACAACCACCTTGGAGCCGACCTCGACGCGCTGGTAAAGATCGATCACATCATGGTTCATCATGCGCACGCAGCCGGATGACATGGCCTGGCCGATCGACCAGGGCTGGTTGGTGCCGTGGATACGGAACATGGTGTCGTTGCCACCCCGATAGAGATACATGGCACGGGCGCCGAGCGGGTTGTTCGGACCTCCGGGCAAGCCACCCGCGTATTTCAGGTTCCGCTCAGGATCGCGACGGATCATGTTTGCCGTCGGCGTCCAGGACGGCCATTCAGCCTTGCGACCGACATAGGCATTGCCGGCCAGGGCGAGACCGGCACGGCCGACTCCGATGCCGTAGCGCATGGCGCGACCATTGCCCATGACGTAGTAGAGGCGCCGTGCCGGTGTATCGACCACGATCGTGCCTGCTGCATGCGGCGTCTCATAGGCCACTTCCTGACGACGCAGTTCCGGCTTGATCTTTTCAAGCGGCACCTTCTTCAGCGGAAAGGGCTCGTCCGGGATATCGCCATACATGGCTTGCTGATTGGGCACGGACTGGCAGCCGGCAAGGAAGAGCGGCAGGCCGAACAGGAGACCGCGGCGGGAAATGGTCATGTTTCAGGCGTCCTCAGGATACGATTCGTTGCCGAGGAGCCTAGGAATTTATGGTTAATGACCCGTAAAAATTAACGAAGCACAATTCACTGATGCGTCGAAGCCATGACATTGGTGTGACCAGACTTTGGCGCGAGCCGTTTGTCACGACATGTCAAAGGGCGGCGGTCATGGCACAACGCCGACTTGGATCGAGCCCCTTGGCGCTTTCAGTGTGCAAGAGAGCCGCCAAACGGGACGGGCAGTCTGCAACGTCGCAAATGGCGAAGCCCATGGTTTCATAAAAACGTGCATTGAATGGAGCCAACAGATCGGTGGTTAGGCTTGCCTGCCGCATGCCCCGCGCTTGCGCCAGAATTGCAGATACCAATCGCCGGCCAATACCCTGTCTTTGATAGTCCGGATGCACATCAATCTCGCCCAGATGAAGACAAGCTTCATCCGGTACAACATAGCCACCTGCATAGCCGATCACGGCACCGTCCGGGTCGATCGCAATCAGCAGTAGATCGTCCCGCAGGTAGAGTTCAAGTTCTTCCTCTGTGCTCGCTTGCGGCTCGCCCGAGACTGCACCGGCGGCGCGCAAGGTTTCGAAGGCGGCAAGTTCGACCTCCTGGATTGCGGCGAAGTGGTGAGGCTTCGCTTTGACAATGCGAAAATGTCCGGTCTCAGCCACGACCGCCCTTCCATTGGTTGGCTCGGATATTGTCGGCGGCAAGCGTTGCGGTTTCTGCAATGCGTTTCGCCCGCGTCTCTGCCGTCCGGGCATTGAGGATCCATTCCAGAATTCCGCGGCGTGCCGACTTCGGAAAAGCCTCGAAATTGACACGTGCCGGCGGCAAGGCATCCAGTGCGTCACCGAGATCCCCCGGGATCATTAGCGCATCGACCCTTCTCGAGGGCCTGCCAGCGGCCATTGGCCTTGGCTTCATTGATCACGGCAAGGCCCTGAGGCTGCATGCGCCCGCTGCTTATCGCACGCTCCACCCGCGCCTTGTTGACCGCCGACCAGTTTGAACTGGCCCGGCGCGGCGAAAACAGCAGCATGGTGAAGTCATCATCGCGTTTGCGGGGCAGGCTGTCGATCCAGCCCCAGCAGAGCGCCTCTTCCACGGCCTCGTCGACCGTCAGCTGGCCACCTTTCGACTGCTTGCGGTAAACCAGCCAGACGCTTTCACTCGTTGCATGATGATACCGCAACCATTCGGACCATTCGGCACGGCTCAGGGCTATCACTTCCGGGAATGCCTTGTCTCCTGCGCCTGCCACTTTGCCCTCACATGTTCGGATAAACCGGTCCTTCCCCGCCTTGCGGCGGCACCCAGTTGATGTTCTGGTTCGGGTCCTTGATATCGCAGGTCTTGCAGTGAACGCAGTTCTGGGCGTTGATGACAAAGGTCTGCTCGCCGTCCTTCTCCACCCATTCATAGACGCCGGCCGGACAGTAGCGCGTCGACGGGCCGGCATAGATGCCGAGTTCGGAGCGCTTCTGCAGGTCGAGATCGGCGACCTTGAGGTGAACCGGCTGGTCTTCCTCGTGATTGGTGTTGGAGAGGAAGACCGAGGACAGGCGGTCGAAGGTCAGAACACCATCCGGCTTCGGATAGGCGATCGGTTTGTGCTGGGCCGCCGGCTCGAGCGACTGGGCGTCGGTCTTGCCATGCTTCAGCGTGCCGAAGAAGGAGAAGCCGAAAAGCTGGTTGGTCCACATGTCGATGCCACCGAGGCCAACGCCAAGCGCCGTGCCAAGCTTCGACCACAGCGGCTTGACGTTGCGAACCCGCTTCAGATCCTTGCCGATATCGGTCGAACGCCATTCGTTCTCGATCTCGATCGGCTCGTCATTGGCGCGACCGGCGGCAATGGCGTCCGCGATCTTTTCCGCTGCCAGCATGCCAGAGAGAACGGCATTGTGGCTGCCCTTGATGCGGGGAACGTTGACGAGGCCGGCGGAACAGCCGATCAACGCGCCGCCCGGGAAGGAGAGCTTCGGCACCGACTGGTAGCCGCCTTCGGTGATCGCGCGGGCACCGTAGGAGAGGCGCTTGCCGCCCTCGAAGGTGTCGCGGATCGCCGGATGGGTCTTGAAGCGCTGGAACTCCTCGAAGGGGAAGAGATAGGGGTTCTTGTAGTTGAGGTGCACGACGAAGCCGACGGCGACCATGTTGTCTTCGAGGTGATAGAGGAAGGAGCCGCCACCGGTCTTCATGCCGAGCGGCCAGCCGAAGGAGTGCTGCACGAGGCCCGGCTTGTGGTGCTCGGGCTTGACCTGCCAGAGTTCCTTGAGACCAATGCCGAACTTCTGCACGTCGCTGTCGCGGGCAAGATCGAACTTGGCGATCAGCTGCTTGGCGAGCGAGCCGCGAACGCCTTCGGAGATCAGCACATATTTGCCGAGCAGCGCCATGCCGCGGGTATAGGCCGGGCCCGGCTCGCCATTCTTCTCGATGCCCATGTCGCCGGTGGCAACGCCGATGACAGCACCCTCGTCGTTGTAAAGCACTTCGGAGGCGGCAAAGCCCGGATAGATCTCGACGCCGAGCGCTTCCGCATGGGCGCCCAGCCAACGACAGACATTGCCGAGAGAGACGATGTAGTTGCCGTGATTGTTCATCAGCGGCGGCATCAGGGCGTTCGGCAGACGGACCGAGCCTGCGGGGCCGAGGAACAGGAACTGGTCGTCGGTGACGGGCGTCTTGAACGGATGGTCGGCTTCTTCGCGCCAGCCGGGGATCAACCGGTCGATGCCGATGGGATCGACCACGGCACCGGAGAGGATGTGCGCGCCGACTTCAGCACCCTTTTCGAGCACGACGACGGTCAGATCCGGATTGACCTGTTTCAGCCGGATCGCCGCCGACAGACCTGCGGGGCCGGCGCCCACGATCACGACGTCGAATTCCATGCTTTCGCGTTCAGGCAGTTCCATCTCGGTGCTCATTCGTCATTCCTCGCCAGGCGGTGCTTTCCGCCATCCTCCTTGACAAAACCCAACCGGATTGTCGAGCCGAAGCGCGACGCGCCAAGGCGCAAATTCCGGCAGAGCGGTGTGAAGACGAAGAATATCTTACGTGCACGTAAGGGTCAATGCGACAAGTTTGGATCGGCCGAGGCGATCAAGGCGGAGAAGCCACGGATCATATGCGCATCGCTGCCCTCGATCAGGGCGGCAGGCAGATCGAGGGTGCGGATGACCGAGGAGCTTTTGATCGAGGCAAGGCCATGCAGCGAGGACCAGATGACCAAAGCATCCAGAAGCACCGCGTCGTCGCCGCGCTCCTCGCCCTTGAGTTGCGCCCTGCGCTTCAGGCCTAATACGAGAAGCGAAAAAGCATGCTTCGCCTTGGCCATCATCTCGGGAAAGGCCTCGCCATCCGGCAGCGGCGTGCCGAACATCAGCCGGTATTCGAGCGGATGCTCACGCGCATAGCGCAGATAATCCTCCGCCATATTCGCCATGTCCTGATCCGGATCCTCGGATTTCGGATGGGCATCCAGGAAGGCCGCAAAGGCGTCGAAGGCGCGCGAGACCATTTCCGCCAGAATGTGATCGCGGCTGGCAAAATGCCTGTAGGGCGCCTGATGCGACACGCCGAGCCGCCGCGCCACCTCGCGCAGGCTCAGTTTTTCCAGTCCGTCGCTGGCGATGATCGCCATGCCTTCGGCAAGACAGGCTTCGCGCAGATCGCGTTGTGTTCTGGGCATAAGGCTTCCCGCAGATTTTCGCTCGATTTCGGGCCAGACGGTCGGACCACACGGCGCCCGTTCTCAAATAGCCGCGACGCCGCAAGCTCACAATAGATGCCGGCCCAAAGCGACCGAGGTTTCGGAGGTCCTTGTAGATCACAAATGTTGACAGCGTCAACTTTTGTGATTATCGATTAAGTTGACACCGTCAACATATGGAGGCCAGCATGATCAGGATCATCCCAGCATTCTCCTTTGCAGCAAGCCTTGTCGCTCTTGCTCCTTCGGGCGCAGCGGCACAGGAGCTGACCGTGCGCGTCTCCGGGATTGCCGAGGCGCGTGGCGAAATCGGCTGTGCGCTGCATGCGAGCGGTGCGTCGTTTCCGACCGGACAGGCCGGCGCGCGCATTGTCTGGATCAAGGCCACGGCGCCTGAGACCCGATGCCGGTTCGCCGATGTCGCCGCCGGAAGCTATGCGGTTGCGATCTCCCATGATCTCAACGGCAATCGGCGCACCGACACCAATTTCTTGGGCATGCCGACCGAGGCCTGGGGTGTGTCCAACAATGCGAGGCCCAGCCTTCGCGCACCGCGTTTCGACGAAGCACGCTTTGAGACTGACGGCAGCGCCCAAACCATCACCGTGAGGATTGCCAAATGAGCGACAATGTAACCGCCATCAATCACATGACCCGCAGGCGCAGCCTGAAATACGGACCACTGGCTTTGGTGACCGGCGCTTCTGATGGAATCGGTCGAGAGTTCGCCCGCGAGTTGGCGCGGCGTGGATATGGGCTGATCATCGTCGCTCGCAGGCGCGACCGGCTGGAGGCGCTGGCGGAGGAACTGGCGAGAGCCCATGGCGTCGCGGTGGACGTAGTGCCATGCGACCTGTCGCAACCAGACCAGGTGGACGAACTGATCCGCACCACGGCGCATTACGACATCGGCCTTCTGGTGGCCGCCGCCGGCTTCGGTACCTCGGGTCCGTTTACCCGCATCCCTGTCGAGACCGAGCTCGACATGATCGACGTCAACTGCCGCGCCGTCGTGCAGATCAGCCATGCCATGGCCAAACGTTTCGTGCGCCGCGGCTCGGGCGGCATGGTGCTGATGAGCTCGCTGCTTGCCTTCCAGGGGGTGGCGCAGTCGGCCAATTATGCAGCGACCAAGGCCTTCATCCAGACCTTCGCCGAGGGCCTGCGCGCCGAGCTTCGCCCCCAGGGCATCGACGTGATCGCCTGTGCGCCCGGCCCGATCGCCAGTGGTTTTGCCACCCGGGCCAATCTCGTCATGGGCATGAGCCAGCCCGCCTCGGTGGTTGCCGCCGCGACACTGAACGCCCTTGGCCGTCGCGGCACGATCCGACCGGGCCTGCTCGCCAAGGCGCTGGAGGCCTCGTTCACCGGCATGCCGCGATGGGGCCGCACCCTCATTCTGTCGAAGATCATGGCCGGCATGGCGCGGGGGCCTTCGAGGAAGGAGGATTCCGATACGGCTTTGTCGTCGGGGAAACCTTCTTTGAACCCGGTCGACCCCATCTGAACGCCGCAGGCAAACGGGCTTCGACGCCTCCTGCTGTGACTAAGTCTGTCGTCGGGCGAGGCGCAGACGAACGGTTGCCCCGGTCGGATCGCGGAACGCAATATCATTGGCGGACAGCACAGCGTCGGGATGACTGGCGAGCCCCTGATAAGAGGCGTCATCGGAGATCACGAATTCGTAGGCCAGAAGGCGTGCCATGTCTGCGGGTGCCGGCGTCACCCTCGGGCCCTGCCAGGTGTTGAAGGCCAGCCGATGGGTATAGGCAGCACCGGCACCCAGGTCGGCGAAACCGAGATGCGGCAGCACGAGATTGCGGACAAAGCCGAGCTGCTCGAAAAAGGCGATCGGGGCTGAAAGCTCCGGAACGCGCAGATGAAGATGTGCGATCCGCGCAGCGTCGTCGATGCGCCGCTCAACCGGGCGACCATCGAGATGCGCGAGTTCCTGCTCAAGATCAAGCCGCTCCCGGCCGCTATGCGGGCGGCCTTCCCGATCGTAGAGCCCGAAACCGCGCGCAAAATCGCCAAAGCGGCCAAAGCGCTCCGGTGTTTCATAGGCAATCTCGATGCCGAGACCATCCGGATCGTCAAAATAGATCGCCTTGGACATCAGATGGTCGACGGGGGAAATCGGCAGGCGGAGCACCATGAGATGGGCGAGCAGCCGGGAGAATTCGACCTGATCGCGGACGCCGATTGCGATGTGATACAGACCGGCATGAGCGGGTGTTGCCGCCCTCTGCGCACCACTGTGGAATACCAGAAGGATCTCGCTCTCCGTCCCGAGATGCACGGCGCATTTGGTGCGGGCATGGATCTTGAGACCGAGGGTGCGGGTCCAGAAGGCGATGGTGCGGTCGAGATCGGTGACGACGAATTCGGCGAGGGCGTATCGCAGGCGTTCGGGTTCTCCGACCGCGGCAAGGGCCTCGGCCAGCGCCAGCGCGGCGGTGGTCATCTTGGCATCCTCATGGAAAAGACAAGACAGCGGCCCGCATATGCGGACCGCCGCCTGGGAGCTGTCAGCGAGCCGAGATCGGCGCCTTGCGGGTGCGGCCCCAGAAGACGAAGATGGCAACGGCGAGCACGACGAAGTTGAACGGGGTGAGCGCTGCCTCTCCACGGGTGAAGTGGAACAGGATCGCCAGAACCTGGATCGCGCTGAAGCCGAGGGCTGCGAGCGGGGTCAGGCCGGGCTGAATGCGTGTCAGCGCCGGGAGAATGATGCCGAGAACGCCGGCAAGCTCGGCAAAGCCGATGCCGCGAACGAACCAGAGCGGATATTCCTGCGCCCAGACGAGACCCATGCCGACGAGCTGTTCGGGCGTCATGAGCAGCTTCATATAGGCTGCGAAGGCGAAGAAGGCGGCAAGCAGGGCCTGGGCAACCCAGAGGCCGATGGTCCAGCCCCGGGCGGGGGCGAGTGTTTGAAGGCTGGTGGTGTTCATGTCTCTCTCCTTGATCTCTGGGGTCTGGTGTCTGGGGGCACTGATCCAGACCCGGTGAGAAGAGATCTATACTTTTCCCCTCAGATGATCATGATTGCCAATATTGATCCAGAATTTCTCCTGAGTTGATGATCATGGACACCTTGACCAGTCTTCGCGTCTTCCTCTCCGTCGCGGATCTGCGCAGCTTCACGGCAGCGGCGGAGCGGCTCGACCTCTCGCCGGCCATGGCCAGCAAACATCTGCAGCACCTGGAGCAGCGGGTCGGTTCGCGCCTGCTGAACCGCACCAGCCGCAATGTCAGCCTGACCGAATCGGGCGCCCTCTATCGTGAAACGGTGCGGGCGCTGATCGAGGGACTGGATGATGTCGAGGCGCGCATCGCCCAGACGACGGTCACCCCGCGCGGCACTTTGAAAGTCAGCCTGCCGATCTGGATGGCCAACGGGGCCTTTGCCCGGCTGCTCGCCGCCTATCGCGAGCGGTTTCCCGAAGTCCAGCTCGACATCGATGTCAGCGGCCGGATCGTCAATCTCGTCGAGGAGGGATTTGATCTTGCGCTGCGTGTCACCCCCAAACCGGAGGAAGGGCTGATCCTCAAGAAGCTGCAAAACGTGCTCTTCGTGCTGGTTGCCGCACCCGCCTTCCTGCAGCGCAACGGCCGCCCGGCCGCCATCTCGGACCTCAACGACAGCCCCCTCCTCGCCTATTCTCCGGTCGCGGGGGACGGGCGCGTGACGCTTGGCAATGCGGACAAATCCACCCCTGTACAGTTCCGCACGGTACTGAAAAGCCCGAACGAGACGCTGCTCCTCCTCGCCGCGCGAGAGGGCATGGGCTATACCGTCATGCCCCGCTGGCTGGTCAATGACGATCTGTCCGCCGGGCGGCTGGAGCGCGTCCTTGCCGACGACGTGGCGGTAACGGTCCCCTTTTTCGCCGTCTATCCGAACCGTGGCTATATGCCGGCCAAGACCCGCAGCTTTCTCGACTTCATCGCCGCCGAGCTTGCGAAACTGGAATTTACGTGAGGGCCAGCCCTTCGCTCATTGTCGGGGTTCCGATCCGCCAGCCGCATCGGTAGACTGGTTGCACGCACATCATATCACGAAAGGATTTTCCCCATGGATCTCGGTATTTCCGGCAAACGCGCCCTCGTGCTCGCCGCCTCGCGCGGCCTCGGGTTTGGCATCGCAAAGGCGCTGGCGGCGGAGGGCTGCCATGTGCTGATCTGCGGGCGCACTGAAGAGAGACTGAAGGCCAATGTCGAGGCGATCCGCTCGGTCGGCGGCAAGGCGGATTACGTCGTGGCCGATCTCGCCGACGCGCATTTCGTAGATCAGATGCTGGCAGCCGTCCATCACACGCTCGGCGGCATCGATATCCTCGTCAACAATACCGGCGGTCCGACGCCCGGCATGGCGGAGGAGATGGATGCGGATAAGCTCTACACCTTCTTCCAGTCGATGGTGGTCCGCGTCATCACGCTCACCAATGCGCTTGTGCCGCTGATGAAGACGCAGGGCTTTGGCCGCGTGCTGACAGTCGCCTCTTCGGGCGTCTTCGAACCGATCCCGAACCTTGCGCTCTCCAACACGCTGCGCGGTGCCCTTGTCGGCTGGAACAAGACGCTGTCTTCCGAGCTCGCCTCCTATGGCGTCACCGCCAACATGATCCTGCCCGGACGTATCCATACCGACCGGATCGACGAGCTCGATGGTGCCAATGCCAAAAAGCAAGGCAAGAGCCTCGAAGAGGTGCGCGCCGCATCGGTAAAATCCATCCCCGCCCAGCGGCTCGGACGCGTCGAAGAATTCGCCGCCGCTGCCGCCTTTCTCTGCTCGGCCCAGGCCAGCTACATCACCGGCACCATGCTGCGTGTCGATGGCGGGGCGGCGAAATCGATCTAAGGTCGAACTCAGGCGCCAGCCTGCGCGCCAAACGTAAGTTCCGCTTCGCTAAATTTCGAATGATTGATTGAACAGCTTGGCAAGGTCTGGGGACTATTCAAAGACCAGTTTCACTGGGAGATGAGAGTTCCCGCCATGACGGAAGCCGGACATGAAGACCGGACGCTTCTCGACTTTCTTGCACCATTGTTCATGGTGGAAGACGAGCCGGAGACGCCCAAACCACTTCCCACCAAGGCGCGCTCTGCTGTGCAGGGCGCGATCATCGGGCAGTTGTTGTCGCGATTTGCCGAAGACGAAGAGCCTGAACCGCTCGACATTGATGCGCCCCTCGCCGTTCTCTCGCGCGCCTATCTGGATGTCTGAGACGCGGGTCGGCGTCAGAATAGAACCAACTCGGGCGACATCGCGCCAGGCGCTTGATCCGAGATAAAAGTGGGTTCACGGTCCCTCTCCGTATCACAATCCAGGAGAATGCCGATGCCGCCTGTCCGTATCGCCCTGCAAGTGCTGTTCGCACTCTGCGTTCTCATCGGCTTTATCTGGATGGGTCAGGGCTCGGGTCACTTTCCCTATCCCGCCTCCAGCTTCATGATCGACCAGACGCCGTGGATCTTCTATGGCGCAGCCCTTGCTGCTGTCGGGCTCTTCGGACTGTTTCGCCTGCGCCGTCGCTGACGATCCCGCCGCCATTTCCACCCTTGCCCTTGTCAGCCCCCTGTGGCATCAGGCGCGCTCTTTGACGCGTTGGCCTTGCCGACCTGCCGGCCAGCCGGCCTCCACAGACAACCAACAGAACTAGGGAGCGATGGCCATGGCTGAAGCGCTTGGGCTCGATTTCGGCACGACCAATACCGTCATCGCCGTCGCGGAAAGCGGAGATGAAACCCGCTCGGTTGCCTATACATCGTCGGCCGGCACCTCGGACAGCATGCGCACGGCGCTGTCCTTCCTCAAGGATCGCCAGCTCGGCGCGGGTGCCCTGAAGGTCGAGGCAGGCCAGGCCGCGATCCGCACCTTTATCGACAATCCCGGCGATTGCCGCTTCCTGCAGTCGATCAAGACCTTCGCGGCCTCCGCCCTCTTCCAGGGCACGCTGGTGCATGCCCGCCGCTTCCAGTTCGAAGACCTGATGGAGGTCTTCCTCAAGCGGCTGCAGGCCTATGCCGGTGATGGCTGGCCGGGCGAGGCAAAGCGCCTCGTCGCCGGTCGCCCGGTGCATTTTGCCGGCGCCAGCCCCGATCCTGATCTCGCCGTCACCCGCTACAACGAGGCGCTGACGCGGCTTGGCTTTCCCGAGATCCACTATGTCTATGAGCCGGTCGCTGCCGCCTTCTACTTCGCCCGCACGCTGAAGCGGGACGCAACCGTGCTGGTCGCCGACTTCGGCGGCGGTACCACCGACTTTTCGCTGATCCGCTTTTCGACCGAGGCCGGCAGGCTGAGTGCAACACCGATCGGTCATTCGGGTGTCGGCATCGCCGGCGACCAGTTCGATGCGCGCATCATCGACCAGCTCGTCGCCCCCGAGATCGGAAAGGGCAGCCAGTTCAAGAGTTTCGGCAAGCTGCTCGACGTGCCGAGCAACTACTATCTCGCCTTTTCGCGCTGGAACCAGCTCTCGGTCTTCAAAACCTTGAAGGAATTCACCGACCTCAAGTCGCTCGTCCGCCAGGCGGAAGAGCCGGAAAAGCTGGAATTGTTAATTGACCTGATCGACCATGATGAAGGCTACCCGCTCTACCAGGCCGTCTCCGCCACCAAGATGGCGCTGTCCTCAGCAGAGGAAGCCGAGTTCCGCTTCGCCCCCCTCGGCAAGGCCGGCGAAAAGCGCGTCACCCGCCGCGACTTCGAAAGCTGGATCGCCGAGGATCTTGTCCGCATGGAAGAGGCGCTCGACGAGGTGCTGGCGACGAGCAACACGGAAGCCGCCAGCATCGACAAGGTCTTCCTCACCGGCGGCACCTCCTTCGTGCCCGCCGTGCGCGACATTTTCCACCGCCGCTTCGACGTGTCGCGCATCGAAACCGGCGGCGAACTGGTCTCGATCGCCCATGGTCTCGCGCTGATCGGCGAGCGGGATGATATTGCGCAGTGGGTGGCGTGACCCCCCCCCGTGAGGCGGAGGGCGGAGCGAAGCTCCGGGCTGGGGTGATCCGACGAAGACGTCACACACAAAAGTGCCCCTCACCCTACCCTCTCCCCGTAGGCGGGGAGAGGGAGGCGCGCGACGCAGCCGGATCTGCCTTCTCCCCGCTTGCGGGGAGAAGGTGCCCGAAGGGCGGATGAGGGGCATCCTGTGATCAGCTCACCGCCGCGCGTTCTTCATCGCCTCCGTCACCGCCATGGTCTCAACAGACACAGTCGTCACCCGGGCGATGAGATCGATGACATGCTCCTTGTAGTCGGCGAAGCGGTAGGTGTTGAACTTTTCGCGGATCGTCGGGTCCTTCGGGGTCTTTTCCTTGTACTAGTCGAGGATCCATTCCAGCCCCGAGCGGTTGCCGAGCCGGTAGTCGAAGGCCGCCGGCGGAATGCCGGAGAGCACCGTTTCCGTATCGATGCGGATCTGGCCGTTGTCACGATCGGCTTTCAGGAACGGGTTGAGCTTCACTCCCGATTGTCTACTATAACGCGACGTTGAATACGGAGGCGCAAGTGAGATTTCCTGTGACTCTCTTACTTCTTTTGGCTCAGCCAGCGATGGCTGCGGAGCTCACGCCTCGCGACTACTCGCCTACAGATACAGCATCCATACGTACAATCGCTATAAAGAGAGACCCCGGTTACAATGTAGTTGTTGTAGGTATCGCCAATCGATCGACAGTGCCGTTTAATGTCAACTACGCCTGCACCCTGATTGATTCAACGGGCCAACCCTTTGGAACAACAGGAGGCACGGCCAATGCTGTCCCGCCCTTTCAGGAGATAATCTCCGAAAGCATATCGTTTGCCGAAGATGCAGCGGGGGCAGCTTGCCGTATCGAGTTTACACTCCCCCTCAACTGATCTCGCCGAAGGGGGCGACTAGAAGCAAACAGTGTTACTGAGTTGACGGGGTAGCGTCGTCGTGACGTGGCCGAGTTGGATTTCATCGGTTGTCCTTCACCCAGATCATACATGGTTCAAACAAGTAAGGCTGCGTGGTCTTCGTGTGGTTCTTTCCCTCGTACAATGCGCCGTGGCGGACGCAACGGGCCACAGGTTGTTTGCCGGCAACATCCCCCGCCCCGCTTTCCATTTGCCTTTCCCCTTCCAATCACACTAGAACAGCCTGATGATCCAAGCCCGCGACATGACGCCCGCAGAGCTAGCAGCGCTTCTCGCATTCCATGCGGAAGCGGGCGTCGAATGGCTCGTGGAAGAGGATCCCGTCGACCGGATCGCGGCTTTTCAGGCCGAGAAGGCAGCGCGGCAGATCACGCAGCGGCAGGCGGACGCTTCGACATCGAAGACGCCTTCGAGAACGGCGCCGGCCCGAGGTGCCGCCGCCGCATCAGAGCGTCAGCCGGCGCGGGCCCAGCCTTCGCAAAGCTCCGCTTTGCCCGCAATTCCGGATGAAAATGCCGTCGCAGAAGCCCGTTTTGCGGCCGAAAGCGCCCGTTCGCTGGCTGAGCTGAAGACAGCGATCGAGGCTTTTGCCAGCTGCAACCTGAAGACCTCGGCGCGCTCGACAATCACGGCCCAGGGTGGCGGCACGGCCGGCATCATGGTGATCGGCCCCATGCCGAATGCCGACGACGACCGCGAGGGTCAGGCTTTTTCCGGTCGCGCTGGTCTGCTTCTCGACCGCATGCTCGCCGCCATCGGCCAGAGCCGCGAGAGCGTCACCATCACCACCGTCATTCCCTGGCGCCCTCCGGGTGACCGCATGCCGTCTGGCCCGGAAACGGCCATCTGCCGACCGTTCATCGAACGGCAGATCGCGCTTGCCGAACCCCGCCTGGTGTTGGTGCTCGGCAATTTCGCCGCACGTTTCTTCTTCGGTGAAACCGGAACGATCCATGCGCTCCGAGGAAAATGGCGCGAAATCGGCGTCGGCGGCCATTCGGTGCAGGCGATGGCGACCCTGCATCCGCAGGAGCTCCTGTCCGCCCCGGCCAGCAAGGCGCTGGCCTGGATGGACCTGCTCGCCTTTTCCGAACGCCTCAATCCAGCCAATAACGGCTAAATTTATAGCAGTGTAAACAAATTATGAAAACTGCCATGCGCAGAATGCATGGCAGTATCGCAGCCATGCCGGTTGCCGAATCTATGCTGCACTGCGATATATAGAGTCGAAAGTGGGAGGGACACTTTTAAAGGAAGACCACCGTGAGCCTTCGCACCCGTCCTATCCATTGCAAATTCGAGACCCTGCGTCTCGCAGGCGAAACCGGTCGCGGCGCCAGCCCCTACAATCGCAGTGGCAGCGGCGTTGCAGCCGAGCAGCTGAGCGCCCGCTTCGCCGGTCAGGCTGGCCGCATCGCGCGTCCCGCCACCGTGTTTTCCGACTTCCGCGCCTGAAGTCAGCTTGCGCCGCCGAGCCAGCATGCGAGGAACGCATATCAGGGCTTCCGCATTGTGCATTGCGGCAATCGTTCAGCCGTGAACAAATATAATCGCAGAAATCGATATGCATAGAGAGCAGAGGACAAGACCATGAACATCTCGTTCCACCCCGTCCGCAGCCTCCGTGAGGCCATGCACCAGATCGGCCATGCCGTCAGCGCGTCGGAAGAACTGTCGATGGCAGCGCGCAAGCGGAAGCAGGCTCAGGACCGAAGTGTCGATCGCGCGCTCCAGCCGCTCGGCTTCTGATTGAACACGGATTGCTTGCTCACAGGGCCCGCCATGTGCGGGCCTTTTGCGTATCAGTGACCGCCGACCGCGCCGAGGCGCGGATCAGACTTTCCCACGCGCGCCGAGCCGCAGATCCGCTCATAGGCGAAATCGACGATCGCGAATTTGATCGCCTGCCAACCGCAATATTCGTCCAGGAAGTCGCGCCGCAGGATGCAGTGATTGCGATCTCCGTCCGGCCAGTGGAGGCAACCGCTTTCGACGGCGCGACGGAAGAGCCGCTGGAGATGGGTGCGGGAAATCATGAAATGCTCGGCCATCAGACGCGCGTCGATCCGGCCGATATTGTAGCCCTCGGCATCGGGCGACAATTCCATGGCACGGCGCACCAACTCATCCATCACGAGACCGCCGGCTTCCGTCCAGAGGAAGAGGGCCACGCGCGGCGGCGGTTCCAGCCAGCTGGGGTCCAGGCAGGCCCGCCGGGCAATCTGCGGCTGGATCTGGCGAAACAGATCGGGCTGCTCGGCCAGTGTTGCCGCCCTTTCGCCGCCATCCAGGCGGTCCAAGAGCTCAAAATTGGTCATCAGCCACTGATGCATGGCCTTATGGGGCAATTCCGTCGCCTCGTAGCGTCTGGGGCGGCGGTTTGGGTCGCCAGCGATGCGAACAAACTTGTAGCTCAGCAGTTGGTCGAGGAAATTGAGGACTGTGTTGCGGCTCGCGGCATTGTTCGAGGTGATGATTTCCCGGAGATTGGTGGTGGTCAGACCGCTTCCCGGTTGGCTGGGATCATATTCGAGCTGCAAAGCGAACGCGGCCTGGCTGAGCAGCCATCGCTGATGGGATGCCAGCATGCGGGAAAGGCGCGGGCTCTGGTCAAACTGGCTCCGCAATTTGCCGGCATAGGCGCGCAAGGCAGAAATGAAATGCGGGTGTCGGGCGATCGCGGTCGGTGAAAGGCTCATGACACGGTCATCCATGTCTGTCGATCCGGCCAGGAAAAGGTGGAGCACAAGCGGCTGCCACTTTGCCGTTTTACAACGCTTTTACTCGCGCGACCTGGCTCCATTCGACCCCTTTGGCGGGCACCAGACCGAAATTCGGCGCCTCTCTCACCCAGTTGTTTTAAAGGTAAACGATTTGCTCACAGTGTTTCAATCATTTATTGCCCGAATCTGCGAGAGAATGCTCAAAGCTCCCGCAAAAGCGCAAAACTGCGTCGTATTCAACATTTCACCTGCCGGGCCATGCTGGCACTATTCTTGAAGACGAGTTGCCCGGGGGAACCAATGCTGTCCAGTCTCGCATCGATTGCCACCCTGATGCTCTCCACCCTGCTGATGATGGCAGGCTTTGGCCTGATGGGCTACATGCTGCCAATCCGCTCGCTGAACGAGGGCTGGTCGACCTTCATCATCTCCGTCATCGCCACGGGCTACACCTTCGGCTTCACGGTCTCCTGCGTCGTCACGCCGATCTTCGTGCGCCGTGTCGGCCATGTCCGGGTGTTTGGCGCTTTGATTACCTTGCTCACCGTCTCCATCCTGCTCTGCGCTCTCGTGGTCGAGTGGTGGGCCTGGGTCATCTTTCGCGGCCTTTCCGGCTTTGCCATCGCCGGTGCCTATCTGCTGATCGAGAGCTGGCTCAATGAGCGAGTCACCAATGCCAATCGCGGGGCGCTGTTTTCCGTTTACATGGTGACCTGCCTGGTCGGCTCGATCGGCGGGCAATACATCGTGCCGCTGGGCGATGTGAATGGACCAAACCTCTTCATCATCTGCGCGCTGATCTTCTCGCTGGCGCTGTTCCCCGTCGCTCTCTCGACCGCGCCTTCGCCGACACCGATCGCAGAAGCGCGCTTCGATCTCAAACGCCTCTATCGCCGCTCGCCAATCGCCTTTTTCGGCTCGCTCCTGTCGGGCGCGCTTTCAGGCACCTGGGGCAGTCTCGGAGGCGTCTATTCCCAGACGATCGGCATGACAACGGCTGAGGGCGCCACGCTGCTTGCTGCCTTTCTCGCAGGTGGGGCGCTGGCCCAGGTGCCGATCGGGCGTATCTCGGACCGAATGGACCGGCGCCTGGTCATGGTCGCCTCCGGGCTCTTCGGCGTCGGCGCCTGCGGTTTGATGATCGCCTTCAGCGCCGGCGACGCAACGGCGCTCTACGTTGCCGGCTTCTTCGTCGGCACCGTGCTCTATCCGGTCTATTCCTTGAATGTCGCCCATGCCAATGACCTGGCCGATCCCGACGAATATGTGACGCTCTCCAGCGCCATCATGATCCTTTACGGCATGGGCACGGTGACCGGCCCGCTGATGGCCGGCAGTCTGATGCAGTGGTTCGGGCCCAATGCACTCATCGTTTTCCTCGGCCTCGCCTTCGCGCTCTATGCCACCTATGCCGCCTGGCGCATCACACGGCGTCCCGACAAGGGGTCGCTTGCCGACAAGGCCGATTTCCAGGCCACTGTTCTGCCCATGCAGGGCACGGAAGGCGCCTCGCCCCTCTCCGATCCCGAGCGCTGATCGGTCATCCCTGAGGGGTCGAGGCCTTGCGGGCGGCACGCCGTTCGAGGCCCAGCTGATGCTCCCGGTAGATGATGAAGATCCCGGCTCCAACGACGATTGCCGCACCGATCAAGGTGGTTGCGGGCGGGATCTCCGAAAAGAGAATATAGGCCGCGATCGAGCCGAGAATGATCGAACAGTATTCGAAGGGGGCGATCGTCGAGACATCGGCAAAGCGATAGCTCTCGGTCAGCAGAATCTGGCCGAGACCGCCGAAGAAACCGGCCAGCGCCAGAAGTGCCAGCGCGCGCCACGAGAGTTCCGCCCAACCGAAGAACCAGGTGAGTGCTGATAAAAGCGCTGCTGTGACGGAAAAGAACAGGACAATCGTCGAGGTCTTTTCTTCCCGCACCAGCTGGCGAACCTGCAGCATGGCGCCAGCGCCGAGCATGGCCGAGATCAGAACGGCCACCGCCCCCATCGCCGCCTCGGAGCCCAGACCTTGCTGACCAAACAGAGTCAGCTTTGGCAGGGATATGATCAACACGCCGACGAGGCCGACGACCACAGCAGTCCAACGGTAGAGCCGAACCGTCTCCTTGAGGAAGACAGCGGCAAAAATGACCGCGATCAACGGCATCGCATAGCCTATGGCGATGGCATCCGGCAGCGGCAGATGCACCAGACCATAAAAGCCGGTCCCCATGGCACAGACGCCAAGAAGACCTCGCTTCAGGTGACCGAGCGGATTGTCCGTCTGCATCGCCGAGCGCAATTCGCCCCGCCAGGCGAGGTAGATAACGATGGGAAGGATCGCGAAGGCAGAGCGATAGAAGCTGATCTGTCCAGGGGGAATGCCGCTTCCGGCGAGTTTGATGCAGGTCTGCATGGCAACGAAGACGGTCACCGAACAGACTTTCAGCACAATGCCGCGCAGCGGATTTGGGTCGGCAAAGGCCATGGGTTCAGGTGTCTTAGATGCGTGTGGCGGACGTGTCAGGATTTGCGCCAGGCTTCGGGAACGTGGCCTCTGCCTCGCCTCGGACTCGGCACAGACCTAGCTTGCATGCCGGGCGGCATGCCGCAAGCCGCATCTCACGCAAGATTGATCCAATAATGGTTGAAGTACGAGCCCCATACAACTCTTCGATTAACCGCGTTTTAATCGAAGAAAACTTATTTCCTAAGAATAAGTCATATTAATGCGGCGTCTTCTGCCGTTTTTCGATCGTTTCATTTGAAGAGGATTGGCGCCATGCCGCAGGCAGATCCCCAGAACCAGCAGCCGACAGACATCCCCGCAACGCCGCGTTCGATGCGCCTGATCACGGAAAGCATCGGCAGTGACCTGGAGCGCTTCAGCGCCGACAACGCGCTGATCGTGCGCCAGATCCGGCTCCTGGCGATCAACGCGCTCATCGAGGCAGCCAGGGCTGGCGAGACCGGTAAAGGCTTTGCCGTCGTCGCCAACGAAGTGCAACGCCTTGCCCAGGGGGCGGGCGAAACCGCAGAACGCTTCCAGGAGAACGTGCTCGGCCGCATACGGCAGAGCCGTGACATGGCCGATGATCTCGTGGCGCAGATGGAGGGGGTGCGGCTGGTCGATCTCGCCCAAACCCTTGTCCAGTTCATCGTGCGCAATCTCTTCGAGCGTACCGCAGACGTGCGCTGGTGGGCGACCGACAGTGCGCTGTGGGAAGCGCTCGAAGAGCCGACACCGGAGCGGGCAAACCATGCGGCAAACCGGCTCGGTGTGATCAACCGTTTCTACACGGTCTATCTCGATCTGGTCATGACAGATGCGAGCGGCCGCGTCGTGGCGTCGGCCAATCCGCGCTACCAGCGCAATCTCAGCAACAAGGATCTGTCGAACGAGGAATGGTTCCGCGCGGCGCGCGGCTGCCGCAGCGGAGACGACTATGTCGTCGATACCGTCAAGCGCAGCGCCCTGCACGACAACCGCGACATCCTCGTCTACGCGACCGGCATCCGCGCCGGCGGTCGCTCTGACGGTCAGTTGCTCGGCACGCTCGGCGTCTATTTCGACTGGAAGGCGCAGGGCCAGGCGATCGTCGACAAGGAAGCCAACCTGCCGCCACAGGTCGCCGAACGCACCCAGGTCCTGCTGCTCGACGGCAGCAACATGGTCATCGCGTCCTCCCGTCCCGAGCGACTCTACACCCATTTCGCGCTCAACAATCCAGGCAACCTCGCCCGGGGCAGCTATTATGACCATAGCGGCGCCACCGTCGCCTTTGCCAAGACCCTTGGCTATGAAGATTATGACGGGCTCGGCTGGTCGGGTGTCATCGTGCAAACGCTGGAGAGCGACGACGCGCTGCGTCAGCAATTGCGTCTGAAGTGAACCAGGTCGAAACCATAGATGTATTTTTAGCAAAGATGAAACGGCGACTATTCTTGGATTCTGAGCGTCTTCTGGGCGCACCAACCGAAGAAAAGCGGCCGACTGATCAAGAGCATACCCGAAAATAGCTCGCGTTTTAACAATCGTTCAGAAATTGCTGCAATTATTGCCGGCAACTTGACCCCATTCGGCCGCGAGCCCTTCCACTCGCGCCGGGGTGGCCAACCCCGCAGCGACCAGGACACACAATGCGCACAGATACGGGCCGGATCGTTCATCTGGCAGACTACCGCCCCACCGACTTCGTTCTGGAACGGGTTGATCTGACTTTCGAACTGGACCCGACGGAAACCAAGGTGGAAGCCCGCCTGATCTTCCATCGCCGCGAAGGTGTCGATCCGACTGCGCCCCTGGTGCTGGATGGTGACGACCTCACCATGACCAGCCTGCTGTTCGACCAGATCGAACTGGATCCCGCGCGCTACACCGCGACGCCGGAGAGCCTCACCATCCGCGACCTACCGGAATCGACGCCTTTCGAGATCACCGTTGTCACGATGATCAACCCGGAGGCCAATACCCAGTTGATGGGCCTCTACCGCTCAAACGGCATCTATTGCACCCAGTGCGAGGCCGAGGGCTTCCGCCGCATCACCTATTTCCCCGACCGTCCGGATGTGCTCGCCGTCTATACGATCAACATCATCGCCGACAAGGCCGCCAATCCGCTGCTCTTGTCCAACGGCAACTTCCTCGGTGGCGCCGGCTTCGGCCCGGACAAACATTTCGCCGCCTGGTTCGATCCGCATCCGAAGCCGTCCTATCTGTTTGCGCTGGTTGCCGGCGATCTCGGCGTGGTCGAAGACACCTTCACGACCATGTCCGGCCGTGACGTGACGCTGAAGATCTATGTCGAGCACGGCAAGGAGCCGCGCGCGGCCTATGCCATGGATGCGCTGAAGCGCTCCATGAAGTGGGACGAAGAGGTCTTTGGACGCGAATATGATCTCGACATCTTCATGATCGTCGCCGTCTCCGACTTCAACATGGGGGCCATGGAAAACAAGGGCCTCAACATCTTCAACGACAAGTATGTGCTTGCCGATCCCGAGACCGCGACCGACCAGGACTACGCGAATATCGAGGCGATCATCGCGCATGAATACTTCCACAACTGGACCGGCAACCGCATCACCTGCCGCGACTGGTTCCAGCTCTGCCTGAAGGAAGGCCTCACCGTCTATCGCGACCACGAATTCTCCGCCGACATGCGCTCGCGCGCGGTCAAGCGCATCGCCGAAGTCCGTCATCTGCGCTCGGAGCAGTTCCCGGAGGATGCCGGCCCGCTGGCACACCCGGTGCGTCCGACCAAGTATCGCGAGATCAACAACTTCTACACGACGACCGTCTACGAGAAGGGCTCGGAAGTCACCCGGATGATCGCGACCATTCTCGGCCGCGACGACTTCAAGAAGGGCATGGACCTCTATTTCGAACGCCACGACGGCGAGGCCGCGACGGTCGAGGATTTCGTCAAGTGCTTCGAGGATGCAAGCGGCAAGGATCTGACGCAGTTCTCGCTCTGGTATCACCAGGCCGGCACGCCGCAGATCACCGTCTCCTCGGCCTATGATGCCGGCGCCAAGACGCTCACCCTGTCGCTTGAGCAGATGATCCCGGCCACCCCCGGCCAGAGCAGCAAGGAGCCGATGCATATTCCGCTGCGCTTCGCCCTGATCTCGGAAAACGGCCCGGAAGCCTCGGCCTCCGCGATATCAGGCGGCGATGTCACCGGCGATGTGCTGCATCTCAACCAGCGTGCCCAGACCTTTACCTTCTCCGGCATCGGCAGTCGCCCGGTCGTCTCGCTCAATCGCGGCTTCTCGGCTCCGGTGACCCTGCATTTCGCCCAGAGTGCCGAGGATCTCGGCCATATTGCCCGCCACGACAGCGATCTCTTCGCCCGCTGGCAGGCCATCACCGATCTTGCCCTGCCGGTCTTGACCGACGCGGCCAAGACCGCCCGCGAGGCTGGCTCCGTGACGACAAGCCCCGCTTTCATCGACGTGCTGCTCTCAGTTGCTGCCGACGAGGCGCTGGAACCCGCTTTCCGCGCTCAGGCGCTCTCGCTTCCGAGCGAAGCCGACATTGCCCGTGAACTGGGCGACAACAACGATCCCGACGCAATCCATGCCGGCCGCCAGGCCGTGCTCGGTGCCATCGCCACGGCAGGCGCCGATGTCTTCCGCAAGCTCTACGCCACCCATTCGGCTTCCGGCCCCTTCTCGCCGGATGCTGCAGGTGCCGGCAAGAGGGCTTTGAAGAACCTTGCGCTTTCCTTCCTGTCGCTGGCGGAAAACAGCCCGGCGCTGGCCGCCGAGGCCTTTGCCAAGGCCGACAACATGACCGACCTGTCGCAGGCGCTGACCATTCTGGCCCACCGCTTCCCGGATGCGGCCGAGACGAAGGCGTCACTCGCTGCCTTCGAGACGCGCTTTGCCTCGAATGCGCTCGTTCTCGACAAGTGGTTCACCATCCAGGCGACGATCCCGGGTGCGGCGAGCCTGGAACGGGTCAAGGCGCTCATGGCAAGCCCGCATTTCCAGCCCAGCAATCCGAACCGCGTCCGCTCGCTCGTCGGCACCTTCGCCTTCGGCAACGCGACCGGCTTCAACCGCGCAGACGGCGCAGCCTATACCTTCTTTGCCGAGCAGATCCTGGCGATCGACCCGCGCAATCCGCAGCTGGCGGCCCGCCTACTGACGGCCATGCGCTCCTGGCGCCTGCTTGAAGCCGGCCGCGCCGAGAAGGCTCGCGCCGCACTTTCGACCATCGAGGCTTCGGCGACGTTGTCGACCGATGTGCGCGACATCGTCGAGCGCGTGCTCAAGGGCTGAGACAGCCCCGCGAACCATTCATGAAGGCGCCGGCAAAACCGGCGCCTTTTTTCGTCCGAAGGCTCGTTCAGAGGCCTTCAAGGCTGCCTGATTTCCCATCAGATTCAGCCGCTTGCCACGTCGCCAATAAAAAAGCGGAGTCGGAGCAAGGGGTTAATATTTTCTTTACGCACCGGCTCTGGACAAGGCGAATCGGTCATGATTCCTTGGCGTCAGATTCGAGCAAGCGGCGCTTCGAATCACACGAGGGACAGAGGCAGGGACGATGTTGGACGCGCGGCGGGTCACCGCAGCTGATGAGCGGCTGCGCATCAAATTTTCGGACATGGTGGAATTCTTCAGGCGGCACGGAGGGGCTTCCTCCGACTCTTCGTCTCAGGCGCATGGCGCAGCGCAGGCCACGGCGCGCTCGCGGCGCATCGAGACCATTTTGCGCCGGGCGATCCCGGTGCTCATCCTCGCCTTTCTGACCGTCGTGGCACTTGCGCGCACGATCGGCATCATGAGCGAGCATCAGCGCATGGAAAACGCCGTTCGTCAGTCGACGGCCCTGATTGCGGCAACCGTGAACGCGGCTCTCGGGGAGCGGCTCCCGCTCTTTGAAACACGCAATCGCGTCGAGGCGGAAAAGCGCCTCTCGACTTTCCTCGACCGCGAACACTTCTCCCATGGCGCCTTCGTGCTGCTCGTCGATCCGGCCGGCCGGGTCTTTGCCTCGTCACCGGAAGCCGCCGGTCAGGTCGGTGCGACACTGCAGAGCCTGCTGCCCGAGGTCATGACCATCCGCCAGTCCGGCAGCCGGACCGGAGCCATCGAAACCGACCTCAACGGCATTCCGCATCACGCGATCTTCACGCCCGTCGGCACGGATGGTGCGATGATCGTCGCGGCCCATTCGCTGCAGGCGGTCGAGGATTTCTGGCGCCGCGAACTCTCGCTGAACGTCACGCTCTTCACCTGCATCTCGGTGATCCTCTTCGTCATTCTCTACGCCTATTTCTATCAGGTGAAGCGGGCCCGCGAGGCAGACGATACCTTCCTGGAATCCAACCTGCGCGTCGAAACGGCGCTGGCGCGTGGCCGCTGCGGGCTGTGGGATTTCGATCTGGAAAGCCGCAAGCTGGTCTGGTCGCGCTCGATGTACGAAATGCTCGGCCTCACCCCGTCCGCCCAGCCGCTCGCCTTTGCCGATGCAGCCCGCCTGATGCATCCTGATGACGGCAATCTCTATGCGCTCGCCCGCTCCGTCGGCCGTGGCAGCTCGCGTCACATCGACCAGATCTTCCGCATGCGCCACGCCCAGGGCCACTATGTCTGGATGCGGGCCCGCGCCCAGATCATCTCGACCACCACGGGCGAGCAGCATGTGATCGGCATCGCCATGGACGTGACCGAGCAGCATCGACTGGCCCAGCGTTATGCCGAAGCCGATCAGCGCCTGGCGGACGCCATCGAATGCACATCGGAAGCCTTCGTGCTCTGGGACAAGAACGACAAGCTGGTCGCCTGGAACGGCCATTTCCAGAAGGTTTACGGCCTGCCGGATGATGTGCTCGTCCCGGGCAAGGAGCGTGCCGTTGTGCTTGCTGCCGCCGGCAAGCCGATCATCCAGCGCCGCATTGCCGATGCCGATGACGGCACCAATTCGCGCACCTCCGAGGTGCAGCTGGCCGACGAGCGCTGGCTGCAGATCAACGAGCGCCGCACCCGTGACGGCGGCCTGGTCTCGGTCGGCACCGACATCACGCTTCTGAAGCGTCACCAGGAGCGCCTGCGCGACCAGGAACGCCGGTTGATGGCAACCATCGGCGACCTCTCCGCCTCTCAGAAGATCCTGGAGCGGCAGAAGACCGAACTCTCCGACGCCAACGAGAAGTATCTCGCCGAAAAGCAGCGCGCCGAGGCCGCCAACAAGGCAAAGTCGGAATTCCTCGCCAATATGAGCCATGAGCTCAGGACGCCGCTCAACGCCATCCTCGGCTTCTCGGAAATCCTGCTTGCCCGCATGTTCGGCCCGGTCGGCTCGCCGAAATACGAGGAATATGCCAAGGACATCCACGAAAGCGGCAAGCATCTCCTCAACGTCATCAACGACATCCTCGACATGTCGAAGATCGAGGCGGGTCAGATGAAGATCCGTTGCGAAACGATCGATCTCTGCCCGCTGATCGAAGAAAGCATGCGCCTCACCGCAATTCCGGCCGAAGAGAAGAACATCACCGTCGAGCAGCGCGTCGAGCCTGGCCTGTCGCTGATCGCCGACCGCCGCGCCATCAAGCAGATCCTGCTCAACATCCTGTCGAATGCCGTGAAGTTTACCGACGAAGGCGGCAAGATCGCCCTTCGTGCCCGCAAGGTCGAGGGTGCCGTCATCGTCTCGATTGTCGATACCGGCATCGGCATACCGAAGAGCGCGCTCGGCAAGATCGGCAACCCCTTCGAACAGGTGCAAAGCCAGTATGCCAAATCGAAGGGCGGTTCCGGCCTCGGGCTTGCCATCTCCCGCTCGCTGGTGGCCCTGCACGGCGGCTCGCTGAAGATCCGCTCCCGCGAGGGCCAGGGCACGGTGGTGTCGCTGCGCATCCCGGAAACCCTCGCCTTCGCCCCGATGCGCCGCGCGGGTTGAGACGCCACCCCCACCTATCTCCAGAAACGCAAAGGCCGTCCGGTGGGCGGCCTTTGCTGTTTCAGGCTGATGGCTCTCTTCAGAACTCTTCCCAGCTCTCGGCCTTGGCCGAGGTCATGCCGAGGGCGCCAGCGACCTTGTTCATCATCCGGCGTGCGGGGGAGACGACAGGGGCGTGGGCGCTGCTGCTGGCGACCACCGGACGATGCGCGCCTTCGGAGGTGCCAAGCTGGAACTGCGAAATCAGCTGGCGCAGGCGCTCAGCTTCCGACGCCAGCGAGGCGGACGCGGCCGTCGCCTCTTCAACCATGGCCGCGTTCTGCTGCGTGGTCTGGTCCATCTGATTGACGGCCGTGTTGACCTCGGAGAGACCCACCGATTGTTCACGTGACGAGGTGGCAATCGCATCCAGCTGACCGTTGATCGCGATGACGTGGTCGCCGATCACCTTCAGCGCCTCGCCGGTTGCCGTCACCAGCTTCACACCGCTTTCGACCTCCTGGGCCGACTTGCCGATCAGTTCCTTGATCTCCTTGGCGGCCTGGGCGGAGCGCTGGGCAAGCTCGCGCACTTCCTGGGCAACAACCGCGAAGCCCTTGCCCGCTTCACCGGCGCGGGCGGCTTCGACGCCGGCATTCAGCGCCAGAAGATTGGTTTGGAAGGCGATTTCGTCGATCACGCCGATGATGTTGGAGATCTGGCTCGATGAGCTTTCGATCCGCTGCATGGCGTCAACCGCATCGGCGACCACCTGGCCCGACGTCTTGGCAGAGGCTGTTGCCTGGGCGGCCATGTTGCGGGCCTCTTCGGTGCGCTTCGACGAGTTCTGCACATTGGTCGTGATCTGGTCGAGCGCGGCAGCGGTTTCCTCGAGCGAGGCCGCCTGCTGCTCGGTGCGCTTCGACAGGTCGGAAGCGCTCTGGCTCAGTTCGCGCGAACCGCCATCGATTGCGGTCGCTGACTGTGCCACGGCGCTCAAGGTGCCGCGCAACTTGGTCACGGCTGTGTTGAAGTCGGCACGCAGGCTTTCAAAATCAGCGGCAAACGGGGTCAGCAACTGATAGCCGAGGTCACCATCGGAAAGACGCTGCAGGCCCTCTGCGAGGCCCGAGGTTGCCTGCGCCATGTCTGCCGACCGCTTCCGGTCCGCCTCGGCAGCCCTTGCCCGCTCCGCTTCGGCCTGGCTGCGTGCGGCTTCCGCTTCACTTTCCAGTTCGCGGGCCTTCAGACCATTGACCTTGAAGACCTGTACGGAGCGCGCCATCAGACCGATCTCATCGCGGCGATCGGTGCCGTCGACATGGGTATCGAAGTTGCCGGCCGCGAGCACGTCCATGGTTTGCGACATTTGCCGGATCGGACGGACCAGCCAGGCGCGCATGGCAACAAACCCGCCTATCAGGACTGCGGCGATGCCAAGGAAGACACCGATCAGCGAATTGCGAGCTGCGGCAGCCGTAGCATCGGATAACTCCTGGGCACGCGCATTCGATGCCGCGGCGATCTTGGTCACAAACGCGCTAAACTGCGGGGTGATCTGAGCGAAAGCCGGCTGGCATTCGGTCAGAAAAATCTGTTGGCTCTCGGCGATAGCTTCGGGTGTGGTAGCGAGTCTGCCGAGAGATACAGCGCGGCCACAGGTCTTTTCGACGATCTGTAGGACTTGGTCGCGCAGGCCAGAGATTTCTGCTTCACTAGGCAGTGCCTTGATCGCCATATCAGTAAACTGAAGAAAGGATGCCTTGGTGTCGGCCAGCTCCTTCTCGGCAGCGGCGATGGTGTCGGGATCGGCGGCCATCAGCATATCCCCGATCGATGCGCGCATCTGCTGTATCGTGCGCCCGGCGCGCGAAATGTACAGCGCTCCGGTCGTTTCATTCTCAAGGAGACCCGTGTAGGTCTCGTTCGTTGCGGTGAGCTTGCTGCCCATAAAGAGTGCGACCCCCATCGAAAAAATTCCGAAGGCGGCCATGATGGCAATGAACTTGCCCAGAATTGGTATGTTCCGCATTCCCATCTCCCACTTCAAGCGGTCAAGTGACCAGACGATTCGGGAGGAAAGTTTATTGAGCCACCATTAATTTACAGATATTCTAAATTAGATCACTCGAATATCACGTAAATTTTATGGCCTATGCGACCACGCGTGAAAACACTCCTCTGACCGCCTTGGATAGTCGTTTCACCTCCGCCTCAGCTGTCTTCACATCCGGGCTCTCGGCTGCCCGCGCCACCCGATCCGTCAAACCGGCGGGCACTTTGTCGGGATCGAAGGGACCGTCAATACACAGCCTTATGACCTGCGACAGATCGGTGTAGAGCTTTAAGGCCGTCAGGCAGGTGTCGAGATCGTTCGGATCGAGGAGTGTACCGAGCGCCTTCAGGGCCTCCGCCGTCGACAGTTCGTTGGTGCGCACGCGATGCCCCTTCGAAGGGGCGACCAGGGCCAAATACTGCGCAATGAATTCGATATCAACAAGGCCACCGGGAATGAGTTTCAGATCCCAGATGTCCCGTGCCGGCTTCTCCTGCTCGATCAGCCCGCGCATCTCGGCCACATCCTTGACGGTCTTGGCCTGATCCCGCGGTGCTGCCAGAACCTCCTCGATGATGCGCTCGGCCTCTTCGATCAGGCTCGGATCGCCGGAGATCATCCGCGCCCTTGAGAGCGCCATGTGCTCCCAGGTCCAGGCCTCCTCGCGCTGGTAGCGGGCGAAGGATCTGAGCCGGGTTGCGACCGGCCCCTTGTTGCCGGAGGGCCGCAGCCGCATGTCGACCTCATAGAGCACGCCTTCCGCCGTCGGGGCAGACAAGGCCGCGATCAGCCGCTGCGTCAGCCGCGTGAAGTAGCGCACCGGGTCGAGCGGCTTTGCACCATCCGATTCCGCTGCATCGTCGTCATGCTCGTAAAGCAGGATCAAATCGACGTCGGAGCCTGCCGTCAGCTCGTAGGAGCCGAGCTTGCCCATGCCGGCCAGCGCCACCCGGCCGCCCGGGATCCTGCCATGCGCTGCCTCCATCTCGGCAATGACCGCCTTCAGCGCCTCGTCGATGACGAGGCCGGCAAGATCGGTGAAGGCATGGCCCGCCTGGGCGCCACCGATCGAACCGGTCAGCAGGCGAATGCCGATCAGAAAGCGCTGTTCGGCGGCAAAGATGCGCAGCCGGTCGAGGATTTCCTCATAGTGGCGCGCGCTGGAGAGAAAGCTCTTCAGCCGCTTGCCGAGATAGTCGCGGGTGGGAAGTTCGACCAGGAGACCCGGATCCAGCATGCCGTCAAAGACATGCGGGCGCTCGGCGATGATCTCGGCAAGCCTCGGAGCAGCCGCCATGATGTTGACCATCAGGTCGAGAAGGGCGGGATTGTTGCCGAGCAGCGAGAAGAGCTGGATGCCGGCGGGGAGCCCAGAGAGGAAGTTGTCGAAGCGCAGCAGCGCCTCGTCGGCCCGCCGGCTTTCGCCGAAGGCCTTCAGGAGATCCGGCGTCATCTCGGTCAGCCGCTCGCGGGCCTCCACCGATTGCGTCGCCCGGTAGCGACCGTAATGCCAGGTCCTGATGACGCGGGAGATGTCCTCCGGCCGCTCGAAGCCAAGGCCCTTCAGCGTCTTCAGCGTATCCGGATCGTCCTTCTGCCCGGTGAAGACGAGATTGCCTGTCGCACTCGACAGGCCCTCCTCCTTTTCGAAGAGCCGGGCGTAACGTTTCTCGACGGTCTTGAGCGTCGTTTCCAGCGCGCGGGAAAAGGCGGTCGTGTCGATGAAGCCCAGCATGAAGGCGATGCGCTTCAGTTCGGCCTCGGTCTCCGGCAGGACATGGGTCTGCTCGTCATGCACCATCTGGATGCGGTGTTCGACATCGCGCAGGAACCAGTAGCAGTCGGTCAGTTCTTCTGCCGTCTGCGCGTCGATCCAGCGGGCGGCGGCGAGTGCGTTCAGCGCCTCTTCGGTCGGGCGGCAGCGCAGATCCGGCATACGGCCACCGGCAATCAGCTGCTGGGTCTGGGCAAAGAATTCGATCTCGCGGATGCCGCCGCGTCCCAGCTTGACGTTATGGCCCTTCACCGCAATCGCACCATGGCCCTTGTGCACATGGATCTGCCGCTTGATCGAGTGGATGTCGGCAATTGCCGCATAGTCGAGATATTTGCGGAAGACGAAGGGCACGAGTTCCCGCAGGAAGCTTTCGCCTGCCTTCAGGTCGCCCGCGACCGGCCGCGCCTTAATGAAGGCGGCGCGCTCCCAGTTCTGGCCCCTGCCCTCGTAATAGATGAGCGCAGCCTCGACCGGTACGGCAAGCGGCGTCGAGCCCGGATCAGGCCTCAGCCTCAGGTCGGTGCGAAAGACATACCCATCTGCCGTGCGCTCCTGCAGGATACGCACCAGACGGCGCATCATCCGGCCATAGGTCTCCATGGCGTCGACAGGGTCTTTCAGGATGCCGGCGTCCGGATCGTAGAAGATCACGAGGTCGATGTCGGAGGAGTAGTTCAGCTCGCGGGCGCCATGCTTGCCCATGCCCAGCACGATCAAGCCGCTACCTTCAGCCGGATTGCCGCGGTTCTTCAGGGTGAGTTTGCCGCCTTCATGGCCGGCGAGCAGCAAATGGTCGATCGCGGCTCCAACCGCAGCATCGGCAATGGCCGTCAGCCAGGCTGTGGTGTCGCGTGCGGTGAAGACGCGGGCGAGATCGGCGAGCGCCGTCAGAAAGGCGACCTTGCGCTTGGCGCGTCTCAGCCGTGCCATCACCTCCGCCTCGCCAGGTGCCGCACCGGAGGCGTCGGGCGCCCAAGCATTCCGCGCCGCGTCGATCGCGTCCAGGATCTGCGGCTCCAGCGGCTGGGACACCGCCTCGAGCAGAAGCGAGGGTTTCAGGTTTGCGACATCGCGCAGATAGGGAGAGAGCGTGAAGGCCGAAAGCACGAATTGGCGGAGCGGCCCCTCAGTCGAAAGATGCTCGGCCAGTGCCGGCTCCTGCTTCGTCAGGTCCTTGAGAAGTGCAACCGCCGCCTTCAGCTCCGTCTGGTTCAGCGGACGGATCACCCCATCCGCCACATCGGACAATCTGCTCGTCCTGCCGTTCCCCATCAGCCTCTCCTCTCCCGGTCGAGATTTCTCGCGAATCTCAAACCTGAATAGGTTACGGCTTCATTCCGGGAAAAACCATCGTTGCCGTCAGACCCGGATAATCGGGATCATCGCGCGTGTGGGAGAGCTTCAACTGCCCGCCATGCAGGGCCATGATCGCCTCGACCAGAGAAAGCCCTAGGCCCGTGCCCGCCTTCGACCGGCTCTTGTCCAGCCGCACGAAGCGTTTCACCACCTCCCCGCGCTTGTCTTCCGGCACCCCCGGCCCCTGGTCGGAAACGGCAATTTCGACGCCGGCTGCCCCTCGCGAGACGCGCACCCGGATCTCCGAGCCCGCCTCGCCCTGGCTGCCATATTTGATCGCGTTGTCGATGAGGTTGGAGATCGCCTGCCCGACCAGTTCGCGATTTCCCCGTACCGAAAGACCCGGCGCGATCTCGCAGATCATTGTCTGACCCGCCTCTTCGGCGACCGGCTCGTAAAGCTCGGCGCTGTCGGCGGCAACAGCTGAAATATCGATGTCTGAGAGTTCGGCGGCAATCGAGCCAGCTTCTACTCTGGAGATCATCAGCAGCGCATTGAAGGTGCGGATCAGCTGGTCGGATTCGGCGATGATCGTCTCCAGCGCCGCCTTCCTCGCATTCGCATCATCCTCGTCCAGCGCATCGGCCGCCTTGTTGCGCAGGCGCGTCAAAGGTGTCTTCAGGTCATGGGCGATGTTGTCGGAAACCTGTTTCAGCCCCTCGTTCAGCTGTTCGATGCGTCCCAGCATGCCGTTCAGCGAGGACGACAGCCGGTCGAACTCGTCGCCCGATCCTGACACGGGAAGGCGCTGCGAGAGGTCGCCGGCCATGATCTTCTGACTTGCCGCCGAGACCCGGTCGATGCGCTTCAAGGCATTGCGTCCGATGGCAAACCAGATGACGACAGCCCCGACGCCCATGATCAGAAGCGCCACCATCAGCGCCTGGCGCACCAGCAGTCTCAGCTTGCCCGGTTCGCCGAGGTCACGCCCGACCAGCACGCGCAGGCCATTCTCGAGGATGAAGACATGGCCGGTCGCCAGATGGCGTTTCACGCCGCCGCTGTCGGTATAGCGCTGGTAGCGGAAGGGGAAATCCGTCCATCCCTCTTCATCGAAAACGCCTGGCTGCAGAGAGGCGACATTGCCGGCGAGGATTTCGCCATTCGGCCCGGCAATCACATAGAGGTTGGCCCCCGGCTGGCGGGCGCGGCGCTCCATGGTGCGCAGCAGCTGGTTGATCCCGCCGCGTTCGAAGGCGCCCTGAATTTCGGTGATTTCCTGGCGCAGCGCCTCGCGGGTCTGATTGTTGAGGATACGCTCGGCGAGCCCCGTCACGTAGAAGACGAGGAAGGCGGCGCAGAGCGCAAAGAGCAGGATGTAGAGCGCGGACAGCCGCACGGCCGTCGACTTGGCCAGCACCCCGAGACGGGCCTTGAGCCGCATGTCAGCCTTCGTCCTTGATCATGTAACCGGCACCGCGCACCGTCTTCAGAAGCGGCTTGTCGAAATCCTTCTCGATCTTGGAGCGCAACCGCGAGACATGCACGTCGATGACATTGGTCTGGGGATCGAAGTGATAATCCCAGACATGTTCGAGCAGCATGGTGCGCGTCACCACCTGCCCGGCATTCTTCATCAGATATTCCAGCAGGCGGAACTCGCGCGGCTGCAGCAGGATTTCCTTGCCCGCCCGCTTCACCTCGTGAGAGAGCCGGTCGAGTTCAAGGTCGCCGACGCGGTAGACCATGTCCTGTTCCGGCTTGCCCTTGCGGCGACCGAGCACCTCGACGCGCGCCAACAGTTCGGAAAAGGCATAGGGTTTCGGCAGATAGTCGTCGCCGCCGGCGCGCAGGCCCGTGACGCGGTCATCCACCTGGCCGAGTGCGGAGAGAATGAGGACGGGCGTGTCGATGCCGCGCTTGCGCAGTTCGCTGATCACCGAAAGGCCATCGCGGCGCGGCAGCATGCGGTCGACCACCATCACGTCATAGCTGTTTTCGGTGCCCATGAAGAGGCCGCTTTCACCGTCGCTCGCATGATCGGCGACGATGCCGGCCTCGCGAAAGGCCTTGGTCATATAGGCTGCTGCTTCCAGGTCGTCTTCGATGACAAGTATCTTCATGTGCGCGACATTAGCGTCGCCGCCTGCCACCGTATAGCCGGTTTCGCCGGACTTCGGCTGCGCTTGCTCCGCGATCCCCATGCTTCGTCCTTTCCTGACACTCGGGCGGTAAACAACCGCCGGAAACGACAAGGGGCGCCGCCGGTCCACGACCGCCGGCGCCCCTCGTCACATCACAATCAGCCCTGGTTGATCGGGAGCGCCACGAAGCGGCTGCCGTTTTCCGATTCGACCTGGAAGAGCGCCCGGGTGCGGCCGTCCTTCTTGGCCTGATCAAGGACACGCTGGACATCGGCCGCCGAGGAGACTTCCTGGTTGTTGACCGAGGTGATCGTCTCGCCGGACTTCAGGCCCTTGTCGGCGGCATCGCTTGCCGGATCGACATCGACGATCGCCAGACCCTTGCCGCCGTCAGCCGGACGGACGGAGAGGCCGAGGCCCGACAGTTCCTGCTCGGCTTCCGGAGCCGGAGCCGTGTTGTTTTCCGTGTCGGCGCTCGCAGACTGTTCGGCCGGCAATTCGCCGAGCTTGACCTTGACTTCGGTCGCCTTGCCATCGCGCCAAAGGGCCACGTCAACGGTGGTGTTGGGTGCGAAGGCTGCAATGCGGCGGGCGAGATCGCGGGGATCCTTGACCGGATCGCCGTTGACGGCGGTCACCACGTCGCCCTGCTGGATGCCGGCCTCTTCGCCCGGCGAACCGGCCTGCGGGGCAACGACCAGAGCGCCGGCGGCTTCAGACAGGCCGAGGCTGTCGGCGATGTCCTGGTTCACGGGCTGGATCTGTACGCCGAGCCAGCCGCGCGACACCGTACCGGTCTCCTTCAGCTTGGCAATGACATCGGTCGCAACCGAGGCCGGGATCGCAAAGGCGATACCGACATTGCCACCCGAGGGCGAGAAGATCGCGGTGTTGATGCCGACGACTTCGCCGTTCAGGTTGAAGCCGGGGCCACCCGAATTACCACGGTTCACGGCCGCATCGATCTGCAGGTAGTCGTCATAGGGGCCGGAGCCGATGTTGCGGCCACGGGCGGAGATGATGCCGGCGGTCACCGTGCCACCGAGGCCGAAGGGGTTGCCGACGGCGACAACCCAGTCACCGACCCGGACCTTCTCGTCATCGGCAAACTTCACATAGGTGAACTTGGTGTTAGGCGCATCGACCTTCAGCAGAGCGAGGTCGGTGCGGCTGTCCTTGCCGACGAGCTTGGCGTCATACTCCTTGCCGTCGTTCATCACGATCGTGAAGGCCGAACCGTCGTCGATGACGTGGTTGTTGGTGACGACATAGCCGTCTTCGGAGATGAAGAAGCCGGAACCCTGGGCGGTCGGGCGCAGACGACCCGGGCCGCGCTCGGCACGCGGACGCTCGCCGGGGCCTTCCATGCCAGGGCCGCCGAATTCACGGAAGAAGCGCTTCAGCGGATGATCATCCGGCAGATCTTCGAAGCTGCGGCCACCGAAGTTGAAGGAGAAGTTATTCTCATCATTTGATGCAGGCTGGACGTTCGACTGGACGCGGACGGATACGACGGCCGGCAGGACCGCCTCTACGACATCGCCAAAGCTCGGCACCTGCGGTGCGTTGACCTCGACGGGGGCAGCGAGCGCCGGAACGGCGGCGAAGGGAGCAGCGGTCACCATCATCACGGCCGCAAGGCCGGCAGCGGTGGAGGTCTTGAGGATGGTCTTGAGGGAGCGACCTTTGGTCTCGGACATTTGATCTACCTTCATCTGTTCTTCTGACTGGAGCCGCCGGCCTACCCGGCGGTGGGAAGCGGTGGATGACAGGAGATATAGGGGGCGTCACGTTACGGCGAACTGTACGGCAGATGAATTCTTCGTAATCTTTGGCGGCAACATTGACCGCATTTGACCAGACATATGAGAGATGCTATCTTCTGTATTACAAACGGAGTGAAAAGCGATGCGGAAACAGCAGTTATCCGATCCGATCACACTGAGGTTACCTCTCGACCTTCTGGCCGAAATCGAGGCCGTAGCCGGTGCCTGCGAACGCAGCCGCAGCTGGGTCATGGTGCGGGCGCTGAAGGCCTACATGGCCCAGGAAGGGCGCGAGATCCAGGAGATCGCACAGGCACGCAAGGCGGTCGCCGATGGTGAAGGGTCGGACGCCGATGAAGTACTCGCCGAGCTTGACGCCATCATCAAGGGTGCTGCGGCGTGAACGCCCCCTATCACTCCGCGTCCAGCACCTTCCTCAGCCGCGCTTCCTCTTCCGGTGAGAGCTTGATCAAAGGCTGCGCCGCGCGCCGCCGGGTGTAGACCACGGCAACAATCAATCCGACGATCGCAAGGGCCGCCGGTGCGCCCCAGAGCGCGATCGTACGGATGCTGAGCCGCGGCTTCAGTAGTACGAATTCGCCGTAGCGCGACACGACATAGTCGAGCACCTGCTCGTCCGTATCGCCATTCACCAGACGCTCGCGCACCACCACGCGGAGGTCGCGCGCCAGCTCGGCATTCGAATCGTCGATCGACTGGTTCTGGCAGACCATGCAGCGCAATTCGGCCGAAAGCGCGCGCGCCCGCTGTTCCAGCGCGGGATCGGCAAGGATCTCGTCGGGATTGACCGCAAAGGCATGGATCGGGGTGAGGAGAAGGGTGAGGACCAGCAACATGCGCCGTAGCGGAAGACGTGCCCACCCCTCATCCGGCTGCCGCCACCTTCTCCCCGCAGGCGGGGAGAAGGCCGAAGCCGCAAGCGCTTGCCGTTCCCTCTCCCCGCCTGCGGGGAGAGGGTTAGGGTGAGGGGCAATCTTCTCAAACCACACGCTCACTCCGCAGCCTCCAGCACCGGCTTTGCCGAAATCTTCGCCCGCTTCGGCGCACCGACCCGCAGGCGGCGATCCGACAGCGACACCACGCCACCGATCATCATCACGATCGTGCCGTACCAGATGCAGAGGATCCAGGGTTTCCACCAGATGCGCACGACGATGCCGCCATTGGCCATGGGGTCACCGAGCGAGACATAGAGCTGGCTCAGGCCGAAGGTGACGATGCCGGCTTCCGTGGTCGGCATCTGGCGCGCGGTGTAAAGCCGCTTCGACGACCAGACATCGGCCACTTCGACGCCACCCTCACGGATGGTGAAATGTCCCTGGTCTTCGGTGAAGTTCGGTCCGGTCGCCGCACGAATGCCGTCGAAGGTCACGACATATCCGCCGGCCTCCGCCGTCATGCCGGGCTTCATCTCGACGACGGTCTCCGTCTCGAAGGTGGTAACGGCAACGACGCCGAGCACGGTGATGCCAAGGCCCAAATGCGCAAGCGCCGTGCCGAAGGCCGAGCGGGGCAGGCCCTTGAGGCGGCTCCAGGCCGTCGACAGCGGATGCTTGCCAAAACCTGCCCGATACCAGAGATCGGCAATCGCGCCACCCATGACGAAGAAGGCCAGCGCCAGACCGCCAACCGCCATAACCGGGCCGCCGTTCTGGGCGTACCAGAAGCCAAGCCCGATCACGAGCGAAGCCGCTGCCGCCACATAAAGACGCTGCAGGGCACCCAGGACGTCGCCGCGCTTCCAGGCAAGGAAGGGCCCAAAGGGCACGGCCAGCAAAAGCGGGATCATCAGAAGCCCGAAGGTAATGTTGAAGAAGGGCGGGCCGACGGAGATCTTCTCCCCGGTGATCGTCTCCAGCAACAGCGGATAGAGCGTGCCGATCAGGACCGAAGCCGTCGAGACCGTCAGGATCAGGTTGTTGAGGACGAGCGCGCCTTCGCGCGAGATCGGCTGGAACAGGCCACCCGCCTTCAACATCGGCGCGCGCAGCGCAAACAGTGTAAAGGCGCCGCCGATGAAGACGACGAGAATGCCGAGGATGAAGACGCCACGGCTCGGATCGGTCGCAAAGGCATGCACCGAAGTCAAAACGCCGGACCGCACCAGGAAGGTACCCAGCAGCGACAGCGAGAAGGCGATGATCGCCAGCAGCACCGTCCAGATCTTCAAGGCGTCGCGCTTTTCCATCACCAGCGCCGAGTGCAGCAGCGCGGTGCCCGCCAGCCAGGGCATAAAGGAGGCGTTTTCGACCGGGTCCCAGAACCACCAGCCACCCCAGCCGAGCTCGTAATAGGCCCAGTAGGAGCCCATCGAAATGCCGGCCGTCAGGAAGACCCAGGCAGCCAGCGTCCAGGGCCGCACCCAGCGCGCCCAGGCGGCGTCAATGCGGCCATCCATCAGCGCGGCGATGGCGAAGGAGAAGCAGACGGAGAAGCCGACATAGCCGAGATAGAGAAGCGGCGGATGGATGGCGAGCCCGATATCCTGCAGCACCGGGTTGAGGTCCTGGCCCTCCGCCGGGATCGGCGACAGGCGGATGAAGGGGTTCGATGTCAGGAGGATGAACAGCGTGAAGGCGGTGGTGATCCAGGCCTGCACCGCCAGCACATTGGCCTTCAACCGGTCCGGCAAATTGGTGCCGAAGAAGGCGACCATGGCGCTGAAGAAGGCAAGGATCAGCACCCAGAGCAGCATCGACCCTTCATGGTTTCCCCAGACGCCCGAGACCTTGTAGATCATCGGTTTCAGCGAATGGGAGTTCTGATAGACGTTCTGCACCGAGAAGTCGGAGACGACGTAGCCATAGGTCAAAACGGCGAAGGAGAAGCCGACCAGCAGAAGGGTGGCATAGGTGCCGGTGGTACCGACCGCCATCATCGCCGCATCGCCGCGGCGCGCGCCGATCACCGGCAGGATCGACACGACAAGACAGGTCGCAAGCGCGAGGACAAGGGCATAATGGCCAAGCTCTATGATCATTGGATCTGTTCCTTGCCGCTGAGTTCCACCCCTTGCGCCTTCAGACGATCCGCAACATCCTTCGGCATGTAATTCTCGTCATGCTTGGCCAGCACGGTATCGGCGACGAAGACCTGGCCCATGCCCTCGAAACGGCCCTCGGCCACGACCCCCTGCCCTTCGCGGAAGAGATCGGGAAGGATGCCCGTATAGGTCACCGGCAGCTCTTTCAGCGTATCGGTCACGGTAAAGGTCACCGTCGAGCCCTCGCCACGCACCACCGAGCCCGCCTCGACGAGACCACCAAGCCGGATGCGGGTCCCGGGCTGCACGTCGGATTCGGCAAGATCGGCAGGCACGTAGAAATAGGCGATCGACTGGCCGAAAGCGAACATCACCAGAAGCACGGCCGTCAGAATAAAACTCATGCCGCCGGCGATGACAGCCAGGCGTTTCTGTTTGCGGGTCATTGGCTCACCTCCTCGACATCAAGGCCGAGTTCCCTTGCCATGGCGATCAGCTGCTGGCCCTGGGCGCCCTCAGCCGGGAAAGCCTTCAGGCCCTCCTGCAGCGCGGCTTCCGCCCGTTCCATATCCTTCAGCATGGCATAGGAGCGGACGAGCCGCATCCAGCCTTCGAAATTGTTGGGATCTTCCTTCAGCCGCGCATCGAGGCTTGCCACCATGCCGCGGATCATCTCGCTGCGATCCGCCTCGGACATTGCTTGCGCGTTGGCAACATCTGCGGCTGTCGGGTTGCCTGGCGCGGCAGGATTTGTCTGCGCTCCGGCCGTTTGCGTCGGCGCCGGCTGATTGGCCAATGGCCCGCCTTCGCTGTTGGCGGCGATGTGCTGATTGACCAGCGGCATCCAGGGTGCCGTCGGCGGAGAGGCCTTGGCGATGTCCTGGAAGGCGGCCAGCGCTTCCGCCCGACGACCGGATTGCTCGAGAGCCAGAGCCAGATAGAAATCGGCACGCGGATTGTTGGGCTCGATCTTCAAGGCCGCCTGGAATGCCATCTGGGCATCATCCGTCACGATCCCGTCATTGCGCACGACAATCGTCTCGCCAAGCCCGCTCATCCGTTCGGAATCGGGGCCGAGAATGCGGATGGCGTTGCGGTAAGCGAGTTCGGCATCGTCATAGCGGCCGATACGGAAATAGACGGGCGCCAGGACATTCCATCCGTTGCCGTCTTCGGGTGCCGTTGCCAGATGTCGCTCGACCCTGGCAACCAACAGGTCAACATCATCGCCCGGGTCGGCCATCCGTGCCTCAAGCGGGGCGTCAGGCGTACCGGGGCTCCCAATTTCGAGATAGCCCGCCAACCCGATGACGGGAAGACAGAGCAGGATGAAGGCCTGGGACCAGGTATAGCGGCGGCGGGTCGCTGGTGCGCTGGCAGGCGCGACATCGTCCTGCGGCTCGTCACCCTCCGCCGTCTTTTCGCGGCTGGCAATCGCCAGCAATCTGCGGCCGATTTCGGCCCGGGCATAATCGGCATCCTCAGCCGAAATCAGCCCCTCCGCCTTGTCCCGCTCCAGTTCGCGCAGCTGATCACGATAGACCGCCGCCTCCCCTTCGTCATAACGCGTCGCGCGGGCCGAGGCCCGCAACAAGGGAGCCAGCAGAAGGACGGCGATGGCAACCGTCAGCAATGCAGAGATGATCCAGAACAACATGAAACTCAATTACGTCAAGGACAGTGGCTTTCCAACGGCTAAACCTCCCTTGACGGAAAGTTGAGATGTTTGGCCGCAGGAATTCTCTAATCCGTCATAACCCGCCTCCCCTTGACCCAAGTCAAGTGTTAGTGACACCATTCCGCGTCAGGTTCGTCGAAAAAATGCCAGCCTGAGCCTTCAGCTCAGCGGCGTCCAGGTGCCGTTCTCGTTGCGGCAGGCAGCACCGCGGGCCTGGCGCTCGCGACCATCCGTGAACACCTTGTGGGTAAACTGGCGGCAGTTCTGTCGGCCGACCTGATAGGGCGCAGCAGCCACCACCTCGCCGCGAACATCGCCGCTTTCCCAGGTCACAGGCTGGCCGCCAGGGGCTGCTTCGAGCGCGCGGTATTCAGCCTCCAGGGCACGCTGCGTCTCGCTACGCGACAGGTCAGCACCGGCACGCGAGACAATGCCACCTTGCAGGGCGGCGATGTAGACGGCGGAATTGGCTGCGGCATTGCGCCCGCCGCCCGAAGTGGTGCAGCCCGCAAGGGCGATCGACACGAGGCCGGTAGATACGATTATCCCGAAGCGTTTCACACCCATCAGACCGTTCCAAGTCCCGTCGATCGTTGCCGCCAGAAGGCGCATCTGACGCTTTTGCTGCCGACCGGCGTCGGCGGCTGAAAGCTGTCCTATACACCTATGTAATTTCACAGGAAAATCAATCACGCAGTGTCCTTCGTCACAGCCGGTAGGATCAACTGTGCGCGAAGCCCGCCGATTGTCGCACGCGAAAGGCCGAAAGAGCCCTGATATTCCCCGGAAATCTCCTTGACGATCGAGAGACCGAGCCCCGTGCCCGGCTTGCTCTCATCCAGTCTGCGGCCGCGTTTCAGCGCCTCGCCGATCTGTTCGGGCGCCAGCCCCGGTCCGTCATCCTCGACCACAACCTCGATCCAGCCACGCCGCCCATCGGTGACGTCATGGTCCCGCGTTGTCATGAAGGCCCGCGTCACCACCTTGGTGCGCGCAAAGCGCGAGGCGTTTTCCAGGAGATTGCCGACAACCTCCTCGACGTCCTGCTGCTCCATGGCGAAGGTGAGGTCGGGTGCGATATCCAGTTCAAAGGCAATCTCGCCATTCAACTTGCGCATCACGCGCGCCAGCCGCTCCATCACCGTCAGCGCCTCGGTACGGGCCAGCACGCTGTCGCGCTGGGCAGCGATCCGGGCCCTATTCAGATAGGAGGTCACCTGCGCCTGCATCGCCTCGGCCTGGGCGGCGATCACCTCGGCATGGGTCTTGTCGAGCGTGCGCGCCTCGTTGACCAGCACGGCAATCGGCGTCTTCAGCGAATGCGCGAGATTGCCGACCTGCATTCTGGCGCGTTCGACGATACGCCTGTTGCTGTCGATCAGCGCGTTGATTTCGCTCGCGAGCGGCTGCACCTCACTTGGAAAATCGCCCTCGATCCGCTCGGCCTCACCGCGGCGGATGCGCTCCAGCGCCCGGCGGGCGCGATCAAGCGGCTTCAACCCGTAGAGAATGGCAAGCCCGTTGACGATCAGTCCGCCAATACCGACCACGGCCAATGCCGCATAAAGCCGGCTGGTGAAGAAGGCGATTTCCTCTTCGATCACTTCGAGATTGCCCGAGACCCGGAAGCGGGCTGCCCGTCCCTGATCGTCGAGGACGACTTCCGTCTCAGCCACTCGGATGTGGTTACCCACATCATCGACCATTTCGTAATAGCGCTCGTAATTCTGATCAAAGGGAGTGAGATCGACGTCGGGAACGGCGAGATTGGCAACGCCCAGCGAGGCGGAGGCAAGCGGTGCTGTGGCATAATTGCCAAGCGGCTCGACCAGCCAGTACCAGCCGGTGGCGGGCTGGGAAAATCTGAGATCGCCAAGCGCCGGCGAACCGGTCAGGCTGTCGCCGTCCCCGATCGAGACGGAATTGACGACGTTATAGAGCTGGGCACGCAGGAGATTGTTGAAGCCGCGTTCGACGCCCTGCCGGTAGAGGGCGGAAATCGCCACCGCGATCGTCACAAGACCGAGCGCCGACCAGAGGGTGGCCAGCAGCAGGACGCGCGCGGTGAGCGAGCGGATCTTCATTTCGCAGGAGCTTGGATGCGATAGCCGAGGCCGCGGACCGTTTCGATCATATCGACGCCGAGCTTCTTGCGCAGGCGCCCGACAAAGACCTCGATCGTGTTGGAATCGCGGTCGAAATCCTGGTCGTAGAGATGCTCGACCAGTTCGGTGCGGGAGACGACCTCGCCCATGTGGTGCATGAGATAGGACAAGAGCCGGTATTCATGCGAGGTCAGCTTCAGCGTCACGCCCTCAACGGTCGCCTTGGAGCTCTTGGTGTCGAGCCTGACCGGACCACAGACGATTTCCGAGGAGGCATGGCCCGCCGCCCGGCGGATCAGCGCGCGGATGCGGGCGAGCACTTCTTCAACATGGAAGGGCTTGGTCACGTAATCGTCGGCGCCGGCATCGATGCCGGCCACCTTGTCCGACCAGCGGTCGCGGGCGGTGAGAATCAGCACCGGCATGACACGGCTTGCGGCCCGCCATTTTTCCAGCACGGTGATGCCGTCCATTTCGGGCAGGCCGATGTCGAGGATCACGGCGTCATAGGGCTCGGTATCGCCCAGAAAATGGCCTTCTTCGCCATCGAAAGCCTTGTCGACGACGTAGCCGGCTTCCTGCAGAGCCTCGACCAGCTGGCGGTTCAGATTGACATCGTCTTCGACGACGAGAATGCGCATGCGGTTCACCCCTCGATGCGGAGAGCCTGTTCAGTCCCTTCGGCAGGTCAACCGGCGACCCGCATCGTGACCTTGCGCGGCCGTTCGCTGCCGTTGCCCGGTACGAGCACAACGATCACGCATTCACCGCCCGATTCGTGCACGGAAAGCAACTGGCCGCCGACTTCGGCAACCACGCGTTCCGCAGCCTGCCTGCAGTCCGCCGCCACGGCATCGCTCCCGATCGCCGGCAGAGCCGCCACGGTCACGGCCAATGCCAGGCCCGTGTTTTTCATGAATGATGCCATTGCTGCTTCTTCTTGGATGACGTCCACTCTTGCAAATTATGTACCGCAAGGCGTCTGAATGGCAAATGAATGGTCTGTAATCGCAAGTGCGCAGCCCCGGTTTCCAAAGGTTATTCCCTGTCGTTTTGCAACTTCAATGACACCAATGCCAAGGATTCGAGGCGCCGAACGACGGCATCGCTCGACGCAGCATCAAGCAGCTGACCCCAGCTGTCGGGCGGGTTTCCATCCTCCAGCATGGCACGAAACACGGCATAGGCGTCGTTGCGCGAGCCATAGGTGCGCAAGGTCTCCGCGTCATTGACCCACGCAAATACAATCACTTTTGCCGCCGCATTGAAGCGAAAGAACAGCCGGAAGCGGCCATTGCCGAACTTCGCCCGGAACCAGTGCTTTCGATCACGACCAAGCGTGCCGCCCTGGCGAAAGTGCGGACCTGTCGGATCGGTCGGAATGACTTCGAAGATCAGCCTGTGGATGGCGGCAAGAAGCTTGAAGTTGGCTGCAGACCGGAACGTCGCGGGCTTTTTCGCTGCCTCCCTTTCGACGGCAGCCGTCAAGCGCTCCAGTTGATCGAGAAACAGAGGATGTGCCCTGATAATCCAGCCATTGATCGTCTCCATCGCTCAGAGATCGACCTCACCCTCAATCGGGGCGTCAAGATCGATCTCAGAACCAGCCGTCAATGCTGCGATTCTGTCCCTCAGGCCAGGCGGGATCTGTTCGAAGGCCTGAGACGGCCTTGCTGCCATGTCCCTGGCCAGGACATCGAGGAAGCCGTCCAGAACAGGATCCTCCTCCTCAGCATCATCCCGTTCGACGATGACCCGGTTCTTCTCATCCAGGCTAAAAGCGATCCGACCACCATACTCCACGCCAAGTGCATCGCGGATCACTTTCGGGACTGTCGTCTGTCCCTTGTCGGTGATGGTGCTGACCTTACGAAGGATCTTGTTCATGGCGTCGGCCCTGTTTCCTACGCGCAAGGTAATGGAAATTCCTTACATCGTAAAGGGTAACACGTTCCCTCATCCGCCCACGCCCTTCGTCGCCGTCAGACGCCCATAGAGCGCCAGCAAGCCTCCGAGCGTGCCGGCAATCGTCGTCAGTGCCTCGGCGATCTCGGCCTGCTCGGCACCGCCCAATTCCAGCCCTGCCCGGCCGAGCAGCGGAGCCGCAATCGCGATCAGCGCGCCCCAGACGGTCTTCGACTGATACCAGGGTTTCATCTCCAGCATGTCTGTCTCCTCTTTGTTGAACTTCAGGTGATGGCCACCACCGCCTCCAGCGGCAGGCCCGCCGCCAGGCGCCCGAGCTGGCGGATGCGGATCGACAGCGCGGTCTGCGCGCCCCCGAAATCGGCCATTTCATCCGTCGCCTGATAGAGATGCACGGCCTCGGTCACCTCGACCGAGCGAAGCACCACGCTGCCGCTCAGAATCTCCAGACGGTAGCGCTCCTCTGCCTCATCGAGCGGCACCTCGCCGTCCGTCCAGGCATCCGCCTCGATACGGCTGCGGCGTATCCAACGGATCCGGATGTCGCCCGATGGCTGCCGCATGGCCTTCGCGTGCACAGGCGAGAGCGGCGTTTCGGCCCGGAGACCGCCGGCAAAGACATGCGGTCCGGACAGGTCGGTCACCAGCCCCATCGGCTCTAGGATCCAGTTCTGCGCCGCCCCGCGCTCGGCATTCACCAGGCCCATCGGCCGCACTGCCGCATCGAGCGCCACGACGTCGGCACCGACGGCAGCCCCCGCCGCCATATCAGCCTCGGTCCCGCCCAAACCGCGCAACAGTCCCGTCAGGCGAAACCGTCCCGCGCTCACTTCCTCGGCCTCAAGGAAACCCAGCACCTCAAGCCCGCCACTCGCGGCCCGGACCGCCAGCCGGTTGGCCCCCGCCAGCACCGCGTTACGACTGGCCGACGCCAGAGCACCACTCGACAGGTCCACGAGCAGGCTGTTGACCCGGTCGAAGCGCCCGACAGGCCCCGGCTCCAGTGCCTCCGCCAGCCGCCCCATGGTCGCCGGACGATCGAGGGTCAGCCGCAGCCGATAGCCCTCCATCTCCGGCGAACTGGACACCGCCAGCCGCCGCCAGGGACGGCAAATGGCTGCAACACTCGTATCACCGACATGGCTTGCGCCCTCTAGCCTTGGCAGATCGAGAAACTGCACGACCGGCGCAAAGCCCGCCGCACCGCCACCATCGACAACCCGTCCGGGTTCGACCACCGGCACGGGTGCAGTGACCTTGCCGGCAAAGGCCCTCAGCGTCAGGCGACGCTCGAAGCCCTCGTCGATCGCCTCGACCAGAAACCGCCCTGCCGGCCCCTCAGGAAAACGCAGCACATCCCCGGGCTCGACCGCAATGTCCTGCGGCCCAAGCGCCAGCTGAACCGTCCGCCGCGCCAGCCGGTTGTCGCGCAGCCAGCCCTCAGCGGCGGCCAGCGCCGTCTCCTCGGGCATTGCCGCCGGCAGGTCGCGCGCCAGCTGCCGATCGGTCGCCGCCTCTACGCGCCTCGACCGCACGCTCGCCTCGACATAAGCCACCGCCGGATCGTAAAAGGTCACCAGCGCTTCCGAGGCAAAATCGCTGTCATGGCCGCGCGTCTCGCTCCAGAGCGGACGGTCGGCAATGTCGGCGAGCACCGTGATCTCGCGGGCGGGGAGGCTCGCCGTCGGCCGGGTGCGGAATTTCAACCGCCCGGCATCCTCGATCACGTCGATCTGGAAGAGCTCGAGCAGCGGCTCGATCAGCTCCCGCGCAGAGGTCAGATCCCCCTTCACATAGCCGCCGAGATCACCCGCCACCTCCGAAACGTCGAAATCGATAAACCCGTGATCCCTCAGGATCGCCGCGATGGTGTCGGCGAGCGTCGCCGTGCCCAGCCGACCGTTTAGCCAATGCCCTGTGCGCCAGTTTGCACCGTCGGCCCAGAGCGCCGTATTCTGCGGAAAGGCCGGATGGGGCCGCGCATCCCAGGTCCAGGCATAGAGCCTCTCCGGATCGACCATGCCGTCCGCTGCCCTTTCCTGCCAGTGCGTCAGATGCGCGTCGAGAAACTGGCGTTGCTGGCTGTCGCTGCGCAGCCCCGCCGAAAAGTAGGGCCTGCCACTTTCTGCCGATTTCGCATCGACAAAGATGTTCGGCTGGTTCGCCCCCTTGTCGACCGCGCCGCAACCGACTTCGGTCATCCAGATGGGTTTCATCCGGGGCACCCAGGCCGTGGGCGTCGCCTGCTCGACGCCGCCGATTCGGTTGAAATGCTGTTGCTCCCACCAGGATTTCAGATCCTTGAACCTGAAGACCCAGGGCTTGCCATAGGCGCCATCGGTGATTGGCGTCCTCACCCGGGCGCTGCGGTCCGCCACACCCGCATAAAACCAGTCGAAGCCCTCGCCCGACGCCAGCGCACGGGCAAAACCCTCGGCATCGTCGGCTCCTGTAAACCCGTCCGGGCTTTCGGCTTCCAGATCCTCGTCCCGCCAGTCGGCGAGCGGCATGTAATTGTCGATCCCGACAGCCGTCACATCCGGGCTCGCCCAGAGCGGATCGAGATGGAAGAAGACATCGCCCGAGCCATCCGCCGGCTGGTGGCCGAAATATTCGGTCCAGTCGGCCCCGTAGGAGATCGCCGTCGAACTGCCGAGAATGCCGCGCACCTCACCGGCGAGTGCCACCAGCGCCTCGACGAAAGGAAAGGCGTTTGCCCCGTCCCGCAGCGTCGTCAGCCCGCGCAGTTCCGAGCCGAGCAGGAAGGCTTCGACGCCACCCGCCTGAGCGGCGAGCGCTGCATAATGCAGCACGAGGCGCCGATAGCCCTCGCTGCGGTTGACGAAGGTCGACACCTGCGCCCGCGCCGAGGCCGTCTTGTCGGCGCCCGGCGGAAAACAGGTGATCCGCCCCCGCCAGGGATAGGCGCCCTGCTCGGCCCCGCCATAGGGGTCGGGCAGGCCGTTGCCTGAGGGAATATCCATCAGCACGAAGGGGTAGAGCGTCACCTTCAGCCCGCGCGCCTTCAAATCGCGGATCGCCTCGATCACGCTCTCGTCGCTGGGAGAGCCGCCATAGGCCGGGCCGCCGGCGTGGCGGGAGACGACGTGAGCCTCGCCTCTGCCAATGCCCGCGACACTCCAGGGCCGGCTTTCCTCGTTGCGATAGGTCACCTCGACGCCCGGCAGCACCCGGCAGTCGCCGGCGCGCAAATCCGTGCCGAACCAGGCGACAACCAGTGCCACGCTTTCAAGGTTCGGGCAGAGCGCCTGCAACTCGTCCAGCGAGGCCTGCCAGTCGGTGGCCGCAACCAGCGTGTTGCGGTTCAGCCAGCGCTTTGCGCCCTCACTTGGCACATCCGAAATCCTGACCGTCGCATAGCCATGCTCGGTCGCGCCGGGGATCATGGTGACCGCCCGGATATTCTCCTCCAGCGATCCGACGGGTCTGATGACCTCGAACTGGATCAGCGGAATACGATTGCCGAAATCATCGAGCGGCAGCCGTTCGAAGACGACATAGGCGAGGCCGCGATAGGCCGGCGCATGGGTTGCCCCCTGCTTGGCCGCGATCAGCGGATCGGCGGGCTGGCTCTCTGTGCCGCGATAGACCCGCATCTCGATTTCGGTGAGATCAAGCTCGCGCCCGTCTGCCCAGACCCGCCGCACACCGGCGATCGGCCCTTCGCAGAGCCCGAGCGCCAGATTGGCATAGTAGCGATAGGTCGTCGTGCGCGTGCCGCCGGAGGATTTGCCACCGGTCCGCTCGGTCACCGTCTCCTCCTCGAAACGCGTCGCCCAGATCAGCGTGCCACCCAGCCGCGCCGTGCCATAGAGCCTCGGGATAACAGTGCCTTCGCTCGCCCCGGAAAGCCGCGCGGAGGAGAGCCGCGCCCCATTCACCTCCCGCGTGCCGCTCAACAGGCTGCGGTCGATCATACCGCCGGCCAGCGCGCCGGCCGCCTGGCCGATCACCGCGCCCACGGGTCCGAAGACCGAACCGAGGGCAGCCCCCGCCGCCTGCAGAAGAATGGTCGCCATCGTCAGATCCTTTCGGGAAAGCGATAGATGCCGGCAATCTTGCGCCGCCAGCCGGGCACGAGCGCCGACAGCGTCACGGCCGACTGCTCATAGGCGTGGATGAAGGCATTGGGAGGCGGTTGACTGCGCGCGCATTCCGCCGAAAACTGCCGGCCCGCGACGCCCATCGCCCCGCCGCCCCCTTCCAAAGCCATGCAGGCCAATATCCCCGCATGTTTTGCCGCCAGATGCGGCCGAAAGCGAAACAGCACGAGATCGCCGGGCCGGCTCTGTCCAAAAGAAGAGACCGCCAGAAAATGCCGCTCGGCAGCCCCAATCAACCGCTCCTCCCCCGCCCGCTCCGCCCAATCGGGCGCATAGGCCGGCACCACCTCCGGCTCCCCCCCATAAAGCTCCCGCCAGATCCCGCGGATCAGCCCCAGACAATCGCACCCCACCCCCCTCGTCGATCCCTGATGCCGATAGGGCGTGCCGATCCAGGTCCCGGCAATGGCCAGAACGTCTGTGTTGATGGACATGAGAGGGCTCCGGGGTGGGAGATGGGAATGGGAAGCGGTGGGTTTGGAAATGGCGATGCAGGGAACGGGCAAGCGACGCGAGGGCAGCGGCAAAGGCCCGCGCAGCCCTTCCCCCTCACCCTGAGGCACCCTCGCTCCGCGAGGGCCTCGAAGGGTCGAGGCCAAGAACTGCATCCTTCGAGGCCCCTGCTTGCGCAGGGAGCGTCTCAGGATGAGGGCTGCCCCTCGCGCGATGTCCCTTCAACCGGCGTCCAATTCGTATTACACTGTAGTGCCGATTGTCTGGAGGTTCACCATGACCAAACCAACTCTGTCTGATCCGATCACGCTCCGGATACCCGAGGATGTGCTCGCCGACATCGAGACAATCGCGCAGGCAACCGAGCGCTCACGCAGTTGGGTCATAGTCCGGGCGCTCAGAACCTATCTCCAGCAGGAGGGGGCAGAGATCATCGCCTATAGACGCGGTCTCGACGACGTGGCGGCTGGAGAGGTCGAAGATCTGGACGAGGTATTCAACGACCTTAAACGCATCGCCTCCGACAAGGTCGCCTGATGCGCGTTTTCCTTTCGAAATCGGCAGCAGGCTGGCTTCGAACGGAATTGCGCTACCTGCAGCAGCGAAACCCCGCCGCAGCACAAAACGTCATTTCGCGCATCTCGGAGGCAAAGCTCGTCCTTGGGGCTCATCCCGAAGCCGGCCCGGTTGCCCGAAGCCTACCCGTTCCGGGCGCCCGAACCTTCGTCATGGGCGACTACCTGCTCGACTACCTGATTGAGCCCGAACGCATCGTTATCGTCACGATCCGCCATGGACGCATGCGCCCTCCGGATCTAACCCTTGAGGCGGATCCGGAGGAATGAGGGCAAGACATCGGTGTGGGAACGCGGCCCTTTCCCCTCACCCTGAGGCGCCCTCGCCCCGCGAGGGCCTCGAAGGGTCGAGGCCACGACGATTAGGTTTTCCCAAGGCCGCCGCCTGGATTGAGTTCGAGGCTCTTGCCCCTCACCCTGCCCTCTCCCCGCAGGCGGGGAGAGGGAGGCACACGCGGTTGCCATCTCCCCGCCTGCTCCCTGCTTGCGGGGAGAAGGTGCCGGCAGGCGGATGAGGGGCAAGCGCAGGCAGGGCTGCCCCTTCCTGCGAAGAGCCTTGGCCCTCACCGATAGAGCACCCCTCCATCATGGGTGCTGTCGCCGCTGACATAGGAATAGGCAAAGTCGCTGCCCGGCATATGCGGAAAACCGCGGAAATTCAGGGAATTGCCGAAGCGTGTTCGACAGGTTGCAAAACTCTTGTCGCAGCCGACCGTCAGCGTCACGGCATCGCCCGCCGCCGGCCTTGCCTCCAGCGGCAGCCAAAGCCGGAGCGTCACGAGACCACCCATGGCTGCCCCGCTTTCCTCGATCGCCAGTCGCCGGCCCAACAGCCGCCCCGCGTCAAACCGCATATGCCCGAGCCGGAAATGTCCTTCGGCCAGATCCGGAAGCCCCGACACGGTCAGCCGATCCGCCGAGAACACTTCGGCCACGACGCCAGACACCCGACGATTGCCCAGATCCATATCCACCCGGCATCTCGCATCGCCGAGATCGGCATCGCAGCGGCGGTTGTAGATCCGCCCCTCCGGTTGCTGCAAACGGTGCGCAAAGCTCCTGAGCTCCGCCGAAAAGCCCGGCCCCGCCCGGCTCACCTCGCCGATCTCCTGCACCGTCACAAGCGCATGCTGGTCCTCTGCCGCCTGCCAGTTGACGAGGAAGCATTCGACCCGCGCGCCGTCATAGCGCCCGGCTGCAAGATCCGCTTCCGTAATCGCCTCGCTCGAAAACCCGCCGCTCACCTCGGCACCGGGCGCCGCCAGCCCGCTTGCGCTACTCGCCTCGGTCGCCGCAAAACCGGTCCCCGGTTCGAAGCGTGTCCCGGCGAAGACAAGCACCTGGTCGTGCTCGGTCAAGCCGAGCCGAAAGCCGTCGCGGCAGGTCACCCGCCAGGCGCGGCACAGCGTCGTCTCAGCCGTCGCCAGATGCGCGGCAAGCGCTTGGGGTAACCGTTTCATGGGATCACCTCGATCAGCGGAATGGAGGGAATGCGCCCGGCGCGAAAGGCTTCGAGATCGATCTCGATCCGGTCGGTGTCGAACCGCACCGGCACGTCATAGTCGAAGCCCGCCCGGATCTCCGTGCCCACATCAGGCACATGCCCGGCCGAAAATGTCACAATCCCGGTCGCCGCATCGCAGCTGAAACCCTCGGTCACCTCGACACCATCGAGCGCGATCCGCACCGACCCCGCCACCGGCTTCACCACCGGCCGCCGCTCTACCGCCGCGCCATCGCCATAGGCCTTCACCAGCTGAAACGCCAAGGTCTGACCGTCGCCTGTCCCGATCCACTGATCGAGCGCCGTCACCGCCTCGCCCGGCCGGGCCGACGAGCCATCGACGGGATCGCGAAACCGGAACCCATGCAGCTGCCCGCCGCGTGCCTCGAAGAATTCCAGCACGGCATAGAGATCGCCGACCGAGCGCACCGCCGTGCCGACATCGTAGCGGCGTCTCGAAAACCGCCAGCGCCGATTGCGCGCCTCGCGCCCGTTCGACAGCGACACAATATCCGTCTGCCGCCCCGGCCCGCCGCTCGATGTCAGCGACAGACGCAGCGGAAAACGCTGTTCATGAAAGGCCATGGCAGGCTCCGTTCGATGATGTGTGAGGATGGGATGCTTCGAGGCCCGCTGAAGCGGGCACCTCAGCATGAGGGCGGTGCCGACATCCGTGAGGATTGAGACTGCCGACGCCGGCCGCAGTCCGCTCTCCCCCCCGTGTGGGGGAGATGTCGGCGCAGCCGACAGAAGGGGGTGCCCCACCTTAAAGAATGCCCCTCATCCTGAGGCGCCCGCGCCCCGCGCGGGCCTCGAAGGATCGCGTTCCTTGCGCCCTACGACCTGGCTTCCCGGCCGCGGGGCACGGTCGTCAGATAGCCGGCAGCGATCAGGGCCGAATGCAATGAAGAGACATGCAGGGCCTGTTCCAGCAACCCGCCGACGATCCCATCGAGTTCGTCGATCAGGCTCACCAGCTCAACCGTCAGGCCTTCCTCGCCCGTCTCCAACTGCGGGGTGGCAATCCGCACGGCCCCCTCGGCGAGAAAGGTGTGAAGCCTGTTGGTCTGCAGGGCCGGATTGGGGAAGCGCGTGGCGACCAATTGAAAGCGTGACGCGGTATAGCCGGTTTCCTCCAGCAATTCCCGTCGCGCAGCCGCTTCGAGATCCCGGTCCAGCGGGTCCACCGCACCGCCCGGCAATTCCAGGAAAGTCCGCCCGGCCGCATGCCGATATTGCCGTGTCAGCACCAGATTTTGGTCTTCGGTGATGGCAACGATATTCACCCAGTCAGGATAGGAGATCACATAATAGGGATCGATCTCGTGTCCCTCAGGGGTCTCACAGGTCTCGGCGCGCAGGTCAATCCAGCGATCCCTGACGACCTCCCGAACCTGGCGAACCCTCCACTTCCCGTCCATGCCCATCTCCCTGCGAAACGAGCAATCGTAGGCGCAATGCCCACGCTTTCGCAAACGCTCCCCGCTACAGACGCCCTCATCCTGAGGCGCCCGCGCCCCGCGCGGGCCTCGAAGGATCACCGTCCTACTCCCTACTCCCTACTCCCTAACTCCCTACTCGCTACATCCCCCGCCGCCCGCGCCCGACCGAACGCGCCAGCATGGCCGTGATCTGCCCTTCGCTCCTGGCAAAACTCGCCGCATCGCTCGCCGTCACCTGGAAATGGATGACCGTCGTCCCGCCACCGCCTTCGGCTGCAACACCCAGCGCCCCATCTGATCCGCGCTTCAGCGGCAGGATCGCCTCCGCCCCCGCCTCGCCCATCAGCCCGGTCCCGCCGGCCATGGGGAAGTAAGTGGGTGCCGAGACCACGCCGCCCTCGGCAAAGGGCGTGACCCGTCCGGGCATGCCGCCTTGCGCAAAGGCGCTGAGGCCACCAGAAACGGCCGATCCCAAACCCGAGGACACCCCCGAGGACAGGCCGTTGATCAGATTGCCCGCGACACCGCCGAGCAGGTTTTCGAGCGGCTTGAGACCCGCCGAAAGGGCGATGTCGGTCAGCCTGAGCCCCACCCCGCGCAACACCTCCTCCAGCCCCTTGCCCCCTGTCGTGGCCCCCTTCAGCGCCGAGGTGAGCACCCGCCCGAAACTTGCCGAACGGCTTTCGAGCTCGTCGAGCACGGAAAGCGCCTGCGCGCCGTCGAGATCGACGGAGAGCGCCAATGTATCGTCATCGGTCATCGGATTTCCTTTCCTCTACTCCGCCCACCGTGGGATTGCATCCTGTGCCCCTCTTCACGCAGAGCCTGGCCACTTCCTGTCGTGCCACGCTTGCGCTACAGTTATGGAAGGAGAAGGCTGATGAACCGCATGCAATCGTTGATCGCCGAAAGGCTTGAACCCAGGCTCGCATTGGCTCAGCGTCTCGTGGCCGCAATCGTGCAAGAGGCCGCTGGCGAAGGTATTGTCGTCACGCCCATCGGCTCACTGGCGCGTGGCGATTTTCGCATTCATTCGGATATCGACCTGCTGGTTCGAGGCCCTCTATCGCCAGCGCGCCGTCTACAGGCCGAGCAAATCGCGGCCTCGCATTTGCGCGGCACCCATCTGCCGTATGATCTCATCTTCGAGGCCGATCTTGAGGCTGACAGGGTAGACGAGCTTCTGCATGACGCCCTTCACGCTTGCTGAATTCTCGCGGCTTTCGCCAAGGCTCGATCGTTGTGATCGCGAGCTTGGCCAGCTCAGCGACTTCTTCGATCGCCACAGAAGCGATGTTCTGGCTGGTGACTGGGGCGCCGTCTCCGCTGCCTCGCTTGGCGTGCACAACGTCTATAACGGGATTGAGGACATCCTGATGAGCCTCGCGCGCGATCTTGATGGCTCGGCCCCGACAGGCCCCACGCTGCACCAGGACATACTCGACCAGATGGCCTCGGAACTGGCTGGCCGCAGACCGGCACTGCTCTCGCCCGATCTGCATATACAGCTCACCGAACTCAAGGGTTTCCGCCACCTCGTCCGACACAAGTATGGCTTCGATCTCAAGCCCGAGAAAGTCGTCGACAATGTCGAGCGGCTGCAGAAGGTCTTCCCGACGTTTGCCAAGCGACTGAAGGACCTGCACGACCAGCTCGCCGAGCGATCCCCCGCACCCTGAGGCGCCCTCGCCTGGCGAGGGCCTCGAAGGGCGAGGCCACCCCCTCAAGCACAAACCGATCCTTCGAGGCCCCTGCTGTCGCAGGGGCACCTCAGGATAAGGCCCCATGCGGCTTCCACCCACCTCCCCCTTGAGGGGGGAGGTCGCCGCGAAGCGGCGGGTGGGGGTGACGCGGGAGAAGCAAGCCAAGCTCACCCCACCCCGGACCTGCGGTCCGACCCTCCATCTCAAGGGAAGCGCGGCTTCGGCGCCAGCGGCACCGCCCCAAGCGGAGAGAGACACGCCGACGCTAATCCGGAAACCGCGCCATCAGGGCCTCCACCTCGCCGCGCGACATCCCGGCCTGTGGCGAGAACGCCCCCGCCATGGCCGCCAGTTCCGGCAGGCTCAGGCCCCAGAAAACCTCAGGAGACAGCCGCAGACGGGCGAGCCCGAGCGCCATGACCGTTTCCCAGGGAAACGGCAGCGCCCCTCGCCCGTCTGCGGCCCTCAAGGGGAGGTGCCGCCCTCGCCGGTTCTCCGCTCGCTTGGAGCCCGATCCCCCGGTGCTGCACCATCCGCGTCAGCACCGAAGGTCACGGCTAGCAACTCGCCGACCACCCGGGCTGCACCCGCCACGCCGCCATCCACCGCCATCTCGGCCACATCGGCATCCGATAGCCGGTTGCCGCCGCCGCGCAGACCGCAGGCGAGAATGCGGGTGAGATCCGCACTTTTCAGCCTGCCACTCGCAAACCGGGCCGCGAGATCGGCGAGGCTGTCTGCCCCAAACGCCGTCTCCAGCTCGGCCAGCGCGCCGAGCGTCAGGCATAAGATCCGCCGCTCGCCGTCGATCACCGCCTCCACCTCGCCGCGATGGCGGTTGGCGCGGTTCACCGTGACAGGCTCGCGCCTCTCCCGTTCATAGCCCCGCATGGCCGCCTCACAGCGTCGCGAAGGAAACGGCACCGGCCGATTCCAGCGCGATCTCGAAGGTCACCTCGCCGTCGTGATTGCCGGCATAATCGAGTGCTGTCACCTGAAACGGCGCCGTCACCGTGCCGAAATCCGGGATCACCACCTGATAAGTGAGGATCGATCCGGCAAAGAAGGCCGCCCGGATCAGCGCATCGGAAGCCGCATCCTTGAACAGACCCGAGCCGGTCAACCCGGCGCGCCGGACACCCGCCCCCTCCAGCAGCTCCCGCCAGCGCCCGGCGCTTTCGCTATCGGTGACATCGACGGTCTGCGCATTGAAGGCGAGCCGCCTCGCCCTCAAGCCCGCCACCGTCACAAACCCCGCCCCATCCTCGACCTTCAGCAACAGATCCTTGCCCTTCTGCGCACCCATGGCGTCTCTCCTTTGATGATGTGTGTGAATGCTGCTGGGACGAGACGCTTGGGGCGGCGCATCTCCCCCCTTGCGGGGGAGAACGGAAAATCGAAGGGTTAGGCGAGCGCAAGCCGCCTAAACTTCAGATTTTCCAAGAGGGGGGCAGTGTTCTGCTGGCGCTAAAGCTTACCAAGCCCCCCTCTTGCAAAATCTCAAGGTTTGGCCCTGATCGGGCCAATTCCTCTCAAAGCCTTCGCGCGGCGTCGCGCACGGGCCTCCGCTCGCTGAAATCGATTCACTGGATCGATTTCTGGCCTGCGGCCACCACTCCGAAGTCTCCCACGCCAGGGGGGAGATGGCCCGGAGCTAACAGCGCCCCGCAAGATTTCGCCCTATCGTCCGTGTCCCGACCGGCCTAGAACAAACCGCCCGCCCCGACACACTCCCCCGAGTCCCCGCATGAACATGCCCCGCACCCTCCTCGTCGCCGCGCTCGCGGTCTCGCAGATCCTCGGCTGGGGTACGACCTATGAAATGCCGGCCGTCTTCGGCCGCGCCATGGCCGCCGATCTCGGGCTCGCCAATGAAGTGGCCTTTGCCGGCCTCACGGTGATGATGCTCACCATGGCTTTTCTCGGGCCCTTTACCGGGCGGCAGATCGCCCGGCATGGCGCGTCCCGCGTACTCGCCATGGGTTCGGTGCTGATGGCCGTGGGTCTCGTCACCCTCGCTCTTTCCACCAGCCTTGCGACCTATGCGCTCGCCTGGCTGATCCTCGGCGTCGGCGGCTCCTTTGCGCTCACCGTGCCGGCCTTCGCCGCCGTCGTCGAGCGCGAGGGCCGCGATGCGCGCCGCGCCATCGGCATCCTGATGATCTTTACCGGCCTCTCCTCGGCCGTCTGCTGGCCGCTTTTGACGCTTGCAGGCGAGGTCCTCGGCTGGCGCGGCGCCCTGCTTGCGGCAGCCGGCGCCCAGCTGGCCATCGCGCTCCCCGTGCATCTGGCGCTCGGCCGCATCGCCATCACCCGCTCGGAGGAAGACCGCGCCGCCGATGCGATCGAACCGCTCGCCTTGAGCCCGCGCCTGGCAACGATATCCTTCCTGCTGATCGCACTCTCGACCTCGCTTGCCAGCCTGATGACCTTCGGGCTTTCGCCACAGCTCCTGCATATCCTGGAACTTTCGGGCGCCACGCCGGCGCTTGCGCTGCAGCTCGGATCGCTGCGCGCCGTCTTCGGCATTACCGCCCGCGCCTTCGATCTGGTGCTCGGCAAGCACTCGTCGCCGGTGACAACAGGCCTTGCCGGCACTGCCATGCTGACGGGCTCGACGCTGCTTTTGATCTTCTCCTCGGGCACGCCGTCGAGCCTGCTTATCTTCACCGCGCTCTACGGCTTCGGCTCGGGCGTCACGACACTTGCCCGCGCCACTCTGCCGCTCGCCTTCTTCTCCGCCAGCCGCTTCGCCCGCCAGTCGGCCCGCCTGTCCCTGCCGCAAAACCTCGCCAACGCCACCGCCCCGGTGCTGATGACCGCCGTCATCGACCGCGCCGGCATCTCCACCGGCCTCGTCCTCGCCACCCTGCTCGCCGCCACGGGTTTTCTGGCCATCCTGGCGCTGGCGGTGATCGCGCGGCGGGGACGGGTCCCCGATCCCATCTCCCCCCTTGTGGGGGAGAAAGGAAAATCGAAGGCTTAGGCGAGCGCAAGCCGCCTAAACTTCAGATTTTCCAAGAGAGGGGCAACGTTCTGTCGGCACTCACCTTACGGAGCCCCCCTCTTGCGAAATCTGAGGTTTGGCCCTGATCGGGCCAATTCCTCTCAAAGCGTTCGCGCGGCGTCGCGCTCAGGCCTTCGTTCGCTGAAATCGATTCACTGGATCGATTTCTGGCCTTCGGCCACCGCTCCGAAGTCTCCCCCGCAAGGGGGGAGATGAAACTGCCTCACTCCATCACCGCCCGAAACCCTGCCTCCGCGACAAACAGCCCGGCCTTGACCTCGCGCCGGCTCGCCGTCCGGCGATGGCGAAAATTCACCAGCCGAAACCCGCCCAGCATCTCCGGCAAACCATCGGCCACCCGCCTCACCTCCGCGACCAGCCCTTCGGCCTCGCGGCGTGACACCGCACTCCAGGCCTCCAGCGTCAGCAGGATCTCCGCGCCTTCGGCCTCGGCGGTCGAAAAATCCCGCGCCTCGACCGGACCGATCACCAGCGCCGGAAACCGCTGCGGCCGGACCGTCCGGTCGGACAGACCCTGGACCCCGAGTGCTGCCATCAGCGTCGCATCCGCCTTCACCGCCTGTTGAAGTGCCGCCAGCAAGGCATTGACCGCATTCGTCATGTGATGTCTCCCCGATCGCGGACAGGCGTGTCCTCGTCCATAACGCCCACCATGTGCATGCCCAGCATCCCGCGCTGATCCGTGTCCTGCCGCTCGCCAGCCGCCAGCGAAAGCCCATCCCTCGGCCGCGCGAGCCGACCCTTAAGCGCCCGCCGCAAAACATCGCCCAGGCGCCTGCCGGTGTCCTCCAGCGCCGTCCTCTCCCTTGCGCCGCTCATCCCGTCACCTCGCGACACAGCACCAGCTGAAATCGCCCGGTCTCGTCGGGATCGCGCAGGGCCAGGATTTCGAAGACCCGCGCGCTCTTGCGAAACCGCTGCCCAGCCGCGAGATCAGCGCGCGCGCGCACCGTCAAATGATGCGTCACCGTCGCCACCAGCCCCGGCCCCTTCTCCTCCTCGGCAAAGGAACGCGGCTCGATCAGCGCCCAGACGCGGGCAACCTCGACAAACCCCGTTACCGCCCCGCCCTGACCGTCGTCCACCGGCTCCGGCCGCTCCAGCACCAGCCGCGCCGTCAGCCGGCCGGCATCGATATCCAGCAGAACCATGGTCAAAGCCCCCGCCGGCAGAAGGGTGCGATCAGCCGCTCGTAACCCGGCGGCACGACCGCCGGCTGGGCATCGAACGCCACCACGCCCCGGCAGGCAAACATCGCCGCGACATGCGTGAGCATCGCTCGCTTCAACGTCTCCGGCACATCGGCGCCGCTCTCGCCAAAACCAGCTGCAAACTCCACCTCGATCCCGTTGATCGCCCGCCCCGGCTGCGGCACATCCCGCAGCCAGAGCCGCGCCGGCCGCGCTTCGCCATCCAGCAGATGCCCGGCGAGATCGACCGCCTGCGGCTCACCCTCGCCATCATAAACCGTCACCGAAGCGACGGCCCGGACCGGCCCGCGCGCAATCGTCACGATCCCGTCCGCCGGCCAGTCGTCGAGACACAGCCTGAAATCCCTCGCTGCCAGCACCAGCCCCGTCTCCCGCTCAAGATGCTCGCGGGCGACGATGGCGAGTGCTGCAAGCAGCGCATCCTCCTCCTCGCTATCCAGCCTCAGATGCGCCCTGATCTCGCCAAGCGTCAGCGGCTCCACGGTGGGAGGGGTTAGTTCGATGATGGTCATGGGGGGATCCTTGGCAACGAATTGCAGGTAGCCCCTCACCCTGAGGCGCCGGGCCACGCCCGGCCTCGAAGGGCGAGGCCAGCTGTTGAATGCAAAAACGGATGCTTCGAGGGGCGCTCGCGCGCCCGCCTCAGCATGAGGGCGGTGGCGGGCTTCTCGTCCTTCTCCCCGCCTGCGGGGAGAAGGTGGCGGCAGCCGGATGAGGGGCAAAATGGCAAAGCATGGGGGGCCACTACCCACCTCCCCCTTAAGGGGAGAGGTCGCCGCAAAGTGGCGGGTGGGGGTGACCCGGCGTCAAACTGGCGCAGTTTCACCCCACCCCGGAGCTACGCTCCGACCCTCCCCCTTAAGTGGAAGGGTCAAACCCCAAACTTCACCAGCTTGATCGCCTCGAAGTCCTGCACGCCGCCGCCGACGCGCTTGGTCGTGTAGAACAGCACATAGGGTTTTGCCGAATAGGGATCGCGCAGCACGCGCACGCCCACCCGGTCGACCACCAGATACCCGGCCCGGAAATCACCAAAGGCGATCGCCGTCGCATTGGCCGCGATCTCCGGCATGTCCTCGGATTCCGCCACCGCAAATCCCATCAACGAGGCGGGATCGCCGGCCCTGGCCGGTGGCGCCCAGAGATAATTGCCGTCGGCGTCCTTCAGCTTGCGCACGGCCCCTTGCGTCCTTCGGCTCATCACGAACGTGCCGTTCTGACGATGCCCCGCCTTCAGCGCATAGACCACGTTGATCAGCACGTCGGAGGCCCCGCTTGCCGCAAAAGCCCCCGCCGCGCCGGTGGCTACAGTGCCGATCTTGCCCCATTCCCAGGCGCCGTCATCCACCTGGTCGTAAGACAGAAACCCCTTGGGCTTCAGCACGCCGTCACCCGAGACGAAGGCCTCGCCCTCCTGTTCGGCAAACGCGATGTCGACTTCCGCCGCGATCCAGGCCTCGATGTCGACGGCGGCATCGTCGAGCAGACCTTGGGTTGCCGCCGGCATCGCATAGAGCTCCATGGTCGGGAAAGCGAGTTCGGAGAGTTCCGGCGTCCCGGTCTGCGTGCGCGCCGCCGTCTCGGCCACCCAGCCGCTCGCAAAGCCGCTCGCGGCAAAGGGCTTCTTCAGCACGGCGCTTGAGACCTGCCGCACGGTCGCGAGCGACCGGATCGGCGAGATGACCCTCAGCCTGCGGCCGATCTCCTCGTCCACCTGCGGCGGCACCAGATAACCGCCATCGCCGGAGACGCCTGCCGACAGCGCCTTCTGGTCGAGATCGCGCAAGGCTGCATCATCGCCGCGCCGCACATAGGCCTCGAAGGCCGCCTTGTGTTCGGCCAACCCCGCCTCGTCGCGGCCGGGACGCTCCAGCGCCGGACGGCGCTTCTTCAGCACCAGTTCGTCGAGAAGCCGGCTCTGCTCGTCGATCGCCTTGTTGATCCGCTCGACCTTGTCGCGGGTCACGACGTCACTTGTCAGCTTCTCCTCGATCTCGCCCAGCCGCTCGTCATTCGCCTCCTTGAAAGCCTCGAAGGCCGTCATGAATTCGGCAAAGGCCGCCGTCACCGTATCGGGCGCCGCCTTGACCTCGGGTGCGAGCCTGACCGGCTCCCTCTTCACCCGCCTGGCGCGACGCCCGCCCGCCGCATCCGTCACGTCCTGCCCCGTCCTGCCCTCACCCGTCATCATCGCGTCTTCCATGTCGCTCATCCTTTCGTAAAGTGATTGTTCGCCATCGAGCGAGCCGCCCGGCGCATCAGCCGGACAAGCTCGGTTTCCCTGTCGCGGTAAAACCGCCTGTGCTTGACATTGGAGACCCTGGCCGTCGGCAGCATGGGAAAGGTCACCACGGAGATCTCCCAGAGATCGGCCTCGAGAATGCGCCGCACCCCCGTCTTACGGTCACTCCTGGTCTTCACCGCGCGAAAGCCGATCGAGAGCCCATCGAGCGCACCCGCCTTCATCAGCGCATGCACCTCGCGGGCACGGGCGACGTCGGTCGCCAGTTTCCCCTCGACATAAAGCCCCCGCTCGTCCTCGCGGATCACGGTCCAGCGGCCGATCACCTCGGCCGGATCGTGCTGGTAGAGCATGCGCACACCGCCCGCCCCGCGCTTTGTCAGCGAAGCGGCAAAAGCCCCGGGCTCGATCGCGTCTCGCCCAAGATCCACCTCGCCGAACAGGCTCGCATACCCCGAAAACCGCCCATCGCCGGCCACGCCCTTCAGCGTCAGCCCGGCATAACAAAACCGCGGCGCCCCCGCCGTTTCCAAAGCCTGCATGGCTCGTCTCCTCGTGATGTTGATTTGGTTTGGCTGCCCAAGGGGCGGAGGCGGTGCCCACCCACCTCCCCCTTGAGGGGGGAGGTCGCCGCAAAGCGGCGGGTGGGGGTGATCCTGGCCGCGAGTGGAATGCTGAACTCAGACTGAGGCGCCACCGCGTCACCCCACCCCGGAGCTGCGCTCCGACCCTCCCCCTCAAGGGGAGGGTAAATAGCCGCTCCGCCCTTAACCCCTCACCCTGAGGTGCCCTCGCCATGCGAGGGCCTCGAAGGGTCAGGGCCACCCATTACATCCACGCAGCATCCTTCGAGGCCCCTGCCTGCGCAGGGGCTCCTCAGGATGAGCGCGTTCACCCACCCACCTTGTCCCCCGCCCGGCCCGTCAGCCGCACCAGGACACCGAGCCCCCACCAGGCGGTAAACGACGCCAGCGTCGCCCCCGCCAGCATGATTTCCGCCGTCGTGAGCCGGCCCTCGAGCCCCAGCTGCCCGGCGCCCCAGACACCCGTCGGCCCGCCGAAGATCAGCCCGCAGGCAACGCCGGTCAGAAAACGGACCGCCGCCTCGCGGCGATGTTTGGGAAGCAGATAGACCAGCGAGATCGCGGAACCCGCGACAGCACCGACCAGGCGCGCGGAGGTCACCCCGCCGTCATGGCCGAAGTCAGTCATTTGTTCATCTTTCGCGGTTAGCTTTTTGGGTGAGCGCCGGCCGGAACGATCCCGCCCCAAAGGCTGCGGCCGGCGCCCCTCTTCCTCTTCAGCCCAAGTCGAGCCCTTCACCCGTCAGGTGAAGTCGACACAAATTTCCGAATCCCTGGAATCGCTTGGCAGTGAAAGCTCACAGTCTGATTCCGCCGGTTGATTTGATGGATGAAGTCGCGGCCGGTCCCGCCTGACAGTGCCTTCGGTCAAAACCGCATGGTCCGAAAGGTCAGCGACACCCGCCGCTGCCGCATCACCCGCAGCCCGTCTATCACGTCCGACCGCCGCGCCGGGATCGCATGCGTCCAGTCACGCCGCGCCGGTCCGGCAAGCACCAGCAGCGAACGCGGCGGCAAAATGACCGCCCGCGTCTCGCCGCTCTCAAGGCAATCGAACCGCATCTCACAGGCCGCGAGCAGACTGAGCGAGGCGACCACCTCGCCGAAACAGGGCTCACAATCGACATGCGCGCTGATCCCCTGCCCGGGCCGATATTCATTGGCAATCACCTGGTCCGGCACGGCTAAGAAAAACCCGTCCGCCACCAGCCGCTCCGCCAGTCCCTGCAGCATCTCCCGCAGCGGCCCGATCCGGCTCTCCACCGTGGCGCGCCTCGCCCGGTAGTCATAGCGATAGCCAAAATGCCGAACCCGCCGCTTCAGCTCGTCGCTCCACGCGCCGGCGTCGAGGAAGGCGATCAGCGCGGCTTCCTGCTGAGGGGTGATCCAGTCGGGGGTGAGACTGGCACCGGGTGGAAGGTGGGGCTGGGTCTCCATGGGCGAGTGTCCGTATAGGTCAAGCGAGCATCCTAGCGTGGACGCGCTAGGCCGGCATCCGTATGATGCTGGGGTATTGCCAGTGGAACGGATCCCCTCACTTGCGAAATCTGAAGTTTAGGCGGCTTGCGCTCGCCTAAGCCTTCGATTTCGCTTTCTCCCCCACAGAGGGGGGAGAGGGAACGCGCCGCCAGCCGCATCGACACCTCTCCCCCTTGTGGGAGAGGTTACAAAATCGAGGGCTTAGCCCGATCAGGGCTAAACCTCAGATTTTGTTGGTGAGGGGATCAGCGCTTTTGGCACAACAAACCCCTCAATACCCCACCGCCTCACGCTTCTCCTCATCCGTCAGAAACGCCGCCGCCCCCACCCGCGCCCAAAGCGCATCGCGCTCCACTGACAGCCCCGCCACCGTATCGAGATCCGGCACCAGCCTAACTCCCTCCCCGGTCAGCTCCCCCAGAAACACCGAAAGCGACGCCCCGGTCCGCGTCACCAGCGGCAGCACGGTGAGGCGATAGAAGGCGCGGTTCGCCTCCTGGTAATTGGCATAGGTATTGTCGCCGGGAATGCCGAGCAGCATGGGCGGCACGCCGAAGGCGAGTGCTATGTCGCGGGCAGCGCCATTCTTCGCCTCGACGAAATCCATGTCCTTGGGCGAAAGTCCCATCGATTTCCAGTCGAGCCCGCCCTCGAGCAAAAGCGGTCGCCCGGCGCGCATGGGACCGGAATAGCCCTCGTCGAGCTCCACCTTCAGCCGCTGATACTGATCGGCGGAGAGATTGCCGCCCTCCTTCGGCTGATAGACCAGCGCGCCGGAAGGCCTTGCCGAATTGTCGAGCAGCGCCTTGTTCCAGCGCCCCGCGGCATTGTGTAGATCAAGTGCCACTTGCGCTGCCGCCAGCGGCGCAAAACCCTCGTGATCGTCGAGCGGGTGAAACAGCTTCAGATGCAGGAGCCCGTCCAGCGCAATCCGCCTGGCCTTCGTGCCAGCGCGGTAGTCATAAGCCAACGGCCAGCCATCCGCTCCGGTCACCACGCTCACCCGGTCCGGGCGAAGCAAATGCAGTTCCGCCCTCCCAGCACCGATGGCCACCGCCTCGACGTAAGAATTGCCCGAAAGCAGCAGCTGGCCATACAGCGTTTCCAGAAAATCCGCCCCCGTCATCGCCCCGTTCGGCCGCGCCAGCAGCGCAAGGGCCGGATGCTCTGGCCGCTCGGTCTCACGCTGATAGGCCAGAAAACCGATGCTGGCGGCTGCTTCGGACACCAGACGCACGCAGCGATGCGCCACAGGGTTCTTCATGAACCCCTCCCGCGACAGCGCCGCATAGGACCTGCCCGTCCACCGCGCCTCGCCCTCGCCCGCTATCAGCGCCAGGGCCGTTCCGGGACGGGGGTTGAGCGCCTTTTCTTCGGGCAAAGAGGTTCGATCCCGGGCCACAGCCCAGGGCAGACGGAAGGGGAGTTTCATCGGGGTGTCCTTGTTACAGGAGATGGTGACAGCGGAATTTCATCTTGGCCGGACGCCATCCCTGGATTACCATCTCAGGGTTGCATGCCCAACATATCGGGGAGACCGATGGAAAAGTCCAAGACTGCCTTGAACGTCCTGATCCGCAACGAAACTCAGAAGCTGACGGCGAATTTCATCAACACCTGCGGGACGACCATGGTGGCCATCGGCGTGCTGACACCAACGATCAACGCCATCGTGACAGATCCAAGCACGCTCAGTCCGCTTGCCGTCTTGGGATTCTCAGCATTCGGCGTTATATTGCATCTGTGGGCACAAACATTTCTCTTGGACCTGGAGGAAGCACCATGATGGACATCACCGCCACCAGCGGCTTCTTCAACCAGGCCGGCCTGTTCCTGCTCGGTTTATCGATCCTCGCCGGTCTCTACCTGCTGCTGCGCCGGCGCCAGAGCCGCTGAGCCTTAAAGCCTCGCCCCCACCGCATCCCCCACCACATAATCCGCCGCATAGCGCTCCTCGCGCAGCGGCTTCACGCGCCGGATGCTCTCCTCATAGAGCGGATGCGCCTTGTAGGCGGCAAGCGCTGCCTCATCCTCGAATTCACCGTAGACCACGAGGTCGATGCTGCGGTGAAAACCGTCGGTCTTCACATTGGTGCCGATCTCCAGCCGCGTCGCACTCGGGATTTCCGTCAGGATCGACAGCCCCGCCCGCACAGCCTCAAAGTTCTCGGGGCTGACAGTGAAGAAGACGATGTGGCGGATCATGGGGCACCTCGAAGAGCTGTTGCAGCGCACCAGCCGATAGCATCGCGCGAGCCGCCGCTCAATGCGCCGCTTGGCCGCTTCACACCATGAGCCCGGCCCTGATCGCCGCGTCGAAACTCCGCGCCGTCACCGCGATCTTCTTCGCCCGGTCCGTCCCGTTGACGATTTTTCGCGCCCCCGTCCAGTCGGCCTTGCTGCCGGAAAAGAAATCCGCAAGCCTTGCGCCCGAAAACAGCCCCTCGGTCATGCCGACCACCAGGATCGTCGCCGATACATCCATCCTGAGCGCCAGATCCGGCTCGGCGACGAGGTCGAGCCCGGTCACCCGGCTCATCCTCGCATAATTCTCGCGATGGGTGATCTGCACCAGACCCCGCCCATAATAGCTCCGCCCCGCCGCGTCTCGCCGCCAATAGGGCGTCGTCACCGTCGGCAGCTTGCCACCGCGCCAGGCCCGTTCCAGCCGGTTGACGGCCTCCTCATCGGTCGCCGCCAGCGTCTCGCGCACCGCCTGCATGGTGCCGGCGGTCTCGTGATGCGCCGTCGCCAGTATATAGGCGAGCCAGCGCGGATCGGCCCAGCCGCGCGCTGAAAAGCGCGTCAGCACCGCCTCCACGCCCTCCACCTGGCCCTGGGTGAGCCGCCCGCCGAACACGGCGTTGCGCAGCCCTGCGAAGACGATTCGCCGGTCGATCCGCATGGTCAGATCCTCAATGTCGGGAAAGCAGAGGCCCGCAACGCCGGTTGGGGCGGCAGAGCCATGAAAAAAGTTCAGAATTAAAACGATTGAAGAAATTTCAATCGTTTAGAGCTCGTTCCGTTCATATTTACAAAGGTTTAACGCTGTGGAACTTTGCCGCCCACAGACACGTTTGGAGCGCAATACTTCCAAACCCGAGGAGGGAAGAGATGCAGACGAACACCACGACCAAGACCACCGCCCCGGCTACAATCCCGGCCCATGTCCTCCAGCGCCTCGAAAACGAATGGCGCCAGGTCCGCCAGCCGACCCCGCCGAGCAGCCAGGCGAAGTAACCCGATTCACCGCATTGCGTGACGAGACCGGCATCCGAAAGGGTGCCGGTTTTTTTCGTTTGGATGCCAGCTGAACCGATCCCCTCACTTGCGAAATCTGAAGTTTAGGCGGCTTGAGCTGGCCTAAGCCTTCGAATTCGCTTTCTCCCCCACAGTGGGGGGAGAGGGAGCGCGGGGCCAGCCGCATCGACACCTCTCCCCTTTGTGGGAGAGGTTACAAAATCGAGGGCTTAGCCCGATCAGGGCTAAACCTCAGATTTTGTTGGTGAGGGGACCCGTTCCGTTGGCACAACACCCCCCTGCCACCACAACCCAAAGGCGCATACTGACCCAATCCAACAAGCCAGTCCCATGCGCCACGAACCAAAACCCCTTGATCGAGCCCGGGCGCGCCAGATGCGCGCCGACCCGACCACGCCCGAAGCCATGCTCTGGCGTGCGCTCCGCGACCGCCAGCTCGCCGGCGCCAAATTCCGCCGACAGGTCCCGCTGCGCGGCTATATCCTCGATTTCGTCTGCTTCGAAGCGAGGCTGATCATTGAGGTCGACGGCGGCCAGCATGGCGACAGCCTCCACGATCTTAACCGCGACGCCCTCTTCCGCGCCGAAGGTTTCCGCATCCTGCGTTTCTGGAACGACGAGGTCCTGCAGCATCTCGATGATGTCTGCCGTCACGTTCTCTCAGAACTGCGCAATTCGGGCGAGTGAGGGTGCCAACGGAACCGCTCCCCTCACACACAACGGGGAGAGGTGTCGATGCGGCCAGCCCCGCGCTCCCTCTCCCCCCACTGTGGGGGAGAAAGCGAAATCGAAGGCTTAGGCGAGCGCAAGCCGCCTAAACTTCAGATTTTCGCAAGTGAGGGGATCAGTTCCGTTGGCACAATCATCACCGATCCCCTCACCAACAAAATCTGAAGTTTAGCCCTCAATCGGGCTAAGCCTTCGATTTTGTAACCTCTCCCACAAAGGGGAGAGGTAGCCCCACCTCACACCCCGCGTATCCTTGGCTCCCCCCCGCCCTCCAACATCAGCGCCGTCAACGCCCAGACCAGCGAATCCAGCCGGTCCGGCGAGCGCCCGTTCGACAGTCCCTCCGGGCCGAAATCACACATCTGGTCCTCCAGCTCGACAAACCGCCCCGCATGCAACACCCGCCCCTGCTCGTACAAGGCCGCCACCGGTTCGGCGCGCAAAAACTTGCCGCGCGTCGCCCGCACCACCGTCACCGGCAGCCGCGCCTCGATGCCCTCCAGCACGGCGCGCACCATGTCGCCGCCCTGGTTGACCTCGGCCACCACCCGGTCGGCCTCGAAGCGCCTGAAGGCCGAGACCACCGCCCGGGCCCAGCCCGCCGGGCCGGCGCCCTCCACCGAACAATCCGCCAGCACCACCGCCTGGCCATTCTCCTTCAGCCCCGCGACGACGATGCCGCAGCAGGCCGAGACACCACCGGCCGGCGGATCGACCGCCACGACGATGCGCCGCAGGGGTTCGGCCAGTTTCACCACGATCTCGTCGAGCCGCGCGCGCTTCCAGAGCGCATCCGGCCGGTCCTCGATCAGCTCGCCATCCAGCTCCTGCCGCCCAAGCCTCGTCCCGCCATAACGGGCGGCAAGCGCGCTCAAAAACCCCGGCGCCAGGTGCGCCGCATTGGCCGACGTTGCCATCCTGGTCAGCCGCGTCGCCTCATCCGCCATCAGCCGCTTCAACAGCGGCACCGGCCTTGGCGTCGTCGTCACCACCTGGCGCGGATCGTCGCCGAGCCGCAGTGCAAATTGCAGCATGTCGAAGGTCTCATCGGCATGTTTCCATTTGGCGAGCTCGTCGCACCAGGCGAGATGAAATTGCGGCCCGCGCAGGCTTTCCGGGTCTTCCGAGGAAAAGATCTGCGCAATCGCCCCGTTCGGCCAGACAAGCCTACGTCTCGAAATCTCCACCTCCGGCCGCATCTGCCTGGCAATCCTGGTCAACCCGGAGGCCCCGTCGATCATCACCTCGCGCGCATCGCCGAGCGTTTCCGCCACCAGGGCAATGCGCAAATCCGTCCTTTTACCCGCCGCGATCACTCGCGCCTGCACCCATTCGGCCCCGGCCCGCGTCTTGCCCGATCCCCGCCCGCCGAGGATCAGCCAGCTCCGCCAATCTCCCTCCGGCGGCAATTGCTCGGGCCGTGCCAGAAGCGTCCAATCGCGTGCGAGAAAAGCGAGGTCGGAAGGGGTAAGCCGCGAAAGGTCGAGCGGTCCCTCAGGGCGGGCGGCCACATCTGCGCCACTCCTCACCGCCCCTGCCGCCACCCGCATGTCCAGCACCCGATGCCGTATAACAGCCTCCGGAGCCTCAAGCCCCGCCGCCGCCCAGGTCTCAGGCGCCATCGTCGTGCAAAGCGTCTCCGCGCCGGCCTTGACCCTGCTAGCATTCACGGCGAGCGCCTCAATGTCCCCCGCCATTTTGCCGATCACCACAGACGCGGCGCGCTCATTCTTCACCCCCCGATCCCGCATCCGCCGTCCCAGGGATTTCCGCGTCATCGGCAGCCTCCTTGGGCGATTATGCCAAACAGCTCAAAACCTCACGGCACCCCTCATGCTGAGGTGCCCGCGCCAGCGGGCCTTGAGGTATCCGGTTGATCCGGTGCCAGCTGAACCGATCCCCTCACCAACAAAATCTGAGGTTTAGCCCTGATCGGGCTAAGCCCTCGATTTTGTAACCTCTCCCACAAGGGGGAGAGGTGTCGATGCGGCTGGCCCCGCGCTCCCTCTCCCCCCACAGTGGGGGAGAAAGCGAAATCGAAGGCTTAGGCGAGCGTAAGCCGCCTAAACTTCAGATTTCGCAAGTGAGGGGATCGGTCCAGTTGGCAAGCCTTTTCCATCATCAGGCCTCGAAAACTTGCCCAAGCCCCACTCCCGGCGGTCCCCGCCCCTCGCCCAGGCCAGCCACCTCCGCCATCCTTGCCGCCACCGCAGCCTCCAACCGCTCAGCCACCGCCGCCTCGACCCTTGCGGCAATCAATGCCTCTATCTCGCCGCGCAAAACCTCCGGATCACGCGCCTCGATCAGCCGCTCGTCGGCATCCAGCCGATCGCGCTCCAGCTGGCGCAACAGGGCATCGATCTTTTCCAGTGTGCGCACGATCAGCGCGATCGCATCGGTCGCCGCCTTGATGTCGGCGCGCGCCTGCTTCGCCAGCCCCTCGTCGGCCCCGTCGATCAGGCTCTCGGCGCCGGCCCGCAGGCGGCGAAACAGGTCGAACTGGGCACGCATCTCGCTGGTGAATTCATTGAGCAGCGCCACCAGATCCCCCGCCCCCGCCGCTTTCACCTCGATCACCTCCGGCAATGCCTCGTCCATATGCGCGCCGAACATGGCCCCCTCCGAAACGAAAAAGGGCCCGCCAAGCGGACCCTTCGCAAAACCTCTCCCGGAAGCGCTTGAACCCTCCGGCCACAGCTTCCTGATCATGCCAAAATCCTATCCCGTGACCGTCACGCTGTCAAGGATTATTTTCCTATTTCACTCAGGGCATCAAAGTTCGTCCACTCCTAAGCTGCTTACGAACTCCCTCCCTTTATCTGTGATGTAAATGATGTCGGGGGTCGTCTTGATGCCACTGACCGTCATACCCGCGCCAATCTGGTACAAGCCAACATACCCAGCATCACTCAATCTTTTGAGAAGTACCATCATATATGCGAGCCAGGGGATACCTTCGTTTTTATCAGTTAAAGCGAGTTGGAACAGAACATCCATCTCCAACTGTGAAAACTTGTCGTGCGCAAATCGAAGATTAGATTTGTATATCCTTAGACTTTTCCTATCGATTTCACCTCGATCAGCCCGCCTATGACAGTTCGGACAGATTGCGATCAGGTTATCGTAATCATGGGTCTGACACTGTGACCACGGTACGATATGATGAATGTCGACCTCTATATGTCGGCATGTCGGGATAGCACATCTATGCCCTGCCTCAATTAGCACACGTCGACGAAGGTCAGCGCCAATAGCCGGGCGTGCCTCTTCATTGAAATTGCTCATTCTATGATCCAATTCTCCCTACTAGCAGCGGCCAACCGTTTTTTGATGCCACAAAGTAGCGCAGTTCAACCCGAGAGCAACATGAGATTCGGCAACTACAAGTTTCCCGATTTACGGGGAGATCGATGAAGATTGGCGAAGATGCGGCTCATAACCTCTCGCCTCCGGCGGGGTTTGGTGTTTGCGGCCGCCGCTCTCCCCCTCATCTTGAGGCGCCCCTACAACGCAGGGGCTTCGAAGGATCCAGGCCACCAGCCCCCTCAACCCGCCTTCGACCTGTTCCGCCCGGCGCTCTTCGCCTCATAAAGCGCCAGATCCGCCCGGATAATCAGGTCGCGGGCGTCGCGCATGCCGCCCTGTTCCGTGCCGGCATAGCCGACGGAGACGGTCACCGCCGACAGCCCGTCGGCGCGGGCCGGATGCGGAATGGCAAGCTCGCGGACCGTGCGCACCAGCCGGTCGGCGAGAAATGTGCCGCCGGTCTCGGCATCGACGGCAAACAGCAGCGTGAATTCCTCGCCGCCGTAACGCGCCACGAAACCATCGTGGCGGGTGGCGAAGGTCGAGAGGGCAGAGGCGATCCGGCGCAGGCAATCGTCGCCGGCGACATGGCCGAAGCGGTCGTTGAAGGCCTTGAAATGATCGACATCGACCATCATCAGCAGCACCTCGTCACGCGTCTCGATCCAGCGATCCAGCGTCTCGTCGAGATGCCGGCGGTTGGCGATGCCGGTCAGCATGTCGGTCAGCGTCAGGTCGCGCAATTCGTCGCCACGGCGCTCGGCCCGGTCGGCGCGGTTCTGGGCGTCATAGCGGGCAAGATAGGTGAGACAGCGTTGCCGCTCGACATGCCAGTTGCCGTAGAGCGTGAAAAACAGCCCTGTCACCACCTGAACGGTCAGGGGAAACACCAGGTTTTGGTCGAGATCGGGCTTGTTGTGGATCACCCAGAGCGCGGTCAGGCAGGTGACCGAGGTGAAGATCAGCGCCCATCGAAAACGCAGCACCAGCAACATGTTGCCGAAGAGCAGGACGAGCGGCAGTTCGCCGAGTGTGTAGCTCGCATAGCTCGATTGCGAGGCATAGAGCAGATAAAGCGGCAAAAGGCTGGCGACGAACATGCCACCCAGCAGCAGAAGCTCGCGGACAGCAGGCGGCACGCGCGGCACGAGGTAGAAGATCAGCAGCGATCCCGGCACGAGCACGAAGAGGCGCATTGCCACCGTGAAGGGCTGGATATCCGCCATCAGGTGCAGGCTGGTCAGGTTGTAGATGTTGTAGACGATCAGTCCGACAATGATGGCGTGACGCAAATGCCGGATGCGCTCGTCGCCGAAATCGCGTTCCTCGGCGCGCTCCACCACGGGCGGCATGCGCAACAACCAGTTCAGCCGCCCTTTCGCATTCACCTCAGTCCGCATGCCTGCCATCGCCTGTCTGGCAGCGACCACTTCGCTGCCACACGATGAGCATGCCCGGCGCGTACAAATTTTCTGCTAATTTAGCGCTATCAAAGCCGAACCAGGACGGAGAAATTTTGGGCTGAACGCCCGCCGCCCCTTCGACCGTTCAGGCCTCCGGCCCGCCAAACTGCTCCCAGGCAGCCATGGCGTCGCCGGCATACATCAGCGAAGGCCCGCCGCCCATATAGACTGCAAGCCCCAGCGCTTCCTCGAACTCGGCCTTGGTGCAGCCAAGCTTGATCAGCGCTTCCGTGTGGAAACCGATGCAGCCATCGCAGCGGGTGGAGATCGCAATGCCGAGCGCCACCAGTTCCTTCACCTTCTTCGACAGCGCCCCGTCCTTCGTCGCCGCCCCCGCCATGGCCGAAAAGCCCTGCATCACATCGGGAATATCCTTGCGCAGCGTCTTGATCCCGCTGGAAATATCCCGGGTGATAGCGATGTAGTCCTTACTCATGGCGATGCCTCCAAAATATATACGATACTTCATATATATTGAGGATGGAGGGGATTGCAAGGGATGGAGCGGCGGTAGCGAGTAGCGAGTAGCGAGTAGCGAGTAGCGAGTAGCGAGTAGCGAGTAGCGAGTAGCGAGTAGCGAGTAGCGAGTAGCATTCAAGTCGCCTATCGGCCGGTCAAGCCCTTGCCCGTTCGACCTGCCCCCTCCCACTATTCGCTATTCGCTATTCGCTACTCCCTCCCGCACTCACCCTTCCCGCACCGGCGTATAACCCGCCTCGCGGATCGCCTGTTCGGCCAGCACGGCATCTCCCTCGACAAAGGCCTTGCGGGCGGCGAGATCGATGGTGACGGCCTTGCCCGGCAGCACTTCGGCCAGCGCCTTGACCACCGTCTTTTCGCAATGGCCGCAGGTCATGTCCTCGATCCTGAAAATCGTTTGTCCGATCATGGTGTTATCCTTCCTTCTTCCCGACGGGTTTCACCCGCCGCTTTGTTGTCTCTGGCTTGCGCCATCACGGCGCGGCTCTGGTCTGCACGGCACTTCGCAAGCGCGACCCACCCTGACCCCTGACGGGGCGCTGCCGGCGAAGCCGCAAGAGGGTGTCGCGCTTGGCACCTCGCGTCCTTTCTGCACCTTCCCATGGGGGCAAGGTCAATCCCCGCAGCGGTCCCCGGCCTTCGCTTTGCCGGCGGTCTTTTGCCGCAGCGGTCTGCCCTCGAGGTCGGCGAGGATCGGGCAGTTCGGCCGGTCATTGCCCTGGCAGCGCTCGGCAAGGTGCACGAGCGTGTCGCGCATCGCCTGCATCTCGGCGATCTTTGCTTCCAGTTCCTCGACATGGGCGAGCGCCAGGGCCTTCACCTCGGCACTCGCGCGCTCTTTGTCGTCCCACAACTTCAACAGCCGCTCGGTCTCCTCCAGCGAGAAACCGAGATTGCGCGACCGCCGCACGAAGCGCAGCCGGTTGACGCTGTCACTATCATAGACCCTGTAATTCGAGGCCGTCCGCCCCGCCGGCGCAATCAGCCCGATCTCCTCGTAATAGCGGATCATCTTGGCCGAAACGCCCGAGGCGGCAGAGGCCTCACCGATATTCACCGTCATCGTTTCTCCTTCCTTCTCCTCTCCCCCTTGTGGGAGAGGTTACAAAATCGAGGGCTTAGCCCGATCAGGGCTAAACCTCAGATTTTGTTGGTGAGAGGCTCGGTTCCAGTGGCAGCTTTCACCATTCATCGCGCGACTTCTCCCCCTTGGTGGGGGAGAAAGCAAAATCGAGACTTAGGTCCGCGCAAGCGACCTCAAGTCTCAGATTTTGCAAGTGAGGGGGTTGGTTCGGGCCTGCCCGCAGCACCAATCCCCTCACCAACAAAATCTGAAGTTTAGGCGGCTTACGCTCGCCTAAAGCTTCGATTTTGTATCCTCTCCCACAGGGGGAGAGGTGGAAACCGCCGGGCTCCGCGCACTCCACCCTCCCCTTGAGGGGGAGGGTCGGAGCGAAGCTCCGGGGTGGGGTGAGCCGGCGACGTACACAACATCACCCCACCCGCGCGTTCCGCGCGACCTCCCCCTCAAGGGGAGGTCAAAACCCCGTCACCTTCGCCGCCCGCAGCCGCAATGCATTGGTCAACACAAACACACTCGACAGCCCCATGGCAGCAGCCCCCAGCATCGGCGAAAACGTCACGCCGAAGAGCGGATAAAGCAGCCCCGCCGCCACCGGTATCAGCGCCACATTGTAGCCGAAGGCCCAGAAGAGGTTCTGGCGGATATTGGCCATCACCCGGTCCGAGAGCTCGATGGCATGCAGCGCGCCCATGAGATCGCCGCCGACCAGCACGACATCGGCACTTTCGATCGCCACATCCGTGCCCGTGCCAATCGCAATCCCGGCATCCGCCGTGGCAAGTGCGGGCGCATCATTGATGCCGTCGCCGACAAAGGCGACCTTCTCACCTTTTGCCTGCAGCTCCTTGATCGCGCTCACCTTTCCCTCCGGCAGCACTTCGGCCACGACCGCATCGATGCCTGCCCTTCTCGCCACGGCCTCTGCCGTGCGCCGGTTGTCGCCGGTCACCATGACAAGCTTCAGGCCCCGCGCTTTCAGCGCCGCAATGGCCTTGGCACTCGTCGGCTTGATCGGATCGGCCACCGCAATCGCGGCGGCCAGTTTCCCGTCGATGGCCACATAAAGCGGGCTTGCGCCTTCATCGGCGAGACGTGTCATTACAACTGTGAGACTGGAGGCAAAGTCCCCCTCTGTCCTGGCGGACATCTCCCCCACAAGGGGGGAGAGACCGTGTGGCCGAGCGTCGGCAGAGACAGCCCCTCCCCCTTGTGGGGAGGGGTTGGGGAGGGGATTTTCTGAGTGACCATGTGGCATCACTCCGAGCTTCACCATGAACCGGTCGGCACCGGCAGCCACCCGCCGCCCGTCAACCATCCCGGTCACGCCAAACCCCGCCACCGCCTCGACCTGATCCACGATTGCCAGCGCAATGCCCCGCCCTTCCGCCGCCCTTACGATGGCATCCGCCAGCGGGTGCTCCGAACGTGCCTCAAGGCTTGCCGTCAGCCGCAGAACCTCCGCCTCAGCAAAGCCCTCTGCCGTCACGATCTCCGTCACCTCCGGCTTGCCGGCGGTGATCGTGCCGGTCTTGTCCATCACCACCCATTGGATATCCGCCAGGCTCTGCAGCGCCTCGCCCTTGCGGAAGAGCACGCCGAGTTCGGCGGCGCGGCCTGTGCCGACCATGATCGAGGTCGGGGTGGCAAGCCCCATGGCGCAGGGGCAGGCGATGATCAGAACGGCCACCGCCGCCACCAGCCCATGCGTATAGGCGGGCTCCGGCCCGAGCAGCAGCCATAGGAAAAAAGTCATAAGCGCGATGCCGATGACAGCGGGCACGAACCAGGCGGTCACCTCGTCGACGAGCTTCTGGATCGGCAGTTTTGCCCCTTGTGCCTCCTGCACCATGCGGATGATGCGCGAGAGCAACATGTCGGCGCCCACGCCGGTTGCCTCGAAACGGAAGGAGCCGGAACCATTGACCGTACCGCCGATGACGGTGGCGCCTGGCCCTTTTTCGACCGGGATCGGTTCGCCTGATATCATCGCCTCGTCGACGGCACTTGCCCCATCAATCACCCGGCCATCGACCGGAATGCGCTCGCCCGGACGCACCACGACGGTATCCCCGAGCTTCACGTCGGACAGGGCCACGTCGTATGTCGCGCCGTCGCGCTCCACCCGCGCGTTCCTGGCCTGCAGGCCCGCAAGCTTGCGGATCGCCGCCCCCGTTCGCCCCTTGGCGCGGGCTTCCAATAGGCGTCCGAGCAGGATCAGCGAGACGATGACGGTTGCGGCCTCATAATAGACGAAGCGCGCGGTCTCCGGCAGCAGGCCGGGCGCAAAGGTCGTCACGACAGAATAGAGATAGGCCGCCCCGGTGCCGATCGCGACCAGCGAATTCATGTCGGGGGTCAGCCGCAGGAGGGCCGGAATACCCTTCACGTAAAAGCGCCGACCGGGGCCTGCGAGCACCGCTGTCGCCAGGGCAAACTGCAGCAGATACAGGCTGTTGCCCGGGAAGACATCCATCAGAACATGATGCAGCGGCGGATAGATATGCGCCCCCATCTCCACGACAAAGAGCGGCAAAGTGAGCACAAAGGCGATCAGGAAATCCCGCTTCAGCGCGGTGATTTCCTTCTCGCGCCTGATCTCGCGGCCATCGACGGCCTGGCCTGTCGAACCCACCCGACGCGTGGACGTCACATCATCGGCCCCGGCATGGCCACAAGCCTCCTGCCCGCCCGCCGGCGAACCGCTCTCACCACCGGACAGCCTGACGGCATAACCCGCCTTGCCCACGGCTGCGGAGAGCGCCGGCAGGGCGGAGACACCGCCCAGCACCGTCACCACTGCCTCGCCGGTCGCCAGATTGACGCTCGCCGTCTTCACCGATGGCACCGCCTTCAGCGCCTTTTCGACCCGCAAAACGCAGGAGGCGCAGGTCATGTCCTCGACCTCCAGCACCAGCGTCTCGGCCTTCGCCTCGTAACCGGCCTTGCCGATCGCAGCCAGCAGAGCCTCTGCCGAAAAGCCCGGCCCCGGTTTCAGAACAAGGGTTTCACTGGCAAAGTTCACAGAGCTTTCGGCCACGCCCGGCACGGCGGCTGCGGCCTTTTCCACCCGCCGCACACAGGATGCGCAGGTCATGCCCTCGACGGGCAGAAGGATGGTATCGTCAACGTTCTTGGCCACATCGGGCCTGGACTGCATGTTCATGGAATTCACCTCTGGCAAACACCATGGACCTTCCCATCATGGGAGGGTCAAGGGGTGGGGTGAGGATTTTTGCCTGGCGGCCTGATGTGTTGCCCCACCCTCCCCTTGAGGGGGAGGGTCGGAGCGCAGCTCCGGGGTGGGGTGACGGGCGCAACGTCAGCGTTGATCAAAAAGGTCCCAACTCGTAGCCAAGTCACCCCCACCCGCCGCTATGCGGCGACCTCCCCCCTCGAGGGGGAGGTGAGGTGCGCCTACGGGCGCCGTGAACGAAAGTGCGCCACCAGTTCAAAGATCGCCATACGGTCAGCAATTGCCAGAGCTGACCAGGTGAGCCTCACCGGCCAGTATCCTTGGCGACGGCCGCCTCTCGGCGCTGTGCGAAGATGTTCGCCACAGCATCATCTTCGACATCGTCGCGCACATCTTCCAGCGCCTCGCGCACCTTGGCGCGGAACCAGGCATCATGCATGGCGGGATCCGAGAGGAGTTCGATCGGGAGAGCGCCTTCGTTGGCGGTGCGGGTCAGCAGAATGCGCACGGCATCGGACACCGTCAGCCCCATGCCCTCCAGCACGGCGGCCGCACGGTCGCGGATCTCGGGATCGATGCGAGTCTGGACGAGTGCGTTGGTCATGCCGTTCTCCTCACAGCACTGTACTTCAATTGCATGACGTCGACAATCACGCGCCCACCACCCTCCTCTTGAGGGGCAGGGTCGGAGCGCAGCTCCGGGGTGGGGTGAGGATTTGTTGCGGAGAAATCTGGAATTGCGGTTTATACAAAATTTTGTATGATCCCGCCATGAAAGCCGTGCTCTTCGTCGGCAGCGCTCTTGATGACCTCCGGCAGTTCCCTGCCGGAGCCAGACGTGATGCGGGCTATCAGCTGGATCGCGTGCAGAACAATCTGGAGCCGAGCGACTGGAAACCCATGTCCGGCATAGGATCCGGCGTTCAGGAAATCAGGATCAGGGATTTGAGCGGCGCCTTCCGGATCATCTATGTCGCGAGGTTCGTCGAGGCGGTCTATGTCCTGCATTGTTTCCAGAAGAAGAGCCAGAAGACGGCGCAGCGGGATCTCGAACTTGCCGCGAGGCGTTACGAGCAATTGATGAAGGAGCGAAAGGCATGACCGGGGACAGCGATACAAGCATCTGGGACGTCCTTGAAGACAGCCCGGCGGAAGCCGAGACCATGAAACTGCGGTCCAAACTGATGATGGCCCTGGAACAGCACATCAAAGCCAAGAACTGGACCCAGGCCGAGGCCGCCCGGCGTCTGGGCGTCACACAGCCGAGAATCTCCGACCTAAAGCGCGGCAAGATCGATCTCTTCGCACTCGACGGTCTCGTCCAGATGGCCCTTGCTGCCGGCCTGACGGTCGACCTGCAGATTCGCGACGCCGCCTGATGACACCCTCCCCTTGAGGGGGAGGGTCGGAGCGGAGCTCCGGGGTGGGGTGACGGGCACGACGTTAGCGTTGCTCAAAAAGGTCCGAACTCGTAGCCAAGTCACCCCCACCCGCCGCTTTGCGGCGACCTCCCCCTCAAGGGGGAGGTGGGGTGCGCACATCCCTTTGTACATTGATGGGCTTGCCGCCACGCCTCGCAGCACCTAGGCATGAACGCACATCGGAGGAAACGCCATGCCCCTCAGCTTCACCATCGGCGAGACCATGCCTGCAGATGAGCCCCAGATGTCCCAGCTCTACGCGTCCGCCTTTCCAGAGGAAGAGCTTGTCCCCCTGGTCCAAGCGCTTCTGCCAGAGCCTGGCGTTCTCTCGCTGTCTGTCAGGATCGGCGCGCTGCTCACCGGCCATGTTCTCTTCACCCGTGGCGCACTTGAAGGACGCCCCGAAATCGTGGCGCTGCTCGGCCCGCTCGCCGTCCACCCCGATCATCAGCGGCGGGGGATCGGCAAGGCCCTGATCGCCGAGGGTCTCGCACGATTGACGACCGAAGGTGTGACGCAAGTGCTGGTGCTGGGCGACCCGGCCTATTACAGCCGCTCCGGCTTCCGGCCGGCAAGCCATGTCATTGCGCCTTATCCGCTTCCCGCTGAATGGACGGAGGCCTGGCAGTGGCAAAGGCTTGATGGTGGCGACGACAATCTGGCGGGTCGCCTGCTCCTGCCAAAGGCCTGGATGCGGCCGGAATTGTGGGGTTGAGGGCCCTGCCACCCTCCCCTTGATGGGGAGGGTCGGAGCGCAGCTCCGGGGTGGGGTGACGGGCGGAACCGATGCGACAATCTCCAAGGCGAACTCGTGGATATGTCACCCCCACCCGCCGCTTTGCGGCGACCTCCCCCCTCAAGGGGGAGGTAGCTCTCAGCCCGCCTCTAATGCGCGCAAATGCTCGATCCGCTCGGGCCCGCAGGAGAGTTTGGCGGCGAGCTTGTCCTTCGGCGCGATGACGCGCCAGAAGGGCACGACCGCGTCCATCGGTTTTCCCGCCTCCAGTTCGTCCAGCGCCACTTCGGCCACGACGCGCAGATAGATCGCGGTGGTGACGGGGCACATGGCATCCGCCTTGGCGCGTTTGGCAAGATCGCTGCGCAGGCGGGCGATGGAACGGGTTTCGCCGGAGGGAATGGCGGCGACATAGCGGGCGATCTCGCCCGGCGAGGAGATCAGCATCATCGCGCCTGAGGGCACGCCGGCAAAGGGCGAGGAGAGCATCACCACATGCGGGTCCTTGGCGGCGCCGAAGCGCTTGCGCCAGTCGGTCGGCTTCTTCGGTTTGTCGCTCTTGGCCATGGGGCTCCTCCTTTCAACGCTCGGCTTCTGTTTTCAGCGCTTGCAGATAACGGGCGGCAAAAGCCTGCGGATCAAACATGATCCGGGCGATGATGCGACCGAGCGGATTGTCGATCGTGGCGCGCTCCACCACCGTCACCCGCGTGCCGCTCGCCTGCGGCTGAAGATCCGCCTGCCAGGCGCCATGATAACCGGCATCGGAGCGGAATGTCAGGGCCAGCTTCAAGGGTTCGCGCTCTGCCCAGGCAAAGCGGATCACCTCGCCGCGCGTGGTCGTCTCGACCCAGCCATCGCGGTCTACCTCGATGGAGGCTAGACCGTCGCGCCATTCCGGCTGGCGAGCGACATCGGTGATCACGGCGGTCACGCGCTCGGGCGGTGCGGCAATTTCAATCTGCGCCCTGCCCTCGCGGGTCGGCGGCAGGGAAAGCCCTGCGACAAAGACAAGGGCGGCAAGCCCGATGAGCGTAAGAGACAGGATCAGCAAGAATTTCACGCAAACCTCCTTTAGCAGTGGAGCACGTCCTAGCGAAGAACCGCGCCTGAGGAAGTATCGAGCGGAAAATCTTTGAGGATCAGAAGCTTGCAGGCGAAGCCCCGCATCTGGCGGCGTTTGCCCGATCCGGCGCATGACATCGCCTCGTCCATAAGCAAGACGTCAAACTGTGGCCAACCGGGCGCCTCGCCCCTGATCTGCCGAGACAAGGGGATCGTTTCATCCTAGCCTTGAGGTCCGAACGCCTGCAGTTGCGGTCTTTGCACCCTCGCGAAGACACCGAGACGGAGAGAACCGATGTCTTTCATGCGTGCCTCGCTTGCCTTGTGCTCTTCGACCGACCGGCTGCGCCTGACCCTGGCCGTCGCCCTCCTGTCTCTGCTCGCGTCCTGCCAGGCGCCACCCGCACCGCAGATCCAGAGCGTTCTCGGTCAGTTTTCGCTCGCCGAGATCACGGTTGATTATTCCAGGCTGAACCAGCCGCTGCTGGTGTCGGATCTGGAGGGCGACATCAACCGGTCGGTTTCGTCTTCGGCGGTCGATGGGCTCGGCACGCGGCTCGGGCTGACCAACCAGGCGGCCAAGCAGACGGCGATGCAGCAGGCGATATCAGCCCATATCACCCCGCATCTGCGCGATCAGCTGACGCCCCTCTTCAAGGGCACGCGCCCGGCCCGCGCCGAGGTTGTCGTCTATTCCGTCTTTATCCGCAGCCAGCTCAGCCTGCAGCGGCTCACCGGGGCGGAAGTCACCATCGACGGGGTCAGGCGACCGGACGGGCCGCAGCTGGTTGCGGGGCTTCGCATCGTTGATGTCCAGACGGGCGAGCCGCTGCAGGAAATCCCGCCGATCACCAAGACCGACGATGGCTCGATCACGGTGGCCCTGAGCGGGCCCAAGGCGCCCGAATACGGCGCCTCCCCCCGGCTCAACAAGCTGGCCTTCGACTTTGCCCGCGAGGCGGCCTACGCGCTTGCGAACGCACCTCCTGCGGCCGGTTTCGGCCCCGGCACCGTCCCCGGCCCGATGTTCGGCGGCCCCGCGACAGGGAGCGATGTGCGGACGCTTTGGTCGGTGCAGACGGTGGAGTGAGACGGTAAAGAGGAAATCCAGCCTGCTGTTTTGTGAACGCTACTCGTCTGGGGAAGCGTCCTCTCCGAAGTCCGCTTCGTAGTTCCGACCGCCGTAAAAGATGACCAGGATTGTAATTGTTTCCTGCGACACCTCGAAGAGGATCGTCACGCGCCTGCGGAAACCAAGCGTTCTCAGCCCTGGGCGAAGGTCATCTCGTTTCGTGCCTCGCTGCGGGAAAGTGCGAAGCTTTTCGCAATGGTCCACGATTGCATCGACAAATTCCGCTGCCCGTTGCGGCGATGCAGACTGCGCGATGTAAGCCTCCAGCGCTTCAAGCTGCTCCAATGCTTCTGGGGCGAACCGCAACGCATGTGTCACCGAATGCCAGGACCTTCCCGCTTCGCCCGCAAACGCGCCCTCACCTGGTCGATGCTCAAGGCCCTGCCCGGATCATTCTGCATCCGGTCGTAGGCAGCAACACCGTCCGTACGCAGCCAGGTTTCAAGCGATGCCTTCTCCTGCGCAGCGTCTTCCAGATCTTCTATATGGGCGACGATCGCCTCTTCTACGAGCGCGGCCTTGCTCATGCCCGTAGCACGGGCGAGATCATCAAGACGCGTATCAAGGTCCGCAGGCAGGGAAATGGCCAGCATGGCGATCGTCTCCTTTGTCGGCATAATACCACCGATATTGCCCAATCGCGAGGCCCCTACCCCCGTTCCGCTCCCACCTTCAGCGGCCAGTCGACGACGTAATCCTCGAGATCCTCGACATCCATGCCCTCTTCCGAGATCGTGCGGCCGCGGGCCGAGACGCCGGCCTCGTGCACCGTTTCCGGATCGCCCGAGACCAGCGGGTGCCACCAGTAGAGGTCGTGGCCTTCGTCGATCAGGCGGTAGCCGCAGGTGGGCGGCAGCCACTTGATTTCGCGCAGGCCCTTCAGCGTCAGCTGGATGCAGTCGGGCACGGTTTCCTGGCGGTTTTCGTAGTCCTTGCAGCGACAGCTGTCGCCGTCCAAGAGCTTGCAGGCCACCGAGGTGAAGACCACCTCGCCGGTGTCCCAGTCCTCGAGCTTGTTGAGACAACAGAGGCCGCAGCCGTCGCAGAGGCTTTCCCACTCCGCGTTGCTCATTTCCGCGAGCGTCTTGGTCTTCCAAAAGGGTTGTTCGGTCATCGTCTTGTTCAACTGACTTTGGTCCTGCAGCGTTGCGGCGCATCGGGCAGCGTTGCTGCGCCGGGCCGGTGGCAGGGCTGCAACGCCATGGATCAAAAGCGTGTGCTCTCCCCGACCGGGTTCACCATGCCCTGCGAAACCGCTTGTTCTTTTTCGGCAAATCGCCCATCACTCGGAGAATGACGAACTGCCCTTAATCCCTATGGGTCCTGATCCCAATCGTCGGGCGCGTCAAGGGAGTGGGCAACACGTTTTCGGGAAAAAGCAACGGTGGCCGATACAGACAAACCTGACGATCTCGACCCAGCGGAGCAGCTTGCTGCTGCCGATAGCGGCGATCGTCCGAGCTCTGTCGGCGCCGATGTCAAGGCCGAGCGTCCTGCGAAGCTCAAGCGCCACATCTTCCTGAAGATCGACAGCTGGCTCGACTCGACCCTCTGGAACGCCGGCTACGAACTCGGCGAAACCTGGGAAGAGATCACCATCTTCTTCCGCCGTTTCCGCGTAAGGGGCCTGAAGAAGCTCGGCTTCGAGATTGCCGGCGAAGCCATGACGCTCGGTACTGCGGGCATGGTGGTGCTGCTGATGCTCGCCCAGCCGGCGCTTGAGGAAACCAAGAAGGACTGGCGCAACCACGACAATTTCGCCGTCACCTTCCTCGATCGTTACGGCAATATGATCGGCCATCGCGGCATCATCCACGAGAATTCCGTGCCGGTGGACGAGCTGCCGGATCATCTGGTGAAAGCCGTGCTGGCCACCGAAGACCGGCGGTTCTTCGAGCATTTCGGCATCGATTTCTTCGGCCTGGCGCGTGCCATGAGCGAGAATGCCAAGGCCGGCGAAGTGGTCCAGGGCGGCTCGACGCTGACGCAGCAGCTGGCCAAGAACCTGTTCCTGACCAATGAGCGGTCGATCGAGCGCAAGATCAAGGAAGCCTTCCTGGCGCTCTGGCTCGAGGCGAACCTCTCCAAACAGGAGATCCTGTCGCTCTATCTCGACCGCGCCTATATGGGCGGCGGCACGTTTGGGGCAGCAGCCGCCTCGCAATTCTATTTCGGCAAGAACATCACCGAGGTGACGCTGGCGGAAGCGGCGATGCTGGCCGGCCTCTTCAAGGCGCCGGCGAAATATGCGCCGCATGTCAACCTGCCGGCGGCGCGTGCGCGGGCCAATGATGTCTTGACCAACATGGTGCAGAGCGGGCTGATGACCGAGGGCCAAGTGGTGGCCGCCCGGCGCAATCCGGCCTCCGTCATCGACCGCGACGAGAAGGATGCGCCCGACTTCTTCCTCGACTGGGCGTTTGAGGAAGTGCAGCGGATTGCGGCGCGCTTCAAGGATCATACGCTGGTCGTGCGCACCACGATCGATCTCGGACTGCAGCAGGCGGCCGAAGAGGCGGTCGCCTCGTCGCTGCGCGAATATGGCGAAAGCTATAACGTCAAGCAGGGCGCGCTGGTGATGATCGAAAACGGCGGGGCGGTGCGCGCCATGGTCGGCGGTCGTGACTATGGCGAAAGCCAGTTTAACCGCGCGACCCGGGCGCTGCGCCAGCCGGGCTCGTCCTTCAAGATGTATACCTATGCGCTGGCCATGGAAAACGGTTACACGCCGGAGACGGTGGTGGTCGATGCGCCCGTCGCCTGGGGCAATTGGAGCCCGCAGAATTACGGTCGCAGCTTTGCCGGTCGCGTGACCATGGAAACCGCACTGGCAAAGTCGATCAACACGATCCCGGTCCGGCTTGCCAAGGAAAAGTTCGGCATCGACGCGATCATTCAGACCACCAAGGCCATGGGTGTGGAAACGCCGATCAAGAAGGACGTGACGATCCCGCTCGGGACCGCCGAGGTGACCGTCATGGATCAGGCGACGGCCTATGCCGTGCTGCCGGCCGGCGGCTATGCCGCGCGCCGGCACGGCATTGCGCAGATTTCGAACTATGCCGGCGACGTGCTCTATGATTTCGAGCGCGACGCCCCGCCGCCTGAGCGCATCCTGTCGGATCAGGCGGCGCGCTCAATGAACCAGATGATGAGCAAGATCCCCTATATCGGCACGGCGCGGCGCGCGGCGGTCGATGGGATCCTGACGGCCGGCAAGACCGGCACGACGCAGGCTTACCGCGATGCCTGGTTCGTCGGCTATACTGGCAACTACACGGCTGCCGTCTGGTTCGGCAATGACGACTATACCTCGACCAACAACATGACGGGTGGCTCGCTGCCGGCGATGACCTTCAAGAAACTGATGGACTATGCCCATCAGGGCATCGACATCAAGCCGATCCCGGGCGTCGATCAGCCGATGCCGGCGAAGGAAGACAAGCCGCAGGTGGCGGATGCGGCGGCCAATCCGGATGCGCTGCCGCCCATGGTCAGGCCGCGGTCGCTCTCGTCGCAATCGACGCAGTTGATCCGCGATCTGGCCGCACGGCTGAAGGCGGCCGACCAGCTGGTGATCCCGGTCGGCGGCACGGCGCAGGTCGCCATCGAGCCGGAGACCACCGGCTCGACAAGTCGTTAAGACAATCAAAAGTTTACGAAGCGCTCAACATCGTCGAAGCGAATCACGACATGTAGATGTCGCCTTTCAGGTCGTTTGAGAGCAACTTTCGGGTCCGGCCGATCGCGCAGGCGGCAATACCATCCTGAATTGAAACAGGTTGTGGCGCCTCCGCGCCTTCCGATCCTCGCCGTTTACCACGGATTAACCATGGCCGTGGTGTTCATCTATGATTTCTCGTATTGGCACAGGCCCTTCACCCCAAATTAAGCGGGTCGATCCTAGGTTCTCTGCGTTTGGACGGATCTTATATTTCAATCGGTGATTGGACATCCATGATGCGATGGCTCGGACTTCCTGCGAGACCTCGGTTGACGGGGGAACAATATGCGGCCTTTCTCGAAAGTCGTGCCCCCCTTCGCAGTCGTATGCTGCGCGCCGCCGTCTTCTGTGTCCTGATCTTCTATCTCGCCTGTTTCCTTTTCGATCTGTGGTTGCTGGGTGACGTCACGGTTCTGTCGGCGGTGCTGCGCTTCGGCGTGATCCTGCCAATCGCGATCGGCCTGCTCATCTATATCGCCGGCGATCATCCCGTTGAGAGGAAGGAGGTCGCGGCGATCCTGGTGGCGCTCTTCGCCAATATCTGCTGGTGCGTGATCCTTCTGTCGAGCAAGAGCCCCGGGGTTCTCTCCTATTTCTATGCGGCGGCCAGCTTCCAGATGGCGATCACGATTGCCGCTGCCTCGCCCTTCAAACCGGCGCTGAGAGCAAGCATCTTCACCTACTGCCTGAACTATTCGGCGATCTGGTTCCTTGAGGGAGCCAACCCCGCCTATGTCATCCAGCATCTGGCGGTCTACTTGCCGACCGTGATCATGACGCTGCTCGTCTCCTATCAGCTTGAGGTGGAAGCGCTGACCAGCCATCTGCAGATGGAGGAAAACGAGGCGTTGAAACGCGAGCTTTCCCGGCAGAACAAGGATCTCGCGCGGCTCTCCGTCACCGATCCGCTGACCAGGCTTGCAAACCGCCGCGGCACGGACATGGAACTGGTGCGGCTGATGACCGAGGTCCCCGACGAGGCGCGTCGCGTGGTGGTGCTCGTGGCCGATGTCGATCACTTCAAGGCCTATAACGACGCCTATGGTCACGGGGCGGGCGACGATTGTCTCAAGCGCGTGGCGCGCGCCATGCGCCGCTCCCTGCCGATGGAGGCGCATCTCGCCCGTCATGGCGGAGAGGAATTTCTGGCGATCCTTTCTGACGCCGACGAAGACGCCGCGTCGCTTCTGGCCGAAGGCCTGCGCCGCGCCGTACGCCAGCTTGGAATTGCCCATGCCTATACCGGCGACCGCAATTCCTTCGTCACCATCAGCGTGGGTGCGGTGTGCGGCGCGATCCGGGCCGAAGGCGACTTCGAGCTCCTCCTGGAAAAAGCCGACCGCGCCCTCTATGCCGCCAAGGCCGACGGCCGCAACACCTGGCGGGTGAACATCGAGGCGGAGGCCGAGGCTGAGCGGGTGGTGGCGTGAGGGGTTGGGATCAGGGCATCATCGGCCTGGTCTTCATGCTCACCAAATCGAAAAGCTTGCGATGCAACGGCACATCAGCGTTGTAGCTGATCTGATCGATATACGAGCCAGAGCGACCCTCGAACAGGAAGAGCGGCTCTTGAGGCGAGTTGTCGATGATGACGAATTCATCGGCAAACTGCAGGGCTTCAGGCAAATTCTTGAGGGAGGCATGATAGCGCCTTAGAACATCCTGGTCGGGGATGTGATGTCCGCCCTGCGCCACGCGAAAGCGGACACGTGCGAGATTGAGCTCTGATGTTGCGAGAATGACGTAAACCAATCCCACAGCGTAGCCTGCGGCCTTCGCGCGCTGCATCACGTTGAGGGCATGGCGGCTGCTGAGGGTGGTTTCGAAGCAAAAATCGACATTCGACAGGATGGCCTTGTCGATTTCCGCGATGGCCATGCGGCCCGCTCGCACGCGCAGAGCACCAGGCATCATCCCATCCGGCAGTCTCTTGGCGATTTCGTCCGCATTGATGAAGACGCCGGGTGGCTGGAGCTTTTCATAGATCGACGACTTTCCCGATCCATTGGGCCCTGCGAGGATCGTGCATTCGGGCGATGGCGCCGCCTAACGCTTAGTGTTCTTCCGAGCAAGGTTGACAGCATTGCCTAGGTCTGCGACCGGCGTTTCTGTCAAAATAGGCAGGCGCTGGGAAAGAACAGCGATCTTCTGTTCCGGATAGACCAGATTGACAGGCTCTATACCGAGCGCACGCCCACGTTCGGCGGCATCGGCACCGATTTGCTTGATCGCCTCGCGGCGCTGGCTGATCCGGTCGAGCAACATTTGACCCTCTTCGATGGTGCAGAGAGCTTACCACGTTTTCGCTGCCTGGCGAGTCCGCCTCTCTATCTGGCATCTCAGCCGCCCCTTCTCCAGCTTACCAGTGAAAAGAAACCGCTCAATCCGCCCCGCCGATCGGATACAAAAACAGCCGGGTCTTGCGGCTATCCGAGAGTTCCCAGATCTCGTCTGGATCGACATCGGGGACGGGAAAGCTGTTGGAGACGAAGAGGCTGCCCGGCTTCATTTCCTTCGACAGCTTCTGCCAGAGGGCCGCCATGGGGGCGGGTGAGAGGAAGGCGTAGACGAGGTCTTCCTGAGAGACATCCGCCTTCCAGAGGTCGCCGCGACGGATCTCGCCCTTGCCCGAGATGCGTTGCAGGAGGCGGGCGGCGAAGTAGACGGCGGGGGCGTTTTCGATCCCGCGCGCCCGTCGCCCCTCGCCATCGAGCGCCCGCACCACGCCGCCGAGGCCGCAGCCGAGGTCGAGCATGCGCTGAGCCTTGCGGTCGCGCATAAGGTCTTTCAGCACAGAGGCCGTTTCGGCGTTGGTGAGATAGAGCGGCACACGGCCGCGCGTTGTGTTGGAAAAGACCAGCGCCAGGATGAGAAAAACAATGCCGAAGGGCCAGGCCGGCAGATTGCCGAGCAGCATGACCGAGCCCATGGCGAGCGGGAAGAGGAAGGCGATGAGCAGCCACCAGCGGGCAAGCCCCAGAGCCCGCGTTATGCCGGCGGCAATCACCCCCTGCAGGACAAGGGCGAGCGCAATAAGCGGCAGACGCTCCACCGAGGCCGAGAGCGGCCCGGTCACGGCCGCCACGACCGGCAGGGCGACGACCTGGGCGAGAAGCGCGCCGAGGATCGGCGTCTTGCGGAATAGGACGAGCATCGGAACTCCGGAGGCATGTCAACCGGGCGACACTGGCAGGGGGGGCGGTGATTCTCAAGCGTGCCCGTTCCCGTCGATGCGGGCAGTCGTCTTCGTGACAGCCCCTCCCCTAGAGCCGGGTCCCGCGCCACCTGCAACCTTGTGACGTGTCAAACTCAGGGGACGTCGGGCGGACTTGCGTGAGGTTCGACCGGCTGGCATCGTCGCGCTGCCCCTTGCCGCGACAGGATCCCGGCAAGTCACAGTCAGGCGGCAGGTGCACATGGATTTCATGAGGTTGCTAAAATCGCTGGAGGAGTTGCTCTACGAGCTTGTTTCCTGGCTGGTATTCTATCCCCTGACCTTCTGGCGGGCTTTGACCCGGCCCCTCAGCATGATGCGCTATGCCGACGACGAACTGGGCGACCGGCCGGAAGACCAGTATGACGACACGATAAGTCCGCCGCTTTTCCTGTTGATCACCCTGCTCCTGTCGCAGGCCGTTTCCGCCGCCTTTCCGACGACGGCCTCCACGGCCGAGGCGGCGGAACTCACCCAATCGCTCTCAAACCTGCTGATCGCCCGTGGCGTTATCTTCGGTGTCTTCCCGATGGTGATGGCGGTTACGCTCATTCTGCACAAACGCCTGATCCTGACCCGGTCCACGCTGCGCCCACCGTTTTTCAGCCAGTGCTACGTTGCAGGGCCGTTTGTCTTCCTGCTCGGATTGACGGTTGATTTCCTGATGATCCCGGATGGACAGGGCATCCCCTATGCTGCGGTTCTGGGGATCTCAGCGCTCGCCTGGTATGGACAGGCGGAAATCCGCTGGTTCTGCCGAGATCTTGGCATCGGCACCGGAAAGGCCGTCGTGCTCTTTGCGCTTGCCCTGCTGATCGCTCTCGTGACGGCCCTGGCGGTAACGGTCGCCTTTGCCTATCTACTGCCGCGCTGGAACCGCTGAGGTTGGCGCATCAGTGACGGTATTGGCCGAAAGCCTCATCGCCTTCGGCTCGCAAACCTGCCTCGCCGAGCAGAATCCGGCCAACGGCGGCCTCCAGTTCCGTCTTTTCCTTCAGATCGAAATCACGAAAGCCGTGAAAGGCTGCGTGAGACCAGAGGATGCGCCCTGCCAGAAGGGGCGCATCAACCGTCGAGATGACATAGCCCTGCATCGCCACGTCGAAGGTGACAAAGCACTGGCCGCGCACTTCGGTCTGCGCACAATTGGCGACTTCCACGCATTTGCCGGCCAAGTCTCGTCCTTCCTCAAAAGCAAAACCCCAAAAATCAGGGGGAATTCGCACTTGCTTATAGACGAAGATTACGCTGACCTCACGAAACATTTTCGGATTTCGCCCGGCAAAATTTGCAGGTATCGGCTGGCCCGTCGCTCGTGAATTTTCGCCTGACGACGGTCAGACCTTCACATATTTGCGCCAGTCATGCTCCTCCTTGAAGCCGAGGACTTCACGGATCTTCCGGTTGGAGAGCGGCGCTTCGAAGCCGTCGATATCACCGGTGATCGGGGTGTTCGGGGCATATTTGGCCAGGAATTCGCGGGTCGGGATGGTCGCCGTGATCGTGTCGTTGACAGCGTTGAAGACCTGGAAACCGAGGCCGTCCTTCTTGATGCAGAGATCAACGATCTGGCCGAGATCGCGGGCGTCGATATAGGACCAGGCATTGCGCTTGCGGCATGGGGGATCGGCGAGATAGCCGGGAAAATTGGCGTAATCCTCGGGGGCAATGACATTGCCGATGCGCAGCGCATAGACGTCGATGCCGTAGCGCATGGCAAAGGCGCGGCCCGTCTTTTCGTTGACCACCTTGGAGAGGCCGTAACTGTCCATCGGGTCGGTGTCGTAATCCTCGGTGAGCGGGAATTCCTTGTAATCCTTGTCGCCCTCGGCAAAGCAGACGCCGTAGGTGGTTTCCGAGGAGGCAATGATCACCTTGCTGATGCCGAGCTTGGCGGCGGCCTCGATGACATTGTAGGTCGAGACGGTGTTTTCCGCGAAGGTCTGGTTGTCCGGGTGCATCAGGATGCGCGGGACGGCGGCAAAATGCACGACGGCATCGACCTTTTTCGGGCCACCGGCCTCTTCATAGCCGTTATAGCCGAAATGGCAGGAGAGCGCGTTATAGACCTGGCCGCTGTCGGTGACGTCGGTCAGCAGCGTGTGCACGCCGGGCACGTCGAGAACGGCGCGATCGACATTCAGCACCTTGTGTCCCTGGTTCAGCAGATAGGGCACGACATGGCGCCCCGCCTTGCCGCTGCCGCCGGTAAACACGATCCGCTTGCCCATGGTGATCCTCCTTCAGATTGAGTTGTCGGATGACCAGATAGCGCGGCAAGGGCGAAAGCGTAAGGGGCTAAAACGCTTGGCGGCGGGCGCGGGAACCGGAAGAGCCCTCGCCGTGTTTTCCCGGACCCAGCGGCCACCGAGGAGAGACGCCTTGAACCTTCAGGATTTTGCAGACAAAGAGCCCCGTTTCATCCTGGAGGAATTCTTCTCCGGCAGTTTGCGCGGCTATGGCATGACGATCGGCCGGCTCGGCGGTTTCCAGAACCGCTTCACCATCGACGCGCGCGGGCGCTTCGATGCCTCCGCCAATGTGCTGTCGCTGACGGAGGATTATTTCTTCGACGACGGTCATTCGGACAGGCTGACCTGGACGATCCTGAAGCGGGACAAAGGCCGTTACGAGGGCCGCGAAACACTGATCGACGGCACGGCGGAGGGCGAACAGTCCGGGTGTGCCTTCCGCTGGCAATACAGTCGGGACGTGCCCCAGGCCGACGGATCCAAGACCCGTTTCGGCTTCGACGACTGGTTCATCCTGCATGACGAACGGCATATGAGCGTGCATGCCTCGCTCACCAAGCTTGGCGTGGAGGTGGCGACGCTTGAGGCGTTTTACGAGAAGGTGGGATGACGGCTCGAATGGATGGCAAGCACGCTTGACTCACCTTCCGCCCCTCCCCATCTCCGCTCCAACACCACAGGAGGATGACGATGGGTTTGTTTGACGGATTGCTGGGCCATGGATCGAGCGTAGACCCTTCCGATCTCGCCAAGCGGCTGGACGGCGTGTTGATCGAGGGTGAGCGGGTGTCGCTTGCCTTCAAGGTCATCCGCGACGTCTTCGTCTTTACCGACAAACGGCTGATCCTGATCGATGTGCAGGGCATCACCGGTTCAAAGGTCGATTACACTTCCGTACCCTACCGGGCGGTCACCCGCTTCTCCGTCGAAACCGCCGGCACGTTTGATCTCGACAGCGAGTTGAAGATCTGGGTGTCGGGTGCCCATGAGCCGGTGACGAAGACGTTGAAGAAGGGCACTGATGTGCGCGGCATCCAGCGGGCGCTGGCGGCGGGGGTGTTGAGGTAGGCCAATCGATACCGCCTTGCAAAACCCAACGGATGGGTTAAAGTCTTGCATGGTTGTCGTCCATCGCGCTTTTGGCTTTCGTTTCGTGATCTACACGCAGGATCATGAGCCTGCGCATGTTCATGTTACCGGAGCCGGGCAGGCGAAGATAAACCTACGTGGGCCGCATAACCTTCCAGAATTGGTCTACAGCGTCGGGATCTCGCGTGCAGACCTCCGACGTATCTTGACCGAAGTTGTGAAAGAGCAGGATCGCCTGTTGAGAGAATGGGAGCGCATTCATGGCTGACTTCGACGAACAACAACTCACCGATGCAGAAGCACGCGGTCATGCCATGCTCGAGGCCGGGGCAAGGGCAGTTGCTGCGAGATACGATGCAAAAACCGGTCGTGTTGTGCTCGATCTGGCCAACGGTTGTGTCTATGCCTTCCCGACGGCTCTGGTAGAGGATCTGCAAGGGGCCACGCCCGAGACTTTGGCTGGTGTCGAGATCGACGGTCTCGGCTTCAACCTCCACTGGCCGGATATCGATGTCGATCTGTTTGTGCCCGCGCTGATCGCCGGAATCTTTGGGACAAAGGCATGGATGACACGAGAGCTGGCCCGTCGCGCTGGCCAGGTCACTTCTGAGGCAAAAGCGAGCGCGGCTCGGATCAACGGCGCCAAGGGCGGACGACCGCGCAAAGCCGTCTAGCTGGTCAGGGGATGCAGCCAGACAGGTAGCCCCTCCCCCAAACTTCCCTCTCCCCCGAATCAGTGATACCCCTCGGGCATAGCCGTCCGGCGCTCGCATGCCGTATCCCGAAGGTCTCGTCCCGCCCGTGTTTCGTGTTCCGCTCATCGTCGCCACTGCGCTGATCATCGCCTTCGGTGGCGGGATCCTGTCGGCGTTGTCGATGCTGAATGCGTCCGTGGGTTTCGGGGCGATCGAGGTGGCCGGGTGGCGGGCCTTTCCGGCAGCGCAGACGGCGGCAGCCGACCCTTATGCCAAGGCGCATCGGGCCAAGGGTGGGCGGCTGCTTTATGGGTCTGCCGAAGGGCTGCAGTTCACCGCCTCTCGCGATAAGGACGGCCTGACTTTGACGGGCACGTGTTCCTACCGGATGAGCGGGCGCACGCCGACCGCCAGGCTCTGGACGCTTTATGCGGCGGACGCGGCGGGCAATCCGCTCAATGCTGGTCCGGAGCTGCCGACGGCGAAGAATTCCCAGACAGTTCTGCGGCGCAATGACGGCAGTTTCGACATCGTCATTTCGCGCACGGCCAAATCCGGCAACTGGCTGGCCATCCCCGATGCCGGCTCGTTCCAGCTGGTCCTGACGCTGCTGGATACGCCGGCGGCGGCCTCCACCGGTCTGTCGGGGCTTGCCATGCCGGTCATCGAACAGATCGGGTGTGGCCAATGAGCAAGCTTCTGTATGCCATCCTCACGGGTTTCTTTGGTGCCGTCCTCCTGCACATCATCATCATTCTGGGCGTGCCGCATTTCACCGGGCGCGATGCTTACACGCGGGTGACGGCCGAGGGAGCGCCCTTCGTCTTCCACGCGCTCAGTGCCACGCCCGATGCGGTGGGGCTTTCCAGCCTTGATCCCTATCTGCGCCTCGCCGTCTGCCATTTCGACATCAACCGCCAGCCTCTGTCGCTGGTGGCGCTGGGCGGCGGCGTCGATTTCTGGTCGGTGGCGATCTATGACAAGGATGCCAACGAGGTGTTCTCGATGAACGACCGGACGTCGGTGGCCGGCGATCTCGATGTGCTGGTGGCAACGCCGGTGCAGGTGGCGCAGCTCAGAAAGGCGCCGATTGCGGCACTGGCCGAGACCATTCTGGTGGAGCATCCGGGTACGGAGGGCTATGTGGTGCTGCGCGTGCTGGCGCCGCAGGGGAGCTACGAAGCGGATGCCAGAGCCTTTCTGGCCGAGGCGGAATGCCTGCCATTCACCGGCCGCTGACCTTCATACCGTCGAGGAGACCGATGCGGACGTTCCTCGAAACCTTCCGCCCGAGTGTGGCAGGGATGGCGGCGGGTTCGAGTTCGGTATGCAGCAGAAGGTGGCAGTGGGCGAATTCCCGGCGCGGACAGTTATGAGCGGCGGCCAAGGCTCCGCGTGAAATGGAGAGATGGCGCGATGCGTCTCACCCATGCTCGCGCCAAAAGAAAGGCGCAGGTCCTCTGGTTACGACCAGGCCTGCTCGGGACTGCGATGTCTACCAGGGGCGGCGGTCGGGGCCGAAAACCGGGCCTTGGGGTGCTGGCAGTGCGGGCAGCGTCGGCAGCTCGACGCGCGGCCATATGGCGTTCGGATCCAGTCGCTCGTAGCGTATCCCGGTGAAGAAGAGGATCTCCGCCTTCTGATAGACCTTGCGGGCCGAACGGCGTGAGGGGTTCAGCCGGTCCGAAATCCTGATGATGTCCGCCATGCTCGTCTCCTTTCGAGAAGAAAGATCGAGAGGGTCGAGAGGGTCATCTCGCCCTGCCCTCCTAGTACGAGGGCCGGCACAATCCGGTTCATGCTGCGGAATATTTCACACGCACCGGGTTCATCTGCGCCTTTCTCCGACGCGTTCCCCCTGTCGCGGTTCACCCCACGAAACGGGGTACGCATATGCCTAATATCGGAAACATGCGGCGAATCGTCTGCCAAGACCATCCACCTGCTGACAAGAAGCCATAGGTTAGTTAACAGCTTGCTAACAAATTCGTTCTAATCTGTGACGGATCTATTTGTATTGCGTTGGAGTGGGTTTGTCGTGAGCGAACAGTTCAGGGAGCTTGAAAAGCCGGCCGGCGCGCGGAACAAGGATGTCGTTCTGATGGCCACGGTCACGAGTTTCCAGGCGCTCTCCTTTCCCGGCAAGTCAGAGCTTCGACAATTTGCCGAGCTGTTCCAGCCGCTTTTTGCCGGTTCATCCATGGAGGCACGCCGCGAGGCCGTGGCCGCGCTCTCCCAGAGCCCGAACCTGCCGCTCTCGGTCGCAGCCTTCATCGCCTCACAGCCGATTGCCGTCGCCGCACCCTTCCTTGCCTCGTCACCGGCACTGACTGACGACATGCTGATCATGATCGCCCGCACGCAAGGCGCCGATCATGCGCGCGCCATTGTCAAACGCGAGCGTTTGTCGCCCACGGTGATCGATGCTTTGGTCTCGCTGCGCCATGCCCTGCCCCCGCGCCCGAACAAGGCAGAGACCGAGCAGGCGAAGCCCGCACAGGCGCCTCTCCAGCCAGACACGCGATTGAAAGCGACACCAGATGTGGAGCCTTCCCGGTTCGACCGGATCATGACGGAACTCATGATGGCTGATCTTCCCGGCGCGGTGACCGACGCCATCAGCGCCCGCAGCCCGGTATCGACGGTCGCGCCCGCCGCTGATGGCGGGGACAAAGCGAGCCAGATGCGCGAAGAAGTGCTGCGCCAGACGATCAAGACCATGGCCTCGCAGCAGCGTCCGCCGGCCAGCGATCGTCTGGGGCGCCGCAAGGCAACACCGCTGCAGACAGCGCTGCTGGTGCGGTTTGCCCGTTCGCATGACGGTGGGTTGTTCGCGACGACGCTGGCCGACATGCTCTCCTCCAGCCGCTGGCTTGCGGAACGCATCCTGCTCGATATCTCGGGTCGCCAGCTCGCCACGACGCTCGCCGGCGTGGCCATGCAGGAAGCTGACGCGATCTTCATTCTCGAACACATCTATCCGCATCTCGCCCGTCGTGAGAACGATGCGAGCCGGGCAGAACATCTACTGTTCGGCCTGGATCCCGACCAGGCGGAGGACCGCATCGACAGCTGGATCCGGGCAGACCGCTACACCTTTGCCGGCGAGGAGCCGCAGGCTGGCAGCCGCGAGGCTGGATCCGGTGCGAGCCATACGCCCCCCGGCATCACCGCTGCCAACCAGGCCTCGGCCAAGCGCCAGCCGGTCGGCGACGAGCATGCGCGCCAGGTGCTCAGGGCCCGCAAGCGCTAAGCGGCAGGATTTGCGCAGTAGGGCGTAGGCAGTAGGCAGTAGGCAGTAGGTGTCTATGCCTTGTGTCTCGAGCCGAATTTGCCGTGTTTGGGTCACCCCACCCCGGAGCTTCGCTCCGACCCTCTCCCTCAAGGGGAGGGTTGGTGTAAGCTCAGCCTGCGTCATCGGTGAGGGTGAGATAGGTGCCGAGATCCTCGACCTCGATTTCGACCAACCAGAGATCGCTGTCGAATTTCCGCTCGCGGGCAATGAGAGCCTCCACCGCCTCCGGCTCCGATCGCATCAGGCGCGGCTCGAAAAGCCTGATGTCACGATCCCCCTCCCCGATCATGGCCTGCGGTGCCGGGCCATAGAGCGTCTCCAGTCCGTCTCGAAACCGCTGCCGGACGAAGATCGCGCCCGAGGCCTCGGAGCCCTTGTGCACGACAGCGGCATAGCCGCCATCGGAGAAGACGCGACGGGTCAGGGCGGAGACGAAGATGTCAGAGCGGATGCGCATGGGCTAGGGTTTAGGGGATTGCACGGGCGGCGTCGAGGGTGGGGCTGGAGGCGCTCACAAATCGTCCGAGGGCTTCACCGCCTGGGCAAACCGTGCGCCTGAGCCTTCTGCCGCTCGCAGGATGGCGTCGAAGTCGTCTGGTGGATTGCCGCCATCCAGCATGCTCTTGAAAACAGCATAGGCATCCGAACGGCTGCCATAGGCACGCAGCGTTTCCTCATCGTTCACCCAGACAAGGACAATGATCTTCCGGCTGCTGTCAAAGCGAAAGAACAGGCGATATTGCTGAAAGAACTTGGCCCGGAACCAGTGTTTGCGATGACTGCCGAGGGTATCGCCCTGCCGAAATTGCGGCGATGCCGGATCGGCAGGTATATCGGTTCGGACGAGCTTGAGGATGGCGGCCAGCCGCTTCGTCGCGTTTTTCTTGCGCCAGGTTTCGGGGTCGCGATGCTTGCGCGCTTCGACTTCCGCAATCAGAGCATCCAATTGTTCTAGAAAAAGAGGATGGGCATAGATGGACCATCCACTGGCGATGATGGGAGTGCCAGTGTCATTCGTCATCGGGCGACAATGGGGCGTCGAGATCGACGTCGATGTCGCCGACCAGCGTATCAAGCCGTGTGAGCACATTTGGGCTCAAAGGCTTCAACCGCTCGGGATGGACGATCAGGTCGCGTTCCAACAGGTCGAGAAATGCTCCCAGTGCGGGATCCGCCTCTTCGGACACCGCTTCGATATAGACCCGACCAGTGGTATCCGTTCGATAACGGATCTGATCACCCTTGCGAAGACGCAATTGCTTGCGCACACCGCTTGGCACGGTGGTCTGATAGCGATCGGTCAGCCTGGATACTTCGTCCGGTCTTGCAGCCATGTCAGGATCTCGTCAGTCGTATGGCTACAAAGGTAATGCAATTGCATTGCCTTCACAAGCGCCCGATGGAAATCAAGCTCGACGCGATGCACATGCACCACCGCAAAGCTGGCGCACTCCAGGCAGTGGCGACGACGCCGACAGCGGAAGGTGACCGCTATCCTTCAAGCGACGCTTTACACCTTCACCGCCAGTCGCAACCCGCCCCAGTGGCGGCCCGCGACGAAGATCGGGGCGGAGATGTCTTTCATCAGGACGAAATTGCCGCCGCCCATGTCGCGGCGGTAGGTCTGGACCAGGAAGGGGGCCGTCGAGCGGCCGGCGGCCAGGCCGACGCGGTCGTTGAAGATGCGGCGGTTGCGACAGTTGGCCGTGTTCCAGACGCTGTCGCCGGGACGCTGGGGCGCCGAAAACTTCTTGTTGTGGGTCGGCAGATAGCCGTTTTCGTCCACAGCGGCACAGAAGCCGATGCGGTCGGACGAGGCAGCGATCGGTTCGATGATGGCGGGAAGCACCTGATCGGTGAACTCGGTGAAGCCGGTCATCATCTGGACGGGATCGGTGCCGGGGATCGGCCGGTAGTTGCGGTCGAAAAGGTCGCTGGTCCGGATGCGACCGCTGTCCACGGCCTGCTGGAAAACCTGCGAGATGCGCGCGGCGACATCGACGGCGGTGTCGATCCAGTCGCTGTCTGCGGTGCGGATGCCCGCACTTGCGGTCAGCTGGATCAGCGTTTCCGACAGCGCCACGACCTTGTCGACACGGCCTGCCGTCTGCTGCAGGTGGTGGTCGGACTGGCGGACTTCGCCGGACATATTGTTCAGCGTCGCGACGAATTCCGAGCATTGCCGGTCGACCTGGTCGGTCGTCTGGGCCATGGCCGAGGAGCCATCGAGAATGCGGGTGATGACCTGCTCCATGGCCGAGAAGGACTGGTTCATGGCCTGGGAGGTCTCGCGCACATCGCGGGCGCTGGCAGTGGCGCCGCGTCCCGCTTCGTTGAGGCGAACAATCTTGTGGCGGATCTGGTTCAGGGTTTCCTGGATGGCGCCGGTGGCCTGGGAGGTCTGGAGCGCCAGAGCACGCACTTCCGCAGCCACGACCGCAAAGCCCTTGCCGGCGTCACCGGCACGGGCAGCCTCGATGGCGGCGTTGAGTGCGAGGAGGTTTGTCTGACGGGCGATGGTGCCGATTTCCTCGGCCACCTTATCGACCTCGGAGAGCGACTGGGAGAAGCTGCCAATCTCCGTGCCGATCTCTTCAGAGGTCGCGACCATGTCGTCGATCTTGCCGACGGCGCCGGTCAGACGCGTGGCGCTGTCGGTCAGCATGCGCCGGGCTTCACCGGCCGTCTGGTCCGTCTCGCGCAGCGTTGCTGCAACATCGCGATTGGTCTCTGCGATCGATAGCGCTGTCCTGGTGATACCGTCAAAAGTCACGGCATGGCGCTTGGAAATCCCAGCGACGTCCTGGATGGCGCCGGCGATATCGACGAGATCCACGCCGAGCGTGGAAGCCTCCTCGGCAAGCCGTTGCACAATGCCGCGCAAAGTCGCGGTGTCCGCTTGGGCGGCTACCGGTGCGTCCGTGACAGAACCGTGATCGTCGTCGTAGCGCGCGTTCATCGCAGCAGTCATGAATGGTCCTCCTCCAATCGGAGAAAACTAGCGTTTACATGCTTAACACCTGGTTTCTTTAGGAACTGTGAAAATTCACGTAGACGAAAGTCTCAAGAGTGCTCTCCCGGATCACCAAGACCTTTCCGAGCCTGGAATTGCGCGCCGGGCCGCCAGCGTGTTAGGTCACGGAAACTTGATCCGTGGGTCCCATGCATATCGTACTCGCCTCACACACGCGTATTCCGGCCCGCCTCTATGGCGGCACCGAACGCATCATCCTCTGGCTTGGGCGGGCCCTGTCGGAAAGAGGCCATGTCGTCGGTTTGCTTGCACCTGCAGGCTCAAGCTGGCCCTATGGCCCTCTGTCGGTCTTCGATCCAAATCGCCCGCTGGAGGCACAGATCCCCAAGCAGGCGGATGTGTTTCACAGTCATATCGGGCTCGATCCCGAATTTGATGGCAAGGCCTGCCAGACCGTGCACGGGAATGCGGCCGGAGTGCCGCTGCATCGGAATTCGATCTTTGTTTCGGCCGACCACGCGAGGCGCCATGGCGGGACCGTCTTCGTGCATAATGGGCTCGACCCCCGCGTCTATCCGGAGCCGGATCTGGCCCATGGCGGGCGGTCCCTCGTCTTCCTCGCCAAGGCTGCCTGGAAGGTGAAAAACGTGCGCGGGGCGATCCGCGTCGCACATCGGGCCGGAAGGCCGCTCGAGGTGCTCGGCGGATACCGTTTGAACCTGAAGATGGGCTTCCGTCTGACGCTGGACCCCAATGCACGTTTTCACGGCATGGTCGATGACGCGGGAAAAGCCGCCATCCTCTCGCGGTCAGCCGGTCTGCTCTTCCCCGTCCGCTGGCATGAACCCTTCGGGATCGCGGTGATCGAGGCCATGTATTTCGGGCTTCCGGTGTTTGCCACACCCTATGGATCACTGCCTGAGCTCGTGCCGCCGCATGTCGGCCATCTCTCCGACAAGGCGGAGGTGCTGGTGGACGCGATCCGCGATATCGGCCGCTTCGACCGCGCGGCCATTCACGCGCATTTTCGCGAGAACTTCACGGCAGACCGGATGACCGAGCGATACCTTCAGCTCTACGAACGGATCGAAGCGGGGGAGAGCCTGCATCCGACGGGCTTCACGGCGCCCGTTGCCTCACGACCGAAGGAGATTCTGCCCTGGATCGATTGATCCATCAAAACTGAAGTATGGGATTTTGGACGCGGCCGTTCAGAGCGCGCCGATCGCCTTGAGCTTCTTCAGCACCGCCGCACTCGGCTCGCCGGTTTCCGGCATCTGATAATGGCGCTCAAAGCGGCGGATTGCGGCGCGGGTGTCTTCTCCGGGCACGCCGTCGATACGGATGTCCTTGTAGGCCATGTTGGACAGGCCGCGCTGGATTTCCATCACAAGGCCCGGATCGAAATTCGCCTGCTGGACCGGTGGCGGTGCCGTGGGTTCGACCGCCTTGGGCGGAACCGGCTGGACTGCGGCGACCGGACGGCGCGGAGCGGTGACAACCTGCGTTTCGGCATTGCGGATGGCGGCGGCCACGGGGTCTTCACCTGGCGTGTTGACATCCATCACCGGCCGTTGCGCCGGCACGGCTGCGGTCACACCGCGATCAAGCGCCAGGGCTGCCAGCAGTTCCGGCGTGACGAGACCATTCGCTTCCATACCGACGGTTTTCTGGAAAAGGGAGATCGCGGTCTCTGTGCGCGGGCCGATCACGCCGTCCGCATCCCCCTCATAGAGACCCCGGCGCAGCAATTCGGTCTGAACGTTGCGGATCAGGGCTGCGGTTTCCTCCGCATTCGCCGGAAGTGCTGAGGGCACTATGGGCTTGGCAGCCGCAGTCGCGCTCTGATCGAGCACCGGTGCAGGGCGCGTATCGGGGCCTTCGGATGCGGCAGGATCGGCGCCCGGCCTCTCACGCTCGATACGGAATGTGGTGACGTTGGCATCACTCTCATCGCTCAACAGCGGCGCGCGGGGCACGCCGGCCAGTGCGGTGAAGTCTGCAGCGTCTCGGGTTCTCAGGAAGGGCGACGGATGCTGGCCCGGCTGATACCAGAGGGCATTGGCGGCAATCGTCCCGAAGATCAGCGTGAAGCACACAGCACCACCCACGGCGCGTGGATGGCGTCCGACAAGCCGCGCAAGGGCGCCAGCGCCCTTGGAGAAAACGAAGAGGACCTTGGAGCCCGACTTCTTCTTCTCAGGCGATTTTCGCTTTCGCTTCGTCATGCCCCGGTGCTTTCCCACCCGTCTTCAGTTCATGTCCCGCATCGGCAAGGCGCGGCGGAAATTCGACCATATTGGTTTCGCCCACGATCTTGGCACCCGATCCATCCACCGGCAAGGTGACCGTGACGACAGTGCCCTCGCCCGGGCGGCTTTCGATCCGGAAGGTGCCGCCGTGCAGAGCCGTCAATCCCTTTACCAGCGAAAGCCCAAGCCCGGAACCCTCGTAGTTGCGATTGAGATCGTTCTGCACCTGTGTGAAGGGGCGACCGATGATTGCCATCTTTTCGGGGGCGATGCCGATGCCCGTGTCGCTGATGCTGACAGTCACTTCATTGCCATGGCGCATGGCATCGATGATCACGGCGCCGCCGGCATCGGTGAACTTGATGGCGTTGCCAACGAGATTGATGACGATCTGGCGCAGGGCGCGGCCATCGGCGGTGATTTCGCCGAGACCCTTGGGCAGGCGGCTCGTCAGCTTCACGCCCTTGGTCTGGGCCTGCAGCGAGAGCATGCGCTCGCATTCTGTCAGCGACTGCGCGAGATCGACATCCTCGAGCATCAGCTCGTAGCGGCCGGCCTCGATCTTCGACATGTCGAGCATGGTGTTGACGACCGACAGAAGATGGGCGCCGGACTGGCGGATCAGCTGGACATATTCGCGCTGGCGATCGTTTTCGAGCTTGCCGAAATACTCGCCGGCCAGAATATCCGAAAAGCCGAGAATGGCATTGAGCGGCGTGCGCATCTCGTGGCTGACGGCGGCGAGAAAACGGCTCTTGATCTCATGGGCCGCACTTGCCTCGGCCTGCTTGCGGGTGACTTCGTCGCGCATCTGCATCTCGCCCTCGATGTCGAGCATCTGGGCGCGCACGCCCGAGAGCGAACCGTCATCGGCGCGGACGGCGGTCATGTCGAGGCGGACATTGAGGAACTGCGCCTGGTCCAGACCGACGACGGGACGGTCGAGACGGAGATCGGTCACGACCACGTCGGCCCCAAGGCGCAGCTCGTCGAGCGCCTGAACAAAGGCGAGCCTGTCGGAGACATGCACCTGTTCGACGAAGGGGCGCGACAGCGGCTCGCGCAGGAAGGAGAGGAACATCTGGCGATCACGGCCGCCAGCGGCGCGCACGACCCCTGTGACATCAAGCGTCAGAAAGAGGCCCGGGCAGAATTCATAAGGGTCGTCGGCGCTCTCGACCGGGCCGATCGCATCGGCACCGGGGCTTGCGAAACGCAGGCCCGAAACCAGCACGACGGCGGCCATGAGGTAGAGGGCGGTGCCCAGGGCAAAGCCGATCGGCAGGCCGGTTGCGATGCCGAAGACGAGGCTCAAGGAGACGGACACGGCGACCAAGGCGAAGAGCGCGGCAAAGGTCAGCCGGCGCAAGGCTCCGATTTCGGCGCGATCCACCAGGCGGCCGGCGGCATGACGCGACAGCAGGCGGGCCAGAAGCCCGTCCATGGTCCCCGTCAGTGCATCCGACATTTTACGCAATACAACCACGCCAGAAATCCGCGATCGGTTCCTCTGATTTACCCGGCGAAGATAGGCCGCACGCGCTTAAGGAATAGATAAGGCAGGCGCCCGGAAGCGGCCCGAAGCCGCCGTTTTGATCCGAAACAGGACAGCCAAACTGGGCTTTCCAAATCATGGTTAACGGGGCGTAACCGCTGAAATCATTCGACTTTTCTGAAGCGCGTTAAGATTTGCGTCGACTGGGTCCGCCAAGAAGCGGGGGATTGCGGGCTCCTCGCCACATTTATGCTTAACGCCGGCCGCTAAACTTTTAGCCAACAGCTTCCGAATGCCGAGATCTCTCAAATTTTAGTCGAATTCGCGTCAAAACCGAGCGGCTTTTGCAAATCGATTTTGGCGAATCAAACCTAGGGTGGAAATCACGAGTTCGGGGAGAAACCCGGGCCGTTCCGGCAAAGACCGGCAACAGGGATTTGGTGAAGACCATGTGGTTTCTGATCAAGGGAACATTCTATTGCACCGCGACGCTTGTTGCGCTGTCCTTCCTCGCCGCCCCGCCGGCAGAGGAAGAGCAAGGCGCCGGCTTCGACATGGGTGCCGCCATCACCGCCGCCAGCGGTGCCTATGACTATGTGACTTCGCTTTGCGTCGAAAAGCCGGAAGTCTGCGAAAAGGGTGCCGCGACCTTCCAGGCACTCGGCCAGCGGGCCCGCGAAGGGGCGCTCGTCGCCTATCAGTTGCTCGACAATCAGTTCAGCGAGGGCGGCGAGACGGCGGTGGCCGAGGAAAGCCCGGCGCCGAAGGCCGGCGGGATCGAGATCGTCAAGCCGGCGGTCGAAACGCCTCAGCTCGCCACGGCGGAGGCCGAGGCGCCGATCGTGACGGGCACGGTGTCGCCGACCGAACGGCCGAAGCATCTGCCGAAACCCTACCAGCCGCCGAAGCCGTAAGGCCTCGGCAAAACCTGACCGCAATGGCGCGGTCACCTCAAGAATTCCGGGGCGAAACACCCGCCCCTCTCCGCTTGCAGCCGTTCTGCCATGGGCGGTTGCCTGTCTGCCTGTCCCTGACTGAATTCGGCAGTTGCCGGGCCGCGTAGCGCAAGCTGCGCGGCTTTTTTCTTTTCCCCTGCTCCATTTGTCATCGGTGCAGACCTGTCTTACAGTGTCTTGCACAGCAAAGGAGAATGCGATGTCGGACGGCAAATCGACGGAGTCCGTAACGCTTCGGATTCCGGGTGAAATCCTCAGGGATATTGACAGAATTGCGACCGCGACTGAACGCTCGCGCAGCTTCATCATTCTGCGCGCCTTAAAGGGCTATCTCCTCAATGAGGGGGCTGACATGCTGGCCGCGATCGACGGGCAGACGCAACTGGATGCTGGTGAGCATGAGGACTTCGATGCGGTGCTCGCGGAGATGGACCGTCTCATCGCCGGCAAGGTGGCATGAGATCCGTCCGGCTTTCCCGCGCGGCAGCAGACTATCTGCGCCGGGAAAGCATCTATCTGAGAGAACGCAGCCCTGCCGCAGCACGCGCATTGTCTGAAACGATGAAACGAGCCCGCGCATTACTGCAACAGTTTCCGGAAGCCGGTAACACTCACCACGGTTTGCAAGTTGCCGGTTTTCGGACGCTCGTCGCCGGCGAATATCTGATCGACTACCGGCTCTCTGAGACTGCCATCGAGATCGCAAGCATCCGGCATGGCCGCATGCAGATACCGATGCCCGAGCTGGACGACCCCGATACCCTTGACCTTGGCTAACCCTGCTTTACGCCGCTTCTAGGTCTCCGACAGGTTTCCTTGCCGCAGGCGGTTCAAAAGCGTCGGCGTCTCAACTATATCGGTCCGACGTAACAAGCGGGTGCAGCATGGCGACTTTGAACGAGATGATCGACGACTTCGGCTTCCTCGAGGATTGGGAGGACCGGATGCGCTATGTCATCGAGCTCGGCAAGGCGCTGCCGGATCTGCCCAACAGCGAGAAGACGGCTGACAACAAGGTGCAGGGCTGCGCAAGCCAGGTCTGGCTTTCGGTCTCGGCCGGGGACGGCGCCGATCCTGAGATGCATTTTCGCGGCGACAGCGATGCCTTCATCGTGCGCGGCCTCGTCGCCATCGTGCTGGCCGCCTATTCCGGCAAAAAGGCTTCGGACGTCGTCGCCTTCGACGCGCTCGATCTCTTCAAGCAGCTGGGGCTTCTGGAACACCTGACCGCCCAGCGCGCCAACGGGTTGCGCTCGATGATCCAGCGGATCCGCGAAGAGGCCGCACGCCGGCTGGTGTGACGATCGTTTTTTGGACGACGTCTGCGGGCTATCGAACGTCTCTCAGCATATGTGCCACAGCGCCAATCCTTGTGCCTCAAGGGCATTGGGCTTATGCTGTGCGTCACGAACGGAGGCTTGTTCGATGTTGAAGAACACGACCGCGAAGCTGCCAGAGGAACTGGTTGAGGGCCCGCTTCTCGCCTATTCAAGAGGTCTCCTTTCCCGTCGCGAAGCCATACGCCGCCTTGGCCTCAGGGACTCGGCCGATCTCCTCGTTGCACTCGGAGACGCTGGCCTTTCGATGCCGCTGCCACCTGCCAACGACCTCCAAGACCAGGCCGCGACCTTCGTGAAGCTCTGGAAAATGGGATGAAGAGGTGAACGATCATCCTGCCAGACGCTGGGCCGGTCAACAGCCTGTGGGTGGCCGATCGGCTCAATCTCCTGCTTCAGCTCGATATGCGGATTGTGATCGTCGATGCTGTCTACGACGAACTTACCAGCGATCTCTCCTACCTTAAGGATGCCGAGGTCAAAGCCTTCATCGATGGCAACTCTCCGCCTTTCGTCATCGAGCGGACCGACATCGGCGAGAGCGAACGGCGAAAACGGCGGCTGGGCGAAAAACCCAAGAAGAATGCCGGGGAACTGGCCATGGTGGACTTCGTCTCTGACGAAGGCGGTCTGGACCGCTATCTGAAAGCCAATGAGCCTGTCGCCATCCTGTTCGAGGATGCGGGTCTCAGAGTCTTCAACCGACCGCCCAATCTTCACCTGATTTCAACGGTCGGCCTGCTTCGCGGATTGGAAGAGGTGGGCATCATCGCCTCGGCAGATGAGGTGATCCAGGAGATGCTCCACCCAACCAAGCCGGGCAGACGGCCAGAACATGCGCGCAAGTTCACCGATCTTCCTCACGGGGTCGATGAGGCCGCCACGATCGGCAGCTCCTGGAAGCCCTGACGATCCGCAGTCCGACAGGATGCTGGCCAGACGCTCGCCTGACAAGCCTTCAGCCCATCTCCGGTCGAAAGCCCTCGTCGCCCCAATGGCTGGGACGTGGGCGCGGGGGTGGCGGGGTGTAGTGGCGGGAAAGCGCAAGCAGGGCGGCGCGCAGCATCAGCTTGGCGGATCGTGCCGGCCACTGCCGCTCTCGCTCGACGGTTTCCAGCCCCTTGCCGAAGCAGCAGACATCGAGCGCCACGCCAGACAGTTCCGGCCCCATGGCCTCGATGGCGCGGGTAACGCGGATTCGCGCGGCAAGCCTGTCGTCGGCCAGATCGGCGGCTTTCGGCGGGGCGCCCTTGATGCGGCTTGAAAGACGCGGCTGCCAGCTGGCGGTGATCCTCGGCTGCAGGCCGGCGAATTCGAAGTCGGCAGCGAGCCGGTCTCCGGCAGCAACAGCCTCCTCCGGCAGGAAGGCGCGGCCATCCTTCTCCTTCAGGCGCAGGAGCGGAAACAGGGGGGATTCCTGCAGATTGCGGCGCACCGCCTGGCGACCTTCGGCCAAGACGAGCGTCTCGACACGGATGGTGCGGTGCTGTTCCGCATGGGCTTCCTCTGGCAGATCACAGAGATCGCGACGCAGCCAGGCAGCCGTCTCAGTGGTCTGGACCAAGCCCTCGGCAGTCGTGGCGAGCAAGCCGTCCGCGACGAGGCGGGCGAGCAGCTCTGCCGGTGCGTCGATGACGGTTTGATCCGCTGGGCGGGCTCTTGCGGCGGTTGCCGCCCCAGGATGCGTCGGAGGCGATGCGAGCGGGCCGGCGAGCGCCTGGCGGAGGATCCTGCGGATCTGCTTTCTTTCGCTGCGGGTCATTGGCCGCCCTCCCCCGTCAGATGCTTTTGCCGGCGAGCAGATGCACGGCACTTGCCATGCGCTCGACGATCGCCACGAAGGTGTCATAGGCGCGGTCGTCGCGGCGGTCCTCGACCATGCGGCAGGCATGGCCGACGGTGGACCGGTCGCGACCGAAGGCCTGAGCCACCTCCCCCATGGGCATGGAATAGGCGACGTGGCAGACATACATGGCGACCTGCCGGACGTGGTTCGTGGCGCGGCGGCCGGGCTCCTGATCATGGTCGAGGCCCGTGGCGCGCAGCAATTCCTCGGTCAACTGCCGGACGATCATGCAGAGCAGCCGCCGCTCGGGCGTCAGCGCCTGTTCGGCAAACTCATCTGCATCGGCATCGGGCGACCATTCCACCGGTGGCGCAACGGTCATTGCCGGCTTGTGAATGCTGGACGGGTCGGGGCTGGACATGGCGCGCTCCACATAAGGATTTTATTCCTATTCAAGCTAACAGAGCGCGCCGCGATTTGAACCCCAAGATTTCAGGGTATTCGGTGATTTCTGCCGATGACCACAAATAGGGCTTTCTAAGAACGGCAAAGGCCGTGATTATTTTCCTACATCGCGATAAAGAAAAAGGCCGGTCGCGTGACCGGCCCTCAGCGTTTTATGCCGACACGCGGCAAAGGCTTACTTGGCGCGCTTGCGGCGCTGGCCGAGGCCCATTTCCTTGGCGAGGCGCGAACGCGCTTCGGCATAGGCCGGAGCGACCATCGGGTAATCGGCCGGCAGGCCCCACTTCTCGCGGTATTCTTCCGGGGTCATGTTGTAGTGGGTCATCAGGTGGCGCTTCAGCGACTTGAACTTCTGACCATCCTCGAGGCAGATCAGGTAGTCGTCCTCGATCGACTTGCGGATCGGAACCGGCGGCTTGGGCTTTTCGACGACGACCGGTGCCGGCGTCGGCGAAGCGGTGTTGCTCAAGGCCTGGTGCACATCGGCAATCAGATTTGTCAGGTCGCTGACCTGAACGACATGATTGCTGACATAGGCAGCGACGATGTCTGCGGTCAGTTCGACCAGCAGCTGCTGGCTCGGACCCTGTTGTACTTCACTCATTGACTTCTCCTGTTCAGAAACTGCAGAAGCCGCCGCTCCTGCAGGCAATAGTTAGTGGCGCTTCCGAACCGCTGATGTGCGGCCGGAAGATGAATCGCACCCCCGAGAAGATCACCAATTATGCCGCAACGGCCCCAAACCGTCCGGCGCTCTGCGCGGCTATATCAGCAAAGATCAGGCCTGGGACCAACCCTACACCCGATAGTCAACTTCACTTACATACCGAAAACGCAACAGATCAGCGCCCTCAGGACTGGATTATCACTCCGACCGCAAATGTCCATATGATATTTCTACTAGATATGACGGGTATAAATCTTTTTTATTGCCCGATCATATGCTCTGAACTGCCAGGCACAGCTCAGATTTCAATCGTGACACTCACTCAACCAATAATATTGGTTACTTCACTTGCCGATCATATCATCATTTACCGATACAGCAGAGAGTTTGTAGCCGACCTTGTGGGCTGCACGGGCCAGCAGATGGGCCGAGATCGGGGCGGTGAGGACGAAGAAGACGATGCCGGCCACGGCGCGACCGAAGATCGCACTGTCTGCCGCATGCAGACCCACAGCCAGAAGCAGCAGGCCGGAACCGACCGTACCGGCCTTGGAGGCGGCATGCATGCGGGTATAGAGGTCCGGCAGGCGATTGAGACCGATTGCGGCAATCAGCGAGAAAATAGCGCCGCCGACGGTGAGGATTGCAATGGCGATGGCTGCGAGGAGCGAGATCATTTGGCCTCCTTGCCGAGCGGTGCAGCGGATTTGCCGGTCTTGCCGGACTTAGCGCTTTTTGACGAGCCTGCAGCCTTTGGCCGCGACAGCCCCGCCTGGACCTCCTCCCCATCTCCCACACGGCCACGGGCGAGGATGAAGCGGGCAAAGGCGACGGTGGCGAGGAAGCCGACGAGGCCAAGGGCGATGGCAATGTCGATATAGAGCGTGTAGCCGGTTCTGAGCGCAATCACGGCGATGAAGCCGATGACGATGCCGACCAGCATGTCGAGCGCGATGATCCGATCCGGCAGCGTCGGGCCGACCACGGCGCGATAGACGGTCAACAGCAGCGCGATCACCAGAATGACGATGGCGACGAGAGAGGCGTATTCCACGATGATGTCGGGGGTCATCAGGCAAAGGCCTCCATGATCTTTTTCTCGAAACCATCCGCGATATCACGGCGGGCGGCCTCGATGTCGGAGCAGTCGATCGCGTGGATGTAAAGCGTCTGGCGATCCTCGGAGACATCGACGGACAGCGTGCCCGGGGTCAGCGTGATGAGGTTGGCGAGAAGCGAGATCTCCCAGTCGCTCTTGACCGTCAGCGGATAGGCAAAGATGCCGGGCTTCAAGTCCATGTTCGGCTTCAGGACGAGGATCGCGACCCGCCAGGCGGACTTGGCGAGCTCGACGAGGAAGAGCAGGACCAGCGAGAGAACGCGCCGGGTGCGGCTCGTATAGTCCCGGCCAACGAAGCGTTCGCGCAGCAGATAGAGGGTCAACAGCGAGAGGACGAAGCCGAAGATCAGGTTGAGGAGCGTGAAGCTGCCCGAGACGGTGGCCCAGATCACCGCCATCAGGATGCTGATCGCATAAAGGCTCATGGGGCAACTCCTTCAGGGAAGACGGAGCGGATATAGGCAGTGGGATCAGACAGGCCGGACGCCGCCTGCTGTGTCATGACGATCAGGCTCTCCGGGAAGAGGCCGAACCAGACCACGAAACCGGTGAGGATGACGATCGGCGCCATGCGCCAGCGCGTCTCGCTGGTTGAGATGGCAGGCGCTGCCGCGCCCCCTGCCCCGCCTTCCGCTGCCAGCGGGCGCCAGAAGGAGAAGAGGAAGACGCGGCCAAAGGCGATCGTCGTCAGGAAGCCGGAGACGAGGATCGAGCCGGCCAGCCACCAGGCGCCGATATCGATCGAAGCCTTGACCAGAAGTGCCTTCGGCCAGAAGCCGGAGAAAGGCGGCAGGCCGCTTGCGGCGAAGAAGAGAGCCAGCGAGATGGCGGCGAAAGCGGGCGCGGTGATCCAGAGCCCGCCGACGCGATCGAGACGGAAGCTGCCGCCAATGCGGCCGATCTCGCCGGCCACCAGATAGAGCGCGGTCATCAAGAGGATTGAGTGCAGGGCGTAGAAGAGCGCCGCACCAACGGCCATATCGCCGCCGATCGCGATACCGGCCATCATATTGCCGATACCGGCGATGACGACGAAGCCGAGGAAGCGGCGGATATCATTCTGCGCCAGGGCGCCGAGGGCGCCGAGGATCATGGTGAGGGCGGCGACCACGGCGATGACCAGACTCAGCGCCTCGCGCTCGACGGGGAAGAGCATGACCATGACGCGCAGCAGCGCGTAGACGCCGACCTTGGTCAAGAGGCCGGCAAACAGCGCGGCCACGACGACACGAGGCGTGTGATAGGAGGCCGGCAGCCAGAAATTGACCGGGAAGGCCGCAGCTTTCATCGAGAAGGCGAGGATGAAAAGCGCGCCCAGCGTCATCAGCGGCGCGGTTTCCGCATATTGCGGGACCTTCATGGCGATATCGGCCATGTTGAGCGTGCCGAAGATGGCGTAGAGATAGCCGACTGTGATGAGGAACAGCGTCGTCGCCATCAGGTTCAAGACGGCATATTTCAGCGCCCCGTCCAGCTGTTCGCGCTCGGAACCGAGGATCAGCAGGCCGAAGGAAGAGATCAGCAGGACTTCAAACCAGACATAGAGGTTGAAGATATCGCCGGTCAGGAAGGCACCGGAGACGCCGGCCATCAGCAACAGAAGCAGCGGATAGAAGCCATAGCGGCGGCCGCTGGTGTTGATCTCGACATGGGCGTAGAGCGCACCCGCAAAGGCGACGATCGCAGCGGCCAGCGACATGAGGACACCGGTCAGGTCGGCGGTGATGGCAATGCCGAAAGGCGGCAGCCAGCGCCCCATCATCATGGTGACAGGTCCATCATTGAGGACCTTGATCAGGAGCATGAGATTGTTGAGCACGAGCAGCGCCAGCGCCGTCAGAGCGACCGGCGGATGCCAGTCGGTGCGGTGGCGGATCATCATCAGGATCGCGCCGACGGCGATGCAGAGCGCCATGGGCATGACGGCAAGCCAGTCGGCAGCCGTCATCGGCTCCATCACATAGGCGGCGGCGTAGTTGGCAGGTGTCGATGTAGGGGCAGCCATGAGGTCCTCGTGTCTCCCGCTCAATAGCCGCTCGGCGGCAGCGGCTCGTCCAGCGGCTCGGCGACACGCATTTCACCCGTGTCGTCGGTGCCGAGGTCCTGATAGGCGCGATAGGTGAGCACCAGCAGGAAGCAGAAGAAGGAAAAGGAAATGACGATCGCCGTCAGGATAAGCGCCTGCGGCAGCGGATTGGCTGTGCCAGCCGGCAGCATGTCGACCCCGCCCGGTATGAAAGGCGGAATGGCCGGTGTCAGGCGGCCGGTCGTGAAGAGCAGCATGTTGACGGCATTGCCGAGCAAAACGAGGCCCAGCAGGATGCGGACGACCTTCTTCGACAGCATCAGATAGACAGCGCCGGCGAAAAAGATGCCGACAACGAGGGCGAAGATGACTTCCATCAGCCGTCATCCCTTTCTTCAAGTGCAAGCGCGATCGAGGCAAAGGTGCCGACGACCACGAGATAGACGCCGATATCAAACGAGATGACCGTGGCCAGCGGCACTTCGACGCCGGCCAGGCTCGGATAGACCCAGATGCCTGTCATGTAGGGATAGCCGAGCGGGGCCGAGATGAAGCCTGAGACGGTGGACACGAGAAGGCCGAAGCCGGCGATCGACATCGGATGAAAGACCATGGCGCGGCGCACGGCCTGGACGCCGAAAGCGATGCCATACATGGCAAAGGCCGCAGCACCAATCAGACCGCCGATAAAGCCGCCGCCGGGCTCGTTGTGGCCGCGCAGCAAAACGAAGATCGAAAAGATCAGCATTAGCACCGTGAGGAAGGGTGCGAAGGTGCGGAAGATCAGGGTGTTCACTGGCGGGCCTCCGTGACGGGCTGGAGGAAGAGTTCAACCGGGTGTGCGCTAGGTACCCCCCTCTGCCCTGCCGGGCATCTCCCCCTCAAGGGGGGAGATCGGACCCCCGCAGGCTCCAGTGCCCGCAGCAGATGTTGCAATTGTTGGGAGGCGAGCGAAACGGTCGTCGCCAATCTCCCCCCTTGAGGGGGAGATGTCGGCATAGCCGACAGAGGGGGGTAAGCCGCAGTCACGATCATCTGAGAAACGAGACTCATTTGCCTGCCCCCTTTTTCTTCTTCGCCGGTGCCGGCGACGGGGCGACGGCGGAGGGTGATGGGGCGGGAACCAGCGGCGCGCCGACTCGGATGCGGATCAGGGCGAGGATCGACAGGCCCGTGATCATCACCACGGCGATTTCGCCCAGCGTATCGACGCCGCGATAGTCGACGATGATGACGTTCACGACATTGGCGCCGTGGGCGATGATCTTGGAATGCTCGCCGAAGAAGGCCGAGAGCGAGCCATCGAAGGGGCCTGATGTCGAGGCCACCAGCATCATGGCAAAGCCGAGGCCGCAGGCGATGGCGAGCGATCCGTCGAGCAGCCGCGCGAGCATGGGTCGATGGTCGGAGAGCGACAGCCTGAGCCGGGTCATGACCAGCGCCAGGATGACGACCGAGAGCGTCTCGACCATGAACTGGGTGAAGGACAGGTCCGGCGCGCCATAGAGCAGGAAGATCACGGCGACGGCAAAGCCCTGGATACCAAGGCAGACGATGGCGGTCAGCCGGTCCTTGGCGGTGAGCACGGCAATGACGCCGATGACTGCGATCACCAGGATGGCCATTTCATGCAGGCCGACATCCGATGGCAGGCTGAGCGCGGTCGGTACCTCGCCGAAGACCACAGGCGTCACCAAAAGCACGACCGCAACGAAGATGAAGGACAGCGTGATGTAGGTTTCCAGGCGGCCGTTCTGGACGAAGCGGGTGACGGTGGTCGAGAAGCGTACCAGGCCGGAAACAAAGTGGTCGAAGCCGCGGTCCGGGCTTACGCCAAGGCCGATGACAAGGCGATCGACGCTGTCACGCAGGCGTTCGAGGTTGCGATACAGGAGGAGGCCGATCACCACCGTCAGCACCGAGAGAGCAAGGGCCGCCCCGAGCGAGGGAATGAGGCTGATGGTGACTGTCTGCGCCTCGCCATCGACCGCGCTCGCCATCGGCGAGGAGATGAAGCGATGCGCGAGGCCGGAGAAAAGCGCGCCGAGAAGCGAGAGCACGGCGAGCGTCAGCGGGCCGATCCACAAGAGCACCGGGCCTTCATGGGCATGCTTCGGTGTATCACCTTCCTTGCCGATGAAAGGCTTCAGGCCGACGGCAAAGGCGATGACAAACATCAGCGCATTGCCGATGACGGCAACGGCCGTGAACAGCAAGGCGCGCGGATCGGAGCCGGCCAGCGCATAATAGATCTCTTCCTTGGCGAGGAAGCCGAAGAGCGGCGGCAGGCCGGCCATGGAGATGCCCGCCAGGATGGCGGCGGCGAAGGTGATCGGCATCAGCTTGCCAAGCCCGCCCAGCCGCGTGATATCGCGGGTGCCGGCCTCGTGGTCGATGGCGCCTGCGACCATGAAGAGGGCGCCCTTGAACAGCGAATGGGCGACCAGATAAAGCACCGCGGCCTCGATCGCGCGTTCGGTGTCGAAACCGGTGAGCATGACGAGCAGGCCGAGCGATGCCACCGTCGTATAGGCAAGCATCAGCTTCAGATCCGTCTGACGCACCGCGAGCACCGCGCCGACGAGAAGCGTGATGCCGCCAAAGAAGGGGAGCAGGATTTCCCAGGCGGGCGTTTCGCCCATCACCGGATTGAGACGCATCAAGAGATAGACGCCGGCCTTCACCATGGTCGCCGAATGCAGATAGGCCGAAACCGGGGTCGGCGCTTCCATGGCGTTGGGCAGCCAGAAGTGGAAAGGAAACTGCGCAGACTTGGTGAAGGCGCCACCGAGGACGAGCAGCAGAGCCGCTAGATAGAAGGGGCTTTCGCGCAGTGCGTCACCGGTGGAGAGCAGCAGCGAGAGCTGGCTGACGCCGGTGATGTTCCAGATGAAGATCATGCCGGCCAAGAGGATGAGGCCACCGCCGCCGGTGACGACGAGCGCCTGCAGGGCAGCGCGGCGCGAGGCTTCCCGCGTGTGGTCGAAGCCGATCAGCAGGAAGGATGTGATCGAGGTCAGCTCCCAGAAGACGAAGAGCATCAGGAAGCTGTCGGAGACGACGAGGCCGAGCATGGCGCCCATGAACAGCAGGATGAAGCCGATGAAGCGTCCCTGCTGCGGATGGCCCTTCATATAGCCGCCGGCATAAAGCACGATCAGCGTGCCGATGCCGGTGATCAGCAGCGCGAAGGTGAGCGACAAGCCATCGATGAACCAGGAGAAGGAGAGGTTCAGGCTGGGCACCCAGGCATAGCCGCCGGTGATCCGCTCGCCGGCAGAGATCGCGGGCAGGAAGCCGGCGAAATGGGCAAAGGCGAGAGCTGGCGCCAGCGCCAGAACCCAGGCGCCGTTTGCACCCAGACGAGAGACGAGCCACGGCGCCAGAACGGCGGCGGCAAACGGCAACAGCATGGCGACCCAGGTCATGTCGCTCGTCATCTCAGGCATTCCATCTCCCCGTGGGCGTCGGATCGGTTCTCGATCATCAGTCAATACAAGGTGATACGGTGTTAGGACAAGCCAACCTTCGTCTCAAGCAAAAACGGACACTTGCCTCTTCACGGACGCGTCAACCCACGATTCAGTGAAATCACCCCCATGTATTTCAGTTTGCTGTGAAAGGACCGAGCGGCTGGAACGTCCAAAGCGCAAGAAAGGGACGATTGCCGCCTTGCGGGGGCCACCCTATCTATAGTGCAACATCAGCCGGACTTTTCTTCAATCCGGCGACTGCCCAAGGAGAAGATAATGACCGCCGCGAACACCGCCCCGAAGATCGTCAAGTCGGATGCCGAATGGCGTGAGCAGCTGACGCCGGAGCAATACCGCATCCTGCGCGAACATGGGACCGAGCGCGCCTTTACCGGTCCCTACTGGGACAATTTCGAAAAGGGCCTTTATCGCTGCGCCGCCTGCGACGAGCCGCTCTTCGTCTCCGACACCAAGTTCGACGCCGGTTGCGGCTGGCCGAGCTATTTCGAACCGGTGAAGCCGGATGCCGTGACCGAACATCGGGACATGTCCTTCGGCATGATCCGCACGGAAATCCGCTGTGCCAATTGCGGCGGGCATCTCGGTCATGTGTTTCCGGATGGTCCGAAGCCGACGGGACTGCGCTACTGCATCAACGGCCATTCGATGGTGTTCGAGCCGCTAAAGTGACCGCCCGGCCTCCCGCCTCGCGCGGGAGGCACCGTTCCGCACACCTTTGGTCGTGGATATCCCACGTTGCGCCACATGGCTGCAGCTTTTGCATTTGACGACTGACCGCTTTGATGGAACCGATCTCCAATCAACAACCGGGGGTCACCATGAATACCAGATACGTCGCCGTCACCGCTCTCAGCATTGCCGCTGCTCTCTCATCCTGCGCCAGCAAGCCGCAGGATATCGAGGCGGCCTATGTCTCGCCGACGCTTTATGAGAGCCTCACCTGCGACCAGCTGCGCGAAGAGGCGACCGCCGTTTCCGCCCGGGCGATCGCGGCCAGCGGCGCGCAGCAAAAGAAGGCCGACAATGATGCGGTCGCCGTTGGCGTTGGCGTGGTGATCTTCTGGCCGGCGCTTTTCTTCGCCAAGGGCGATGGCGCGACCGCTGCGGAAGTCTCGCGCCTGAAGGGCGAGATGAAGGCGATCGAAATGGCGTCGCTGAAGAACAATTGCGGCATCCGGTTTGAAGACCCGACAGCCAAGCCGGCGGCGAAGAAGGCCTGACAGTTTCAGCTTGAGAGCTCAGTTCGGGCATTCAACTGGGGCACAGATGTTGCAGCAGATGGCGAACCATCTGCTGCCATCTTGATGGCGGGCAGTCGCGGGGCAATATTGTCCAGCAGGGCGATTGACCATGGCCAAACCACAGCTCTCTGTCCGCAGCGCCCGTGCCCGTGATCTGGCACATCGGCTGGCGCGCCGTGAGAACCGCTCGATCGCAGACATCGTGGAACGGGCGCTGGAAGCCTATGAGACGTAGCAGACGGGTCGCGAACCGGCTGCCGATTTCTAGTGCCGGACCAGCTTGCAAGCGGCGCTCAATATTGATCTCGACGCGGTGCTCCGTGCGGATCGGGAGGCGCATGAGGGACCGGAATTGGGAACTTGCGGGCGCGCGTTCTGGCCTTAAGGCCCGACATTGCGCGGCGCTTGCCCGGACCTTCGTGGCACCTCCGAAAGGCTCTTTTCACCGATGCCTGCCAGACGCACGGGCGCATGGTTCTTGAACCGGACGACCAGATCAAGTTCACCGCCCAGCGCTTCGACATAGTCTCGCAAGGTCGAGAGCAGGAAATCCGATCGCTTTTCCAACTGGGCGATCGAAACCTGCTTCTTGCCCATCTTTCGCCCGATATGCTCCTGCGTGAGGTCAAGCGCCTTTCTGAGCTTCTGCAGCGTGTCATACTCATCCAGCAACTCGGCTGCCCGACGCTCCGAGGCCGCTATCATCTCGGGCGTCATGGTTTCGGCAAACACGTCGTCGGCGGATCTGGCCATCAGGGCTTTTCCTTCTTCAACAGGGCTTCAAGATGGGCCGCGTAACGCCCATCAGCCTTACGGATCAATGTCTTATAGAACTGCTTTTGACCTTTTCCGGACTTGTCACCGGCAACGAGAATGACGGCTTTCCTTTCAGGGTCGAAGGCAAAGGCCACCCTCCAGACACCATCAGCCGCATCGAAACGCAGTTCCTTCATGTTGGGATAACTCGAACCCCTTAGCGTGTCCGCCCTTGGCCTTCCGAGTTCCGGTCCACGCGCCTTGAGAAGAAGAACCATTGCACGCAGCTCAATTTTGACCTCTTGCTCGAAGTCCGCGAATTCCCTGGCGAAATCGTCATCAAAAACAACTTCCCACGACATGAAATATAACTTTCAGATTATATAACTTCAACCCTATTATCAATCTTTTCGCGCAGAGGATATCAGCGTTCAAACCTTGATCAAGGTGCCGACATCATCCCCTCCCCGCCAGCGCCTTCAAGCACTGTTCGAAGGCGGTGAAATCGGTCCAGAGCGTCTCGGGATCGGCGGCGTGAATGCAGACGGGGCCGCCGCGGCGCTCGACGCCGCCGTGCAGCATCAGGTTCTCGATCATTTCGAAGTCTTCCAGCATGGTGCCATCGGCTGCACGTCGGCGACCGTCTTCGCCGACATGGACATCGCCGCCATAGAAATCGGCGGAGCGCTGGTAGTGGCTGGCGGCGACATTGGTGTAGCAGGCGACGATCTTGCCGGCGCCGCACATATAGCCGAGCTCGAAGACCGTGCCGGGATCGGCGGCGATGCCGCGAAAGGGCGTGAGATTGGCAATGACGCCATCGGCGCGGTTCATGAAGCCCTCGTCGACTTCCGAAATGTTCAAGCCGAACTGGTGTTTCGTCGGGGCCGGCGGGATGACGAGATCGCCGGGGCAGATCGGCTCGAAACCGTATCTGCGGGTGAGATCGGCCTTGGCATCGAGCACGGCGCGGGCGTCGGGCAGGAAGACTTCTGGGCCGGCGAGATAGAGTTTCAAGGGGGAGGACATGGGCAGTGCGATCCAGATGATTGGGATGTCGATGAGGAGCAGCCGGAGGGCGGGCTTGCAAGGGCAGAACGGGTCTGGAGAGGGTGATGTGCACAGGGTTTCGGAAGGACATCACCGGAGAAGCATTTGCTCCGCCCAGGCGGCGAACTGTTCCAGCCGCTCCAGCGAGCGCTCCGCGTCGCCGCGCGACATCAGACGGGCGCCATATTGTACCTCATCCTTCTGTTCGAGGATGGCACGAAGGATCGCCTCCTGCTTGTCGGGGAGCTCTTTGCCCAAGGCCGCACGCAGCAGTTTGATCACACCCTGATGATCCCCTTGATTGATTTCCCCCTTGAACGTAGCCGTCAGCGCATCGGCATAGGCAATGGCACCATGGATGACGGTTGCCATGGTTGCATTGCCGAAGTCGCCGGGATCTGCAAAGGCTGCACTGTTGCGCGCCTCCTTGAGAAAGGCCCTCGCGATCTTCAGTCGCGCGGAGGCATAGGCTGCATCCTTCTTCTTGGAGGGGCCCGTCCTAACCATTGACCCGCCGACCCTGCTATCGCGGCAGGCTGGCCGGGTGCTGGCCCGCGAGCACAACAAGCTGGCTCAGCGCGCCATTCCACCATGGATCATGCTCGCGGCTTAAACGCAGTACGTCATCGCCGGAGAGACCGATGACATTCGGAGTGAAGCTGAAGATTCTCGCGGTCGGCCTCAACGTCTCGCGAAGCGACTGGACGGTCTCGGCAAGATCAGATCCGGCCGTAACGACGAGGAGGTCAAGGTCACTCTCTGGTCGATCGGTGCCGGTTGCCACACTGCCAAACAACGAGAGGCTGAGGATCTGCGGCAGTGAGGCGGCAATTTCTCGGATGGCATCGAGGATCTGCGGAAACCGTTGCGTCTCTGCCTCGAACAGCGTCTCGATCATGGGAGCGAAATAATTTTGCCGATTGAACCGATGGAGGCGCGTGCTTCTCGTGCCTTCCGAGATCACCAGATCGAGACTCTCAAGGGCAAGCAGTCCAAGCCGTATGCTGCTTTTCGACGCGCCCGAACGCTCAACAATCTGCGACGCTGCCAGCGCCCCACCATGGCGAACGAGCTCACGCAGAACGACGACATTCGAATCCACGCCGAAGACAGCGTTCAACGGGTTGCGCAGACCGGCTCGGAGTTGCAATCTCGCCATGGGTTTCCGTCGCATTGAAGGCCAACCGATCCGATATCAGATCGATTGGTTCGATATTAAATCATGAAGCTGGAATACTCAAGCCGTCCCTGTGGCCAGCCCCTCGCCCATCGGCTACACCATGCGCATGCCGACTCATTCCCTCACCGACCCACTGTTTTCCGGCCAGACCCGCGAGAGCCCGCTTTCGGTGCTGAAGCGCGTCTATGGTTATTCTGCGTTTCGCGGGCGGCAGGCGGAGGTGGTTTCCCATGTGGTATCCGGTGGCGATGCCGTGGTGCTGTTTCCGACGGGGGCTGGCAAGTCGCTCTGCTTTCAGGTGCCCGCGCTCTGCCGGCCAGGCGTCGGCGTCGTCGTTTCGCCGCTGATCGCCCTGATGCGCGACCAGGTGGAGGCGCTGAAAGGTCTCGGCGTCAGGGCTGCGGCGCTGAATTCGACGCTCAGCCGAGAAGAGTATGTCGAGATCCGCCGGGCGCTTGATCGCGGCGAGCTTGATTTCCTCTATGTGACGCCGGAGCGCACGGCGACACCCGGTTTCGTCGAGATGATGCAGGGCGTGGAAATCGCGCTGTTTGCCATCGACGAGGCGCATTGCGTTTCGCAATGGGGGCATGATTTTCGGCCGGAATATCGCGAACTCGGCAAGCTTGCCGATCTCTTTCCCGGCGTTCCCAGACTGGCACTGACGGCAACCGCCGATCCGCATACGCGCGAGGATATCATCGAGCGGCTGCGGCTGACGGAAGCGCAGGTCTTCACCACCTCCTTCGACCGGCCGAACATCGCCTATGAGATCGTCGAGCGCGACCAGCCGCGGCAACAACTCCTGCGCTTCCTCTCTCGGCACAAGGGATCGAGCGGCATCGTCTATTGCCTGTCGCGCGCCAAGGTCGAGGAGATCGCCAGCTGGCTCGACGAGCAGGGCATCCGCGCGCTGCCCTATCATGCCGGCATGGACCGGGCGCTGCGCGACGCCAATCAGGATGCCTTCCTGAAAGAGGAGGAGCTTTGCCTGGTTGCCACGGTTGCCTTCGGCATGGGCATCGACAAGCCGAATGTGCGGTATGTCGCGCATCTCGACCTGCCGGGCTCGGTCGAGGCCTATTACCAGGAGACAGGGCGCGCCGGGCGTGACGGCCTGCCGTCCGAAGTCTGGATGGCCTATGGTATGGCCGATGTCATCCAGCGCGGGCGGATGATCGATGAGGGCGGTGCGGCAGACGACATCAAACGGGTGGAGCGGGCGAAACTCAATGCGCTGCTCGCGATCTGCGAGACGCCAGGCTGCCGGCGTCAGGCGATCCTCAAGCATTTCGGCGAGAGCCATGCAGGCGGCTGCGGCAACTGCGACACCTGCCTGAAACCGGTCGAGACCTGGGACGGGCTCGATGCCGCAATCAAGGCGCTGGCGGCGATCTACCGCACCGGCGAGCGTTTCGGCACCGGCCATCTGATCGACGTGCTCATGGGCACCGAGAACGAGAAGACGCTGCGTTTCGGCCATTGTGACATGCCGGTCTTCGGGGCGGGCAAGGACCTGTCGTCTAAGACCTGGCAGTCGGTCTATCGCCAGCTGCTGGCGGCCGGCTTTATCCGCGTCGACCACACGGCCTATGGCGCACTGACGCTCGACGAAAGCGCACGCGCCGTCTTCAAACGCGAAGTGGACGTGCGCTTCCGCAAGGACCGGCCGACGACCGGCAAGGCGGCACGGGCCCAGTCCTCACGCACGGCCCAGGCCAAAGCCGGGCTCGACCAGGCGGACCAGGCGCTGTTCGAGGCACTCCGCGCCCGGCGCATGGAGCTTGCGAAAGAACAGGGCGTACCGCCCTATGTCGTCTTCCCCGACACGACGCTAATTGCGCTCGCCACCGAACGGCCGATGGACGAGGACGAGATGCTGGGGATTTCCGGCATCGGGCAATCGAAGCTCGAGCGCTACGGGGAGGCGTTTCTCGAGGTGATCACGGCCTATTCGCGGTGAGCGTACCACCCTCCCCTTGAGGGGGAGGGTCGGAGCGCAGCTCCGGGGTGGGGTGACAGGGCGCAACCTTTCCCCTGCTTCATGTATCGAACTCGCAGCGTGGTTCACCCCCACCCGCCGCTTTGCGGCGACCTCCCCCATCAAGGGGGAGGTGGGCGGGCGCCTGACGCCCTCGCGGTTCAAGTCCCCGAGCGCAGGGTTGCGGTGGCGACACCCGCGCCGATCAGAAGCGTGCCGCCGGTCTTGTTGAAAAGGCCGATCGCCCTTGGGCTTTTCACCAGATTGCGGGCGCGCGAGGCGATGAGAGCGTAGCCGGCGGCATTGAGGAAAGCCAGCACCAGGAAGGTCGTCTCGAAGATCAGCATCTGGGTGAAGAAGTCGCCGTGCTTGTCGAGGAACTGCGGCAGGAAGGCGACGAAGAAGGTGATGCTTTTCGGGTTCAGCGCCGTGACCAGCCAGGCATGGGCAACCATTTTCATCGTGCTTGTGGCGTCGGTCTTCGGCTCGACATCGAGCGTGCCGCCGGCGCGAAACAGCTTGATGCCGAGATAGATCAGATAGGCGGCACCCGCCCATTTCAGCGCGGTAAATACGGTGGCCGAGGTCGCAAGGATCGCGCCGACGCCCAGCATCGACAGCGTCATGGCGGTAAAATCGCCCAGCGCCACGCCGATCGACACGGGCAGCGCGCTGCGCCAGCCCTGGCCCAGAGCATAGGAGACAACCAGCAGAATGGTCGGTCCGGGAATGATCAAGAGGACCGCCGAGGCGGCGGCGAAGGCAAGCCAGGTTTCGAACGTCATGGGGATCTCCTGCCGAAGACCAGGATCAATCCCGATGGCCGGACCGTTGTAAAGAGGGCTTGCGGACAATGCCGGTCGGCGGCACGGCGGGATGTCCACCCTCCCCTTGATGGGGAGGGTCGGAGCGGAGCTCCGGGGTGGGGTGAACGGTGCCACGCTCGCCCCTGTTTGATACGCCGAACTCGCAGCCCTCGTCACCCCACCCGCCACTTTGCGGCGACCTCCCCCCTCAAGGGGGAGGTGGGTTCAATCCAGCTTCAGTTCCATCATCGTTAAATCCAGCCAGCGGCCGAATTTCTGGCCGACTTCGTGGTGGGTGCCGACGAGGCGGAAGCCGAGGCTTTTGTGGAGGGCGATGGAGCCGGTGTTGCCGGCTTCGATGGCGGCAATCATAACGTGGATCTTGCCCGCCCTCGCCCGCTCGATCAGTGCGGTCATCAGCGCCTTGCCGAGGCCCCGGCCGTAGTGATCCTTGTCGACATAGACCGAATGCTCAACCGAATGGCGGAAGCCGTCGAAGGGGCGCCAGTCGCCATAGGAGGCGTAGCCGGCGATCTTATCCTCGACTTCGGCAACGAGGATCGGGAAACCGCGTGACTGGCGCAGATCAAACCAGGCCTTGCGGTTGTCGAGATCAACCAGCGTCTCGTTCCAGATCGCGGTCGTTTCGGCCACCGCGTGGTTGTAGATGGCGAGAATGGCGGGGAGATCGGCGGGGGTTGCGTCGCGTAGAATGAAGGTCATGATGCGGCTTTTGCGAATGTGCGGCGGGAAAGCCGCCGGGCGGGACAGAGATGTGAGAGGCGATACTTCGCCGCATCGACACATGGCGCAACAAGGGGCGAATACCAAGTGTCGGCGGTAGGAGCAAAGCGGTTCCTATCACCGACACTTCGTATAAAGGCAAGAGCCAAGACAGACGGAAACCGACGCGATGACATCTCTCCTTCCCGGCCTCATGACCCGCTACATGCTCGTGCTGATCGGCGCGCAGCTTGCCATGTTTCTGCTGGCGCGGGTGCTCTATGCCTTCGGCTGGGGCGAGAGCCTGTCGTCGGCGGCCAATGTGGCGGTGCTGCTTGCAGCGGGCGCGGCTGCGGGCTCTCATCTGACCGCGACGCTGAAGGCGCGACCGAGCTGGGGCTTGAGCCTGAAGCTTTCCGGCCTCCTCGCCCTCGTCGCGGTGTTGACGGGGGCGATATTGCTGCTCGGGATCGTGTTTCTAAACGGCTTCACCCAGGCGGAATTGACCCTGCTCGCCGCGCAGATGGGGATGACGCCGCTTATGGCTGCACTGGTGTTTGCCGGCTTTTTGCTGGTGCTGACCTATCCAGTGACGCTTGCAGGCTTCTACATCGGTGCCGCAGTCACAGCACGCCAGATCGAACGGCAGGGGCGGTGACGCAGAGCTGAGGGGGCTGTGCTTCCCTGCCCTGTCGTCATGCTCGGGCTGGGTTTGGCACAGACACGGATGTCGGAACGGCTTCGGCGAAAGCGGTCGTGTCGAAACCTGGGCCGGCCTTGGCAGATCCTCGGCACGGAGGCCGAGGATGACGGCCTGGGGGCGAGGATGATGGACCGATGGGGCTGAGTGTCCCTCAGCCCAGGCTGATCGCCGTGAACACCGCCGAATAATGCACGATGGACGCGGTCACCACGAAGGCGTGCCAGATGGCGTTCTGGAAGCGCAGGCGTTCCCAGACGTGGAAGACGACGCCGGCGGAATAGATGCAGCCGCCGACGATGATCAGCGTCAGGGTGATTTCGGGGATGATTTCCGACAGGGGCCCCATGGCCAGCGCGCCGCTCCAGCCCATGCCGAGATAAAGCAGGATGGCCAGGCGGTCGTAGCGGCCGGGAAAGCGGAATTTCAGCCAGATGCCGATGAAGGCGGTCAACCAGATGCCAATCAAGAGTGCCAGGATCATCGGGCGATCGGCACCCTGGACGAGGAAGGGCGTATAGGTGGAGGCGATCAGGATGAAGATCGCCGAGTGATCGAAGCGGCGCAGGATCCACTTCACGCGGGAATGCGGCCACATATTGTAGGTGAAGGAAACGCCGAGCGAGAGGATGAGCCCGAGGCCGTAGATCCAGCTTGCGGCGATATCGGCATAATCCGAATAGACGGTGGCATAGAAGATCAGCGCGGTGGCGCCCACGAGCGCAAAGACGACACCGATGCCATGAATGATCCCGTCGGCGACCAATTCGTGCAGGTCGTAGGCGCGGCCAAACTTGAACGGGTCGGTGCTCATTGCGTCTCTTCGTCTTCTCTCTTGATCGGCCCATCACGACCGCGAACCATTGCCGTCGAATGATGGCGGAATTGGTTGCGGTGAACAAGCGCCTGCTCATTCACAAAGGCAGACAGACCGTAACCTTGCTTGCTTGCCATCTGATGACAGCCCGCCTACCAAGGATTGGTTAACCCTTTTCCCTGGCGGGACTTCTTCATGCGCTTCACCATCCTCGCGACCTTTGCCGCTCTCCTGACCTATTGCTGGTTCCTGCTGAAAGTCGGCCAGGCGCGCAAGAAGTTCGGTGTCGAGGCACCGAAGACGACAGGCAATGCGGATTTCGAGCGTATCTTTCGGGTGCAGCAGAACACGGTGGAGCAGATGGTGCTGTTTTTGCCATCGCTGTGGATCTTCGGCTTTTACGTCTCCGACATGCTGGCCGGCCTGCTGGGCCTTGGCTGGACGGCGGCGCGGGCACTTTATGCGGCCGAATATTATGCCGATGCCAAGAAGCGCGGCCCGGGGGCGGCGCTGACCTTCCTCATCGGCATCCTGCTGCTCGTCGGCGGCACGATCGGGGCGCTGATCCAGGGCGTGTGACACCGCGCTTGGCAGCGCCCGAGATGCAACTGGTCCAGGCACAATGGAATTCCTGAGTCATTTCAGGCAATTGCCCCAATAATGTGCGAATATTCGAAAATTGCCTGTTTGTTGAGCAAAACTTAGCCATTCGTAAACAATTGACCCCTAAATTTCAGGATGCATCGGCCTGAAATGGAGAACGATGGCTCGGAGTTGACGAAAAACAAGGCAGAAACCTGCCAGTGCCTCGTCATTCGCCAGAGCATCGAATCCAACCGTCAGGCCCGATCCACCATTCTTGACATGCCGCGGGGGACATACATGACCATTCGAACCAAGCTTCTTGCCTGCATCACACTTCTCACCACAAGCATCCTGATCATCTCGGCCTTCTCCTTTTACACGATGGGGGAGCAGTCCCGTCTGGCAAACGGGATCGTTGTCGATCGCGTTCAACCGATGGAACAGCTCAAAGTGATCGCTGATCGCTATGCGGTCGATATCGTCGATACCGCGCACAAAGTGCGCTCCGGTGCCATGACAGCCGAGGATGGCGTGGCCGGCGTCAACAGGGCTCTGGCCGATATCGAGGACCATTGGAAACAGTATACCGCGACAACCCTGACGGACGAAGAAAAGCAGATTGCCGAGCATTTCGACATGATGCGACGCGATGCGGACAAGGGCGTTCAGGAGCTTCGCGACATCCTCACGGCCAAGGACATGGCAGCGCTTGCCAATTTTGCCGATACCAAGCTCTATCCGACCATCGATCCGCTTGGCACCGACATCGCCAAGCTGATCGATCTGCAGATCCGCGTGGCCAAGGAAGACCTCGCCAGCGGCAACCTGCTGAAGGACCAGCTGACGACAGGCATGATTGCGCTGTCTATGGCGGCTGCGGGCGTCGCGGCTTTCTCGATCTGGACCGTCCTGGCCGGTGTCATCCGTCCGGTCAACTCGATCACCAATGCCATGAACATTCTGGCGGGCGGCGACACCGAGGTGACAATCTATGGCGAAGGCCGTAGCGACGAAATCGGCGGTATGGCGGCCGCAGTTGCGATCTTCCGCGACAATGCCCGGGAACGGGTGCGCCTTGAGCAGGAAGCCGAGGCGAACCGCTCGCTGTCCGAACGCGAGCGCCTGGAACGGGAGCGCCAGCAGGCACGGGAGGCCGAGGAGGTGCGCTTTGCCGTCGAGAGCATCGGCCATGCGCTTGGCCAGCTGTCCGATGGGAAGCTGAACTTCCGGATCACCGAAGCCTTTGCAGAGCGGCTTGACCAGGTTCGTGTCGATTTCAACGAGGCGGTTGCCAAGCTCGAAGATGCCATGCGTCGGGTGGGTCAGAATGCCCAGGCGATCGCGGCCGGTTCCAACCAGATCCGCGCTGCCGCCGACGACCTGTCGAAGCGGACAGAGCAGCAGGCTGCCTCTGTCGAGGAGACGGCTGCGGCACTCGAGCAGATCACAACCACGGTCAGTGATTCCAGCCGTCGCGCCGAGGAAGCCGGCAAGCTGGTGCAGCAGACCCGCGCCTCCGCCGAACATTCCGGGGAGATCGTCAACCGGGCCGTGAACGCCATGCACGACATCGAGGCCTCGTCCAACGAGATCTCGAACATCATCGGCGTCATCGACGAAATCGCCTTCCAGACCAACCTTCTGGCGCTGAATGCAGGTGTCGAGGCGGCGCGTGCGGGCGAGGCCGGAAAGGGCTTTGCCGTCGTCGCTCAGGAAGTGCGCGAGCTCGCCCAGCGGTCGGCCAGTGCCGCCAAGGAAATCAAGGCGCTGATCGGCAAGTCCAGTGAACAGGTGAAAAACGGTGTCGATCTCGTGACAGAAACGGGCAAGGCACTCGTCCACATCGTGACGCAGGTTCAGGCGGTCAGCGGCAATGTCAGCGCCATTGTCGAAGGCTCCAAAGAGCAGGCGACGGGGCTCAAGGAGATCAACAGCGCCGTCAATACCATGGACCAGGGCACCCAGCAGAACGCCGCCATGGTCGAGGAATCCACCGCTGCCAGCCACTCGCTCGCCAAGGAGGCGGAGGCGCTGTTCCAGCTGATTGCGAAGTTCGAGATCGGCAACACCTCCGGCGCGACATCCACGGCAGCCGTTTCGTCCTCGGCACCAGCCTCTGCCGGTAGCGGTTCGCCCGCTCGGCGGCTGATCAACCGGGTGGCGGGCGCGATGCGTGGTGGTCAGGCTGCCGTTCGTCAAGAGGCCTGGGAGGACTTCTGATCCCCTGCGACACCTCCTGGCCTAGGGCAGGAACCCATCAAAGACATGATCGGCGGCGCGCCGCCGATCATCCCCACCGGCACTCAGCCACTCCACGGCGGCGCAGCCAACACACGGGTCTCGACCCCGACGGATGCCGCAATCCGCATAAGATTCTCGGATATCGTCAGGACTCCGCAAAACGTGCGCCGCCCAAGCGTTCACGAGAACGTGCGCGCTAAAGTAGCAAAATTAAGAAATCTTTGTTCTGAATCTGCGCAAATACTCACGTACATGACGCATTTGACGGCAAAAATTAGCAAAGCGTAAACGGGCGATCCCTAAATCTCGTAAGGGTCTGCGACGGCGGTAATGCGTCCTCAGCGGACGAACACGCATGCCGCCGGCCCGCAGGGGGAACTGTAACCGCGGCTGTGGATGAACCATAACCGATGACGCTAAGCATAGGCCGTCATGCGTCTTAACCGTTTAAGCTTTTGGGGCTCTGATGACCATCCGACTGAAATTGCTTCTCTGTATCTCGCTCCTCACCACGGTGATCGTGACGATTTCCACCTTTTCGTTTTACGCGATGAGCGAGCAATCCAAGCTCTCCAATTCGATCGTTGCCGACCGGGTTATCCCGATGGAGCAGCTGAAGGTGATTTCCGACGCCTATGCGGTCGAGATCGTTGACGCCGTACACAAGGTGCGCTCCGGCGCCTTCACGCTCGAGGAGGGCAAGGCGAGTGTCGCGGCGGCCGTGGAGAAGATCGAAGGTCGGTGGTCGGCCTATATGGCGACCTATCTGACGCCGGAGGAGAAGGCGATTGCCGACGAGTTCCTGCGCGTTCGCCAGAACGCGGACGCGGGCGTCAAGGAGTTGCAGGCCCTGCTCGCCGCCAGCGACATGGCGGGGCTTGCAAGCTTTGCCGACACCAAGCTCTATCCGACCATCGACCCGCTGGGCACGGAAATCTCAAAGCTGATCGAGCTGCAGATCCGGGTTGCCAAGGAAAACCTGGCCATCGGCAACGGGCTGAAAGACATGCTGGTGACGTTGATGATCGCGCTATCGGTCGCAGCGGCCGGGATTGCAGGCTTCTCCATCTATACGATCGTCGCCGGTGTCATCCGGCCGGTGAATTCGATCACCTCGGCGATGGATCGGCTGGCGCATGGCGATCTTGAAGTGGCGATCTACGGCGAAGGCCGCCGCGACGAGATCGGCGTGATGGCCTCGACCGTTGCTGTCTTCCGTGACAATGCCCGCGAGCGGGTGCGGCTGGAACGGGAGGCGGAAGCCAATCGCGCAACGGCCGAGGCCGAGCGGATCGCCCATGAACGCCAGCAGGCCCAGGAGGCGGCGGAAGTGCGCTTTGCCGTCGACAAGATCGGGCATGCGCTCAGCCAGCTGTCCGAAGGTCGCCTGTCCTATCGGATCGGCGACACCTTCGCCGAGCGGCTGGATGCGATCCGGGTGAACTTCAACGATGCCGTGGCAAGGCTGGAGGATGCGATGCGCCGGGTCGGCCAGAACGCTCAGGCGATCGCTGCCGGATCGAGCCAGATCCATTCGGCTGCGGACGATCTGTCGAAGCGCACCGAACGCCAGGCGGCTTCCGTCGAAGAGACGGCAGCGGCGCTGGAGCAGATTACCACGACCATAGGCGAAACCAGCCAGCGCGCCCGCGAGGCCGGACGGCAGGTGCATGAGACGCGCGCTGCGGCGGAACGCTCCGGCGCCATCGTCGAGCGGGCGGTTTCGGCGATGCAGGAGATCGAGGGCTCGTCGAAGGAGATCACCACGATCATCAGCGTCATCGACGAAATCGCCTTCCAGACCAACCTTCTGGCGCTCAACGCCGGGGTCGAGGCGGCACGTGCCGGCGAGGCTGGAAAAGGCTTCGCCGTGGTTGCCCAGGAGGTGCGCGAACTGGCTCAGCGCTCGGCGAGTGCCGCCAAGGAAATCCGCGCACTGATCGGCAAATCCGGCGACCAGGTGAAGAATGGCGTCGATCTGGTGGTGGCGACGGGCAAGGCGCTGGAGGAGATCGTCGCGCAGGTCCAGGCCGTGAGCATCAACGTCACCGCCATCGTCGAAGCCTCCGGCGACCAGTCGATCGGCCTGAAGGAGATCAACTCCGCCGTCGCGATCATGGACCAGGGCACGCAGCAGAATGCCGCCATGGTGGAAGAATCCACCGCCGCCAGCCATTCGCTGGCGAAGGAGGCGGAAGCTCTGTTCCAGCTGATCGGCAGGTTCGAGATCAGCGGGCAGAGCGAGTCCCATCGCACGGACATGCGCAAGGCGGCGTAATGCCAAGTGCCTATGACAAGAACCCATAGGTTCCGATCATCGACATTTGGTACAAGCGCGTCTCGCGGGGTAGGCTTGACACGGCGCCCGATCTGGGGCGCCTCTCAAGCTGTGTTCCAAACTTCGCTTTTCCATTGCTAGACCTGTGAGGCCGCATCTGCGGCCTCTTGCTTTCTTGAAGCCCCTGCTTCGCCATGCACCGCTATACCGTTAACTTTAATTATCTTGATACAATCATAAGTAATTGTATTTAAACAACATTCTGTGACAATACCGTTAACGCTCTTTTATGGAGCTGCCCCTAAGTTGGCCTCGCGAAACCGGCCTACGAAGCCGGGACGCCGGTTCGCGCTGCGGATGTGCGCTGCCGGGACGGCGTCGCGATTTCCTCAATCGCCCTCCGCATTCTCAGCTTCCGAGCAGATGATCTGCTCTCGGCCTCCTCCACGTTTGTATCAATCATCAGACAGGGGCATGCCCGTGAAACACATCTCTATCAGCGGAAAATTTCTGACCATCATGGCCGGCTTCGGCCTTTTCTCGCTCGCGACAGCGATTTACTCCGGCAAAACGATGTCGGACATCGACCAAAACTACAGCGCATTGCTGACAGGCGAATCGACCGCCTCGCTCTCCATGGCCCGGGCCAACCGGAGCATGCAGGCCGTGCGTGCCTCGATCAGCGAACTGATGATGGCGCAGTCCGCACAGGACAGGCAGCAAGCCCAACAGGCGATCAATGATGCCCAGGCCGACTTTGAGAAATTCATAGACACCGCCAGCACCGCGCTTCCTGCACGAAGAGATGCGCTTGTCGCATTGAAGACCGAAGTGGCAGGAATAGTTTCCCAAGCCTGCGGTCCCAGCATTGCCGCCGCAAGCGCGTCTTCAACGGCGCAAGACGCCATGGCGGCACAAACGCTGTTCCTCGGCAGCTGCCAGCCTGCCCTCTCCGCCGTGACGCCTAAAATCTCGGTAATCAACAACGAGATCGTTCAGTCGACCGACGATCGGAGCGCAGAGCTTTCCGTCACCGTCAAATCCACCATCATGACAACGCTCGCAGCCGTTGTTGGCGGGTTGCTTCTGGTTCTCGTGCTTGGCTTCCTCGCCGTGCGCGCCTGGCTCGTTCGCCCTATCCAGGCGATGTCACAGACCATGGCGACGCTTGCCAATGGCGATCTTTCCGCCACTGTCGACGGCACCGACCGGCGCGACGAGATTGGCGGCATGGCCAAGGCCGTACAGGTCTTCAAGGACAATGGCCTGAAGGCCCGGGCTTTGGAGCAGGAGGCTCTCGCCAATCGTTCGGCAAGCGAAGCGGAACGCGCTCGGGTGGCCGAAGCAGAGCGGCTCAGGGCGGCGCAGATGGCAGAGGCGACAAGCGGGCTTGGCGAGGGTCTGAAGCATCTGTCGCATGGCGACCTCACCTTCCAGCTGAACAAGCCGTTTGCAAGCGACTTCGAGGGCCTGCGCGCTGACTTCAACGCTGCCGTGAAGCAGCTCGGCGACAGCCTCCGGGCGGTCTCTGAGGCAACCGGCTCGATCGATAACGGGGCTCGCGAGATCAGCCAGAGTGCGAGCGACCTTTCCAAGCGCACGGAACAGCAGGCTGCCTCGCTGGAGGAAACTGCGGCAGCGCTTGACCAGATCACGGCGAATGTGGCGAATTCTTCAAAGCGCACGGAAGAGGCCCGCAATGTTGCGGTCGAGGCCAACCAGTCTGCGCGCCGCTCGGGCGAAGTTGTGTCGAGCGCTGTCGCCGCCATGCAGCGCATCGAGCAGTCCTCGAGCCAGATCTCCAATATCATCGTGGTGATCGACGAAATCGCGTTCCAGACCAATCTCCTGGCTTTGAACGCCGGGGTGGAAGCCGCCCGGGCCGGCGAGGCCGGCAAGGGTTTTGCCGTCGTGGCCCAGGAGGTGCGTGAGCTTGCTCAGCGTTCCGCACAGGCGGCAAAGGAGATCAAGGACCTGATCCGCAACTCGACCGACGAAGTTTCCAACGGCGTCCAGCTGGTGCGCGAGACGGGCGAAGCGCTGAAGGTGATCGAAAGCCAGGTGGTGACGATCAACGCGCAGCTTGACGCCATCGCAACCTCTGCCAAGGAGCAGTCGGTGGGCCTGGCCGAGGTCAACACCGCCGTCAACCAGATGGACCAGGTGACGCAGCAGAATGCCGCAATGGTCGAGGAATCGACGGCGGCGAGTGCCTCGCTCGCCAGCGAAGTCACCCGGATGCGGGAGATCGTCGCCGAGTTCCGGCTCGGCCAGTCCGGCGTGACCGCCACAGCCGGCATCGCCTCACAGCCGTCGCGCCCACAAGCCGTCAGGGCCGGAGAAAAACCGGTGGCTTCGCCGGCACGCCGGATGCTGGCCAAGGTCGCCGGCGCAGTGGGCATGGGCGGCAGCGCGCAGGCTGCCGAGAGCTGGGAAGAATTCTGACGGTTCAAGACAGTCGAGTGACGAAGGCGGCCGGGGCAAGCGATTGCCCCGGCCGTTGCGTTTGTTGGGTTGAGGTCCGGGTGTTTTGGAAAAGGCGGGGTTTTACACCGTCACGCGAGGGCATGGCTGAAGGGGGCGGGGTGTTGGTTTGAAACCGCGGCCACTGCCTTGCGTCGACAGCAACTGCCTCATGCCGTATCATTCAAAACACACCACGACGACAGGTGAACGGATGAGCCGCCCTCTAATCCTCGATGATGTACTCAAGTCCCGACTGACAGATCTGGCGAACCGCACGCAGCGCACCGAAGAGCAGTTGCTGCAGGAGGCCGTCCACGACTATCTGGAGCGCCAAGATGCAAGGGCCGGCTTTCTTGCGGAGGCCGAACAATCCTGGCTAGACTATCAGGCCGATGGCCAACATCTGACGGGTGAAGAAGTGCGTGCCTGGTTGCGGAGTTGGGGTACGCCGGATGAAAAGGCACCGCCGGAGTGCCACGCCTGATCTTAACAAAGCGCGCGTACCTGGGGATAGGGCGATGCCGCGTATCTCTGGCCCGGCAATCGCCGGAGACCGCAACCCGGGCCGGTTGGGCCATCGAGCAATACCTGCTCAAACTTGAAACATCCCCGTTGCTCGGACGTCCCGTGATCGGTGGTCATGCGATGCGAGAGCTGCTCATTCCGTTTGGCAAGAGTGGATATGTTGCCCTCTATCGCCACGACCCGGACAAGGACGTCGTTCTCATCCTCGCTTTCCGACACCAGCGAGAAGCCGGTTACTGACCTCCCCAAAACGCAAACGAGGGGGCTTTCGCCCCCTCGCCTGTCTCATTTCACTGCCTCTCGGCTCACGCCGTCTGCATGGCGCCCGGGCCCGGGATTGCGCCCGGGGGGCACTTGCCGAGGATGATCATGCCGAGCACTTCGTCCTTGGTGACGTCTTCGGTGCGGGCATGGCCCACAACGCGGCCGTTCTTCATGACGAAGACGCGGTCGGCGAGGTCGAAGACGTCGTGGATGTCGTGGCTGATCAGGAAGATGCCGATGCCGTCCTTCTTCAGCTGCTGGATCAGGTCACCGACCTGGGCGGTTTCCTGGGGCCCAAGGGCTGCCGTCGGTTCGTCCATGATCAGGATCTGGGCGTCGAAGAGGATTGCGCGCGCAATCGCCACCGACTGGCGCTGACCGCCGGAGAGGGCTTTGACCGGCTCCTTGAAGCGCTGGAAGTTGGGGTTCAGGCGCCCCATGACTTCACGCGCCTTGGCTTCCATCGCGACGTCGTCGAGCGTGCCCCAGGCGGTGCGCAGCTCGCGGCCGAGATAGAGGTTGGCGGCGGCATCGACGTTATCGGCGACGGCAAGCGTCTGGTAGATCGTCTCGATGCCGTATTTCTTGGCGTCGCGCGGGTTGTTGATGTCGGCAAACTCGCCACGGACCAGGATGTCGCCGTTGTCGCGCTTGTAGGCGCCCGACAGGATCTTGATCAGCGTCGACTTGCCGGCACCGTTATGGCCGAGCAGCGCCACGACCTCTCCCGGGAAGAGATCGATCGAGGCATCGTCGACGGCGTGAATGCCGCCAAAGGAGATGGAAACATTGCGCATTTCCACGAGGGGGGTGCGGTTTTCAGACATGAGTTCAACTCCCCTTACTTCGCACGCGAGCGGTAGACGGTGTCGAGCCAGACCGCGACGACGAGCACGATACCGATGACGATGCTCTGGAGCGGTGTGTCGAGACCGAGCAGAACCATGCCCGAGTTCAGTGATTGCATGACGATGGCGCCGAGCATGGCGCCGGCGATGGTGCCCACGCCGCCAGCCAGCGAGGTGCCGCCGATAACGGCTGCGGCGATGGTGTATAGCTCGTCGAGCGTGCCCTGGGCGTTGGTTGCGGCGTTCAGACGGGCCGTCGAGATGGCCGCGGCGATGGCGCAGAGCGCACCCATCAGGGCGAACAGCTTGACGGTGACCCACTTCACCTTGATGCCGGCGAGTTCGGCAGCTTCCGGGTTGCCGCCGATCGCGAAGACATAGCGGCCGAAACGGGTGCGGTTGGTGATGAAGGCCATGATCATGGCGATTCCGATGGCGATCAGAACCGGCACGGCGATGCCAAGACCGATCTGCAGACCACCTTCCGGCCACGGGATACCGTTTTCTTCGGCATAGCGGCGGGCAAGGTTGACCGGCATGTAGTAGCTGTTGGCGACCCAGACAGCGCCGAGAATGGCAATGCAGCCGGAGGCGACGAGAAAATACTCGGCCCAGAGCGGGCGCAGCGGGAAGCCGAAGCGGCGGCGCTGTTTACGGGTATTGAGGATCGACAGCACGATCATCAGGCACGCGACGATGCCGACGATCCAACTTGCGGTGACCCCGATCGATCCATCCGCGCCACCGCCCATCAGGCGGTAGGTGGTGTCCATCGGGGCAACCGTGGCACCCGAGGTAACCATCCAGGCAGCACCGCGCCAGACGAGCAGGCCGCCAAGGGTGACGATAAAGGCGGGCACGCCGAGGAAGGCGATGATCGCACCATGGAAGGCGCCAATGGCGGTGCCGACGAGAATGCCGGCGCCAAGCGCGATGATCCACATCATCGGATGTTCGAAGCCGATGATCGGCGGCAGAATGCGCGCCTGCAGGACGCCCATGATCATGCCGACAAAGCCGAGAATGGAGCCAACGGACAGGTCGATGTTGCGGGTGACGATGACCAGCACCATGCCGGTGGCCATGACCGAGACGGAAGCCGCCTGGACCGACAGGTTCCAGAGATTTCGCGGCGTCAGGAACAGGCCGTTCGACAGGATGTCGAAGCCGATCCAGATGAGGCCGAGCGCAATGACCATGCCGAGCAGGCGCGTGTCGATCTCGGTGGCTTGAAAGAAGCGCTTCAGCGCTGAAACATTGGATGCCCGTGCTCCGTGCGCGGGCGTGGCAAGGCTGTGATCCGCCATACGAATTATTCTCCCCAGTCGTTTGTCGGCTTGCGAAGGGCCGCGCCTTGCGCGGACTTACGGGCTTTGGCCCGCCATGCGGATCGAGGCATGTCTCATTGTCGTGTGCGGATCATGTGGACACGGCGGCCCCTTAAAGCCGACGATCCAATCCTGCCGCGATGCTCTCGATCAGTCGAAACGCCGCAGCACAAGCGGCTGCGGCGTTCCGGCTCAAGCTCTAAAGCTCAGTCACTCGATCAGTTGCAGGCGGCAACCGAACCGGCGGCAACGCCCTGGCAAGCCTCTTCCTTGGTGATCCAGCCAGCGTCGATGACGACGTTGAGGTTTTCCTTGGTGATCGGCAGCGGAGCGATGAAGTAGGAGTTCATTTCGACGCCCTTCGGGCCGCCGGAGAACTTAACGGTGCCTTCGATCTCGTCCATGGACTTGCCAGCAGCAAGCTCATTGGCGATTTCGCCGGCCTTCTTGCCGAGTTCGCGGCTGTCCTTCCAGACAGACACGGTCTGGGTGCCGAGTGCTACGCGGTTCAGAGCGGCCTTGTCGCCGTCCTGACCGGAGACCGGAACGGAACCGGCGAGACCCTGGGCTTCGAGAGCGGCGACAACACCACCGGCCATACCGTCGTTCGACGAGACAACAGCGTCAACGGCGTTGTTGTTGGCGGTCAGGAACTGCTCCATGTTCTTCTGGGCAGCTTCCGGCTTCCAGCCGTCGGTGTAGGCTTCGCCAACATTCTTGATCTTGCCGGCGTCGATGGCTTCCTTCAGCACTTCCATCTGACCGGAGTAGAGGAAGTCGGAGTTCGGATCGGTCGAGGCGCCCTTGATGAAGACGTAGTTGCCTTCCGGCTTCACCTTGAACACTTCGCGGGCCTGCATGCGGCCAACTTCCTTGTTGTCGAAGGTGATGTAGTAGGCGTCCGGGTTCTCGATCAGACGGTCATAGCCGACGACCGGGATACCTTCAGCAACGGCCTTTTCGATGGCCGGGCCGATGGCTTCCGAATCCTGGGCGAGAACGATCAGAGCGTTTGCGCCCTGGGCGATCAGGCTTTCGATGTCGGTGAGCTGCTTGGCGGCAGAGGTCTGGGCGTCGGCAGAAATGTACTTGTTGCCGGCGGCTTCGAGTGCTGCCTTGATCGCTGCCTCGTCCGTCTTCCAACGCTCTTCCTGGAAGTTCGACCAGGAGACGCCGATGGTCAGACCTTCGGCATTGGCGACAGAATGCAGGCTCACGATGACGGCAGTTGCTGCCATCAGCTTCATAACGGATTTCATTTTTAAAACCTCCCAAGGTGAAAGCGGACCGTCGGAAGACCTCCCAACCGCACGACCCGCTGCGAAACTGCCCTTACCCCATGGACCCCCGTCCAATGGTTTTTCTCGACAGTCGAGAAAATAACTGTCAGAAGATTCTCACGCTGTCAACACGGGCCGGGGGAGGCTTGCAAAGACAGTTGCCAAATGCTTTGGGAGGAGCATGCGGTGGACCATACCAGACAGGGCGACAAGCCCATCATGACAGCCAGTCCTCGGGCGAGCACGGAAGCGGTTCGCCACCAGAACAACGGGCTCGTGCTCAAGGTGCTCAGGCGCGATGGCCCCCTTGCGCATACCGATCTGTCGGCGGCGACGGGGCTATCCTCGGCGACCGTTTCGGCAATTACCTCGCATCTCGAGAAAAATGGTTTGCTGGAACGCCGTGAGGTAACAAGCGCCGGTCAGCGCGGGCGTCCGCGTGCCCTCTTTGCCCGTAAGCGGGATGCCGCGCATGTCATCGCGGTGAGGATTTCTTCGCATGCCGTGCAGTATTCGCTGGCCGATTATCGCGGCACGATGATCGACCGATTCGAGGAGGCGCGCGAACAGGGGACGGAATCGCCTACGCGTTTCCTGAACGGCTTCCGCATGGCCATCGAGCGGCTCATCCAGCGCTCGCGTCTGCCGGCGTCGGCGATCTCGACCATCTCGATTTCGAGCAAGGGACTGGTCGATCGCGAGCGGGCGAAACTTTTGTGGTCGCCGGTCTTCGGCTATCAGGAGCTCGACTTCGAGACGGCGCTGACCAGCTTCAGCGGCAGCCGGATCCATCTCTTCAACGAGAGCCTGCTGGTTACCCATGCACTGGCGCTCCGGCTCGAAAAGAACAGAGGCGTGCCACTCGCATCACTGGCGACCCTGTCGCTCGGCCATTCGATCGGGCTCGGCATCGCCTATCGCGATCAGCATGGGGAACTGGAGATTCGGGCGCCGAATTTCGGCCATATGCTGCATGCGAGCGATGGCAAGCTCTGTCGCTGCGGGGCGATCGGCTGCATCGAGGCCTCGGCCGGCTTCTACGGCATCCTGCGCATGGCGTTTGAAGTGCCACCCGATACGATCCCGGCGAAATTCGTGCCGCTTGCGGAAATGGAAAAGATCGCGAGCCGCGCCCGTCAGGGGCACCGCGCCTCGGAATATGCCTTTCGCCAGGCGGGACTGGCGCTCGGCCAGGGATTGTCACGCATGCTGAGCCTTGCCGAGGAGACGATGCCGATCGCAATCACCGGTCCGGGCACGCGCTTCATGGATCTCCTGACCCGCGGCCTCGACGAGGGGCTTGGCCAATCGCAGCATGTGCGGGTGCGCGGCGCGCCGGAGATCCTGATCATCACCGAGGAAGAGACGCTGGTCTTCGAAGGGCATGTGGACCGGGCGCTGACGGAGATCGACCAGGATCTGGGTGGGTGATTAGCCCGGGCCCCTACACCACCAATGGAGCCGCAGGCGACCTTTCGGCGCATCAGATTGAGGTCGACCTTGCGCTGACGCTGAGGCATATCAGCCGAACATTCAAAGCTTGCTGCCTTGCATGAAGGCATCCAGAGAAAGACCCCGATGATCAAGATCATGGTATTGCTGCATGCGGCTCAGGGCCGGGATTGGCAGACGCCGCCGAAGGGTACCAGCCTGAAGACGCTTGCCGAGGCCGAGGAGCAAGGGCTGATCGAGGTGCGCGGCGAGTTTCAGAAGCGGCAGTTCCGGCTGACGACGCGCGGTTTTTCGACCGTCGAACACGACCGGGGCCGGCTGGCGGCACGACGCAGCTGATTACGGCCTCTGGCGGCCCCTCGCCTGCTTGAACGACTGACGCCTGCGCCCTACCCTCCTTCGAGGAGGAGACTTCATGACCGACGCGATTGCATCCCTGGCCGATGACAGAACCGCATCCAGGCCCCAAGCCTATGTCTTCGATGCCTATGGCACGCTGTTTGATGTGCATGCGGCCGTTCGCCGGAATTCAGCGGCAATCGGGCCGGATGCACAGGCTTTCTCTGACCTGTGGCGGGTGAAGCAGCTCGAATATACCTGGGTGACCAGCCTGATGGGTCAGTATCGGGATTTCCGCGCACTGACCGAGGATGCGCTCGATTTCTGTTTCGGCCGCTTTCCGGCTGTTGACAGAGGTCTGCGGGCCGATCTGATCGATGCCTATCGCAAACTCGACTGCTTTCCCGAGGTGCCGTCGGTGCTGGCAGCGCTGCGCGAAACGGGGGCGAAAATCGCCATCCTCTCCAACGGCACGCCACAGATGCTGGAAGATGCGGTTTCAGCGGCGGGCATCGGCGGGCTGATCGACGACGTCTTTTCCGTCGATGCCCTCAAGGTCTACAAGACAGCACCGGCGGCTTACGCGCTGGTCACCTCAAGCTACAGGCTGGTTGCGCCGGATATCGCCTTCCAGTCCTCCAATCGATGGGACATTGCCGGCGCCAAGGCCTTCGGCATGACATGCCACTGGATCAATCGTGCTGGTGCTCCGGACGAGTATGCCGATCTTGCACCCGACAAGGTCTTCAAATCTCTCCATGGCTTGACCGGTGAGACAGGCTGAGCCGGGCCTCATGCGGTCCGAATGATCCTCGGCGACAGAAAGCGTGGCACAGAGCAATTTTGTCGGCTATGGAGACGCGACACGTGCCGCAGACCTCAATGGCGGCCAAGACGGCAAGGACATGACATCAATGCGCAAGATCTGGAGCAAGCCCGTGATCCTGCACGGGATCGGCGAAGACGGTGAGGATGTCGTGGTCGACAGCGCGCTCGGCGCATCCTGGGCGCTGATCGAGGACTGGCCAGAGGAAGACGGCGAGGCCCTCGACAAGGCTCTGCTCGTTCTTGCCGCCGTGGCGCAAGGCAAGGCCAAGGAAGAAGACGGCCGCAAGGCGTTGATCGCAGCGGCGCTCGAAGCCGGGGTGAAGATCACCGCGTGACCGTCGCACTCGGCTGCCGGTGATTTTCAGCGCATGCCCGTGTCATTTTCTGGGATGATGGCGCCGGCGGTCAATCTCGTCCCATTCGGCCTTTCCAGCTCTTTCCCATAACATGAATTCCAGATATTGGCTTGTTCGCCCGACTAGGGATGATCGGGGTGCATGCTTTTTCAAGATTCCATTTTATCACCTGCTGACGAGCACCTTCGATGTTCAATCTTGCCGAAGAACGACCGTTCCATCTGCAGATCAATATAGCCGCCACGCTTTCGGTGCTGGTCCTGGTGTTCGGTCGGTTGCTGCGTCCGGAGACGGGGGAGTTCCTCAGCCCGTCGCATATCGCCTCGGTCATGCCGTTCTGCCTGTGCTGGGCCATGCTGATGCGCACCCGGCATGACCTGACCTTCCGTATCTGCGGCGCCTTGTGCATCCTTTCCTGCGCGCTGGCGTTCAGGATTTTTCTCGGCAAGCTCGGTTTACATGGCGACTACTGGCGCTTCTTCGTCGTCGCCCTGATCCTGGTGCATGCGGCTGTCCTGTTTTCGCGGATCGTCGATTATGTGATCTCGGCGATCTTGTGCGGGGCGATCTCGTTTATCGGCCTGCCGCGCGCGTATTTCGAGGCTGCCGGCCACCCCGAATTTGTGATCGCGACCGGTGTGACTGCCGTGATTGGGGTCATGCTTAACATCATCGTCATGTCGTCCTACGGCAAGTTGTTCGAGGCCAAGGAGACGTATCGGCGGCTTTCCGGCACGGATCCATTGACCCGCCTTCTCAATCGGCGCGCGTTTCTTGCCCGTTTCGCCAAAGCGCAGGGGGAGCACGCAGAGGGGCCACTGCACCTCGCGATGATCGATCTCGACCATTTCAAGCAGATCAATGACCGGCACGGGCATGATCGCGGCGACGCGGTGCTGCTGGCAATGGCACAATGCCTGCAGCGGCATGCGCCGGGGCTGGCCGGACGGCTGGGTGGAGAAGAGTTTGCCGTCATCCTGCCCGACCAAAGCCGCACGGAGGCCGTTCGGCATCTCGACAGCCTGCTGCGTGATGCGCGGGGGCTCGATGTGGATGGCATCAACATTACCTTCAGCGCCGGGCTGGTGGCTGCCGAGGCCGGCGAGACTGCGGAGCGGGTTCTGGCGCGGGCCGACCGTGCGCTTTATCAGGCCAAGGCAGCGGGCCGGAACCGGATCGTTTATGGCGACATCGCGCCCGTCGCCGCGGAACAGACCATGCGCAGCCCGGCGCTGCAGCAGGCTATCGCCGAGTAGAAAGTTCCGGCGACCGGTTCAGGCGAGGCCAAGGGTGATGGCGGCGAGCACCAGATATCTTCCGCCCTTGGCGATGGTCACCAGAATGAGGAAGGTCAGGAACGGTGTGCGCAAGACGCCGGCGATCACGGTCAGCGGATCACCGATGATCGGCACCCAGGACAGAAGCAGCGACCAGATGCCGAAACGGCGATACCAGGCTTCGGCGCGGGCGAGCTTTGCCGGAGAGACGGGAAACCAGGGACGGTCGCGGAAATGCTCGATGAAGCGTCCGAGCAACCAGTTGACCACCGAGCCCAGCACATTGCCCATGGTGGCAATCAGCAGAAGCAGCACGAGCGGCTGATCCTTCGCCAGGATCAGCCCGACGAGCACAGCTTCGGACTGCGCCGGCACGATGGTTGCCGCGAGGAAGGCAGCGAGGAAAAGCGCGAGATAGGCGGCAAATGCTGTGATCACCCGACCGGTCTAACCTGAAAGGACCAAGCTGGCAATGTGGGGAAAGGCGTGGGCCATCCAACGCGCTGTGCGGTCCAGGTGAAAACAGCCGCCATGCATCTCCGGGGGGCAGGATACATGGCGGCTGCGGATGGCCCTGGGGGCTTAGGCCATCAAAGGGGGGCCATCAAAGGGAGGCCATCAAGACGTGGCGTCCGGTCAGACGACGCTTCGGGCTGCGCGCTCGATATCGGCCTCCGCCGCTTCATCGGCATCAATCACGCGGCTGCCTTCGACGCGGGCACCGGGCTGAAGGCCACCGGGGGCATGGTCTCGAACCTGATGCGGGGCGGGTGTGGTGATGGCGCCGTGGTCCGGATCGTTGACATCCTGGCCGCGCACGCCGCCGGCGACCGTTTCGTGTTCCTCCGGGGCATTGCGGGTCCGGCGCTCGGCGGTGGCATCGGCAATCAAGCGGTCGAGTTCGTCCTCGGTCATGGCGCTCAGATCGAAATCCTGCATCGGGGTCTCCCTGCTTCTTCTGATGATGAGGGTTTGTTCGCCTAATCAACGCATGACGCGGGAAAAGGTGCCGTGGCATGTGGCGAATGGCGCAATCCGTTCCGGAGCGATCAGCCAGGCTGTCTTCATAGGCCGGTCTTCCTGTTGCGTTGCCGCGTGCAACCTGCTCTAAAAACTAAGTCTTGAACAATTTTCACTATGGTTCGCAGGGGTATTTCGACGTGACGGTCTGGGGTCCCGATATGGTGTTGCGCTGGTTCCGGACGATCCAGATCGGAAGCGTCGTTATCCCGGTTCTCGGGGGCCTGATCTGGGGCGGCATAGCCTGGCAGGAGCAGCGCGCGATTGCCACGGATCATGCGGTGGATTCCGTCACGCTTGTCCGCCAATACTCGCAAAGACTGTTTGAGACGGAGATCGTCAAGCATGGCGCCGCCCGCAGCCGGGCAAACGGCGAGACGGCGGACTTCCTGCGGTCCCAGGCCTTTCACAGCTTTCTCGCCGGGCTCGACGCGCGCCAGCCCGACAATTACGGCCTGGTGGTGATCGCCGAGGACGGGCAGATGATCGCCTCCAGCCGCGCCTTTCCCGTCGATGTGCCAATGGGACCACGCGACTATATCAATGCCATCCGTGACGGCGCTCGCCTCTATGTCGATCGGATCAAGCTGTCGCCCGGTGGCGAGGATGCCATCATTGTTGCGAGCCCTTTCGTTACCAATGATTTCCGCGGCATGATCGTTTCCTCCGTCGCCACCGACACCAGCCGCACCTTTCTGCGCAGCGTGACGGCGCGGGAGGACGAGGCGGCCTCGCTGATGCGCGACGACGGCAAGCTTCTGGTGCGCCAGGAGCCGTCCGAGCCGATCATGCTGGCGCCCGACACGCCGGCACGGCAAAACATAGCGGAGGCGAACGAGGGCGTTTACGAGGCGCTGGCCGTATCCGATGGCATCCGCCGGATCTATGCCTTCAGCCGGCTGGGCGACGTTCCGCTTGTGGCCAATTTCGGCGTGCCGCAGAGCCAGATCGTCGCCGCGACGCTCCGAAGCGCCCTGCCCGTCTGGCTGCTGATGGTGGCGATCAGCGCCTTTACGCTGGTGGCAACAGCGCTGGCGCGGCGCAGCATGCTGGCGCAGCGCGAAAGCGACCTGCAGGCCTTGAAGCGGGTCGAGGCAGAGAACCTCGCCCATCAGCGCTCTGAACTGGTGCGCGAAATGAACCACCGCGTGAAAAACAACCTGGCGCTGGTCACCAGCCTGATCAACATGCAGGCCCGGCGCGGCAATTTCGACGTGCAGACGCTGCATATGCGGGTTCGGGCGCTGGCCGAGGTGCATGACCTGCTCTATCGCTCGAACCAGGGCGAAAAGATCGATCTTGGCGATCTCATCGCGCGGGCTTGCGACCCTGCAACGCTGATCCCCGAAGATCGGGCCATCACGCTTCAGGCCAGTCTGGCAGAGGGCGTGCTGGTGCCGGCCGATCGTGCCTCACCGCTGGCGCTGGCGGCGCTGGAACTGGTGACCAATGCGGTGAAACATGCCTTTGCCGGCCGCGACACCGGCACGATCCGGCTGACGCTGTCGGCCAGCAGCAAGGGCTCAGCGCAGCTAACGATCGAGGACGACGGCATCGGCATGCACCAGGAAACCGCCCGCCGCTCCGGCACCCGCCTCGTCGACGCCTTCATCCAGCAGGCCGGCGGCGAGGTGACCCGCGAGGTGGATGGCGGGACGAGATATGTGATCCGGTTTGGGGTGTGAGGGGTCGGGCCTCAGTCGTCGCGGCGGATTGTGGCGGAGATGGCGGCGGCGGCGATGGCGATCGGCCCCAGCATCAAACTGTTTTCCCGACGCTGCGGTCATTTTGGTCTCATGCGCGACCATTGGTGGAATTTTTATAATACGCAACTTGACAGGATGAGGTTGCGACTTAATCTCTGCGACCGGTGACATACGGGGCCAGCAATGCCTTCTGATCCGAATGCTCAATCTCAGGGACGGCTTCCTGCAAAGGGGTCTGCAGCGGCTCACTCGTCCGATTCTTCTGATCGCAGCTTGCGACAAGCGCCCGCTGCCCCACCCGCACCGATCGAAAGGCCATATCAGCCTTTCAGCGGCGTCAGTCTTGAAGACTCGGTCGCACTGCCGCTTGACGATCCGAGCCCCATCGACCTCGAACAGTTCGCCACGGCCATTTCTCACCACCTTGAAAGCAATCATGCTCTTGATGGGGAGGTAAAGGTAATGCTTTCTCAACATCAGGTAGTGCATGCTCAGGCACTGTTGGGCAGCAGGCTTGACGTGTTAGCCTTTCAGACCGACATAACTGACGCGGTCGTGAGCGCTGCGATGGTGCAGGCGCCGGCAAATATCTTTGCCAAAGAGGCGCATGATCACGAGTCGAACCGCGTGGGAAGACGAGATCGTATGCCAGAGAAATCAGAACAAGGCCATTTCGTCCAGGAAATGGCGAAGCGCCTATCACCGCAATTCGATGCATTGAAGATGCATGTGGATGCGCTGGGTACTGATCTGGTGGAGGTCAAGGCGACCCTGACCGAACACGGACATGCGCTTTCCGACATCGGGCGGCGTCTTTCAGAGCAGTATGAGGTAACGATCGCGCACACCGAGATGCTGGAAACCGAGATCGGCTCCCTGCGGCAGGCGCTTGAAACCCAAATCGGCTCGCTCCGGCAGGAGATGAAGGACAGCAGCGCCCAGACAAATGCCTTGCTGCAAACGATAGCCGCATCGCTTCGGGGTCGTTCAGCGTCGATGGAGTGACGCGATGGCAAGGCAAAAAATCACGCCTGATCATCTCGATTACGTTGAAATCGATGAACATGGGCGGTTGTTCTGGCGAGGCGAGCCGATCGTGACCGATGCGCGACTGGCGCTGAGCAAACGACAAAACCTAATTGCCGGTATCATTGGCGTCGCTGCAGTGCTCGGCGGCTTGGGCTCCTTTGTTCAAGGGGCCATCGTATTCATCGAATACCTGAATGGTTCCGGCTAACCCTGAGCGACCGGACACCTGATGCTATCCGCCCGAACACAAAAGCCGCCGGGTTGTCCCGACGGCTTTGCCAATTCAAATACTTATCGTTCGTCTCAGACGAACTGGCTCAGCCCCGGCACCGAGGCCACAACCTCGTCCACCACATCCGAGCCGGCATATTCGCGGGCGACTGCCATGGTTTCCTTGGCAAGCGTGGAGATTTCGCCCATGCCGAGTCCCTGGGACATCAGCTGCTGGCCGAGACCCATGATGCCGCCGCCGCCGATGGCGCTCATCAGGCCGCCGAGCAGGCCACCGCCGCCGGCACCTTCGCCATTGTGCTTGGCGACCAGTTCGGCTGCACCCGGAATGGCTTCGATCATCTTAGCGACCGGGCCGTCGGCTGCTTCGCGCTGCAGGAAGCCGAGCATCATGCCGAGCGCGGTTTCAGCCTTTTCCGGGGAAATGCCGACATTGTCGGCGATGCGGGTGACGATTTCGCTCATTCTCGAAGTCCTCCTGAGGCGATTTTTGACGTTAACGTCAACGTAATGGAAGTTCTTTCCGAACTCAAGCGGTCCGGTCCTGGCGCGACGAAATTTGCCGGGGACGACACAGGCTTTCGACCGCATCGCCGGGGCGTACCGAAACGGGACGGACGACCGTTGTCGATGTTCCACAGTCCTCCTATAAGAGCAAGCTGAAGTGTTGATGGCGATGGGAGAAACGTCCGCATGCTGCAAGAAGGTTCGCTCTATCTCGGCACCAGCCGCAATCCGGACGACAGCCTGAACAAGGCGGAGTATCTGGCGCTGAAATACGGCAACCGCCACGGCATCGTCACCGGGGCGACGGGCACCGGCAAGACCGTGACGCTGCAGGTGCTGGCCGAGAGTTTTTCCGAAGCCGGCGTTCCCGTCTTTGCCGCCGATATCAAGGGCGACCTTTCCGGCATTGCCGCCATGGGCGAGCCGAAGGACTGGATCACCCAGCGGGCGACGCAGATCGGTTTCAAGGAATATGCGCCGGCGGAATTCCCCGTCATCTTCTGGGATATCTATGGCGAGAAGGGCCACCGGGTGCGCACCACCGTCGCCGAGATGGGGCCGCTCCTGCTCTCGCGGCTGATGAATGCCTCGGAGGCGCAGGAAGGCGCACTCAACATTGCCTTCAAGATCGCCGACGAGGGCGGGCTGCCGCTGATGGATCTGAAGGATCTGCAGGCGTTGCTCACCTATATGGCCGAGCATGCGACGGAGCTTTCCAGCCAGTTCGGCCTGATCTCCAAGGCCTCGATTGCCACGCTGCAGCGCGGGCTTCTGATCCTCGAACAGCAGGGAGCGGAGAATTTCTTTGGCGAGCCGGCGCTTGCCGTCACCGACATCATGCGCACGACGCATGACGGGCGCGGCGCGATCTCGATCCTGGCCGCCGACAAGCTGATGATGAACCCGCGTCTTTACGCGACCTTCCTGCTCTGGCTGCTCTCGGAACTGTTCGAGGAACTGCCGGAAGTGGGCGATCTCGACAAGCCGAAGCTGGTCTTCTTCTTCGACGAGGCGCATCTTCTCTTCAATGATGCGCCGAAGGTTTTGATCGAGCGGGTGGAGCAGGTGGTGCGGCTCATTCGCTCCAAGGGGGTCGGCGTCTATTTCGTCACGCAGAACCCGCTCGACGTGCCGGAAACCGTGCTCGCGCAGCTCGGCAACCGTGTGCAGCATGCGCTTCGCGCCTATACGCCAAGGGAGCAGAAGGCGGTGAAGACGGCAGCGGATACCTTCCGCCCCAACCCGGCCTTCGATTGCGCCACCGCGATCACCCAGCTTGGCATCGGCGAGGCACTGGTGTCCACGCTTGAGGCCAAGGGTATTCCGTCCATGGTCGAGCGCACGCTGATCCGCCCGCCCTCGGGCCGGGTCGGGCCGCTCACCGATGCCGAACGCCAGAAGGTGATGGGTCTCAGCCCCGTCGCCGGCCAGTATGACATCGATCTCGATTCGGAATCGGCTTACGAGATCCTCAACGCCCGGGCGAAGAAGGCGGCGGAGGCGGAAGCGGCCAAGCGCGCTGCCGAGGAGAAGGCCGAAGGTGACGACAGCGCTGCCGGTCGCTGGACGCTGCCGGGCTTCGGCGACGAGCCTGCGGCGGACGATGGTGGGCGCAGCACGAAGCGCAGCACCGGATATCAGCGCGAAACCGTGATCGAGGCGGCGATGAAGAGCGCGGCACGATCGGTCGCGACATCGGTCGGGCGGGCGCTGGTGCGTGGAATATTGGGCAGTCTTCGCCGGTGAGCCTGCCGTTTTTGTGCAAAACACAAGAACTGAGTGACGAAAGCTCGCCGTGTCTCGGCGAGTTTTGTTCACTTCCGAGCAACCATCCCTGATATATACTGTGCATGGATACAATTCTCGGCCCTGCATCCGGGAATTCATGAGGTCGAGCTTGGACAGCAGTCTGGATCACATCGTTCTGGTCAACAATGCGAAGCGCGCGCTGGAGCGCGGTCGCTTTGAGCTCACCTATCAGCCGATCTACTCCGTCGATCAAAGGGAAGTGGACAGCGTTGAAACGCTGCTGCGCTGGCGCATCGCGCCCGGACGTCTGGCCGCCGCGCAGGACTTCCGCTCCGTCTTCCATGATCCGATGCTGTCGCTGTCGATCCGCGACTTCGTGCTGTCAACGACGCTGCGCCAGGCGGCGCGCTGGCGGGCCGAGGGCCATGAGATGGGGCGAATCAGCGTCAATGCCACGGCGTTCGACCTCTGTGCCGGGGATTTCGCCCTGCGGCTCACCGACATGGTGCAGAGTTTCGGTCTCACACCCGACATGCTGGAGATCGAGGTTGCGGAGCCTGCCTTCTATGGCCCGCTGGCCAAGCCCGTCAGCCTGGCGCTTGAAGCTTTGCATTACTGCGGCTTTGCGCTGGCCATGGACAATTTCGGCGCGACCCATGCGGGACTTGCGGCGCTGCGAAACCACACATTCCGGCGCCTCAAGATCGATCACTCGCTGATGCGAAGCGCGCTGAACAATCCGGTCGACAAGGCGATCGTGCGCCATGTGATTGCGCTCGGCCATGATCTCGGCATGATCGTGACGGCGGCGGGCGTCGAAAACGAAGACCAGATGGAAACGGCAGTCCAACTCGGTTTCGACAGCGTGCAGGGTTTCTTCGTCTGCTTCCCCAAGGAGGCCGAGCTTCTGCCGCGCGTCTGCCATGTCTTGAACCTGCAGGGCCGCACCGGCTGACCCCGCCCCTGCCCTTTCGTCTTGAAGCCGGCCATGGCAGGATCGGGCCATGACCCTCCTGATCTATCCCGCCGCAGCCCTTGCCGAAATCGCCGGATGTTTTGCCTTCTGGGCCTGGCTGAAACTTGATCGCTCGCCGCTCTGGCTTGTGCCCGGTCTCCTGTCGCTCGCCGCCTTTGCCTGGCTTCTGACACTTGTGCCCTCCGAGGCAGCGGGCCGCGCCTATGCGGCCTATGGCGGCGTCTATATCGCGGCGTCACTCTGCTGGCTCTGGCTGGTCGAGGGGCAAAGGCCTGACCGCTTCGACCTGATGGGCGCTGCGATCTGCCTGATCGGGGCTGCGGTGATCCTGCTGCCGCAGCGGGGTTGAGCGAAAAATCCCCCAGATTGGCAGGATGCCTGGCTTGCGGATTTTTCGTATATACATAAACTATGGTCATTGTCTGGGATGAACCGAAGCGGCTGGCGAATATCGACAAGCACGGGCTGGATTTTGCAGACCTGTCGCTTGCGTCCTTCCAGCGCGCGCTCATCCGGCCGGCCAAGCGCGGCAGGCTGCAGGCAATCGGGCGGTTGGCGGATGGGACGGTGGCCGTGATTTTCGTGCGGCTCGGAACCGAGGGCGTGTCGGTGATTTCCATGCGGGCCGCAAATCCGGCAGAGCGGAGGGCATTGCGATGAAAAAGACAAAGCCTGCGGCAGACGGTTTTCAAGAAGGTCGGGGCTATAGTCGTGCTGACTGGGAAGAAGTCGCAGACAACCCCGAAGTGACCGAGGAGGAATTGAAAGAGTTCCGCCCCTTCCGCGAGGTGTTTCCAGATCTGGCGGAAGCAATCGACCGCAAGCTTGGTCGACCCAAGGCCGCGAGCCCGAAGAAGGCGATCAGCATCCGGCTCGATCAGGAGGTCATCGATCGGTTCAAGGCGACGGGCGATGGCTGGCAGTCGCGGATCAACGAGGCCTTGCGCAAGGCGGTGGGGCTTTAGGGGCCGACGTCGCCCCTCCCCAGCCTCACCAGCTTCGCCAGCCCTCCACCAGCATCAGTGTCGCCACGGCGACAAGGAGCCAGCCGGCGGCGCGGCCGATCCAGATGGTGATTTCAGGCCTTGAGGTCAGCGCGTCTCTCCCCTTGGCAGCGGCCAGCGCGAGCCCGCCATAGACGGCTGCCTGGAGCATGAGGGTGAGCGCCCCCATGACCAGCGCCTGTTGCCAGAAGGGGCCGTATTCGGGCCGCATGAATTGCGGGTAGACGGCGAGGATGAAGAGCCAGGCTTTCGGATTGAGCAGGCAGGTGATCAGGCCCTGGGTGAAGATCCGTGCCGAGCGGTGCAGTTTTGACGCCTCGATGCCGTCGATGACGATGGCGCTTCTGGCGAGCGTGTAGCCGATCCAGATCATGTAGGCGGAGCCGATGACCAGCATGGGGCCGGCAAGCTGCGGAACAAGCGTCGAGAGGGTTGCGACCGCGACGGTGCCGAAGAGGGTGTGGAAGACGCCACCCAGCATGATGCCCGAAGTGGCGGCCACGCCGGCGCGGCGGCCGCCGGTCAGGGTATTCGCCGTGACGAAGATCATGTCCATGCCGGGCACGGTGATGATGCCGGCCAGGAGGAGCGTGAAAAGCCAGAGATTCTCCGTATAGGTCATGTCAGTTGTCCGTGTTGCTGCTTGGATGACCGATCCAGGTTTCTGGCCTGTTTTCAGTCTGTTGCGCCATGCTATACAGAGATCCAACTGACAGAGCTGTGTCAGTTGTGATGAGGGGATGACATGCTCAAGGCGTCCCGGCTGTTCGAGATCATCCAGATCCTGAGGCTCGCCGACCACCCGATAACCGCCCAGCAGATCGCCGAAAAACTGGAGGTCACGCAGCGGTCGATCTATCGCGATATCGCGGCCCTACAGGCGATGCGCGTGCCGATCGAGGGCGAGCGCGGCATCGGCTATATCCTGCGTCCCGGCTTTCACCTGCCGCCACTGATGTTTACGCCCGAGGAAACGGAGGCGATCGTGCTCGGCATGGCGCTGACGAAGCGCACGGCAGACCCCGAGCTGCGCGAGGCCTCGGCGCGGGTGCTGGACAAGATCGCGGCTGCCCTACCCGACCCGCTGCGCGAGGCGATGGTCTCACGCACGCTCTATGCCTGGGGACGGGTGGCCGCAGCACCCGAGGCCATCGACTTTGCGATGCTCCGCCGCGCCATTCGCGACGAGGAGAAGCTCGAGATCGACTATGTCAACGAGAAGGGCGAGGCAACGACGCGGCGGATCCGGCCGATTGCCGTTATCCATTATGCCGAAGCGGCGGTGATTGTCGGCTGGTGCGAATTGCGGGAGGGGATCCGCAATTTCCGGGTCGATCGGGTCAGGGACTGCCGGGCGACGGGAGCGCATTTTCGGCGTGAGGGGGATCGGCTGCGCAAGCTTTGGATCGCGGGGTGGGATAGCTCCGGCCAAGACGCGGCGCGTGGCTGACCGGAGTGCTCCTATCGTGCTGCTGCGCGATCCGCCTGACTGAGGCCGTCATAGCCCCAGTCGGTGGCCGGCAATTCCTGCACCACGACATAGGTAGCGGGATGGAGTTCCGGCCATTGGGCGCGCAGCAGAGCCGTGGCCTTTTTCAGAAACGCCCGCTTCTGTTCCACCGTGTTGGTACCGACGGTGACGAAGACTTCGAGATGCGCGGTCCCTGGCTGCAACTCTCCACCAATGGTCCAGGTCTTGGCAGGTGTGGGCTCAATCTGCACCGAGGTGAGATCATGGCGCTTGGCCAGATCGGTGGCGATAAGGTCCGTCAGGGCGCGGGCGAGATCGCGTTCACGATCAGGATGGGGTGGGTGATAGGTCAGGCGGGCAAAGGGCATGGTCGAATTCTCCGAAACGGGATGACGGAGGCAGGATAGTCACGGTATGCTCAAATAATATCGATCAATTATGCAGTCTGACTTGAGGAAAACTCATGTTTCCGGATCTCCCCTCGCCGCTCCTGCGCAGTTTTGTCGCCGTGGCGGATTGCGGCTCGCTGGCGGCGGCGGCCATGCGGGTCAACCGCAGCGAATCGGCGCTCAGCCTGCAGATGCAGCGGCTCGAGGACATCATCGGACAGGCGCTTTTCGATCGGGACGGGCGGTCGCTGAAGCTCAACGGCACGGGCAGTTGGCTGCTTGCGCACAGCCGGGCGATCCTGGCGCGGATCGATGCGGCGCGTGCAGAACTCGATGCCGCGTCGCGCCCACCGATCCGGCTCGGCATGGTTCAGGATTTCGTCGGCCAGGTGCTACAGCCGACCCTTGCCGATCTGCGTGGGGACGACGGCGCGACACGGTTTTCGATTGTCATCGGCAGCACCAGCGAATTGCTGCAGGCCATGAGCGAGGACAGAATCGATACGGCTGTCTGCGTCGGCGAGCCGGGCATTGGTCATGTGCAGGCCACCACCTTGCAAACGGGCTGGTTCGGCGATGCGCGGCTCCTGGAAGACGAGGTGGTGCCGCTGGTCAGCATCACGCCGCCCTGCCCTTTCCTCTCTGCAGCGACCCGGGCGCTGGATGCCGTCGGGCGGCCATGGCGGCTGGCGCTTGTCACGCCGAGCCTTGACGGGGTGAAGGCCGCTGTGGCGGCGGGGCTCGGGATTGCCTGCCGGACGGAGGCGGGCATGGGCCAGGCGGCGCTCGAAGGAGCCGGGTTGCCGCAGCTTTCGGAGATCCGCTACGTGGTGATGGAGAAACGGCCCGGAAAATCCGGGCCGTCAGAAGCGGCAGGCCGAATGGCGGCCCATCTTGCGGCGCTTGGCCGACGCTAACAGGTCAGGCGGCCACGGCCATCCGCCGCGCCTCGCGGAACGAGACGAGACGTCCCCGCGCTTCGTCCCAGAGCACGAGCTTCACGCAGGCGAAGCTTTCCTTCAGCGTGATGCGGCTGATCGACTTCAGTTCGGGGTGATCGCGCAGGACTTCCGGCAGACGGTAGAAGGGGATCTTGCTGGAGAGGTGATGCACGTGGTGCACGCCGATATGGCCGGTCAGCCAGCGCAGGCCCCAGGGCAGGTCGTAATGCGAGGCGCCATGCAGGGCGGCGTGCTGGAACTGCCATTCCGGCGGGTTCGACCAATGGGTATCTTCGAACTGGTGCTGGACATAGAAGAGCCAGATGCCCAGCGCACCGGCGAGCAGCACGATCGGCAGATGGACGATCAGGAAGGCATCGAGACCGGCGAGCCAGATCATCAAAGCCGCCATGGCAACCATGCCGGCATTGGTGGCCATGGTCGAGACCCAGGGCAAAGCGCCATCCTTCATCATGCCGAAGGGCAGGCGCTGCTTGAGCAGGAACACCCAGATCGGGCCGATGCCGAAAAGCACGACCGGATTGCGATAGAGGCGGTAGCCGAGCTTCTTCCAGCCTGGCAAAGCGCGATATTCGGAGACGGTCAGCGTCGTGATATCGCCGATCCCGCGCTCTTCGAGATTGCCGGCGCTTGCATGATGTTCGGCATGGGCGCGACGCCAGTAGTCGTAAGGGGTGAAGGTCAGGACGCCGAGCAGACGGCCGGTCCAGTCATCGATCGAGCGGCGGGCGAAAAAGGAGCCATGTCCGCAATCATGCTGGATGATGAAGAGGCGCAGCAGGAAAGCGGCCGCCGGGACGACCAGGATCAGGCCCGGCCAGAAGGAATATTCAAAGCTCGCCCAGGCACCGAGCCAGAAGAGCACGAAGGGAACAAGCGTCACGCCCAGCTCGAAACTCGAGCGCGTCAGGTTCGGCTTGCGGTAGGCGTTGACGATCTTGAGCCAGGCTTTGGCATCGGGGGTCTGGTCTTCGGCGACCTCATCGCTGCGATATTCGAAGGCTGCGCTCACTGGCCAACCTCCGTCAGTTTCTGCTCATCGGTCACGGTAAAGAAGAGGATGGGCGCGTCCGACATCGCGGCGCGCGGCTTGGGGCGTCCGAAGGAGAGGCCCGCAGCAATGGTCATGGTCGGCTGGCTTTCGTAAAAGAATAATCGGCCCGCCCTCCCAGGAACGGGTGCTTTCTCCTATCAGATCACGGGGGCCTTGTCGCCATGGAACTCGAAACCTTGCCAGGCTGCGGCATTTTCCCCCGGCAAAGGCAAAAACGCCCCGGTCCCTGTGCGGAACCGGGGCGCTCGTCATGAAAGCAAGCGTGACCGCCGCGAATCAGCCGGCCGGCTGCAGCGTTGCGAGGATCTTGCCGACTTCCGGTATGTTCTTCTCTTCGGTTTCGGCCGAGGCCCAGTAGGTGACGATGGCGATCTTGTCTTCGGAGAGACCGATGATGCCGACGCCGATCGAAACGGGGCCGTCCTTATCGGTGCCCTTCCAGTCGATGGTCTGGAACGGCATGCCGTTCAGCTGATCTTTCGTTTCGCGCTGGCTCGCCGGGTCCGGCACCACGCCGTTTTCTTCAAGGAAGGCGAAGACATCGCTCATCACCTGCTCCATGTCTGCAGCGCCGGCGACATCGAAGGAGATATAGGTGCCGGCGTCGGGCGAATTGGCCTCGACGCCATAGTCGGTCTCGGTCGGCTGCCAGTCAGCCGGGATCTCCACGGTGGCGGCCGGTTCGTCAGCCGGGAAGGTGAAGCTATCGGCGAAGGACGCGGTTGCGGAGATCAGGAGGATTGCCGTTGCGGCAAGGAAGTTTTTCATCGGATGAGCCCGTAGCTGAGTGAAAGAGAATGCCAAAGCCGTGTGCTGAGGGTGGCGGCCTGGCGCACCGTATTAGCAAGTCACAACGGGACTTGTCGTACTGTTTTTGGACAGAACCGCTCTCGGAGGACCGGAATGTAGCGATTTTTCAAGTTATGGCTAATTTTAAGAGGCGGTGACATTCGAGGACCCATCACGCGAATTTTTTCCACTTGACCCACGCGGCCATTCTCTGAGCGTTATCAGCCTGTTGTCCCCATTCATACGGCCGGCTTTCGGGTGCCGGATGCCTTGATGTTCCGGTTTGCGCTTGTGTCCGACAGGGTGACGGCCTATATTGCGGCCATCGAAGATTGCGAGCGACTTTGTCTACGCGCTACCGCGCACGCCAGATTTCCCTTCAACGTCGATAGAAAGCCGGACGAATGTCTCTCCGGCGAACCCAACGATTGAAAGGATATCGTTATGAGCACAGGTACCGTAAAGTGGTTCAACAGCACCAAGGGTTTTGGTTTCATCCAGCCGGATGAAGGCTCTGCCGACGTGTTCGTCCACATCTCCGCCGTTCAGCGCGCTGGCATGCGCGACCTGGTCGAAGGCCAGAAGATCGGCTACGACATCGTACAGGACAAGCGTTCGGGCAAGAGCTCGGCCGACAACCTGCGCGCTGCCTAATGAATTCTGTTGCTCGCCAAGCTGACCACGGATGTACCGGCAGCGAAGGCTGAGTGACGAGAGGAAGGTCGGGTTCCGCCCGGCCTTTTTTGTTTCTGTGCGGATCGGTGCTTATTGGCGCGATCCGCATGTTTCCCGACGTCATCGGGATCTTCGCCGGGGCCTGGCGCGTTAGCCTGTCGTATCCCCTCCTTCGCAACACAAGAACAAGCGGGCCGCAACGCCCGGAAAGGAAACGACCGTGCAAGTTCTCGTTCGTGACAACAATGTCGACCAGGCACTCCGGGTGCTCAAGAAGAAGATGCAGCGCGAAGGTCTCTTCCGCGAAATGAAGGCCCGTAGCGCTTTTGAAAAGCCGTCTGAAAAGCGCGTGCGCGAAAAGGCAGAAGCCGTTCGTCGCCAGCGCAAGCTCGCCCGCAAGAAGCTGCAGCGCGAAGGCCTGCTGCCGGCGCCGAAGAAGGCAGCCGTTCGCGGCGCTCGCTAAGCCGAACCTTGTCCGTGCGCCCCACGGCGCGCGGACCCGCCCGCCCCGCCCGGCCGGCCCCATGCCGATGAGGACGCAGGCGATGACACGACATGCCGAGACAGGCAGCCCCGCTGCGGGAAGGATCCGGACATGACCGCCACCAAAGACGCTTTCTTCAAACCCGAAAAAGTTTCGCCGCAGGACAAGGCCGCGACCACCGACAGCGTTGCCCGCTCGCTGATCGCAGCGGAAGCGACCGCGCGCGAACGCAAGACGGAAGCGCTGAAGGCGCTGAGAATGGAGCGCGAGGCGCTGGAAGCCGACAAGGCGCCGGCACCGAAGAAGCGCGCCGTCAAAAAGGCCGTGAAGCGCGGCTGAGCAGAGCGCGATCTTTCAGCTGCGCTTTCCACGCTTCACCCGGTTCGCCCCCACTGTCGGCTACGCCGACATCTCCCCCACTGGTGGGGAGATTGCCATCAGGCGCTGGGGCCGGCCCCATTCAGCCCCATTTCAACGCGTTGCCGCCGTCAGGTTGAAGAACGCACCCTGCGGATCTTGGCAGGCGGCGATCCAGGAGCCGCCGGGGACCTGATGCGGCTCCATCAGCACCATGCCGCCGAGTTCAGTGACCTTTGCAGCGGCCGCATCGATGGCCGGCACGATGAAGTAGAAGCCCCAATAGGCCATTGGCATCTCCGGCATCTTGGTCATCATGCCGCCAATGCTCTGATCACCGCGCTTGAAGGTCTGGTAGATGCCCATGGCATCCATGTCGACGGCCATGTCCTTTTCCCAGCCGAATCGGGCGGCGTAGAAGTCCCAGACTTTTTCCCAGTCTCCCGCCATCAGCTCGTTCCAGCCGACAGTGCCGACCGCGCCCGGGGTGGGCCAATTGCCGGTTTCACCATCGGGCATCTGTGGCGCCATGATACAGACGACGGCCCCTTGCGGATCGGCGACAACGGCGAAGCGGCCGATGCCGGGGATGTCTTCAGGGGCGCGGTGAACTGCGCCGCCATTCGCCTCATATTCATCCGCCGTCCTGTCGACGTCATCGACTTGGATATAGCCGGTCCAGTTCGGCGGGAGGCCCTGCCCCGCCATCTCGGGCGTGAGCTGCATCATGCCGGCCACGCCGGAGGGAAAGCCCGGTACGGCAAAGGTAGTATAGGTGAAGCCTTCCATCTCCATATCCGTCGGCTGCCAGCCGAGCAGTGCGCCGTAAAAACCCTTGGCGGCGGCGGGGTCGGGCGTCATCAATTCATGCCAGAGAAATGTGCCATGCATGGAAAAGTCCCTCTCTTTTGAAATCAGCCGATACGTTTGGAAACACTGGTCATGAAGGTGTGAAAGCTGCCGTCGGGCTTCCTGATGCTGCCGGAGAAGCGTCTGTTGTCATCATCGATGAAGTGGATGACATCGCGATAAAGCTCGTTGCGTTCAGGGTCTTCCATGCTCGGGCCTTCGGCCTCGAGCACAAGCGTCTGGCCCTCGTCTTCCAGCCAGCCCTTGTAGACCCAGAACTTGTCCATCATCGAGCCGATCCAGCTGCCGACATAATGGCCGACACGCGGATCGTAGCCGAGGGTGATGATCATGGTGCCGCGCTCGCCCTCGCCCATACCGCCCTCCGCTTCGGCGACGATCCAGAGGCCGCCGATGGAACGGACCTTCTCGGTCCAGCGCTTGAGGGGATCCTCGGGGTCGTAAGCCTCGTGGCCGGTGGAGGTGACATAGAGCCAATCGCCGACCAGGCGGTCGAGAAAGCGGTGATGTGCGCTCGGTTTTGAAGATTCCATGGCCCATGCTCCTCAGTGGCAGCAGCCGGCCTTTTCAGCCGGCTTTGTGACATATTCGTCCTTGCGCTTGACGAAGCTCAGCGTGCCCGTTTCGTTGCGGCCGAGCGGCGCGTGATCGAGGATCATCAGGGCACCCAGGGTTTCCTCGCCGCCGCGGGCATATTGCGAATAGGTGTGGAAGATCTCGCCCTGTTCGTTGCGATAGAAGGCGGACATGCCGGGCAGTTCGTCGAAGGCCTGTTCGCTCGGGGTCTGGCGGAAATTGTAGTGCACCGAGCCGGAAGCGAGCTCTTCCTTGGTGAAGGAGACGTGGAAGTCGTAATTGAAATCACTGCCAAGGGACGAGACCCAGGGGAAATGCCAGTTCATGCGGCGCTTATAGGCCTCGATCTTGTCAAGCGGCGCGCGGGACACCGTGACCAAGGTGACGTCGTGATTGTTGAGATGCGGCAGCATGCCGTCGATATGGTCGGCGAAGAAGGAGCAGCCCTCGCAGCCGGCATCCCAGTCGGGATGGAACATGAAATGGTTGATCATCAGCTGGCTGCGACCACCGAAGAGATCGGCAAGCGAGACCTCGCCCTTCGGGGACTGGAAGCGATAATCCTTCTCGACCTTGACCCAGGGAAGCGCCAGGCGCTGAGCATTCACGCGATCGCGCTGGCGCGTGAGAGCCTTTTCCTCAGCCAGCAGAGCCTTCCGGGCCTCGAGCCACTCTTCCCGGGAAACAACGGAATATTCCATTTTTCTGTTCCTCCTCTTGACATTTACGTTGATATCAACATATTTATGGCATGTCAAATGGGCCACTGATTCCCTACTCCACCACCATCCATGTGAAGGACACGTGCCTTTGCCTGCATGCCCAGCGGGCGGCACGGGCGCTGGCGCGGCGCTTTGATGCGGCGTTGAAGCCCATCGGGCTGACGAACCAGCAATTTTCGCTGATGATGGCGCTGAACCGGCCGGAACCACCGCCGATGGGGCCAGTTGCGAAGCTGCTCGCCATGGACCGGACGACGTTGACGGCGGCGCTGAAGCCGCTGTCCGCGCGCGGCTGGGTGATGATCGAGCCGGACCTCAGGGACAAGCGCGGCAAGCGGCTGAAACTGACGCCGGAAGGCGCGGCGGCGCTTGCGAGCGCCGTGCCGATCTGGCGCGAGGTGCATGCCGACATCGAGGCTGGCATGACCGGCGACCCGCAGGCGCTACGCCAGGGGCTGATGGAGATCAGCGGCTGAGATCTTTCGTCAGCCGGCGACCCACTGCCGCCACACAAGCTCTGCACCAGGCAGGCTAAAATATCAGCATAAGCCCACTTTGCGACAGCCGCTTGACGCGGATTGACGCGGCAGCAAGCAATGAAAATATTTTTACTAAACTGTCGTGCGTTCCGGATGTCGGTATTGGCTTCGCCGGCACACCGCTCTCATCGACATATTAGAACACAAAAAACTACCAATAATAAATGGTAAATTTGAGCAAGCGCTCGGATTGCTTATCCCGTATATAAATTCTCCCCACCAATCTATCACGATTTTTCAGTGCTTTTTTGGGGGGAGAGGGTGACATGAATAATGAAAAAATTTCTATTCCGCGTGTGGGCGATTATCTGCGCCCCGTTATAGGCAACGGCTATGTCGGCCTTGATACAAGAATTTCGAATGCAGCCAAGCTGGAGCAACTGTCGGGACAACCGGACATTCCCTATCTGACGAGGCCTTTGCGCAGGGACCCGGTCCAGGCGTCTCTCAGCGGCTTCAGGAGCCCTGGCGTATCGATCTACAAGGTCTGGACCCAGTCTGCGATCAGCTCGAAGAGCAAGGGCGCGATCGACGTCATCGTGATCCGGTTCGTGCTGGAGGGTGCCCTGTCGGACCCTTCGGCAACGATCCGGCAGGAGTGTCGCAAGGGCTATGCCTTGCTGACGCCGCACGAGCAGATCTCCGAGTTCTTCTGCGCGGCAGACACAGAGTTCCTGACACTTGCGATCGATCGGACGCGGCTGGAGGGGGTTTCAAAACTGTTCAGCCACCCCGACGACTACCGCTGGGAGCGCTACGCCTCCGTGGTGCCGGCCGAAGCCTCGAACATCGCCAACTGCCAGCGCCTTGCGCAATTCATGATGCAACAGCTCAGCGGCGGAATGCACGACGCCGGCTCCCTATATCCGATGTTGGAGGAGGCACTGCTGGTGCAGATCCTCACCATCTGGCCGCGCAGCCTGCAGCCTCAGCGAAGCATCCAGCTGATCAGCAGCCGCGGCGTGCGACGCGCCCTCACCTTCATCGAGGAGAACCTGCACAAACCGATCACCGCCGGCGACGTCGCCAAGGCCTGCGGCATGTGCATCCGCTCGCTACAGGCATCCTTCAAACGGGAGTTCGGTTATACGCCGAGCAACTACATTCTGTTTGCCCGGCTGGATAGGGTGCGGGCCGAGATCTGCAACCTTGATCACGACCCTTACGTCTCGGACGTCGCCTATAAATGGGGCTTCCGCCATATGGGCGATTTCTCGACCCGCTACAAAGCGCGCTTCGGCCTTACCCCGAAGCAGGACCGAGAGCGCGCCATGGCCGAACGCCAGAAGGTCTACAAGCTGATCAACTGATCAGATGGGCGCAATCGTCCCTTTGCCCGGACCGAGCGGCAACAAAACCTGCAGACAAATGCACCTAAGCTATTGCGATTGAAGTCACGCCGAAAAACAGAAATTCCAAATATTAATATATCTTTATGTGTTGTTTTCTTGGTGTGCAATTTGAGGGAGGTTGAAGTCAACGGTGAGGAGTGGAAACATCTCAAGCGTTCGACTTGGAGACTATTTTCGGCCAGTCCTGCACACTGGTTGCGTCGGCCTGAACGCATCGATATCCGATGCCAGAAGCCTTGAGCTCTTCTCGTCACAGCTCAACATTCCCTATCGGATCAGGTCCGCACACAGGGATCCGGTGCGAGCGTCATTGACCGGCTTTGGTAGCGCTGGCATAGCCATCTACAAGTTCTGGACCCAGTCTGCTTTGTATGCCACCAGCCAGGTCGCCATAGACGCCATCGCGGTTCGTTTCGTGATCAAAGGCATGATGACGAACCGTTCATCAGGGAGTCTACAGGATTTTCCTGCCGGCTACGCGTTGTTCGCCCCGAAAGATCAACTTTCGGAGTTGTACTGTTCGGCGGATACGGAGTTTCTGGCGCTGGCGATCGACCGCACACGGCTGGAGGAGGTCTCCAAACTCTTCACTCACCCGGAAGACTATCGCTGGGATCGCTATACCGGTGCCGTTCCGGTCGAGGCCTCGAACATCGGCAACTGTCAGCGACTGGCCGAACTCATGATGCTGCAGGTCTCCGGCGGATTGCAGGATGCCGGCAGCCTTTATCCGATGCTCGAAGAAGCGCTGCTTTTGCAGCTCCTGACGGTGTGGCCATGCAGCCTTCGGCCTCAACGCAACATCGAGCTGATCAGCAGTCGCAGCGTGCGACGCGCGCTCACCTTCATCGACGAGAACCTGCAGAAACCGATCACCGCCGGCGATGTCGCCCAGGCCTGCGGCATGTGCATCCGCACCCTGCAGACATCCTTCAAACGGGAGTTCGGCTATACACCGAGCAACTACATCCTATTTGCCCGGCTGGACAGGGTGCGTGCCGAGATCTGCAACCTCGATCACGATCCTTATGTCTCGGAAGTGGCCTACAAATGGGGCTTCCGCCACATGGGCGACTTCTCCACCCGCTACAAAGCGCGCTTCGGCCTCACTCCAAAGGAGGACCGAGAGCGCGCCTTGGGCGAACGCAAGAAGGTCTACAAGCTGATCAATTGATCGCAAGAACGGCCTTCAGCGAGGGTGCTCTGCAATCTGGACCTGGACCGGCATAGGCTTGGCGACCCCGGTCAGCTTCGACCTCAGGAAATCATAGGTGCCGAAGCCGTGGACACTGCGTGTGAGCCTCAGCATCACGAGATAGACGAACAAAGCGATCACGGTCGAAACCAGCGCCGCCTGACCCGGCGGCAGGAGTGGATACGCCATAACGGCGGCGATCGCGGCCGTGAGACTGGACGAGAAGAGTGTTGCAAGTGCGGTCGCGGGGATCTCCATGCGCTGTCGGACGCAAGCATGATAGATGAGAATGCCAAGGGTGACGCATTCGATAGCGAGCCGCGCCCAGGCGAGGCCCTCGATGCCGCCGAGCAGAAAGGCCAAGGGCGCCACAACCAGCGTGAGGCAGGCCGACACCAGGCTTACATGGCAAAGCGTCTGAGCATGTCCGGTCGCGGCGAGGAAACTCCAGGGCACAATGGCGATTGCGGAGACGCCGGCGGCCAACAAAAGCAACGCGGCCGCAGGACCTAACTCGGCGAATTCAAGCCCGAAGAGCTGCGGAATGAGGCCCGGCAGAATGGCGCTTCCAATCATCGCAACCGGCAGGAAGAAGAGTGCCACACCCAACCATGCATCCACGTGACCACGCGTTGGCGCACGGACGAACTTCACCGTCAGCGATGACGAGAGCTGTAGCGCCAGCTGGCTGACCAGCCCGGTGAAAACGATCGCGACGGCGAAAAGTCCGACATCGCTGACGCCAACCAGAAATAGCAGGAAGAGATAGTCCACCCTGGACATGGCCAGGGCCTGAAGAAGATTGATGAGCCACATCTGCGCCCGATAGCCTTGAAAGGCTTGCCCGAGAGGGTTCGGCCCCGGCGCGTCAATGTCGTTTGGGTTTGTGACCAGCCGACACAGGTCGAGCGCCTGCGGCAAAAAGCGAGCCGCGAGCGCCAGCAGTGCTCCGGCCGGCCCCAGCAAGAGGACACCGATCGCCGAGAGAGGGATGAGAAGCAGGCTACCGACGACTGTATTGCGTGCCGGGCGGTAAAAGTCACCGCTGCCACGTGATGCAGCCTCGGCGACCTTCGCCAGGCTGTAGGTGAGGAATAACACAGCGGCGGCAAAACAGAAAAGCGGCATGCCATCAGCTCCCCAGGCGAGGCTTGTCAACGCCAGAAGGAGAACTGCCAGAAACGTGGCGACAACGACGGGCACATAGCCATCGAAAGAGGCGCGGATGATATCCTGCTGGTCGGAGGCCACGCGGCTTTGCGCCGCAAATCTGAGAATGCTCTGCGGATAGCCACGCTCGACAATCACGCTCAGGTAGACCACCGCCAAGAAGCCGAATGCCGTCGCCCCCAGACCGTCAGCCCCGAGCTGGCGCGCGACAAAAACGGAAGCCACAAACCCGCAGGCCATCGAGACGGCTGTTGACCCGAGGTTGAGGACGGAGTTTCGCAAAGCGCTGTCTGACATGGATAAAGCTTTCTTTGAAATGCGGGCCGGCCTTCAGGCCTGGTGTCTTATGGTTTGGAGAGTGGGGGGCAGGCGTTGCGGATCAGGAAAACCCGGACGCCGGCCGGTCACACGCACAGGTCAGCGTTGGAGTCTCGACCCGAGATCGAGATCACTCTCTTGGATCACAGCCCTGCCGATACTGGCAAACCGGTTTCGGAGTGCGATGGCGCTTCCGGCCCTTGAGAACTTTCCGGGCGACGCACAGGCCTGAAGAATGCCTCCCGCGCTACTGCCCATGTCGAAGCCAACCGAGTAGATGACAACACCTGCGGCCTTAGCCGCATCGCAGAGCTCGCGTGTTCTGGCATTCGCGCCATCAACAGTGTTCGCGCCATCGCCCATGAAGACTATATACTTCGAAGGATTGGGTGATTTGTTGTGCGCCAGGTGTGCAGCATCGTCTTCAGGCGATGTGAGCGCGTTGACAGCCTCTCGCATGGCTGGCGTCGAATTTGTCGCGCCGCCTGACTGCAAAGCGTTCACGGCGTTGCGCGTCTTCACGAGCTCAAATGTAAGTTCAGAGTCTTTCTTGAGCTGACCATTGAAGGCGGCGACAGCCGTTCGAAAATAGGTTGTCTGGACTTTGGTGGCCGTCAGCTCGTCTATCAGGGCCCGTGCCGCTTGTTTAAGATTTAAGATCTTATCACCGCCCATCGAACCGGAAGTGTCGAGAACCATGTAGAGAGAGAAAGCCTGCATACCACCCCCCTGCCCTTCATTCACAGCGCTGGCGGTCACGGAAACGTCGCGTGCGCCCACTCCGAGAAGGCGCGTCAGGCCTGACACCTCAAAAGCCCTGGAGGCGGTGACCGTCACTTCATATTGCAGCTGACCGCCGGCAATCGGCTTGGTCACGGCATCGGCAACGACCTTCGGTGCGGCGACAGTGACCTCCGAGGTTACACCCAGCTGCTTGATCTGCTCGCGGGTAAAGTCGCTTGCCACTTTCTCAGCGGTTGAGAGGCCAGCGCCCTTGTGAGCCATGGCCGACACTCCGGCCAGGGCGCCGGCATCGGCTGCCGCCTGCAACTGGCTCTTCAGATCGATCATCCGGTTCACATCGACTGCCACGCCTGCCGTCGCTGCAAGACAAACGACGCTGCCCGCGGTCAAGATGCCGAAGTTGCCATTTCTGCATTGCAGAAAGTGCCGTACCAAATGCTTTATACGCATAACAAGCCTCACATTCGCTACTCGCCAGCCCTCGCAGAAGAGGCAGGCGTCGAGACCAGGTGTCCGTGAATTGCAATCCAAGAAGCGAGTGAAAACCGAGCCCCCGCGACATCGACACGCGGGGGCTCGGGGCGAAGTGCGGATCCGTTCCCGGTTTGACCAGGTGAGAACCCGCCGCCGACCAGCCTCGCGCGCAGGTCAGCTTCGCAATCTTGATCCCCGCGCACTCGAAACGAGCGCGCTATTGGCTATGTTTCTGAATTGATTGATAAGTTGGCTCGCATTTGCCGCCCGGAAGTACTTCCCTGGAGATGCGCAGGTCTGCAATATTCCACTTTTCCCTGCGGGCACTCTGAACCCGACGGCGTAAATGACGATGCCGGCAGCCTTGGCTTCATCGCAGAGTTCGCGCGTCTTGGCGTTCGCACCGTCGATGTTGTTTGCTCCATCCCCCATGAAGAGAATGTACTTGGCCGGATTTGTCGATTTCGTGGATTGATAATGCGCAGCGTCGTCGCTTGGATCCATCAGCTGGTTCACGGCGACCCGCATCGCCGGGGTCGAGTTGGTCGCCCCGCCGTCATCCAGATCATTGATGAATGCGCGGGTCTGTTTCAGGGTGAAGGTCAGATCGCTCTGATCCTTCAGTCTTCCGCTGAACGCCGCGCCGCCTGTTCGGAAGAATGTCTTGGGTGTCTCGCTGTTGTTGAGGGTGTTGACCAGCGCAATACCTGCCGACTGTAGATCATCGATTTTGTCACCCTCCATAGACCCCGAGGTATCGAGGACCATGAACAGAGAGAATGCCTGGGGGCCGCCCCCCTCATTCACCGCATTCGCAACAACGGACACTTCTTGCGTTCCCATTCCGATCAGGCTCGTCAAGCCGGAAACCTCGAAACTCCTCGAGGCTGTCACAGTCACTTCGTAAGCCTTGATCCCTCCTGGACCGGTCGAGACGGTTGCGTCGGCGCTGACCTTTGGCGTGACGACGATGTCCGAAGAGAAGTTGCTCGACCGCTTGATCTGTTCAAGGGTAAAGTCGGTCGCGACCTTTTCCGCCGTCGTTTCCCCGACATTCTTCTCCGCCATATGTGACACGCCGGCCAAAGCACCGGCATCTGCCGCCGCCTGCAACTCTGTCTTCATGTCGATCATGCGGTTGACATCAATCGCAACGCCTGCGGTTGCCGCGAGACAGGTGATACTGCCTGCAGTCATGATGGCGAAGTTGCCATCCCGGCACCGCATAAACCTGAATATCAGATTCCTTATACGCATAACAAACCTCACGAACCTGTACTCTTCGTGAGTTAACCGTCGTTTTGCGGCGTAAAAATCATATTAACGCTCAGGACAAGATCTGCCGCATTGAATTTAATATTCGCATTTCAGATATCTTTATTCGCAATATTGATATGCACGCACCAAACTGCCAAACATATTCTGTAAGTTTATTGAAATTAAGCTGAAACGCATTGACGATATTTTGGCGCTATCGTCAATGCGAATCGTGATCTCGTTGCGCACTTCAGCGCACAAGAGGTCTTGAGACCTGTGAGTGGGTAAGGTCCGATAAGCGGCTGCGTTTGCGAACGCCCCCGCAGGCATGGTGCCAGGGGGCTTCCGGTCTCGCCCTCGAGCATTTCCGGTGAAAACGGGATCACCTGAAATGCTCTATCTATCTGTTTTTACGCAGTCCGGACGCGAAACCGCTGACGCACTTTTGCTGGACCTGCTCTAGCCGGCAAGCCCAAGGGGCATCGCGGCCAGCGGGGCGATCAGCATGACGGTCGCCATGGCGAGTGCGATGCGATCGCGCCCTTCGAAAAGCGGCCCGCGAAAGGCGGCGGCCGGATAGCGGCGGCGGATCTCATGGCGGGTGGCCTCCTGGACCGGAGCATCCGGCGACAGGCGATCGTCTTGTTGAAGCTCGTTTGCAATGGTGGTGTGCATGGGTTCGTCCTCGGTTGGGGGTACCAAGATCGAACCCGGGTCCGGGGCAAAGTGTTCCCCGCTCAGCCCGTCAACGCCCCAACGCCTCAATGACGAGCCTTGCAGCTGCGGCGCCGGAATTCTGCTGCTGGCCGGTGATCAGGCGGCCGTCGCGGATGGCGAAGGGCTCGAACATGCCGTGGACGACAAAGTTGGTGCCTTCGAGCTTTTTCGCCTCCTCCTCGATGCGGAAGGGCTGGATGCGCTTGCCGACGAAGCTGTCGGCGAAATCCTCCTCGCTGTCGGCAAAGCCGGTCCAGGTCTTGCCCTTGACCAGAAGCTCGCCGTTGGAGAGCTTCGTCTTCAGGAGCACGCAGGTGCCGTGGCAGACGATGGCGACGATCTTGCCGGTCTCATAGGCGCGGGCGACGAAGGCGTGCAGGGTCTGGTCATCGATCATGGTGACCATCGGTGACTGGCCGCCGACGAGGAAGATCGCGTCATAGCCGGCAAGATCGACATCGGCGATGGACTTCGTGCCCTTGAGCAGGGCCGAATGACTGGGCGAGGTCTTAAAGCCGAGCGAGAGGATGTCATGGGCGGAATAGCCCGAGGCATCCTCCGGATCGGAATAGGCGTCGGCGACGAGATCGCCACCTCTGGGGCTGACAATGTCGATGGCGTAGCCCGCCTCGTGGAAAGCCCAGTAGGGATGGGTGAGCTCGGCCCACCAGAAGCCGATCGGCCAGCCTGTCGTGGGCGAGATGCCGGGATTGGCGGCGATGATGAGAATGCGGCACGCAGGGGTATTGCCCGCGGAATGGCTCATAGGGGTCTCCAGTGATTTTGAGGGTGGCAGGCTTTCGACGCTCAGGTCGCAACAGCGGGCAGGTCGTACCAGTCGGGTTTCGAGTCCGCCCAGAGGTTCTTGATAATGCGACGACCGGTTGGGCCTTCGATCAGGCCGGCGGAGATCAACCAGCGGCCGGCCTCCGTCACCTCCTTCAGCACACGAGCACCGCAGGTGGCGCAGAAGGCGCGGCGGGCGGCGGCAGACGACTGGTACCAGACCAGATGTTCGGTGCCCGACGCCTCGACGTCCACGACAGGAACGGCGAGGAAGGCGTTGAAATTGCCGTGCATCTTCTGGCAGTCATCGCAATGGCAGGCGAGCACGCCGGCAGCATTGGCAGGCAGCGTCATATGCACCTTGCCGCAATGGCAGCGGGCATGCAGGCGATCGGTCATGGTCTTTTCCCCTTGTGGTTCTCTCGTTGAACGGGCCGGCTCACGCCGCCGGGCTGACGGCGGCGAGCGCCCAATTCCGCCCCTTGCCGCGCAGCAAGGCCTGGTTGATCCAGACCATGGCGAGCGGTTCGAGGAGGCGCGCGCGTTTGAGTGCTCCGGCATCGAAGGGCTCGAAGCCTAGGTCTACAAGCAGGATCGATACGGCAGCCTTGGCCGCCTCGTCGTCGCCGGCCATGAACTGCGCCGGGCGGTGCGGCAGGCTCTCATTATCCTGCATGATTTCGGCGCCAACCTGGTTGAGGGTCTTCACCACGCGGGCGCCGGGCAGCCAGGACTGCACCTGTTCTGCGCCACTCGTTGAGTGGCCGAGCGCAAGCGACAGGCTGCCGTCGATCATGGCCAGCGGGTTCATGCAGTCGATGACGATCTTGCCGGAGAGATCGCCCAGCGCCTTCACCGCGCTTTCCGCCTTGTCCCAGGGCAGTGCGAGGATGACGATCTCGGCAGCCTGCGCAGCCTGAACCGGGTCGAGAAGACGGGCTTCGACTTCCCCTGCAAGGGTCACGAGGTCGGGGCGGGTGACATCGCGCACGCCGAGCGTTACCTGATGGCCCCTGCCCTTCAGACCGCGGGCGATGGCGCTGCCGACATTGCCGATTCCGATGATGGCGATCTGCATGACCTTCTCCTTGCGCATCTGATGGAGAAAGAGATAGGACATGGATGATTGGCGTAAAATCGAAATCGGATCATGTCTGACTTAAGCCAAACCAAACTCAGAAAGCTCGACCTGACGCTGCTGCTGGTGTTCCTCGGCCTCCTGCGTCATCGCAAGGCCGCCGCCGTGGCCGGCGAACTGGGGCTGACGCAATCGGCGATCAGCCAGGCCCTGAAGCGGTTGCGGGATGTGTTTCGCGACGAACTTTTCCTGCGCCGGCCCCATGGCATGGAGCCGACGGCGGCAGCACTTGCGCTGGAAGTGCCGGTTGCCCAGGCGGTTGCCGCGCTGCGCAGTGCGCTGACGGTGACCCGCAGCTTCGATCCGGCATCCGCCGACGGCGTGGTCCGGATCGCCGCGCTCGATTCCGAACAGGCGGTCATCATGCCGCGCTTCGCTGCCCGTATACGGCAGATGGCACCGCAGCTTCGGCTCTCGGTGCTGCCGCTCGGGCGGCGCGACGCAATCGAGGCGCTGGGAGACGGCCGGGCCGAAATCGCACTCGGCTTTCTCTGGGATGCGCCGGACAGCCTTTCCAGACGCAATCTCTATCAGGAGAGTTTTCTGGTGGCGGGGCTGGCCCGTGCCCTGCCGGAGGCGCCACGGATTTCACTCGATGCCTATTGTGCAGCCGAACACGTGCTGGTCGCGCCCGGCGGCGATCTGACCGGCATTGCCGATCGGACACTGGAGGCGATGGGACGGAACCGGCGGATCGTGCTCGGCCTGCCGTCCTTCCTGCCGGCGCTGGCAGCCGTGGCACAATCCGGCGCGATCGTCACGCTGCCGCGCAGGGTGGCGCAGGATTTTGCCGCCGGCTTTGGCCTGGTCACGGCGGAGCCGCCGATCGAGATCCGGCGATTTCCCGTCTCCGCCTTCTGGCATCGGCGCAATGACAGCGACCCGCTGACGCAATGGCTGACGCAATGGTTGGTGCAGGGGCTGGTGCAGGAGCTGGCGGCGACGCTCGATCCCTGAGCCTGGACGAGAAAAAGGCCGGCGCGAGGCCGGCCTTCGGGCGGTGGATGGAATGGTCGGCTGTCCGCCGATCAGATGACCGAAACCGGCACTTCGGTCGAGGTGCGCATGGCGTGGCTGTAGGGGCAGACGATGTGGGCTGCAGCGACCAGCTTCTCGGCCAGTGCGCGCTCCATGCCCGGGATTTCGACAGAGATCTTCACTTCGATGCCGAAGCCGGTGCCATCGTCGCGCGGGCCGATGCCGACATCGGTGTGGACCTTGGCGTCTTCAGGGATCTTCACCTTTTCCTTGCCAGCGACAAACTTCAGGGCGCCGAGGAAGCAGGCGGAATAACCGACGGCAAAGAGCTGCTCGGGATTGGTGCCGGTGGCGCCGTCGCCGCCGAGTTCCTTCGGGGTGGTCAGCGTCACATCGAGAACGCCATTGTCGGAGGCGCCGTGACCGGAACGGCCGCCGGTGGCATGACCGTGAGCGGTATAAAGAATTGCCATGAGGTGTTCTCCTTGTTTTACGGTTGATGCGTTTCTATATAGAGCACAACTGAATTGCGCACAATTGTTTTTTTGCGCGTTGAAATGTGGGCCGTTTTTGTCCACTGTGGAAACAATAGATGCCGAGAGAGGTTCATCAAGGACCATGACCGACGAAATGCTGGAAAACGATTTGCGGCTGGACAAGCAGCTGTGCTTTGCGCTTTACGGCGCAGCACATGCCTTCACGCGCGCCTACAAGCCGCTTCTGTCGCCGCTTGGGCTGACCTACCCGCAATATGTGGTGATGATGGCGCTTTGGGAGGAAGACGACCTCTCGGTGAAGGCGCTCGGCGAAAAAGTGGGGCTGGATTCCGGCACGCTGTCGCCGCTGCTGAAGCGTCTGGAGCAGATCAACTATGTCGCGCGCCGCCGTGACGCGGCCGACGAGCGCGTGGTGTTCATCACGCTGACGGAACAGGGACGGGCTCTGAAGGCGCGGGCGCTGCAGGTCTTTTCGACGATCGGCAACCAGACCGGATGCGACATTGCCGAGATCGAAAGCCTTCGCGACAGCCTGAAGCGGCTGAAGGCCCAGCTTGAGACCATCGGTCGGGACTGACCGCAGTCTGCGCATGGTGGATTTGACCCCGCAGCCCAGACAAGGGTGTCGGCTCCCTGGAGGGGAGCAAAGTCATGCCTTGCGCGTTGTGGAACAATGGACAAAGCGCGCAATCTTTTCGACATCGTCAGGGGTCAGCTCTGGCTCCTGCCCCTGATCTTTTCCTGCCTCGCGGCCATTTTGGCATTTCTGCTGATCGCCTACGGCCATCTCGTGGCACCGGAGGCGGTGCGCGAGGCCTGGTGGCTCTATAGCGGCGAAGCCGAGACGGCGCGGCAATTGCTAAGCAGCCTGCTTTCAGGCCTGATGACCATGACCTCCCTGGTGGTCTCCGTCACCTTCGTCATTCTGACGCTGGCGGCCAACCAGCTCGGCCCGCGACTGATTTCCCATTTCATGGCCGACAGGCAGATTCAGGCCGTGCTCGGATTGTTCATTGGCACGATCCTCTATCTCATCCTCGTTCTGCGAACAATCTCCGACACGCTCGGGAAAGACGGGGTGCCGCATCTGGCGATTTCCGCCGGCAGCCTGCTGACGGTCATCTGCCTGCTGGCGCTGCTCTTTTACATCCACAAGGTGGCGCGGCTGATCATCGCCGACAATATGGTGCAGGCCTTGCACGCCAATCTCGTCGGTACGGTCAAAGAGGTCCTTCCGTCCAAGCCAGCGCAGCACAGCGAAGAGGTGGCCCGCTTTGCCGGCCTCGGCCATCCGATCGCTCTTCACAAGGTCGGGCATGTGCAGGTGATCGATTATGGCAGGCTCACCCGCATTGCGGCCGACAAGGATTTGCGGATCGATGTGGCGGTCCGGGCCGGCCAGTATCTCCTGTCAAACGGCGACCATTTCACGATTTTTGCCGACAAGGACGTCGAGGACGACACGATCGCCGCGCTGCGTGACTGCTTTACGGTCGGCCTTCAGAACACCACCGCGCAGGATCTGGAGTTCAGCATCCGGCAGCTGACGGAGATCGCCGTCCGGGCACTTTCACCAGGGGTCAACGACCCCTTCACGGCCGTGGCGGTCGTCGATCGCCTGGCTGCAGCCTTCGAGGAGGTGCAGCAGCGCCCCCTGCCCTACCGGCAGCATTACGATGCACAAGGCGTGTTGCGGCTGATAGTCAGCCGATCGGAGTACGCGCGGCTGCTCGACACTGGCTTTCGCCTGATCCGCCAGGCGGGCGCGGGAGAGCCAATGGTGCTGATGCGGCTTGCCGCGCGGCTCGCGGATCTGGGCCATTCCGTGCGCGAGCGGACCCAGATCGAGGCGCTTCTGACCCAACTCGCAGCCCTGGAAGACACCGCTGCTCAATGCCACTCGATCGAACAGGACAGGGCCTCGATGCAAGCCCATCTTGATGAAGCGCGCAGGGTATTGGAGACGGCGAGATCCAGACAAAGAACAGCCGTAACCTGATTGCGAAGCAGCCCGCGCCGAGCGCGCGCCTCGCTGATGCCTTCATTGACCCCGAAGCAGGGGGCTGAAGGAGAAGCGCATGACATCATCAAGACCTACCGCAAACCGCCCACCTGCCACCATCACCCGCCTCTTGCTGATAACGGTGGCGCTTGCCGGCGCGACGCTGCCCTTCGGCAGACCGGTCATGGCGAGCGAGGTCGTCATCGCGGCGAAGGAGGTGGAGAAGAAACTCGACATGCGGGTGGGGCTCTCCGTCATCGATACGGGCAGCGGACGCGTCACGGCCTATCGCGAGACGGAGCGGTTTGCGATGGCCAGCACCTTCAAGGCGCTGGCCTGTGCAGCAGCGCTTTCGGCCGGAGAGGACGTGCTGGCGCGCAAGATCCCCATTCGCAAGGCGGATCTGCGCCCGCATTCGCCGGTGACGGAAAGACGTGTCGGCGCCCGGATCTCCACCCGCGAACTCTGCGCGATCACGCTTGAGACCAGCGACAATGCGGCGGCGAACCTCATCCTCAAGGCGATCGGCGGACCGGACGGATTGACGGCGTTTCTGCGCAGGATTGGCGATAAGACGACACGGATGGACCGCTATGAGCCGGAACTCAACACGGCGACACCAGGGGATCCGCGCGACACGACGACGCCCGGCGCCATGGCGCAGACGCTCAGGCGGCTGCTGATTGCGGATGCTCTGTCGCCAGAGGCACGCGACGAACTCCGGGGCTGGATGGCGGCCAATGCCGTGGCAGACGGATTGCTCAGGGCCCGGCTGCCCAAGGGCTGGCAGATTGCCGATCGCAGCGGCGCGGGGGGACACGGGACACGCGGCGTGATTGCCGTTCTGTGGCCACCGGCTGCGGCACCGCTCGTCGTCGCGATCTACATGGACGGGCAAAGCCACAATCTTGCAACACGCGGTGCGGCGATCGTAGAGATCGCCGCCGCCATCTTTGCCGAGCATGCCCGATGAGATTGTCCTGGTTTTCAATGCTTATCCTTGCACTCGCCTCAGGTCTGGCGTCCGGCGCTTCGGCATCGGAACCCGTGGGCGAGACGGATCAGGAGCGGCTTGCCTGGCAGAAGAAGAAATGTGCAGTGTTCGAAACCGCCTTTGCCGAGCTGACGGCGGGGCTTGGCACCGAGGGGACGTCCGAGACCTTTCTCGCGGGCAACCGGGCGTATATCGCAAGCGGCTGCCTTGCGGATGTCGACGCCTGCCCTGAAACGGAGAAGGACATCGCGATCGCCAACGGGCTTACCATCGCCACGATGAATGCCGGCGCGGCCTCAACCTTCAGCCCGTTCCGCTGCCGGAGTTAGCGGCTGGCGCGAAACGTCGCAGTCGGCGGGATCCGGTTGCCTCTAGAGGAACCGATGCCCTGCGAGAAGGGTTCACCCCGGGTCAACCGCGGCACGGACCTGTCTCGTTCATGCCGCCCAGACCAGCAAGGAGTTCCCATATGCAAGTGCCTCAGAACACCGTCATTGCCGTCGCCGACGGCGAGAAGCTGAGCTTGTTCCAGAACGAGGGCAATGCGTTGGACGTCAGGCTGAAGGCGATCCCCTGCGAGGAGATCGACGGTTCGAAGATCTCGTCCGGCAGCCGCCATCAGAGCAGCGCGGCCAATCCGGACGACAGCCAGCAGCAGGAAGACGGTTTCGGCAGCGGCATTACCGACATGCTGAACGCCCATGTGCTGGATGGCACGATCCAGAATCTGGTGATCATCGCGGCGCCGCGGACACTCGGCGAAATGCGCAAGGGCTACCACAAGCAGCTCTCTGCGGTGCTGATCGGTGAACTTGCAAAGGATCTGACCGGCCATTCGCTGCAGGACATCGAAAAGGCGCTCGACGCCGCGTGACCGGGATAATCGCCATTGCGCTCAGGGCGCATCGGACACGAAAAGAGGCCCCGCCATGTCTGGAGGGGCCTCTTCTCGTGGATGGCAGCAGCCCCGAAGGGCGCGCCCTGCTACTGGCGGACGATAATGCGGGCCCTGTTCGGCACGCGCTCGTAGAGATCGATGATGTCCTGGTTCATCAGGCGGACGCAGCCCGACGAGACAGCCTTGCCGATGGAATTCCATTCCGGCGAGCCGTGCAGGCGGTAGAGGGTGTCTTCGCCGTTCTGGAAGATGTAGAGGGCACGCGCACCGAGCGGATTGTCGATGCCGCCGGGCTTGCCGCCGTTGCGGACGGAGTATTTCTCCAGTTCCGGCTGGCGGGCGATCATTTCATCCGGGGGCGTCCATTTCGGCCATTTCTGGCGCCACTGGATGACGCCCTGGCCACCCCATTCGAAGCCGTCGCGACCGATGCCGACACCGTAGCGCATGGCGGTGCCGCCGCGCTCGACGAGATAGAGGAAGCGGTTCGGGGTGTCGACGACGACGGTGCCTGGGGCTTCGCCGGTGGGATCGATGACCTGCTGGCGATAGAAGCGCTCGGGGATCCTCCAATAGGGCACGGCGGGAATGACGAAGCCACCGTCATAGACCTCGCCATACATGGCGTCGAGTTCAGGTGTACGGCCCTTGGGGGCTGCCGGCACGACCGGGCCTTCGACGCGGGTGCCGGGGGGAAGCGGACGGGAGGTTGTGCAGCTGGCGAGCAGGGTAGCTGCGCCGAGACCTGTCAGGGACAGAAGCGAACGGCGGGTCAGATGCGGTAGAGAGGACATGAATATATAGGTTTCCTGTAGCAGTTCTGCGGAGGAAGACGCCGGGATCAGCTCTTTGTTCCGCGATGATGCGATGCAAACAGGAAAGGTTCAATTAAAGCAACGCTGCCCCCCTTTCACGTTTTGGAGAGAGGCGGAAGTCGCAAATGAGTGTCGCTAAATGACAACAATGGGCGTGTTCTCAGGTACGCGATCGAAGAGATCGATGACATCCTGGTTGAACATGCGCACGCAGCCGGACGAGGTTGCCTTGCCGACCGACTGCCAGTCGGGGGTGCCGTGGACGCGGTAGAGCGTATCCTTGCCGTCCTGGTAAATGTAGAGGGCGCGGGCGCCGAGCGGATTGTTGAGGCCGGCCACGAGACCGCCACGCTCGGCAGAGACGGTTCGCAAATTGGGGTTCTTCTCGACCATCTCATCGGTCGGCGTCCAGTGCGGCCATTTGGCCTTGCGCTGGATGACGCCCCTGCCCGACCAGGCATAGCCGTCACGGCCGAGACCGACGCCATAGCGGATCGCCTTGCCATTCGCCTGAACCAGATAGAGGTAATGGGCCTTGGTATCGACGACGATGGTGCCGGGGGCTTCCGCCGTCTGATAGCTCACCTCCTGGCGCAACAAGTCGGCGCGCACCCGGTCAAGCGGGATCGGCGAGAGGGTATGGCCGTCATCGACCATCAGGCCGTAAAGGGTGCGATGCAGCGGATTGCTGACCGGCAGGCCATAGGTCTGATGGAACTGGGTGCGATAGAGATCGCGTTTCTGCGGCGCGGTCTGGTCAGCGGCGGGCGGCGTGCGGGCCGGGTCATACCAGACGGGCGCCACCTCGTCTTGAAACACCTCGATGTTCATCCGGCTGGTATCGGTCATCAGGATACAGCCGGACAAGGAACCGACAAGCGCCGTGCCAAAACCCAGCGAGACGAGGCGTCTCGACAGCAGGGACACTGCGGAAGCGGGACCGGACGGGGAGGACTTGGACATGCTGCACCGATTCGAACTGACGTCGTTGCAACACCCTTTCAGCCCCGGCTGGCGCGAAGCTTATGGCCTCGACCTCACTCCGCGACGACCGCATCTGTTACCTTGCCCTCGCCTTCCCGCGGCAGGCGGATATTGGGCAGGAGCAGCGCGCAGATCAGGCCGATGACCATCATCCCGGAGGCCGTCAGGAAGAGCGGGACGAAGGCGTCGGAATAGGCGTTGGCGACGAGGGTGCGGGCGGCGTCCGGCAGGGCGGCCAGGGCTTCGGGCGTCAGGTTGCGGAAATCGACGCCGCCGGGCAGCGCGATCTGCACATGGGCGAGGCCGGAGCTGACGATGGCGCCGTAGATCGAGATGGCGATGGCAGCACCGCCCATTCGGGTCAGCGTGACGGTGCCGGTGGCGGCTCCGACATCGGCCCTGGAGGCGGCGTTCTGGACACCGATGACGGGGACCTGCTGGCCGATGCCGACGCCGACGCCCTGCAGCAGCATGACGAGCGCGATAACGATCAGTGGTGTTCCGGCATGCAGGAAGGAGAAGATGCCGAGGCTGATGACGCCCAGCGCTGCCGAGGCAATCGAGAAGGGTTTGTAGCGGCCACTTCTGGCAATCAGGCGGCCGGTGGCGATCGAGCCGATGGCGATGCCGCCTGTTGTCGCGACGAAGAGCAGGCCGGCCATGGAGGGTGAGAGGCCTGTCGTGGTCTGGAGGTAAAGCGCGATGTAGTTGACCGAGCCGATGCCGATGGCGCCCGAGACCAAGGAGATGACCAGAAGCAGGTTGATGGTCGGCTTGGAAAACAGGGAAAGCGGCACCACCGGTTCGGGCGCGCGGCGCTCGACCAGCACCCAGCCTGTGGCGCAGAGCACGCCGAAGGCGACGACGGCGAGGCTTTCCCATGACATCAGCGAGCCGAAGATCTGGCCGCTATCGGCCCAGAGCACGACGGAGGCGACGGCACCGGCCAGCAGGATCGCGCCGGCATAATCGATCTTCGGCTTGCGGTTCGGCTTGCGATAGGGGAGCAGGAAAGCGAGACCGATCAGGACGGCGATGCCGATCGGCAGGTTGACGAGGAAGATCGAACGCCAGCCGAAAAGGTCTGACAACGTGCCGCCGAGCACGGGACCGAGGGCGCCCGAGGCCATCAGCACGAGGCTGGAATAGCTCTGGTAGCGGGCACGTTCACGCGGCTCGAAGAGATCGGCATTGATCGAGAAGATCGAGACCATGATGCCGCCGCCGCCAAGCGCCTGCAGCACGCGGGCGGCAATCAGCGTATCCATGGAGACGGCGAGACCGCAGACGAGCGAGCCGATGGTGAAGATCGCGATTGCCGCCATGATCACGTATTTGCGGCCGAAGAGATCACCCAGCTTGCCGTAGAGCGGCATGACCGCGCTGGTGGTCAGCAGATAGGCGGAGCCGACCCAGCCGAAACGTTCGAGCTCGCCGAACTCACCGACGATGGTCGGCAGTGCCGTCGAGACGATCTGGTTATCCAGGGTCGCCATGAACATGGCCGACATCAGAAGCAGATAAACGAAGAGCCGGAGCCTCGGATCGGTGACCAGCGGCCCTTGGTCAGGCGGCAATCGACCGGCGCCTAGAGATGTCGGATGTGGTTCGAAACGGGTGTCTGGCCCTGATTGGGCGGCGGTGATGGGGCGGGTCATGGATCGGGGGCTCCTATGCGAAGCCAAAATGTGCCTCCCGCAATTATATGTCAATAGCACATATTTGCTTAGCGCATCTATTTTGCTTTTCGTCCCGATCTTGCTCTGCTAAACTGCGCTGATGACGACACAGATGCCGAAACAATCCGACGCCTCTCAGACCGTTGCCCTGCATGGCGATGTGCCTGCTTCCGATGGCAGTTCGCTGGCCGCTATCGGTCACGCCATGACCCGCATGCGGCTGCTGATCGGCCGGCGCTTCATTGGACGGCTGGCGCTGAAACGTATCGGCACCGGGCTGGAGTTGTCGGATATAGACGCAATCGGCGTGATCAAGCGGATCGGCAGCCAGCAGGAAGTCACGGTTGGCACGATCGCCGAACAGTTGCGGATCGACCCGTCACGCGGCAGCCGGATCGTGGCCGACCTGGTGAAGCAGGGATTGCTCGAACGCGCGGCCTCTCAGGAGGATGGACGCCGCAGCCTGGTGCGCGTGACAGAGGCCGGTCGCCGGGTGCTCGACGACATCGAGGCGATCAAACGTGAGACGATCGTGGAAGCGACTGCAGGATGGTCTGCCGAGGATGTGGAAGCCTTTGGACGGCTCTATGCCCGCTTCACCGAGGGCCTTGAGGCGCAATATGCGCGGTTCGAGCAGAACGAAGACTGAGGCAGGCTTGTCCCAGGCGGGACTGCGGATCGGTGACTGATGTCTGAGAGAACGACCCGACCGGCACTCCCTCCCCCGAGAAAATGCCGGCCGGTCGTCATGGGACCGGTTTTTCACCAACCCTCCCCGCTCCGCCAGGACAGGAAGGGCGAATGTCCCACGCCGAAGAGAAATTTCAGACCGGTTTCGGCCCTTGCAAGGCGTTGTAGATCTTCTTGGCCAGGACCGCCGAGACCGGGATCGACAGAACGATACCGGCAGCAAAGGCCGACGCGATCTGCCAGCCTTCGCGCATGTCAAGCGTCAGGACCGCGATCACCGCCGCACCGCCGACGGCGCTGGCGACGAGGATGTAAAGAACGGCTGCGAGACGAAGCATGGTCGTTTTCCTTCGTGTTCTTGTCTTTGCATCTAGACCATACGCCGGTGCCGCTGATCTTCCTTGATCTGCCTCAAGTTTTCCGTGCAGACACCTTAGACAATAGGCGAAGGTCTTCGCTCGCCGCGTTAACACTGTTTTAAGCCTTTTCTTGCCGTCGAGCGCAGCGTCCGGCAAGGTCGCCGTGACTTGTTTGCTCAGGATGAGAAGGAAGCAAATGCCGTCTCGACGGGTGGTCATGATCGGCCTTGGCGGGCTGCTGGCAGCGGCGGGGCTGCCCTGTGGCGGTCGGCTGGCCTCTGCACAGACACTTGCCATGGCAGAGTTGCGCGGCGGTTTCGATGCGGGCGAAGCCGGCATCCTGCCGGGAACCGCCGATGATCAGAGCCGCAAACTGCAGGACCTCATCGATCGGGCGGCGGCGGTCGGCCAACCGGTCTTCCTGCCTGCCGGCACCTACGAGGTCGCCAATCTCGAATTGCGCGATGGCACCCGGCTGACCGGCGTGCCGGGGCTGACACGTCTGGTCTATCGCGGCGATGGACATCTGATCGCGGCACAGGAGATCGGCCGGGTAAGCCTTGAAGGCATCACCTTCGACGGCGCCAACCGATGGTTGGCGGATTATACCGAGGGTCTCCTCTCTTTCCGCAATGTCGGCGAGGTGACGATTGAGGATTGCGAGATCGTCGGCAGTCGCAAGTGCGGGATCTATGCGGCGCGCTCAGGCGGCGTGATCGAAAGGACCCGGATCACCGGGGCCGCCGAGGCCGGCATCTGGGGGATCGAGAACGCCGCCTTTACCATTCGCAACAACGAGGTCTTTGACTGCGGCAACGGCGGCATCCTCGTGCATCGCTGGACCAAGGGCGAGGATGGGACCGTGATTACCGGCAACCGCGTGGCACGGATCGCCGCAACGAATGGCGGTACCGGGCAATATGGCAACGGGATCAACGTGTTCCGCGCCGACAATGTGATGGTGACGGACAACCATGTGTCCGACTGTGCCTTTTCGGCAATCCGGGGGAATTCCGCCTCCAACATCACGATCAGCAACAACCAGGCCTTCCGCTCCGGTGAAACGGCCGTCTATGCCGAGTTCGAGTTCGAGGGGGCACTGATCACCGGCAATATCATCGACGGGGCAGCGATCGGCATTTCGGTCGCCAATTTCGACAATGGCGGGCGGCTTTCGACGGTCAGCGACAACATCATCCGGCGTCTGGTCAACATGGGACCCTATGTTCCAACGATCAGCAGCTTCGGCTTCGGCATTTCGGTGGAGGCCGACACGCTGGTCACCGGCAATCTGGTCGAAGGCGCGGAGACTGCGGCGCTGGCGATCGGCTGGGGCCCCTATCTGCGCAATGTGATTGTCACCGAAAACATCCTGCGCGACAGCGCTCAGGGCATTCAGGTGAGTGTGGTCGAAGGGGCCGGCCAGACGGTCATCCGTGACAACATCGTAGACGGCGCCCGCGACGGGGCGATCTTCGGCTATCGCTGGAAGGAGCGGGTGAGCGAGGATCTCATCGACGGCGCCCCATCATTTCCGCATCTGAGCATCAGCGGAAACGTCTCAGCCGGACGCTGAAGACACCGCAAGACCTTGTTAACTCTGCCGAGACCCAGGCGAAACGTCGCATAATGTCGTAATGACTGTTTAAGTATGGGCTGATTTAATTCCCGCCAACAAACGATCGCGGGTCCCATGCTTCTTCATCTGCAGAACATCATCCTCGAGAAGATCGCAACCGGCCAGTCTCTGGCCGAGACCATCGACTATCTCTGCCGCGAAGTCGAAACCATGATCGACGACCTTGTCTGCTCGGTCCTTCTGCTCGAAGACGAAAAACGCCTGCGTCATCTGGCCGGCCCGTCTCTTCCCTTCGAATACACCTCGGCCGTCGATGGGATCGAGATCGGTCACGGTGTCGGCTCATGCGGAACCGCTGCCTATCATGGCGAACCGGTGCTCGTGGAAGACATCGATACCCACGAATATTGGCAGCCCTATAAGCACCTCGCCCTGCCGATCGGCCTCATGGCCTGCTGGTCGACGCCGATCATCGGCTCCGGGAAAGTGCTCGGGACCTTCGCTTTCTACTATCGCACGCCCCGTGGGCCTTCGGAGCAGGAACGGCAGATCGTCAATGCCTGCGTGCATCTCTGCGCCATCGCCATTGAACGCGAACATCGCGTGACGGAGCGCCGCCGGCTTGCCGATACCGACGGGCTGACCGGCCTTGCGAACCGCAGCCGTTTCAACGAGGTGATCAATGAGGTGTCACGGCGCGAGCCCGAATGGGCCCTGCTGCTGATCGATCTCGACAATCTGAAGATGGTCAACGACACCTTTGGTCACGGGGCCGGAGACGACCTGATCCGCATCGTTGCGGAGCGAATGAAGCAGGAGGCGTCCCCCGGCATGGCGTTTCGTCTCGGCGGCGATGAATTCGCCGTCATTGTGCCCTGCGTGGCGACGACGGAGCCGGCCGATCTCGCCGAACGGCTGATTTCGCGGATCAAGGAGCCAGCCGATTGCGGCGGTCACCTGATCTATCCGGCAGCAACGCTGGGCGGCGCCCGGGCAGGCCTCGAGCGGAGCCCGCAGCAGGTGCGGCAGAACGCCGACTATGCCCTCTATCACGCCAAGGAAAGAAGTCGCGGACGCTACCTCGAATATCAGGCCGGGCTCGGAACGGCGATCGTCAAGCGATTCCGCGCGGTGCAGGAAGTGGACAAAGCACTGCGCGACGACCGGATCGAGGCGCATTTCCAGCCGATCGTCGAGCTTTCAACCGGCCGCATCATGGGATTTGAATCCCTTTGCCGGATGACCATGCCCGATGGCAATATTGTTGCGGCTGCGCATTTTTACGAGGCGATGAAGGATGCGCATGTCGCAATCGAAATCACCGACAGAATGCTGGAACGCAGCGCTTCGGCTGCAGGCGCCTGGCATCGGGAAGGCCTTCTCTTTTCGCGCGTCGGGATCAACCTCTCGGCTGCCGACTTTCATCGCGGCGGCTTGACGCGACGCATTGTCGATGCCTTTTCCAAGGCCGGGCTGGGACCGACTGCGGTCGTCGCCGAGGTGACGGAATCCGTCTATCTGGCCCAGAAAGACAATGTCGTCGCCGACGAGATCCACGCTCTGCGCGAGGCCGGCATCAAGGTGGCGCTCGACGATTTCGGCACGGGCTTCGCCTCGCTTACCCATCTCCTGACGGTGCCCGTCGACGTTATCAAGATCGACAAATGCTTTGTCCGGCGGCTCGCCGATGCCGGCGGTGGCGGCATCATCACCAAGGGTCTGCTCGACATCGCCAAGGGCCTCGGCATCTGGGTGGTTGCCGAAGGCATAGAAGAATTGTCTCAGGGCGAGCATCTGTTGTCGCTCGACTGCAAGGCGGGCCAGGGCTATTTCTTCTCCCGGCCGATCGACCGCCACACAGTGCGCGAAATGCTGAAGGTCAGCAATTTTCATCAAGACTGGGCGCGCGTCCTGCGCGAGCTGCAACCCTTGCTCGGCAAGACCGGCTGAGGCGCGACGGGTTAATACCAAGTGTCGATGATAGGAACCTATAGGTTCCTATCATCGACACTTGGTATAAGGCCCGCCACGCCCGAGGGATCATTGTGTCATTCAGACAGCACGTCCCCAACCCGCAACGATCCGGATCAATTCGCGCGCTTCCGGCGGCGGGCGCTTCTCCACTCTCCGATACAGTCGGCAATCGCGGGTGCGGGTGAGGAGCCCCATATTGACTAGTTCGCGGCGGATCAGCACGTGATCGCCAAAACCGTTGTGGCGCATCAGCACCGTATTGACGGCTTTTTCCGGCATGTCCTGGCCTGCCGGCAGGAAGGACCAGAGCACCCAGAGCGCCAGCTGCTGCTGGTTGAGCTTGCCCGGCCAGCGGACGAGCACATCGGTTCCGGCAAAGCAGCGGGCGGTCAATTCGACGCGGCGGAAATCGGGGGCTGGTTCCGCTTGGACTGCTGGCGGGTTGGCCAGCCGGTTTTCCGCAGCAAGGCTTGCCTTGAAGTGCTGGTAGTTGCGATAGCCGACGGCGCGGGTCAGCATGTTCAAGAGCTCGACATGGCCGGGCAGTTCGGCCCGCGCTTCGAGTTCGCGTTTCAGGTGTTTGGCCAGCGACGACAGATCGGGGGCCGCGAAGGCATGGATTGTCTTCGACATCTCATTTCTCCTGGTCGTGCCCGGTCTTTGAAAGGACCACAAGGCCGGTGGTCACCGACTTCCGACGGGGCACGGGAAAACGAGCTTCGTCGATCAGAAGAAAAGCAGGTTTAGCTCCCCTCATCGGGGCGGTGACGCCTGGGTGAACTGCAGACCCTGGAGGGCAAGGGATAAGCGCTGCAGGCGGGCTCTGTCAATTGTGCGATCGATCAGGAAAATTCATCGTTGCCATCACGCCGGGCTGCTTTTCCCGGAGACGGCGCCGCGCTAGCCTCCGGCCCATCAATCAAGGGAGACCGGCATGCTGAAGATCTACGGCGTTTACAAGTCGCGCGCGACGCGCATCCTCTGGCTGGTGGAGGAACTCGGCATGCCCTTCGAGCTCAAGCCGGTGATCCAGGCTTACAAGCTCAAGGATCCGATGGCTGCCGATGCACGGCTCAATACGCGGTCGCCGGAATTCCTTGCGGTCAACCCGATGGGCAGCATTCCGACGATCGAAGACGACGGGCTGGTGCTGAACGAGTCGCTGGCCCAGACGCTTTATGTGGCCAAGAAGACCGGCGGACCGATCGGCCCGCGCGATCTCCACGAGGAAGCGCAGATGCTGCAATGGTCTCTGTTTGCGGCCACATCGATTGAGACGGATGCCCTGAAGATCTCGATGGCCAATGCGAGCGGCAAGCTAGCCTCGGCTGAGGGCCAGGCGGAGGCGGCTGAGGTCGCAAAAATCCTCGCGCGGCCATTCGGGGTGCTTGAGGCGCATTTCTCGCACAATGATTATACGGTCGGCGGACGTTTTACCGTGGCCGATATCAACCTGGCCGAGGTCGTTCGCTACGCGCAGGCGTATCAGCCGCTGTTCGACGCGCATCCGAAGACCGCCGAATGGCTCGCCCGCGTGCAATCCCGCCCGGGCTTCAAGGCGATGTGGGAGAAGCGGCTGGCGGAGGTGGAGTGAGGGTGCGAGCTGTTGTGAACGCTCAGCCGACAGTCTTCTTCGGCCGACCGCCCTTGGCGCCGTTTGCGCGGCTGGCGGCAATCTTGGCCGGGGAGCGCGACTGCCCTCCCCGGCGCTGGGCCTCCAGAAAGGCGCGGGATCCGAAGATGCCGGCCATCAGCCCCTGGATGGTGTAGTCGACATCGAGCCTTTCCCAGTGCAGGCCGGTTTCGCCGAGCAGTTCAACCTCGGCCAATTCATCCAGCGTAGCATGCTCAAGGCCCTCAAGCGCCCGGGCCGGCACGAGGAAGGTCGCGCCGTTTGCGAAGTCAACGACGATGCGCTCGCTCTCGCGGTCGAAGCGCGCGGCGACGGGAATTGGCCTGATAGCGCGTTCTTCTGTCCAGCGAGCCTTGGCAGCCTGCAATTCGGCGTCTGTGACCTCAACCATGATAGCGTCTCCACGTCTCGATGAAGAGCGACTGTTGCGCTCTGATTTCCTCGACAGCCCTTCGGACGTCACGATCGGACAGCCCGCCCTGGGTTATGACCTTCAGGGTGACAATGTCGATGCGAGCCTCTCCGTCTCCGTAGACATGCACGTGCGGGGGCTCGTGATCTGCCGTGTAGATCACGAAGCGCATGCCATGCTTGCGGAAAACAGTGACCATAACCAAGAATAACCCAGGAAGTTGGGTTATTCAACCTTACCAGACCCTGTGCCCTGGCCCGACGTTCCTCCCTCACCCGCAGCCCGGCACATCCTCGAGCCGGTACCAGACGGGGATGCCGCGTTCGGTGGCGATGCGGACGTCGTTGTCGGCGCCCTTGGAGGCGCCGGGTAGGCGCAGGACACCGTCGCACAATGCCAGGAGCCGGCCGGCGACGGGGTGGAAGATTTCTTCGTAGAGAGCGTCGCCGATCGCCTTGCCGCCGGCGGCATGCCAGACGGGCAGCGCCACCCACTCCCCGATCATCGGCACATGGCCCGCCTTGAACAGCGCATAGGACGGCGTTTCGAGCACCTTCAGGTTGGCGGCCATCTTTTCGGGGTCATCGCCCGTGCCCGAACGATAGGGGCCGGCTATCAAAATCAGCATGTCAGTCTTCCTTTCTTGTCTGCCTCATGCAGAAACGTGCATATATCCGCACGATTTTGCTGGATTGTCGAATCTATTTCGGCATAATCCCGATATATCGTGAACAAACGGGCACAATCATGCTGACTGAACAGAGACGACGGCTGATCCTCGATGTGCTGAAGCGTGACGGGCGGGCGGTGGCCGGGGAGCTGGCGCGACTTTGGGAGGTGTCGGAAGACACGATCCGGCGTGACATGCGGGACATGGCGGCAGCGGGTCTGCTCAAGCGCGTGCATGGCGGGGCCCTGCCGATTGTTGCCCCCCTGCCCGATCTCTCCGTGCGGCGGGGGCTTGCGACCGATGAGAAGCGACGGCTGGCGGCGGCAGCGCTTCGGCTGATCTCGCCGGGTCAGGTTGTGTTCTTCGACGGGGGCACGACGACGGCGGAGATCGTGCGGCAGATCCCGCTCGACATGGCGCTCACCGTCGTCACCCATGCGCCGACGATTGCCGCCGAGCTGGAACGGCACAGCTATATCGCGGTGGTGCTGATCGGCGGGCGGATCTATCGCCATTCGATGGTCGCGGTCGGGCCGACGGCGCTTGCGGCTATCGAGCAGATCCGGCCGGATATCTTTTTCCTCGGCGCGACGGCCGCGCATCCGGCAGAGGGGCTCACGACCGGGGATTTCGAGGAGGCGGCGATCAAGCGGCGGATCTTGGAGCGCAGCCTTGCCAGCTATTGCCCGCTGACTGCAGAGAAGCTGGACAGCGTCTCACCGTTTGGCATCGTGCCGATAACGCAGGCGACCGGGCTGATCGTCGCCTCGGATATCGATCCGGCCGTTCTCGACGGCTATCGCGCCAAGGGCGCTCATCTTGTGCTGGCCTGACGATGGGCGCCCGAGCGGTCAGTCCTGCGCGGCAATGCGTGTGAAGGGACGCGCCAGCACCCAGTAGCCGGTGTGACGGTGAACGAGCACCGTGACCACCACGAGCCGGACGACCTGCACAAGAACCATGGCGGCGGCGGCGCCAATGATCCCATATTGCGGCACGAGCGTAAGCATCGCCAGGACACAGACCGCAATCGACAACATGACAATGACAAGGCTCAGGCGGTAGCGGCCCTGGACGACGAGCAGTTCGGATGCCTGGCCGATCGCGGCGCGCACAACATAGGCAAGACCCAGAAGCACAAGGCAGGGATAGGCCGAGACAAAGGCATCCCCGAAGAGATGCAGCAGCGGATAGCCGGCCACCAGTGTCAACGCCACCGAGGGAATGGTGAGCCAGAAGGTGGCATTGGTGGAGCGGGTGATGCGGGCCTGCAGCGCTGCCCTGTCGGCAGAGGCGAGCGACAGCGAGAAGCCACGGGCGGCGACCAGCATGAAGCCATATTGCACGAAGGCGGCAAGCGAGAGCGAACGCTGGGCGGCGAAATAGAGCGAGGCCTGATCGGGCGGCACGAGGAAGCCGAGGATCAGAACGTCGATCCAGACGAAGAGCTCCTCGGCCGTCATCGCCGGCATCATCAGCACGGAAGCGAGAAGCCAGAAGCGGCGACGGCCCGGCGCCTTTGTGGGTGGAGAGGGGCTTTTCGGCAGACGGGCGCGCAAGACAAAGGCCTGGACCAGGAGCACCAGAAGCGAAGCCAACGCAACAATCGCCAGGACAGTCACGGCATCAAGCGGCAGCCCGGCGAGGCTCGCCATAGCCACGCCCGCCATGACCAGCACAGGCCGGAGGACAAAGCCCGGAATCGTCGAAAGCGCATACCAGCCGAAGCCCCGGGCTATGCCGGTCAGATAGGTCTCAAGCGACAGGATCGGAAAGCCGATGGCAAGCACGGCGATGGGCAGCAGAAAGGCCGGATCGACCAGGCCTGGCAGGATGAAGAGGAAGGCGAGCGCGAGTGCGGCCAGCAGACCGGAGCCGATCAGGACGGCGCGGAAGCCGGTTTCGATATATCCCGCGAGATGCGCATGCTTTTCGCGTCGGCCATACCGGGGAATGAAGCGGGCGGCGGAATCATAAAAGCCGAGCACGCCGATCTGCCCGACGACACTGACCCAGGTCCAAAGGATGACATAGACACCGTAGTCGCGAAGATCCATGGCCCGTGCGAGGAGGATCTGCAGCCCGAGCCCGACAAAGGCCGCGGCGATGCGGACGGATATGCTGGTGAGCACGCCGCGCAAACCGGGATCACGAAGTGCGTTCGCCGCCCTGAGCCGCAGAGCTGCCATCATGCAAGGCAGAGCAGGACGAGGCTGACGGTGCCGCTCTGCCTCGAGAAGACACGCGTGACAGCATTGACCGCAGCGAGAACCCGCGACCGCGCGCCGGCGCCGACTGCATCATATATGGAGCGAACACGCGGCCTGAGACCCGCCATCCAATGTCGGCAGTAGAGCTGACCGAGCGCGGTCTGCGGCATGTAGCAGGCGGTGAGCGGTTCGATCGTGTCTGTCCAGCTTGACTTATAAGTCGAGGGATCGTTGAGGAAATCGAAACGCCTGATACCGCTCTCGATTGCCCAGCGCTGCGCACTTTCCATCTGAACCTTGCCGGGCGAATATTTCTGGTAGTCGAGATCGATGGCACCGAGGAAGCAATAGTAGTGGTCGCGCAGCCTCATGCCGATTTCCATGGCGATGGGCGTGCCGTCGAGGGTCATGACATGAAGGTAGATGCCGTCCTCGCCTTCCAGCGGTAAAGCCCCCAGCTGGCGCAGCAAGGCGAGGAAACGCGGATCAAAGATGTTGCGGCCGACACGGCCGGTGCCCTTGAGCCAGGATTGCTTCAGGCTGATGCAGCGATCGATATGCGCCGCATATCCTTCGCTCCCGGCGGGGTAGATGTGATAGTCGAGCGTGCCCAGCTTTTCGAGCCGGTTGCGGCGGCTGTTGCGCTGCAGGCGCTGCTTCTTCGGCAAGGCGCGGTGGTGGCTCTCCCAGTCGCTGATGCGCGTGAGGTCAAGCAGGCAGGACTGGCGGGTCTCGTTGAGGTTGACGCCTTCGCCTGCGAGGATCTCCGCCAGGAGGGATGATTGCGGGACGTGATCGAAGCAGATCGCATCATGGCCCTTGTCCTTGCGGATCTCGTCGAGCACGGCGCGTCCCAGCATCCGGTCGAAGCGCTCGGGATCGTAAAGGACGGTCGAATATTGGTTCACCGGGGCCGTGAGTGGCACCAGAAGGGTGATCGCCGGGCTCATCCTGCGGGTCATCAGCGGCAAGATCATGATGCAGGCGCCGGCATCCCAGAGGACATAAAGCTTCAGCCGAGCCTCGGGCTTTTCACCCGTCAGAAACGCCTGGCACCAGTGACGGCACCATTCAAAGCTCTGGAAATAGGTGAAGGGCTCGGGGCAACGCCGTTCCAGTTCGCGCCAGACATCCTCAAGCGCTTCGAGATCGGCCAATGTCTCCCGGCATTCGAGCTCGAACAACCGACCGGCCAGATCCAAGGGCGCAGACCGAATGCGGCCGTCCTTGCGAACGACAACGGGGTCCTGCCCTCTGGTTGGAACTTGCATGAAACGCGGTCTCGTCGGTTGCGTATGATCGGTCGCAACGCAGAATAGCTGCCAAGGGTTAAACCTCCCTTGAAGCGAACAACAATGCCTAGTAGCCCCCAGCGGCCCTCAGGGCTCAGGCGAAGAGCACATCGGTCGTGCGCACAGTGCCGACCGGCAAGCCGTTCCAGTTGGTCATGCCGTGATGGGCAAGCTTCATCAAAGCCGCCTGCTCCTCGCTGTCCTTTTCAAAATGGCGGGCAAGAAGAACCGCGATCATGGCTTCGGCCGCCCGGGTTGCGCCATCCTCGCATTTGACGGCAAAGGACAGGCCCTTTTCCGGCAGGAGCGCGCAGAAGACGCCTTCGGCACCGGTCTTGGCGAAGATTTTCCCCGGTGCCACCTGCATCAGCTTCGTGCAGAAGCGTTTGGTGCCGGCGACATAGAAGGGTTCGGCCATGCAGGCATCGATCAGGCGGCGGGCGGCCGCGGCGCGGATGGGTTCAAGTCCCCTGCCCGTGGCGAGCTTGCCGAAGCCTCTGGCGAGACCGATAAGCGGTACGGCATAGGTCGGGATCGAGCAGCCGTCGGTGCCGCAATTGTCACGCGAGAGCACGGCGCCCGTCAGATCCGACATGATGGCGCGGATCGCCTGCTGCAGGGGATGATCGAAGCCGGCATAGCCGCGCGGGTCTTCGCCGGTATGCACGCAGGTGCAGACGAAGCCGGAATGTTTGCCGGAGCAATTGTTGTGAAGCGCATTCGGCTTGTCGAGCGTGCGGGCCTGGTCGATCAGCACGGGCTGGTGCGAGGACCAGTGGGCGCCGCATTCGAGCACGCTTTCATCCCGCCCGGCGGCCTTCAGCATGGAGGCGGCGGTGGCGACATGTTCCGGTTCCCCGGAATGGGAGGAGCAGGCGAGCGCCAGTTCGCGGTTGCCGAAACGATAAGCATCCGCGGCACCGCTTTCGACCAGCGGCAGGGCCTGCATGGCCTTGCAGGCCGAGCGCGGGAAGACGCCCGCCTCGACATCACCGGCGGAGAAAACGATCTTGCCCTCGGCATCGACCACAACGGCAAGCCCGCGATGGCGGCTCTCGACGAGTTGACCGCGTGTGACCTCGACCGTGACTGGATTTTCCATACTACGCCTCAAAATACCAACAATGTCAGAGTTCTTTTAAATCATGCATCGCTCCAATCTTCGAGGTCGGGATTGAAATTTCTGCTGCGCTTCCTCTCCGTCGTCGTTCTCGTCTTCATCCTGCCGACGCTGGTTTCGGCCGGGCTCTGGGTGTCGAAGGACCGACCGCAGCGCTGGAGCGAGGCGAACTGGGGTTCGTCCGGCCTGCTGCCGACGGCGGAGGAGAGCCCGGAAGCGGCGATCTATGTGTTTTCGGCGATGACCGGGGGCCTGAAGGGCGCGATTGCCAGCCATGCCTGGATCGTCACCAAGGACGAGAACGGCGCCTATCAGCGCTATGACAAGGTGGGCTGGGGCTCGCCGATCCGCAGGAACCATCGGGCGCCGGATGCCTTCTGGTACTCCAACCCGCCGCGGCTGGTCGCGGAGGTGAAGGGCGAGGCGGCAAAACGGCTGATCCCGAAGGTGGAGGCTGCCATCGAGGGCTACCCCTACGGCCAGCCGGGCGGCTACCGCATCTATCCGGGGCCGAACTCCAACACCTTTGTCGCGCATGTGCTGCGGGAAGTGCCGGAACTCGGCGCCGTGCTGCCGCCGGATGCCGTCGGACGCGACTATCTGCCGGGCGGCGCCTTCTATCATCTCGACGAAGACGGCCGCGACCTGCATGTGAGCCTTGGCGGGCTTGCCGGCTTTTCGGTCGGCGTGCGCAGCGGGCTGGAGGTGAATTTTTTGGGGTTAGTTGCCGGGATCGATGTCGTGCAGCCGGGCATCAAGGTGCCGGGCTTCGGGACCGTCGGGCTTTAGGGCTTTACCATTCAAGCGCACATGGCCAGAAGCAAAAGAGCCACCCGCGAGGGTGGCTCCCATGAGCTTTAGTCCTTGTCCGGACCCGGATGGCGAAGCATCCGAAGGAAGGCTGGATCAGGCCGAGGGCTGCCCCGTCAAAACCGCACCCTTTCCAAAGTCACGCACGCAGACCGAAATCTCACTAGACATTGGATCACCTTCCTTTCGTTACGTTGCCGATAATGGAAAGGTAGGGTGGCATCGGGGATTCGACAAGGCACGTTGTGTGACGTTTTGTTGGGATAATTGTGTTGCATCGCACAGCAGTGCGTCCATAATCCGCGCGCTCGCGCTTCGATCACTCTTCTTTCAAAAGGGGCGTCAGGAACAGTCGCTCATAGCTGACGAACGGTGGTGATCTGCCGAATTTTGCGTTGGCAGCAACGCCATCCGGATCTCGTACGACCTCTTCACGGTATTTGAGATAGGATTGCTCGTCCGGGAAGGTGAAAATCGCAATTGCGGTGTTCGCATCGCCATCTTGACCGGCACCAGGAAAGCTCACCCTGGCGTCGTAAGGCGTTTCGTGAGGCATGAAGTAGCCAAGGTGTTGACCCCCGTAGCGCTCAATCAGCGCAATCCAGATCCTGGCATATTCCTCAAACTCTGCGGTCCGACCGGGATGCAGCCGATATCGAATTTCGCATGTGATGGCACGTCTGAGCATGGGGCCTCTTCTCGGTGTGATGGCGCGCGCCACCATTGATGCAACGCCTTCCGGGCGCATTCCATGTTGACCGTCCCCGTCCCGGCGGCGACACTCGCTTTGCAATGGGAGGACATATCATGGACGATAGCATCCGCTGGCGGAACATGCGCTCGGCGCCGCGCGACGGCAGCCGCATTCTTGTGACCATACGGGCCACCGAACAGGGGCCGGGTGCGGTCGATCTCGTCTACTGGTCGAAGGGCGACCGGTTCGGGGCCGATGGCTGGCGCTCGTCCGATTCGACGCCGGGCGCGATCATTTCCTATGCCGAGCCGGAGCTGAAATGCTGGATGCCTCTTCCGGGCGTCAACATGGATGCGATGGTGAGACCGCCGGCCTGGGAGGGCGAGGACGAAAAGGAGCTGGATGGCTCGGGGATCTGAGGGGTGGTGTGATGGGCTCAGTCGTCAGCCTGACACTCCGAGCCTAGGATCGCGTCATGTTCACACCGAGTAGAAAGCACGACAGCTATCAAGCACTCCGCTCTCAAGTTGGGTGAACTCGGCAGTGCGAGGTTTTGCACAATGTCCGCCAAGGCTGAGCAGGAGGGGTTCCATCGGGGTGTGGGAATTGCGGAGTTGCCTAGGACTGTGGCGCATCTTAAGGCGACACAATTGGGCGCCATAATCAAATAGGTACAAGGTTCGACCTTGAGAATTTAAAAATGTAATCACGGCAAGCCTGATAGGCACGCGGGCGATATCCAAAGGGTGCCGGACACTTGTGGTTTCGACGATCAGCCTATTCAGCGCCTTCAGGCCGCCATGCTTCACCAAAGCTGGCCTCTTTCAATTCCTCAACAAAATCAGCGTGCTTCTGACGCAGGTCGCCCTTCTTCAAAATAAGGTATGCCAAAGTCGACCCAATTATATGAGCAGTATTCGCCTCAGCTAAAGAAACAGCACGCTCACCATTGTGGACGATCCGAGAACGGGTGCCATAAGCTTTCTTGATCTCCCTCGCCAGCGTGGCCCGTGATCCGGGGGTGGCTGTCCATATAGATCCGGCCAAACGCGCGATTGTATCCGTGACTGCGCTTTTATCGTCTTTCGGCGCCAGCATGGATTCGATCGCGGTGAAGAAAAGTAGAACCCGTTCTGCGGGTTCGGTCGATCTACGCCCACGGGTAAGCCAACCCAGTGCTTGTTGAAGGCGTTCAGCCAGAGTGCCCGGATCAGGTTTAAGGAGTAATTCTAGCTTCTCCGTTGTTTCTGGAGAACCTAAAGAAGCGGCAAGCTCCCTGTCGATCTGGTACCACCGAGGAAGGTCACCTCCACCTCCTGACAACACCTCAGCAGACATCACGAATCCCGGTGATCCCCAAATTGGCGGGTTGATGGGATGTGGCTCGACGTCGTTGAAACCTGGGAACATTGCGTGGCTGGAGCGATACTGCAGCCGAATAAAACTGGTGGCCACGTCAATCATCCACAATGCTTGAGGCTGAAGCGCCTTTGGCATGCCTTGCAAAGTCACAGTCCAGCATATTGGCGGCAGGAATGCGTTTGCGACGCCCGCATCGTCAAACGTGAAGGCTCTCACTCCGTGACTAGAATCTTGAAGGTTCAAGTCGGGGTGCTCCGCTGAAAGCTCTCGCGCCAACGTATCGCGGCGGACGATCCGGATGCGTCCGATCTTGACGTCATCTACGCCTTCTTCGAGCTTAACAAGGTAATTCGGCCAAAACATCGTATGCTGCTTGGTGGCGACTTCCTGCAACTCGAATGCAATTGCCTTTGCAATATCACGTGACGACTTTGAGCCGACAATTGGGAAGACTACTCGCCTCGCCACGTCGCCAACGGTTCGTTCGTGTATAAATGCGTGCCCAAAAACAGCTATGGCACGTTCGGTGAGCTTACTCTGCACGCTTAATAGTTCATCAGTGAATTCGACTATACCCGACTTGCCGGTGCTGTAACCGCCACTGCGCATTCGCAGGACTGCACGGAAATCTTCTTCAGTCCGAACAATCGCCTGATTGAACGCTTTGACATACGCTTCGGCAAGATCAATTAGGGGCTTATCGTCAGCGCCCTTTGCACTTTTTTTGGCCATCTGCAAACTCTCTGAGTTGTAGTCCATTGGCAAACTACGGCCAATGCCATTACTTAGAGTAGATAGCATACGATGAGCGACCAGAATGCGATCAAGTCTTACATCAGCACTTTTCGAAACCACTAGGAGCTCTCCCAGCTCCAGCGCCATCACCCCCCCTGCTTCGCCGTCGCCAGGGGCTCGGTGACCAGCTTGAATTCCGTCATCTCCTCCGGCGTCAGGTAATAGAGCCGGTCGGGGGGTGTTTCCAGCGCGTGGATCCAGAGCCCGTCGGCAATGCCCATGTCGTCGAGGTGACGGGCGATGCGGGCCGTCGTGCTCTGGGCGGCCGACATGGCCTGTTCCGGCGAGGGGCGCTGTTGGCCGGCGTTGAAGACCTGATGCACACCGACAATCGCGTCTTGAGCGGCCTGGCGCGCCACGCCGCCTGCAAAGATCAAGGGGCAGGAGGAAGCGCAGAGCGCCCGGGTTTCCACCTGGGTGTTGAGCCCCTTTTCGCGGATCAGCCGGGAGATCGCCAGCGCATCATCCACGGAACCGCCCGGCGAATTCAGCGTGATCGACTTCACATATTCGCCCCGGGCGGCGATCTCTTCGGCAAAACGATCGGCGGCGCCGAGATCGATCGACCCTTGCGCCTTCAAGACGCCTCCGGTCGTAAGCTCGAAGCGCATCGGCTGGCGCAATTCGTCCTGTGGCGTGGCCGGCTCTACGGGCGGAGACTGAGGGACGCCGTCGGTCAGGGCCGGCGGAAGGACCGGGGCGTCCGTCGTCATCGGATCGTGGCCGGGCAAGGCCGCATTGGCGAGGCTCATTTCCCTGAGATCGACGAAGAGAAAAGCCCCTGCCGCCGCCAGAAGGCCGAAAAAGGCGCCGCGCATCAGGAGGCCGTCATCGGCGCGGACAAAGGCATTCTTCAGCCGAACGAATGGCGCTGACGGTCTCACGCGGGCGGCCCCTTGCGCGGCGCTTTGGCCGACATGTCGAGGCTGGTGACATTCGGGCCGGCACGCCTTTCCTCCTCATCGACTTCGGCGGCTCTGACGGCCTCGGCGAGATCGACGCCCCGGTGGCTCAGCGCACGCTGCACCTCCAGCGCTTCCAGAAGCTCGGCGGCGGTGATCCGCTGGGCAAAGGGCAGCCGCTCGTCCTGCCGGCGGATCGCGCTATGGACGACGGCGAGGATGAAGACGAGAACGGCGGGCAGAAGGTCGATGGAAATGGCACCCGCCCAGGCCGGAATGAAATCGGCGGCGTAACGCAGAACGGCTTCGGCCGAAGACAAGGGCACGAAGCGGCGCTCCGGCACCGGTTCGCGCGCCAGGATTTCGTCTGCCGCCTGCGACAGGACCTCTGACTGGGCGGTGACCGAAGCGCGGATGGTCTCCATCACCTGATCCTGGCGTTCGGCAAGATCGGCTGCGCGACCGTCGGCGACGGGGGCGATGAAGCCGAGCGACAGGTCTTCCGCAGCGCGCTTGACGGAGGGGGCGATCGAGGTCTGTTCGAGCGCGGTGATGACGCCCGAGAGCGCCACGACTTCGGCCGAGAATTCATCGCTGCGGGGCGCAACGGCGCCCGGCGCCGACACCAGCTTGCGCATGGTTTCCAGATGCGCGCGGCCCTGATCGAACAGGGTGGTCACGCGCTCCCGCGAGGCGGTGATGCCGGTTTCGAGCTCGTTGAGCTGGGCCGACATCTGCGACAGAAGCTGCACGACGCTGCCCGAACCGGTGGTGCCGGTCAGCGCGCCGTTCTGACGCTCGTCTTCGGCAAGCCGTGCGAAACGTTCCGAGGCTCGCTGGATGTCGGGCAGAAGGCTCTGCGCGGCCAGCGCATTCTGATGCGCCTGGTCGAGATCGGCGGTGTAGTCCTCCACCGTTTCGGCAAGATGCTGTTCGAGAGCGGCCGAGCCTGCGAGTGCTGCTGCATTCAGCCAGCTCGACATGGCGATGATCATGGCGCAGCCGAGCGCCATGACGCCGAGCATGGCGCTGCGCGCCGCCGTGCCCGTCACATGCGGATAGAAGCGCGCCATGTAGGACCAGAAGGCATAGATCGCGACCGAGACCGAGGCCGAATAGATGATGGCGGCAAAGAAGACGGCGGTCGGCGAGCCATCGAGTATGCTGCGCACCCCGAGATAGGTATAGACGCCGGAGGCAAGTGCCAGCACGGCCAGCGCAAAACGGGTCATGGTTTCGACGGCGGCAACGCCATCCTGCAAACGATGCGAAGCGCCAAGCGCCATGGAGACCTCCGACAGGGACAGATGTCTTAACAAGCGCTTAAGAACGGGGCGGAATGAAGGCTGGGGAGTGGGTTGTGATCGGCAGTCGCTTTTTCCCGACAGCGAAGACCGCTTCAACTCCGGATGGCACGGCGCCAGGGCTTGCCCATGGAGCGACATTTCGCGCTAAGCTTTGCGGCAGTCGGGATTCTCAAGGGAGGAAACAATGAGTCGTTCCGTCATTCTGGTCGATCCATTGCCGCGGACACTGGATCTGATCATGGAGCCCGCCGTCCGGGCCCGGCTCGAGGCCCTGGGCGAGGTGATCGTCTCGGAAGATCGCCCCATGCCTGCCGAAGTGGTCGAACAGCATCTTCCCGACACCGTGTTGATCTTCGGCCAGACGGACATGCCGAAAGAGCGCCTGGACCGGGCGCCGAGGCTGAAGGCGATCATCAATGTCGAATCGAATTTCCTGCCGAATATCGACTATCAGGCCTGTGTCGAACGCGGGATCTGGGTGATCACGCCGGCCTCGGCCTTTGCCTCGCCGGTGGCGGAGGCGGCCCTTGCCATGGCGCTGGATCTCGCCCGGGGGATCACGGCGGCGGATCGCGACTTTCGCCTTGGCGTCGAGCGCTATGGCCTGGAGGGCAATGCGAAGACCTTCCGCTTTGCCGGCGCCCCCGTCGGGATCATCGGCTTTGGTGATCTCGGCCATGCGTTTCGCGACCTCATCCGCCCGTTCAAGAACCGGGTCCGCGTCTTCGATCCCTGGCTTCCGAAGGAGATCATCGAAGGCCAGGATTGCGAGCCGGCGACGCTCGACGACGTGCTCCGCGAAAGCCAGGTGGTCTTCGTGTTTGCGAGCGTCACCAGCGAAAACGAGGGCTTCATCGGCAAACGCGAGTTCGCGATGATGAAGCCGGGGGCGGCTTTCCTGCTGATGAGCCGTGCGGCTGTCGTCGATTTTCCGGCGATGATCCAAGCGGCCCAATCCGGCCATATCCGGGTGGCGACGGATGTGTTTCCGGAGGAACCAGTCGCCGCCGACGATCCTGTCCGCCAGGCGTCTGGCATTCTGCTCTCGGCCCACAGGACGGGCGGTACGCGGGACGCCTTCTATGCGCTGGGCTCCATGGCCGTTGCCGATGCCGAACTGATCATGAAGGGCCTGCCGCCCCGCCTCTGCCGCCGCGCCGACCCGGCAACGGCAAGCCGGTTGAGGTCGAAGCCGGTGACGGTGTCGTGAGGGCGGGGGCGTGTGTCCTCGACCGGACGGAAGTCATGCCGCCCATCAAGATATCAAATTTTGTCGTTCGGCCTGACTGAATCTTAAGCTGGCTGGTCCATGATGCGCGCAGCGACGGCCCCTTGAGAGCCTAAACCATGTGCCTGAGGGATCTGGCGTGCGTGACAGAGAAGCCGACGATGTGTTCAAGACGCTGGTATCGGAGTTGCACTCGACGCTGACCCCGACGACGATTATGGGGATCACCATCCTGGCCGTCGGGCTGTTTGCCTATCAAAGCCTCGGAAGCATACCGGTGCTGATGGCGACGATCGGCGGTGCCACCGCATCGCTTGCCAAGATTGCCGTTTCCCTCGCCCATCGCCGCGCTGACGCGAGGGCGCGCACAACGGTTGCGGACGCGGAGCGCTGGGAAAAGGTGCAGGGCCTCGTCATCGTTCTGATTGCCGCCTGTGTGGGGACGATCGCGACCATCGCCTTCTATCACCGAGACCTGTCGGTCCACATTCTCGCCGCAGCGCTGACCTTTGGATACTGCGCCGGTGTGACGGTCAGAATATCCGTTCGACCGTTGATCGCCGCAGCTGCGATCCTGATTGCCGCCGTCCCCGCGACGATCTCGATCTTGTTGTATGGCGATTTGGCCCACTGGATTCTCACTCTGCTCTGCGTGATATTCATCGTGGCCGCGCTGCAGAGCATGCTGCATGTGTATCGAACGACCGTGCGTCACATCCGCCTGTTTCTGCAGATGGAGCATCAGGCGCGGCACGATCCGCTGACGGGGCTCGGCAACCGCACGGCACTGACGGAAGCCTACATGAACCTATGTCGCGCTGACGATGCGCTCACCTCAGTGCATTGTTTCGACCTGGATGGGTTCAAGGACGTCAATGACCGCTTTGGTCATGCAGTGGGAGATGCATTGCTTGTCGCGATCGCCGGACGGCTGCGCGAAAAACTGGAGGCGCCACATCTCGCCGTTCGCATTGGCGGCGATGAATTCGTCATCCTGCAACCCGATGTCCGCCATCCCGATGATGCCGAGGCTCTGGCGCGCAGGGTGCTGGATTTTCTCCGCGCGCCTTACGAGATCGCCGGTCAAGAGATCCGCATTGGGATAAGCCTGGGCTATACGATGGCCCTTGGCGGATCAGCGGATCTGGACCAGATGATGGTCACGGCAGATACGGCCTCCTACCGCGCCAAGCGAAACGGTGGCGGAATCGACAGGGAAATTCCAGCCATGCCCGGCCTTGGAAAGTTTTCCGCCGTCGCGTGATGGGATGATGAGAGGTGCCGACACGCACCCTCACCCCATCTTCAACACGATCTTGCCGATATGTTCTGAGCTTTCCATCAGCCGGTGCGCCTCCACGACCGCCTCGAAGGGCATGACCGCGTGGATGACCGGGGCGAGATCGCCGCGTTCGAGGCGGGGCCAGACTTCGGTGGCGAGGTCATCGCGGATGGCGCGTTTTTCTTCCGCCGTGCGCGGGCGCATGGTCGAGCCGGTGACGGTTAGGCGCTTGACCATGATCGGGCGGAGATCTGCTTTTTCGGCCACCGCGCCGCCGAGGAAGGCGATGATGGAGAGGCAGCCGTCCTTGGCGAGGACCTGGAGATTGCGATCGAAATAGGAGGCTCCGATCATGTCGAGCACGACATCCACGCCCGTGCCTTGCGTCTCTTCCTTGACGATTTCGACGAAATCCTCGGCCTTGTAGTTGATTGCCCTGGTGGCCCCGAGATCCATGCAGGCCGCGCATTTTTCCGCCGAGCCGGCGGTGGTGTAGACCGTTGCGCCGAAGGTTTTGGCGAGCTGGATGGCGGTGGTGCCAATGCCCGACGAGCCGCCATGGATGAGCACGGTCTCGCCTTCGGTCAGGCCTGCCATCTGGAAGAGATTGGCCCAGACAGTGAAGAAGGTTTCCGGCAGAGCGGCGGCCTTCACCGCGTCATAGCCCTTGGGGAATGGCAGAGCCTGACTGGCGGGGACGGCGCAGTATTCGGCATAGCCGCCGCCATTCGCCAGGGCGCAGATCCGGTCGCCGATCTGGAAATCGGTGACACCCGTGCCAAGGCCGACGATCTCGCCGGCGATTTCCAGGCCAAGAATGGGGCTTGCATCCTTCGGCGGCGGATAGGCGCCCTGGCGCTGGGCGACATCCGGCCGGTTGACGCCCGCTGCTTCAACCTTCACCAGGATTTCGCCGGGCCTGGGGCTCGGCAGCGGCCCCTCGACGAGGCGCATGACCTCCGGGCCGCCATGGGTGGTGAGATCAACATGGCGCATGGTGGCGGGCAGTGACATCGGCGGGCTCCTCGGATCGATTGCTCAAGGTGAGGCATAGAGCCTCGCAAATGCGATGAAAAGGAGGCCCTTTGTCCGACGCGACAAATGGTATCGGAGGCGACAAAGGCTTAAGGCCAAGCTGATCGTCTTCGAAAATATTTCTCGCAGTCTCGCAACATAATCCAAAATACAGGAAACAAATTAAGTCTCACAAATCAACATGTTTGAACAATAAAATCCAAAGCCATACGCAAAAAAACCGAAGCCTGAGAATATTTATTATACTATACGTGCCGGTCAACGACGTGCGACAATGCTGTGCGTTACTTACAAAACCTAGATTGGAAAAATTCGCCGAGATTGGATGTTCTACGAACGATATTCTACTCACATTAAATTTATTTACCAAAAACGACAACCCAACATTAATTTCCAACACCCTAAAAGACCCTCAGAAATTGGGGGTTAATATGCGCAGTTTATGGGAAGATCGTAGCGGCAATTTCGGCATCACCACAGCTCTTCTCCTGGTGCCCGTGATTGGCGTTGCTGGCCTCGCGATCGATATTCACACAGCGGTCATCGCCAAGGGCGACCTGCAGGCGGCTGCGGATTCAGCCGTTCTGGCGGCGGTGGGCGAATATTCGGCCGGGACGCGCCAGGCGATGCAGATCGGCGACAAGGGCAGACTGACGGATGCCATCGAGGATGCCCGCAAGGTGTTTAATGCGCATGCCGGCAATCACACAGACTTCAAACTCGTTGCAAGCGATGTCGACGTGGTCAAGTCCGGTCGCGATCTGCAAGCCGTCTTCAGTTATACTGCGGAGGTGCCGACTGTTCTGGCCCGCATTCTCGGCCAGGAGAGCGTGACCATCTCTGGGCAGGCGACCGCCGTGTTCCAGACGGAAACCTTCCGCGACTTCTACCTGCTGCTCGACAACACGCCGTCCATGGGCGTGGCCGCGACACCGACCGAAGTGAGCCGGATGATGAACGCCACGCCGGACAGCTGTGCCTTCGCCTGTCATGTGGTCAAGGATGGCGTGGACGACCTTAACTCGTATTACCATATCGCCAAGCGAAACGGGATCGTGACACGTATCGATGTCGTGGCGCAGGCGACGAGCGCGCTGATGGCGACAGCCATGAGCGAGCGCAAGTCAGACAACCAGTTCCGGATGGCCGTCTACACCTTTGGACAAAAGGCCGAAGACATGAAGCTCCTGGAGGTCTCGCCGCTGACCAAGGACCTGAGGTCAGTACAAAACAATGCCTCGATGATCGACCTGATGTCGACGCCGAGCCACGGCTTTGCCCGCGATGCCCTGACGAATTTTACGCAGGCTATCGAGAACCTGGGAGAGAAGATGGGCACGCCCGGCGATGGATCGACAGCTTCTACGCCAGAGAAAATCGTCTTCTTCGTCTCGGATGGCGTGGCCAACTACATGAACCGGACGTCCTGCATGCGCCCCACCAGCAACAACCGCTGCATGGAGCCGGTCAACTTGAATTCCTGCAAAGCACTGAAGGACAAGGGCTATCGCGTGGCGGTCCTGTATACGACCTATCTGCCACTACCGACCAACAACTTCTATCGCAACTGGATCGCCCCCTTCCAGCCCAGCTTGCCAACGGTCATGCGCGATTGCGCCTCGCCCGGTCTCTATTTCGAGGTGAGCCCAAGCGAAGGCATCGAGGAGGCGATGAACGCGTTGTTCATGAAGATCATCAACACGCCACGGCTTGCGAGTTGAGAGTCTTAGAGATCGATTTCCATGAAAGTGGCAATCGGGGTCTGACGGTAGGCGCCGAAGGGCCCGCGGTCGCGGAAACCCACGCTTTCATAGAGGCGCCGCGCCTCGACATTGCGGATGCCGACTTCGAGCCGCACGGAGTGGATGCCCCTCTCTTTCGCGGCTTGCAAAACGGCCAGTAGGAGGGCGCGGCCGACGCCCTGCCCGGCGTGATCGGGATCAACGATCATGCGCTTGAGTTCGGCGGCGCCCTCAATCAGGTCCATAAGGGCGGCGCAGCCGAGCGCCCGCCCGGCTTCATCACGGGCGACAAAGACCGAGATATCAGGGCGCGCGAGGGCGGCAGCCGTCAGCGGCTGGCGGAAGGCGCCGGGATACAGGCGTAGGGCGGCGGCATCCGATAGCGCAAGCAATTTGTCGATTTCCGCTTGGTCTGCTGCTTCGACCGCCACGTCAACCGTCATCGTCGCCAAGCCATTCGCCACATGGTCAAACGACCCACCGGCAACAATGGCATCTATGAACGGCTCTTTGCCATCAAGGTATTCGCGTATGCCGGAGATATTCTCGCGCTCCAGCCGCAGCTTCAAGTGTTCATACTCGCTGCGCAGGACATGGTTGGCCCGCAATTTGTCGCGAAATGTCAGCAGATGCGCGATCTTTGGGTGAGACGCCTTGATCACGTGAAGCTTATGGGTCCTCACACCGTCTACGTCGCGCTTGAAGAAATGGTGACCCGGCGTCAGATCCCCGCCACGTCGATATCCCAGATCCTTGAGCTGTTGTTCCGTCGAGGCGGAGATCTCTGCCTCATGATGGACTGCCAGAATGTCGATCTCGGGTTTGGCGGCAAGGCCCGGCACCGCCGTGCTGCCGACATGGTGGATCTCGAACCGGCCAATTCCGAATACTGATCTCAGCCTCGCCGCCTCCTTTTCGAAGCGGTCAGGCCATTCGGGATCATAAGGCGCAATCTGGCTGGTCAGGGGCATGGCCCACCATAGACCAGCGTCGCCATGTCTTCCACAGATCGCAGCGGCGAAAGCTGCTCTCAACCGTCGAGCAGGCCGAACGACAGCCCACCGTCGTTCTCCTTCGCCTGCTTTTTCAATTCCGCGATCTCGCCGCTGATGCGGTTGACATCGTCGATGACGAGGCCGGCGGGGAGTTCGAGCACGCCGATCGAGCAGCGCATCAGCGGGAAGTCTCGCTCGCGGCCCTGGCGGTCAAGGCCCTTGATATGGCCGGTCTGGCGGTCGGATTCGGAATAAAGGTCGATGATTTCGTCGTGGAAATCCGAAAGCAGACGGTCGAGGATTTCGGTCAGTTCCTCGCGGGTCCAGTCGCTGACGCCGATGAAGAAATCATCGCCGCCGACATGGCCGAGGAAATCGCCTTCGGAGAAGAAGTAGCGGCGCAGGAGCGCTGCGAACAGCGAGATGGCGTGGTCGCCCTGATGGAAGCCATAGTGGTCGTTGAACGGCTTGAAGTGGTCGAAGTCGCAGTAGCAGAAGAAGCGGGCGCCATCGCCGTCGAGTGCTGCAGTCCTCATGAAATCGCGGATGGCGCGGTTGCCGGGTAACCCGGTCAACGGGTTCTGGTCCTGGGCGGTCTTCAGCTGCTTTTCGCTCATGATGCGGATCAGCGAGGCGGCGGAGACCACGCCGGCGTAACGCATGTTCTCCGTCAGGATGACGCAGTCGGAGCCTTCCATATTGGCGAACATCGTCATCAGCCGCTCGGCATCGGCATCCAGGCCGACGATCGGCGCGCGGTCGACGAAATGCGAGATGGAGCGCTCGTAGAGTTTGTTTTTCAGAAGATCGCGGCCGAAGGGCTGGTAGATGTATTCCTTCAGATGCCGCTCGTTGATGATGCCGCGCGGCTCGCCATTGGCATTCAGCACCGGGAAGAAGGACTGGCCGGGGTTGCGGCGGAAGAGATCGAAGACGTGGTCGATGTTTTCGTGTTCGAAGACGGTGGGCAGCGTTTCGATCTGCTTGCGGATCAGGATCTCGTCGAGGGACTGGCTGGTGCGGCGGGCCTTGCCGACATCCTGGAGATGGGGAAAGGCGCTTTTCAGTTCCGAGACGATGGTGCTGGGGCGGGCGATATACCAGCCCTGGACGAGATCGACGCCGAATTCGCGGCAGGCAAGGAATTCGCTTTCCGTCTCGATGCCTTCGGCAATGACGCGCACGCCGAGCACATGGCAGAAATTGACGATGTTCTTGACGAGGTGGCGCTTGCGCGGATTGCTGTCGAGGCCGGCGATGAAGTGGCGGTCGATCTTCACATAGTCGACAGGGAAGTCGCAAAGCAGCTTCATCTCGCCGTGGCCGACACCGAAATCATCGATGGCGAGCTTGAAGCCGGAGCGGCGCAGGCGCTCGACCAGGCTTGCGAATTCCGGAACGCGGGTGTTGTCGAAACGCTCCGAGAGCTCGAAACAGACGGAAGACGGCGGCACATGCGCCTTGCGCAGCTGGTCGAGCAGGGTGTCGACGAGTGCGTTGCCATCGGGGATCAGGCGGACATCGAGATTGAGGAAGAGGGTGGCGCTGGCGCAATCCGGAAGCGTCGCGAATTTGGCCAGCGCGCGGCTTGCGACCATCTGTTCGAGGGCGAGCAGCTGGCCGGTGGCGGCGGCCTGATCAAGCAAGTCGAGCGGGCTTTCGAAGCCGATGCGGTCGTGGCCGCGCATCAGGCTCTCGTGGCCGAAGACAGCACCCGTGCCGACCTCGACGATCGGCTGGAAGGCATTTTCGACGACGAGCTTGGCAAGCGTGACGAGCTGGTCACTGGCGAAGCGGCGCAGCGCTCCGAAATCCTCAGCCACCCCTGCAGACATGACGCGATACTCCAATATCCACTTGTTTTTATGGGCGGAAATGTGCCGGGCCAATCGTCAACAAAGGCTTTCTCCAGTGTGACAGCGAGATGAAAGTTTTGCGGCACAACCATTGGCCGAGACGACGCTGCCGTGCACCTCAACGCAGGAAAAGCCCGGCGGGCCGGGCGTTCCGGACGGCCGCATAAGGGCGGTCTCCAGCCTCATTCGGGCACTGGACCGCATCGGCCGTGTTCCGGTTTACCGTTAAGCGCGCGCCGCTTTCGGGGCTATCGGCATGTCGCAGATTTTTTATTGATTGATCAGTCAATCAAAATTATCATCCGGCAAGACAGGGGAACAGACATGCCGAAGGTCGGAATGGAGCCAGTGCGCCGCAAGGCGCTCGTCGATGCCGCGTTGAAGACGATCGGCCATCACGGTTCGCTGACCGTCACCATGTCGGAGATTGCCCGCGAGGCGGGCGTGTCGGCAGCACTTGCGCATCACTATTTCGGCTCGAAGGACCAGCTGCTGATCGAGACGATCCGCTCGCTGCTGCGCCAGTTGCGCGCCGATGCGGTGGTGGCGCTGGCGGCGGCGCAAACGCCGCGTGAGCGGATTTCGGCCGTCATCCGCATTTCCTTCCAGGCCGACCAGTTCGACCCTCAGGTGGTGGCCGCCTGGCTTGCCTTCTACTCCGAAGCACAGCGCTCGGAAGAGGTGCGCCGGCTGCTCGCGCTTTATGCGCGGCGGCTGCAGTCCAACTTGATGTCCGGTCTGAAGCCACTGTGTGGTGCAGTCGACGCGAGCCGGATTGCCGACGGTGCGGCGGCGATGATCGATGGGCTCTATATCCGGCAATCTCTGAAGGCCGCGCCGCTCTCCTTTGATGCCTCTGTCGCACTGGTCGAGGATTATGTGACGGGGCAGCTCGCCGCCCACCCTCCCCTTGAGGGGGAGGGTCGGACCAAAGGTCCGGGGTGGGGTGAGCCATGAGCGCAGCAGACCGAACGAAACGACATCAGAAGATCACCCCCACCCGCCGCTTTGCGGCGACCTCCCCCCTCAAGGGGGAGGTGGAGAGAAACCACCCGTCTGGAGACAGGACATGAAAGCCCAACCGCAAGCCTCCCACTTCATCGACGGGGAATATGTCGAGGATACCGCCGGCACCGTCATTGAAAGCATTTATCCGGCGACCGGCGAGGTGATCGCACGGCTGCATGCCGCCACACCGGCGATCATCGAAAAGGCGATCCAGTCCGCCAAGCGGGCGCAGAAGGAATGGGCGTCGTGGAGCCCTTCGGCACGCGGGCGCGTGTTGAAGAAGGCCGCTGAGATCATGCGCGAGCGCAACCGGGAACTCTCCGAACTCGAGACGCTCGACACCGGCAAGCCGATCCAGGAAACGATCGTTGCCGATCCGACCTCGGGCGCCGACAGCTTCGAATTCTTCGGCGGCATCATCGCGACAGCCATGAACGGCAGCCAGATCCCGCTGGGCGGCGACTGGGCCTATACCAAGCGCGTGCCGCTCGGCGTCGTCGTCGGCATCGGCGCCTGGAACTATCCGCAGCAGATCGCCTGCTGGAAGGGTGCACCGGCACTGGCCGCCGGCAATGCGATCGTGTTCAAGCCCTCGGAAGTGACGCCGCTCGGTGCCTTGAAGATTGCCGAGATCCTGATCGAGGCCGGCGCGCCGAAAGGTGTCTACAATGTCATCCAGGGGGACCGGGAGACGGGGCCGCTGCTCGTCAGCCACCCGGATGTCGCCAAGGTGTCGCTGACCGGCTCCGTGCCGACCGGCCGCAAGGTGGCGGGGGCGGCTGCGTCGCAGCTCAAGCATGTCACCATGGAGCTTGGCGGCAAGTCGCCGATCGTCGTCTTCGACGATGCCGATATCGACAGCGCGATTTCGGGCGCCATGCTCGGCAATTTCTATTCGACTGGCCAGGTCTGCTCGAACGGCACGCGCGTCTTCGTGCATAAGGCGATCAAGGAGACCTTCCTGGCACGGCTGAAGGCCCGCACCGAAGCGATCCTGATCGGCGACCCGCAGGACGAAGCGACGCAGATGGGGCCGATGGTTTCGCTCGCCCAACGCGAGAAGGTCTTGTCCTACATCGACAAGGGCAAAGCGGAGGGTGCGACGCTCGTCACCGGCGGCGGCATTCCGAACAGCGTCACCGGCGAAGGCTTCTACATCCAGCCGACCGTGTTTGCCGATGTCACCGACGACATGACCATCGCGCGCGAGGAGATCTTCGGGCCTGTGATGTGCGTGCTCGATTTCGAGGACGAGGCCGAGGTGATCGCGCGCGCCAACGCCACGGAATTCGGCCTGTCTGCCGGTGTGTTCACCGCCGACTTCTCCCGCGCGCATCGCGTGGCGGATCAGCTGGAGGCAGGCACGCTGTGGATCAACACCTATAATCTCTGCCCAGTCGAGATCCCCTTCGGCGGCTCGAAGCAGTCGGGCTTCGGCCGCGAGAATTCCGCAGCGGCACTGGAGCATTATTCCGAGCTGAAGACGGTTTATGTCGGCATGGGCAAATGCGAGGCGCCGTATTGAGATGAGATCGGGCGTCGCGCGAGGATACCCCCCTCTGTCGGCTTCGCCGACATCTCCCCCACAAGGGGGGAGAGTGGCCGCGATCGCTTTGCCCGATAAACGTTCTGGAATGCGATTGGCGAGCTTCGCAAGCCTGTCGAGCGGTCAGCCACGCGCCGCTCTCCCCCCTTGTGGGGGAGATGTCCGGCAGGACAGAGGGGGGTGCCGCGGCTCCGATGCTTGGCCGTCACACCACAATATCGTCGAGATCGACCTTGAGTGCGGCGGCAATGCGCTTGAGCACATCGACGGAGCCGGTCTTCTTGCCGCTTTCGATCTCGGAGAGGTAGGGCTGGGAGATGCCTGCCGCGGCCGCGAGGTCGGAGACAGTCATCTTGCGGTAATTGCGGTAGGTGCGGATGCGGCTGTCGGTTTCAAACAGCTCATAGACGAGTTCCGCCGGCCAGGTTTCCTCGCCCGCACGCACGCGGGCCATGATCCTTTCGGCCGTGATCGTATCGATCAGGTCTTCGTAGTCGTCCTCGGGAACGAGAACATAGGTCTCGCCGTCGATGACGGTCTTACGCACTTCGCCCATGGTTCACTCCTTGTAGATGCCGCCGCGCGGTCCGACCTCAACGACAATCACCAGCATCGTCTGCTCGTCGATGATGACTCGGTCGTCTCCGACACGAATTCTCAGAAGTGGGCTGCCCTTCAACTTCTTCACATCGACCCGTTCGCCGCGCGCGAAGGCATCGACCCTCGAACGGATCGCATCCCGTCGCTTGGGCTGCATGCGGTCCAAAGCTTTGGTCGCAGCTTTGGTGTAGTCCACCCTCTTCATGCCAAGAGTATAGCAAATAGCTATAACTCTTCAACCATTCGGACCTGACACCATGCAGAACGCAGACTACGTCATCATCGGTTCCGGCTCCGCAGGGGCGGCCATGGCTTACCGTCTTTCGGAGGATGGCAAGAACACCGTCATCGTGCTCGAATTCGGCGGGTCGGACATCGGGCCCTTCGTGCAGATGCCGGCGGCACTCGCCTATCCGATGAACATGGACCGCTACAACTGGGGCTATATGACCGAGCCCGAGCCGCATCTCAACAATCGCCGGATGATTGCGCCGCGTGGAAAGGTGGTCGGCGGATCCTCGTCGATCAACGGCATGGTCTATGTGCGAGGCCACGCGGAGGACTTCAACCGCTGGGAGGAGCTGGGGGCGACCGGCTGGGGCTATGCGGATGTGCTGCCCTATTTCAAGCGGCAGGAAAGCGCGCATGGCGGCGAAGAGGGCTGGCGTGGGACCAACGGGCCGCTGCATGTGCGGCGCGGGGAGATCAAGAACCCGCTTTACCGTGCCTTCATCGAGGCGGGACGGCAGGCCGGGTTCCCGGTCACCGAGGACTATAACGGCCGGCAACAGGAAGGCTTCGGCCTGATGGAGCAGACGAGCTGGCAGGGGCGGCGCTGGTCGACGGCGAATGCCTATCTGAAGCCCGCTCTGAAACGGCCGAATGTCTCGCTGATCCGCTGCTATGCCCGCAAGGTCGTGATGGAAGGCACCCGCGCCGTGGGCGTCGAGGTCGAGATCGGCGGCAGAATAGAAGTTGTGAAGGCCAACCGCGAGGTGATTGTTGCGGCATCGGCCTTCAACTCGCCGAAGATCCTGATGCTCTCAGGCATCGGCCCCGCCGCGCATCTCAAGGAGATGGGCATTCCCGTTGTTGCCGACCGTCCGGGCGTCGGGCAGAACCTGCAGGATCACCTGGAATATTACCACCAGTTCAAATCGAAGCTGCCGATCACGCTGCATTCGAAGAACAACTGGTTCTGGATGGGGATCGTCGGCGCGCAGTGGCTGTTCTTCAAGAAGGGCTTGGGCACCTCCAACCAGTTCGAGGCGGCGGCCTTCATCCGATCGGCGGCGGGGGTCAAATGGCCCGACATCCAGTATCACTTCCTGCCGATCGCGATCTCCTATGACGGCAAGTCGGCGGTGGGTGGCCATGGTTTCCAGGCGCATGTCGGTTACAACATGTCGAAGTCGCGCGGCTCTGTGACGCTGCGCTCGCCTGACGTCAAGGACGCGCCGGTTCTGCGCTTCAACTACATGAGTGACCCGGAGGACTGGGTGAAGTTCCGCCATGCGGTGCGCGTCACCCGCGAGATCTTTGCCCAGAAGGCGTTCGATCCCTACCGAGATGTTGAGGTGGCGCCGGGCCCGAATGTGCAGTCGGATGAGGAGATCGACGCTTATCTGCGGGAGCATCTGGAAGGCGCCTATCACCCCTGCGGCACCTGCAAGATGGGTCGTGCGGACGATCCGATGGCGGTGGTCGATCCGACGACCAAGGTGATCGGCGTCGAGGGGTTGCGCGTGGCGGATAGCTCGATCTTCCCGCATGTCACCTATGGCAACCTCAACGGCCCCTCGATCATGACCGGCGAGAAGGCGGCGGATCATATCCTCGGCAAGCAGCCCCTGCCCCGAAGCAATCAGGAGCCGTGGGGCAATCCGCGCTGGGAGACGAGTGATCGGTAAAGGTTAGCGGTAGTCGTCTTCGCGCTGGTGGCGGATGGCGAGGATCTGAACGTCACCGTTGTCCGCGAGCTGATACAGCGCGACATAACCGGCGCGCCCGAAGGATATCGGCAGTTCCCTCAACTGCTGGCCATCGTGCTCTACTTTTCTGCCAGTGTGCGGAAAACGGATCAATCCCGCGACTGCACTGACAATCGCATTCAGCGCGCGTTCTGCGGCTTCGACGTCCCGGTCAAGGAGGAAGTCGTAGAGCCTATTGAGGTCCGCCCGCGCTTTTGCATTGTAGCGGACCTTTCGGCTCATTGGCTCAACTCGGCTTTCCTCTTTTCGAGCTTGGCTCTGAGTTCAGCGTGAACCTCTTCGGCGCTGTACCAGACGCCCGTGCGTTCGGCCTCCTCCAAGGCCGCCAAACCTCGCGCAACAAACTCCGCCTGTTCCCGCCGATACTCCACCTCCGCCCGTGCCGAGCGGTCGATCAGATCGGCGACGGTCTCGCCTTCGCGCAACACGCTTTCGGCCGCGGCGTGGAACTCCGCGTCGTCGAGGACGGATGGCTTGACGGTCTCGTTCATGGCTGAACTCCCTGCTATCGCGCCATCATACCCCGAAAAGGCCGATGTGATAAGGCATGGGGGATCAGGGAGCGACTATCCGCGCCAGGATCCTGTCCGCCACCAGTTCGTAATTCTCGTCGAAGTGATGGCCGCCGGGGCGGGCGATGAGGTCGACGCCGTCCTTGACACGGGGCGAAAGCGCCGAACAGGCAGTGTCTTCCTCTTCCAGGCCATAGACACACTGGATCCTTATCGGCTCGACCGTGGCGAGGTGATCGACGGGGTCGCCATGCTTGCCCGAACCGGCGGCACCGAGCCAGCCGGAAACGGCGATCTCGAAGTCGGCCTGGTGCGACAAGGCGAGGAGCGAGAGGAGTGTCACGGATTTGCTGTCGTGGTCGGGCAGCAGGCCATAGACCTTCGGCAGGATGTTGGCGCCGAAGGAATAGCCCATCAGCACGACCTTCGAGACGCCCAGGCGCTTGCGGTAATGGGCGATGATGTCGGACAGGTCGGCTGCGGTCTCTTCCGGCGTCTTCTCGCTCCAGAAATAGCGCAGCGCATCGACACCGATGACCGGCACGCCGTTCTCGTTCAGCCGGGCGGAGAGGCGCTGATTGATCTCGCGCCAGCCACCGTCGCCGGAATAGAGGATGGCCATGGTGTCGTGCTCGGGGATGACAAGCTCTTCGATCAGCGGCAGATCGAGGGCCGCATCATCAGGCGTCAGGCGATCAGCGAGCGTCGCGGCCTCAGTGGACAAGAGGCGGACGCGACCGCCCTCCCCGTCTGCGATCACCACATCAGGATGGCTCGCCTGCAGCGACGCTGCATGCTGGCGCGCGGCCTGGTCGGCTGTCGTTGAAAAGGCGATACGGACGGGATTGGGCAGTTTTCCGGGCGACAGCCCGTAGGCCGTGCCGCGCGGTGTCTCCCGGCGGGGGGCCGGCGTACAGAGCGGCTTGGGCAAGGCGACCGCCTCGGTCGGATCGACGGCCACCGTCTCGCCAATCGTCTCTGCGAAACTGCCATTCGGGGTCTGGGCGGCAATGGCGAGCGCCAGTGCGCCGCCCTCGCCGAAGCCAAGGATGCGTGGCGGGCGGTAGAACTCGGCCGTGTGGCTTCGATGCAGCTGTCGGGTCAGGCGCTCGATATCGGCGGGTAGAAACAGGCAGTCGCGCTCGGTCTCGCGCGACAGCGCCGCGCGCCAGGTCTTCAGATCGACGCCAATGCCGATTGCGCCATCGAGCACGACGGTTTCCAATGCCGCCTGTTCGACCATGTCCCAGCCATTGGCATCGGAGATGATGACGACGACGCCCGTCATGCTGTCGTCATCCGGGGCGAGAATGCGGTCCTGCGGCAGGCTGACGATCTCCCGGTCGGTCGCGGTAGCCGGCAGCCATCCGACCAGCCAGAGGGTGAAGGCGATACAGCCACAGACGAAGGCGCCGGCCCGGCCCCGGCTCTGGGCTCCCGCCTGCATGGGCGTCATTTGCGCATCAGGCCCTTGAGACCTCCGCCGATCAGCAGCGTCACGTCGACCAGTGACAGGATCGGCAGGCCCTGGCCGGCCACGGCGAGATAGCGTGGCTGCCACTCGGGATCGAATTTTTCCTTGAAGGCGCGCACGCCGCGGAAATTGTAGAAGCGCTCGCCATGCTCATAGATCTGACGGGCGAGATGGTTCCAGGCGGGCGCACGCCGGTTGTCAGAAAGGCCGGCAAGCGGTGCCATGCCGAGGTTGAGGGTCTGGAAACCTTGCCCCTTCAGCGTCTCCATGATCTTCACGAACAGCAGATCCATCATGCCGCGGTGAACGCCGGGCACATGGCGCATGAGGTCGATGAAGGCGTCACCGGTCGATGAGGCGGTCATGAGGGTAGCGAAGGCGACGATCCGGCCGTCGAGCCGGATCACGGCCACCGGGCCGGCGGCGACATAGTCACGCTCGAAGGTGCCGAGGGAAAACCCTTTTTCCGCCGCCTTGTGCGTGGTGAGCCAGGTGTCCGAAACGCTCTGGAGCTCGTCCATGACCTCCGGCACCGCCTCGGGGGCCAACATCTCGAAGCACAGCCCGTCGCGTTCGGCGCGGTTGATCGAGCGGCGCAGCTTAAGCCAGTCGCCGCCGGCGATCGTGAAGGTCGTGAGGTCCACAACCGCCTGCTCGCCGAGCTTCAACGCCTGCAACCGCATCTCGACGGCAATCGGCAGGAACTCGGCTGAGACTTGGTAGAAGACCGACCGGCTGCGACTGCGCCTTGCCTCGGCGATGAATTTTTCGACGAGTGGCGCCCAGAGGTGTTTCGGACCGACGGGATCAAAGAGCGCGACCAGCGAGCGGCCCTGCCGGGCATACATGATGAAGCCCTGGCCGCAATCGGAGAAAAGGATGCGCTTGTCGCCGAGGCGGACGAGGCCGGCGCTGGCATTGGCCTGGGCCGGCAGAAGTGCGATGGCGCGGGCAAGATCGTCCGACGCATCGGTCTCGTCGGCGCGCCTCCGGCGCGGCAGGCGCACCAGCCCCCGCGAGGCAATCACGCCGAGGACCATGGACAGGCCCAGCGTGCCTTCGGTCGCATCCATCCCATGACGCGCAAGAACGAGGCCCCAGCCGAATTTCAGCAGGCTCTCTTCGGCAAAGATCGGTCCGAGCAGTGCCAGCATGACCAAGGCGCCGAGCATCAGTCCGGTGCGCGGGGCACGCAGAACCAGCTTCGGCAGAAGCGAGAGCAGGACGACCGAGATCGGCCTGGCGCGGGCTACCGGTGGAGCCGGTGCTGCAGGTGCCGCCGCGTCGGCGTCATTGAGAGAGGAAGCCATGAACCGGACCACGAAACCAGGAAGATCGAGCGCTTATTAGCGCCCATGCATGGACCGAAGCTTGTGACACCAACGGGTAAACGAGTCCGTAAGCCAACGCATAAATTGCGCAAGACACCCTATTTCTTCCGCCGTCAACCTGCCAAAACGCAAGGCTGCCCTGCAGCGCGGGAGCAGCCGTCCAGTCAGCACACCGCTGCCTGGATTACTGGCGACGCAACACCTTCGCGGCAAGCGAGAAGGGACTGGAAACGGTCTGGGCAGCGGCATCGAGTACGAAGGCGCCGGCGTCACCGAGCGTTGCCGTCGCTGCCGGCTTGTTCAAAGTCGCCGCCAGCTGCTGGGCATCGAAGAAGCGATTGTGATTGGTCGCGTCGGTTGGCTCGAGCTGGGAGATATCGATCACCGTCACGCCGTAACGCTTGGCGGCTTCTGCCACCTCTGGATCACGTGCATCGATCGAACCCACGCGCTGGGTGCCAGCACCGAGAATGCTCGATACCCTGAGCGCCCGGTCATCCGGGGCAACGAGAAGCGTTATCGGTGTTCGCATTCGGCCGATGACGTCGAGCTGGGCGGTGAACACGTCGCGATCGATATCTGGAGCGGCCATGATCACACGGAGCCGGTCCAGGACGTCATCCTTGCCTTCCAGTCTGAGCTGTCTCAGGGCCTCTGCCGTCAGCCAGCCGCCCATCGAATGGGCGAAGACATCCACCTGGCCCTTTCTGGCGCGCACGACATCCCTCAGAAGATTGGCCAGCGCATCACGCGAATAGGTCGCCGATTCCTTGTCCGCGACATAGCCTGGAAGGGCAGCAACGGATGGCCAGGAAAACAGCACCGGCGTTCCATCGATATTGCTGTCGGTGCTGAGCTGGGCAAGGCGGAAGAGCGATTCCTGGAAGTTATAGTTATAGCCGTGCACGAAGACGACCGGCGGCGCGGCCTTCGGGCTGCCGATCGCGCTCAGGAAGCTCTGGCGCTCCAGAACGGACTGCCCGACGACGGCAAAGTCCGTCTTTGGATCAACCTTGCGGCCGGGCTTTGGCCATTCGATGTTGGTCGGCACATGATTGGGCGGGATCGAGATGCGGAAGCTCGCATAATTCGGGTCGCGGGTTTTCGTCGTCGTGAAAACATTCTGGCCAGGCTCCGCCCGGTCGCGCGTCGTGACGGTATAGAGCGTCTCGACGCGGGTGGGCTGATAGTCGGTCAGAGCGACTGTATCGAGCGTTTCAGGACCAGGCCTTCCGGCGCAGGCGGCAAGTAGGCCGACTGCGGCCGCGCAGATGGCAAGTTTCGCAAAACGCGGGGTGGAGGCAATGGCAACAGAGACGACATTCATAGTGTGATCCAGCCTTGTTCATCGCCACCGGCACGCTGCTCGTCATGAACGCGTTGCGGCCGAGCTATAGCGGTCCCAGCGCGCTTCGCCAAGCTCAGGAAGTGCGACGACAGCAGGGGTCGTCCAGAGTTCGGCCTCCCTGTATTCGAGAGCAGGCACATATCGATCCGGTTATGAGTTTCCGCGAGAAGATTATTTGCTTGGCGACAAACCATCTGTAATCATAACCATCAAGGAAGCGTTTGTCGGATGGGAGAGAGGTAAGCAGCGACACGACCTTTACGTGACTGAGGAGGTCATGTTCATTGGTCGTCGTGTTGCCTCGAGCCGGCGGACTTCCCGAGCTCAGATATCAAGGGAGGAGATCATGTTGCGCCAATTCGTTATTGCCGGACTGTCCGGTATTGCAGTGTCGTTGATGGCAACCGCCAGCTTCGCCGCAGACGTTACCCTCAAGCTTCATCAGATGCTGCCGCCGCAGGCGACGATCCCGTCCAAGGTGTTGCAGCCCTGGGCCGAGAAGATCCAGGCCGACTCCGGTGGGCGTATCGCGGTCGAACTTTATCCGGCCATGCAGCTGGGTGGTAAGCCGGCCGACCTAGTCGATCAGGTCAAGGACGGCGTGGTTGACCTGACCTGGACGCTGTTCGGTTATACGCCGGGCCGTTTCCCGAAGTCGGAAGCCTTCGAGCTTCCCTTCATGGTCACCACCGCTGAGGCGACCTCCGTCGCCTTCCAGGAATATTATGAAAAGCACCTCAAGGACGAGTTGACGGATTACCACGTGCTTGCGGTTCACACGCATGGCCCGGGCCTGATCCACACCATCGCCTCCAAGCCGGTGCAGAAGCTTGAGGACATGCAGGGCCTGAAGCTGCGTGGAACGTCCAAGGTCATCAACCAGATGCTCGAGGCCATGGGTGCATCTGCGGTTGGCATGCCCGTGACGGCCGTGCCGGAAAGCCTGTCGAAGAGCGTCATCGACGGCTCCGTGGTGCCGTGGGAAGTAACGCCGGCGATCAAGATTGCCGAGCTCGCTCCGAACCACACGGCCTTCTCCGGCCCGAATGGGCTCTACACCGGCACCTTCGTCTTCGCGATGAACAAGGACAGCTATGACGCGCTGCCGGATGACCTGAAGAAGGTCATCGACGACAATTCCGGCAAGGAACTCGCCCGTCTATTCGGCCAGGCCATGGATGCAGGCGATATCCGCGGCAAGGAGATCGCCGACAAGGCCGGCAACACGACCTATGTTCTGGACGAAGCTGAAACCGCGCGCTGGAAGGCCGCCGGCGAAGCCGTGACGAAGGCATGGATTGCCGAGATGGACAGCAAGGGCCTCGACGGCACCACGCTCTACAACGACGCTCTGGCGCTGATCCAGGCCAATACTCAATAACCTCCCCGCCTTGTCCGGGCGCTTGTCGGAAGGCGCCCGGACCCTTTGCGCCTACTTTCAAAGGACTTTCTGATGGTGACTGCCGTGTCCACCAGCTTCGAACGATTGGAGCGGGCTTGCCATGCTCTTGCCACCGTCCTTGTCGTGTTCGGCGGTGTCTGCCTCGTAGTCGCCTGCGGCCTGACGGCCGCCTCCATCCTGGGCGCACTGACGATCCGCCCTCTTCCGGGTGAGATCGAACTGGTCGAGGCGCTCTGCGGCCTTGCCGTCTTTGCCTTTCTGCCCTTCTGCCAGTTGAAACGCGGCCATGTCGGCGTCGATATCCTGATCTCAGCCTTCGGACCGAAGGCGATGAACTGGACGCAGCTGATCGGCGACATCCTGATTACGCTTCTGATCGGCCTGATCACCTGGCGCCATGCCATCGGCACCATGGACAAGTTCGGCAATGGTGAGACGACGCCGCTGCTTCTCCTGCCTGTGTGGTGGGGCTATGCCATCGCGCTAGTCCTTCTCGTCGCCAATCTCCTCGTCTGCCTCTATGTGATCGCCGCCGATATCCGCGCGATCCGCCAGGGCAAGACGATCGTCGCTGCGATGGGAGCGCACTGATGAGCAGCATTGAAATCGGTCTCTGGTCCTTCCCGGTCCTTATCCTCCTCATCTTCCTGCGCGTCCCGATCGGGGCTGCCATGCTCGCCACCGGCATGGTTGGCACCTATCTGGTGCTTGGCAAATGGACGCCCCTGCTCGCCCAGCTGAAGGCAATCGCCTGGAATACGAATGTCAATTATTCGCTGTCGATCATTCCGCTCTTCCTGCTGATGGGACAATTTGCGGCGCGTGGCGGCATGAGCCAGGCGCTGTTCAATGCGGCAGCCGCCTTTCTCGGACACCGCAAGGGCGGGGTCGCCATGGCCGCCGTCGGTGCCTGTGCCGGCTTCGGCTCGATCTGCGGCTCGTCGCTGGCAACCGCGGCGACCATGGCGCAGGTGGCGCTGCCGGAACTGAAGCGCAACGGCTATGCCGGCGGGCTTGCCACGGCTACGCTTGCCGCCGGTGGCACGCTCGGCATCCTCATTCCGCCCTCGGTCGTTCTGGTCATCTATGCGATCCTCGCCGAGCAGAACATCGCCAAGCTCTTCCTCGCCGCCTTTGTGCCCGGGATCATTGCGGCGATCTCCTATCTGATCGTCATCGCGATCTATGTGCGGCTGAAGCCGGAAAGCGCCGGCCAGGCGCCGCGCATTCCGTGGAAGGATCGCGTGCCGGCCCTGATTGCCGTCTGGCCGGTCGTGGCGATCTTCTTTGCGGTCGTCGGCGGCATTTATCTTGGCTGGTTTACGCCGACCCAGGCTGCCGCAGTCGGTGCCGCCGGCGCAGGGCTCGTGGCCTATGTCAATGGCGGGCTTGACCGCCAGTCGCTGATCGCCTGCTTCAAGGAGACCGCCGTTTCGACGGGCATGATCTTCTTCATCATTCTCGGTGCCTCGGTGTTCAACTCCTTCCTCGCCTTCTCCCGACTGCCGCAGGTGGGCGCGGAATGGGTGACAGCGCAGGGCTTCACGCCGATGACGGTGCTGATCATCATCCTGGTGCTCTACATCATCTTCGGCTGCATCATGGACTCGCTCTCCATGATCGTGCTCACCATCCCGATCTTCTTCCCGATCGTGACGGCTATGGATTTCGGCATGAGCCCGGAGCACTTCGCCATCTGGTTCGGCATTCTGGTGCTGATGGTAGCCGAGATCGGCATGATAACACCACCCGTGGGCTTAAATCTCTTCATCATATCGGCCATGTCGAAAGACGTCCCGATCCGCGAGACCTACAAGGGGATCGTGCCCTTCGTCGGGGCGGACGTATTCCGCATCGTTCTACTCACGGCCTTTCCGATCATCTCGATCTTCCTGGTGTGACAAGAGGCGAGGCCGAGGGATCACCAGCTTTCGGGATTACCCGGACGACAGCGCAGACAGGCTCGGAAGCCGCCCGCAAGGGCGGCTTCCGCCGTTTCATGGATCACGACATTCTCCGGACGGGCGGGCCGCGAGGGGCAGGACGGACGACAGAAGATGCCGGTGGAGCGGACCCCGTAGACAAACAGTCCGTCCTGCGACGCGTCGCGGGTGCGGATCGCCTGCCAGCGGGCATCATCGATCGGGTCTGGTGACATGGCCTGCTCCTTGGTTCTGCAGAAAGATGATGGCGCAGCGACCCAACACAAGGCCACCCGGTTCTTGCCGCCCCGCTCGAAGGATTTCGGATGACGCAGAGGCACGAAGCACGCTAGGGACAAGTCAGCCCGCAACCTGATCCCGGCCCCCGATGGAAACCTCGCTCTATCTTCCCGTCAAAAGCTTTCTCGAAGGCGCCGGCTACACCGTCAAGGGCGAGATCGGCGGCTGCGATCTCGTGGGCCTGAGCGATGGCGATCCGTCCGTCGTCGTCATCTGCGAGCTGAAGCTCAGCTTCAATCTCGAACTCATCCTGCAGGCGGTCGATCGGGCCTCGGTTGCCGACGAGGTGTGGATTGCGGCGCGCATCTCCGCCAAGGGCAAGGGGCGCGAGAGCGACAAACGATACCGCGATCTCTGCCGGCGCCTCGGTTTCGGCATGCTGGGCGTTGCCGACAATGGGGAGGTCAACGTGATCGTCGGTTCGGTGACGCCGATGCCAAGGACCAATCCGAAGCGACGCTCGCGGCTGATGCGCGAGCACCAGAAGCGCAAGGGTGACCCGGTCACAGGCGGCAGCACGCGCACGCCCCAGATGACCGCCTATCGCCAGCAGGCCCTTGGCTGTGCGGCGGCGTTGGAAAGCGGTCCACTCAAACTCATCGAGGTCAGGGCCCGCGTGCCCGAGGCTGCCAAGATCCTGCCCGACAATGTCTATGGCTGGTTCGAACGGGTGGAGCGGGGTGTCTACGGCTTGACGCCTGCGGGGCTGGAGGCGCTTGCGCGGTGGCAGAAGCCGTGATGCAGGCTAAGTCGATCTAGAGAAAACCGATCCAGCGACCGGCAAGGACGGCTGCAACCCAGATCACGAGCGAAAGCACCGCCGCCAGACGGAGTCCTCGGGATGGTGGGGCCCCGGCAAGCACGGCCTTCCAGCCTTGCGATCGGCGCACGGAGACCGCGTTCAGGGCGCCCAAGGCGACGAGACCGAGCTTGGTCAGGAATGCCGTGTTGGCCGCATAATCGAGCGGTTGGACCGAAAACAGCAAGGCACCGGTCAGGATCGCGGATGCGAGGGCGATGGCAGCGATGCGTGACAGGATCCTAACCGTCTCGCCAAGCGGCAGTCCGGCGAAGGCCCCGAGCAGGCGCAGGTCGAGGATGACCGTCGCGCCGAGGAGCATGCCGAGCGAGAGGATATGGCTGGCATTGGCTATGATGTAGAGCACCGGCGCGCGGATGAACGCCCGGGCCAGCATCGTATCGCCAAGGACTGCCAGCCATTCCATGGCTTCAGTTGGTCACGATGCGGTTCGGATAGATATCGTAGTTCTTGCCGGCCACGATCACCCGCACGGCCTTGAGGCGCTTTTCCTCCGGGTCGAGCGAGCGGTTGCCGCGCACGGTGATCTCGTCGCCGACGGCAACGACGCCTTCGACGAAGCCGGAGCGCTGGGTGAGGCCGGGATTGCCGAGCTCGATACGCCATGGGCCTTCGGCGGTGTCGAGTTCCAGCGTTGGATGCGGCGGGGCAAAGGAGATCGCGGTGATCTTGCCGGTCAGGTTGATTTGGTCTGCCTCGGCCCAGGACCAGCCGTGATGGGCGACGGCGGCACCGGCAAGGAGAAGACCGCCGGCCAGGGCGGCGGCGGGCAGCGAAGGCTTGAGCAAGGATAGGCTGAAGGAAGGGGTCATGATCGGCTCCGGATGGGGTTCAATCCTATCCTCAAGGGTAGTGCGCCCCGCCGGTTTTTCGACCTCACCTTTGCTTGATCTGCCGGTGAGATGAGAAGGGGCGGCGCAAAACAGAAAAGGCGGCCCTTTCGGAGCCGCCTTCCTGCCTCGGGAGGAGCCGCCCGTCAGGGGCGGTAGATCTGGTCGAAGATGCCGCCTTCGCCGAAATGTTCGGGCTGCGCCTTGGCCCAGCCACCGAAGAGCGGATCGTCGATGGTGACGAGATCAAGCTTCGGCAGCTCCGTGCCCGAGCCGGCCGGAACGAGATCCGGGCGCGAGGGACGGTAGAAGTGCTTGGCAATCAACTGCTGGCCTTCCGGGGAATAGAGGTAGTTCAGATAGGCCTCCGCCTGCTTACGGGTTCCGTCGCGGTCGACATTGCGATCGACCACGGCCACGGGTGGCTCGGCGAGGATCGAGAGCGACGGCGTGACGATTTCAAAGGCGTCGCTGCCGAATTCCTTGCCAGCCAGATGGGCCTCGTTCTCCCAGCAGATCAGCACATCGCCGATCTCGCGCTGGGCGAAGGTGGTCAGCGAGGCGCGGGCGCCGGCATCGAGCACGGGCGCGCGGCGGTAGATCTCGGCGACATAGTCGCGGATCTTCTGCTGGTCGCCGGCAAATTCCCGGTTCGCCCAGGCCCAGGCGGCGAGATAGTTCCAGCGCGCGCCGCCCGAGGTTTTCGGGTTGGACGTGACGATCTCGACGTCGCCCTTGACCAGATCGCCCCAGTCCTTGATGCCCTTGGGATTGCCCTGGCGGACCAGGAAGACAATGGTCGAGGTATAGGGGGCCGAGTTGTTCGGCAAACGTGCCCGCCAGTCGGGAGCGATGAGCTTGGAGCGTTCGACGATGATGTCGATGTCGCTTTGCAGGGCAAGTGTGACGACATCGGCGCCCAGGCCTTCCATCACGGCGCGCGCCTGCCGGCCGGAGCCGCCATGCGACTGGTCGATGGTGACGGTCTCGCCGGTTTCCGCAAGCCAGTGCTTCGCGAAGGCGGCGTTGTAGTCCTGATAGAATTCGCGGGTCGGGTCGTAGGAGACGTTGAGCAGCTCCGCAGCGCCCGCCGGCAAGACCAGACCCGTGGACAAGCTCAGGCCGACCAGAAACGCCGATAGATGTTTTCCCATGCACGTCATGTCTGTGCCTCCTCTCTGGCGTTAACGATTTAAGACTACCGAACGGGTCGTCTTAGTCAACGTGGCCGGAAAAATAGCAAAACCGTGCTCGTCAGCGGGTGTCGTGGCGGAATGGAAGCGCTGCTGCGCGCCTGGTTCGTGATGAAATCTGTCGCGATCCGGTGGCGGCACGAAATCGCGCTGCTCTTCGTCCGAACCAGCACACGCGTCTCGCAGGCTGGATCCGGCCATCAGCGAATGGCCTTTGGCAAGCGACATGCGGCGGCTCCGCGAGGGGTCAGAGAACCAGAATTGTGCGGCTCCCTGATCGTGAGAATGGCTCTCAGAACACAGCCAGGACCCTCTCGCCCCCCCCTCAATCGCAGTCACGAAAGGGTGAAAGCAGTAGAAAATAATCGTTGTATGTCATAGTTAAATGACAGTGTCCTTCAACGCTAACGCGCTGATTTCACTCACATCTCTCCGCAAGTATCATCCCTGATACCGAGTACACTTGCCGAACCAATCAGTTCGATTGTGCGCAAAGGGCTCTTGCAAACCAAATTCCTCTACGCCATATCTCAATCATCGAACCGAGCAGTTCGATTAAGCAAGGTTCTAAAGGCACACACTCATGAAGACCATCGCAGCAGCAATCTTGACCTCCATACTGGCCGCTCCCCTGGCCACGTCGGCCGCTGCTGCGATGCAGCCAATCCCGGGCTCCATCACCTATGGCGGTGCCCAACCGAGGCTCGAACAGGCCCCCGCCGGTTCGAACTTCTTCCACACCTTCTATCTCAACGGCACCGAGGTGCACGAGATTTACAAGGTGAACCCAGACCGGACCGTCTCCATCGTCTCCCGTTCCATGTCGAACGACTGACGCAGAAGGCGACCCGCAACACAGGTGAAGCACACCCTGAAACGCAACCTACAGCTGAGACCGTGAAGGCCAGCTCTCTTCAAGATAAGGAAACACGACCATGAAGACCATCATCTCTGCCGCCCTCATCTCCATCGCTGCTGGCTCGGCCGCTTTCGCCGCCGTCCAGCCGATCCCGGGCTCGATCACCTATGACAACGCAAACGTCCAGCTGGAAAAGGCACCTGCCGGTTCGACCTTCTTCCACACCTTCAACAACGGTGATGGCCGTGACGTTCGCGAAGTCTACAAGGTCAACGCCGACAAGACCGTGACCCTGGTTGATCGCCAGATCTCCAACGCTTCGTAATTAACGCGCCTCCCAAGACGCACAGAAGACCCCGGTGGCTGGCTCGGCCCTCCCCCTCAGACCCCGAGCCGCCGCCAACCTAACCCTAGACAAGGAACCAAGACCATGAAGACCATCATCTCCGCCACCCTCATCGCCCTCGCAGCCGGCACCTCGGCTTTTGCCGCCGTCCAGCCGATCCCGGGCTCGATCACCTATGACAACGCCAATGTCACGCTCGAAAAGGCACCAGCCGGCTCGACCTTCTTCCACACCTTCTCCAACGGCAGCGGCCAGGATGTTCGCGAGATCTACAAGGTCAATGCCGACAAGTCGGTGACCCTGGTTGATCGCCAGGTCTCCAACGCTTCGTAATCTCGAAGCGAACGATAACGCGCCTCCCAGGACGCAATACCTCTCGGCGGTCGGTCCGGTCCCCTCTCCCCCGCCCCAAACCGGGCCGCCGCCACACCCAACGCTCCACAAGGAAACACGACCATGAAGACCATCATCTCCGCCACCCTCATCGCCCTCGCAGCCGGCACTTCCGCCTTCGCCGCCGTCCAGCCGATCCCGGGCTCGATCACCTATGACAACGCCAATGTCACGCTCGAAAAGGCACCCGCCGGCTCGACCTTCTTCCACACCTTCAACAATGGCAGCGGCCAGGACGTTCGCGAGATCTACAAGGTCAACGCCGACAAGACCGTGACCCTCGTCAACCGCTCCATCTCCAACGCCTCCTGATCTTCAGGGTGCGTGTGGGGCCCCGCAGCCAAGGCTGCGGGGCTTTCTTTTCGTTTGTGATTGACGCGAGAAAGGGTGCCCCACGAGGCTCAATGGGCGAGATCGTCCGCCTTTGCGGCAGCGTCTGCCAGGCTGGTCGACAGCAGAACAGCACGCGTCTCGTCGGCCACCTTGGCAAAGACCCGCCGAATCTCGCAATCGGTTTCGCCATCGCAATCCTCGCAACGGCGATAGGCCGTGAGCGACAGGCAGGGCAAGGGTGCAACAGGACCGTCGATCAGCCGCAGCACTTCGCCATAGGTGATTTCGGTGGCCGGACGATGCAGCAGATAGCCGCCCTGCTTGCCGCGCCGGCTTTCCACCATGCCACCACGCTTCAGATCCAGCATGATCTGCTCAAGGAATTTCTTCGGAATCTTCTGCTTGTCGGCGATATCGGGGATCTGGATCGGCTCGCCCGGCTCAGCCCTGGCAAGAAGCGTCAGCGCTCTCAGCGCATACTTGGCTTTCTGTGTGATCATCGATCGTCAATGTCTGCCATGAGCGGCTTCAAATCGTGCCTCGGCCATAGCGCAAATTCCCGCGCCGTGCCACGGGTCATTTCAGCCGTGCGGCACGAATTGCCGCGATATCTGCATGCGAGAGAGATATTTGCTCTTTCGATGCAACTCGGCGAACGTCGATTTCTGTCCGTCCCGCCGCTCATGCCGGATAATGGCGTCACTGAGCAGGGATCCCATGATGACTACGAACACATCCGCAGACCTGGCCCGGACGCTGGACCAGCAACTCGCCTCGGCCGACCTCACCGAGCGCCTGCGCATCGTCGCGGGCCTTGATGGAAGGGCTGTTTTCACGACCTCGCTCGGCATCGAGGATCAGGTGATTACCGCGGCGATCGGGCTCGCCAACCTTCCGATCGATGTCTCGACGCTGGAGACGGGCCGCCTCTTCAAGGAGACGGTGGACTTGATCGCCGAGACCGAAGAGCGTTTCGGGATTGCGATCAAGCGCTTCCATCCGCGCCAGGACGACATCGATGCCTATGCGGCGAAGTATGGTTTGAACGGCTTCTACGAGAGCGTCGAGGCTCGGCATGCCTGCTGTCATGTGCGCAAGCTGGTTCCGCTGGGGCAAGCGCTTGCCGGTGCCCGCTTCTGGATCACCGGTTTGCGCCGCTCCCAGTCCGGCAACCGCGCGGCCACCCCGTTTGCGGAATATGACGCCGAGCGCGACCTGATCAAGGTGAACCCGCTCGCCGACTGGTCGATTGACGACATCAACACTTACGTCGAGGCCGAGAGCGTCCCCACCAATCCGCTGCACAAGCGCGGTTACCCCTCGATCGGCTGCGAGCCCTGTACCCGTGCGATCAAGCCGGGTGAACCGGAGCGCGCCGGGCGCTGGTGGTGGGAGAATGACGAGAAGCGCGAATGCGGGTTGCATGTGCCGGAGGCAGCAGCGTCTTCGGTCGCGGCGCCGGCTTGAGTAGGAACGAGAATTCACCCCCCTCTGTCACTTCGTGACATCTCCCCCACAAGGGGGGAGAGCGGGGCGCCAGCCACTCGCCTCCCTGCCTGGACTGGGCGCTCGGGAAGCGGATTTCGGTCTCCCCCCGTGTGGGGGAGATGCCGGCAGGCAGAGGGGGGTGCCACGAAATGCCATCGTCGATGGCCATCAAGGCAGACAGAGACCATGCACACACACACATCCGAATTCGATCCGCATTCCAAGGATCCCGTCACCAAGCCGCCGCTCGATCCGCATCTGAAGGCGCTCGAGAATGAGGCGATCTATATCTTCCGCGAAGTGGCAGCCGAGTTCGAGAAGCCGGTCATGCTCTATTCGATCGGCAAGGATTCGTCCGTGCTCCTGCACCTGGCACGCAAGGCCTTCTTCCCCGGTCGCGTGCCCTTCCCGCTTCTGCATATCGACACCGGCTGGAAATTCCCCGAGATGATCGCGTTTCGCGATGCGACGGCGGAGAAGTTCGATCTCGACCTGATCGTGCACACCAATCCGCGGGGCAAGGAAGAGGGTATCGGCCCCTTCACCCATGGCTCGGCCTATCATACCGATGTGATGAAGACGGAAGCGCTGCGCCAGGCGCTCGACGCCGGCAAGTATGACGCGGCCTTCGGCGGCGCGCGTCGCGACGAGGAAGCCTCCCGCGCCAAGGAACGCATCTACTCCTTCCGCACGCCCGACCACAAATGGGATCCGCGCAACCAGCGCCCGGAACTCTGGAACATCTATAACGGCATGATCCGCCGGGGTGAAAGCGTGCGCGCCTTCCCGCTGTCGAACTGGACCGAAGTCGACATCTGGCGCTACATCCAGGCCGAAAACATCGAACTGCCGCCGCTCTATTATGCGAAGAAGCAGAAATATGTGGAACGCGACGGCATGCTGATGTGGGCCGAAGACCCACGCTTCGAGGCCTTGCCCGGCGAACAGATCCAGGAAGGCATGCTGCGCTTCCGCACCCTCGGCTGCTGGCCGCTGACCGGCGGCATCCGCTCCAATGCGACCACCCTCGACGCGGTGATCGCCGAACTCGAAATCGCCACCGTCTCCGAACGCCAGGGCCGCGCCATCGACCGCGACCAGGCCGGATCGATGGAAAAGAAGAAGCGCGAAGGATATTTCTGAGATGACCGCAGCTGCCAATACCGCCCTCGCCACCGAGGCAACCCAGACCGAAGCCGCACCCGTCATCCGCGACTCGCGTCCCCTTCGCCTGATCACCTGCGGCTCCGTCGATGACGGCAAGTCGACGCTGATCGGTCGCCTGCTGTGGGATACCAAGGCCGTCAAGGAAGACCAGGCGGCGACGTTGCGCCGCGATTCCGGCCAGCAGAACGATCTCGGCCTGCCCGATTTCGCCCTGCTGCTCGACGGCCTGCAGGCGGAGCGCGAACAGGGCATCACCATCGATGTCGCCTATCGCTATTTCGCCACCGACCGCCGCTCCTTCATCGTGGCCGACACACCCGGCCACGAGCAATATACCCGCAACATGGCAACCGGCGCCTCGACGGCGGACCTCGCCATCCTGCTGGTTGACGCTCGTGCCGGCCTCCTGGAACAGACCCGTCGCCATGCCACCATCGCCTCGCTGATGGGCATCAAGCAGTTCGTGCTGGCGGTGAACAAGTTCGACCTCGTCGGCTACGACAAGGCCGTGTTCGACCAGATCAGCACCGAGTTCAAGGCACTGGCGCTGACCCTCGGCGTGCGCCAGGTGACAGCCATCCCGATGTCGGCGCTGCAGGGCGAAAACGTCGTCTATTCCGGCAAGTCGGTGATCCCGTGGTATGAAGGCCCGACGCTGGTCGAGACGCTGGAACTCGCCACCCTGCGCTCCGGCCAGTCGACCGGTTTCCGTCTGCCCGTCCAGCGCGTCTCGCGTCCGGGCGAAAGCTTTCGCGGCTATCAGGGCACGGTGGCCGGCGGCGCGGTGAAGCCCGGCGACAGCGTGGCCATCCTGCCCTCCGGCCAGGTCGCCAATGTCAAGCAGATCGTCACCTTCGACCTGGTGCGCAACGCAGCCGTTGCCGGTGACGCGATCACGCTGGTACTCGACCGTCAGGTGGACGTGGCGCGCGGCGACATGATCGTCTCGCTCGATGCCCAGCCGCAGACGGGTCTTGCCTTCGACGCGCAGATCGTGGCGCTGCAGCCGGATGGTATCATACCGGCCAAGCGCTACTGGCTGAAGGCCGGTTCGCGTCGCCAGCGCGTGCAGGTGCAGCCGGTGCAGCAGCTGGATCTCAAGTCCGGCAAGTGGCAGGCGGCCGAGATGCTCCAGATGAATGCCATCGGCAAGGTGCATCTGTCCTTCGACGAGACCGCGATCTTCGACCCCTATGAGCAGAACCGCGGCACCGGCGCCTTCATCCTGATCGATCCGGACACCAACAACACGGTGGCCGGCGGCATGATATCAGCCAAGCGCTCGGAACTCGGCGAGCTGAACGCCCATGACGGCCGTGTGATCCTGTCGCTGCCAGCGGATCTTGCCGAGCAGCTGCTGGCCACCGAACTTTTGGCCAGCCGCCGCGACGAAGTGGAAACCCGCCGTGTGACGACAAGCGCTGCGCGCCAGTTGTTGGATGACATCGACGGCTGAGATCCAAGTTCCTATGACTGCCACGACCGGCCCGCTCTTGTGCGGGCCGTTTTACGTGGATGACCGGCGCGTCCGTAAACAGGGCCAGACAAGCTTTCCGACTTTCATAGATACGCCTCGCGTCCGCGTATCGACACGGCATGAACGCTTTCCGTATGGGCGTAGTGATCGCCCGCAGCGCAACCGTGGAGCGATTGTGCGGATAATGCACTCGGCACTGTCCCCGGGTAACGGGATGTGACTGGCCGGAACAGCCCAGACCGGCCTGCCGCCGGATCGCAGCGTCACCGCTATGCAGACACTTGAGGTCTTCCGCCAATACTTTCAAACCCTTGGCAACCAAAGGCCTGTGGCGGTGTATGGGCACCGCTGTAGTTACGAAATAGTGATCGAACTTGATCGGACCAACTCGCTCGCACCCAAAAAAGGACTAGGACCTTAATCGCTGCCTTAAGTTTTTGCTCTTACCGATACGGACACCAACGCGCCGAACGTGCGGCAGCGCAAAACAGCAACCGGAGGACATATGCAACTGCCAGGTTTTGGAAGTTCGAAGAACGTAGCGAAGATGTTGGCGCTGGAGGCGCTGCAGGCGAATGTCATGGTGGCCGACGGCAATCTTAACATTACCTACATGAATCCGGCATTGGTGGAGCTTCTCAAAGCCGCTGAGGCGGACCTGAAGAAGGAATTGCCGACATTCAGCGTCGCGAGCCTGATCGGCAGCAATATCGACATCTTCTGCAAGCCCCGCTCGGCGCTGAGCAACATCTTAGCTGCGAAGACCGCCAACCGCACGACCATCACAATCGGCAATCGCATCTATGACCTGTTGATAACCCCGCTAAAGCGGGGCGCGAAAACCGTTGGCTTCGTGGTCGAGTGGACCGATGCCAAGGCTCGCCTTATGGATGTCGATTTCGCGGCCCAGATCACGGCGATCTCCCGCTCCCAGGCGATCATCGAGTTCACCGTTGATGGCAATATCATAAACGCCAATCACAACTTCACCGATCTCATGGGCTATTCACTGCATGAGATTGTCGGACGGCATCACAGTATGTTCGTCGAGAAGGCGCATGCCAATTCCGAGGAATACAAGACGTTCTGGCAAACCCTTCGTGATGGCCGATACGTCGCCGCCGAGTTCCCGCGAAGGACGAAGAGCGGCAAGGAAGTCATCATCTCCGCCTCCTACAATCCGATCTTGGACAACCATGGCAAGGTCGTGAAAATCGTCAAGTTCGCCACCGATGTTACGGCCCGGGTGCGCACGGTCAGCTCCCTCGGTGACTCCCTGAAACGTCTTTGTTCCGGGGACTTCGGCTTCCAGCTCACCGAGCCGTTCTCAGCCGAATTCGAATTTCTGCGCCACGATCTCAACCGCTCGGTCTCCCAGCTTTGCGACACCTTTCGCGAGATATCGAGCAGTGTCGAGATCATTAGCCAAGGGACCCGCGAGATTACGCAGGGTGTGGGCGACCTTTCACGGCGGACCGAGAGCCAGGCGGCCAATCTTGAGGAGACGGCAGCGGCGCTAGAGGAAGTTACGTCCAACGTCAGCGCGTCAGCGCAACGCGCACAGGATGCCCGGGACGTCGCTGGCTCTGCCAAGGCGAGTGCCGAAAAATCCGGAGAGGTGGTGTCCCAGGCCGTGGATGCGATGAGCCGTATCGAAGTCTCCTCCTCGAAGATCTCCAACATTATTGGTGTCATCGACGAGATAGCCTTCCAGACCAATCTTCTGGCGCTGAATGCCGGTGTCGAGGCGGCACGCGCCGGTGAAGCGGGACGCGGATTTGCTGTGGTGGCTCAGGAAGTTCGCGAACTTGCCCAGCGCTCGGCCAAGGCCGCCAAGGAGATCAAGGACCTGATCCAGAATTCTGCAACGGAAGTTGCCTCCGGCGTCAGGCTGGTCAGCGACACTGGCGGAGCGCTGAAATCGATCAGCCAGTTGATCGTGGAGATCAATGATCACATCGTTGCCATTTCAACGGCAGCACGCGAACAGTCTTCCGGCCTGGTTGAAGTCAACAGCGCCGTCAACGGCATGGATCAGATGACCCAGCAGAATGCCGCCATGGTCGAAGAAAGCAGTGCTGTGGCTTCCACGCTCGCAAGCGAAGCCAACAAGCTGCGCGGCATGATTGGCCAGTTCAACCTCGGTGATCAGCAGAATGGCGCAGCAGCGGGGCAGCGGATGAGACGGGCGGCGTAACAAGTTTTACAGCATGACGGCCCGAGGCGTGGCTGACGTCACCCCTCGCGGTCCGTCGAGCCGCGTTTGACGAGCTGATAGCCGAGATCGACGACCTTGGACGGGTAGGTGCCCGATCCGGTCGCGCGGATGATCATGTCCACCGCGCGATAGCCGATTTCATAGCGGGGAACACGCACAGACGTGATCGCCGGAAAAGCGAAACCCGCATATTCCAGATCATTGAAGCCGCAGATGCCGAAATCCTCGGGAACGGCAATGCCCCGGCGCTGACATTCGAAGAGCACGCCAAGGGCGATATCGTCATTGTGGCAGAAGGCAGCGTCGACATCCGGGAACTCGCTTTTCAGCCGATCCAGCAAATGGCAACCAAGGCCAACGCTGCTGCTGGTATCGACGGAGAGTACAAGGGCAGGATCGAAGAGGTCTGCCTCCTCCATCACGGCCTTGAAACCTTCCAAGCGGCGCCTGGCACGAAAATCCCAGAGACCGCCCAGCATTGCGATGCGTTTGTATCCCTTTTCAAGAAGGTGCCGTGTGGCCGCTTCTGCGGCAAGCCGGTGGTCGATACCGACCGCCATGTCTGACGGCTGTCGGCTGATATCCATGACTTCGACCACGGGACAGGGGGCACGACGCAGGAGATCATCGATCGCGGGATCATCCATCTGCCCGACATGGATCAGACCGGCTGGATTTTGAGACAGGAAGAAGCGCAGCTGACGGAGCTGGTCTTCGCTGTCGGCCCCGGGGTTTGCATATTGGATGCGCAAATCGGAAGGTCGAACACGATCCTCGATACCGCGAATGAGGGCGAGAAAGGAATGGCTGGTCAAAACGGGAGAGACGACACCCACGAGACCGCTGTTCTTGCTGGCGAGAGCGCGGGCAGCAAGATCCGGCACATAGCCCATCTGCTCCACAACGCTCAGGATCGTGTCGCGCAACTGCGGAGATACTTTTTCAGGGTCTCGGAGGGCGCGAGACACGGTTATCGCACTCACCCCCGCTTTCTGAGCAACGTCTGAAAGCGTTACCTTATCCTGGCGCTGACGACGCCTCTTCGTGCTCTGAATCATGCTCACCAAACCGTATCAATTACAATTATTGGTAGAATGCACGACATTGGTGTGCAAGACTGCACTGGACCTTATGCACTTAAACTTAGACTAATCTTCCTTCTCAAGCAACGGCTTGCAACTCGCATTCAGGATTTCCAACGCAAATCGGGATGCATGTCTGCTACCATTGTTTGCATTGATTACAATTCAACACAGGCACGCGCCGCCATGCGCCTGTGACATATCTCACTGGGGGAGAAGAAAATTCAGGAAAATGATGATGATGTCGGGAGCATCGACTGGTCGGAGTGGAGTGATTCGAACACTCGACCCCCACGTCCCGAACGTGGTGCGCTACCAGACTGCGCTACACTCCGTGACCAGCGGCGCCTCTATAGACCAGCGATTTTCGTTGCACAAGCATGGAAACGAAAAAAGCGGCGATAAAGTTGAAGTTTTCGTGACGACGACCCGCATGTTGCTGAATTCATTGCCGGAAGGGCGGTGAACCTCAATCGGTCGTCGGCCCCTTCGAGCACAGCGACAAGCCGACAATCACGCCGTTGCGGAGAAGCCACCTGACAAAAAATTGCGGCTTAGCAGCAAGCGCTCCCGTTTCGCCCGCCACGCTTTCGCAGTAAAGCAGAGCTGGACCGGACGTGCCTGGCGCAGCGCCGACGGCGGTCTTGATGGGGTTCAAGGGACAGTGACAATGAATTTGGTGAAAAGCACCAGGAATGGACTGATCGCAACGGTCTGCGTGGCAATGGCCGGCTGCACTTCGGTGGGCGGAGTGCCGACCAACGAAATCGAGGCCCGGTGGAACGGTCAGCAGGCCGGCGCCTTCTTTGCCAAGTTCGGCCCGCCGGTCGCGGACGTGGCCTCCGGTTCTTCGACGCTTTATACCTGGCGTGGGGGTTATAACACCCGCGTCATTCCGGCGACCTACGAGGATCTCGGCGACGGCAAGCGGGGCAAACTGCTGACCCGCGCCCGCACGGAGTACCTGCGCTGCGAGGTGCAGCTGACCGTATCGTCCGATTACATCATTCGCGGTGTTCGCACTGTTGTCGATCGCCCGGGGACGCAGGGCGGAAAGAGCTACTGCGCGGAGTTCCTCACCGCAGCCTGATTGCGACGTAGAACATCATGGAGCCTCCCGCCAGCCGGCGTGGAGGCTCGTTTGCATTTCATTGTCTGGAAAGCTGTTTGAAAGCGACGGTTTGACCCGTCCGCCACCAGGAGGGCTTCATGCCCTTTCGACGCCCGGCGGTTGCGCGCGGGAGGACGCCGTGGATGACGCCCTCCCCGATACGCAATACAGAAACCGAGCGCTTCTCGACGCATTACCTTGGTGGAAGCGCCTCCTTTATAGGAAGATCAAGGTTAACAGTTGGCTTACAGAGCGAAGGATTTATAGTTAATTTTCAGTGACCTAGCAGATGGCATACGGCAGGCGCCGGAAGAGGCAAAAAGCCTTGAAAACCGGCGTCTGTAGCGTATTGCGCGCATCTCAGTACTTGACGATGTTCTTGTTTTGTTCAAAATCGTCTGATGACCCAGACGATAAACACACTCGGAAAAGCGCTGCGCCACAACTTCCTCGTGGTCGCCACCTGCCGGGAATGCCAGAACCAGGGGCGGTTTCTGGCGAAAGACCTGGCCACATTCTACGGTCACGGCCGGGACCCCTTCTCGCTGAAATTTCGCTGCAGCCGCTGCAACACGCGCAATTGCAAAGTGACGCTGATGGACAACCCCTATGACCGCACGCCGGAGACGATCGTCTGGCGGCCGGTGAAGGTGAAGCTGTGAGCAGCGCGTCGTTTCGCCTGTGACAGACGGACTTCGAGAAATTTTGATACCTCCGTATTTTTACGGATGAAACTTCATAGGGGCGTTAACCATTTCGAAACCATAACGGTCGCCGGGGTCATTTCTCATGAATGATTTTCTGGTTTTTCCTCTGGGCGGTCTGATTTCGATGACGAGCATCCTTACCAATCTTCCTGCAATGACAGCCTTGCAAACGCTGAGAAGCCTGTCTTCCGATCTGCAGGCAACACAGGAACGCGTGAGCTCCGGCCTTCGGGTCGCGATCGCCGCAGACAATGCCGCCTATTGGTCGATTTCGACGACGATGCGCTCTGACAGCAAGGCCATTTCGGCTGCCGCGGATGCGCTGGGTCTTGGGGCAGCCAAGGTCGATACGGCCTATGCCGGGATGACTTCGGTGATTGACGTGCTGACCGAATTCCAGGCGCGCCTGGTTGCCGCCACCGAAGAGGGCGTGGACAAGGCCAAGGTTCAGACGGAACTGGACCAGTTGAAGGATCAGGTGAAGTCGATCACCGACTCCGCGAGCTTTTCCGGCCAGAACTGGCTGACCACCGACATCGCCGACATCTATGACGTCAACATCAACAAGACCCAGGTCCTCTCCTCCTTCGTGCGCGACAGCAATGGGGGCGTGTCGACCAAGTCGATGACCGTGGATCTCTCGGAGATCTCACTGTTCAACAGCACGGGAGGCGGCCTCCTGGAGAGAGATCCGCGGGATATCGAGACGATTGCGGGCATGCGAGATCTGTGGAGCGAGATTGATGGCGCAAAGGTTTGGGGGCCTAACTGGAATTCGGCATCGGTAGCGCGAGTTCGGGATATCGTCTTTTCCGGCCCGCTCGATCTGACAGGCACCGGCGATGCAATAACCTTCGACGTTACCGTAGACAGAGATGAGCCGTCTCACGGCATCTCGCCGCCCTATAATCCTGGTAAAACAACCGTCGGTGTCACTATCGACAAGACATTTCTGGATACGCATTTCCCAAGTTGGAATGGCGTCGTCGCCGACCACAAAGCGTTTGCGCAAGTACTGAACATGGCTTTATCGGTGAACAACACTGGGGCGGCAGCAGGCCTGCAATACGACAACGACTATCCAAATGGTATCGAACCTGACGTCTACCAGATACTAACCCTACAAAACTCCGGGCTTGACGGCTCCTACATCGAAATCAGCAATCTCACGTCGCAGGTCACGTCGGGATCTCACGGCTTGAGCAACACGTCCGCCCAGGCACCGCGCGGTTCGCAGATGACGCTGCCCTTCGACTCATTCCAGGTTTTCCGTGATGGCGAGGAACCCGATGGTATTGAGGTGACGTTCAGCTTCTATGTGAACAGCGAAAGCCCGAAGACCTATTCCTTCGACCGGACCTATGTGAACAACCTGCTCGGCAAGACCGATGGGACGGTGTCAAGCTCGGCGGAAATGGTCACGCTGCTGACCTCGCTGATGCAGGCCGACTGGCCGGACGTGATCATATCGGATACGGGTACCGGCGTTTCGATGGTTCTCGATCCACTGGCCGATCGCCGGGCCGGGAGCGGATCACGGATCGGCTTCAGCGACATCACGGTCAGCCACGAGCCCATCCCCTCCATCGACTTCATGAACATTGATATCGTGCAAAACCCGGACTGGGTGCGGACCTATATCAACTACATGGAGACCGCGACGGCGCGGGTAGTAGATGCGGCGGCAACGCTTGGCGCGCTGCAGACGCGCATCGATATGCAGGCGGAATTTGCCGCACGGCTCGCGGCCAATATCGAGAGCGGGATCGGTCGCCTTGTCGATGCCGATATGAATGAGGAATCGACAAGGCTGAAGGCGCTTCAAACACAGCAGCAACTTGCCATCCAGGCGCTGTCGATCTCCAACACGGCACCCGACGTAATCTCGCAGTTGTTCCGCTAAAGAATTTACAAGCAAGCGTGACCGCTTCGGCGTCAGTCAATGCGAAAAAGTCACGGCTTGGAACATCAACGGCGACAAACTTGTCGCAGGCATTCCCTGCGGATCACGGGTCAACGGGCTGGCGCGTGATCGATATGCGCCGCGACCAGCATGGCCACGAGATGGACGGTGTTGCGCGCGCCGTACCGCTGCTTCAGCTTTTCCAGCCTGTGCTCCACCGTGCGATGGGACAGGCCTAAGAGCTCGGCGATCTCCTTGGCGGTCGAGCCCTCGATCAGCAGCTGGACGACCGCCTCATCGGCCGCATCAAGCGTTTCGCGGGCGGCGGGCTGGCCCAGCATGAACTGCGCATAGGACGAGGATATCACCCATTCGGAGCCGCCCGCCTTCTTCTGCGGCAACAAAATCCGGTCATATCCGACGCTGACACCAAGAAGCTTCGTCCGAACAAGCTCCGTTGCAGGCTGCTGGCGCGCAACGACATCGGTCAGGCGCGGGATGACCGACTGCTCCATGTAGGCGCGGTCCTTGAAATCGCCGAGGCGACCATCGGAGAACAGGCTGTTGATGTCGAGCAGGCGGGAGGTGAAGCCGGAATGGCGGACCGTGCGCATGTGCCAGTCCAGTGGATCGGAGCCTCTGATCTCGATCAGCGTCAGCCGCATCTTCAAAGTCAGAAGATCCAGTACACGACTGTAGATGCTCTCAGGTCTTACGGGACGGTCAGGTGATGTTGTGATCCAAGCGTCAAGCAATCGGCCAACAACGACGGAAAAAGGTGTTTCTCGGGGCATGTACTCTACGCTGAATCAACTGCCCCAACCTGATACAGCCGCAGATAGAAGGTCGCAATCAACTAATGCATAGACATCAGAAATACAACCAATCTCTCCAAGGGGTTGCGCCATTCGCTTCACTTCGAACAGAGGCGATAACATGGGGGTGATACCCATCACTTTTCGCGGGTATTCATAAGCAAATTCAATATAAGTTAACCATACGAATCGCATAACAGTCTTAAATGTAACGATCGTAGTGAGCGGGAATCCGGTGGGCGAAAGTTCGGTTATTGTGTATGTTCCGCCGATCCTGTTTGGTCTGGTTGCGCTGACATTTATAGTTCTCTGGCAACAGAAGATCGTCACCAACTGGCAGTGGGGAGCAGGCTTCGGCCAGACTGCCCTCGGCTTCTCGCTTTCGACCTTTCCGATCCAGCCGATCTTCGATGCTTTCGCGTCCGGCATGATCTTTATCGGTGCGGCCTATTGCTACAGCAGCGCCGTGTTCGAGCATTTCCAACAGCGATCCTTCGACCGCGAAAGGCGATGGTTTGTCGGCCTCTACACCCTGCTTCTGCTCGTTTGCATCTTCGTTCTGGAGAGCCTGCGCTACCAGATATTTTTGACAGACATTGGCTTTGCCTGCCTGATCGGGCTCGCCCTTGCGATGACGGTGCCGAAGGCAAAGCGCAATGCCGACAAGATGCTTCTTGCGTCGATCGGGCTCGTCTTCATCGATACCGTGGCACGCGCCGTCTATTTCTTCTTCTTTTACGGCAATGCCAGTGACAATTTCGGCGACTTCGTCGATTCCGCCTATAATCTGGCGGTGCACATCACCACCATCACGATCTGCATGACCTTCCCGTTCTCGGCCCTGGTGGCGAGCGGGGTATCAGCCATGGATCGGCACAGACAGGCGGCGGAGCGGGACCCGCTGACCGGTCTTCTCAATCGTCGCGGCTTCGAGGCAGCACTGGCCGGACTTAGCCCATCTGAAGCGCGCGACGGCGCGGTCCTCGTCTGTGACATCGACCATTTCAAGCGGATCAATGATACGCTCGGGCATGCCACGGGCGATGCCGTCATCTCGGCCATTGCCGATATGCTGCGACAAGTGACGGGTCGGGACACTGTGACGGCCCGCTTCGGTGGAGAGGAATTCGTGACCTTCCTGCCCCGCGCGACGGTTGCCGATGCGCGGAAACTCGCCGAGAAAATCCGGCAGACAGTGTCCGAAAAGGATTGGCGCTTCTTCGGTCTCACGGGCGTGGTGACGGTCAGCATCGGCATAGACCGTCCGCGCTCCGGTGACAGCGATCTCTATTCGGCCATCGCCCGGGCCGATCGGGCGCTTTACGCAGCCAAGGCAGCCGGGCGCAACCGTGTGTTTGAGGCCGAGGCGCACAGCACCGTCGGTGCAGCGGCCATGGAAACAGTCTGACAATCGTCAGAGCAGTTCCGGATACCCAGCACTGATTGCAGCCCGTTCATGGTCGAGCAAGATGTCATAGGCCGCGTCTTCCAGGACAACCACATCCGTGAGGCCAAGGATAGTGCGGGCTTCCTTCAGTTCGGGAGCCGTGATTGCCGCCTGCAGCGCGCTGCGGAGAAGCGCCAGTTCATCATCGGAGGTATCAAGGCGGGTGATGAAGGGCAGATTGGGGCCGGAGGCGGTTTCGGCGAGGATGTGCAAACCTTCGATGCGCTCGGGCGCATGACGGCGCAGGAGATCAAAGGTGATGCAGTCGATGGCGGCGAGATCGGCTTTGCCTTGGCGGACGGCCTCCATGCTCGCAAGATGGCCGCCGGTTTCCACGACAGCGGCGAAAAACGGCCTTCCTTCGGCATGCGGCGCGACTGCGGCGCGCAGCAGGTTATAGCCAGAATTGCTGCCGGGTTCGTTGATGGCGACACGCAGGCCACGGCAGGCGGCGAGGCTTTCGGGCGCATCCCCTGCCCTGACGACGATGACGCTGACCATGGTATGTCCGTCACAGCCCGGGGCCTCGTAGACCGGGGTTGCGACCAGACGCACCCTGCCCCTCAGATGCTTGACGCAGGGAAAGCCGCAGGTCTGGGCGAGGAGAAGACGCGGATCGAGCCAGGCCTCGTGATGGGCCAGCGTTTCATCGAGGGCATCGGGGACGCCCTCAAAGCCTGCCTCACGCAGCCGCTCGCGCAGAAATGCCCACAGGTCACGCTGCGCCTCAACGACCACCGGTGGGGCGACATACATGGCGAGGCTGGCAAGCCTCCTGTCAGCGGGCCCTGTCAGGAGTACCTCGGATGGGTCGGGTCGTCGTGTTTCCTGAACAGGAAACGGCGGGCGACATCGCGATAGCCGCGATAGACGAGGCCACCATTCAGGCGCACAAGGAAATCGCGATGCCGCTCATAGATGCCGGGCAGCATGTACCAGGGCAGCGCCGGAACGCGATGATGCAGGACATGCAGATTGTTGTAGAGGAAGAGCAGGCCAAAGAGCGGGCTTCTCTCGACGATCGCCGTGCGCTCCTCGTGGTTATCGGCAAAGCGATGCTCGGCATAGGAGCGCAGGCGCGACAGCGCCGTGCCGCAATAGACGAAGGCAAAGAAGAAGAGCAGGAAGGGCATGTCGCAGACGGCGAGCACCCACCAGAGCACGACGGCGACGCCGAGCATATGCCAGGCCCAGAGGCGACGGCTATCGCCCTCCCCGCGGAAGACCTTGATCGCCTCGTGCCAGAGGAAGGAACCGAGGATGATCGCAGGGCCGACGGTCAGGCGACCGATCAGCGTCAGATTGAACTCCCACAGCGTGCGCCCGGCCCAGCCGAAGCGATCCCAGTCTTCCCTGGTGAAGTAATAGGATTCCGGATCCTCGATGGGATCGGTCAGATGCTCGTCGCGGTGATGGGCGAGATGGCTTTCCTTGTAGACCCGATAGGGCAGCCAAAGCGAAATCGGCGGGAAGCCGATGGCATCGTTGATCCATTGATGCCGCGTCGGATGATGGTGGATGACCTCATGTTGCAGTGATCCGTGCCAGGCGATCAGCCAGGCTCCTAGCGGCACGAGGATCAGAAGTGGAATGTCACGCCAGAACCAGGTGAGGCCAACAAAGCCTCCGTAAATCAAAATGGCCAGTGCGACGGTCGGCCACTCGATGCGCGCGATGCGCGGTATTTCGATCTCACCCTCGGCAAGCAGTGCCATGCAGTCCCCATAGCGAATCCCCTATGGCCGCTCAGACTATCTGCATGCGTGACGGCTTGATGGAACAAAAGCGGCAGCCGACGGCGCGAAAAGAGCAGAAAGAGGCGGAAATCGACAATAATTCTACGCCCAGCCCCGGAAAAGCGCGCCCGGCGGGGCTATTCATGTCAGTGATTGGCTTGCAAACTGAGAATTCTCGCCTGTTGAACAGATAGAGATACTGCGTCTTGTCCTCGACAGCTCCTCAGCTCTCCTCACATCGAGTTCCTGTCTCAAGCCTCGTTGATAATCCAAGGGACGCTTCTGTCGGTTACTGTGCCGGATGCCAAAAGCTTCTTTTGCCATCCTCCAGTCTCCCTCAGCAGGTCCCGTATTCTTAGGTCACCAGTCATTGTCGCGATGAATGCCTCATCAAAGCTTTCGAAAGTTCCGACAATTTCATCCTGAAACACGATCCTCTAACGATCACCGCCCTCAGGAATCGACGTAACCAGCCCCTTGCTAGAGTGATTGGTGTCATAGCAGTGCTGAGTAGCCATGCTCGCTCCATTGCGCCGGCTCCATGCACCGGAAAAGTGTTCCGGCAGTACTAATCCGGAACGAAGTAAGCTATTGAAAAAAATATAGATTTAAAAGCGGTGGCTGGGGCGCCAGGATTCGAACCTGGGAATGTCGGTACCAAAAACCGATGCCTTACCGCTTGGCGACGCCCCAACAGGATTGCGAGGCCGCGGGCGGCGCTGCAAATCGTGGCCTGATTATCAAAGCCTAAGCCGGGCGGCAACACCTTCGGAGGGGACTTTTCGCGTTTTTCCCGGAACGATGCCGCGGTCCTGTCGTTTGTCTGTCATCCCCTATGACAGAAACCCCATGAAAGGACATGCCATGCCCTCCATCACTTCCGCCCGCATCCTCATTCTCGCCACCCATGGCTATGAGCGCTCCGAGCTGCGCGTGCCGCTGGAGCAGCTGACAGCCAAGGGTGCAACGGTGAAGATCGCTTCGCTCGAAACGGCGCCGATCAAGAGCTGGGACGACAAGAACTGGGGCGACACGGTTGAGGTCGATCTCGTGCTCGAAGATGTCAGGATTGACGACTTTGATGCCCTCGTCATTCCCGGCGGGCAGATCAATCCCGACCTGCTGCGCAAGGAAGAGAAGGCGATCGAGCTGGTCAGGGCCTTCCTCAATTCCGGCAAGACGGTCGCTGCCGTCTGCCATGGCCCGTGGCTGTTGATCGAAGCCGGTGGCGTGAAAGGGCGGAAGGCGACCTCCTTCTCCTCGATCAAGACCGACATGATCAATGCCGGCGCAGACTGGCGCGACGAGGCCGTGGTCACCGACCAGGGCATCATCACCTCGCGCAACCCCGGCGATCTCGACGCCTTTGTCGCCAAGATCGTCGAGGAGGTCGAAGAAGGCCGGCATCAGCGCCGCGCGGCCTGAGCTTTCAAAAAATCGACCTGTGATCAAGCAAGAACCCGGTGGGCGACCGCCGGGTTTTTCTGCGTCGTCTGACGATAACGGCCAGCCGTTCATCCGGGAATAGACGGTATCTCGCGTTTCAGGTCCGGCTCGTCATGGATGAAAGTGAGCTGCAGGGTTGCCATGCGCTCGGCAGCGGCATTGCCACTCTCGGCGAGCACTAAGGGAGCATCGACGGCAATATCGTCGGCCCGCAAGGCCTCGATGAGAGAGCCGAAGGCTTCGCCCGGCAGGGTGAAGCGGATCGTGTTCATCAGGTTGGAATACATCTGCACATCGTCGATCCAGCCGCCGAGGCGGTTGACGGTGTCGAAGACGAGGCTCGTCGCAAGCTTGCGCTCAACGCGCGTGACGGCCGTCAGCATGAGGATGGCCATGAGCCCGCTCCCTTTCTCTCACGAGAGAGTGCAGCGGCCGGCGGTGACAAATCAAGTCTCCTGTGAAATAGGCTGAGACGATGCGGTTGACCGCGCGGGATCGGACGAGGCGCATGAAAAAGCAGAAGCCCCACAAGACAGCGGCGCGACAGGCACCGAAGAGCGGAGGAGCAAAACCCGTCGGCTCCATGCCGCGTGGCGAAGCCGCCGAGCTCCTGGCCCGGGAGACTGAACGCCGTGGAGACGCGACCAAGGCCTCAAGCGGCATGACCGCTGCGGAGCGCTTTCGCGCCGGTGTTCGGACGCTCGCCTTCAGGATCGCCTTTTCGATCTTTCTCGCCGGCGTGCTGATCGTCACGGCCTCGCTGACCATTCCGCATGAATTCGCCTTCTTCGAGCTCGGCTATCTTTTCACGCTGTCGATCTATGACCTGGTGCTGGCCATGCTTGGCCTGTCGGTGACCATCGGCATGGCGGAGCGGCGGGGCGAGGTCATGTCGATCGTCATCGCCTTTCTCGGCGTCATGACGCCCATGCTCTTGTTCTTCGACCCGATTTTCAGCGCCATTCTGCAGAGCCCGCTGGGGCACGAGCTGTTCTTGATCGCGCCTGTGGCCGTGCTGCTCTCGGGCCTTGTGCTGTGGTTGCCGGCAGGGATCCGCCGGTTTGCGGCCCCGATCGCGGCCGCCATTGTCGGCTTCTCCTTTGCACTGTTCATCGGGCTTGATGATTTCGGCATCGGCATCCAGGAATTCACGCTTGCCGCCGTTCTTGGCGCGCTGTGGATCCTCGTCGTCCCCGGGCTGATGCTGCGCCCCTTCCGCGGCGCCTGGCTGACCATACCGGCGCGGATCATCGGCTCCTGGCTGATGGCGATCGCGGTCATCGTGACCGTTTCGCTTTACGTGCCATTCACCCCCGATGCACCGCCGCTGCCCGATCCGAGCCTGCCGGATGGCGGCGAGACACTCGACGCCCCCGGGCTGCCGCCGCTTGATTCGGCCATCGAAGAGGGGCTGATCGAGGCACCCGACCAGCTCGGCACGCCGCAATCCAATGACGGCGCAATTCCGCCCCCCGCATTCGGCGACAATCCGCTGCTGGGCGGCGGGCGCAACAGAGAGCCTTGACGAGACGCAGACCGCATTGCCTGTCGACGCCTTCAGCGCCAGCCGTTACAAGCGGTTAGTGTCGCCTCTGATTCCGGTAGATCCTGATGCAAATCCGCTATGACCGTCCGGTGTCCCGTTCCGCCTTTCTGGCGCGGCGGCTGGCGCTGTTTTCACTCGGCATGCTGCTGATCGTCGTGCTGGCGCATCGCTTCGGGCCGCTCGCAACACCGGATTTCGTGCTTCTGGTGCTGGTATCGGCCGTGCCGGCAGCGCTTGCCGTGCCGCTTGCGCTCCTGGGTCTCGCCAGGCTCTGGCAGATCGGAGCGCTGGGCGGTGTCGCATCGGCCTGGGCGCTGATCTATGCGGCCCTGCCGCTCGCCCTGCCCGGTTATGGCTATTACCTCTATGTCTCCAAGCCGAAGCTGACCGAAGTTTCGACCGATCTCGCCGACCGACCGGCTTTCATTTCCGAATCAGAGGTTGTGCAGCATCTCCTGCCGCGCCCTGAATTGCCTGCCAACGCGGACGAGGCGCAGCTGGCCGCCTATCCGGGTCTCAATGGTCGGCGCTACGAAGGCGCGATCGACCGCGTTTACGAGGCGGTGCGCACGGTTGCCGCGCAAAACCGGCTGGTGGTGACGGCGAGCCGTGGCGAGGAATATGGCCTGCCGGAGCTTGAACTGCGCCCGACGACCGAAAGCCCCGCAGAGGCGGAAGGCGAGAGCGCTGCAGCGCCCGCCCAGGAGGCGCTGCCGGAAAGCGGGCCGCTGCCCACCGCCCGGCCCGAGCCCGGCGCCCTGGTCCCGCTTGCAGACGGCGAGCCGGAGGGTACGGCGCGACTGCAATTTTCCACCCGCACCTTCGTGCTCGGCCTGCCCTTCGATGCGGTGGTGCGCCTGCGCGAAGAGGCGGAAATGACGCTCGTCGACATCCGCGTCGCCTCCCGCTACGGGCCGCACGACCTCGGCATCAGCGATGAGATCGCCGAAGGGTTTTTACATGCGCTCGATGCGGAGCTTCTGGGGATTGCCGGGAACTGAGGTGGGACCATCAACGACGTCTGGTTTGGTGCCGCGTGTTACCCCCCTCTGCCCTCCTGAGCTTGTCGAAGGGCGGGCATCTCCCCCACACGGGGGGAGAGCGGATGAACGCAGGCGCGGCGACAACCTCCACTCTCCCCACCTGTGGGGGAGATGTCGGCGAAGCCGACAGAGGGGGGCAATCCAGGTGGTGCGGTGGGCGGGGCAGGCCAAAGACCCGCAGGTCCATCTAACCCGGTCGATATTCCCCCGACAGCCTCGGCGGGCCATCCGTGGCGATCAGGCCATTCTCCAGGAGATCCTCGATATGCGCGAGCACGGAGAGGGCGGCTGCCCCATGCAGGCGGGGGTCGGTGGTGGCGTAGATCACCTTCACCATGTCCGAAATCAGCCGGTCGCCCTTGCGGATGCGCTCCAAGACGGCGCGTTCGCGCAGGCGGCGATGGGTGCGCAGCGCCCGGACAAAGGCCTGGGGCTCGGTGACCGGGCCGCCATGGCCGGGGAGATAGAGCCGATCGTGCCGCTCCAGCAGCCGGTCGAGCGAGGCCATGTAATCGCCCATGGCGCCATCCGGAGGGGCGACGATCGAGGTGGCCCAGGCCATGACATGATCGGCGGAGAAGAGGATGCCGGTGTCTTCGAGCGCAAAGGCGGCGTGGTTGGCTGTATGTCCAGGCGTGTGGACGGCGGTCAAGCGCCAGCCCTCGCCTTCGACCGCCTCGCCATCGGCAAGGGCGATATCGGGGACGAAATCGCTGTCGGCGCTTTCGGCAAAGGGGTTCACCTCGCCCTCGAAGAGCGGACGGGCCGAGCGATGCGGGCCCTCGGCGACCATCAGGGCACCGGTTCTTTGCTTCAGCCGGCGGGCGAGCGGGGAATGGTCGCGATGGGTGTGGCTGACGGCGATATGGGTCACCTCCCTGCCCTGCAATGCCCCCATCAGCGCCTCGAAATGCGCGTCATTGTCTGGGCCGGGATCGATGACGCAGACGGATTTGTTCCCGACGATATAGGTGTTGGTGCCGTGGAAGGTGAAGGGGCTGGGATTGGGCGCGGTCAGCCGCTCGACGCCCTCGGCCACCTGAACCGCCACGCCATGCTGCGGCTCGAAAGCCGTGACGAAATGGGGCGTGGCTTCCTCTGTGCTCATTTATACTCGATCTCGACAAAACTCATCGGCTGGTCGCCGCCATTGATGACATTGTGCTCGACGCCGGCATCCCGCCGATAGGCCTCGCCGGCTTTGCTCGTGACCCGGCGCGAGCCTTCGGCATCCTCGATCAGGAAATGGCAATCGGTGAGCGGCACGACGACATAGCCGAGGCCATGGGTATGATGCCCGGTCGCTGCACCGGGTTCGAAATCCCAGCGGGTGATGCGGGTGACGGCATCGTCGAGCACCACGGTCGGGATGGCGGGCGGACGGGCGGAATAGCCGGGCATGGCTGGGGGACTCCGGGTGGGCGATGACGGGGCAACCTAGCCTGCGGGGGTGGCGGGGGCAATTGGGGGGATGGGGGATGAAACGAGCAGTCGCGTAGGGATACCCCCCTCTGTCACTGCGTGACATCTCCCCCACAAGGGGGGAGATGCCCGCCCTTCGGCAGGCTCAGGAGGGCAGAGGGGGGCGTTCGATATGCGATAGCCCTAGCAGGATGACTGGCGTGACGGGGCTCGATCGCCTGTGATATGATCTCTACCGTGTCAGGAGGGATCTTCATGTCCAGACACGAGACAGTAACCGTCACATTATCGACCGACCTTCTCGACCTGATCCGCACAAAGGTTGAATCGGGTGAATATGCGGATGAAAGTCAGGTCGTTTCGGAAGGCTTGAGACTGCTAGCTTTGAGCGAGAATACGCTGGACGCCTGGCTTCGCGACGAGGTGGCCCAAACGTATGATCGCGCGATGGCCAACCCCGGGAGTTTGCTGAATCTGGACGAGGCGTTCGATAGCATTCGCAAGGGCCTGAGGACCGGCAAGGCTTCGGCGGCAGAATGAGATATCGGCTTCGCCTGACAGGAATTTTGGTAGATCAGACTGCGATCAATCTGAAGAACTTTGAGCCTGCGCCAATTTTGAAAATGATGTCAAAAATCAAATCTCCAAATTCGTATGATTGCCTGACCCACTCCCGACTGTTACTTTCAAAGAGCTCGTTCAACTCAGTTTTTGGTTTATCCATTCGCCTCAAAAACTCACTGTATCGCTCAAGGACTTGCGCGACTTCAAGGTGTACTGTGCTAAACGCTGACTCCTTCAGCAGCCATTGCAAACGCTCCGTCGGTGTCAATTGGGTCATCTGTTTGGCGCGCTGCGGAGAAACAGTGCCATCCAACTTGTAAACGGCCAGCAGGAAGATCAGTGCGGAGAAGCAAGTTAGCATTCTACTGTGCTTCAGCTTGTGGTTCTTAATCTTCGAATTTCCTTTTGCTGAACGACGGCCCGATTCATAGTTCACACAAAAAGTTCGCCAGAGCCTAAGGATGTCATTGGTGAGGAAGGCTGGAATGAAATCAGCCGAATGGTCTCCAAAATCGCCCCAGTAGGCCGCGATCACCTCATCAATAATTTCTTCATAGACGACTGCGCCCACAAGAGGGCGACTTTCAAGGAATAAGAGCAACCGGCCTGTCAGTGTATTGCGGTAGTCGTCTTCTGCCGTTCCAAGGTGAGTCTTCAGATCATAAATCGAATGACTTGACAGATACTTTCCATCAGCATCGAATTTTGGCATATGAAGTGTATTTATAGATTTAATCAGTTCAGCCTTAACGAGGATTGTATCCAAGTTAGATAGCTGATTGACCATCAATTTCTTGTCGTCCCGCTCTATTTCGGCAGTCTTGCTAACGATAAACACGTCCAAGTCGCTCTGGTCTCCGGCCTCCAGACGACCAAACGAGCCGGTAGCGTAAACACAGGCCTTATCAGCCACAATGTCGCCAGCCTTTTGCAAATGCGATTGAAGCTCAGCAAAACGTTCTAACGTTTTCTTTCTTCTCTCTTCTATGTACATCATAGAATTTAACCTTCAAAAATATTCGCAAAGATCTCAGCCTGCTCTATCGCATCATCCACGGCGTGGTGAGTGTGAGGGCGATCAGAGGTAAATCGAAGGGGCAACTTTGCTCTGCTTGACGAACTTATAGTACGGCCAGTTTTGACTGCTACTGCGGTTTTTAGATCGAAACAACGCGAATGACCAAACGGAGACCCGCGCTTCGAAAATCTCATAAAATACCAATAAAGCCACGTCCAGTCGAATGAAAGTGGGTACGCAACCAGAACTGGCTTTCCTGCTCCTGAAAATTTCTGAATCCATTCAAAAGCCTCATCCATTGCTCTGGCCGGTGAAAGTCCGCTTGATGCAAGCTGCCCCCGATCAAGCCCGTTTATTGCCAAGGCCTCCGGATCAAAACTGTCCGAAATCGGCTTGAGCTCCCGATAGAACGATTGCGTATAATCTAGAGGACGAGAAAAGGTCTCTCCGTCATAGGTTCCAGCGTAGACAAACGCGAACGACAGCATTGAAAAGGGCCCCGGTATAGAACCATCTGTTTCAACGTCGGCTGAGAAGAAAACATCCACCGTATTTATTCCATCAAACTGCCCACCCGCTCGGGCGCCCCGCATCGTAGTGGTCGGTAAAGGCGTGCGAGTGACAATGAATCGATAGCATCTTGGCATTGCCCGTGCCTTACATACAGTCCGGTCCAAATCTGTCCACCCTAAGTCACAAGACATCAACCCTTTCAGCCATCTTTCTGTAAAAGCCACAGACTACCGGTTCGCAGATGTTTTCAGCAGACAAAACACGAGATGGCGGATTTGCAAGCGCAAACTCGCCCCCTCACGCCCGCGCCTTGATCGCCGCCTGGGCCGCCGAGAGCCTCGCGATCGGCACGCGGAACGGCGAGCATGACACATAATCCAGCCCGACATCCTCGCAGAAATGGATCGAGGTCGGGTCGCCGCCGTGTTCGCCGCAGATGCCGAGTTTCATGTCGGGGCGCGTTTTGCGGCCGCGTTCGGCGGCGATGCGGATGAGTTCGCCGACGCCGTCGAAATCGAGGGATACGAAGGGGTCCTGCACGATGATGCCCTTCTTCTGGTAGGTCGGGATGAAGCGGGCGGCGTCGTCGCGGGACATGCCGAAGGTTGTTTGCGTCAGGTCGTTGGTGCCGAAGGAGAAGAATTCGGCGGCTTCGGCGATGATATGGGCGCGGATCGCGGCGCGCGGCAGCTCGATCATCGTGCCGACGAGATAGGAGATCTCGAGCTTGGCCTCGCCCATGACTTCTGACGCGACACGATCGATCACGCCCTTCACATAATCGAGTTCGCCGCGCAGGCTGACCAGCGGCACCATGATTTCCGGCACGACCGGTGCGCCCGTTTCGCGGGCAGCAGTGACGGCGGCCTCGAAGATGGCGCGGGCCTGCATTTCGGCGATCTCGGGATAGGAGATGGCCAGACGGCAGCCGCGATGGCCGAGCATCGGGTTGAACTCGTGAACGGCATCGATGCGGCGGCGCATGAAGCCGGGTTCGAGGCCCATGGCATAGGCCACTTCCTCGATCTCTTCGTCCGACTTCGGCAGGAATTCATGCAGCGGCGGATCGAGCATGCGGATCGTCACCGGCAACCCGTGCATGATGGTGAAGAGCTCGGTGAAATCAGAGCGCTGCATGGGAAGCAGCTTGTCGAGAGCTGCGCGGCGGCCGGCCTCGTCTTCGGCGAGGATCATCTCGCGCATGACATGGATGCGGTCGCCCTCGAAGAACATGTGTTCGGTGCGGCAAAGACCGATGCCTTCGGCGCCGAAGGAGCGGGCGGCGCGGGCATCGCCCGGCGTGTCGGCATTGGTGCGCACCGTCATGCGGCGGGTGGCGTCTGCCCATTCCATCAGCTGCGCGAAATCGCCCGAGAGTTCCGGCTGCAGCATGGGCACTTCGCCCTTCAGCACCTGGCCGGAGGAGCCGTCGATGGTGACGATGTCGCCCTTGGTGAGCGTGACGCCCATGCCGATGAGCTTTTCGTTGCGCAGATCAACGCGCATGGTGCCGGCACCGGCCACACAGGGGATGCCCATGCCGCGGGCGACGACGGCGGCGTGGCTGGTCATGCCGCCGCGGGTGGTCAGGATGCCTTCGGCGGCATGCATGCCGTGGATGTCCTCGGGGCTCGTTTCGACGCGCACGAGGATGACCTTGCGGCCCTCGGCTTCGGCCTCCACCGCCTCTTCGGCGGTAAAGACGATGGCGCCAGTCGCCGCCCCCGGTGAGGCGGGCAGACCCGAACCGATGACATGGCGGGTGACGCGCGGATCGATGGTCGGGTGAAGCAACTGGTCGAGCGAGGAAGGCTCGATGCGCAAGACCGCTTCCTCCTCGGTGATCAGGCCTTCGGCCACCATATCGACGGCGATCTTCATCGCGGCCTTGGTCGTGCGCTTGCCCGAACGGGCCTGCAGCATCCAGAGCTTGCCGCGCTCGATGGTGAATTCGAGATCCTGCATGTCGCGGTAATGCGCTTCGAGCCGGTCGCAGATGGCGCAGAATTCGGCGAAGGCCTCGGGCATCAGCTTTTCGAGCGAGGGTTTGTCGGAACCACTATCGATACGGGCGGCCTCGGTGATCGATTGCGGCGTGCGGATGCCGGCCACCACGTCTTCGCCCTGCGCATTGACCAGGAATTCGCCGTAGAGCTCTTTCGCGCCGGTGGAAGGGTTGCGGGTGAAGGCGACGCCGGTGGCAGAAGTCGAGCCGAGGTTGCCAAAGACCATGGCCTGAACGGTGACAGCCGTGCCCCATTCGCCGGGGATCTTGTGCAGCAGGCGATAGGTCTGGGCGCGCGGGTTCATCCAGCTTGAGAAGACCGCGCCGATTGCGCCCCAGAGCTGCACATGCGGATCCTGCGGGAAGGGTTGGCCGAGATCGTGTTCGAGAAGCTCCTTGTAGAGCTTCACCACATGCTGCCATTCCATGGCCGACAGTTCGGTGTCGAGCTCGTGGCCAAGCCGGGCCTTCTCGTCTTCGAGAATTTCCTCGAAGACCTCGTGATCGAGGCCCATCACGACATCGCCATACATCTGGATGAAGCGGCGATAGCTGTCCCAGGCGAAACGGGCATCGCCCGAATGCTCCGCGAGCGCCTCGACCGTGTGGTCGTTGAGGCCGAGGTTCAGCACCGTATCCATCATGCCGGGCATGGAGGTGCGCGCGCCGGAGCGGACGGAGAGGAGAAGCGGATGGTTGATATCACCAAAGGCGCGGCCGGTGGCCGTTTCAATGCCGGCAACACCTGAGAGAACCTGGGCCTTCAACTCCTCGCAAAGCGTCTTGCCGTTCTTGTAATAGAGGCCGCAGGCATCTGACACGATCGTGAGGCCGGGTGGCACGGGCAGGCCAAGCGACGCCATTTCGGCGAGATTGGCACCCTTGCCTCCCAGCTGATCGATCTCGGCCCTACTCCCTTCGGCCGCTCCTCCGCCGAAGGTGTAAACCCATTTGCGCATTGCCCTCTCCACCCGAACAGGCTTGTTTTTCCACCGTTTACAGCAAATGTGACGGATTGGAAACGTTCACCTCACAAGATTATGCTGCAATGCATCATAATTGCGGCAAACGGTTCGCCATGTGCTCACGGCGATGTGAGATGTCGTGGAGAGACGCGGAGGATAGAGGTCTGGATAATTTTGTACGTCAGACAGACGAAGTTCGAGAGCGGGGGCATTTTGGGGATCAACTGGACACGGCGGCAACTGCTGCGGCTCGCCGGGACGACAACGCTTTGCGGCGCCATGGCAGGCGCGCTGAAAGCGGAAGGGCTTGGCAGTGACGGCGGGGCGACGACCGAGGCGACGGCCCTGCCCTATGCGCTGACGCGGCCGGTGCATGTCGGCGAGGTGGCGCTGAGAGCGAAAAACGTCACCCTGCTCAAACAATATTACACCGAAATGCTGGGGCTTTCCGTGATCATCGAGGCAACCGACCGGGTGACGCTTGGCGCCGGCGGCGCGCCGCTGCTAACGCTCAATTCCCGGCCCGACGCAGAGCCCGAGGCGAGCGGCCAGGCGGGGCTCTATCACACGGCCTTCCTGATGCCGGATCGTGCCGATCTCGCCCGCTGGCTGGTGCATGTGGCGCGCAGACAGATCCCGCTCACCGGCTTTGCCGATCATTCGGTCTCGGAGGCCGTCTATCTGACCGATCCGGAGGGAAATGGTGTCGAGGTCTATAGCGACCGACCGCAGGAGACCTGGCTCTGGGCCGGCAATACGGTGACCATGGGCAGCCGGGAACTCAATATCGACGACATCTTTCTGAAGACGGGAACGCGGACCGATCGGGATGAGTATACGGAGGCACCCGCTTCGCTGCGGATCGGCCATATCCATCTGAGGGTCGGCGACTTGGCGCGGGCGCGCGACTTCTATGCGACCGGGCTTGGGCTTGATGTCGTCGCCGGCAGCGACGAGCGCGGCGCGACCTTCCTGTCGTCTGGGCGCTATCACCACCATATCGGCGCCAACATCTGGGAAAGCCAGGATGCCGGTCCGCGTCAGGAGCAAATGACAGGGCTCGACTGGTTCTCGCTGAAGGCCAGGGATGCCGCAATCCTTTCGGCACAGAGGGCGGAACTTGAGGCACGTGGCTTCCAGATCACTGAGATCGACGAGGGCTTCGAGGCGCTGGATCCCTGGGGCAACAGGGTGCGCTTGGTGACGGCGTAAGCGTCCCTGGCCACCGCCGGATTGTTACAGCTCATCACGCAATGCGATAAACGGTCACGGAAAATGACCAGAGAAACCGTCTCAGGATGATGCACTGCTGCTCAGTCTTTGATAGTGGGCATTCACGAGTACTGTAATCTGGAATCGAAAATGACCCTGACCAGCCCGGTTTCCCTGACTGAGATCCCGCAGAACAACCTCTACAAAAAGGGCGATGTTTTCGTTCTTTTCGGCGAATTGTTCGGGCGTGGCTATGTCACGGGTCTGCTCGATCAGGCCAAGAAGGCCGGCATGGAGATCATCGGAATCACCGTTGGTCGTCGTGACGAAAACAACAGACTGCGTCCGCTGAACCCGGAAGAGCTCGCCCAGGCGGAAGCCAATCTCGGTGGCCGGATCATCAACATTCCCGCCATGGCAGGCTTCGATCTCGATGCGCCCGAAGGTGAACCGACACCGACCGACCTGCTCGCCTCGCTGACGCTGGAAAACTGGGAAACGGAAAAGCTCGACTGGGCGCATATTGAAAAGTGCCGCCAGGTGGGCGTATCCCGCTTCCAGAAGGCCGTTTCCGACATCATGGCCGAGCTGGAAGGCATGATTGCTGACGGCAAAAACGTGCACTTCGCCCACACCATGGCCGGCGGCATTCCGAAGGCCAAGGTCTTCCTCGTACTTGCGAACCGCATCTACAAGGGTCGCGGCGCCCGTCACATGTCCTCGCAGGTGCTGCTCGACAGCGATCTCGGCAAGCTGATCCTGCAGAACTTCGACGAAGTCTCGGCCAACACCTTCCGCCATCTGATCGAAGGCAGCGCTGCCATTCGCGCCCGGATCGAAAAGAGCGGCGGCCAGGTACGTTACTCGGCCTATGGCTATCACGGCACGGGCATCCTGATCGGCGACGAATATCGCTGGCAGACCTATACGAACTACACCCAGGGCTATGCCAAGATGAAGCTCGAGGCGATTGCCGAGGAGGCGTATTCTGCCGGCATCAAGGCGACCGTCTTTAATTGCCCGGAGATCCGCACCAATTCGTCTGACGTCTTTGCCGGCATCGAGCTGCCGCTTCTGCCGCTCCTGAAGGCCTTGAAAAAGGAAAATCCTGGCGCGCGCGCCGAGAAGATCTGGGCCGACTGCCAGGCGCTGCTGGTCGAGGGCGTCACCGTCGATGACGTTCTTCAGAAGATCGCCGACTTCCAGGTCAGCGAGGTGATGAAGCCGTTCTACGACTTCAACAACTGGCCGATGCCCAACAGCCAGGGCCAGTCCGACATCACCATCGGCACCTCGCAAGAGATCGCCCAGATGCACAAGGACGCCAAGGCGCTGATCTCGGACTATCTGAGCGTGCTCGTGGTCGAAGCGACTGGCGCGCTGATCTTCGGCGAAATGGCCAATCCGTCGGCGCCGGTGCTGTGGCTCAACCACGATGTGGTGGCACGGCAGATCAACAAGGCTGGATGAGCGGGCGAAGCTAATAGAAGGATGCCGGGAGCTTGCTTCCGGCATTTTTTGTTTGGTGAGGCCCTCTCCTTCGTCATCCTCGGGCTTGTCCCGAGGATCTACTGCCGTTGCCTTGTGCTCGACGTTTATGGACTCTCCTTACGGCTCCCAGCCGTGGCCACCCTTGGTAGATCCTCGGGACAAGCCCGTGGATGACGGCGCGTATGGGCTCGGCAGTGCAAGCCCGCCTTTTCCGAAGACCATGGCTGCGTTGCCCCATACATAAGCCCTTTTCCGGGGGCGAACCGATCAGCGGTTCGGACGGCTGGACTTCCGCGTCCAGTGCTGGCACGCCGTTGACGGGTCATCAGACAAATCGAGTCCTCCCGATGCATCTTCCGCCGCAGTACCGCGTCTATATCGCCTTCTTTCTCTTCGCCATGTCGACCGGCTCGCTGTTCTCGCGGCTGCCCGACCTGCAGGTGCAGCTTTCGGTCAACAAGGCGGAGCTGGGGCTGACGCTGATCGGGATGGCGATCGGCTCCTTGATTTCGCTGACTTTGTCTTCGCCGCTGATCGTCCGGCTCGGATCGCGCACGACGCTCGCCATCTGCCTGCTCGGGGTCATGGCGCTGCTCTGCCTCATCCCGTTGTTGCCGTCAGCGCCCTTCGTCTTTGCCACGCTTTTCGTCATGGGACTGCTCGCCGGCGCGCTGGAGATCTGTCTCAATGTCGAGATCGGGCGGATCGAGGCGCAGGCGGGTTTCGGCATCATGAACCGCGCACATGGCTGCTGGAGCCTCGGCTTCTTCGTCACGGCGATCACCGCCTCGCTGGTGCGGCAGGCTGATATCAGCATGCAGATGCACATGCATGTGCTGCTCGGGCTGATGTTCATCGTCGGTGCGATCACCATCGCGGGCATGAAGAATGCGCCTGTTCTCACCACGACGGGTAGCGAAGACAAGGCGCCGCATTTTGCGCTGCCGACGCTTTCGCTCTTGCCGCTCTGCATCATCGGGACCTCGGCCTTCCTGATCGAAGGAGCCGGCATCGACTGGTCGACGATCTACATGGAAGAGGTCTTCGACGTCTCGCCCTTCATTTCCGGTTCGGGGCTGACGCTGTTTGCCTTCTTCATGGCGCTGGCCCGCCTCACCGTCGATCCGGTGGTCGATCGCCACGGTGCGCGGCTCGTGGGCCGGGTGCTGCTGTCGGTCGCGGCACTGGGGATCGCCATGGCCTGGCTTGCGCCGTATCCCTATGTCGCTTTGCTCGGCTTTGCGCTGATGGGGGCCGGCTGCAGCGCGGTTTATCCGATGGCGGTCTCGGCGGCTGCCCAGCGCACCGATCGCCCAGCCGTTATCAACGTCGCGGCCATCGCGCAGATGGCCTTCGTCGTCTTCTTCCTCGGGCCGCCGCTCTTAGGCTTCGTTGCCGAAGCCTTTGGCATCCGCAACGCCTATCTCGTCTGTCTGCCGCTGGTGCTCGGCTCGATCCTGGCGAGCGGCGCACTGCCAACAGGGCCGTCGCGGCGGGAGGCGGTGGCGGCGTGACTAGGAACGGGTGAGGAAAGCCAGCTCTTCCGGCGTGGGATCGCCGAATATCTTGATGCCGAGCTTGGCGTCGGAGACGTAAAGCAGCGCCCGCTTGCCATCCTCTGAATAGAGCACGCGGATCCAGCTCAATTCGCAGGTGCGGGGCTCACAGGCGCGGAAGAGCTGCATGCGCTTGTCCTTGACCTTAACCTCCTCGGAGGCAAGCGCGACATAACGCGGCTGGCGCACCAGAGCGCGGACCCAGAAAGGCAGGCCCGGCTTGCCCTTGATCATCTCCATCAAGCTGTCACGATGGGCCGGAGAGGTTGCCAGAACGCTCGGCAGATAGTTGCCGGCAAGCGAGGTGGAGGCTGTCTGGGCGTTGAGGGGTACTGCGCTCAGAGTGAGCACGGCGATAAGAACAAACTGAGTCCAGACACGGCTTAACTTCACGCCGTCCTCTCCGTCACCGGGAAGTGAAGTGCCTCATAGTGCTCGATGAGCGCAGCTAGGCGGTCGAATTCCAACGCTTCTGCTGTGCCCTCTTCAGGCTCACGGTCGAAAAACGGGAGCAGTGCCGAAAGGGCGGCTCGATAATCGCTGTCGTTGGAGATTTCTTTCAACACGGCTCGCTGCACCTCAGCAGAATAGTCTTCACCGTCTAACCGGCACTTCCATAGATTGTACTTGCATCGGCCACCATTCGGCAACCTGGCCCTCACACCAGATCCCTCTCGCGCAGCGCCTCCGCCGTCTGCAAATCCACGGAGACGAGCTGGCTGACGCCCTGCTCGGCCATGGTGACGCCGAAGAGGCGGTTCATGCGGGCCATGGTGATGGGGTTGTGAGTGATGATGACGAAGCGGGTCTCGGTGGAGGCTGCCATTTCGTCCATCAGGTTGCAGTAGCGCTCGACATTGTGGTCGTCGAGCGGTGCATCCACCTCGTCGAGAACGCAGATCGGCGCGGGGTTCGTCAGGAAGACGGCGAAGATCAGGGCCATAGCGGTCAGCGCCTGTTCGCCGCCCGAAAGCAGCGTCATGGTCTGCGGTTTCTTGCCCGGCGGGCGGGCGAGGATTTCGAGGCCGGCTTCGAGCGGGTCGTCGCTTTCGATCAGCTGCAGTTCCGCCGTGCCGCCGTTGAAGAGGTGGGTGAAGAGGCGCTGGAACTGGGCGTTGACCACATCGAAGGCGGCGATCAGGCGTTCGCGGCCTTCGCGGTTGAGGCTCTGGATGGCGCCGCGCAGCTTGCGGATCGCGTCGATGATGTCGTCGCGCTCCTTGATAAGCGCCGCGAGCTTGTCCGACAGTTCCTTCTGCTCTTCTTCGGCGCGCAGGTTGACGGCTCCCAAGCGCTCGCGCTCCATCTTCAGCCGGTCGAGATTGCGCTCGACCTCGCGCAGGTCGCCGATCTCGGAGGGATCCTTCAGGCCCGTCAGGCGAAAGGCCTCGTGCGGGCCGACATTCAGGGTCTCGCGGATGCGGGTCTCGGCTTCGATACGCCATTCGCGGGCGGAGACCAGACGCTCCTCGGCGCGGCCGCGCTTCTCCCTGCTTTCGGCGAGTTCGGCGAGCGCCGCTGCCGCCTTCTGGTCGGCCTCGCGCTGGCGGGTCTCGGCTTCCACCAGGCGATCGGCAGCCTCGCGGCGGTCCTTCTCGGCCTTGTCGAGGGCGGTCATCAGGTTGCGGCGCTTGTCCTCGAATTCGTCGGGCGCCATTTCGAGATCGGTGATCTCGTCGCGGGCTTCGGCCTCGCGCTCGCGCAGCGTCGCGATGTGCTCCTCGGCGGACTTGGCGCGGCTCTGCCAGTTCTGCTTTTCCTGACGGATGGAGAGAATGCGGCGGCGGCGCATTTCGTCTTCGCGGGCGAGCCCCTCGAAACGGGCGCGGGCTTCGGCGAGCAGGCCGCGATCGCGCGCAACGAGGCTTTCAGCCTCCCGCAGGCTGATATCGAGGGCGGAGAGGTCGGGCGTCTCTTCCATCTCGATGCGCGCGGTTTCCTCCTGCTCGACGATCTCCTCGATCTGGCCCTTCAACCCGTTCACCGCCTCTTCGATCACCTCGCGGCGGCGAATGAGATCGCCTGAGGCGCGTTCGGCCTGAGCCAGGGCTTCGCGGGCTTCGGCCAGCCCACGGACCGTCAGGCGGCTGCGGTCGCGGGCCTCCGTCAGGCGGGCCTCTTCTGCGCGGATGGCGTCGGCGGCTTCCGCGAGACGGTCTTCCGCCTCGACCATCTGGTCGCGGGCTTCCTCAGTCTCGATCTCGATTTCGGCAAGGCGGTTCTTCTGGGCGAGACGCAGGGCGGCGGCACTCGGGGCATCAGCGCCGGTGACATGGCCGTCCCAGCGATAGACGGCGCCGTTAAGGGTGACGAGGCGCTGGCCGGGCGCGAGGCTTGCCATCAGGCGAAGGGCATCGGCCTCCTCGACGACGCCGATCTGGCGGAGTGCCCGGGTCAGGGCTGCGGGTGCGCGGACATGGGCGAGCAGCGGCTTTGCGCCGGAGGGCAGGCCTGGGTCCCCTGCCCCATCGCCATTGCCGTGCCAATGGGCGGGTGCTGCAGGATCAAGCGCGCTGTCGAGATCGTCGCCGAGTGCGGCACCGAGCGCGGTCTCAAAGCCGCGATCGACGGAGAGTTCGTCTGCGACCGGGGGGAAATCGCCCGTGGTCGTGCTCGCCAGGATACGGGCGATGGTGCGGGCTTCGGTCTCCAACCCATTGACGCGGGCGCGCGCGGCTTCGAGCGGCTGGCGCAGATGGCTTTCGGTCCGGCGGGCCTCATTGAGGGCGGCCTCGGCTTCCATGGCCGCAGTTTCGGCATCGGCGACCGCCTGTTCGGCGATCTCGACCATTTCGCGCTTTTCGTCCGGATCGGGGAGAGCGGCGATGCGATCGGAGATCTCGGAGAGTTCGCGGGAGGCGTCGGAGACTTGACGCTCGAGGCGGGCACGGCGCTCCGTCAGATCGCGGATGGCGCGTTCCAGCTGGTTGCGGCCGGCAGCGGCTTCGGCGCGCTCGGCGGTCAGGCGGGTGAAGTCGCGTTCGCTGTCGGCAAGGGTTGCGGCGGCGGCCTCGAAGGCTTCCTTTGCCTCTTCACCGAAGCGGCCGGCATCGGCGAGGATGTCCTCGAGTTCCGCCTCTTCTTCCGTCAGCCGCTGGATGACCTCGGCATTCTCCGATACCAGACGCTCCTCGCGGCGGATATCCTCGTCGAGCTGGGCGAGACGGCGGGTGAGCTCGTCGCGGCGGCGCAGAATCCGATTGGCTTCCTCGTCCAGCTGGCTGCGGGCGATCTGCAGACGTTGCAGGGCGGCGGCGGCCTTCGCCTCCTCCTCGCGCAGTTCCGGCATCTTGAGGCTGGCAACCGCCTGGAGCTTGGCGGCCTCCATCTGGTGGTTCGCCTTTTCGGCAACCGTCGACATGGCCTGGTTCAGGGCACTTTCCGCCTCGCCTTCCGCCTGCTTGGCCTGCGACCAGCGGATATGCAGGAGCATGGCATCATGGGCGCGGATATCGGCGGACAGCATCTTGAAGCGGTTGGCCTGGCGGGCCTGGCGCTTGAGGCTCTCGATCTGGCTCTCGAGCTGGGCGGTGATGTCTTCCAGGCGCTCCAAATTGGTCTCGGCGGCGCGCAGGCGAAGTTCCGCTTCGTGGCGGCGGGAATGCAGGCCGGAAATGCCGGCGGCTTCTTCGAGCAATTGCCGGCGCGCCTGGGGCTTTGCCTGGATCAGCTCGCCGATGCGGCCCTGGCCGACCATGGAGGGCGAGCGGGCACCGGTCGAGGCATCGGCAAACAGCAGCTGCACATCCTTGGCGCGGGCTTCCTTGCCGTTGATGCGATAGACCGAGCCATTGCCGCGCTCGATGCGGCGCGTCACCTGGATCTCATCGGCATCGTTGAAGGCGGCCGGTGCCGTGCGGTCGGAATTGTCGAGATAGAGGCCGACTTCCGCCGAGTTTCGGGCCGGGCGGTTGCCGGAGCCGGAGAAGATGACGTCGTCCATGCCGGACGCGCGCATGTTCTTGTAGGAATTCTCGCCCATCACCCAGCGCAGCGCTTCGACAAGGTTCGACTTGCCGCAACCATTCGGTCCGACAATGCCGGTCAGGCCGCGCTCGATGAAGAATTCGGAGGGCTCGACGAAAGACTTGAAACCGACGAGGCGGAGGCGGTTGAATTTCATGCTTCTACCCTCCCCTTGAGGGGGAGGGTCGGACCAAGGGTCCGGGGTGGGGTGATCATACTGACGTGTTGCGGATATACCCCCCTCTGCCCTGCCGGGCATCTCCCCCTCAAGGGGGGAGATCGGCGTGGCGCATAGGCCCCGGTCACCGCTGGAGTCGCGTTCCTAGAAGCGATGCGGCGCTTCGCATTTGCCGAAATGATATGAGGCAGGCAGAAGGCCGGCGGGTTCCCAATCTCCCCCCTTGAGGGGGAGATGTCCGGCAGGACAGAGGGGGGTAACGGCGCGCTCGACGTCAACAAGCAGCCCCTCATCCGCCTGCCGGCACCTTCTCCCCGCAGGCGGGGAGAAGGGCGCTCGACGCTACCGTCATCCATCCAATCACCAGATGAACAAACGGGCGCACGGGTTTCCCCGGCGCCCGTCGTCAGAACGGAACGTCGATCAGAGCAGGCTGTCGATGAGGGCCGACATGGAGTCAACCGACATGTCCCCCGAATAGGCCTTGCCATTGATCAGGAAAGTCGGGGTCGACTGAACTCCGAATTCCTGGGCGCCGCGATCGCGGACTGCCGACACATCACCGGCAAGCTGGGCGTTCGTCAAGCAGGCGTCGAAGGTCTCCTGTGTAAAACCGGCGAGCTTGGACATCTGCAGCATGGCGCCGCGCACGTCACCATCCGCCGGGGCGGCCCAGGTGCGCTGCTGCTTCAGAAGCGTCGAGACGAAGGGGAAGAACTTGTCTTCGGTGGTGCAGCGCGCCAGCATGAAGGCGGCAAGCGACGCTGTATCCTGCGGGAAGGGGAATTCGCGCAGAACGAAATAGACCTTGCCGGTATCGACATACTTGGTCTTGATCGCTTCAAAAGTATTCTCGTGGAAATGGGCGCAATGCGGGCAGGTCATCGACATGTATTCGATGATCTTGACCGGGGCATTGGGATCACCGAGTGCCATTTCCTTCAGCGGGCCAGGCTTCAGAGCCTCTTCCATGTCCACGTCGCGATCGGCCGTGGGGATCTCTACGGCGGGGGTCGTGGAGGCGGTGGTCTCATTGCTGACGGCAGGCTTTGGCTCGGCATTGGCCGCCGTGTCTTCGCTGTCGCTGCAGGCGGTGAGCGCGATGGAGACTGCGGCGATGGCGATGCCGCCGAGGAGACGGCGTTTGGTGATCGAGAGTTCTGAAGTCGACATTGTGCATTTACCTGCTTGGAAGATCCGTGATTGCATCACCGTTATAACGGTAAATGGTGCCAAACAAGGCAGGGCACCCCATGAGATATCAAAGTTCCGTGACCTTTTTTTATGCATCGTCGGCCCGACGCATTTGGTCGGCGGCCCGTTGTTCCGCCTCTTCGCCGACGCGGCATCATTGCCCGGCGCGCTGCGCCCGAGACCCGCACGACGTCGCCCGACAGGTTCCTATCATCGACACTTGGATACCTAAGCTCATGCGTTGTGTCGTGGAGCTTGCGAGACTATCCTGATGACATCGGGCCAATTTTCACAAAACGACCCAATGTTGGCCGGTCCAGCCGTATTTCTTGCCTTTTAACAAAAGCTTAACCTGCATTAAAGACGTCCCAGCGTATTCAGTTCGAGTTCCTTTCATCATGATTTTGCCGAAGAGCCGGAAGGCTGCAATCCTCTCCGCTGATCTGCTGATGCTCTGCTTCGCAGCGGTTTGCGTGGCGCTCTCGTCCGGTGAGGCGGCATCACAACAGTCCCAGAACGTCGCTCCGCGGATCGGCCATGCCTCCTCCGAAGAGATCGAAGCCAAGAGAAAGGCCCTGTTCGGGCGGATGATGGCGGCCCCGGACGATCTCGATTCCGCCTTCGAATATGCAGCACTTTCGTCTCAGGCCGGAGATCTGGAAGGCGCGATCTCGACGCTCGAACGCATGCTCATCTATGCACCCGGCCTGCCTCGGCTGCAGCTGGAGCTCGGTGTGCTCTATTATCGGCTTGGCGCTTACGAAACCGCCCGTCAGTATTTCGAGGGAGCGAAGGCCTCAGGCGATGTGCCGCAAGAGGTCTCCGCGAAGGTGGAGCAATATCTGGCGGCCATCGATCGGCGCGGCGCACCCTCGCAGTTTTCCGGCATGATCCGCACCGGCCTGCGCTATCAGAGCAATGCGAATGCCGGACCTGGCAATTCCAACGTTACGCTCAACGGTCTTTCCTACACGCTCGATGGTCAGGCCATCGCAGGTGAAGACATCAATGGCTTCGTCAACGGCGCGCTTCGCTACCGGCACGACACCGATATTCAGGGATTGTCTCTCGAGGCCGGCCTCTCCGGATACGCGGCCGGCTATCGTGATCGTGATACGCTGAACACAGGCGCAGTCGAAGCCTATGCCGGCCCGGTCTTCGATCTCGGCCGTTTCGGGCTGGACGATCGGACACTTTCGGTTCTGGCGACCACCAGCGGCGTCCTGATCGAAGGCGACCGCTATCTGGCTTCGGCCGGTGTCTCGACCACCACTGACTGGCAGGTCACACCAAGCGACAGCCTCTCTGCGGGTCTGCAATATCGCTACGAGGATTTTTCCAACACCAAGGCCCGCCGGACCGCAAAGCTGCAGAGCGGCCATCGTTTCGACGGACAGCTGTCCTGGTCGCACAACCTCACGGAAGACGTGAGCCTGACGGCGCGTGTTCTGGCAACCCGGCGCGAGGCGCGGGTCGGATATCTGGCGGCGACGGAAGTCGGCGGGGCGATTTCCGGCACCTATCGCTATGCCGCGCCTTTCGGTGACGGACCGGCCTGGGCAACGGGACTGGAAGCGGCCGTGGCCGGACGTCGGTATGACGATCCAGACACGATGATCAACGCGTCGGCCAATCAGCGCGACCGGGAATTCAGCCTGAACTTCCGGCAGATCATGCCCTTTACCGAGCATGTAGCGCTGGTGACCGAGGCCGGCTATCGAAAGGTCTGGTCAAATTACGACATCAAGGCCTTCGACAATATCTCGATCTCTATCGGCATCCAGGCGGCATTCTAGGAGCATCCCGATGAAGCGAAAGACACGCCCTATCCTGCTTTCCGCTTCCGCTGCGCTGCTGGTGATGGCCGCCCAGCCGGCGCTGGCGGAAACCGATGTCGCGGGCGTGACCGCAGCCGTCAATCCGAATGCGACCGCGATCGACGGTGCCGGGCGGACGCGCCTTGTATCGCTTGGCGATCCCGTCATCCGCAATCACCGGATCGAGACGAGCGCTGCGGGTCTGGTGCAGATCCTGCTGGCTGACGGCACGTCCTTCACGGTTGGGCCGAATTCCTCCGTGGTGATCGACAGCTTCGTCTATGATCCGGAAAAGAACACCGCTTCTTTGGCGGCGACCATGACGAAGGGTGCTTTGCGCTTCATCGGCGGCAGGGCATCGAAGGCAAGTGGCAATGTAAAGATCAACACACCGATCGGCACGGCCGGCATTCGTGGCGCGGTGGTCGATATCAATCTTGGCGGTCAGACTTCCGACGGCCAGACCCTGCCACCGCATCTGACGCTGGTCTATGGCAACGAGGTGCAGCTCACCGGCAATGGCGCACCGCAACGGCTTTTCCAGCAGGGCTTCTCGATCGTCGCTGGCGAGGGTCAGCCGCGTGTCCAGCGCACCCCGCCGCAATGGGTCAGCGGACTGCAGCAGGTTCTGGCGGGCCGGCCTGGCCAGAGCGGCGGCGCAAGCAATGCACCGACGGAGCAGACGGTGGCCAGCAGCCCGGTTGCTGAGAGCAATTCCGCGCAGCTGCCTTCGGATAACGCCATCCCCGTACCGACGCCGCGCCCGATCGTGACGACACCGGTCGAGGAGGTGGCGAGTACGTCGCAGCGCGCCGTGGGGCCGCAGCCGCAAGTGCAAAGCGGTGGTAGCAATGATACTGGCGGCAGCGGCGGCAGCGGAAGCGACGGGGGCGGCGGAAGCGACGGCGATACGGAGACTTCCGTTTCCGTGCTCTCGCCAAGCGAAGCACCAGGAGGCGGTGGGCCTATCGCATCGCCGGGTGGCGGCTCCAATGAGCTCAGGCTTGCCGCTTCGCAGGGGACACTGACCCGCGAGGCCGATGGGACCCTGAGCGGGACGGATGGCGACGGCAACAGCTTTACCCTGCCGGCATTGTCCTCGACCAGCGTGCTGGCCGAGCGCACTGTTTCGGGTTCGGTCAACGGCACAGCCGTGAACGGTACGGCCTATACAGGAAGCGGCGGTTTCTTCACCTACATGCTGACGGCCGGCAATACCGATCCCAAGGCCTTCTATGTCATCGGCGGCACACCTGCAGATGCGCAGGAAACACTCTCGACCGGCGAAATCCTGTCCTACGTTCTGGAACCGGATCTTCTCGCCGCTTTGACGAATGGCAGTGGGACAACGATACCGTTTACCGGAAGTTTCGCGGAGAGCGATGAAGCCGTGGTGAGCGATCTGCTCGTCAGTGGGGTTTCAGATACCAGTGATGGTGTCATTGGTCGGGCCCTGCAGGCATCGCTCGTCATCAGTGGCTCCGGCAGTGCACAGAAGAGTGCAATTAGCGTGTTGAGCGGCGCCTTCGAACTAAAGTCGGGCGGCTACGGGCTTACGGCCTCGACGGCGGGATCGAGCCGAGAAGCCGCCAATGGATCTGCCGACCATCGCCAGGGTCTGGCGAGCAGTTTCGGCAGCACAGCGGGAGCCGATCATTTCCTGGGCGCTGATGGAGAATATCTGGTGATTGGTGCCGGAAGCATCGACACAATGGACGAAACATACCAGACGCCATCGTTCGCAGGATACGAACAGCTCCATGTGGGGAGCCGCGATGACAACACCTCGATCAGCGGTGAAAAGCGCCTGGGCGGCGAGACGTTGCAGGGATTTGCCGCAGGCGTGATGCAGGATTTTGGTGATGAAAGACTGTTGACCGGCAGAGTGCGCGTCACGCCGGATGCCGATACCGGCACGGTATCAGCCCGTTTTGCGTCCGATGGCGGGACAGAATATGCGGATCTCTACTCCAGCGACGCGGACTCGGCTTATCTTTCCGACCAGTTGATGGCCGCCACGAACCACGAGCAAGGGTCCTATATGGTTTCCTCCGGCGTGGTGGAAGCCAAGATCTTCGATGGCGGCAATTCCAGCCAGATTTGCAATACATGCGAATTCATGACTTGGGGCTGGTGGGGTCGCAATCGCGCCGGGGAAGTCCCGTACGAGGTTCACCTTGGCAACTGGATCGTGGGCGTCAATCCGGAGGCGATCGACATGCCGCCGTCCGGATCTGCGACCTATGCCGGCCATGCGGTGGGCACAGTGATGAATGGGACCAACCGCTACATTGCCACCGGCGAGTTGGACGCGACCATGGACTTTGGAACGCGTACCGGCACCATTTCGGTTGGGGGTTTTGATGGCCGCGACTTTTCGACCAGCGTCAGCTTCGACAACAACGGGGCGCCCAAGGCCACGTTCGCCGGCAGCAGTTCGGGCAGCATAGACATGAGCGTGAGCGGCGCATTCGCACAGGGCCCGGGCGGCTTCGATATGCCGCCGGATCCGGTCAAGGGCATCATGGGCAACTTCACTGCCAGTGATGGCAATGGCTGGTCGTCCAGCGGCATTTTCGCCGGCAGTCGATAATCCGCCTGATGGTCGAAGTCCTCACCCCCCGTGCCCGCCTCTCCGCCTCGCAACGCCGCAGGCTCGGCGTTGTGCTCGTGGGTCTTGCGGCGCTGGTCGCGGTCATTTTCGGCCAGGCGACCTTCGCGCCGCAGGCCTTCCGGCTGACGGCGCTGGTCTTCGACGCCTATCAGCTGATCAAACCGCGCGAAGCGACAGATCCGCCGGTTGCGGTCATCGACATTGACGAGGCCTCGATCGGCAAGCTTGGGCAATGGCCCTGGTCTCGCCGGACCGTGGCCGAGATGGTGACGCAGGCGAGCGGCCTGGGGGCTGCGTCGATCGGCTTCGACATCGTGTTTTCAGAACCAGACCGGACGGCACCGGCCCGTCTCGTTGAGGAAATGCGGCGCCAGGGGATTGCCATCGATATCGGAACCGATATGCCGGACCCGGATCTCCAATTGGCCGAGGTGGTCGGCTCGAACGCCGTGGCGCTTGGGATCGCGCTCAGCAACGAGACCACGGCACCGCCACCGGAGCCGAAGGCAGGCTTTTCCTTTCTGGGGCCTGATCCGCGCGCGCGGCTCACGCCCTATTCCGGCGCCTTGTCCAACCTGCCCGTTTTGACCGAGCGAGCGACGGCGATGGGTTATTTCTCCTTCCCGCCGACGCCGGACAACATTATCCGCAGCTTCCCGCTAGTCTCTTCGAGCGGTGACCGGCTCTATCCGGCGCTCTCCATCGAGACGCTCAGGATTGCGCAACAGGAGGGTGCCTTCATCCTGCGCGCTGCCGGACCCGAAGAAGGTTCGGCCTTCACGGACTTGAGGGTCGGGGCGCTCGATGTGCCGCTCTCGGCCGATGGTGAGATCTGGATCTATTATTCCGGCCTACCGAACATGCCGGTCATTTCCGCCGCCGATTTCTTCGACCCGACAAAAGCCGACACATTGGCCGGGTTGATCCAGGGGCGCATCCTGCTGGTCGGAACCAGCGCGGTCGGTCTGCGCGACATCGTCGCAACACCGGTCGATCCGGCGATGCCTGGCGTCAAGGTGCATGCCGAAATCATCGACCAGATCGCCAGTGGCATCTTCCTGCAGCGGCCCGACTGGATCATCGGGGCAGAACGGGCGGCGGCAATTGCCGTCGGCCTGATCCTGCTCCTCGTCCTGGCCAGCGCCTCCCCTGCCCTTTCGGCGGTAACCGGTATGTTGCTTGCAACGCTCGTCGCCGGCGGATCCTGGCTCGCCTTCTCTCAGGCGCTGACACTCTTCGATCCGCTGCTGCCCCTGGCTGCCCTCGGAGCCGTCTTGCTGACGGCGCTGCCGCTGCTCCTAATGCTCACCCATCGAGAAAAGCGCTTCGTGCGCGAGAGCTTTGGGCGCTATCTGTCGCCCACACTTGTCGAACGTCTTTCCGAGAACCCGGAAGGGCTGACACTCGGCGGCGAGGATCGCGAGCTCACCATCCTCTTCTCCGACATCAGAGGCTTTACCAGCCTCTCCGAAACGATGACGCCGACTGAGCTCACGGGGTTGCTCAACAATTTCCTGACGCCGATGACCGACGTGCTTCTGAAACGCGAGGCGACGATCGACAAGTATATCGGCGATGCGATCATGGCGTTCTGGAACGCCCCGCTCGACATCACCGAGCATCCGCAAAAGGGCTGCCTTGCCGCTCTCGACATGGTTTCGGCGCTGGCTCGTCTCAACCGCGAGAGCGGCATGGCGCTCAAGATCGGCATCGGTCTCAACACCGGCATGGCCTGTGTCGGCAATCTCGGCTCCGACCAGCGCTTCAGCTATTCCTGCCTTGGCGACAGCGTCAATCTCGCCTCTCGCGTCGAAGGGATGACCAAGCTTTACGATGTCTCGATCCTGGTCACCGAGGAGGTACGAACCGGCACGACGGGCCTCGCTTTTGCGGAAGTGGACCGGGTGCGCGTGGTCGGGCGGCAGGCGCCTGTGACGCTCTATGCGCTGATCGGGCTCGCCGATGCGCTGCCATCGGATCAATCCGATCTGCTGCAGGCGCACGCGGCATTGATCGCGGCCTGGCAGTCGGGCGATCTTGCCGCTGCACGCGATCTGCTGAAAGATCTCGTTACGCGGCCACAAAACCCGCTTTCAGGCACGCACAGGCTCTACCACGAGCGGCTCGCCCTGCTGCCGGAGACCGCTCCCGACAACTGGGACGGCGTGTTTACCGCGAGCAGCAAGTAGTCCATCTCACTCGTGCAGCGACTGGACAACCCGATTGGCGATGGTCAGGCGTTCAGCGAGTGTGGTGGCGCAGAGGCGGTGAACGAGGAGCGCGAGTTCCGGATCGGCCTGTTCGAGATAGCGCAGCTGGCGGCGGGCGAGGCGATAAACGGTCGAGGGGACCTCCGCCACGACATCGGCCGTGCGCGGGCCACCGCGATAGATGGCGATTTCGCCGAGCACGACGCCGGGTTTGACGGTTCGCAGCCGCAGGCGCTTGCCGTTGGCGAGCACAGCCTCGACCTTGGCGCGGCCGGTCCAGAGCAGGAAGAGATCGTCGCCCGGTTCGCCCGCCCGGATAAAGCGGTCGCCCGGCTGGAGACGGATTTCCTCCATCGAGGCAACCAGGTCCTTCACTCGTGCGCTCGGGCCAATCGTTTGCGCCAAATAATCCTCAACCCGGTCCCAGCTCTCTTCGCGAGCCGTCTCTTGCAACAGCGCTTGCTCGCAATATTCGATCGCATGATCGAGATCGGGCTCAAGACGCAGGGCGGGGCCATCCGGTGCCCCCAGACCATTGCGGCGAAGCGTTGCCTCAGTGTCGGGTGACAGATGACTGAAAAGCAGTTCAACGCCCGCTTCCGCCAAGAGGTTGCCGATCTTGAGAAAAGCAGCAGCGGCGGCCGCATCCATGCCGCTGACGCGGCGGAAATCGACGATGGCATAAAGCAACTTGGGACGATGTCGGTCCTGCAAACGGCGACGCATGGCCGTAACCACCTGTTCGGCGGTTCCGAAGAACAGATATTCCTGGAGCTCCAGCAGCTGGACCTGATCGCCAACCGCTTCCAGATGGGCTGTTTCAACGAGCGGGCGATCCGTGCTGCTGCGGCGAGCATGCAGGGACGTGTCGCTGCGGATCACCGACAATCGCGCGTAATTGTAGACGAAGGACAGGATGGCGAGCGCAAGGCCGATCATCATGCCGGTCAGGAAGCCGAAGACCAGCATGCAGAAGGGGATGGTCAGGACCACCATCCATTCGCTGCGCGGCAGCTGGCGACGCGCTCCCCAGAGCCATTCCTCCGCCATGTCATAACCAAGCGTGATCATCAGGCCGGCAGCGACAAAGGTCGGCATGGCACCGGCCAATTGTCCGGCAAAGGGCAGCATCAAGACCAGGACCAGCGTGGTGGCGAAGCCTGGAAGGCGGCTTACGCCGCCCATGCGGGTCGCGAGCAGCGTCATGCTCATGCTGCTGAACCCCGGCGCTCCGCCCAAGCCACCGGCCAGGAGATTGGCAAGGCCCGTCGTGCGCAATTCGCTGTCGGCATCGATCTCACGGCGTGTGGCGACCTCTTGACCACTGGTGTTGAGGAGAAGGCCGACCATGGAGAGAAGCACGACCGACGCGATGGCGGGCGCTGCGTGGCCAACGGCAGACCAATCGGCATGCGTCAGAATGGCGATGGGCGATGGCAGTTCGAGGCCGGCCCCGGCCGGCAGGGCGGGCAGCCAGTGGAAGCTCCGGGCTGTTTCAGCGTCCGCTCCGAGACCCACCAGCATCAGATAAAACAGAGCGGTCGCTGCCAGCATGATGCCGGGGGCAACGAGCGGGCTTGAGGATCGGCGCAACGAAAAGTTCAAAATGAAGGCGAAGATCAGGGCAATGTGCAGGTTGGCGATGGCCCGCCGGCCATCCGCGGTCGTGAACAGATCGATGACCGGATGCCCGGCGAGGAGCATGTTCACGGCCCCCTGAATCATCAGGCATCCGGAACCGGCCAGGAAGCCGGCGATGACCGAGAAGGGCATGAAACGCACGAGCTTGCCGAAGCCGAAGGCGCCCGACAGGATGAAGACGACACCGGTTGCAACCGCACTGGTGCCAAGGATGGCGAAAGCGGTCATGATGCGGACTTCTTCCGACGCATCCATCAATGCCGGAGAGGCCAGTGCCGCAGCAATCGCCGCCGCCAGGATTGCGACATTCGGCTTGCGCACCTGGCCGATGCTCGCCGGGTAGCGGCTGCCAAGCGCGATGACGAGCGTGAGCAGGACGCTGGACATCAGGATGGCTCCGACGCCCATGCCGAAGCCGGCGGAGACGGAACCGGTGAAGATGAGCGCGGCAAACGCGATACTCGTGCCGAGGCCGTCGATGCCCGCGATCACGGCGAACAGCAGGGGCGCCAGGAGGCCGCTGATCCTCGTCATGCCAAGCCGGGAGGATGCCTGCGGCATCGTTGTGACATGCACTCCGTCCGGCTTTTGCGGAAGCGAGGCGTCCTGCAGCGTCACGACCCTCTACTCCTCACTCGTGTAGCGACTGGACCACGCGGTTGGCGATGGTGAGCCGTTCGGCAAGCGTGGTGGCGCAGAGGCGGTGGACGAGGAGCGCGAGCTCGGGGTCTGCCTGTTCGAGATAGCGCAGCTGGCGGCGGGCGAGGCGATAAACCGTCGAGGGCACTTCGGCGACGACATCTGCCGTGCGCGGACCGCCGCGATAGATGGCGATTTCGCCGAGCACGACGCCGGGTTTGACGGTTCGCAGCCTAAGGCGCTTGCCGTTGGCGAGCACAGCCTCGACCTTGGCGCGGCCGGTCCAGAGCAGAAAGAGATCGTCGCCCGGTTCGCCCGCCCGGATAAAGCGGTCACCCGGCTGCAGACGGATCTCCTCCATCGAGGCAACCAGGTCCTTCAGCCTCGCGCTCGGGCCAATGGTCTGGGCGAAGTAGTCTTCGATATCCTGCCAGGTCTCCTCCCGGCTGATCGCGGCGATCAGACGTTCCTCGCAGCGCTCCAATGCGTGATCGAGATCGCGTTCGCGCTCCACGGATGAGTCTGAGGCGAAGTCGATGCCATTTCGGGCTAGGGCCTGTTCAATCTCGGGCGAGAGGCTGCTGAAGACCAGTTCGATCTCGCTGCCGGCGAGCAGGTTGCGGATCTTGACGAAGGTCGCGGCTGCGGCCGCATCCATGCCGCTGACGCGGCGGAAATCGATGACGACGAAGCGCAGCGACAGGCGGCTGCGATCCTGCTGACGGCGGCGGATCGCCTCGATGATCTGTTCTGCCGTGCCGAAGAACAGAAATTCCTGCAATTCCAGCACCTGGACCTGTTCGCCCTCCAGCTCGATCAGGCTGTTTTCCGCCGGGGGGCGGTCGATGCTGCTCTTGCGTTCACGCAGCGAGGCATTGACGCGGATCACCGAGAGGCGGGCGTAATTGTAGACGAAGCTGGCGATGGAAAGCGCGAGCCCCAGAGCCATGCCGCCCATGAAGCCGGAGGCGGCCATGCCGAGCGGGATGGCGAGAACAACGAGCCATTCCATGCGCGGCAGCTGCGCGCGGGTGCGCCAGAGCCAGTCGTGGATGAGTTCGACGCCGAGCGCGATCATCAGCCCGGCGGCAACGAAAGTCGGCATGGCGCCGGCCAGCTCACCCGCAAAGGGCAGCATCAGCGCCAGCACGATAGCGGTTGCGATGCCGGCTGACCGCGCCTTGGCCCCCATGCGGTTGGCCAGCAGTGTCATCGACAGGCCGGTGTAACCCGGCGCGCCGCCGAAGCCGCCGGCGACGATATTGGCGATGCCGGTCGTGCGCAGTTCGGCATCGGCGTCGATTTCCCGGCGGGTCGCCACTTCGAGGCCGCTGGTGTTGAGCAGCAGCCCGACCATGCCGAGCAGCGCGACCGAGATGATCGCCGGCAGGGCATGAAGGACGACCGACCAATCGGCAGAGGCGACGACTTCGACGGGGTTCGGGAGGGCAAAACCCTGATCCGCAGACATGGCCGGCAGCCACTGCAGGGCGCGCGCCTCTTCGCTTTCGACACCGATCGCCGCCAGCATTGCATAAAAGAGGGAACCGCCGCCGAGCAGGACCAGCGGCATGGTCAGCGGGCTCGTCGAACGGCGCAGGGCAAAGACCATGACGATCGAGAAGACAACGGCGACATAGAGATTGGCGACCGCCTGCTGGCCCTCCGGCCTGACGAGAAGATCGACGAGGTTGCGGTCGCCGATGATCATCATCACGGCACCCTGGATCAGCAGCCAGCCCGAGCCGGCGAGGAAACCGGCGACGACCGGATAGGGCATGAAACGAACGAGCCGGCCAAAGCGGCAGAGGCCGAAGAGCCAGAAGACCAGGCCGGTGACCACCGCGCTGGATCCGAGAATGGCAAAGGCAGTGGCAACCTTGACCTCTTCCGGGGCGAGTTCCAGCCGCAGGGTTGCTGCAAAGATCGCGGTCGCGAGGATGGCGATGCTCGCTTCCTGCACCTGGCCGATGCTTGATGGATAGCGGCTGCGCAGCGCAATCCAAAACGCCATGATGATGCTGGACAGCAAGATGACACCGACGCCCATGGAAAAGCCGGAGGCGAGCGGGCCGGCGAAGATCAGCGCGGCAAACGCAATGCTGGTGCCGAGACTATCGATGCCGGCGATGATCGCGAAAAGCACCGGAGCCAGGTAAGGAGCGCGTGCGCCGGGAAGCGGAATACGCCAGGCCGGCTGTCGCGGGGCGGCATTGGACGCGATCTTGCGATCGGGCGCTGGATTGTGAACGTTCACGGCTTGACCTGCTGTTGACAAGGGCTTTCGCGGCCGCTTGCAACAGGCCGGTACAGCGACTGGTAGACGCGGGTCGCATGACGGGCAACGCGATGACTGGGATCGACCCAAACTTGGCCGGATCAGCGGCAACAAGGCTGAGGTCGGCGGGGAAAACCTGTGGGTTTCAACGGCTCAGCGCCGGAGCGGACAACCAGTGGCTACTTTCGCTTGGCCTGCAGCACGGCGGTGCCGAGCCGCTCGACGGCGCGGCGGAGGTTCTCGTCTTCGATGCCCTCCATCATCGCGGCCAGCCGCTTTGCCTTTTCGCCTTCGAGCTTGCGGATGCGAGGCCTCGTGCTTGCGACCGAGACCGGTTTCTGGACGATGCGAACCTGGCCGATCGCGGGGTAGCCGAAGAAGCCGTTGATGCGGGCGATCAGCTCGCCCTGGGCATGGGAGAGGAAGAGCGCGCGCGCACCTTCACAGGCGATCGTCAGGACACCGGGGCGATGGCCGCCATCTTCGGGCAGGTCCGAGCGGCGCGGCCAGGCGATCTTTTCGGGGCGGGTGCAATCGGCAAAGCCCTCGCCGACGATGTCTTCCCAGGAGCCGAGCAGCGCCGTGTTGATGCCGGCACGGCGCGCCAGCACCGGGTCGACGATGCCATTGGCGATGTCGGCGATCTGGTTTGCACCCTTGAACGTGGCCATGGCGGCTGGGGATCCTTCACATCGGCCCTTGATCGGGCGGCTGCTTTGGCCAGATATAGTCCATCCTCCCCTCCTTTCGCAAATGGCCGGCGTGACACTCCCCAGCAAAGCCCTGACACGACCGACAGCTCCCACGCTTCTTGCCTGGTATGACCGGCATCACCGGGAGCTCCCCTGGCGCATTTCGCCCAGCGCGGCCAAGCGCGGCGTGAAGCCCAATCCCTATTACATCTGGATGTCCGAGGTGATGCTGCAGCAGACGACGGTTGCGGCGGTGAAGGCCTATTTTGCCAAGTTCGTTAGTCGCTGGCCGACGGTCAAGGATCTTGCGGAGGCACCGAACGAGGATGTCATGGCGGCCTGGGCGGGGCTTGGCTACTACGCGCGCGCCCGCAACCTGAAGAAATGTGCCGAAGCCGTGGCATCAGAGCATGGCGGGGTCTTTCCGGATACCGAAGAGGGATTGCGCGCGCTTCCGGGCATCGGCGACTATACCTCGGCAGCGGTGGCCGCGATCGCCTTCAACCGGCCATCCGCTGTCATGGACGGTAATGTCGAGCGGGTGATCTCACGGCTCCATGCCATCGAGGCGCCGCTTCCGGGATCAAAGCCGCAGATGAAGGCGAAGGTCGCAGAGCTGACGCCGACCGATCGGCCCGGGGACTTTGCCCAGGCGATGATGGATCTGGGCGCCACGATCTGCACGCCGAAGCGCCCGGCCTGCGCACTCTGTCCGTTCAACGATGCCTGTCTGGCGCTCGCGAGTGACGAGCCGGAGCGTTTTCCGGTCAAGGCGGCGAAGAAGGCAAAGCCGGTGCGGCTGGGGGCCGCCTTCATCGCTGTTGATCGCGACGGGCGGCTTCTGCTGCGCAAGCGGGTGGAAAGCGGCCTGCTGGGCGGCATGACGGAGGTGCCGACGACCGACTGGACCTCGCGGCAGGACGGGGAAACGGGGGTGGACGCTGCCCCTTTCCCCGCCGAGTGGCAGGCGGCGGGAAGCATTTCCCATGTCTTCACGCATTTCGAACTCCGGCTGTCGATCTACCGCGTCGGGCCGATCGACTGCCCCGTCGGCGATCACGGTTTCTGGGTGCCGGTCACCGAACTTGATGGGGAAGCGCTGCCGACTGTCATGAAGAAGGCAATTGCGGCAGCTATTCCAACCGCCTTTCCAACACTCAAGGGCTAAGACATGACCGAAATCCGCCATATCGTCTTCGACATCGGCAAGGTGCTCATCCATTACGATCCGAACCTGCCCTTTTCGCGGATCATCCCGGACGCAGATGAGCGGGCGGATTTCTTCGCGCGGGTCTGCACCCATGACTGGAACATCGAGCAGGATCGCGGTCGCAGCTGGGCGGATGCCGAGGCGCTGCTGATATCAGAGTTCCCCGAGAAGGAAGCGCATATCCGCGCCTTCCGGAAGCACTGGGCCGAGATGGTGCCGCATGCCTATGAGGACAGCGTTTCCATCATGACCGGGCTGATCGATGCGGGACGCGACGTGACCATGCTCACCAATTTCGCAGCCGACACATTTTCCGAGGCGCGCAAGATGTACCCATTCCTCAACCTGCCGCGCGGTGTGACCGTCTCGGGCGAAGTGGGTCTGATCAAGCCTGACGTGGCGATCTACGAGCGGCATGCAAATGATTTCGGCCTGTCACCAGCGCATTCCCTGTTCATCGACGACAGCCTGCCCAATGTCGAAGGCGCGCGCGCTGCCGGCTGGCAGGCGGTGCATTTTACCGGGGCGGAACAGTTGAAGGCGGATCTGCAGGGGCTGGGCGTGACGGCCTGAGAATGAGGCGCTGGCGCGGGTGGAGTTGGCGGACCCCTGCCCGCGCCAGATCGATCCCTGGGGATCGAATGCAGCCCATGTAAGAGCTTCGACTTGCTCGAAGCTGATCACAGCTATGTGAAGTTATTCTAATACTGATGAAAATCGGCTTCGGCGTTTCAAACGCGCCGGAGCCGTTTGATCATTCCAGGCCGCCCATGCGGCTGCGGATGACCGAGCGCAGGTCGTCGATCGGCTTCAGGGCGCCCTCGTCCTCGACATGCCAGAAGGTCCAGCCATTGCAGGCATCGAGGCCTTGCACCCTGGCACCGACGCGGTGGATGGAGCCTGCCTCGCCGTTTGCCGTCAGCGTGCCGTCGGCACGGATGATGGCGGAGTGGCGGCGCTTGGCATCGGTCAGGACCTGGCCGGGCTTCACGAGGCCTGCTTCCAGGAGAACGTTGAAGGCGACGCGGGGTTCGGCCTTCTTGCCGGTCATGACCGTCAGTTCGACCTTGCCGAGCGGCTCGACGGCGGCGATGCGGGCCGAGGCCGCATCGATGTAATCCTGCTCGCGCTCGATGCCGACGAAATGGCGACCGAGACGCTTGGCGACGGCCCCTGTCGTGCCGGAGCCGAAGAAGGGATCGAGCACGATATCGCCCGGCTTGGTGGACGCCATGATGACGCGGGCCAGCAGCGCTTCCGGCTTCTGGGTCGGATGGACCTTCTTGCCGTCGTCGCCCTTCAGCCGCTCGCCGCCCGAGCAGATCGGGAAGAGCCAGTCGGAGCGCATCTGGACGTCGTCGTTCGACGCCTTCATCGCATCGTAATTGAAGGTGTAACCCTTGGCCTTCGGATCGGGCGAGGCCCAGATCATCGTCTCATGGGCGTTCTGGAAACGACGGCCCTTGAAATTCGGCATCGGGTTGGTCTTGCGCCAGACGATGTCGTTAAGGATCCAGAAGTTGAGATCCTGAAGCGTCGCGCCAACGCGGAAAATGTTGTGATAGCTGCCGATCACCCAGATCGTGCCTGTCGGCTTCAACACGCGGCGGCACGCCAAGAGCCAGGCGCGGGTGAAGGCATCATAGGCTTCAAACGAGGCAAACTGGTCCCATTCGTCGTCGCAGGCATCGACGAGTGACTGGTCGGGGCGATGCAGGGCGCCGCCTAGCTGCAGGTTATACGGCGGATCGGCAAAGATGACGTCGACGGATTTGTCGGGAAGGGCCTCGAGGGCGGCAACGCAATCGCCCTTGATGATGCTGTCGACCCAGGCCAGCGGGTCGGACGAACGGCGGAGTTCGGCAATCGGGAATACGGAAGCCATGGGTTACTCACTCTTACGCTGACGCAGCACGGGATGTGAGGCTTATGGTTACCGAAGTTGGTTACTGAAGGGTGAAGAGGGGGTGAGATTTTGTGCGGGGGTGGGATGGGGGGCGGATTATCCCGAAAAGTGGCGGCGCCGCTTGCAAGCAACCATTGCTTGAAGCACTCTTCGTGTGGCCACAAGAAACCTCGACAGGAGAACCGCTTGCCCCAAAGCTCTTCTCGACCACCCATGACTGAAGGCGCCGCGCAGGCTATCGCGCGGGAGGCTGGATTAGGTCGGCCAGAACACGCAAATCCAGCAGAAGTACCCTTGGCGTTCCAAGAGCGCTCAGAGCGAGGGAGGTTGCGCGGAGCCGGAGTCATAGCGCGACGGAGCGCTAGCAGCCGGCGCCGTTGGGCAGTGTGGCTGACGTTGTCGCTTGTGTTTGCCCTGCTCCTGCTCTGGCTGCTTGTCTAGTTTCGGATGGGCACCAGATAGGCCGGATATAGAGAAACCTCTCGAAGGAGGAGCGAAACGAACTTGGCGCGCATCCCTCCCAGGCTGGCCGATGCCTATAGACAGAGAAAGACCAGAGCATGAGTTTCGGAAAAGAGCTGATCCAGAGCGCCGAAGAGGCGCTTGCAATTGCCGAGGGACGTGCCGAGCCTGCCAAGGTGAAGGCGCTGCAGGATGCCTTGATCAAGGGCGAACAGTCCGGCGAGCCTCAGCCGTTTGATTTCGATGCGTTCAAAGCGCGTAAACGAGCCGAGTTCAAAGGCACAGATTGATACGGAGGCGCCGCCGCGCGCTCTCTCTTCTCCCCAGCGGGGAGAAGAGGAGCCTCACCGTCGCACATCCCACTCTTTCACCACCGCCTTCTTCGCCTGCGCTCGCCAGACACGGGTGAGGTTTTCCCGCGCCCAGTCGATATCGAGGCGATGAGGGCGGGCGAGTACCATCGGATAGGGGCGATGGTGATCTGTCGTAAAGAAGGTGTCGGGGTCCATCTCGATCAGGTGGTCGCGCTCCTCGAAGGGGACCTTGAAAACCGGGCAGTCATGGGTCGGGTTCCAGAATAGCATGGCCTTACCGTTGACCTTGAAGGACACGGCACCCCAGGAGGTGGTTTCCTCCGTGGCCGGCAAAGCGAGTATGATCTGGCGGAGCATATCGAGGGTGATCATGGCGGGGGCCTCCAGACGGGAAGTCTGCCAGAGGTTGTGGGACATGTCATCAGGTCCAGATACGCCCCTCATCCGCCCTTCGGGCACCTTCTCCCCGCGAGCGGGGAGAAGGAGATCCCGCCGGCCTCAGGGCGCGACGCGGACGCCCAGATAACCGCCCTCGGCCACGCTGTCGCAAAGGCTTGACCATTCACAGCCGGAACAGGCCGCGCGGATCTCGCCGGTGGCGAAGGTTTTTCTGAGCCGGGCGAGCAGTGCGGCTGATGGCGTGATGCGAGCGCCTGTTGGAAGCGGGCTGCCGATCAGGCGGGCGACGGCGGCTGCCGCCGCGCGGTCCCGCTCGATGACGCTTGCGCCATGGCAATGAGCCTCGGGGTCTGCGGTCAGCGGGCCGCATATATCGTCCGGCCCCGCCACCAGCTCGATCTCCTCGCCGGCCGAGAGCCTTGCGGCAATGACCTCGTAGTTCTCGACGAAGGCGGGCGAATAGCCCTTGCCGACATAGGTCAGCATGCAGAGCAGGTGGTGGGCGCGGAGCCGGACGGTCATGTTTGCCTTAGATGTCGAGCGTGCTCGTCTGGCGGCGGGCCAGCGCCAGCAGCAGAGCGGCGGCGAGTGCGGATTTCAGGACGGCACCCAGGATGAAGGGCGTAACGCCGAGAGCCAAGCCCTTCTCGGCACCGATGAGAGTGCCAAGCCAGGCACCGCCGATGGCGAGGCACAGGATGTTGGCCGAGAGATGGGCGAGGAAGCTTTTGACCACATGGCTGCCCGTCCAGCCCTTTTCCGCGAGGTAACCGGCCAGTGCCGCGATGATCGGGAAGGAGACGAGGTAGCCCGCGGTCGGGCCGACAAAGGGTGCAAGCCCGCCACCGCCATTGGCGAGAACCGGCAGGCCCATCATCGCCTCACCCAGCCAGGCAAGCACGGTGAGTGCGCCCAGACGCCAGCCATAGAGCACGCCGATCATGGTGATGGCGAAGGTCTGCATGGTGATCGGCACCGGCACCATGGGCACTGAAATCTGCGAGGCAAGGGCCAGCACAGCCGTTCCAAAGAGGAGAAGAGCGGCCTGCACAGGAAGCGAACGGCCTGAAATGCCGAGCGGATCGAAACCGCGAGCGGCGGGCGTGAGAAGTGTCATCATGGGCAATCTCCATTTTATAGATAATTTTAAGTGGCGCAGAATCTTTTATCTATGGAATCGGCGGATGCCAAGATGGTGGATTGAGGAATTTTGCGGTCAAGGCTATCCGTTTGGCAGTCAAACCGCCGAGCAAAGGGCAAAGTGGCGTCACATTTTCATTTTTATCTATAATTTAACTTGAAGGCGCGACCTCGCCCCTCACCCTGAGGCGCCTGCGCCAGCAGGCCTCGAAGGGCGAGGCCACGGAGGAGCCACACGCCCTCGTCCTTCGAGGGGAGCATTCGCTCCCGCCTCAGGATGAGGGCTGGTCACCAGAGAGGGGCGCTTCTATCACAGCGCGATAGTGGGTCAGCGGAGAGCGGAACCTTCTTCTGCCAGGATGGGGGGCCTGAGGTGGCGCCACCAACACCCTCCCCTTGAGGGGGAGGGTCGGACCGAAGGTCCGGGGTGGGGTGATCTCGACGTTTCCCGGAAACGAAGGCGATATGGCAGCGATCAAAGCAAGTGGAAGTTGGACAGGTCAGCGGGGTTCACCCCCACCCGCCGCTTTGCGGCGACCTCCCCCCTCAAGGGGGAGGTGGAGTGCGGCGGAACGGCTCGGCGACGCTCACCCGACGATGGCGAAGCCTTCGGTTTCGGCGCGGCCTGGCACCGGCAGAGGCGCGCGGCCGATCCATTGGACGTGGCGCTCGAGGATGCGGGCGGCTTCCGATGCGTCGCCGGATTTCAAGGCTTCGAGAATGGCGCGGTGGTCGTGGTCGGTGCGGGCTTCCCAGGTGGCGCGCCAGGCGACGAAGAGGAAGCGGGCGGAGACGGCGTGCAGGTCGTCGATGACGGACAGCAGTCGCGGCATGCCGCAGGTGGAGACAATCAGCCGGTGGAAGCGGCGGTTGGCCTCCTCCCAGGTTCGAACATCCTTGGCGTCATCGGCGTCTGCTGCGGCCTGTTCTGCGGCAGCGAGCACCTCGGGCGTGAGGTTCGGGGCGGCGTGGCGGAGCGCAAGAACTTCGAGTGCTGCGCGCATCTCGGCGACTTCGCGCACCTGTTTGAGATCAAAGCTTGCGACGCGGACGCCGCGACGGGGCAGCGAGACGACGAGCCCTTGCGCCTCCAGCCGGCGAAAGGCTTCACGCACCGGCACATGGCTTGCGCCGAATTCCTCTGCGATATGGTCCTGCGCCAGGCGCGAGCCGGGCACCAGTTCGCCATGGATGATGCGCTCCGCCAGCGCGCGGCTGATGCGGCTCGCCACCGTGTCCTTCAAGGAATCGTCGCGCGTCTTGGGCATGCGGTCATGCATAGTCAGCGGGGCATGGCTTGTCGAGGGAGAGGGACTACGGTGCTCTCCCCAACCCTCCCCTCACCCATGCCTCGCCCGGCTGTCCTCCGGCGCCTCGTCGCGCGCATGAAGACCGTAGTCGCGCAGGACATGGGCTACACGCAGACGGTAATCGGCGAAGACGCCGCCTCGGCCAGCCATCTGGGCAGCGCGGTGTTCTTCCGTTTCGCGCCAGCGGCGAACCGCCTCTTCGTCGCGCCAGAAGGAGAGCGACAGCAGCTTGCCACGGGTCGTCAGGCTCTCGAAGCGCTCGACGGAGAGGAAACCGTCGGTGGCCTGCAGATGGGCGCGAAGGTCTCCGGCGAGATCGAGATAGCGGTGGCGTTCTCCGACAAATGGCACCACCTCGAAAATGACGGCGATCATGGCTGGACTTTCGACAGTGGTGGATTGGAGACGTTTTTGAGGAAGAGGCGGTCTTCCTCCAGGATGAAGCGGGCGTTTCTGGCGAAGTCGTAGTTGGCCTTGCCCAGCGGATCGGCGGCGAGCCTTGCGCGATAGGCCTCGTAGGCTGCCAGATTTTCGATGTGGTAGATGCCGTAGGCCGTGGTTGCCGAGCCCTCGTGCGGGGCGAAATAGCCGACGAGATCGGCGCCGCAGCGCGGGATCGCCTTGCCCCAGTTGCGAGCGTAAGTGGCGAAATCGTCGTGACCGAAGGGGTCGATGCGATAGCGGATGATGCAGGTGATCATGGGGGAACTCCTCGTTTGTTGCGAGGCCGGTTTGCCATGAACGAAGGGTGGGATGCTTCGATCGGGATCGAAGTTTTGCACGACGCCTCATCATCAACAGTTCGACCGGGATCGAAGCATTGGCTACACTGGCAATGCAGACTGCCCTTGCGAACCGGGAGAGGAACACATGGCGGAAGGCCCTGATATCGCGCGCATCGCCTCGCTGATCGGCGATCCCGCGCGTTCGAACATGCTGCTGGCGCTCATCGGCGGCAAGGCGCTGACGGCAACGGAGTTGGCGGGGGCGGCCGGCGTGACGCTGCAGACGGCGAGCTCACATCTCGCGAAGCTGGAAGACGGCGGGCTCCTCGCCCAGCGCAAGCAGGGGCGGCATCGCTATTTCGCGCTGGCCGATGGTCAAGTCGGCGCGATGATCGAAAGCCTGATGAGCTTTTCGGCGACGCGCGGGCACATGCGCCACCGCACCGGGCCGAAGGAGCCGGAGCTGCGCAAGGCGCGGATCTGCTATGACCATCTGGCCGGCGATTATGGTGTGCGGATGCTGGACAGCCTGATTGCGCAGGGCGCCATCCGAGCGGAGGACGAGGCGCTGACGCTCACGACAGAGGGCGAGGCGCTGCTCGATGCCCGGGGTCTCGATATCGGCAGCCTCAGGGCAAAGCGCCGGCAGCTGTGCCGCGCCTGCCTTGACTGGAGCGAACGGCGGACGCATCTGGCGGGCACGCTGGGGGCCGCGCTGCTGAAACATTTTCTCGATCGCGGCCTTGCCCGGCGGGTGGAGGAGAGCCGGATCATCCGGTTCTCACCCGAGGGCGAACGGCAGTTTTTGAACTGGTTTCCGCTGCCCGACTGAGGTCACGGAATTCGGCTCGGAAGGCCTTGAAAAGAAACCGACCGTACGGTATGTTTAAAACAAGTCCTATTTTTGGAGTTTCTTCCATGTCCCCCGCCATCACTGCCTATGGCGCGCTTGCCGGCGCCATCGTGCTCGAAGTCATCGCCACCACGCTTCTGCAGAAGTCGGCGCAGTTCACCAAGCTCCTGCCGACGGCCGGCATGGTGATGCTTTATGCCGCCTCCTTCTACCTGCTTACCCATGCGCTCAAGGGCATGCCGCTCGGCGTTGCCTATGCCATGTGGGGCGGGCTCGGCATTGTGCTGACGGCGCTGATCAGCGTCTTCGTCTTCAAGCAGAGCCTCGATTATGCAGCCCTTGCCGGCATCGGCCTGATCGTGTCGGGCGTGATCGTGATGAACACGCTGTCGAACACGGCGGCCCATTGATGGTCTCGCCCTCCCCCGCCGAGGCTCAGCTGTCGGCCCATCACCGCAAGAAGCAGCCGGAGCAGGTGCGCCGGGCGCTGCTGGATTGCGCCGCCCAGATTGCCGCCGAACAGGGCGCGCAGGCGATCACCATTCAGGCTGTGGCCGAACGCGCCGGCGTGACCAAGGGCGGGCTGCTGCATCATTTCGACAGCAAGCAGGCGCTGCTTGCCGCCGTGTTTTCCGATCTGCTGGAGCAGATGGACCGGGAGATCGAGAAGACCATGGCCGGTGATCCCGTGGCGCGCGGGCGCTTCACGCGGGCCTATGTGCGCGCCTGCTTTTCCGATCGTCTGCTTGGCGAGCGCAGCCTCTGGGCGGCGCTGTCGGTCGCGATCGTCTCGGAGCCGGCGCTGCGCGCGCTCTGGTCTGCCTGGCTCGACGGCCGCATGGCACGGCATGCCGAAACGGACGGCGACCCGTCGTTGATTGCGGTCAGGCTGGCGGCCGATGGCGTCTGGCTGGCAGACATGATGGAAAAGGCTGGTGGGCTGAAGCGCTATCCGCTGGCCTTCGAGGCGGTGCTGCTGGCGATGGCCAAAGGTTAGGCCGCGGTTTGGGACCTGCGTCGATCGGCACACCAGCCCTGCGCCGCGCGTGATTGTCCTTGTCGTTGCGATCGTGTAGGGAGCGACCTTCCCTGGACCACATGACGGATGTTTCCATGAGCGGCTTCGACCTCACCCTTTTCGATTGCGACGGCGTGCTCGTCGATTCCGAGATCATCGCGGCCAAGGTCGAGTCGAAGCTTCTGACGGAAGCGGGCTATCCGATCTCGGTCGAGGAAATGGGCGAGCGTTTCGCCGGCATGACCTGGAAGAACATTCTTCTGTCGATCGAGAAGGAGATCGACATTCCGCTGTCGGCAAGCCTGATCGACAAGTCGGAACAGCTGCTCGACCAGCGCCTGGCGCGCGAGGTGAAGGCGATCGAGGGCGTGCAATATGCGCTGTCGCGGATATCGGGCCCGCGCTGCATCTGCTCCAACTCCTCCTCGCACCGTCTCGACATGATGCTCTCCAAGGTCGGGCTCAAGGAGTTCTTCGCGCCGCATATCTATTCGGCCAAGGATCTCGGCGCCGACCGCGTCAAGCCGAAGCCCGACATCTTCCTGCATGGTGCCAAGCAGTTCAATGTCAGCCCGTCGAAGTGCATCGTCATCGAGGATTCCGTGCATGGCGTGCATGCGGCGCGCGAAGCCGGCATGCGTGTGGTCGGCTTCACCGGGGCATCGCATACCTATCCCTCGCATGCCGATCGGCTGACGGATGCCGGCGCCGAAACGGTGATTGCCCGGATGCAGGACCTTCCCGGCGTGATTGCCGCCATGGCCGAATGGGAAGGCGCGTTCTGAGGCTGCCCGCCGTCAGGTCTTGACGGTGAGGACTTCGGGCAGAATTTCGGCGATAAAGCTGCCACGAATGGCATTCTCGCCATCGACCTCGATCGGAAAACGCGCCGGATCGCGCGGGCGCACTTCGACGCGATGCCCCCTGTGGAAGCTCAATAACGGGTGACCGACATGGCCGGCGGAATGCAGGCGTCCCAGTAAATTCAAAAGACCGATGACCTTTTCCTCCCGCATCACCGCGACATCGAGGAGACCATCGGCGACATTGGCCTCGGGCGTGATGTGCATGCCACCGCCGAACCAGGCACCATTGGCGATGGCCACGACAGCAAGGCGCCCTTGATGCACCTGCACGCCGTCAACCAGGATGTCGAAGTCATAGGGCCGATAACGCAACATGGCGAGGGCCGAATGTACCATGAACCGAAGCGGACCGTTGAGGATGCGCCGACGGCCGGGCGCATTCACTGCATCGACGATCTCGCCGGAAATGCCGACGCTGGTGATGTTGGCAAAGTGGCGACGCTGTTCGTTTCCGGCGCTATCGCGACTGATCAGCAGGCCGGCATCGATCTTGCGAAACGGCGCAAGGGCGATGTGATCAGCCAGCGCTGCGGGATCGCTTGGAAGCGCGAAGTTGCGAACGAAATCACAGCCGGTGCCGACCGGTAGAAAGGCGAGCGGGATGTCGGGGCGTGTTGACGTCAAGATGCCATCAACGACATCGCTGATGGTTCCGTCACCGCCTGCCACAAGCAAGAGGTCAAAAGGACCGGCTGCGAGCTCGCGGGCGAGCCTTCGGGCATCACCGCCGGAGCGGCTTTCATGGACTTCCAGACCCGGAAAACGCTGACGGAAGGCCGCATGCAAAGGCTCCCATCGCTTTTGACCCACACGGCCTCCCGCAATGGGGTTTCTCACGACCGCAACTCTCAATCACGCCTCCCCGGAGGCTCCTCTGGCAGATGCCTCCCCCATCAATTTTGGCCCGCCCTAGCGAATTGCTACCCATGCGCGCATTATGATTCTCAGGTTGCAAAGTAGCATTGCCCCACCGGCGACAGCGAGCGAGGCAAATCGTCATAGAACATTCCCGTGATCACGAGATCACCCAAAATGTACTAGGTTCTTCCGCATTGTCCGGCGCCGAAGCGATCATGCTTTGGCTGGACATGGTCGAGATGCCCAACCCTCAGGGTCCTGAGGTCTGGCCCTGCATCATGTCTGCCGCTGTCGATGCGTGGTTGCCACATGGTTCCCCTTGAGGCGTGGCGTGCCGAAAAGCTTCTCCCTGAGCGGTCCCTCCTGATAAGAAGTCTTATAGAGGCCGCGCTCCTGCAGACGGGGAATAACCAGTTCGATGATGTCGTCGAAACATTCCGGCACGACGGTGCGCGACAGGTTGAAGCCATCGACGCCGGTATCTTCCACCCAGTCAACCAGCCAGTCGACGACTTGATCGGCCGAAGCGACGAGTGGCGGCTGGCGGCTGCCGAGCACCATCTGTTCGATCAGCTTGCGTTTGGTCCACTGCGGACCGGCCGCGCGATCCATGGCCTTGATGTTGGAGGTGATCGCCTGGCTTTTTCCGGTCTCGACCGGTTCGTCCATGTCGAATTTGTCGAAGTCGATGCCCATGGAGGCGGCGGCATGGGTCAGGGCTGCCTCGGAACTGACATAGCGGCGGTAATCCTCGAATTTCTCCTGCGCTTCCTTTTCGGTTCGGCCGGTGACGATGGTGGCGCCAAGGAAAACCTTGATGTCATCGCCGCTTCGGCCAAGCCCTTCGGCCCGAGCACGCATATCGGTCACGATCTCGCGCACGCCCTCCTTCTTCTGGCCGTTGACGAAGACGCATTCGGCATGGGTTGCCGCAAACTGGCGGCCGCGCGGCGAGGAGCCTGCCTGATAGAGCACCGGCGTGCGCTGCGGCGAGGGTTCGCAGAGGTGATAGGCATCGAGCCTGTACTGGCGTCCATGATGGTGGACGGCATGCACCTTGTCCGGGTCGGCATAGACCTGGCCCGCCTTGTCGGCGACGACGGCATCGTCCTCCCAGCTGCCTTCCCAGAGCTTGTAGACGACGTCCATATACTCATCGGCGAGATCATAGCGGTCGTCATGGGCCATCTGGCCGTCGAGACCGATGGCGCGGGCGGCGCTGTCGAGATAACCGGTGACGATGTTCCAGCCCATGCGACCGCCGGTCAGGTGGTCGAGGGTTGCCATGCGGCGGGCGAACAGAAAGGGCTGTTCGTACATCAGGTTGGCGGTGACGCCGAAGCCGAGATGCTGCGTGACCGAGGCCATGGCCGGCACCAGCATCATCGGATCGTTGACCGGCACCTGCACGGCGCCGCGCAGGGCGGGGGCCGGACTGCCGCTGAGGACATCATAGATGCCGACGACATCGGCCAGGAAGATGCCATCGAAGAGGCCGGCCTCCAGACGTTTGGCATAGTCGGTCCAGTAGGCGAGGCTCTTATACTCCATCGACCGGTCGCGCGGATGCGACCAGAGGCCTTGCTGGATATGCCCGATGCAATTCATGTCGAAGGCGTTGAAACGGATTTCGCGTGCCACTTCGCTTCTCCCCAATATCGTGACAGGATCGATGCAGGGGTCTTGTGGAGCCGCCGTCACCTATCTTATTCTGTTGTCCACTATAGAAGACGCAAGAAGCGGATTTGGCAAGTACTCAGATGAGGAAGACGGCACGCGCAGACAGCATGACGGATGAGGATCGCCAGGCACGGGCGATTGCCGATCGCATCCGGCTTGAACGCGAGACGCGCAACTGGTCGCTCGCGGAGTTGGCGGCCCGCTCCGGCGTGTCCAAGGCGATGATCAGCAAGGTGGAACGTTGCGAGGCGAGCCCGACGGCAACCGTGCTCGGCCGCTTGTCGGGCGCCTTCGGCTTGCCGCTCTCGGTCTTGCTGGCGCTTGCGGAGCGCGAGGGGGAGAGGCTGGCACGGCGTGCAGAGCAGCAGGTCTGGACCGATCCAGAGACCGGCTACACGCGCCGTACGGTGTCACCTGATAATGGCGGACAGCTGGAACTGATCGAGGTGGTTCTGCCCCCAGGCGTGCGTATCCCCTACCCGGCTTCGGCTTTCAGCTTCCAGCACCAGCAGATCCTGGTCCTGGAAGGCGAACTCCAGTTCGTCGAGGGACACCACAGCCACCAGCTCGCATCCGGCGACTGCCTGCAGCTCGGCGCGCCTGCCGACTGCGTCTTCGTCAACGACGGCGATTGCGCCACCCGATATCTGGTGGCGCTGACGCGGCGGGGTTAGACGGCGCCATTCGGCCGCTGCAAGACGGAACTTACTTCTTCTTCGGCTGTTCGAAGCCGATGAAGACGCGGGCCGTGCTGGAGATGTTGCCGGGAACGGTTGCCACCTTGCTATAGATGAATTGCGTCGGTGTGTTCACATCGGCGAGCGTGACGGAATACTGCTCGACTTCGTTGAACAGCTCCTGACCACCATCCACGACGGTGACACGAACCGGCAGGTTGATCGTGCCGGCCTTGCCCTGCGGGCCCGAAACCAGGCGGCCCTTGACCAGGGCATTGATCGTCAGCGAGGTGTCGGTGCGTGAGCAGGAGCGCGTCGTATCGGCAAGCGAGGCCTGGAAGACCACCTGCTCGGCATCACCGTCCTTGCCGCGCACATAGGTGCGGTAAACGGCGGTGCCATCCCGCAGAGCGATCTGCGGGCAGAAGCCCTGGACAACGGCCTGCTGTGCCGCAGCGGCGGCCGCAGCGTTGCCAGGCTGCGACTGAGGAAGGCCGAGGCCGCTGCCGAGACTGCCGGCATTGCAGCCTGAGAGAACCATCATCAGCGAAACAGCGATCACACCGCGCGACACGTTTACAGACACCAGACTCCACCTTCCGCATGCTCGGCCAAAGGCCGAAAAACAGTCAAACTTGAGGCTTTTCAGCGCCCTCGCGGATGGTCTATACCAGCGGCCACAACAAAAATCGATTGGGTAGCCGGCAATTTGCTTCAATTTTCGATGTGCCTACGAACGTCGGCGAACTGCCCCGGGCCGGCCAGGCAGTCCTCAACTGCCGGGCATGCGAAATCCTGGCCCGCGCACTGGCGCAAACGGGCAAACCTCTTTATCCGAAACGCCATAGGTTTGACGGCGGCTTCGGCTCCGACTTCTTGAACTCTAGGGATGAGCGACGTGGACTATATTTCGACCCGCGGCGAGGCCCCGAGCCTCGGTTTTTGTGACGCACTTTTGGCGGGTCTTGCCCGTGACGGCGGGCTCTATGTGCCCCGCGAATGGCCGCAGATGTCGAAGAAGGCAATCCGCGGACTTCGCGGCAAATCCTATGAAGAGGTTGCCTTCGAGGTCCTGCTGCCCTTCACCAATGGCGAGATCGAGCCCGAAACCTTCCGGGCGATGATCGACGAGGCTTATGCCACCTTCAAGCATCCGGCCGTCGCGCCGCTGGTGCAGACGGGGCCGAATTCCTTCGTGCTCGAACTCTTCCACGGCACGACGCTCGCCTTCAAGGACGTGGCGATGCAGCTGCTCGCCCGGCTGATGGACCATGTGCTGGAAAAGCGCGGCGAGCGCGCGACGATCGTCGGCGCGACCTCGGGCGATACGGGTGGTGCGGCGATCGACGCCTTTGCCGGGCGCTCGCGGACCGACATCTTCATCCTCTTCCCGCATGGCAAGGTCTCGCCGGTGCAGCAGCGCCAGATGACCTCATCGAAGGACGAGAATGTGCACGCCATCGCGGTTGAGGGCAATTTCGACGACTGCCAGAACCTGGTGAAGGCGATGTTCAACGACGGCGCCTTCCGCGATCGCGTCAAGCTGTCGGGCGTCAACTCGATCAACTGGGCGCGCATCATGGCGCAGGTGGTCTATTACTTCACCTCCGCCGTGGCGCTCGGCGCACCCGACCGCAAGGTCTCCTTCACGGTTCCGACCGGCAATTTCGGCGACATCTTTGCCGGTTACGTCGCCAAGAAGATGGGCCTGCCGATCGACAAGCTGGTGATTGCCACCAATGACAACGACATCCTGGCGCGGACGATGAAGACAGGCCGCTACGAGATGAAGGGCGTGTCCGCCACCACCTCGCCGTCGATGGACATCCAGATCTCCTCGAACTTCGAACGCCTGCTTTACGAAGCCTATGGACGCGATGCCTCTGCCATCCGCTCGTCGATGGAAGGCCTGAAGCAGTCCGGCGCCTTCGAGATCAAGCCGGAGGCGCTGAAATTCATCCGCAAGGATTTCCGTGCCGGACGCGCCACCCAGAAGGAAGTGGCCAAGACGATCAAGGCCGTTCTCGCCGATACCGGCTATCTGCTCGACCCGCATACGGCGGTTGGCGTGCATGTCGCAAGCAAGTTCGAAAAGCCTCAAAGCCCTATGGTCGTACTCGCTACGGCCCATCCCGCGAAGTTCCCGGCGGCAGTAAAATCAGCCTCCGGTATTGACCCCGCGCTTCCGGCGTGGCTTGCTGATTTGATGGACAGGGAGGAGCGCTTCGAAGTCCTGCCCGCAGACCTGAAAGCCATCGAAGGCTTTGTCAGTGGTCATGCACGGGCAGTCAGGTAGGAAGCGCGGAAAGACGGACCATGAATGTTGAGTGCACCCGGCTTCCATCGGGTTTGACTGTCGTAACCGAGAACATGCCGCATCTGGAAAGCGTAGCTCTCGGCACCTGGATCAAATCCGGCTCGCGTAACGAGACCGAAGCCGAGCACGGCATTGCACATCTGCTCGAGCACATGGCCTTCAAGGGCACGAACCAGCGAACGGCCCGGCAGATCGCCGAGGAAATCGAGAATGTTGGCGGCGAAGTGAACGCCGCCACTTCGACGGAAACCACCTCCTATTACGCCCGCGTGCTGAAGGACAATGTCCCGCTCGCGGTCGATATTCTCGCCGACATCCTCACCGACAGCGTCTTTGACGAAGAGGAGCTGGAGCGCGAAAAACACGTCATCCTGCAGGAGATCGGCGCTGCCGACGACACGCCAGACGACGTGGTGTTCGACCGCTTTTCCGAGCAGGCTTTCCGGGGCCAGACGATCGGGCGCAGCATTCTCGGCACGCCGGAGACGGTGCAGTCCTTCTCCAGCGACCAGATCCGCGGCTATCTCTCGCGCAACTACACGACGGACCGGATGTTCGTCGTGGCCGCCGGCAAGGTGGATCATGACGCCTTCGTCAAGCAGGTCGAGGCGCGCTTTGCCTCGCTGCCGACGAAACCCTCGACCACGCCCGTGATGGATGTGGCGCGCTATACCGGCGGCGAAGCCCGCGAAGAGCGCGACCTGATGGATACGCAGGTGCTGCTCGGCTTCGAGGGCAAGGCCTATCACATGCGCGACTTCTACTGCTCGCAGATCCTCGCCAACATCCTCGGCGGTGGCATGTCGTCGCGCCTCTTCCAGGAAGTGCGCGAGATCCGCGGCCTCTGCTATTCGGTCTACGCCTTCCACTGGGGCTTCTCCGATACCGGCATCTTCGGCATCCATGCCGCGACCGGCGGCGAGAACCTGCCGGAGCTGGTGCCGGTGATCATCGACGAGCTGCGCAAGGTGTCCGAACACATCGACCAGCAGGAAATCGAGCGCTCACGGGCACAGATCCGGGCGCAGCTTTTGATGGGCCAGGAAAGCCCGGCGGCGCGTGCCGGCCAGATTGCCCGGCAGATGATGCTCTATGGCCGCACGATCCCGAACCAGGAAATGATGGACCGGCTTGCCGGGATCACCACCGAGCGGCTGACGGACCTCGCGGGCCGCCTGTTCTTCGATACGGCACCGACGCTATCGGCCATCGGTCCGATGGATCATCTGGTGCCGCTCGACGATATCAGGGGTGCGCTGACCACACAGACTGCCGGAATCCGCAAGGCCGTCGGCTGAGGGCCGGTGGCAAGGACTTCGACCGGCGGGCCACCGCCGGACATCGCTCGGGGATTGACGATGACGCGTTCGGTCTTTCGATTTCTGTCCCGGCAGCCGGATATGCCGGAGCTGACGAGCGAACGGCATCTGCTGCGCCTGCCTCGGTTTCGCGATTTCGAACCATGGCACCAGCTCAGGCGCGAGAGCCGCGCCTTCCTGCAGCCCTGGGAGCCGACATGGCGTGCCGACGAACTGACCGAACGGGCATTCCGGCAAAGGGTCCTGCGTAATGAACAGGAATTTCACTCCGGAATGGCTGTCCCCTTCTTCCTGTTCGATCGGGCCGAGAATGTACTGTTGGGCGGGCTTACCGTCGGCCTGATCCGCCGAGGTGCTGCGCAAAGCTGCATGATCGGATACTGGATGGGCGAGCGGCATGCAGGCCAAGGACACATGTTTGCCGCACTTCAACTGGCTATTCCCTACATCTTCGGGCCACTCGAGTTGCACCGTATCGAAGCAGCCTGTATTCCGGACAACGTCAATAGCCTTGGGCTACTCGAAAAGGCGGGATTTGAGCGGGAAGGTCTTTTGCGCGATTATTTGAAAATCAACGGGGAATGGCGCGACCATCTGCTGTATTCCCGGATCTGCGACGCCAAAGGGCGGAACGGCAAGACGCGCTCATGACCATGACCGCCACCCTCTTGCGCGTCTTGTCACGCCTGGCTGCCGTTTGGTCTGCCGCGTTTGCCATGCTTTATGTGTGCCTCGCAGCCTCGACCGCCTTCGCCGTGGAACCGGTGAAGATCGCGCGTGACGACAATGCGCTGGATCTCACGGCAACGACGGAAATCTATACGAACCAGGGCGAGGCCTTTCAGGTATCCACCGCTGCTGGCGCGGACGGGATCCGCCGACGCATCGAAGTGCGCTCGTCCACCGAGGGGCATCAGGGCGACTGGGCGGTGTTCGCGCTTGCCAACGTCTCCGAAGAACAGCTGGAGCGCGTCATCGTCGCGCCGCATTTCCGTCTCTCGGGCTCCAAGATGTTCTGGCCGGATCTTGGCTCGCAGCGCATCATGGCGATCACGCCCTCGGAAGGCTTTGCGCTTGACCGCGTGCCGAGCCCGGATGCCGACGTCTTCCGGATCACGCTGAACCCCGGCACGGTGATCACCTTCGTTGCGGAACTGGCGACGCCCGAACTGCCACAGATCTATCTCTGGGAACCTGACGCCTACAAGGACACGGTCAACGCGTTCACGCTCTATCGCGGCATCGTGCTCGGCATTGCCGGCCTGCTTGCGGTGTTTTTGACGATCCTCTTCGTCGTCAAGGGCACCTCCATGCTACCGGCGGCGGCCGCACTCGCCTGGGCGGTGCTTGCCTATATCTGCGTCGACTTCGGCTTCCTGGAAAAGCTGATCACGCTCACCTCGTCCGACATTCGAATATGGCGCGCAGGCGCGGAGGTGGCGCTTGCCTCGTCGCTCGTGATCTTCCTGTTCACCTATCTCAATCTCAATCGCTGGCACGTCCATCTGGGCTATGCGACGCTTGCCTGGATGCTGGGCCTCAGCGGGCTCTTCGGTGTCGCGATCTTCGACCCCTCGATTGCCGCCGGCATCGCGCGCGTGTCCTTCGCGCTTACCGGTGTGGTGGGCATCGGCCTGATCATCTATCTCGGCATCAACCGCTATGACCGCGCGGTGCTGCTTGTCCCGACCTGGGCGCTGATCCTGGTCTGGCTGTTCGGCGGCTGGATGACGGTGACGGGCCAGCTCGACAACGACATCATCCAGCCGGCGCTCGGCGGGGGCCTCGTTCTCATCGTTCTGCTGATCGGCTTCACCGTCATGCAGCACGCCTTTGCCGGCGGCGCCTATCAGCAGGGCCTGTTCTCCGATCTGGAACGCCAGTCGCTGGCGCTGACCGGCTCCGGCGATACGGTCTGGGACTGGGACGTGGCGCGCGACCGCGTGGTGACCAGCCCCGACGTTTCGCTCCGTCTTGGTCTCTCGCCCGGCACCATGCATGGGCCGGCGCGCAACTGGCTGCCGCGCCTGCATCCCGACGATCGCGACCGCTTCCGCGCGACGCTCGACGTGCTGCTCGAACACCGCAAGGGCCGCCTCAGCCACGAATTCCGCATCCGCGCCGAAGACGGCCATTTCCACTGGCTGAAGATCCGCGCCCGGCCGGTGCTCGGCTCGAACGGCGAAGTCATCCGCTGCGTCGGCACGATCATCGATGTCACCGAGCAGAAGAACTCGATCGACCGGCTGCTGGTCGATGCCATGCACGACAATCTGACGGGCCTGCCGAACCGCGAGGTCTTCCTTGACCGGCTGCAGGCGATCCTTTCGCTGGCAGGCTCTTCCGAGAGCGTGCGCCCAACCGTGCTCGCCATCGACATCGACCGCTACAAGCAGGTCAACGACGCGCTCGGCATTGCGGCCGGCGACAATATCCTGATTGCCATCACGCGACGTCTGCGCCGACTTTTGAAGCCGCAGGACACGCTGGCGCGTCTGTCCGGTGACGAATTCGGTCTGATCCTGGTGTCGGAAAAGGATCCGGCCAAGATCGCCGACTTTGCCGATGCCGTGTCCAAGGCGATCATGGTGCCGCTCAACTTTGCCAACCGCGAGATCAGCCTGACGGCCTCGATCGGCCTTGTCTCCTGGGTCGACCAGCAGGAAAGTGCCGCCAGCCTGCTCGCCGATGCAGAGCTCGCCATGTATCGCGCCAAGCGCACCGGCGGCAACCGCGTCGAGCCCTTCCGTCCGGCCTTCCGCACCGTCAGCACCGACCGCCTCCAGCTGGAAACGGATCTGCGCCGTGCCATCGAGCGCAAGGAGCTGTCGATGGCCTACCAGCCGATCGTCAGGCTCGCCAATGGCGAGATCGCCGGCTTCGAGGCGCTGATGCGCTGGGATCATCCCAAGCGCGGCAATATCTCGCCGACGGAGTTCATCCCGATCGCGGAAATGTCCGACCTGATCGAGCCGCTCGGCATGTTCGCGCTCGAGCGTGCCTCCGGCGACTTGATGGACTGGGAGCGCCAGACGGGCGAACTGCCGGTCTTCGTCTCGGTCAATCTCTCCTCGGCCCAGCTGATCTCCAGTGAGATCTACAACGACATCCGCGCCATGCTGGTGAAGACCCAGTGCGATCCGAAGCGGATCAAGCTGGAGCTAACCGAAAGCGTCGTGATGGAGAACCCGGAACAGGCGCGCCTGATGCTGGAAAAGCTGAAGGATACGGGCATCAGCCTGGCGCTCGACGATTTCGGCACCGGCTATTCCTCGCTTGCCTATCTCACCCGCTTCCCCTTCGACACGATCAAGCTCGACAAGGCGCTGGTCTGCGACCAGTCGGACAAGAAGTCCGTGCTTCTGCGCTCCGTCGTCTCGATGGCGCGCGGGCTTGACATGCAGGTGGTCGCCGAAGGCATCCAGACCGACCAGGACGCCGCCGACCTCGCGATGATGGGCTGCGATTTCGGCCAGAGCTATCTCTTCGGCCCGCCGCTGGGAGCGGAGTCAGTCTTGAGGTTGCTCAAGGAGCGGTTTCCGCTGATGAAGCGGGCGTAGTCCGGAGGACGCAGACCGCGGCCCCCTTACCTCAAGCGTGCCCCGCCTCCATCGACAGCATCGCGGGATTGATGCCCATCAGCGCCAATGCCCTGTCATACTTGTTGTCGAGGCTGCGGTCGAAGATCAGGCTTTCGGTGGCCGCGCAATGCAGCCAGCCGTTCTGGGCGATCTCCTCTTCCAGCTGGCCCGGGCCCCAGCCGGCATAGCCGAGCAGCATGGTGGCGTGGCGGGGACCACGGCCGTCCGAGATGGCGCGGACGATGTCGAGGGTGGCGGTCAGCGAGATATCGTCGCTGACGGGAATGGAGCTATCCGAGAGATAGTCGTCGGAATGCAGCACGAAGCCTCGGTTCTGCTCCACCGGCCCGCCGCACTGGATGGGGAAATGGCGGGCGTGGTCGGGCAGCATGATCGCATCGTTGCGGTCGATCAGCTCCAGATGCAGGAGCAGATCGGCGAAGGTCACCGATTGGGCACGATTGATGATGAAGCCCATGGCACCCGCATCGGAATGGGCGCAGATATAGACCACGGAGCGGGCGAAGTTGCCGTCTGCCATGCCGGGCATGGCGATCAGCAGCTGGCCATCCAGGAAGCCGCGCTCTCTCAGACTGGTTTTGGACGACAATGCCATGCCCGCCTCCTTGGTTTGCCTCAAGGGCAATCGGCTTCATGCGTGGTTCAGATGTAGTCTCGTATTCAAGATGGGGCAGAAGCCGATTGTGATCAACCCAAAATGATGACCATGAAGCAAGCGTGACTGGCTAATGTGAGAGTGATCTTTTAGAGCCGGATGCATGACCTTCAGTAAGAAAACAGAGATGTCTTGTTCGAGCCTTTCGCGGGTCATCCGCAGCGGTCGGCTGGCGGTGCTTTCGGCGGCGATTTGTCTGATCACGATGATGCCCGGCGCGCCGGCTGTCGCCGCGAGCAGCGACTGGGCGGTGAACGAAGGCGGACGCATGCGGCTGATCCTTCTGCCGCAAGGTGCCGACGGCCTGCGCCAGGGGGCGCTGGTGATCGAGCCGAAACCCGGTTGGATCACCTATTGGAAAGAGCCCGGCGATGTCGGCATTCCTCCGACGCTGACGCCGGCTCCAGGCGCTCCATACACAGTAGAGAGCGTGGATTTTCCCGTGCCGAAGGTGCTGGAGAGCGGTGAGCTGACCGATGTGGGTTATGATCATCCGGTCACGCTGCCGCTGACACTCAAGAATGCGCCGGATGGGACCGGCGTCACGCTCAGCGCCTTTGTCGGCGTCTGCCAGAATATCTGCATCCCGTTTCAGGCTGATCTCAGCGTGCCCCCGGACACGGCAGCCGTCGCCAATCCGGTCGAGGCAGCCCTGGTTCGCGCAGCACGCGCCCAGGTGCCGCCCGGGCCGTCGGCGGATTTTCATGTCGTCACCCATGAACTGAGCGCAAACAGGAAGGAACTGGTGGTCCGTCTGAAAATGCCCGCGGCCACCGACCAGCCGAAGGCCTTTGTCAGTGGTCCGAGCGGGCATGTGTTTGTGCGCGCGCTTGCCACGCAACTTGATGGCGGCGAGACGCTTCTGACGCTGCCGATAGGCAAACTGCCGAAGAAATACGACATCGCCGGCAAAGAGTGGGGACTTCTTGTGGTGAGCGGTAACCGGGCGATGGAAACCAAGCTTGCCTTTGATTGACCCGTTCCTATATTCGCCTCGATTGCCATCCGGAGGGGTTCTGGGTGGTGCAACACAGCGAGGACGATTTGATGACCATTGCCATTGGCGAAAAGCTGCCCCAGGCCACCTTCAAGGAAAAGACCGCTGACGGTCCGGTGGAGATCACCACGGAACAGCTGTTTGCCGGCAAGAAGGTTGTCGTCTTCGCCGTTCCCGGCGCTTTCACGCCCACCTGCACGCTGAACCACCTGCCGGGCTATCTTGAAAACCGTGACGCGCTGATGGCGCGCGGCGTCGACGACATCGCCGTCGTCTCCGTCAATGACTGGCATGTCATGGGTGCCTGGGCACAGCATTCGGGCGGCCAGGGCAAGATCCATTTCCTCGCCGACTGGGACGCCGGCTTCACCAAGGCCATCGGCCTCGACATCGACCTGTCGGGCGGCGGTCTTGGCGTGCGCTCCAAGCGCTATTCGATGCTGGTGGAGAATGGCGTGGTGAAGAGCCTCAACATCGAGGAAAACCCGGGCCAGGCCACCGTATCGTCGGCTGCAACGATGATCGAGCAGCTCGGCGCCTGATCACCTTCAGATGTCATGGATTGCAGAGGCTCGGGACACCGGGCCTCTTTTTGTTTCCGCCAATGCTCAATGGGCGAGATCGAACACAAGAATGCCGGCCAGGCCGCCATCGGTGGCACTCACGATCCGCTCTCCGACTTCGACATGCTTGGGATGTTTCAGATAGTAGTCGCGGACCATCTCGTCCTCGAAGGTGACGATGAAACCGTCATTGTAGCCGCCCGTCAGTCCCTCCGGTGAGACATTGGCGCCCGCCTTCACCTCCAGCATGCCCGGCACCACATCCTTCAGATCGGCAATCGCCGCATAGATCGCCTGCTTCTCGGCTTCCTGAACGGCGGCCTTGAAGCGCAGGAACACGCAATGCTGGATCATGGATGACTCCCGTCTGTTCTGTTTTGAAGGGAGCATAGGGGCCGTGGAGGAAAGGGCAAGGGGTGGAAGAATTGCCTCCGTGTCGGCCACCGGGAGCCTTTCCGGATCGCCGGGAGATCCCGCTGCGTGGATCATGTTGACATTTCGGGTTAAGGCGCCCAGATTATACTGAAATCTGTATAAAACTGAGTGAGGCATATGTCGGAGACCCTCGCCTACCGCAACATCTTCGAATCGATCACGGAAGACCAAGCGCTTGCCGCCGATCTCCAGTTCCGTTCAGACCTTCTGATGACCTTGATTGATGTTATCGAGCACAAGGGATGGAACCAGGGTGAAACGGCCGCAGCGCTGGATATACCTCAACCGCGTGTGAGCGAGCTGTTGCGCGGCAAGATCAGCCTCTTCTCCTCAGACCGGCTGATCGGCTACCTGGCGAAACTCGGCTATCGCTTGCGTCCTTCCGTGGATCGCGATCGCAACGTCGTCTGCGTGGTCGAGACGGCGGCAGCCTGACGCCCGTTGATCGTGGATCAGGATGTCCTCCGATCAGACTTTTGTTCTTCACGAAGGATCGCCATCATCTCCTTGTAGCGCTCCCTCACCGTCGTCATAGCCTTCCTGTCCACGCCGTTCGTGGTTTTGGTGAAGGCGTGAAGGACAAACACGGTGTCGGCAAATTTTGCACAGTAGACAAGTCTGTAGGCGGGTGAGCCGTTTTCGATCAACTCGATCACTCCGGCACCAAGTTCAGGCAAATGCTTGAACGGTGAACGCGGATCTTTCCCTACGGCGACAAAGTTCAGATCGTTGAGAAAGTCGATGGCGATGGCTTGCGGCAGTTTCTGAACCGCTTTCTTAGCGGCGTTGTTGACATACCGAATTGACCTGATCGCCATCCCGCCCCACCGCACCGACATCCATCTGTTTTGCGACAGGCAATGCCAACTTCGCCCGTCGCGATAGGTTACGGTAACGCGCGGGCAGGACGATTGCACCCCTGCAAATACAGGGATCAGTAAGGCCTCCGATAGTCACTTCACCATCAGCGATTTCGGAAAACCACCCGTCTTCTTGAACGGCTCCATGCCCTTTCGCGCCAATTCGTCAGCGCGTTCGTTTTCCGGATGACCGGCATGGCCCTTGACCCAGTGCCACTTGACCTTGTGGCGCTGGTTGGCGAGATCCAGCGCCTGCCAGAGTTCGCCATTCTTCACCGGCTTCTTGTCGGCGGTCTTCCAGCCGTTCTTCTTCCAGCCGAAGATCCACTTGGAGATGCCGTCCATCACGTATTTGCTGTCGGTGTAGAGATCGACTTCGCAGGCGTCTTTCAGCGCGTTGAGCGCCGTGATGGTGGCGAGCAGCTCCATCCGGTTGTTGGTCGTATCCGCCTCGCCGCCGAAGAGTTCCTTCTCGACCTCGCCGTAACGCAGAATCGCGCCCCAGCCGCCGGGGCCGGGATTTCCCGAACAGGCGCCATCGGTGAAGATGTCGACATGCTTCATGCGATCAATCCATATTCGGAGGCATTGGTGACGGCGCGGTGGAAGCGCAGCTTTTTCAGATATTCGAGCGGGTCCTTCTTGACCACCAAGGCGCCGGCCGGCGTGGTCAGCCAGTCATAGAGGCGGGTCAGGAAGAAGCGGAGCGCCGAGCCTCGGCATAGGATCGGCAGGGCCTCGATCTCTGCGGCCGAGAGCGGGCGCACCGACTGGTAGCCTTCAATCATCGCCTTGCCCTTGGTGATGTTGTAGGCGCCGTCCTTTTCGAAGCACCAGGAATTCAGGCAGATCGACAGGTCATAAACCAGGAGATCATTGCAGGCGAAATAGAAGTCGATCAGGCCCGACAGGCTATCGCCGAGGAAGAAGACATTGTCCGGGAAGAGGTCGGCATGGATGACGCCCGCCGGCAAGTTCTTCGGCCAGTGGGTGGCAAGAAAATCGAGCTCGGCGCCGATCTCGGCTTCCAGCCCCTCCTCCACCTCGTCGGCGCGCGCTTCGGACTTTGCCCAGAGCATCTGCCATCCCTCAAGCGACAGCGCATTCGGTCGGGTGAGCTCGAAGCCTTCGCCGGCGATGTGCATCCTGGCGAGTGCGGCTCCGACTTCGCGGCAGTGCTGTGCCTCGGGCTTTCTCAGCCACATGCCTTCAAGGAAGGAGATGAGGGCTGCCGGGCGGCCCGAGAGTTCGCCCAGCAAATCGCCATCCTTGCGCGGCAAAGGCAGCGGGCAATTGAGGCCGCGCTCGGAGAGGTGATGCATCAGACCGAGGAAGAATGGCAGATCCGACTTTTCGACCCGCTTCTCATAGAGCGTCAGGATCAGCGGGAACTTCGAGGTGTGCAGAAGGAAGTTGGAGTTTTCCACGCCTTCGGCAATTCCCTTGTAGGACAGCAGTTCTCCGGCGTCATATTGCGCGAGAAAGGCCTTGAGGTCGATTTCGTTGATGTCGGTATAGACTGCCACAGCGTAAGTTCCGTGCCGCTTCGATAAGGCCACGAGTCCTATAACGGTGTAACGGACAGTGCCAGCCCTGGAACGACATGGGGCACAGGAAATGGGGCGTCATAGGCAGGCCGATCTACGCAGAAAGCGCATAGCCTTTCACATTGCCAGGATTGTCATCTTCGCTCATCTGCCGTTTTGCGGCCTGAGCGAGGAAACCCGAGCGTGTAAGGCCATGCGCCTCGGCATAGGCATCAATTTCGCGCAAGACTTCTTCCGGCAGCGTGATGTTAAGCCTGACTGATTTTCGCGCCTGGCTTTTCAGCGGAATAAGCACCGCAACTGCGTCCAGATTGGCGGCGTCGGCCATGACCTGGTCAAGTGAGGAAGGCTCCGGGATGGCTTCACCGTCTTCCACCATGCCCTCGACATGGAAAGCGAGCGCCTCTTCCGCCATACGACGGGCATCGTCCAGATCGGTGCCAGCCGTCACGACGCCAGGAAAATCCGGAAAGGATACACCATAGTCACTGTCCGGATCCTTGTGGATCAAACCGATATAGCTGCGCATGGGTTCACCTTAGCTTCAAAGCCGCCTGTTTTTCGATATTCTTGAGTGTGCCGATCGGGAGATCCCGCTTCGGGTGGGGGACTGTCACCCGCCCCGCCTTCACAGCATGCCTGAACTGCACATGGCTGCCCTTTGTGGAAACCACAAACCAGCCATCTGCCTTCAATGCTGCAATGACATCAGCGCTTCTCATTGCTCGATTATACACACCGAGTGTGGATTCAGCAATTCCAGTTTCATCCGCTGCCTCATGGCACGCAGATGGAGTTCGTCAGCAATTCACACAGGCCATATACTGGCGAGTGAGCTACATATGCGCCGCTCGTGATTGACGGAGAACTGGCGGCATACCAGCAAGCTCTGATTCAGAGACGTGGTGTTGCCCTTCCCTTTCCGAAATGGTCGTGAAAGTCATTCATCTGCAGTTTTGCGACCAGGGCCAGGAAACCAGGGAGCGTAAGGCATGTACGTAGGAGTGAACGTCCCGAAGAATACATTCTCCGCAGCATCTGCCATCATCTGAGGGGACAATAAGGGACTCACAGCTGTAATTGAGCCTCAGCTCTTTTTCTTCTCCAGCATTCGACCGATAACCGTTTTCGCGTCCATTTGTTGGCTCCCAAAAGCACAATACTGTTCTCTGGTTGCTCCATCCAAGCCGCTGCTTTTCTCAAATCGATCTACCTCTGCAACCAATTTGTTAATGTCGATATCGGATTCTTTAACAAGGCCATGAGAACGCGCCAAATTTGGGCGAGCTCTGAGTTCAGCCATCATCCCATTAAAACTCAGAGAGAGATCAGGGCATTTGCGCTGAATCGCGCGCGCCTTTGTGACGTCCAGTGTGAAATCAAAAAATGCATCTTTGATGGCAACATCGACCTCAGGCTCTGGTGTCCTGGAGGCAGGGCTACAACCACTTAACAAAGGCAAAAAGCAAAGACTTATCAGAACCACTCTCTTCAAAAACACGCTCCTTGAAATATCTATCTCAAAAACTACCCATTCACCCAGGCCATGTCCTCGCGCGTCAGCTCCACATCGCGCAGCTCGCGATTGACGAGGAAGTGCTCGTTTTCTTCCGTCGTGATCGCCAGCTCCACCTTGGCGTCGAAGCGCTGGCGGAAGGCGTCGATGATTTCGTCGACGATGACTTCCGGCGCAGACGCACCGGCGGAAATGCCGAGAGTCCGGATCTCGCCGATCTCGGCCCAGTCGATTTCGGAGGCGCGCTGGACGAGCAGGGAGCGGGTCGCCCCTGCCCGCAGGGCGACTTCGACAAGGCGCTTGGAGTTGGAGGAATTGGGGGCGCCGACGACGATGAAGAGATCGCAGCCGGGGGCGGCCTGCTTTACGGCTTCCTGGCGATTGGTCGTCGCGTAGCAGATGCTGTCGGCCGATGGGGGCGTGAGGTTCGGGAAGCGCTCCATGAGACGGGCAATCACGCCTGCGGTGTCATCGACGGAGAGCGTCGTCTGGGTGACGTAGCCGAGATTGTCGGGATCGGCGGGCTGGTAGGCGTCGGCATCCTCGACAGTTTCGATCAGCGAGACGCTTCCGGGCGGCAACTGGCCCATGGTGCCGATGACTTCCGGATGGCCTTCATGGCCGATCAAGATCACATGGCGACCGAGGCGCTCATGGCGCATGGCCTGCTTGTGGACCTTGGAGACCAGCGGACAGGTGGCGTCGAGATAGAAGAGGTTGCGGCTTGCGGCATCTTCCGGAACCGATTTCGGCACGCCATGGGCGGAGAAGACCACCGGTTGCTGGCGATGCTCGGCCGGGATCTCGTCCAATTCCTCGACGAAGATTGCGCCTTTGGCTTCCAGCCCTTCCACGACATACCTGTTGTGGACGATCTCGTGACGCACATAAACCGGCGCTCCGTAGCGCTTGAGAGCCAGCACGACGATCTGGATCGCGCGATCAACCCCGGCGCAGAAGCCGCGAGGGCCGCAGAGCCGGATCGTCAGAGGGGGGCGGTTCATGTGCATGTTCATCGGGTCAACCGGCAATCAGGACAGCGAGAATGGCAAGCGCCGCGGGCAGAGCCTGAATGACGAAGATCTTCCGCGAGGCCGTTGCACCCCCATATAGGCCGGCAACCAGCACACAGCCAAGGAAAAACAACTGAATTTGAGTGCCGAAGGCGACATCGGGATGCAGCAGCCCCCAGATCAAGCCGGCGGCGAGGAAACCGTTGTAGAGACCCTGGTTGGCGGCCATGACCTTGGTCGCTTCGGCCTGCTCGGGCTTCATGCCAAAGGCGCGGCGACCGGTTGGTGTCGTCCAGAGAAACATCTCCAGGACGAGTATGTAGATATGTTCCAGCGCGACCAGCGCAACCAGCGTTGCAGCGACGTAAGACATGCAATCCCCCTGTGGCAGCGGCCGATTCAGACCGCACGTACCGCGTGTTTAACCGAAAAGATCATCGCGGACTATCGGGATCTGCGCTTGAAAAGTCCTGCCACCGTCACAGCCACCAGGGCAACCGCGAGACCATACCAGGTGATCACATATTGCATGTGATTGTTGGGCAGGTCGATTTGGGTGACGCCCCCTTTGGGAAGGCCTCCGGCGACGGGTGTCGCGTCAGCGTCGAGGAAGAACGGCAGCACTCTGTCCGCCGGCAGCCCCGTTGAGGCCGCCATGCGAGACAGATCCTTCCAGTAGAAGATATTGGTCGTCTCATCATTGTCAGGCACCAGAGACGAAGGTTTCTCCGTCAGTTCAGCGCGCGCAAGGCCGATGACCGTCTGCACTCCCTCGATCTGCCCTTCGGGGCGGGTGGAGGCGTCCTTGCGATCATAGGGCACAAAGCCCCGGTTGACGAAGAGATAGCGCCCGTCGGCAAGCTCCAACGGCGTGTAGACGTAGAAACCAGACTGGCCCTGGAAGGTCGCGAGGAAATGCCGCTCGCGGTCGTTCAGATAGCGTCCGGTGGCGGTCGCGTGACGGTAGTCGATCGGCTCTCCGGCGGCCAGTTGCTGCTCGACCTCGGCAATGTCGATTGCAGGCGCGGTGCTGCGGGACTGGATGTCCGCCAACAGCGCCTCCTTCCAGTGCAGACGGTTGACCTGCCAGGTGCCGAGCGAGAGGAGAATGGCGAGCGCCAATGGCACCAGGATCAACGCCAACCAGAAACGCCAGGTCCGGCGGCCGCGATCGCCGCCACGCTCTACCTGAAGATCAGCCACGGTCGATCACCCCTTGCGATGCGTTGTGCTTGTATTGCAGCGCGATCAGCAGAGCTTTCAGGAAGCGCATCAGCCACAGCGTCAGCGCCACGCCAAGCGGAGCGAAGACAAGAATATGCAACCAGACGGAGGGTTGATAGGTCAGCTCCACCCAGACGGCGAAGCCAACCACGAGCAGATCTGCGAGCAGGATGACGAAGATCGCCGGACCATCGCCAGCATCGATCCAAGAGAGATCAAAGCCACAGGCATTGCAGCGCGTCTTGGGCTTGAGCAGTCCGTCGAAGAGTTTGCCCGTGCCGCAACGCGGGCAGGATGCCGATAGCGCCGCCTTGACCGGATCAACCGGCGAAAATTTCGCGTTGTCTTCGGTCATGGTCCTCTCCTCGGTGCTGCCTTTGATGTGCACCGCCAACCCATAGAGCACTAGAGCGTTCCCTCCCAGTGCCGGATCGTCGCATCTGCAAATGCAGGAAGGGCGGCTTTCGCCGCCCTTCGGATTGTTTCGTCACTGAGATCAGTGGACGGCGATCGGTGCACCCCAATCGCCCCAGATGTAGATGGCGAAGAAGAGGAACAGCCAGACGACGTCAACGAAGTGCCAGTACCAGGCGGCCGCTTCGAATCCGAAGTGCTGCTGCGCAGTGAAGTGGCCGGCAAGCGCGCGGAACAGGCAGACGATCAGGAAGATCGTGCCGATCAGAACGTGGAAGCCGTGGAAACCGGTCGCCATGAAGAAGGTCGCGCCGTAGATCGAATTCTTGAAGTCGAAGGGCGAGACTGCGTATTCATAGGCCTGGACGAAGGAGAACAGGATGCCGAGCAGGACTGTCAGCAGCAGGCCGTAGACGAGGCCCTTGCGGTCGTTGTGCAGCAGGGCATGGTGGGCCCAGGTGACGCAGGTGCCGGACAGCAGCAGGATGACCGTGTTGTAGAGCGGCAGGTGCCAGGGATCGACGACCTCGATACCAACCGGGGGCCACTGACCGCCGGTGAATTCGACACGGCTCGTCTGGATGGCTTCGCCGGCAAACAGGCTGGCATCGAAGAAGGCCCAGAACCAGGCGACGAAGAACATCACTTCGGACGCGATGAACATGATCATGCCGTAGCGCAGATGCAGCGACACGACGCGGGTGTGATGGCCTTCGTGGGCTTCCTTGATGGTGTCGGCCCACCAGGCAAACATCGTGAAGAGCACGATGGCGAGACCGATGAAGAACAACCACGGATTGGCAAAGTCGATGCCGAACAGGTTCAGCGAACCGCCGTTCAGATAGCGCATGTAGCCAACGCCACCGAAGGTGAGGACGAAGGCGCCGATCGAGGCCAGGAGCGGCCATGGGCTCGGATCGATGATGTGGTAGTCGTGGTTCTTCTGGTGCGCTTCGGCCATTTCAGCAATCCCCGAATGTCAATTTCATTACGAGTTCCGGCGAACCGGAGCCCTCTCACAGTTTCGGCTGTTCCTTGCCTTCCTCGACCGCAAGAGCGGCCACCGGCGCCTGATCTGCGCGCGGATAGAAGGTGTAGGACAGGGTAATCGTGCCGATGCCCTTTGTCTCCTCCGTTTCGACGATGGAGGGATCAACAAAGAATACAACGGGCATTTCGAGCGTCTCGCCCGGCTGCAACGTGGTCTCGGTGAAGCAGAAGCACTGGACCTTGTTGAAATAGGCACCGGCCTCGAGAGGCGTGACGTTGAAGATGGCCTCGCCGGTCACCGGATGCGGCGAGTTGTTCGTGGCAGTGTAGGTGACCTGCACCGTCTCACCGATCTTCGGCGTGACCTTCTTATCAACCGACTTGAAGTCCCAATTCAGGCCAGGCGCCGAATTGGCGTCGAAAGTCACGGTGATGTTACGGTCCAGCACCACGTCCGACATCTGGTCCACCCGCTGGGTGGTGCCGCCGAAGCCCGTGACCTGGCAGAACAACTGATAGAGCGGTACCGCAGCATAAGCCATGCCGACCATGGAGCCGACAAAGACGACGCAAGCTGCCGCTACGCCGGCGTTGCGGCGGTTCGAAACCTTTGTGTTGTCGTGCGATACAGTCACGGTCTGCGCCTCGTTAACCCACGTTTCCAATCTTGATGATGGTGATGATGTAGAAGATGATCACCAGCGATGCCAAAACCACGCCAAGGGCGATGTTGCGGCCACGGCGGGACTTCTTCTGCTTTTCGTTGAGTTCGACAGTTTCCATCAGACCAGTCCTCCGAGCATCGAAGCCAGCGGCGCGACATAGAAGTCGATCATCAGGGCCGAGAATATCGCGAAGAGATAAAAGATCGAATAAGCGAAGAGCTTTTTGGCCGGCACCATCTTCTCATCGCCGTCGGCCATTCGCCAGACGGCGATGGAACAGTGGATGAAGACTGCGCCGAGCAGCGCTGCGACAATGCCATAGCCGATCGAGGACAGGCCGGTGAAGGTGGGCAACACGCCGGTGAGCGCAGTCAGCACGGCATAAAGCGTGATCTGGCGCTTGGTCGAGGGGATGCCGGCGACGTTCGGCATCATCGGCACGCCGACGGCGCCGTATTCCTTCATCTTGAACAGCGCAAGCGCCCAGAAGTGTGCTGGCGTCCAGAGGAAGATGATCATGAACAGGATGAAACTGTCGAGCGAAACGCCGCCGGTGACGCAGGCCCAGCCAACCATGGGCGGGAAAGCGCCAGCCGCACCGCCGATGACGATGTTCTGCGGGGTCGAGCGCTTCAGCCACATCGTGTAGACGACGGCGTAGAAGAAGATGGTGAAGGCCAGGAGAGCGGCCGAGAACCAGTTGACCGCAAGACCGAGCACGCCGACGGAAAAGACCGAGAGGACGAGGCCAAAGGCGAGCGCTTCCTGGGGCGTCACGCGGCCAGCAGGCACCGGACGGGTCGCCGTGCGTGCCATGATGCCGTCGATATCGGCATCATACCACATGTTGAGCGCGCCAGAGGCGCCAGCACCGACGGCGATGCACAGGATCGCGATGAAACCGATGATCGGGTTGATGTCACCGGGTGCCAGAACCAGACCAGCAAGTGCGGTGAAGACGACGAGGGACATCACGCGCGGCTTCAGAAGCGCGAAGAAATCACGCGGGCCGGCTTCAGAAAGGCGAACTTCGCCTTCCAGACCGTAGACGCCGCTGTTGTCGATGACCGTCATGCTATCGAGTTCCGTCTTTTGTTTGGTTTTGCGGGCGCCGCGATCCTGGAGATCGCGGCGCCCGATCGTGTTGTGCCGATAATGCGCGGCTTACTTGATCTTCGGCAGCTGTTCCCACTGATGGTACGGCGGCGGCGAAGACAGCTGCCATTCCAGCGTGGTCGCACCTTCACCCCAGGGGTTGTTGCCGGCGAGGCGCTTCTTGGCGAAGGCTTCGAAGACGCCGTAGAGGAAGATCAGAACCGCGAAGGCAGAGATGTAGGAGCCGATCGAGGACACATAGTTCCAGCCGGCATAGGCATCCGGATAGTCAATGTAGCGGCGCGGCATGCCGGCGAGGCCGAGGAAGTGCTGCGGGAAGAACACCAGGTTCACGCCGATGAACATGACCCAGAAGTGCAGCTGACCGACGAACTCGTTGTACATGTAGCCGGTGATCTTCGGGAACCAGTAGTACCAGCCTGCAAAGATCGCGAAGACGGCACCGAGCGACAGAACGTAGTGGAAGTGGGCCACGACGTAATAGGTGTCATGCAGCGAGCGGTCGAGGCCGGCATTGGCGAGCTGAACACCCGTGACACCGCCGACGGTGAACAGGAAGATGAAGCCGATCGCCCAGACCATCGGGGTCTTGAAGGAGAGCGAACCGCCCCACATCGTCGCGATCCAGGAGAAGATCTTGATGCCGGTCGGGACCGCGATGACCATGGTTGCGAACAGGAAGTAGCGCTGGGCCTGAAGCGAGAGGCCAACCGTGTACATGTGGTGGGCCCAGACGACGAAGCCGACGGCGCCAATGCCGACCATGGCATAGGCCATGCCGAGGTAGCCGAAGACCGGCTTCTTGGAGAAGGTCGACACGATGTGGCTGACGATGCCGAAGCCGGGCAGGATCAGGATGTAGACTTCCGGGTGACCGAAGAACCAGAACAGGTGCTGGTAGAGAACCGGGTCACCGCCGCCTTCCGGCGAGAAGAAGGTGGTGCCGAAGTTACGGTCGGTCAGCAGCATGGTGATGGCGCCGGCCAGAACGGGCAGCGACAGCAGCAGCAGGAAGGCGGTCACGAGAACCGACCAGGCAAACAGCGGCATCTTGTGCAGCGTCATGCCTGGAGCGCGCATGTTCAGGATCGTGGTGATGAAGTTGATCGCACCGAGGATCGAGGACGCACCGGAGACGTGGAGCGCAAAGATCGCCAGGTCAACCGCCGGACCGGGCTGGCCCGAGGTCGCCAGCGGCGGATAGAGCGTCCAGCCGCCACCGACACCATAACCACCGGCCGGACCTTCGACAAACATCGAGAGAACGAGCAGCAGGAAGGCCGGAACGATCAGCCAGAAGGAGATGTTGTTGAGGCGCGGGAAGGCCATGTCCGGAGCGCCGATCATGATCGGGATCATCCAGTTGGCGAAGCCGCCGATCAGCGCCGGCATGACCATGAAGAAGATCATGATCAGCGCGTGTGCCGTCGTGAAGACGTTGTACATGTGCTTGCCGCCATCGATGGCAGCATCGCCTTCGAAGCCGTAGACCATGGATGCCAGACCATGGAAGATCTGGATGCCAGGATCCTGGAGCTCCATACGCATGGCAACCGAAAGGGCGGCACCGATGATACCCGCGACGATCGCGAAGATCAGGTAAAGGGTACCGATATCCTTGTGGTTGGTCGACAGAAACCAGCGGGCGAAGAAGCCCGGCTTATGGTCGTGATGCGCACCATGTGCGTGTTCGTCGTGGGCAACAGAACCAGCCATCGTCCTCACTCCTCTCAGTTCGTTGCATTTTCGGCGGTCTGGACGGCAGCGGGAGCGCCGTCAACAGCAGCCATCAGCGCCTTATTGGCACCAGCGAGGTCAGAGGTCGCAGCCTGCAGCCAGGTCGCATACTGCTCGTCCGAGACCACACGGATCGCGATCGGCATGTAAGCGTGGTCCTTGCCACAGAGCTCGGAACACTGGCCGTAGTAGAGGCCTTCGCGGTCGGCGCGGAACCAGGTTTCGTTCAGGCGACCCGGGATCGCGTCGATCTTGATACCGAAGGCCGGCATGGCGAATGCATGAATGACATCGGTCGGGGCGGCGGTGACCAGGAGACGGACGGTCTTGCCGACGGGAACGACCACCTCATTGTCCACAGCGAGCAGACGCGGATAGCGCGCGACATCTTCCTTGCCGTAAGTGGCGCGATCGCCTTCCTTCAGCATGTAGCTGTCGAAGGAAACGGCCTGCTCACCCTGATACTCGTAGCTCCAGAGCCACTGGGTCGCGGTTGCCTTGATGGTCACATCCGGGTTTTCCGGCATCTTCAACTGGTAGGTCAACAGGTTGAAGGACGGGATGGCAATCGCAAAGAGGATAAGAACCGGAACCACCGTCCAGGCGATCTCGATTGCCGTGTTGTGGCTCGTCTTGGACGGAACCGGGTTTGCCGAAGCGCGGAACTTGACGACCACGATGACCAGCAAAAGCAGCACGAAGATGGTGATCGGAACGATGAACCACAGCGTGTATTGCTCAAACCAGCGCGTCTTTTCCATGATCGACGTCGCGGATTCCTGCATACCCATCTGCCAGGGCTTCGGCTGATCGGCGAAGCTGACAGAAGCGAAAAGCAGACAGGCCAAAGCGGCCAAGGCTGCATAGGTTCTCTTCATCACGGTTTGGTCTCCCCAAGCGCTTGATCCACATCAAATCATAGCGCAAAAATCATGCTAGTGTCGCCGTTTCAAATCACAGATTGGCCGCAATCGCAATACGCAGGCTCCATTGCCGGTGCGGCATTTTTGCGCTTCATCAAATAGATGGGCGCTCCATTCACAGTCTTTCGTCAGAAGCGACCGAAAAGGCTGCATGATTGCGCTCCCACCTCCAGGCCGCAGTCCCAATTATGCCGCAGTCGGCCTTAAAACAGGCGGCGGGGCTTCCATTTGCGGGCCCTCGCGACAAGAATGTCGTCAATGATTCGTTTTCCAGAGGTTTTCATGGGTCTGTCTAGACTTGCCTGGTCGAGCCTGACCGCGAGCGCCGTGTTGATGGTCGCGCTCGCCACCCCGGCACTGAGCCAGCAACCCCAACAACAGCCGGGCTCGATCCGTTCCAACCACGGTGCGTGGTCGGTCATCTGCGACAAGCCGGCCGGTGCATCGGAAGAGCAATGCGCTCTGATGCAGAACGTGATTGCCGAAGACAGGCCGGAAGTTGGTCTTTCCGTGGTGGTGCTGAAGACAGCCGATCGGAAGGCGCGCATCCTGCGCATCCTCGCGCCGCTTGGCGTCCTCCTCAAGGACGGCATGGAACTGTTTGTCGATGGCAACAACATCGGCCGTGCCTATTTCACCCGCTGCTTCTCGGAAGGCTGCTATGTGGAAGTCGAGATCGACGAAGAGCTTATGAAGATCCTGCGCGTCGGCAAGGCTGCCGTCTTTGCGCTTCGCGAATCGGCAGACCAGGACCGCGTGGGCATTCCGATCGAGCTGGCCGGCTTTGCCGAAGGCTATGACACGCTGCCATAAGCGCGGTCGCCTGATCGTGATGAGTTTATAGGATGGGGCAGGTCCGGCGGGCTTGCCCCTCTTTTGTTGTGCGCCTACATGCTTGATGCCAGCGCCCAAGGAGACATGTATGACCCAGGACCTTCTCTCCCTCTTCGACTGCGACGACGCCACGCTGACGCGGCGCGTTGCCGATGCTCTCAAGGGCGCCGATGACGGGGAGCTGTTCGTCGAGCATGCCCAGGCGGAATCGCTGACCTTCGACAACGGGCGCCTGAAGGGCGGCTCGTTCAACACCGATCAGGGTTTTGGACTTCGCGCCGTGGCCGACGAGGCGGTGGGCTATGCCCATTCCGGGGAGCTGTCGCTTGCTGCCCTCTCCCGCGCGGCGGATGCCGTGGGCGCCGTGACCCATGGCTATTCCGGCTCCTATGCGACGGCGCCGCAGCGGACCAATGCCAAGCTCTATGGCGACGGCAACCCGATCGGCTCGCCGACCTTCGAGGAGAAGGTGAAGCTCCTGTCGGAGATCGACGCCTATCTGCGCGACAAGGACCCCAAGGTGCGGCAGGTGACGGCGACCGTCGGCGCGAGTTGGCAAGTGGTGGAGATCCTGCGCGCCGATGGCCACCGGGTGCGCGACATCCGCCCGATGACGCGCATCAACATCTCCGTTGTCACCGGACAGGGCGACCGACAGGAAAGCGGCTCCTTCGGCACCGGCGGACGCATGAGCTTCGACGACTTCCTGACGCAGGAAAGCTGGCAGCGCGGCGCCGACGAGGCGCTGCGCCAGGCGCTGGTCAATCTCGAAGCGCAGGAATCGCCGGCCGGCACCATGGACATCGTGCTCGGCAATGGCTGGCCGGGCGTGATGCTGCATGAGGCTGTCGGCCACGGGCTGGAAGGTGACTTCAACCGCAAGAAGACCTCCGCCTTTGCCGGGCTGATGGGCGAGATGGTGGCAGCGCCCGGCGTGACCGTCGTCGATGACGGCACGATTGGTGACCGGCGCGGCTCGATCACCGTCGACGACGAGGGAACGCCCTCGGCCTATAATGTCCTGATCGAGAACGGCCGACTTGTCGGCTATATGCAGGACCGGCAGAACGCGCGGCTCATGGGCATGAAGGCGACCGGCAATGGACGCCGCCAGGGTTATGCCCACCAGCCTATGCCGCGCATGACGAACACCTACATGCTCTCGGGCGACAAGACGCCGGAGGAGATCATCGCTTCGGTCAAGAAGGGCATCTATGCCGTCTCCTTCGGCGGCGGCCAGGTGGACATCACCTCCGGCAAGTTCGTCTTCGGCTGCACCGAGGCCTATCTCATCGAAAACGGCAAGATCGGCGCGCCGGTCAAGGGCGCCATGCTGATCGGCAACGGTCCCGATGCGATGAAGCGGATCACGATGATCGGTAATGATTCGAAGCTCGACACCGGGATCGGCAATTGCGGCAAGGCCGGCCAGTGGGTGCCCGTCGGCGTCGGCCAGCCGCATCTCAGGATGGACCAGATCACGGTGGGCGGGACGAAGGCTTGAGGACAAACGCCCTCGTTCCCGAACTCGCCGTCAGCGACTGGCAGACGAGCCGGGCGTTTTATTGCGATCTTGTCGGATTCGAGGTTGCCTATGAGCGGCCCGAGGAAGGGTTCAGCTTCCTGGCGCTAGGCGACGCGCAATTGATGATCGACCAGATCGGCATCGGGCGGACCTTCGAGATAGAGGATGCTCCTCTCGAACGACCTTTCGGTCGTGGCTTGAACCTGCAGATCCTGGTGCCTGCTGTCTCGATCATTGTCGAGCGCCTTGCGGCGGTGGGTGTGACGCTTTATCTGCCGCTCGAGGAGAAGTGGTACCGGCGGGACGACCATGAGCTCGGCAATCGGCAATTCGTTGTCGCCGATCCGGATGGTTATCTCCTGAGACTGTTCGAAGATCTCGGGGAGCGGCGGAGAACGCTTTGACACATCGCTCCTTCAGCAACCGAGACACAGCCCTATGATCCACCTCCCCCGCCCGCCCAAGGCCGTTGTCTTCGACATGGACGGGCTGCTGCTCGACACAGAGATCCACTACCGGGCCTCGGTCATTTCGGCTGCCCGGCAACGGGGCCTGCCGATCGATGAGCGCGTCTATGAAGGCATGATGGGCCAGCCCTGGACCGGGATCTCGGCGCTTTTCAAGCGAACCTGGGGTGACGGTTTCGACGCTGACGGTTTCCGCGTTCTCTGGCTCGAGCATTTCCACGCGCTGCTGGAAAAGGATCTGAGGCTCAAGGTCGGTGTGGTCGAACTGCTCGACCTCCTCGACACGCTCGGCCTGCCCAGGGCGATTGCCACGTCGTCAGCGCATCACCAGGTCGAGCATCACCTGGCGGGCTTCGACCTCATCCGCCGTTTCGACGCGGTGGTCGCGCAGGGGGATTATCGCAAGGGCAAGCCGGCACCCGACCCCTATCTCGTGGCGGCCGAGCGTCTGGGTGTTGCGCCTCACGACTGCCTGGCGCTCGAAGACAGCCATAACGGCATCCGCTCCGCCCATGCCGCCGGCATGATGGCGGTGATGGTCCCGGATCTGCTCGCGCCAACCGAGGAGATCGAGGCGCTTTGCGCCTATGTGGCGCAGGACCTCCTGGAATGCATGCGGTTCTTCGAGGTGGTTGAGGCGGGCTGATCAATCAGCGTTCAACAGGTCTCGGATGCGCAATCGCGCGGCTTCCGCCAGAAAGCCGGACCGCGACTGGTTGGCATATTCGGCGGCGCGATCGATTGCCTCCACCAGCGTTTCGTCCATCGATATGTTGATGCGCACCGACTTTCGCGGCAATTCGTAGCGCGCCAGAAATAGCACACCGTCAGCCAGGCTCTCCCTTGTCTCAGGATCCGCCAGAAGCACCTTCACGCTTCGCCTCGCAGGCAAGGCTTCGCCGTCTTCCAGCATGCCGGCGACGTGGAAGGTCAGGACTTCATCGGCCTTGCGAATGGCGTCCTCTTCGCTGTCGGCGCCTGTAATGCACCCGGGAAAATCCGGGAACGAGACGCCAAAGACGCCGTTCTCTTCATGAAGAATTGCATGGGCGAAAGGCATTGTCACTCTCCATGGCCACCTCAGGTTACCAAACCCAGCCGGCCTGCCTGTAGATGGATCGTAGCGTTCCGGTCGGGACTTCGCGAACACCCATGTCCAACGTCACTTTTCCGGACTTATCGGGGTGGGCATATTGCACATGGTCGCCTGGCCCTTTGCGCTTGATGGTCCAGCCATCCGCACGGAGCCTCTTGTCCACCTCACGGGGTGTCAGCGGTCTGTGTTTCGAACTCATTCCGACCCTTGTGTATTTATACACAACGCATGGCAAAATCAACATATGCCACAGCTGGCGTAGACTAGGTCATCAGAAATGCTGGTCTATCCCCGATCGCTAGGGGCTTTCGAGACAGAAGGGATTTCAGCTCGGGCTCGGGCGCGGACATCGGTAGCGATGCAGCTGCTGACTGAGGCAGGCAAAGCCGGCTCATCTGCGAGTACAGATTACAGCTTCTGCTCGCTTATGCTACTGGCGCAGCGGGGTCGCTGAACCGATTGGCCGCCTGCAGCACCTCTCCCGCTGCTTCGGCCAGATTCAGCCAAAACCGGTCGCCATCGCGGAGAATGCCATTCATTTCGGCGAATGGAGTTTGTCGAGCTGCTGGGAGGGCCAGTCTCACCCCCGCGCGGGCATCAGCACGCAGTCGTAGCGCTTGCGCACCAGCTTGTCGCAGGCCATGCGGGCGTCTTCCTTGGTGTCGAAGCCGGTGAAGCGGGCGCGATAGAAGGTGACGCCGTTGCGGGTCACCATTTCGGTATAGGTATCGAGGTCATTGAGCGGACCGCCGACCTTCTGGCGCGCCTCGGAGAGGAGCTCCATGGCGGCCTGGGCGGAGGTGGCGGCGGCAATCTGGACCTGCCACTTGTTCTTGCCGGCCGGTGTGGCGGTGCTTGCGGTCTGCTGCTGGTCAACGGCAGCAAGGCGGCTCTGCGGCGTCGCGTCCAGCTCTGCCGAGGTGGTGTGGGCCGGTGCATAGGCGGCGACCGTATCCGGAGCCAGGGTGCCGGTGGCGCCCGCCATGCTCTGGACGGCGGCCAGCGCCGACTGGCGCGAGGCGGGAACCGGGATCGCATCGCCCAGACGGGCAAGGTCCATCTGGACGCCGGTCGAGCGCGAAACGAGCAACTGGCTGCCGGTCGAGGCCTTCTTGATGTTGGCGTCGATCAGACGCTCCATGATCCTGTCGCGGCTGGCGGCAGTCCGGCCGCCCATGACCACGCCGACGACGCGGCGGCCGTTATGCTCGACGGCACTGACGAGATTGAAGCCGGAGGCGTTGGTGTAGCCGGTCTTGATGCCATCCATGCCCTTGTAGCGATACATCAGGTTGTTGTGGCCGCTGATCGTCTTGCCGCGAAACTTGAAGCTCCGGGTGGCGAAGAGTTCATACTCTTCCGGAAAGTCACGCATTAGCGCCACGCCAAGCGTCGACATGTCGCGAGCCGTGGTGAACTGCCGGGGATGCGGCAGGCCCGACGCGTTGAAGAAGGTGGTGTTCATCATGCCGAGCTGACGCGCCTTGCGCGTCATCATCGCAGCGAAGTTCTCTTCGGTGCCGCCGAGCTTCTCGCCGATCGCTGCCGAGGCATCATTGGCGGAGCGGATGATCATGGCGAGCACGGCTTCGCGCACGGTGATCGAATCGCCGACCTTGACGAAGAGCTTGGTCGGCGGACGGGAGGCGGCGTGTTTCGAAAAGGGAACCGGGCTGTCCCAGCTGATCTTGCCGGCGCGAATGGCGTCGAACACCATGTAGACCGACATCATCTTGGTCAGCGAGGCCGGATGATTGAGTTCGTCGGGGTTTTCGGAGGCCAGCACTTCGCCAGTGCGGGCATCGAGAAGGAGCTGGGCACTGCCGGCCTGGGCAGTTGTCGAGAGGGAGAGGATCGCCACACAAAACGATAGCGCGATCAACAACTTGCTCATGAAAACTCCAATGCCGCCCGGATTTCAATGAAGACTGTAAGTGGCTCGATTCGACCGATCTGCCGTCTTGCGATGGACGCCATATGGCAAGAATGGGGCGACAATCAGCCGAACGGAATCAAATGCAACCATCATTCCACAGAAGGTCGCCTGATCATGGTGAATGGATGGTTAATCCGCATGGCGAAAGGTCGTATTCGTGGCGTCACAGTCGATCACGAAAATGCGCATCCGGTCGTTGAACCTCGCTTAAGGGTTAGGGGATTAGCCTGCCTGGCATTGGGGATTATGATTTTCAGGCGGGGCTTATAGTGGGACTGATCAAGCAAGGACTGAAACGCGCGGCGATCACGGTCGGGTTGGAGCTATCCTTCCTGACGTCTCGCCTGGGCATCATGAGCCGCTTGCGGGGACGTGGCGTCATTTTCACCCTGCACCACGTCCGCCCTGCCGATCGGCGTCCTTTCCAGCCGAACAGGCATCTTGAAATCACGCCCGAGTTTCTCGATGCATCCATCGTGGCTCTGCGGGCACGCGGCTATCGCTTTCTCCGGCTGGACGATGTGCCGGCGGCGCTTGCCGAGCCGGACGGCGCCCCGCCCTTCGCCGTCTTCACCCTGGATGACGGGTTTCGCAACAATCGCGACCACGCGCTTCCCGTCTTCGCGCGGCATGGCGTGCCATTCACCATCTTCGTCTGCAAGGGCTTGTCGGAACGCAGCCACACGATGTGGTGGGATACGGCTGCGGCGCTCATCGAAAGGCGCGACCGCCTGACAGTCAGCCTGCCGGCCGACCGCCTGGATCTGGACTGCAGCACCACGGCGCGGAAATCTGCCGCCTTCTCGGCGCTCGCGGAACTGTTGATGAAGGGGGACGAAACCAGAGGTGTCGCCCAACTGGATGCTGCGGCCAATGCAGTCGGTATCAATCCGCACGCGCTGGTCTCGGAACTGGTGATGGATCATGACGAGCTGGCAGATCTCGCGCGCCATCCGCTCGTCTCCTACGGCGCCCATACCGTCAGCCATCGCGGCCTCTCGGCTTTGACCGACGAGGAGCTGTTACGCGAGTTTAATGAGAGTGCCGACTATGTTGCCGGCATCACGGGCTCACGCCCGCTGACATTTGCCTATCCCTATGGTGACGCACGCAGTGCCACCAGGCGCACGGCCGGATATGCCGATTGGGCGGGCTTCAAGCTTTCCGTCACCACACGGCCGGGAACCCTTCATCCCGGCCTGATGGAGAACCCGCAGCTTCTGCCCCGGATCTCCCTCAACGGGCTTTACCAGAAGCGCCGCTATGTCGAGGCGCTGGCGTCGGGGCTGCCATCACGGCTCTCGGGCGGCTGACCTTTCTCCCCTATCAGGGATACATCCTGACCTTCGACCAACTGTCGCCATCGCGGCGAAACTCGATGCGATCGTGCAGGCGGAACTTGCGGTCGTGCCAGAATTCGATCGAGCGCGGAATGATGCGGAAACCGGACCAGTGCGGCGGACGGGGGACATTTCCGAGCGCGAATTTCGCCGTGTATTCGGCGACCGCCTTCTCCAAAGCGAAGCGGCCCTCGAGCGGGCGCGACTGTTTGGATGCCCAGGCGCCGATGCGGCTGCCAAGCGGCCGGGACTGGTAGTATTCGTCGGCTTCCTCGTCCGAGACGACCTCGACATCACCCCGCAGGCGGATCTGGCGGCGCAGTGATTTCCAGTGAAAGCACATGGCTGCCTTTTTCTGGCCGAGAATTTCCTGTCCCTTCTGGCTCTCGAAATTCGTGTAGAACACAAAGCCTCTGACATCGAAGCCCTTGAGAAGCACCATACGAACATTCGGCAGACCCTCGGCATCCACCGTGGCCAGCGCTACGGCATTGGGATCATTGATCTCCGAGGCTTCGGCATCCTTGAGCCAGGCGGCGAAGAGCGCGAAGGGTTCGTTCTCTTCCGTGAAGTCACCAGTTGTTAACCCGATATCTGACATATTGTGTAAAATGCTCCCGATATGCATATTGGCCGTCGATGACGAAGCATTGGATCGCAGGCCCCTTGGCAGACATAGCAAAATCGGTCGGGCGGACAAAGGGTTGGTGCATGCGTAGAAGCTCTATCTTGCTCGTCATCGCTGCGACACTTCCGCTCAGCGGTTGCTTCGGCAGCAGCATGGACCTGTTCGGTTCCGACACCGTCGACAACTCCATCTCCACCTCAACCGTTGCCAAGAACGGCAATACGACCAGCCGCTCCGACGAACTGACGGTGCAAAGTGCGGTCTCGTCGGCCGACCTTTCGAAGACCGAAGGCAAGCCGCTTCCCTGGGCGAATGCGACGACGGGGAGCGCCGGCGTGGTGACGGCCATCCAGGAAGAAAAGGGTGACGGCGTCATCTGCCGCAACTTCTCGACCACGCGGCATTCCTATGAGGGTATCGCCTATTTCTCCGGCAAGACCTGCACGAGCGGTTCGGGCAACTGGCAACTGATGAGCTTCGACCGCCAATCGTAAACGGCGGAGCGATTTCGGTTGCATTCGAAAGATTTGCTTAAGCAAACCCGAAGAAATGCCCCCCAGTGCCCTGACGTTGCGTAACCTTAGATTAGTACCTCGCATGCGACGCTTCGCCGGATTATACGCGCGGCCCCGCATGAATGTCAGCGGGACGGCATTTCAGAAGCGCGGAGAAGACGCCATGAACGGGTCTTCCCGCATGAGGTTTGTTGGTGTCCTCGATGCGTGATTTCTATTCGATCCTTGGCGTGAAGCGTGATGCCGGTGCAGACGAAATCAAGGCCGCATGGCGCACGAAGGCGAAATCCGTGCATCCGGACCAGAACCGCGACGATCCGCAGGCGCATAATCGCTTTGCCGAGATCGGCCGCGCCTACGAAGTGCTCAAGGATCCGGCCAAGCGCAGCCGGTATGATCAACAGCGCATGAAGGTGGAAGCCTTGGAACGCGAACAGACGATCATGCAGCAGCGCCAGGCGGCGCGCGAGGCAGCTGAAAGAGCCAAGCAGGCCAAGGCCAATGCCGAACGCGTGCTTGAGGAGCTTGCGCGCGCCGAAGCCGAAAAAGCCAAGGCCGACGCTGCCCAGGCCGCCAAGCTGAAGGCCGCCAAGGAGCAGGAAGCGAAGGCAAAGGCCGAGGCCAAGGCGAAAACCGATGCCGAGGCTCCGGTCGAAGCCTCAGGGGCGACGAGCACGGCCGGCGCCGACAAATCTCAGACGCAAGGCACGGCCGGTGCCCAGGGCCCCACGGTCGGTGGCACCACCTCCGGTCCGGAAGAGGCGGCATCGCGGATCTTCGGCGACAGCCCGGAAGCCGCCGCTGCAGCCGAGACGCTCAGACGCGAGCAGGAGGCCGCCGAGCTTGCGGAAGGCATGCCGCTCAAGCCAGCGGCATCTCCGCTGCTGGCGCCAATCGAGCTGTTCAGCTCGCTGGTCCGCCGACTGCGCGGCACACCTCCGCCGCCGCCGGAAAAGGCGCCAGATATCTTCACCGAAGCCGTCGTGGCAATTGCTGATCTGCTCGAACAGAAGTCCGTGCCGATCACGCTCAATGACGGCCGCGAAGTGCGCGTGCCGCTGGATGGTGTGACAGAGGGGCATGTGGTGCGCCTCAAGGGCCAGGGTCTCAAGTTCCAGGGTCTCCAGCGCGGCGACGTGGCCGTGACGATCCGGGTTCTGAAGGCGGAAAGGTTCCGTGTCGAGGAATTCGACATCAAGACCGTGCTGCCGATCACGCTGGAAAACGCAGTTCTCGGCTGCGAGAGCCAGGTCGAGGGGCCGGACGGCACGATGGTTCCCGTGACCATTCCAGCCTGGTCGAATTCCGATCAGGTGATCCGTATCGACGATCTTGGTCTGCCCAATCCCGAGGGCGGGCGCGGCGCGCTGGTTATTGAACTGCGCGTCATGCTCTGGGAAAAGCCGGACGAAAAGGTCACAGATCTGATGCGCCTTATGCGTGAAGGTCTCTATATCTAAGGTCTGCGGAGGGGTATCACCCCCTGCCTCTTGACCCATGGCGGTTATCAGGCCGTGCGTTCGGCCGGCCGCCAGTCCCGATTTTCAGGTGTTTATGACGGTTTCCGGACAGCGGACGCGATTGTCCGGGCGCTGTTCTTGCGATGACCCGCTTCAATCTTGAACGCCGGTTCGGCCTATGCCATAGGCAACTCCACCGAAAGTCTCAAAGGATCTCGATATGGTTCAAGGTTCCGGCCTTATGGCAGGCAAGCGCGGCGTCATCATGGGTGTCGCCAACAATCGCTCCATTGCCTGGGGTATTGCAAAGGCCTGTCGTGATCAGGGTGCCGAAATCGCATTGACCTGGCAGGGGGACGCGCTGAAGAAGCGTGTCGAGCCGCTTGCCCAGGAACTGGACGCCTTCCTTGCCGGCGATTGCGACGTGACCAATCTCGAGAGCATCGACGCTGTCTTCAGCAATATCGAGGCGCATTGGGGCAAGATCGACTTCGTCGTGCATGCCATTGCCTTTTCCGACAAGGACGAGCTGACCGGACGCTACATCGAGACGAGCCGTGACAACTTCGCTCGCACCATGGATATCTCGGTCTATTCGTTCACTGCCGTTGCGGCCCGCGCCGAAAAGATCATGAACGATGGTGGCTCGCTTTTGACGCTCACCTATTACGGCGCCGAGAAGGTCATGCCGCATTACAACGTCATGGGTGTTGCCAAGGCGGCGCTTGAGGCGTCCGTGCGTTATCTCGCCGTCGACATGGGCGGGCGCGGCATCCGCGTCAACGCGATCTCGGCCGGCCCGATCAAGACGCTGGCGGCCTCGGGCATCGGCGACTTCCGCTATATCCTCAAGTGGAACGAGTATCATTCGCCGCTGAAGCGCAATGTGACCACCGATGAAGTGGGCAAGTCGGGCATGTATCTCCTGTCGGACCTTTCCACCGGCGTGTCCGGCGAAGTCCATCATGTCGACTGTGGCTACCACACGGTCGGCATGAAGTCGGTCGATGCGCCCGATATCGTCCTTGGCAAAGACTGATTCCGGAGTTCTCAGCCGTGCTCATCTACATGATCCGCCACGGCCAGACCGACTGGAATGCCGAAGGGCGGATGCAGGGGCAAAAGGACATCGGCCTCAACGACATCGGCCGCCAACAGGCCAGTGAAAACGGGCGAAAGCTCGCTCAGATCCTCGGTGACCGCGCCGGGGATTTTGATTTTGTCAGCTCCCCGCTCGGGCGGACCCGCGACACCATGGAGCGCGTGCGGGCTGCCATGGGTCTTGAGCCTGGGCGCTACAGCACGGACGAACGGCTGAAAGAGCTTTCCTTCGGCGACTGGGAAGGCTCTACCCTGCCGGAACTGGCGAAGGTCTCGCCAGAACGGGTCGAGGAGCGGGCGCGGCAGAAATGGGGTTTCATCCCGCCAGGAGACGATGCGGAAAGCTATGAAATCCTCTCCTGGCGGATCGGTGCCTGGCTCAATTCCGTCGAGCGGCAGACGGTCTGCGTCAGCCATGGCGGCGTGATCCGCAGCTGCTTCCGCCTGATAGGGGACGTCAGTGAGGACGAGGCCTGCGAGATGAACATTCCGCAGGATCGTATCCTCAAGATCGATCGCGATCGGAAGCTGATCGGCTGGTTATGAGCATCCGACGGCCGCCGTATGGCGGCCGGTTGTCCTCGGTTATTGAAGCACTTCCAGGTCATCGACGACGCGTTTGCCGTCAACTTCTGTATAGAACACGATGACCTTTTGACCGGGTTCCAGCCCCTCGAAATTGAACTCGGAGGGAACGGCATAGGTTTTGCCGTCTTCAAGCACCAGGCTCATGCCCTCGATGTTGACGTCGCGAATGGTCGATTCAACATCGGCACTGCCGGCGAACACACTCACGGGAGACAGGAAGCCTGCCGTGGCGAGAAGCAGGGAAACCACGAGACGCATGCGCACCACCTTCGGCCAAATCGATACTGAAAACTTTTGCAAAATTGCCTCCTGAATGTGGCGGAATTCGCCCTCGATCTTGTCATTTCAAGGAGATTGTGGACTCGAATGATGACCGGGATCAAGCGCTTATGCGACTTCACACCCTGATATCCAGCCAGAATGCCACTCTGAGAAAATTGCTGTTTGTCTGAAAAAGACCGCGACAGAGAAAAAACCTGTCTCCGCCGAAATCCTAAGTTAACCGCAGAAGCATAGACTTAGCGTAATCGGGACCAGGGGATTCTTAAACTTGCGCAAGTTGATGATGGACGGGCATGCCGACAGAAAACTGAGCAACGGCATGTTTTGGCTGATCGGCGCTGCCGTTCTGAGCCTCCTGATCGTATCCGTCGGGCTGATGATCGATCGGCAGACCGCGCAAAAGGAGCGCGGACGCCTCGAGCATGCCATCCTCGACCGCCTGCTGCATGTCCAATCCGAAATCTCCACGCATCTCGATAATGAAGTGGAACTTGCAATCAGCCTTGCGGATGATCTCGCCGATGATGGACTGTTGTCTCCGGCAGAGTTCAACCGTACGATCAACCGGCTGCTGATCGATAATCCGTATATCCGCAGCATCCATCTCGCGCCCCTCGACGACCCCAGCCGCATGGCTTTCACGCCGAAGGTCGAACTGCAGGGGCGGTTGTTTGTCGTCAATATTCCGGTGTCGCCACCATCGTGGCAGGCAAGTCAGGCATGGGTCTCGCTTGTCATGGAAGTCGACGGGGATCGCTTCTTCGATCACCACCGTATGCTTGTACACGCCGATCTCCTGGATCACGAAGACCACGACCATACGAAGATCGCGGTTGTCATGTCATCGCCGTCGGGCAACGAGGAGGTTTTTGGAGAGAGGGCGATCTTTGATGATCAGCCCGTATCGCTCACGGCTGAGAACGGTGCTCTGCCATTCCGACTTTATGGCGTCCCGGCCGACGGATGGGAGACGGCGATGAACCGCCTGCTGCCAAGCCGTCTGCTCGTGCTGGCCGGTGTCACAGCCATGACGGTCTCTGTGCTGCTTGCGCTTTTCCTGTTGCGCGAGCGCAACCTGAACATCAGCCGGCTGAGAGCACGGGAACAACGGCTGCTTGAACTGTCGCAACGCTTTCAGCTCGCTCTGGAAACCTCCAATATCGGCATTTGGGAGATCGACTCGACGACCCATGCGTTGATCTGGGACCAGCGCAGCGCCGGTCTGCATGGCCTGCCGGCAAGCCTGTCCGACGACGAAGATCGGCTTGCCGACTGGTTCGCCTGCCTGCATGCCGAGGACATCGGCAAGGCCGAACAGCTGTTCTTCGACTGCGTGGTTGCGGGCATGGCCGATCAATGGGACATCAGCTACCGTGTTCCGCTTTCGGACAACAGTTTCCACTATCTCCGTTCGGTTGGCGCCCGTACCCTGGACGGCAGCATCACCGGCATCGTCTGTGATGTCACACGCGACACGCTGCTGACCCAGTCGCTGAGCAAGGCGAAGGAAAACAGCGATATCAAGAACGCCGAGCTTGAGCTGGCGCTCGAGGAGCTTTCGAGCCGCGAACACCAGCTGGCGGAAGCGTCGCAGCGACTGGATCTGGCACTTGGCTCCTACAATTGCGGCACCTGGGAAGGTGACCCTGTCACGAAAAGCGCCATCTGGGATGAGCGCATGCACCAGCTTTACGGTCTTCCGTTCAGCGAGAAGCCCGTTCCCGAACACACTTGGCTGTCACGCCTTCATCCCGATGATCGCGGCGAGATCCAGCTTGCAACAAAGCGGGCCGTGACGCTCGACCAGATCATCAACACAACGCAACGTGTCGTCCTGCAGAATGGCGAGCTGCGCTATATCCGCTCCGTCGGACAGCCGCATATTGGCCGGGATGGCAAGAAGAAGCTGATCGGGATTGCCTTCGATGTCACAGCTGATGCGCTGCTGGCAGAACAGTTGCGCAGCGCCAAGGCGGAAGCCGACATGCGCAACATCGAACTGGAACTCGCGAAAAATCGTATCGAATTCAATGCGCTGCACGATCCGCTGACCTCGCTCGCGAACCGTCGCAAGCTTGATCTCGAGCTCGACGCGCTGGCGCGCAGCAAAGACCGCCAATCGTCGAAATTCGCCATCCTGCATCTCGACCTCGACCGGTTCAAGGAAATCAACGATACGCTTGGCCATGCCGCCGGCGACGCCATGCTGGTGCATGCTTCGCGCATCCTGATGAAGCATGTACCGCGTGGCGATCTCGTCGCGCGTATCGGGGGCGACGAATTCGTGGTGCTTGCGCGCCGCCAGACATCCATTGACGAGCTCTCCGCACTTGCCAACAAGATCATCGAGGAAATGCGCCAGCCACTGGATTTCGAGGGCTTCGACTGTCGCTGCGGCGTATCGATTGGCATCGCCCAGGCCCAGGGCATCGCGCCTGATCCGCGCAAGGTACTAATCAACGCCGACATCGCGCTCTATCAGGCCAAGGAAAAGGGTCGCAACTGCTGCGAATTCTTCACGCCGGACCTGCAAGCCAATATCGTTGCCAAGAAGCGCATGGCGGACGACATGCTGGCCGGTCTCGACCGGGATGAATTCATCGTCTGGTACCAGCCGCAATTCGAAGCCGACAGCATGCAGCTCTGCGGTGCCGAGGCGCTGATCCGCTGGCGGCACCCCGATCGCGGCATTCTTGCCTCGGGCAACTTCCTCAAGGTCGCGGAAGACCTGAACGTCATGGCCCGCATCGACGAACTGGTATTGCAGACGGCACTCAAGGATCAGATGCGCTGGACGGCGCTTGGCATGCAGGTGCCGCGCATTTCGGTCAATGTCTCCTCGAAGCGCCTGCATGACGACAACCTGATCGACCAGTTGAAGGGCCTTGCGATTACCCCCGGTTCGATCTGTTTCGAACTGGTGGAATCGATCTTCCTCGACGAAAGCGACACGCTCGCCTCCGACAATATCGAGAGGATCAAGGCGCTCGGCATCGACATCGAAATCGATGATTTCGGCACCGGTCATACGTCGATCGTTTCCCTGCTGAAGCTCAAGCCGAAGCGGCTGAAGATCGACCGGCAACTGGTGATGCCGGTGACGATCCAGCCGCAGGAGCGCAGCCTCGTGCGCAATATCGTCGAGATCGCCCGCTCGCTGGGCATCGAGACGGTTGCGGAGGGCGTCGAGACCCAGGAACATGCCGGCATTCTGCGCCAGCTCGGCTGCGACTATCTGCAGGGCTACGCTTTCGCCAAGCCGCTCTCCTTCGAGGAATTCACCCGCTTCGTCGACCGGCTGCCGCAACGAAAGGCGTCCTGATCTGTCAGTCCGGTGGATCAGCGCGTCTGCGGTGACACTGTGTCGTCGCAAATCAGTCGCTTCCGGCGCAAAAGCGCTTCACAGAAATTGTCAATTTGCTCTATGAGTGACGCCATCCAAGGCAGGGGCCACCGGAAGACGTTCCGGCGGCCGAGAATGGAACGGTAGCTCACGCATGTCGCATAACACCTTCGGTCACCTCTTCCGCGTCACCACCTGGGGCGAAAGCCACGGGCCGGCGCTCGGCGCGGTCGTTGACGGCTGCCCTCCGGGCGTCCGTTTCAAACAGGAGGATCTGCAGGTCTTCATGGACAAGCGTAAACCCGGCCAGTCGCGCTTTGTCACCCAGCGGCGCGAGGACGACATCGTCAAGGTGCTCTCGGGCGTCATGCCGCAGGAAGACGGGACGATGATCACGACGGGGACACCCGTCTCGCTGTTCATCGAAAACACCGACCAGCGATCCAAGGATTACGGCGAAATCGCCAAGCGCTATCGCCCCGGCCATGCCGACTATACCTATGATCTGAAATACGGGATCCGCGACTATCGCGGCGGCGGTCGTTCGTCCGCCCGCGAAACCGCGGCCCGTGTGGCAGCCGGTGCTCTGGCCCGTCTTGCCATGCCCGGTGTGACCATCCGGGGTGCGCTGGTGCAGATCGGCACGCATAAGATCAACCGCGACAACTGGGACTGGGCCGAGGTCGATCAGAACCCGTTCTTCTGCCCGGATGCGGCGATGGTGCCGGTGTTCGAAGACTACCTGGACGGCATCCGCAAGGCGGGTTCCTCGGTCGGTGCCGTGATCGAGGTGATCGCCGAAGGTGTGCCGGCCGGGATCGGCGCACCTGTCTATGGCAAGCTGGACCAGGATATTGCTGCAGGTCTCATGTCCATCAACGCCGTCAAGGGCGTCGAGGTCGGCAATGGCTTCCAGGCGGCCGAGATCACCGGCGAGGAGAATGCCGACGAGATGCGGATCGGGGCTGACGGCAAGCCGGTCTTCCTGTCGAACCATGCCGGCGGCGTGCTGGGCGGGATTTCGACGGGAGAGCCGATCGTGGCGCGCTTTGCCATCAAGCCGACCTCCTCGATCCTCACCGAAAAGCGCTCGATCGATGCCGATGGCAACGAAGTCGATGTGCGCACCAAGGGCCGCCACGACCCCTGTGTCGGGATCCGCGCCGTGCCTGTCGGCGAAGCGATGCTCGCCTGCATCCTTCTCGACCATATCCTGAGAGACCGCGGCCAGAACGGCCGGACCAGATAAGGACTTGCCCCATGAGCTATGACCAAAAGCGCGTCGTTGAGGCGATCCGTGCCTTTGAAGCCGGTGAAATCGTCGTTGTCATGGATGACGACGGGCGCGAGAACGAAGGCGATCTGATCGTTGCCGCCGTGCATTGTACGCCCGAAAAGATGGCCTTCATCGTGCGTCATACCTCGGGCATCGTCTGTGCGCCGATGCCGAAGGAAGAGGCGAAACGCCTGAACCTTTCCGCCATGGTCGCCGACAATGACAGCGCGCATACGACGGCATTCACCGTCTCCGTCGACTTCAAGCACGGCACGACGACCGGCATTTCCGCCGACGACCGGACGTTGACGGTGCGCAACCTCGCCAATCCGAATGTCGGCGCCTCCGATTTCGTCCGTCCCGGCCATATCTTCCCGCTGGTCGCCCGCGAAGGCGGCGTTCTCATGCGCTCGGGTCATACGGAAGCGGCTGTCGATCTCTGCAACATGGCAGGCCTGCCGCCGATCGGCGTGATTTCCGAACTGGTGAATGACGACGGCACCGTTATGCGTGGCCCGCAGGTCTCGGCCTTTGGCGTGCAGCACGGCCTGAAGCAGGTGACCGTCGCGGACCTGATCGCCTATCGCCAACGCAAGGAAACGCTGATCCAGCTGGTTTCCAAGTTCGACCTGCAGACCCCCTACGGCTCGGCCAAGGCTTATGCCTATTCGCTGCCCTGGGATCCGATGCAGCATCTCGCCGTCGTCTTCGGCGATATTCGCGACGGGGAAGACATTCCGGTGCGGCTGCATCTGGAGCATGTCGGCCAGGACGTATTCGGCACGGACCGTCAGATCGACACGATCATGAAGAAGATCGCAGACAAGGGGCGCGGTGTCGTCGTCTATCTGCGCGAGGGCTCGGTCGGCGTCGGCGTCTCGACCACGGCGCGAAGCGGGAAGCATGACCGCGAAGCCCATTCGGAAGCCCAGGCACGCGAAAGCGAGTGGCTGGAAATCGGCCTCGGTGCGCAGATCCTCAAGGATCTGGGCGTCACCTCGATCCGGCTCTTCTCCTCGCGCGAGCGCCACTATGTCGGTCTCGAGGGTTTCGGCATCCGGATCTCGGCGACCGAGATCGTTTGATTGGACGAGGGGCAGATCTGCGCCCTGCCCCTCTGCTCTCATCCGACCGGCGGCATGGCGCATCGGGCCACCGCGCATATGCTCAGCACCCCGTCGAAAATGCCGAATAGGTCTGCCCTTTCTGCTCGAAGTAGCGGAGGATATAGCCCTTGCCGCCACCCCGGAGAGGAACTTCGCAGCGCATTTCGGCAGCGGTCTCGAAGCAGCCCTCGATTTTGATGCACTGGCCCTTCTGCAGTTCTCCGACGATACCACTGCGGTAAGTGGGGGCCGCGCGCATGGTCAGTTTGTGAAGGATACGGACGCTTTCCGACCCGCGTGGCACACGCAATTCGGCCTGTGAGGCACATTGCCCGGTGACCGGACTGAGGATGCAGCCGTTGTGATCGGTGATGCCGGGAAGAGCAATCGCGGGCGGTCGGGGTGCGGCGACGCGGGCGACCACGGCGGTCGAACCGTCTGACAGCTGGCCGCGCAGACCGCCGGCGGCCGGCGAAAAGCGGCCGAGTGTGCCACCCGTGATATTGTGCAGCAGGAATCCGTCCTGCGTCGGCTCCCAGCCATCGAGAAAACTCATGGCGCCGACGCAAGTCGTCGTTGCGCGGAAACGTCCCTTCCAGTTGTCGAGGGTCAATGTCAGACGGCAAGGGCCGAAGATGCTGCCATTGTTGAGGGTCCAGTCGCCGACGAGGCTCTGAGGCGTAACGGCAAGGCTCGGTGAGTTTGCCGCCAAGCTGCCGATCAGCGTGATCAGCGCCAGAACGGTCTTTTTGCGAAGATGTCTCATGTCATGTCCCCACTTGCTTTACATTCTTCAGGGCGCTTATCGCGGCAAGACATCCCGCGGCACCCCCGAAATGCCACGACCGTGGCGCGTTCCATGATCCTCTCCCAGTCCAAACTTTGCCGGTATCGGCGCTGATGGGCGTCAGGTCACCCGGCGGGCCATGCCGACCGAGCGGGGTGCGGTCTCATCGAAGCCATATTGCGCATAGAGGCGGTTGGCGGGCACATCGGCGATCAGACTGACATAGGCGGTGGTTGGCAGCGTGGCGATGAAATCGGACAGCGCGGCCATCATCCATTTGGCAAGCCCCCTGCCCTGATGGGCTGGCAGGATGGCGATGTCGGTGACCTGAAAGAAGCAGCCGCCATCGCCGATGATGCGGCCCATGCCGACGGTTTCCTCGCCCAGCATCAGGCTGACGCCGAAGATCGAATTCGGCAGGCCCTTCTCGGCGGCTTCACGGGAAAAGGGTGTCAGGCCGGCTTCAAGACGCAGGCGCAGGTAGTTGTCGATGGCGGGCACGCGGGCTTCGATGCGGTAGGCGCTGTTGTCGGTCATGCAAAAGGTCTTTCCCGTTGAAATGTCTTTGATCAGCCGAGCCAGCCGGGCTGAAGGCGCACGGTTTCCATCCCGGCAAAGCGGGCGACGCGCTGGAGTTCGGCCTCGAGCTTTTCGAGGCGCCCGGCGCTCGGCTTCACGCCCGGCTCCAGCCAGAGGCGGCGGACGTCGAGCACACCTTCCTTGCGCTCCGCCTTCATGTCGATGCGGCCGATCAGACGATCGCCTTCAAGGAGCGGGAAGACATAATAGCCGTATTGGCGCTTCGGCTCGGGCACGAAGACTTCGATGCGATAGAAGAAGCCGAAGAGGCGTTCGGTGCGATTGCGGTCGCGGATCAGGGGATCGAAAGGCGAGAGCACGCGGATGCGGGCCGGCGGCTCGGGGGCGTCGAGGAGTGTGGCCACCTGATCGGCAAAGGCGAAGGAGATGCGTGGCTTGCCGTCGACGGTTTCCAGCGCAAGCTCCTGCAATTCGTCGCGGTGCTCGGTCAGCCAGGTCTTGGCCTCCTCCGGCGTGATGATCTTGAAGAAGGCGGCGATCTCGCCGGAGGTGGCAAAGCCGAGGCGGGTCAGCGCTGCCCGGCAGGCCCAATCGACAAAGGCCTCGTGCTCGACTTCGACCGTATGATGTTCCGCCGGGATCACCCGTTCGGCGAGGTCATAGACCTTCTGAAAACCTTCGCGCCGGGCGATGGCTAGCTTGCCGGTGTGCCAGAGGAATTCGAGCGCGGTCTTCGAGGGATGCCAGTTCCACCAGCCGCCGGAGACGTGATCCTCGCTCTTCACATCGCGGGCCATGACCGGGCCATGGTCGCGGATGCGGGCATAGGTTTCCTCGAAGGCCTGATCAAAACCCTGGCCCTGCCATCGGGCCCAATCCTCGCGGATCTTCGCCTCGCGGCGCACGAAGCGGTGTTTCCAATAGGGGAAGAAGGCTGAGGGGATGACCGAGGCGTCATGGGTCCAGTGCTCGAACAGCGAGCGATCCTTTTCGATGAGATGCTGGAGATCTTTGGTCCGATAGGTCTGGTTGCGGGAGAAAAGGATCTGGTGATGGGCGCGCTCAACCCACTGGATGCTGTCGACCTGGACGAAGCCCAGATCATGGATCAGGTCGTAGAGACCGTCACGCCCGAGCGCCTTCGTCGGCGAGCGGGACAGGCCCTGCCGTTCGAGGAAGATTTTTCGCGCAAGGGCGTTGGGGATAGGAATCGGCATGGGCAGAGGCTAGGGCATGTTCGTGGTTTGTTCAATGGGCGCTTGCCACTCCCCTTCAGCCGTGACAACTTTTCCGCTAACCTCAAGGAAAATTCACAATCGGAGTGGCGAGTGCAAGTTTCGTCCCGCGTTGATCACCTGATTTTCTTCATGGATGACTTTGGTACTCGTACGATGTGCACACCTGCGGAGATGATGCCAATGGCACCCCACGTCTTGAGCTTTGGCTTAGGTGGCATCATCGTACCTTCCGAAGCCGTGAATGCCCTGTCACACCGGGTCCACCGGTTTTGCGAGCTTTGGAGTGTCCCAGCGCTCCACGGCAACAAGATCCGTTCCGCCAAGGGTAAATTTGCCTTTCTCAAGGGAGAGAGCAGGATTCGTCAGCAGTTCTTCTCCCAATTGGAAAACCTCATCATTGATGAACGCATCCTGGCCCATGCGTGTGTCATATGCAGGCCTGGCTATAGGGATCGATATCTCGAGAAGCACCCTGTCAGTTCCCGATGGCATATGAGCCGTACGGCCTTTGACATCGCGGTGGAGCGCGCTGCGAAATATGCTATGCAAATCAACAAACGTCTGTCGATTGTCTATGAACGATCGGGAGAAAAAGAAGACCGTTTGATCGAAAGTTACTTTCGAGGACTAAAGTCTGTTGGCACCGAGTTTGATCGCCAGAATGCGGGCAAATATGAGCCTCTGTCTCGCGACGAACTTGCCCATACCCTCATGACGATCTGGCCCGATGGAAAGGCGAACCCGGTGTTGCAGCTCGCAGATCTGGTGATACATCCCTTGTGCCATCGACCAACTGGCTTGCCAAACCGAGCGTATGCCCGTCTGGCTGATGCAAGACAGATCCTGGATTTTCATTCGAAGGGTGACCCAGCAATCGGCGTCAAATACTCATGCTATGATGGTGTCTATCAAAGGCGCGAAGGCCCTTAAACACACAAGGGACCCGAAGGTCCCTCATGGCGGTCGGCGTAGGAGCCTGACCCCGTGGCATAGCCATGTAGTGGAAAATATAGCAACGACCTCAAAATGACAAGCCTGGCGTGTATGGCCTGACGCGCGCACCATTGAGGCTCCCCTGATCTGAAGATCTTGAGCATTTCGCTCACGTCGCAGTCAGTCTATAGCTTGCCAGACTGCTTCTGGAGCCCCGCCTTGCACATCCATTTCGACCAAGCCGAATTGCGCTTCGGCGATCGCGTAGCCCTTCAACCGCTCACGCTATCGCTCAGCGAGCCGCGCATCGGCGTGATCGGCTTGAATGGCTCCGGCAAGACGAGCTTTGCGCGGCTGATTGCGGGGCTTGCCAAGCCCTCGTCGGGCACGGTGACGCTCGACGGTCTCGATACCGTGGCCGACGAGAAGGCGGCGCGGGCGAAGACGGGGTTCATCTTCCAGAATCCCGGACACCAGATCATTCTGCCCATCATACGCGAGGACATCGCACTCGGGCCGAAGTCGCGGGGGCTTGATGCCTCCGAAGTCGAACGGCTGGTGGATGAGGCGCTTACCCGGTTCGGCATCAGCGATCTCGCGGCAAGACGGCCGCATGAGCTGTCCGGTGGCGAATTGCAGCTTGCGGCGCTTGCCGCCGTCTGCGTCAACCGGCCTCAAGTCGTGATCTTCGACGAGCCGACCAACCAGCTGGATCTGAAGAACCGCGCGCGGGTGAAGGCAGCGATCGAGGGGCTGGACGAACAGGCCGTGGTCATCAGCCACGACCTCGAGCTTGTGGCGGATTTTTCCCGCGTGCTGGTGTTCCATGAAGGTGCACTAGCCTTCGATGGCGCAGGCCAGGCCGCGATTGCCCGCTACCGGGAGATCGCCGGATGCTGACGAGCCTGCATGTGGAAGGAACTGGTATCCTGCATCGGATGCCGGTTAAGCCGAAGCTCTTCGGGTTGATGGTCTTCGGGCTGGCGCTCTATTTCGTCGATCATCCGCTGGTGCTGGGGACGGCCCTTGTTCTGACCGCGCTTCTCTATCGCTCGACGGGCATCGGGCTTTCCGAGGGCTTTCAGAGGCTGAAGCCGGTGCTGTTCACCATCGGTTTTCTCGCCGCCGTCAATCTCTGGCTGTTGTCGCCAGATGAGGCGCTGGTCATCACGCTTCGGCTCGTCGCGATCCTGTTTCTCGCGGCTGCCGTCACCGCCTCGACCACGATTGCCGACTTCATGGCCGCCGTGACCGATCTTGCGCGTCCGCTGGAGCGGCTGGGCCTCTTGAAGGCTGCCGATCTCGGCCTCGCTTTCGGGCTGGTGCTGCGCTTCGTGCCGGAAATCGCGGCGCGATACGAGGCTTTGAAGGAGGCGCATGCGGCGCGCGGCATTCCGGTGAAGCTGTCGCGTTTGCTGGGTCCGCTGATCATTTCGACGCTGAAGGATGCGGACAGGATCGCCGAAGCGATTGACGCGCGGGGCATTCGGGGTCAGTAACGGGGCGATCTTTTTCCGGGGACCTATCATGACGACCAGAGACCTCGTGCTCGCCGCACTCTTCACCGCCATCATCATCGTGCTTGGCTTCATCCCGCCCGTGCCGATCCCCATGCTGCCAGTTCCGATCAGCGCCCAGTCCATGGGCGTCATGCTCGCCGGCTGCATCATCGGCGCCAAGCGCGGGGCGCTGGCCTATGCTCTGCTCGTCGTGCTCGTGGCCGTCGGACTGCCGGTGCTCTCGGGTGGTCGCGGTGGTCTCAACGTGCTGATGGGTCCGACCGGCGGTTACATCTTTGGCTGGATCCTCGGCACATTCGTCACCGGTTTCCTCGCCGAAAAGCTGGTCCGCGAGGGACAGTCGGCGGCCAAGCAGATGACCGGCTTCTTCATTGCCTCGATCGTCGGCGGTATCGGCGTCGTCTATCTCTGCGGCATGCCGTGGCTGTCGTTGGTGGCCGGCACGCCTTTTCCGGCTGTGCTCACCGGCTCGCTCGCCTTCATCCCGGGCGACCTGGTCAAGGCCGCGATCGCCACGCTTGCGGCACGCGCCGTGATCGTCGGTTACCCGCTCTTGCCGGCACGCGCGTAATAGCCAGAAAGCGCTGTTCAAAAATCGAAATGCCACCGCTAAGGTGGCATTTTCCGTTCTGGGGATAGGGCGGGTTTCTGGGGGATTTGCATCGTGACGATATCGAAGACGACAACACTGATTGGCGCCTGCGCTCTTCAGGCTCTGGCTGCCACAGCCGTTCTTGCCAATGACTCCATGGCAACGCTGGAGGCCGGTGGGCTGGTCTTCACGCGCAGCGATGAGATCACCATGGCCAAGGAGGATCTCTATATTTCCCCGGAGAAGGTGGAGGTGAAATATCTCTACCGCAACACCTCGGACAAGCCGGTCAACACCATCGTCGCCTTTCCCATGCCGAAGATCGGTGGCCCGATCGAAATCATGTCGGCGGTGCCGGACGAGCAGAGCGACAATTTCATGGACTTCTCGGTCGTGCAGGACGGTGAAGAGATCGAGCCCAACCTGCAGCAGCGGGTATTGGTGCGCGGCATCGACTTCACCGCAGAGGTGGAAGAACAGGAGATACCGCTGCAGCCGCTGTCCAAAGAAACCTCAGAGGCCCTGAAGACCCTGGATTCGGCGATTATCGCGGACTGGCTCGCCAAAGGCCTGATCGTGGATATCAACTACGGGTCGGGCGGCAACGAGCAGCCGGAACCGGAATATGTGCCGGTCTGGGAGCTCGAGTCGATCTATTGGTGGGAGACGACCTTCCCGGCTGGGGCTGACGTAGAAGTCGAGCATCGCTATCGCCCGAGCGTCGGCGGCAGCGCCGGTATCGCCTTCATGTGGGACGGGAAACCGTCGGATGCCTATGCCGAGTATCAGAAGCGCTATTGTGTCGATGACGCCTTCCTGAAGGCTACGGCAAAGCTCGAAAAGAAGCAGAACCCGGATGCCGGCATCTACTATTTCGAACAGTGGCTCTCCTACATCCTGACCACCGGGAACAACTGGTTTGGTCCGATCGGTGACTTCCACCTCACGGTCGACAAGCTCCACCCGGAATCGCTGGTCAGCTTCTGCGGCGAAGGCGTGAAGAAGACTGGGCCGACCACATTCGAAATGCGGGCCAAGGACTATTTCCCGCCCGACGATCTCCATATCCTGCTCGTCGTGAGCAACCAGATTGCCATGCAGGATCCATAACGTCAGATCAGCGCTCTTGTCCGGGATAGGTGGCAAACCACAATCCGCTGGTAACGGGTTGTAAAACCGTTTTCGACAGGATCGCGCCGATCGATTGCTTCCGGTTCCCCCCTGAGCGCGCCATGACTGGCGCGCAAATTCCGAGAAAGATCATGTCACGCTGTTTTGGCGCGTCCGCCGAGTGCCGGACGTGCCGAATTCCTTTGCGCGCTTTGAAAGTCATGTCGATGTTTCTCAAGAACCTTTCCCTCAGCAAACGGCTGATCCTCACCTTCTGCACGATCATGGCCGGCTGTTTCCTGGCCTCTGTCGTCGTCTTCTTTCAGGCCTACACGGCCAAGAACACGCTGATCGAGCAGGATCGGGCACAACGCATCGTCAATCTCGTGGAGGCGGCAAGCACCGCGATGGCAGAGCAGGCCGCCAATGAGCGCGGTTATCTGCTGCTCGGCAACGAAGGCATGCTCACGGCTGTGGCTAACAACCGGCAGGCGCTCGAAGCCGCCATTGCCGAGGCTAGAACGATGGCCGGAGCAGAGAGCGCGCTTGTCGCCCGTCTCGATGCCATGCGCGCGGCAGCCGATACCTATGCCAAGGAGGTTATCGATCCCCAGATCACAGCGCGCCAGGCCGGCAGTACACTCGAAGACGTCGCCGCCATTGGCACTTCGCAGGCCAGTGCTCAGCTCGATTCGTTCCGGAACGCTGCCTCGGACATCAAGGCTTTGTTGGCCGGCGAGATGGCAGCGACGCGCGCCCGTCTGGAGGCCGCTCACTTCGCGCTGGAAATGGCGCTTGTCCTCGGCGCCGCGGTGGCGGGCGTCTTTGCAGTTGGCTTGATCTGGCTTCTCGCCCGCTCCATCGTCACGCCGATCACCGGGATGACCAATGCCATGGCCCGCCTTGCAGCAGGCGATCACGCCATTGAAGTGCCTGCCGTCGATCGAGGCGATGAAGTCGGACGCATGGCGAAGGCCGTACTGGTGTTCAAGGAAGCGGCGATCGAGAGCGCACGCATGTCCGACGAGCGCCGCATGATGCGCGAACAGGCTGAAACGGACCGCCAAAGGGCCGAAGCGGAAAAGGCGCGTGAAGCCGAAGAAGTGCGCTTTGCCATGAGCGAACTGGCAACCGGCCTCTCCGCACTGTCGGAAGGTGACGTGGTCTTCCGGCTTGAGAAGCCATTTGCTCCGCATCTCGACAGCCTGCGCGGCAATTTCAACGAGTCCCTGGAAAAGCTGCAGGCCGCGCTTCGCACGGTGGGCGCGAATGCGCATGCGATCCATGCCGGTGCGGCAGAGATCCGGTCGTCCGCAGACGATCTCGCCCGGCGCACGGAACAGCAGGCCGCATCGGTGGAAGAGACGGCAGCCGCTGTCGCCGAAGTCACCAAGACCGTAAGGGATACCGCAAAGCGGGCCGAGGATGTCGGCCAGCTGGTTGATAGCACCCGGGCCGGTGCCGAACGCTCCGGCGACGTCGTGCGCAATGCTGTCCAAGCGATGACCGAGATCGAACAGTCGTCGCAATCGATCTCCAGCATTATCGGCGTGATCGAAGACATCGCGTTCCAGACCAATCTTCTGGCGCTGAATGCCGGCGTGGAAGCGGCCCGAGCCGGCGAAGCCGGCAAGGGCTTTGCCGTCGTCGCCCAGGAAGTGCGCGAACTGGCGCAGCGCTCGGCAAACGCCGCCAAGGAAATCAAGGCGCTGATCTCGAAATCGACGGCACAGGTGGGGAACGGCGTGGCACTGGTCGGCGAGACGGGCGTGGAGCTCGACAAGATCGTCACCGCCGTCCAGGAGATCAGCCATCATGTCGGCGCCATCGTGACGGCAGCGCGCGAACAGTCGACCGGTCTGCAGGAGATCAACCTCGCCGTGACCAGCATGGATCAGGGTACGCAGCAGAATGCCGCGATGGTCGAGCAGCAGACAGCTGCCTCGCATACGCTGGCGGCAGAAGCGGATTCGCTCAACACTCTGCTTGCCCAGTTCCGTCTCGGCCAGCCTGTTGCTGCACCCAAGAATGCGGGACAGTCGTGCCCGGCTACCTCTGCGCATGGAAACGCAGCAGGTGTGGCGAAAGCAGCGCGCCAGCCACTGGCGGCCTCCAGCGTCCATGCGCCGGCCCCCTCGCCCGCAAGGGTGCTGGCAGGCAAGCTCGGTCGCGCCTTCGGCATGGGATCTGCCGCTGCCGCCGAACCGGTGAAGCAGGACTGGACGGAATTCTGAGCCACAAAGGGAAACTGTGGGCGTCAATCAAGAAAGCCCGTGGCGCGCACCACGGGCTTTCCTTTGCCTGAACTCAAAATGATCAGGCTACCGGTCGTCCTCGACATCGTCGACGACGTCCGTCATGGGGCGGTCCGCACCGTCCGCATGTTCATGGATCCATTCGCCTTCGTCGTTCTGCCAGCTGATTTCGGCGTCGCCATCGGCCAGCTGCTGTGCTCCCGCCGCCTGACGGGCGGCTGCGAGCACCTCGTCGTGGGTCGGATAAGGCTCGGAATAGATGTCGCCCAGACGGTAGGCATAGCCTTCGTCATGGGCGACGACGTGATAGGTCACCTTCACCATTCGATGACCTCAATTCCAGTGCCAGCGATTGTCGCGCCGGTTCGGGGTGGAGGTGGCCACAAGATAGCCGATCACGCCACCGATGATGCCGAGGGTGATCAGGGCCGTGGAGGTGGCGGTCGGATGACGGCGCACCACGCCGGCGACGCTGTCGGCACCGTCGCGCGCGTAGTCGGCAACCGTGCCTGCCGTGCGGGCTGCCCCATGAAGAGCTTCCGATGCGCGATGACGGGCATCGTAGCCGGCGCGCCCGGCCTGACGGCCAACCGCCTCCCGCAGGTCGCTCATCTGTTCGCGCAGCTCGCGCAATTCTGCCTGCAGGTTGGACGTCGCCATGACTCGGCTCCTTTTCGTTTGTGAGATCTTGCCAAAGTAACGTGATCGACGGGGGATGGTTCCACTTCCTCGTTCTGGAGCACCTGCAGTCCAGAAACGAAAACGCCCGATGCAGAGCACCGGGCGTTTCCAAAACAATGGGCTGACGCGCTTACTTGGTCGCGGCTTCGTACATTTCCAGGACATAGTCCCAGTTGATCAGGCTGTCGACGAAGGCTTCGAGGTACTTCGGACGGGCGTTGCGGTAGTCGATGTAGTAGGAGTGTTCCCAGACGTCGACGCCGAGGATCGGGGACGCGCCGTGGATCAGCGGGCTTTCGCCGTTCGGGGTCTTGGAGATTTCGAGCTTGCCGTCCTTGACGGAGAGCCAGGCCCAGCCGGAGCCGAACTGGGTCGTGCCGGCTGCGACGAAATCGGCCTTGAACTTATCATAGCCGCCGAGGTCGCTGTCGATGGCAGCCTGCAGCTTGCCCGGCAGCTTGTTGCCGCCGCCGCCCTTCTTCATCCAGTTCCAGAAGTGGATGTGGTTGTAGTGCTGGCCGGCATTGTTGAAGAGGCCGGCATGCTTGCCGTAGGACTGCTTGACGATCTCTTCCAGGGACAGGCCTTCCAGGCCCGAATCCTTCAGAAGGTTGTTGCCGTTGGTCACATAGGCCTGGTGGTGCTTGTCGTGGTGAAACTCAAGAGTTTCAGCCGACATGAACGGGGCGAGCGAGTCGTAGGCATACGGGAGGGCGGGCAATTCGAAGGCCATGGTGAGATCTCCTTTTGGCGAATGGATTGCGGTTTGGCAGGTGACGGGAACATAGGTGCGGAACCTCGCTCAGGCAACCTTTGCCCTTCCAAAATCCGGCCTCCAAGCGAAAGAAATGTCTTCCGTTTTTGGACTTGCGCGGTGTAGCGTTTCGGCCGAGGTTCACAGCTCGATTGCATCCAACCGAGGTCCCCCATGTTCCGTTCCCAGACGCTTCTCCTTGCGACAGCGCTCGTCCTCATTCCGCTCTCTTCGACAGTGCTCGCCTCTTCGGATGATGCCTGGGAGGACTTCGCCAAGGATGTTGCGGCCAAATGCACAGCGCTCGCTGAAGGGCGGATCGAACAGCCAAAGGTCGTCGTCGATCCCTTCGGGACGGAGAGTTATGGCGTGGCGATCCTGACCGGCAAGGCTGTTGGGGCCGCTGCTGTCGTCAGTTCGATCTGCGTCTATGACAAGAAGAGCCAGGCGGCGGAGATCGGCGGGGAACTGCCGGCTGATCAGGTGACGATCAGTATCCGCTGAAGAGGTCAGGCCTCGTAGACATCAGGCTCCGGCAGGCCATCGATCGGAAAGCCGAACTCGGCGCGGGCGATCTTGCATTCCTCGTCGCCGGGCATGCAGGTGCGACAGACATGCGGGCGCACGGAATAGACCGCGCAGCCGACATGTTTGCCGACTTCGCCGGTGAGCGCCGCGCAGCGCCCGTTCTCGAACTTCATGCCGCTTTCGTACTTGGCGATCATCGCTTCGGGGATCGCGGCAATCTCCTCGTCGCTTTCCATGGAAAAGCGCGGCCAGTCGGCGGAATAGGCGCAGCAGGCACCGCAGGTCTGGCAATCGAAGATGTCGGGCGGCGAGGTTTCCAGCATGGGTTCAGCGCTTTGCGGCGCGCAGGCGCATGAGGTTCACGGCGAAGAAGCCGGTGAAGCCGAGCATCAAAAGGCCGACGAAGACGGGGCCGGCATGGATGGAGACGAGATCCATTGTCAGCCCCGTGCTGCCGGAGCCGGCGGCACTGCCGATCGCGTAGGCGAGTGCGAAGACCGCAGCGCCCGAGACCAGGAGACCACCGCGAAAGCGCTCACCGAGCAGGGTCAGCGCTGCCGTGTAGAGCGAGAAGCTTGCTGCACCGAGGATCGAGATGGTGATCAGCAAGGCGGCCTCAGAGGTCATGAAGGGCAGAGCCAGGAAGGCGACAGAAGCGATCAACGAGCCGGAGACGGCGATCACCGGGCGCGACAGGCGATCCAGCAACCAGCCGACAAAGGGCTGGGCAAGCGCCGTCGGCAGGGCCACCATGGTGACGACGAAGGCTGCGAAACTCTGGCTGTAGCCGCGTTCGACGAAATAGAGCGGGATCATCGAGATCGCCGCGATATCCGAAAAGCCGAAGGCGACGACCATCAGCGTCAGCACCGGCGCCATTTTGACGAAGGTCAGGAGCCCGCCCGCTTCCGAGGCTTCCGGCTTGGTCTTGGCATAGCGCCCGAGCATGACCGAGGCAAAAGCGACGAGTGCCACGTAAGCCGCCGTCAGCGCAAAGGCGAAGCCGTCCTCGATGCCGACAAGCGGAATGGCGAGCGGACCTGCAGCGAACCCTGCGCACATGCCGGCACTATAGGCGCCGGAGACACGGCCGCGCAGGCGGTCCGGACAGGCTGTGTTCAGCCAGGCTTCGGAGACGGTGTAGATGATGCTGGTGCAGAAGCCGAGCAGAAAGCGGGCGACGAACCAGACCCAAAGCTGGTCGAAGACCGAGAAGGTGGCAAGACAGACGGAGACGCCGAGCAGCGAGGCGACGATCAGCCTGTCGCCGCGCACCAGCTGCGTGAGCTTGCCGATCAGAAGCGTCGAGGAGGCGAGGCCCAGCGCAAAGACCGAGGCGTTCAAGCCCGCCATGCTGGAGGAGACACCTCGGCTTTCAAGGATCAGCGCAATCAGCGGATAGGTGAGCCCCTGCCCCACCGCAAAGGCGGTGACGCCCAGGATGACAACCGCGATCGCTGCCCAGTCGGGCGCGACGTCGGGTGCGATATCCGTGGTGTGTGCGGTGTGCATGGGGCCTCCAGAGCCCGTTTCAGGGTCCGTCGATTGAGGCTCCGGTCTAGCGGGGCGTTTGGGGGAAGTCCAGAGAGGGGTGAGCTTGCAGTCAGGGGGCAGATGTGCGGAAATTCAACCCAAAGCAATCCCCCTATTGTCTGGCCCGGTCAACGCATGAAGAAGTTCGTCTTTGTCAACGAAGCAGCCAAACGCGCCTTCCTCGATCTGCCACGGGAGATCCAGCGGCAGTTCGGTGCGGACCTTCAGGCGGTGCAGCGGGGTGAACCGCCGTTTTCGCGCTGGAAGCATTTGGCAGAAACGGTTGGTCCCGGTGCGATCGAACTCATCGAGAATACACCGAATGCCTATCGCGCGATCTACTGCGCCAAGTTTGCCGAGACCGTCTACATCCTGCATGCTTTCACCAAGACGACGAACGGTGTGGACCGGCACGCAATGAAAACGGCCAGTGAGCGCTACAAGCTCATGGTATCAGAGCTCGCGACCAAGCGCTAAGCCGCCTGTACGACCTCACAAACGACCCGACCACTGGCATCAACCGATGGCCTCAGCCGAACATCGAGGCGCGCCAGAAAGCCGATCAGCTTATCAGCGGAGAAGAGGTCGATCTTGCCGCGCATCAATTCGCTGACGCGCGGCTGAGACACGCCGAGCGCCTCTGCAATCTCTGCCTGCCGCAGCTTTCTTTCCTCAAGCAGCTTGCGAAGCGTCAACATCAGGTCCGCGCGAAACTGCAGATCCGCAGCTTCCGCCGAGTTCTCCGCGACGACGTCAAAGATGTTATCGTATTCGAGACGTTCCAACGGGCGGCTCCAGAATTATACGGATTTACGTATAATTCTGCTTTATCCTCAGCATGTCAAGGGACTGCAGCTGGGCAGCCATTCTGGTTGAGAAGAAGGTTATAGCTGTGAAACAAGTTGGCGTATGGCTGCCACCGGCAAGAATAGACGGAGTGGGTTCGATGGCAGCGCCTGGAAACCGTAGCGCAGGTAGAGGGTCTTTCGACGGGCTAGGTGATCTGGATTGCCGTCATCCAGCACGTCCAGAATGACCACCGCAATGCCGATCCGCTCGGCTGCCTGCACGATCCGCAGCAGGGCGTCGGCGAGCAGATCGCCGCCATAGCCTTGTCCGGCATATCGCTGGTCCACACCGATCATGGAAATGAAGGCGGCAGGGATCGCACCATGGGATGGGCGGCTCCGGGCGTAGCGAGACGGCAGTTCCGTGAAATCGACAGAATGGGCATTGAGGGCATAGAAGCCGATCACATCGCCGTTCTCAGAGGTCATCACGTAGACGCGCGCATTGCCGGCCTTGGCGAGCTTGTTCGCGGTCTTGCGGAAGTAGTTGTCGACGGTTTCGACGCCGCAGGAAAAGCTGTCCCGATCATGGCGCTCGGGATCGAGCAACTCGATGAGGACCGAGTGCCCCTCGTCATTCATCTGCTGATGACGCGCGACTTGTGGCTGGCAAAGGCATTTCGCAAGGCGTCGGTCGGGGAACGCGGGTTATCGAGTGCGTCGAAGAAAGCTTCGTGATCGATCGGTTGCAGAAGTGTCCGTTCATGCGCTTCGATGGTCGCGAGCGCCGAGGCATAGGCCGCATTCATCGCAAAAGCCGTTTCATCGACCCCGCTGATCGCAGCAGCGCGCTGGATCGCCTGTTTGACATGCGGCTTGGTGCGAAAGTGCATCCGCTCTGTCACACGGTCTTCTTTGGTCCGGCTGATGTTCTTGGCTGTGCTCATGATGGCGGCCCTCACGTCTCGCTACAAGTGTACGCCGTTTTGGCGTACACTTCAATCAAGCAAGTGGACCGCCTCAACCCGCCGCAATCACACCCGGCACGTCCTGCCCAAGCGCTGCAAACACCGTCCTCAGAATACCGGCGGCATCGAGGCCTGCCTTGGCATACATGGTTTCGGGCTTGGCCTGGTCCATCCAGATGTCGGGCAGCACCAGCGAGCGGACCTTCAGGCCGTTGTCGAGCAGGCCCTCATTGACGAGGAAATGCATGACATGGCTGCCGAAGCCGCCGACGGCGCCTTCTTCGACCGTCACCACCACCTGGTGATGGCGGGCGAGCTGGCGGATCAGGTCGTGATCCAGAGGTTTGGCGAAGCGTGCATCGGCGACGGTGGTCGAGAGACCTGCAGCGTCCAGGTCTTCGGCGGCGAGCAGACAGTCGGCAAGGCGCGTGCCGAAGGAGAGGAGTGCGACCTTCGAGCCCTGCTTGACGATGCGGCCCTTGCCGATTGCAAGGATCTCGCCGCGTTCGGGCATGGGAACGCCAACGCCTTCGCCGCGCGGATAGCGGAAGGAGATCGGACCTTCGTCATAGGCCGCAGCGGTGCGGACCATATGCTTCAGCTCCGCCTCATCGGCCGCCGCCATGACCACGAAGCCTGGCAGTGCCGCGAGGAACCCGGTGTCAAAGGAGCCGGCATGGGTCGGCCCGTCGGCACCGACGAAGCCGGCGCGGTCGATGGGAAAGCGGACCGGCAGACCCTGGATGCCGACATCATGCACGACCTGGTCGTAACCACGCTGCAGGAAGGTCGAATAGAGCGCGCAGAAGGGTTTGAAGCCTTCGGCAGCAAGGCCGGCTGCAAAGGTCACCGCATGCTGTTCGGCGATACCGACATCGAAGGTGCGTTCAGGGAAGATCGACTGCAGCTTGTCGAGGCCGGTGCCCGAGGGCATGGCGGCGGTGATGCCGACGATCTTCTCGTCGTGGCGGGCTTCCTCGACCAGCGCATCGGCGAAGACGGAGGTATAGGCCGGCGCATTCGGCTTGGCCTTCGCCTGGGTGCCGGTGATGACATCGAACTTGTTGACGCCGTGATACTTGTCGGCGGCCGCTTCGGCGGGGGCGTAGCCCTTGCCCTTCTGGGTCACGACATGGATCAGCACCGGGCCCTTCGCGTTGTCGCGAACGTTACGCAGCACGGGCAGCAGATGATCGAAGGAATGACCGTCGATCGGGCCGATATGGTAGAAGCCGAGCTCCTCGAACATCGTACCGCCGGTGACGTAGCCACGGGCATGCTCGACGGCGCGGGTGATCGCGCGGTCGACGGTCTTGCCGAGATAGGCGGTCAGCTTCTTGCCGAACTCGCGGAAGCCCATATAGCTGCGGCCGGAGGCGAGACGCGCGAGATAAGCGCTCATTGCGCCCGTCGGCGGGGCAATCGACATATCGTTGTCGTTCAAGATGACGATCAGCCGGGCGTCGAGCGCGCCTGCATTGTTCAGTGCCTCATAGGCCATGCCGGCAGACATAGCGCCGTCACCGATGACGGCGATAACCTTGCGGTCGGTCTTCGACAGGTCGGCGGCCACCGCCATGCCGAGGCCGGCGGAAATCGAAGTGGAGGAATGGGCGGCACCGAAGGGATCGTATTCGCTCTCGGCGCGCTTGGTGAAGCCGGACAAGCCGTCTTCCTGGCGCAGCGTGCGGATGCGGTCGCGGCGGCCGGTCAGGATCTTGTGGGGATAGCATTGGTGGCCGACGTCAAAGATCAGACGGTCTTCGGGGGTGTTGAAGACCTTGTGGATGGCGATCGTCAGCTCGACCACACCGAGACCGGCACCCAGATGACCACCCGTCTTCGACACCGCATCGATCATTTCGTCGCGCACTTCGCGCGCCAACTGCGGCAGATCGCGGTCCTCGATGGTCTTCAGGTCTTTGGGGAACTCGACCTTGTCCAGCAGCGGGGTATCGGGCATGGATGTCACGGGCTCTTGCCTCTTCAACGCGTTTGGGTGCGCGATAGCATCCCAAGACGAACTGGGCAAATATCCGACACCAAACTGCTATATAGACGTCAACGGCCCTCGGGCAAAGGCACGAACTCTTCTTCGTCCCCCGGAACAATGTCGAAACGGCCGGTTCTCCACTCTTCCTTTGCCTGTTCGATGCGCTCCTTCGACGAGGAAACGAAGTTCCACCAGATATGTTTCTGCGTGCCAAGCGCGGCCCCCCCGAACAACATCACGTGACAACCGGTCGCGCCGCCGATGAGCGTGATCTCGTCGCCGGGGCGGAAGACGAGCAGCTGGTCGGACGCGAAGCGATCGCCGGCGATCTCGATTTCGCCTGAGAGGATGTAAAGCGCGCGCTCTTCCTGGCCGGCATCGAAGGGAAAGCGGGCCCGGGGCTCGAGCGTCAGATCGACGTAGAGTGTCTCCGAGAAGGTTTTGACCGGTGAGCGCAAGCCTCCCATGGAGCCGATCACCACACGGCCGGAAGCGCCGCGATCGGCAAAGATCGGAAGCTCGGTCTTGGCCGTGTGGGCAAAGGCCGGGTCAATCTCTTCGTGCTGGTCCGGGAGCGCAATCCAGGTCTGCAGGCCGGACATGGAGAGCGGATGGCCACGCAGGTTTTCCGGCGTGCGTTCGGAATGCACAATGCCGCGACCCGCCGTCATCAGGTTGATGTCTCCAGGCGCAATCACAAGCTCGGTGCCGAGGCTGTCGCGGTGCTTGATCTCGCCATCGAAGAGATAGGTGACGGTGGAGAGACCGATATGCGGATGGGGGCGGACATCCATCGCTTCTCCGGCCTTGAGCACCGTGGGTCCCATGCGGTCGAAAAAGATGAAGGGGCCGACCAGGCGGCGGCGGCTGGAAGGCAACGCGCGGCGCACGGCAAAGCCACCGATATCGCTGGAGCGGGGAATGATCAGATGTTCGATGGCATCGCAGGCAAAGGCATCGCCCGGGACGGGATCATTTCCGGGAAAGAAGGACATGGGAAACCTCTTCGTTCAATCGGGTCAAGATTATCAGGTCTCGACGCGGATCATAGAACGGATCGACTGCAGACGCGGTGACGCATCGTTCAGCCTTCGCCACTCGACCGCATCCGCTGAACGATCAGGCTGGAACTCTTACGGTGTTTGAAACCCAAATCGACACTCGCTTATCGATCACAGGTAAAGTCCGTTAATTCTAAATAAGCTATATCTAACTATTGTGATCGCAGCCGGCCCAACCGTTGAGTATGGCTCCAGCGAAGCGTGAAGGAAGCGAGGCAATCTTGGTGAAGAAAATTCTGGCGGTGGATGATTCCAAAACCATCCTGTCCATGGTGACCCAGACGCTTGAAAGCGCTGGCTATGAGACGCTGCAGGCGGAAGATGGCATTCAAGGCCTGGAAGTGCTCGCAGACAACGCACCTGACCTTGTTATCACCGACATCAACATGCCGAGGCTTGACGGTTTTGGCTTCATCGAGCGCATTCGCCGCAGCGATCGTTACAGAGCCATTCCGATCCTTGTGCTCACGACGGAAAACGATCCTCAGAAGCGGGAACGCGCCCGCAAGGCAGGCGCGACTGGCTGGATCGTCAAACCGTTCGACGCTGCCAAACTCGTCGACACTGTCGGACGGCTGAGCGGCTGATCACGGACCACGCTTAGTCTCCCGCGTCGGTCGAGGATGCCCGTCACCAGCGGATCAATCCCCGACCGGGATATGCAGGCCGACCTTGACGTCGCGCAGCACGACATTGGTATGCATGCGGCGGATCTGCGGGTTCTCGGCCATCAGCTGGGCGCTGATATCGTCGTAGTGCTCGACGTCACGGGCGGTGATGATGGCGACAAGATCGACCTGGCCGGTCACATAATAGACCTGCTGGACGTGTTCCTGCTTGTCGGCCCAGGCGCGGAAGCGGGCAAGCGCATCGTAATTGTCGCGCTCGATCTCCATGCCGGTGATGAAGGTCATCGGGAAGCTCGTCGCCTTGCGGTTTACCACGGCGATCTCGGCGGTGATGATGCCCTCGTCCCGCAGCCGGCGGAGCCTGCGCTGCACCGCTGAGGGTGAAAGCCCCACCTTGTCGGCAATCGCCTCCGCCTTCAGCTGGCAGTCGCGCTGCACCACTTCCAGAATGCTGCGGTCAAATTGATCGAGCTTTTCCGGCATGCGTTTCCTCCCTCACCTGCCATTTTTCCTGCCCCATATCGGAAAACAAAGGTTTTCGCCATCTTTCAGCAATGATCCGGCAATCGATGCGGAATTTTCCCGCAGACGACAGAAAATGCGCCAGAAATCCGCATCCACTCCCTCATAAGGTCTCGCAATTGTCAAATTACCTGGGATCAAGATGACAGGGACCACCCCGGCCGCGCTCGATGTGCACGACATCCACAAAAGCTTTGCCGGCATCGAGGTTCTGAAAGGCATCTCGGCCACGGCCCGTCGGGGCGACGTCATTTCGATCATCGGCTCGTCCGGTTCCGGCAAGAGCACCTTTCTGCGCTGCATCAACCTGCTTGAAGCGCCCGACCGCGGCCGCATCATTGTGGGCGGTGAGGAGCTGAAGCTGCGCCCCTCCCGCAAGGGCAGCCTTGAGGCCGCCGACCGCAAGCAACTGGAGCGGCTGCGCACCGGGCTTGGCATGGTGTTCCAGAGCTTCAATCTCTGGGCCCATCGCACGGTGCTCGAAAACGTCATCGAGGCCCCCGTCCACGTTCTGAAAATGCCGCGCCGCGAGGCAGTGGAGAAGGCCGAAGCGCTGCTGGCCAAGGTCGGGCTCTACGACAAGCGCGATGCCTATCCGGCCTTTCTCTCCGGCGGCCAGCAGCAGCGGGCGGCGATTGCGCGCGCGCTCTGCGTCGATCCGGCCGTGATGCTGTTCGACGAGCCGACCTCGGCGCTCGATCCGGAGCTTGTCGGCGAAGTGCTGAAGGTTATCCGGGATCTCGCCGAAGAGGGCCGCACCATGCTTCTCGTCACCCACGAGATGAGCTTTGCCCGCGACGTCTCCAGCCATGTGATGTTCCTCGACAAGGGGCGTGTCGAGGAAGAGGGACCGCCGGACCAGGTCTTCGGCGACCCGAAAAGCGCCCGTTGCCGCGACTTTACCCGCAGCCTTGGTGGGCGCGGGACCGTTTGAACACTGATCCAGAACCATCCAACCAATCGGGGAAAACGACGATGAAAATGATCTCCCTTCTTCTCGCCGGTGCCGCCTTTGCCGCAACCGCCGTCACCGCCCAGGCCGAAGTGCGCTTCGGCATCATGAACGAGGCCTATCCGCCCTTCTTCGCCAAGGATGCTTCCGGCACCTGGAAGGGCTGGGAAATCGACCTGATGAACGCCGTCTGCGCGGAAATGAAGGAAACCTGCACGATCGTCGACGTCTCCTGGGACGGACTGATCCCGGCGCTGCAGACGAAGAAATTCGACGTGATCTGGTCGTCGATGTCGATCACCGAGGAGCGCCTCAAGACGATCGACTTCACCGACAAGTACTACAACACGCCGAGCAAGCTGATCGGCCCGAAGGATGGCACGCCGGGTGCGACGCCCGAAGCCGTTGAAGGCAAGACCATCGGCATCCAGGTCTCGACCGTGCAGTCGGCCTATTATGCGAAATACTTCGCCGACAAGGCCGAAGAGCAGACCTACGCCACCCTTGACGAAGCCTTCCAGGATCTCGCCGCCGGCCGCATCGACTATGTCTTCGGCGATTCCATCCCGCTTGCCGACTTCCTGAACACCGATTTCGGCAAGGATTGCTGCGCCGACATGGGCAATGTCGCGGATGATCCGTCGGTTCTCGGCGTTGGCATTGGCGGCGGTCTGCGCAAGGAAGACACCGAGCTGAAGGCCAAGCTGAATGCGGCGATCGCCGCTGTCCGCGCCTCGGGCAAGTATGACGAGATCACGAAGGCCTATTTCACCTTCGACATCTACGGCCAGAAGTAACCGACGGAGACCAGGAGCGAGATGGCGACGGGATCAATGACGGCCTGGCAATTGCTGGCGCTCGAGCCTCCGGGCTGGGGCGGCGCGCTGTTGACCGGTGCCGCGACGACCGTCGCCATCTCGGCCTGCGCCTTTTCGATCGGACTGGTCATCGGTCTCTTCGGAGCGATCGGCAAGCTCTCCGACAATCGCCCGGTGGGGTTGATCCTCAAGGGCTATACCTCTGTCATCCGGGCGGTTCCGGAACTGATCCTGATCGTCGGGCTCTATTATGCCGGGACCGATGGCCTCAACCGTCTGTTGATGGCGCTTAACCTGCCGACCATCGAGGTCAATGGTTTCGTGGCGGCCGTCGCCGTGCTCGGCTTCGTGCAGGGCGCTTACATGACCGAGGTGCTGCGCGGCGCGATCCTGGCGATACCGACCGGACAGCTCGAGGCGGCGCGGGCCTTCGGCATGTCGCCGCTCCTCAGGTTTCGCCGAGTAACGCTGCCGGCGCTTCTGCCGAACGCCCTGCCCGGCATGGCCAATCTCTGGATGTCGGTGACCAAGGACAGCGCGCTGGTTGCCGTGGTCGGCTATCAGGAACTGGCGCTGACCACGCGTCTCGCCGGCGCCAATACCAAGGAATATTTCCTGTTCTTCCTGGCGGCAGCCGTCCTCTATCTCATCATCACGCTTCTCTCCAACCTCGTCTTCCATGGCATCGAGCGCCGCGTGCGCCGGGGCCAGCGGCCGGCGCATTGAGGGAGGGACGGAGATGAATTTCGAATGGATCGCGAAATACTGGCCGCTCTTGATCGAGGGCGCCTTTCAGACGGTTGCACTGCTGGTGATTTCGGTGAGCTTCGGCTTCGTGTTGGCGGTGGGGCTTGCCTTTGCCATGGTGAGCGGCGGCCCAATCGCCCGCAATCTCGCGCGCGGCTATTCGACCGTGTTTCGCGGCACGCCACTGCTGATCCAGCTCTGGCTCCTCTATTACGGCGTGGGCTCGCTGCTGCCGATGGTGCCGGGCTTGAGGCAGAGTTTCCTCTGGCCAATCCTGCGCGAAGGCTTCTTCTTTGCTGCGGTTTCTTTCACGCTGAATTTCGCCGCCTATCAGTCGGAAGTGTTGCGCGGTGCGCTCTTGTCCGTGCCGAAGGGCGAGCTGGAAGCCGGGCGTTCGCTCGGGATGAGCCCCTTGATGCTGATCCGGCGCATCTGGCTGCCGCGGGCGATCCGCACGGCCCTGCCGACGATTGCCGGCGAAATCGTGCTGCAGCTGAAAGCCACGCCGCTCGCCTTCACCGTTACCGTGATGGATCTCTATGCGGTCGCCTTCAAGGTCCGCCAGGACACGCTTCTCGTCTACGAGCCGCTCATCGTCGTCACCCTCTTTTATGTCGCGCTGACTGCGCTCATCACCCGCGCCTTCGGGGTTGTCGAGGCGCAGGTGCCGATCCGCCGCTAAGGCGGCCCGAAAGTGAAATGCCATGACGAAAGTCTTCGTGACCCATCCCCTGCCCGCGTCTGCCGGTCCCGAAACCCGGGCGCTAGATGCCGGCCTGGTGATCGATCCCGCGACCGGGGCGATTGCGCCCAATGTCTCGATGTCGGTGAACAATGCGCTGATGCCGGGCGACGGGGCCTTTTCCGCCGATGGCGTCGAGGATCTCGCCGATCTGCCCTACCTCTATGCCCGCTGGACGAACCCCACCGTACGGCAGCTGGAGCAGCGGCTGGCGGCTATCGAAGGCGCCGAGGATGCGCTGGCGACGGCGACGGGCATGGCGGCGATTGCCGGTACGCTCTTCACCTTCCTCAAGGCCGGCGATCATCTCGTCGTCTCGGATGTCTGCTATGCGGGCGCCGTAGAACTCACCCAGAGGGTGCTGCCGGATTTCGGCATCGAGGTGACGCCTGTCAACATGGCACGGCTCGATCTGGTTGAAGCCGCCATGCGACCGAACACGCGGCTCGTGCACTGTGAGAGCCCCGTCAATCCGATCCTGCGGATCGTCGATCTCAAGGCACTGGCGGCCATTGCCCACAGACATGGGGCGCTGATCTCTGTTGATTCCACCTTTGCCACGCCGGTTGCGACACGGCCGCTCACGCTCGGCGTCGATCTCGTCATCCATTCGCTGACCAAGTTCATCAATGGCCATGGCGACGTGCTGGGCGGGGCCGTGATCGGGCGGAAGGAACTGATCACGCGTCTTCGCGGGCGGGCCGGCGTCTATCTTGGAGCGTCACTTCCGGCCCAATCCGCCTGGCTGATCATGCGTGGCATCGACACGCTTTATCCACGCCTGCGCATGGCGTCAGACAGCGCCCTTGCTGTCGCAACCTTCCTGGAAGGGCATCCGGAGGTCGAGCGGGTCATCTATCCGGGCCTAACCTCGCACCCGCAGCATGATCTCGCCAAACGCCAGATGGATGTGTTCGGCGGCATGATCGGCTTTCGCACGCGGGGTCCCAGGGCCGCTGCCGATCGGCTGGCCGAGCGACTGCGTGTCATTCACTACGCCTTTTCCCTCGGGCACCAGCGCAGCCTCGTGGTGCTGCTCGACACCGAGGAAATGATGACCTCGACCTTCCGCCTCACGGGCGAGGCCCTTTCCGATTATCGCGCCTATGCCGGCGACGGGCTCTTCCGCCTGTCGATCGGCCTCGAGACTACAGGCGACATCATCGCCGATCTCGACCAGGCACTTACCCCCTGACCGCATCCGACGGAGACCCTCCCATGGCAGATACCATCATCCTCGACGGCGGCATGAGCCGCGAACTTCTCCGGCTCGGGGCGGAGCTGAAGCAGCCGGAATGGTCTGCGCTGGCGCTGATGAACAGCCCCGAGATCGTGCGCCAGGTGCATGCGGAATTCATCGCCGCCGGTGCCGATGTCGTCACCACCAATTCCTATGCGCTGGTGCCCTTCCATATCGGCGAGGAGCGGTTCCGCAAGGACGGTCCGGCCCTGATCGCGCTCTCCGGCCGGCTGGCACGCGAGGCTGCGGATGCGGCGGGCCGCAAGGTTGTCGTCGCGGGATCGCTGCCGCCGATCTTCGGCTCTTATGAACCGGAGAATTTCGATCCATCGACGGTACAGGACTATCTGAAGGTGCTGGTCGAGAACCTTAGCCCCCATGTCGATGTCTGGCTCGGCGAGACGCTGAGCCTGATTGCCGAGGGCGAGGCCGTGCGCAAAGCGATAAAGGCACAGCCGAAGCCGTTCTGGATCTCCTTTACGCTGGCGGACGACGCAGCCCAGGTGTCCGGTGGCGAGCCGAAGCTGCGCTCGGGCGAGACCGTGCGGGCGGCTGCGGAATGGGCGGCGGGCTCGGGTGCCTCGGCGCTGCTGTTCAACTGCGCCAAGCCCGAGGTCATGAAAAAGGCGGTCGAGACGGCCGCAGCCGTGTTTGCCGAAAAGGGTGCGGCACTCAAGATCGGCGTTTATGCCAATGCCTTCGAGAGCGACACCGACGACAAGGCCGCCAATGAAGGGCTGCATGATACCCGCCAGGATCTCACCGGCGACGTCTATTCGCGCTTCGCCTGCGACTGGGCAGAGGCCGGCGCAACCATGATCGGCGGCTGCTGCGGGATCGGGGCGGAGCATATCCACAGGGTCGCAGGGGCGCTTCGGGCCCGGGCCTAAGCCGCTGGTTTGACGACTATGGCATCCAGTGTCATAGTTGGTCATGAAGGCAGATCTGGTCATCCGAGAACGCATCGTCTTCAATGACGGTGCCATTCTGGAGGTTCGGATCTGGTCAGTGCCCGTTCCGGTGCCGCCATCATTGCACCGGTACAAATACGCACTGTTCTATGGGTATCCGGGCGAACGTCTTGTTTGCTACGACAATGAGCGTGGCAAGGGTGACCATCGGCATCACGGTGCGATCGAGACACCCTATGCGTTCGCCGGGATCGAGCAGCTTCTCAGAGATTTCCGTGCCGATGTCGAACGGCTGCGAGGAGAAACGATATGACGAGGGAACTGGACGTTCATGTCGGTGGCGGCTTCGATGCCTTGCAGGCACGGGTCGGTGGCGCCTTGCGCCGGCATCAGGATGGCGAGCCTGTCCACGAGGATCACCTGACCTTCGTCGATTGGGACGCATTTGCGCGCACCATGACCGCAAAGCGGCTGGAGCTGCTGCGGTATCTGCACCGCAATCCTCAGGAAAGCGTCGCGGCTCTGGCCCGCAATCTCAATCGTGACTACCGGCGTGTTCACGAGGATGTGGAGCTTTTGACGGCAGCCGGGTTGATCGCGAGAGACGGTCTGGCGCTTTCGACCGGTTACGACGAAATCCGCACTGTGATCGCACTGTAGGCCGGCATCCCGGCAGAATTACCAATTGTGGCATTCCTGTGTTTTTTTCTCGTCACGGGGCTTGAACTCCCCGTGTCAGGCCCCCATTTGCACCCCTGCGGACCGGGCCCCTCTGACGACGGATTACCCTCGTGATGTCGGACCGCATCGAGCACGCTCGATGTCATGCCCGGACCGGACCTCTCTTCAGCGAGACCGTGCGTGCATTGCATCGAGCCGGATCAATGCAACAGAGGTCAAACAATTGGAACTCCTGCTCATTCTGTTTCTCGGCAAACCACTGTGGATGTGGTTGCTGTTCATCCTGCTGGTCGTGGCGCTGCTTGCCTTCGACCTCGGCGTTCTCAACAAGGACGACCATGAAATCGGCATTGCCGAAAGTCTGAAGCTTTCGGCCATGTACATCACCCTGGGCCTCGCCTTCTCAGGCTTCATCTACTGGCAGATGGATACGACCGCGACGGCGCAGTATCTGACGGCCTTCGTGGTCGAGAAGACGCTGGCGATGGACAATATCTTCGTCATCGCGCTGATCTTCGGCTTCTTCGCCATCCCGCGCGAATATCAGCACCGCGTGCTGTTCTGGGGTATCCTCGGCGTCATCGTGCTGCGCGGCATCATGATCGGCCTGGGTGCAACGATCGTCGACCAGTATCACTGGGTTCTCTACTTCTTCGCCGGCTTCCTGATCCTGACGGGCATCAAGATGCTCTTCGTTGCCGACAAGGAGCACAAGATCGAAGAAAACGGCATGATCCGCTTCCTGAAGCGTCGCATGAACGTGACGGAAGAGATCCATGGCCACGCCTTCATCGTCAAGAAGCCGGATCCGGTGACGGGCAAGATCAAGCGTTTTGCCACGCCGCTCCTGCTGGCGCTCGTCATGATCGAGATCGCCGACCTGGTGTTCGCCGTCGACTCCGTGCCGGCCGTGTTCACGATCACCACGGACCCCTACATCGTCTACACCTCGAACATCTTCGCGATCCTCGGTCTGCGCGCCCTCTACTTCGCGCTGGATGCCATCCTGCACCGCTTCGCCTATCTCAAATATGCGCTTTCGGTGCTGCTGATGTTCATCGGCTCGAAGATCTTCATCGCCTGGGGCATGGGCTGGGAGAAGTTCCCGCCGGAGTGGTCGCTGGGCATCACCTTCCTGATCCTCGGCGTCGGCGTTGGCTATTCGCTGTGGAAGACCGGCCCGTCCAAGGCCGTGGAAGCCAAGAGCCCGGCCGAGTAAGCCTAAAACCTTGCATACACGAAAACGACGAATGGCCCCGAAAGGGGCCATTTGCGTTGATGGTCAGCAGTCAAAAGCGGGCGGTGAGGCCTGCTGGAGATCAACCGCCGTCGAGCGGCTCGACGCCGGTCGGCTTGCCGGCACGGTCGAGGCGGATCTTTTCGATGCGGTTTTCTGCGGCTGACAGGAGCTGCTCGCAATGCTTCTTCAGAAGCTCGCCGCGCTCATAGATGGCGATGGACTCGTCGAGCGCCACGTCACCGCGTTCGAGGCGGGCGACGATGCTTTCGAGCTCGGCCACGGCCTTTTCGAAGGAATAGCCGGAGAGATCGGCGGTTACGGCGTCGGACATACTCAACCCTTCATCAGTCTCAGAATGTGCAGGCCTGCCGATTCGGCGAGGCCTTCGAGATCATAGCCGCCTTCAAGCAGGCTGACGACCCGGTTCTGGGCGAAACGGTCGGCGACTTCCAAGAGCCTTCCCGTCGCCCAGTCGAAATCCTCGCCAACCAGATTGATCTGCGCCAGAGGATCACGGTGATGGGCGTCGAAGCCGGCGGAGATCAGGATGAAATCGGGGGCAAAATCATGGAGGGCGGGGAGCACGCGGCTCTTGAAGGCCTCGCGGAAATGGTCCGAGCCGACATTGGGCGAGAGCGGCGCATTGACGATGTTCCGGTGCTTGCCCGTCTCGTCCTTGGCGCCCGTGCCCGGATAAAGCGGCATCTGGTGCGTCGAGCAGAAGAGCACGGAGGGGTCGTCCCAGAAGATGTCCTGGGTGCCATTGCCGTGGTGCACGTCCCAGTCGACGATCGCCACACGCTCGACGCCATAGGTCTTCTGCACATGGCGGGCGGCAATCGCCACCGTGTTGAACAGGCAAAAGCCCATGGCCTTGGTCTTTTCGGCATGGTGGCCCGGCGGACGCCCCGCGACGAAGGCGTTGTCGGCCTTGCCGGTCATGACGTCGTCGACGGCGGCGATGGCGCCACCGATGGCGGTCAGTGCCACCTGCAGGCTCTTCTGCGAGGCATAGGTATCTGCCTCCAGCTGGTTGATGCGATCCTCTTCCTCGGGGATCTCCCGCATCACCGCAAAGAGATGCTCCTCGGGATGGGCAAGCGTGACCAGGTCCTCGTTGGCCTGGGTCGCCTCGACACGCTCCAGCCGGGCGAAGTTCGGATGCTCCAGCGCGATATTGAGCGAGCGCAGCCGGTCTGCCCTTTCGGGATGGCCTTCCGGCGTGTTGTGTTCGAGGAAGATCGGGTTTTCGTAGAGACGGGTGGCCATGGGCATCCTTCCGGGGTTGCACAGAAGATAATGCGACCGACCGTCATCTTCCACCACGGATCCGGGTTTTACCCAGGCCTTGCGCCGCGTCTGGCCATTGTCTGCCGCGCCGGGCGCTTGTGAAGCTCAGCCCTATGCCGTTAGATGCTGCTAACACACGAAAACACCAGGGGACCTTGATGGACGAAATGGAACGGGTGGAGGTGAGCGCGCTGGTGGTCGCCTATCGCGACATCGGTCCAACCGGTGAAATGCAGGCCTCAGCCTATGTCATCCATGCGGAGGAAGCGGTGCGGCACTTCTGGCGTTATCGACCGCCGCTTGAAGACGAGCCCCATTACAGCCCGACCAAATTCGAGGTTCGCCTGCACCAGCCGCTCCGCCTTGAGGATCAGGTGCGCCTGACGGTGCAGGTCGACAAGATCGGCGGCAAGTCGGTCGGTTTCGAGGTCCAGCTGGAAAAGGACGGCCAGACGGTGGCGGAGATCGACATCACCTGGACGGCGCGGGATGGCGAGAGTGGCGAGCCGGTCGCGCTGCCCGAGGACATCCGCGACTGGCTCTACAGATACGTGCCCTGACCGGTTTCACTTCCTATCAGCCACGCCGATTCGGCTCAGGCGGCGATGTTGGGCCGCTTGCGCATATGCGGTCCACCGGCGGCGGCGGCTGAACCGGGCTCACGCGGCGCGGCCCGTCGGTTGAGTTTGAAGATATCGACCAGGGTTTTCATCTTGCTGGCGCCGAGCGCCATGATGTCACTCGCGGAGCTGATGCTGGAGACGAGGCCGGCATTTTGCTGGGTCGCCTGATCGAGTTGATTGACAGCATTGTTGATCTCGGTGAGGCTGGAGGCCTGCTCATTCGCTCCGGTCGCGATGGCGTCGACGTTGACATTGATCTCGTTGACGAATTTTTCGATCCGTTCCAGCGAGCTACCAGTGGCATTGACGAGGCGGACGCCTTCGGCGACCTCGTTGGTCGAGTTGAGAATCAAAGCGGAGATTTCCCGGGCGGCGGCGGCGGAACGTTGGGCGAGTTCCCGAACCTCCTGGGCAACCACGGCGAAACCCTTGCCTGCATCGCCGGCACGAGCCGCCTCGACACCGGCATTCAGCGCCAGAAGATTGGTCTGGAACGCAATCTGATCGATCACATCGATGATGCTGCCGATCTCCTTCGAGGCGTTCTCGATCCGCCCGATCGCCTCGACCGTCGAACGCACGACATCGACCGACTGGCCGGTTGCCGCCCGTGCTTCCTTGACGATGTCGCGCGTGTCGCGCGCCCGAACGGAGGCCTCCTTCACCGTTGCGGTGATCTGTTCGAGGGCGGCGGATGCCTGTTCGAGGGCGGCGGCCTGCTGCTCGGTGCGGCGGCCAAGGGCCTCCGCATCGGCCTTCAGGCTATTGCTGTTCTCGGTCAGCGAGCCGGTTTCGCCCAGCACGCTTTCCAGCGTCTTCTGGAATTCGCCGATCGCCTTGTTGAAGTCATTGCGCAGACGTTCGAACTCGGGAATGAAGGGGTCGTCGATCGTGATGCGGATATTGCATTCCGAGAGACGCTCCAGGCCTGCGGCGATAGCCTCCACCGCAGACACGCGACCGGTGACGTCGATCGCGAATTTGACCACCTTGAAGACCTTCCCTTCCTCATCGAAGATCGGGTTGTAGGAGGCCTGGATGTAGATCTTCCGGCCATCCTTGCGCAGACGGGTGAATTCTGCGGATTTGAATTTCCCGGCGCGCAGGGATGTCCAGAAGGACTGGTAATCCGGCGAGCGGACATAGTCGGGCTCGCAGAAGATCGCATGGTGCTTTCCGACGATCTCCTCCAGCTTGTAGCCGACTGCCGAGAGGAAATTCTGGTTGGCTGTGAGGATCTGTCCGTCCGGTGTGAACTCGATGGTCGCCTGGGCCCGGGAGATCGCATCGAGCTTGCCGCCGTTTTCCAGCTCCGCGCGTTTGCGTTCGGTGATATCGGTGGCGAACTTGATCACCTTGTACGGTTTGCCGCCGCGCATGACGGGGTTGTAAGAGGCCTCAATCCAGATTTCACGGCCCCCTTTGCCGAAACGCTTGTACTGAGCGCTGAAGAATTCGCCGCGCTCAAGGCGCGCCCAGAAGTTCTTGTAATCCTGAGACCTGGCATAGTCGGGTGCGACAAACATGCTGTGGTGCTTGCCGACAATCTCGCTCAGAGCATAACCGACGGCACCGCAAAAGTTTGCATTGGCCGTCAGGATCGTGCCTGTCGGCGTGAACTCGATGACAGCTTGCGATCGGTCCAGGGCCTTGAGGATGGCGCGGGGTTCATTTCCGAAAAGAGCGATAAGGGACATGGTTGCACCTATGATTTTATATTACTCAAAGTTTATTTTGATTTTCCTATATAAAGTCTTACTAAAGTTTGGTGAAATGTGAACTTGGATTGCGGCAGACCCTGGCTTCCTGCGGTCAAAACCGGGGAAACAGCCGACAAAACAAAACGCCCCTGCTTTCGCAGAGGCGTCGTGCGCGGGACCGATCCGTGTCGTTCCGTCAGAACTCGCTCCACTCCTGTTTGACCGCGAGATTGCCCTGGACCATGGGCGCGCGCCGGGCCGCCGGCTGAACGGCCTGAGCTCGCGGCTCGGTTTGGGCAGCAGAGGCGGAGGCGCGGCCGGACAGGTTGAACTGTGAAACCAGCGAGCGGAGACGCAGAGCTTCCTGGGCCAGGGCCGCCGAGGCGGCCGTGGACTGTTCGACCATGGCAGCGTTCTGCTGGGTCGTCTGATCCATCTGGTTGACCGCCGTGTTGACTTCGGCAAGGCCTGTCGACTGTTCGCGGGCCGAGGTGGCGATGGCATCCATCAGCTGGTTGATCTGGGAGACGTAATCGCCGATCGCTTTCAGGGCGACGCCCGTGTCACGCACGAGCCGGACGCCGCTGTCGACCTCTGTCGAGGAGTTCTGGATCAGACCCTTGATCTCCTTGGCGGCGCTGGCCGACCGCTGGGCGAGCTCACGGACTTCCTGGGCAACGACTGCAAAGCCCTTGCCGGCTTCACCGGCGCGGGCCGCCTCGACACCGGCGTTGAGTGCTAGCAGGTTCGTCTGGAAGGCGATCTCGTCGATCACGCCGATGATGTTGGAGATCTGCTGCGAGCTTTCCTCGATGCGACGCATCGCTTCTTCTGCATTGGAGACGACTTCCGCTGACTTCGCTGCATTCTGGTTGGCGAGGATCGCCACCGTACGGGCTTCTTCCGTCCGCTTCGACGAGGTCGAAACATTCACGGTGATCTCGTCGAGCGCAGCTGCCGTTTCCTCCAGCGAGGCAGCCTGCTGCTCGGTGCGCTTGGAAAGATCATTGGCGCCCGAGGAGATTTCACGGGTTCCATTGTCGATGCTCTCGACCGAGTTCATGACCGCCGAGAGCGTCGCGCCGAGCTGCTTGAGCGAGGCGTTGAAGTCCTGGCGCAGGGGTTCGTATTCCGCCGCGAAGGGCTCGCTGAGCTGGAAGGAGACATCGCCTTCGGCGAGACGCTTCAGACCGCTGCCCAGGGTGGTGGTCGCGAAGCGCAGCTTCTCGGCTTCTTCGGCGGCGCGGCGGCGGGTCTCAGCATCCTGATGGCCTTCCCGGATGCGTGCTTCTTCTGCCTGGCGCTCAAGCTCCTTGTTGGCGATGCCAGCCTGGCGGAAGACCTCGACGGCTGCGGCCATTTCGCCGACTTCATCAGCTCGTCCTTCAAACGGGATGTGGCTATCCAAATCGCCGCCTGCAAGATTACGCATGGCGCCAGAGATACGAGCGATCGGTCGGGTGACCCCGAGGATGGCATAGGCGATACCGGCCAGCGCAATCAGCAAGGTCATCGCGGCAATGCCAAGGGTGGTGAACAGATTGGTCCGGTAGACCGCGCCGCTGTCGGCGACCGCCTTGTCGGCATTCTCGATGACCTTGGCCACGAGTTCATCGACGATCGTGTTCACCTTTTCCGACTGGACCTTCATCTTGCCCTTGAACAGGCTGGTGGCCACCAGTGTCTGGCCGTCCTGCTTAATCGTGACGAGCTCTTCACCCAGCGCGGTATAAGCGTCGAACTCAGGCTTCAAGGCCGCAATGAGCTGACGACCGGTTTCAGTGCGAACGCCGGCTTCGTATTCAGCCATGGATTTGCGGACGACATCGGCCATATCGGTGATGCTTTTGACTTCCGCCTCGATTTCACTCGGCGTCGAGGCCATCAGCATACGGGCATAGGCCAGACGCATCAGGTTGAAGTTGCCCTTGACTTCACGCGCCAAGACCATTCGGGACATCCAGTACTCGCCGATATCCTGTGTGTTGTGATTGAGCTTCGACAGACTGCTGTAGGAGGTGAAGCTGAGGGCGAGGATAGCGACGGCGATCAGGCTCAGCATACCGGTGAGCGCGACCCGGATGGACAGACGTTTCATGAGAAGTCCCCTGATGTGAGGCAGTACGGAATGACAATGTTGTGATTTAGCTTTATTTTTATTAATATTCTCTTTTTTAGAGGCGGGTTGAGCGCTGATATCTCAAAACAAATGAAGCCCCCCGGGCCCGAAACCGGGGGGCTTCTATTCCTACAGGCCGGAAGGAGGAGGAGGGCCTGCAGTTTTGTGTCGGAGCACGCTGCTTGGGAGGGAGGATTGCATCGCGCCGGCAAGGGAACATTAGAAGAGATTGCTTAACTTATTCCTAATGAAACCATGAATGGCCGCAAAAGGAAAATATGCAACTCATCTTGCATCATCCATGCGACGCTGCCATCAGACTTCACGAAAAGACTTGCGCCGCGCGACGTCTCCGCTCATTGACGGGGCATGAAAAAGCTCCCAGAACCCCAGCGCCTTGACCAGCTCCTGGTCGCCCTCGGCCTATTCGCCAGCCGCTCCCGCTCCCGTGACGCCATCCAGCGTGGCACGGTGAAGGTGGACGGCAAGGTCGTGACGAAACCCAGCCTTGTCTTTGCCGCAACCCATGCCTTCGAAATCGACGATCCGGCGCAGGATTACGTCTCCCGCGCGGCGCTGAAGCTCGTTGCGGCTCTCGACCATTTCGGCCTGTCGCCGGAGGGGTGCCACTGTCTCGATGTCGGCGCCTCGACCGGTGGCTTTACCGAAGTGCTGTTAAAGCGCGGTGCTGCGCATGTGACGGCCATCGATGTCGGGCATGATCAGCTGCATCCAAGGCTTGCCAGCGATCCGCGCGTGACCAATCTCGAAGGTCTGAATGCCCGTTATCTGGAGCCGGCGGATTATGACGAGGAGCCGTTTGACTTTCTCGTCTCGGACGTCTCCTTCATCTCGCTGAAGCTCGCACTCGCTCCTGCCCTGGAACAGGCCGAGCCCGGCGCGCATTGCCTGTTGCTGGTCAAACCGCAGTTCGAAGCGGGTCGCGAGGCGATCAGCAAGGCAGGCCTGCTGAAGGAGCCGGAAACGGCGCCGCTCGTGGCAGCCGAGCTTGAACGCTGGCTGACGGAGGATATGGGCTGGACGAGCCTTGGCCTCATCCCCTCGCCGATCGCTGGCGGCGATGGGAACGAGGAATTCCTGCTCGCCGGCGTCAAGCCTGATGATGCGAACCTTGGTGAAGACGACGATGTCGAAGACGGCGAGGACTCAGAATGAGTGCGGAAACCGTCACGATTTCGAGCCTCGGCGCCAAGGGCGATGGGGTGGCGCATGTCGCCGATGGTCCGGTGTTGGTGCCCTTTGCCCTGCCGGGCGAGACCGTCTCGATTGCACGGGTGAAGAGCGAGGGCACGATCATGTCGATCGCCAGCCCCTCCCCCGACCGTGTGGAGCCACCCTGCCGACATTTCGGTCCCGATGGCAAAGGCGGTGTCTGTGGCGGCTGTTCGCTGCAGCACATGGCCAAGCCCGCTTACAATGCCTTCAAACGGCAGGTGCTGATCGATGCGCTGAAGTCGAAGGGCATCGAGGCGCCGGTGGGCGAAGTCTTCGAGGCGCATCCGCATCAGCGCCGCCGCCTCGTCTTCACCGCAAGGCGGCGTGAACAGGGCCTTGTCATGGGCTTCATGCAGGCGGAAACCCATCACGTCGTGCCGGTCGAGGAATGTCCCATCGCGTCGGACGGGCTGATCTCCCGGCTGGACGCAATCAAGATCATTGCCAATGCGTGCGGTGCAGAACACTTCCGCATCACGGTGACCGAGACGACCACCGGCCTCGACATTTCGCTCGACGGTTTGCGCGGCGGGCTTGGCGACCAGGAACGACGCGCGGTCACCAATGCCGTGATCAAGCTCAAGGGCATTGCCCGCGTTTCGGCCAATGGCGAGATCGTCATCGAACCGCACAAGCCGCTGCTCGATTTCGGCGGCGCCCGTGTCGTGCTGCCACCCGGCGGCTTTACCCAGGCGACGGATGAGGCCGAGGCACATATGGCGGCTCTCGCCATCGAGCATATCGGCAAGGCCAAGAAGGTCGCCGATCTCTTCGCTGGTGTCGGCACCTTCGCATTACGGCTGGCGCGCAAAGCTTCCGTGCATGCGGTGGAGTCCGACGAAAAGGCCGTGAAGGCGCTCGATTTCGCCGCCCGCAATACGCAAGGGTTGAAGCCGGTCAGCGCCGAACGGCGCGACCTCTTTCGCCGGCCGCTGATGACATCCGAGTTCAAGACCTTCGACGCAGTCGTCTTCGATCCGCCGCGCGCCGGTGCTGAGGCGCAATGCGCGGAACTGGCGCGATCGCAGGTCAAGAAGGTCGTTGCCGTCAGCTGCAATCCGCTGACGCTCGCCCGCGACCTCTCGATCCTGATCGCCGGAGGCTACCGGGTCGATAAGGTCACGCCGATCGACCAGTTCCTCTGGTCGCCGCATGTCGAGGCGGTTGCAACGCTCAGCAAGAAATAGATCAAGATTCATTTTTAGGTTGTAGTCGATTTGTTGCGCCACCCCCGATAATCATTTCTGATCACATCATCCAGAAAATGACGTGATCAGAGGGGGAATGACGATGTCTGAAGTCGCAGCCCACGGACATGGCGTTCGTGGCATGAGCCGTGAGTCCCTGCAGGCCTTGGCCGGCAACGCCGATCCGGGGAAGTTCGGCAAAATGTTTCCAAGGCTTCGGCCGCTGCATGCCGAGGATGACGCGCTTTTCGATCTCGCAAAGGCTATGCGCGACGAGAAGGGACCGGAGGGCGATCATCCCAAGCTGCCGGCCGGCTATACCTATCTCGGCCAGTTCGTCGATCACGACATTACGCTTGATACGACGCCGCTCGACAAGCAGCGGGCCGATCCGCTGGCGACCGAGAACTTTCGCACGCCGGCGCTGGACCTCGATTCCCTCTATGGTGATGGACCGGGCCTTCATCCCTATCTCTATGCCAAGGAGGGGATCCGAAAACTGCCGGGACCGAAATTTCTGATCGGCAGGGCCGAGGCCTCTGCAGGTTTCAACGGAACGATCCCGGCCCTCGCGAATGATTTGCCGCGCAACGCCCACGGCCGCGCACTGATCTTCGATGAGCGCAATGATGAGAACCTGCTGGTGGCGCAGTTCCACCTGCTCATGCTGAAATTCCATAATGCCGTGGTAGATCATCTGAAGAAGACGACATCAGGCCTGACGGATCCGGAGCTTTTTCAGGAAGCACGGAGGCTCGTGACCTGGCACTATCAGTGGATCGTGCTCTTTGATTTCGTCGAACGCCTGACGGAACCGGGGCTTATCCGCAAGATCAAACACGAAGGGCGGCGCTTCTATCGCTTCCGCAGCCGGCCCTATATGCCGGCAGAATTTGCAGCGGCCGCCTATCGGCTGGGGCATTCGATGGTGCGGGAGAGCTATAGCCATAACGCGGTTTTCCGCCCCGGCGGCTTTACCGACGGCACCCTTGACCTGATGTTCAACTTTACCGGAAAATCCGGCCAGATCGCCGGGGAGCTTGCCCCCGCGGCACCGCCCTCACCGCTTGGACCTCTCCGTTCGCTGCCATCGAATTGGGTGATCGACTGGCGCCGTTTCTTCGATCTCGAAACGCCTGCCGAACCCGACTTCACGCTCAATCATGCCCGCCGGATCGATCCGCTGATCGTGCCGGCCCTGCATACACTTCCCGATCATCCCGAAGACATGACCACGGTGGCAGCGCGGGAATTCGTCCTGCCGTTTCGCAACCTTCGACGCGGATCACAGATCGGCCTGCCATCCGGGCAGGATGTTGCCCGCGCCATGGGATTCGAGCCGCTCAGCGACAGGCAGCTTTCGCAAGGTGCCGATGGCGAGGCTGCGGCGCGCAACGGCTTCCACAAGGCGACACCGCTTTGGTACTATATCCTGAAGGAAGCCGAGCAACTGCATCAGGGATTGAGGCTCGGCCCCGTCGGATCGACGATCATTGCCGAAACCTTCCTCGGCCTCGTGCATGGCGATCAGAATTCCTTCATCTGGCAGAGATCGGACTGGAAGCCACATCTGGGCAAGACGCCCGGCGATTTCACCATGGCGGACCTGATCACCTTCGTCGGTGATATCAATCCGGTGGGAGACGGCAGCGGCGCCTGAACTCAATAGGTGTAGAGCGTGCCGGAACCCGTCACGTTGGCGCAGCGGCAGCGGCCGCCGACGCGGCCCGGTTTGGCCGGGCAGGACACCTGTCCGCCACCGCCAATGCTGCCGGACTGGTCGACGACGCAGATGTAACGCTGCGGGCGCACGCGCTGACTCTGCTGGTTGTTGGAATAGGTTTCGCTGGTGATCACGTCATTGGTATCATTGACGAGGATCATCGAGCCGCCGGTAGCGGGCAGCATGTCCGCGGCAGAGACGGTCACGCTGAAAAGCAGGCTGAGTGCGACACAGAACAAACGCAACATGATAACCTCGACGCAATTGCTCGGTTGGGGCTGACTGCGATGATAGCGGCAGCACTTATGGCTACCAAACTTCCAAAGCGGATCCTGGTTCCAGAGACTAGCGGCAAAGACTGAACACAGACTGAACCGAGCAGGCGCTGTGTGATAGAAACGGAAAACGGCGCCGCAGGGGCGCCGTTTCGATGCGATGGCTGGAAACGCGCCTGATCAGGCGGCGCGACGGCCGTGATGCGAGGACATTGCTGCACGCTCGTCGATGCGGAACTGGTTGAGGAGCGCCGTGAGTGCTGCGGCTTCCTGGGCAAGGCCATGGCTTGCCGCCGTCTGTTCCTCGACCATGGCGGCGTTCTGCTGGGTGCCCTGGTCCATGGTATTGACGGCGGTGTTGATCTCCTGCAGACCGGTCGACTGTTCGCGCGAGGCGGTGACGATCGCGTTGACGTGGCCATTGATCTCCTGGACCTCGCGGACGATCACGTCGAGCGCCTTGCCGGTCTCGTTGACGAGATCGACGCCGACCTTGACCTGATCGCCAGAGGCGCTGATCAGAGCCTTGATCTCCTTGGCAGCGTTCGCCGAGCGCTGGGCGAGTTCACGGACTTCCTGGGCGACGACGGCAAAACCCTTGCCCGCTTCCCCGGCACGGGCGGCTTCGACACCGGCGTTCAGAGCAAGCAGGTTGGTCTGGAAGGCGATCTCGTCGATGACACCGATGATGTTGGAGATCTCGCCGGAGGACTTCTCGATGCCCTGCATGGCGCCAACGGCACGTTCGACGATCTCGCCGGACTTTTCGGCGCCGGCACGGGCACGGCTTACCAGCTGGCCGACTTCCTCGGCGCGGCGGGCGCTGTCCTTGACGGTGGTGGTGATCTCCTCAAGTGCTGCGGCCGTCTCTTCGACCGAAGCTGCCTGCTGTTCGGTACGGCGGGCGAGATTGTCGGCCGACGAGCGGATTTCGGCAGCACCGCCATCAATGGCGCGGGCGTTGCGGCCTACAGCAGCAAGCGCATCATGCAACTTCTCGACGGAGGCGTTGAAGTCGACGCGCAGACGATCGAGGTCACCGGCAAACGGGGTGTCGATGCGCGAAACGAGGTCGCCATTGGCCAGGCGGCCAAGGCCGTCTGCCAGCGAGTGGACCGCAAACGAGACCTGCTCGGCTTCGCGGGCCTTGGCGGCTTCGCGGTCACGGCGCTCCTGTTCGGACATCGTGCGGGTTTCATCGGCCTCGCGGGCCAGGCGGCCACGCTCGATGATGTTGTCGCGGAAGACGGCAACGGCTGCGGCCATCTCGCCGATTTCGTCCTTGCGGGCGGTGCCGGGGATCTCTGCCGAGACATCACCACCGGCAAGCTTGCCCATGACGCCGGTCATATCGACAACCGGGCGGACGACGAGGCGCGAAAGAAGAGCAGCCAGGACAGCGATCATGGCGACAACGCCGACCAGGGTTGCGACGGCGGCAGCCGTGCGGAATTCGCCGACGCTGGCATAGGCGAGGTCACGGTCGATCTGGACGCCGAGATACCAGTCATCGCGCGGCAGGCCCTTGATGGGCAGGAAGGAGACCAAAACATTGGCATCGGCGAACGTGGTTTCAGTGATGCCGGAGCCGATGGTCGGGGTCTGGTTCGGGAAGGCATCCTTCAGCGTCTTGGTGACGAGGTTGCCGTCGCGGTGGACGAGGATCGTGCCGTCCTGCTTGACGAGGAAGGCCGAGCCCTTGCCGCCCATATCGACAGAGTTGACCATGGCAACGAGCGAGGTCAGCGAGAAGTCGGAAGCGGCGACGCCGTAGAGCTTGCCGTCCTTCTTGACCGGAATGGCGGCGCTGATGATGAGATTGCCTGTCGAGGCGTCGGCATAGGGGTCGGTCAGCACCAGCTTGTCGGCCTTGACGGCATCCTGATACCACGGGCGCTTGCGCGGGTCATAGCCTTCCGGCAGCGGCTGGACGGGAACGCTGGTGAAGACACCCTGCTCGTCGCCGACATAGGTCGACATGAACTCCCGGATCAGGACCGGATTGTCGAAGGCCGCGGTGATGGCAGCCGCATCGGGCGCCTTTGCGGCGGCATTGCCAGCCAGTTCCGTCAGCGCGACACGCGCGGCGAGCCAATTGGCGATACTCTGCGAGGCCTGGAGACCGGAGCTCTCGATCTCGCTCTTGACGGCGGCACTCGTTGCCTTGCGCTGGAGGCTATCGATGTAAAAGGAGAAACCGGACAGGGCGGCAACCACCACGAGGGAGGCGACCACCAGGATCTTTGTCATCAGGTTGGAGCTGGTCTTCACGATACGGTCCTGCAAAAACTCTCCGCGCAATTGCGACGCGGTGATGTCATGGGGCATTGTGTGATCACGGCACCATCATGGTGAGGAAGCGGTAAATTTGTCCGCTGCCCCAGCATTAGCCTGCAGGATTTAATGGGTACTTAAGGGAACTCCGAAAAATAAGTAGGCCTCACATACCGTGCCAGAGATATCAGATACGGTTTATCCGGGGATTTCGCCCATGGCGGGAGAGGCAAGCTTGTGATCGATCAGAGGTTCCAGCAAAGACTCCGGTAGGAGGGCGGAATGAAGCGCAGCGACAAGCTTGATGCCGGCAAATTCGCGGTCGATTCGGACCTGGTGCACCGCCTGTTGCGCGCCCAGTTTCCCGCGCTGGCCGAGCTTGCCATAGAGCCGCTCGATGAGGATGGCTGGGACAACTGGTCCTTTCGGCTTGGCCCGCACCTCAAGATCCGTCTTCCGACCGACGCTGCCTATGCCGGCCAGGCTGCAAAGGAGTTTGAATGGCTGCCGCGGCTGGCGCCGCATCTTCCGCTCGCCGTACCGAAGCCCGTCGCGCTCGGCAAACCGGATGCGGGCTATCCTTGGCCGTGGTCGATCTACGATTGGATCCCCGGGAGACCGCTGCGCCACGAGGCCAATCTCGACCTCGTCAGTTTTGCGGAAGGTCTTGCCGGCTTTCTGAAGGCACTGCAGGCGATCGACAACACCGGCGGCCCGCCGCCCGGCGCACACAACTTCCATCGTGGCGGCGACCTCAGCCAAATCTACGGTGCGCAGGCGCGGGCCGCACTGATAAGGATCTCGGACCGGATCGACGTCGGCGGCGCCATGGCCGTGCTCGACCGGGCCGCTGCAGCGCCGTTTACGGGGCGCCCCGTCTGGCTGCACGGCGACATCGCCGTCGGCAATTTGCTTCTGCGCGATGGACGGCTGTCTGCCGTGATCGACTTCGGCTCCTCGGCCATCGGCGATCCTGCCTGCGATCTCGTGATCAGCTGGCTATTTCTGGATGGCGAAGCCCGGGCGCGGTTTCGCGACGCCATGGCCCTCGATTCGGGCTGCTGGGCACGGGCACGGGCCTGTGCCCTCTGGAAAGCAGCGATCGTGCTGGCGGCGGGCTCGCCCGTTCATCCAGACGAGCGCCCGCCGCTCGCTGTTATCGAGACCGTCGTTCGCGAGCATCACGAACACTCCGGCTGACGGCCTTACCGGCTCATCCGCGTCCCTTCATGAAGGCTTCGAAGGCGGCGCGGGCTTCGGCGCTCTTCAGCTGGGCGACGAAGTGGACGAGTTCTTCCTGCATGCGGGCGCGCACCTCGTCGGCACTGCCCTTGACCAGCGCGCGGGCGATCTTCATCGCCGCCGGGGGCTTGGACGCCAGCGAGGCAGCGATCTTGAGGGTCTCAGCCTCGACCTGATCGGGCGACACGACCTTCCAGATGAGGCCGGCCTCGCGGGCCTGTTCGGCGGAAAAGCCTTCGCTGGCGGCGAGCATGGCAAAGGCGCGCTGGTGGCCCATGATGCGCGGGGCGATCAGGCTGGAGGCGGCTTCCGGGACCAGCGCGAGATCGACGAAGGGGGTCTTGAACAGGCTGCGGTCGGAAGCGACCGTCAGGTCGCAATGCATGTGCAGCGTCGTGCCGATACCGATCGCCAGGCCATCGACGCCAGAGACGAGCGGCTTGGTGACTTCGGTCAGTGCGCGCAGGAGGCCAAAGGCGGCGGGTTCGCCGACGGCGCCGGCCATGGCGAAGCCGAGGAAATCGGCCATGTCATTGCCAGCCGAGAAGCAGCCCTCGGTACCGAGGAAGACGATGGCGTGGATGCTGTCGTCCTGCTCGCCTTCGAGGAGGCCAGCGGTCAGCTTCTGGTACATCGCCTGGGTTATGGCGTTTTTCTTGTCCGGGCGGTTGAAGCGCAGGACGAGGACGCCGGGATGGGTTTCTGGGCGGGTGATCTCAATGTGGTCGGTCATCTCGGCTTCCTCGGGTGGTCCCCACCCTCCCCTCGAGGGGAGGGTCGGAGCGCAGCTCCGGGGTGGGGTGAACAACGACATATGCTGGTTTTGGCAGGGTCACCCCCACCCGCTGCTTTGCGGCGACCTCCCCCCTCAAGGGGGAGGTGGGAATTACGCGAACAATGCCCTGGCCGCGTTGAGGCTTGCCTCGCCGTTGATGACGCGGTCCTTGAGGGCTGCTGTCTCGGCGATCAGGTTCTCGGCAGCGAAGCGGCACAGCGCCAGGCGGTTGTCGCGGCCATGGTCCTCGTCGGCGAGCGCGCCCTTGGCGAGGTAGACGCCGGTCAACGAGAGGCCGAAGAGGCGCTGATAGGGTGTGGCGCCAGAAAGGGCGGCCGAAGCATTGCCAGCGGCGAGCTGCGACAGCAGCCATTCGGTCGTGTCTTCGAGATCGGCAAGGCTCGCATCCAGCCGGGCGGCGGTTTCGCCAAAACCTTCGAGATTGGAGGCGCGCACGGCATTCACCACCTGCTTAAGCTCGGTGATATAGCCGCGCACATGGTTGCCGTTGGAGAGCGGCAGCTTGCGGGTGACGAGGTCGGCGGCCTGGATGCCGTTGGTGCCTTCGTAGATCGGGGCAATGCGGCTGTCGCGCCAGTAGCGGGCAGCGCCCGTTTCCTCGATGAAGCCCATGCCGCCATGGGTCTGGATGCCGAGCGAAGCGACGTCGACGCCGGCGTCAGTGGCGAAGGACTTGGCAATCGGGGTCAGCAGAGCTGCGCGTTCGGCAAAGTGGCGGGCTTCGTCGCCGTCTGCGTGGTGGCTCATATCGGTGGCGTGGGCGCAGACATAGCAGATGGCGCGGGAGCCTTGCGTCAGCGCCTTCATCGTCACCAGCATGCGGGCGACATCGGGATGCTCGATGATCGGCGACATGCCCGAACCGGTCCAGCCCGGAGCCTTCCCTTGCGTACGGTCCTTGGCATATTGCACGGCCTTCTGGGTCGCAGCTTCGCAGATGGCGACACCCTGCATGCCGACCGCAAGGCGGGCATTGTTCATCATGGTGAACATGCAGGCGAGGCCCTTGTTCTCCTCGCCTATCAGCCAGCCGATGGCGCCGGCTTCGTCGCCATACTTGCCGTCGCCATAGATCATGGTGCAGGTCGGCGAGCCATGGATGCCGAGCTTGTGCTCCAGCGAATGGCAGTGAAGATCGTTGCGGGCACCGAGCGAGCCGTCGTCATTGACGAGATATTTCGGCACGAGGAAGAGCGAGATGCCGCGCGTGCCGGCGGGAGCATCGGGCAGGCGGGCGAGAACCAGATGGATGATGTTCTCGGTGATCTCGTGTTCGCCCCAGGTGATGAAGATCTTCTGGCCGAAGATGCGGTAGGTGCCGTCATCGCGGCGCTCGGCGCGCGACTTCATGACGCCGAGATCCGAGCCGGCATGGGGTTCGGTGAGGTTCATGGTGCCGGTCCATTCGCCTGACACCATCTTCGGCAGGTACTTCGCCTTCAAGGCATCAGACCCGTGGGCGGTCAGCGCATCGACGGCGCCCATGGTCAGCGTCGGCCCAAGGGCAAAGCCCATGGAGCCGGAATTCCACATTTCGAGGGCTGCGACGTTCAGCATATGCGGAAGCCCCTGCCCGCCGAAATCCTCGGATGCCGTCAGTGAATTCCAGCCGCCTTCGGCCCAGGCGCGGTAGAGAGTGTCCCAGCCATCTGGAACCACGACCTTGCCGTCGACCATACGGGCGCCCTCTCTGTCGCCGATCTCGGCGAGCGGTGCGACTTCGTCACTGGCAAAGCGGCCGGCTTCAGAAAGGATGGCATCGACCAGGTCGTCGCTCAGATCACCGAGCTTGCCGTCTTCGATGGCCTTGCTCAGACCCGCGACGTGCTTGAGGGTGAACGCGATCTCTTCAACAGGCGCCTTGTACATGACGTGCTCCTCCATCTGGCATATGCTGTGAGGCCACGCCCAGACTCCCACCCAGGAGGCGCGGCTTATTCTTCTCTTTGGCTAATTGATTTTTACGTAAACGTCAAATCTTTTGGATGCGTCATGCGGTCTCGTCCCCCGGCTTGAATCGGGGCCGAGATCGGGGCGAGAAGCAGGGATCGGAACAAAGATGTGTGAGCGCTGCAGCCCATATGCTCAAGTAATCCGGTCGGCCTCTTGCCAAAGGCGAGGTGGGACAAAGGCTTAAAACGATTTGCCGGCTGGTGCCCGCTTGGCGCTCCTAAATCAGCGACTTCACATCTGCCGGACCGTCAAGATTTCGTCACATCACTGTTACCCGCGCTGGCTAGTCGGAGAGTGAACTTCAACTCCAAGGAGGCTCTGCCATGACCGAGACCAACACCAATCACCTGTCCTGGGACGAGTGGGACGAACTGCACAATCCGCCGCCGGCCGTGACGGATTTCGACCGCGTGGTCGAACGCGCAATTTCGCGCCGTGGCTTCCTTGGCGGCATTCTCGCCATGGGTTCGGCGGCTGCCGCCATGGGCACGCTCGGCAATCTGATGAGCTCGACCTCCGCCCAGGCCCAGGAAGCAGCCTCGCGCTTCGCCTTCAAGCCGATCCCGATCGCCACGGACAATACCGTGCATGTTCCGGAAGGTTACAGCTGGAAGCCGCTCGCCCGCTGGGGTGAACCGCTATTCTCCACCGCCTCCGACATCGATCCGGTGAAGGGCGTTTCGCTCGAGAATTCCGACAAGGTCTTCGGCGAAAACACAGACGGCATGGAGCTGTTCGTCATCGGCGACGCCCAAGTGATTGCGGTCAACCACGAATACGTCAACAACGAAACCAACCTGCCGCACGCGCCGGAAGGCATGCCTCAGTCGCTGGACGACGTGAAGATCCTGCAGAACATGCAGGGCGTGACCGTCATGGAAGTGGCTGAAGGCGAAAACGGCTGGCAGATCGTCGTCGATAGCCCATTCAACCGCCGTATCCACCACAACACACCGATGAAGCTGTCCGGCCCGGCTGCCGGCTCCGAGCTCGTCAAGACGGCTGCCGATCCCAATGGTGTCGACTGTCTCGGGACCTTCAACAACTGCGGCGCCGGGAAGACGCCGTGGGGCACCTATCTGACCTGCGAAGAAAACTTCAACGGCTACTTCGGCACCACCAATGCCGAGTTCAAGATGCCAGACGATTACAAGCGCTACGGCATCGTGGCCGAGACGCGCTATGGCTACGAGAAGTTCGACGAGCGCTTCGACGTGGCGAAGAACCCGAACGAGCCGCGTCGCGCGGGTTACGTCGTCGAGATCGATCCGTCGGATGCCTCCTCGACGCCGATCAAGCGCACCGCGCTTGGCCGCATCAAGCATGAGAATGCCGCCGTCGTCATCGCACGCGATGGCCGCGTGGTCGTCTATATGGGCGACGACGAGCGGGGCGAGTTCCTTTACAAGTATGTCTCCAACGGCATCTATGTGCCGGGCGGCGACACCTCGAAGCTGCTCGACGAGGGCACGCTCTATGTTGCCAAGTTCTCGGACGAAGGCACCGGCGAATGGCTGGCTCTGACGCCGGAGACCACCGGCATGAAGGCCGACGAGATCGCCGTCTTCACCCGTCAGGCCGCGTCCAAGGTTGGCGCCACGACCATGGACCGTCCGGAATGGGTCGCGATCAACCCGGTTGCGATCGAAGCCTATTGCTGCCTGACCAACAACTCGAACCGCGCCGTGATGAAGGACGGCAAGATGCGGACGAATGCCGGTGGCGACGTCATGGATGTCAACGCCGTCAACCCGCGCGCCGGCAACGAATACGGTCAGATTGTCCGTTGGTATCCGGACGCGGAAGACCACACCAGCAATACGTTCAAGTGGGACCTGTTCGCCATGGCCGGCAATCCGGTCGTGCACAAGGACGCCTATGCCGGCTCGTCCAACATCAACGAAGGCAACATGTTCAACTCGCCGGACGGCATGATGTTCGATTCCACCGGCCTCGTCTGGATCCAGACGGATGGTGAAGATTCGAACGAGGGCGACTTTGCAGGCCAGGGCAACAACCAGATGCTCGCCGGCGACCCGGTTACCGGTCGCATCGAGCGCTTCCTGACCGGTCCGAAGGGTTCGGAAGTGACCGGACTTACCTGGTCGGCCGACAAGCGCACCATGTTTGCCGGCATCCAGCATCCCGACGCCCCCTTCCCGGATGGCGAAGGCAAGCTGCCGCGCTCGACGATCGTTGCGATCAAGCGCGACGACAACGCTCTGGTGGGCTGACGCTCCCGAAACGGCAGGGCGGATATCAACCGCCCTGCCCCAGCAGAATACGAAAAGGCCGCCGACCGGAGATACCGGCGGCGGCCTTGTTCATGGCAGAAGGTGGTCGGATCAGGCGGCGAGGCGCTGGGCGTTGCGCGGGATCTCGACATCGATCTCCAGGATTGACACGTCCTCGTCGCGATCCATCTTGATCTGCACCTTGTCGCGGTCGAATTCGACATGCTTGGCGATCACGGCGAGGATTTCCTCCCGCAGCACGGCCACCAGATCGCTTTCCAGCGACGCCCGTTCATGGGCCAGGAGAACCTGCAGTCGCTCGCGCGCCATGGGGGCGGAACGCTGCTTGCGGAACAGGGAGAAGATGCTCATGCGGCCCTCCGCGCGAAGATCTTGTCGAGGAAGCCACGCTTCTCGCCCGGAATAGTCATCGGAATATTCTCGCCGGCCAGACGACGGGCGGCGTCGAAATAGGCGAGTGCCGGCGCACTGCGGGCATCGGCCAGCGTGACGGGGGCGCCGATATTGGAGGCGCGCAGCACGTCCATGCTTTCCGGAATGATGCCGACCAGCGGGATCGACAGGATCTCGAGCACGTCGTCGACCTTCAGCATGTCGCCGCGCTGGGCGCGATTGGCGTCATAGCGGGTCAGCAGCAGGTACTTTTCCATGCGCTCGCCGCGCTCGGCCTTCAGCGTCTTGGAATCGAGCAGGCCGATGATGCGGTCGGAATCGCGGACCGAGGAGACTTCCGGATTGGTGACGACAACGGCCATGTCGGCATGGCGCATGGCAAGGGTCGCACCGCGCTCGATGCCTGCGGGGCTGTCGCAGATGATCCAGTCGAAATACTTCTTGAGCTCGGTGATGACCTGCTCGACGCCTTCGGCGGTCAGGTTGTCCTTGTCGCGTGTCTGGGAGGCAGGCAGCAGGAAGAGCGTTTCCAGCCGCTTGTCGCGGATCAGCGCCTGCGGCAGCTTGGCATCACCCTGAATGACATTGACGAGATCGTAGACGACGCGGCGCTCGGCACCCATCACCAGATCGAGATTGCGAAGGCCTACGTCGAAATCGACGACGACGACCTTTTCGTTGCGCTGCGCGAGCGCGGCACCCAGAGCGGCTGTCGACGTGGTCTTGCCGACCCCGCCCTTGCCTGATGTCACAACAATCACCTTGCCCATGTTGTTCTCCTGTCTATCCCCGCTCAAATTCACGTCATTCTTTCAGTCATGATTGCATCCCCCTCCAGCCAAAGCTGGACGGGATGCCCCTTCAATTCTGGGTCCATGTCGTCGGTCATCGCGTAGACGCCGTCGATGGCAACCAGCTCGGATTCGAACTTACGACAGAAGATCCTTGCGTCGGCATTGCCAACGCATCCGGCGAGCGCTCTGCCGCGCAGCGCGCCGTAGATATGGACCGAGCCGCCGGCGATCACTTCGGCGCCCGACTGGACCGAACCGATGACCGTGACATCGCCCTGGGTGTAGATGACCGACTGGCCGGAGCGGATGGTTTCGCGCACGATCAGCGAGGGTGCGGCGACCGGGCTCTGCTGTACGACCACCTGCGGTGCCGCCTGCTCCGCCGGCTGCTTTTCCGCCTTACCCTTGGGCTTGGCAGTCGAGCTTTCAGCCGCTTCTTCGCGCGGCACCTCGTAATCGGCGGCGGGTTTTCCGCCCTTCAGCATCGGCGGCATGCCCGGCTCGACGAGCGAGGGGCGACCGCCTTCGATGCCCATGATCGAGACGTTGCGGGACGCCAGTTCGGCAATCAGCGCCTTGAGCTGGGGACGATCGATCTCGATCTCGGAGACATCGAGGACGACGGGACGACCGAGGAAGAAACCGGCCGAACGGGCCGCGAGATCGTCAAGCCGGACGAGCCAGTCGTCGAACGGCAGATCCGGCGTCAGGACGACGGCCAGGAAGGATCTTCCCTTGATGCGGATGGAGCGGGGTTCGGTTAGCACTTTGGTCATCTACGTAAACAAATCGTTGACCAAGAAGTATCGCCGATATGGTTAACAAAGGGTTAACGCAGCGCTTTTGCCGTTAGGAAACAGGCGGATCGGGGAGATGAAAAAGCCGCCCGCAGCACGAGGCCGGAGCGGCATATTGTTAACTTTTCCCGGCTTCAAACGGAAGCCCGGTCACGTGCCGGTGCCGATCAGTAATAGGGCGAATAGCACTGCTGGCGAGGGCCGTGATACGGCTGGAAGGTGTTCGAGTAGCTATCATAGGACCGATAGCGCGCCTGGCACCAGTCATAGTGACGCGGGTTCAGACCGGCCGCACGGGGGACGGGTGCCGGACGTGGCTGCGACGCAATCGCTCCGCCGATGATCGCACCGGCCGCAAAGGCTGCGAGCGGGTACCAGTAGCCATTGTGATAACGGTAGCCTGCGCGGCGTTCGCGATAGCCGCGATGGCCGTTCCAGTAACGGGCGCGCTCGTAGCGGTCATAGCGGTCATAGCGGTCATATCGATCGTAGCGGTCGTAACGACGCTCGCGATAGATGCGGATCTGGCCATCGATATACTGGACATTTGTGGCATCTGTCGTCGTCGTGGCCGGGGCCACCGGGCGGATGACCTGGGCCTGGGCGGGGACCATGCTGGTGACGGCGAGGATCGATGCAAGAGCGGCGACGGCCGTCGTCTTGAATGCACTCTTCATGATGTTTCTCCCTGCGTGTTTCCTGAGGCCTCGGAAAGCGGACGATCCGCCCGATCCCCTGACCTTGAAACAAAGGTTAACGATACCAGCCTGAACCCAGAATTAACGCTCTGTTCAGGGTTCGCGCCCGACGCATGGCGGCACCAGGACAGTGCGGGCGCACCAGTGCCCGTCAACGCGGATGCATGAGTTTTGTTCCTGCGACCGGCATCAATAGTAGGGCGAATAGCACTGCTGGCGGGGGCCGTGATACGGCTGAAACGTGTTGCTGCGCCAATGATAGGAGCGATAGCGCTCGGCGCACCAGCTGTGGTGTTTCGGATTGATGTCGCCCCGGTAATTCACGACATGCCGACGCTGGATCGGATAATCGACGATCACCCCTGCCCGCATGGAGCGCGGGGAGAACCAAAGCCCATTGTGATAAACATATCCCGGCCGATGCACGCGATGGCCATAGACCCGTTGGCCATGATGACGCGAATACACGGTGACCCGCTCGTAATGCCGATAGCTGGTTTGGCGTTCGTAGATGCGGACTTCGATGCCACCGGCATTCGCCGCATTCCCGGTCATCATGAAACCGGTCACGGCAAGGCATGCGGCGGCAAGAGCAGAAACAAGCTTCATGCGTGATCCCCCTTTGACTGAACCTCCACTCGCCTGCACCGGCCATCATGGCCGATCAGACCCGACCGCAGCGCGCGGCAGGAGGCTCCATCAGAGGATGCTAATCGGGGCGCTCTCGAGCGGCAAGAGGCCACGCCACATCGCAGAGCCGCAGAGACGACGAGAGGGCGAATCCGGCCCGGAATCGCCCCCTTCTCACGTGCAATTGATCGCGGAGGCGATGCTTAGGCTTCGATTTCGATGTCGCCCTTCGGCCGCGAACAGCAGGCGAGGATGTAGCCCTCGTCGATCTCGTCATCGAGAATGCCGCCATTGTGGTCCATCTCGACCTCGCCCGAGAGCTTCATGACCTTGCAGGTGCCGCAGAGACCGGATTCACAGGCAGCCCCGATGCGCACACCGGCGGCGCGGGCCGCCTGCAGCACGGTATGGCCGGGCGCGCAGAGACCGTCCTTGCCGGACATGGCAAAGGTGACCTTGGTCGGCTGCTCGCCATCGGCATACACAACGACTTCAGGCAGCTCCGGCTTGACCGGCTGGAAGGCTTCCTCGTGATACTGCTTCATGTCGAAGCCGGCACCTTCGAGCGCTTCGCGGACGGTCGCCATGAAGGGCGCCGGGCCGCAGCAAAAGACGGTGCGCTCAAGGAAATCGGGGGCAAGCAGCGCGATCTTCGCCTTGTCGATGCGGCCCTTCAAGCCCGACCAGAGCTGGCCGCGCGAGACCTGCTCGACGATGAAGCCCAGCGTCAGATGCGGCATCTCGCGGGCCTTGGCCTCAAGCTCCCAGCGGAAAATGATGTCGTCGGGCGAGCGGGCACAGTTCAGGAAAGTGATGTCGCTGTCGGGGGCCCGGTCGCTCATGTCGCGGGTCATCGACATCATCGGCGTGATGCCGGAGCCGGCGGAGATGAAGAGATACTTCTTGCCCGGATACTTGGCATAGGAGAAGTCGCCGAGCGGACCGAAAGCCTTTAGCGCCATGCCGGGCTTCAGATTGTCGAACATCCAGCGGGTGCCGATTGAATCCTTCTGCGCCTTGACCGTGACCGCGACCGTATAGGGCCTGGAGGGGCTGGAGGAAAGCGTGTAGGTGCGCATCACCGGCTCAGGCCCGACGGGGATTTCCAGCGTGACGAACTGGCCCGGCATGTAGCGGAACCACAGGTTCGGCTTGTTCGGCTTGAAGGTGAAGGTCATCACGTCTGCGGCCTCAGGCGTGACGGCGACGCATTCGAGGAGATGCTCCCGGTCTGACCAGGGGCGCATCTCGTCGACATGACGATACTGGGTGACGGCGATGTTCATGATCAAGCCACCGCAGACAGGCGGGCCTTGTCGCCCTGCAGGCGGCCCGTCATGAAGTTGGAATACCATTCGACGAACTGCATGACGCCGCCTTCGTGATCGACGGAATAGGGACCGGGCTCATAGGCCGGCGAGCGGATGCCGAAGGCGTTTTCCTCGACGATCGAGCGGTCCTGGTCGTTGGTCATGTTCCAGACATGGGTCAGCTCTTCCAAGTCGTAATCGACGCCTTCGACGGCATCCTTGTTGACCAGCCAGGTGGTGGTGACGGCGGTCTCTTCCGCCGAGATCGGCAGGACGCGGAAGGAGATCGCGTGGTCGCCGAGGATGTGGTTCCAGGTCGTCGGATAGTGGAAGAGCAGCATGGTGCCGATATGGCTGATCGGCACGTCGGCGGAAAGCGGCTTCTTCACGGCGCGCTTGCCGGACATGGTGTAGCTCTCGGCATCCTGTATCAGCGGCATGCGGGCGGTGCGGAACTGGCCAGACGGGTCCATCTTGAACTCGGACGGTAGACCGGCGGCCTCGCAGCGGGCCCAGTGCTCGGAAATGAACGGGTCGTCGCCTGCCCCTTGCACGCCGGTTGCGGTCGGGGCTTCCGGATAGGTGCGGCAGAGTTCGGGATGGTTGCTGGCGCAGTGGTAGCATTCGCGGTTGTTTTCCCAGACGAGCTTCCAGTTGCCCTTTTCGATGATCGTGTTCTTGTGGGCGACCTTTGCCTCCCAGAGGCGATGCGGCGCAAGGTACGGTTCGATCGAGGCGCGGACGGGGGTGAAATCGGCAGGCTCATTGGCGAGGCAGACGAAGATATAGCCGCCGACGCTTTCGCAATGCACGGTCTTCAGGCCGAATTCGGCCTTGTCGAAGGTCTCGCCCATCTGGCGGGCGAAGACGAGCGAACCGTCGAGATCATAGGTCCAGTTGTGATAGGGGCAGACGAGCTTGGCAGCCGCCCCCTTGTCCTTGGTGCAGACGCGGTGGCCGCGATGGCGACAGGTGTTGTGGAAGGCGCGGATGACCTGATCCTTGCCGCGCACCACGACAACGGGGTAATCGCCGATCTGGGCGGTGAAATAGTTGCCGGCGCGCGGGATCTCGCAGTCGTGGCCAATGAACAGCCAGTCGCGATACCAGATCATTTCCATGTCGAGCTTGAAGTAATCCTGATCGATATAGAAGGGCTGTTCGAGCGAGAAGCCTTCGCGGCGGTTCTTCAGCTGGCGCAGCACGGTGGCCTGCAGGTCCATGTCGTCCTCGTTTTCAAAAACTCGGGGGAGAAAAGAGCACAGCCTGTCGTCGCCTTGAGAAGGCGGTGCGCATAGCTATCTCCGGTCGCCCTCCGCAACCTCAAATGTCCGTCTGCCGAGGCTGGTTTCCGGGCTCAGGAGCATCCTTGCGGATCAGACCGACGCCTTCCCAGGTCTCCCCCCAGTGGCAATGTGTCGGTCCTTCACTCCACCACCGTTGCGGGGGCAGCGCCGGATTTTGACCGGCTTCCCGATTTCCCGCCCCCTTAGGAGGGCAGCACCTCGAGCTTCACTGCATCTAATCACAGGCCAGCGCCACACGCTGCGCTGCGAAACGACACGGCGGAAATCGTTTGCGACATCCCACAGACGGTGTGGATTCAGGCCAAGTCGCCAAATTTCTCATTCTTTTCCGACATCTGCGCGCGAGCAAAACACCAGGCGCCAAAAAGCGTGGCGCAAACGAGCGATCGACAAGGATTTTTCCGATTTGCGCTGCGGCAAGCCTCGCGAAACCTCGACAACGCAGAATACCGTCAAATCATGATTAACCATGCTGCGCTAAGCTCAAGCAGTCAGTCCGGGTACCGTCAGAGCGTCGAGATGCAGAAACTGAGATACTACGCGGCTCCCAAAGGGGAAACGAAATCGGCGCCGCCCGCCAAGGCTGTCCATACCGAGTTCCTCAGAACCGGTCGGATCTCGCGTAGCCGCGAGGACTGGCTGCCGGATGAGCGCCGTTATCTCACCTATGAAGAGGTCGCGGAGCGGACGGGTAAACGCCTGGAGCGGGCTGCCGAGACGACGCATGAGCGGATCAACGGCTTTCACCGCTCCATCAAGTTTCCCAAGATCATCTTTCACCGCACCCTGAACAACAGCCCGCATCTGGGCTATTGCCACGTCACGGCAGCGCGAACGAATTTCGCCCAATATGCGGATGTGAAATGGGCCTTCTACATCGCCAACTTCTTTGCGGAGCTTGGCGGCGAAGAGGTGTTCTTCGAGCAGATCAAGCAGAATTACGGGCGGATGTATTTCGCCGTTGCAATCAAGCCGGAAGCGGAAGCGAAGTCGATGACGATCGACCGGTCAATCCGAGACAATGGTTTGCTGTTCCAGACGGTCGATCCGAAAGAAGCACTTCGAAACGTGCTGATGCTCGGCGCGCGTGACGCCGAGCTCAGGAAGATTATCGCCAAACTCTAGGGGAAGGCTGCGGCGCTCAGGCGCCGAAACCGCCGACCGGCTTCTTCTTGTAGAGCAGCCAATCCTTCGAGACGTAGTCGCTCACCCCATAGATCGTCACGGTATCGCCGCCGGCGGCCTTGGAGGTTGCAAGGGCCTTTTCAGCAAAATTGGTGAAATCGAAGGCGTTCGGGGCCTGTTCCGAGAAGCAGATGCCGAAGGACATGCCGAGCTGGCCGAGACGGGCGCCGCTCGACGAGCCAACGAAATTCGTGGCCTTCAGCTTGGCGCGCACGAGTTCGACGACGCGGCTGACTTCTTCCTGATCAGACGTATAGAGAAGCAGGCCGAAGCGGCCGGCATCGAAGCGGCAGGCCAAATCACCACCGCCGGAGACGGCTTCGAGCACCTTGGCAACCTGCATCAGGAAGCGTTCGGCAACCGCCGGGCCCATCTGTTCCTGGATGCGAGCATAATCGTCGATCTCACCGATCGCGACACCACACAGGAGGGGCATCTCCGGGTTTGCATAGACCTTGGCGATGGCCTTGTTGAAAGCACGGCGGGAGGCAAGCCGGGTCACCGGGTCAACGAATTTCGCCGCTTCCGCCTCTTCCGCCTCGCGCTGGAGATCGGCAAGGGCGGCCGTCTTGTCGACGACGGCACGCACCACATTGCTGTTCTGGTGCGCGCGCTTTTCGGTCGCGGCCTTCAGCATCTTGATCGACTGGCCAAGCGGGGTGCCCTCGAGATCGGCTTCCGTCAGGATGGTCTTGGAGGCGTGGCCGATGACGCGGCCGTAATCGGTCAGCGAAATCTTCTCTTCGTTGAGGAGCGAGATGAAATTGCTCATTTCGGCGCGAACCTGGCCGTTCTGGCGGCTCAGCAAACCGTCTTCATGGTGATGGGGCAGATACTTGCGGCCGAGCTCGTCGAGCGCTTCCTGGGTTTTGACCTTACCGAGCGCGATGAACTCACGCACAAGTTCCGGATTGCTGCCTGAATAGGCTTCATAGACCAGTTCGTAATTGCGTGGCAGACCGTCGATGCCCATCTGATGCATGGCGGTCGCGACGCGAAGCGCAATGCTGGCGGCCGGGTTCTTCACTTGCTGCATCTGTCCAATTCCCCGAATGAGGCTTTCCGTCTCTTAATCGCGACGATAGGCCAACATTTCTTTCTTTCGGTTACGCCGGTGATTAAAATTCGAACGGTTTGCCCATCCCCTTTAAAAAATAGGGTGGAATCTGCCGGTTTCGCTGTGGAAAAAAGAACTTTGCCGCCCCGCCCTGCTCAGGATAAGGACGAGCGATTGATGGCAGGAAGGCTGAAAAACATGGCGCGGATCATCCCGATCGCTACTGAGAAGGACAAGGTGGAGGCCATCGCGGCGGCGACGGAGGTGCTGATGCGCCAGCGTCCCGTGGCCATCCCGACCGAGACCGTCTACGGGCTTGCAGCCGATGCGACGCATCCCGCCGCCATCACCTCGATCTATGAGACCAAGGGCCGTCCACGTTTCAACCCGCTGATCTGCCACATGTCGGATCTTGCCATGGCCGAGCACTATGCCGTGTTCGATCCGCTCTCACGGCAGCTGGCGGCAGCCTTCTGGCCCGGACCGCTGACCATCGTTTTGCCGCTCAAGGAGAATTCGGGCATTCATCCGCTGGCGACGGCAGGTCTCGATACGGTCGGTATCCGTGTGCCCGTCGGCTTCACGGCAGAGCTGATTCGCAGTCTCGGGCGGCCGCTGGCGGCCCCGAGTGCCAATTCCTCCGGCCGTATCAGTCCGACCACCGCGCAACATGTCGAAGCGGATCTCGGCGGCAAGATCGACGTGATCGTCGATGGCGGCCCCTGCCCCGTCGGTGTGGAATCAACCATCGTGAAGGTCGAAAGCGGTGAAATCCGCCTGCTTCGGCCTGGCGGCATCGATGCCGAGGCGATCGAGGCGGTGACGGGCAAGCGTGTGGTGCGCCCCAAGGCCTCCGGCACGGCGGCGATCGAGGCGCCGGGCATGCTTGCCTCCCATTATGCACCTGACGCCTCGGTGCGGCTTCATGCGACAACGGTGGCAGAGGGCGAAGCCTTGATCGCCTTCGGTCCCGGCGACATATCGGGCGCGTCAACGGCAAAAGCGGTGTTCAATCTGAGCCCTCGCGGAGACCTGAGAGAGGCGGCCAGCAATCTCTTCGATTTTCTGAAGAAGGCGGATGCGAGCGGTGCAACCGGCATTGCCGTCCAGTCCATTCCCGAGGAAGGTCTGGGTGAAGCCATCAATGACCGGCTGATGCGGGCGGCAGCGCCGCGCGGCACGGAGGGATGAACAGGATGACCATCAGCATGAGCCTTGCAGAACGTCTGCGCGCCTTCATCGACATTGTCGGCGAAGCCAACGCCCTGACCAGGCCCGAGGACATCAAGCCCTATCTCACCGAAAACCGTGGCCTCTATCATGGCGCCTCGCCACTGGTGCTGAAGCCGGGTTCGACGGCGGAGGTCTCGGCCATCCTCAAGCTTGCGTCCGACACCGGAACGGCGATCGTGCCGGTCAGCGGTCGCACCGGGCTTGTCGGCGGTCAGGTGCCGCGTGAGGAAAGCCAGGACGTGCTGCTTTCACTGGAGCGGATGAACAAGATCCGGGAAGTCGATCCCGTGGCCGACGTGATCGTTGCCGATGGCGGCGCGATTCTCGCTGATGTGCAGAAGGCGGCGGAGGCGCATGACCGGCTCTTTCCACTGTCGCTCGGGTCGGAAGGCTCCTGCCGGATCGGCGGCAATCTTGCCACCAATGCCGGCGGCACCGCCGTTCTCGCCTATGGCAATATGCGCCAGCTCTGCCTCGGCCTTGAAGTGGTGCTGCCGACGGGTGAGATCTGGGACGGGTTGCGGCGTCTGAAGAAGGACAATAGCGGCTACGACCTGCGCGACCTGTTCATCGGCGCCGAGGGAACGCTTGGGGTGATTACCGGGGCGGTGCTGAAGATGTATCCGCGTCCGCGCGGAAAGCAGGTCGCCTATGTCGGCCTTGCCTCGCCGGAGGCCGCCCTTCAGCTGTTCGAGAAGGCGTCGCAGCGCTGCGGCTCGGCGCTCACGGGCTTCGAGCTGATGCCGCGGATCGGCATCGAGTTCACGACGAAGCACATTCCGGGTGTCCGCGATCCGCTCGCCTCGGTGCATCCCTGGTATGCGCTGGTCGACATCTCGACCTCGGATTCGGCCGAGACGGCGGAAACGATGATGCAGGAGTTGCTGGCGGAGGCCTTCGAGGCCGGGCTCGTTTCGGATGCAGCAATCGCTGCTTCGCTTACCCAGCAGGATGCCTTCTGGCACCTGCGCGAGAGCATGTCCGAAGCGCAGAAGCCGGAGGGCGGGTCGATCAAACATGACGTCTCTGTGCCCGTCTCGCGCATCCCGGCCTTCCTTGAGGAGGCGGATGCTGCCGTGCATGCGCTGATCCCGGATGCCCGCATCTGCGCCTTCGGCCATCTCGGCGACGGCAATATCCACTACAACATCAGCCAGCCCGTCGGTGCCGACAAGGCGGCGTTCATCGCCCGCTGGCGCGAGGTCAACGCCGTCGTGCATGCGGTCGTGCACAAACATACGGGCTCGATTTCGGCCGAGCATGGCGTGGGTCAGCTGAAGCGCGACGAACTCGTGGCAAGCCGTCCGGCGATCGAGACCGAGCTGATGCGGCGCATCAAGCAGGCCTTTGACCCCGCCGGCATCATGAACCCCGGCAAGGTAATCGGCTGATCCGATGCCCGACGCCCCTCGCCTCTCGCTCAGGATCGACCTTTCCAACGGCGCAAGGCTCGGGCCGGGCAAGGCGCAGCTGCTGGCACTGATCGAGGAACATGGATCGATCCGGGCAGCGGGAGCAGCCATGGGCATGTCCTATCGGCGGGCCTGGCTCTTGGCCGACGAGATCAACCGGATGTTCCGCGAGCCGTCGATCTTCACCCGTCACGGCGGGAAAAGCGGCGGTGGCGCGGGTCTGACGCCGTTCGGCGAGACCTTGCTCAAAGCCTGCCGGCGGATGGATGCGGAGAGCCGCAAGGCGCTCTCGACGGATCTCGACTGGCTTCAGAGCATGCAGGCGCTGGATTTCGTTGCCGAAGGACGGAAGGCCGACGACGAAGGCTGAAAGCCAAGCGACCGAGTTTACCCTTGCGCCTTCCGGAAGAGGCCTTCCGAAGCGATCGACACAGTCTTGAACAGCAGATGTACCGGCTTGCCGGGGGCGAGCGCCAACTGGCGCAGCGATCGTCGGGTGACTTCGGCGACAAACGTCTGGCCCTGACAGTCGACTGTGATGGTCGCGCTCCCGCCGGTTCCTTCCACGATCTCGACGACTTCACCGGAGAGGCGATTGAGCGCGGACAGGCCGTCTCCTGCCTCCGTCGCGACGACGATATCGGAGACGGGCACGAAAACGCGGACGCGGGTGCCTGTTGGCAGAGAGGTTTGCCGCAGCAGGATCGGGCCGGCTTGCGACAGGGCTTCCGTCAGGCCGTCGTCCTCATGATGGGCTATGATCTCGGCTTCGATGAAATTGCCGGCGGGGAGGTCGCCTGAGGCGCGGACCACGGTCGCCAGGGCTTCGTCGGGGCGACCGACGGCGCGGGCTTTCCCATGATCGAAGGTGACCACCGCATTGGCGAGGCGTGCGACCTCCTCGACGGAATGGCTGACATAGAGGATCGGCACGCCGAACTCGTCGCGGATGCGCTCGATATAGGGGAGGATCTGCGCCTTCAGCGCACCGTCGAGAGCCGAGAGCGGCTCATCCATCAAGAGCAGCTTTGGGCTTGCCATCAGGGCACGGCCGAGCGCGACGCGCTGCTTTTCACCGCCGGAGAGATGGGACGGGCGCCGGGCGAGCAGATCGGCGATGCCCAGCAGCGTGGCGATGCGGGCCAGATCCTCGCGGCGCTCGCTGCGCGGCAGCAAGCGTTCGCCGTAGCGCAGGTTCTGGACGACCGTCAGGTGTGGGAACAGGCGCCCCTCCTGAAAGACATAACCGATGCGGCGGCGGTGCGGCGGCAGGAAGGTCGAGGCGTCGCTCCAGATCTCGCCGTTGAAGGCAATGCGCCCCTCCTGTGGCCGGATCAGGCCGGCAACAGCGTTGATCAGCGTCGTCTTGCCGGAGCCGGAGGCGCCGAAGAGGGCGGTCAGCCCCTCGCCAAGCGTGATATCGGCTTGAAGCGTGAAGTCTCCCTGGCGATGGCGGATGGCGAGTTCCAGCATCAGGCGGCTCCCACGCGGGCGGCGATGCGGCGCGACAGGAATTCGGAGGCGATCAGGGCACCGAGCGAGAGGACGATCGATATCAATGTCAGGCGCATGGCTGCCAGATCGCCGCCGGGCACCTGGGTATAGGTGTAGATCGCCGAGGCGAGCGTCTGGGTCTCCCCGGGAATGTTGGAGACGAAGGTAATCGTCGCGCCGAACTCGCCCATCGATTTGGCGAAGGCGAGGATCGCGCCGGCGGCGATTCCGGGCAGGATCAGCGGCAAGGTGACGGTGAAGAAGACGTAAGCCGGTCGGGCGCCGAGCGTGGCGGCGGCGGCCTCAAGCCGACGATCCACCGCATCAAGCGACAGGCGGATGGAGCGGACGAGCAGCGGGAAACCCATGACGGCGGCAGCCAGCGCGGCGCCCGTCCAGCGGAAGGAGAAGACGAGGCCGAAGGTCTGCTCAAGGAAGGCGCCAACCGTGCCGCGCCTGCCGAAGGTGATCAGCAGCAGATAACCGGTGACGACAGGCGGCAGGATCAGCGGCAGATGCACGAGGCCGTTCAGAAGCGACTTGCCCCAGAATTCGCGGCGCGACAGAAGCCAGGCGACCAGCAGCCCCAGCGGCAGCGAAAAGACCACGGCAACGGCCGCGACCTTCAGGCTCAACAGCATCGCGGTCCATTCTTCGGCCGTCAGGGTCAAGAGCAGGTTCCCGGATGCTGGGTCATGGCAAGGTCAGTTGGTCTTGGCCAGCACGGTAAAGCCGGCGGCGGTGAAGATGGCATGGGCATCGGCGCCCTGCAAGTAAGCGAGGAACTCGGCCGCGCGGGGGGTGTTGCTGTCAGTCGTCAGAGCTGCCGGGTAGACAATCGCAGGGTGGCTTGTCTCGGGGAAGCGATCCAGGATCTTCACCGAGGGATCAACCCTGGCATCGGTCTCGTAGACGATGCCAAGCGGCGCCTCACCGCGCGAGACGAGCAGGAGGGCGGCACGGACATTTTCGGCTTGCGCTACCTTGTCCTTGACGCTCTCCCAGACGCCGAGATTTGTCAGCGCGGCCTTGCCGTAGGTGCCGGCGGGGACAGCATCGACATTGGCCATGGCGAGGCGCTCATTGCCGAGAAGTGCGGCGAGCGGGAAGCCTGACGCGATGGTGGTTGCTGCGGTCGAGTCCTTCGGAGCGACCAGCACAATGCGGTTGCCGAGCAGGTTGACGCGGGTTTCCGTCTTGACCCTGCCGGCCTTGTCGAGATGGTCCATCCATTTGAGATCGGCGGAGATGAAGACATCGGCCGGTGCGCCCTCCTCAATCTGTTTGGCTAGTGCGGAACTGCCGGCGAAGGAGAAGGTGACGTCCGCGCCCCCTGCGGTCTTCCAGGCGGCGGCAATCTTTTCGGCGCTCTCCTTCAGGCTGGCAGCGGCGAAAACAGTCACCGGCTCTTCGGCACGGGCGGAGATCGCGAAGGGGCTGGTCGCAGCAACAGCCATCAGTGCAGCGATTGCAAATGCGGCACTCCTCAGGGCTTGCAGCATCATCTCCCCCCCCCATTCGATATATCCTTCTGGATATATCGATAGCCAAAAACAAACCCGCCGGCAAGATGGCGGCGGGTTGCTTGATCGAACTGTGATCAGGCCTTGAGCTGCGCCAGACTGAACAGGAGATCGGCAGAAATGCTGCCGCCTCCGCCAGCGAGAATTGTGGCAGCCGAGGACGCGCCAACACTGTTTTCCGTGTCGTACATGGCGGTATAGCGCTGCAGGAAGCGTTCGAGCTTGTCGGGATCCTGCAGGTCGGCGAGATCCATATTGTCCTCGATGATGCGGGCCTGCTGGTCGACATCCATGTTGGAGAATTCGTCGGAGTAACCGAAGGTCGTTCGGAAGACGGCCATGAGCGCGTCGTCGGCAATGAGGCCATAGGCATCGGTGACATTCGGTGCGGCGCGCTGGAAGTAGAGCGCAAGACGGACGGCTTCGTTGCTTGCGCCTTCCGTTTCCTCGAGCGTCTGACGCAGGTACTTGTTGACTGTCTCCATCGTCTCCCCGCGCTGCTGGATCGTCCCGATCGTCGCGCGCGTGAGATTGCCATTGGCATCGAAGTTGAAGGAGGCGACAAGCTCGGCCCAACGGTTGTCGGACTGCTGATTGACGAAGCTCCTGCGGTCGGCAAGATCCGATCCGAAGGCCTGCTTGAGGAAGTCGTCGGTCACCGAGTCCGGATCGAGGCCGTAGGCACTGATGACGACGTCGAGAACATCGCGATCTGCCAGCAATTCGGCGACCGTGTCGATCGACTGGATCTTCTCCTGATAGTTTTCCGCCTTCTTGGTCGCAGCCTCCTGCACCGAGGTCTTCTCCGACCCTTCGAGGAAGCGGACCTCGTTGATCACATACTGCTTGGCGATCATCGTTGCAGTCAGGGTGTTGTGGGGCGAGAGCGGAACGCCAGCATTGCCGTTGCTGTCGAAGTTGAAGAGCTTCGACATCTCGATCAGACGGCTGTCCTTGGATTTATTGGCGAAGCTGTTCGGATCGGTAAAATCGCTGGTCAGGGCACGCTTCAGATCGCGGGTCGAGAATTCGTCCGCTTCGAAGCCGAAGGTGCGCTGGAGGACCAGTCGCATCGTGGTATCGGCCAGAAGCTCATCGACGTTTTCAACTTCCCCGATGTTTGTCTTGAAGAGGTTGATCAGGTCGGCCTTCTGCTCTTCATCCACATCATCGTAATAGGTGGAAAAACCGGAATGGGTGGAGGCGAGCTGGGTCGATCCCTGTGCGGTCATACCGGCATCCACCGAGCCGTCGCTGGCAAAGTTGAACTTGCCGGCCAGCGCCACCCATTCGTCGCCGCCATTGGTGGCGGCATAGTTGGACGGATCGGAGGTGTCGCTGGTGACGATCAGCTTGAAGGTGGAAGCCCCCATGAAGTCCAGCTGGAAGGCGGTCTTGACGTAGTTGAACAGGCGCTCGTCGCTGGTCAGCTCATCGACATTGGTGATGGTCGCAATCTTGGATTCGTAGTAGGCGCGCTCGCGCTGGCGATAATAATCGGTGACATAGGTCTGCTCTTCTTCGACATAGAGCGAGACCGTCGCCTCCTTTTGTGCCGCCGTCTGGGCGGTGGCGCCGGACAATGTTCCATCGGCGTTGAAATCGAAGGCCTGGGCAAGCCTCAGGAAATTCGCGGCGTTGGCTGAGCCGTTGGCGACCAGTTGATTGACATAGCTGTTCGGGTCCGAGGTGTCACTGGTCAGCACCTTGGTCAGGTGATCCTTGGTGTAGCGGCCGCTGTCGATCCCATAGGCATCGGAGAGGAAACTCATCAGGCGGCTGTTGTTCACCAGACCACTGACATTGGTCACCTTGTCGATGACTGCCTCATAATAGAACGCTTCCGTCTCAAGCGCATCGCTTTCGCCTGCGAGCGAGGCTTCATATCGCTCAAGCAGGTCGCTTTGCTGCGCATCGGTCTGCAGATCGGTCTTTTCTGCGGAGAATTGGAAGGAGGCGGCGAAGTTGCGATAGCGCTCGTCACTCAAACGATTGGCAAAACTGTTTTCGTCCGAAAGATCGCTTTCCAGAACCTTCTTCATGAAGGCCTTCGCATAGGTGAACTCTTCCATGCCATAGGCCTTCATGGCGTAGGAATAGAGCTGGTAGTCGTCCAGGAACTCATCGACGGTCGTGACCTTGCCGATGTTCTCCTTGAAGTACTCCGTCTGGCGCGTCACGATCGGATCAGAGGCCGTGCGGTTGAGGCTGGCCTTCATGTCACGATTGACGAGATTGTAACTCAGATAGGTCGAGACCATCAGAAATTCCTGCAGAACGGATCGCGCGCGAATCACAGTATGGCGCATAATCCTTGCCTTAAGCTTTATGAAGTCGTGAAGAAGCAAACGGCCTGTCTGACCTGGCGAAAGATTGCCTGGCGTCGTGAGGAAGGCAGTCGTTCCAGGGTGGAACAGAAGTGCTGCGACTTTCACTTTTTCGAAACCGTGAGTGGTACGACAAAACTAACCATTTGACTGCGCAAGGTTTTCTTTACCGCATCTTTTAAGCTGTCTCCAACAGCGGCTGGCTATGTTGCCCCTACAGAGGACGAAAAGTCCCGAACAGACGAGCACATGACGCGCTCTCGGGTAAAACAAGGGTAGCATGAAGATGACGAACACCGTTTTGAAGCCAGCCTGGGCCGGCGCCACTCTGCGTCTGGATCCCTCGCGGTTCCCCCAGCAGGTTACGTATGCTTTGCGCGGCGCTCTGGGCGATGTCACGATCACCATTGACGAGCGCGGAGCCGTCCTGCGCAAGATCCTTCCCGGCAGCGGCCTGCCGCTTTCCTTCGCGCTTCCGACCCGCGCCTTCAAGGGCGTTGCTGCCCGCGCCATCGACCATGGTGATGGTGAGGTCACGGTGACGCTGGAACTGCATCACGAAGATCCGGACCTGTGCATCCCGCTGCTCGTCGCCCATGACCTTTGCGATATCGCCGCCGACTGGCGCGGCTGGGCGGATGCCTTCCGCATTCCGATGCTGATGGTGGAAGCCGATGGCGTTGCCCGTCCGCTCGAGGAACATCTGGGCGAAGTTCGCACCAAGGAGACGCAGCCGCGTCGCCGCCACTCCTATTTCGCCGAGCGCCGCCCGCGCTTCCTCGTGCGCCGCACGACCGGCAAGCTCGGTGTCACCATGAAGATTTCCGGAAAGGAAATCATCGCACGCAACTGATTGCGTCCCAGGACTGAACAGAGACAAGGCCCGGAAGGCGACTTCCGGGCCTTTTACTTTGCGTCTTCGCCCCTCTCGCCCGTTTCAGATCAGGACAGATCGGAAGGCTTCGTTAGAGCGGTTGAAGGGCCTCAGGAGAAGGGAAGCGCGATCACCAAGCCGAGGAAGATGATCAGACCGACCCGGTTGTTCGACTTGAAAAGGGCGAGGCATTGCGCGCCATCGTCGATATCGAGCACCTTGATCTGCCAGGCAAAGAGGCCGGCGGCAATCAACAGAGCGAGGATCGCCGGGAAGGCGGCGCCGGCGACGAGGAAGGCCGAGAGCAAGAGCACGAGCGTCAGGCCATAGAGCCCGGTCAGCCAGATCTTGGTGTCGCGGTCGAAGAGGCGCGCGGTGGAGCGCACGCCGACCAGGGCATCGTCCTCGCGATCCTGATGGGCGTAGATCGTGTCGTAACCGATCGTCCAGGCGACCGCGCCGATATAGAGCAGGACCGCCGCAAGCGACAGATTCCCATGCAGCCCCGCCCAGCCCATCAACCCGCCCCAGGAGAAGGCCAGCCCGAGGAAGAATTGCGGCCAGTCCGTAAACCGCTTGGCGAAGGGATAGATCGCGACAACGGCGAGCGAGAGAATGCCAAGCACGATCGAGAAGGTGTTGAAGCAAAGCAGCACGGCAAGCCCGACGAGCGACTGGACAACCATGAATATCTTGGCATCGCGGCGGCTGATGCGCCCCGACGGCAAGGGGCGCGAGCGGGTGCGGGCCACCTGATTGTCGATGTCGTGGTCGACGAGATCGTTATAGGTGCAGCCGGCGCCGCGCATGGCGACCGAGCCGATGAAGAACAGCACGAGGTGGAAGACGAAGAGCGATAGGCTCAGCCGGTCTTCGGCGGCCAGCGCATTGGCTGCAAGCGCCGATGACCAGAAACAGGGCCACATCAACAGCTGCCAGCCGATCGGACGATCCCAGCGGGCCAGCTGGGCATGTGGCCAGAGCCATCGCGGCAGGATGCGATAGACGAAGTTGTCGGAGGGCGCGTCGATGACGCGATCGATGTTGGGCTCGGTGGTGCTCATGGGCAAACTGATAGAGCATGGGCGGTTCCAAGAAAACCGCCCGCTTCCGTTCGCCCGTCAAAATCGGCTGCGGCCTTTTCGTCAGTCGAAGCTGACGCCGAACTTGTAGCTGGCGGAGACGCCGAACAGCAGCTGGTTTTCGCTGCCCTTCTGGCGCACCAGGCTCGAATCGGCAGCTGGACCCGCCAGCCGCTTGTATTCGGTGAAGGCGCTCATGGTGATCTTCTCGGTGGCGTTCCAGGTGATTGCGCCGCCTGCACCATAAGAGGTTACGCCGCCATCCGGATTATACTGGCTGAGGCCCGATGCTGCGGATTCGGCTGCGTCCACGCCGTAATAGGTGCTGGTGTAGCCGCTGGTGGCGAAGGTCAGGCGGGGACCAGCCGAGATGCGCAGGTCGGGGGCGATATCGGTGAAGGCATCGACGGCGACATCGGCGACAAGGCCGTCATGGGCGCGGATCCCCTGGCGGACTTCGGCGCGGGCGCGCATCCAGTCGGTGACATAGACATCGGCAAAGCCGCCGAGTTCGGCGCCCCACTTCACTTCGGAGAGGCCGCGCAAGGCGTCATCCGTGCCGGCATCCCGTGCACGCACGAATTTGCCGACGACACCGGCGCGCAGCACGTCCGTGTCGTAGATCGCGAAGGATGGATTGTCATTGCGCGATGAGAAACGCGGCGTTCCACCACGGCCGACCGAGATGATCGGCGAGAAGAACAGCTTGTTGTCCTTGGACCCTTCAAAGGTCGGCGCCGAAATGCCGGAGCCGCCGAGGGTCACATACCAGTTGCCGGAGAAGAAGCCTTCGGCAAAGGCCGGAGACGTTGAAAGCGCGAAGGACGCGGTCAAAAGAGCGGCAATCCGTAGCTTGTTCATGAAGACCCCCAAAAGACGCAGAACAAAGGACCCGCAGGCCGCGAGATCATCTTCGTTTAATATTTCAGAAATCTGTTACGGGACCTTTAACCAAACGGATCGCCTGGCCTGGGTCCTGAACAGCACGGGTCGATGATCAGCCCGATTGATCGGTCCATCAGCCAAACTTCTGTATTCACGGCGAAATCGCCCGGTTTTTCAAGGAATGGGCATCTTGGCTGCGGATTTGCGTCACGGAGACTTGTTTCGCCTTGACCTGACAGGCGCAGACGACTTTCCTGCAGTGCAACGAGAACAGGAGATCCTCATGGCCGTCGACACTTCCGCCCGCACCCCCACCTTCACCTATGTTGACGGCGACTGGTTTTCCGGCAATCCGCCGCTGATCGGACCCGTGTCGCATGCGATGTGGCTGGGTTCGACGGTGTTCGACGGCGCGCGCTGGTTCGACGGCATCGCGCCGGATCTCGACCTGCATTGCCAGCGTGTCAACCGCTCGGCCGAGAACATGGGCATGAAGGCCGTGGTGGCGGCCGAAGAAATCGAGCGTCTCGCCTGGGAGGGGATCGCCAAGTTCGATGGCAAGACGGCGATCTACATCAAGCCGATGTATTGGGCCGAACACGGCCAGATGGGCTCGGTCGTCGCGGCCGACCCCGAATCGACCCGTTTCGCGCTTTGCCTCTTCGAGGCACCGATGCACACCGCCAAGCCGTCCTCGCTGACGCTCTCGCCCTTCCGCCGCCCGACGCCGGAATGCGCCATGACCGACGCCAAGACCGGCAGCCTTTATCCGAACTCCGGCCGCATGATCATCGACGCGCGCAAACGCGGCTTCGACAATGCACTGGTGCGCGACATGAATGGCAATGTGGTGGAGACCGCCTCCTCCAACGTCTTCATGGTCAAGGACGGGATTGTCTACACCCCGGCTGCCAACCGCACCTTCCTCGCCGGCATTACCCGTGCCCGCATCATGGGGCTCTTGCGGGAGGCTGGCTTCGACGTGCGCGAGGCGACGCTGTCGGTCGAAGACTTCATGAATGCCGACGAGATCTTCCAGACCGGCAATTATTCCAAGGTGGTGCCGGTGACGCGTCTGGATGACGCGCAGTTCCAGGAAGGTCCTGTCACGCGCAAGGCGCTGGACCTTTACATGGACTGGGCAAAGTCGACCGCCGGCACCGACGGCTGATCTCCGACCGGCGGCGCTTGATCACGCTCGGCCGCCTCTCTATCTCTCGGTGATATCAGCTGTTCCATTTCCCGGAAGGAAATCCCTTGTCCGTCTTCAAGAACCTGCCCTCCCCGCCCGCTGCCGCCAAGAAGCCCGTCACGGACACCCGCCATGGGATTGTCAGGACGGATGATTATGCCTGGCTGCGCGCCGACAACTGGCAGGCGATGTTCAAGGATACCTCCATCCTCGATCCGGAAATCCGCGGATATCTCGAAGCCGAGAATGGCTATATGGAAGCAGCAATGGCCGACACGAAAGAGCTGCAGGGCCAGCTCTTTGCCGAGATGAAGGGCCGCATAAAGGAAGACGACTCGTCGATCCCAATGAAGGACGGCCCGTTCGCCTATGGCTCGGCCTTCGTCACCGGCGGCGAACAGCCGCGCTATTTCCGCATCCCGCGCGACGGCAATCCGAAGGACGAGACCATCCGCGAACTGCTGCTCGACGGCGACAAGGAGGCAACGGGTAAGGACTATTTCCGCCTGTCCGGCATCGATCACACGACAGACCACGCCTTCGGCATCTGGGGCTATGACGACAAGGGCTCGGAATACTACACGCTGCGCATCCGCGATCTCGCCACCAAGCAGGATCTCGACGACGTCTTGGAAAACACCGCCGGCGGTGGGGTCTGGGCGCCTGATGGCAAGAGCTTCTTCTATACCCTGCAGGACGAGAACCATCGTCCGTCCAAGGTCTTCCACCATATCGTCGGTCAGCCGCAGTCGTCCGACCGGCTCGTTTACGAGGAGAAGGATCCCGGCTTCTTCATGGGCGTCGGCGGCTCGTTGCTCGACGATTTCATCTTCATCGACATCCACGACCACGAGACCTCGGAATACCGCATCCTCTCGACCAAGGACCTGACGGCGGAGCCGATGCTGGTCGCCGAGCGCGAGGAAGGCGTGGAGTATTCGATGACGGAAGGCGGCGATGTCTTCTACATCCTGACCAATGCCGACGGCGCGAAGGACTTCAAGATCGTCGAGGCGCCTGTCACCGCACCGGGCAAGGCGAACTGGACAGAGGTCGTGCCGCACGAGCCGGGCCGGCTGATCCTCAACCATATGGCCTTTGCGCGCCATCTCGTCTGGCTGGAGCGCCGCGAGGGCTTACCCGTCATCATGATACGCGACCGCAAGTCGGGCGACGAGCATTCGATCGCCTTTGCCGAGGAAGCCTATTCGCTGGGGCTGCAGGGGGCTGCGGAATACGACACCGATGTCATCCGCTTCTCCTATTCGTCGATGACGACGCCAAGCCAGCTCTTCGACTACAACATGGCAACGCGCGAGCGCACTCTTTTGAAGACGCAGGAAGTGCCATCCGGCCACAAGCCGGAGGACTATGTCACCCGCCGGGTCTTTGCCGAAGCGCATGACGGCGAGAAGGTGCCGGTCACCCTGCTCTACCGGAAGGACACCAAGCTCGACGGCTCCGCCCCCTGCCTGCTCTATGGCTACGGCGCCTATGGCATTACCATCCCAGCCGGCTTTAACACCAATTGCCTGTCGCTCGCCGATCGCGGCTTTGTCTATGCGATTGCCCATATCCGCGGCGGCAAGGACAAGGGTTTTTCCTGGTACGAAGACGGCAAGATGGAAAAGAAGGTCAACACCTTCAAGGACTTCATCTCGGCTGCCGACCACCTGGTGAAGGAGCATTTCACGGCCTATGACCGGATCATTGCCGAAGGCGGGTCTGCCGGCGGCATGCTGATGGGGGCGGTTGCCAATATGGCGCCGGAGAAATTCGCCGGCATCATCGCCGCCGTGCCCTTTGTCGATGTCTTGAACACCATGCTCGACGACACGCTGCCGCTCACCCCGCCGGAATGGCCGGAATGGGGCAATCCCATCGAGTCGGAAGAGGAATATCGCTGGATCGCGGCCTATAGCCCCTACGACAACGTCGAAGCCAAAACCTATCCGCCGATCATCGCGCTTTCGGGCCTCACCGACCCGCGCGTGACCTATTGGGAGCCGACCAAGTGGATCGCGCGGCTACGTGCCACCGCGCCGGCGGCCGGACCGTTCCTGCTCAAGACCAACATGGCCGCCGGCCATGGCGGCAAGTCGGGGCGTTTCCAGCGACTGGAAGAAATCGCGTTCGAATATGCCTATGCGATCAAGGTGGCGGGGAAGATGTGAGGCGGTGGCCTCCGCCCCACCGACTGAGCAATCACGGATTGGTTTTGGGCATTGTATCGAGTTTGGCTGATGCAACGAGGCGCCGCCCATGATTCGGGCGGCGTCCGTACTTTCAGACGCCTCGTTCCGCAAGGGCCAATCGTCATAATGCAATGCGGGACGCAAGCTTCGCGCAAGGTTGAAAGGTTAACAAAAGGTTAATTCTTCAACCGAGGTGTCCGCCATGAGGATCGAAAGCGGCCTGAGCAGCTACTCCTACCAAAGCCGATACGTGCCGAACACGGTCGGCACAGAGGATGCTGCCCCCGAAACGGCAAACACCAATACGCCCCGCGCCAGCGGCGCCAGCACGTTTTCGAGCACGCTTCTCTCCAACCAGCTTGCTTCTGCTCTGTGGACGGTCGAGGGATCCCGCAAGGCGATCGTTGATATCGGCAACAGCCAGAACCGGGATCGCCAGCCGGCGGATTCGCGCGTCCAAATGGTGGAAGCGGCTTACCGCGAATACGAAATCCCTCCTTCGCCCTATCAGGAATTCTGATCCGACGATGCGGTCAAGAAGGCCGGCCGGCATGATGCCTGGCCGGCCTTCTTGCGTTTCGAAGATCGTCAGTGGTGGCGGTGCGCATGAATTGCGCCGTGATCCTGATGTGCGTGATCATGCGCGGAGCCACAGGATGCCTTCTCAGTGCCGCAGCAGGAGGATGACAGCGTGATCGCCTCGCCCGCCTTCCATTCGCGAAAACTCTGCGAGAGGATCTGGACCGAGGAGTTGAGGAACAGCCCCGCCATAATGGCCGCGACGATCAGGTCCGGCCAGGCGGTGGCCGTGCCCCAGACACCCAGGGCCGCGATCATGACGATGACATTGCCGATCGCATCATTGCGCGAGCAGAGCCAGACGGAGCGGACATTGGCGTCGCCATCCTTGTAGGACATCAGCAGCAGCACGCTCGCTACATTGGCGGCAAGCGCGAGGAAGCCGATGACACCCATGACCGGCGCTTCGGGCACACCACCCTGAAAAACCCGCCAGATGGTGGAGCCGAAGACCCAGAGGCCCATCAGAAAAAGGCTCACGCCCTTGGCAGCGGCGGCCATGCTGCGGGTTTTCAGCGAGGCACCGATGACGGCGAGCGAAATGCCATAGGTCACGGCATCGGCGAAGAAATCCAGCGCATCGGCCTGCAGTGCCTGGGAACGGGCGAGCTGGCCCGCAGTCATCTCGACGGCGAACATCACGGCATTGATGGCGATCACCATCCAGAGCCGGCGCTTGTAGGTCTCCGACATGCCGGCGAAGGGGGCGTGGTCATGGCCGCAGGCAGCACTCATTTCAGATATCCTTCAGGTCTTGATGTGGTCATGCATCGACCTTAGGATCTCTAGTGACTAGAGGTTCAAGAGGTTTTTTTCATGTTTTCGATCGGGGATCTGTCACGGCGCGCCGGGGTCAAAGTGCCGACCATCCGCTACTACGAGCAGATGGGGCTGATTTCCGCGCCCGACCGCACGGAAGGCAATCAGCGGCGCTACGAAAAGAGCGACCTGGAGCGGCTGACCTTCATCCGCCATGCGCGGGATCTCGGTTTTCCGATCGAGGCGATCCGTGAATTGCTGACGCTCAGCCGGCATCCGGAAGAGCCCTGCGAGCGGGCGGATCTTATCGCGCGCGAGCAGCTGGAAGAGGTGCGCGAGAAGATTGCGCGGCTAAGGAAGCTGGAGGCGGAACTTGCGCGGATCGTCTCCCATGCAGACTGCCATATAGTCGGCGATTGTTATGTGATCCGGGCGCTCTCCGATCACGGTCTTTGCGAACACGAGCATTGAGGGAAGCAGCATGCCGGTCATCAGATGCGAAGACGCGCCGCTCGAAGAGGGCAAGGGCGAAGGATTGAATGCGGAACTCGGGCCCTATTCCGCCCGCCTGCTGTCCGATGCCGGAGGGCTGACGCAGTTCGGCGCCTTCGTCGAGACGTTGATGCCGGGCGCCATGTCCTCGCACAAACACTGGCACGAGCAGGAGGACGAATTCGTCTATGTGCTCTCGGGAAGGGTGACGCTGAACGAGGGCGATGATCTGACTGAGATGAAACCCGGCGATGCCGCGACGTTCAAGGCGGGCGTCGCCGTCGGCCATAGGCTGGAGAACCACTCGAATGAGCCGGCAACCTATCTCGTGGTGGGGACACGATCGCCTGACGACGTGGTGCATTATGCCGACAAGGATCTGCTGCTGACCAAGGTGGGGTTTGAGAAGCGACTGACGACGAAGGCGGGGGTGGACATAGAGCGGTGATCTTTGACTTTGCTAAGACGTTGGAGTAAAGTCCAACAATGAAGGCGAAAAATCTTCTGAAAACCCGCCGCCACCTTTCCGAGACCGTGTTCATCGACATGAAGGTGTGGCTCGTGCCTGAGAAGGTGCCTGGCAGCGACCACATGTTCAAGTACAGTCTTGCTCTGGTGAGCCAGAATGTATGCATTCTCCGCTACGATAATGAAGCGGGTAAAGGTGACCACAAACATATTGGAGCGACCGAGTTCTCGTATGCCTTCAACGGACTGGATACGCTGCAAGCTGACTTTTGGAAGGATGTGGAGGAATGGCTGAGCGAGAATTCAACAGTGTGACCATCAGCATCTGCTCACTGGAGGAAAGCAAGCAGAGGCTGGCTGCCGCATTCACAGGCGAAGAACAGGGCAATTATATCGAGTTTCCCACTGTTGACGTCCTCTGGAAGGTTCTCACTGCGAAACGTTGGGAGATCCTTCAGGCGATGACGGGTCAGGACGAGATGAGTATTCGTGAGATTGCCCGGCGTGTCGGTCGCGATGTCAAAGCGGTGCATGGCGATGTGCACGCAATGCTATCCGCCGGACTTATCGACAAGACAGCCAGTGGGAACGTGATCTTTCCCTATGACGAGGTCCATGTGGACTTTAGGTTACGGGCTGCCTGAATAGGGTGCTAGAAGAGTGCCCTTCCCCCGTTGACAATCGATTTAAACTGGCGCATCACAGCCGCCATGATCGACATCCGCGCAAACATCACCTGCACGTATTTTTGGGCCTACCGGTAACCGGCGGCCCGACAAGATCTCGTTGTCAACAGGCCGCCGTCAGGCGGCCTTGTTGTTTTTCGGACGACTTTCCCCCTGACGGCACGAAACAAGACCAAGGGAAAGTGACATGACCGAAGATACAGACCTCACCCAGCCCCGCCCGCCGATCGTGGCCATCCGTCACGCCAAGCCGCGCGATCTGCCGGAACTCAACGCCATGATCGCAGCGCTTGCCATGCACCATGGCGACGCGTCTGCCATGACGCCGGATGTGCTGGAACGCGACCTGTTCGGGCCGGCGCCGTGGATCCAGGCTCTGGTGGCCGATAGCGGCGAAGGCCTGATCGGCTATGCCATTCTCGTGCCGCTCTACAAGGCGCAGGAAGGCAAGCGGGGGATGGAGTTGCATCACCTCTTCGTACGCGACGGCCAGCGCGGCAACGGCATCGGCCAGCATCTCGTCGATCGCGCCAAGCAGATTGCACGGGCCTCGGGCTGCGACTTCCTCTCGGTTTCAGCCGCCACCGGCAATTTCGCCGCCCATCGCTTCTACGAAAACATGGACTTCATTCCGCGCCCGGTCACCGGCATGCGTTACCTGCAGGCGCTGAGCTGATCCCAGCCTTCAAGCACGAGGAGACTTCCAATGCCCCGTATCGTGATTGCGCTTCAGAATGACTATGCCGACTGGGAGCCAGCGCTTCTGATGGCGGCCACCCGCTACTGGCTGGATTGCGAGGTCTTGACGGCAAGCCCGGATGGCAAGCCGGTTACCTCCATGGGTGGATTGAAGGTCACGCCCGATATCGGCTTCGACGGCATCAATGCGGACCGGTTCGACGCGCTGATCATTCCCGGCGGCTATGCCTGGGAAAAGGGAGTGGCCTACGACTTTACCGCGCTTGCGACGGCGTTTCGCGACAAGGGCAAGGTGTTGGGCGGGATCTGCGCGGCCGCCAGCGCTCTTGCGGCGACAGGCGTGCTCGATGACGTGGCGCATACCGGAAACGCGCTTGCGTCGCACAAAAAGTATCCCGGCTATCATGGGGAAGCTCGCTATCTCGACCAGCCACAGGCAGCGCGCGACGGAAAGATCGTCACCGCAGCCGGCTCGTCACCGGATACATTTACCATCGAAGTGCTGAAGGCGCTGGATCTGTATGGACCGGAAGCCGAAGCCGAATTGGCAGCCTTTGCGGCGGAACATCGCCGCTGAAAGCGCTTCATCCGCTCAGTGGCGAACCGGCGGATTTTCCGACCATTTCTGCAACGTCGTCTTGATCAGAATGAGCGCTGCCTGCTGGGCGTGATCGCGCTCGCGTGGATCGACGATGGCCGAGAGACGCTTTTCGAAAGCGCGAACCGTTTCATCCACCCAGCGATGCAAAGCGGGGTCCGGATAGTTGTCGAGCAGGGACCGGAGCGCATTCTCCATCCGCCGGCGTTCAATGCTCATGTCCCCTCCGAAGTCCATTCGACGACGGAAAGATGACAGGCAAGGCTTGCGCGATGCTGAACAGAACGGCAGCCAGTTATTGTAAAGCTGGAATGGCCTTCAGATAGGCGGCGATCGCCTCGCGGTCTGCAGCTGTCAACTCGGCCATGTTCTTCTGTACGGACACCATGGAGCCACCGACGCTGTCGTAATCGGGTGTGAAGCCGGTCTCGAGATAGGTGACGATGTCGCCTTCGCTCCAGGACGCCATGCTTTCGGAGCCAGGCGTGATGTTGGGGATCGAGCCCTCTCCGTCCGGATTGGGGCCACCGGCCAGCCACCTGTCGGCCAGAAGGCCACCCAGAAGATTGCGCGGCGTATGGCACTCGCCGCAGTGACCCGGTCCTTCAACCAGATATTGCCCGCGCTTGAGCATGTCGGACGCGTCGGCAAGCTCGACCATCGGCGCGTCGCTGACGAAGAGGAACTTCCAGCCGCCGAGCAGCACACGCTGATTGAAGGGAAAGCCGAGTTCGTGGGCTGGCGCCACGGCATCACTCGCCGGCAGGGTCTTCATGAAGCCGTAGAGGTCGTTGATGTCCTTGGGCGTCATGCGCGCGTAAGAACCATAGGGGAAGGACGGGTAGAGATGTTCGCCCTCGCGTCCGACACCACGGGTCATGGCATCACCAAACTCAGCAAGCGTCCAGGCACCGATGCCAGCTTCGGGGTGGGATGAAATGTTGGGTGCGTGGAAGGTTCCGAAATCGCTTTTCAGCGGCGCACCACCCGAGAGGACAAGCCGCGCATCGCCAGTTGCATCTGACGGAGCGTGACAGCTGGCGCAGCCACCGGCGAAGAAGACCTCACGGCCGTTGGTCAGATCGGGCTCACCGAGATTGGCCCAGACTGCGGGATCCTGGCGCGCCGGCGCGGTGATGAACAGGAAAGCGCCGAAACCGACAGCTCCGAGAGCGGCCAGTCCACCCAGCCCCTTGACCCAAGTCGATGCCATCCCGGCCTCCGTCATTTGAATTCGGTTCCCAGTCCGGGAAACAGAGCGGCGGGCGCTGCGGATCAACCGCCATTCGCCCGCCGGAAGGCCTTACTTCTTCAGGCGGTAGGTCTGGTGGCAATCGCCGCAGGTGGCACCGACGGACTGCATGGCAGCGGCGACGCTCGCCTGATCAGCAGGCAATGCGGCGAGCTGCGCTTCTGCAGCCGAAGCGAGTTTCGCCGACTTGGCCTTGAAGTCGTCCATGTTCTGCCAGATCGCGGGCGCGGCTTCCGAGTCGCTGCCGGTTTCGCTGCCGGCCGGGAAGTGGTCGGGGAAGGTCTTGCCAACTTCCGCCAGCGTCGTCAGCGCGGCCTTGACGGCTTCTGCGTCATAGGGCTTTTCGCCCTTGGCAATCCCGCCGAGCGCGCCCATGGCACCGCCAACCTTCTTCATTTCGTCCTGACGGACGACCTGAGGTTCGCCCGCAGCAATGGCTGCGGTCACGCCAAGACAGATCGCCGTCGCGGCGGCCAGAACGACTTTCAATTTCATCAGGTTTCTCCAAGGCTCGGCCGGCGCACCGGCGATCGTTTGCGGAACAGACTATGTTTGCCGTGTTGGTAGAGACGATAGAAGTCACAATGGAGTGAATATCAGAAGTTCGAAGAAATTTTTGATATCTATGACGAATTTGCGACGAATGCCGATCAGGGATCTGTCACGTGACGGTGTAATTCACCCGCTTTTCAGGCACCAGCGGCAGGCGGCGATCCGGTTCCCGACCATGTCCCGCGATCTCGATCCGATCATCGAAGACCGTCAGGACTGCGTAAGCGTTGGTCTCTTCGGTATCGACCATGCCGCAGAAATTGACGAAGTGGACACCGTTCCGCTCCGCATACCCGCCCGCATGCTGGTGGCCGCAGAGATAGGCGATGGCCGAGGGGGCGGAGGCTACAGACGTCGCCAATCTCTCCGCATCCCACAGCATGTGGTCGGAGGGCGGATAAATCGGGTAATGACCGAGGAGGATGACCTTTTCAGCGCATCCTTGTGCCGCCGCCAGTCGTTCGGCAATCCAACCGGCCTGTCGGTCCGAGATGCCGGCATTCCACTCATGGGCGTTCGCAGCGCCACTCGCCTTCAAAGCCTGCAGGCGAAGCTGGGCCTCTGCATGTCGGGCGTCGCCCTCTGCTGCGGAAAACAGCGAGATCTCATTGCCGTCGATGACGAGGAGACGCAGCCCCGGAAAGCTGACCTCATGGTAGGGCATGGGCATGCCGAGCCGGGCATGCACTTCAGACAGACGGTTGGGATCGACGAGGAAATCATGGTTTCCGGGCAGCAGGATGCGCGGCGCATGCAGCCTGTCCAGGATGTCGAGCACCGCAGCGAAGTTCTCCCAGCCGCGATCGATCAGATCCCCCAGCACCACGACGGTATCGAGAGGCTGGGCGTTGAACGTCTCCACCGCTTCGCCGAGCTTCTCCAGTGAGCGGCGGAAGTGGCGATCCAGCCGAGGGTCCGGCTCGAGGTCGGCATATTGCGGATCAGCGATGATGCCGAGCCGCAAGAGGGGACGCGTGTCAGTCATGGATGCACCGTTTCTGGGTCTAGCGGTGCATAGGACTTCGGCGTGACGGATGGATGACAGTCGCTCAGTCGGGCAGATTGGGCTGGATTTTCGTCTGGGGCATGATGCCGGCATAGAGCGTCATGCAAATGAGCGTTAGCGGGACGGCGAGCATGGCACCGACGGCACCCCAGAGCCAGGTCCAGAAGACGATGGCGACGAAGAGCATGAAGGCGTTCATCTCCAGCCTCTTGCCCATGACCGCCGGGATCAGCAGGTTTTCGAGGAGGCCATCCAGCAGAAAGAAGATGAAGGCCGGGAGCAGGCCGAGAAACAGGCTTTCATGCACCAGCACACCGGCAATGGCCATGGCGATGGTGACCATGGCGATGCCGAGAAAGGGAATGAAACTCAGAAGAAAGGCAGCCACACCCCAGAGCACGGGGGAGCCCAGACCGCCGATCCAGGCCACGAGCGCCGCCACGACGCCGAACAGGCCATAGACGATGACGGCGGTTGCGAAATAGTAGCCGAGGGCCTCCTCCACTTCGTTGAACAGCCGGATGGTCTTCAGCCGGCGGGCGCGGTCCGAGAAGGCGCGGATCAGCTCGCGGCGCAGTGCCAGCCGGCAGGACAGGAAGAGCAACAGGCCGGCGATGAAGATGAAGACCTGGAGGAGCGCCGGTGTTACGCCGGCGGCGATGGTCGAGAGGATGGTCCCGGAATTTTCCAGCATCGCCTCCATGGAGTCGGGGCCGCGCGACAGGATCGCAAGTGGGCGCTCCATCCAGGGGATGCTTTCCAGATATTGGATGCTCTGATTGATCATCTCAGGGCCGTTTTCGACCAGCATGTTGACCGGCGTCCAGATCAGGCTCGCCAGCACCAGAAGCAGGATCAGAAACAGCCCGGAGAGAATGACCGCTGTGAGCGTCGGCGGGATGCCGAGTTTGCCCATGCGGTCTGCGGCAAGGCCTAGGATCAGCCCGACCACGACCGCCATGGTCAGCGGAATGAGGATGAAGGAGGCGAGATGCAGGGCAATCAGCGCGAAGATCAGGAAAAGCCCGATCACCGACCAGGAGACGACGTAATCGAGCCCGGTCTTCTTGAAGCGAACCTTGCGGGCGGAGCTATGGCGATGATTGACCTGGAGGTTCACCGGAGACACTCCGGTGACACACGTATTCGGTGGCTCGATGCTGGCATGGCCTGGTTCCCCTTGCGACGTCCTTCAACGTGCAGGAACAACTTCCGTTCCACGGGGGAACCAGAGCCAGCGGCTCGAAAGCGCCAGATCAGGCCTGCGGCGCAACCAGTGTCAGGCCGATGCCCCAGGGATCAGCAAGACTGAAGCCGCGGGCGGTGCGATCGACCTTGATCTCCAGGCTCTCCAGCGTGGAGAGCACGCCGTCGAGGACTTGCCTGTCGTTGAAAGCAAGCTCGTAGCCTTGAAGACCCGTCATTGCCCCTGTACGGGCTGCGGCATTGCGGCTGTTCCAGACATTGGCGGCGACGTGGTGATGATAGTTGCCGGAGCCGTAGAAGCTGGCACCCGGATAGACGGCCATTTTCTTCAAACCAAGGACGCCTTCATAGAAACGATCGGCTTCCGGCACATTGCCGACTTGGAGATGCACGTGACCCAGGGCGGCACCGGGGGCCATACCGGCCCAAGGCGTTTTCGGGGCGCTGTCATAAAGCGCCTGCAGATCCAGCCGGCGCGTGTCCATCTCAACTGTGCCATCGGGATGAAAAGTCCATTCCGTCGGCTGGCGGTCACGATAGACCTCGATGCCGTTGCCTTCCGGATCGGAGAGATAGATCGCCTCGCTGACCAGATGGTCGCTGGCGCCCTCAAACTTGAGGCCGAGATGGGCGGCATGCGCCAGCCAATGGGCAAGCTCGGTGCGATCCGGCATCAGGAAGGCGTTGTGGAAGAGACCAGCGGCGTTGCGCGGCGCGGGTGCCGCATCGCTTCTCGTGGTCAGCGTCAGCAGCACGCGCTCGCCAGCCCCGAGGTCAACGCCGCTCGGGCCGTGATCGATGCGCTTCAGGCCGAGCGCCTGTTCGTAAAAGCGCGTCATCGTTTCGAGATCACGGACCACCAGATGGGCGCGCCCGATATGCAAGGGACGGGTCAGGGCGAAGGATGGGGTGTCTGCGTCTGCGCCGGTCATCGGTTTTCTCCTGCGCCTGTCGAGGCGTCTTGCTCTGGATATGGAGCAAGACGGCCGTTCACAATAGACGTCATCTCATCGAAAGATCGTTCGACAATGATTGACAACGAACTGCGCTCCAAAGTTGATCCTGATCAATGCGGCAGTTCGCCGTCCGACGCATTTTGCATTCATCAAGAGGAAACACCCGGCGGGTGACAAAGGAGAGCAGAATGTACAAGAAGATCATCGTTCCGGTCGATCCGGCTGCCACTGCCATCGGCGAGAAGATCCTGAGCAAGGCCAAGTCTCTGCTCGATGCAGGCGGCGAGATCGTGCTTCTCACCATCATCGAGGACATTCCGGGTTATCTCGCCATCGACGTTCCCGTTGACCTGATCGAAGGCGCGATCACCGACGCCAAGGCCAAGCTCGTGACGCTCAAGGAGAAGACGGGGGCCACCGCACATATCGAGATCCGCTCCGGCGCCCCTGCCCGCGAGATCCTCGCGGCAGCCGAGGAGCATAAGGCGGACCTGATCATCGTCGGCTCGCATGTGCCTGATTTCTCGAACTACTTCATCGGCGCGACGGCCGACCGTGTCGTGCGCCATTCGAAGATTTCCGTTCTGGTCGACAGGTGAGATGATGGACAATCCCGTACAGGCCATGGACACGGCCCACTTCGAACGCATTCTACTCGCCCGCAAGGACGAGATCGAACGGCGGCTGAAGAAGATCGATCATGATCTCGGTACCCTAAAGAGTGCCGACAGCGCAGAACGGGCTACCGAGTCTGAGAACGACGAGGTGCTGGAGGAATTCGGCCAGGTGGGTGAGGAAGAGCTGAGGGCGATCGATGCCGCGCTGGACCGGATCGCCAAGGGGCAGTATGGTCGATGCGTCACCTGTGGCGAGCCAATCGCCATGGAGCGGCTGAAGGCTGTGCCGCATACGCCATTCTGCAAGGATTGCGCAACCTCCCATTGAGAGGCGCCTTTTGAGGGGCGATGGGCAGGCCGGAGTGACGAGCTCCGGCCTGTTTCTATTCTGTCTTATTTCTTGCGCATGGCCTCGGCGAGCGCCGCACCCAGGCCGCCCATTGCGGGCTGCTCGGGCTTCGGCGGGCGGGCATTGGAATGCTTCATCGCATTGGCATTGCCGCGCGCGTCGCCGCGCATCGAGGGCTGTTGCGCCTCGCCGCCATCTTTGCGCATCGTGAGCGCGATGCGCTTGCGCTTGACGTCGACCTCGACGACGCGGACCTTCACGACATCGCCCGCTTTCACCACCTCATGCGGATCCTTGACGAAGCGATCGGCAAGCTGGGAGACATGCACCAGACCATCCTGATGCACGCCGATATCGACGAAGGCGCCGAAGGCGGCGACGTTCGTGACCGTGCCCTCAAGCGTCATGCCGATCTTCAGGTCGGTGATCTCGTCGACGCCTTCTGCAAAAGTCGCAGTCTTGAAGCTCGGGCGCGGGTCGCGGCCGGGCTTTTCGAGTTCCGCAAGGATGTCCTTGACCGTCGGCAGGCCGAACTGCTCGTCGATGAAGCGCTTCGGGTCGAGGTTCTTCAGCGTCGCGCTGTCGCCCATTAGCGAGCGCAGGTCGCGGCCGCAGGCGGCGACGATCTTCTTGGCCACGCCATAGGCTTCCGGGTGCACGGATGAGGCGTCGAGCGGCTCCTTGCCGTTCGGGATGCGCAGGAAGCCGGCGCATTGCTCAAACGTGCGGGCGCCGAGGCGCGGCACTTTCAAGAGATCCTTGCGGCTTTCGAAGGCGCCGGTTGCATCACGATGGGCAACGATGGCTTCCGCCGTGGTTTTGCCAAGGCCGGAGACGCGGGCGAGCAGCGGGGCGGATGCCGTGTTGAGGTCGACGCCGACGGCATTCACCGCATCTTCGACGACGGCATCGAGCGAGCGGCCGAGTTTGCCCTGATCGACGTCATGCTGATACTGGCCGACGCCGATCGATTTCGGCTCGATCTTGACGAGTTCGGCCAGCGGATCCTGCAGACGCCGGGCAATCGAGACGGCGCCACGCAAGGAGACGTCGAGATTGGGGAATTCCTTGGCGGCGGTTTCCGAGGCGGAATAGACGGAGGCGCCGGCTTCCGAGACTATGACCTTGGTCGGCTTCGGCGCGGTGGACGGGAACTGGGCTAGCATGTCGGCCACCAGCTTTTCCGTCTCGCGGCTGCCCGTGCCGTTGCCGATCGAGATCAGCTCGACCTTGTGCTTGCGGGTGAGCGAGGCGAGTTCTGTCTGGGTGCCGCGGATGTCGTTCTTCGGCGGGAAAGGATAGACGGTCGTCGTTTCCACCACCTTGCCGGTGCCATCGACGACGGCGACCTTGACGCCCGTGCGGATGCCGGGATCGAGGCCCATTGTGGGACGCGAACCGGCGGGGGCTGCCAGCAGCAGGTCTTTCAGATTGCGAGCGAAGACGTGGATCGCCTCTTCCTCGGCGCGTTCGCGCAGCTCGCGCATCAGGTCGAGCGACAGCGACACGGAGAGCTTGACGCGCCAGGTCCAGCCGGCGACCTCGAGGAGCCACTGGTCGGCGGGGCCCTTGCCCGCGACCTGATAGGCGCTCGCGATCATGCGCTGGCTCGGCTTGACCGGGGCCGTGTCATCGCGGTCGACTTCGATCGACAGCGACAGGAATTCCTCGTTCCAGCCGCGCAGCATGGCAAGCGCCCGGTGACCGGGCACCGTTGCCCAGCGTTCGAAATGGTCGAAATAGTCGGCAAATTTGGCGCCGGCCTCGGCCTTGCCGTCGACCAGCTTCGAATAGAGGATCGCGCGATCCTTCATGTCGTTGCGCAACCGGCCGATAAGATCGGCATTTTCGGAAATCTGCTCAGCGATGATGTCGCGGGCGCCTTCCAGCGCTGCCTTCACGTCCGCGACTTCTTCCGTGATGTATCCGGCTGCGAGCTGCTGCGGGTCGCTCGTGCGATCGGCCATGATCGCATCGGCGAGCGGCTGAAGTCCCCTCTCGCGGGCGATTTCCGCCTTGGTGCGGCGCTTCGGCTTGTAGGGCAGATAGAGATCTTCCAGCTCGGCCTTGGTGGTGACCTGAGCGATCTTGCGCGCGAGTTCGTCGGTCATCTTGCCCTGGCTATCGATGCTTTCGAAGATCGATTTGCGGCGGGCGGCGAGCTCGCGCAGATAGATCAGCCGTTCGGCGAGATTGCGCAGCTGCGTGTCGTCAAGACCGCCGGTCACTTCCTTGCGGTAGCGGGCGATGAAGGGGACCGTCGCGCCTTCATCGAGCAGGCCGACAGCCGCCGTCACCTGCTCGGGACGGGCGTTGATTTCGGTGGCGATGAGGGCGGCAATGGATCTGATGTCGTCGGCCATGGGTCTTCCGCATTTTTCGATTGAGGGCGGACCATAGCGAGGGAATGCGGCAAGGCAAGCTCTCCAGCTTCGCGTTTCACATTTCAGCGAATCTCGCTAACTTACTTCTGCGGTTCCCATGCTATTTTGGATCTGAAATGGGGTATTTTCAAATCTACGTGTCTGATGATTTCCCACTGGAAGAAATTACATTCCTCGGCTCGGAGATTGAACGCTCAAAGCTGTTTACGGCTGGCTATATTGCGCCCAATGTCGGCCTTACCAACCCAGCTGGATTGATATTCGCGAAAGAGTACGAAGGCATCGACACTTGGATTCTACCGGACAGAAACCTGGTGTCACGCATTGCGAAGATTGCAAAGCTGGGAACCGTTGGCGCCGACCAGACCTCCCGCAACGCACTTGTTGTGATGTCTTTCTGCAAAGCAATGGACCTTAACTTTGAACCATCTATTGCATATCACGAGTTAGCCCACGCACTCGGCAATCAAGACGCAATTGACGAATTGTCTTGGTTTCGTGGCGGTGACAATCACGATACTCAAGAATGGCTTGACCTCACCCTCGGCCGTATCCCTCGTCTCTCAACAGTAACCGCTGTAACAGTTGATCCGCCGGGCAATCTGGCTCGCCCTTTGCACCGTTGGAAGCGGAACTATGCAGCGGTGCTCAAGATCGCGACGCTTGAGCTGTCAGCATTAAGCCCACCGGAAAAATCGTTGGCGCTTCTCGACTGGATGGAAAACAAGTTCCTAGTAGCAGGGCCAGCTTTGATGTTTGCGCAGCGCTACTTTGCTCCCAACAGTAGCAAGAGAGGCCTTCTAAAGGGACTGCGCTCCGCTGATCGAACGAAAGCAATCCAAGGCGCTAAAAACGCTGCTTGGGACATTACTCACCTTAGTGACTTTGTTAAGAGGGTCGACGAAGGCGTTGATCAGAGTATTCGCTACATCTTCGCGACGGCGGACAAGTTGCTCGGTGAAATAGCGCCGAAGCTACTGATAGGAAACGCAAGTGGCATGCAAAGTGAAATCCAGTCGGAGATGCGAGGTCTCTGGGGGGAAAGGGACAGCATTCACATCTCTGGTAAAGTCGTCGAGCTCCTCGAACTGGCGCAAAATCACCCCACTAGAAGAGACCGTCAATTGCCAGTCGACGAAATGATAAGTTCACTTGAGCGCGAAATTTGCCTTTGGGCCCCGTGATTCTATCTGTGTTGCGACACTCGAACTTGACCTTTCGCCTCCCTCCCCTTAACCGCCGGGCATTCCCTTGGGCATTGGAGGCTGGCGATGAAGGTTTTGTTGATCGGGTCGGGTGGACGCGAGCATGCGCTGGCCTGGAAGATCGCCCAGTCGCCACTCCTGACCAAGCTTTATGCCGCCCCCGGCAATCCCGGGATCGCCGAAGAAGCGGAACTGGTTTCCCTCGATACAGATGATCACGCTGCTGTGGTGGCCTTCTGCAAGGACAAGGCGATCGACTTCGTCGTCGTCGGGCCGGAAGCGCCGCTGGTCGCTGGTATCGCCGACCGTCTGCGCGAGGCCGGTATCGCCGTCTTCGGGCCGTCTGCGGCGGCTGCCCAGCTCGAGGGCTCCAAGGGCTTTACCAAGGATGTCTGCGCCCGCTTCAACATTCCGACCGGGGCGTACCAGCGCTTCAACAATGCGCCAAAGGCCAAGGCCTATGTGCGCGAACAGGGCGCACCGATCGTCATCAAGGCCGATGGGCTTGCAGCCGGCAAGGGGGTAACGGTTGCGATGACGCTGGACGAGGCGCTCGCGGCCATCGACGACTGCTTCGAGGGCGCCTTTGGGGCGGCCGGTGCCGAAGTCGTGGTCGAGGCCTTTCTTGATGGCGAGGAAGCGAGCTTCTTCTGCCTCTCCGACGGCAAGTCGCTTCTGCCGCTTGCCACCGCCCAGGACCACAAGCGTGTCGGCGACGGCGATACCGGCCCGAACACCGGCGGCATGGGCGCTTATTCGCCCGCGCCGGTCATGACATCAGAGATGGTCGAGCGGACGATGAAGGAGATCATCGAGCCGACCATGCGCGGCATGGCCGAGATGGGGCATCCCTTCCAGGGCGTGTTCTTCGCCGGGCTGATGATCACCGAGAAGGGCCCGGAACTCATCGAATACAATGTCCGCTTCGGCGATCCGGAATGCCAGGTGCTGATGATGCGGCTGAAGAGCGACCTGTTGCCGATCCTCCATGCCTCTGCCACCGGCACGCTGGACAAGGTTTCGGCCGAATGGAGCGAGGACCCGGCACTGACCGTGGTGCTGGCCTCGAAGGGTTATCCCGGCGCATACGAAAAGGCGACGCCGATTGCCTCGCTGCCTGAGGCGGGGGACAGCGCGAAGGTCTTCCATGCGGGCACGGCGCTGAAAGACGGCCAGCTGGTTGCAACAGGCGGGCGCGTGCTCAACGCCACGGCGCGTGGGGTGACGGTCGCGGAGGCGCAGGCTGCCGCTTACCGGCTCGTGGATGCGGTAGAGTGGGCGAACGGCTTTTGCCGCCGCGACATCGGCTGGCGGGCGATTGCGCGCGAAAAGGCCTGATTTCCGGCTGCCCGAGCCGGATTTCGGGTGGAAATCCGTCCTTTCGTTCAAATTTTACCAAAGCTTCTGACCGGATCGAAAGAAACGATTGCTAATGTTCTTCCCAACAATCGGGGAATAACGTGATGCGTCTCATCCTTTCGACATCCATGGTTCTGGCAGTATCGACCTTGGCCGCGCCTGCAATGGCCGGTTCGATCTCGACCGTGACCGGCCTTTCGCCGACCCAGCCGAGCATCGTCAAGGTCGATTGCAGCGAATGCCCGCCGCCGGCCCCCAGGTTGGGCCAGAGGAACTATGAAGTCCCGACCCTGCCGCCAGGCAGCCAGACCGCAGAAGTGGTCGAAGTCGATGGCGAACAGAAGCTGAAGCGCGTTGAAAACTGGTTCGGCGGCTCGCCCGTGGTGGTCTATACCTCTGCCGAAGGCTGGGCGACGAACGGCTCCACGATTGTCGCAGGCGCCCTGCCCACCGGCGATGCAATCGACCATGACGCAACCACTGCGGCCGTCGACGCACCTGTCGATGCCGACAAGACGCCGGCGCTCGCGGGCTTTGATCTGCGTCTGAACTGATCCCAATCCGCCGGCCTTACGATCCGGGCGCGGCGGTCTCTCGTGGTCGACACGGACATAACGCCCGGCCCAGTCCCGGGCGTTATGCCGTTTGCCGCAACATTTCACCCGTTCATTCTTATAGAATCATATTTGGACGCGCTTAAAGTCGCATCAACTTTTCGCGATGAGACTGTGAAGCACCTTCGGGACATGACGTACCGATTCGTTCGACTGTCCCCTCCTCCGGCGCCCGAACCGCTCCCCAGACGAAAGCGTCCCCCGATATGAAAAATTTGAAGATTTCCCTCCAGCTGATCGTGCTGATCGGTGGATTGATGGCGGCTTTCGCGGCGGCCACCTATTTCCAGGTGCGTTCGTCTACAGCGACCATTTATCAGCAGCGTTACGAGCTGCTGCGCACGCAGGTCGAGACTGCTCTGTCGGTTCTGAAGGATTTCAATGATCGCGCCGTCGCCGGCGAATTCACCGTCGAGGAAGCCAAGACCCGCGCTTACGAGATGCTCAACAAGCTGCGCTTCGAGCCCGACGGCTATTTCTTCGGCTATGACTACGACGTAGTGATGATCTTCCATCCGACCTCGAAGGACGTGGGCAAGAGCAACAAGGGCAAGCCCGACGCCAACGGCTTTGCCTATCGCGACGAACTGGTTCGCCTCGGTCAGCAGGGCGGCGGCTTCGTTGAGTTCATCGGTCCGAAGCCTGGCAAGGATCCGGAAGACCGGTCTTATCCGAAGGCCTCTTACGGCAAGGCGTTCGAACCCTGGAAAATCGTCATCGTCACCGGCCTTTATACCGATGATCTCAAGGCCGAAATCCGCTCCAGCGTGATCAAGACCATCAGCTGGTCGGCCGGCATCTTCGTGCTGGCGCTGGTCGCCGCCTATTTCGTGATCCGCAACATCACCGGTCCGCTCAAGGCCATCCATGATGCGCTTGAGGCCGTCGCCGACGAGAATGTCAGCATCGCCATCCCGCATACGGACATGCGCAACGAGATCGGTCTGATGGCGCAGGCGACGAAGAGCCTGCAGGACAAGGTGCGCGAGCGCCATGCCCTGGCCGCCCGCCAGGATGAGCAGCAGCGCGAGCTTGACAGCGAGCGCAGCCAGAATGCCGAGGCACAGGTCGCCGAAGCGCGCCAGCAGGCGCATGTCGTCGCCACCATTGGCCAATCGCTGGAACAGCTCGCCCATGGCGATCTGACCGTGCGTTGTGCCGATCTCGGCCCGAAATATGCCGGCTTGCGCGACAACTTCAACGATGCGCTGGCGCGTCTCGAAGAGGCCATGGCCCGTGTCAACCTGAAGGGCAACGATATCGCGGTCTCGAAGGAAGAAATCCGTCGTGCCTCCGGCGAGCTCGCCACCCGCACCGAGCGCCAGGCTGCGAACCTCGAAGAGACTTCGGCAGCCCTCGACGAACTGACCGTCGCTGTTCGCCAGACGGCGGATGGCGCCCGCGAGGCCGCAAGCCGCGTGAGTGCCGTCAGCGGCGAGGCGAAGCAGAGCGACGAGATCGTCACCCGCGCCATCAACGCGATGAGCGGCATCGAGCAGTCGTCTGCCGAGATCACCAAGATCATCGGCGTGATCGACGAAATCGCCTTCCAGACCAACCTGCTCGCACTGAACGCAGGCGTCGAGGCGGCTCGCGCCGGCGAGAGCGGCAAGGGCTTTGCCGTTGTCGCCCAGGAAGTGCGGGAACTCGCCCAGCGTTCGGCAGCGGCGGCCAAGGAGATCAAGGACCAGATCGCCCGCTCTTCCGCTCAGGTGGAACAGGGCGTGCAGCTGGTCGGCCAGACCGGCGAGGCGCTGAAGCGCATCTCGGATCAGATCGCCAGCGCCAACGACATCGTCTCGAAGATCTCGCACAGCGCCCAGGAGCAGGACACGACCCTGCGCTCGATCTCGTCCTCGATGAACCAGCTCGACCAGGCCACCCAGCAGAATGCCGCCATGGCCGAGGAAACCACGGCCTCTGCCGAGGTTCTCGCCAACGACACCGGCGACCTCTTGAACCTGATCCGCAGCTTCAAGACGAGCCAGTCCGGTGGCAGCCAACAGCCGATGCGCATGGCGAGCTGAGGTCCCTCCACAACCGCGACATCAACAAGGCTGCCGGAGCAATCCGGCGGCCTTTTCGTTTCAGTCCGCGCGATCGATATGCGCTGCGAGCCGATCGAGCTCACGGTCGGAAAAGACCGCGATGCCGGCCCGACGCATCAAGGCTGCCGTGACGCCGAAGCCGGGATGGCGGGTACCGGAGAACGAGCCGTCATAGATGAAGCCGGAACCGCAGGAGGGGCTGCCATCGATGAGGAGTGCAACGTCGCACCCCTGCTCGCGGGCGAAGGCGACGGCCTTTTTCCCGCCCTCGACGAATTCGGCGGTGACATCGCCGCCCGTCAGTTCCATGACCCGGGCCCGGCCGGCCAGCACATCCTCGCCATTCATGCCGCCTTCGATTTCGGCGGGTGGACGGGGTGTCGGCAGGCCACCAGCCTGTTCGGGGCAGTAACCGACGAGGCGACCTTCCGCCTTCCAGCGCTCGATGCGGGGATCTGCGAGCGGCTTGCCCTTGCCGTCATAACGGACGGGGCGACCGAGCAGGCAGGCGCTGATGAGGATTTTCGGGGGCATGGAAGTCATTTGTCCAGCTGGCGCGAAATGTCGGCGCGTTCGTGGATGATGCGAACGACCTCCACCATCCCCTCCTCCAGAATGACATAGAAGATCAGATGTGAGCCGCACCGTCGGCGACGATAACCAGGCCGCAATGAAGGCAACTCGCTGCCTGAAAACGGATAGGTTCCTATTTCCGCGATCATCGCAAGGATCTGCCTGAGGTATCGTTCGGCTTGAGCCTCAGACCATCGATCCCGCGTGTAGTCACCGATGTCGAGAAAATCCTGGCGTGCGGCGGGGCTAAGCCGGATCTCAGCCACGGCTCTTCCATCTTTCTCGGACAGAATCCATGAGATCTTCGGGATCGAACGGCACAGACGGCCCGCTGTTCTCCCCCTCGATCAGCGCATTGCGCAGCCATTCGATCCGCGCCTGCTCTTCCTTGAGAAGCTTGAGGCCGGCCTCGACAACGTCTTCGGCAGACTTGAACGCGCCGCTTTCGAGCTGGGACTCGACGAAGCTGTCATAGGGCTCGGCAATGGTGACCTGAACGGGCTTGTTCATGGGGGTGGCTTCCTCTGGACTGCTCGTTCAGTCTAGCACAGGATGCCAACCTCGGAAAACTCGCTGTGTCAAACGAAAGACCCCGCCGAAGCGGGGTCTCACATCATCAGCCTGTGATCTTGGAGAAGTCAGCGACCGTGGCTGTCGCCTCGCGGATGGCCTTCAGGAGCGCCAGGCGGTTGGCGCGGATGGCGGCGTCCTCGTCGTTGACCAGGACATCCTCGAAGAACTTGTCGACCGGGCCTCGCAGCGTCGAGAGCGCCTGCATGGCGGAGCGGAAGTCTTCCGATGCCACAGCGTCTGCCGCCGCTTTCGAGGCGGACTGGATGGCGGCGAAGAGTGCCTTCTCGGCATCGAGCTTCAGGAGCGCTTCCGAGACGCCATCGGCGACGACGGTGCCCTTCTTCTCTTCGGCTGCTAGCAACTGGGTGGCGCGCTTGGTGCCGGCGAGCAGGTTCAGGCCGTCTTCCGAGGTGATGAAGGCGGTCAGGGCTTCCGCCTTGCGGGCGACCATCAAGAGATCGTCGGCATCGGGCGTCAGCACGGCATCGATGATGTCGTGGCGGGCGCCCTGGTCGCGCAGGTAGACCTTCAGGCGGTCGTGGAAGAAGGAGAGGAGATCGGCATCCTTGGCGACCGATGCGATCGGCAGACGAATGCCCTTCTCCAGGATCATCCGCACCACACCCAGCGCCGCACGGCGGAGCGCATAAGGGTCCTTCGAGCCGGTCGGCTTTTCGTCGATCGCCCAGAAGCCCACAAGCGTGTCCAGCTTGTCGGCGAGCGCAACGGTGAGGCCCACCTTGTCTTCCGGCAGACGGTCCGACGGGCCGTTCGGCTTCCAGTGGTCTTCGATGGCTGCGGCGACGGAGGCATCTTCGCCCTGCAGGAGCGCATATTTGCGGCCCATGGCGCCCTGCAGTTCGGGGAATTCGCCGACGGCTTCGGTGCGTAGATCTGCCTTAGCGAGCACCACGGCGCGGTCAACGAGGGCGGCATCGGCGCCAACGATTGGAGCCAGCACCTTGGCCAGTTCGCGGATGCGCGCGACGCGCTCCCCTTGCGTGCCGAGCTTGGCGTGGAAAGTCACGTTCAGCGCATCGAGCTTGGCCATACGCTGGTCGAGCGGCTTCTTGAGGTCGAGGTCGAACTTTGCAGCGGAGGCCTTGAGCGTATCGAGGTCCGGCAGATCGCCCTGGTCGCGCTTCCAGAAATGCAGCGCATCCGACAGGCGGGCGCGCACCACCTTGCCGTTGCCATGCATGATTTCCTTGCCGCCGTCGGTGGCCTGGATGTTGGAAATCAGGATGAAATGGTTGGAGAGCACACCCTCCCCTTGAGGGGGAGGGTCGGACCGAAGGGCCGGGGTGGGGTGACCCACAGCCATCGAGGCGTCACCCCCACCCGCGCGTTCCGCGCGACCTCCCCCCTCAAGGGGGAGGTGGGTGGCCTGTGGGCGCACGACAAAGCACTTCTGGTTGGTCTTGATCGTCAGGCGGATGATCTCGGCCGGGATCGAGAGGTAATCCTCCTCGAAGGTGCCAAGCAGGACCTGCGGCCATTCAACGAGGCCGGAGACTTCTTCCAGCAGGCCTTCGTCCTCAACCAGGTCGAGACCGTTGGCAAAGGCGATGTCGCGGGCGTCATGCAGGATCATGTCCTTGCGACGCTCGGCATCGAGTATGACCTTGGCGCGTTCGAGGCTCGAAACGTAGTCATCGAAGCGCTTGACGGTGATGGCATCCGGCGCGTGGAAGCGGTGACCGTAGGTGACGTTGGACGCCACAATGCCGTCGATCTCGAAGGGGATGACCTGGACTTCGTCATGCTCGGGGCCGAAGGTGCAGACGATCGACTGCAGCGGGCGCACCCAGCGCAGGCTTTCCATGCCCTTGCCCTCGATGCCGCCATAGCCGGAGCCCTTGGGCATGGAGGCGAAACCGGAGCGCATCGATTTGGGCCAGGGGAATGCGCGGATGATGCCGGGCATGACATCCGCGATGATCTCTTCCGCCGCACGGCCGGGCTTTTCCATGTAGGCGACGTAGAAATCGCCCTTCTTCGGATCCGTCTTGATGGTGGCCTGATCGATCGAGGTGAGGCCCGCGCCGCGCAGGAAGCCATCGATCGCGCCCTGAGGTGCGGAAGTGCTCGGGCCCTTCTTCTCTTCCTTGATGTCGGCGGAACGGGCAGTCAGCCCACGGATATCCAGCGTCAGGCGACGCGGCGTCCAGTATTCGCGCGCACCCTCATAGGTCAGCCCCGCATCGACAAGCGCATCGGTGACCATCTTCTTCAGATCGCCAGCCGCCTTGCGCTGCATGCGGGCGGGGATTTCTTCGGAGCGGAGTTCGAGCAGGAGATCGGGCATCGGGTCTGACTTTTCGAGATGTTGCTTGAGGCTGCGGCGGACTTAGCAAGCCGCGCGGCAAAAGTCATCCATGGATCGGTGTAAATTGGCGGGTGGATCAGGCAGCGGTCAGATCGGTTCGCACGGGAATGGCAGCCAGCTCGGCGGCTTTCGCCGTCGCTTCCGTCTTCAGGTCGTAGCTGGTCTGAAGGTTCATCCAGAACTGCGGTGACATGTCGAAATAGCGGGCAAGGCGGAGCGCTGTATCCGGTGTCAACGACGTCTGTTCTGCGACCAGTCGCTCGATCCGGGTGCGAGGCACGTTCAAGAGGCGCGCAAGGGCACCAGCGCTCAGCCCCATGGGCTCCAGAAACTCATCGCGCAGAATTTCACCGGGATGGACGGGCGGCAGGACGATGGTCATGGCATGTCTCCTTCTCAGTGATAGTCGACAATCTCGACCTGGTCGGCACCGTTGTCGGACCAGACGTGCCGCCATCACCCCCACCCGCCGCTTCGCGGCGACCTCCCCCCTCAAGGGGGAGGTGGGTAGTGCGGCGCCAGCGTCTCAGCCACCCTCCCCTTGAGGGGGAGGGTCGGAGCGCAGCTCCGGGGTGGGGTGATCCGGCGGAGACTGTTTATCACCTTTGGACACCTCAACCGAGCCGGGACGAACCAGTCTGCAGAGGGGCCAAACCTCAGGGTGGAGTTCAAGGAAGATTTCACGCTCACGGACCGCCGCAAAAACAGTATCCAGGACCGCATCGAGCTCCGTCAGGACTTCGGCGTTCCAGAAGCGGATCACTTTGTATCCCTGTGCTTCCAGAAAGGCTGTTCGCGCAGCATCTCGTTTAAGCGCATCGTCCGTCGCATGCTGGGAGCCGTCGAGTTCAATGATCAGCCCGATCTGGTGACAGGCGAAGTCGGCGAAGTAGGGACCGATCGGGACCTGGCGGCGGAAATGGCTGCCGTCGATTGGAATGCGCCAGAGATGGCGCCAGAGTTTTCGTTCGGCGTCCGTTGCCGCCGAGCGCAGGCGTCTGGCATTGGCGCGGCGAAAGCGATCCATAGAGGTGGGAGGTCTGGGCATTTCGCTGGTTCCTCAACCGTTATCTGTCCATGGAACCTCGAAACTCAGGGTGTTGCAATTCCGGGGATTGAGGGGAAATGCCAAAGCCTAGGCGTGATCACCCCCTCCCGCGCGCTCCGCGCGACCTCCCCCTCAAGGGGGAGGTGGAGGATTACCACCCTCCCCCGCCACCGCCGCCACCGCCGCCGCCGGAGGAGCCGCCGGAGAAGCCTGAGGAGGATGAGGAGCTGGAGGGGGGTGGTGTCGGTATGGTGGAGGCGATGGTCGAAGCCATGGAGGAGGAGAAGCCGCCGATGCGGTTGCCGAAGCCGCCGGGATTGCTGCCGTGATACCAGCCGGGGCTGTAATTGGCGGCAGCGGCACCTGATGCGGCTGAGGCGAGCCAGGTTTCGAAGGTTTCAGACCAGGGTTTCTCCACGCCCAGCGCCACGGCATAGGGCAGAAGCTTTTCGAAGTGGCTGGGCGACATGGTGGGAGCGCCAGCCATGTTCATGCGATCCTTCTCGGCGAGCGTCAGATAGGTGCGCAGGCCCTCTATGCCGTCCATCAGCTTGCGGCCGAGCGGGGTCGGGGCGCCCATGATGTAGAAGAAGAGCAGGTTGACCAGGAGGATGCCGCCGAAGGCGATGAGGACCGGGATCTGATGGGTCGCCTCCAGATCCATCCACATGGAGATCAGCATCAGCGCCATGGTCGACAGGGCAACGAAGCCGATGAGGGCCAACGCCACGACGGTGATGATCTTGCTGAACAGCGAGCGCCCCCGTCTGAACGAGTTCACGAGCCCGATGGTGAAGGTGCCGAAGAAGATCGAGAAGAAGGTCGGCACGAAGATCAGGGCGTAGACGTCTTCGCTGAGGTCGCCGAAGATGAAGAGCGAGGCAACCACGGCGATGGACAGGCCGATGCCAAGCGAAATGTAGCCGGCATTGCCCTTGTAATACTTGTTACGGTGCTCCTTTTCGATGGCCTGACGAAAGCGGTTGCCGACGGCTTCTACCTTCTTGCCATTGGCCTTGTCGATGACGAGCGCATCGCCTGCTGATGGGATCTCGGCCATCAGGGATGCTTCACCCGCCTGCAGCCTACCCTCCACCGGCTTTTTCGTCCGGCGGATGGTGATGCTGCGGTCGAGATCGTCGAGTTCGACATAGCCTTTGACGGCGAGATCAAGCGCGGAGGCGGAGAGCGCCGTCCAGCCAGCGCCGGAAAAGCCCTTGTTGTCGATGTAGTTGACCAATGCGGGCGAGATGCCTTCGGGCGGATCCCAGCGCGGGACCATGACGCCCTTCGGCGGATCGCGGCCGACGGCCACCCAGGAACGGAGATAATAGAGAAAGATGACGGCGAGGCCGCCGAAGCCGATGATGGTGTTGAGGTTGTCGCGGATGAACCACCAGGTGGTGTCCTCGGAGGAGGGCGCTGCAACCAGCCCCTTGTCGAAGGCAAGCACGATGGTCAGGCCTTCGTTCGGGCCGAGTGGCTGGGTGGTCTGGAATTCGAGGCCGTTCGATCCGGGGATTTCGCGGGCATTCTGGGCGGTCGACCCCATGGGGCCCGTATAGAAGGTCGTCCGGGTAGGAAGAGCACCATCAGGGAGCATCACAGTGGCCCCCGCACGATCAATCGGAAACTGCCAGCCGTTTCCGGTTACGTTCCAGTAAAGCTCGTCGTGATCATCGAAACATCGGATCTGGCGACCAGTCCAGTAAGTGATGGTGTAAACGTACTCGCCAGGACGCAGAAAAATGCTTTCACTCCCGGTATAGATCCGGATTCCACCCGTCACGTTTTCTGTGTGGAAGTTTTCGGGGCGACCATCGCGTTCGACCGAAATCAACCCGAAATCGACTTTTTTGCGAAAGCCCCGTGCGTCCTGAGCATAGAGCGGAAAATCGCGGAAGATGCCACGCTTGATCTGGTCACCCTCGACATTGACGGTAATCGTTTCCGTGACCCTGATCGAAGCATCGGGAAATACGGTGATATCGGCGTGGTAATCGCGAATGACTTCCACAGCCTGCGCGCCGCATGCCATCCAGAAAAGGAGAAGGAAGGCGGAGCACAGGCGGAGGAGCGTGGTCATTTCGGATCGTTCCTGACGAGCTCGACGCCGAGCGAGGCGAGTGCATCCCAATAGCCGGGATAGGTCTTGGCCACGCAGCCGGGGTCGAGAATGGTGATGTCGCGGATCTTCAGGCCTGCGAGTGCAAAGCTCATCGCAATGCGGTGATCGGCAAAGGTGTCGATCTCGGCCGGCAGGGACTGGCCGACAAGCGATGGGTCGGAGAAGACCACCAGGTCGTCGCCCTCTTCCTTTGCGAGGCCTTGGCGGATGTTGTTGAGGCCCGTCGAGACGGCGCGGATGCGGTCGCATTCCTTGACGCGCAGGTTCTCGATACCGACGAAGCGCACCGGCGTCTCGTTGAAGGCGGCGAGCACGGCAATGGTCGGGATCGCATCCTGCATCTGGCTGCCGTCGATCACGGCGGGCATGTTCGGAAACTGCGCGATCACGTCATAGGCCTTGGCGTCAGGCTGAGTGAAGGCGTCAGACGGCGTGCCGATGTCGATCCGCCCCTTGGTCAGCACTTCCGCACCCCAGAGATAGGTGGCGGCAGAGGCATCCGGCTCGATGTGGAAATCGGTCGCGGTGTAACCGGTTGGCTGGATGACCCAGGAGGAGGCTGTCGGCTGTTCAACCTTGGCGCCGAAGGCCCGCATGGCAGACATCGTCAGGTCGATGTAACCGCGGGCGCCAATATCGGCACCGGCAAGCTCGATGGTGAACGGCTCGGAACCGCAGGCGGCCGCCATCTGAAGAGCCGAGACATACTGGCTGGAAAGCCCGGCATCGATCACGACATGGTTCTTTTCGAAACGGCCGGTGGCATCGATCGTGACAGGCGGGCAGCCGGTCGGGCTTTCGATGGTGACGCCCAGCGATTTCAGGGCTTCGACCAGCGGCTTGATCGGGCGCTTGCGCATATGCTCGTCGCCATCGACGACATAGCGGCCATGGCCAAGTGCCAGCGCAGCGGTCAGGAAGCGGGTCGCGGTGCCGGCATTGCCCAGGAAAAGCGGGCCGGCCGGGGCCTTCAGTTCACCAGCGCTGGTGACGACGAAGGTGGTGGCATCCGGCTCCTCGACGGTGACGCCCATCTGGCGGAGTGCTTCGGCCATATAACGGGTGTCGTCGCTTTTCAGCGCGCCGGTCAGGCGGCTCGTGCCTTTAGCGAGGCCTGCCAAGAGCAGCGCGCGGTTGGTGATGGATTTCGAACCCGGAGGGCTCACCTTGCCGGTCAGGGCATGGGCGGGCGGAAGGATGGTCACACTGTCAGTCGTCATGATCCCGGTCTCTGCTGTCGCGTCCTTGCGTGGACGTCAGAACTTGACCGTCGGTACCGCACGGTCGGCCTCGTTGGCAATCTCGAAATAGGGTTTCTGCGAGAAGCCGAACTGGCCGGCGACGAGGTTGTTGGGGAAGCTCTCGACCTTGACGTTCAGATCGCGGGCGGCACCGTTGTAATAGCGGCGCGACATCTGGATCTCGCCCTCGACGGTTTCCAGCGACTTCTGCAGCTCGAGAAAGTTCTCATTGGCCTTGAGGTCCGGATAGGCTTCGGCAAGCGCGATGATCTTGCCAAGTGCGGCTCCGAGAAGCCCCTCGGCTGCCGCACGGCCAGCCACATCGCCTGCGGGCACGGCCTGGGCCTTGTTGCGCAGCTCCACGACACTTTCCAGCGTATCCTTTTCGTGACCGGCATAGCCCTTCACGGTCTCGATCAGGTTCGGGATCAGGTCGGCACGGCGCTTCAGCTGCACATCGATGCCCGACCAGGCTTCCTCGGCCATCTGCCGGGCCTTTACCAGGCCGTTGTAGATGAAGACGAGATAGGCACCGATGGCGGCAAGAATGGCAAGTGTCGTGAACATGATGCGGAAGGCTCCCAGCTGAATTGGCCGCAGGTTAGCGGTTCATCTTGGGAAAGTCATGGCTGAAGTGCGGGAGAATGTCCTGTCCGGCAAGCCGCATCTGCTGCGAGGTGATGGTTCAAATTGGAGGGAAACCGACACAGCTCCGTTAATCGGCAGGCCCTAATATGACCATCCGAAGGTTTTGCAGCGGAGCTGTCGCATGCAAACGATGACCTGGAACGCCATGCCCTCCTGGGCGCTGCTCGCCAGCCGCGACATCCTCAAGGCCGCGCTCCCCGAACGGCGGCTCGGCGAAACGCTGAAAGACATCCTGTCGATCATCACCGGGCTACCGCAGCTTGATCTTTCCGAGATGGCGGCGATCTATGTGCGGGACGCGGGGCAGGACCGGCAGCGGCTGGTGCACCACAACACCGCGGACCAACTGGATCTGCCGATCGATCTTGCGCCTGGGGCGCGTATGCCGGAATGCATCGCAGACCGGGACGATCTCATCCCCTACTGGATTGCGATCACCGTGAACGGCGATCCGGATTTCGGCACAGCCGTCTTCTTCAGCCGCAGCGAGAGACCGATCAACACGGAGAGCCTGTCCGCCTTGCGCCTGCTTGCCCAGGAAATCGGACCGGTGATCCAGCAGCGCAACGGCTGTACGACCTCCGTTCTCGACATGGTGGAGCTTTCCACCGACGAGATCTACATCTTCGAACCGCAACGCTTCACCATCAGCCGCACCAATGCAACCGCGAGCGTGCGCACCGGCTATTCGGCCGAAGCGCTGGCAGGAATGACGCCGGCCTCTTTGAAAGTCGGCATTTCCGAGCTCGACTACCGGGCCAAGCTGATGCCGCTCGTCGAAGGCAGTGCCCGCAGCGTCACATTCGACGCCATCCAGCGGCGACGCAATGGCACGGTCTATCCGGTCAAGGTGCATGTCTGGCGCATTCGCGGCCCGTCTTCCGATCTTTTTGCTGAAGTCGCCATCGCCACCGCCGACCAGCGCAAAGCCTTTGGTCTGCTGGAACAGGTGTTCGACGCCATTCCGGGCGGCATTGGCGTCTTCGACAATCGCTCCCGGCTGTTGATGGCCAACCGGCGGCTCTACGACCTGATGAACATTCCGCCGGAGATGTTTCCGCCGGGCTCGAAGTTCGAAGATATCCTGCGCTACAATGCCAGCCGTGGAGAATGGGGCGATGGCGACCCCGAGGCCATGGTTCGCGAGCGGATAGAACAGGCCGCGCTCGGTCTGCCCTATAGTTTTGAGCGCGAGCGCAAGAGCGGCAAGGTTCTGGCCGTGCGTTCTGAACCGCTGTCGAATGGCGGTTATGTCTTGAGCTATACCGACATCACCCTGCGCAAACGGGCCGAAAAAGAGCTCATTCGCCATCGCGACGCGCTGGAAAAGACAGTGCGCCAGCGCACCGCCGAGATTGCCGCCCAGGCGGCGGCGCTGGAAGAGGCGCTGCAGCAGGAGAAGAACATCAATGCCATGCAGCGGCAGTTCGTGGCGATGACCAGCCATGAATTCCGCACGCCGCTTGCGATTATCGATGGTGCCGCCCAGCGGATCCAGCGCAAGAAGGGCGAGATGGAGGCGCGTTTCCTCACCGACAAGACGCAACAGATCCGCTCGGCCGTTTCGCGTATGGTTGAGCTGATGGAAAGCTTCCTGTCGGCCGGGCGAATGGATACCGGAAAGGTCGAGCTTTCACTGGTCGATTGCTCGCTGCACAAGCTGATCGAACAGGCCATCAAGCGGCAGAAGCTCTCCTCGCAGCATCACCGCTTCGACGCCGATTATGAGACCCTGCCGCCGGTAATCCGTTGCGATGCGCTGGCGATCTCGCAGGTGCTGACGAACCTTTTGTCCAACGCCGTCAAATATGCACCACGGGCGCCCGACATCACCATCAAGGGCTGGGAAGAAGACGGCTTCGTCTTCCTGTCGGTCAAGGACGAAGGCGTTGGGATCGATGCCGATGACGTGCCGAAACTCTTCCAGCCCTATTTCCGCGCCCGCACCTCGACCGGCATCGCCGGAACAGGCATCGGCCTGTCGCTCGTCAAGCAGATCGTGACCCTGCATGACGGCGACATCTTCGTCGAAAGCGAACGCGGCAAGGGAACCTGCTTCACCCTCGTCCTGCCGGTCCAGGGACCGGCGGCGAAGGACACTGCCGAACCGGCGCCGGAGGTAGCGCCGCCTGACCCTGGAGCCTGAAAGGAAGATGACATGATCACCGTGCTTTGCGTCGAAGACGAAAGAGACGTCCGTGAACTGATCGTCGAAGAGCTGGAGGACGCCGGCATTCGCGTGCTGCAGGCGGAAAACGGCAAGGAGGGCCTCGACAAGATCCTGAGCCAGCGGCCCGACATCGTGATTTCGGATATCACCATGCCGGAGATGGACGGGATCTCGATGCTCGGCGAATTGCAGATCAACCATCCGCAATTCTCCAACATGCCCTTCCTCTTCCTGACTGCGCTCGCCGATCGGGAAAAGATGATCGAGGGCTTGGGCGCCGGCGCGGAAAGCTACCTGACCAAACCGATCGACTTCGACGTGCTGATGGCGAAGATCCACGGCCTCGTGGTTCGGATCGAAAACCGGGTGGCGGCGGGGCTGGAGTTTTAGGCGCGGTGTCAGTCTGGCTCTGCTGGATGGGCAACCTGACGACCTATCAAAGCGGCCTGAATGCTTGCCTTACGCGATCAGTGGAGAGACTGCGCCCAACAGATCGGAAGAGACTGTATCCCATGTCCGGAACGTCGGTCTTGCCGCGTGAATGCGCGCTTTCAGCGCCGCCGTACCCGCAGCGTCGCGTGACAGAAGGTCTATCGCATCCGCGAGCCCCTTGGCGTCGTCAGGATCCACATACAGGGCGAGGTCACCGCAAACCTCTTTCAAAGCTGGGGCAGTTGAACTTATCACCGGGGTTCCCAGCCACAGGGCTTCGCCTGCCGGCAAGCCCCAGCCTTCCATTCGGCTGGGTATGACAAGGGCGAGTGCGCCTCGATACAGGCGCACAAGATCGGTCTGTGTCGGGTTTCCAATGAAGCGGATCTTATGACGGACGGGATCGAAATCTGCTTTAGCCAGATACTCGCGTATCTGTCGGCGCGGATTTCCGGCGATCACGAACTCGGGTACTGGCCGTCCCTCGCGATGAAGCTGCTGAAGCGCCTGAAAAGTCAACTCTATGTTCTTATTGCCCAGATTGGGGCCGACGGAGAGAATGAACGGCGACTGAGGCAACTCAAGCACCGGTGGCTCATTGCCCTCCGGGCAATACTGTACCAGAGGCACCGGCGACATGTATTGCGGAGAAGGTAAGAAACCTTGCTTTGCGAAATGCAGCACTTCATCCCTTGTGAAGGCTGAGTTGGTCAGCACTGCCGCCGAATGCGTAATGAGATAGCGGTTGTCGTTTAGAAAGTTGCGGCTGAAACTTGAGAAGCGGCGGCGTTTCTCTTTGTAGAGCGGCATAAGATCGTGCAGCAACGGCACAAGCTTTACAGGCCACTTCTGCTGCTCAATTGCCCACGCCAAATCGACCATCAACTTTGGCCGAGCAAGAGAGACTAAAACACCAGGCGTCAGTTCGATCGGCGCAAAGAACTTGGTGTTGACATCCCAAACCTTCCTATTGCGGCCAGCCCATGGGCCGTTAAGCCAACTGGATAGGCGTGTGAGAGCACGCGACCCATAGACCGTCCTCATCTTGCGCTGCGAGAATTCCGTTGGGAACAAAAAAGAGACCTGACCCTCGCCGTCAATCTCATGGGCAATCTTGAAGAAGCGCTGATAGGCGAAAGAATATACAACGAAATCAATATCGCTCCGCATCCGTGCGAGAGACTTTCCGACCTCGTAGACAGTCCGCGCTATGCCGTAATACTGAACACTTTGCCCGCCGAAGGCCATAAGCGCCTCGGTCATATCGAAGTACAGGCGCTTATCTGCCGACCCATTCCCCGATGTCACGGCGGCCAAATCGGTCATGCGACATCCTGGAGTTTGGCCCCGCCCGCATCCGTCAGCAGAAACGCCTCGCCGCAGCTTTTCGCCAGTGCGCGGACCCGACCGATATAGGCCTGGCGTTCGGTGACCGAGATGACGCCACGGGCGTCGAGCAGGTTGAAGATGTGAGAGGCCTTGATGCACTGGTCATAGGCCGGGAAGACGCATTTGTGCAGGCGCTGGTTTTCCGAGTCGGAAGGCGCGCCGGCGGCCAGCAGGGCCTGGCATTCCTTCTCGGCATCGATGAAATGGCGATGCAGCATTTCGGTGTTGGCGAATTCGAAGTTGTGGCGGGAATATTCCTGCTCGGCCTGCAGGAAGACGTCGCCGTAGGAGATCTTCTCTTCGCCTTCGCGGCCGTTGAAGTTGAGATCATAGACGTTGTCGACGCCCTGGACATACATGGCCAGACGCTCGAGACCGTAGGTCAGTTCGCCCGAGACCGGCGAGCAGTCGATGCCGCAGACGGCCTGAAAATAGGTGAACTGCGAGACTTCCATGCCGTCGCACCAGCATTCCCAGCCGAGGCCCCAGGCGCCCAGCGTCGGGCTTTCCCAATCGTCCTCGACGAAGCGGATGTCATGCAGCAGCGGATCAAGCCCGATCGCCTTGAGCGAACCGAGATAGAGTTCCTGCAGGTTGGACGGGTTCGGCTTCAGGATCACCTGGTACTGATAATAGTGCTGCAACCGGTTCGGGTTTTCGCCGTAGCGGCCGTCGGAGGGGCGACGCGAGGGCTGGACGTAAGCGGCGCGCCAGGGCTTGGGGCCGAGCGCGCGCAGCGTCGTTGCCGGATGGAAGGTGCCGGCGCCGACTTCCATGTCGTAGGGCTGCAACACCGCGCAACCCTTGTCCGCCCAGTAGGCGTGCAGCGTCAGGATCAGAGCCTGGAAGGAGCGCTTGGGGTCCATATGCGGTGCGAGCGGAGCGGTCATGGTCATCTTCGGTATCGGGTTGTCATTCGTTGCGGACGAGTGCCACGCTCAAGGCGTCGGGTCAATCGGTTATGGCGCGATTGCGGGCGTCAAAGCCGAAAAGGATCGATCACCGTCATGCGACCGGCAAGCTGCCAGCCATGCTGGAGATCCTCGGAATAGAAGCTCTCACAACCGCTGCGGAGTGCGACGGCAAGCATCAGTGCATCATAGAAGCTGATCCTGTGGTCCATGGCGAGTTGCATGGCCTCGCTCGTATCGACCGGCTCGATCGGCAAAATGCGCTGGGCGAGCATTTCAAACTGTTCAACCGCCAGACGGATGTCCGGCCAGTCGAGACCGAACTTCCTACGGCAGACATTGATGCACTCGTTAAGGGCCTGGACGCTCAGCAAGAAGGGTTCCTGCAGCAGAGCCTGCGCCACATCCGCCTTGGTGCCCTCACCCAGCGCGTAGATCAGGATATTGGTATCGAGACAGACTTTCGTCGCCAGCATCAGCGGGCATTCGCCTCGTCGCGGTCGAACTTCCAGTCTGCCGGGATCTTCAGCTTGAAGGCTCTGATACGGTCCAGCGCCTCTTTGCGTCTGTCGTCACGCGCAATTTCGAGGGCCGGCCCGTCCGCAACGCGCACGGTGATGTCGTCGCCTTCCTTGAGATCAAGCGCTTCGGCAACGGAGGCAGGAATGCGAATGGCGAGGCTGTTACCCCATTTGGCAACTTGCATGACCGGTTCCCTGATATACCCAAAGAATGTATATCTTCGATGCTTGTGCGGCAAGGCGTCTAATCGTCGTCCTCGCGACGAGGGCGATATTCGCCGGTCTCGGGATCCTGGATGAGCGTTCCGATTGCCTGGTTCTGACGCTCCATCTCCTCCGCACGGGATTTGGCCGCGAGCTTTTCGGCATCGGCCACGAAGCGACGGTAGAGCAGCCATGCGCCACCGACCAGGATCGTCAAGAATATCAGCTGCCCCATGTCCCCTCGCCGTCAGCCTTGTCCATCGCTTCGATCAGAGACCGTAGCGGCCCCATAGTGCCTTTTCTTCGAGCGTCTCGGCAAGACCGGCAACCGCCTGGGCGGCAATCTGATCGGTCGAGCCGAAGGCACCGATCCCGGGCGCCCGGCGGCCGAAGAGGCCCTTCTGCGCACCGACGAGTTCGAGGCGAGCGTCCTTGCCGTAGCGGGTCTTGATCTCCTCGCGCAGGCCACCGAGACGATCGACAAGGCCGAGCTCGAGGCCCTTGCGACCGGTCCAGAAGAGACCGGAAAACAGGGTCGGATCGTCGGCAAGCTGCGCGCCACGGCGGGCCTTGACCATGTCGATGAAGATCTCGTGGATCTCGGCCTGCAGGGTCTTCAGATACTCGATGTCGCTTTCCTTTTCCGGCTGGAAGGGATCGAGGATCACCTTGTTCTCACCGGAGGTATAGACGCGGCGCTCGACGCCGATCTTCTTCAGGAGTTCCGGAAAACCGAAGCCGCCGGAGACGACGCCGATCGAGCCGACGATGGAGGTTGCGTCTGCGATGATCTCGTCACCGGCAATGGCGATCATGTAGCCGCCGGAGGCCGCGACATCCTCGACGAAGACCAGAACGCGCTTGTTCTTCTCTTCGGCCAGCGCCCGGATACGGTCATAGATCATGCGCGACTGGACGGGCGAGCCGCCAGGCGAATTGATCGAGAGTGCCACGGCCGGGCTGTCCTTCATGGCGAAGGCCTTTTCCAGCTGGCCGGCGACCGACGCGAGGTTCAACGCAGGACGAAAGCGCGAGCCGCCGCTCATGATCGGCCCATGCAGCCTGACGACCGGAATGACGATACCCTTCTTCTGGAAGCGCTTGGGAACCAGTCGTTTCAGAAAGCCTGCCATGGTCGCGTTTCAACTCCTTAATCTTCAATCTGACAGGAGATGTAAGACGCAAGGGCGCAAACACAATGGTACGCCCGGAAAAATCAGTGTTTTCAACGCAGCCGAGGATAGCCTGCGCGGCCATTGTTGAGATTGTCAACGAAAGACGCGAAAGCATGGCTGTCGGGATTGTCGTGCATCAGGAGCGGTGCGCGGAGTTGCAGCCTTGCCCGCGAACCCTTGATCGCGGTGACCAGGATGCGGGTGGCATTTTCACCCGGTCGGGGATGGATCGCGGTGATCTCCAGCCCGCCGAAGCGTTTGCCGCAGGCGGCGATGATCTCGGCGATCGACTGCGGCCTTGCGATCAGCGACAGCTGTCCCCCGGGGATCATGATGGCACCGGCGGTGCGGATCCAGCTTTCAAACAGGTTCTCCGTCATCGCATGCGCTTCGGCCTTCAGGGCATCCGGAGTCTTGCGGTCGCCGGGGTCGTTGAACGGCGGGTTCATGATGACGTGGTGGAAGCTGTCATCAGCGAGGCCCGCGGCGACCCGCGCCTTGCCGGTCAGGGTGACATCGGTTTCGAGGACCTCGGCGCGCGCCGCGAGCGCGGCGTTTTCCGGCAAAGCGAGGCTCTTGCGGGCGAAGGCTGCCATGTCTGGAGCGCGCTCGACCAAGACGACGGAAGCATTGGGCAGACGGGCCGCGACGGCCAGACCAGCGGCTCCGGCTCCGGCGCCGAGATCGGCAACCCGGATCGGGCGATCATCGACAACAAGCGAAGCGAGCAGCATGGCATCCATGCCGGCCCGATGGCCGCGACCGACCGGCTGCACGAGATGGAAGCGGCCTCGATGAAAGGCATCGACCGTTTCGGCCTGAGGCTTGTCGAGGCTGGGCTCTACGCTTGCCGCCATCGCGCCCTCACGCTTCGCGGTCGCGCAGTTCTGCCCCAAGGCCGGCATCGGTCAGGATGCGGCGGGCCTGGTCGACACAGTCGGAATCGACCAGCAGGCGTCGCTGCAACATTCCGAGCGAACCCTCCAGAATGCTCATCGACTGGTCTGCGATCATCACGGCAATCCCGGCGTCGCGCATCAGACTTTCAGCAAAGGAGAGCAGGACGACGTCGTTGCTGCGAATGATCTCATGCATCGATTTCAGAACTCACTGTTAACAGCTAAACCGGCTCTGAAGCCCAGACCGAGGCAATTCGCCCCTTGCCCTGGCCTTTCCGGCTTTTTAAAGTCGGCGACCAAACTGAACAGGAGTCCGGTGCGTTGGGCGTAGTCATACCGCTTGAGGAAAGCAAAAACAAACAGGCATCCGTCAAGCCTCTGGTGGACCTGACCAAAAGCGGCATGGAACGCGTGAACCAGCTGATCCTGTCGAAGGCGGGCTCCGATGTGCAGATGATCCCGGAAGTTGCCAACCACCTGATCTCCTCCGGTGGCAAGCGGCTGCGGCCGATGCTGACGCTCGCGACGGCATCGATGTTCGGCTACGAGGGCGACCATCATATCAAGCTCGCGACCTCCGTCGAGTTCATGCACACGGCAACCCTGCTGCATGACGATGTGGTCGATGAAAGCGATCTGCGCCGTGGCAAGTCCACGGCCCGCACCATCTGGGGCAACCAGGCCAGCGTGCTTGTCGGCGACTTCCTGCTTGGCCAGGCGTTCCGCATGATGGTGGAGGTCGGCTCGCTCGAGGCGCTTGACGTGCTCTCAACGGCGGCCTGCGTGATCGCCGAAGGCGAAGTCCTGCAGCTTTCCGTCGCCAAGAACATGGAGACGACCGAGGACGACTATCTGGCGGTCATCCGCGCCAAGACGGCAGCCCTTTTTGCCGCGGCCGCCGAGGTAGGTCCGATCGTGGCCGGCACCGACAAGGCAACCCGCAGCGCGATGAAATCCTACGGGATGAATCTCGGGCTTGCCTTCCAGCTGGTGGACGACGTACTCGACTATGGCGGCAAGTCTGCCGAGACCGGCAAGAATGTCGGCGACGACTTCCGCGAGGGCAAGATCACGCTTCCGGTCATTCTCTCCTATCGCCGCGGCACCGCTGCCGAGCGCGAGTTCTGGAAGGAATCGATCGAAGGCGGACAGAACGACGATGCGAGGCTGGAGAAGGCAATGGGCCTGATCAGCAAGTACGGCGCGCTCACCGATACGATCCAGCGGGCGCAGCATTACGGCACGATCGCACGGGATGCACTGGCACCGCTTCCCGAGACGCCGTGGAAGAGCGCTCTCAACGACGTCATCGATTTCTGCATATCCCGCGTCAATTGACGCAGACGCCGCGATTGCCTTGCGAGGCTGCTTCAAAAAAGCCATTCTGTCTGTGAATCATCGCTTGATCGTTCGCGCGCGGACGACCGGCGCTCGGTCTCGGATCTGGAAAGGCTCGTTCATGCGGCAAAGTTTTGCCCTTCGCACTCTCGCTGGCACCGCGCTTGCGCTGCTTCTGAGTCTCTCGCAGGCGCCGCTGGCACTCGCAGCTGGCGACGAGAAACCCGCCGAAGCTGAGAGCTTCGATATTGAAAGCGTCGATTCCTTCGCTGGCGCCTTCCTGGCTGCCCGGACGGCAGAGGCCGACCGCGACTATCGAAGTGCTGTTAAGTTCTACAAGAAAGCGCTGGAATTCACGCCGAACGAACTGGAATTGCAGCAGCGGCTGATGATCGCGCTGATCATGAGCGGCGAGTTTGATGAAGGTGTCGATCTCGCCAAGGTGCTGGAAAACGATCCGGCCGTTGAGCGCGTCACCTCGGTTGCGCTCGGCTTTCGAGCCATCCGCGACGGCGACTACGAGGAAGCCTTGAAGCATTTCAAGTATCAGGGGCCGAACGATCTCGACCGCCTGATGAACCAGTTGCTGATTGCCTGGACCAAGGTCGGCGACGGCAAGGGCAAGGAAGCGCTGACGCTGGTTCAGGATCTTGAGGGGCCAAGCTGGTATGGCATCTTCCGGAACTACAATGCCGGTGTGATGGCCGCCATGATCGGGGACGTCGATGCGGCCCGCAAGGCGCTGACCGATACCGTGACCGACCGCAATGGCGGCGCGACGGCGCCGGATACGTTTGCCCGTGCGGTCATCGCACTTGCATCCCTTGAGGCGCAAGCCGGCAACAAGCAGAAGGCGCTCGATGCACTTTCCGCCGGGGACGAGCTGATCACCAATTATGCGCCGTTCAAGGCGTTGCGCGACGAGATCGAGGCCGGCGGCAAGCCGAAGCCCGTCGTTGCCTCTGCCGCGCAAGGGGCAGCGGGCGTGCTCTTCTCGATCGGCGGCGCGCTGAACCGCGAGGGTGCGGAAGACACCGTGATGCTCTATCTCCAGCTCTCCCATGCGCTGGACAAGGAAGCAGCGGATACACTGATCCTGCTCGGTGGCATCGCTGAAAACGCCAAGCAGCCGGAAAAGGCGATCGCTTTCTATCGGCAAGTGCCCGAGACATCGCCGATGCGGCGGATTTCCGAGTTGCAGCTTGGTCTGACGCTCGCCGAGACCGGCAAGGTGCAGGAAGCGCGCGAGCATCTTTTGGCGCTGATTGCGTCCGATCCGCAGGATATCCGCAGCTATCTCGCCTATGGCAGCGTGCTGTCGGAAGCCAAGGACTATGCGGCGATGGCGGAGAATTACGATAAGGCGGTCGAAATCATCGGCCCCAATCCGTCCCGGAACCACTGGTCGGTCTTCTTCCAGCGTGGCATCGCCTATGAGCGACTGAAGAAGTGGGAGAAGGCGGAGCCGAACTTCCACAAGGCGCTGGAGCTCAATCCGGACCAGCCGCAGGTTCTCAACTATCTCGGCTATTCCTGGGTCGATATGAATCGCAACCTCCAGGAAGGCCTGGAGATGATCAAGAAGGCCGTCGAACTGCGGCCGGATGACGGCTACATCGTCGATTCGCTCGGCTGGGCCTATTATCGCCTCGGTCGCTTCGAAGAGGCGGTTGTCGAGCTGGAACGGGCCGTCGAATTGCGCGCCGGCGATCCGACGATCAACGACCACCTGGGTGACGCCTATTGGCGCGTCGGTCGCAAGCTCGAAGCCAAGTATCAGTGGAAGCGGGCACTCGCCTCCGAACCGGAAGAAACTGAGATCCCGAAGATCCAGGCCAAGATCGAGAAAGGCCTGCCGCCGATCGAGTTCTGACGCCGCCAAGGTCGAAGAAAAGCCGGTCGAAGAGCCCAAGAAAGACGACAAGAAGACCTGAGCCGCATGACCCCTGTTGCAGAGCGCCGGCCGGAGCGGATCGTCGAGACGGCTCCGGCCAAGATCAATCTCGCTTTGCATGTGACGGGCCGGCGCGATGACGGCTATCACTTGCTCGACAGCCTCGTGACCTTTGCCGAAGACGGCGACGAACTCACTTTCGAGACGGCAGAGCGCGACAGTTTTCGTGTTGTGGGGCGCTTCGGTGCAGAGCTTTCCCCGGATGACAATCTGGTTCTGAAGGCGCGCGACCTGCTGCGGGCGGCGCTGGACGTCCGAGGCCTGCCGCATGGCCCTGTCGCCATCACGCTCGACAAGAGCCTGCCGATTGCCTCCGGCATTGGCGGGGGCTCGGCAGATGCGGCAGCAACCTTGCGCGGACTTTTGAAACTCTGGAAGGCGGAGCTGGCGCCCGGGACGCTGCAGCAGATCGCCCTGAAACTCGGGGCGGATGTGCCGATGTGCCTTGCTTCGACACCGCTTCGGGCGCGCGGGATCGGCGAGGCGATCGAGCTGGCTGCCATGCCCTCAGTGCCGCTGGTGCTGGTCAATCCGCTGAAACCGGTGTCGACACCAGAGATCTTCCGCAGCCTCCAGCGCCGCGACAATGCGCCGATCGGCGAGATCGCTGCAGCGGCTGAAGTGTCTGTGTGGATGCAGTCGCTTTCTGTTCTGCGCAACGACCTGCAGCCGCCGGCGGAAGCCTTGGTGCCCGAGATTGCAGAGGCTTGCGACCTTTTGCGCCAGAGCCTTGCCGGGTTCGTGCGCATGTCCGGCTCCGGGGCCACCTGTTTCGGGCTCTACGAGACCGAGGCTGCGGCGATGAAGGCGGCGCTTGCGCTTTCCGCCTATCGGCCCAACTGGTATGTGCTTCTGACACGCACCGTTCCGGGAGACAGATGATGAGCCGCATCGACGAGAGCCGCCCCTTCATTCCCGTGGGCATTGCCGTGCTGACCGTCTCGGATACGCGCAGCCTGTCGGACGACAGGTCCGGCGACACGCTGGTCGCCCGCATCGAAGAGGCCGGCCACCGACTGATTGCCCGATCCATCGTCAAGGACGACAAGGCGGCGATTCGGGAACAGGTGGAGACCTGGACGAAAACGCCGGAAATCGATGTGGTGATCACGACCGGCGGCACGGGCTTTACGGGCCGGGATGTGACGCCTGAGGCGCTGGAGCCCCTCTTCGAAAAGCGCATGGACGGTTTCTCGGAAGTCTTTCACCGGATCTCCTACGACAAGATCGGCACATCGACGATCCAGTCGCGAGCGACGGGTGGGGTTGCAAATGCCACCTTCATCTTCGTGCTGCCCGGCTCGCCCGGCGCCTGCAAGGATGCCTGGGACGGGATCATCAAGCTGCAGCTCGACTATCGGCATATGCCCTGCAATTTCGTGGAAATCATGCCGAGGCTCGACGAGCACTTGAAGCGCAGTCAGGGCTGATCAGCGGCGCGCTTCGCGGGCGACCCAGGAGGGGATGATCTCGCTGGTGAGACGACGTGGCTTGTGTCCGCGCGCCAGATGCAAAAGCTCCCTGCTCTTCTCAGCAAGATCCTGCGCCTGACGCTTGGGGATCAACAATCCGTTTTCCAGGATCGGCGCGGTGCGCGTCAGACGGCGGTAGAAGGGCAAACGATAGAGCCGCGATTCGGAGAAGCGGGCCGGCACCTTGTTCAGCGCCACATATTCGGCAACTTCGTCGACCCAGCCCTGGCCAAGCCGCGCACCGGGCTCGATCAACAGCAGCCATTCGCCGCGCGCGGTCGCCAGTACTTCCTTCATGTCCCACTGCTGATAAAAGCGGCAGCCTGCGGCATCCGCCACGAAAGACGAGCCATCCGTGGAGCCGTGATCGAGGACAATGACATCGCTGACAAGACCCTCGACAGCACCGGCAACCAGCACGGACAATGTCTGTGCAAGCTCAGGTTCCTGATCGTGGCATTCCATGATGACTGTCAACATTGCCTATATCTACCGCATTGCACAAAGTTTTGCCACAGACAGTTTGTCGAAGTTTGTTCTTGCATTGTTCTCATTTCGGCGCTAGGAATAAAGTCATTGAGCGGGGCCGGAAAGCCCGCGAGGAGCAAACATGAACGAGCTGTCTCTTGTGAGCCAGGCTGCCTTTCAGCCCGGCAATACGGCAGGTATTGCCGATGCGCTGATGAATGCTTCTGGCATGCGGATCGAGATCGATCGGCGGCGCGGGCGTGCGGCCGGCATCAATCCGGCCGGCCGGTTCGAGACACTGGAGCGCGTCGCCTTTGACGACGGCTGGCAGACGCTTGAGGACATGCCGCCCTTCAAGACCGAAGTGCAGGTGGAGAAGCCGCGCACGGTCATCACCCGCAACGAGTCGCCCGACATTCCCTTCGACCGTTCGATCAACCCCTATCGCGGCTGCGAACACGGCTGCATCTACTGCTTCGCCCGGCCGACGCACAGCTATATGGGTCTGTCGGCAGGCCTCGACTTCGAGGCGAAGCTGTTTGCCAAGCCGGATGCCCCGCGCCTGTTGGAACGGGAGCTTTCGAAGCCGGGCTACAAGGTGAAGCCGATCGCGATCGGCACCAATACCGATCCCTATCAGCCGATCGAGCGGGAATGGCGCATCATGCGGCAGGTGCTCGAGGTGCTTGATAAGGCGAACCATCCGGTGGTGATCGTCACCAAGTCGGCGCTGATCCTGCGCGATATCGACATCCTGAAATCCATGGCCGAGCGTGGCCTGGCCAAGGTCGGCATCTCCGTGACGACGCTGGACCGGAAGCTGGCGCGCAGCATGGAGCCGCGGGCATCGACCCCGGCGAGGCGGTTGGAAGCGATCAAGACCCTGTCCGAGGCCGGCATTCCCGTTGCCGTGATGATGGCGCCTGTGATCCCGGCACTCAACGATTATGAAATCGAGCGGATCCTCGACAGCGGCAAGGCTGCGGGGGCGACTGAGGCGAGTTACGTTTTGCTGCGCCTGCCGCTGGAGGTGAGCCCGCTGTTCCGTGACTGGCTGCTGCAACACTATCCGGATCGCTATCGCCATGTGATGTCGCTGGTGCGATCGATGCGCGACGGCAAGGATTACGACGCCAAGTTCGGCAAGCGGATGAAGGGCGCCGGCCCTTATGCCTGGCAGATCAGCCGCCGCTTCGAGATGGCGACCAAGCGGCTCGGCCTGACACGGCGCAGTCTGCATCTGAGGGAAGACCTGTTTATCTCGCCCAACAGTGACGGAGTGCAACTCTCGCTGCTTTGATTTTGTCATTCCGGTGCGTTTGTCCGCCGCCTCGCACCGGATGTGGTCCCTGGTAAGCCGCCCCTGTCGCCATGATTGGCGATCGGGACCGGGGACTTGCAGGAGGTCGGGTGCGCGTGCGATTTCTGCCGCATGAAACGACGCACGCCACCCGATTCTCCTGGCCTCTTTCCCGACCTGCCTCTTGTTCCGGATTTCTCGCTGGAGAGCCGCGCGAAACGAAAGGGCCTCTGGCCTGTCGCCGGGACCGACGAAGCAGGGCGCGGGCCGCTGGCGGGGCCGGTGGTGGCAGCAGCCGTCATTCTCGATCCGAAGCGCATCCCCGAGGGACTGAACGATTCCAAGAAGCTCTCGGGTGCGCAGCGGGAAGTGCTCTACCACCAGATCCTCGAATGTGCCGTCGTCTCGATTGCCTCGTCATCGCCCAAGCGCATCGACCTCATCGATATCCGCAAGGCCAGCCTCGATGCCATGCGCCGGGCTGTCGCCGGTCTCGATCTCGAAGCCCAGCATGTGCTTGCAGACGGGCGTGACGTACCGATGGGACTGACCTGCTCCGGTGAAGCCGTCGTCAAGGGCGACGCAAGATCGGTTTCGATCGCGGCCGCATCCATCATCGCAAAAGTCATGCGCGATCGCATGATGGTCCGCGCCGGTCTCGTCTATCCGCCTTATGGCTTCGAGATCCATGCCGGCTATGGAACGGATCGCCATCGCAGCGCCATCGTGACGCACGGCCCCTGCCCCCTGCATCGCATGAGCTTCCGACCGCTGCGGCAAGAGCAGCTCTAAGGGCAGGTCGTCACCTGATTGGCGCAGGTTCCAGTCACCCAACCCTTCTGGCGTATCTCGCTATAACTTGCCTGCAGCTCGACCCAGGCGCCTCGGCAGGCGAACAGTTGGTCAACCGTGAACGAATCCGCGCCCACGGCGCCGCCAGCTGGATCGCCGGCAAGATTTCGCCACTCCGCAAGAGGCACAGAACTGCCGCGAGGCTCTCCGTAAACCTTGGCGTCGTTCATCAATAGACCCAGGTGAGACCCGTGCACCCATCCCTCGCCCTCGAAAACGGAACGACCGTCGGTTTCCCCGAAATAGTCCGGTACGGTCCCGCTCGATATCCGGAACCAGCCATCACGGCTTCCGCTGACGGCCACCTCAGTCCGGAAAGTATAGCCTTCGACCTGCACCGGTGGCGGCAGGGTGCCGATCACGGGTGCCGAGAGAGACGGACCCTTCCGAACCGCAAGACCGTCCGGATCCGTATCGGTCACCCAGGCCCAGATATCACAGCTATCGGTCAGTGCCAGTTCCGGATCAGGCGTGGCATCATCGCAAACCCGCAACAATGGCTGCGCCGCCGCCAAGGCACCTGTCAGGGGCACCTTTTCGACGATGCCGTCGTGATCGACGTCCAGAACATCCCCCGAGGTGAGCAATTGATTGACGGTGCTCGAAGACGGTAGCCTCGCGCGAAGGCGCTGAATGTGATCGTGTTGCGGGCCGACTGGCTCAAGGAGGAGTGACAGCGACATGGTCCCGGAGGACAGGACGAGCCGGTGTTTTGTGGAGGCCGTGTCGAAGCGGGGATCGCTACTGCGTTCGAAGGCGATGCTGCCAGTGGCGTGGTCGCACACAAACGAGAAATAGGGTTCCCGATCCAGCTCGGTTGGATAGCTCAAATAGGCTTTGCGGTCACGGACTTCACCATGCCAAAGCTGGCTATCCGACGCCAGCGCCGGTCGGATGAAGGCGAGCGGAAGCAGGCAAAGCAAAACACAAACAATCGAATTCCGGTGGGCAATGGACATCATGACCTTTCCCCCAAACTAAAAGCGCCCCGTGTCGGTGAACCGACCGGGGCGCCGAAGAGCAATCTGCCGGAGAGGCAGGAGGCCAATATCAGTTCAGGCGGGACTTTACCTCACCGACCGAGGCCTTGAACAGCGCCTTCTGGACGCCTTCATCGGACTTCTTGGCCAGAACCTTTTCGGCGGCTGCGATCGCGAGATCGACGGCCGCGGCGCGAACAGCGTTCACGGCTTCGGTCTCGGCCTGCTTGATCTTCTGCTCGGACATAGCGTTGCGGCGGGCAACGAATTCCTCGGTCTTCTGCTTGGCTTCTGCCGTCAGGGCAGCCGCTTCGCGTTCAGCGGCAGCAACGATGGCTGCAGCCTCGGCTTCGGCTTCCTTGCGCTTGCGCTGGTATTCGGCCAGCAGATGCTGGGCCTCTTCGCGCAGGCGCTTGGCTTCGGCCAGCTCGTCGCGGATCTTGTCGGCGCGGTCGTCGAGCGCCTTTGCCATCATGCCCGGAACCTTCAGGTATGCGAGCAGGGCGAAGAAGAGAACGAGGGCAACGAGTGCGAAAAATGAAGAGTCCATGATGCTTAGGCTCCCTGCTTCGCGACGCCGGAGACAGCGGCCTTGATGTCGGCTGCGGTCGACTTGGTGCCGATCAGTTCTTCGACGATCGTGCCGACAGTCTCGATGGCGATCGTGTCAACTTCAGCAAAGGCGCGAGCCTTGATGTCAGCAATACGGCTTTCGGCAGCAGCGATCTTGGCGGAGAGTTCCGCTTCGATTGCGGCGCGCTCGGCGTCTGCCTTGGTCTTTGCTTCGTCACGAGCAGCAGACGCAATCTGGCCGGCTTTCGCCTTGGCCGCGGTCAGTTCACGCTCATAGGTTTCGATGGCGGCGTCCGCTTCAGACTTCAGACGAGCAGCCTCGTCGAGATCCTGGGCGATGCGGTCGTGGCGATTCTCGAGAATGCCACCGACGCGCGGTACGATGACCTTCTGCATGAGCATGTAGAACACGCTGAACGTGATCACCAGCCACAGAAGCTGCGACGGATAGGTCGAGAAATCGAACGGCGGGAACACGCCGCCGCCGTGGCCCGCGTCGTGGGCAACGCCGGTTTCCGTGTGAAGCTGGCCTTCTGCCGGCTTTTCCTCGGCATAGGCGGGGGTCACAAACATGCTCACCTCCAGGTGTATGCTCAAATGCGCGAGATCACGGCTGCCTCGTCGGCGCGCCGTGATCCCAAACTCCAGCCGTTATTAGACGGCGAACAGGAGAAGGAGAGCGATGAGCAGCGAGAAGATGCCCAGAGCTTCCGTAACGGCGAAGCCGAATACCAGACGGCCGAACTGGCTGTCAGCAGCCGACGGGTTGCGCAGTGCGCCGGTCAGGTAGTCACCGAAGATACGGCCGAGAGCGAGGGACGTACCAGCCATGCCGAGGCATGCGAGACCCGCGCCGATGTACTTTGCTGCTTCCGCTTCCATATGGATACTCCTTCGAATGGGTTGTTGCGGCTGTTTTTGACGCCCGGGAGGCCGGGGCCAGCGACTTTATTCTCAGTGACCACCATGCACGGCGTCGTTCAGGTACATGCAAGTGAGTACCGCGAAGACGTAGGCCTGCAGGAAGGCAACGAGAAATTCGAGAGCGGTCATGGCGACCGTCATGATGAGGGGCAGGATGGAGCCTGCGACGCCGACGGCACCAGCAGCGCTCATCGACACGACGAAGCCCGCGAAGACCTTCAGCGTGATGTGACCGGCCAGCATGTTAGCGAAGAGACGGACGGAAAGGCTGATCGGGCGCGACAGGAAGGACACGACCTCAATTGCGGAGACGAGCGGCAGAAGCGCGCCCGGAACGCCGGATGGCGCGAAGATCGAGAGGAAGTGCAGACCGTGCTTGTAGAAGCCGTAGATCAGGACCGTCAGGATCACGAACAGCGCCAGTGCGAAGGTGACGATGATCTGGCTGGTGACCGTGAAGAAATAGGGGAACATGCCGAGCAGGTTCGCCGTCAGGACGAACATGAAGAGCGAGAAGACCATGGGGAAGAACTTCATGCCCTTGGGGCCCGTGCCTTCCCGCAGCATGGATGCGATGAATTCATAGGCCATCTCGGCGACCGACTGCATGCGCGTCGGGATCAGGCCGCGATTGGCGGTCGAGAAGTAGAGGAAGCCCGACGCGGCTGCGACGGTTGCCACCATGAACAGGGAGGCATTGGTGAACGAAAAATCAATCCCGCCGATCTCGATCGGTACAATCGGCTTCACAAGGAACTGGGAAGTGGGATCGTTTGCCACGTTCTGCTCTTTCGCTTTCGCCGCCGAAGCGGTCCATTCTCGTTTCAGGGCGATCGCGTCAGCGACCCTTGCCCTTGTCGTCCAAGTCCAGTCTGCGATCCGCAGGATGCGGCGATGCCACGATCCCGACGACGCGCATGACGTTCAACACGCCGGCACAGAAACCAATCAGAAGCATGACGATCATGCCCCAGGGCGCCGTGCCCACAAAGTGGTCGAAGAGATAACCCAGGAGCGCGCCAACGATGATGGCGGAGATGAATTCGCTCGAGATCTTCATCGCCATCCCGTAACCCTTGCGGGTTTCGTCGGCTTTGCTCTCGGCGCGTTCCTCATCCTTGACCTTGGCATCCCGCTCAGCGAGTTCCGCGGCCAGCCGTCTACGGCGCTCTTCCAGATCTTCTTCCCGGTGGTCCGTCATGGCTCTCTCCGCCCGTTGCCTGTTTCAAGGGCCGTTCATGCGCCCGATTTGAATGCAGAAACGGCGAGATAGAAACCCTTCTGGCCCGCTTTGAAGTCGGGCGCACCATAATTTTGAGCCCCTGCATAGTCAAGGCACCAAAGCGCCAAGTTTCACCACAAATTAACCCCGAAAAATCATAGACTTAAGTCCAAGAAGCTGAATCGTCGCAGATGACGGACGACAAATCCGGTCAATTGGCCGCAAGCGCCGGCCAGAATCTGCCATAATCACGTAGACGTGCAATTGGCGTCATCGACTGCCCGGGCGGGGCTCAGGCCGGACGATTGCGGAAGCACCAAAGGCATGGGAGGCTTGTGCCGGACGGTCGAGACGGGGGACCCATGACGCGCTTCTTTGTCCGCATTCTGATCAGCATCGTTCTCGGCTGGACGATCGGCGTCTATGCTGCCTTGACCTTCGGTCCGGAGGGCAATCTGACGCCGATGATCTATATCTTTTTCACGGTTCCGCTGACCTATGCCTGCTCATTCCTGATCGTGCCGCTGTTGAGTGGCTGGCTCGACCGGCTTCGCTGACCCGATCAGCTCCAGCCGCCGCCATAGGTGCGGTAGAAGATGTGTTTGCCGATCTTCTCGACGCGCTTCATCGTCGGGCCCCAGGCGGGGCTGACATAGGTCGCGTGGTAATGGGTTGCGGAGCCGACATCCTTGAACCAGATCTTTCCGGCGGTGACCGCCATGGCGATCTCCTTGGCAATCTTCCAGTGACGCGGTGATGTCACGATGTCGGGAATACGATCGCAGGCAAAGGAGAACTGGCAGCGGTTGCGCCAGTCTTCGTTCTGGTAGACGACGCCGCAAATCGTATCGGGGTAGTGCGGGTTGCGCACGCGGTTGAGGATGACCTGGGCGACGGCGGCCTGGCCCTTGACCGATTCGCCGCGGGCCTCGAAGTAGATGCCTTCGGCGAGGCACTTCTGTTCCTTGTCGGAAAAGACGCTGGCCGGCAGCGGCGTCGCAGCCCAGGCATGGTCCTGAGGGTCGATTTCGGGAACGAAGCGGCCCTGGTCCTGCTGCTTTTCGGTCAGGATGCTGTCGAAGGGCGACACCCTGGCATAATCCGGCGCCGGCGGAGCATAGGCGGTTGCCAGGACGTCCGGTACAGGATTGGTCACGAGATCGGCGATCATCGGCGGCAGCGAGGGATCGATTGCCGGCTTCTCGCGCTTGAAGTAGAAGCTCGCGAGTTCAACCGGCTTTGCCTTTTCCTCCTTACGGGCGAAAACGGATGGCGCCTTCAGTTCCGGCTCCATCAGCGAGCTCGTGCGCTGCAGGATCGATCCGGCGGAGAAGGCACGTGGCGGCTGCATCGGCTCGACGGCGACCACCCTGCCCTTCTTCTGGTCGCGGGTCACGCGCATCTCGTCCGGCAGGGAATTCGGATCGGCCTTGCCGCCATCGAAAGCAATGCGGCGACCGTCGGGCAGAATAAGCCCTGCGCCACCGGACAGCGCTTCCGAGGCCTCCCCTTCCGAGAAGGCGAGATTGGCCTCATGGATCGAGCCGGCTGGCGTGGATGTCATGACCATGCGCCAGTTGCTGGCACCGCGGTCAAGACCGGTGAGGAGGCCAGCCATATCGGCCTGGGCGGCAACGGATGGGAAAATCAGCCACGAAGCAAGGCCGAAGACCAGGGGTGAGGTCCAGTTCTCCAGTCGGGAGAGGACCTTCTTCGAAGGACGAAACTTGAGACGCAAGGCCACACTCCAACACACGCTGACACGGGTCCGATGGTTCGAACCCAAACAGGATTACATTAGAGGAATATGTCTCGTTAACCTTGATGCTTGGTTAATGCCGGATCACAGGATCGGGAGCGCAAAGCATCAAACGACAAGACCGCCGGCGCTGCCGACGGTCCCTGGTCCATGGCTCTAGAGGCGTACCGGTCAGATGATGACGTGGGAGCCGAGTTCGATCACGCGGTTCGCCGGCAGGCGGAAGTAATCAGAGGGGTCGGCTGCGGCTTCCGCGAGTGCGATATAGAGCCGGTCCTGCCAATGCGGCATGCCCATGCCCTGACCGGCGACCAGCTTGCGGCGGCCAAGATAGAAGGAGGTCGACATGATGTCGAACTTCAGGCCACCCCGGCGCAGGCTGGCCAGCGTCTTGGAGACGTTCTGCGTCTCCATGAAGCCGAAGCGGATCTCGACGCGGGAGAAGCGCTCGGACAATTCCTCGACGGCGAATCGGTCCTCCTCGGCGATGCGGGGGCGTCCCAGCGTGCGGATGGTCAGGATGATGTTGCGTTCGTGGATGACATGGTTGTGCTTGAGATTGTGCATCAGCGCCGCCGGAGCACGGGTCGGGTCGCTGGTCAGGAAGATCGCGGTGCCTGCAACGCAGGCCGGGCTATGCTCGCCCTTCTTTTCGATCATGGCAATAAAGGCTTCGAGCGGAATGTCGTCACGGCGGGTCTTCTGGAAGAGGATCGCCGTTCCCCGGCGCCAGGTCCACATAACGATCGTGAAGGCGGCCGCGAAGAGGACGGGAATATAGCCGCCGTCATGGATCTTCAGCAGATTGGCGCCGAGGAAGACCAGTTCGAGCAACAGCAGCGGCGCGAGCACCGAGACGGCCAGGGGCAGGCTCCAGTTCCACTTCTTGCGGACGAATTCGAAGGCCATGATGGTGGTGACAACCATGGCGCCGGTGACGGAGATGCCATAGGCGGTGGCCAAGGCTTCGGAGCTCTCGAAGAGGAGAACCAGCGCAAGCACGCCGACGAGCAGCAGTGTATTGACAGAAGGCAGATAGATCTGACCGCTCTGGGTTTCCGATGTGAACAGGATCTGCATGCGCGGCAGGAAGCCCAGGTGGATCGCCTGGCGCACCAAGGAGAAGGCGCCAGTGATCACCGCCTGGCTGGCGATGATGGTGGCAAAGGTCGCGAGGACGACGACCGGCAGCAGCGCCCAGGACGGAAACAGCAGATAGAAGGGATCAGACGCCGTCGAGGGATCGCTGAGCACCAGGGCACCCTGGCCGAGATAATTCAGGACCAGTGCCGGGAAGATCAGGAAGAACCAGGCAAGCTGGATCGGCTTGCGGCCGAAGTGGCCGAGATCGGCATAGAGCGCTTCGGCGCCGGTGACGGTCAGGAAGACGGCACCGAGGACGACGATGCCGAGGAAACCCTCACGCCAGAGGAAGGTCGCGGCGTACCAGGGATTGAAGGCCGCAAAGATGCCGAGGTCGTCGAAGAGGTGGTAGATGCCGCCGGCGGCCATGACGAGGAACCAGATCGCCGTGATCGGGCCGAAGAAGCGGGCCATGGCGCCCGTGCCGCGCGACTGGACGGCAAAGAGGCCGATCAGGATGGCCAGCGAGATCGGCACGATGAATTCCGACATGTCGGGCGCGACGAGCTTGAGGCCTTCGACGGCAGACAGGACGGAAAGCGCGGGCGTGATCATGGAATCGCCGAGGAAAAGAGCCGCGCCGATCAGGCCCAGAACCATCAGGATCGGTCCGTGGCCGTTTGCCGTCTTCGACAGGAGCGCCAGGAGCGAGAGGGTGCCGCCTTCGCCGTCATTGTCGGCGCGCAGCAGGAAGAGGACATATTTGAGTGTGACGATGATGGTCAACGACCAGATCATCAGCGAGATCAGGCCGATGATTTCGACACGGGTGATCCCGTCAACGCCGATCGGCTTCAGGGCCTCGCGAAACGCATAGAGCGGGCTGGTGCCGATGTCGCCATAGACGACGCCGACCGAACCGAGCGCGAGAAGAAAAAGACTTCGTGCATCCTTCGGACCAGCCACCGGCTGGTGATCCATCTGCTGCATGGGATATCAGGCTCTTTAGAGCCAGCCTTTCCAACGGAAAAACAAGAAGGGGATGATGGCGGAGAGCAGCATGGCGAAGAGCGCCATGGGGTATCCGAAAGTCCATCCGAGTTCCGGCATGAATTGAAAGTTCATGCCGTAGATCGACGCGACAAGGGTGGGGGGTAGGAAGACCACCGAGGCGATCGAGAAGATTTTGATAATCGCATTCTGCTCGACATTGATCAGGCCGAGCGAGGCATCCAGCATGAAGGTGATGTTGTTGCCGACGAAGGCTGCATGCTCGCCGAGCGACTGCACGTCGCGCGCAACGATGGTGCAGAGCTCGGCGGCGTCTTCGTCGCGGCGCACGACAGGCTGCGCCTGAAGGAAGATTACGAGGCGTGACAGCGATACGAGGCTGTCGCGCACCTTGCTGACCAGCTGATGATGGCTGGCAATATCGAGGAGCTTGTCTTCGAGGAAGCGCGGCGGGCGACGTTTGGCCGCCTTTCGATTGACGAAGATGGTGATCGACAGCGAGTCGAGGCGCGAGGCCACCGTCTCCAGAATTTCGGCCGTCCGATCGACAATCGTCTCCAGCAGATGACCGAGAAGCTTGGCGCCCGTGTCACACTGCCCGTTGAGGCGAAGCAGGCTGGCGCTGAACAGTGCGAAGGATTTGGGTTCCGCATAGCGGATCGTAATCAGACGCCCGCGATAGAGAATGAAAGCGACATCTGTGAGCAGCGGAAGGGTGGAATCCGCCCTGTAGATCAGCGACGCCGTCATGTAGATCGCGTCGTTCTCGACATAGAGACGGCTGGAGGGCTCGATGTCCTTCAGCTCTTCCGGCGTCGGCAGCAGAATGCCGATCCGGCTTTCGACGAAGTGTTCTTCTTCGCGGCTCGGCTTGATCAGATCGATCCAGATGATGTCTTCGTGGAAATCGCCCGTCGCCGGCTCGATACCGATGACCTCGGCACTTCCGTCTTTTCTGTAGGCCCGTATCAAGGACTGAACACCTTCATGGCACGCCGCGCGATTGAGGCTCTAGAGCCAATCATAGTCCTGATCCGAATTCCAAAGCAATTGCTGCAGCACAGCAATGCAGCTGACGCAGGTCTGTTCGGACCAAAACCTTTGAACTTTCGCGCGCCGCCGGGAAAAGATCACTCGAAGACGATCGTCGGGGCAGCTCGACCGGAGCGTGCCTTGACCTGATCCCAGACCTTCGTGGCGATGTTGCGATAGACCTTCGCCTGCGGTCCGTCGGGCTCGCTGACAACGACGGGCGTTCCGGCATCCGAAGTCTCGCGGATCGAAATGGTGAGCGGCACCTCGCCGAGGAAGGGAACGCCGATCTTTTCAGCTTCCGCCCTCGCCCCGCCATGGCCGAAGATGTCGTAGCGGTTGCCGGTGTCGGGGGCGATGAAATAGCTCATGTTCTCGACGATGCCGAGCACGGGCACCTCGACCTTGTTGAACATGTTTAAGCCCTTGCGAGCATCGATGAGCGCGAGATCCTGCGGCGTGGAGACGATGACCGCACCTGATAGTGGCACCTGCTGGGCCATGGTCAGCTGCGCGTCGCCGGTGCCGGGCGGCATGTCGACCACGAGCACGTCGAGATCACCCCAGGCGACCTCGCGCAGCATCTGCATGAGCGCCGACTGGACCATCGGGCCGCGCCAGATCATCGCGGTCCCTTCATCGACCAGGAAGCCCATCGACATGACCTTCATGCCGTAGTTCTCCATCGGCACGATGATGCGATTTTCGATCTGCTGCGGGCGCCCGGTGATGCCAAGCAGTCGCGGCATGGAAGGACCATAGACATCGGCATCGAGAATCCCGACGCGAAGGCCGTTCGCTTTCATCGCCAGAGCAAGGTTGACGGCAGTGGTCGATTTGCCGACGCCGCCCTTGCCGGAGGCGACCGCAATGATCGCTTCAATGCCGGGAACGCCGGCCTTTGACCGCTGCGGACCGCTGGGCGCGGGACCGTGATTGTGCCCGTGATTGTGCGCGGGCGCGGACGCTTGCGGACGCGGCGGCGGCGGCGCTGAGCCCTGCTTGCGCTCGGCCGTCAGGCTGACGACAGCCCCTTTCACACCCGGCAGCGCCTTGACGGTGCGCTCGGCGGCCTGGCGCAGAGGCTCCAGCTCCTGGGCGCGCTCGGCGGGCACATTGATGGAAAAATAGACCTTGGCATCGGAAATGAAGACATCCGAGACCATGCCGAGGTCGACAATGTTGCCGTCGAGATCCGGTCCGCGGATCCCCTTCAGCGCCTCTACCACCCGCTCGCGCGACAACTCGGCCATATCGATCTTCTTTCCACTGCGTCATTCACGTCAGCGAAATCAGATAATGGAGCGGAAGGCATTCGCCAACTGCAAATGCGGGCCTCAGCTGCGACCTTTGCGGCAGAGACAGACAAGCCGCCTGCGGAGAGCACCCCCCGCGGCGGCTTGTCAGGCTGCACCCGTTGACGGGTGTCGTGCAACGTCCCCTCTGGACTGTCCATATCAATGCAGAAAGCGTGCCAAACTGAAAATGGCCGCAATTGATGATCGCCAACGCCATAGCTGCGCCGGATTTCAACACGCGTGCCGATAAAACAGGCCGGACCAGAACGTAGCGCACAAAAATGCACCAGCGTTTACCTTTACTTGATCAATCCGAGGCGCAGCGCCTTAGCGACCGCCTGGGTCCGGTTGACGGCATCCAGCTTCTTGGTGGCGCGGTTCAAATAGTGGTTGATCGTATGTTCCGAGAGGGTGAGGATCTCGGCGATCTCGACGCTGGTCTTACCAGCAGCCGTCCAGTTGAGGCAGTCAAGCTCCCGTTCTGTCAGCATGTCGCTGCTGCGGCTGTCCATCTCGCGGATCTCGGCAAGACGGTTGAACACATGGGCTGCGATATAGGAGAGCTGCATCATCTCGAGCGTATCGAAGGGATCACGATCGCCGATGAAAGAGACAGCACCACGGGCGCCGGTCGCGTCGTGAACCGGGAAATAGGCGCCACGATTCATCCGGAACCGGTGGAAGAGTGCCTTGGAGATCTCGCCGGTCTCCGGATCGCGCTGCGTCGCAATCTGGTCGATGTCGAAACCGATCGGAATGGAAGAGCGGCGCAGATGCGCCAGCACAGGACTTCCGGAGAGCAGGGAGATCTGATCGAACTCGGTGATCAAATCGGAAGGCCAGTTGGTGATGATCGAACTGCTGCTCAGGTCTTGCGCGGTCGCGCCGGGCATATTCAGCACCATGAAGGCACGGGCACCATATTGCTCCGTGACCCGTTTCATGAAGCGGAAGACGTCGAACTGGGTCTTGAAGCCCTTGATGTCGGCGACGAACCCGTCAACGCGGGCGCCAGCTTGTAAATCCTGGTTCGTCATCACACACCCGTCCATTCCGGATCACCGGTCACGAGGCTCAGGAAGATTGTCCAAGACGTGTACGTCAACTGCTATATCACCTGCCAATGGTCATGGATCGAGAACTTCGTGCCTGCCCTAAACGCGAGCCTAGTCCCCATCATCGCCGGATCCTGCTTGCGATATCATTCGGAAGAATGAATGAGAGAAGGGACACCCAAAGGCGATATCAACAGCGAATCTGGACCCTTAAGTTGCTGAAGCATAGACTTGTAAACGCTCCAGGGTCCAGATACCCCAAAAATTTTACCGTAAACCTCTGTCTTCGACCTTAGTCGCAGAGCAGAGATAAACAGACAACGACAAGGAGGACGCGCGTGATCGCGACACAAAGCTTCAATGGCAAGCCACTCATCGAAGACCTGATGGAATTGGGTGAAGGCCCCACCTATGATGCCGCGACAGGCCTGCTCTACTGGTTCGACATTCTCGGAAAGACGCTGTGCGCCCTTGATGTGGCGACCGGCGAACTTTCCAAACATCCCCTTCCCTTCCTTGGCAGCGTTCTGGCTGTTGTCGATGAGAAGCGGCAGCTCATTGCCTCCGATCAGGGTCTCTTCCTGCGGGACGGGATGACAGGCACCCTGTCGGCCTATGCCACGATCGAGGACAAGCCACAGAACCGCTCCAACGACGGCCGCGTCCATCCAAGCGGGGCGCTGTGGATCGGCACGATGAGCCGGACGGCCGAAACCGGCGCTGGTGCCATTTATCATGTGGCCGGCACCGTGGTGACCAAGCTGTTCAATGCCGTCAGCATCCCAAACGGGATCTGCTTCTCGCCGGATGGCAGCGTGGGCTACTTCAATGATTCGAAGGTCAACCACATGATGCGGGTCGAGCTCGATCCAGCGACCGGCCTTCCCACATCCGCACCGACCGTGTTCATCGACCAATCTCGCCGTCAGGGGGTGATTGACGGATCGGTGGTCGATCTCGATGGCACTATCTGGAACGCAAACTGGGACGGCGGGGCTGTGGATCGCTACGCACCGGACGGAAGCCAGATTGCCCGCTACGCCGCCCCGATGCGCCGCCCCACCTGCCCCGCTTTTTATGGCAGCCGTTTTGATCGGCTCGCTGTAACCTCCTGCTGGGAGGGGCTCAGTGATGCGGAGCGAGCCGAAGACAAGCTTGCTGGCGTGACCTTCGATCTCGGCGTCTCAGTCAAGGGTAAGCCCGAACCGCGGTTCAAGCTCTAAAATCGAGACTTGGCATAAACCACGGGGAATGCGGGGCCAAAGCCGGCCCCGCAAACCACGTTGCCAGCATTTTGTTCCGATAGATCCATCAAAATATTCAAAGACTAAGGGGCGGAACGATCGGCCCCGACGGACATTTTCCTCCTGAACCGACGCCCCCGCCCCATGCCGAGCGGGAAGCGTCAGTCGCAGACCATCTCAGAGGAAAGGTAGGTCCATCATGAACACGTCTCTCAAGACCCTCGCTGCAGCCATGCTGCTCGGCTCCACCGCCATGGCACCGTTTGCTATCGCTCAGGACGCAGCTCCCGGTGCGACGACCACACCGCCAGCGGCAACCGACGGCGCGGCAGGCACCGGCTCCGGTGACGCCGGCACTGGCGTTCCCCCTGTAACCCCCGGTGCCAACAGCGGCGCTGCCGGCTCGACCGGCACCATGGGCACGACCGCCCAGGATACGACAGGCGCTGCTTCCGGCAATGCCAGCTATCTGACGGAACAGGCCGAGAACCACATCTCTGTCAATGACTTCATGGGTCAGCCGATCTACACCGCCGACAATCAGTCGATCGGTGACATCAATGATCTCCTCGTCGAAGAAGACGGCGGCATCGTCGCAGCTGTTGTCGGTGTGGGCGGCTTCCTCGGGATCGGCGAAAAGAATGTCGCTGTTCCCTTCGAGAACATCACCATCACCCGCGTCATGGACGATGACATGTCGATGACCGGCACTGAAGGCGCTGCCACCACGGACGGCACGGCTGCCACCGGCACCAACGGCACAGGTGCTATGGGCACGACCGACACCACGGCCGCAACAGATACCACGGCCACGAATAGCGGCGAGACCCAGATGGAGCGTGTTGCAGACGCCGAAGTTCGCCTGACGACGACCGAGACGGCCGAGAGCCTGCGCAATGCCCCGGAATTCCGCACGCTGGAAGACCAGGCCAATAACGCGACCGACGGCACCACAACCTCGTCGACGGATGACAACTGATCCCGGAACGAGCCACGTGCTCACGGTCCTGACGGGCGGCGCTTCGGCGCCGCCTATTCTTTTGTCGTCACAAAAGGCTGCAGAAGCGCAGGGCGTCATAGATCGCCGCATGGATATTGCGGCTTTCGATGGCGTCGCCGATGCGAAGCAGATCGAAGGCTGCCTCCGCGTTCCTCACCGGAAGCGGATCCCGCCGGGCGATCAGGGCGGGATAGTCGACTGCGCCGCGATTGCGTGAAAGAGGTTTCAGCTCCAGGTACAGATCAGCGTTGGCCAGGGTGCCATGTTCCACGACCACCTGGGCGACACGGCGCTCGGTTCTCGTCTCGGCAAAGTCCGAACCGAGGGTCGCAACGAGGCCATTGCCCTCGCGACGCACGGCGACGAGCCGGGTGTTGATCGTCACCTTCACATTCTTTTCCGCAAACACCTTCGCATAGGGCACATGGTTCATGCCGCCCATTTCGGGTGCGAAGAAGCGCTCCGGCGAGACGACTTCCAACTCGACCCCGGCATTGGCGATCACTTCCGCAGCACTCATGCCGGGATGGCCACCATTGTCGTCGAAAAGCAGAACGGGGCCTTCGGGCTTGATGCTACCCGCGAGGATATCCCAGCTTGACGTGACGAGTTCCTCGCCTGCCTCCAGCTCCGGTGACTGCGCGATGCCACCCGTGGCGATGACCACCAGATCGGGTTGGAAAGCGAGTACGTCCTCGGCACCGGCATAGGTGTCGTAATGGATGGCAACGCCCAGACGATCGAGTTCCGCCAGACGCCAATCGACGATGCCGACCATTTCCTTGCGGCGCGGATTGCGGGTCAAGAGGTTCACCTGGCCACCGGCCCGGCTCGATGCCTCCAGGACCTCGACATGGTGGCCGCGTTCGGCGAGCACGCGTGCAGCTTCGAGGCCCGCCGGCCCCGCCCCGACGACGACGGCCTTGCGGAGTTTCGCTGCCTTGGGCAGGTCATGCGGGATCAGGGCTTCGCGGCTGGTCGCGGCATTGTGGATGCAGAGCGCCTCGCCGCCTTCATAGATGCGGTCGAGACAATAGGTGGCGCCGACGCAAGGGCGGATCTGATGTTCACGGCCTTCGATGATTTTTCTGACAATATACGGATCGGCGATATGGGCGCGGGTCATGCCGACCATATCGAGCTTGCCTTCGGCGATCGCATGGCGGGCGGTCGCGACATCGGCGATGCGGGCGGCATGGAAGACCGGGAACTTGGTCGCCGCGCGCACGTCACCGGCGAAATCCAGATGCGGCGAGGCGGCCATGCCCTGGATGGGGATGACGTTGTTCAGTGCCGCGTCGTGCTCGATATGGCCCCTGATAATGTTCAGGAAGTCGATCTTGCCGCCGCCGGCGAAACGCTTGGCGATCTCGACGCCTTCGTCGCGGCTCAGACCCTTGTCCCAGTCCTCGTCGGCGACCATGCGAATGCCGACGATGAAATCCGGGCCGACGGCCTTTCTAACGGCTGATATCACCAGGTTGGAAAAGCGCATGCGGTTGTCGAGCGAGCCGCCGAATTCATCCTCGCGCCTGTTGGTGGCAGGTGACCAGAAGCTGTCCATCAGGTGGCCGTAGGCCTCGAACTCGATGCCATCGAGGCCGGCCTCCTGCATGCGGGCGGCGGCGGTCGCATAGTCCTCGACGATGCGCTCGATGTCCCAGTCCTCGATCTCCTTCGGGAAATGCCGGTGGGCCGGCTCGCGGATCGGGGAAGGCGCGAGTACCGGTAGCCAGTCGCCCTTGTTCCAGTTGGTGCGTCGGCCGAGATGGGTGAGCTGGATCATCACGGCGCAGCCATGCTCGTGACAGTCGTCGGTGAGGCGCTTCAGATGCGGGACGATCTCGTCCTTCCAGGCCAAGAGGTTGCCAAAGGCGGGCGGGCTGTCGCGGCTGACACTGGCGGAGCCTGCCGTCATGGTAAGCGCGATGCCGCCTTTCGCCTTTTCGACGTGGTAGAGCCGGTAGCGCTCGGTCGGCATGCCCGCTTCCGAGTAGGCCGGCTCATGCGCAGTCGACATGATGCGGTTCTTCAGCGTCAGGTGCTTCAACTGGAAAGGCTGGAGAAGGGGATCCTTGCTGCGATCAAGCATGGGGCATACCCCCCTCTGCCCTGCCGGGCATCTCCCCCTCAAGGGGGGAGATCGGATTGTCGCTGCCCTCCCAATCCGTTGATTTCAGTCCGGGCGGACAGTGGAACCGCAGGGCAGCGGATCGACCAATCTCCCCCCTTGAGGGGGAGATGTCACGGAGTGACAGAGGGGGGTATTTCATCGGCTTCTTATCTTTCAGTACCAGGCGTCCGGCTTGGCGCGTTTCGTTCTCTCGACATAATCCAGAAGCGCCTCGTCGATGGCGACGTCCAAAGGCGGCGCTTCGTATTCGGCGAGCGTCTTTTTCCAGCGGGCGTTGGCACGTGTTGCCATATCGGTGGAGCCGGCTTCCGACCATTTTTCGAAGGGTTCGTTATCCGATAGGGCCGAATCCCAGAAGGCGGTCTGGTAGTTGCGCATCGTATGGGCCGAGCCCAAGAAATGGCTGCCGGGGCCGACCTCTTCGAAGGCATCCATGGCGAGCGTGTTGTCATCGACGACGACGCCGGCGAGGTAAGAATGCAGGGCGCCGCAGAAGTCGGTGTCCATGACGAATTTCTCGTAGGACATGGCGAGCAGCCCGTCGACGAAACCGGCCGAATGCAGGATGAAATTCGCACCGCAATGCACGGCTGATAGCATCGACATGACGCCCTCCTGCATGGCCTGGGCATCGGGCAGTTTGGAATTGGAAAAGTTGCCGGCACAGCGGAGCGGAAGTTTTAGCCGCCGGGCGAGCTGGCCGATGACCATGGAGCCGATCGCAGGTTCCGGCGTGCCGAAGGTCGGCGACCCCGAGCGCAGAGACATTGAGGAGAGGAAGTTGCCGAAGATGACCGGCGCGCCCTTGCGTTCCAGCTGGGTCAGGGCACAGCCGGCCATGGTTTCGGCCAGCGACTGGGCGATTGCCCCGGCATTGGTGACCGGGCCCATGGCGCCGCCGAGGATGAAGGGCACGATGACGGCTGCCTGGTTGGCGCGAGCATAGGCGCGCAGAGCCTTTGTCATCGTGCCGTCCCAGACGAGCGGCGAGTTGACGTTGACATTGCCGAGGATGACGCAGTTCCGGTCGACGAAATTGGCTCCGAACAGGATGCGGGCCATCTCGATCGATTCTTCGGCGCGGTCCTCTGCCGTCACCGAGCCCATGAACGGGCGGTCGGAATATTTCATGTGGCTGTAGACCATGTCGAGGTGGCGCTTGTTGACGGGCACGTCGACCGGCTCGCAGATCGTGCCGCCGGAATGATGCAGCCAGGGCGAGGACTGGGCAAGCTTTATCAGGTTGCGGAAATCCTCGATCGTGCCATAGCGGCGGCCCTTATCGAGGTCCATGACGAAGGGCGAGCCATAGGCCGGCGAGAAGACGACGGCGTTGCCGCCGATTTCGACATTGTTGGCCGGATTGCGGGCGTGCTGGGTAAAGACTGCCGAGGCCGAGGCAAGGATCTCGCGCAGCATTCCCTTGGGGAACCGCACGCGAAGACCATCCATCTCGGCGCCCGCCTTGCGCCAGAGCTCCAGCGCTGCCGGGTCGTCGCGAAACTCGATGCCGATTTCGGCGAGGATGCGATCGGCCACCGCTTCGATGCGTTCGAGATTTTCCTCCGACAGGATGTCGTAGGTCGGGATGTTGCGCCTGATATAAGGCACCACCAGAGGCGAGACCAAGGCTCCCCCTCGCCGAGCCGATCGCTGCCTGCGCGTGCCCGGGTTTTCCGCAAGTGCCTGATCCATGACGCTTCCCCTCGTTTTCTCAAAGGCTAATCCAGGCCAAAGCGCCTGTGACGCTGGAAAATTGCTGGAGATGCAATAAGCTCAGCTTATGACTACATTTCGCAGCCTCATCCCCTCGGCCAATGCGCTGGTGATCTTCGAAGCCGCGGGTCGACACGAGAACTTCACTCGGGCAGCCGAAGAGCTCGGCATGTCGCAGGTCGCCGTCTCCTATGCCATCCGTGGGCTCGAACAACAGCTCGGCACGCAGCTCTTCGAGCGGCAGCACCGGGCAGCAAAACTGACGGAGGTTGGCGAGCGGTTTCATGCCGATGTCTCAGCCGGGCTGTCTCGCATTGGCCGGGCGGCGGAAGAAATCCGAATGAAGGGGCGCGAGGTGAATGTGACGCTCGCGGCCTCGACTGCTTTTGCTTCAATGTGGATGCTGCCGCGACTTTCCGCCCTCAGGGACGATCTTCCAGATATCGACCTCCGGATCCAGACCAGCGTGCGGGATCTCGATCTCGATGAGGAAGACATTCCGCTCGGGGTGCGCGGTGGTAATCCGCAGGACTGGCCGCATTACCATTCGGCTGAACTGGCGCCGGAGATCGTGACGGCCGTCGCGAGCCCCGCCTTCGTCGAGGCGAACGGCTTGCCTGATAGTCCAGAGGCAATCGCCCGGCACCGGCTGATCTGGCTGGAAGAACCGGTGCGCCAGGCCTGCAGCTGGCCGGAATGGTTTGCCTCGGCCGGCATCGACTACCGGCCAACGGGGCGGCGACTGGCGATCAATGATTATGTTCTGGTGATCCAGGCGGTGCTGGCCGGCCAGGGCATTTCGCTCGGCTGGCGGCATTTGGTCGAGCGGCTGGTTGAGCAGGGGCAGCTGGTAGAAGTGGGCGGACATGCGCTGCGCACGGGTCAGGCCTTCCATATCGTCTGGCCCCGGTCGCGCGAGCTCAGCGCAGCGGCCACGCGGGTGCGCGACTGGTTGCTAAGGCAGACCTAAGTAACAAGAGGGTCAGGCGGAGGCGCGATCGACAAGCGCGAAGTCGTGATGGTTCTCGGCCAGGTAGCGCAAGGTGGCGGCCGCATCGACCGGTTTGCCAAAGTAATAGCCCTGCCCCATGCCGCAACCGAGTTCGCGCAGCTTCTGGGCTTCGGCCTCCGTCTCGATGCCTTCGGCCACGACTTCGAGATCAAGGCCCTCGCACATGCTGACGATCGCCTTGATGATGTGCTCGGAGGTTCGATCCGTCGTGATCGCCGAGACGAAGGCGCGGTCGATCTTGACTTTGTCGAAGGTGAATTCGCGCAGGCGCCCGAGGCTCGACTGGCCGGTGCCAAAGTCGTCGAGCGAGATGCGGATACCGGCGTCCTTCAATTCCTTGATGATCCGCCGCGCGGTGTCGGCGGAAGACATGACGGCCGTCTCGGTGATTTCGAGTTCCAGGCGGCGCGGATCGAAGCCGACGCTGTTGAGGATCGACAGCGTATTGAACGAGGTTCTGAGGTCCATGAGCTGGACCGAGGAGAGGTTGAACGAGAGGAAGAGATCGCGTGGCCAGGCCAGTGTCGCCTCTGCCGCCTTGCGCAGCAGCGTCTCCGAGAGCGTATCGATGAAGCCGCGCTCTTCGGCGAGCGGCACGAAGACGGCCGGCGAGACGAAACCGAGATCGGGATCGATCCAGCGGGCGAGCGCCTCGAAGCCGACGACGCGGTTGTCGCGCAGACGCACGATCGGCTGGAAGTGGACGTCCACCGTGTCGTTGATGATGGCATTGCGCAGCGCCTGTTCGAGCTGCGTCGCCTGCTTCATCTCCTGGGCGATCTCGCGGGAGTAGACTGTGATCTGGCCGCGGCCTCGGCGCTTGGAGCGGTAGAGCGCCGTCTCGGCACTCTTCATCAGCTCTTCGAAATCCTCGCCGGCAAAGGGATAGACGGCAAAACCGAGGGAGGCGGAAAGGCGCACGTTGCGATCACCGAGATCGTAGGGTGCAGACAACACATCCTTGATCAACTGACCGGCGCGTTCGGCGCCAAGACGCTCGAAGACCAGCGGCAGGACGATCGCGAATTCGTCTCCATCGTGGCGGGTCACGATCGCGCCATCGGGCACGCAGGCTTTCAAACGGTGGGCGACCTGACACAGGATCTCATCGCCGGAGGCCTGGCCGAAAAGGTCGTTGATCGGCTTGAAGCCGTCGAGATTGACGATGCCAACGGTGAAAGGGGCGGGATCGGATGCGCGATCGGCCGCAAGCTGGCGCACCTTGTCGCACAGCCTCAGTCGGTTGCCGAGGCCGGTCAGTCTATCGGTGTAGCCTGTCGTCTTCTGGTCGCTCTGGTGTTGCCGCTCAGGGCCTAGTCCGGCGGGACCCATTTATTCTTCCTGGTACGGTTCCTTCACGCGTGCCAGAATGGGTCTAAAACATTAAAATTATCATATCGATGCATATAATGCTTTAGTCCCAGCCACCCCGAAATCGGGGGGGTCACGCCGTCGATGCCAGCCGGGTGATATCCGGAACCAGGCGCCGGATGGCCTGATCAACCACGTCGGGGCTGAGGGGCTTGAGAATGACATCGTTCATACCGGAAGCGAAGCAGGCTTCGCGATCCCTGTCGAAGGCCTGGGCAAGAACGCCGATGATCGGCGTCGGCATGCGGGCGTCCTCAGGCGTCCGGCGGATCTGACGGGCGGCTTCGAAGCCGTTCAGGACAGGCAGGGTCACGTCCATCAGCACAATGGCGGGCTTCAGTTCCGCCTGAAGACGCACGGCCGCTTCGCCATCGGTGCAGATATGATAGGCATAGCCCAGACCTTCGAGGATCTGCGAGAATACGATCTGGTTGATCTCGTTGTCTTCAGCGACGAGCACCAGGGACGGCGACGGGGGCGACGGCGGAGCGATCTCCGACGGTCTGAGCGAGGCGCGCTCATGGCTGCCCGGCATTACGGTTTCAGCTGATGGGGGCGTCTCTTCCGTGGAGATTTCCCAGTCATCTGCCGCCGACGGGGGCGGCTGCAAGGCGGTCAAGCGTTCAAGAACGGCGAATGCGAGACCCGTTTCGATTTCATGGACCGCGAGCGTCAGGTAATCCACGTCGACGGCCTGGAGCAGTTCCAGGCATTGCATATCCAGATCGACATCGACAATCGCAAGGTCGATGGCAACGCCGACGGATCGTGCCACTGACAGGAAGGCATCGAGCTCCTGTTCGTCGCGGACACAGCAGCTGTCGAGACCAAGGAGTTGCAGCATTTCGAGTGCTCTCGCCTCAAAGTCCCGGTCCCCGGTGACAAGCAGCGCCTTGCGGCCGCGCAACCGTCCATCAATGCCGGTATATCCCGCAATGTCATTTTGGAGAGCATCGGCCTCTTCACCCTTGGCAGATGCAAGATCAAGGGCCGCCCCGACTTCGCCGAAACTCGCCACGATCAGATAGCGGCCGGGCGTTCCGACCCGCTGGACATGAACGAGGATCGGCCTTGGGGGATCTCCGTAGAGGCGCATCGGCAATGTGAGGGAGGATGTGATACCGGTTTCAAGCACCTGCCTCGACACCGTCGTCAGACGACCGGCAATCTCCGCCTCGAACAGAGGGGCGATCGTGCCGCCCAGCGCGTGGTCGGCGCCAACGGAGATGGCCGAGCAGAAGATCTTGTTGACGGCCACGAGTTGTAGGTTGCGATCCTGGACGAAGACCGGATGGGCCAGATTGTCGAGGATTTCCTCGGTGAGTTGGACGCGTTCGATATCGGCACGCCATTGCTCTTCACGCCGCTTCTGCTCCGTGATGTCGCTCATCACGCAGAAGCCATAGCCGGAAGACAGACGCCGCTTGGAAAACCGGGTCCAGCGCTTGCCGGTATCGCAGGCCTGGATCTCCGAGCGCTCCTTCCAGTGGGCGGCGATCTGGCGGGTCAGCCATTCCTCGCGGCTGAGCGTTGCGTCCGACTGGCCGCTCGCGGCATGACGCAGGCCGAGGTCGTAGGCTGCGCCGAGGATATCTCTCAAACGCGTTCCGGGCGCAAAGTAGGAGGCCGGCAGCGGCAGGAACTGGCGGGCGCTGCGGCTGGCAAAGATCAGATGATCGTTGCGGTCATAGACGATGAAGGCGGAAGAGAAGGCCTCGGACACCGCATCCAGCAGGGCAGCATCGAGCGTGGCTTCGGCCGACGGATTGTCGTGCCCCTGCCGTCTCTTGTCCTGGCCGGGGGCCGGTGGAAACTCGCTCACACTGCTGCCTCTTGGAACCTTGCCGCGGAACACGACAAGACTTTTGTGGGGCTGATGCCATGACTGAGACATGCCGTGTTGCGCTACCGGCGGGAACCCACACGAGGGACACATCGGCCGTACCCTCATTCCGCTGCCAGCGGACCTGCTTCCGGAGACATTGCAAGTCATTGTTCATATTAGAGACATTCCGTTAAGGCCCGCTTAATGATCGCATTCGCCGCACACACGGACGATTTCGTCTTTCGTCGAAGGCGCGAATCCGCGAAAATGAAATCATGATCATCAAGCAGCTTTCCGAAACCCTGATCAACCAGATCGCCGCCGGCGAGGTCATCGAGCGACCGGCCAGTGCGGCGAAGGAATTGATCGAGAATGCGATCGACGCGGGCGCCACCCGGATCGAGGTGGCGACGGCCGGCGGCGGCAAGACGCTCTTGCGCGTCATCGACAATGGCTGCGGCATGGGGCCGGAGGATCTGGCGCTCGCCATCCGCCGGCATTGTACGTCGAAGCTCAGCGAGACGCTGTTCGATATCCGCTCGCTCGGCTTTCGCGGCGAGGCCCTGCCCTCGATCGGCTCGGTGGCGAAGCTGACGATCACCAGCCGTCCGGCGGGCGCCGACAGCGGTGCGGAGCTCGCCGTGGTCGGCGGCAAGGTTGGGGATGTCAGGCCGGCGGCGGCCAATCCGGGCACGACGGTCGAGGTGCGCGATCTCTTCTTCGCGACACCGGCGCGGCTGAAATTCATGAAGACCGAAAAAGCGGAAGCCGGCGCGATCACCGAGATCGTCAAGCGCATGGCGATTGCCTTTCCGGCCATCCGCTTCGTGCTTTCCGGCACCGACCGCTCGACGCTCGAATTTCCCGGCACCGGTGACGATCATCTGGCGCGCATCGCCCAGGTGCTGGGTACCGATTTCAAGGAGAATGCCATCGAGCTCGATGCCGAGCGCGAAGACGTGCGGCTGACGGGCTTTGCCGGCGTGCCGACCTTCAACCGGGGCAATTCGGCCCATCAATATGCTTTCGTCAATGGTCGGCCGGTCCAGGACAAGCAGATCCTGTCGGCGATCCGTGGTGCCTATGCCGAGACCATTCCGCAGGGTCGCTATCCGGTGGCCGTGTTGTCGCTGACGCTTGATCCGGCGCTGGTGGATGTGAACGTGCATCCGGCGAAATCGGATGTGCGTTTCCGGGACCCCGCTCTGGTCCGTGGCCTGATCGTCGGAGCCATCAGACAATCTCTGCAGCGCGAGGGCGACCGGGCGGCAACAACCGGCGCCGGCGGGATGCTGCGGGCGTTTCGCCCGGGATTTTCGCCGCAGCCGGCGCAGGCCTGGTCACCGGCCAGCTCGCCTTCGCGGCCGCTTCATGGAGCCACGCCGAGCTTCGGCGGCGGATTGGCCGGGGCTGCAGCGCCTGCGGCCCGCGGGTTTGGCGAGGCTGCACAGGCGGCCTTTGACAGCCTGTCGATGCCAACTGCCAGGAGCGAGCCGATCGTGACCGCTCCTGAAACGCAGGGCGCGACCGTCGAGGCGATTGCCAGCTATCCGCTGGGGGCCGCGCGGGCGCAGGTGCATGCGAATTACATCGTGGCGCAGACGGATGACGGGCTTGTCATCGTCGACCAGCATGCCGCCCATGAGCGGCTGGTCTTCGAACAGATGCGCAAGGCGCTGACGGGTCGCAGGCTCCCGTCGCAAGGGCTGCTGATCCCCGAGATCGTCGACCTGCCGGAAGAAGACTGCGACCGGCTGATGACCCATGCGGAAAGCCTGGAGCAGCTGGGGCTTGCCATCGAACGCTTCGGTCCGGGCGCGATTGCGGTGCGCGAGACGCCGGCCATGCTCGGCGAGATGGATGCGACGCAGCTGGTGCGTGACCTCGCCGACGAGATTGCCGAATGGGATACGGCCGATCGGCTGTCGGCGAAGCTTGAGCATGTCGCGGCGACCATGGCCTGTCACGGCTCGGTGCGCTCCGGACGGCGCCTCAGGGTCGAGGAGATGAATGCGCTTCTGCGCCAGATGGAGCAGACGCCGGGGTCTGGCCAGTGCAACCACGGGCGGCCGACCTATGTGGAGCTGAAGCTCTCCGACATCGAACGTCTGTTCGGACGGAGCTGAGCGGCATTCGACGGGGTTTTGGGGTGGAGCATCTTTCATTCGCCGGGAGGGCGCTGTATTGCAGTTCCGTGACACGCGGCGCAGGAGAAGAGTGATGAACCGTTTCGAAGGCGGCGGAAACCGCGAAGCCAAGATCCGCTATCTCGATGCCGATTTCCAGATCCTGACGCCCGGAACCTTCGTCACCTGCGCGATCACCGGTCGCCCGGTCATGGTCGACGAGCTGAAATACTGGAGCGTGGCGCGGCAGGAAGCCTATGTCGATGCGGCAGCCTCGCTGGAAGCCGAAAAGCGCGCGGGCGCCCTGCCCAACCAGCGCCGCTGAGCTTTACGCCTTCCTTGCCAGACGCCTGCGGCGGCATGCCTCGATCGCCTGGTCGATGATCAGGCCCGGCGCCTTCGGATCGTCGAACAGCATGTCGACATCCACCACGCGCGATTTCTCCCGAAGCTCTTCCGAACGCCCGTGACCACCTGTCAGGCGCACACTGTCCTTGGCGGTGGTGACGAGTTGCAGACCCTGCTTTTCGGCACGGGCCAGCAGGTCCGCGATCTCGTCGTCGGCGAGGTGGTGGTGGTCGGGAAAATCCTGGCGGTCGGCGATGACGGCGCCGAGCTCTTCCAGCGTGCGGTAGAACTTGTTGGGATCGGCAATCCCGGCATAGGCCAAGACCGAGCGGCCGCGGAGATCCTCGGCCGCGCGCGGCGTGACATTGGCCACGAGGACCGGCTTTCCGCTCCGCGATGCCTGCCGGACGAACTGATCGGCGGCGTCCCCTCGCCCGACCTTCAGGATGGCATCGAGATGGCGCATCTGGATGCCGATCGGCGCGCGCACGGGGCCTGACGGAACGACCCAGCCATTGCCGATGCCGCGCAGGCTGTCGATGACGATGAGCGCATAATCGACGGTGAGCCGGGCGCTCTGGAAACCGTCATCCATGATGATGAGATCGGCGCCTTCGGCGACCAGCTTTTCGGCGCCGGCGATCCGGCGGCGGGAAATGACAGTCAGCGCCTCGCGGGCCAGCAGCAGGGGTTCGTCTCCAACGGCGGTCGATCGATGGTGATGACTGTCAACGACGGTGGTCACATCGAGCGAGCCGCCATAGCCACGGCTGAGGAAACCCGGCTTCAGGCCCTTGGCCTTGGCGGCGCGGGCAATGGCAATTGCGGTCGGGGTCTTGCCGGCACCGCCGACGGTGAAATTGCCGACGCATATGACAGGAACCGGCAGAGCATGCCTGCGACGGTGACGCATGATGGCGCCGGAGATGCGGCCATAGACGAAGGAAAGCGGATAAAGGCAGATCGCCTGCCAGCCGGTCTTGGTCCACCAGAAAGGCGGTGCCTCGGATACCATTCTCGTCCCTGTCGTGACCGCGACGCCCCTGTGGCGTCCTTCCCTTGGGCGCAACAAGAACCATTGCAACGCATAATGGTCAAGCTGGAGCGTTCCAAAATGGCACTGATCACGTCAGGCGAGGACGGCTTCGAGCTCGGTGATATCAGCCAGAACCATGTCGGAATGCAGGGTCAGAGTTTCGCGCGAGCCGGTGCCCGAGAGCACGCCGACCTTCAGCCCGGCGCCGGCATTGCGACCCATGTGGAGATCGTGGTTGTTGTCCCCGACGACGGCGACCTCTAGCGGGGAAAGGCCGGTCGCAGCACAGAAGCCAAGTACCATGCCGGCCTCTGGCTTCTTGCCATGACCGCTGTCATAGCCCGCGACGAAATCGATATAGGGCAGGATGCCGAAGCGTTCGGCGGCCACCCGGATCGAGCGCTCATTGTCGCTGGAGGCGATGCCAAGGCGCAGGCCCTTGCCATGCAGGCGGGCAAAGAGCGGTTCGAGTTCGGTCACGGGGACGGAGAACTCGGCGGCCCTTGCAAAGCAGTCGTCGATCTTCGGAACCAGGGTTTCGAGACCGAAGGGCGAGCCAGCCTCGATCATGCCTTCGGCGATCTCGATCGTGTTTCCGGCGGCAAACAGGCTGTCGGGGACAATCGCGCCGCTTACCGGATCCATGCCGCAGGCGGTCAGCAGACGGTCCGCGAGGGACGCATCGCCATCGGCGGCCATCAGGGCGACTTCGCGGTTGACCGGGCCCCAGCTTGCGTCGAAGTCGAGCAGCGTCCCGTCCTTGTCGAACAGGATGCCGGCGATGCGGGGCTTGTCGGTCATGGATGTGGTCCTGGTGCGTGTCAGCTCTGGCCTGCGGCGCGCGGCTCAAGCTTGGCCTTGACCGAGAGCGGGCTGATATAGGGCTCGAGGCCCTTGAGGGTTGCGGTGAGCGCGCCGCGCATCTCCTGCATGCTTTCGAGACCGGCATCGATCATCTTCGAGCGGGCGACTTCGTTGTTGAGCAGAAAGTGCACGGCCTTGGCGAGCATCTCGGCATCGCGGACGATGCGGGCCGAACCCTTGCGCACGAGGCGCTGGTAGCTTTCGCGGAAATTGCTGACCTGCGGGCCCGAAAGGACCGCGCAGCCGAGCATCGCCGGCTCCAGCGGGTTCTGGCCGCCATCGGCAGAGAGCGAACGGCCGACAAAGGCGACTTCGGTCAGGCGGAGATACAGACCCATTTCGCCGATCGTATCGCCGAGGAAGACATCGGTCTCGGGCGTGATGACATCCCCGCGGGTGCGACGGGCGACGACGAGGCCTTTTTCGACCAGCATGGCCTCGATCTCGTCGCTGCGCTCGGGATGGCGCGGCACGAGCACGGTCAGCATGCCGGTATGGGCCTTCAAGGCACGATGGACCATGGAGGCGATCTTTTCTTCACCGTCGAAGGTGGAGATGGCGGCCCAGGTCTTGCGGCTGCCGATCTGCTGGCGATAGCGCTCCAGCACCTGCTCGTCGCAAGGCGGCGCATCGCTGTCGACCTTGATATTGCCGGAGACGCTGACCGGCCAGGCGCCGAGATCGCGGAAGCGCTCGGCATCGAGATCGGACTGGGCAATGACCAGCGCCAGCTTGCCGAACAGGGTCTCGGCGATCGAGGGGTGGCGCTTCCAGCGATCGAAGGAGCGGTCGGACATGCGGGCATTGACGAGGATCTGCGGAATATGGCGGCGATGCAACTCGGCCAGCGTGGTCGGCCAGATCTCGGATTCGACGCCGATCGCAACGTCCGGCTGCCAGTAATCGAGGAAGCGGCGGACGGAGGGCAAGAGATCAAGCGGCACATACTGGTGCATCACCATATCGCCAAGGCGGTTCCTGGCGACTTCGGCGGAGGTGACGGTGCCCGTCGTCAAAAGCACATGGATGTCGCGGCGGCGCAGTTCGCGCATCAGGGCGACGACGGCGGTGGTTTCGCCAACGCTTGCCGCATGGATCCAGACGAGGGGACCGGCAGGTCTGGCAAGGCTCGCATGGCCGAAGCGTTCGTTGCGGCGGGCGCGGTCTTCCTTACCCTTGGCCGCACGATAGGCGAGCATCGGCCGCGACAGCGGGTAGATGGCGAGACCCAGCCAGCCATAGGACGTCAACGCGAAGGATGCGAGACCGTCGCTCAGTGCCATGGTTCAGACCTGCTCATCTTCATCGACAATGCCATGTTTCCCGTTCAGGAGGCGTCGCTACGCAACAAGAGAGATGCAAGAAGACTGAGTTGAAAACGTGACCCTTCCGGGCCGGATACGGCGGCGGTCAACAAGCCGCCGCCTGAGCCTCACTTGTCGGAGGGGTTCAGCAGCCGATGCATATGCACGATGAAGTAGCGCATATGGGCGTTGTCGACGGTTGCCTGGGCCTTTGCCTTCCATGCGACGAGTGCGCTGGCGTAATCCGGGAAGATGCCGACGATGTCGAGAGCGTCGAGATCACGGAACTGTACTTCTTCGAGGTTCGACAATTCACCGCCAAAAACCAGATGGAGAAGCTGCTTGTTTTCGTTGGTTTCCGTCATGATTGCGGCCTTTTTCACATTCTTGGTCTGTTGCAATTCATCTGCGCGATTTCCCTTGAAAGGTCAACTCCGGGGAACTCGGGTGATGTTCTTGAGCAATGCCGGAAGAAGGTCAGCCGATGCCGCGCACAACACCGGATGGGTAACGTCTTCCCTGTTGTAGACAAGCGGGTGCCCGTCGAGATCGGTGATCGACCCGCCGGCCCGCGTCAGGATCAGATCGGCGGCGGCCAGGTCCCAATCGTGTGAGCTCTTCTTGACCAGCGTCGCATCGATACGGCCATCCGCGACCAGAGCCAGACGATAGGCGAGCGACGGGATATGCTCGACGCGTTCGATACGGGGTCTGAGCACCGGGCTGAAACTGGCCACCATGTCCTGGGCGGAGGCGACCTTCAGGCTGCCCTCGATGCCGGCCGTGGATACGGTGATGTCCTGGCCGTTGCGTCGTGCGGGACCGTCGGACGTTGCAGTGAACTCTTCACCGAGGGAGGGCGCGACGAGAATGCCGGCGACCGGCTTTCCCTTGTGGACAACGGCGACCGACACACACCAGGTGTCCTTGCCGGCCAGGAAGGCTCGAGTGCCGTCGATCGGGTCGATGACGAAGAGGGTTTCGCAGGAGAGGCGCGCCGGATCATCGTCGGTCTCTTCCGACAGCCAGCCGTAATTCGGCCGGGCATGGCGGAGGATTTCCTCCAGAATGCGGTTGGCGGCATAATCGGCGGCGCTGACCGGAGAGCGGCCCTCGTTCTTCCACCAGACTTCCGGCGACTGGCCGAAATGGGCCATCGCCACCTTGCCCGCCTCGCGGGCGGCTTCGGTGATCAAAGCGAGATCCGCCTGCCAGTCGAAACGGGGCGTGCTTTCCGGCTTTCGATCAGAGCCCGGCAAGGGTCATGCCCTCGATGGCGAGCGTGGGAGCGGCCACACCGAACTTGCGGTCGATGTCATTGGCGACCGTGATCCGCATGAACATGTCCTTGAGGTTCGAGGCCAGCGTGATCTCGGAGACCGGATAGGTGAGTTCACCGTTCTCGATCCAGTAGCCACTCGCCCCGCGACTATAGTCGCCGGTGATCATGTCGACGCCACTGCCGATCATGTCAGTGACGTAAAGGCCCGTGCCGACGCTGCGGATCAGCTCTTCCGGGGAGATGTCGCCGGGCTCCAGCGTGAGGTTGGTGGAAGATGGCGAGACGGAGGTGCCGCCGCGCACGCCGCGACCATTGGTCTTGAGCCCCAGTTCGCGGGCGGCAGACGAGGAGAGGAACCAGTGCTTCAGCACCCCGTCCTCGATCATGGTCAGCGCCTTGCCCGCAACACCTTCGCCATCGAAGGGGCGAGACGAGGAGCCGCGCACCTTCAGCGGATCGTCGGTGATGTTAAGGCCAGCCTTCAGCACCTGCTGGCCCATCTTGTCGCGCAGGAAGGAGGTCTTGCGGGCAACCGAAGCACCGTTGATGGCGCCGGCGATCGTGCCGACGAAGCCACGGGCGACGCGGGGATCAAAGACGACGGTGAGGTTCGAGGCGGTCGGCACCTGACGCGGGTTCAAGCGGCGGACGGCACGCTCGGCTGCGCGGCGGCCGATCTCTTCGGGGCTGTCGAACTCGGCAAAATAGAGACGGCTGTCAAAATCATGGTCGCGCTCCATCTTGGTGCCTTCGCCGGCGATGACGCCGACCGAGCGGGAGAAGCGCGAGCCGGCATAGCTGCCGGAAAACCCGTGGGAGGTGACGAGCACCAGGCCGCCCATGCCGGCGGAGGCACCGGCACCCAGCGAATTGCTGACGCCGTTGACCGAGCGGGCCGCCTCTTCCATGGCCAGCGCGCTCTCGCGCAGCTGGTCGCTCGAGACATCCGTTTCGTCGAAGAGCTGGAGATCGGCGATTTCGCGCGCCAGATCGCTTTCATCGGCGAGGCCGGCGAAGGGATCCTCGGGCGAGACCTTGGCCATGGCGACCGCGCGCTCGGCGAGCGCTTTCAGGTCGAAGCCGGGATTGGCCGAGACGCTTGCCACCTGACGGCCGATGAAGACGCGGAGCGAAAAGTCGTCGCTTTCGGAGGCCTCGGTCGACTCGACCTTGCCGAGGCGGACGCTCACTCCCTTGGAGCGGGAGCGGACAACGACGGCATCGGCCTTGTCGGCACCCGCCTTGATGGCGAGATCGACAAGCTGTTCGGCGCGTTCGAGGAGGTTGGCGGAATCGATTTGATTGGGCATAGGTTGGCCTTTCCTTCCCGCTCCATTTATTGTGCCTTACAAGGGGCATCAAGGGCGGTTCGGGCTTTTCCATTCACGAGCCCGGCATAGGGCCCCAAGAAGTCCGTCTGACGGCGGCAAACAAGGAGAATAGACTTGGCCAGCGCAACCGAAGCCCTGTTTGCCCAACCCCTGCTTCTGCTCGGCGGCGCCGTCATCGCGGCACCGATTTTCCGCAAGCTCGGACTTGGGACCGTGCTCGGCTATCTCGCGGCCGGCGTCGTGATCGGCCCGGTGCTGAACCTGATCGGCGGCTCGGGCGAAATTCTCGCGGTGGCCGAGCTCGGGGTGGTGCTGCTGCTCTTTGTCATCGGGCTCGAGCTCAAACCCAGCCGATTGTGGCACATGCGGCGCGACATCTTCGGGCTCGGCACCAGTCAGGTCGTGCTGACAGGTCTTGTGCTGACGGGCATCGTCATCGCTTCGGGTCTGCTCGACTGGCGCGGGGCACTGGTTGCGGGCTTCGGCCTGGCGCTGTCATCGACCGCCTTTGCCCTGCAGCTTCTGGAGGATTATGGCGACATGAACAGTCGCTACGGACAGCGGTCCTTCTCCATCCTGCTGTTCCAGGATCTCGCCATCGTGCCGCTTCTGGCCATGGTCTCGATACTCGGCGCGCAAGGCGGCGGGGCCGAGCAGTCAGCGCTTCTTGAAGTGGCGATCGCCGTCGGGGCCGTGATCGCGATGATCCTGGCTGGCCGCTATCTGCTGACCCCGATGTTCCAGATCATTGCCAGGACCGGCGCCCGCGAGGTGATGATTGCTGCAGCCTTGTTCGTCGTGCTCGGATCTGCCTATCTCATGCAGGTCGCCGGCCTTTCCATGGCCATGGGCGCCTTCCTCGCTGGCGTGATGCTGGCCGAGTCTTCCTATCGCCACGAGCTGGAGGCCGATATCGAGCCCTTCCGCGGATTGCTGCTGGCGCTCTTCTTCATCGCCGTCGGTCTGTCGATGGAACTGCAGGTGATCACCGACAACCTGCTCTTGATCGCGCTGGCCGTGCCGGTTCTGATGGCGGTCAAGGCACTGGTGATTTACACGATCTGCCGCATTGCCGGATCGTCGCGCAATGATGCGATCCAGATCGCCATGCTCCTGCCGCAAGGCGGCGAATTCGGCTTCGTGCTCTTCACCACGGCGGCGACGGCCGGCCTGTTCAGCGGCGCGCAGGCCTCGCTGCTGATCTCCATCGTGACGCTGTCGATGGCATTGACGCCGCTGACGGCCATGATCGGCCAGAGATTGCTGAGCCGGGATTCCGCCGAAAAGGAAGAAATGGACGAGGATTTCGAAGGGGCCGGGTCCGACGTGCTGATGGTCGGCTTCTCGCGCTTCGGCCAGATCGCGGCGCAAATCCTGCTGGCCAGCGGGCGGGATGTGACCATTCTCGATGACAGTCCGGATCGTGTGCGCCAGGCGGCAACCTTCGGCTTCCGGATCTATTTCGGCGACGGCACACGGCTCGACATGCTGCGCGACGCCGGCATCGAGAAGGCGAAGATCGTTGCCGTGTGTACGCACAAGAAGGAAATCACCGACAAGATCGTCGATCTCATCCGCTCGGAATACCCCGATGTGCGCCTTTTTGTCCGGTCCTATGACCGCATCCACAGCCTGGAACTGCGGGCGCGGGACGTCGAATATGAGCTGCGTGAGACCTTCGAGTCCGGACTGATGTTCGGACGCCGAACGCTCGAAGGGCTTGGCGCGACCGAGGACGAGGCCTATGAGATCGGCGAGGACATCCGTCGCCGCGACGAGGAGCGCTTGAGGCTGCAGGCGCAGGAGGGCATTCTCGCGGGTCGGGACCTCATGCACAAGCGACCGGTCAAGCCGGAGCCACTGATCAAGCCTAAGAAGCAGATCCAGGCCGTCGAAAACGAAGAACAGGCACCGGCTGTGTGATCCTCATCGGCGGACGAAATCCTCGATACGGGCTGCGATATCCCGCTTCAGCGGATCCTTCAGTCGGTCGCAGACCTCGAGGATCTGCCGGGCCTTGAAGAAGTCGAGCACCTTATAGCTGTTGACCTCCGGCCGGATATAGATGTCCGGCTGGAAGATCTTCATCTTCAGCGCGATATGTGACTGCATCATCAGCTGTGCTGCGCCAAAGAGGCTGTCGATGCGATTGGGCATCAAGGAACCGTCGCCTTCCGGCGCACCGATTACATCGATCGCCACCATGATATCGGTCTTGCCGACGAGGTGGTCATAGGGCACCGGGTTGAAGATGCCGCCATCGATCATCAGTCGCCCATCAATCGTCACCGGTGCGAAAAGCGCCGGGATGGCCGCCGATGCCGAGAGCGCCTCGTAGAGGTCGCCTTCGCTTCGCACCATTTGGCACTGGCCGTAGTAGTCGGTGGCGATCACCGTCAGCGGCAGTTTCAGGTCTCTAAAACTCTCGGGGATCTGCGGCGGCAGGAAGGCGCGCAAGAGGCGCGGCAGGTTGAACTGGCCAAGCCGGAAGCCGCCAAGCGCGCGGATGCTGGCCGGGCGCAGGCTCCAGAAACGGTTGAGGACAAGGCCTCGGTTGTCGGCAAGTTCCAGCGCATAGTCCCTGATATCGCGGCCGCTCATGCCGGCGGCATAGCCCGCACCGAGGATCGCGCCCATCGACGCGCCGGCGATCAGCGCCGGCTTGATGCCGAGTTCATCGAAGACTTCGAGAACCGGAATATGGGCAAAGCCGCGAGCGCCCCCTGCCCCAAGTGCCAGGCCAATCGTCGGATCGGCCTTGACAGCTGTGGATGGGATGGGCGTTTCTGCGACGAGATCCATGAGCTCAGCCTTTCTCCGCGACTGGGATCACGATGGCCTATAGGAAAAGAAGTACATTTTCGTGTCACCGAAGGCGCGCTCTTCGACAAAGGCGAAGACTGGATCGACGGAGACCTGCACATCGCCGCGCTCTTCGAGGATGACAAGCGCGTCTTTTGCCAGCCAGCCACCCTTGTGCGCGGCAAGCAGCGCCTTTTCGCCCAAGCCCTTGCCATAGGGCGGATCGGCAAACAGCAGTTCGAAGGGTTCGATATTGTTCGACGGCCCGAGATCGGTGGCGTCGCGCCTCAGGATGCGGGCGCGGCCATGCAAGCCGAAGGCATCAATGTTTTCCCAGAGGAGGCTCCGACCTTCGACGCTGTTTTCAACGAACAGCGCCGACTTGCAGCCGCGCGACAAGGCCTCGATGCCGACGGCACCGGTGCCGGCGAAAAGGTCGAGTATGCGGGTGCCGTCGAGCACGCCCGGATGGGCATGCGCCAGGATGTTGAAGAGGCTCTCACGCGTCCGGTCGGTGGTCGGCCGGATGTCATTCGACTTCGGCGTGGCCAGGCTCCGGCCACGAAACTCACCGCCGACAATGCGCATGCCGGCTTACCTCTTGCCCTTGGGCGCGCCGCTGCGACCACCGGAGGGCTTGCCCCCAGGGCCACCTGGGCGCGGGCCACCGGGGGCACGTCCGCCCGGCTTGCCACCAAAGCTCTTGCCGCCACCGGGCTTGCCGCCAAAGGATTTTCCGCCCGGCTTCCCTGCGGGCTTGCCGCCGAAGGACTTGCCGGCGGGCTTGTCGCCGAAGGGCCGGTCACCGAAGGACTTCCCTGCCGGCTTGCCAGCGCGCGGCTTGTCGCCGAACGGACGTTCGCCACGCGGGCGGTCATCCCGGGGTCTGTCGTCGCGGGGACGATCATCGCGCGGGCGATCGCCACGCGCAGCACGATCACCGAAATCACGCTTTGGACCACGATCGGAAAATTCGCGGCGCGGGCCGCGGTCTTCACCTTCACGACGCGGTGCGCGTTCGGCAAGGTCGCCGGAATCGCGGCGCGGGCCACGGTCGCCGAAGTCACGGCGAGGTCCACGGTCGGCGCCTTCGCGGCGCAGGGCGCGATCGTCACCGTCACGGCGGGGCGGACGGGCACCGAAGCCACCAGGCTTTGCACCACGGTCACCACTGCGGCCGCCGGGCTTCTGGTCCGGACCGTCGGCGCGGATCCAATCGCCCTCTTCGTCGCGGGCGCGGGTGATCTGAACGGTCGAGGTCGGGCGGTCGTCAAAACACTCGGCGGGCTTGGGGCCACGCGGATCGGGCTTGCGACGGGCGGCGGCGGCGGCTGCCTTTTCGCCGAGCGGACGGGCACCCGGTGCCATCCAGACATTGGCGGTGCGGCCCTTGGTGTTGCCGGCCGGGCGCTTCGGCTTGTCGCCGAACTTGTCGCCGGATTTGCCGTCGTCGCGGCGCGTGTCGAGGCGTCCGAGCGCCTTCTCGCGGCGGTCGCCCTTGTCGGACCAATCCTTTGGCGCGCGCTTCTTGTCTGTCGGGCGCTCTTCGCGGCCCCATTCGGCCTTCGGCTCGCGGCCGGGCTTCTTGGGCGACGCTGGCGCCTCTTCCTCGTCGGTCTCGACGCCGTGCGAATAGATCGGCGCGTCGAAATTGGCCTTGGATTCCTCGATCAGGCGGGGGCCGAGCTGGTCGCGCAGCATGCGGCCACGCACTTCGAGCACCTTGCCTTCCGGCAGGTCGCCGAGCTGGAAGGGACCGTAGGAAATGCGGATCAGGCGGTTGACCTCCAGGCCAAGAGCGCCGAGCACGTTCTTGATCTCGCGGTTCTTGCCTTCGCGCAGACCCATGGTGATCCAGACATTGTGGCCCTGCTTGCGGTCGAGCGTGGCGTCGATCGCGCCGTAGAGCACGCCGTCGACGGCAATGCCTTCCTTCAGCGCGTCGAGTGCCGGCTGGTCGACCTCGCCATAGGCGCGCACGCGGTAGCGGCGCAGCCAGCCGGTGGTCGGCAGTTCGAGCACGCGGGCGAGACCACCGTCATTGGTGAGCAGCAGCAGGCCCTCGGTGTTGATGTCGAGGCGGCCGATCGACATGACGCGCGGCAGCTCTTCCGGCAGGTTCTCGAACACTGTCGGGCGGCCTTCCGGATCGGAATTGGTGGTCACCAGGCCGGCCGGCTTGTGGTAGAGCCACAGACGCGTGCGTTCGATGCCACGGATCGGATGGCCATCGACCTCGATCTTGTCGGCGAGTGTGGCGTTGAGGACCGGGGTCTCCAGCACCTTGCCGTTCACGGAAACGCGGCCTTCCATGATCATGCGCTCGATGTCGCGGCGCGAGGCGACGCCGGCGCGGGCGAGCAGCTTGGAGATACGCTCGGGCTTGACGACGTCGTCGGTCGCGGTTGCTTCGGCACGCGGAGCGCGGACGGGCTTCGACGCGGGCTTGTCTTCGAACTTGTCGACTGGGCGGGCGGTTGGTTTTCTGGTTTGCGGCTTGCCGCTGCGGTCGGAGGACTTTGCCCCCGGACGCCTGGACTTGTCTTTGAATGTCATTTGCTGTTTGCCTGTGGTTTGGGCTGTCGTATCAGGTCGCGCGGCTCTGGTTAAGTGGAAAGTTCAGGCATGGCGCAGACAAACGGCTTCATGGAAGCGGCTTTCGAGGAAGCGCGGGCCGCTGGCGCCCGGGGCGAGGTTCCGATCGGCGCCGTGGTCGTGCGCGACGGCGAGATCCTCGGACGCGCCGGCAACGAGACGCGGGCGCTGAACGATGTCACGGCGCATGCCGAGGTGCTGGCCATCCGGCGCGCAGCCTCTGCTGTCGGGGACGAGCGCCTCGTCGATGCCGATCTCTATGTGACGCTCGAGCCCTGCACGATGTGCGCTGCTGCAATCTCCTTTGCCCGAATACGGCGACTCTATTATGCTGCGCAGGACATCAAAGGCGGAGCAGTGGAGAACGGCGTGCGCTTCTATCAGCAGGCAACCTGCCATCATGTGCCGGACGTCTATTCCGGCATCCGCGAAAGCGAGGCCGCCGAGCTGATGCGCAGCTTCTTCCAGGACAGGAGAGATTGATGATCTATGTCGTGCTCGCTCTTTCAATCGCGATCATGGTATCGATTGCGATCTGGGCCTATCGCAATGTCGCACCCCAGGCGGACAAGCTGCCGATGCAATGGTCGGCGCGCGGATCGATCAACTGGCGGGCACCGCGCATCGTCGCCGTTGCCGCATCGCCTGTGCTGATGATCAGCCTGATCGTGGTGATCTTCGTGTTTTCGCGGCATGATCATGCCGAGCGCAACATGGCGTTGCTCTGGGTCTCGTTCATCGGACCTGCGCTTCAAGCGCTGCATATGGCGCTTGTCGCGCGCACCGTCGAGAACGAGGAGTAGCAGGCTCAATCGGCTGAGGCAAAAGCCTTGAGCTTGTCACCTGCCAGGCGGTAACGGATCCATTCCGTCTGTGGCTCAGCGCCGATGGCGTCATAGACGCGGATCGCTGGCTCATTCCAGTCGAGCACGCTCCATTCGAAACGACCACAGCCCTTTTCGACCGCGACCTTGGCCAGATGCTTGAGCAGCAGCTTGCCGGCCCCCGACCCGCGATAATCCGGCGCGACATAGAGATCCTCCAGATAGAGGCCATTCTTCGCCTGCCAGGTCGAGTAGTTGTAGAACCAGACCGCGAACCCGGCCGGGCGGCCAACATGGTCAAGAATCGCGGCTTCCGTGACCGAGCCTTCACCGAAGATGGAGGCGCGGATCGTCGCTTCGGTCGCCTCGACCTCGTGACCGGCCTTTTCATAGACGGCGAGCTCGGTGATGAAGCCGAGAATGATCGCGGCATCCTCTGGCTTTGCAGGGCGGATGGTAAAGGGCATGGGATGAGCTCACGTAAAAGGGCAGGTCGTTGCCGCCCTGCCCTGGTCATATCGTATGTGACTTGCGTTTACTGGAAGGGTCTCCACCAGGAGCTACCCTGGCGGGCTGCCTTGGCCTCGGCCTTGCGGCGCTTTTCCTTCTTCAGCTCCGGTTCGCCGAGATCGCTCAGAGCGACGTCCTGCGTCTGGCGATATTCGGCCGGCGGATCGGAAAGCACGCGGCGCTGGTCGAGATAGGCACCCTTCTGCAGCGCGCGGGCGTCGCGGAAGGCCTGCCACTTTTGCGTCTCGGTCATCGTGCCGGCCGTGCCATAACCGGCGAGCAGCGGCGAGCGGTAGCGCGGGTTGTTGGCATTGGCATCGGCCTCGGCCACCAGGCGCTCACGCGCCTCTTCCGGCGATTCCACCCATTCCGGATTGTTTTCGCGGCTTGCCAGCGACGCCTGAGGCGACACGAGCGCCGCCGTCTGAGCGCCGCCCGGGGGCAGAACCAGATCAGGACGCGGGTTGTACTTGGTGTCCTTGTTGGCGGCTTCGCGGGGTGCGAGCGACACGGCCGAGCCGACGTCGTCCACCAGCTGCTCCATCGCGGTCTTGTCGGTGCCGTAGGTCGGGCTGCCGACGCAACCGGAAAGACCTGTCGTGACGCCGAAAAGACCCACCAGACCCAGGCCAACTCTGAACAGATATGCCGAATTCATGAATGCCTACCAGCCTCGCCGCAGTTACATCAGTCGTGCCGAATACTCGCGACCAGCCCTGCCGGTCGATTTCGGCCAATTTCAGGCAGTTTTACCGGATGACCCGCGAAAGCGCAAATCATCCGGTCACATTTCCTCAAGCCAGGCTGTCTCAGCCAGCCAGCGCCTTCAGCTCGCGCAGTGCCTGGGCATCGCGGGCGGAAACATCCGGATAGTCCGGATCGGAGCCGACGTCCCTGGTGATCTTCCAGGAACGGGCGCATTTCGTGCCTTCGGCGAGCTTCGGTTCGACGGCGACCTTGGTCCCATCGTCGAGACGGAAAGCCTCTGCAGGACCTTCACCAGCGACAACCGAGATGTCGGAGGTGATGCAGATTTCGGCGAAGTCGAGCCCATCGAGCGCGTTCAAAAGTTCGGCATCGGCGACATGGACGACCGGGGCTGCTTCCAGCGAGGAGCCGATGCGCTTTTCCTTGCGCTCGATTTCCAAGGCACCGGTAACGGCACGGCGAACGGCGCGAACGCCCTTCCACTTCTCGGCCACGGCATCGTTCGACCAGTTGGCCGGGATGACCGGGAACTGTTCGAGATGCACCGACTCAGCCTTCGGGTCGCGCGAAAGCCAGGCCTCTTCCGTTGTGAAGGGCATCATCGGCGCAAACCACAGGACCAGGCAGTCGAAGAGCTTGCGGATAACGAAGAGGGCGGACCGGCGCTTCAGGCTCGACGGAGCGTCGCAGTAGAGCGTGTCCTTGCGGATATCGAAATAGAAGGCCGAGAGTTCGACATTGGCGAAGTCCGAGAGCGCGCGGACGATACGCTTGAAGTCGAATTCGTCGTAGGACTTGCGCACCAGCTGGTCGAGCTCGGCCAGGCGGTGCAGCATCAGCTTTTCGAGTTCCGGCAGATCGGCATAGGCAATCTCGTCGCCATGGTCATGGGCGAGCGTGCCGAGCATCCAACGAACAGTGTTGCGGATCTTGCGGTAAGCGTCGATGTTGGTCTGGATGATCGTCTTGCCGAGGCGCTGGTCTTCGGCATAGTCGGTCGACATGACCCAGAGGCGCAGGATATCGGCGCCGGATTCCTTCATCACATCCTGCGGCGTCACGGTGTTGCCGAGCGACTTCGACATCTTGCGACCGTCTTCCGCCATGGTGAAGCCATGGGTGATGACGGCATTGTAGGGCGCGCGGCCACGGGTGGCGCAGCTTTCGAGCAGCGAGGAATGGAACCAGCCGCGATGCTGGTCGGAGCCTTCAAGGTAGACGTCGGCCGGCCACTTGAGGTCCGGGCGGTCTTCCAGCGTGAAGGTGTGGGTGGAGCCCGAGTCGAACCAGACGTCGAGAATGTCGGTGACCATCTGCCAATCATCCTGATCGGTACGGCCTTCAAGGAACCGCTCTTTTGCCCCTTCTGCAAACCAGGCATCGGCGCCTTCGATCTCGAAGGCGGCGAGGATGCGATCGTTGACGTCCTTGTCCTTCAGCACATTGCCTTCGGCATCAGCGAAGACGCAGATCGGCACGCCCCAGGCGCGCTGGCGGGAAAGTACCCAATCCGGGCGCTGCTCGATCATGGCGCGCAGGCGGTTCTGGCCACCGGCGGGGACGAAGCGGGTCTGGTCGATGGCCGAGAGTGCGCGGGTGCGCAGCGTCGTGCCGTCGCCGAGGTCCTTGTCCATATAGACGAACCACTGCGGCGTGTTGCGGAAGATGACCGGCTTCTTCGAGCGCCAGGAATGCGGATACTCGTGCTTGATGCGGCCACGGGCAAACAGGTTTTTCGCCGCGATCAGGGCCTCCATGACGCGCTTGTTGGCGTCGCCCTTCTTGCCGTTGTCGTCGAGCACGCGGGCGGCACCGCCTTCGGCAGACGGGCCGAAACCGGGGGCGTCTTCCGTGTAGAAGCCGGCATCATCGACCGGGAACGGGATCTTGGTGTCAATGCCACGGGCTTCGAGGGCGCGGACATTGGCCATCCAGGCTTCAAAGTCTTCGCGACCATGGGACGGGGCCGTGTGGACGAAGCCTGTACCGGCGTCATCGGTCACGTGGTCGCCATCGAGCATCGGGACGGCGAAGGTGTAGCCGAGGTCGGCCAGCGGGTGGGCGCAGGTGATCGCGCCGAGTTCGGCGCCGGTCACGTCACGGACGAGCTTGAAGGTCACCTTGGCCTTGGTTGCGGCATCTTCGGCGAGGCGCTTGGCAAAGATCAGCTTTTCGCCCGGCTGCGGGCCGAAGTCGTTCGTGGCTTCCGTGATCTCGTAGAGGCCGTACTCGATCTTGGACGAGTAGGAGATCGCGCGGTTGCCCGGGATGGTCCAGGGGGTGGTTGTCCAGATGACGACGGCAGCCGATTTCAGTTCGTCCGCGCCTTCGACCACCGGGAACTTCACCCAGATCGTGTCGCTCTCGACCTCGGCATATTCCACTTCGGCTTCCGCCAGCGCCGTGCGCTCGACAACCGACCACATGATCGGCTTGGAGCCGCGATAGAGCTGGCCGGACATGGCGATCTTCAGGAGTTCGCCGGCGATACGGGCTTCCGAGTGGAAGGCCATGGTCGTGTAGGGATTGTCGAAGTCGCCCTCGATGCCGAGGCGGCGGAATTCTTCGGCCTGGATGTTGATCCAACCTTGCGCGAACTCGCGGCATTCCCGACGGAATTCGTTGACCGGGACCTCGTTCTTGTCCTTGCCCTTCTCGCGATATTTTTCCTCGATCTTCCACTCGATCGGCAGGCCGTGGCAGTCCCAACCCGGGACATAGTTGGAGTCAAAACCGCGCATCTGGAAGGAACGGGTGATGACGTCCTTCAGCACCTTGTTCAGCGCATGGCCGATATGGATGTTGCCGTTGGCATAGGGCGGGCCATCATGCAGGACGAACTTCTCGCGGCCGGCGGCGGAGGCACGCAGGCGCTTGTAAAGACCCATCTGCTTCCACTTCGCCGCCATTTCCGGCTCCTTCTGGGGAAGGCCGGCGCGCATCGGGAATTCGGTCTCGGGCAGATAGAGGGTCTTGGAATAATCGGGTTTTTCAGGGGTATCGGTCATGGATCAGCCATCGGATGGGGCGACCTCAAGCGGTCGCGGAATTACGTCTTGGAGTGGCGGCAAGCGGGCGTGGGGCTTTCCAACCCAACGCCAAAAACCCGGACCTTCCCGCAGCTTCTCAAGCCGCCGGGAGGGCCGGGCCAATAATTCGAATGATCCGGGCCGCCGAAAGATACGTCATGGCCGCGTTCTTTAGGGGTTTTTCGCGCCGAAAGGAAGGGGCAAGATGGAGCTTCCGCACCTCGCTTTCTACTCGCCACTCTCTGCATCTACGACCCCGCGCAGGGCGTCGTTGATGCGGTCCTGCCAGCCGGGGCCGTCCTTCTGGAAGTGTTCGAAGACCGCGCTGTCGAGCTTGATCGACACGAGTTCCTTGACTTCGGGTGCGGCGCGGCGCTCGACCACCGGGGCCGGCGGCTTCTTTGCAGGCTTGAACAGCGCCTCGGCGGCATCCTTCGGGTTCACGGGTCTGCGCGGCGTCATGGCCATGGGATGCCTTTCGGGCTTTGTCGGTGATTTGCTTGAGGCGCACTAGGCGGCAAGACAACGGAGGCGTCAACCTCCGCTCCTTCGCCAGGCGGGTCCGCGGCTCAGGCCGACAGGCGAGCGTCGTTGCTCACCTCGTCGACAACCGGCGCTTCAAGATGCGCTGTGAGACGCTCGTCCTTGGGCAATGCCTGCTCCTGGAGGACAACGCGATTGCGGCCCTGCGCCTTGGCCTCGTAAAGACCCGTATCAGCCAGGGCCATCCAGGCATCGAGGCTGCGCGCCGGGGCTTCCGTCACCACCACGCCGCAGGACAGAGTGAGCCGGAAGCGATGGTGATCGGAACGGATGTCCTCGGTCGAGACCGCCAGACGCACGGCGTCGAGGATGCTGCGTGCAGAGACGCTGTCCTGACGGGACAGACAAATGCCGAATTCCTCGCCGCCAAGCCGGCCGAAGAGCGCATCGGGCGGCAGAAGCCGGGTGGCGCGTTCGGCGAAATGCATGAGCGCATCATCGCCGCCCTTGTGACCATAGGTGTCGTTGATCCGCTTGAAGTGATCAAGATCGAGAACAGCGATCGCTGTGCCGGGCTGTGTGGCAAGCCTTGTCGCCTGGTGCAGGAACATGCGGCGATTGACCAGCCCGGTGAGGTGGTCGCGCTCGGCCAGCTGCCGCTGGACTTCACCGCTGCGCTCCAGCTTCAAGACCATGGCCATCAGGAAGGCCAGGAGATTGAAGACCAGCAGCAGCATGCTGGAATAGGTTAGCCACTCGGAGATCGGGGTATTGCCCTCGAACTGGATCGGATAGACGATCGGCAGCGGCGCGATCACCAGGCTCGCCAGCGCATAGAGCGCATAAACTGCGGCTGCGAGGCGACCCGACGGGAGCGTTTCGCCCGGCTTGCCGCGCCAGAGATCCTGCGCGCCAAGCGCGAGATTGATGGCTGACCCGAGATAGACGAGGGACACGCGGATCGGAGTCGGATCCTCCAGAACTTCGGCAAGGGCCATGCCGATGCAGACCACGATCGCGATGCTGAAAGCCTGCAAATGCCTGTAGGGCTGGCCGAAGAACTCCTTGAATCCAAGCCGGATCAGGCCGGTTCGGGCGACATAGAGCACGCCGCCAATGTAGGCCATGATGTTATAGGGAACGTGTTCCGTCAGGCTGGAGCAAATCGTGCCGACCACCATGAACCATGCGGCCAGGGCCCAGAAGGCGATGTCCTTCTGCTGCGGATTGCGTGCCCATGCGATCGTGGCGACGACCAGCACAGCCAGATTGATCACCGCATTGTAGGTGAGGACGGTGACCACGTCTAACATCGGCTCGGAACACTCCTGATGATCGGAAGCTCACAGCATGGGCTGAAACCTCATTCTGCCGGATTAATTGTTCCGAAATGGCGCCGGCACAAGTTAAATTGGGTTAAGGCCCATTTAACACGGGCACAGATGCGACAGTTCTTCTGCCAAGCCCCCAGGTTTCAACTTTGTCGGGTAACATCCGCGAAGAAATCGGCTTGGGCGAGCCTGCGGGCGACCACAATCCCGACCAGCAGGGACGCGACGAAGATCGCCGCCGAGGCATGTCCCAGGCCGAGGGCCGGGATGGAGGCACCGGGGCAGAAGCCGGCAATACCCCAGCCGATGCCGAAGACGGCGGAGCCGCCGATCAGCTTGGCATCGATGGCGCTTGCCTTGGGAAGACGGAAGGTCTCGTCGAAGAGCGGCTTTTGCCGGCTGCGGAAAAGCAGCGCATAACCGGGGCCGGCCACCGAAAGCGCGCCGGCCATGACGAAAGCGAGGCTCGGATCGAAACTGCCGGCGAAATCGAAAAAATTCAGAACCTTGGCGGGGTTTGCCATGCCGGACAGGACAATGCCGGTTCCGAAGAGGGCACCGATAAGGAAAACGAGGAGGAAGCGCATCAGATCGAGACCCCCAGGACATGGCGGATGAGGAAGACGGTCACGACGGCAAAGACCATGAAAGTCACGGTCGCGGCAATCGAGCGGCGCGACAGGCGGGCCATGCCGCAGATGCCGTGGCCCGAAGTGCAGCCGGAGCCGAAGGTGACACCAATGCCGGCGATCAGACCGCCGATGATCAGGGCCGTCGTCGAGACCGGCACCGAATATTCGACCTGATAGCCGGTAAGCGACAGAGCCAATGGCGCAAGGATCGCGCCCGCCAGAAAGGCGGCCTTCCAGGACCAGTCCCGACCCAGCGGCGGCAGGATGCCGCCGATGATCGCGGTCATGCCGGCGATCCGGCCCCAGGTGAGCATCAGGAGAAGTGCCGAGAGGCCGATCAGCAGGCCGCCGGCAAAGGACATCAGGGGAGTGAATTCGGTCAAGAGGATCTCCAGCGTCGCCCGTGCAGTCACGGGCTCAAGTCACATATAAACACCCATATGTGACGACAGGCGGATCGGCAACTCACATCGCCGACAGCCGAAACCCGCCTTAAAAAGCGATGGCCGCATCCAGAGGGCCGATGGGCTGGACGCCCGAAAGCAGCGCGCTTGCCTCCTCCGCATCCTTGCGGATCTGGGCCACAAGCGGATCGAGGCCGTCGAATTTCCACTCGTCGCGCAGGAAGCCGAAGAGCGAGACGGAGCCGATTTCGCCGTAGAGGTCGCCGGAGAAGTCGAAGATGAAGGTTTCGAGCCAGGGATCGCCATTGCTGGTCACCGTCGGTCGATAGCCGAAGCTTGCGACGCCGTCGCGGATGATGCCGTCGGGGCGGCGGAAGCGGACGGCGTAGATGCCGGGACGCAGCGTCGCTTCCGGCGGGAGATGCATGTTGGCGGTCGGGAAGCCCAGGGTCCGCCCGAGCTGCTGGCCCTTCATCACCTCGGCTTCGACCGTGTAGCGATAGCCCAGCAGACCGGCCGCCTGGACGACGTCGCCCTCAGCAATCAGGCCACGGATGCGGCTTGAGGAGATGACTTCGGCCCCCTCGTCGCGGAAGGCATCGACGAGGCTGACGCCGAAGCCGTGGCGGCTGCCGGCCTGCATGAGGTAGGCGGGACCGCCCTCCCTGCCCTTGCCGAAATGGAAGTCGAAGCCGGTCACGACTTCGCTGGCACCGAGCCACTCGCCGAGGATCGACTGGACGAATTCTTCCGCGGAGCGCTGCGAGAATTCCCGGTCGAAGGGATATTCAATGACCGAATGGAAGCCCATGGCCTCCAGGATGCGGGCGCGCAAGGATGGCGGCGTGAGGCGGAAGACCGGCTTGTCCGGGTTGAAGACGGTGCGCGGATGGGGCTCGAAGGTCAGTACGAGTGCGGGAACGCCGAGCGCTTCGGCCCGCTCCAGCGCGCGGTTCAGCACCGCCTGGTGGCCGCGATGCACGCCATCGAAATTGCCGATGGCGATCACCCCGCCGCGCAAGCTTGCGGGGAGCGGTTCCCTCTTTTCGTTGCGGTGAAAAACGGTCATCGCAGGTCTCGCCTCATGCCAGCCTGTGCATCCAGTATTGCGGCGCGACCTTTTCCCGCTCGAGGAAGAGCTTCAACCTTGCCTCGTCCGTCACGTTGTTGGTCGCGTAGTCGGCGGCGTGGATACCGCCCGAGATATAAAGGAGGTCGAGACCGGCATCGACGGCGCCCTTGACGTCGGTCGGCATGCCGTCGCCGATGGCGAGCACACGGGACGTGTCGAAGTCGCCGCGGGCCTCGCGGGCGGCAGCCAGCGTCGCCTCGTAGATCGGCGTGTGCGGCTTACCGGCAATGCGGGTTTCGCCGCCGAGTGCGGTGTAGAAGGCGGCAACGGCGCCGGCACAGGGAATGATGCGGTGGCCGCGCTCGACGACCAGATCCGGATTGGCGCAGATGAGAGGCACCTTGCGGGCGACGAAGTCGGTGAGCATGTCGCGATAGTCTTCCGGCGTTTCCACCTCGTCGTCGAAGAAGCCGGTGCAAACGACGCAGTCGGCCTCTTCCTTCGAGACAACCTCGACATCGAGACCATCGAAGAGCGGCAGGTCACGTTCGGGACCGAGCAGGAAGACCTTCTTCGGGCCGGCGGCAATCAAAGTGCGCGTGACGTCGCCCGAGGTAACGATCCGATCATAGGCGGTGTCGACCACGCCGATGGCGCGAAGCTGGGGGATGACGCCGATCGCGGGCCGCGGGGAATTGGTGATGAGCACCACCGTCAGGCCCTTTGCGCGGGCTGCCGTCAGCGCTTCGCCGGCGAGCGGGAAGGCATCGATACCGTTGTGCAGCACACCCCAGACATCGCAGAGAATGACGTCGTAAGCGTCGGTCACGTCGCCAAGGGTGGAAATGCTGCGGGTCATCGTCTGTCCTGACTCTCAAGGTAAGACGGGTGACATGGCAAAGGACGGGCGGCAAGGCAAGGGGCAAGCGTATCGGAGGCCGAAATTGCCGCGATCTCTCCTTGCGCGTCAGAGCAGGAAATGCGCGGCCAGGCCAAGCGCTCCGGCAACCAGAAGCGTCTTGCCGATGCCGAGGTGGAAGCGGAAGATCATCACGGCGGCCAGGACGGCGATGACGAGGGCCCGCCAGTCGAGGGTGGACCAGACGGGCTGCGGCACAGACAGCGTGAGCGGCCCGAAACCGGCAATCGTGAACGGTGCCACCTGCGTGAAAATCACATGCAGCGCAAACCAGACGGCCAGATTGAGGATCACACCGACGACGGCGGCGGTGATCGCCGAAAGAGCGGCGCTCAACAGCGTGTTGCCGCGCAGACGCTCGACATAGGGAGCGCCGGCGAAGATCCAGATGAAGCTCGGGATGAAGGTGGCCCAGGCAGCAATCAGACCACCGAGCAGACCACCGAGCAGCGGATCGAGCGCCCCGCTCTGGCGGAAACCGGCGAGGAAGCCGACATAGGAGAGAACAAGGACCAGCGGTCCGGGCGTCGTTTCCGCGAGCGCCAGACCATCGAGCATTTCTCCGGGTTTGAGCCAGGCATAGTGATCGACGGCGACCTGGGCGACATAGGCGAGCACGGCATAGGCGCCGCCGAAGGTGACCAGCGCCATCTTGGAGAAGAAGGTCTGGATTTCGGGCAGAGCCGTCTCCGGCAGCAGAAGCCAGAGGAGTGGAAGCGGCGCGAGCCAGACCGCGACCCAGAAGAGGAGTGCCGCAAGCTGGCGGAGCAATGGGGGACGGGCCGTTGCCTCTGGCACGACCGGCACGGCGGCGTTGGACGGCGACGCCTTTGCGTGAAGAAGACCAATCAGCGCGGTGGTCAGAACGACCAGGGGAAACGGGATCGAGAAGAGGAACAGCGCGAAAAAAGCCGCAGCGGCCAGCCAGCGATGAAAGTCGCTCTTCAAGGCCCGCTTGCCGATGCGGATGACGGCTTCGACGACAATCGCGAGCACTGCAGCCTTCAGGCCGAAGAACAGCCCGGCGACAAGGCTCGTGTCCTGGTAGAGCGCATAGAGCGTGGAAAGGCCGAGGATGACGGCAAGGCCGGGCAAAACGAAGAGAAGGCCTGCGACAATGCCGCCCCGCACGCCATGCAGCAGCCAGCCGATATAGGTGGCCAGCTGCTGGGCCTCGGGACCGGGCAGCAGCATGCAGTAGTTCAGGGCATGGAGATAACGGTCTTCGTCGATCCAGCGCTTTTCCTCGACGCAGATCTTATGCATCAGCGCGATCTGTGCGGCCGGCCCGCCGAAAGAGAGGCAGCCGATGCGGGCAAAGGCGGATACGAGTTCTGAAAATGTCGGAGAGGCAGGGCGATCGATCGGAACCTGGGCGTCGTGAATGTCGGTGGGCTTCGCCGGCATGCACCCTTCCTTTTTTCAAACGCGCGCTTGACTCGTCACGAGGCTGTTCTTATCTCAGCCTCGCTGGCACTCCCTGAGGGAGAGTGCTAACAAAATCCGATGTGGTCCCGTCCGGGATCGCGAATGTCATTTGATCGAGGGATTAGACAATGGCAAGCACCAATTTCCGTCCTCTGCACGATCGCGTTGTTGTCAAGCGCGTCGAGTCCGAAGAAAAGACCAAGGGCGGCATCATCATTCCCGACACCGCCAAGGAAAAGCCGGCTGAAGGCGAAGTCATCGCTGTTGGCCCGGGCGCCCGCGACGAAAGCGGCAAGCAGGTTGCCCTCGACGTGAAGGTCGGCGACCGCGTTCTGTTCGGCAAGTGGTCCGGCACCGAGGTCAAGCTCGACGGCGTTGACCTGCTGATCATGAAGGAAGCCGACATCATGGGCGTTATCGGCTGATTTCAGCCGGATACCCGACTTCCTCTTTAACCAATTCACCAATGGGCTAGACGCCCGGGAGTTTTGAACATGGCTGCTAAAGAAATCAAGTTTGGCCGCACCGCGCGCGAAAAGATGCTGCATGGCGTCGACATCCTCGCTGACGCCGTGAAGGTAACGCTCGGCCCGAAGGGTCGTAACGTCATCATCGACAAGTCCTTCGGCGCTCCGCGCATCACCAAGGACGGTGTATCGGTTGCCAAGGAAATCGAACTGGAAGACAAGTTCGAGAACATGGGCGCCCAGATGGTCCGCGAAGTTGCTTCGAAGACCAACGACATCGCCGGTGACGGCACCACCACTGCAACCGTTCTGGCCCAGGCCATCGTTCGCGAGGGCGCCAAGGCTGTTGCTGCCGGCATGAACCCGATGGACCTGAAGCGCGGTATCGACCTCGCCGTTTCGGAAGTCGTCAAGGATCTCCAGGCCAAGGCGAAGAAGATCTCCACCTCGGCTGAAGTTGCCCAGGTTGGCACGATCTCGGCAAATGGCGACACGCAGGTCGGTAACGACATCGCTGAAGCCATGCAGAAGGTTGGCAACGAAGGCGTCATCACCGTCGAAGAAGCCAAGACCGCCGAAACCGAACTCGAAGTCGTCGAAGGCATGCAGTTCGACCGCGGCTACCTCAGCCCCTACTTCGTGACGAACCCGGAAAAGATGGTCGCCGATCTCGAAGACGCGTTCATCCTGCTGCACGAGAAGAAGCTCTCGAACCTCCAGGCCATGCTGCCGGTTCTCGAAGCCGTCGTTCAGACCGGCAAGCCGCTCGTCATCATCGCTGAAGACGTCGAAGGCGAAGCCCTTGCGACCCTCGTCGTCAACAAGCTGCGTGGCGGCCTGAAGATCGCTGCCGTCAAGGCTCCGGGCTTCGGCGATCGCCGCAAGGCCATGCTGGAAGACATCGCCATCCTCTCGGGCGGCACTGTCATCTCGGAAGACCTCGGCATCAAGCTCGAGTCGGTCACCCTCGACATGCTCGGCCGCGCCAAGAAGGTCTCGATCACCAAGGAAAACACCACCATCGTTGATGGCGCCGGTGCAAAGTCCGACATCGAAGGCCGCGTTGCCCAGATCAAGGCGCAGATCGAAGAAACCACTTCGGACTACGACCGCGAGAAGCTCCAGGAGCGCCTGGCCAAGCTCGCCGGTGGCGTTGCCGTCATCCGCGTCGGCGGCTCGACCGAAATCGAAGTCAAGGAGCGCAAGGACCGCATCGACGACGCTCTGAACGCGACCCGCGCGGCCGTTCAGGAAGGCATCGTACCGGGCGGTGGTACCGCTCTCCTGCGTTCTTCCACGAAGATCACCGTGAAGGGCGTCAACGACGACCAGGAAGCCGGCATCAACATCGTTCGCCGCGCCCTGCAGTCGCTGGTTCGCCAGATTGCCACCAATGCTGGTGACGAAGCTTCGATCATCGTCGGCAAGATCCTCGACAAGAACGAAGAAAACTACGGCTACAACGCCCAGACCGGCGAATTCGGCGACATGATCGCCATGGGTATCGTCGACCCGGTCAAGGTCGTTCGCACCGCCCTGCAGAACGCAGCTTCGGTTGCTTCGCTGCTGATCACCACCGAAGCCATGATCGCCGAGCTTCCGAAGAAGGACTCTGCTGGCGGCATGCCGGGCGGCATGGGTGGCATGGGCGGCATGGACATGATGTAAGACCGAAAGGTCCTATGTCTGAGCCATCCGGTTCAGTTACGGAAAGGGCGGCCTTCGGGTCGCCCTTTTCTATTGGTGGTGAGAACCTCGCCAAGACTATAGCGGCATGCGGCGAGATACGGTTGTCGCGCCTTTTCCTCTTCGCTTCAGAGTGTCACATCATTGTTTTGAAGATGTCCGGTGCCCCTCGCGGATGAAAGCGGCGAGGGGAGATTTATTTCAACTTATCCTAATATTTAATTGTACTTGGCGAATCCGATCATTCTGTGCCGAATGGAGACGGAAACCGTTTTCATCGGAAATAAATCGTGGTATCCAGTCGGTTAATTCCGGCGCTTTCAGCGTGTTAATCTTCGGCTTTCTTGTGGGGGAAGGCTGCGGACCAGGCAGTACCAAGAGTACTGTCGTGGCATATGACATGGCTGAGGCCGGAACATTATGCTGCGATTGCGTGTATGCCGATCGGTCGGTCTACCGGCTGGCTGAGCTATGTTTGAAGGCTGTGTTTTCTCGATCAGGGGCGAGGCGACACGGCAGTTTTCGTCGCGTGTGTTTCGAGTGCTGGAGACCGGAAGAACGGGGGACCGTTCCCATGGATACCCCGGCGACAAGCCGGACAGGGATGGCTGCAGGGCAAAACTGTCCGGGCCGGTGGAATATGGGCCAGTTCTGGCTATCGACTTGGGGAACGCCTTGTTCAAAATAGCGAATGCTGATCTTGCGACCACCTTCAAGGTGAGCGAACGGGATGGGGATGGGCTGGCCGACCAGCACCCCTGCCGTTTTGGCCTGTCCGAGGATTGGACCGGCGATCTGACAAACGGATTGTTGAAGCTGGGGAACAATGCCCGCACGCTGCACGGGCTCGACAACCACGAGTGCGGACTGCTGACGGTCATGCGGTGCTATGATGCGGCGGACCGAGCCCATATCCTGAGGCTGTTCGAACAGGCGGCAACGCAGCCATCGCGCTTCTGCTATTCGACCACCATCGTCTCCGTCGGACAGCACCGCCAGCCGGTCTTCTGCATCGGCGAATCCTCCGGCTTTGAAGGCAGCGGGGGCAATATGGTCGGGCTCTTCATCTTTCCGCGCTTCCAACTGCCGACGACGGTCTCGGTCACACCGTCCTGATGGGACGCCAGGTTGCAGTCGATGCGATGGGAGGGCGGCCTGCCGCCCTCGCCGTTGCAAATGTCAGGAGCGGGCCGGAATGTTCAGCCCCCTCTGGCTTGCCGGACGCGCTTCGGCGCGTGCCCACCAGTCGAGCACCCGTGGGAAGTCCGCCAGGCCAAGATCCGTTTCGCCATTATAGAAGACCTTGAGGCAGCGCACCCAGGGCCAGGTGGCGATATCGGCGATGGTGTAATCCTCACCCGTCAGCCAAGGCCCATGTTCCAGCTGTGCTTCCAGAACGCTCAGCAGGCGGCGGGTCTCGTCTCTGTAGCGCTGGGCTGGATAGGGATTGTTCTCCACCTTGTCGGCGGCAAACTTGTAGAAGTGGCCATACTGGCCGAACATCGGACCAACGCCGCCCATCTGGAACATCAGCCATTGGAGGACGGCGTAACGGGCCGCGCCTTCCTTCGGCAGGAGCTTGCCGGTCTTGTCGGCGAGATAGACCAGGATGGCGCCCGACTCGAAGATGCCGATCGGCTTTCCATCCGGACCGTTGGGGTCAATCAGCGCCGGGATGCGGCCATTCGGGTTGAGCGAGACAAATTCCGGGCTTTTCTGGGCGTTGCTGCCGAAATCCACCAGATGCGGCTCATAGGCAAGACCCAGTTCCTCGAGCGCGATCGAGACCTTCACGCCGTTGGGCGTTGGCAGGGAGTAGAGCTGGATGACATCGGGATTGGCGGCTGGCCACTTGGTGGTGATGGGGAATGCGGAGAGATCTGCCATGGGAGGGCTCCTTTCAGGCGTGGACATGCCCCAAGTAGGAAGCGTCACAGCGAAGGGAAAGGGTCCGACTGTGACCACGACAGCATTTGTCGTTTCATTTTTGTGAACGAAGAGTCAAAAACTGTTTACCTATACCTGCGACAAAAAAGCATGCATTGAGGCGGCAGTTACTGAGACCGCCACGGATGGGGTTTCAGCGTCAACGCAAAACGGAGTCTCCCCCATGTCCGCCACCAATAACGGTCTTCTCGTTCTCGCCCGTATTCTTCTCTCCTTCATGTTCATCATGTCCGGCTTCGGCAAGCTGGCTGACCCGACCGGCACTGCTGGCATGATCGCCGGCGCTGGCTTCCCGGCGGCCGACCTGCTGGCCTATGCCGCAGGCCTCTATGAACTCGTTGCTGGCCTCTTCCTCCTGGTCGGCTTCCAGACCAAGATCACCGCCTGGACGGTTGCGCTGTTCTGCGTGTTCACCGGTCTTGTCTTCCATTCCGGCACCGTTGCCATCGAAGGCTGGCCGGAAGGCGCTCTCGGCTGGATCAACACCCTGAACCAGATCATGCTGATGAAGAACATCACGCTGGCCGGCGGCTACATCGCTCTCGCCATCGTCGGCGCCGGTGCCTACTCCATTGACGCCCGCCGTGGCTCGGCTTCTGCCGTCACTGCCTGATATCCCTGCCCTAACCGGCAAAAGGAAACTCGCTGGAGCGATCCGGCGGGTTTTTTTGTGGCCGTGATTTCCACTTAAGACTTTTGCGCCAGCCAGACTGTTGCGCCACCGCATGCCGGATCTTCGACCACATGCTTGAGCACGATGAACCCGTGGTCTGCCAGCAGGGAGCGGTACTCATCAGGATCGAGGCTCGCGTGATAGAGTGGCTCGCCCTCGAACTCCCCAACCGCCACGCCAGCGGCTGGACCCGATGTGAACATCAGGGTAGCGCCGCTTGCGGTATGGGATGCAAAGCGCGGGAACATGGCCCGCTGCGCCTCGGGCGTCAGATGAAAGAAGCTGTGCCACGCGACGATTGCATCAAATGTCCGGCCCAGCGCCAGATCCCGCATATCGCCGACATGAAAATCATGTGCCGGGAACCGCTCCCGGCAAAGGCGGATCAGGGGTTCGGAGACGTCCAACCCGGTGACGAGAAAGCCTCGATCGATCAGGTCTGCCGCGATAGGTTCGCCGGAGCCGCATCCGAGATCGAGCACGTGGGCACCGGGCTGCAACGGCGCGACAAGGAGGTCCAGCCAGGGACGCTCGAAGCCGTTCTTCCCGCGCACGCGATCAAAGGCCTCTGCATGACGCGCATACAATCCGGGGATGGCATCCGCGTGTGACATGGCCCCGCTCACAGAACGCCGCTGATGGCCTCGACAATCCGACCGATCATCGCATTGCCCTCATGCTCCGGCTTCCGCGCCCGCACAAGGCAGGCCTCCGAGCGCAGGATCACGCCATCCGACAGCACCTTCAGATGATTGGCGCGCAGCGTCGAGCCGGTCGAGGTGATGTCGACGATGATATCCGCCTGGCCAGCGGCGGGGGCGCCTTCGGTGGCCCCTAAGCTTTCGACAATGCGGTAAAGCTGGATGCCGTGCTGGCGGGAAAAATGCTGCTGCGTCAGGCGCCAGTATTTGGTCGCGATCGCGAGCCGCCGGCCATGGCGGCTGCGGAATTCGGCGGCGACGTCACCCAGATCAGCCATGGTATCGACGTCGTACCAGACCTCCGGGACAGCCACGACGACATCGGCATGGCCGAAGCCGAGGCGGGCGGCGATTTCGACGCGAGCGTCTGCTTCGGCAAGCCCTTCGCGGATCAGGTCCTCGCCAGTGACGCCGAAATCGACCGTGCCATTGCCGATCTCGCGCGAGATCTCGGAGGCCGAGAGATAGGCGATCTCGACATCATCAAAACCTTCGACACGGCCACGATAGGAACGGTCATTGCCGACGGCAACGATCTTCATGCCCGCCTTTTCAAAGATGGCGGAGGCATCGTCCTTCATGCGGCCCTTGGAGGGCAGACCGATGGTGATGGTCATTGGCTTCCCTCCTGGCGCGGCGATTCCGTCCGAAAACCGGTATCCACTTTTCGGATCGCCGCGTCTGTCCTCTCGGTCTCAATGCGGTCGAGCCAGAGCGAGAAGCCGACGGCGGGGATATGTGTCTCGGCGCCAAGCAGCGTCAGCAGTCGGTCGAAGCGCCCACCACCGGCAAGGACCGCGGGTTTGCCCTTCACCGCCACCTCGAAGACGAGGCCGGTGTAATAATCCAGCGGACGGCCGAAAGCGGCGCGGTAGGTGATGCGGGTCAGATCCGTGCCGATATTCGCCAGCGCTGCCACGCGTTCGTCGAAGCGGCTGAGTGCTGCCCCGAGCTTCAGGCCGGCGGCATCGGCAAAGCCGGCAAGGGCCGCCGAAGCATCGCCAAGCGGCAGTTCCAGCGACAGGAATTCGCGCAGAAGAAGAAGGGCGGCGCCATCGAGGCGGGTCTCGGAGAGCTCCAGTTTTTCCTTCAGGCGGCGGGCGATTTCGGCGGGCGTGCGGCTCGCATTGGTGAGATAGCCGGTTTCCTGCATGGTCGCGTCAATATGCGCGATCAGGGCCTGCTGGTCCCCCTTGGCCAGAAGATCCAAAACCTCCGGCGCCAGACCCGGCACCGGCGTCGGCGTGGCGAGCGTCCGCAGGAGCTGGTCGATCTGGACGGAGTTGCCGAAGGCCTGGATCAGGCGCTTCTGCCAGCCTGCCGGAAGCCCCAATGCCTTGACGACGGCTTCAAAGACGGACTGGTCGCCGAGGGTGACGATGAGCGGCTTGGTCGGCAGCAGGCGGGTGAGGATGGCGACGCTGTCTGAAATCGCACGGGCATCCGAGGCGGCGACAGCGATATCGCCGAGATCCTCGATGCCGGCCTGGTAGAATTCCTGCGGACCTTCAAGGCGCTGGCGGAAGACTTCGCCGAGATAGGCGTAACGCTTCGGCGTGCCGGTCGCGGTTTCGATGTGGCGCAGGCAGACGGGAATGGTGAATTCCGGACGCAGGCACAGACTTTCGCCGCGCTCGTTTTCGGTCAGAAAGATGCGCCGGCGCAGGTCTTCGCCGGCCATGTCGAGGAAGGGGGCGGCCGGCTGGATCACGGGTGTATCCACGCGGGTTGTGCCGCGTGATGTGAATTCCTGCAGGATGGTGCCGGCGAAATCGGGCATGTCGGTCAGGGGCATGAGATTGAACCTGGAATGTGTGGATACCCCCCTCTGCCCTGCCGGGCATCTCCCCCACACGGGGGGAGAGCGGGTTGGGGCCAGCGTCTCGCGCTGCCGCCACTCTCCCCCCGTGTGGGGGAGATGTCACGAAGTGACAGAGGGGGGTAAAACCACGAACTCAACTCAAACACCCTTCGCCCGACGGCGATCTTCCACCTGGGCGGCCAGGATCTCCTTGACCTTCGCCACCAGATCCGCCTCGGCCACGACTTCCTGAGCCACACGCGCCTCGCGCCATTCGGCATTGTCGGTGATCTCGCCCGACAGGCGCTTGCCCTCGATCAGATCCTTGATCTGCACCACGCCTTGCGCGCGCTCGTCGCCGCCCTGGATGATGGCGATGGGGGCGCCGCGGCGGTCGGCATATTTCAGCTGGTTACCGAACTTCTTCCAGTTGCCCTGGTACATTTCGGCGCGGATGCCGGCATTGCGCAGGTCCTGCGTGAACTTCTGGTAGCGGCCCATGCTTTCGACATCGCCATCCATGACGGTGACGAGGACCGGGCCGAGCACCTCGTCCTGGCCGAGCTTGCCGAGGTTCTTCAGCGCCGTCATCAGGCGCGAGACGCCGATGGAGAAGCCCGTGGCAGGGACCGGCTGGCCCATGAAGCGCGACACGAGGCCATCATAACGCCCGCCGCCGCCGACCGAGCCGAAAACGACCTTTTCGCCCTTTTCATTGGTGACGTCGAAGGTGAGTTCGGCTTCGTAGACGGGGCCGGTGTAGTATTCGAGGCCGCGGACGACGGACACATCCATTCGGATTCGATTGGTCCCGTATTCGGCTGCGCGCACAAGATCGCTTATTGCCTTCAGTTCCTTGAAACCTTCATGCGCCGGATGTCCCTCACCGAACAACTCCAGATAAGCAGCAAGCTGTATCGAGTTGGATGGATAAACTGTCCGACCGTCGGCGTTCACGACCGAATAGTCATCCCGCGCAGCGGCGTCTGTCGCAGGCGTGAATAGGTCTCGCGCACTCTGACCAACACCGCTGTAGAAAAGTTCAAGTTTGTTGATCTGGTCTTCAGCTAGACCGGCGCCCTTGGTAAAGTCGCCCTTACCTTTTTCGCCGCCATCCCATCGGCCCTCTCCGAGCAACAGACGCACACCTTCAGGGCCGAACTTGTCCAGCTTGTCGATGGCGCGCAGCACGTTCAGCCTACGTCCTGCATTCTCCTCGCCGCCGAGGCCGATCGCTTCCATGACGCCGTCCAAAACCTTGCGGTTGTTGACGCGGATCACATAGTCGCCGCGCTTGATGCCGAGGGCCTCCAGCGTATCGGCCATCATCATGCACATTTCGGCGTCGGACTGGACGCCCGGCGCGCCGACGGTATCGGCATCGAACTGCATGAACTGACGGAAGCGGCCAGGACCCGGCTTCTCGTTGCGGAAGACATAGCCGGCGCGATAGGTGCGGAACGGCAGCTGGATTTCCTGGAAGTTCTCCGCGACGTGGCGCGCCATCGGCGCCGTCAGGTCATAGCGCAGCGACATCCACTGTTCGTCATCGTCCTGCAGCGAGAAGACGCCTTCGTTCGGGCGGTCCGAGTCCGGCAGGAACTTGCCGAGCGCATCGGTATATTCGAAGAGCGGTGTCTCGATCGGGTCGAAGCCGTAGCGCTCATAGACCTCGCGGATGGTCTCCATCATCTGGTTGGCAGCGCGGATATCGGCCGCCTCGCGATCGACGAAGCCGCGCGGCAGGCGGGCCTTCAGCTTCTGGGGCTTCTTGTTCTTATCGCTCATGATGACAACCGGAATTTCGTTTCAAAAAGGTGCCGGTGTCTTAGAGGATCAAGGATTTGGCGGCAAGGGCGAAGGCGGGCGGGCGCGAGGGCGGATGCTGGAAAATGGATGCTTTCACTGGTATGCTGAGGCTTCGAAACAGGGATCGCTCCGATGAACAAGCGCGTCACGCTCGATATGCCGGAAGAAATGCATCAGTTGATCGTCGAATACGCGTCGGAGGCGGGTGCCGAGCCGGATGATTATCTGCGCCAGATGATCCAGCGTGAACTTGAAAACCTTCAGGATCTCGCCTCGGCGGATGAGGCCATGAGGCGTATCCAGAGCGGCGAGGATAAGGTTGTCAGCTCCGAGGAGTTCTGGCGTGGTCTGGACGATTGAGTACCGCCAGCCCGTTCGGAAAACGATCGACAAACTCGATCCCGTCATTCGCCGCCGTATAAAGCAGTTTCTGGAAGAGCGGCTTGCCAAACACGATAATCCCAGAAGTCTCGGCGATCCTCTTCATGGCAGCAAGCTTGGTGCCTATTGGCGCTACACAGTTGGCGACTACCGGATCATCTGCGATATCCAGGACGGCAAGCTCATCGTGCTCGTGGTCGAGATCGGCCATCGCAGCTCCGTCTATCGGTAAGACATGATCCTCGAAGCCCTGAACTTTGCAGCGAGCGTTCCGCTCACCTCGGCCGCGCATCGTCCGTTCATCCGCTCCTCGGTCAATCTCTGGGCGCGGGCCAATCGGTGTCGCCACGACTGGGCGGACCACGAGCGGCGGACGAAGGCGGCTATTCTCGATGCCGCGCAGGCGTGCCGGCAGAAGCGGACGGTGGTGGTGCTGGGTTCGGGACTGTTGCGCGATGTGCCGGTTGCCGAGCTGTCGCGGCTCTTCGATACGGTGGTGCTGGTCGATCTCGTGCATCTGGCGAGCGTGCGGAGCTGGATCAAGCTCAAGGGTTTGAAGAATGTGCGCCTGATCGAGCGGGATCTTTCGGGGATTGATGCTCTGCTTGCTGGCCAGCCTGTAGAGCCGCTCTCGTTTCTCCGGCAGGTGCCCTATCTCGATTTCGTGGTCTCGGCCAATCTGCTCTCGCAGATCGGCATCGGGGTTGCGCGGCGCCTCGGTGGGCAGCCGGCGGAAGACGACAGGATGCGCCAGGTGATCGCGGCGCATGTCGAGGGGCTGGCGCGGCTGCCGGCGAAGACCTGTCTTGTCACCGATGTGAGCTATGCGGTCATTGACCGAAACGGCCTCAAGCATGACACCCAAGACCTCATGCATGGATTCGATCTCGGCACATCATCGACTGATTGGGACTGGCCGGTGATCCCCTTCGGTGAAGAGAGCCGGGACTATCGGATCGTGCATCGCGTGATAGTCCGATGACCAGGCCTCAAGCGACCTTGCTTTCGTCGGAATGGCGGCCCATCTTCGTGGCATGAGATCGCTCGCCCGCCTCCTGCTGCTTGTCGCAGCCCTTGCCTATGGCGCCATGCCCATGACCGGCATGTCGGCCATGGCGATGCCTGTGGCGCATATGGTGGATGCGGTTGCCGGCGCGCATGAGGCGGGTTCTGCCGCTGATATGGTGGCGGATGTCGATTGCCCTCATTCGGGCGCGTCCACGATCAATGCCGATGGCGGCGAGGATACCGGCAAACCCTTGAAGATGACCTGGCATTGTGCGGCCTGTCTCACCCTGCCTGCCGAACCGACACTTTCCGACAGCGGCAAGCCGGCCAGGGCCGCCGAGGCTTCCACGCGCCTTCCACGGCTCGTGTCGCAAGTGACGGCGCCGCTGACGCCCCCTCCCCGCGCCTGATCCGATGACCTGCGCGGCAATACCGCCCGCGCTTTCCCTCTCATCGATCAGCACAGGAGAATTCAATGCTGAAGACTGTTCTCGTGGCGGCGTCGCTGGCGACCGCGCTTTCCGCTTCTATCGTCCTCGCCCAGGACAACACCATGCACCAGGGCCATGACATGTCGGCCATGGGCCATGGCATGATGGACGACAGCCCGTCGTCCAAGGCCTTCCAGGCGGCCAATGAAAAGATGCACAAGGACATGGCCGTGCCGCTGACCGGCAATGCCGATGTCGACTTTGTTCGGGGCATGATCCCGCACCATCAGGGCGCCATCGACATGGCAAAGATCGTGCTCGAACACGGCAAGGATCCCGAGATCCGCAAGCTCGCGGAAGAGGTGATCAAAGCCCAGGAAGGCGAGATCGACATGATGAAGGAATGGCTTGCCAAGAACGGGCAGTAGCCCACCTTCCCCATGAACCTGCAATGGCGTCTTCGGACGCCATTGCTTTGCGGAAGAGACGGATTAGTCTGCCCCTCCAGATCAATGAGGAGGCGTCATGTCGAACCGCCCTGTCTCCGTGATCGGCTTCGATGCCGACGACACGCTCTGGCAGAACGAGCAGTATTACAAGCTGACGGAGCACCATTTCCGCAGTCTGCTTTCCGATTATGCCGAAGGCGAGCACGTCTCCGAACGGCTGCTGGAGGCAGAGAAGCGCAACCTTGCCCACTACGGCTTCGGCATCAAAGGTTTCACCCTCTCGATGATCGAGACGGCGCTGGAGATCACCGAGGGGCGGGCGCCGTCTTCCGTGATCTCGGAGATCCTGGCCATCGGGCGGGATCTTCTCAGCCATCCCGTAGAGTGTCTGCCGCATGCCCGCGATGCACTGGAGGCGCTGCGTGGACACTATTTCCTCGTGCTGATCACCAAGGGCGACCTGTTCGACCAGGAACGGAAGCTGGCGCAATCGGGCCTTGGCGACTATTTCGATGCGGTCGAGATCGTCTCGGACAAGACGGCCACCACCTATCGGCGGATCTTCGGCAAACATGGCGAGGGACCGGAGCGGGGGATGATGATCGGCAATTCGCTGAAATCCGACGTCGTGCCGGCAATCGCGGCCGGTGCCTGGGGCGTCTTCGTGCCCCATGAGCTGACCTGGGTGCTGGAGCATGTGGAGAAGCCGGCCGAGGCGCCGCGCTTCCGCGAGATCCCGGATCTCGGGCATGTACCAGATCTCGTCGCCAGTCTTGCCTGATCACGGACGCACAAGCCGGGCGCGCAGTTCTTCCGTGGTCGCGCGGCAGCAGCAGCCTTCGATATGGTCGTTGACCAGACCCATGGCCTGCATGAAGGCGTAGACGGTGGTCGGGCCGACAAAGGTCCAGCCGCGCTTCTTCAGATCCTTGGAAAGCCGGATCGAGGTGGGCGAGGTCGGATTGGCCCTGAGTGTCGCGTAGTCCATGCGCGGCGGGCGTTCCGAGATGTCGGGTTCGTAACTCCAGAAATAGCGGGAAAGCGAGCCGAATTCGGCCTTGAGATCGACGGCGCGGCGGGCATTGTTGATCGTCGAGACGATCTTGCCGCGGTGGCGGATGATGCCGGCGTCAGCCAGGCAGCGGGCTATGTCGTCGTCGCCGAAGCGGGCGACCTGATCAAAGTCGAAGCCGGCAAAGGCGGCGCGGAAGTTTTCGCGCTTTCTGAGGATGGTCAGCCAGGACAGGCCGGACTGAAAGCCTTCCAGGCAGATCTTCTCGAACAGACGGATGTCGTCCGTGACCGGCCGGCCCCATTCCTCGTCGTGATAGCGGCGATAGTCTTCAAGACCGCCATGCCAGAAGCAGCGGTCGAGTCCGTCGTCTCCCCGGATCAGGCCTTCCGCTGTCGTCTCCATGCGATTCCCTCTCACCATTGAGGGCTGTTTACCATTTGTTCACGATTTTTCCAAACCGGGCGCTAACCCTTCGGAAGGGTTTACGGGTTCGAACGCATTTTCATGAATGGGTCTTTACCAATTGGCGGCGCTCGCTCTGGCACGATCAACCGGAAATGGCGGCAGGGTTTGTCGCCGCATCCGGTCCCTAGTTGCGAGTTGTCCGATGTCGAAGAGTTCCCTGTTCCTGGCCCTGCTGGCCAGCCTGTCGATCGCCCTCCCCGTTCATGCCAATGACCGCTACCAGAGCCGTCCGCCGGTGATGGTCAGCCCTGATCTGCAGGCGTCCTGGGTGCTGCAGCTCGGCGGCGCGCAGGCGCAAACGCGCGGCTACACGGCGCCGCAGCGGATGCGGCAGCCGGTTCCGGCGGGTCGCCAGCGGATTGTTCAGCAGCCGCAACAGGTTCTGCGTCAACAACCCATACTCCGTCAGCAGCCGGTGCAGCAACGCCGTGTTGTGCAGCAGCGGCGCGTGCTCTTCCCGCAGCAGCCGGCGCCGCAACAGGTGGCGATGCGCCCTGACAAGCCTGTCCGCACCCAGATTGAACCGCAGTTTCTGCCGCAAATGGTCCAGTATCAAACCAAGCAGAAGCCGGGCACGATCGTCATCGATACGCGCGAGCGCTTCCTCTATCTCGTGATGGCCGATGGCATGGCCAAGCGTTACGGCGTTGGCGTTGGCAAGCCGGGCTTCGAATGGGCGGGAACGCACAAGGTGACCCGCAAGGCCGAATGGCCGGACTGGCGTCCGCCGCAGGAAATGATCGCCCGCGAAGCGGCCAAGGGCCATTTCCTGCCCGCGCACATGCCGGGCGGCCCTGAAAATCCGCTTGGCGCACGTGCACTTTATCTCGGCTCGACACTCTATCGTATCCACGGAACGAACGCGCCCTGGTCGATCGGCAACGGCGTTTCCTCCGGATGCATCCGCATGCGCAACGAGGATGTCATCGACCTCTATGAGCGCGTGAAGGTCGGAACGAAGGTGATTGTGATCTGAGGCACTGCTCAAATCACAATCTTCCGATTAGCACTTGCTTTGACAAGCGAAGCAGCTAGGCTTGAAGCCCTGTAAATCAGGGGGATTGCTTATGTTCAACACGACTTTCCGCAAGGCGGCTGTGGCGATGATCGCGCTGACACTCGCCTTGCCGGCGCCCGCCAGCGCCATCAGCCTCAATCGCATCCAGACGACCAGCGACGTGACGCTCGTTGCGCAGCAGCGCAAGGAAGTGCCTGAGAAGTTCAAGCGGAAGGTTGTGCGCCTGACGACGGACGAGAAGCCGGGCACAATCATCATCGATACGAACAACAAGTTTCTCTACTATGTCGAGGGCAACAACCGTGCGACCCGCTATGGCGTCGGCGTTGGTCGCGAAGGCTTCGGCTGGTCGGGCGTGGTGAAGATCGGCCGCAAGGCGGAATGGCCGGAATGGCGTCCGCCGGCAGAAATGCGCCGCCGCGAAGCCGCCAAGGGCCATATCCTGCCGGTCGTGCAGGAAGGCGGTCCGGACAATCCGCTCGGCGCGCGCGCGATGTATCTCTACAAGGGCGGCCGCGACACGATCTTCCGCATTCACGGCACCAATCAGCCCTGGACGATCGGGCTCAACATGTCCTCGGGCTGCATCCGCATGATGAACAAGGATGTCGAACATCTCTATGAGCGCGCCGATATCGGTACCAAGGTAATCGTCATCGGCCCCGGCAACCGCCAGGGCGACGTTTCCTTCGATGATCAGGGCGTGGACATTCTGCGCACTATCTTCGGCGGCTGAGCGAGACCCATCGGAAGAAATTCAGACGGCCGCATCGCGAGAAGCGGCCGTTTTCATTTCAAGTGGGTTTATCCGTTCAGCGCTTGATGTCGCAGAAAATGTCGCCCTCGTGGGAGAGGATCTGCTCGCCGCCGACGGCGCTGCCCATCTTCAGCTTGACGACCTTCAGGTCGTAGCGCCCGGTAAACCGCTTTGCGGTGCTTGAACTGCGATCGGTGATCATCGCCATGGACACGCGGTACAGCGGATCTCCTTCGGGGGCAAAGGCATGGATGCTGAAGCGCAGATCGCGCTCGTCGATCCAGTATTGTTTCAGCATTTTCGAGGTGATCTGGAAGCGCTGGAAGCCCGCTGGCGCCGCCTTGTCCTTCACGCCGGCCATGCCGCGGAAATGGACGATCCTTTCCTGATCCTTGTTGCTGAAGCCGCTTTCCAGCGACATGTCGATCACGCTATCGGATGTGGCGCAGTAAATGCGCTCGATCGCCATCGCCGGTGTCACCCAGGGACACAGGAACAGGAATGCGATAGCAAATGTCTTTCTCGCCATGATGGCATCCCGGGATGCCTCATCCCGGGACAATTATTGCAGCAATCGCTTAACAATTCGCTCAAACCGACGCCCGGCGATCAAGCGCCTTGGGTCGCGGCCCACCATAGGCCCAGTTCAGCAGCTCGACCGTGTGGACAACCGGAATGCCCGTGGCGGAACCGATCTGGGTCATGCAGCCGATATTGCCGGCAGAGATGATGTCGGGTTTCGTCGACTCGATGTTCTTGACCTTGCGCGCCTTCAGCCGCGCCGAAATCTCCGGCTGCATGATGTTGTAGGTGCCGGCAGAACCGCAGCAGAGATGGCCTTCCGGCGGGTCCTTCACCGTGAAACCCGCCGATTTCAACAGCAGTTTCGGCGCCATGGTCACCTTCTGGCCGTGCTGCAGGGAGCAGGCGGAATGATAGGCGACGGTCAGGCCCTTCGTCTCCGCAATCGGCAGATCGAGGGTGGAGAGATATTCGGTAACGTCCTTGGCGAGCGCCGAGACCCGAGCCGCTTTTTCCGCATAGGCCGGATCGAGGCGCAGCATGTGGCCATAGTCCTTGATCGTCGTGCCGCAGCCCGAGGTCGTGACGATGATCGCATCGAGACCGCCGTCTTCGATCGCGCGGGTCCAGACATCGACATTGCGGCGGGCACTGTCGAGCGCCTGCTCTTCGCGGCCCATATGGTGGACAAGCGCACCGCAGCAGCCTTCGCCCTGGGGCACGACAACTTCGACGCCGAGGCGGGTCAGCAGCGAGATCGCCGCTTCATTGATGCCGGGATCGAGGACGGGCTGGGCGCAGCCGGTGAGGATCGCCACACGGCCACGGCGGTTGGCGGCCGCAGGATGGGTTGCGGGCTTGGCGAAATCAGACGATGGTGGAACGCTCGATGGGGCGAGCCTGAGCATCGCGGCCATGGGCTTCAGGGCTTTGACCTGGTCGAAAAGGCCGGCAAAGGGGCGACCGAGGGCAGCGAGTTTCAAGGCCAGGCGGAAGCGGCCCGGATAGGGCAGGACCATGGCCAGCATGTTGCGCGTCAGCCGGTTCATCAGCGGGCGGCGATAGGTTTTTTCGATGTGGATGCGGGCGTGGTCGACCAGATGCATGTAGTCGACGCCGGAGGGGCAGGTCGTGGTGCAGGCGAGACAGGAGAGACAGCGGTCGATATGGGTGACGACCTGCTCGTCCGCCGGACGGCCATTTTCCAGCATATCCTTGATCAGGTAGATGCGGCCGCGCGGGCTGTCGAGCTCGTTGCCGAGCGTCACATAGGTGGGACAGGTGGCGGTGCAGAAGCCGCAATGCACGCATTTGCGCAGGATGCTCTCGGCTTCCGCGACATGGGGATCGGCGAGCTGCTCGGCGGTGAAATTGGTTTGCACGCTAGTCCTCCATGGGGGCGGCCAGCACGACCGCTCCGTTCACGCGATTTCAGATCCACCAGCTCTCAGGACGGGAAATTGGTTCGCCGGCCGAGGCCTTTTGCAGGCCGATGACACAGCGCACCACGATCCAGATGGCGACTGCGAAGATCAGGATGATGCCGATAAAGGCGAGCATCAGGATGCTGGCGATCAGGGCGTAAAGCAGTCCGATCCAGAAGGTCCTGATGGCATAGGTGTAGTGGGTATCGACCCAAGGCTCGCCCTTGCCGCGGTTCACATAGGCCATGATCAGCCCGACGATGCCGGTGAGGCCGACGACGAAGCTGACGAGATAGAGGCAGTAGACCACCTGGACATTGAGGCGGCCCGGCGAGAACCAGCCTTCGCCTCCGGAGGTCGCGGGCGGCTGGTAATTGGGATCAGTCATGACAAAACTCCTTCACGTCATCAGCCCGGGATTGAAGATCCCGTGCGGATCGAGTTTTGCCCTTATCCGGGCGGAAAGCAAAGCCACCGCCGAAGCCTGCGGTTCGAAGGTTGCGACTTCGGCGCGGATCTGGGGAGCGCCCCTGACGAGCGTCGCGTGACCGCCGCCAAGAGTGCGGATGCCGTGGCGCAAGACCTCGGCCTCGGGATCGGCCTCCATGCGCATCCAGACGAGCCCGCCCTGCCAGTCGTAATAGGCATCGATGCCGGCGCGCAGCCGCAAGCCGGCGACCAGCTTCCAAGCTTCCGATGGCGCCATGGACACACGCCAGAGCGGGCGCGCCGTGCCATCGGCATAGGGCATGACATCGCGGATTTCGCGCCAGAGGGTCTTCGAGTGCTCCGCGTCAAGGCGGCTGACCGGGCCAAAGCCTGCCATGGCCACGGCCAGCTTTTCGGCCCGCACGGCAACCGAGGCCTCCAGGCCTTCCAGGCGCATCACGGTGGCGGCACCTTCCGGAAGCTTGCCACCGATGAAGCGGCCGCGCACGCTTTCCGGCAGATGGGCGGCACCCGAGACTTCGACGGAAAGCGACAGGGCGGCGGCGAGCGCCTTCATCGCCTGCTCGTCCTCAAGACCGGAGAGAACAAGGGTGGTCGAGGTCTTCGCCACCGGCAGGACCTTGAAGGTGACTTCGGTGAGGAAGCCCAGCGTGCCGTGGGAACCGGCGAGCAGCTTGACGAGATCGAGGCCCGTGACGTTCTTCATCACCTTGCCGCCGGCCTTGACGACATCGCCGGCGCCATTGACGAAACGGACACCGAGCAGGTGGTCACGGGCGGCCCCTGCCGTGAAACGACGGGGACCCGAACTGTTGACGGCAAAGAGGCCGCCGATGGTGGGTGTGCCGGAGGTGCCCATGGCGCCGCGATGGTCCATGGGCTCGAAGGCCATGCCCTGCCCGTTTTCGGCAAGGGCTGCCTCGATCTCGGCCACGGGCGTTCCCGCCCGGGCGGTGATGACCATTTCGGCGGGGTTGTATTCGACGATGCCTGTGAGGCCGGCAGAGGACAGGGTGGTTTCTGCGGCGACGGCATTGCCGAAGCCCGCACGGGTGCCTCCGCCGCGGATTTTGAGCGGGTATTTGCTGGCCGCGTGCTCGCGGATCATGTCTGCCGCTTCGGCTTCGGTTGCGGGGGTCAGCATGGGGTGGCCCCTTCATGTCGCGGCGAAAGCCTACCCCCCTCTGCCCTGCCGGGCATCTCCCCCTCAAGGGGGGAGATCGGAAAACAGCAGGTGCCGCGCCCTTCAACAAAAATCGAAAGCGGTCGGTCGTGGTTCATGGATTTTAGCACCACGGCAACTCCTGCTTTCGTCACGGACGCGGAGGATCGAGCGGCCGCCACAGCCAATCTCCCCCCTTGAGGGGGAGATGCCCGGCAGGGCAGAGGGGGGTAAGCCAGGGACACGAGAGACATGAGCATCATCCCCTGCCCTCCAGCGGAAAGACCTTGGAGGGATTGAGGATCCAGTCCGCATCGAAGGCGGAGCGCACGGCCATCTGCTGGTCAAGATCGATCTGGCTGAACTGGTGCAGCATCAGGTCGCGTTTTTCGATACCCACGCCATGTTCACCGGTCAGGCAGCCGCCGGCATCGACGCAGAGTTTGAGGATCTCCATGCCGGCGGCTTCGGCTTTCGCCGCGTCATCAGGGTCATTGATATTGTAGAGAATCAGCGGGTGCATGTTGCCGTCGCCGGCGTGGAAGACATTGGCGACGCGCAACCCGTAGCGGTCGATGATCTCGGAGGTCTTGCGCAGCACGTAGGCGAGCTGGCTGAGCGGCACGGTGCCATCCATGCAGATGTAATCGGCGATGCGACCGGTGGCGCCGAAGGCGGATTTGCGGCCTTTCCAGATAAGAGCGGCCTCCGTCGCCGACTGGCTTTCGCGCACGGTCTTCACGCCATGGCGTTTGGCAATCTCGACGATCGAGGCCAGCATGGCGTCCATCTCGGCCTCGGATCCCTCGACCTCGACGATCAGCAGCGCTTCGACATCCAGCGGATAGCCAGCCTTGGCGAAGGCCTCGCAGATCTCGATGGCCGGCTTGTCCATGAATTCGATGGCAACCGGAATGATGCCGGCACCGATGACATCGGCGACGCAGGAGCCGGCGGCCTCGGCGCTATCGAAGCCGAAAAGCACGGGGCGTGCGCCTTCGGGCTTGGCAAGCAGGCGGACGGTCGCTTCCGTGACAACGCCGAGCTGGCCCTCCGAACCGCAGACGAGGCCGAGCAGGTCGTAGCCCTCGGCATCAAGATGCTTGCCGCCGAGATCGATGATCGTGCCATCGACGAGGACCATTTTCACGCCGAGCAGGTTGTTGGTGGTGACGCCGTATTTCAGACAGTGGGCGCCGCCGGAGTTCATGGCGATATTGCCGCCGATGGTGCAGGCGAGCTGCGAGCTCGGATCGGGGGCGTAGAAATAGCCGTCGGCGCCGACCGCATCAGAAATCGCAAGGTTGGTGACGCCGGCCTGGACCGTGGCGCAACGATTGGCGTAGTCCACCTCGAGGATGCGCGTCATGGCGGACAGGCCGAGGACCACGGCGTCCTCCTGCGGGATGGCTCCGCCCGACAGCGAGGTGCCGGCGCCGCGCGGGACGACGGGAATGCCGTAGCGATGGCAGTATTTCAGCACGGCCGCGACCTGCGCTGTGGTCTCCGGCAGGACGACGGCGAGCGGGCGGCGGCGATAGGCGATGAAACCGTCGGTCTCAAAGGGCACCAGCGCCGTCTCCTCGGCGACAAGGCGACCCGCGGGCACCAGCTCCTTCAGGTCGGCAAGGATCTCGGCGCGGCGCGACAGGACTTGCGCTCTCGGCGGCAGAAAGGCGATGGCCTCGCTCATGATGGTCTCCTCCCCATGTGCCGCGATCCTAGCGGCAGGACGTCCGCCACTCAACTGGTCTAATTTTCTTACCACTAGGACTTTCGCAGGGCAAATGCTATGCACTTATGACCAAATCGGAAAAAATGGCAGCCACTCATGACCAATCTCGGTGATCTCGAAGTCTTCGTCCGGGTGATCGCGGCCGGCAGCATGTCGACCGCGGCGCGCGACCTCGGCCTTTCGCCTGCCGTTGTTTCCAAGCGCATCAAGCGGCTGGAGGACAAGCTCGGCACGCGGCTTTTGCAGCGCACGACGCGGCAGATCTCGCTGACGGAGGCGGGCCAAGGATTTCACGAGCGGGTGCTGACGGTGCTTGGCGGGTTGGAAGAGGCAGAGGCCTTCGCTTCGGGCCGCTCGTCAGAGGTCAACGGCACGTTGAAGATCTCGGCATCGACATCATTCGGCCGCATGCATGTCGCGCCGCACTTGAAGCCCTTCATGGAGGCGCATCCGGATCTGGCGATCCATCTGGTGCTGTCGGACGAGTTTACCGACATCGTCGGCGGCGGCTTCGACCTCGCCATTCGTATTGCGGAGCTCAACGATTCCTCGCTGGTCGCGCGCCGGCTCGCCCCGGTGCGTCGCGTGCTCTGTGCATCGCCTAACTATCTCGCCGAACACGGGACGCCTGCGACACTGGATGACCTGAAGAAGCACCGCTGCCTGCCGGCGCATAACCACGATTCCTGGCGCCTGGAAGGGCCGAACGGACCGGTGACACTGAGGCCGGAGGGCATGCTGATCACCAATTCCAGCGAAGTGCTCCGCGAAGCAGTCATCGCGGGCCTCGGCATTGCGCTGCGCTCCACCTGGGACGTCGGCGCGGAACTGAAGAGCGGCAAGCTGGTGCAGGTCTTGCCGCAGTATGAAAGCTCGCGCAATGTGGCGCTGTCGGCCGTTTATCCAAGCCGCCAGTTCCTGCCGGCCAAAGTGCGGCTGTTCATCGACTATCTTGCAGAGCTTTACGGGCCGGTGCCATATTGGGAGCGCTAGGACGGCGCCGACAACCCACCCGGCACCGAACTCCAAAAACCGTATTTCTTCGAATGATTGCGCCTGAGCTCTGCAAGAAAGGCAGCATGCGTCGAGAGGCCGTGGCCTTCGGGCAGGTTCGGCATGAGGCGTGCGAGTTCGCCGACATAACGGCCGGCATAAGGGTAGGCCATGCCGATGCCGCGCCGCAGGATATCCTCGACCAGCACACGGTAGAGCACAACGGCGGCCAGCGGCTCTCTCGCGGCAAGCGCTTCAGCGGCGGGGGCGAGGTCGTCGTAGTGGCGGCCTTCCCAGTCGTGGCTGTGGCGCAGGACATGGGCTGCGGCGAGATCGAGACGCGGCCAGGCGAGGAAGAAATCGAGGGCGAGGTAGATGTCCTCGTGCTCCGTAGCCAGCGCCAGTGCCCGGTCGAGTTCATCGAACTCGGCGAAATCGTCGAGCTTCGAGAGGTAGAGCTTCAGCACGGATGGATCGAGGGTCTCAGTAAACTCGCGCCAGCGCAGTTCCTGGGCGTCCTCGCGACGCTTGAGCTTTTCGAGGATTTCGGCTTCCAGCAGACGGCGTTCATGGGCGCCGCAATCGGGTCCGACGGAGGCGAGCACGCCATTGACCGGGATGAGGCGCATACCGCGCGGGCGCTCGCGCACCCATTCCAGCGCATCTTCGAAACGGCCGGTCTGATGCAGCAGGCTGGCCACGGCGAGCGTATCGCGGCGATTGTCAGGCTTCTGGCGTTCCAGCGCGAGGAAATCGTCGATATCGCCCTGATGCAGAGCCAGCGACTGCAGGAGATCAAGGGCTCCGAGCTTCAAGGGTTCTGAGGGGACGACCTCCGCCAGAACCTTGCGCCATGCCGTCGCCGCCGGGGCTGAAACGACACCGGCAAGGGCGCGCAGGAAACCGGTATGCTCACCGTAGCGATCGCGCAGACGCAGACGCTCGATCTGCGGGACCAAGAGTGCCTGCTCCTCGGCGCCCACTGTCTTGATCAGTTCAAGGGCGGCAAGCTCGGTGTCGTCAAAGACCTTCCACAGGCGGGCACTATCGGCGACAAGGCGCGCCGAGAGCGAAAACCGCAATCCGATGAAGCGCAGGATGCGTTCCCCCGCTGCCTGCGGCTCGACCAAGCCGAGTTCCGAGAGGATGTTTCGCGCAAGGGCGGCGAACTCGACGGCCATGTCGCGCGCCCGCGCCTTGTTGATGCGGGTCGTTGCCTGGTCGATGGCGTCGAGGCGCCTGTCGATCAGGCGGGCCATCTCGTCCGGGCCGGTCTCGCCGGCCAGCGCCGTCTGCAATCGGGCCTTCAACGCCTTGTTGGCGGCAGCTTCCTCCAGAAGGATATCGACGAGTTTCTCGAGCCCAAGGCCTGATAGCCCCTTCTTGTCGAGTTTCGCCTTGGTCTGCTTCGCCATTCTGCCCGTTACCTGCCGCTTTGCGCGATCTTATATCGATCGGCAGGGCGCGTCAGCAAGAGCTCATCAGCCGTCCCGCTCATGGCTCTTCCGGATGCGGCGCACCACCCACCAGACGCCGAGTACGGCGAGCGGCACCGAAAGGCCGGTTATGATGGCCGGGTCGAAGGGCAGAGCGTCATGCGGGATGGCCTTGACGGCGTATCCCACGAGGCCGACGACATAGTAGGAAATCGCGGCGACCGAGAGGCCTTCGACCGTCTGCTGCAGGCGCAGCTGCATTTCGGCGCGGCTGTTCATGGCGGTCAGCAGGTCGGAGTTCTGGCGTTCCAGCTCGACATCGATCCAGGAGCGAACCAGCGCCGTGGCGCGCGAGAGTTTTCGCGAGAGGTTGGCCTGGCGCTCCTCGACCGACTGGCAGGTACGCATGGCGGGGGCGAGGCGACGCTCCAGGAAGGCGCCCAGCGTTTCGTGGCCCGGCACCGGCGTTTCATCCAGCGTCTTGATGCGCTCGCGCACGATGCCGTCATAGGCGCGACTTGCGCCGAAACGGTAGAGGCTGAGCGCCGCATTGGCTTCGAGCTCGGCGGCTAGACGCGTGAGTTCGGATAGCATCTCGTCGGACTCGTCGCGGGCATGGGCCTTCATCCGCTGGGTGACGGCGGTCAGGCCGTCCTCGATGCGGCGGATCTCGGGCGACAGCGTCTGGGCGAGCGGCAGGCCAAGCATGGCCATGGTGCGATAGGTCTCGATGTCGAGCAGGCGCTGGACGACGGCGCCGCGACCGGCCTCGGTCATGCCTCTGTCTATCACGAGGATCTGGGTGAGCCCGTGGCCATCCTGGCGGAAGTCGGTGAGAACGGCAGCCTGACCGTTCTTCAACTCGCTGTAGCAGAGGCTGGCGGGATCGAAGATGTTGCGGGCTTCCAGCGTCTCCGGACCCTCGGGTCTCAATTCCAGACGGATGCCCGAAATCAGCGGGCCGGGGGCCATGAAGCCGTCGCCGAAGGGATGGACGGGCACTTCGCCACCGAATTTTTCCGGCAGCGGGCCGTCCCAGAACCAGGTGGAAAACTCGGTATGCCGCTCCCAGCGCAGCGTCCCCTGCCCCCAGGCGAGCGAGTGATAGCGCCCGTTCTTCTCTGGCGGGGCGACGCCGCGAGCGCGGGACAGTTCTGATATCGCGGCATGATGGACCGCCGAGCCGCCATCCATCATGAAGGCAAGCTGAAAGATCACGCGGCCGGATTTGACCAGCGCGTAGGGTCGCGCATGGATTTCGCCGAGTGCCAGCGCCCGTTCCGGCGCCATTGGAAATGCAAAATCACCCTTTGCCACGCCGACCGTCTCCCTTGCCCGGACGACAAGCTAGCAGTGCGTCCGCCTCAGCGCAAAGGTGCAAACGTCACAGCCCCGCTTTGAATGGAATTGCCGAATAGTCAACTGGACAAGAAAGTTGACCACTTGTCACTCTGCTTGCTATGAAACGGCATGGAGCGAGGAATGATCGAAAGCGACCAGACACTGTTTTCCGGCGTGAGCCACAGCCGCACGGCTGACGAGGTGGTGCAGCAGATCGAGCTGTTGATCCTCGACGGCGTACTGCGCGATGGCGACAGGTTGCCGGGCGAACGAGAACTGGCGCAATCACTCGAAGTCTCCCGGCCGATCCTGCGTGATGCGCTGAAAGAACTGGAGAACCGAGGGCTGCTGGTCAGCCATCATGGCGGCGGCACATTCGTTGCCGACATCATCGGCCAGGTCTTTTCCAAGCCGATCACCGATCTCATTTCGCGGCATGCCCGCGCCACGCGCGACTATCTTGAATATCGGCGCGAGCTCGAGGGGCTGACGGCGGAGTTGGCGGCCCAGCGGGCGACGGACACCGACAAGGCGCTTTTGTCCCGGATCATCGAGGACATGCGTCATGCCCATGGGACCCAGGAGCCGGATGATGAACTGGCGGCAGATGTCGAATTCCACAATGCCGTTGGTGAAGCCGCCCACAACATCATCCTCCTGCATACGATGCGGGCCTGCTATCGGCTGCTGTCGGAGGGTATTTTCTTCAATCGCAAGGCCGTCTTCTCGCTGCCCAATGCGCGGGAACAGCTTCTGGACCAGCATGTGGCAATCCATGACGCGATCCTGGCCGGCGACCCGGCGGGCGCCAAGGCTGCGGCCCAGGCGCATATCGACTTCGTCATGCGGGCAGCGGATGAAAGCGCGCGCGCCGGCGAATGGGGACGGGTCGCGAAACTGCGGCTGATCCGGCGTGATGGGCGCGGCACCCGCACCGGCAATTCCAAGACGGAGACGAAAGCGTGAGCGAAATCCAATCGCGGCCGAAGGTCGGCCTGTTTGCCACCTGTCTGGTTGATCTCTTCCGGCCGAGCGTCGGCTTTTCGGCGGCAAAGCTGATCGAAGATGCCGGCTGCGACGTGCATGTGCCGTTCGCCCAGACCTGTTGCGGCCAACCGGCTTACAATTCCGGCGACACGAAGGATACGCGCGATCTGGCAAGGCAGGTGATCGAGCAGTTCGAAAGCTTCGACTATGTCGTCGTGCCCTCGGGTTCCTGCGGCGCGATGCTGAAGATGCACTATCCCGAACTGTTCAAGGGCGACGTCCTCTGGGAGGAGCGCTGTCGGCGCTTCTCGGACAAGGTGTTCGAGCTCGTTTCCTTCCTGACCGACGTGCGCGGCATGACACGCGTACAGGCGCAGCTCGACAGAACCGTGACCTATCACGACAGCTGTTCGGGCCTGCGCGAGCTCGGCATATCGAAACAGCCGCGCGCACTGCTTTCGAGCGTCGAGGGGCTGGACCTCAAGGAAATGGCAGGGCCGGATGTCTGCTGCGGGTTCGGCGGCACCTTCTGCGTCAAGTATCCCGACATCTCCGGCAAGATCGTCTCGAAGAAGACGGCGATGATTGCCGAGACCGGCGCCGAGCTGCTGCTTGCGGGCGACATGGGCTGCCTGATGAACATGGCGGGCAAGCTCAAGCGCGAGGGCTCATCCATCGAGGTGCGGCATGTTGCGGAGGTGCTGGCCGGCATGACCGACGGGCGGCCGATTGCCGGCAGTGGCAAATAACAGACACGAAGGGAGGACGAAGGCATGCAATTCACCGCCCCGCAGTTCAAGGACAATGCCGCCAGAGCGCTGGCCGACGGCCAGTTGCAGAAAGCGCTGACCAATGTCGAGAAGGGCTTCATCGCCAAGCGCGCGGCCGCCGTGGCCGCCCTTCCCGAATTCGACGCCCTGCGCGACAAGGGCCGCGAGATCAAGAACCATACGCTCGCCCATCTCGACCTCTATCTCGAAGCCTATGAGCGCAAGGTGACGGCATCAGGCGGGCATGTGCATTGGGCGGAAAGTGCCGAGGATGCGCGCCGGCTGGTGCTCGACATCTGCCGGCGGGTCGGGGCGAAGACCGTGACCAAGGGCAAGTCGATGATCACCGAGGAAATCAACCTCAACGACTTCCTCTCCGAGCATGCGATCGAACCGGTCGAGACCGATCTCGGCGAATACATCATCCAGCTTCGCGGCGAACATCCGAGCCACATCATTGCGCCGGCGGTGCATCTCAACAAGGAGCAGGTGGAAGAGGATTTCCGCCGGGTGCATACGCATCTCGACCCGAAGCGCGATCTGGCGGCACCGGAAACGCTGCTATCGGAGGCGCGGCAGGTGCTGCGCAAGCGCTACTTCCAGGCCGATGTTGGGATCACCGGGGCCAACTTCCTGATCGCCGAAACCGGCACTTCCGTCATCGTCACCAATGAGGGCAATGGCGACCTGACCCAATCGCTGCCGAAGGTGCATATCGTCGTCGCTTCGATCGAAAAGCTGGTGCCGACGCTGGAGGACTGCTCGCAAATCCTCAGGCTTCTCGCCCGCTCTGCGACGGGCCAGGACATCTCGGTCTACACGACCTTCTCGACAGGACCGCGCCGGGCCGAAGATCCGGATGGACCTGAGGAGTATCACGTCATCCTGCTCGACAATGGCCGTACCGCCATGCTCGGCAGCGAATTCCAGGACATGCTGCGCTGTATCCGCTGCGGCGCGTGCATGAACCACTGTCCCGTCTATCACGCGGTCGGCGGCCATGCCTATGGTTCGGTCTATCCGGGACCGATGGGAGCTGTTCTGACACCGTCTCTCTTCGGCGTCGACGTCTCAGGGCATCTGCCGAATGCCTCGACCTTTTGCGGGCGCTGCGAAAGTGTTTGCCCGATGCATATTCCGCTGCCGAAGATGATGCGGCACTGGCGCGAGCGTGAGTTCGAAAAGCATCTCAACCCGGCCACGGCGCGTTATGGACTGGGTGTCTGGGCCTTTTTCGCCAAGCGGCCGAAGCTCTACCGGCTGGCGACCTCCATCGGTGCGCGCATGCTGTCCGTTCTCGGCGGCAGACGCGGGCGGATCGCCGCCCTCCCCTTCGCCTCGGGTTGGACCAGCGTCCGCGATCTGCCGGCACCGGAGGGACAGACCTTTGCCCAGCAATGGGCCGCACGTCAGAAGCAGGGAGCCTGACCCATGGACAGCCGCCAGGCCATTCTTTCCCGCATCCGCACCTCGCTGAAGGTGAGCACAGGCGACACTGATCGTGCCGCAACCGTATCGACACGGCTTGCCGAGCGTCCACGCGGGATTATCCCGAAGCGCGGCCAGCTGCCGGCCGAGGAGCGGCTCGCGCTCTTCATCGCCATGGCCGAGAAATACAATGCGACGACGGAGCGGCTCACCTCGCGCGAGACCCTGCCGCAGTCGGTCGCCGAGTATCTGAAGCAGCGTAATCTGCCGGCCTCGATCCGGATCGGCGCAGACAACCGGCTTGTGAACCTGCCCTGGCAGAGTGCCGGGGCGCTTGAGATCCTGAATGGCGCCTCTGATGGCAACGACCTCGTCGCTGTCAGCCATGCCTTTGGCGGTATTGCCGAGACCGGTACGCTGTTTGTGCTCTCCGGCCCCGACAATCCGGTGACGCTGAATTTCCTGCCCGACCACCATATCGTCGTCGTCGCGGCGTCTGACATCGTCGGCGACATGGAGAGCCTCTGGGCCAATCTGCGCACTGCCGAGGGGGACGCGATGCCCCGAACAGTCAACCTGATCACCGGACCTTCACGCTCGGCCGACATCGAGCAGACGCTACTGCTCGGGGCGCATGGACCCCGCGCCTTGCACATCGTGATCGTGGGAGATGCGGTCGTAACTTGAGTTTACGGCAAAGTCGAAAAAGTTCCCTAACCCTGATTAAATGGAACAATCGTGTCGTGGAGGCGTTTCCAATGCTCTTCAGACGAACGAATTTTCCAGAGTGGGGTTATGGCTGTATCAACGGATCCGCATGAGACGCCGCGCATTGCGCTTGTTTCAACACATGGCTATGTGGCCGCCCAGCCGCCTCTGGGGGCGGCCGATACCGGCGGGCAGGTGGTCTATGTTCTCGAACTTGCCAAAAAGCTCGCACAGCTCGGGCACAAGGTCGATATCTTCACCCGCCGCTTCGAAGACCAGCCCGAGATCGACGAGGTGGACGAGAATGTCCGTGTGGTGCGCATTCCCTGCGGCGGCCGCGACTTCATCGCCAAGGAATACCTCCACCGTCATCTAACCGAGTGGAACGAGAAGGCGCTGCGCTGGATCAAGCGTGAGGGTCTCTCCTATCTCTTCATCAACAGCCATTACTGGGACGCAGGCGTTGCCGGGCAGCGTCTGTCGGAAGCGCTCGGGGTGCCGCATATCCACACGCCGCATTCGCTCGGCATCTGGAAGAAGCGGCAAATGGAGACCGACTATCCCGAACGGGCGGACCGCTTCGAGCAGGAGTTCAATTTCAAGGAACGCATCCAGCACGAGCTGATCGTCTATCGCAGCTGCCAGCTGGTGATTGCCACCACTCCCATCCAGCTGGACATGCTGATCGAGGATTATGGACTGGCACGCAATCGCGTCCACATGATCCCGCCCGGTTATGACGACAACCGCTTCTATCCCGTCTCGGAAGCCTCGCGCAAAATGCTGAGGCAACGGCTCGGCTTCGAGGGTACGACAATCCTCGCGCTTGGACGTCTCGCGACCAACAAGGGCTATGATCTGTTGATCGATGCCTTTGCCGTGCTGGTGGAGCGGATGCCCGAAACGCGACTGCGGCTCGCCGTTGGCGGCGAAAACCTCGATCAACAAGAGGAGACACTGCTCTCCCAGCTGAAGCAGCAGGTTGTCGAGCTCGGCATTACAGACAAGGTCGATTTCTCCGGCTTCATCCCGGACGAAGATCTGCCCGACATGTATCGGGCGGCCGATCTTTTCGTCTTGTCGAGCCGCTATGAACCCTTCGGCATGACAGCGATCGAGGCGATGGCGAGCGGCACGCCGACGATCGTCACGATCCATGGTGGGCTGTTCCGCGCGGTCAGCTACGGCCGGCATGCGCTGTTCGCCGACCCGTTCGACAAGTATGATCTCGGCATCACCATGATGAAGCCGCTCAAGCATCCACGGCTTTATGGCCGCTTGTCACGCATGGGCGCCCACAAGGCTCGCAGTCTGTTTACCTGGACCGGGATTGCCCAGCAGCTGGTGGCTCTTGTCGAAGGCCGTCCCGTGGCGCAAGCTCTGGAGGAAAGCGACTGGGCAGAGCCATGGAACGACGGGGATTGAAACCAATACGCCTGTTTTCGTCCGATCTGGACGGAACGCTCGCTGGCGATCGCGAAGCGTCGATCGAATTCGCGCGTTTGTGGCAGGCTCTGCCGGAGCGTGAGAGGCCGCTGCTGGTCTATAACAGCGGTCGTTTGATCGAGGATATCCTGGACTTCACGGCAGCCGAAGGATTGCCGAAAGCCGATGTCCTGATCGGTGGCGTCGGCACCATGGTGCATGCGCACGACCACCCGCATCTGGCGGATCAGTACACAGCGTTTATCGCGGAGGGTTTTGACGTCGATTTGATCGAGGTCGAGCTTGTCATGATGGAGCGGCTTACCCGTCAACCGGCGCAATATCAGCATGCCTACAAATCGAGTTGGTATCTCAATGGCGCAACGGCGGAAGACATTCGAGAACTGGAAGACTTGCTCGCCCGTTCGGGCCATCGCACACGAGTTGTCTATTCCAGTGATCGGGACCTGGATGTGCTTCCGGAGATGGCTGACAAGGGGCGTGCTCTGACCTGGCTCTGCGAGGAACTCGGGATCGGGTTGGACGAGGTCGTCGTTGCCGGAGATACCGGCAATGACCGAGCGATGTTCGAACTCGATGGTGTGCGCGGCATTCTGCCTGGCAATGCGCTTCCCGAACTCGTCAGCCTGGCACAGGCCAGATCCGGCATGGTTTTTACACAGGGCATGGCTGCCCGGGGTGTGATCGATGGGCTTAGGCAATTTGGTGTGTTGGCGGCATGCTGAGCTTTTCACATGTCGCGAAAAGGCGAAGTCCGGGTACTGGATGTCGCATTGAAATGAACGCTCGTGGTTCACACCTGTTAGGCAGCAATAGCCATCGTGTGAAAAGCGTTGCTTTGGAACGCCTGGCGTCGTGCCTTACCGGTATTTTGGCGTATTCTGATCGACGAATCGAGGTGCAAGTTCATTGGGTATCATCGGCCGCATCACATCTGACCTCAAGCTCATGCTGCAGCGTCCGCCGCGGCAGCAGTTTGCTGCGATCTGTCACAGGATACGCAAGAAGACCGGTGAGCTGGAGGTGCTGTTGATCACCAGTCGGGATACCGGGCGCTGGGTCATTCCGAAGGGCTGGCATATGCCGGGGAAACAGCCGCATGCCATCGCAGAACGCGAGGCATTCGAGGAGGCCGGCATCAAGGGCAAGGCGGGTCTAGAGCCTGTCGGCTATTACACTTACATGAAAAAGATGCGTGGCGGCCATAAAGTGCCGACCCGCGTGCAGGTCCATGCGCTCGACGTAAAGGGCGCGGCGAAAGAGTTCCCGGAAAAAGGTGTCCGACGCCTGGAATGGGTCAGCTGCGAGGAAGCGGCAGCCCGCGTGGACGAACCCGAATTGAAGTCTCTCTTCCTTGAGTTTGCCAAGCTGACACAAAACGCAGCGCCGATCGCAAAAAAGGCTGCAGAACGCGCCTAAAACAGACTGTCACAAAACTGTCATATTGCAGCGAGGACCCTTTGTCGCTAGGGCCTTCTGCGACCCGATGACTTATGCCGTCACGAGCCTCTGGCCAACGAACCAGGCGTCATCATCTGCCGCGACCAAGAGTGAATGAGGAAACCGGAAGGCAACCTCTTCCGGAGACATCTCACCATGGGCAAGCCAAAGCCGAAACTCGTGAAGCCGACCCTCGACAAGGATCTCGACAAGATCGCCCATGTCGAGGAAGCGGCCCATCATGTCTCACGCGGCTTCGCCCCGCTCGGCATCGGTCTGATCTTCCTGGTGCTTGCCACGGTGCTGGCGGGTGCTGCGGTGATGGACCGTCCAGGTGCAGCGATCATCATCGCAGCGGCAGCGATTGGTGCCTATATGGCCATGAACATCGGCGCCAATGACGTGACCAACAATGTCGGTCCGGCCGTCGGCTCCCGCGCCATGAGCATGGGTGTCGCACTGGCGATCGCCGTGGTCTTTGAAACCGCTGGCGCGATGATCGCCGGCGGCGACGTCGTTTCGACGATCTCGCGCGGGATTGTCGACCCGACCAAAATGCCGAATGCCGATGTCTTCATATGGGCAATGATGGCGTCACTCCTGTCCTCGGCGCTCTGGGTCAATCTGGCGACCTGGATTGGCGCGCCTGTTTCGACAACCCATGCCGTTGTCGGTGGCGTGCTGGGCGCAGGGGTCGCGGCAGCCGGAATGTCTGCGGTCAATTGGGGCGTCATGGGCGGGATAGCCGCAAGTTGGGTGATTTCGCCCGTGCTCGGCGGCATCATCGCCGCGCTCTTTCTCGCCTTCATCAAGGAATTCATCATCTATCGCGAGGAAAAGATCGCAGCGGCGCAGCGTTGGGTGCCGGTGCTGATCGGAATCATGACCGGTGCCTTCCTCGCCTATCTGGCGCTGAAAGGGCTGAACAAGCTCATCTCCATCAGCCTTTTGCAGGCCTGCCTGATCGGGCTGGCTTTTGGATTGCTGTCGTGGTGGCTGAGCGTGCCGCTGATCCGCAGACAATCGCAAGGGCTGGAAAACCGCAATCAGTCGCTCCGAAAGTTGTTCAAACTGCCACTGATCTTCGCGGCTGCCCTGCTCTCCTTCGCCCATGGCGCCAATGACGTGGCGAATGCAATCGGTCCGCTGTCGGCGATCGTGCATGCCGCGCAGGACCATGAGATTTCCGGAGAGGTTACCGTACCGCTCTGGGTCATGGTCATCGGCGCTGCCGGCATCTCGCTTGGCTTGCTTCTTTTCGGTCCGCGCCTGATCCGGCTTGTCGGCGAGCAGATTACCAAGCTCAACCCGATGCGCGCCTTCTGCGTCTCCCTTTCAGCGGCGATCACTGTGATCGTCGCATCGGCCCTGGGTCTGCCGGTCAGCTCGACGCATATTGCCGTCGGTGCCGTTTTCGGCGTCGGCTTCTTCCGCGAATGGTACACGCGCAACTCCAAGCGGCGCATGGAATACATGCGCAACAAGGCGGAGCGTTTCGACATCGAGCCGAAGCCGGAGCGCAATTCGGAGGAGATCCGCCGCCGCTATCTCGTGCGCCGTTCGCATTTCATGACGATCGTCGCTGCCTGGATCATTACCGTTCCGGCATCCGCGGCTCTTGCAGCGCTGCTTTATTGGGTTATGTCTCAGCTCGCTCTTTGATCCCTCAGACGAGACCATCATGCGTGCCAATTACCGGATGCAGCGGCTTTATGTGACCGCCGACCTCAGCTTGAACCAGGCCTTCGAGGCGACGGCTGAGCAGTTCAACTATCTCGCCAATGTGTTGCGCTTCGAGGAAGGGGCCGAGCTTCTCATCTTCAACGGACGGCATGGCGAGTGGAAGGCGCGCGTGCATTTTCCGACGCGCAAGAAGATCCTGATCACGCCCATCGAAGAGACGCGACCGCAGCCGGAAGATTGCGACCTGCAGTTCCTGTTTGCGCCGCTGAAGGTCGGCCGGATGGATTATCTCATCCAGAAGGCGGTGGAGATGGGGGCCGGCGTGTTGCAGCCGGTGATGACACAGCATGTGCAGGGCAAGATCGGCAGCATCGAGCGGCTGCAGGCGAATGCGGTGGAAGCCGCCGAACAATGCGGCATCCTGGCCATCCCCAGGGTTACCGAGCCAGTCAAGCTTCGTGACCTGCTGGACCACTGGCCTTCAGACCGCCGGATCATCTATTGCGACGAGGACAGCGCGACGCAAAATCCCCTGCCCGCACTCTCGCAGATCAAGGAGAAATCGCTGGCATTGCTGGTCGGACCGGAAGGTGGGTTTTCGGATGAAGAGCGCAGCCTTTTGCGCTCTTTGCCCTTCGTGACGGCCATTCCGCTCGGTCCCCGTATCCTGAGAGCCGACACCGCAGCCGTTGCCGCTCTGGCCGTCGTACAGGCTGCCATCGGCGACTGGCGCTAGCCTTCAGATTGCACGTTCCCTCGTTCCAGTTTTTTGAGCCGTGCATGAGAGATTTTCACTTGCACGGCACATAAATCCGGTTCAATCAGCCACAGTGATGGGCTCCTTCCTGCCCACCGACGACGCCCAGCAAGGTAGCTTTCATGGCCCGTGACACCACCGACCAGACCCCCCTCGGCACTCTCGACGACATGGCTGCCTATATGGCTGCCGGGTCCAAGCCGAAGGAGAAGTTCCGGATCGGCACCGAGCATGAGAAGTTCGCCTTTTTCCGGGCTGACAACAGCCCCGTTCCCTATTTCGGAGCCGCCAGCATCTCCGCGCTTCTCAAGGGCATGCAGGAAAAGCTCGGCTGGGAGCCGATCATGGACGGTGAGAACATCATCGGTCTTGGCGAGCAACACGGCATGGGCGCGATTTCGATCGAGCCGGGCGGCCAGTTCGAACTCTCGGGCGCACCGCTTGAGACGCTGCACCAGACCTGCAAGGAATCGAACCAGCATCTCGCCGTGCTGCGAGACGTGGCCGAGCCCATGGGTATCCGCTTCCTCGGCATCGGCGGCAGCCCGAAATGGTCGCTGGCCGAGACGCCGCGTATGCCGAAATCACGCTACGACATCATGACCCGCTACATGCCGAAGGTCGGCAGCCAGGGTCTCGACATGATGTATCGGACCTGCACGATCCAGGTGAATCTCGACTTCTCCTCGGAAGCCGACATGCGCCAGAAGATGCGGGTGTCGATGAAGCTGCAGTCGCTGGCGACCGCGCTGTTCGCCTCCTCGCCGTTCACGGAAGGCAAGCCGAACGGGCTTCTCTCCTGGCGCGGCGACATCTGGCGCGACACCGACAACCGCCGCGCCGGCGTCTTGCCTTTCACATTCTCCAAGGACTTCTCCTTCGGTGATTATGTCGCCTGGGCGATCGATGCGCCGATGTATTTCATCGTGCGCGACGGTCGTTATCACGACTGCACCCACATCACCTTCCGGCAGTTCATGGATGGCGCGCTGAAGGGCGAGATCGCCGACTGGGAACCCCAGCAGGGCGACTGGACCAACCACCTCTCGACCCTCTTCCCGGATGTGCGACTGAAGCGCTTCCTCGAAATGCGCGGCGCCGATGGCGGCCCCTGGCGGCGTATCTGTGCCCTACCGGCCCTCTGGGTTGGCCTGCTCTATGACGAGACGGCGCTTTCCGCCGCAGACGATCTGACCGCCGACTGGACGGTCGAGGATGTGGTCGCCATGCGCGATGCCGTTCCTGCGCAGGGGTTGAAGGCCTCGGTTGCCGGACGCCCGCTGATGGAGGTGGCTCGCGAGGTCGTGGAGATGTCGCGCGCTGGCCTCAAGGCCCGTGCCCGCCTGAACGGCGACGGCCAGGACGAGAGCGTGTTCCTCAACACGCTCGACGAAGTGCTGGCCAAGGGCACCACGCTGGCCGACGACATGCTGGCCCTCTATCACGGGCGCTGGAACGGATCGGTGGAGCCGGTTTTCGAGGAATATCAGTACTAAGCAGATCGGCTGGAGCAACCGCGCATTTCAGCATGCCGGCAAAAAGCGGTTTGCCTGAGGGCCTTTCCGGATATAGTGCGGAATCATCTGCACGCATCCGGGGAGAATTGCCATGCTGCCACTGTTCGACATGATGCTGCAGGCTCAGAACGGGACCGCCATGGAGGCGATGGCCAAGCAATTCGGCCTCGCCCAGGAACAGGCGGCCAAGGCGGTGGCGGCGCTGATGCCGGCCTTTGCCTCGGGTTTCAAGCGCAACGCCACCAATCCCTATGATTTTTCGGCCCTCGTCCAGGCGATGACCTCTGGCAACTACGCCAAATATTTCGAGGACATGAGCTCGGCCTTCACGCCGCAGGGCATTGCCGACGGCAACCAGGTGCTGCAGCAGCTTTTTGGTTCCAAGGAAGTCTCGCGCGCGATTGCGGCGCAGGCGGCCCAGTTCACCGGCATCGGGCAGGACATCTTCAAGCAGATGATGCCGGCCATGGCGGACGCGCTGATGGGCGGCCTCTTCAAACAGGCCACCGGACAGTTCACCGGAGCCAATGCCTTCGCCGGCACGCCCATGGGCGCCATGATGCAGCAATGGCTGGAAAGCACCGGGCTGCAGCCGAAGCACCAGCCGCAACCGGCGGCGGCCATGGCGGCGGCGATGTTTGACAATCCCTTCGCGCGGGCCTTCCAGGAGATGATGGGCGGGCAGAAGAAGCCAGAGCCCCAGGCCGCGTCCAATCCGTTTCTCGACAACCCCTTCACCAAGGCCATGCAGGACATGGCAGCCAGTTACACGGCGCAAATGACAGGCAAGCCGGTGGAAGCGGCCAAGCCTGCTCCCGAAGCAAAGACGCCGGAGAAGGAAGCTCAGGAAAGCTTTGCGGCCATGGTCAACACCATGTTCGACAGCGGCCTCGAAGTGCAGAAAAGCTATCAGAAGAGCATGGAGCAGATCTTCGACACCTATCTGTCGGCTTCTCGTCAGGGCGCCGCAGACCCGGCGGAGCCTCCTCCGGACGCCAAGGGCTGAGCCGCAGACACAATGGTCAAACGGAAAACGGCGCGGTCTCCCGCGCCGTTCTGCATTTCAGCGGACTGCCCGCCTCAGAACTCTTCCCATTCGTTCTCAGACTTGCCGTCTTTCGCCTGGTTGAGCTTGGCGCCGAGACCGATCGAGATCTTGTCCATCAACGAACGCGCCGGAGACGCGACCGCACGGTTTCCAGCTTCTGCCGGGGCGACCTTGGGCTTCAAGAATGAACGCGTTGCGGGTTTTGCGGCGCCTGCAGAATTCGGCGTTGGCTGGGAGAGCGGTGGCGACGCGGGGCGCGTGAAATTCGTGTCACGCTGATCGGCGAACCGGTTCTGCATGGTCGAGGCATTGGCTTCCAGCGTGAACTGCCCGACGAGGCCGGAGAGCATTTCGGCGTCGCGGGTCAGGCCGGCCATGTCGGCATTGGTCTGTTCGGCAGCCCGGGCATTCTGCTGGGTGACGTTCTCCATGCGGGCGACCGCATCGTTGATTTCGTTCAGGCTTGCCGACTGCTGCTTGGCGGCAGAGGCGATCGAATGGATGTGATCGCCAATCTGGACAACCTGTCCGGCGATGGACGAGAGAACCGTTCCGGTTTCACGCACGAGGCCGACACCGCTGGCAACTTCTTCACCCGACTTGGTGATGAGGGACTTGATGTCCTTGGCGGCGGTGGCCGAACGTTGTGCCAGTTCACGAACCTCCTGGGCGACGACGGCGAAGCCCTTGCCGGCTTCACCGGCGCGCGCTGCCTCGACACCGGCGTTCAAGGCCAGAAGGTTCGTCTGGAAGGCGATCTCGTCGATGACGTTGATGATCTTGGAGATTTCGCTGGAGGCGTTTTCGATGCGCTGCATGGCATCCACGGCACCGCCGACGATCTCGCCGGAGCGGTCGGAATTGGCGCGGGCCTCGCGGGCAAGACGGGATGCGTTTTCCGCGCGCTCGGAGGAGTGCCGGATCGCGTCCATGATCTGACGGATCGCGGTCGAGGTTTCGACCAGGGCTGCTGCCTGCTGTTCGGTGCGCTGGCTGAGATCGGCGGTCGAGGAACTGACCGTACCGCTCTTGCGGTTGATCTCAGCGACATTGCCGTGGACCGAGGCCACCGTCCCGGACAGGCGCTCGAGCGAGGCGTTGAAGTCGAGGCGCAGACGATCGAGATTGCCGGCGAGCGGTTTGCGGATCGTGCCGGTGAGATCGCCGTTGGCAAGACGCTGCAGACCTGCGCCCAGGATCTCGATGGCTTCCGTGAGTTCTGCCTGGGCAGCGGCACGCTCAGTCTCGCGCTGATGGCGCTCGCTCTCGGTGGCCGACCGACGGCTTTCGTTCTCGGCTTCCAGCTGACGCTTGTCGATTTCAGCCTGGCGGAAGACGGCGACCGAGCGGACCATGTCACCGATTTCGTCCTGACGGCTGATGCCCTTGAGTTCGATATCGGTATTGCCGTCAGCCAGCTGCCCCATGGAACTGACGAGTTCGGAGATCGGCCGCGTCAGGCTACGCGAGAAGAAGAAGCCGACCAGCGAGCCGATTAGGACGAGCACCACACCAGACCCGACCGATGTCAGCCCAGTGTCGATCAATTGGGCAGCAACCTCGTCTTCGCCGATGAGTGCAACCACCGACCAGCGAACATCACCGAAGTCGAGCGGCACAAGTGCCGCGTGGCTGGTCATGCCTCGGTAACCTTCAAGCGTGCCGCGCGTATCCTGACCACCCATCGCGGTGGCGAGCATCGGAGACGACAGGCTGACCTTGAGACTGTCCACATCGGACGTACGGGCACTGTCGGAGACCAGCATGCCGGACTTGTCGACGAGAAGCGTCTCGCCGGTCTCGCCCAGACCGCGGGTGTTGGCAAATATGCCGTTCAGCTGGTCGTTCGGCAGCTGGTAGGCAAGCACGCCAAGCTTGCGATCGTTCATAATGATGGGAACGGCGACAAAGGCTGCCGGTGCGCCGCCCGAGGGCTCATAGGCCTCGAAGTCGGAATTGGCGAACATCTCGGGATCATCGCTCGCCATGACCTTCTGGAAGACTTGAGCGAGCCCGGTGTCCTTGAAGGGACCGGTGATCAGATTGGTGCCGAAATCGCGCTCTTTCTGGACCGTGTAGACGATGTTGCCATCAGCATCGATCAGGAAGATGTCGTAATAGCCCTGTGCCTTCAGATGCTTCAGGAAGGTTGCATGGCCCTGGCGATGGGCACGGTCGTAGCTGTCCTTCTTGGCGCTATCGAGATTGTATTTCTCCCCGACAGGGTTCGGGTTGTCGTCGATGTAGCGCTTCTGCAATTCGGTTGCCGGATCGTCACCCAGTTTAGGCCAAGCTCCAGTAATGCCGAACAGGGCCTGTTGGGTCATCATATCGGCTGCGGTGCCACGGGCATCCAGCCGGATGGCCTCCAGAAAACGGCGGGCCTCGTTGCGGCGACCGTCGGCTGTCGCCTCAAGCTTCAGGTAGACCTGCTCATCGAGAATGCGGCTCTGCTGAACCAGACCTGTTACAGCCGATGCACTCAGGATCACGAGGGCGAACAACGTGGCGGCCAGGGGCAGCTTGGTCGATATACGCATGAAGGGTCTCCGCAGATGCTAGCACGTCAGGCGCCTTCATCGCTGACATAAGGCCGTTAGCAACAGGTTACTTCCCGCCACTTTTCCCTTCGTATTTCACAACAAGGATTGTTATTTTAGCGTTTACAAAAAAGCCCGGTCCAAGAAATTCGGGACCGGGCAAGCGGCAGGGCTATTGGCTGTCACCCTGCGGGGATGAAGGCGGGCTTCAATCGGCCCTGAGACCGCGAAGGGATCGTTCGGCGCGGCGGCGCGCCAAACGGGTCAGGTGCTGCGAAGGATCGTCAGCATAGCCGTGACGGCGCAGCACATCCTGCACCTCGCCACGCGTAAGGCCAAGGTCATTGAGGAGGCGCTCGTCGAGATCGGCGAGGCTGTTCGCAGCAAGGCGATTCTGCAGCGCAACGAGGAGCGATCGGTACCAGGCCCGCAGCCGGGTCAGACGCGCGGCAAGCGTCCGGTTCGGCTGTTCGACAGCAAGGGTGAGGTCAAAGTCGAGTATCCGATCGTTCGTGCGCATGGCGTCTTCCTTTCAGCGGGCACGAGGAGATTGTCCCGTCCGCAAACACGGACAGGAGACGAGGGTTGGAGGTTGGGGCTTGGCCGGGAACCGGTCGGTGAGGATTACGATACCGAAGATGGCAAAAGGATATTGATCAGTCCAACGAATGTTTCTAATGATAGTCATCAACCTTTCTGATGGACGTTCCCATGTCGGCTCCCCTCGATATCGATCAGTTGCAGACCTTCATTGCCATCGTCGACACCGGCAGCTTCACCAAGGCGGCCGGGCGCGTGTTCAAGACGCAGTCCGCCGTTTCCATGCAGATGCGGCGCCTGGAAGAGCGGGTCGGCAAACAGCTGTTCATCAAGGATGGACGCGGCAACCGGCTGACGGCCGATGGCGACAAGCTTTTGAATTATGCGCGGCGCATTATCCGGCTGAATTCCGAGGCGATCGCGGCCTTTGACGACAACCGGCTCGAAGGCACGCTGCGGATCGGAACGCCTGACGATTATGCCGACCGCTACATGCCCGAGATCATCGGCCGGTTCGCCAAGACCCATCCGAATGTCGAACTCTACATCGTCTGCGAACCCTCGGTGGACCTGGCGGAAAAGATGGCCAAGGGCGAACTGGATATCGCTTTGGTCACGCATAACCCGCTTCTACGCCAGTCTGATGTCGTGCGCACCGAACCTCTGTGCTGGGTCGGATCTGCCAACCATCCGCTGAAGGATGATGCCCCCGTGCCACTCGCTGTCGGCCGACGCGATTGCCAATGGCGGCAGCTCGCCTGCTCGGCGCTTGACGCCGATGGCCGTGACTACCAAATCCTGTTTACAAGCTGGTCTTCGACCGTGGTGGCGGCAGCCGTGCTTGCCGGCATGGCGGTTTCGATCCTTCCTGAATCTGCTTTGCGAACAGGAATGAAGGTTCTGACGGCCAATGACGGCTTCCCGCCGCTGCCTCCGGTGCAGATCGGCCTGATGAAGCGGCCCGGGCTTTCGACGTCGCTGCTCAACGCGATCACCGACCATATCACCGCCTGCCTCGACAACATTACGCCGGCCCAGGTGGAAGACGACATGGATGGGGAAGCCAAGACCTATACGCGTTATTATCCGCGGTTGCGTGCGGGGCACATGATCCCGGGTTGGTGAAACGCCTCAATAGGCAAAGAGGCTGCTGCGAACAACGCGACGCCACTGATTAAGGTGGGCTTGGGCCAATTCATCCGGCTGTCGCGTCGAAAAGCGGATGACTTCGCCGGTCGCCAGGATCATCAACTTGAGATTGATGCGAAAGCGCTCGTAATCACTCTCCGGGATGAGATGGGCGAGATCGCGGTAAAAGCTCGTGATGATCTGATCATGGAAATTGCCAGACAATTGCGACAGATCGCGGTCTGTCACGGTTGCCTGCCACAGCGCCATGTAGATTCTCTGTTCACGGAACATGGCATGCAGTTGCATCAGGCTCTCGGCAGCGCGTTCAGCCGCGTCATCAAGCGTTTGTACGCCCGCAAAGATCTGACGGATAAAGCCTTCGAGCTGGCCTGAGAAGCGGTCGTGAACGGCCTTGATGAGCGCAGCCTTGTGCGGGAAAAACTGATACAGCGAGCCTATGGAGATGCCAGCCCGTTGGGCGATCTCGCTCATGGTCGTCCCGTGAACGCCCTTCTCCAGGAACAGGGCCTCCGTCGCAGCGAGGATTGTTTCGAGTCGCTGGATGCTGCGCTCCTGCTGTGGCGTCTTTCTCGGCTGCAGTCGCGTGCCCATGATGTGTTGGCTCAATCAGATCCTCCCCAGGCTGATCCAAGGACTTCAAGTCGCTCAACGGATAGGGAGCGGTTCTGGCGAAAGTGTTAATAGCCGGAGTTTGTACACTGTCTGTCGACATGTACACAAAAAAGGTCTGTTATGCTATCGGGCCTCCACCCGCAGGTGCCGTTCCCGCGCCAGGTCAAAGATCTGGATGCCATCCTTCGGGCGACCACGGTTGCGCCATTTCGGATGCTTCAGGGTATAGGACGCATCGTCATACCCTGCTTTCCAATGCTCCTCGATCGAGCGGCGGGAAAACTCAGCATCCATGGCATGGGTCGCATGGGAGGCGCGGCGGTGGATCAGGTGGACGATGGTGACATCATATTCATGGCCGATGGAGCGGAGGATCTGTGCGTCCTCGTCGTCGCGGAATTCTGGCGGCAGCTTTTCCAGGAGGCGCTTGGCGGCGCGGCGGACGATCTGGCGGCGGGCGAAATCGTCGGTGTTCATGCGCGTACGGCTGGAGTAGCGGATCTCCTTGATCCGGCTTTCCACCTCGAACTGGTCACGGGGCATGTCGCCCCGGGCATTGAAGAGATCGACCTGGAAGATTTCGAGGTCACGCGAGGCATCGTTGACATTGAGCACATGCTGCAGCGGCGTGTTCGATACCAGGCCACCGTCCCAATAGTGGCGGCCATCGATCTCAATGGGCGGGAAGCCCGGCGGCAAAGCGCCTGAAGCGGCGATATGACGGGCGTCGATACGGGTCTTGCGATTATCGAAATAGGCGAAATTGCCGGAACGGATCTCGACTGCACCAAGGCTTAGCCGCGTCTGGCAATCGTTGAGGAGATCGAAGTCAATCAGCCGCTCGAGCGTTCTCATCAAGGGCTCAGTATCGTAGAAGCTCACATGCAGGTCAGGATTGCTGAAGACCTGATGTGGGGTTGGCAAGCGCGGTGAAAAGAAGCCGGGTATGCCGAACGCAACCGCAGCGAGGGCTGCGGCATCATTCTGCATGCGGCGCAGCATCGTATCCTGCGCATTCCAGGGAAAATCCAGTGAGGAGGAAACGGTGTGCCAGAAGTCGCGGAGATTGGCGATGCGTGCATCGCGCGGGCTTCCGGCGATGATGGCGGCGTTGATCGCGCCAATCGAGATACCGGCTAGCCAATCCGGTTCCACGTCGCTGGCATGCAACGCCTCATAAGCGCCGGCCTGATAGGCGCCCAGGGCACCACCGCCCTGAAAAACGAAGATTCGATCGGTTGCGGCGTTGGTCTCTGGCATTGTCATGGCGCGATCCGTAATTGCTGCAATGCAATATATAGCGATCGTTCAGCCGGCAGCCAGACCCCGCCTTCACTCTGCATTCACAATTGCTGCGGTCTATTGCAGTTCTCTCCTAAAGGGATGCGTTGCACTATTGCAGAACTGGATTATCAGGAGAAAGAAGCCTGCATGGGAACTGACATCATGATCCGATCGACTGCCATTCTGTTTTCCGCCGTTCTGCTTGCGACCACACTGACCGGTGTTGCTGCGAAGGCTGACGAAGCCTCCGTCGATCAGCAGATCGAAACGTTGCTGGGCGATGCGCCTGACTACAAGGAGCTGTTCTACGCCTTCAAGGTGGCGCTCGAAGAAGGGAAATCAGACATCGTGGTGAGCCTGGTGAACTATCCGATCACCGTCACGATCGATGGTGAGGAGGCGACCTACAGTTCGGAACAGGAACTGCTCGACAACTACGATTCCGTCTTTACAGAGGCCATCGTCGAGGCCGTGTCCAATCAGGATTACGGTGATCTCTTCGTCAATTCCGAAGGTGTGATGATCGGCAATGGGGAGGTTTGGATCTCCGGCATCTGCGAAGACAGCGCCTGCAGCAGCGCGCCGCCGCGCATTGCGGTCATACAGTCGGGCAACTGAGCCACGCCCAGCCTAAGAAGAGGCAGAGGCGGCACAATAATGCCGCCTCCCGCATTTTTCGGTCGGATCAGGCAGCCAGATCGAGCACGATACGGCCGTCGATCTGGCCCTTCTCCATCCGGTGGAAGATGTCGTTGATGTTCTCCAGCTTGTCCCAGCTGAAATGCGAGGCGACCTTGCCTTCACCGGCGAATTGCAGGCTTTCTTCCAGATCCTGACGCGTGCCGACGATCGAGCCACGCACGGTGATGCGTTTCAGCACGGTCTCGAAGACGGGCAGTGAGATGAAGCCCGGCGGCAGACCGACCAGCGACATGGTGCCCTTGGAGCGCAGGAAGCCATAGGCCTGTTCCATGGCCTTGGGCGACACCGCCGTGACGAGTGCACCATGTACCCCGCCGGTTGCCTTCTGCACCTGCTCGATGGCATCGGCAGCCGTGCCGTTCACCACCATGTCCGCGCCGAGGTCGGTCGCGAGCTTCAGCTTGTCGTCGAAGATGTCGGCAGCGACCACGTGCATGCCCATGGCCTTGGCATATTGGACTGCCATATGGCCAAGGCCGCCGATGCCCGAGATGACGACCCATTCGCCGGGCTTCACTTCGGTTTCCTTGAGGCCCTTGTAGACGGTGACACCGGCGCAGAGCACGGGTGCTGCCGGACCGAAGCCCAGATTATCCGGCAGGCGGCCGACATAATCGGGATCGGCGAGGCCATACTGGGCAAAGGTGCCGTTGACCGAATAGCCGGTGTTCTGCTGGCTGCCGCACAACGTTTCCCAGCCAGTGCGGCAAGGCGAGCAGCAGCCGCAGGCGGTGTGCAGCCATGGCACGCCGATCCGATCACCCTCCTTGATGCGGGAGACGCCGGCGCCGAGCTTGGCGACGTAACCGACACCCTCGTGACCAGGAATGAAAGGCGGATTAGGCTTGACCGGCCAGTCGCCATTGGCGGCATGCAGGTCGGTGTGGCAGACGCCGGTCGCCTCGTATTTCACCAGGATCTGGCCGGGGCCGGGATCCGGGATCGCCATTTCCTCGATCACCAGCGGCTTGCCGAATTCGCGGACCACCGCAGCCTTCATTGTCGATGCCATGTCAATCTCCCGTCGCTTTCTCGTGACCTTCCACCGGTATTCGACCGGCGGTTATGGACAGAAGTTATGCGCGGGATGGATGCGCCCGGTTGATCGGTGTCAAACGGCGAAATATTTCATGGAATTGTCATGAAAGCGGGGAGCGATGCCCACTCCCCGCCCCTTGTTATCCAAGGTTCTTCTTGAGGAACTCGACCGTGCGCGACCAGGCAAGATCGGCGGCGGCCTTGTCGTAGCGGGCTGCCGAGGTGTCATTGTTGAAGGCGTGGTTGACCCCTTCATACATGTGCAGCTCATAGGTCTTGCGATTGGCATCAAGGGCCGCCTTGTAGGCGTCGATGCCGGCATTGATGCGCTCGTCGAGGCTTGCGTAGTGCAGCATCAGCGGCGCCTTGATTGCGGGCACCTGTTCTGCCGGGACCTGGGAACCGTAGTAGGCAACGCCTGCGCCGAGGTCGGGAGAGGCGACCGCCATGCGGTTCACCATGCCGCCGCCCCAGCAAAAGCCGATCGCACCAACCTTGCCATTGGTCTTTTCATGGCCGGCGAGGAAGCTGCGTGTCGCCTCGCCATTGGCAACGGCAGCCGCCATGTCCAGCGACTGGAACATGGCGCGGGCCTCGTCTTCGTTGGCGGGCGTGCCACCATTCGGCGACAGGAAATCGGGTGCCAATGCTACGAAGCCTTCGAGCGCCATGCGGCGGGTGACATCGCGGATATGCGGGTTGAGACCCCGGTTCTCGTGGATGACGATGACTGCGGGAAGCCTGGCGGCTGCGTCCTTCGGAATCGCCAGATAGCCCTTCATCTCGCCGCCAGCACCTGGATAGGTGACGTCCTGGGCGTCGAGGCGCGGATCGCCCTCCTCCACGATCGCCGCATTCGCCTGATTGGCGGCCAGCATCGGCATGATCGCGGCAGCAGCGGCGCCTGAGCCGGCGAGTGTCGTCAGCTTCTGCATGAAGCCACGGCGGTCGAGCGTCAGGTGGGTGTATTCGTCATAGGCGTCGATCATCGCCTGGGTGATGCCAGTCTTCTCCATGGGATCCTCCTTGTTCAGCGTGTGTGCCGCTTCGCAAGGTAGCGCCCGAAAATGTCAGACCCAGCCTGTGCCGACCGAAGGGACAACACAGTTGCGTGAATTTGCTGAAGACGATGGATCAGCAGCGATCGTCGGCGACGCCGATGGTGAAGCTTGCCTGAAGCACACCGGCATCGAGCTTTTCGACATCGAAGATGAAGTCGGCCGCTTCGTCTTCCGAGATGATCCGGTCATTGCCATTGAGGACGCGGCGCGGACCTCGACCCGCATAGTCGGAATGATCGGCGTAAATCACATCGCTCAGGCTGTCGTCGAAGATGAGCTGTGACACCAAAAGCTCCCGGCCACCCACCACAACACGCAGATGAATGTGCACGGTCCGGCTCGGATACCAGCCGGGATAGACGGTGATGAAATCGACGCGGCCATCGGCATCGCTGATCTGCCGGCCTCTGCCAAAATCGGCCTGCTTCGCCTGCTGGTCGCCGGGATTGCACATATTGGCCGCATCGCCCGAATAAACGCCGCGTGCGTCCGTATGCCAGAGCTAGACATCGGCGCCTTCGATCGGCGAACAGTCCGGCATCGACACCACACGGAGCGAGATCCGGATCGGCAGACCGGGGATGCCGGCAGAGATGTCCCTGCGCACCGGAATGCCATCGACATGGCAGGGACCCAGCGTGAAGGAACAGGTGGTGATGCAATTCGGCGTCGCGCGGAACACGGGCTCGGGAAGGTCTGCAGGGATCGAAGCGGTGCCGCCGGAGAGGAAGTCACTGCCTTTCCAGGTATAGGTTCGTCTCGACACGCCGACCGCCTCGCGCGGCAGGCCGAAATAGCCTGCCGAGGCGACAAGTGCTGCGGTCGCGGCACTGCCGCCAATGATCAATGTACGTCGGCGCATGCTGCTTCTTTCTCTCGAGCGTTGATTACTCTTGCGCGCGCTCTCTGGGTCCGAACGCGAGGCGGAGGATCAAGATGCCAGAGACGACGAGAAAGAGAAATTTCAAACGCGTGAACCAAACGAGAGCTTCCGCGAGCAAGTCCGCCATGGCCGGAGCCGGGATAGAGGGTGGAAAGAGCATCAGGCTGGAGATGTTCTCGATGTAATCGATGACCCCGTAAGCGATCGGCAGCGCCAGCAGGACGGGCATCAGACGCTCGATCGGGCGACCGTAAATACTGGCACCCGGTGCCACGCGCCGCATCAGGAGAAACAGGAACAGGGCGAAAACAGCCGGGAAAAGCAGATCGGGGCCGAGATGCATGCTGCGGAGAAGGTCTGCAGCCTCCGGCCTTTGTTCCAGCACGTCCTTGAGACCAAGGAGTGATTGGGCCGTGCCATTGATGTCCAGATCAGGAATGGTCCTCTTGCCTGCCAGGACGAAGAAGGGCGAGACAAAACCCAGGTTCATCCAGGCGAACAGCCCAGCCGAAAGGACGCCGCTACCCCAGAGGAGCGGCGCCTGACGCGGTCCGGGCAATCGGCTCAGGATCATGCCGCGCCCGGATAGTTCGGGCTTTCGCGGGTGATGGTCACGCCATGCGGATGGCTTTCGCGCAGGCCGGCGCCGGAGATGCGGACGAAGGTCGCCTTTTCCTGGAAGTCCTTGATGTCCTTGCCGCCGACATAACCCATAGCGGCCTTGAGACCACCGGCGAGCTGGTGCAGGACGGCCGAGACCGGGCCCTTGTAGGGGACCTGGCCTTCGATGCCTTCGGGCACGAGCTTCAGCGTGTCGCGCACTTCTGCCTGGAAGTAGCGGTCTGCCGAGCCGCGGGCCATGGCACCGACGGAACCCATGCCGCGATAGGCCTTGAAGGAGCGGCCCTGGTAAAGATAAACCTCGCCCGGGCTTTCGTCGGTTCCGGCGAGCAGCGAGCCGACCATCACGGCGGACGCACCGGCTGCGATCGCCTTGGCGACGTCGCCCGAGAACTTCAGGCCGCCATCGGCGATCACTGGAATGTCGTGCTTGTTGGCCTCCTCGACGGCAGCCATGACCGCGGCGAGCTGCGGCACGCCAACACCGGCGACGACCCGGGTGGTGCAGATCGAGCCAGGGCCGATACCAACCTTGACGCAATCGGCGCCGGCATCAATGAGTGCCCGGGTGCCCTCGCCCGTTGCCACGTTTCCGGCGATGATGCGGATGGCATTCGACATCTTCTTCACATGGGCGACGGCGTCTAGAACCTTCTGGCTGTGGCCATGGGCGGTATCGACGACGATCACGTCGCAGCCGGCGTCGATCAGGCGCTCGGCACGCTCGACGCCGTCGTCTCCTGTGGAGATGGCGGCGGCGACGCGCAGGCGACCCTGGGCATCCTTGGCGGCATGCGGGTTGAGCTGCGACTTCTCGATGTCCTTGACCGTGATCAGGCCGACGCAGCGGCCTTCGTTGTCGATGACCAGCAGCTTTTCAATCCGGTGGGCATGCAGAAGACGCTTGGCTTCCTGCTGATCGACCCCGTCCTTGACCGTCACGAGGTTCTCGCGGGTCATCAGCTCGTAGATCTTCTGGTTCGGATTGGAGGCGAAGCGGACGTCGCGGTTGGTCAGAATGCCGACGAGACGGCCGGGGCGGCTGGCGCCTTCAACGACGGGAATGCCGGAGATTCCATGCGCGCCCATCAGCGCCTTGGCCTCGGCGAGCGTCGCGTCGGGGCCGATCGTGACCGGATTGACGACCATGCCGCTTTCAAACTTCTTCACCTGGCGGACTTCTTCCGCCTGTTCGACCGGGGTCAGATTGCGGTGAATGACGCCGATGCCGCCGGCCTGGGCCATGGCGATCGCGAGCCGGCTTTCAGTGACAGTGTCCATAGCGGAGGAGAGGATCGGCAGCGAAAGATCGATGTCGCGAGCAATCCGCGTCGCGATGTTGGTCTGCCCCGGCATCACTTCGGAGTGCCCCGGCTGCAGGAGGACGTCGTCAAAGGTGAGCGCTTCTGCGCCTGTTGCCGACATTACGATGCGTGCCATTGCCAATTCCTTCGTTTGAATAGGCAGAATCCGCCCGGAAACGAGACATCCCGTTCGGTCGCTTCTGCAAGAAATGCTTGGAAGTTGGCGAGGGCTGGTAACACGTTCATGACAGGAAGGGAATAGCAAAACGTGGGCCAGTTCCCGCCTTCCAGACACCAATCACGGGCAATCCAAGAAAATCCGAGATCGTTAGAATTTTACAGAGCCGCGAAAAGGTCTTTGAAGCTATCGCTTATATAAGGATAAGCGCTCTCGGGGCTGGGGGCACAACAACAAACAAGAAACGACGAGGGGATTTTCATATGACGGCATTGAAGAAGCGTGCGCAGGCACTTGAGAACCAGTTCGCCCGTCAGGCGGAAGTCGAATTTAAGGCGAAGGTGCGCGGCAGCAAGATGATCGGTCGCTGGGCCGCCTATGCGATGGGGCTCGACGATGTCGAAGCCTATGCACGCACGGTTGCAATCAAGCAAGTGGTGGAGCCGCACAGACTTCTCGAGCAGCTGCGTCAGGACTTTTCGAAAGCCGGCGTCAATGTGAGCCAGGCTGACATCGACAGCCGCATGCATGACTTCATCGAGCAGGCGACCGAAGAAATCTACGCCGGTCGCTGAGACCTGCGACGGGGCCGCAGCATTTGCGCGGCCCCGCTGATCGCTCAGATATCGAACTGATAGGCCTTCGGCACGAAACGATAGCCCTGGTCGAGTTTCTCGACGAAACCGACCGACGGGAATGGCATGTGGTAGCCGAGGAAGGCGAGCTTGTCCGTCGCCAGCATGTCGAAGACGCGCGTGCGGGTGGCGGCGGCAGCGGCCTTGTCCATGTCGAAGCGCACTTCCCAATCCGGACGCTGCAGCGAGAGCACGAAGTGGTTGGCGGTGTCTGCGGTCACGACCAGCTGCCGGCCTTCCGATTCGATCCGGTAGATCATGTGGCCCGGCGAGTGGCCGAAGGCGGCCATGCCGGTGATACCGGAGACCACTTCCCCACCGTCGCCGATGAAGGTCATCTTTTCGGCCATCGGAGCGACATTGGCGAGCACGCCCTTGTGGCCGTTCTCGGCCGGGGTGCCAACGCGCGCGGGATCGGCCCAGAAATCATATTCCGCCTGACCGGTGACGTAACGCGCATTCGGGAAGGTCGGCTGGCCGCCTTCCATAAGGCCGCCGATGTGGTCGCCATGCATGTGGGTGATGACGACGGTGGTGACGGCTTCGCGACTGTAGCCGGCGGCAGCGAGCCCTTCGACGAGACGGCCGAGACCATTTGCCCGACCACCTTCACCGAGACCGGTGTCGAACAGGATCACGTCAGAACCGGTGTTGACCAGCACAGGCGAGAAGCTGTTGACGAACTTGTCGGCCGGCAGGAAGTTTGCCTCGAGAAGCGAACCCACCGTTTCCGGCGTCTGATTGGTGCCGAAGGTTTCCTGCGGCTTTTCGGAGGTACGCGAGCCATCCTTCACCACGACCACTTCGAACTTGCCGACATTGAAGCGATGGGTATCGGGCGGCATAGTGGTTGCTGCGGCCATTGGGGTCTCTGCGGTCGCCTGCTGCGCGAAAGCAGCACGGGTCATGATCATCGGTGCAGCCAGTGCTACACCGGCGCTGCCGAGCAGCATACGTCTTTTCATCGAAATCATCGAAATCTCCTCAATCAAACACCTCGCCCCTGCGCGGGCTCACCTCGAGATAGGGGAACCAAGCGCTGCGAGTAGCGCTCTCACACCATCGTGATGCCGATGGTCGCTGCGTCGCCACAGGCGTAAGCAGAACTTGTCCGCAAGGGCCGAAATCTTGCCGGTTTCAAGCCGCGCGCGATTGCGCTATGTCACCCCTTGCCCTAGTCGCGCCTGCGGCCCATCCCGGAATGCCGATGAACCGCATCACGCCCCTCATCCTCGCCGTCGCGCTTTTCATGGAACAGATGGATTCGACCGTGATCGCCACGGCGCTGCCGACGATTGCGATGGATCTGGGCGTTGGACCAATCACGCTGAAGCTGGCATTGACCTCCTATATGGTGGCGCTTGCGATCTTCATTCCGGTCAGCGGCTGGATGGCGGATCGCTACGGCGCCAAGCGTGTTTTTCGCGCGGCCATTGTCGTCTTCATGCTGGGCTCGATCTTCTGCGCGATCTCGGATTCGCTCCTGACCTTCGTTGCGGCCCGCTTCCTGCAGGGCATGGGCGGGGCGATGATGACGCCGGTCGGGCGGCTCGTCCTCTTGCGCACGACGAAGAAGAGCGAACTCGTCTCGGCCATGGCACTGCTGACCATCCCCGCCCTGCTTGGTCCGATCACCGGCCCACCGGTGGGCGGCTTCATTACCACCTTCTTCAGCTGGCACTGGATCTTCCTGATCAATATTCCGATCGGGCTTCTCGGTCTCTGGCTTTCAGGGATCTATCTGCCCGACATCGAACCGATCGAGACGGCAAGGATCGACTGGATGGGCTTTTTCCTCAGCGCTGCCGCGGCGTCCGGTCTGGTCTTCGGATTGTCGGTGATGAGCCTGCCGGCGCTTCCCGTCTGGGTGGGGGCGGCGGCAACGCTGGTCGGGGTGATCGCCATGGTCCTTTATGTGTTGCACGCCCGCCGGCACCCTGCCCCATTGCTCGACCTGTCGCTCTTCGCCAACAAGAGCTTCCGCGCCTCGATCGTCGGCGGCACGCTGTTTCGCATCGCCGCCGGCGCCACGCCTTTCCTGCTGCCGCTGATGCTGCAGCTCGGCTTCGGCATGACCGCCTTCGAATCCGGCATGACCACCTTCATTGCCGCCGTCGGGGCAATCTCGACCAAGTTCATTGCCAGACGCGCTTTTGCGGCGGCCGGGTTCCGCAATGTGCTGATCCTTGCCGGGATTTTCGGCGCGATCACGACGGCGGCCAATGCGCTCTTCACGCCGGCTACCCCGATTGTCCTGATCATGACAATCCTGCTGATCGGCGGCTTCTGCCGGTCCTTCTTCTTCACGGGCGTGAACACGCTTGGCTATGCGGAGATCGAGGACCGGGAGGCGTCACAGGCAACGTCGCTCACCTCCGTGCTGCAGCAGGTGAGCCTGGCGCTCGGCGTGGCCGCCGCAGCCTCGATCCTCGAGGCCAGTACACGGATCACCGGCGAGACGCTCTCGCTTGGCGATTTCCACCTCGCCTTTGCGGTCGTTGCCGGACTTTCGCTGTTTGCGGTGGTGCCGTTTTTCAGGCTGCCGCGCGATGTCGGCTCTGCCGTCTCGGGCTACCGACGGGCAAGCGACGACGAGACGATCAGTGTGAAGTGACTATTCCGGCCGCTCGCAGAGCGCCGAAAGCTTGTTGCCATCGGGATCGCGGACATAGCAGGCGTAGAAATTCGGATGGAAATGACGCAGGCCCGGAGCGCCTTCGTCCGTGCCACCATTCGCCAATGCTGCGGTATGGAACGCATCGACGGCGGAACGCGACGGCGCATCGATGGCCGGCATGGAGCCGTTGCCAACCGTTGCAGCCTTTCCGTCGAAGGGACGGGTCACCCAGAAGCGGCATCTGACATCATCCGGCGGGCCGTAGCCGGCCTCATTCTCCACCGTGACACGGCGCACGATACCGAGCGTGGCAAAGACTGCATCATAAAAGCGGATAGCCCGCTCGAGATCATTGGTGCCGACCGTGATGTAGGTGAACATACGCAGCTTCCGATCAGTCTTCCGTCTCGTCGGCCGGATCAAGCTCCCGCGGATCGCGGGCAAAACCCTCCTCGTCGAGTTCGCCACCCACGACACCGCCCTTGCGGCCCTTAAAACCCTTGGCGAGCAGGAACATCTCGACCGATTCAGAGCGGGACGAGGCCGGCTTGATATGCAGCACCTGGCGGAAATTCTGCTTCAGCATGTTGAGCAGATCCTTCTCCGTGCCGCCCTGGAAGGTCTTGGCCAAGAAGTGCCCGCCCTCGGCCAGAACCTCGACGGCAAAATGGGCCGCGACTTCGCACAGATGCATGGTGCGCAGATGGTCGGTCTTCTGGTGACCCGTGGTGGGCGCCGCCATGTCCGAGATGACAAGGTTCGGCGTCCCGCCGACACCTTCGATCAGCTGGCGCGGGGCGTCCGGATCGAGAAAGTCGAGCTGCAGGATCTTCACGCCCGGGATCGGCGCCATTTCCAGGAAGTCGATCGCCGCGACGCGTATATCGTCATCCGTGGAATCGGTCACCTTGGCGGCGATCTGCGACCAGCTGCCAGGCGCGGCCCCCAGATCGATGATGCGCTTGGCGCCTTTCAGGATCTGATGCTTTTCGTCGATTTCGAGCAGCTTGAAGGCCGCGCGGGCGCGGTAGCCCTCGAGCTTCGCCCGCTGGACATAGGGGTCGTTGATATGACGCTCGATCCAGCGCCTGGACGAGGCCTTCAGGTTGCCCTTCTTGACCTTCTGGCCGAGCTTTCGGCCGGTGCGGTTGCCGCCGATGGGTGGTTTTGCCATGGTCAGCGCTCCCTCGAAACTGGAGGACGTCGGTTGCGGCCGCGGCGCCAGACGCCATCATCGGCCATCATATCGGTGAGAAGGCCTTCGCGCAGGCCACGATCGGCAACGCGCATACGGCTCGAGGGCCAGCGGCGGCGGATCGCCTCCAGGATCGCGCAGCCGGCCAGAACGAGATCGGCACGGTCCGGCCCGATGCAGGGATTGGAGGCGCGACCGGCATAATCCCAGGACAGGAGCTTTGCCTGCATGGCCGTCACCTCGGCATCGGACAGCCAGAGGCCATCGACCTTGCGGCGATCGTAGCGCGGCAGGTCGAGATGGACGCCGGCGAGCGTCGTCACCGTGCCAGAGGTGCCGATCAGATGGAAATCGTCCATCCCGCGCGGGATATCGGGGCATTCGAACTTCGCCAGCATGCCCTCGACCTCGCGGGTCATCGCCTCGAAGATATCAGGCGTGACATCACGGCCGCCATGGCGCTCCGATAGCGTGACCACACCCACGGGAAGCGAGGTCCAGTGGGTGATGTGGTTGGCAAGCCGGCTGGAGCGGTTGTCATGGATGCGGATGACCGCAATCTCCGAGGAGCCGCCGCCGATATCAAAGAGCACCACGGAGCGCGCTTCCCGGCCGACCAGCGAGGAGCAGCCGGAGACGGCAAGCCGCGCTTCGGTCTCGCGATTGATGATCTCGAGCTTGAGGCCCGTTTCGACGGTTACGCGCTCCAGGAAGAGTTCGCCGTTTTCGGCCGCACGGCAGGCTTCGGTTGCAATCAGCCGCATGCGCCGGATATCTCGGCCGGACAGCTTGGACGCGCAGACGCGCAAGGCCTCGACCGCGCGGTCCATGGCATCCTGAGACAGGCGGCCGGTTGCCGCGAGCCCTTCGCCCAGGCGCACGATGCGCGAAAAGGCATCGACGACGCGGAACTGGCCCGGCCGGGTGGGCTGGGCAATCAGCAGGCGGCAATTGTTGGTGCCGAGATCGAGTGCCGCATAGAGATCGTCCGGGCCACCGTCCTGGATGGGTCGGATGCGCTCGGCAGCGGGCGCGGTCTTTTGCGGCGGATGGGCAACCAGTTGCGTGGCCGGAGCAGCATGAACTTCGGTCCGACCCGGCTTTTCCAAGGTCGCCGAGGGCGGCTCGGAGCCGGTCAGCGGGCGCACATGGCCCGACTTCTGAACCACGGCATGCCGGTTTCGATTGCGCTTGCGCTTGCGGCCGTGTCGCGGACTGGCCGGGTCCGGCGCAGCCTGCTCACCCATTCTCTCCGCTTTGGATTGAGCGGGCATGCCCTGCCCCCCGCGGCCATCGTGCAGCGAGTTCGGGGACGCGGGCGCCAGGAGGGTGCCCGCCGCGTCATGATCATGGGTCTTGCTAATCGGATTTCCGGTGGCGGGCGTCGAGGAGGCGGCACCGCCGCCCTTGCCGCGTCTACGACGCTTTCGCTTGCGGATGGGACCATCCGCAAAGGCTGATTCGGAACGTCGCTCGGCGACCGGCGCGCCCGCCGATCCTGCCGAGGCAGAAGCCTCGTGACCGTTCTTGACCGGTCCCGCCTTCTTGCCCTTGCCGCGCCGGCGGGAAGATCCGCCCTTGCGCTTGCCTGTCGACGCCCCCTCGCTGTTCGGCTGTCCGCCGCGATTGGGGTCTGTCACTGAAGTTTTCCACAGCACCGCGCAAGGCGCCGAGATCGACGCATGCCGCTGGTGTCATCATTCGTTTCGTTGGACAAAGCATACCAGCGCCGGCCCTGAGCGCCAAACGGTTTTTCCGGCAGCGCTGTTCGACGCAAGCCAGAGCCATCAGCGTCTCATCTCGTGACGGCCGATCCATCTTCGCCCTCGCCCTCAAGATCACCTCTGGCTTCTGTCATTTTTTTGAATTTCAGTCTTTGCAATGCGAAATGTTTTGGCTATAAGCCCGCTCACCGATCGCCGCTGCGGCGATACCTTGGTGGGGAATAGTTCAACGGTAGAACGACGGACTCTGACTCCGTTAATCTTGGTTCGAATCCAGGTTCCCCAGCCAATTCTCCCAAAAAGCCTTGATTTTCGTGTTTTTCCGTCGTACCGGATCCCGTTTTGGCGTCATCGGCGACCTGATGCCCAAAACTGATGCCCAAAGGTGAGACCCAAGCCGAAATAGGCACGGGGTGACCTTCAGGGCCTGATTCAGGGTGTCTACGTCATGGCAGTCCGCCACGGGGTCGAAAATCTTATCCGCCGGGGAAACATCTTCTACCTGGCGGCCACGCATTCCAGCAGCCTTCATTCACTGCCAACCCGGCAGCCGACTTTCACTGACCCTTCATTGTTCGGATCATAGGAAGGCACAGATGATCGGCCGCAAACTCAACACGCGGCTTGCCGAATTGAAGATGCAGTCGAAGGAAACAATGTCCAAGCAGCAGCTCCAGAAGCTCTTTGAACATGAGCGCGACAAGGAACTCGAGCGACTGGGAGAGATCAGCGAAGCCGCAAAGATCTTCGGGCGCGCGGGTGATGTCGTTGACATGGAGCTCGATCTTGAAGCGGGCTGGGCCTACCAACTTCTCGCCAAGTTCGGAACACGTGTGGAGCTCTCCCTGGAGGAAGGGTGCATCGGCCTCAGCTATCTCTTGAAGAATGGCGTACCAGTCTCTCACGTCGATGCCATCCGCATCAATTATCTTGCTGAGCGCACGACAGCCGTGAGCGCAAGTTTTGAAGCCGGCATTTGCAGGCTGATGTACCACTTCGAAATTGAAGACACCGCGATCAATCGCCAGCGAGCAGCGTCGAAGATCTTCGAGGGCCGCGCAGCAGCCCTGCTCGAGATCGATGAGCGCCACGAACTGGTCGATAAAACCTTGAGCGAGTTCACTGGCGGCAGCGATGTGTCAATCGGCACGCAAACTTGGCTCTGACTCACTTTTGATGAATTCTGGGCGTCGGCTGGCGTTGGTTTTGCAAAAGGAATCAGCGCCATGGTTCATTCGCTTCGCCCCTCCGCACTCGTGCCCCGAGGCTTTGTCATCGACGAGACAGCTTCTGCTGACGACTCGATAATACTCGCTGTCCGATCGGCGGATATGTCCAGTCCTTGTCCAGGCTGTGGAACAAGATCTGAGCGGATACACAGTCGTTATCATCGACGTCTAACGGATCTTCCCATAGCGGGAAAGTCTGTGCGATTGGTAATTGCCGCACGCCGGTTCTACTGTGACGCAGTGCTGTGTTGCCGAAGGATCTTTGCCGAGCGCTTCGAGGCAGATGTCCTGGCGCCGTGGGCCCGGCGTACTGCGCGGCTTGATCATATCGTCCATCATCTCGGGCTTGCTTTGGGTGGGCGACCGGCGGCGACTATCGCCCGCAGACTGATGGTGCCGGTCAGCAACGACACCTTGCTGCGTGTTGTCCGACGGCGCGGCACCCCGCGTATCGTTCCGCCGACGGTGATCGGCATCGATGACTGGGCATGGCGGCGCAACCAGCGTTACGGGACGATCATCTGCGATCTCGAACGGCGCAAAACCATCGCACTTCTGCCGGACCGAGAGCCGGCAACCGCTCAGGCCTGGCTTTCGGATCAGCAACAGATCAGTATTGTCGCCCGCGACCGCGGTGGCGCCTACGCCCTTGCTGCAGCCAAGGCATTGCCGGACGCAACCCAAGTGGCCGATCGATGGCATTTGATGGAGAACGCCAGTCGGGCATTCCTCGACGCCGTCCGCAAATCGATGCGTCAGATCAGAACAGCGATCGGCTCGGTAACGATCAACCCGGAGCTGCTGACGGCCGCTGAGCGGATCCAATATCAGGGATATCTGCATCGAGAAGACACGAACGCCGTCATTTTGGACTTGGCCAAGTCCGGTGTTGCAATCAAAGAAATCGTTCGTTGCACAGGGCACAGTCGCGGCCTTGTCAGGCGGGTACTACGTGGTCAGCGATCCGACGTGTTCCGCGTGCGGGAGAGCTCCCTTGAAGTTTATCTGCCATGGCTCGACGCGCAGTGGAGCGCCGGTCACCGCAATGGCACACAGTTGTGGCGAGAGCTGACGCGTCAGGGATTCCGGGGCTGCCTTCGTGTTGTCACCGAGTGGGCGACGCGTCGGAGAAAGGCGGAAAAGATGGATTGCGAGGCTTTGAGCCGTACGCCGTCGGCACGGACTGTCGCACGCCTCATGACCATCGGTCGCGACGATCTCTCCAAGTCTCAGACCGTTACGGTTGCCGCGATTGAAGGCGGCGTGCCGCAACTCGTCGAGGCGCGGGAAGTCGTCGCCGCCTTCCAAGCCATGATCCGCAAGAAATCTCTCGCCGATCTCGAATCATGGCTGGAACGGGCCCGATCAAGCTTGGTCGCGGCCTTCGCCAATGGTGTCGCCAAAGACCGGGCAGCCGTGAGTGCCGCGATCAGTTCGCCTTGGTCGAATGGACAGACAGAGGGGCAGATTACCAAGCTCAAGCTTGTAAAACGCCAGATGTACGGCCGAGGGAAAATCGACCTCCTTCAGGCCCGCGTCATTGGCGCCGGATAGACCTCTGACCACCAAAATTGCGTCAGAGCCAATTTTGCACGCCGAAACACATAGAACAGGGTTACAGCCGCCGTGCGTAAGCACAGCGATAAACCCTTACGCCTTGCGTTTCAGCGCTGCGGGAGTGGCACGAATAGCGCGCGATGGACCGAGATTTACTGATCCCATGCTGGCGTTCAAGGCGACAGTCACTGGACAAGGCGTTCTTCTGGGCTGGACCGTTCTGACAAAGCAGGCACTGGAGGATGGGCGACTGGTTAAGCCATTTAGCTTCGAGGCGCTCAGCGAGTACGGGTACCGGCTGGCGCCCCCCCATTTAAGAAGATAGAGAAAGGTACAGATCTTCCGGAGCTGGCTCATGAAGGAGCTGCAAAGAGACTTTGGGGGAAATTGACCTGAAACTCCGGCCGCAGCCACTTCGACTGCTAGTGACCCGAAACCCGAGTCCCCTCCAAATGTGGGAGGTTCTTGGGATTCGTCGGCTTTGGGGCATTAGCGATGACTACCTTTACGACCGAATTGGAGGCGCAAAGCCGCCACGCGAAATGCTCACCTCACCTCCGTGTTAGCGCTCCCGAGCGGAGATAATTGCCGCTCTCCCGCCATGTTGACGTCGGCCCAAAGCCAGGGCACAAAGATGGCATCCACGGTCGCTCGCGGCAGGAAAACAGAGGGAAATCAAAGGTGATTTTTCTAAGCCTTTGAAATCATGTGAGAATCCAGGCTCTCCAGGCAGGCCATTTTAGGTCGGTTTTCCGCTGGAAATCACAGACTATTTCTCACAGAAAAAAGCGACGCCTTCTCAACAACTTGAGCAATCTCGCCTGCTATTCACCAAGCCATCCGTCTTGCTGAAGCAGGTCTCGCAAAATTGGCTGGGGACCTAAGAGCGACGATCGCTTTGGGCAGCAAATCGATAGTCCGCTTTTAGCCTCGAAGCTTGATATCAGGACAGACTGTTTCCCTTTGTCCCAGACGTCATGGATACGTGACTTGCAGACAGGGAGCGGACGTGACGGTCATCTCCGACCAGATCCGCAACGGCAGTCCAGAGGTGATAGAGCGAGCTTGCGGGGATCGTCTCGGCAATTGGCATGTCGTTCGTGTCCAGGCGATCATGCCAGCAACCGGGAGGCGCTCCGGTCATGTAGGCTCCCAGGATGGCACCAGCCACGTCGTCTGCCTCGACAAGATATCCTTGGAAACCAAAACGCTCGTAGAGTGACAAGAGCGCCTTCAGCATCTCCACCTGAGGCCAGAGCCTTCGCGAAGGTATGATGGGCCTGACCGCCGAAACGACATCGACCAGGAAGGGTGAAACCTCAATACGCCCGATCGCCAGAGCGGTCGAGAAGAGGTCGAGGCAGATCTTGGCGTGGTCGCTGCCGGCCAGAATGTCATGGCGTGTCGTCAGCCACACCCATTCGCACATGTGACCCGGTTCCAGCCGATCCGATCCATATTGGGAGGCGAGTTCCCATTGCGGCCCGAAGAACTCGTGAAGCGGCCCTTTTTGTCCGACCAGGAAATGCGAGCGCAGGAGTGCGAAGGCCTGAGCTTCCACCCTCATGTAAGCAGATGTCCGATTGTTTTCGCATAGGGCCAGAGCCGCTTCGAGGTAGTGCATGTGCGGGTTCTGCCTGCGCGGCAGGCTTCCGTCGCTGTCTTCGGCCCACCCGCCGAAAGGATCCTGCAATGTCCGGTCGATCGCGATGAAGGCCTGATCGAGATGATGACGGTACATGTCCTTGCCGGTGGCCGTCAGCAGCCATGAGAGGGCAAGCAGGATGCAGGAACTGTCATAGAGGTCGCGGATGGGGTCGGTGATGATTTCGGTATGGCGGTTGAAGGCTCGAGCGTAACCGCCACGCCTACCGCCAATCCAGGCGACGCGGTGCAGATTGGCAAAGGCCGCCTCAGCCATTTGAAGAGAAGCGGGCGGTGCAACACCGAGATGGGCCGCATGCGCATGCACATAGATCTGCCGTGCCACCGTTCTCGTCCTAACCTCTCCGGATGCCTGGGCTGATCCATCGAGTTCCAGATGCTCGACAAACTGACCGCAGCGCTCGTCATAGCCCACGACGGCCCAAGTCGGCAAAATCACCTGAAGGAAATGTGATTTGAGAAGCGACAGGCTCACAACGGAAGTCCTCGTGGTCGCCTTCCGGTACGGTTCGTCATCATGAACTCGCCCCGATGGGACGCATCGTTTCCAGAAGCTCCCGGATCTTGATCGTCGTGAAGTTGGAGTAAGTGTCCGACACAGCATAAGGCAGGGCAATCAGGTCGCCGTGTCGCATGGCACCGCAGGAATAGACAACATTCGGCACATAGCCTTCCCGCTCCATCGGATCCGGCTGCAGCAAGGGGTCGACCGTCCGCGAGAGAATGATGCTGGGGTCCTGCTTGTCGAGCAAGGTCACCCCGATCGCGTAGCGTCGCATCGGCCCCACCCCGTGGGTGAACATGAGCCAGCCCTCATCGATTTCGACTGGCGAGCCGCAGTTTCCGATTTGTACGAACTGCCAGGCAAATTCCGGCTTCATCAGCATTTGGCCCTCCTCCCAATAGTGAAGATCGTCGGAATAGAGGAGGAAGAGGTTTTCGCTGTCTTGCCGGGCAATCATCGCGTAGCGCCCGTTGATCCGCCGAGGAAACAGCGCCATGCCTTTGTTGCGGGCAGCAGGGCCTCGCAAAGGGGTCAGGGTAAAGGTCGCAAAGTCTTTCGTCTCAAGGAGTTCCGAGCGGATTGAAGAGCCGCTATAGGCCGTATAGGTGGCAAAATAGATCGTCTGACTATCGTCCTCAAAAGCCACGAAACGGGCATCCTCGATGCCGTTGGATTGGGCCTCGGTGACCGGGAAGACAACGCGCTCGCTGAGGTCGCTGTCACGGTTGAAGCTGAGCCCGATACATCCGGCGGGCGCTAATCCATCATGGGCATGAATGTCCGGCAGCCCAGCCAACCGTGTCGGAGGATCGATGGCCAAAGCACCATTCGGATCAAGCACACCCGAGCGGAAGGTTAGCGAGGAGATGTGGCCCTCTCCGACCGCCCTCAGACTTAGGATCACCCGCCTGCTGCCCTCAACGATACCAGACTGATCTGGATGCGCAACGATACTGGGATTGAATAGGGCGGCGGATTCGAACGAATACTCGTTCATGAAATAGGCCCCGACCAACTGCCTCTGTTGCTGGCTGAACTGCTGGTGATGATGGAATGCGTCTTCCATCGCATCCGCCCGCAGCTCGAACTGGCGCAACAGGTTGCGGTGTCGTCCGTCGAAATTGGCGAGGATATCGCGCAACTGCTGGGCCGTGGCGACCGGATCCAGCGACAGAACGCGATCGACGATCTCATTCGCCCTGCTCTTGTCACGTGGATTGAGGTGGCGCGGCTCGGTTGATGGCTTGAATGGGCGCACGATCACGCGTGTCGGGTCCGGCCGGAGATACAGAGCCTGCCGGTTCAGAAGGCTGTCTTGGGGCAAAAGGGAACCTGTTCTGTCTGGATGAGGGGTGATCCGGCTCATGAGAGTTGCCGGAACACGACCTTGGGAAGCACAGGCGCGTGTGCCTGATTAACTCTCCCGATCTCGATTGAGGAGATCAGGTAACAAAGTACGGATTCAGCGCCGCGATTTTCATTGGGGCGGTCTGCATGCAGGCCGTCGCGGCAACTCCCCGTTTCCGGATCGACAAGCGAGATCCCATGATCGTTGCTGCCCGTGAACCAATTGAAGGTTCTGTTGGCAACCTCGATCCAGTGCTTGTCGGAGGTGGCTTCGTACGCGGCAAGACATGCCGATATCGTTGCCGTTGCCTCCACGGGCTGCTGATCAAATGGCTTCGGTGGTTCACCGATTTCGAAGAAGCCGTCCGTGCCTATGGCCCGAAAATGACCAGCTTCTGCAGTCTGCTGCCCCATCAACCATTGCAGAGTCGCCAAACCCGTTTCGACATAGGCTGACACCTTGGTCGACAGGCCCGTGACAATCAAAGCCTGGCTCAGTCGCGCGTTTTCGTAGGACAGTCCCTCCTCGAACCAGCGGCGTCCATTCTTCGACACACGCCGTTCCAGATCCATCAGATTTTCGGCGTGCCGGACGCGCAGCATACGTGCGTGGGGATCGTGGCGATTGGCCGTGCAGTAGTCGTTCAATCCGAGGAGCGTGAAAGCCCAGGCTCGGGGAGAGCGAAAGTCGAGCGTGACGGACATGGCCTTCGCAAAGAGCGCACTCGCCCAGCGGCGGCGAGGCGCATCGGTGTCGTTGAGCGCGCAGCAGCCCAGGGCCCAGAGCGTCCTCCCGTGGCTGTCTTCGGATCCCTCGTCCTCGAGCCAGCGGCGGTCAAAGCTCATGAAGTTGCGAAAACGGCCCGTATCCGGATTCCACGCATGTTCGACAAAGGCTGCGAATGACACTGTCATCCGATCGGGAATTCCAATCTCAGCAGCTTTCGACAGCAGAGACGATAGAAGCAGCGCCCGCGCATTGTCGTCCACGCAGTAACCGTGAGACCTGTCTGGCACAGAAAAGACGGCATGTTGAATAATGCCGGTATCGTCACACATGGCGTGGAAATGACCGAGTTTCAACGCCGTTCGCTGCGCCGGCCGCTTGATCCGCAAGGAGACGAGGTCACTGACGAGCTTCGGCCGAAAGGATTCGCGCGCCTTTGCCATGCTCTCCAGATAGAGTGCGGCCACATGGGGCCAGATCATCGAACGTCCCGCATCGTAGGCGAGGTGGCGCATGGCCATACGACGCTCATCGTCTCCGAGGAGGGCGGCAATCGCCTTGCCGGTCGTCGATGCGTCGCCAAATGGAACGAGAACGCCGCGTGCATCGGTCAGAAGTTCCAGGGCGTGCCAGTAGGGGGTCGATACGACTGCGCTGCCCATGCCAAAGCTGTAGGCAAGAGTTCCAGACGTCATCTGCGCTTCGTCGAGATAAGGCGTCACGTAAACGTCGCACATGGCGATAAAGTCGAGCAGTGTCGGCAGGTCTACAAATTGGTTGAGGAATTGCACGGCGTGGTCGACCCCGAGCTTTTCCGCGCGATGCCGCAGGCTGTCTCGATAGGTGTCGCCCTGCTTGCGTAGCAATGTCGGATGGGTGGCCCCAAGCACGATGTAGAGCGCGCGAGGGGTCTGCTCCAGGATCGCGGGCATGGCATCAATCACCACCTCGATCCCCTTGTTCGGAGAGAGCAGGCCAAATGTCAGGATGATCGGTCGTCCCGCGTAGCCTCGTTCGACTTTGGCCAATTCCGGGTCATGAAAGGGGCGATCGGGAATGCCGTGTGCGATGACGTCTATCTTCTCTGGCGCAACCCCATAGACCTCCGTGAGCAAGAGACGTCCGCGCTCCGCCATAACGACAATACGATTTGAGTACGCGGCGACCTTTTTCAGCACGCGGTGCTGCGAAGGTGTCGGATCAGCAAGGATCGTATGGCAGGTTGTGACGACTGGCACCCGCAGATGCGACAGGAGTGTCAGGATAAACTCACCGTCAGGCCCACCAAAGATACCGAATTCGTGCTGAAGGGAAACAGCGTCGAAACGTCCTTCGTTCAGGATCCTCGCTGCGGTCACATAATCTTCAGGTTCGGGCTCCCGGATCTCAAAGATCACGTCGGGCGGATAGGCGTAACTCTGCTGCTCGTCCGTGATGGCGATGATGCTGGCACTGACACCGGCGGCGCTTTCGGTCATGGCGTGCGACAGATCACTCGTAAATGTGGCAATGCCACACTGACGCGGGGGAGAGTTGCCGATGAAGGCGATACGCGTTGGCTTGGGCATGGACGTTCCCCTTCAGGGCACAATGGCAAGCTGGTTGCCGCAAACGGTCAGGACATCAGAGTTCATCGGGGTTGTACCGCTTCAAGTTCCCGTTCCAGGGCAACTCGTCCCTGTTGAAGTTCAGTATTCCACAGCCGGTATTGCGGGCTGTTCTGATAGGCGGGCATTGGGGCCTCGACGGTGTAGGTGACTGCGGCGGCAGGAGACAGCCCCTTGGTCGTGACGAGGCGGACCATCTGGCCGATGGTAAAGCGATGAGAAGGCATGCTGTTTCTCCTTTTTGAGGGTTCGCTCGACATGGGCGGGACTGCAGGACTGACGGGTCGATGATCGGTTCCCAATCACAGTCCCTGCACTGCGAGCAGCTTGTCTTTTTCCAGGGCGGCATCGAGTTCCGATGGATCTATTTCAACCAAGCTCTTCTTGTTGCCTGAGGCCACTTCGATCATGGTGGAGACGCGCCGATAGGCGAGCCAGGAGATCCCGGTGATCTGCTCCTCGTCGTCCAAGACATCGTAGTCACCCGCCGGGTACACGCCCTGAAGCCCCGTGAGCGTGAAGGGTGCGTTGAATTGTACGGTTCTCTTTTTCGTTCGCGTGAACATCTGATGTTCCAATCCCTTTGGTGACCTTGCGATCTTGGGGCATCACAAGAGCCGATGAGTGTTACGGCTTGATTGCCGAAGTCATCCTGGTCCGGCCAGAGAACATGAGGACCTTGCACGTCTTGCGCGGACTGATCGGTTTGATCTCGACAATTGCCGTGTGAATCGGTCGAGCTGCAGTACGTCTCGACCTGACATCGGCCAGAACCACGATGTCATTACCCTTCGCCATCGTCGCCACCCTCCAGCACCTGCTTTTGAGCGGTTCCGGAAGTGGAGGAACTGCCGCCCTCATCTTCCCAGCGAGAAAGCGCAGCGCGCTCTGCAAGAACCATCTGTCGCTTGGAAGCGGGGTAGCCATCGGCCATGATCATGCCGTCGTTGATTTGTGCGATTATCCGTTGCTCACGCGTGCCGTCAGGCCCTGCCAGGGCTTCAAGATCAGAAGTCGCATAGTTGGATCGTTTGAGCAGGGATCGTAAGGTCCGCTGCTCTGCTTTCGTCTCAGCATCATCTGACGTAAGCCGGCCTACCATGGCTTAGCGAACAAACGTCCTAAAGGACGTTCATGGGCCTCCGCCGCGTTGACGGAAACAAGGGATACGAGTGTCATATGGTCATCTCCTCATCTGGATTGCACTGAAACGGTGATGGGTAACCAGTCAGTTCGCGAACCGCAGTGAAGAACCGACAGCGTTCGCGTCCATTTTGATCATCGAGCGGTTGTTCTTCTGATACAGAGCCTGCGCGATCTCCAGGATCCGGCTGTGGCACCGATCGAAGGCCATCAGATAGCCCTGCTCCCGCAGACTCGAGTGAGAGCTTTCCTGCTCGAAGAGCCCCACGGACAAAAGGAAGACAATCTGCTTCAATCCGTCGTAGCCGACAAACCTGATAACACCGCGGCGCTCGTCGTAAGTCCGTGTTCTATTCGCAAACGATAGGCTCATACGCCAAACTCCATCGCGGTCGTTTGATCGCGACGCTCAGAGAGACCTTCTGCCCATGTGCTGACCGCCGCGATCAGAACATCCGGCTCCCTCGTTCCATTCTGATAGAGTTCGAGCGCGTATCTGGCCGCATTGCGGTCCAGCTCACACATCGGCTCCTGGTATTGAAACCCCGTGTAGCGAAGAACGTCTTTGATGATGCCGATATCTGTATTGCCAAGCGGAAGAAGATTGCTGTCGGAAGACATATCGTCCTCCTTTGCTGGGGCTCGGGTGCGTGCCGCCCGTAAAATGACAGCGCCCGTAAAGTGGCTGCCATTGATATCAAAGTGGTGCGCAAATCAGAAATTGCAAGAGCACCCTGCAAACAGCGAAAAGATGCGGCGATGGCGCACTTGCAGGTTGATGAGACCTGCCATGCTCGACGACTGTCAGGGTGGCGCTGTGTTTTATTGCGAAAACTTATTCCCGCCCTTTTTTCCCGGATCCATCGGGTGGTCTTGAACCTCCGCCCGCTGATCCTGTTGTTTGATGAACAAGGACCACGCGGAAATGAAGAGTGCTGCAATCAGGGGGCCAATGACAAAGCCACTCAGGCCAAAGAGCGATATGCCACCGACGGTCGAAATCAGAACGACATAGTCGGGTAGCCTTGCACCTTGACCGACGAGGGGCGGTCTGAGGATATTATCGATCAAGCCGATGATGAAGGCTCCGACCACCACCATGATTATTCCTTTGACCCAGGCACCGACCAGGAAGAGCCAGATGGCTGCGGGCACCCAGACGATTGCTGCGCCAATGGCCGGCAGCATCGACAGAAAAGTCATCACGACGCCCCAGAGCAGGGCCGCTTCTATGCCCAAGGCCCAAAAGGTTACGCCTCCGATGATGCCCTGGATGATTGCGATGATCACATTACCGCGGACCGTGGCGCGGACAACCGCCGCGAACTTGTCGACGAACTGTCGCGTGTAGTCGTCGCTCAGCGGAATGGAGTGGCGCAAAGTCTTTCCAAGGGACGCGCCATCCCGAAACAGAAAGAACAGAAGATAGAGCATGAGCCCCATGCTGATGAAAAATTGCAGCGTGTTCTGACCGAAGCTCAACAGACCGCCTGCAATCGACTGACCAGCCTCCATCAGGCCCGACGAGAGCCGTGCCCACAACTCGGCAAAGCCATCAAGCTTCAGCGAAGTCAACCAGTTGCTTACAAATTCGGGAAGCACCGCCTGCAAACGCAGAAGATGGGCATTCAGGTCGATTTCATTGCTGCTGATGCGCTGATAGAGGCTCGTCCCTTCCTGAATCAGGGATGCCAGGATGCCGAGAGCCGGCAGGATGACGAGGCAGATGCAAAGGAGCAGCGTCAGCAATGCCGCGCCCGTTGGGCGACCACCCAGCCACCGCTCCAAGCGCTTGTGGATGGGGAAGAAAAGGATCGCCAGGATGACGGCCCATAACACCGCTGTGTAGTAGGGGATGAGAAGCCACACGAAGGCGATCGTGATGATGAGAAGGAGGACATAGAAGCTTGCTCGCTGGATGGTCATTTGGCACCTTCCTCTCGTCGGCTCAGCCGTCCGCCAATGGCGATGGGTCGAGGTCTTTGTTCATCGCGCCAAGGCCTGATGGCCGTCAGTCGACTTCTTCCGTGACGACTTCGAAATGCGTCAGCGTTGCCGGACCGAAGGCTGTCGAGAGCGCGACATCCGTGGCATCGCGTCCCCTCGCCATCAGGATGCGCCCGATCCGCGGGACATTGTGGCGCGCATCGACGGTCCACCATCGACCGCCGAGATAGACCTCGCACCAAGCACTGAAATCCATGGGATGCGGATCTTTCGGCACGCCGATATCACCGAGATAACCTGTGCAATAGCGGGCGGGGATGTTCAGGCATCGGCAGAGCGTGATGGTGAGATGCGCGAAATCGCGGCACACGCCCGTCCGGTCCATGAAGCCGCCATGGGCCGTGCGCATCGGGTCTGCCCTGTCATAATCAAACACGAGATGGCCATGAACGAAGTCGAGGATGGCCTTGACACGCGGCCAGCCCAGAGGCGTCGCAGAAAACTGCTTCCAGGCAAAATCGGCCAGACGATCGGTGTCGCAATAGCGACTGCCCAGCAGGAAGACCAGCACGTCATCGGGCAGATCCTGGATCGGGAGTTGCACGGACTGCTCGGGTAGAAACTCCGGCAGCCCACTGTCGCTCACCTCGAACTCGGTCGAGATCATCGTCCTGCCGGGAGGCGCCAGAATCCGGCTACAGGCGTTGCCATAGGCATCGAGATAGTCTCGATGGGAAATCGGTCGGCTGAAGGAGAGGTTTTGTTCGGTGCAGAGATCCCGTTCACGCGATGGGTGAATTTTCAGGACGAGCAACATGGGCGTCTCGTTCTGACACTCGTATTCAATGTAAAATCCTGCGCGGATCTTCATGTCACCGTCTTTCTGCAATGTCGCCATAAAGTCTCTTGATCGCAACGGATGAGACGCGTAGGCGTTCCGATCGATCCCAGCTTCGAGGATGGAGGAGGTTGTCAGCGTCACCCCACCGTCCGGCGGTCAAGGCCTCAGGCTGCGGTGCTCGTGGTCGAATGGAACGTCGCATGAGCCACAGTGACACTCATGCCCTTATCGCTGGATGCAATCTCGACCCGCGCATCGAGCTGTTTCGCCAGAGCCTCGATGATCAGGGATCCGAGACCAGATCCGGGCTCAGCCGGCTTCTCCGTCACGCTGCGACCGACACCGTTATCCGCGACTACCAGCCGCCAGTCAGTGTCGCGTGTCTCATAGCTAACGAGAACCCGTTCGGACCCCGTGGACACCGGGAAGGCATATTTGATGGCGTTGATGACGAGTTCGGTCACGATCAGACCGATGCTGACGGCATTGCGAGACGGGATCGTGCTTACGGTGGCGTGGAGGTCGATGACAATCGGCCGACTGTCCACAATGATGGACTTCGCCAGGCCATAACAGAGCTTCTGCAGATAGGCTGAGACCTCGATTTCGTCGACGCCATCCGTCAGATGCAGATAGTTCTGCACCGTGGCGACCGACATCACGCGCTGGTGGGCGTCTTCGAGATGACGACGGCTTTCCTCGGACGTCACGGCGCGCGCCTTCAGCATCAGGATGCTGGCGATGATCTGCAGGCTGTTGGCCACCCGGTGCTGCATCTCCTGAAAGAGAATGCGCTGCTGGACGAGCAATTCCTCCGTGCGCTCCAGCAGAGCCTGTTTCTCGGCTTCCGCCCGCCTTGCCTCGGTGATGTCGCGAAACGCAAGCAGCGTGTTGGGGGCAGAGGATCCGCCATAATCGACGGTTCGCGCCGACATCAGCAGCGTGCGGCGTCCGATCCTGGCGACGTCCCTGTCAAACTCGAAGGCGGATATCTCCGGGTGGTCCGGGATCGCTGCAGCAAGACGCTTGCGAAGCAGGGGAATGTCCCATTGCCGCTCATCCAGATCAAACAGGCTGATCCCATGTGAACGTCCCGGATCGATCTCGAAGGTTTCGAAGAAGGCGCTGTTTGCGGCGACCAGCCGCAAATGACTATCGAGAACGACGAAGGGTTCCGGTATGCTTTCAACGATGGCTAGTGCTAGCCTTTTCGCGTCACTCGGGTCTCCGAATTGCTGCATCGGCTATCCCTCCATCGCAGAGCGGACGATCCCATCGATGCCCAGTCCTGCATTTGTGCAGACACTACGCCTCATTGTTCCCTTTGGCCATAACAATCGGAAAGTGCTGTTGGTCACCCGATTGAAGACCTTGGCGCAGTAGGCCCGGGCGTTTTCCGGGCCTGCATCGAATAACAAGCAACTGTCGCGGGAAGCGGTGTAGGGTGAGGTCGAGCCTGCGAAGGAAAGGCGTCGACACACCGAACAGACCTCAGTCCTCCCGGAGAGTAGCTCATGCCTTCCGATCAATCCCAAACGGCGCCAGCCCAGCTCCTCAGACGGCTCGGTCTCGTGCACGCCGTCCTTTACGGTCTGGGTGTCACGATCGGCGCCGGCATTTATGTACTCGTGGGGGTCGCGGCTGGTCGATCGGGAATGCATGCGCCGCTTGCCTTTGCGCTGGCCGCAATCGTGATGGGCTTGAGTGCGGGTTCATTTGCCGAACTCGGGACACGCATGCCGGTAAGCGCCAGCGAAGCGGCCTATGTCGAGCGAGCCTTTCACCGCCGCTGGCTCAGTCTTGCCACCGGCCTTCTGGTGATCATCACCGCAGTGATTTCCGCCTCAACGATCAGTTCGGGCAGTGCCGGATATCTGCAGACCTTCCTTCCGTTTGATAGAGTTTGGATCATCGCCGCTGTTGTCAGCTTGATGGGGCTGGTCTCCTGTCTCGCAACCATCCACTCCGTCACCTTCGCGGGCCTCATGACACTGATTGAGGTCGCAGGGCTGGTGCTGATCGTCGGGGCTGGTGTGTGGAACGGAACGGGCTTGCTCACGCGGCTGCCGGAGATCTGGCCCGGAGGCGATTTGGGGGGATGGCTGGGCGTGGCAAGCACAACCATGATCGCAGTCTTTGCCTTCATCGGTTTCGAACACCTGGTCAACGTTGCCGAAGAGATGAAGGCGCCGCGCCGCACGCTGCCCGCTGCCCTGTTCCTTACCCTCGGCCTGACCGCCGTCATCTACGGACTGGTCGTCTGGGTATCGATCATAGCCGTCCCGCCTTCAGAACTTGCCGCTTCCAACGCACCACTCGCTATGGTCTTCGAACGGTTGACGGGTTGGCCGCCATCCAGTCTGAGCGTGATCGCCATCGTCGCAACGCTCAACGGCGTCATCGTCCACATGATCATGATCGCACGGGTCATCTACGGTCTGGCGCAACAGGGAAACCTCCCGCGGGTTCTGGGGCGTGTCAGCAGGAGGACGGGCACGCCGCTTGTCGCGACCGGCCGGGGTTACCCTCATCCTGCTCTTCTCGACCGCGCTCCCGCTGGAGGGGCTCGCCGAACTCACCTCGCAAGGCACGCTGGTTCTGTTTGCAATCGTGAACCTGGCTTTGATCCGCATAAAGTGGCGGGAGTCTACCCCGCCCCCGGAGGTCTTCATCTGTCCCATGTGGATACCCTATGCCGGCCTTGCGGCCAGTCTCTTGCTCTTGGTGTTCGACAGTCTTCCCTTGTCTTGATGTCGATCAAGTCCGGCATGGGGCCTGATGATACGGTGCATCTCGTGAACCTCCAGGAGGATCACATGAGGAGGACTTGCGATGCTTGAATACAGGGTCTCGGCAAGACGGATCGATCCCAGGCAGAGCGTGGCGCGCACAGAGAAGGCAGAGGTCAGGCTTGCCACCGGACTGACCGGTCCGGTCGACGCCTTCAATCCGGCCGAACTGTTGCTGGCGTCGATTGCCGCCTGCATGATCAAGGGGATCGAGCGTGTCCTGCCTCTCCTCGATTTCTCCCTCGATGGTGGGGAGGTGATGCTTCACGCCGTCCGGCAGGATGATCCGCCGCGTATCGTCTCCGTCAACTACGAACTCGTGATCGATACCGACGAGACCGACCAGCGGCTCGAGCTCCTGCACAAGAATGTCCGCAAATACGGCACGATCTCCAACACCGTGGCTCTCGCGACCCGCCTTGATGGCGTGATCCGGAGGGCCTCATGAGGAGCCTTCACAGCGAAACGCATCTCGTGTCCCGGATCGGATGGCTGCGGGCTGCCGTTCTCGGTGCAAATGACGGCATCGTGTCGACCGCAAGCCTGATCGTCGGGGTCGCTGCCTCTGCGGCGGGAAGCTCCGAGATATTGATCGCCGGCATTGCCGGACTGGTGGCCGGAGCCATGTCGATGGCAGCGGGCGAATATGTTTCCGTGAGTTCGCAGGCGGACACCGAACAGGCCGATCTCGCCCGTGAACGGCTGGAGCTTGAAACCCAGCCCGATCTGGAGCGAGAAGAGCTTGCCCAGCTCTACGCCAAGCGTGGTGTCGATATCGATCTGGCCCAAAAGGTCGCGGAGCAGTTGATGCGCAAGGATGCGCTCGAGGCGCATGCCCGCGAAGAACTCGGCATTTCCGAGATCACCACCGCCCGACCGATCGTGGCTGCCCTGACATCGGCGCTGACCTTTGCGGTTGGCGCCATGATGCCGCTTGCCATGGTGTGGCTGGCACCGGCGAACCAGCTTGTGTGGCTCGTCTCTGCCGCATCACTGCTGTTTCTCGCGCTGCTTGGAGCCATCGGCGCCAAGGCCGGAGGGGCAGACGTGCTGAAGGCCACAATCCGCGTCACCTTCTGGGGTGCCTTTGCCATGGCGCTGACGGCAGGGATTGGTGCTCTGGTGGGAACCGCCGTCTAGGTGGTGCGCGACGCTGAGAGAACATGCTTCGGTGTGGGGCCCACACCGGCAACAGGATCGGTAACCGCCGATCGCAGGGGAGTGAGATCATGACCTATACAATCGACAAGACAATCAAAGGCATGCCTTTCGACGAGGTGGTCGTAGCTACGAAGTCGGCTCTCGCGACGAAGGGATTCGGTGTGCTGACCGAAATCGACGTGCGGGCGACGATGAAGAAGAAGCTCGACGTCGATGTGGCTGACTATCTCATTCTCGGCGCCTGCAATCCTAATATGGCGCTTGAAGCGATGAAGATGGAACCCAGGGTCGGCGCCATGCTGCCCTGTAATGTGATCGTGCGATCGCTGGAGGACGGGACCATCATGGTCAGCGCCATCGATCCCGTCGCCTCGATGCAGGCGATCGACAATCCGCACCTCAAGACGGTCGCTGGCCAGGTCCGCTCTCTCCTGCAAGACGCCGTCGCCGCCATCTGAGTCCCCTGCTGTGCCGCAGGCTTACTGAACGTGTCAGGCTTGCGCCTGGCCCGCGGCAGCGTCTCCGCCCGTACCGGCCTCAGGTCTCGATGGCGCGCCTGATCTTGCGGACGATGGCCCGGCGGGCCTTGTCGTCTGCAGCCATGCGAAGCTCGGCCTGGAGATCCTGGATCAGGCCCTGATAGTCGTTGTTCCAGTCGCGATGGCCTGCCTGCGCCGGATCCATACGAGGCGGCGGCAGGAAGCTTGAGATATCGACCGGACCATTGGCTTCAAGGCGAAAAGCCGAGTCGATGTGGGGGATATAGATCCGTTCCTCGCCAATGACGGCGGCAACCCTTGCCTTCATGGCCGCGAGTGCCTGATCTTCACCATGGACCAGGAAAATGGCGTGGCGGATGGGCTGTCGTGCGGCAAGCCATGCGAGCAGCTCGGCACCATCCGCATGTCCGCTATAGACATCGATCGAACGGATCCGGGCCCTGACGGCGATCTCGTCGCCCTGGATCTTCACGGTGGACGCACCGTCCTGGAGTATCCGCCCAAGTGTTCCCGCCGCCTGGAAGCCGACGAGGAGCACCGTCCCCTCCTCCCGCCACAGCCAGTTTTTCAGTCTGTGGCGGATGCGTCCTGCCTCGCACATGCCGCTGGCTGCGATGACGATGTGAAAGCCCTTCACGAAGTCCAGCGCCTTGGATTGCTCGACGCTTTCTGTGAAGCGCACGAACCGAGAGCGGATCGCGCGCTCCAGAAGGTCGCCATTGTCCAGCTCGCGACTATGGGCCTTGAAAATCTCCGTGGCTCGGGTTGCCAAAGGAGAGTCGATGATCACTGGACAATCCGGGATCTTGTTCTGCTCCATCAGGAAGACGAGATCGGCAAGAAGCTCCTGGGTTCTCTCGACCGCGAAGGAAGGAATGATCAGGGCGCCGTCACGATGCCGCGCGGCGGCGGTGACCTCTGCCTGCAAGATGCGTCTCCGCATCTCATCGGTCGTGTCGATGCGGTCCCGATCGCCATACGTGCTCTCGCACACCACATAATCCCAGCCCTGAGGCGCTTCCGGATCGGCCTGGAGCAGTTTGAAGGCCGGCCCAAGATCGCCAGAAAACAGGAGGCGGGCCGGCGTCTCGCCGCCGATCTCGATCTCCACGGAGGCCGATCCAAGCAGATGCCCGGCATTCCAGAAGCGGATGCGTATACTGTCACCCAGATCCTGCCACTGGCGCAATGACAACGGTCTGAACTGGGTGAGTGTCGCCTCAGCATCCTCGGCGGTGTAGATCGGTTCGACGACCTCGCGGCCGCGCCGCCGGTTCCGACGGTTGAGTTGCTCGACTTCGAATTCCTGGATATGGGCCGAATCCGGCAACATCACGCTGCACAGATCAACCGTGCCACGCGTTGCATAGATCGGTCCAGCATAACCATGCTTCACGAGCTTAGGCAAAAGGCCCGAATGATCGATATGGGCATGGGTGAGGATGACAGCGTCAATCTGGCGAGGATCGAAAGGGAAAGCCCTGTAGTTCAGTTGCTTCTCGCTCTTGGAGCCCTGGAACATCCCGCAATCCACGAGTATGTGCCGACCATTTACCTCGAGACTGAAGCAGGATCCTGTCACCGTGCCAGCAGCACCATGGAAACTCAATTTTGGGCCTGAACGCATTGTCTTGTCCTCCACAGGCAGCACACTAACCTCAAGAGAACGCTTGCCGCTTGATAAGCATCAACTGGCACCTCGATTGTCCGGTTAGCTGCGGCTTAAATTCGTCGACGGGTGGGACCCGCGGTTAGCCCTAACGACTGCTAGCTAGCGCTTTACCACGAGAGATCGGATTGGGGCGGAAGACTGCCACGCGAACATGCTCCCCTCAGCTTCTGCTTGGCACTCCCGAACGGAAATAATTGCCGCTCTCTCGCCATGTTGACGTCGGCCCAAAGCCAGGGCACAAAGATTGCATCCACGGTCGCTCACGGCAAGAAAACAGAGGAAAATCAATGGCTATTTTGTTAAGCCTTTGAAATCATGTGAGAATCCAGGTTCTCCAGGCAGGCCATTTTAGGTCGGTTTGCGACTGAAAATGAGCGACTACTTCTCACAGAAAAAAGTGATGCCTTCTCAACAACTTGAGCCATCGTAGCTGCCGTTTTTCAGACCATCAGTCGTCCCGATACGGGTTTCGCTAAAATTGGCTGGGGACCCGAAAGCGATGTCGTTTAAGGGGTCGCGACGGGACAGTCCGCTTCGATCTGTCGAACCAGTGAAGCGGACATCTAGTTGAAGCTATAAGCTGGGATGACACCTGCCGCCTAAGGGCGCGCCGTCTCGCGGCACCTGTGTGTATCCATGGGAGTGTATGTCGGAGGATTGCCGGCTTTCACCAATCCCTCCTTTCTCCATCACCCCTCCTGGAATGCTTCCTCGCGTTTCTTCCTGACCGATGGCAGAACAACCAGCAGCAGCATGATCGCTGCGATCGAAAGCAGGGCCGCACTGAGCGGTCGGGTGAAGAAGACGCTCGGGTCGCCCTTGGAGAACAGAAGCGTGCGGCGCAGGAATTCCTCCATCATCGGACCGAGGATGAAGGCGAGCAACATCGGCGCCGGCTCGACCTCCAGTTTGCGGAAGAGGTAGCCGACCACGCCGAACAGCGCCATGGCATAGACATCGAACAGGCTGTTGTTGACGCTGAAGACGCCGATAGCACAGAGCGCGATGATAGTCGGGAACAGAAAGTGATAGGGAATGGCGATCATGCGGACCCAGAGACCTATCAGCGGCAGGTTCAGCACAAGCAGCATCAGATTGCCGATCCACATTGAGGCAATCAGGCCCCAGAACAGGGTCGGCTGTTCCGTCATGACCGAAGGACCAGGCTGAATGCCCTGGATCAGCATGGCACCGATCATCAGGGCCATTACGGAATTCGAGGGTAGCCCCAGGGTCAGCATCGGGATGAAGGAGGTCTGCGCGCCGGCATTGTTGGCCGATTCCGGACCGGCCACTCCCTCGATCGCGCCCTTGCCAAAGAGTTCCGGCTCTTTCGAGAGGCGCTTTTCCAGCGAATAGGAACCGAAGGATGCCAGCGCTGCTCCACCACCGGGCAGAATGCCCAGCACCGAGCCCAGCGCCGTGCCGCGGGCGATCGGGCCGATGATGCGGCGCCAGTCCTCGCGTGTCGGCATGAGATTGGTCACCTTGCGGGTGAGCAGCGTGCGCTCCCCTTCGGCCTCCAGATTGGCGACAATCTCGCCCAAGCCGAAGATGCCCATGGCAAGCACAACAAAACTGATGCCATCGGAGAGCATGGGCACATCGAAAGTGAAACGCGGAACGGCAGAGTTGACGTCCGTGCCGACCATGCCCAGCAGCAAACCGGTCAGGATCATACCGAAGGCCTGCAGCAGCGAGCCCGACGCCATGACGATGGAGGCGATCAGGCCGAGCACCATCAGTGCGAAATATTCCGCCGGTCCGAACTGCAGCGCCACCGCCGCCAGTGCTGGCGCAAAGAGCGCGATCAGCAGCGTCGAGATGGTTCCGGCGATAAACGAGCCGATGGCAGCGGTCGAGAGCGCACGTCCCGCCTGGCCCTGACGCGCCATCTGGTGGCCATCAAGCGCGGTGACCACTGACGATGGCTCGCCCGGCAAATTGACGAGAATGGCGGTGGTGGAGCCGCCATACTGGGCGCCGTAATAGATGCCCGCGAGCATAATCAGCGCCGTTTCCGGCGGCAGACCGAAGGTCAGTGGCAAAAGCATGGCGATCGTGGCGACCGGGCCGAGGCCCGGCAGCACGCCGATGGCCGTGCCGAGGAAGACGCCGAGAAGGCAATAACCGAGGTTGGTGATCGAGGAGGCAATGGTCAGCCCCATCCAGAGATTTGACAGCATGTCCATCGCAGGGTCCTCAGGAGGCGAACAGCGGCGAAAGCCAGCTTCCGGTGAGCGGCATGGGCACACCCAGTCCCTTGACGAAGACCAGGGAGCAGACAGCAACCAGCGCCATGAGAGCGGCGAGCGAGCGCACCGACAGGGCGAAATGCTGGCTCGCAGCGGCCGATACCAGCAATAGCACGGTCAGCGCCAGCGGCAGTCCCGCCCCGGTCAGCAACAGGCCGAACAGGCAAACCGATGCCGTGACCAGCAGCAGCGCTTTCCAGTTGACCGGGCCAATCGGATCGCCATCGCGTTTCAGGCTGCGCAGCAGCGATACGAGCGCGACCAGAATGAGCAGACCGGAAATGACCCGTGGGAAATATCCAGGCCCCATGCGTCCGGCCGTGCCGAAACCATAGTCGCCTGCGATCACAAAACCGGCTGTGCCCAGTACTCCATAGAGCAGCGCGCTGCCGAACTCTTTCTTCGACCTTATTCTCAGTGCCATACTATCCTCCCGGTGTATCCTCAGCCGGGGTCGACGGGCTTTCCGGGGCGTTATGCGCCGCCGGAAGCACCGAGCGCCCCTCGACCTCATGCATGGTGATCAATGTCAGTCCATAGGGCGTGTGCGGATCGCTCCACCGACTTTTCAGCCGCGCATACAGCGCCTCGGCCTGTTCCTGGGCGCTATAGCCGATCAGGTGAAAGAAGCCTTCCCGCTCGGCCTCGACATCGCTGCGGCCCAGAAGGACGATGGAGATATCCTCTGGCACGCGGATGCCGCGCGCATGCAGGCCGGCGCGCAGTCGCTGCCCGCTCTCGACGCCCCAGACGAGAACACCGCGACGCTCCCCACCGGGTTCGCGGGCGATGGCCGCCAGCCGCTCCAGCACGGCCAGTTCGAATTCGCGCGATGGCAGGGAAGGCAGCAGGTCGGGCGCGCGCAACTGCGTGCGATCGGGGCCCTCCTCCCGCATCTGCCGGTAGCGATGCAGGCCAAGTTCATTGGCGAGAAAGGAGTTTGCCGTCGTGATGTAATGGATCTGCTGATGCGCACATGCCGACAGCAGGCGGACCGCCCGTTCGACAGGCCGGCCCCATTCGAAGCCCACCGCATCGACATCCGTGCCGACCAGCCAGGCACCATCGACGATCACGTTCTCCGACTTGCGCCGGAGCGCCGCCAGCATTTCGACCGGCATCTGCTCAAAGGAATTCTGGATGACGCAGGCATCGAAACGCGGCAGGGATTGCAGCACCCGGCGCGCGTGATCGGCATCGGAATATCCGACCTCCAGGGTCATATCGCCGCCATCGGCGACCATGGCCTGCAGACGGTCCATGACGAGGCGTGCCCTTTGCGTGGCGCTCGGACGGCGCAGCAGGATCACGCTGCGGCCTTTCTGTGGCAGACTGCGCATGCCTGAGCCACCGTGACCCGCACTGCCGCCAACGAAAAAGGTCCCGCGCCCGACTTGCGCATCAATGAGCCCCTCTTCCTTCAGCGCCTGCAGGGCGCGCTGCACCCCCGGCTGCGCCAGCTTAAAGTCGCGCATGAGGCTACGAACCGTCGGCAGCCGGTCTCCCGGCTGCGCCGTTGTCGCCAGCGACTTCAGATAGTCCTGAAGCTTCCCAATTCTCTCCATGCCCGGCTCCTATCACAATACAAATTGTATCATCAAGAATGTATTTCATCATCACAGTCGAAATACTATTGCCTGATTTTCAGGCCATCTCTAACAAATACGCGAAGCCGAAACTAGGCTTAACAATACAATATGTATCACTCGGAGGAGGAGTTCACATGTTTCACAAGATTGGGAATGCACTGGCGGGCCTAGCCCTTGCGCTCGGGGTTGCCGCTCCGATTGCCCAGGCTCAGTCCGATGCGCCACTGACATTGCTGGTCGGATACTCGGCTGGCGGCAGCGCGGATCTTGCTGCCCGGATCATTGCGCCCGAGATCTCAAGCCGTATCGGCCGCACGGTCATCGTCGAAAATGCAACGGGTGCGAGCGGCATGATTGCACTTCAGAAGCTGATCAACGGCGCAGCCGACGGCAATACACTCTACTATGGCGGCTTCGACACGGTTGCCGTGCCAATGACCAATGCCAAGGTGGGCGTCAACTGGGAGACGGACACGATCGCCGTCGGTCGCACAACGACCACATCGATGGCGGTGGTGGTTCCGGCACAGTCTGACTATCAGGACATGGCCGCGCTTCTGGCCGCCGCAAAGGCCGCCCCGGAAAGCATCAGCTACGGCTCGCCGGGCATCGGTTCTGCCCAGCATCTTCTCGGCGAGATCATCTCGCAGCGCGCAGGTGTGAAGCTGCTGCATGCCCCCTATCGAGGCGGGGCGCAGGTGACCAACGACCTCTTGGCCGGCGTGCTGAATTCTGCCGTGCTGACCCTTTCGACAGCATTGCCACTGGCCAAGGAGAACAAGATCCGCATTCTCGCGGTCTCCGGAACCGAACGTGCTCCGCAGGTGCCGGATGTGCCGACGCTGGCCGAAACCCCCGGTATGGACGGACTGGCATTGCCGCTGTGGCAAGGCATCTTCGCCAAGGCCGGCTCGCAGGCCGACTTCGTCGCTGCCGTCGACAAGGCGATCAGCGATGCTCTGGCAAACGCCGATGTACAGAAGCGTTTCGCCGACGTCGGCTTCCTGGCCTCCCCCCTTTCCTCATCCACTTTCAAGGATTTCGTGCTCCAGCAGGGCACCGTCTACAAGGGTGTGATCGATAGCGCCAAGATCGTTGTCGAGTGAGATAAAAAGCCCGCGGCGCCCGATCTGTGTCGGGCGCCCGAATCTTTACGCCTAGCCATTCCGTTGAGGTTCCGCATGAGTGTCGGCATGTTCACATCTTTCATCACTCGGCATTGGTTCAGTCCGACCGCAATCTCGATCTGGTCGGATGATGCAACGCTGCAGGCATGGCTGGATGTCGAGGCCGCACTGGCACGCGCCCAGGCGGAACTGAAGATAATCCCGCAAGGCGCGGCAGACAGGATTGCCGCCTGTTGCCGGGCCGAAGGTTTCGATCACGAGCGACTGAGCCGAGAGATCGCCTTTGCGCAACATCCCTTCGTGCCTGTGCTCAAGCAGTTGGAGGAACGCTGCGGCGAACCGGATGCCGGCTTTATTCACTGGGGTGCGACGACACAGAACATCTTCGACACGGCGATCGCCCTGCAGTTGAAGCAGACCCATGTGCACCTGATCAGCGTTCTTCTGCGATGCGAGGATCATCTTGGCCGGCTTGCCCATCAGCACAAAACAACGCTGCAGGCCGGTCGCACCCATGGTCAGCACGCCCTGCCAATGACATTCGGCTTCAAGGCGGCCGCCTGGCATGCGGAACTGCGTCGTGGCCGGGAGCGCCTCGCGGTCCGGGCGGACGGTGCTTTCCTCACTTATTTCGGCGGCGCCATCGGCACCTTCGCGGCCATGGGCGGCAAGGGCCGAGCCGTGGAAGAAGTCGCCGCCCGACTGCTCGGCCTTGCGCCGGCAAGGCTACCCGTACGCTCATCCTTCGACAGGGTGGCGGATTACCTGGCCGGGTTTGCCGTGCTCGCCGGCACGCTTCAGAAGATCGCCGGCGACATCGTCTTTCTGCAGAGGACGGAAATCGGCGAAGTGGAGGAAGCTTTCCACATGGGCAAGGTTGGGAGTTCTACCATGGCCCAGAAGCGCAATCCCTCCGCAGCCCTCGTTCTTGTCAGCCTCTGCCGCCTGCTGGAAGCGCGCGTGCCGCTGATCCTGTCGAGCATGGTACGCATGGATGAAGGCGACTCCTCCGCCACCAACGTGTCCGACATCGTTGTTGGTGAGATGGCGATCCTAGCCACATCGATCGCCGAAGCAGCAGAACGCGTGCTGGGCGGCCTCCAGGTAAACGAGGCCGCGATGGCCCGCAATCTGGAGCTCACCCAAGGGCTGATCATGTCGGAAGCTGCCATGATGCAGCTATCCCCGATGATCGGACGCCACAAGGCCCATCATCTTCTCTACGAGGCAGCACAGGAAACAGCCACGCGCGGAACGCCCTTCGCCGATACGATGGGCAATGCACTGAAAAGTGTCGAACTCGCCCATGTTCGCCTGGATCTCTCTCCATCGGCCTATCTCGGGGAGATCAGCGAGATCATCAAGGATGGCACGATCGACGACGCTTCCGCTAGCGACAGAGTGGATCAGCCCCTGGAGCTGGGCAAGAGCACGAGCAGCCGCTAACAGCTTCGTTCTTGCTCTTTCGACCTGAAGCCGAATGGCAGCTCTTACATTTGCGAATTGCGTGTCGAACGACCGACTTTGGGGGCGCGAAGCTGCCGCGCGAACATGCCCGCTTTAACCCCGCCTTGATGTTTCCGAGCGGAAACAATTGCCGCTCTCGCGCCGTGTTGACGTCGGCCCAAAGCCAGGGCACAAAGAAGGCATCCACGGTCGCTCGCGACAGAGAAACAGCGGAAAATCAAAGGCTATTTTTCTAAGCCATTGAAATCATGTGGATCCAAGTTTTTCAGGCAGGCCATTTTAGGCCGGTTTTCCGCTAAGAATCAGCACCTTTTTCTCAGAGAAAAAAGCGACGCCTTCTCAACAACTTGAGCAATCCCGGCCGCTGTTCTGCAGTCCATCCTGCGTGCTGAAGCGAGTCTTACTCGGCTCGGGGCCGGAACTCAACATCCGCTTGGGGTGTCACGAGCCACGTAATAAGGCCGTACTTAAGATGAGTTCATGTTTTTGGCAAGCACCTCCCTTTCGCCCTTTGATTGTGCACAGCTTGATACAACTGCCCTTCATAATTTCGTTGCAGGTTCGTTTCTTTTCATTTTGAATAGATAGCGCTTCAAACGAAGCGCACTTACGTCAGTTCTGGGAGGTTCTGACGACAAAATATCTGGTGAGCATATCGCTGGACCAGGTGGAACACTCGGGAGGCACCATGTCTAAGACACGTTTCGCTGCATCAGCAGCAACACTCGCACTTTCGCTTTCTTTCGGCGCTTCTGCCTTTGCAGCGACGGAGCTGCAGTGGTGGCATGCCATGACCGGCGCAAACAACGAAGTCGTCGATCAGCTTGCCAAGGAATTCAACGAGAGCCAGAGCGACTATAAAATCACACCCGTCTTCAAGGGCACCTATCCAGAAACTTTGAATGCCGGCATTGCCGCATTCCGTTCCAAGCAGCCACCGGCAATCATCCAGGTCTTTGATGCCGGTTCGGGCGTGATGATGGGCGCAGAAGGTGCCATCGTTCCCGTTGCGGAAGTGCTCCAGAAAGGTGGCTTCGAATTCAACAAGTCGGACTATTTGGCCGGCATTGTCGCCTATTATTCGAAGCCGGATGGCACTATGCTGTCCTTCCCCTACAATTCGTCGTCGCCGGTCCTATACTACAACAAGGACGCCTTCACGAAGGCCGGCCTCGATACGGAGAACCCGCCGAAGACCTGGCCGGAAGTTTTCGAAGCCGCGCGTAAGATCAAGGACAGCGGTGCCGCGCCCTGCGGGCTGACCTCGACCTGGCTGACCTGGATCCAGACCGAGAACTTTGCCGCCTGGAACAACGTCTCCTATGGCACCAACGAGAATGGCCTTGCCGGCGGCACCGTTGAACTGAAGGTCAATTCTGATCTCTACGTCCAGCACTTCCAGTCGATCGCCGATCTGGCCAAGGATGGTGCATTCCGCTACGGCGGCCGCACATCGGAAGCCAAGCAGCTTTTCCTCTCGGGCGAATGCGCGATCATGACCGAATCCTCGGGTGGTCTCGGTGATATCGTGAAGTCCGGCATGAACTACGGGATTGGCCAGCTTCCCTATTACGAAGGCAATGGTCCGCAGAACACCATCCCGGGCGGCGCGAGCCTCTGGGTCTTCGGTGGCAAGAGCGATGAAGAATACAAGGGCATCGCCCAGTTCTTCAACTTCCTGTCGCAGACGGAAATCCAGGCACGCTTGCATCAGGTTTCCGGCTATCTCCCGGTGACCAACGCGGCTTACGAGGCGACCAAGGCCTCGGGCTTCTACGAGAAGAACCCGGCCCGCGAAACGCCGATCCTGCAGATGACCGGCAAGGCACCGACCGAAAACTCCAAGGGCGTGCGTCTGCCGAACCTGCCGCAGGTTCGTGACATCATGAACGAAGAGTTCGAAGCCATGCTGTCAGGCTCGCAGGATGCCAAGACGACGCTCGACCGCATCGTCGAGCGTGGCAACGCAGCCATCGCTTCCGTCTCCAGCAACTGATCTGACTGAATGACAACACTGCCCGTGTCTGATGATGCGGGCAGTGCTTTTTCTCTGACCGGCTGAGGAGCTTTGCCTTGCACACGGTTCACTTCCCGAACAAAATCCTTCCCTACCTGCTCTTGGCGCCTCAGATCATTCTGACGCTGGTATTCTTCTTCTGGCCGGCAAGCCAGGCGATCTACCAGTCGATGCTCAGGGAAGATCCCTTTGGGCTGAAAAGCACCTTCGTCGGTTTTGCCAATTTCTCCGACATTCTCTCGGACCCCAACTATCTGCATTCGTTCCAGGTCACGATCGTCTTCAGCGTGTTGACGGCGCTCGTCTCAATGGCGGTCGCTTTGCTTCTCGCCACGGCTGCCGACAAGGTAGTACGCGGTCAGACCTTTTACCGCACACTGCTGATCTGGCCCTATGCCGTGGCGCCTGCCGTTGCTGGCATGCTGTGGCTCTTCATGTTCAACCCGGCCATGGGAACGCTTGCTTATCTGTTGCGCTCCACCGGCTTCGACTGGGACCCGCTTCTGAAGGGCGATCAAGCCATGGCGCTGATCGTCTTCGCGGCTGCCTGGAAGCAGATCAGCTACAATTTCCTCTTCTTCGTCGCCGGCCTTCAGGCGATCCCGAAATCGCTGATTGAGGCGGCTGCCATCGACGGGGCCCGTGGTAGCAGACGGTTCTGGACCATCATCTTCCCGCTTCTGGCGCCGACAACCTTCTTCCTGCTGGTCGTCAACACGGTCTACGCCTTCTTCGATACCTTCGGCATCATCCACGCCGTCACCGGCGGCGGCCCGGCAAAGGCGACCGAAACGCTGGTGTACAAGGTTTACAATGACGGCTTCGTCAACCTGAACCTCGGCTCATCCGCAGCGCAGTCGGTCATCCTGATGATCATCGTGATCGGCCTGACGGCCTTCCAGTTCCGCTTCGTCGAGAAGCGGGTTCATTACGGCTGAGGACCGGACATGATTGAAAAACGCCCCATCGCCAATCTGATTGGCCATCTGATCCTCGTCATCGGCATCATCGTCGTTGCCTTTCCGATCTACTACACCTTCATCGCCTCATCGATGACGTCGCAAGACATTATCCGGCCGCCCATGTCACTGTTGCCGGGCGACCACCTGGCCGACAACTACTCTGAAGCCATGTCAGGCGGCGTCGAACGTGTCGTCGGCGTCAGCCTCGAGCGGCTGCTGTTCAATTCCTTCGTGGTCGCGATCGCGATTGCTGTCGGCAAGATCATCATCTCGTTCCTGTCTGCCTTTGCGATCGTCTTCTTCCGCTTCCGATTCCGGATGTTCTTCTTCTGGATGATCTTCATCACCCTGATGCTGCCGGTCGAGGTGCGCATTCTGCCTACCTACAAGGTCATCGTGGATCTCGGGCTAATCGACACCTATGCGGGGCTCACACTTCCCCTGATGGCGTCTGCGACGGCAACCTTCCTGTTCCGTCAGTTCTTCCTGACCATACCGGGCGAGCTGGTGGAAGCCGCGCGCATCGACAATGCCGGGCCTTTCCGGTTCATGAAGGACATCCTGCTGCCGCTCTCGACCACCAACATCGCAGCCCTCTTCGTGATCCTCTTCATCTATGGCTGGACCCAGTATCTCTGGCCCCTCCTGGTGACGAACGACGCCAAGATGAACACCATCATCATCGGCTTGCGCCGCATGGTCGATTTCACCGACGCCTCCACGCCCTGGAATTACGTCATGGTGACCGCGATCCTCGCCATCATCCCTCCCATCGTCGTCGTCGTTCTGATGCAGCGATGGTTCGTCAAAGGTCTTGTGGAGACAGAAAAGTAATGGCCCAGATTGTTTTAGATGATGTCCGCAAGATGTATGGCAATGTCGAAGCCATAAAGGGCGTGTCTCTCCAAATCGCCGATGGCGAACTCGTCGTGCTGGTCGGCCCTTCGGGTTGCGGCAAGTCCACGCTGCTGCGCATGATTGCCGGCCTTGAGGGCATTTCGGGTGGTCAAATCTCGATCGGTGACCGGGTGGTCAACGAGCTGGAACCCTCCGAACGCGATATCGCCATGGTGTTCCAGAACTATGCGCTCTATCCGCATATGACCGTCCGCCAGAACCTCGCCTACGGATTGAAGAACCGCAATACACCGAAGGACGAGATCGACCGCCGTATCGAACAGGCCGCCAAGGCGCTGGAGATCGAGCAGTTTCTCGAGCGCAAACCGCGCCAATTGTCTGGCGGCCAGCGCCAGCGCGTTGCCATGGGGCGGGCGATCGTGCGCGAACCGGCGGCCTATCTCTTTGACGAACCCCTGTCGAACCTCGATGCGAAGCTGCGCGTACAGATGCGGGTCGAGATCAAGCGGCTGCAGCGGTCGCTCGCCACGACCAGCGTCTACGTGACCCACGACCAGATGGAAGCGATGACGCTGGCTGACAGGCTGGTGGTGCTGAATGCTGGGCGCATCGAACAGGTTGGCACGCCGATCGAGCTTTACGAGCGTCCGGCAACGACCTTCGTGGCGACCTTCATCGGTTCACCCTCGATGAACTTGCTGCAAATGGCGAAGGCGAGCGAGAGCTGGTCGATGGCATCAGATACGGCGGTTCCGTCAGGCACGGCTACCCTCGGCATCCGCCCTGAAGACCTGCACCTGACCACGGACGTGCCGGGGAACGAGATCTTCACCGCAAGCGTCAAGGTTGCCGCCGTCGAGTTGGTCGGGGCCGAAAGCTATGTGCATGGAACGCTGGCCGATGGCAGCGACATTGTCTTCCGGGTTGCCGGTCGCTCGCGGATCGAGATGGATGACATGGTGGAGATCGGTGCGAAGGCATCGGACCTGCACTTCTTCGGGTCAGACGGCGCCCGTCTTAACTGATGCCATCGGGAAAACTGTGGAGCGGGGCCTCTTTCGGCCCCGCTTGAAAACCTAGAAGAAATGGTGCGGCTGCAGTCTTAAAGCGTGTCGCATTTATTCAGCCTCATATCCTGCGGCTTTGAAGAAGTTTCGGCATTCAGTGACAGAGAAGAGGGCGATGATGTCGCCGAGGGCTTGGGCAATCGTGTCGAAGCTCCTGGCTGCTCGCTTTCGCAAGAGCGCCTTGAGCTTTGAGAACGCCATTTCGATGGGGTTCAGGTCCGGCGAATAGGGCGGCAGGAAGAGAAGCCAGGCCCCCTTCGCCTTGACCAGTTGTTCGGCTTTCTCGCTTTTGTGGAAGCCGACATTGTCGAGGATGACAACATCGCCGGGCGACAGTGTCGGCGCAAGCTGTGTCTCGATCCATGTTTCAAAGATGCGGCTGTTCATGGGTGCATCGACAATCCATGGCGCGGTCAGGCCATGGCAGCGCAGTCCGGCGATGAATGTCTGCGTCTTCCAGTGGCCGAAGGGAGCGTAAGCCGCAAAGCGACTGCCTTTGGCAGACCATCCGGTGCGCTTCGTCAGACGGGTATTCGTGGACGTCTCATCGATAAAGATGAGCCGTGACAACGCCTTGTTGAAGAACCGCTTTCGCCGGCTAATCCAAAGATCACGCGCCTTGGCGATCTCCGGTCTGAGCTGCTCGCTTGCCTTGAGGCTTTTTTTTATTGCTGAGCCCAAGCCGATGTAGAAACCGCCCGACGGTTGCGCGGTGGACTTCGATGCCGCGCTCGGCCAGTTCGAGACACAGTTCGTCCAGCGTCACTTCGCCATTGAGGGCTACGCGCTCGCTGATCCATTCCCCATGCGGCGAAAGTTTACTGCCAGGCGGGTGGCCCTGTCTGGCAGGCCGAAGAGAACCAGAGGAACGATGCAGGATCATCATGTTGTTGACGAACCGGGGCGAAACCCGGAAATGCCGGGCGGCTTCCCGATTGCTGTTGCCTTCATTCACAAACGCAACGACACGCTCACGCAACTCCATCGGATGCGGCTTGCCCATGGCGCTTCTCCTTCCACGGGCACAGTCAATCACAGATCAAGAAAAACCGGAATCCTGAATCCCGTTTGCCGCGACACGCTTTAGAGATTGCTGATGTGCAAATCCAACAGCTCATCGTAGCAGGACCGATTTGCCGCCAGGACCGGATGACCCTGGAGGAATTCTGCACCACTTCCCGGGAAAGCAAGATTCTTGCCTCCTGCTTCGCGCACCAGGCAGAAGCCGGCCATGCAGTCCCAGGCGCGCATATGCGGCTCGTAATAACCGACCAGTCGGCCGGCGGCAACATAGGCGAGCATCAGGGCGCCAGAGCCATTGCGAATGAAATTACCGCCACGCTGCATGAGGCCGGTGATGATGGCGCCGACGCGCTCCGGCGTGACATAGTTGTTGCAGCCGATGCCGGTCATCGCGTTTTGCAGGTTACGGCTGGGGTCGAGGCTGAGGGGCTCGTTGTTCAGCGTCGCACCCAAGCCATGGGCGGCGGCAAACAGCTCGTCGGAACAGGGCACATGGATCACGCCGACGACCGGTTCACCATCCCGCACGATTGCTACGGAGACACACCAGGTGGGCATGCCGTTGACGAAGGGGGCGGTGCCATCGATCGGGTCGACAACCCAGGTGAAGCCCGAGGAGCCTTCGTCATGACCGAACTCCTCGCCCAGAAAACCGTCATGGGCGTAAATCTCGGCAACGCGCTGCTTCAGGAAGGTTTCAACATTGCGGTCCGCGATCGACACCACATCCTGCAGGTCGCGCTTCGTTTCAATCACTAGCGTATCGCGCCGGTTGAAATAGTCGAGGGCCATAGCTCCCGCTTCCGCTGCCAGCGTCTTGGCCAGGGCAAAACGCGCTGCGAGTGCCGTATCATTCACTGTCATTCTCGTTTTCCTTGGTCTTCTTTTAAAAAAATCATCAGCCGCTGATGACGGCAATCCCACGGTTCTTGAACGCGAGTGTGACATCGCTTGTGGCGGCATGGGCATGGTCGACATCGTGATCGATCACGAAGAGTGTGCCGACATCGGTCTCGACCTCATATTCGACATGCCCGCCGAGATAGGCAGAGTGCAGGACCCGTCCCTTCAGGCCCTCTGCGCCGGCAGAGCCGATCCGGATGGCACCGGGCCGCACGGCAAGTTTGGCTGGGCCTCGGCCTGCTTTGGACTGCAGGCGGTGCTCGATATTGCTGACCCGTACCAGGACTTGGCCGCCTTCAGATTGGACCACCTCACAGGGAAGCACATTCGCCTCCCCCATGAAGTCGGCGATGAACGGCGAAGCCGGGGCTTCATAAAGTTCGCGCGGTGCCCCCGACTGGGCGATTTCGCCATCCTTCATCACGATAATCCGGTCGGAAACGGCAAGTGCCTCGTCCTGATCATGGGTCACATAGACGGCGGTGAAGCCGAGACGCTGCTGCAGGTCGCGGATTTCGGTGCGGACTCGGCGTCGCAGGCGCGCGTCGAGATTGGAGAGTGGTTCGTCGAGAAGCAGCACCTGCGGCTCCAGAACCAGGGCACGGGCGACAGCGACACGCTGTTGTTGCCCCCCCGAAAGCTCTGCTGGCAGGCGATGCCCCATGCCGGCGAGACCTACGAGCTTCAGCCCTGCCTCCGCCTTTTCCCGTGCTTCCTTCTTGCCCAAACCAGACGACTGTAAGCCATAGGCGACATTCTCGAGCGACGTCATATGCGGAAAGAGCGCATAGGACTGGAACACCATGGAAACGTCGCGCTCGTTGGCCGGTAGCATGGTCACATCCTTGCCGCCGATGAGGATCTTTCCGGAAGACGGGTGCTCCAGACCCGCCAGCATGCGCAGCGTCGTCGTCTTACCGCAACCGGAGGGGCCAAGCAGGGTCACCAGCGTTCCGGGTTCGATGGTGAGTGAAAGATCGTGAATGGCGGTGAAGGCACCGAAGGTCTTGCGGACGTTCTGGAAGGTGACGGATCCGGCTTTGACGGTGATCATGCAGTTTTCTCCTGACCGAGAGGAACGGAACGGGTATTGCCGAGACCGGCAATACGATTTTCACGACGCAGCTTTCGTTCGCCGACAAGGAGCTGAAACCCACCGATGACAGTGATCATCACGACGATCAGCATCGAGGAATAGGCAATGGCCACCCCGTATTCGCCGTTTTCAACCAAGCCGACGATGTAGGAGGTCGCCATGCTGTGTTCAGCGCTGACCAAAAAGATGACAGCGCTGATCGAGGTGATCGCCCGGACGAAGGAAAAGACCAGTGCGGCTGTAATCGCCGGACGCAGAAGAGGCAGAATGACCTTGCGCACGGTGCGGAAGCTATCAGCCCTTAGCGTCAGTGAGGCTTCATCCAGGCTCTTGTCGAGCTGGCTCATCGCCGCGATCCCGCCGCGCACGCCGACCGGCATGTTGCGGAAGACGAAGCAGGCGATCAGGATCAACGCTGAGCCGGTCATTTCGAGCGGCGGCAGGTTGAAAGCCATGATGTAGCTGACGCCGATGACCGTGCCGGGGATGGCGAAGCTCATCATCAGGGCGAACTCGAAGAGATTCCGACCGGCGAACTTCTGCCGGACGATGATGTAGGCGGTCAGCAATCCGACTGCGGCCGTCAGAGGTGCAGAGATCAGCGAGATCTCCATGGTCGTCCAGAAGGAGTTCCAGGCGACACCGGTCCAGGCGATTGAGCCGTTCTCAATGCTGATAGAAAACGCGCGGGCATAGTGTTCGAGCGTCAGCGTGTTGTCGAGACCCCAGGTTGTGACGAAGCCACCGACGAGGATCATGCCATAGACGACAACGGTGAAGATCATCCAGGGGATGACGATGGCATGCACGCCGATCGAGATGCTCTGGGGCAGGGCAATATGGGCGCCACTGTCTCCCTTGCCGGTGACGGTCGCGAAATTCTTGCCGGAGAGCCAGAGACGCTGGGCGAGAAAGGCCGACAGCGTAAAGAAGAGGAGAACGAGCGCAAGCACCGCTGCTCGTGAGGGATCGTTCTGGGAGCCGACAACGGCAAAGAATATCTCGGTGGAGAGCACGCCATTGCTGCCGCCGAGCACCAATGGATTGCCGAAGTCGGCCATGCTTTCGATGAAGCCGATCAGGAAGGCATTGGCGAGACCCGGTTTCATGAGCGGCAGCGACACGCGCCAGAAGGTGCGCCAGCGGTCGGCACGTAGCGTCTGCGATGCTTCCTCCATCGACGGACTGACGCCCTCGACAACACCGATGAGAACTAGGAAGGAGATAGGGGTGAAGGACAACACCTGGGCAATCCAGATGCCGGTCAGGCCATAGAGCCAGCGTCCCGGTTCAATGCCGAACAGGCTGGACAGAGTTTCAGTGACCACGCCGGCGCGACCGAACAGCAAAACGAGCGCCAAGCCAATGACGAAGGGCGGCGTGATGATCGGCAGGACAGTCAGGAGCCGCAATCCTTTCTTGAATGGGAAGCGGGTGCGGGTGGCGACAAGCGCGAAGGCGAGGCCCAGCAGAGTGGAGGCAGAGGCGGTCATGATGGCGAGGGCAAAGGTCCGCCAGGCAACGCCGCAGCGTCCTTCGCCGATGACGCAGCTCAGGCTCCAGATGCCGGGATCTTGCAGGTTTTTTATAAACCCATCGGGCTTGAAGGAGCCGTCGAAATCCTGGACGGCCGCCACCAGCATGCTGCCGATCGGATAAAAGACAAAGACGAACACCAGGAACACCAGCAGCGAAATCGAACCGACAACGAAGGCGTCGCCTTTCATCACCCCGCGTTCGACAAGGCCGAAGGCGAACATTAGGACGAAAACGATCGCCATGGTGACAGCACCGGCACCCATGGAGGGTTGCCCGTCAGAGAGCGATCCGAACAGGGTCTCGCTGATCCCCCAGGTCCAGCCGGAGAACCCGACCGCAAGCCCCTGCAGGCAAAGATAGACGAGGCCTGCGGCACCCGCTGCCGCAAAGAACGCACCCCGGCGCATCGGCTCTGCGATGAACCGGGCGGCGACACCGAGCCCGAAGAAGAGGACGACGCCGAGTAGCCAGAGGCGACCGTGACCGAAGAGCTGCAGGATCCCCGGCGCTGTGTTTTCGGCGAGTGGGAAATCGCCGAGCCAACTAAGGCCGAAAAAGCCGGCTTCCTGCCGATACCAGGGAAGCAGAAGGAAGGACGCGGCGCCAAAAGCCAGCAACAGGTCCAGTCTGCGGTTGCCATGTCTCATGGTCGACCTCATTCAAGGGAAAGCAAAGGTGGGAGGGGCCGGCAATCGTGGGACTGCCGGCCGGAATGTTGTCGTGTCAGTTTGCGACGGCACCGATTTCACGATCCCAGCGCTCAAGCAGCGCCTTCCGCTTGTCCGGATCGCCAAAAGTCTTGAAGTCGTAATCGATCAGCTTGATGTCCTCGAAGCGCGGCGCTTCCTTCGGAATTTCGGCGCTCTTGTTCGAGGGAAGCTGGAAGGATTTGGCATCCTTCATCCGGGACTGGACCTCAGGCTTCAACGACCAGTCGTACCAGATCTTGGCGTTTTCCATGTTGCGGGCGCCTTTGACGATCGACATGGAGCCGATCTCGTAGCCGGTGCCTTCGCACGGTGCGATCGACTTGACCGGGAAGCCCTCGGACGTCTGGGCCACGGCGTCATGCATGAAGACGATGCCGAGGCCGGTCTCGCCACGGGCAGCAGCCTTCACCGGCGCAGAGCCGGACTTGGTGTACTGGGACACGTTCGTATTCAGGGACTTCAAATATTCGAAGGCCTTGTCTTCACCCATGATCTGGACGAGCGAGGCGAGCGCTGTGTAAGCCGTTCCCGACGAATTGGGATTGGCGATCTGGATCTCGCCCTTCAATTCAGGTGCCAGCAGGTCAGCCCAGCAGGTCGGTTCCTTGTAGCCCTTCTGCTTGAAGATCTCGGTGTTGTAACCCCAGCCGAGAGCACCGGCATAAACGCCGACGGTCTTGAAGCCGGAGCTTTCGGCCTGGTTCTTGGCCCAGTCCTGCAACTGGTCGAGCATCGGCGACTTGTATTCTTCCGTCAGCCCTTCGGCAGCGGCCTGCAGATGGGGGTCGCCGGTGCCAGCCCACCAGAGGTCGGTCTTCGGGTTGCGGGCTTCGGCACGGATCTTGGCATAGGCTTCGCCGGAGGACATGCGCACCATATTGACCTTGATGTCATGGGCCTTTTCGAAATCGCCCTGCATCTGCTCGCAGATGACGACGTCAGCAGCGCAGATGAGGTTGAGCTCACCGGCGGCAAGAGCCGAGCCGGCAGACAAGCTCGTGCCGGCAAAGAGTAGCGTGGAGAGTAGGGTCAGTCGCATGGGTATCCTCCTGTTGCTTGCGTCTGATGGAAGTCGACGAAAACGGACAAGCCTTCGGCGGCGGTGCCTTTGGGGCACCGGGTTGATGGCGGTCCGGTTAAAGTGAAATCAGTTGGTCGGGTTGATCTCGCTGTCGAAGCGGCTCAAGAGCCGACTTCGCTGTTCGGGCGATCCGAAGGTGGCGAAATCATAATCCACCATCTTGATCATCGAAATGTCGGGAGCGGCAGGCGGAAGTATCGCCCGGGCATTGGATGGCACCTGGTTCTGGCCGGCGGCGGCACCCGTTGCCTGGCCCTCCGGGCTCAGCGCAAAATCGACAAAGCGGCGCGCCTCCTCCAGATTACGGCTGCCCTTGACGATGCTGACAGCGCCGATCTCGTAGCCGGTGCCCTCGCAGGGAGCGACGATAACCAATGGCGCGCCCGCCTCCTTTTGCGTCACGGCATCATGCATGAAGGAGATCCCGATGGTGATCTCTCCCCTGCCCGCCGCCTTCACGGGCTCTGCGCCGGCCTTGGTGTATTCAGTGATGTTCTGGCCCAGCGCGCGCATGTAGGCGAAAGCTTCGTCTTCGCCGAGCAACTGGACGAGCGTCACCAGCGTGGTGAAGGCTGTGCCAGAGGAATGGGGATTACCGGAGAGGATCTGGCCACGATAAACAGGCTTGGCAAGATCTTTCCAGCAATTGGGCGCGGGCAGGCCTGCCGCCGAGAGAAGATCCGTGTTGTAAGCGAAGCCAAGTGCTCCGGCGTACAGGCCGACGGATGTGCCGCCCGACAGAGAGAAGAAGTTTCGCGCCCAGGGCAGAAGGTCTGCTTCCTGTTGAGGGCGGTAGGGTTCGAGCAGACCTTCATAAGCAGCCTGCAGGTGTGTGACGCCTGTGCCGCCCCACCAGACATCCACGGTTGGCTGATCCTTTTCAGCCCGGACATATTCGAGAATCTCGCCCGTGCTCATGCGGGGCATGTTGATCTGGAGACCGGTTTTTGCCTCGTAGGTCTTTTCCATGACGGCACACCAGACCTCGTCAACACCACAGAGAATGTTGAGCGTATCCGTCGCACCACTGTCCGTGGCCGTGGCCAAGGTCACGAGTACCCCGGCACCGATGGCGGTCAAGAGCTTCACGTCGTCCTCCCCTGGAACCTCCCCGTTCCAATGACTTAAGCATGTCGCGATCGGTTGGGACTGGCAACCGGAGAATGGTTACCGATCTTTCACTGCATTGACGGAGCCCGTTGCAGAGATTGCAAATATTACAATTGTGACGCCCGCCGATAACCGGCAAGTCTTTGGCCTTTTCGTCCCACACGGTTATGATCACCGTGGGAGGACTGCACATGTTGAACCAGAAGGTGAAAATTCTGATCGTCGAGGACGATCCGGATATGGCGGAGCTTATCTGTGATCTGGTGGAGGCAGAGGGATGGATACCTGTGACGGCTCCATCCGCCGAGGCTGCGCAGGAGCGATTGCAGCAGGGGGCGGTTCAACTGGTTCTGGTCGATCACAATCTGCCGGGCCTCTCTGGCCGAGCCTTCGCGCAGCGGCTGAGGGCGCAGACCGATGTCGGCATCGTCATGGTGACTGCAGCCGGGAGCGCGACCGATCGGGTGCTGGGGCTGGAGACCGCGGCGGACGACTATGTCGTCAAACCGTTCGAACCGAACGAACTCACAGCACGGATCAAGGCGGTTCTCCGACGCACGCACCCGCAATTTCGCCATGACAGAGAGAGCGACCGCGACCATCCGGCAGCAGCGCTTCGGCTCGGTGAATGGGCCGTTGATCTTACGCAGCGGCGCGCGGTCTGCCTTGCCGATCCGACGAAAACGCTCACCGCAGCGGAGTTCGCTCTGCTCGAAATCCTCGCGGAAACACCGAACACCCCTGTCAGTCGGGCCCAGATTCTAGACCGGATGGGAGCCGACTCCGACCGTTTTGTCGATCGTAATGTCGATGTTCTGGTGCTCCGGTTGAGACGCAAGATCGAGCGAAATCCGGACCTCCCCCGCCATATCCAGACGCGACGCGGCAAGGGCTATGTGCTGCACACCGACGACGCAGGGTCGTCGCCGTGATCAACCGCGCCTTTCTCTCCTCCATCGCCTTTCGATTGCCCTTCGCAATCGCCTTCATCTGCGTCTCCGTTCTCCTCCTATCGGTCGTCGCAATCTATGGTCTCCAGAGAGCGCGCAGCGAGATGTCGGCCTACAGCGTGCAGGCCTTTTCGAGTCTCGCCAAAGCCTCTCTGGTCTCCCGTCAGGTCTCCGACCTCGTCTCAAGCGCTCCATTTTTGATGAACGCGACATCGCCCTACCGGGTTTCGAGCGAAAGCCGTGCCGTGGTCGCCCAGGTTGAGACCCTCCTCACGACCATGTCTCCTGAGGTGACCGGCACAGGATTGCAGGGCGATGGCGCACGCAGGATCATCCAATTGCTGGAAAGCATCGAGGCACAAACGCTTGCACTGGCTCAAAACGCGGATGCCGCGCAAGCCCATAAGGCTGAAGCCGCGGTTGCCTTGGGCGAGATTGCGACAGCACGGGCCATTGAAGATCAGGATCTCCGGCAGCGTCTGAATGGCATCGCGCAGTCCGCTTCGACATCGGACAGCCTGTTCCAGCTTGGTGAGCTTCAACGACGTTTCGTGGCCGAAACATCCGCCCGAATGATCGTGCCTGGCCCCAATTTGCGCGTCTCCCCCGAGCAGCTTGAGCCCTATCGTAGGATCTTCGAGGCGCAGACACGCTACCTCCTGGAAATGTTCACCATTCGCGCCTCGGTCTCGCGGCTGCATACCGTCTCGCGTGATCTCTCGCATGCGACGGAAACACAGAGCGCATGGGTAGCAGGCGCGCTGAACCAAAATCTTGAGGCCACCTCGAGTGCCTTGCGCCAGTTGCTTGTCATGATCGTGCTCGCGTCCTTTGCGGTCGTGATCCTCGCCATTCTGTCCATCCGATCCGTCATGCGCGTCTCGCATGGGATCGGAGATCTGTCTCGCGGGATGAACGCGCTGGCCCGTGGAGAGGAGAATGTCGGGCCACCTGCCTATACCGGGACAGAAACGGAGCTGATCCGCCTGCTGGATGCATTTCGCGCCTTCAAGGAAAGCGTCGATCGAGTGTCGCGGCTCAGGCGCACGGCTGAGGCGGCAGCCCGCACAATCCGCTCGACCTTCCGCATGATGAACGAAGGCATTGCGCTCTTCGACCCCTCTGGCCGGCCGATCACCATGAACCGTCGTATCATAGAGCTCATGCGACAGACAGGCTCGTCGCGGAAAATGCCGCTGCGCCGCTTCGTCGAGACGGTCCCGGAGATCGATCCAGATTTAATGCCGAGTGAGAACGAGAGCGGTTCACTCTTAGAGCGTCACGTCCTCCGGCATCGGTTCGTTGGCGACCAGGTCGTAGAGATCTCTGCCTCACGACAACCTGACGGCGGCGTGGTCCTGCTCGCTCGCGACGTGACGGCGATGGATCGCCAGGAGATGGAAGCAGCCCGCGCCCAGCGCCTCGATGTCGTGATGCGCATGACGCATCAGGTGAGCCACGAAGTCGGCAATATGATCGGCATCATCACGGGAAGCCTTGGCCTGCTGGAGCGCGAACCCGGTTTCACAGAACGGCAGAAGCGCCACCTTGGGCGCATCCGCAAGGCGGCGGAACGCGGGCGAGCGCTTGCATCCAGCATGTTGTCCGTCGGCAGTCAGCAGCAGATCCGTCCGACATCGATTGATGTTGCCACCATCCTTCATGGGATGGCGGATGTTCTGGAGATGGCAATCGGCACCCGCAATCGTCTGGAACTGGAGCTTGCAGCCAATCTGCCAACCGTTAGCCTTGATCCGGCGCTGCTCGAGCAATCCATTCTGAATCTGTGCCTCAATGCGTCGGCCGCAATGCCGGATGGCGGAACAGTCCGGATTGAAGCGCGGGGGGAGGTGGACACGGTCACCATCGCAGTCATCGACGCAGGTGTCGGTATGTCGCCCGAAGTCCTCGACCAAGCGATGGAACCCTACTTCACCACACGGTCGAAAACCGGAGGGTCTGGCCTCGGGCTCGCCATGGTCTACGGATTTGTTCGCCAGTCAGGTGGTGAAGTCAGAATCACCTCTCGTTTGGGGGAAGGAACGCGAGTGGAGCTTCGTTTCCTTCCGTCGAAGTCCGATGGAACGCCTTGGCAGGCTGAACACGAGCGGGTCCAAGCCCACCATTGAAGGCCTTTAGCCCTCACCATTCAACCGAATATTACAGAAACCTGGATAACCAGAAGCGGAAATAATTGCCGCTCTCCCGCCAAGTTGACGTCGGCCCAAAGCCAGGGCACAAAGATGGCATCCACGGTCGCTCGCGGTAGGAAAACAGAGGAAAATCAAAGGCGATTTTGTTAAGCCTTTGAAATAATGTGAGAATCCAGGTTCCCCAGCCAATTCTCCCTAAAAGCCTTGATTCTCTTCTTTTTTCCGTCGTACCGGATCCCGTTTTGGCGTCATCGGCGACCTGATGCCCAAAGGTGAGACCCAAGCCGAAATCGGCACGGGGTGACCTCAGGGGCTGATTCAGGGTGTCTTCGTCATGGCAGTCCGCCACGGGGTCGAAAATCTTATCCGCCGGGGAAACATCTTCACCTGGCCGCCACGCATTCCAGCAGCCTTCATTCACTGCCAACCCGGCAGCCGACTTTCACTGACCCTTCATTGTTCGGATCATAGGAAGGCACAGATGATCGGCCGCAAACTCAACACGCGGCTTGCCGAATTGAAGATGCAGTCGAAGGAAACAATGTCAATGAAACCGGCAGCAGGCCAAATCTGTTGTTCGGAGCAGCGGTTGGCGCCCAGTTCGACAATGGAAAGTGGTGTGCAAGACTTTGAACACGCTCGGAGTGCTTGTCGCCATCGATTGTCCGGGTATAACCGACCTCGACGTCGTTTAAGCCAATCTGGGCAGAACAAAAATGATCAGGAGAACGACCGATCAGGCCCTCTACGGTCACTCAAAAAAGGCGTTCAGGGCCTTGCTGGTCGTTCAGGGGCTCAGCGTGTTTGCGCATAATCAATTGCGTTTCTGGCTGCTGACCTTTGTGGCCTTCGGCAATGTCTCATTTTTAGGACTCCCTGGCGAAACCGTCATTGGGCTGAGCACCATCATCATGGTGCTCCCCTTACTTCTTGCTTCCGTGCCGGCTGGCCGAATGGCCGACCGATGGGACAAGTCCGCGATCATCCGGCGGGTCAAGTTTGGTCAGTTACTGCTGTTTGCGGTGTCGGCGCAGGCGTTGTGGTGGGATAACTTCCCCCTGCTTTTGGTGTGTCTCGCCCTATGCGGCCTTGAAAATGCGTTGTTTGGCCCGGCCAGATACAGCATATTGCCTGAACTCGTTCCACCCGCCGCACTCGTTTCCGCCAACGCTTCCATGAAGGCTACGATCATCACCTGCATTCTCGGTGGGATGATCACGGGCAGTCTCTTGGCCCAAACGGAAGCTGGGAAAACATGGGTGGCTCTACTGGGTATTGCTGCCGCCTCTGTTGCTTGGGCAGCCAGTCATGCTTTGCCGAAGCTTCAAGCCCGTGCGCCTTCAATCCCAGTGTCGATTCTGGAAATCCTGCTTGATTTCAGACGCGGTATGAAGACAGTTCTCAGTATCCCAGGTGCAAAGGCACCAATCATCGGGGCCAACTGGTTCTGGTTCCAAGGAGCCATTACCACCACCCTCTTACCCGTATATGTGCAACAATCGATGGGCTTGCCGCCGAGTTCAGTGGCCGTGCTGCTCACCGTCACGAGCATTGGTGCAGTTGCGGGGGCAGCAATTGTCAAAGCCGTTGATTGGCAAAATGCGAAGGAGATAGCACCGTTCCTGACCCTTTTGGTCATCTCGGGACCGGCGCTCTGGATCTGGTATCTCGGGACCGGCGTGAGATCGGAGAGTTTTCCGCTGGTGCTCACCGCTCTCTTCGTCATTTCAGCGGGGACCGGTTTTTTCGTTGTTCCAGTTACCACTCTCGTGCAGCTTCTTTCTCCGGAAGCAGAGCGATCCAGATTGATTGGTGTCAGCCAGACCTTGAGCGGCATAGCTTTGGTGGCTTCAGGCTTGGTCATTACGAGCCTAGCGGCCATCGGCTTAAGGGCAGTGGATATTCTCACGCTTAACGCCATGACGACCGCGATTGTCGCGGCATTCACGCTCAGGAAATCAGTCACTTGGCTGAATGTTCACCTTGATACGCTGCAATCAACGGTCAATACTCGCCGTTTGTAATCATGACTTCTTGAAACAGTGCATGAGTTGTAAATTTCGTCAATAAACGACCTCATTGCAAAGGTGCCTCAGCGTGAAAGAGACGTGGAACTGGAGACCGGATCTTGGGCCTTGGCAGCTTGATCGGCATGGCTTCCCGTCGGAGCCTACGCCTGTGTCTATTTCGACCTCCAGCGTTCATCACTCCCAAGCCTATGACTACTGGCGTACCATCGCGTTCACCGATTTCTGTGCCGATGCGCCGTCCAAACAGATCGAGCGAAGATTCCAGGCGGCAGCCAGGGGCGTAACTTGCGAGGCTGCTGACTTTTTCGTTACACAGTCTGATCCGGTAAGCGGCAAGCGCTTGATGAAGCATATAGACCAGGACGGCTTGGACAGCATCAGCCTTGGCTTCATCCTGCAAGGGACGAGGCGGGCGCGCAGCCAAGACGGAACTGAGTCCGTCGCCAGTGCCGGGGATCTTTTTGTCTACGATGCGCGGGTTCCAAGCGAAGTGTCTTTGACGCGTCACAAGGCGATCTATCTGGTGATCCGACGCAAGGAGCTAAGAGAGGTACTTGGCCCGGATATCCCGTCGGTTGCAATTCTGAAGCAGCGCCTTCAGACCTCGCCCTTAATGCCGGTTCTGCGAGAAAATCTAGGTCTGCTGTCACGTAACCACGAGACACTAACGGGCGGCGAGAGGAACGTTCTCATCGATCAAGCACGACAGATCTCAAGGCAAGCCTTCATGGACCGGACCGTAGGTTCGGCGACGAAGGAGGGCGACCCGCTGATCTTCGTGGCCGCACTCCGCCATATCGAAGGCAATTATGCCGATATAAACCTCGACGTCGATAGTCTTTGTCATGCGCTGAAGTGCTCTAGATCAACGCTTTATCGCGCATTTGCCGCGCGGGATCTGAAGGTGGCGGAGACCATTCTCGCTGTTCGGCTTGATCGGGCCAAACAACTGATCGAGCATCGCGATCTGTCCATGACGATTTCGTCGATTGCCGAGCAATGCGGGCTGTTTGACTCAGCGAACTTTTCTCGCCAGTTCAAACGCCGTTTCGGTATGACACCCACTGAGCGGCGGCATGAGGTGTCGACGATGTAATTGCGATGGAAGAGACCGTCTGATCGCGTGACCAAGGCCGGATTCACTCTCTCGCGGGTGCCGTCACGTCGTCAAAGCACGGCAGCTCTGAACCGAACAGGCACGTTTGCGCAGACTGTACTCCCGACACACCATGCGGCATGTCGGGAGTAGCGCTGTTAGGTTGTACGCCCTAGAAGGCATCCAGAGTAAAGCGGCGTATACTTAGAGCATGTACCGTGAAAACGGGATCACCTGAAAGGCTCTATCTATCTGTTTTGACCTAGTCAGGACGCAAAACCGCCAATGAAATTTCACCGGACCTGCTTTAGCTGGCAAGTCCAGGGAGGAAAGGGAAGAAATGGGATAAGCGTTGGTTCATCTTACGAAGCTCAGCCTCGGTCAATTTCCCGCTTATGTACAAATTCAGATTATCTCCCTGCCACTTAATCAAGTCAAGAAGGAATGCAGCATAAAGATCGTCCACTAAGAATTGACGCAGATTCTCATCGTTTCGTACAACGAGCATAATCATATTGGGGGTTATTCCTTCAACCCGGTCTCCCAGCCCCTCAAGACGTGCCTCTATCAGGGCTATGCGCACCGCGTCTGCGGCCTGCTTCAGAGTGGCATTAACGCTCGTCTGCTGTGCATGCGCCGTGACGGGCAAGGCCGCTGTAAGTATTGAAAAAGCAAGGGCCGCCGAAGTCCGGACGATAAATCTCGAAAGTTGTTTTTTCATTTCACGCATCCTCGGTTTTCTTGTTTCATGCGGAGAGATATTTGGCATTCATCTCAAAACCTGTAATTCATGCCTGCCGAAATCTGGGTGAAGTTAAACTTACTGTTGCCAGCCCATGTAAGACCGCTCACTTTCAGATCAATCTTGTCGGATAACGCATAGGTCGCGCCAAGCTCAAGGGCCGTCCAGTTTCTGTCATTGGGCGTGTCGGCCGGCGCAACAGTCTGGGACAGGATATGATTGAAGCTGACTTTCCCCCAAACGGTCAGATCCGGCATTGCCTGGTAGTCAGCCCCCAGGGTCAGGGTCATCATTTCCGCATCCCATGATGCTCTTGGTGGGTTATTGGTCGGGGCATAGCTCTGATCGTTCCAGATCGTGAGATAGTTGACGTCAGCGGAGAATAAAAAAGGCCCGACGGGATAAATGCCTCCGACAAAGCCGCCAAGGCGTTTGCTCGTACTGTCGCTATCAGAACCGCCAGCGAAAGCGGTAAAGGCGTAGTTTGCATCACCATTGCCAATGCCGCCGGTCACGCCCATGCGAAGGAAGGGTAGGACGTTTAGACCGATTGCGGCGTCGATGTCCCGAGCATAGGCGTCGGCGGCGAGGTCCAGCGGAAACTCTACCACCCTTGATTCCATTTGGTAGGCGGAAAAACTGCCCCGAACGACGGCGAAGCCAACTCCGCCAAGACCGGTCGCAAGGCTGATATCGGCGCCCTTGCTCTCTGCTCGAAGTCGGGCCGGCTGTCCGTCCCTGTGCTCCAGATAGCTATAGTTTCCTTCGACGGAGAGTATGACATCGTGGAAGAAACTGGGTTGATATCCGTCGAGAGCGGATGGCGGTAGCGGCTTGATCTCTTCAAGGCTTGGCAAACGCGAATTGTCGAAAGAACTATCGTCTGCCTTCGCGTTGCTATGGAATAGCAGCGAGACGAACGCAGTGGATAGTAGAGCGAATTGTTTCATGGACCAAAAGCCCTTGTTTCACCAATTCGCCTTGGCTAGCAGCAATTGCCGCTGGACCAGAAATCACTGCGTCTCACCGATCATCAATCTGTCTCATTGAGCGAAGATATCTCGCAATGTTGCAAAATTCACGCAGCAGACGATCATGTAGCGCAGCTGCCGGAGCCTTTGAGTCTCTATAAGAATGGTGTTGAGTCAGCGGCCCCCGTGATGATTCGGATGAGATGTCCGAAGCCTGAATTGCAGCGTCATGCGGAACCCAACACTCGGCGGCATTGCCGTCGCGATGAGTCCCGATATGAAGTTGAGGGGCTTCTCCGTGAGTGATGTCTGCTTTGAGGAAGTGACAAGTGCAGCGCTAGAAGACCGATTGGGAGGAGCTCAGCTGCTAGGCTCCGGCTTAGCGCCCCAGAGCGAAAATAATTGCCGCTCTCCCGCCATGTAAACGTCGGCTCAAAGCCAGGGCACAAAGATGGCATCCCCGGTCGCTCGAGGCACACAGATGGACGAATACCCGCACCATGCGAATGTAGGTCAAGTCCATCGCTCAGCCTCTGGTATGGGCCGGGCAACCGCCAGCTTGCGGCGCGCGGCTTGATATGGTGTCTCTTGTTCACGGCATCGAAGCCGAAGTCAGGCAGATGCTCCCCTTATCCTGGCTGTCAGATTTCCCACGCCACCTCTCTCCAATCTCCTGAGCCCGATGATGATGATTGACTTGCTCCTCGGGTGAATTGAAGTAGTTTCTAATTCAGGGCTAGGGGGCATTCGTGGATCATTCGACATCTGCATCGCAGCGCTTGGTGCTGGAGCGCAAAGGGCCTGATTTTCCGTTTTACTCAGACAAACCGGCGAGCGTGTCGGGGACCGCCTGGCTTTGGGTTCTCGCGGCTGCAGGGGCCGGCTTTGCTGCGCTGGGTGTTCCGTTGCCCTTTGAGGACAATATTCTGACCGGCTGGCTTAGGGCCGTTGCTTTCGTGGCTTTACCGCTGGCCGCTCTCGCCATCGCAGCCCCCAGTCACTGGCGGGCAATCTTCCGGCGCATTGGCATCGGCGACGTGCTGCTGATGCTTGGCTTCGCCATCCTCAACATCATCGTGACCCTTGCCGTCGGAGCGTTGGTTCAGGCCTTCGGCACGGTGAACTCCAATGCAGCGATTGCGGATGCGGCCGACCTCGAAGGCGCGCGGTTGGCGAGTTTCTTTGCCAAGGTCGGCTTCCAGTTGCTCGGGGAGGAGTTGATCACAATCCTGCCCTTCCTCGCCATTCTTGCCTATCTGCATAACAAGGCGGGTCTGGGCCGCAATGCAGCGGTGCTGGCTGCGTGGCTTTTGTCGGCGGTCATCTTCGGGATGTTGCACCTGCCGACCTATGACTGGAACTTTGTGCAATGCTTTGTTGTGATCGGCTGCGCCAGACTGATCCTGACCTGGGCCTATGTTTGGACCAAGAATATCTGGGTCAGCACCGGGGCGCATATCATCAACGACTGGCTGTTGATCGGCTCGACAGTCTTCCTGGCCCCGCTTGCCACTGCGGCCTGAAGCTCTCGGCTGGCGCAGACTGGTACCCCGGCATGGGAGGGGCCCTTTTGGCAGCGGTCATTTCCCGTCTGAAGCCGCTTATTCCATAGATCCAAGCCGGAGACGGGATGAAACTCACCCTCTGCAGTCTTGGGGTGTCAGGACAATGAGCCAGCGCCTGAAAGCCGGGCTGTCCTCATAGCGTCCGGCCCCTTCATAGCGCACGGGTGGCAGGCCCAGCCGGGCCATATCAGCCAGCGAAAAGCCCCAGCCACGCTGGGCACCGCTCAAGCGATTGTCGAAGCGCGAGCCGACGCCGCAAACAGCGAAGGTATCGTTGGGCAGTCCGATCCTGGCATAAAGTGCCGCCTCCTCAGTCATCCGGGCCTCGGCGGCTGTGACCGCTTCGTCGAGAAAGGCTTCCATGTCGACCGGCTTGCCATCTGGCCCAACGGCGTCGCTCGCCTGCGGGGCCACCATGGCGCGCAGGTGTTCGCGCAATGTCACCCCCTCTTCGGCAGCCGTAATGGCAAAGCCACGATCATTGCCGTGCCATCCCAGGAAGGCGTTTTCGCGGATCGCGATCGTCGCCGCAGCGGGTGCGATGAAATTGGCGCAGGATGAAAAACAGCCCGTATCGATCGTCAGATGTGGCTTCAGGTCGGCGATGATAAAACCGATCTGGATGGCGGCCTTGGTGTCGCCGCCGCCGGAATTCACCAGCATTTTCGTGATCTGGCCATCCTGAACCTTGGCCAGCACCGCCTTCAGCGCCTGCAGGCCATGGTCGTTGGTCCCGCCGATATAGATCAGGATGTCGCCATCGATCCTGACATCGGGCATGGGGTTGGTCGAAGGCTTGCCTGCCGCATCAGCGAGAGCGGGGCTGGCCAAGCACGCTATGGCAAACATGGCCGTCAGTAGTCTCATCGCGTCCTCTCCCAGTCTCGACTTAGGGGTTTCTCCATGGCCAGCTCTGCGGCACACCGGCAGACGGTTCACGCCATGATGACGAAGTCCTTGCCTGTGCGGGTGTCGGGCGCCAGCGGTGCATCGGTCAGGATGAGCACTGCGCCGGGGTGCAGGACCCTCTGCATGGTCGATACAAAGGCCGAGTCGGCGGATATCCGGGCAAGGAGGTTTGCGGCCATGTTGACCACGCCTTCATCATCGTTCGGATTGGCAAAGGCGATCCAGCGCATGCCACTTGTCGCTTCGTCGAGGCCATCGAGCAGGAAGACGTGGCTGCCGAGCTTGTCCCGACCGTTGACGATGATCCGGCCCTCGGCGCGGATCTCGGAGTTTTCAACCAGCAAAGCCCGCCCATCGAAAGTCGACATGATGACCGAGACGACGGGTTGCTTCTTGAGGTCGGTCCAGTCATTCGGCCGCTCTCTGCCGCGCAGCGCCGTCACGGCATCGCTAAACTCGCGGGCGGCATAGGCACCAAGCACCTTGCCGGGATGGACGAGTTCCTGCGGATCGGCGGCAGCACCCGAGATAATGACGGGAGTGCCGAGATGGGTAATGTCGAAGAGGCGTTCGGAAAAGGCGAGTGGCAGGCGCACGCAGCCATGCGAGGCCGGATAAGCCGGCAGATTGCCGGCATGCAGCGCGATCCCGGACCAGGTCAGCCGGTTCATGTTCGGCATCGGCGCATCGTCATAGGTGCTCGACTTGTGGTGCTTGTCCTTCTGCAGGACGACAAAGACCCCGGTCGGGGTCTCGTGGCCGGGCTTGCCGGTCGAACAGGTGGAGACGGCGATGCGAATGCCGTTGCGATAGACATGCACGCGCTGTTCCGGAAGAGAGACTACGACCGCCACCGCTCCCGTGCGCTGCCGCTCCGGATGCCACGTGAATTCGCCGGGCTTCAGCGCGGCAATTTCCTTCATCACCTCGCCGGCGAGTGTGCGGGCCGGGCCGGCCAGAGCGGCGAAAGCCACCAGACCGGAGATGAAACATCGCCTGCGCTGATCCTTTCCCGTCATGGCCGATCTCACCTTCAAATTCGCGTTTGCTCAGACCATTTCAGGGCTGGTCGCAGCTGTCCAATGAGTTTCCTGCTTGTATTTCAAAAATCTCTCATGAAACGTTGTATCGTTCCGCCACCTCAGCCGAAGCGCGCGTGAAGCGCTGCGGATTCCTGGGGCCCGCATCGAGGTGATCAAAGCATGGATTGTCGGCATAACCTGCGCGCGCTGCACACGTTCGAAACGGTATCCCGCCATCTCTCCGTTGCGGCTGCAGCCGCAGAACTCGGCGTCACCCAAAGCGCTGTCAGTCACCAGTTGCGGATACTCACAGAAATCGTGGGCGAGAGGCTGATCCAGAAGAATGGGCGTGGCATTGTTCTGACCGATGCTGGTCGCGATCTCGCACGGCGCCTGCAACCGGCTTTCGCCGAAATCGACCGCTCGCTCGCCGAGGCGATCGGCGGGTCTCGTGATCGCGTGCGGCTTGCCGTCTGCAGCAGCTTTGCCAGCGCGTGGCTCGTGCCGCGGCTAAAGTCCTTTTATGCAACGCATCCCGACATCGACCTGCAGATCATGATGTATGCGCAGGATCCGGAACTCAGCGATGCCACCGGCGACGCTTTCGTCACGACCTTGCCGAAAGACCGCGGTTATCACGCGCAGCTTCTCTGGCCTGAATTTCTGGTGCCCGTCGTCTCGTCTGCACTCCCCTGTGGCAAGGCAGCGCCCAGCTACATCACCACCGAATTGTTGCCTGGTCGGATCGGTTCGGACTGGCAAGCCTATGCGCGACACAGCGGACGTACCGACCTCATTCCGCCCACCGGTCGTTGGCTCTTTGCATCCCACTACGTCGTCGCGCTCGATATGGTTCGTATGGGCCTTGGTGCGGCACTGCTTCCCGATTTCCTGGTCGAGCCCGACATCAGAGCGGGGTACCTCCGCCTTCTGAACGAGGCTGCGATGCCGACACACGAGGATTATCATCTCTGCATCAAGCAGAGCCGCCGGTCCGAACCTGCGCTCGAGGCATTGGGGCGATGGTTCCGGCAGGAGTTGGCAAAAGACGAGAGGCTGCCGCAGCGGGAACGGCTGCGGCTCGTGCAACCATGAGGCAATTTCACTTTAGACTAATTTAATTCACTGGTTCCTTCTCTTTGAGCGTGCCAGTCTCAAGACATCGACGGGCTGCGGGGCAACCGATCCAGGCTTTGCGAGCGGGAGATGTACGATGCGTTGGTGGCGTGCCTGCGTGGGTGGAATGGTTGCAGTGATGCTTGGCATCACGGTCAATGCCGGGTCTCAGACGGCCATGGCACAGGATCGAAGCGCCCGGGTCGAGTTCTCACGCGGCCAGAGCTCGACGGTCATCCGTGGCACGGTCCGGGGCTATGAGGGTGTCAGTTACCGTGTGAGTGTTCGTGGAGGACAGCGACTTGCCGTGACGATGAACACCTCGAACGGTAGCAACTACTTCAATATTCTCGGTCCCGGCGGCGGTGAGGCCCTGTTCAACGGGTCGATCTCCGGCGATTTCGCTGACATCATCGTTCCCGACAGCGGTGAATACACCGTCCAGGTCTACCTGATGCGCAATGCTGCGCGGCGTAACGAACAGGCGCGCTTCACGCTCCGCATCGAGGTCACAGGCGGTAGGCCGGTTGCGCCGCCCTCGCCCGATTTTGCCGACGGCCTGTCCGGTGGCCCGGACTTCTTCCAGGTGGCCGGCGTATCGCGTGGCGATGCGCTGAACATCCGCAGCCGACCGAGCGCCCAGAGCCCGATCATCACCCGCGTCGTCAACGGCGAAATCCTGCGCAATGGCGGCTGCCGGATGACTGGGCAGACGCGCTGGTGCAGGGTTTCGCGGCCCGATGGCAGCGATGCCGGATGGGCTGCGGGTCGGTTTCTGATCGAGGCGAGCAACTGATACCAAGTGTCGATGACGAACGAGGGCAGCCTCTAGGTCGCTTAAGCCGAGCCATCAGGCCAAGCTTGCGACCTCGCGTTTCAGGAAAATCAGCCAAGGGGATCACCATGCGACCGTTCACCTCCAGTCTGCTCCTCTGCCTTGCCATGGCCCCTGTCGCCCACGCCAATGATCGGCCACCTGTTCCTGCGATCGGACCCGATCAGTTGGCCTTTTCCCTTGAAAACATGGACAAAACATCCGACCCGGGCACCGATTTCTACCGCTTTGCACTCGGCGGCTGGATCGATCGTGTCGAGCGTCCGGCGGACCGGGCGATGATCGATGCCTTCGACTTCATGGGCCAACGGCTGACGGCGCAAATGGAAGAAACGCTGCTCGATGCCGCCGCAAAAGCCGGAACGGCGGAAAAGGGAACGCCGATCCAGCAGGTGGGGGCCTTCTATACCTCCTTCATGGATGTCGCGACACTCGATGCCAAAGGCATGACACCTCTGGATCCTGAAATGGCCAGGATCGATGCGATCGCCGATCTGGGCGACCTCGCCAGCTATCTCGGCCACTACCTGCTGGTCGCCGAGGATCTGGCACTGGCGGGCTTCGTACCCACGACCGACATGGCCGATTCCACGCGCAATTCACTCTACTTTGTCGGCGCGTCCCTCGTGCTCGGCAAGCAGAACCTCTATGACGAGCCGGCCGGTTCCGCGCTCGACCTCGCCTTGCGCAAGAACCTGGCGGACATGCTGGTCGCAGCCGGCTATGACCCCGCGCGCGCGACGACGGTCGCGGCGCTCGTCGCCGATATCGACCGCGAATTGCATGGTGGGATGCTCACGCCAGTGGAGGCGGCCAATCCGGCCAACACCTATCAGCCGATCACCTTCGCCGCCCTACAGGCCGAAATCCCAGAGCTGGACCTGACCGCTCTGCTCGCCGGTCTCGGCATGACGCCGCCGGAACGGATCATCAAGTCGGAGCCACGCTACCTTGCCGTCCTCGGCAAGCTGCTACGTGAACGCCCTATCGAAGACATCCGGGACTACCTCAAGGTCAAACTGATCAACCGCTTCAAGCTTTATCTTGGCAGCCGATTCGAGCCAGTGATCGCCGATCAGCAGAAGATCCTGCTCGGCGTCGAAAAGCTGCCGCCCCGCGAGGAACGGGTGCAAGACGAGCTCAAGCTCTTTCTCGGCCATCCAGTTTCGCAGCTCTATGTCGAGCGCCATTTCGACGATGAGAGGCGGGCCAAATCGGCTGACATGGTCGGACGCGTGAAGGATGCCTTCCTTGCGCGGATCGAGACCCGGGACTGGCTGACGGAGGCCACACGGGCGGCGGCGAAGGACAAGCTGGAGAAACTCACCTTCGAGGTCGGCTACCCCGAGACGTGGATCGACATGTCGAGCGTTGAGGTGCGCCCGGACGACCTGATCGGCAATATCCAGCGGCTGATCGCCTTTGACGTGAAGCGGTCGCTCGACAAGTTCGACGACCCGGTCGAGCATGAATCCTTCGCCAATGTGCAATCGACGCTGCCGATCATCATCAATGCGGCCTACAACACATCGATCAACGGCTTCGAAGTTCCTGCCGCCATCCTGCAGCCACCGGCCTTCGAGGCTGACCTCGATGCGCCGGTCTACTTCTGCCGGCTCGGCGCCGTGCTGGGACATGAAATGACACATGGCTTCGACAGTCGCGGTAGGCAATACGATGCCGATGGCAATCTGCGCGACTGGTGGAGGCCCGAGGATGCGGCTGCCTTTACACGAGAAGCCGAAAAGCTCGTGGCGCAGGCAAATGCCTATGAAGTTCTGCCGGGGCTTACCCTCAACGGTGCGCTGACGGTTACGGAGAACATGGCCGATGTCGGGGGCATCACGCTCGCTTATGCGGCGCTGCAGGACTATCTCGCCGAAAACCCGACGGAAAATGTTGAAATCGACGGCTTCTCGCCGGCGCAGCGTTGCTTTCTTGCCTGGGCGCAATTCTGGGGCATGAAGGGAACCGACGGGGTCATCCGCAGCGTCTTCATGAGCGATGTGCACGCACCCGGCATGTACCGCTCGGTGGCCGCACTCAAACATGTCGACGACTTCTATACCGCATTCGACATCACTGAAGGCGATCCGGAATGGCTGGCGCCGGAAAAGCGCGTGCGGGCCTGGTGAGACGCCTGTCTTGGCGGTCTGGGTGACCGATGCGGTCCATGATTGACCTGAGTTGAGGAGATCGAAAATGCAGCGGTGGTTTGGCGGGATTGGGGCGTTGCCGATCGTTCTGGCACTGATCCTACTGTTGGGTACAGCGCCTGCGTCACAGGCCTCCGGAGCGCTTCCGGACTACGAGGCAAAGGCCGGGATGCTCGAGATCGGCATCGACCCCGAGCGGCCGGATGCCGAGATCTTCCACATGGATTACATCCTGAAGGGGGGCGATCCGGCCACGCGGCCGGTGACCTTCGTGTTCAATGGCGGCCCGGGGGGATCGAGCATCTTCCTGCATATGTCGGCGCTCGGCCCGAAGACGATCAAGACGTCTGGAGACGGCACATTCCCGGCCGTTCCGGCACGGCTGGAGGACAATTCGGAAAGCTGGATCGTCTTCACCGATCTCGTCTTCATCGACCCCGTCGATACCGGATACAGCCGCATGCTGCCGAGCGCAGACGGCAAGCCGGGCGATCCCAAGCCGTATTACAACACGACGGCGGACGTGAACTCGATGGCCATCTTCATTCGCAAGTGGCTGACGGTGAACAATCGCTGGGCTTCGCCGAAGGCGATCGCCGGAGAAAGTTATGGGGGCCTCAGGGTCGCGGCCCTGATGCGGATCCTTGCGGATCCTTGCGGAGAACTATGCCGTCAACATCAACCGCGCCATCCTGATCTCCCCTGCCCTCAAGGTCGATGTCGATGCGGGCAACTATTCCATCCTCTATCCGATGACCCTGCTGCCCACCCAAACGGCGATCGCCTCCCATCACGGCTTGAACGACGTGAAGGTCGATGAGGCAGGGATGAAGGCGGTCGAAGACTATACGCTGAACGGGTTCCTGACAGGGCTTGTCTCAATCGGACGCTCGACGCCGGACGAGCGAAAGATCTTCTTCGATACGGTGGCCCGCTATACGGGTCTCGATCCGAGGCTCGTCGAGCTTCACAACGGGCGCATTCCGGAAACGCTTTATGTCGGCAGCCTCTTGTCCGATCGCGGTCTCATTCTCGACCGGTATGACGGGACACAGGCGACCGACAACCCCACCCCACAAGAGCCCGGCCTCGCCGTGCTCGACCGATCGCTGACCGTGTTGAGCGGCGTTCTCCTCGCGCCCTTCATGGACTACGTCCGAAACGACCTCGGCTATACCAGCGACAGGCCCTACATCCCGCTCAACTTCGTGACCAATGCCTCCTGGGATTATAGCGGAGACATTGGCACTCCGGACGATATCGGCATTGCGCTTGCCCAGAACCCGGATCTGAAGGCGCTAGTCGTACATGGATACCACGACCTCGTGACCAACTACTTCCTGTCCCGCTACACGCTGGAGCAGACGACACGGGCGCGTGGCGCTCGGGAGCGGCTTTATTTCGGGACTTATCCCGGTGGTCACATGTTCTATCTGCAGAGCAAGAGCCGATCGGAATTCTTTCAGGACGTGAAGGGGTTCTTCGCGGAGTAGCCAACAGCGAGCATCGCGGGCGGCTGTCACAAGTTGAACTACTACGGCTGTGCCGGATACCCCACCTCGTGGGAGGTGGGGACCATGTCAGCCAAAACGACGAACAGAGTTTCTTCCGAAGTTCGTGGCCGCGCGCTTATTTTAAGGCGCTTGTCGTCTTCGCAGGAGGCTGGAAAACGGGGTCGGCACCTGCTAGTGGTGTAAAGCTCATCAACCCTGTTTTGTGACCTCGATCCGGCCCTGCCGGATCAGGTCTGCTGCTTTTTCGGCGATCATGACAACCGGAGACGCCGTGTTGCCGGAGATGATGCGCGGCATGATGGAGGCGTCGACAACGCGCAGGCCCTGGATGCCCACCACGCGCAGCGAGGGGTCGACCACGGCATCGGGGTCCGGACCCATGCGGCAGGTGCCGACGGGGTGGAAGATGGTGGTGGCGATGTCGCCGGCCTTTTGCAGCAAGGTTTCGTCATCCTGGAACTCTTGGCCGGGCAGGATTTCCTCGGGTTGGAAGGGACGCAGGGCGGCAGCCGACATCACCTGTCTTGCCTGGCGGATGGCGGCGATCGCGACGGAACGATCATGGTCGGTCGAGAGGTAGTTCGGACGGATTTCCGGCTGCAGGGCCGGGTCGGTCGAGGTGATGTGGCAGGTGCCGGCGCTGGTCGGGCGCAACTGGCAGACCGAGACGGTGATCGCCGGAAACGGGTGCAGCGGGTCACCGAGCTTGTCGGTGGAGAGCGGCTGGATGTGATATTCGATGTCGGGCCGGTCTTCTTCCGGGCTGGACCGGGTGAACATGCCGAACTGGCTGGGTGCCATCGACATAGGGCCAGAGCGGAAGAGCGCATATTCGGCAGCGATCTTCATCTTGCCGCGCCAGGAATTGGCGAGCTGGTTCAGCGTCACCGTGTTCTTCACCTTGAAGACCGTGCGGATCTGCAGATGATCCTGCAGGTTTGCGCCGACGGCCGGCTTTGCCATGATAACATCGATGCCGAGCGACCAGAGACGAGCGGGATCGCCAATTCCGGAGAGTTCCAGGAGCTTCGGCGAGTTGATGGCACCGGCAGCGAGGATCACTTCGCCTGACGCCTTTGCGGAGAACGCGCCTCCCGGCGTGCGATAGTGGACGCCGGTCATGCGTTTGCCCTCAAAGGTGAGGCGTTCGACCAGGGCATGCTGGACCATGCGCAGGTTGGGGCGTTTCAGGGCGGGCCTCAGAAAGCCGCGGGCGGTGTTCCAGCGGACGCCCTTGTGCTGGTTGACGTCGAAGAAGCCGGATCCTTCATTGTCGCCATCATTGAAGTCGGCGCGCGGTTCGATGCCGAATTCACGGGCACCTTCCTGCACGGCTTCGAGGATATCCCATTTCAGGCGCTGGCGGCTGACCTTCCAGGGGCCGCCCTTTGCATGCATGTCTCCTGAAGGCCCGTGATAGTCCTCGGATTTGCGAAAATAGGGCAGCACATCCGACCAGCCCCAGCCGGGATTGCCGAGGTCGCGCCAGCCGTCGTAGTCGGCTGCCTGGCCGCGCATGTAGATCATGCCGTTGACCGAGGTGCAGCCGCCGAGCACCTTGCCGCGCGGATAGGCAAGGCTGCGGCCGTTGAGACCGGGTTCGGATGCGGTGCGCATCATCCAATCGGTGCGCGGATTGCCGATGCAGTAGAGATAGCCGACGGGGATCTGCACCCAGTGATAGCGGTCGGAGCCTCCGGCCTCCAGGAGCAGCACGCGGATCGTCGGATCCTCCGTCAGGCGGGCGGCGAGCACGCAGCCTGCCGTCCCTGCCCCAACGATGACATAGTCATAATCGCCATCGAGCCGTGTCGTGTCCGGCATGGTCTGTCCTTTCGTTGGCGATCAGGATCGCCTCTGTTCGTCTGTCGTCTTGGGCCGACCTAGGACTTCAGGCGGAGCGCGCTCCAGAAGTCCCGCATCTGGTCGGTCAGGGCGGTGTATAGCCCGTATCGCCTGCGAAAATGCTCCGTCCACCCGGTATTCGGCTGGAAGTCTCTGGCAGAGCGGGTCATGGCCGCCACGGCCTCTTCATAAGAAGCATAAAGGCCGATCGCGACCGTGGCACCGATCGCCGCCCCCAGAGCACCCGTCTCCCGGGCCTCAGCAACGGTGAGCGGGATCTCCAGAACGTCGGCCATCATCTGCGGCCAATGAGGGCTGCGCGAGCCGCCGCCGGACATGACTGCGCGGTCGACGGACAGTCCGGCATTGCGCAGCACTTCGATGTGCCGTCGATGTTCGAAACAGACGCCTTCGAAAAGCGCTCGGAGCATGTGGCCTTCGCCATGCCATCCGGCCAGTCCATAAAAGCCGCCGCGAAACTCGGCACCAAGGCGTGAGCCGAAGATGAAGGGATGGAAGAACGGGTCGTCGGCGCGGGCTACGACCTTGCCGACCTCCTCGTTGCAGCGATCGAAGGCCTCGCCGCCATGGTCGCCGCGCATGCGATGCACATACCATTCGAGATTGGCGGCGGAGGTCGCGCTCGACTCGATGTTCACATAGCGATCCTTGCCGAAGGTGGTGACCATGAAGACGTCGGGGCTGATGACGGGCTCATCGGCAAAGACCTGGTTGATGCTCCAGGTCCCCGCGATTACCGAGGCTTCACCGGCATGGATGACGCCTGAACCCATGGCGCTGGAGACCACGTCGAAGTAGCCACCGATCACAGGCGTGCCTTGCGCCAGACCCGTTGCCTTGGCCGCCGCTGCGGTAACCCGGCCGACGATATCTGCGGACTGCACGCGCTCCGGGAAGAAGGCCAAGGCATCCTCGAGGTGATAGAGGCCAAGCAAATCAGCGTCGAGTTGGCCCTCCGGCATGGCGAGGAGCCCGGCGCCGCTCAAGTCGGAGATATCGTTGGCGAGGCGATCGGTCAGGCGGAAGTTGATGAAATCCTTGCAGAACAGGACGGTGCCGATCTTGGCGTAGGTCTCCGGCGCGTGGCGCTTGATCCAGGCGAGAAGGCTCGGGGTCTGAGATGGCCAGGGGCGCTGCAGACAGCGCGCCTGGAGCGCGTCTCCATTCTCGCGGTCGAGCTCTGCCGCGATATCGGCTGCCCGGCTGTCCAGCGACTGGATGCCCTTCAGCGGCTGGAAGGCCCGATCGAGCAGATAGAGGCCATTGCCATGGCCGGCACATCCGAGACCAAGGATCCGTGTCGGATCAACACCGGAGTTGGCGATGACCTCGCGGATCGCCGCGCAGCCGTTTTCCCAGAGTTCGGAGAGATCACGCTCGACATGGCCTGGCTCGGGAAAGCTCGACTGGCCGTCGATGGCGCAGTGGGCGATCTGATGGCCTTGCGTGTCGAAAAGCACGGCCTTGATAACAGTGTTTCCGGCATCGACGCCCAGAATGTAGTTTTTCTCAGCCACGGTTATAGACATCCCATGCTTGATCGCCGCTGGCGCGCTGGTGGATGATGGCCATCAGCGCCTTCACGACAGCCTTTGGATTGTCATGCTGATAGATGTTGCGTCCATAGACCATCCCGTTTGCGCCTTGAGCCATCAGGGCCGCTGATTTGGCGAGCACGACGCGCAGATCTTCGCGACCGCCACCACGCACCAGAACCGGGCAGCGGGCAGCTTCCACGACCTTGTGAAAGTCTTCGGGATCGCTGGTCGGATCGGCCTTGATGATATCGGCGCCCATTTCGGAGGCCAAACGGACCAGCGTGACGATCTTCTCGGCGTCGCCATCCACCTGGTAGCCACCCCTGATGTCGTTGGGCAGCATCACCAAGGGTTCGATCATCAGCGGCATGCCGTAGCGATGGCAATCGGCGCGCACGCGGGAAATGTTTTCGACGCATTGGCGGAAGAGTTCCGGCTCGTCCGGCAGCATAAACAGATTGACGACGACGCAGGCCGCGTCCATTTCCAGCGCGCCGATGATCGGTTCGTCATGGTTCTGCAGTTGCGACCACATGCTGCGGTGGCGCGTGGAATTGTAGGGGTTGCCCATGTCGATGCGCATGACGAGCGCCGGCTTGTCGCGCTCGGGTCTTGCCTGCAGCAGATCGGCCTGGCCATAGGCCATCTGGATGGCATCGGGGCCTGCTTCGACGAGCTTGTCGACCACGCCGGCCATGTCCTCCAGGCCGATCAGGAAGCTCGGCTCGTTGCAGACACCGTGATCGATGGCGACGTCGAGGCAGCCGCCCTGGCGAAACAGCCTGTTCATTCGTGCCTTCTTTGAAATTCGCATCATGACGCCTTGTCCTTTTCCTTGCATCTGTCCTGAAGCATTGCGACCGAGACCCCGTAATAGGTCCCCAGTTCATCGATGAGTTGCCGCCGCTCCGCCAACATCTGCTCGCCCGACCAGGCGAGCTCGCGGGCCATGACGGTCAGCAGGGTGTCGAGAATTTCGAGATCGATCTGGCCGGTGATCGCAAGGCTCGTGCGGCGGAGCACGATGTCGGCCAGGTGGTGAACGTCTTCGCCTCTCATGAGCCAGAGGATTTCGGCGAGCGTCATCACAGTTGTGGAGGACAAGGGAACGTCATCCGGGTGTCCGTCGCAGAAGGCCATCACATCGAAGGCCCTTGATCCATAGGTGGATGCCAGGTGATCAGCACGGGCCTTGCCGATCGGAAACTCGCGGGAGAGCAGCGCCGACAACCGCTCGCCATCGGCCGGATAGTTCCTGCCGCCACCGATGGGACGGTCGGCGGTCGTCGCGATGCGGGGACGACCGAGGAAGGCGAGCACCTCGTCGGTCACCTGTTCGCCGAAGGCGCGGAAGGTCGTCCACTTGCCGCCCACCATGCAGAGCTGGGGCGGATCGCTCTCGACCCGGTGGATGACATGGCTGCGCGAGATCTTGCCCGTAAATTCCGCATCGCTGCGCGGCAGCGGACGGATGCCGCTGAAGCTGAAGACGATATCGGAGGCAGCGATGGCGAGATCCGGAAAGACGATGCGGATGGCAGCGAGGATGTAGTCGCGTTCCTCGGGCTCGCAGCGCGTCCGTCCCGGCTTGTCGACCTTGATATCCGTCGATCCGGCCAGTACGCGGCCGAGATAGGGAAAGAGGATGCAGACCCTGTTATCGGTGTTCTCGAAGAAAATCATGTGGCCGTTCAGGGCCTGATAAAGGGCGTCATTCGCGAGGATGAGATGTGAGCCCTTGGTGCCGGTCACCGTCTTCTCGGCAGGTGCTGCGCCGTCGCTGAGCGCCGTGATCGTCTGATCGATCCATGCGCCTGTGGCATTGACGATCATGCGTGGCCGCACGACGATCAGTTCGTTCGAACCTTCTGCCGAGAGCTGGTAGCTGTCACCGATCCGCAGGAGTTTCGCGTAGTTCAGCGCGATCGCCTGGGGCGCATCGCTTCGCGTGTCGAGGACGAGTTCGAGCGCCAGGCGTTCCGGCTGACTGATCCAGGCATCATAATAGGTCGCGGAATAGCGGACTTGAGGCGTCAAGGCCGGCCAGAAGGCCCGGGTGCTGCGGGCATTGCGGAACTGGTGGCGCGGAAGAAGCCGGTTCTTGCGGGTGACGAAATCATAGAGCGAGAGGCCCGCCTTGATCGCGAGCGCCCCACGGCTCGACGGTTTGCCGGCCGAGCCGAAGAAGGTCGCAGCCGCGTTGAAGAAGCCGCTGAAGATCGAGTGGATCGGGATCGTCGTCGGCAGGGGGTGAACCATGTGGGGTGCGAGCCGCAGCAGGGCGTCGCGCTCGGCCAGGGATTCCCGGACGAGATTGAATTCGCCATTTTCGAGATAACGCAGGCCGCCATGGATCATGCGCGAGGGGGCGGCGCTGCAACCGGATGCGAAGTCGTTCCGCTCGACCAGAAGCACGCGCAATCCCTGCAGCGCCAGATCGCGATAGGCGGCAATGCCATTGATGCCGCCGCCGACCACGACGACATCGAAATCGCCGTCCTGTCGAATTCGCCTGAGCGCGTCCTCGCGGAATGTGGACATGGAAGTACCGTTCGCTGGTTTTGAGGCCAACGTCCCAATTCTCTGTTGTAGTCTGTGATGGTTACCGGTCGAGTTCGACCAGATGGTCTCTTATGCCGTCCGTGATGGTCGACAGTTCGTGTTCGGTCAGGCGCAATCGTGCGGCACCGGCATTCTCGATCGCCTGGGTTGGGTCGCGCGCACCGCAGAGCGAGAAGGTGATGCCCGGCTGGGCGAGCGTCCAGGCGATGACCACCTGGGCGACCGATGCCTTGTGCTGGTCTGCGATCGGGCGGATCACGTCCATCAGTCGAGCGACCTTTTCCCGATTGCTGAAACTGAAGCGCGGATTGCCATGCCGCTGGTCATCATCCGCAAAGACGCGGTCGGGACCGATCTTGCCCGAGAGCAGGCCGAGCGCCAGCGACGAATAGCTGAGAATGGAAACCCCGTTGTCGATGCATGTGGGTACGAAGCTCGTCTCTATGTCGCGCTTCACCATGGAGTATTCCTCCTGGATCGCATCGAGCGCACCCGTCGTGAGATAGGCGGCGAAATCCGCTTCAGACACATTGCTTGCGCCGATCGAACGGATCTTGCCCTCCTCCTTCAGGCGAAGCAGTTCCCCGACCGTCTCGGCAATCGGCGTCGTCGCATCCTGCCAGTGGGTGACATAGTGGTCGATATAGTCGGTACCCAGGCGGCGCAGGCTTTGTTCGACTTCGTAGCGAATGGACGACGGCCCCAAGTAGCGATGAACCGGCTTGCCAGCCTGCTCGAAGAAGTAAGTCCCCTCGCCCACATGCCAGACGAGACCGCATTTGGAAACGAGCACGACCTTGTCGCGCTGGCCTGCAATCGCCTTGCCAACGATGGTTTCGGCCAGCCCCATGCCATAGGCGGGTGCGGTATCGATGAGCGAGATGCCGGCATCCACCGAGGCCTTGATGGCGTCGATCGATTGTTTCTCGTCCGTGCCGCCCCACATCCAGCCGCCGATCGCCCAGGTGCCGAGCCCGACCGCCGATGCCTTGATGCCACTTCGGCCGATGGGCCTGTTGAGTATGCCTTGGTCCGTCACCGGATCATCCTTCCCCATGTGTATCGAGTGCCCGGGCGATTTCTTCGTCCACCACGAGCGAGGTCAAAAACCGCCCGGCAAGGGTTGCTGCCACCGGGCCCGCCTTCAGGCTGCCAGCCGCCACGCCAATGATGGTCGGGCAGTTGGCAAGGTCTGCCGGGTCGAGTGCCACGACCCGCGAATTGAGATCGATTTCGGCGAGCGAACCGTCCGCCTTGATCAGATGCGCCAGGAATTCCCCGGCAATGCCGGCGTCAACAAGCGCCTGGCCACCCCGTGCCGGATCCGGCAACAGGTCGTAATAGCCGGAACCCGGCGCCTGGACCGAGCCGATGCCAACCAGGGCCACGGTTGCCTTACGCGCGAGATCAAAGACCTCGCGGATCGAGGCGACATTCATCAAGAGGTCACGCTGCTTATCGTCCTCGGCAAACAGCGGCGCATGGACGAGTTGGGCACTGCCACCAAGCTTGTCGGCCAGTTGCGTCGCCAGATGGTTGACGTCGGTATAGTGCTTGCCCTGAACGCCGCCGGTCAGCGGCACGACCCGGACATCGAAACGACGCTCGGCTTCCAGGTTTTCGACCACGGCACTCACCGCCTTGCCGCCGGTGATGGCGATGACATCGCCATCCCGAAGCGTTTCGAGGAGATGGTTGGCCGCAACACGTCCGACCATCTGCAGCGTCGTCTCGGGATTATCCGATACGGTTGGCGTGACCACCGACTGCTTCAGGCCGAAGCGCTGGGTGACGTCGTTTTCCATGTCGACCAGCCGCTGATAAGGGCTGGAGATGCTGATCTTGACCATGCCCGCCTTGCGGCCGGCGGCGATCATGCGGTTCACCTTCGTATGCGAGAGGTTGAGCTTCTCGGCGATCTCCGACTGCTTCACTCCCTCGATGAAATGCAGGACGAGGACCGAATACATCTGGCGCTGCTGATCGAATTCATCCCTGTTGTCCACCATGACGCGTCGTCTCCTCGTTGCTTCCCGGCTGCTCAGCGGCGGCGCTTGACCAGGTAGTGGTCGAACAGCACGGCGGTGAGCAGAATGCTTCCCTTTATGATGTCCTGCCAGTAAACCGACACGTTGAGCAAGGATAGCGAGCTGGAAACCACCGAAAGCAGGACCGCGCCGAGGATGGCACCGAAGATGGTGCCGGCACCGCCCGAGAGGCTGGCGCCACCGATGACCGCTGCCGCGATCACGTTCAACTCCATGCCGACGCCGAAACTGGGCTGGGCGGAGCCGAAGCGGGCCATGTAGATGACGCCGGCCACGCCGCAGAGCGCAGAGCAGAGCGTGGTGGTGGCGAAGACCACGCGACCGACGCGGATGCCGGAATAGGCGGCCGCCTTGGGATTGCTGCCGGTATAGAAGACCTTGCGGAAGGCCGTCGTCCGGCGCAGCAGGAAGTCGAAGGATACCACGACGACCACGAAGATGATGATGACCAGCGGGATGCCGTAGACCGCGCCCTGGCCGATGAACTTGAACTCCGGCGGCAGGGAGAAGAGCCCGAGCGGTCGCCCTCCCGTCGCCAGCAGGCAGACGCCGCGGGCAATCACCATGACGCCGAGCGAAACGATGAAATGGTGCAGACCAACCACCGTGGTCAGGAAGCCCATGAACATGCCGATGCAGGTGGTGACCGCGATGGCAAAGGCGGCTGCGGCCCAGGGGTCGATCCCGTTGATGAATAACCAACCGGCAACCACCATGGCAAGCGCCGTGACCGAGCCGACCGACAGGTCGATGCCACCCGAGATCAGGAGGATGGTCATGCCGACCACCACGATGCTTTCCACCGCAAAGGCCATGGCCATGGCGCGGAGGTTGTCGACCGTCAGGAAGTAGGGCGAGATGAAGGACATCACCGTGAACAGCGTCAGGATGATGACGATCAGGCCCGTCTCGCGCGCCTTGATCGCGGGTGTCCACCACTGGACCCGGCGCTCGGCGGCCGAGCCTGCGTGATGCTGTGTTTCGATCGTTGCCATCTTGTCCCACTCCCTCATGCTTTGCCCACGGGCGAGGTATCGCCCTGGGCCAACTGACTGCTGATCGATGCAAGATGCATGATCCGTTCTTCGGTCATCTCGGCACCGGTGACCTCTCCCGTGATGCGCCCCTCGCGCACCACCAGCACCCGGTCGCTGACCCCGATGAGCTCGGGGAGTTCGGACGAGATGACGACGACGCCGACGCCCTCATTGGCGAGATCCCTGATCTGACGATGGATCTCCGCCTTGGCGCCAACATCGACACCTCGGGTCGGCTCGTCGAGAAAGACCACTTCGGGCTCGACCGACAGCATTCTGGCAAGCGCCACCTTCTGCTGGTTGCCACCGCTCAGCGTGTTGACCGCGTCGGCAACTCCGTTGGAGCGCAGCTTGAGCCGCGTCCCGAACTGTTCGGCCCTGGCCGTCTCCCCACGCCGATTGATCAAGCCGAAGGGGTTTGAGACCCGCTTGAGGTCCAGCGCCGAAACATTGTTCGAGATCGACATGTTGAGAAACAGGCCGTCGCCCTTGCGGTCTTCGGATACATAGACCAGCCCCTCGCGGATGCTGTCGCGATAGTCGCGGAGAGAGAGTTTGCGGCCCTTCAGGACCACCTCTCCCTCGGCCTTACCTTCCAGCCGGCAGATGGCACGGACGATCTCGCTGCGCCCTGCCCCGATCAGACCGGCCAGGCCGAGGATCTCGCCCTTGCGTAAGTCGAAGCTGACGTTAGAAACCCTTCGCCCTTCGGTCAGATTGCGTACAGAGAGGATGACATCGTCGGACTTTGCATCCGGGGCCTGCTTGGGCGGATAGAGCTTGTCGAGCACGCGCCCCACCATGCTGTTGACGACATCCTCCGGCGTGATCGCCGCAATGTCGGCCGTCTTGATGTGGCAGCCGTCGCGCATGATGGTAATGCGGTCACAATGCTGGAAGATCTCCGCCATGCGGTGGGAAATATAGATGATCGCGATGCCGCGATCGGCGAGGCGACGCATGATCTTGAACAGCGTCTGCGCTTCGGTTTCGGTCAACGCCGCCGTCGGCTCGTCGAGGATCAGGATGCGGCAGTCGAGCGTCAGCGCCTTGGCGATCTCGACGATCTGTTGCTGCGAAATCGAGAGATCGCCGGCACGGCGCCTCGGATCGATATCGCCGATTTCCTTGAGGATCTCCCCGGCGCGGACGACCAGCGCGCGGTAGTCCATCAACAGGGTACGGCTGCTGCCGGTTTCGGCCATGAACATGTTTTCGGCGACCGAGATCTCCGGGCAGAGGGCGATTTCCTGGTGGACGAAGCCGATGCCGAGCCGGTTGGCGACATTCGGCGAAGCAATGCGAACGGGGGCGCCGTCGAGGCGGATCTCGCCGCTGTCGGGCTGCAGGATACCGTCGATGATGTGCATCAGCGTCGACTTGCCTGCGCCGTTTTCGCCCGCCAGCGCGTGGATCTCGCCGCGGCGCAGTTCGAACTCGGCGCCGCGCAGGGCCTGGACCGGTCCGAACGACTTGTGCACATCCGTCAAGCTGAGGACGACCTCGGCCATGACACCCCTCCCCTTCCATCACTTCGACTTCCCCGGCGCCGCAAGAGGCGCCGCCGGGGTCACGTCGGGTCGCGCTCAGCGGCCCTTCATGTATTCGTTGAGGTCGAAGGATGCGGCGTTGGCCTTGGTGATGACCGCAAAGCCATTGTCCATCGACGGGATCTGCATCGGGTTGAAGCCGGAGACCTTGTAGTCGTTGAACGGATCGATCAGCTCCGGATGGGCGCCAAGGAAGGTGTTCATGAAGCCCATGAAGCCCTGGATGCCCTGGTTCGGGTTGATCGACATGTGGATGTTGCCCTGCTTGATGTGTTCAAGCGTGGTGGGCGTGATGTCCGCGTGGAGGATCAGGACCTTCTTCCTGGCTTCGAGCACGGAGGCAACCGCGCCTTCTGCCGAACCGGCTTCGGGGATCCAGAGCGCGCCCAGGTTCGGATTGGCCTGCAGCATGGCGGAGACTGCCTGATAGGCCGCGTTGGAATCCTGGTTCGTCGCCTGGCGGCCGACCAGCTTCATGTCCGGATGGGTCCGCTCCATGTAGTCGATGAGCGCCGTGACCCGAAGATCATGGTTGCTCTGGCCCGGGTTCTCGAGAACAGCGTATTCACCCTTGCCGCCGAGCGCCTTGACGATCTCCTCGGCTGCAAACTTCGCCTCGGCGACATTGTCAGAGGTGATATAGGCAGTGCGCTTCGACTTCGGTGAGTTTGCCGCAAATGTCGTGACCGAGATGCCGGAGTCGATGGCCCGGTTGATCGGCTCGATGAAGGGATCCGACTGCATCGGATGGAGCAGGATGCCCTTCGGCTTCTTCACCACTTCCTGCTCGAAAGACGCGATCTGCTTGGTGATGTCGTATTCCGGCGTGCCGGTAAAGGCAGCTTCGCAGCCCAGCGCTTTGGCCGCCTGCTTGAAGCCTTCGAAGACCGGGACCCAATAAGGATGGCCGGAGACCATGACGTTCATGACATAGGTTTCGCCCGGCTCGCAGGCAAACTTTCCTTCGGCGTTGGCCGGCGCGACGGCCCCGGCAATGGCGGCGGCGGCAATCAGGCCGATGGCAGTCGCGGCCTTCAGAGACTTCAGCATTTTTCCCCTCCCAGAGATGGTGATCATCTGCAATAAAAATCGCTTTAAGCAATTTATTGCATGACGCGATCAATATCGCGGCGGCGGGCTTGCGTCAACCACATCCGCATAATATTTTTCATTCTGAAATTTATTGCGAGAAAGGAGGATCACATGAACCAGCAGCGGCGGTCGATTGGGGTGCATCTGCGGATCACCTGCGCACCTCTGGAGGCAGAACGCCTGCTGAGTGCCCTTCAGGATCTGCAGCGCTTGAGCCGCGCAGAACCCGGAAACCGAATGTTCGACATTCTGCAGTGCTGCGAGAATGCCGGTGGATTTCTGGTGCTCGAGGAATTTGAAAACGAAGCCGCGCTGAAGGCGCACCGGGAATCGAACCACTTCCGGCGTTTCAAGGAGGCCACGGCGTCGCTAAGGTTGACGATCGAGCGTTATGCTCCGGTCTGATGAAGAACCTTAGCGGGTGACTGCAGCATTGGATTTTGCAAGCATGAAAGTCTCAGGCCTTTGATCGACATGGTGCCACGGAGGGATGTGGTAGATCAGACGCGGACATCATCACCGCTCTCCCGCAAAGCAGGTTTTGGCCCAAAACCGTTGGACCCATTGGTTCTCGGCCGACCATACCCAGACGGAAGAAGCACTGAAGGCCTCGGGCCTGACCTCTACGATCCTGCGCAACGGCTGGTATTGGGAAAACCACACCGTCGCCATCGCCCCGTCCCTGGCGCATGGCGCCTTGATCGGCAGCGCAGGCGATGCGCTCATCTCCTGGGCTTCGCGTCAGGACTTTGCGGATGCGGCAGCGATCGTGCTGACGACGCCCGGCCATGAGGGCAAGACCTACGAACTCGGCGGCGACAAGGGCTATCGTATGGCCGATATCGCAGCGGAAGTAGCCCGTCAGACGGGCAAGCCCTATGTCTATCAGAACCTGACCGAAGCGCAGCACGCAGGCGTTCTGGAACAGATCGGCCTTCCGAAGATGTTTGCCGAAGTGATCGCCGGCGTCGAAGCCCAGGGCGTCTCCACCGGCGTCCTGCATGAGGACAACGGCCAGCTTGGCAAGTTCATCGGCCGGCCGACGGCCACCCTGGCCGAGGCCGTCTCCGAAGCACTTTCCGTAGCGCATTAGCGCCGACACCAATCCGGCTCGCTCTCTGGCATAGCAAACAGCGAGCCGGCTACCACGCCATGCGGAATCAATAACCCCGGCGATCCAGGAAGGTTGAAGCAACTCGACCAGTCAGCTGCGATCGACGGAAGGCAGACGATTTGCCGCTGTGGTCCTCCGAGAGGCGCTCTCACGAGCGCACTGAACGTGCGGAATAGAGTTGAGCTGCAAGGCCTTCTAGACTTTGCAGCTCAGACCCAACGGGCCAAAGCCCCCTTGTGAGCGGGATTGCTTACTTCGCAGCTGCGACCGCCGCATCCATGCGCTCACGGGCCTTCTTCGGCAGTTTGGCGGCGTTGAAAGCGTCGAGGTTGGCGGCGGGGGCTTCTCCAACGAGTATGGCCGCGACCATGCCCATGCCGACATGCGGCGCGCATTTGACGCCGTAGAGACCCGGCACATCAAAGGTCACCTTGATCTCCTCATTCATCTTGCCCTTGAACTCGGCAGCTCCCTCCGGGATCATGCCCTTGATCGCCTCGGCATTGTGGCTCTTGTCCGTGGGAACAAAGGTGACGGTGTCGCCGGGAGCAATCTTGAGGCCAGCCGGTTCAAAGACCATGGCACCTTCCGCGCCCTTGTTGAGCATCTGGATCTGGAAATCGGCGGCTGCTGCAAAGCCCGGAATGGCGAGTGCCAATGCGGCGACGGCAGCGAGGTTTTTGAAGTGGCGTGTCATGGTTTGTCTCCTTGAAACGGGAACGTCAGCGTTCCGTTGACCGAGACTTAGGCTGACCCAGGGCGTCCTTCTTTGCGCAAAATCAATTAGAAAGACGGTAGGCGGCATCGAGCGGTCAGGGCGTCAGCGGCGCTCGACGGATGCCGTGGCGAGTTGCTCGAGCGCGACGAGATCCCGGACGAGCAATTTCTGACGGCCGCCCTCTATCAGGCCCTTGCCTTCCCAGGCGCTGAAGATGCGCGAGACCGTGTGCAGGGTCGTGCCGGTCATTTCGGCGATGTCCTGGCGTGAAATCGGGAAATCGATACGCAGGCCGGCGGGCTCGGGTCGTCCGGCCTTCTTCGCCAGCCGCAGGACCGTGTGTGCCACACGCCGTTCGACCTCCTGGGTCGACATTTCGCGGATGCGGATATGGGCTTCTTCCAGCCGCTGGCCGATGGTTTCCATGGCGCTGACTGCAAGGCGCGGATTGTGTTCGACGAAGTTCGGCCAGAGATCTGTCGGCCAGCAGAGCGTCACGCTGTCGACGGCTGCGATCGCGGTGCCCGGATAATCCGAGCGCTGCAGAGCCTTGGCGAAACCGAAGAGATCGCCGGGATGGACCATGCGGACGATGATCTGCTGCCCGTCGGCGGTCACCTGCGTCACCTTCAGCCGCCCATGCAGCAGCAAAAAGAAGTTTTGCGCCGGTTCGCCCTGTTCGAAGACGGTTTCCCCGATCGGGACGCGTCGGGATTGAGCCGGCACGAGCAGGCGGTCGAGCTCGTCATCGGTCATGCGATCGAAGAGAGGCAGCGATTTGATGATCGTCCGGTCGAGTTTCAAAACGGCTTCCTTCGCCCAGGCGCATATCGCATCGGCCGACATCAGAAACCGGCCGCTTCGCATCAGTACAAGCTGCACGAAGCGGGGGCAGGCTACATCACCGCGCGTGAAGAGCAAAGAGCAAGGGTGCGTACCAGCTGTTGTCCTTGACGAGGCGGAAACCGACATGATCCGGTGGCACACCGACCACACAGCCACCGCTCTTCGGGTCGCGGATGAAGGAACTGAGCGGCGTGCGATGCTTGCCAGACGCGATATAGACGCCGCAGCTTTCCACGCTGCTCGCCTTGCCGCTGGAGGTCAGATCGACGCGGCGGTTGCAGGTCGAGGTCCATTCCCAGACATTGCCGGCGAAATCAGCCAGCCCATGGCTGTTTTCACCAAAGCTGCCATAGGGGAGCGGGTCCGGATCGCGCGAGCGTTTGCGGGCGGCTTCGCGTTCGTAATCGGCAAGCCAGCGCAGCGCCGGATTGCCACTGTCGGCATCGACGCCGAGAGCGTCATCGGGAAAGTCTTCGGCAGCGGCGAAGGCGAGCTCACGGTCGCTGGGCAAGCGCCAGAGCGTGCCGGTCTTATCCGACAGCCACTTCGCATAGGCGCTGGCATCGTCATGGCTGATGCCGGTCGCCGGCATATCGGCGCGCGAGGCCGTTGTAGTTTCACGCGCGGGGCAGACACTCTCGGCGACGCAGGCATCATAGTCCAGCGTGCTCACCTGATACTTCATGATGGTCAGGCCGTGATTTACCGTCTCCTCCGCCTTGGGTGCATCAACCGCAAAGCCCGAACGATAGAATTCGCCAGGCTGGCGGTAGGCAAAGCTGCCTGGCTCGACGGTTATGACCACCGGTTCCGCGCGCGACGGGGCCCTGAACGGGATCACGCCCGTCTGCAGGACGACGCCCGCAGACAGGGCGACGATCAGGCCCAGGGGCACCAGGAGGGAACCGAGGGCTTTATGTGGCAGGGCGACGGATATCGAGGCGGGCATCGAACCGATCCTCAGAGAGAGCGGAGTTGAGCGAAAGGGCGCCCGTGTCGAGGCGCCATTTCGCAGTTCGATCAGCTTTCCGGCTTGACCACGGCGGTCATCAGATCGTCGTTCCAGTCGCCGGTGACCTTGAAGTGGGCGGCGGCACCCTTTTCGAAGGCTTCGATCAGGTTGTGGTTGACATAGGCGTAGATGCCAGGCTGCTGGAAGGTGTAGTAGGCAGCACCCGCAGCGCCTCCGGGGATGAACCAGGTTTCCTGGTCGAGTTCCGGCGGGTTGGCGAATTTGCCGGTCGCCCAGACATAATCACCATGGCCGCCGATCAGGTGCGGACGGGTGTCGCGATTGGCCTGCGAATGCAGGATCAGGACCCGATCGCCGACTTCGGCCGTCATCGCGTTGTCGCCGGTCAGCGCACCGACCGCACCATTGAACACGATGTGGCTCGGGGTCAGCGTGTTCATGACCTCCAGGACATCCGCATAGGCGTCGCCGGCGCTTTCGTATTTCTTGTAATTGCCCTCGGCATCCTTCGGCACGTAGAAGTCCTGTTCGCCGACATAGTAGACCTTGTCATAGGGCAGATCGTTGCCCTTGTGGTCCTTCAGGCCCTCTCGCGGCAGAACCATGATCGCGCCGTTCATGCCGGCGGTCACGTGCCACGGCACCATGCCGGGAGGTGCGCAATGGTAGACGAAGACGCCGGCCTTGGTGGCCTTGAAGCGCAGGACGGCCTTCTCACCCGGGTTGACCAGGGTCAGCGCACCGCCGCCGAGCGCACCGGTGGCCGAATGGAAATCGATGTTGTGCTGCAGCGTGTTGGTATCCGGGTTGATCAGCGTCAGCTCGACATAGTCGTTCTGGTGCACGACCATCATCGGGCCGGGGACCGAACCGTTGAAGGTCATGGCATGGACTTCCGTGCCGGCATCATCGACGATGATCTTCTTTTCCTCGATGGTCAGCGTGAACTCGACGACCTTCGGGGCGCCTTCGGCCTTCTGCGTATGGGCATGGACGAAGGGCGGCGCGACGAGGTCGACTTTCACGCGTTCCAGCTTGGCAATATCGGCGGCAACGGCGGCCGCGTTGGTCTTGAGGTCGCCACCTTCGGCGCGGGCAGCGGTCGCGGCAACCATCGGCATCAGAGCGCCGGCGATTGCGGCACCGGCCAGCATGGTGCGTCTTGTCAGTGTAAGGCCTTGGGTCATCTCAGTCACTCCTTTGGAAAGAGCGAAGCGTCAACCGCTCCGTTGCTTTCCGTTTTACGACCAAAGCGGGATTTCTATTTGTTGCGGAACAAATTCGGGAGGAATTCCGACCAATCATGCTTCTGATTGGCAAGAATAAATTCGTCTGCCGTTGATGTGGATCAAGACAAATTCGAAAGGCTGCAGGAGTTCAGCCCTGGCGCGAGCAGATTACCTTTGCCGATGGGCACAGGCATGCCGATACGCCGCCACATGACGTCGTCGTGCGGTGTCGAGATGGGAAGAGTGCGGGATCAGCCGCCGCCGACGCGGATCAGCATCCGGTAACCTGAGCCGTTTGTATCGGGTTTTCCGACCCATTGATGGCCATGCTTTTCGAGCTTCCGGCATCAGAAAGACCGGCTCTTCTGAAAAGACTGCAAAGAGAACTTCGCCTGGCTCCATGAGGCCTATGCGCGACAGGACCTTTTCCATCGGGACCGGGGCGTCCTGCCCGACGAGATCGAGCTGCCAAAGCGGATCGGGCCAGCCGGCGGCTTCCTCGGCACCGGTTGACACAGCGATATTGGCGGCAGCGCTCGGGATGGGAGAGAACAGGACTTGCCAGTCGCCCTCGCCCAGTTCCGTGACGTCGGCCTCAAAGCCGCGTCTTGCCATGACGGTCAGCAGGGGTGTGGGGCGGAAGGTGGCGAGCAGGCGGAGCCCTTCGCCCGGCTGAAGCGCCTGCACCGCCTGCATGATGGCCGGGAAGGGTTCGCCGCCTTCTTTCAGGATCGGACGGACATCGAGGTCCTTGAAATATGGCGCCATCGGCTTTTCCTCCCAGAACCGGCGGCCTTGAGGCTTCACCGGTCGTCTTGTCCGCGGCGCGACATGGCAGTCCTGTCGCGCCGCTTTTCTTCAATGACCGCCACCGCAATTGCAATTGCAGCCGTCATGCTTTTCGCGGGCAATCCGCACGCGCCAGTTCTCCGGGCCGCGCTCCAGATAGTCCCAGCCGAACAGGCCAGAGAAATGCATCTCCAGATGATAGTAGAGCGGGAGCGGGTCGTGGTCGACGGTCAAAGTCACACCATGACCGGGCTGAAGCGAATTCAGCATGCCGAAAATGCGCGGGTGGCGTTCCGGGCGGGGGATGGTGCGGACATCAAGTTCAAGGACATCGGAGGCGGTCGCTGTCATGGGATATTCCTGTCGAAAGAGGATCGGGCCGAACCGCGCCATGCGGGCCGGCGTGCCATGCCATTTGAGCTGCGGCATCGCGGCTGTCGTTGTGCTGCGACAAAGAGAAGAACAGAGGACATGCCGAGACCAAGAAGGCCCGGGCCGATCTCTCGACCCGGGCCTTCGGATGCGCGCTCGCGGATCAGCGGACGAGCGTGCGGTAAATCTGCGGCAGGGCGGCCGGCAGGCGCCGGATGTCGGGTACGACCGCATAGCCATGATGGCCGAAGACGGCGGGCACATAGGTCTTGGCATCCTGATCAACGGTGACGCCGAAGACATGGATGCCGCGCCGGCGAGCTTCCGTCACCGCGCGGCGTGTGTCTTCGAGCGCGAAGCGGCCTTCATAGTGATCGACATCATTTGGCTTGCCGTCGGTCAGGACCAGCAGAAGATGTTTGCGGTTGGGACGTTCCGCGAGCTTGGCCGTAGCGTGACGGAGCGCGGCCCCCATGCGGGTATAGTAGCCGGGTTTGAGGGCGGCGATGCGATGGCGCACCAGCGCACTCATTGGCTCGTCGAAGTCCTTGATGGTCTCGACACGCACCCAATCCCGCCGCCTCGAGGTGAAGCTGAGGATGGAATGCATATCGCCGCAGGCGGATAGGCCCTCGGCCAACACCAAGAGAGCCTCCCTCTCGACATCGAGCACCCGGCGGTCGTTGAACCAGGCGTCGGTGGACAGGGAGACGTCAACCAACAAGGTTACGGCGAGATCATGGGCCTGCGGACGGCTTGCGAGGTGGATCCGATCGGAGCATTCGCCGCTCGCGGCAAGCTCGGTCCGGCTGCGCACAACCGCATCGAGATCGAGATCGGCGCCATCGACCTGCGCCCGCAGCAATTCGTGACGCGGGCGCATCGCCTCGAACTGACGCCTCACCCGGCGCACCAGCGCCTTCATATCCTCCGACGGCACCATGGGCGAACTGTCATCGGACGCCGGGCCGGCGAAGACCCGGCAATGATCCTTCAGATAGGTGCCGCGCCTGTAATCCCACTCCGGATAAGTGAGGTCCGCTTCGAGTGCGGAATGGATGAGCGCTTCCGGCGGCAGGTCGAGGTCGAAGCGGAACTTTGCCGAGGGCCGACCCTTGCGCTCGCCCAGCACCATTTCATCGAGTTCATCTGCGGCTGTGGCATCGTGATCGTCGCTGTCATCGGCTGGTCGGTCGACATTGACCATCTCGGCCATGGCCAGGATCTTTTCAAAGCGGTTAAGGATGAAGGGGCTTCGCTCGCCCTTGGCAGCGGAATCCTTCTCACGGGTCGCCACATGGCGGCCGGCCGCCTCAGCAGCCGCCTGGCTCGAGCCAACCGGCTGATCCATCTCCTGTCGGCCAGCCCATTCCTCTCTGATAACGGCCTGCGGCCAGAGCGGCACGGGCAGCATCGGGAGATAACCGGGAGGCGCCCGCTCCGGAAAATCCTGATCTGTGGAGAGCGGTGCCAGACCTGCGCCCTGACGCAGGAGGTCTATGATCCTGTCTTCGAGCAGACCTTCGACGCGGGGGAGCGAGCCTCGGCGACGTTCCGACAGCAATGCAAGGCAAAGCCGGCGATAGGGGTTGGCAAGGCCGGGGAAGGTCTCCAGCACTTGCCCTACCAGCGTCGATGCGGCGCCCAGTTCTGCCAAATCGGCCCTCAGCGGATCGCTTTCCGTGATCGGCTGAAGCGGCATGAGGGCCATGGCGGCAGCCAGCCAGCCATAGAGATCTCGGTTGAGCGCCGGCTCCGGCATCAGGTCGAGAACCGGGGGCAACATGACGCTTGCTTCGTCCCGGGCGGGGTGGATGAGCTTCTCCTCGCCCAGACCCATCCGCTGGCGGAGCTTCAGACGGTGCTGCGAGGTCTTGCCCCTGGCCGGCACGAGCTGCACGGTTCTTTCGCCGCCGAAGCCCCGGAAGCAGACGGACAAGACCGGCAGCATGTCCTCCAGCGTGACGGCGGCTTGCGGGTATCGCGGCCAGGTTCGGGTGTCGCCGGCCAGCCTGTGCCAGGCGCGACCAACCGTTTCCTCAAGCTCCAGAAAGTCCAGCATGACAGTCTCTCCTAGCGGATAACCGCCTGGGCCAGTTCGAGAAGGGCGGTGCGCACGTCCGGTTCATCGGTCAGAGGCTCGATCATGGCCGCACGGACGGCTTCGCGGGGGGAAAGGCCGGCGTCGATGAGACTGGCACAATAGACGAGCAGGCGGGTGGAGACCCCCTCCTCCAGATCATGGCCTTTCAGAGCCCGCAGCCGCCGCGCCAATTCGACCAGCGGCTCGACCGTTACCGCCGGCAAGCCGCTTTCGGCCGAGACAACCTCGATCTCTCGGGCCTTGGGGAGGAAGTCGAATTCGATGGCAACAAAGCGCTGACGGGTCGAGGGTTTCAGCGCCTTGAGCAGGCTCTGGTAGCCGGGATTGTAGGAGACGACGAGCATGAAGGAGAGCGGCGCTTCCAGCTCCTCGCCGGTGCGTTCCAGCGGCAGGATGCGCCGGTCGTCAGTCAGCGGATGCAGCACGACGGCAACGTCCTTGCGAGCCTCAACCACTTCATCGAGATAGCAGACCCCGCCTTGACGCACGGCGCGGGTCAGCGGGCCATCGGCCCAGACCGTTTCGCCGCCCTTCAGGAGAAAGCGCCCTGTCAGATCGGCTGCGGCCAGATCGTCATGGCAGGAGACGGTGGTGAGCGGCAGGCTTAGTTTCTGGGCCATATGGCTGACGAAACGGGTCTTGCCGCAGCCTGTTGGTCCCTTGAGGAGAAGCGGCAATTGTCGTGTCCAGGCTGTCTCGAACAAGGCGCATTCGTTGCCGGCGGGGGAATAGGCCGGGATATCCGGCTCAATGTTGCGGGCGATGATATTCATGGAGCTGATCCTTCAAGATTGGGGAGGACCCCGCCGCTTTTGAAACAGCGGGGCCGCTGTTTCACTCGGCAGGCTCGACATAGCCGCCAAAGGCAGGCTCTTTTTCCTTGCCCGGCATCAGCACAGCCCATACGAACATCAGGGCGGAGACCAGCACCACGGCACCAGAGCCAAGACGCACCCAGTAGAAAAGAGCCAACTGGTCCTGGACGGCCATATAGCTCTCACCCAGCACGCGCTGCAGATGCACCTGCAGAACCCCGGCAAAGGTGAGCGCGAAGGTCATCACCGACATCGCCGTGCACATCATCCAGAAGCTCGCGATCGACAGCCACTGGTTATAGGGCTGGCGGCCGCGCATTTCCGGAATGGCATAGGCCATGATCGCAAGGTTGAGCATGACATAGGCGCCGAAGAAGGCGAGATGCCCGTGGGCGGCTGTCACCTGTGTGCCATGGGTGTAGTAGTTCACCGAAGACAGCGTGTGCAGGAAGCCCCAGACGCCGGCACCGAAGAAGGCCATCACCGAGCAGCCGATCGACCACAGCAGTGCTGCCTTGTTCGGGTGCTTGCGGCCAGCCTTCCAGGTCATCACGAAGGTGAAGATGACCATCGTGAAGAAGGGTGCGACTTCCAGCGTCGAGAAGAGCGAGCCGATCCACTGCCAGTAGCCGGGGGCACCGATCCAGTAATAGTGATGGCCAGTGCCGAGAATGCCGGAGAACAGCGCCAGACCGATGATGACATAGAGCCACTTCTCGACGACTTCGCGGTCGATACCGTTGAGCTTGATCATCAGGAAGGCGAGTACGGAGGCCATGATCAGCTCCCAGACGCCTTCGACCCAGAGGTGGACGACATACCACCAGTACATCTTGTCCAGCGCCAAGTTGACCGGATTATAGAAGGCGAACAAGAAGAAGATAGCCACACCCCAGAGGCCGAAGATCAGGATGTTGGTGACGACGGTCTTGCGCCCCTTCAGCGACGTCATGGTGACATTGAACAGCAGCATAAGGGCGACGATGACGATGCCGACCTTGATGATGAAGGGCTGTTCGAGAAATTCGCGACCTTCATGAATGCCGAAGAGATAACCGACGACGGCTGCGGCTGCGGCGATCAGAAAGATCCAGAACTGCACGATGGCGAGCTTCGGGCTGTAAAGCTCCGTCTCCGCCTCTTCCGGCAGCAGATAATAGGTCGCGCCCATGAAGCCCATGAGCAACCAGACGATCAGGGCGTTGGTGTGGATCATGCGGACGATGTTGAAAGGCAGGAGCTCGGAGAGCGTATTGGGCAGGACGTAGATCGTGCCCGCGACGACCCCGAACAGGACCTGGGCAACGAAGAGGCCAAGCGCGCCGTAGAAATACAGCATCGCGACCTTCTGGCTTTGATATTTCATGGTGATGTCTCCTTGGGTCACGAAGGGCTCATCCGGCCTCGTTCGGCGGCCAGTTCTGCGTCTTGATCTTGCTGGTCCATTCGAGGAAATCGGCGAGGTCGTTGATTTCCTCGTCGGTCAGATTGAATTGTGGCATCTGCCGGCGGCCTTCGACGCCCGAGGGCTGGGCGGCCATCCAGGCGCGCAGCGTCTCGCGGGCGCTCTCCCGGTCGTCCTGCCCGCCCCAGCGGGTCCAGACATTGCCGAGTTCTGGCGCGAAATAAGCCCCCTCGCCGAGGATCGAATGGCAGTTGATGCAGGCGTTTTTCTCCCACACGTGTTTGCCGCGCGCGACGCTGTCGGTCAGCGTCGTCTCATCTGTGGAGGTGGTCCGGATGTAATAGTGACTGTGGGCCGTGAGCCCCACGAAGATCGCAAAAAAGAATATGGAGCCGCCGTAGAAGACGTTGCGTGCTCCGGTCTTGGTCAGGCGCTCTGCCATGCCTTTGTCCTTCCGTCTGCCGGTGTTTGTGATGCCGGTCGTTGAGGCCGCCGCGATGCGCCGGTGGTTGCGTGGTCGTCATGCGGGACGGTTCGTTTCTAGCGACTGGTGGAAAGTCTTCTTTGCGCATCGACAAACAGCGCAACGATCACCCGGTGATCGCGATCGTCAGCGAACGGGCAAAGGCTGCGGTGAGCAGCAAGGCCGGCCAGGCCATCAGGGCAAAGCGCATGGGATGAGCGCCGCCGCGAAGCTCAAGGAAGTCGAGAATGACAAGGCGCCCCTTGGCAAAGGCGATGGCGAGCGCTGCGAGGATCGGCACGACCGTCTCGCCGGCAAGGGCTGCGACGATGGCGCCACCCACGGCAAAGGTGATGAGCATGGCAAGAACGCCACGAAGGTCTTCCTGTTGTCTGCGGGTCATGGGGGCCTCACGCGAGATAGAGGATGGGGAAGATGACCAGCCAGACCAGGTCGATGACATGCCAGAGGGTCGCGATCAGGAGGAGGTTCTCCCGTCCCGGTCGCCAGGCGACCAGAAGAAGGGCTATCGCGCCGAAGACGACATGCAGGAGATGGAAGCCGGTGATGATGAAATAGAGCTCGAAGAAGGTGTCGAGCGTCGCATCGCCGGCGAAGCGGACCTCGCCCCAGTATTCGAAAAGCTTGACCGCCACGAACCCGAAGCCGAGCATCGCTGCTCTGGTGAGCGGCCGTTTCACTGCGTTGAGATCCTTGCGCTCCCGCATTGCCACAGCGACGAAGTATCCGCTCAACAGGAGGATGAGGGTGTTGGCGCCGGCGATCCCCGGTCTCAGATGCAGGCGGGCGAGTTCGAAGGCCTCCGCCTCGAAGGTCGAGACCACGAGAAAGCCGAGGATCAGGATGCCAAAAGCGATCAGCTCGCTCCAGACCAGGATCCAGAGCAGCAGGTGGTCGTCTTTCGTCTCGTCACGGAGGCTCGTTTGCATGGCCATGGTCGCATCTCCTTTGGGTCGGGAGATCTTTAGGCGAGCAAAGACTGTTCCTCTTTGTGGGAGCGCAAAGAAGCCTGACGAAAGACAAGGCAGAGTGGCGGCATAACGAAAGGAAGATCGCCATGACGGATGCACAAATTGGCCTCGTCGTCGCCACGCCCGTGATCATGGGCTTTGCCCTCATGCTGCATCGCATGGGCGTGCTGCAGCCGACCGGCACAATCTCCGCGATTGCCGCTTCCGGGCTGATTGCCGCCATCCTGTTTCTCGGACAGTGAGGAGGGGTTCATGCGCAGGAAAGACCGTTTGCCCGCTTCGCAGGTCAGTCTTCTGGAAGACCGCCATCGCGCACTGCTTGCGCTGTGCCTGGAGCTTGAGGATCTGGCATTGGAACTCGACGGCGGGGCGATCCCGGCGGCAATCTCTGGCATTGCCCAGCGACTGGAGCCGCTGCTGACTTCTGCCCAGACGCTCGAGGAAGAGAGCTTCTATCCGAGCCTTGAAGACAATGCCGGCTCCTGCTTCGGTTCGCTGATGATCGCCCAGATCAAATCCGAGCATCGTCTCGATCGCCGCGCCGCCCACGAATTGTCCAGGACATTGGAGGCGGTGGCCACCGGGCGCTGTGGTTTAGGCCTCGATACGGTGGCGCATATGACGCGCGGCTTTCAGGAATATCTGCGCCGGCACATCGCTGCCGAACAAATGCTGCTTGAGACGCTGACTGCGACCGCTGCAGAAGACGCGCCGGAGCCAGTCTCATGAACGTGCTTCTGCTCTCGCTTGCGGTTTTCGTGGCCTTGCATTCCATTCCGGCGATCCCGGCGCTCAAAACGGGATTGATCGCGCAATTCGGACGGAAGACCTATCTTGTCGTCTATTCGCTCGTCTCCACTGTCGCGTTGATCTGGGTCCTCCAGGCGGCGCTGGCCAGCGATTATGTTGAGCTCTGGCCTGTTGCCTCCTGGCAGGTCATGGTGACGCTCACGCTATCTCCGGTCGGTCTCTTCTTCGTTCTGGCGGGGCTGATCAGTCCGAACCCTGCCTCAGTGACACTGCGTGCCGGGGATGCCATGGGCGCCATCACAACGATCACCCGCCACCCGGTGCTTCTGGGCTTCGTTCTTTGGTCGTTGGGTCATCTCGCGCCGAACGGGGATCTTCGCTCCCTCATCCTGTTCGGAGGGCTTGGCATCTTCTCTATAGGCGGGGTGTTCATGGTTGATGCGCGCGCCCGACGACGGCTCGGCCAGGACTGGGATCAGATCAGGTCGACAACGACCATCGTGCCTTTCGCGGCGGGTCTGAAAGGGGACACACGGATGCGCGTCGATTTCCCCCTGAGCATCGCTCTGATCGGGACCGTCGTCCTGACCATTTGGTTTCTCCATGGTGGCCATGCGCTGCTCTTTGGCCCGGATCCCCTGTCGGCACTCGCCTTTTAGGGCTCCCTTTTCCTGTCTCTCCCCCTCAGAACTCGTCCCCAGCCCCGGGGATCGGCTCACGGCTTCGCCTCGAAAGGCCTCTTCATGCGTACAATTCCCCATCGTTCCTTGATCGAAACGCTGCTCTCCAGTGGTTTTCGTTTGTTCTTTCCGGCAAGTGCGCTCGTCGCGGCGCTTCTCGTCGCCCTCTGGGTGCCCTGGTATATGGGGTTTCTCGACATACCATCGGCGCTGCCCCCGCTTTTCTGGCACCAGCATGAACTGCTGTTCGGTTTCGTTCCGGGTGTTGTGGCCGGCTTTCTCCTGACCGCCGTACCGAACTGGACGGGACGACCGGCCATCGCGGGAAGAACGCTGCTCTTCCTGTTCCTGCTCTGGCTCGCAGGCCGGGCCGCGATCGCGCTTTCCGGCTGGATCGGCATGGTGATCGCCTTCCCCGTCGCATTCGCCTTTCTGCCGGTGTTCACGCTGATGATTGGTCGTGAACTCGCAGCCGCCGGCAATCGCCGCAACTACAAGATCCTCGTCATTCTTGTGGTTCTCAGTCTAGCGCAGGCAATGTTCCACTGGGAGCTCCAGCATTTCGGCGATGTCTTGATCGCTTCCCGTCTGGCCCTTTCGACAATCATTCTGATGATCAGTCTGGTTGCCGGCAGGATTGTTCCCGTCTTTACCGGCAACTGGCTGAAGGCCAACAAGCCCGGCCGGCTACCGACCCCGTTTTCGCGCTTCGATGTCGCCGTGGTCATCTTGTCTCTGGTGACGCTGGTCGCCTGGATCGGGCAGGCGCGTTCGTCTTTTGATTTGGCCGCGCCAGTTGCCTTTCTGATGCTGGCCACCGGCATCGCTCATCTCGTTAGGCAGCTTCGCTGGTGCCCGGAACGAACCCTCAAAGAGCCGCTGCTATGGATCCTGCATCTCGGCTATGTTTTTGTGCCATCAGGTTTTCTGCTGACAGGGACGGCCCTGCTTCTGGACCACGCCGGTCTTTCCACCGCTGGCACACATGCCTGGACGGCCGGCGCGATCGGCATCATAACGCTCGCGGTCATGACCCGCGCCACGCGGGGACATTCGGGTCAGGTGCTGCATGCTCCCTGGACGACGACCTGGTTGATCTATGCCCTCGTCATCCTCGCCGCACTCGCCAGGCTCGGCGCTGCCCTCCTGCCGTTGGCCGCAGGCTTCTTGCTGCCTCTCTCGGGGCTGGCCTGGGTCGGAGCATTTTTGGCCTTTGTTGCACTCTACAATCCGATCAAGCCTGTTCGGTCCTAAAGCGAGCCTGCAGTCGGATCACATGGACCGGCGCGCCGACGCCCGGCTCCGGCAGCCATCAAGCATAGTCTGCCAACATGCGTGACAGCGGCAGGCGGACACGCAGCCTCATGCCGAGTAAAGCAAGGCCAGTGATCTTCCGCTGCAGAAACATCTTGTCGGGGGACGGCAAGGCCCAGAGAGCCCGATCTGCAAAGATCGGGACCGCGCGCTGACGGATCTCGACGAGCGGACCACGATCGCTGAAATCCACCAGTCCATCCGGTGCCTTGAGCACTTGGTCGAGGACGACGCGGGTCATTTCATCCAGTGTGTGGCCATACCGTGCCGTCTGGGCGCGGGAGAGATACTGCATGACGATCAGTGCCTCTCGGACCTCCTTCACGCTGCCCGCCAGAGTGGCTCTGAGGAGCGTGCGATAGTCCGTGGCACTGGTGTGGGAGACGGGTCGAACGGCGCCGAAATCGAGCAACACGATACGATTGTCGGCCGATCTCCAGAGATAATTGGCGAAATTCGGGTCCGTCTGCATGAAGCCGAAGACGAAGAGTTCTTTCAAAGCCAGTTCGGACAACGCGGTCATGGCTGCATTGCGTTGCGCCTCGGTTGCCTGCAGCAGCGTATCGAGAGGCTCGCCATCAATGAAGTCCATCGGCAAGACGGTCGGTCGCAATAGGTCTTCGACCGGGGCCGGCACGATGAAGCGATCGTCTGCGGCGACCAGTTTACCGAAACGGCGCATTTGCTCGGCTTCGCGCAGATAGTCCGCCTCTTCGTGCAGCTGGCGTTTGGCTTCCTCCAGGTGCGGCGCGATATCGAGACCTGCGGGAAGAAGGCCGGACAAACGCAGGAATGTCGCCACGTTGTCGATGTCGGAATCGATGCTGCGGGCGACACCCGGATACTGGACCTTGACGGCGACACGCCGGCCGGACACCAGGGTACCCCGGTGAACCTGGCCGATCGACGCTGCCGCGATCGGCGTCATGTCGAAGTGGCTGAAATGGCGGCGCCAATCCGCGCCCCAGGCATGGGAGAGCGCCGCCGAAAGCTGGCTCGCCGGCATGAAATGGGCGGAGGACCGCAGTTGGGCGAAGATTGCCTGAAGCTCGGGCGGCAGGAACTCACCCGGTTCCAGCGAGATCATCTGGCCGAGCTTCATCGCTGCACCGCGCATACGCGACAACTGATCGGCTGCTCTCAACGCATTGGATGGCGTCAGGAGCATGTCGCGCAGATGCGGCCGCTCGCCCTTGGCGAGGCGGCTTAAGCCTTCCGCCACCATGCCCGAGGCGACGCCACCGGCGATCTGACCAAGGGCAGCCAGGCGGCTCAGGCGCCCCTGCGGAACGGACCTGTAACGATCGCGGTCGCTCATGGATATCCTTGTGGCATAAAAGACACCATGTCAGCCCCTCGCACTTCGGACGAGCGTCGGTATTTTTTCCTTGAGCGCGAAAAAGCCCTTCCGGCAATGTGGCCAGCCGTGACGGTCCCAGTCGCGCAGGCTCTCAGTCAAAGCCAGACCCGATCGGACGCACTCGGCGCGAATGGCCACAAGAGACGAAGCGACCGGCCCGGTTGGCAAAAAGGCGGTGGCGATCTGTGCACATCCTGCCGCTTTCGCCGTAGCGGGGAGATCGCCCGCAGACTTTGCGCCACACAGGACGGCCTCTGGCCAAAGCAGGGCTGCGCGCGCAAGCGCGTCGTCAAGGGCGACCTGATCCCATTCATTGCGACCTTGCATGATCGCGATGGCACGGACCGGCAAAGCGCGCAGCTCTGCGATCGTCTCGATCGACAGATCCTCCGTTGTCAGCAGCAACAGGGTTGCCAGCGCAGGGTCCGGCGCGGCGGCCGCGCGGATGGATGTCGGAGGCGGGATCTGAATGCTGTCGGCAGGAATGCGGGCATGACGGGCAAGACCCGAGGGCGAATAGCGGCCGTCGGTCATGGCGCGGATACGTTCGGCATCGGCGAGATAGGCCTTGCCAGCCGTATGCAGTCCCGCAACCCAGCGCCATGACAGGGTGTTCGATGCCGGATCAGCATCGATAAGGCGATTGAACATGAAGTCGGCCCCGAGCTCCCATGGAAGATCCAGCGTGAAGATCCAGATCGAGGCGAATTGCATTCGGGCCCAATTGTGCAGGTAGCCCGTCTGCCGCAACTCGTTAACCCAGGCATCGAAGCAGTCGATGCCGGTGCGCGCTTCGATGGCCGCCTCATATCGCGCACGCCTTGCCGCAGAAACATCCAGGCCGTTCGACGCATGCTCCAGCGCGGCGAGATATTGCTCCCAAATCGTCGCCCTCTGCTCGAGCCAACCCTTCCAATAGGTCCGCCAAAAGACCTCGCTGACAAACTTTTCGGCCGCTGTGAGACCGTGCCGGTCTAGGACGGCGGATACGACCTCCTCTTCGCTGATCAGCCTTCGGCGCAACGCGGCAGAAAGCCGGGACACATGCTGGTGTTGCCCCTCCCCTTTTTCCTTGTTGCGCAAGCGGGCATAGGCACCACCGGCTGCGGGAAGAAAGGCGTCGAGGCGCTCAAGTGCATCCGTCCGGGTGAGCGGAAATTGGGGGGGTGCCATCTTTACTCCGGGCTGGTCCGTCGGCCGTACAGGCTAGGCTTGCTTGCCTGATGTTTGCCGACACTACGCAAGCGAACCGGGGATGGACCTGCGATCTCATCCTGATATCGAGCCGCTGCGGCAACGCGTCCCTGTGCCGTTATGAAAGTGCACGGCAAGGGTATCAACCGCCCGCACCGAACGGACCGTTCTTCGCCATCTCGGGATACTGCACCGTCTCTTCGTCCTTGGTGTCGATCGACGGCGAAGCCGGCGCAGAAAGACGTATGCCGGCACCGCCAGCAGCGCTTGTTGTCCGCGGATCGATAAACGTGATGCCAGCATCCTCAAGCACGCGTCTGATGGAGGCTGTCTCTTCGGCGTCAGCGGCAGCGTCTGCATCATCAAGGCGCGCCTCAATGCGTTGGACCACCGTCTGCGACAACCCGGCTGCATCGGCAACCTCGGCGTCCGTCATCCCGAGGAGCGCGCGCGCCGCTGCAATCTGTCTTCCAGTTATCACGGCAAACCCTTTCGACTTCAGCTTATGGGCGAACTTGCATGCTCACAAAACTAAATAGAAACAAGAGCCTGCAGTTCAACCCTGGACGCGATACCCCGGTTTGGACGGCTTGCGGGTAGAAAGCCAGGCTGCGTTCGGTCTGCCATCGGCCGATTCAGTCAAAATCGGGGGGATAAAAGTGGCGATTGATAAATCCGCACCACTAAATTCAGAAGAATCTTAAGGAACGCGTGCTGAATTAGGCCTTCAAGGGAGACCACATCATGCGCCTTATCGTTTCTGCCGTCCTCTGTCTGTTGCTGACCTGCCTTGCCAGCATTGCCTCGGCCGCCGGGGATGCCTGGGTGGCTGCCAAGACGACAACGCAGGTGGCGTATACGGTCGATAAGAAAACCTGGATTCCACTCAAGCGCGGAATGTCGGTGCCGAACACGGCCTGGATCTCGACGGGTCCGCGCGGACGCGTGCAGTTGGTTCGTGGTCCCGAAAGCATCGCTTTCCAGCCCAACACACTGGCTGCGATTATCACGCGAGGGCGTGCCAGCGACCGCAAAACGGAAGTGGTTCAGCAGATCGGGGAGATCAACCTCGAGATCGAGAAGCGTCAGCGGCCACATACCACCGTGCAGACGCCTTTTCTGGCAGCCGTGGTGAAAGGCACGCAATTCACCGTCAAAGTCGGCAAGACCAATGCCGCTGTCGCCGTCGAACGCGGATTGGTGCAGGTCACCAGTTTCAGCAGCGGCGAACGCAGCGATCTTGGCGCCGGCCAGGGCGCACGTGTGGATTCCTCGGGCATGACGGTCGCAGGTCTTGGGCAAGAACCGGCCGTCACCCGCGTTGCGCCTTCACGCTCTCTCGTGCCCGCCGTCGGCGCCGTTATCAACACGAGATCTGCGGCTGATGATGCGGGAGAGATGCCCAACCGCAGCCAAGCGCTCGGGAATGCGGCTGGAGAGGCCAACCGCAATGACGGAAACAGCGGCGGCAATGGCAATGGTGGTGGGAACGGCAATGGCGGCGGAAACGACAACGGTGGCGGGAATGGAAACGGTGGCGGGAACGGCAACGGCGGCGGGAACGGCAATGGTGGCGGGAACGGCAACGGCGGCGGGAACGGCAATGGTGGCGGGAACGGCAATGGCGGCGGGAACGGCAATGGCGGCGGGAACGGCAACGGTGGCGGGAACGGAAACGGTGGCGGGAACGGAAACGGCGGCGGGAACGGAAACGGTGGAGAAAACGGAAACGCTGGCGGAAACGGAAACGGCAATGGCAATGGCAATGGCTGATAGCCATCGTATCCAAAGCGCAAGCCGCTGGATTTCTCGATGAGGATGAAAGCACGTCCAGCACCAAGCCTGCTTTCCCGACTGTTGTCATTTCGGGTCGCCATGATCGCCGTGATCATGGCGCTTCCGCTTTTGCTGCCGTCACTGTCTGTCGTGCAGCATCTCGACAATGAGCTGATCGCTTTTCGCGCTGATGCGGCGCCTCGCGACGCGACTGGGGATTACGTCTTTGTTGCCATCGACAAGAAAAGCCTGACACAGGTCGGGACATGGCCATGGCCGCGTGAGGTGCATGCGGAGATCATCGACCGGCTTGTGGCAGCTGGCGTTGGCGACATCTTTCTGGACATCGACTTCAGCACGGCATCGCGGCCAGAGGGAGACGCGGAACTTGCAAGGGCGCTCGACGATGCCGGTGGCGGCGTTATCCTGCCGATCTTTCGTCAGCAGTTCGGGGCACGGTCCGCAGATCCGCTAACGGTGACATCGCCTCTGCCACTCTTTGCAGATCGAGCCTGGTTGGCTCTGGTGGACGTGGCTCTGGATGAGGATGGCTTGATGCGATCCTTCCCCGTGACCGAGTTGATCAACGGCATCCCGACACAATCGGCACCGGCGGTGCTTGCGGGATATAGCGATGCCCGCGCCGGCAAGCTCGACATTGATTTCTCGATTCGTCCTGAAACCGTGCCGACGTATTCGGCGGCAGATCTTTTGTCCGGCGCCGTGCCGCGCGACGCGCTTGAGGGAAAGACTGTCGTGGTTGGCGCCTATGCGACGGAACTGAAAGACCTCTTCGCCGTTCCAATCTATGGCATCCTCAGTGGACCCATGCTGCATGTGTTGGCCACAGAAACCCTCGTCCAGGATCGTATTCTGACGTCGCTGCAAGTTGAGCCTATCGGGTTCTTGCTTGCGGCCTTGATCGTTGGCTACACGCTCGCCTTTCATCGGATTTCCCTGGCTGTGCCTATCGCGGCCTCAGCCGTTCTTTTCCTCTCGGGAGAGGCAATCGCCTTCCTGCTCTACAAGCACGATGCACTCGTCTTTCAGACTGCAACTCTGTGGCTGACGCTGGGCTTCGGTTTCTTCATGTTGATGGCCGAGAAGGTCGGTCTCAACGGCTGGCTTGCCGAAATTGCCGTCGTCGAGAACCGCGAGATCCGCCGTGTCTTGAAGCGGGTGATCAATGATAGCGTCGATCCCGTGATCGTGCTCGACGGGAAGCGGAATCTGCGCGATGCAAGCCTGACGATGGGCGAGCTGCTGGAGCTTGATCACGCTGTTTCCCCTGGAAGCAATCTGGTCAGCTTTGCCCCAGTTGCACTCGTTGATGCCGTTCTTGTGCTGGAAGAGAGATACGAGACCGAGCCAAACAAGGTGCACAGCGAAACAGTGCCGATTGATCTGCCCGGGCGGCATGGTCGCCGACACCTGGAGGCGGCGATCACCATCTCGCCATTCGAGACCCATGACGGTCGAGGGCTGTCTTCCGTTGGTCGATTTGTCATCTGCATCACGTTGCGGGATGTGACGGCACGCCGTCTCTACGAAACCAAACTGGAACAGATGGCGCGGATCGATGACTTGACGGGTCTTTTGACCCGGCGCGGGCTTGCCGACGCATTAGCCTCTGCCGGTGGGGAGTTTTCCGTCTTCGTTATCGATTTGCACCGGTTCGGACATCTCAACGAGATGCTCGGTCGTGAGAAGGGAGATGGCGTCCTGCAGGCTGTCTCGGCAAGGCTGCGCCGCTATGCCGGCGTCGACGGGTTCACGGCAAGAATTGCCGGTGATGTTCTCTGTCTGGCGACACCTGGCATTGATACGCCAGAGGCCCTCGCTGAGAACGCCGCACGTCTGCTTCATCTCTTCGATACACCTTTCGGCGTCGATGGCGTCAAGATCGAGCTCAACGCGCGCATCGGCGCCTGCCTGGGCTCGTTTGATCTGGGCGATCCGTGCAAATGGGTCGAGGCGGCGGAACTGGCGCTGATCGAGGCGAAGAAGGTCGGTGGCAGCGGTTGGCGCGCTTATGATCCGGCCTCTGCGATGCGAAGGGCCCGCTCGCGTCTGCTGGAAGCAGAGATGCGATCCGGGCTGGATCAAGGCGAGTTCTTCCTGCTCTACCAGCCTCAGGTCTCGCTGAAGTCGGGGCGCCTGACCGGGGCTGAAGCGCTTTTGCGCTGGCAACACCCGACACTGGGCATGATCTCGCCGGCCGAGTTCATCGGCATTTCCGAAGCCAATGGCTTCATCTGCGATCTCGGACAGTTCATGTTCAAAGAAGCCTGCAAGGCGGCGACCAGTTGGCCAGCGCATGTCAATGTCGCGGTCAACATTTCGCCGGTGCAGTTCCTGCGTGGTGATTTGCTGTCTGACATCCGTGCGGCATTGGCGGTCAGTGGGCTGGCGCCGCATCGGCTGCATGTGGAAATCACCGAGTCGATCTTTATCGAGCGCTCGGAGGAACTCTTCTCGACCTTGGATTCGTTGCGCGACCTCGGGGTGACGATCGCGCTCGACGACTTCGGGACGGGCTATTCGTCACTGAGCTACATCTCGAGCATGCCGCTCGACAAGTTGAAGATCGACCAATCCTTCGTGCGCGACATGGTGGGTGATCCCTCAGCTCAAAGTATCGTTCAGGCTGTGACAAACCTTGCCCATGGTCTTGGACTGAAGGTGGTGAGTGAAGGGATCGAAAACGCGCTGCAATGTGAAATGCTCGCGGCCATGGGCTGCGAAGAGGGTCAAGGCTATTTGTTCGGTCGACCGCAATCGGCCCGTCAGATCCAGGCGCTTTCGGCGGTCCATTCTCTGTTGAAGACGGAGGAGAACGACCGCGTCACCGGCCTGGCGCAGGCCGGCTGAGCACGAAGGCCGCGCAGCCGACGAGGATCGCGCCGATCAACAGCTTCAGCCAGAGCTGCGGTGGCCCGAAGACCAGCACGATGCCGTAGCTTGCTGCCATCAGCCAGACAGAGGCGATTTTTGCCTTGCGGGAAATCGCACCTTCGCGGCGCCAGTCGATCAGGGGCTGGCCGTAGCGAGGATGGTCGAGCAGCCACTGCTCAAAGCGGGGTGATGAGCGGGCGAAGAGCGCAGCTGCAAGGATCATGAAAGGCGTCGTGGGCAAAACCGGCAGGAAGATGCCGATCACTCCGATGCCGACACACAGCCAGGCAGCGGCAAGAATGAGCAGGCGCATGGCATTCCCCTCGCTGGCCACTGACTTATCAGCTGCAGATATGGCATGATTCGGTGCCGACCAAGGATTTTGAGGATTGCGGCAAATGCGGCGATTTTTCGTTTGCGCCGCAACAGGCTGAAATGCATCCTTGACCGCGTAATCCCACCTGCAGGAATTCAACTCCCATGTCCAAGGTCACCCTCGTGCTCGGCGCCGGCATCATCGGCGTTTCCACAGCCATCCATCTCGCCCGTCGGGGGCGTTCGGTGGTGCTGGTGGATCGCCGGGGGGCTGGCGAGGAAACCTCCTTCGGCAATGCGGGCCTGATCCAGCGGGAAGGCGTGGTGCCCTACGGCTTCCCCCAAGACCTGAGCATGTTGATCCGCTACGGCTTCAACAACCGGATCGACGCCCATTATCATGCAAGCGCAATGCTGAAGCTCGTGCCTTTCCTGTCGCGCTACTGGTGGCATTCGGACAAGAGTCGGCATCAGGCCATCGCGCGCGCCTATGCGCCGCTGATCGAGAACTCGATCACCGAGCATCAGGACCTGATCCAGGCCGCAAATGCCGACCATCTGATCCGCAAGGACGGCTGGATGGAGATCTTCCGCACCACCGGCAAACGCGACACGGAACTCGCCGAGGCAGAGCGTCTGGCGCGCGAATACGGCGTCAGCTACCGCGCGCTGAACCGCGAGGAGCTTGCCAGGGAAGAGCCGCACATTCGCGGTGACTTTGTCGGCGGGTTGAAGTGGAACGATCCGTGGTCGGTGACCAATCCGCATGGCCTGACCCAGGCCTATCTCAGCTATTTCCAGTCTCTCGGCGGGCGCTTCGTCAAGGGCGATGCCATGTCGCTGGAGACCGGCGCCTCGGGCAAGGGCTGGCGCGTGAAGACCGACGACGGCCTGGTCGAGGGCGACGAGGTGGTTCTGGCGCTCGGGCCTTGGTCTGAGGAGATCACCCGCAAATTCGGCTATCGCTTCCTGCTCGGCGTCAAGCGCGGCTATCACATGCATTACGCACCTGCCGGCAATGCGGTCCTCAACAACTGGACCATGGATGCCGAGCGCGGTTACTTCCTCGCGCCGATGGAGAAGGGCATTCGCCTGACGACGGGCGCGGAATTTGCCAATCGCGATGCACCGAAGTCGCCGGTGCAGCTCGCGCGGGCCGAAAAAGTGGCGCGCGAGATCTTCCCGCTCGCTGAGCGTCTGGATGCCGAACCCTGGATGGGTGCCCGCCCCTGCACGCCCGATATGATGCCTGTTATCGGCAAGGCGCCGCGCCACGAGGGCCTGTGGTTCGCCTTCGGCCATGCACATCACGGCTTGACACTGGGTCCGGTCACCGGCCGTCTGATCGCCGAAATGATGGATGGGGAGAAGCCATTCCTCGACGCCAAGGCCTGGAGCCCTGAGCGTTTTCGCCCCTGACAAACAAAGCTTTTCTGGCCCCCGTCTCAGGGGGCTAGCCTTTTTGGCGCCGAGGTGGTACTCAGTTCGCACAATTTGATCAAATTGTTTCCCGTCGGAAACAGGCCGGGCTGAAGCATGCGTCGCCAGAACGCGACCGGTCGAGGGGATCAGCAAGAGACGGACAGTGGCATGCGCCGGTGTTTGATCCATAACGCGAAAAGCGTCTATCGTTAGCGGACCAGCATCCGCTCGCGCCCTTGCGCGTTTCGACCCGATCGACATCAGCCACACGGTGATCCATGGACATGGCCGAAGAGGCACGCGAATTCTTCGCGGCAAATCCCGATATTGAAGTACTTGAAGCTTTCGTCATTGACGTGAACGGCGTTCCCCGCGGCAAGTGGATCCCGCGCGAGCGAGCGATCGACGTGCTGACCAAGGGCATGGCCATGCCGCGCTCCGTCTATGCTCTCGACGTCTGGGGGCGTGACGTGAATGCCGCAGGTCTCGCCGAGGGGACTGGCGATCCGGATGGCATCTGTTTTCCAGTTCCCGGCACGCTGTCCCGCGTGACCTGGCTGTCGCGCCCGACGGCGCAGGTGCTCTTGCAGATGCACACGCAGGAAGGCGAAAGCTTCTATGCCGATCCGCGTCAGGTGCTCGCCAATGTGCTGGAGCGCTTCAAGGCCGCAAAGCTGACGCCTGTCGTTGCCACCGAACTCGAATTCTACCTGATCGACCCCGTTCGCTCGGCGCTCGATCCGGTGCGTCCGCCGAACACGCGAGACGGTCGCTGGCATACCGGCCAGACGCAGGTCCTGTCGATCTCCGAACTGCAGGACTTCGAAGAGGTCTTCCACGGCATTTCGACGGCCGCCCGCGCACAGAAGGTGCCGGCAGACACGACACTGCGGGAAAACGGTCCCGGCCAGTATGAGATCAACCTGAACCACGTGCCGGATGCGCTGGCGGCTGCCGACTACGCGGTGCTCCTGAAGCGCATCGTCAAGGGCGTGGCGCGTGCCAGCGACCTCGACGCGACCTTCATGGCCAAGCCCTACGGCACCCAGGCCGGCAGCGGCATGCATGTGCATTTTTCCGTGCTCGATGAGAACGGCCGCAACATCTATGTAGGCGAAGACGGCCCTTCCGAAGCGCTCTTCCATTCCGTCGGCGGGCTTCTTGAAAGCATGGGCGAGAGCATGGCGATCTTTGCGCCGCACCAGAATTCCTACCGTCGCCTGCGTCCATCCGAACATGCGCCGACCTATGCATCCTGGGGCTTCGACAACCGCTCGGCGGCCGTGCGCGTCATCACCGCATCGAAGCCGGCGACCCGCATCGAACACCGCGTCGCCGGTGCCGATACCAATCCCTATCTGGTTCTGGCGATGATCCTGTCGGCGGCGCTTGCCGGCATGAAGGAGAAGCTTTCGCCGGGTGGTGCGATCTCAGGCGATGACCATGCGGTCAGCCACGAGCCTTTGCCGACCAACTGGGACTACGCGCTGCAGCGCTTTGCCAAATCGAGCTTCGCCTATGCGGCGCTCGGACCGAAGTATCGAAGCCTTTATACCGCCTGCAAGCAGCAGGAACTCTCGGAGTTTTCGCTGCGTGTGACCGACGTCGAATACGATGCCTATATCCGGACCGTGTGAGGTGAAGCCATGACCAAGTCGATCGGACCAAACCCCGGCCATGCGGCCTCCTATTACGCAGCCTCTGCCCGCGACAAGCGCGTGCGCCCGAAGCTCGATGGCCAGCACACCGCCGACATCTGCATCATCGGCGCTGGCTTTACCGGCATTTCGGCGGCACTCGAGCTGTCGGAAAAGGGCTATGCGGTCATCGTGCTAGAAGCCGACCGCATCGGCTTCGGCGCGTCCGGGCGCAATGGCGGCCAGATCGTCAATGGCTATAGCCGTGACCTCGAAACCATCGCCCGGCGCTACGGCCAGGACAAGGCCGACAAGCTCGGCGAGATGTCGCTGGAGGGTGGCCGCATCATCCGCGAGCGCGTGGCGAAATACGGGATCGAATGCGATCTCGTGAATGGCGGTTTCTTCGCTGCCTTTACCGACAAGCAGGTCAAGGAAATGGCCGGCGTCCGGGAACACTGGATGAAGCATGGCCATGACGGGCTGGAAATGGTCTCCAAGGCCGAGGTTGCGAAATATGCCAAGACCGACCGTTATGTCGGCGGCATGATCGACCGTCACGGCGGCCATATCCACCCGCTCGATCTGGTGCTCGGCGAGGCCGCCGCCGCCGAAAGCCTCGGCGCCAAGATTTTTGAGAACTCCAAGGTCGTGCATCTCGACACCGGCCCGCAGCCCTTCGTCTGCACCGAGGGCGGCATCGTCAGGGCCAAGCATATCCTGGTCTGCGGCAACGCCTACATGGCCGGCATCGCGCCGAAGGTGACCGAGAAGATGATGCCGGTTTCCAGCCAGGTGATGGCTACGGAGCCGCTCGATGCCAAGCTGATCGAGGAACTGCTGCCTTCCAACTACTGCGTCGAGGATGCCAATTACGTGCTCGACTACTACCGCCGCACCGCCGACAACCGCCTGCTTTATGGTGGCGGCATCGGCTATGGCGGCCAGGATCCGAAGAACCTGACGGGCGTCATCCGGCCGAACATGCTGAAGACCTTCCCGCAGCTGAAAGACGTGAAGATCGACTTTGCCTGGAGCGGCAATTTCGCGCTGACGCTGACGCGCATCCCGCATATGGGCAAACTGTCGGACACGGTCTACTTCTCACATGGCGACAGCGGCCACGGGGTGACGACCACGCATCTGCTCGGCAAGATCCTCGGCGAGGCCGTGCATGGCCAGATGAGCCGCTTCGACGTCTGGTCGTCGCTGCAGGCCTATCCGTTCCCGGGCGGACGCATGTTCCGCGTGCCGTTTACCGCACTCGGTGCCTGGTATTACGGTCTGCGCGACCGGCTTGGCGTGTAAGGAGAGAAGAGATGACCCGCACCGTTACCGTCGCCGCCACGCAGATGGCCTGCTCATGGGATCTGCCCGGAAACATCGCACGGGCCGAAAAGCTCGTGCGTGACGCGGCCGCCAAGGGCGCGCAGATCGTCCTGATCCAGGAACTCTTCGAAGCCCCCTATTTCTGCCAGGACCAGATCGCGGAGTTTTTCGATCTCGCAAAGCCTGCGCATGACAATGCCTTGATCGAGCACTTCGCATCCCTCGCCGAAGAGCTCAACGTTGTCATTCCCGTCAGCTTCTTCGAGAAGGCGGGGCAGACCTTCTTCAATAGCGTGGCCATCGTCGATGCGACCGGCGACGTGCTCGGCATCTATCGCAAGAGCCACATTCCGGATGGTCCTGGTTATACCGAGAAGTTCTACTTCTCGCCCGGCGATACCGGGTTCGAAGTATGGGAGACCCGGCACGCGACGATCGGCGTCGGCATCTGCTGGGACCAGTGGTTCCCGGAGGCGGCCCGCGCCATGGCACTGCAGGGGGCGGAACTTCTGTTCTATCCGACAGCCATCGGCTCTGAACCGCAGGATGCAAGCCTCGACAGCTCGGGCCACTGGCAGCGGGTGATGCAGGGCCATGCGGCGGCCAATGTCATGCCTGTCATCGCCTCCAACCGGATCGGCAAGGAAGACGGTCGCAAGGGCACGTCGCTCACCTTCTACGGCTCGTCCTTCATCTGTGATCAGACCGGCGCAATGGTGGCGACCGCCGATCGGGAGACTGAGACGGTGTTGACCGCGACCTTCGACCTCGACCGCATTGCCCGTCAGCGCGCCAGCTGGGGTCTGTTCCGCGACCGTCGTCCGGAGCTTTATGGCCCGCTGATGGGCTACGAAGGCTGAGCCTTAGACTTCAGGCACCAAGACCCTTGAGGGCGTCGGCGACGATGCCCTCGACCGGCTGGTCGATGGTGACAGTGACCACACCGGGTTCGCCGGTCGGCACTTCCAGCGTCGCAAGCTGGCTGTCGAGCAGCGTCAGCGGCATGAAATGGCCGGTGCGGGCGCCCATGCGGCGGCTAAGCAATTCTCGCGAGCCCTCGAGATAGACGAAGGAGAGACGGCCATCGGTCGCGACGCGCAGGTGGTCGCGGTAGGTCTTCTTCAGCGCCGAACAGGAGACCACGATCCCCTCGCCGCGCGACAGTGCATCTGCCATACGTGCACCGATCAACGTCAGCCACGGCCAGCGATCCTCGTCGGTCAGCGGCGTTCCGGCTGCCATCTTCGTGACATTGCTTTCGGGATGCAGCCTATCGCCTTCGATGAAGGGGAGCCCGAGGCGGGATGCGAGCGCCTCGCCGACCGAGGACTTGCCGCAGCCGCTGACGCCCATGACGATTACCGCCCGGGCGGCGACGGGCATATTCTCCTGTGGCATTCTCTTCCTCTTCCCCACCCCTCATCCAAGGGCCGCGACAATAGGAAGGTTCAGGCGAAATGCAATCCGCTCTTGCTGGCTGCATCACGGGTGACACCGCGCTCTTTCGCTGGCCGCAGTTCGCCACGGATCGATGCCGCAATCTTCTCGGCCATCATGATGACGGGCGCATTGGTGTTGCCACCGATCAGGCGCGGCATGACGGAAGCGTCCACGACGCGCAGGCCCTCAATGCCGTTGAGCCTCAAGGCAGGGTCAACAACCGCTTCCTCGTCCGAGCCCATGCGGCAGGTGCCGACAGGATGGTAGATGGTGTCGGCCCGGGCGCGGATGGCGGCATCCAGTTCCGCATCGGACTGACCGGCCGGATAGAGTTCCGCACCGCGATACTTGTTGAGGGCGGGAGCGCCCATGATCTCGGCCATCATCCGGGCCCCCTTACGCAGGGTTTCGACGTCGCGCGGGTCGGAAAGGAAGGCGGGATCGATTAGCGGGGATGCCGAGGGATCGGCGCTTGAGAGGCGAACCGTACCGCGCGAATGCGGACGCAGCACGCAGACATGGCAGGAATAGCCGTGGCCCCAATGCATCTTGCGCACGTGGTCATCGACCATCGCGACAAGGAAATGCAGCTGGATATCCGGACGATCAAGGGATGGATCCGTCTTCAGGAATGCTCCCGATTCCGCGCAGGTGGATCTCAAGTGGCCCATGCGCTCGGTGCGCCACTCGTTTGCGGCGCGCAGGATGTCGCGTGTTGCCGTGATGCCCAGGCCAAACATGTCGGTATCCGGCGAGCGGAAGATCATGGTGTAGTCGAGATGGTCCTGCAGGTTGCTGCCGACTTCGGCGCGGTCCAACAGGACCGAAATCCCGAGGGATGTCAGATGGTCGGCAGGGCCGATGCCTGAGAGCATCAGGATCTGGGGTGATTGCAAAGCGCCCGCCGAGAGTATCACCTCACGACCGGCGCGGACGATGCGCTCTTCCTTGCCAAAGCGGTAGGCCACGCCCACCGCCCGACCCCGCTCGACGATGATGCGCGAGACATGCGCCTCGGTGACGACGGTCAGATTGCGGCGCGTCATCACGTCGTGGAGATAGGCGGCCGCCGCCGAGCAGCGCTCGCCACGCTTTGGGCCGTTCCAGAACTGGGTGGCCTGATAGACGCCTGCCCCCTCCTGCGTCGAGCCATTGAAATCGTCGTTCTGCCGATGGCCCTTTTGTTCGCAGGCCTTCAGGAAGGCCTGGTTGATGGGGCGTATCCAGTTCTGGTCGCAGACCTGGAGAGGGCCGCCACGGCCATGCAGATCATCCGCCCCACGGATATTGTCCTCCGATTTCCTGAACCAGGGCAGGACATCGTTCCAGGACCACCCCTCGCAGCCCAATGCGGCCCATTCGTCGTAGTCCTTTGCATGACCACGGACGTAGAGCATGGCGTTGATCAGGCTCGACCCGCCCAGACCGCGACCACGCGGCTGATAGCCACGGCGTCCGTTCAGGCCTGGCTGGGGCACGGTCTCAAAGCGCCAGTTGCCGCTTTTCACATGACCCGGCACCACGGCGGCAGCGGCCATCGGCACCCGGGCAAAGATGCTGTCACCCCGTCCGCCGGCTTCCAGAAGGCAGACGGTGATGGACGGATCCTCGCTCAGCCGCGCCGCCAGAACCGAACCGGCCGATCCACCACCAATGATGACAAAATCGTACATGCTCTCCCCCCAGAGATCTGCACTTCGACGGCCTGTTTCGCATCGCCCTAATTAAGCAGACTTATAGTGCCGTGAACGTAAGCGTAGCAGAGCGCTCGAAGGAAGCAATACGGGAAGAGGCAGCTTGTAAGGCAACGAAAAACCCGCCTTTCGGCGGGTCGCAGTCTGTCATCAATTCGAAACTCAAGCCGCAGGAGCGGAGGCAACGCGACGCGGTTGCAGGTCGTCGATGCCGAGCAGGAAATTGATCTGCGGACGGGCCTTCACCAGATCATCGATCGTGTACTCGGCGAGCACGTCAAAAAAGGCATTCAATGCCTTTCGCAGCGCTGAATTCAGGCCGCAGCTGTCGATCAGAGGGCATTCAACATCGCCGTCGTCCTCGAAGCACTCGGCCATGGCGAAGCTGTCTTCGGTCACCTTGACCACATCGAACAAGGTGATCTTGTCCGCAGCACGCCCGAGACGCACACCACCATTGCGGCCACGCACGGTCTCGACCAAGCCGGCCTTGTTCAACGGCTGCAAGATCTTAAACAGAAAGAGCTCGGACACACCGTAGGCCTTGGCGATCTCCGGAATACGGCTCAACTGATCATTGTTTGCTGCACAATACATCAGCATGCGCACGGCGTAATTTGTCTGCTTTGTCAAACGCATGCACGATTCCTCTGTTTTCTTGCGATTTATATAGCGCCTTTTGCAGTTTTGAACAATTCCAAAATACTCAAGTTCTCTGCCTCACGTGTTGGTGATTAAACTGGACTGCAATTGACAGCTTATCTGATTTCATGAATATGCGCCTCAACAATCCGCAAGAGGGAGGCCTACCATGACATCCATCCGTAGCATCGCACTCGGCGCAGTTTCTGTGCTGGCCCTTTCGGCCGGCTCGGCACTGGCAGAAGGCGAAGTCAACATCTACTCCTATCGCCAGCCGGAAGCTCATCCAGCCACTGATGGACGCCTTCACCAAGGAGACCGGCATCAAGACCAATGTGCTCTTCCTCGACAAGGGCCTGGTCGAGCGCATCGCTGCAGAAGGCGCCAACTCGCCGGCCGACGTGATCCTGACGATCGACATTGCCCGTCTGACGGAAGCCAAGGACGGCGGCGTGACCCAGTCGCTCAATGATGAAGACATCAACAAGCAGATCCCCGCGCAGTATCGCGATCCCGAGGGCAACTGGTTCGGCCTGACCACCCGTGGCCGCGTCCTCTACGCCTCCAAGGACCGTGTCTCGGAAGACGCGATCACCTATGAAGAACTGGCTGATCCGAAGTGGAAGGGCCGCATCTGCATGCGTGACGGTCAGCACGCCTATAACATCGGCCTCTTTGCTTCGATGATCGCTGAACACGGCGCTGAATACACCGAGAAGTGGCTTGCCGGCCTGAAGCAGAACCTCGTCAAGAAGCCGGATGGCAACGACCGCGCCCAGGCCAAGGCCATCCATGCCGGCGAATGCGATCTGGGCCTTGCGAACACCTATTATCTCGGCCTGATGGCGACCAACGAGAAGGATCCGGAAGAGAAGGATTGGGCTGCTGCCGTCAAGGTTCTCTTCCCGAACGCGGCTGACCGTGGCACGCATGTCAACATCTCCGGCATGGCACTGGCCAAGAACGCTCCGAACAAGGATAATGCCGTCAAGCTGATGGAATTCCTGGCGTCTGACGAAGCCCAGACCCTCTATGCCGAGAAGGTCTTCGAATATCCGGTCGGACCGAACGCCAAGGTTTCCGATGTCGTTGCCGGCTTTGGCGCAATCAAGGCCGATCCGCTGCCGCTCGCCGAGATCGCTGCCAACCGCAAGCTTGCCTCGGAACTGGTGGACAAGGTTGGCCTGAACGAAGGCCCGACCCAGTAAGCCTGGGTAGCAATCATGACAACCGTAGAAGGGGCGGTCCGCGACCGCCCCTTCTTCCATTCTGGCCCTTGCCGGCCAACTTGCCACAATGTCCGGAAAACGTTCAGCTCCCACCCGCACCGATGGCTTTGGCGTGATCATCGATCGCCTGGCGACGTTCCGTCGTACCGGGATGGGTTGAGAGAAATGACGAATCTCCGTCCAAGCCAAGCTTTTCTTCGAGCCTCGCAAAGAAGCGGCCGATAGCACGGGGATCGCGCCCCGCCTTAGCCATCAACTCGACCGAGATACGATCGGCCTCATTCTCGGCGTCACGCGAATGGGAGAGCGACATGAGAGCCGCACCATTGGTCAAAATGTCTTCGCCGGCAGCACCGACATCTCCGGCGATCAGCATGATAAGGCCGGCCATGCCGGCTGCGCGGTAGAGCTGACGCAGCGAGTGCTCTTCCTCCACATGGCCGATCTCATGGGCGAGGACTCCGACGATCATGTCCATGTCGTCTTCAGCCAGCTCGATGAGTTCGTCGGTGATGACGAGCGTCCCGTCCGGCAAGGCGAAAGCATTGGGGCCAATCGGGCCGCCTCCACGGAAGTTCAGATTGTAGCCGGCCACACCGCGCGAGGAGAATGCCGCGACCTCGTTGAATGCGTTGAGGATTTCCGCCTGCCGCGTGGCGGGCAGCCGGGTTTCCGTAAAGACTGCCTGATCTAGCGAGAGGAGCGTACCGCTGGACATCCACTGCGTGACCGCCGGTGGCGTCACCAAGACTGCGACTTCGACAAGGGCGGGCAAGGCGAAGCGATAGATCAATCCGGCGAACAGGAAGACGGCAAGGACCACGGCGAGCAGGCGTGGATGGAAACGCTCCAGCTCGTGGACAAAACCGCGTCTGCCATGCCGCTTCAACCATCCATCAATGGCATCGTTGTCTTCGGTCTCGAACAGCGAGCCATCAGCGAAGGTGATGCGACGCGGCACCCGCCCGATGCGCGCTGACACTTCAGTCCGGGCCAGGTCGCTGATCGACACCGGGTCCCCGCCAGCGGCGAGCCGCACGTAGAGCGTTTTCCCTTCACCCCGAAGGTCTGCGGGCTCCGCCCGGCTGGAGCCGGGCGGATACCAGCGACCGGAGGCGATGCGCTTGTCGTCAGAAGCCAAAGTCGAACCCTTCGAGATCAAGATATTCGGCCGTCAGGGCCGAACCCGATGCCTGCATCGAGGATACCACATCGTCGAGCTCGCCATCGACAACGATGCCGGAATGCTCGATCACATAGCGGTGCTCGCGCACAGCCGCCCAGGGGCGCATCAGGCTAAGCGTCAGGATGGTGACGACCAGGTTGGAGATGACGATCCAGAGATAACGCAGACGACCGAGATCCGAGAACAGGCTGTGACGCCCATCAAAGCGGGCAGCGTTCATCACGACGTTGCGAACGCCGATGCGATAGAAGATGGCGGCGACACCCCATAAGACGAGGATTGGGATGAGGGCCGCATAGATGGCCGCCACCACCAGCATCTCCGGGTCGGCAGAGGGATCCTGGACGCCCTCCGCGCCATAAAAAGCAAAGATGCCGATCACAGCGCCGATTGCGCCGCCCACCAGCATCAGGAGAAAGGCAGGTAGCCAGACGCGGTAGAGCGCGCCGATCTTTGGATCGGTCTCGAAGGCGCGGTCGCCGTAACGCAGGTTGTTGAAGATGTAGCGATGGAGCCAACGGCTGGCGAAAGGAGCCAGGAGCCCCAGCGAGAAGAAGGCAACAAGGCCACCAAAGATGATTGCGACGAAGGCGCCCCAGGTTTTTCCGACAAAGTCGAAGCGGATGTTGCGGTAGCTCGTCACGCGTGCGTTGAAGCGCAGGCTGCGCATGACGATCCACGGGAGCAGGAACAGCATCAGCAGCGCCAGAATGCCGCCGGCGATCGGGCTGAAGGTCAGAAGCACGTTGTAGGCGATGATGTAGCCGAAGACGATCGCGCGACCGATAAAGATCTGCAGGCCCTTGGCGTGGTAGTCGAAGGAGTGACCATCGACGAAGGAATTGCCGTAGAAATAGCGGTTGCGGCGGACCTTGGCCCAGGCCGAATAGATGCCGAGCGTGACGATGGTCAGGAGGATGTTGACGATCCAGATGCCGAAATACTCGCCGGCGCTGCCGCGGAACTCGCCACGACGCAAAGCGTCCACCCGGCCGAAAACTGCCTGCTGCATGAAAAATGTCCCTCATGAAATCACTTCGCGTGACGCTATCCCCCGCGTCACACCTGACATTGATCACGAGAGCGTCATGCACTCAAGTGCGCTTGGACACTCTGGAACAGAGTGTCAGGCCTCACGGATCTCGATGCACCACCATTTGGGCCGTCCGCCCTTGTAGGAATGGTAGGTGGGCTTGAGGTCTGCGGCGCTGGTGCGATCGAAGGCGCCGAGCAGGAGAGCCACGGTCGGCTGATCGTCAATCGCGCCGAGCGAGGAGCCGCAGGTCGGACAGAAGGCGCGGGAGGAGAAATCCGAAGAGCGCCAGGTGGTCGGAAGACCGCCGGGGCCGACCCAGCGGACAGCTTCGCGTGGGAACTCCACCCAGGTTGCCGTGAGGCTTCCCGTATGGCGCTGGCACATCTTGCAGGAACAGGTGTGTGGTTTGGCGGCCGGCGCATCGGCCTCGAAGCGGATCGCCCCGCAAAGACAGCCACCTGTATGCAGTTTCTTCTTCGGCATCTTGAGCCCTCCCCGACGGGGGAAGCTAGCATCCGGGTTGCGGCTGACAAGAGAACGCCACCCCCTCTTTCGAGGGGGTGGCGCGAAAGTGATAGAACGGGTGGTTCGCTTACTTCATGGTCGGCATCACGAATTCAGCACCGTCCTTGATGCCCGCCCGACGCCCGCAGCAAACGAAGTGCCGCGAGGACGTCGAAACAGGCAATCGTCCGGCATCACTTCATCGTCGGCATGACGAACTCGGCACCGTCCTTGATGCCGGACGGCCAACGGCTGGTGACCGTCTTGGTGCGGGTCCAGAACTTGATCGAATCGGTGCCGTGCTGGTTCAAGTCGCCGAAGGACGAGGACTTCCAGCCACCGAAGGAGTGGTAGGCGAGCGGAACCGGGATCGGCACGTTGATGCCGACCATGCCGATGTTGATGCGGCTTGCGAAGTCGCGGGCGGCATCACCGTCGCGGGTGTAGATCGCAACGCCATTGCCGTATTCGTGCTTCATCGGCAGCTCGAGGGCTTCCTCGTAGTTCTTGGCGCGCACGACCGAGAGGACCGGACCGAAGATTTCGGTCTTGTAGATGTCCATGTCCGGCGTGACGTGATCGAAGAGGCAACCGCCGACGAAATAGCCGTTCTCGTAGCCCTGGAGCTTGAAGTCGCGGCCATCGACCACGAGCTTGGCGCCGGCTGCAACGCCGCTGTCGATCAGCGACTTGATGCGGGCCTGGGCTTCCTTGGTGACGACGGGGCCCATGTCGGCCTTGTCATCGGTATAGGGGCCGATGCGCAAGCTTTCCACCATCGGGGTCAGCTTCTCGATCAGGCGGTTGGCGGTTTCCTCGCCGACCGGAACGGCAACCGAGATCGCCATGCAGCGCTCGCCGGCAGAGCCGTAACCGGCACCCATCAGCGCTTGCGCAGCCTGGTCGAGGTCGGCATCCGGCATGATGATCATGTGGTTCTTGGCGCCGCCGAAGCACTGGGCGCGCTTGCCGTTCATGGCAGCCGTTCCATAGACGTAACGGGCGATCGGGGTCGAGCCGACGAAGGAGACGGCCGAGATATCAGGATGCGTCAGGATGCCATCGACGGCAGACTTGTCGCCGTTGACGACGTTGAGGATGCCGGCTGGCAGGCCTGCCTCGATCATCAGTTCGGCGAGGCGGATCGGAACAGACGGGTCACGCTCGGAGGGCTTCAGGATGAAGGCGTTGCCACAGGCGATCGCCGGGGCAAACATCCACATCGGGATCATGGCCGGGAAGTTGAACGGCGTGATGCCAGCGCCGATGCCGACCGGCTGGCGGATCGAATACATGTCGATGTTCGGGCCGGCCCCTTCGGTGAATTCGCTCTTCGACAGATGCGGAATGCCGATGACGAATTCGCAGACTTCCAGACCACGGACGATATCGCCCTTGGCGTCTTCGATGGTCTTGCCGTGTTCGCGCGACAGCGTCTCGGCGAGGCTGTCCATGTTGTCGTTCAGGAGCTGGACGAACTTCATGAAGACGCGGGCGCGGCGCTGCGGGTTCATGGCGGCCCACTTGGCCTGAGCCGACTTTGCGTTCTCGACGGCGGCGTTCAATTCCTCAGCGCTGGCGAGCGAAACCTCGCCCTGCACTTCGCCGGTGGCCGGATTGAAGATGGCCTGCTTGCGGCCCGAGGTGCCGGCGACATGCTTGCCGCCGATGAAATGACCAACCTGATACATGGGTTTCCTCCTGGATTGTTGTGGAGGCAGTATGCGCTTTGATTTGCACAAATCAACGCGATGATTTACGCATCTGTTGTGCGTAGATTGATGTTCTGGTGATGACTTGCAACGATCTGAGGTGTGGTACCCCCCTCTGCCCTGCCGGGCATCTCCCCCTCAAGGGGGGAGATCGGATTGCGTTGGCCTCACGCCCTGTTTCAGCCTTCAGAATCTGATCAAGTCGGCCTTCAGCCCTGCACGGCCTCGCCGCAACGCTCGAGGCGATGCAGACCTCGGCGTCGCGCCGATCTCCCCCCTTGAGGGGGAGATGGCCGGCAGGCCAGAGGGGGGTAACGCGCATTCAGAGTTCAGAGGCATATGCCATGAACTGGGATGACGTTCGCATCTTTCTCGCCGTGGCCCGGACTGGGCAGATTCTAGCCGCCTCCAGACGTCTGGGCCTGAACCATGCCACCTTGTCCCGACGGCTAACGGCCTTGGAGACGGCCCTTAAGACACGACTCTTCATTCGACGCACTAACGGCTGTGAACTGACCGCCGAGGGCGAGGCGTTTCTTGGCTCTGCCGAGCGGATGGAAACCGAGATGCTGGAGGTGCAGGCGCGGCTTGGGCGTACGGATACGCAGGTGGCGGGCACTGTGCGAATTGGGGCGCCGGATGGTTTCGGTGTGTTCTTTCTGGCCTCGCGGCTCGGCGCGCTCATCGAGCGGCATCCGGAACTGAAGATCCAGCTGGTGCCGGTCCCGCGATCGTTTTCACTGTCTCAGCGCGAGGCGGATATTGCCGTGACCCTGGAGCGGCCGGATCAGGGACGGCTCGTTTCGTCGAAGCTCGTCGATTATACGCTCGGGCTTTATGCTTCGAAGGGTTATGTCGAAGCGAACGGCCTGCCGGCGACCCCGGAGGAGCTCAAGGCCCATCGCCGGATCGGCTATGTCGAGGACCTGATCTTCACGCCGTCGCTGAACTTTACCGGCGAGGTGATGCGCGACTGGAATGCGGGCTTCGAGATCTCATCCGCCATTGGCCAGACGGAAGCGGTGCTGGCGGGTGCGGGGATCGGCATCCTGCACAGCTACATCGCGCGGCAGCACAAAAGCCTGGTTCGCGTGCTTCCCGAGATCACGATCCGGCGGGCCTACTGGACAACGTTTCATGAGAGCGCGCGTGAACTGGTGCGGGTGCGAGCGGTGGTGCAGTTCCTGCAGGATGCCGTCGAGCAGGACCGGGTGATCTTCGGCTGACCCAGCGGATCTGTTGTAACGCTTTTCTGCTGACGTCGCCCGCGATAGACTGAGGCGATCGCATCACCAATGGATATTCTCATGCGCCAGCCTCTCGTTCGCCTCGGGCTTCCTGCCGCCCTGCTCGCCTTTCTCTCCGCCCTGCCGGCCAGTGCCCATGTGATGGACGGGCCGCTCGGCGGCTTCGGCTCGGGCTTCGGCCATCCGCTCGCCGGTTTCGACCATCTGCTCGCCATGCTGGCGGTCGGGCTCTGGGGCGCGCAAATGGGTGGGCGCTCGGTCTGGACGCTGCCGGCCACCTTCCCGATGATCATGTGCGTGGGCGGGATCATCGGCATGACCGGCATTCTGCCGGACCAGCCGATCGAATACGGAATTGCGCTCTCGGTCATCGTCCTCGGGGGCGCCATCGCTGCGGCCTGGAAGGCGCCGGAATGGGTGGCGCTGGTGCTGATTGCCGCCTTCGCCCTGATGCACGGCTATCCACATGGGGTCCTTGCGCCCCGCGCCAGCGACCCGGCGGCCTTCACCGTCGGCTTCGTCGTCTCGACCGGTGTCATCCATGTGATCGGCATTGCGATCGGTGCGGCGCTGAAGCCGATCGGCGGCGGGCGGCTGGTGCAGGCGATGGGTGCTGCCATTTCGCTGGCCGGGTTCTGGTTCCTGTTTCAGCTCGTGTCGGCATAAAACAGCTGCCGGCCCTGCGATACAGGCGTTTTGCTGCATCGCGATAGCATGGTTTCTGTTGACAAATCCGGATCAAACCGCACAAACGACGGCACCGCCCGCGACCGCACACAGCGGCGCGGCCCGCGCAACCGTGAACAGTTCAGGCATAGGCTCTCCATGACCACGAATCCCGCACTCCTCGACTTCCAGATCGTTCCGAATGCCTCGCCCATGCCGGAAGCCGAGCGGCTGAAGGCCTTCGAAAACCTGGGCTTCGGAACGCTGTTCACCGACCATATGGCGGTGGTGCACTGGCATGTCGACAAGGGCTGGCACAGCCCGGAGGTTTCCGCCCGCAAGCCGTTCCAGGTCGATCCGGCCGCAAGCGTGCTGCATTATGCTCAGGAAATCTTCGAAGGCATGAAGGCCTACAAGGGGGCCGACGGCCGCATCACGCTGTTCCGTCCGGAAGAGAATGCCCGCCGCTTCAACAAGTCGGCCGAGCGCATGGCGATGCCGGAAGTGCCGGAAGAGCTTTTCCTGAAAGCCGTCGAGGAACTGGTCAAGATCGACGCCAAGTGGGTTCCGGAAGGCGAAGGCAGCCTTTATCTGCGTCCCTTCATGTTCGCCAGCGAGGCCTTCCTCGGCGTTCGTCCCTCGCGCGAATACGTGTTCTGCGTCATCGCCTCGCCTGTCGGTCCCTATTTCAAGGGCGGCAGCAAGCCGGTCACGCTTTGGGTCAGCGAGCACTACACGCGCGCGGCCCCTGGCGGCACGGGTGCCGCCAAGTGCGGCGGCAATTATGCGGCCAGCCTTCTCGCCCAGAAGGAAGCGTCGAGCCGCGGCTGCGACCAGGTCGTTTTCCTAGATGCCGCCGAGCACAAGTGGATCGAAGAACTCGGCGGCATGAACGTCTTCTTCGTCATGGATGACAACACGGTCGTCACACCGCCGCTTTCGGGCACGATCCTGCCGGGCATCACCCGCAACTCGATCATCAAGCTTGCCAATGACAACGGGTTGAAGGTCATCGAGCGCCCGTACTCGTTCGATGAATGGATGGCGGATGCCCGCAGCGGCAGACTGCGCGAGGCCTTTGCCTGCGGCACGGCTGCCGTCGTTGCCGCCATCGGCACGGTGCGCCATCCGGGGGGCGAATTCGTCATCGGCAATGCCGGCACCGGCATCGAAACCGAAAAGCTGCGCAACCAGCTGACCGGCATCCAGCGCGGTTCCGTCCCCGATACCCATGGCTGGGTGAAGGAAGTGACGCGCGTCTGACGGCCTGCCGCAGAGCAGCATTGTGAACCCCGCCATGGCAGCATGGCGGGGTTCCTCGTCTCGGCAACTGTTTCAGAAAATGGAACGGTTCTCGCCGAACAATGAATTTTTCAAACTGGCTTTGCTGCGGCATCAGGGCAATACGCAGTCGCTTCGGGATTTGAGATGCAGGACAACAGCAAAAGGTCAGAGGTGGTCCTGCCACAGCGGGTGGCGATGGCGACCATGCACGGCAAGGAGCAGTCCCTGAGGCCGGCCTTTGCCGCTCTGGGCCTGGAGCTTGTCCTGCCTGTTGGGCTCGATACCGACCAATTCGGCACCTTCACCCGCGATCGCCCAAGGGCCGGCACGATGCTGGACGCAGCGAGGGCGAAAGCGGAGGCCGCGATGGAGGCGACCGGGCTTCCTGCCGCTCTTGCCAGTGAAGGGTCCTACGGTCCTCACCCGACCGTTCCCTTCATCGCCGCCGGGCGGGAAATGCTGCTTTTCGTCGATCGCGAACAGGGATTTGAGATCGTCGAGATTGTTATCGACGAGGAACCCGTCTTCGCTCACTGCCAGGTATCATCGACGACGGAGGTTGCCGAATTTCTCGAGCGCATCGGCTTTCCGGCACAAGGGGTGATCGTCGCGCCTGCCGGACGGCTGAACGAGCCGGTGGCGAAGGGCATCCGTGCCCAGAGCGATCTGGAAGCCGCGATCTCGGTGGCGGTAGAGCGCTCGGCGGAGCGTAAGGCGCATATCGAAACGGACATGCGCGCCTTCATGAACCCGCGTCGCATGGAGGTGATCGGCAGGCTTGGCGGGCAGCTCGCCGCACGCCTTTCCACCCCTTGTCCGCATTGCAGACATCCCGGCTGGGGACAGGTTCGAACCGAGCGAGGCCTGCCCTGCAGCCTGTGCGGCAGCCCGACCTCCCTGCCACGATTTGATGTCTATGCATGCGTTTCCTGCGATGGGGAAGAAAAGCGGGAGCGAGCCCCGGGCAACCAAGCGGATCCGGCCTATTGCCCGCTGTGCAATCCCTGAAATACGGGTCCTCAGCTGTACAGCGGCGACGGAATGTGTGGCTGAATCCGGCGGTAGGCGGCTGCGCTTCGCCAGTTGCAGATCCGTGCGCCAATCGTCTCGCCGTGTCGCCAAATGACCTCGCCATGCACCACGCCGAAGATCTCGCAAGACAGCACAAAGGCATCCCGGTCGGCAAGCGCCAAGCCGTCTGAAAGCTGAAGTCTCAAGCCATGACTGCTAAAGTCCGCAATCCGTCCCCGGAATTGGCATCCGAAGCTGAGCACCAAAGCCCTTATGTGGCAAGGGATGCGTATGCCGGTTCGCCGCTCCATGAGATCTCCGTCATCAAGGGTTCGAGCAGAGCATCAAACCGAGACACGGGAAACACGAAGTTGCGGAAACCCTTTCATTCGGGTCAACACAATCAGTAAAATTTTACAGATCAAGATTGCAGAGAAGCCTGTAGAGCAGATGACGCTGCCAACATGCCAAACTCAAAAGCATTCGTGTGGAAAATGGTACGGTTGGGGGGTCTCGAACCTCCGACCTCAGGTGCCACAAACCTGCGCTCTAACCAACTGAGCTACAACCGCACATGACCGCGTCGTTGACGCCGTCGAGGGGTCACATACGAGCAGACGGATTTTTTTTCAAGCCCTTTTCTGCGAGCTTATGAAATGGTTTGTCATAGAAAGGGCCGGGCACGAGGCCCAGCCCTTCATCCTTGGGAGGATCTTGTCTCAAGCCTGAAGGATCAGGCGACCTTGAGCGAGGACATGACCTTCTCGGCAGCTTCCTTGCCCGGCTTGGTCACGGTTTCGGCAACCTTCTTGGCGGTTTCCTGGATCGCCTTGGCCTGTTCGATTGTCACTTCAGCCTGCTTGCGGATGAAGGCGGTCTGCAGCTCGACGAACTCAGCCATGGACTTCACGCCGAGAAGCGCTTCCATGTGGGAGAGCGAGAGATCGGCATTGGTGCGCATGGCGTCGATGGCCTTGAGGCCGAGTTCAACGGTGCCGGCCTGGGCGGTCTGGACGGTGGCTTCCACGGTCTTCGTGGCTTCTTCCGTGGCAGACTTCATCTTGGCATAGGCTTCCTTGGACTGGGCTGCGCCCTTTTCGGCGAAGTCACGGAAGCTTTCCTGCATCTTCGAGGGATCGAAGGAGGAGAAAGAGAAGATATCCTTGGTGTTCATGACGCATTTCCTCTTGTCGGGGGACCTCGGTGATCCCGTTGTTTCATTCATGAACCCTATATAGCATCACTCATTGTGCATTGCAATATGATTGTGCGCTGCACAATTAGATTTTCTGCATGTTGATAATCCTGCCGGATTAACCTTACCGACCGAAAGGCCCCCGACTTTCTGGACCCGAAGGCACTGCCTAGCTATTAAAAATCTGTTAATTTACTCGCAGGCCATGAAGCGACAGGTCCGAAGATGCCCGCTCAATACCCATTCATCGACGTCGCCGTGCACGACCTCATCCGACCGCGCCTTGCGCGGGGTGAGGCGCTCGTACTGTTTGCGCCGGCGTTGGCACGGGTTCTGTGGTGCAATGGCGCCGGCGCGCGTTTCTTCGGTTCGACATCGATCTATGACTTTCTGGAAGAAGGTCCGAACCGCTCAGACATCACCTTTCGGCAGATCGAGAGTGTTGCCCGTCAACTCGCCTCGATGGGAGACAGCCGCAGCCTGATGCTGCGCGTCACATCGGGCTTCCAGAAGCTCGCGGTGACGGCAACGGCGGAATTGGTCGAGATCAAGAAGGGCGAGCCGGTGATCCTGCTCGCCATCCCTGCCCTGAAGCGGGACTCGGGTGACAGTCGCCAGCTGGCACTCGAACTGATGAGTGGCTTTGATGACCCTGATACGCATATGGCCGTTCTCGATGGCGACGGTGGACTAGTTGCGCATTCCGAGGGCTTCGCCAGCCTTGGAATGACGGCACAGACGGCGCGCATGCTCATCAATCTGGTGGAGGCGGATGCAGATCGGCTGGTCAAGCGGCCAATCCCGACAGGCCGAGGCTATCTGCCCGCCGCCATCGGCAAGATCGCCGATATGCCGGCCTTGCATCTCTTGTTTGCGGTCGAGACAATCCTCGGCCAGATGGATCCGAGCGACGATTTCTCGAAGTCAGAGGTGATCGAGACAGTCGAGACCGAGCAGAGCCCCGCTGATGACACGCCGGGCGACGAACCAGAGATGGATGTCGAGCTGTCTGCCGATCCGGGAGCCGATGCTGAGACCGAGACCGTCGAGGTTCAATCGCAAGAAACAGGGTCAGCCCCTGCCGAGAGCGACGAGCTGGTTTCACCGGATATCTCCGCCCCTGCCGCCCCTTTCGAGAGCGTGATTGCGGCGATCGGTGATATTGAAGAGATAGAGCCCGAAACCGATGCGCTTGATGAGCGGGACGACACCAGCGCGGTTGACGAGCCCGCGGCGGAAGCTGTGGAGACTGTTTTCGATGAGACAGAGACAGCTGCCGACATCGCTGCGGACACGCCGGCTGAAGAGCCATCACATGCGATAGAGACGGTTGATCGGCCGCTGCTTGCGGCTTCCCTGAACGTCAACACTGAACCGACCTCCGCTGCAACTGCTGCAGCGAACGGGGGCCCAGACGGTGACAGCTTTACCTTCCGCCAGGATCGGCGTGCTACGCGCTTCGTCTGGAAGATTGATGCGGAGGGGCGCTTCAACGAAGTATCTTCAGAGTTTGCCCAGGCCGTCGGGCCACGCGCGGCAGACATTCAGGGGGTCGCCTTTTCCGATCTCGCGGCGCTCTTCAATCTCGATCCGGAAGGCAAGATCGTCGAACTTCTGAAGAAGCGCGATACCTGGTCTGGCAAGACAATCTATTGGCCGGTCGAGGGCACCAGTCTGGTCGTGCCCGTCGATCTCGCAGCGCTGCCGACCTATACCCGCAACCGCGAATTCGACGGCTTCCGCGGTTTCGGGATCGTGCGTGTGGCCGACGCACAGGAGGACCCGGACGCCATCGGGATGACTTTCGTGCGGGCAGAGCCTGCGGCCGAAACCGTTCTGGACGACACGATGCCAGTCGATGGGGACCGGGCCGGGGAACTGGATGAGTTCCTGACTGAGCTCAGCGAAGGCGAAAGCCATCCGCCAGAGGACTTCATTGAGGACCAGATCGCCGAGACCGGTGAGGACACGCTCGACGCTCTTATCGATGGAGAGGACGAGCAAACCGACATCATGGTCGACGAGCCCGAGGCGTCGCAGGACGAGCCGGCCGCCAGACCGGTCAGCTATGAGCCGCCGGTGCTCCGGATCATGGAGCCGCGAAAGCCGAATCTGCCGGACAAGGTCGTCCAGCTGCAGGATCATCGCGCGCGGCAACGCGACAGTCTCACACCGGGTGAACAGGCAGCCTTTCAGGAAATCGCGCGTAAGCTCGATCCGCTGAGCCTGCGCGCCAAGGTCGAACAGTCACTGGCACCGTCCGAACCTCCGGCTCTTCGGTCGGAACAGACAGCTGACAGCCAAAAGGCGTCCGAACCCTCGACAGGTTTGACAGGGTCGGCCGAACCCGAATCGCCCGTTGCTACACCTGCAACAGAGGCAAATCATCGGGAACCGCAGAGCGAGCGCTCCCCGGTCAAACGCGAGCGCAGCCTGACAGCAGATATCGTCGATTTGATGCCCGTCGCGCTGCTGGTGCATGTCGGCGACCGGCTGATCCATGCCAACCCGGAATTCTTCAGCCTGACGGGCTACAAATCCTTGACCGAACTGGACGAAGCCGGTGGCCTGGATACGCTCATACAGCGGCGTGATCTGCAGGAACCGGGTGATGAGGCCGGCCAGATGATGGCACTTTGTGCAGACGACCGACTGGTGCCAGTGACCGCGCGGCTTCAATCGGTGCGCTTCGATGACACCAGTGCTCTGATGCTCGCGCTCATCGCCCAGCCGGAGCAAGCGGCGACCCCGGACGTGCCCGCCACCCAGAACGTCGTTGCGCCGGCATTGGTTGCACCCATGGCAACCCCAGCTCAGGCCGGTGAGCTCTCCCGCCTGAAGGTGGAAGTCGATGAGCTGCGCTCGATTCTTGAGACGGCGACCGACGGTGTGGTGATCCTTGATTCCGACGGAGATATCCGTTCGATGAACAGGGCGGCCAGTGCGCTGTTCAACTTCGACGATATGGAGACTCGCGGCAAACCCTTCGTCATGCTGTTTGCCCATGAGAGCCAGAAGTCGATCCTCGACTATCTCAACGGGCTCTCGGGTCATGGCGTGGCCAGTGTCTTGAATGATGGCCGCGAGGTGATCGGCCGCGAAGCATCCGGCGGTTTCCTGCCACTGTTCATGACCATCGGCAGACTGAACTCCTCAAACGGCTACTGCGCCGTGATCCGCGACATCACCCAGTGGAAGCGGACGGAAGAGGAGCTGCGTAACGCCAAGCGAGCCGCTGAAACCGCCAATGCCCACAAGACGGACTTTCTCGCCCGCGTCAGCCATGAGATCCGCACGCCGCTCAATGCGATCATCGGTTTTGCCGACATGATGGCAAACGAGCATTTCGGTCCCGTCGGTCATCCGCGCTACGGCGAATATGCCCATGACATCGTGCGGTCCGGCCGGCACGTGCTCGACATCGTCAACGACCTCCTCGACATCTCCAAGATCGAGGCCGGCGAAATGGAGCTCGACTTCTCCTCCGTGGGCTTGAACGAGATGGTCCAGGCTGCGGTCTCGATCGTGCAGCCGCAGGCGAACGGGCAGCGGGTCATCATCCGCACGGCCCTGTCGCAGGCGGTGCCGAATGTCGTTGCCGATGGTCGCTCAATCAAGCAGATCGTGCTCAATATTCTCGCCAACGCCATCCGCTTCACACCGTCCGGCGGGCAGATCATCGTCTCGACCGCCTATGAGGCCAACGGCAGCGTGGTGCTTCGGATCCGCGATACCGGGATCGGCATGTCGCGCAGCGAACTCGAACAGGCGATGAAGCCTTTCCGCCAGGTCTCGACCGGCACGCCGCGCAATCGCGGCGACGGCACCGGCCTTGGCCTGCCGCTGACCAAGGCGATGGTGGATGCCAACCGGGCGCAGTTTGCGATCTCATCGACGCCCAACGAGGGTACGCTGGTCGAGGTCACCTTTCCGTCGCCCAGGGTGTTGGCCGACTGAGGTCTCGCAGCAACAACGACGAAGCGGAGAACGGCATGACAACATTCGGTGTTCTCCTTAGCATTGCAGTGGCCATCGCGATCGGCGCGATGAGCCCGGGGCCGAGCTTCGTGCTGGTGTCGCGCATTTCCATAGCCAATACGCGGCTGCACGGCCTTTCGGCAGCGGTCGGGATGGGGCTTGGCGGAGCCCTATTCGCCGTTCTGGCTTTGGCCGGTCTCGTTGCCCTGCTCGAACGGGTGGAATGGCGCTATCTGGTTCTTAAAATTGCCGGCGGGCTTTACCTCATTCATCTCGGCCTGATGATCTGGCGCGGCGCCCGCGAGCCGATTTCGGTGAGCTTGCCGGATGGCAGGAGCATGCTGTCTGCTCCGCGTGCCCTGGTTCTCGGCTTCGTGATGCAAGTGAGCAATCCGAAGACGGCCGTGGTTTATGCCAGCATCTTTGCCGCCCTGATGCCACAGAACCCGCCGCTTGCGGTCATGCTTGCGCTGCCTCCAGTGATCTTTCTCATCGAGGCCGGTTGGTATTCCGTCGTGGCGATCGCCTTTTCGGCGTCTCGGTCGCAGAAGGCCTATCTGGGGGCGAAAGTCTGGGTCGACCGGCTGGCCGGAGCCGTCATCGGGGCGCTTGGCGTAAGGTTGATCGGCGAAAGCCTGGCGCAGTTACGCCGCTAAGCGGAGCCGCGACAGTCGCGCCGGTTTTCATTGCCGCCGCTTTCGGTTAGAGGAAAGCCATTCCCGCTTTCGCAAGGGCCGACCGCTTGTCCACATTGCCGCGCACGGGCACTGCCCAATCTGTCCAAGCCAAGGGCACCCATGCCCCCCGACGTATGGGATCCGCCACGTTTGCAGCCCTTGTTGCAGGCGCGATCGTCTTCATGCCGATTGCCGCGATCTTCGTGATCGGTTTCTCGGCTGAGCCCGAAAACTGGCAGCATTTGGTCACCAATGTGCTTCCACGCGCTGGCGTGCGGACTGTTTGGCTGCTGTTTTTTACCGGTCTGGCGACCGCCATCATCGGGATTGGCACGGCCTGGCTGGTTGCGGCTTGCGACTTTCCGCTCCGCCGGTTCCTGTCACCGGCGCTGGTGCTGCCGCTGGCCATCCCGTCTTATCTAGCGGCTTATGCCTTTGGGGAGTTTCTCGATTTTACAGGCCCCGTGCAAACGGCCTACCGAGCATTGTTCGGGTTCACCACAGCGCGGGATTACGACTTTTTCGATGTAAAGTCGCTCGCCGGCGCTGTTTTGGTCATGTCAGCGGTGCTCTATCCTTATGTGTACCTTGCCTGCCGCTCGATGTTCCTGATGCAGGGGCGCGCAGCAGCCGATGTGGCCCGAACACTGGGCTCAAGCCCATTCAGGGTCTTTGCCCGCATACAGGTTCCAATGGCACGCCCGGCCATCATGATCGGCCTGACCCTGGTCATGATGGAAACGCTGAACGATATCGGCGCCGTCGAATACCTCGGCGTTCAGACTTTGACCTTCTCGGTCTACGACACCTGGCTCAATCGCGGCAGCCTGGCCGGAGCAGCCCAGATCGCCTGCGTCATGCTGGTGATCGTGGCGGGTCTCCTGATCGTCGAACGGATGGCGCGTCGGCAGCAGCGTTTCACCAGCCATAAGACCACAGCGATAGTCCCCGACGCCATTCGCCTCCAGCTCAAGGGGCTGAAAGCCTGGCTCGCGACGACCTTCTGCCTCGTGCCGATCCTTGTCGGTTTTGTGGTTCCCGTCTTCGTGCTCGGAGGTTTTGCTCTGCGTCGCATGGAAGACTTCCTGGAGCCACGTCTGCTCGATGCACTTTGGAATTCGACGGTCGTGTCATCGGCCGCCGCGCTGATCACCGTCTTTCTTGCCTTTGTCCTTTCCTATGCCGCCCGGGCAGATCGTTCTCGGCTTGCCAAAGGCGCCGGACGGCTGGCTTCTCTCGGTTACGGCATTCCCGGCACGGTCCTGGGGATCGGCGTGCTGATCCCGCTCGCCAGCTTTGACAATGCTCTGGATGGCTGGCTCCGCGCCAATCTCGGTGTTTCGACAGGTTTGCTCTTGTCCGGCACCGGCTTTGCCATCGTTTATGCCTATACGGTCCGTTTTCTCACCATGGCGGAAGGCACCGTTGATGCCGGCTTCCAGAAGCTCTCGCCGCATCTGGATATGGCGGCACGAACGCTTGGACGCTCCGGCCTTCAGACACTGCGGCAGGTCTTGCTGCCCAATCTGAAGCCTGCGGTCCTGACAGCCGCATTGCTGGTGTTCATCGAAACGCTGAAAGAGCTTTCCGCAACGATTTTGCTGCGCCCGTTCAACTTCAACACGCTTGCGACACTGGTTTATGAAGATGCCTCGCGCGGCATGGCGCAGGATGCTTCCGTCGCGGCGATCATCATCATTGCGGCGGGTCTGATCCCGGTGATCCTCGTGTCGCGATCACTCGACGAAAAACGCTGAAGATAACATCCGAACAAAAAAATGGGCGGCCGAAGCCGCCCTTAGTTCAATGCTGTCGAACCGGAGTCATGAGGCGACCGTCGCTTGTTGCAGGCCCTATTCTGAAGGCTCACCACGGCTGATCGCACATCTCCAAGTTGGGCATAGTCTTGCCGAATGCCAGTTAAGAGAACCTTACCGCAAGTCGCCCCCAGCTACCCAACATTTGAGGTATTGTCCGGAAAACGCAGCCTTTCGGGACACTTTTTCGTCAGGAGCGGAGCTCGGCCAAGTCAGCATAGAGGGAAAGCGCCTCCGGATTTGCCAAGGCCTCCTTGTTCTTGACCGGCCTGCCATGGACCACCTCGCGAACTGCAAGCTCGACAATCTTTCCGGACTTGGTCCGGGGAATGTCGGTGACCTGGATGATCTTGGCAGGCACATGGCGCGGTGATGCGCCGGTGCGGATCTTGGTCTTTATCTTCTTGTCGAGATCATCCGTCAGGGACACATCCGGCGCAAGGCGCACGAAGAGGATGACACGGACATCATCTTCCCAGTCCTGTCCGATGCACAAAGCCTCGACCACTTCATCCAGTTGTTCGACCTGGTTGTAGATCTCGGCCGTACCGATCCGTACACCGCCGGGGTTCAAGGTCGCATCGGACCGTCCGTGGATGATGATGCCGTCATGCTCTGTCCATTCGGCGAAATCACCATGGCACCAGGTATTGTCGAAACGATCGAAATAGGCGGCTCGATATTTGGATCCGTCGGGATCGTTCCAGAACATGACGGGCATGGAAGGGAATGCCTTGGCACACACAAGTTCACCCTTCTCGCCCCGCACAGGTTTGCCGTCATCGTCCCACACATCGACGGCCAACCCCAGGCCCGGCCCCTGGATTTCGCCACGCCAGACCGGCTTCAGCGGATTGCCGAGCACGAAGCACGAGACAATGTCGGTGCCGCCGGAGATGGATGCCAACTGGATGTCGTCCTTGATCCCCTCATAGACGAAGGAGAAGCCTTCAGGAGACAGCGGCGAGCCGGTCGACGTCATCAGCCGCAGGCTTGAAAGATCATGGGACGTCTTCGGCACCAGACCGCCCTTACGGACGGCATCGATGTATTTGGCTGATGTGCCGAAAATCGCGAATTTTTCAGCGCTGGCATAATCGAAAAGGATATTGCCATCGGGATAGAAGGGCGAGCCGTCGTAAAGGCACAGTGTCGCGCCGCAGGCGAGACCCGATACGAGCCAGTTCCACATCATCCATCCGCAAGTGGTGAAGTAGAAAAGCCGCTCGCCCGGCTCCAGCCCGCAATGGAAACGGTGCTCCTTGAGATGCTGCAACAATGTGCCGCCGGCAGAATGCACGATGCATTTGGGGACACCTGTCGTACCAGAAGAGAAGAGAATGTAGATCGGGTGGGAAAAGGGCAGGCGTCGATACTCGATCTCTTTCACAGAGAACGCAGCGATGAACTGATCGAAGCTTTTGCCATCCGGCAGGCGCTCAAGCAGGGCGGGGGTGTCGCCCGCATAGGGGACGATGAGCACAGGCACATTAAGCTTGCCGGCGACAGCGACGATCTTGTCGGCCACGTCCTGGCGCTTGCCGTTGTACCAATAGCCGTCACAAGCGATGAAAAGCTTTGGCTCGATCTGGCCGAAGCGGTCGAGCACGCCCTGATTGCCGAAGTCGGGCGAGCAGGACGACCAGATCGCCCCGAGCGAGGTGACGGCCAGCATGAGCGCGACAGTCTCCGGCATATTCGGCATCATCGCTGCAACGCGATCACCTTCACCGATGCCCATGGCCGAAAGCGCCTGCTGCAGGCGCGAGACAGTTGCCGTCAGACGCGACCAGGACCATCGGGCAGAAACCTTGTTTTCGCCTCTGAAGATCAGCGCGTCGCCTTCCCTCGCATGGGCGAGAAGGTTTTCGGCGAAGTTCAGCCGGGCTTCGGGGAAGAAGCGTGCTTCCAGCATTCGGTCGCCACTCGAAAGCGCCACGTCGCCCTTGTCTCCGAGGACAGCGCAGTAGTCCCACAGGTGAGACCAGAAAGAGGCACGATCGTCGATGGACCAGCGATAGAACTCATCATAATCGGCAAAGCGCCTGCCAACCCGTTCGGCACACCAAGCCATAAAATGCGTCAGCGGCTGCTTCGCCATGAAGGCTTCACTGGGCGTCCAAAGGGCTTGCTGTGCAGTCATGCTGATCCTCCTCTTAAGCATGATCAGTCTATAGCATGCCGCATTGCAATAAACAGGCGATAACGCCTTGGAATATGGTCGGAGATTTGCACAAAAGTCCGATTTCCTATATCCGCCCTGAAGTTCAAAAAACCTCAGGATCAATCAACGGGCATGCACAAAACAGGAGCCGGCGACCATTCTCCACGCTCTTCTTCCCGTTGGCCGCGCGGTCGCGCTGGTGGAATGATAAAGCTCGTCCTGCTGGTCGTCGCTTTGGCCATTGTCGTTTCAATCGCTTTGCGCGTTGTTGCGCCCTATCTTGTCTCAAGCTCAGTGGTTCGATCGGCCATTGCCTCGTCGATCACTGCCTGGGTCGGCCATGAGGTTTCGATCGATGATGTCGCGGATGTCCGTTTCTGGCCACAACCCGAGATCACACTGACCGGCATCAAGGTGACCCGCCTCGCATCCGGTCGGGCGGAACAGGTGGGAGAGATCGATCGTCTGTCAGCCCGGTTTGGCTTGATCTCCGCCCTGGCGGGGCGCCCAGACTTTAGCTCGTTTCGCCTCGAACGGCCTCGGCTTCTGGTCTGGCGTGACGCTGAGGGCGGGTTGGACTGGAGTGATCAAGGCCTGCTGAGTGACGCGGTTCGCGCGGCCGTCGCCGAGACCAACGGTATTCCAGGAGAGCACTCCACCCACGCGGAAATCGGATCGGTCGAAATCGTTGATGGCGAGGTCAACCTCACCGATGTTGCAAGCGGTGCGACCGTCATGGTCAGCCAAATCAACGCTGTGATCGACTGGCGAGATCTGACCGCTCCGCTCACGGGACGAGCAAACTTTCGCGTCACGGACAAACCGATTTCCCTCACTCTGCAGACGCCCACACCGCTGGCACTGATCGGCGGGGCCGCAAGCACGGTGGATCTGTCTGCGACCCTGGCCGGCATGAGTCTGGAGGTCCAGGGAATAGCCAACCTGCGAGACGTCAGTCTGCAGGAGACGGAGGTCAAGCTCCGCGTTGCGGATGTGTCTCAGACCAGTGCAGCGCTTGGCTTCAGGCTCGCCGGTACCGAACGCTGGAGAACCGCTTCGCTGGACACGAAGGTGACGCGCACCGATGACGAATGGCGCTTCGAAAGCCTTGAGTTTGAGATCAACGGCAGTCGCGGCGATGGCATTGTCACCTTGCGCAACAGAAGCGGCAGTCGGCCGTTGCTGGGCAGCACGCTGGCCATCGACCATCTGCAACTGGACGATCTGTTGCAGGCATTATCCATCAACATGGGGGATCGGGCTGATGTGCGGTTGCCCAGCCTGACGCAGTGGATGGATATTGATCTGCGCCTTTCGGCGACAACTGCCAGCTTTCGCGATTTCCCTCTGACCGACCTCGGGGCAAGTCTTGTCGGTCGGGGTGACACGCTCAACCTCGTGATCGGCGATACACGGTTCCTTGGTGGGACGATCTCCGCACAACTGACCGGCGCAGGTCACGGGTTCGACAAGGGAGCCGATGTATCCGTCTCCATGGAACGGGTTGATCTCGGACAGCTGACGTCAAAGCTCGTGCTCGAAGGTGGTCCGACGCTGGCGGGCGTGGGTTCCGCCAACTTCAGTGCCAAACTGGTGGGAACCGGATGGCAGCGCAATATCGAAGCGATGTCTGGACGGCTGACAATCACATCCGATGACGGCGAAATCCTCAATTTCAGTGCGGCGGGTCTTCGACGGCTTGCCGCCGACCGCGCTTATTTCCAGCTCAGTGCGGCAGGCGACGAGAGCTTCGACTACCGCACGCTGGACATTGCGGTGCGCTTCTCTGAGGGATCGGCCGAGGTGGAAAAGGCGGAGATCGTTGGCACCAACCAGACGCTCAAGCTCACCGGCATCATTCCCTACAGTCGCCGAGCGCTGGCCCTGACAGGGCAACTTTCTGGCAACACCGCCGGCTCCGAGGGGCAGGCCCCGCTCAGCTTCTTCATCGGGGGGGCCTGGAATGACCCTGTGATCTCCCCTGTCCCGTCCGTCACACCATCAGACGAATAATCCGCACAGTTCGAGCCGTTCCTGCTGTTCCATTCGAAAACCCAAATACTAGAATGGGCGAATCAAGCATGGGAGTCGGCGGGTGCAAACAGTGCTGTCGGGTGTTCTGAAACTGGCTCTGGCATCGCTGCTGGCGGGAAGCCTGCTGTCTGTTTTCGGCATCACCCCGCGGTCGGTCCTGGAATTCCTGGGGCTGACCGCCGAGGAACTGCGTGATGGTATGGTCGCGGCTTTCGCCTGGGCCGCCCCTCGCATGCTGATCGGGGCGGTGGTGATACTGCCGATCTGGCTTGTGACCTATCTGCTGATGCCGCCCCGCAATTGATACGTCAGATTATGGTCTCAGGTCGCGGTTCCGCGTGCTGCAACATGCTCGTCTCGCTGGCGCTGCAGTTCGCGCTGCTTCGTGCCGATCGAGGCGATGATGACGCCGATTGTCACGATGCCGATCAGGATGGTGCAGATGGCGTTGATTTCGGGTGTAACCCCTAACCGAACCTGCGAATAGATCTTGATCGGCAGCGTCGTCGCGCCCGGTCCGGTGGTGAAGCTCGCGATGACGAGATCGTCCAACGACAGTGTGAAAGCGAGCATCCATCCGGAAATCACTGCCGGCAGGATCAGCGGCAAGGTGACCTTGAAGAAGGTCCGAACAGGCGGGCAACCGAGATCCTGGGCCGCCTCTTCGAGGCTCGTGTCGAAGATGAGCAGCCGCGACTGAACGACGATTGCCACATAGCACATGGTGAAAGTCGTATGCGCGATCACCACGGTCATGAGACCGCGATCAACGCCGATCGCGACAAAGAGCAGTAGCAGCGACAGGCCCGTGATCACCTCCGGCATGACCAGCGGCGCATAGACCATGCCGGAGAACAACAGGCGCCCTCGGAACCGCGTAAAGCGAACGAGGGTGAGAGCCGCCAGCGTTCCAAGGATGGTCCCCAGGGTGGCACTCAGGAGGCCGACCTGAAGGGTCACCCAGGCGGCACTCATCAGACCGTCATTGTTCCACATCTCGCCATACCATTTCAGCGAGAAGCCACCCCAGACCGTCACCAGCTTCAACTCGTTGAACGAGTAGATCACCAGGATCAGGATCGGGATGTAGAGGAAGGCGAAGCTGAGCGTGAGGATGGTCGCGTCGAGTTTTCCAGGTTTCATCGGTCCGCCCTCATACCTTCTGCTGCTGATTCTGGAAGATCGCGATGGGCACGACCAGAATGAGCAAGAGCAGGACGGCAACGGCAGATGCCAGCGGCCAGTCGCGATTGCCGAAGAACTCGGTCCAGAGCGTCTTACCGATCATCAGCGTATCGGCGCCGCCGAGCAGGTCGGGGATGACGAATTCGCCGGTGATCGGAATGAAGCAGATCATCGAGCCGGCAATGACGCCGGGGATCGAGAGGGGGAAGGTGATCTTCCAGAAGGCCTTCCAGGGCGGGCAACCGAGATCGCTTGCGGCTTCGAGCAGCGTGCCGTCCATCTTTTCGAGTGCCGCATAGAGCGGCAGGACCATGAAGGGCAGATAGGAATAGACGATGCCGATGAAGACCGCGATCTCGGTGCGGAAGATCTGAACCTGACTGCCCTCGTCCATCAGGCCGACGGATTGCAGCAGAACGGTCAGCAGGCCTTCGGGCTTCAAGATACCGATCCAGGCATAGACGCGGATCAGGAACGAGGTCCAGAAGGGCAGGATCACCAGCATGACCAGCGTCGGGCGGATGGTGACCGAGGCGCGCGCCATGGCCAGCGCCATCGGATAGCCGATCAGCAGCAGAAGAAAGGTCGAAATCAGCGCAATCCGCACCGACGACAGGTAGGCGTTGACGTAAAGCGGGTCCTCGGTGAGAAAAATGTAGTTCTCGAAGTCGAGTTGGCTGATGAAGTCACCGATTGCCGAGAAGCCTTCCAGCACCGGCGTGTAGGGCGGCATGGCGATCGCCGTATCGGACAGCGAAATTTTCAGAATGATCAGGAACGGCGTCAGGAAGAAGAGCGCCATCCATAGATAGGGAATGATCACGACCAGCCATTTGGCTGATCCGGGCTTTGAGGGAGCGACGGTGTCGGCCATGCTCGCCTCCTCAGCGTGTCAGTACGAGGCCGGCATCGGCCGACCAAGACAACCAGACCATGTCGCCGAAGGTGATCGGGCGATCGACAAGGCGGGCAACATTGGCCTGGGCGGCGCGAAACATGCGTCCATCGTCCAGACGGACGATGAAGACCGAGAAGTCGCCGAGATAGCCGATGTCCCAGACCTCGCCATGAAGTGCGTTTGCAGAATTGCCTTCCGGCTGGGTGGTCGAGATGCGCACCTTTTCGGGCCGGATGGCAAAGGCAACGCTGTCGCCCTTGTTTGCCTCGCAGGCCTGTTCGACCGTGATCTTCACACCGTCGCTGTCGATGCGGACGAGGTCACCTGCACCATTGATTTCCTTGGCCTCGACCTTGGCTTCGAGGATGTTGATGTCACCGATGAAGTCGGCGACGTAACGCGAGTTCGGCGCCTCGTAGATTTCGGCCGGCGTTGCCACCTGAACGAGGATGCCCTTGTCCATGACGGCGATGCGGTCAGACACGGTCATGGCCTCTTCCTGGTCATGGGTGACGATCAGGAAGGTCAGGCCAAGCTTGGTCTGGATGTCCATAAGTTCGAACTGCGTCTCTTCGCGCAGCTTGCGATCCAGCGCGCCAAGCGGTTCGTCGAGCAGCAGGACCTTCGGACGCTTGGCCAGCGAACGGGCGAGCGCCACGCGCTGGCGCTGGCCACCGGAAAGCTGATTGGGCTTACGCTTGGCGAACTGTTCGAGCTTGACCAGCTTCAGCATTTCCTGGACGCGGGCATCGATCTCCGCCTTCGGCAGATTGTCCTGCTCCAGACCGAAGGCGATGTTCTTCTCCACCGTCATATGCGGGAAGAGCGCGTAGGACTGGAACATCATATTGGTCGGACGCTTGTAGGGCGGCACGCCCGACAAGTCCTGCCCCTGCAGCAGGATGCGGCCCGAGGTCGGCTGTTCGAAGCCGGCCAGCATGCGCATCAGCGTGGTCTTGCCGCAGCCCGAAGGTCCAAGCAGGGAGAAGAACTCGCGCTCGTAGATGTCGAGGCTCAGATTGTCGACCGCGACGAAATCGCCGAAGCGCTTCGTGACGTTTTCGAAGCGGATGAAGGGAACGGCATCCGGATCGGTCCAAGGAGAGAATTTACGCTTAACAGGCCCCAGTGTCTTCGCCATTACCAACCCAGCCGTTTTTCTTGTTGCCCCTGTCCATAAGAAATTCGCCGGGCGTTTGTGGCGCCCGGCGAATGATCCTTTTCATCAGCTACCGGTCTTGATCTGTGTCCAGACCCGGTTCAGCACGCGTTGTTCTCTCGGGCCGTAAGGCGAGATGGTGAAGAGTTTCGCCATGACGTCTTCCGGCGGATAGACGGCCGGGTTGTCCTTTACGGCCGGGTCCAGCAGTTCCTTCGAGGCCAGGTTGCCGTTGGCATACTGGACATAGTTGGAGGCCTTGGCGATCACGTCGGGACGCATCAGGAAGTTGATGAATTCGTGGGCTTCGGCAACGTTCTTGGCATCCGCGGGGATCGCCATGTTGTCGAACCACATGTAGGTGCCTTCCTTCGGGATCACATAGTTGATCTCGACACCATTCTTGGCCTCTTCGGCACGCGCCTTGGCCTGCAGGATATCGCCCGACCAGCCGATGGTCATGCAGATGTCGCCATTGGCAAGATCATCGATATAGGCCGAGGAATTGAAGGTCCGGACAGACGGGCGGATCTTCTGGAAGACTTCACCGCCGGCTTCGAGATCGGCGGTTTCCTTGCTGTCCGGATTCTTGCCGATGTAGTTCATGGCGATCGCGAAGGTTTCGTCCGAGGCATCAAGGATGTTGATGCCGCAGGCCTTCAGCTTTTCGGCGTTCTCCGGCTTGAAGATCGCATCCCAGCTATCGACCTTGAAATCGGCGCCGAGCACTTCCTTGACCTTGCCAACATTGTAGCCGATGCCGGTCGTGCCCCACATGTAATTGACGGCGTATTCGTTACCGGGATCATATTTGGCCAGCCGTTCCGATACCATCGGCCAGAGGTTCGGCAGATTGGTCAGCTTTGACTTATCGAGCTTCTGGAAAACACCGGCCTGGATCTGACGGGCCAGGAACGGTGCCGTCGGCACGACCACGTCATAACCGGAACCGCCGGCAAGCAGCTTGGTTTCCAGCAGTTCATTGGAATCGAAAACGTCATAGACGACCTTGATGCCCGTCTCCTTGGTGAAATCCTCAAGGACCGACTCGTCGATATAGTCCGACCAGTTGTAGACGTTGACGACGCGTTCCTGCGCCTGGACAGCCGATGCGATGAAGATCGTCGCCAGGCCTACCGACGCCATACGGATGAATTGAGTCTTCATTTTTTCTCCTGTTCCAGCCCTGGAGGCACAGGCCTCCGATGCCATTCCCTTTGTTTTTTTAAGAGACTAGAAAGGAATTGGACGGGCGACAAGCGAAAATCTTCGCAGTCGCGAATGCGTTATCGGCTATCATCCCATCACTGAAAATCGAAGGCGGAAAGTCCGGTGACCATCTCGTCGAGCCCGAGCGGACGGGTCAGCGGCGGCTCGGCACGGGCAAGACAGCCTGATCGCTCGCAGAGTCGGCAGGCCGGCCCGACGGCAATCGCAGGCACAGACCGATCCGGCAGAGCGGCGGAATAGGCGACCTCATCGCGGCTTGCCGCATCGCAGCCGATCAACAGCGCGGTCCGCCGGATCCGTTCGCCGAAACTCGCCTGCGGCCCCTCCAGGGTCCTGGACATGGTCAGGAAGGCCGCACCATCCGGCATCTCCACCTGCTCGACCAGAACCTGGCCCGGCTGGGCGAAGGCGGCATGCACATTCAGCTTGGGACAGCCGCCGCCGAAACGCGCCTGGGGAAAGCCGCTCGCTCCAGCCCGACGGAAACGATTGCCGGCATTGTCGATCTCCATCATGAAAAAGGGAACGCCGGTGGCACCCGGTCGCTGCAACATGGTGAGCCGGTTGGCCGCCTGCTCGAAGGAGACGTTGAAGCGGGCGCGCAGTACGTCGATGTCATAGCGGGCGCGAATGGCTGCCGACAGGAACGCGCCATAGGGCATCATCAGCGCGTGGGCGGCATAGCGGGCCAATTCGAAACGGGCGATGCGACGCGCCTCGCCGGACGACAGCTCGAGCGCCTCCAACTCCGCCTGCACATGCTCCCCGAGCGCCAGCAGCACGACCTCCATCGCCACCTCACGCAGCTGATCGAAGGGCGACAGCCGTTCGGAAAGAAAAAGGCGCATGGAGTGGCGGTCATAGCGCCTGCGCAGCGAGGGCATCGTCTGAACCGGCAAAGCGCGCACCACGATGCCATGGGTCGAGCGCAGCCAGGCTTTGAGGGCGACGGCGAGATCGTCACCCGGCGCAAGGCTCAAACCGGCATGGAAGACCTCGGCTGCCTCGTCGAGCCGGGCAAAATAGTTCGGTCGGCGCTCGAAGACTTCGCGCACTTCGTCGATCGGCAGGCGCGCACCCGAGAGCGATGTTTCATGTCCCTCACGGGCGAGAAGGTCAGCGAGATCGGAAAGCCGCGCGGCCTGCTCACGATAGGCTCTGTAGAGCTTGACGATGCCGCTTGCCGCATTCGGAGCCGCTTCCGCCACCTCGATCAGCTCCTGATCGCCGGGAAGCTCACCCGACAGCAGCGGATCGGCAAAAACCTCGCGGAGCTGGCTGGTCGAGCCGCCCGCCTCGCCCTGCAGTTCATCGAGATCGACCTTGTAGACGGAGGCCAGCTTAAGCAGCAGCTGCACCGTCAACGGGCGCTGATTGCGCTCGATCAGATTGAGATAGGACGGCGAAATCTCGAGCGCCTCGGCCATGGCGGTTTGGGTCAGACCCAGGCCGTTGCGAATACGACGGACGCGAGGGCCGGCGAAAATCTTGCGCTCTGCCATTTTACAGCTCCTTTACAAGATTGGCCATCTTCGGCGCCACAACGATCTTGACTAGATTTACAATTTTACATGGGCCGTCTGTCAAAGACAATACAGCCTAACCTCTTTCATCTCGTTGTTTTATCGAATTTTCTAGGCGCATTTCGCAGTGCGGTGTAAATCTAGTCACATCAGAAGCGGTACAGAGGACCGGAGACTTCCGGCATGATCCGCCTCTAGCAGTGAACAGGGAGACCCGACATGACTGAATTTTACAATCTCGTTCCGAATGCACCCAAGGGCCGCTATGACGGCATTGATCGTCCCTACACTGCAGCAGACGTCAAGCGCCTGCGCGGCTCGGTCGAGATCAAGTATACGCTTGCCGAGATGGGCGCCAATCGTCTTTGGAAGCTGATCAACGAGGAGCCCTTCGTCAATGCGCTCGGCGCCCTCTCCGGCAACCAAGCCATGCAGATGGTTCGTGCTGGCCTCAAGGCAATCTATCTTTCCGGCTGGCAGGTCGCTGCCGATGCCAACACGGCATCTGCCATGTATCCGGACCAGTCGCTCTATCCGGCGAATGCGGCACCGGAGCTTGCCAAGCGCATCAACCGGACGCTGCAGCGCGCAGATCAGATCGAGACCCAGGAAGGCAAGGGCCTTTCGGTCGACACATGGTTCGCACCGATCGTTGCCGATGCAGAAGCCGGTTTCGGCGGACCGTTGAACGCCTTTGAAATCATGAAGGCCTTCATCGAAGCCGGCGCTGCGGGCGTTCACTTCGAGGACCAGCTCGCATCCGAAAAGAAGTGCGGCCATCTCGGCGGCAAGGTTCTCATCCCAACAGCGGCCCATATCCGCAACCTGACGGCTGCGCGTCTGGCGGCCGACATCATGGGTGTGCCGACGCTGATCGTCGCTCGTACCGATGCGGAAGCCGCAAAGCTGCTGACCTCCGACATCGACGAGCGCGACCAGCCCTTCGTTGACTACGATGCCGGCCGCACGGCGGAAGGCTTCTATCAGGTGAAGAACGGCATCGAGCCCTGCATCGCCCGTGCGATCGCCTACGCACCCTATTGCGACATGATCTGGATGGAGACCGGCAAGCCGGATCTGGAACAGGCCCGCAAGTTCGCCGAAGCCGTGCACAAGGTCTATCCGGGCAAGAAGCTCGCCTATAACTGCTCGCCTTCCTTTAACTGGAAGAAGCATCTGGATGACGCGACGATCGCGAAGTTCCAGCGCGAACTGGGTGCCATGGGCTACAAGTTCCAGTTCATCACGCTCGCCGGCTTCCACCAGCTGAACTACGGCATGTTCGAACTGGCGCGCGGCTACAAGGATCGCCAGATGGCGGCCTATTCGGAACTGCAGGAGGCGGAATTCGCGGCTGAGGTCAACGGCTACACCGCGACCAAGCACCAGCGCGAAGTCGGCACCGGTTACTTCGACGCCGTCTCGCTTGCCATCACCGCCGGCCAGTCCTCGACGACCGCGATGAAGGAATCGACCGAAACCGAGCAGTTCAAGCCGGCTGCTGAGTGACCGGGGCGATAGCCCCTCACCCTACCCTCTCCCCGCAAGCGGGGAGAGGGAGCCCTGAGACCGACGCCTGCGTAGTGCGTCTTCTCCCCGCTTGCGGGGAGAAGGTGGCGGCAGCCGGATGAGGGGCCGAGCTTCACGAGATCAACAGTTCAAGAACCCCCAACACCAAGAGGAGAAATGCCATGACACCCCAGACCCGAGTCAAGGAACGTGCCGAAGAACAGTCCTCGGCCATGAACGCCGATCAGCAGGCCATGATCCGCATGCTGGCCAACGACCTGCATCGTCTCAACCATTCGATCATGAAGGCCGTCGATGCCGGCGTTTCGGTCGAACTCGTTCGCTCCGCTCGCCATCATGGTGGTGACGGCAACTGGGGTGATCTCTTGATCCCCGTCATCGTGACCCAGGGCAACCATCAGGCCGCCTGAGTCCCGACACATCCCCCGTCCGGCACCTGACCTCCGGATCGGTAGCCGCACGATGATCGCCTCTGGGGAGGAGGCAGATCGTCGTGCGGTTTTTTCGTTGTCCCGAAATGGGCCCGGACGAGCCGGACCTATGGATCATGCCAGAGCCGTCGAGATCAGGCTGCGCGCCCGACCTGACGCTGGCGATCGGCCTCGATACGGAACTGTTGCAGGAGGTCGCGTAGCGCATCCGTCTGGGCCGAGAGGTCCTGGGTGGCGGCTGTCGCCTCCTCGACCATGGCGGCATTCTGCTGGGTCATCTGGTCCATGCGGCCGACGGCGCCATTGACTTCCTGCAGAGCGCCGGACTGCTCGCGGCTGGTCTCGGCGATCTTTTCAATATGTTCGCTGATTGCAGCGATCTGGCCACCGATGCGTGACAGAACGGTGCCTGTCTGCTGCACATGGGTGGAGCCGCTCGCCACCTCTTCGGCCGAACGGTTGATGAGGGCCTTGATTTCCTTCGCCGCGCCGGCAGAGCGCTGGGCGAGTTCGCGGACCTCCTGTGCGACGACGGCAAAGCCCTTGCCGGCTTCGCCGGCGCGTGCGGCTTCAACACCGGCGTTCAGGGCAAGCAGGTTGGTCTGGAAGGCGATCTCGTCGATGACGCCGATGATGTTGGAGATCTGGCGCGAGGCCTCCTCGATACGGCCCATGGCCGAGATCGCGCTGCCCACGACCACAGCGGATTCATCGGCATTCTTCTTGGCTTCGTGGACAACACCATTGACCATTTCGGCACGCTCGGAGGACGAACGCACAGCGGCCGTGATCTCGTCAACGGCAGCGGCGGTCTCCTCAAGGGAAGCTGCCTGCTGCTCGGTGCGGCGGGCAAGATCCAGCGCCGACTGTGCCATCTGGCGGCCGTTGTTCTGGATCTGGTCAACATTCCCGGAGATCTGGTGCATGGTGTCACGCAGGCGGGCCAGCGACAGGTTGAAGTCGTTGCGCAGCTGTTCCAGGCGACCGTGGAAGCGGCCTTCGATCTCGAAGGAGATATCGCCATTGGCTAGACGCTCCAGCGCCTGAGCGAGCTTGCCGACGGCATGTTCGATCTCGCGGTCGAGAGCCTGCTTTTCCTCGTCGTTGCGGCGACGCTCAGCCTCTGCCTCGATCTGCTCACGCTGCCGCTCGGATTCGATTTCGAGCTTGGTGCGGGCATTGGTCTTGAACACGGCGAGTGCGCGGGCCATGGCGCCGATTTCGTCACCGCGCTTGTCACCGGCGATACCGGCCTCAAGGTCGCCTTCTGCAAGACGCTGCATGGTCGAGGTGATGCGGGTGATCGGACGCTGGAGGGTCACCACAAGAGCAATGCCACCGATCACAGCAAGCAAGACGCCAGCGATCATGGTGCCGATCGACAGGCGGTTTGCTTCCTGGCGTTCGGTGCCGGCAACATCCTTCTGCAGGTCGGCAAACGAGGTGAGCGATGCCCAGATCGCGTCCATGGTCCGGCTTGCTTCATCGAAGCTTGCAATGCGGTCGGCGCTGGTCTTCACCAAGGCTTCCGTATCGGTGGTGAGCGAGGCGAGCAGCGGCGTGATGGCGGCCGTCAGGCTGTCGTAGAAGGCCTTGTCGGCGATACTGCCGCCGAGCACGGCGAGATTGTCACCGATCAGCTTGATCTGGCGCAGGATCGGCTCGCGGGTCTTGTCGTCCTTCACGTTGAGGAAGGTCGCGGTCATAATGCGCAGGTCGTAGACGTCAGCGATCAGAGTGCGGCTGCCGACGAGGACGTCAGCGGCCTGAACGGCACCCGTCTCCACGGCTGCGAATTTCTGCACCGACGCCGAATATTTGGACGCCGCGCCCGCAGCCAGGGTCTCTTCGAAGCCACGGAAGCGGGCGATGATCGAGCCGATCGCGCGAGCGTTTTCGAGACGCGTGTCGCCGCTTGCGACCTTCGGCTTGATTTCGTTGATCGCCGCGAGAAAGGCCTTGCCCATGTCCTTGCTTTCGGCCGGCAGGGCATTGGCGATCTTGCGCTGGGTCTTGACCAGTTCCGGCAGCTGTTTCTGCAGGTAGGGCAGTTGTTGTTCCGGAGTGGCTGCCGCGAAGAACCCCTTGGTGACCTCGGCCAGATGCTTGGCGCCGGACGACAGACGCTCGGCTTCCTTCAACGCGCCCTTGGCGTCGTTCTCACCCGCGACCACGGCGCGCTGGAGCTTCTGAGCTTCGTCCGCAACGCGGATCTGCTGGGCCATCAGACCTTTCAGGTGCTCCTGAATGGAGCCCGCGAGTTTCATTTCGCCCTCGTGGAGCTGCCAGAGCGTGTCGATCTTCTGGTTGACGGCGCCCGTTCCTGCGATCGCCTCGTCCAGGAAGTTTCGCCCGGTACCATCGGCGCCAATCTCCGAGATGTTCTGGGTCAGGGTCGCTTGCTGCGAGGCCAATTGATCCAGCACGGCGCTGCGCGTCTCCTCCGATGTCTGATCGAGGAAGCGTGTCATGGCGGCGGTGACGTTTTTGAAGCCATTCAGCGAGCGCATCGTACCGTTGGAGATCTCCATGCGCTGCTGCAGGAGACCAGATGCGTAGAGGCCCATGAGACCGACTGCGGTGATCGACAGAACAAAAGGCAGGACAAACGCCATGACCTTGGTTGAAATCGAAAAACGCGACAATATCTGATCGATCAACATAGTTCCCCCGAAAGAAGGCAGTGCTTGTGGCCTGCCCGCCTTAAAAAAATTGTGCGGCAGCGCCGACGCTCGGTCGTGCCGCCCAGACCCTACTCCGATGAAAAGAGTTGCACCAAAGTCTCAAGACGGAGTTAAGAGCCGGGGGTGTGCGCTTATGCCAAGCTCCGATGATGGCAACCTATAGGATCGGGTCGACCGGCCTTTGTGGCCAGGAGAGATCCGACGAGCGATGCGTCAGATTGGCCGGCTCGCCTCGCCTAAAAAGAGACGTAGGCGGGGCCTTTTATGCCACGCCGGCAAGTCACAGCTCAGCTTGGAGCGGATAGAAAAAGTTCTCCTCAGGCGAGGAGACCAAAGGCAAGCGCAGCAAGGGCGCTGACGGCGTAGAGGCAACCGATGCCGAGATGGCGCAAACGGGCGCGCTCTTCATTACGAGTTGCGGTTGCGGCAATTGCGATGGCACGGGGCTTGCGGTTCTCATGGATCATCGGCGCGGTCCTTGATACGGCCAGGGAGGAGATCATGCCCTTTCGGAGCTACAGCCGGCCTGACCTCATGTCGCGATATCAGCGGATATCACACCGGCATTCGAGCAGGATGACCGACGCATGTTAACAAGCCCTGAATTACCAATATAAGCTTGTCCGGAGCGTGAGCCTCCAACTATACGGCCTCACCAACCGCGTGGCCGGAAGCCCAGGCCCACTGGAAGTTATAGCCGCCGAGCCAGCCCGTGACATCGACACATTCGCCGATGAAGTAGAGACCAGGGATGGCCTTCGCCTGCATGGTGCGGCTGTCCAAAGCATCGGTATCGACCCCGCCCAGGGTCACTTCAGCGGTTCGATAACCTTCCGACCCTGCCGGCTTGATCGGCCAGCGGCGGATGCGCTCACCCAGCGAAACAAGTGCCTTGTCGGGCAGATCTGCGAGCGGGCGCTCGAGCTTGGCGGTCTCAGCAAGATATTGCGCCAGCCGCTTGGGCAGATACTGGGACAGCACGGTCTGAACCTGCTGGCGGCCGTTCTCGTGTTTTGCCGCCTTCAGGAGCCCGACGAAATCGGTTTCGGGCTGGAGCGATAGCTGAACCTCGTCACCTTCGCGCCAGTAGCTGGAGATCTGGAGGATCGAGGGGCCGGACAAGCCGCGATGGGTGAAGAGAAGCGCCTCGCGAAAGCGGGTCTTGCCACAGGACACATCGGCATCCACGGCGACGCCCGAGAGTTCAGAAAGTTCGCCCAGGAGGTTCGGCTCCAGGGTAAGGGGAACAAGAGCGGGGCGGGTCTCGGTGACAGGAAGGCCAAATTGCTCGGCGATGCGATAAGCAAAACCGGTCGCCCCCATCTTCGGGATCGATTTGCCGCCACAGGCGACAATCAATTGCTCGGCAAGGATCAAACCCTCGCTGGTAGACACTCGAAATCCATCAACGCCCTTGGCGACCTCGGAGATCTCGCAGGAAAGCCTCAAGTCCACTTGCACCGCGCGCATCTCATCGAGCAGCATGCGGATGATGTCCTTGGCGCTGTCGTCACAGAAGAGCTGTCCGAGGGTCTTTTCGTGCCAGGCGATCTTGTGCCGATCGACCATCGCGATGAAATCAGCAGGCGTGAAGCGGGCGAGCGCCGACTTGGCGAAATGCGGGTTCTGCGAGAGATAGTTCTTCGGTCCGGCATGGATGTTGGTGAAATTGCAACGGCCGCCGCCGGAGATGCGGATCTTCTCGCCCGGGGCTTTGGCGTGATCGAGCACGATGACGGATTTGCCACGCCGGCCGGCGGTAAAGGCCGCCATCATTCCGGCAGCACCGGCTCCGATGATCGCGACATCAAACTTTCTCGCCATAGGCTATTGCTCCCGGAAAACAGCCGTCTGTCTCGACAAACTTATGATCAAAGTCAACGCGTCCCCCTCGCCAAAGGCCAAACTCCGGCTATGATGACCATCATCAACAACCAACCGGTGAGACATGCCCGCGAAGAAATCCATGCTGAGACCCCAGAGCGCGCCCTCCAAAAAGGCGGTTGTTCCGCCGGATCCCGGATCGAAGCGCGGCGTCTCGAACTGGAAGGAAGCGGCAACCTGGCTTCGAGCGCGCGGCATCGAAGACATCGAATGCATCACGCCCGACCTTGCCGGCGTGCCGCGCGGCAAGATGATGCCGTCGTCGAAATTCACCTCCAATACCTCGCTGGCGCTGCCTTCGGCTCTCTATCGCCATACGATCTCGGGCGAATATCCTGACGAAACCGAGAACTTCCGCTACGAGCCGCGCGACAGCGACCTGAAGCTCGTGCCCGATCTTTCGACGCTTTCCGTCGTTCCATGGGAGACCGATCCGACGGCACAGGTGATCTGCGACATCGTCAATGTCGACGGCGAGAACGTTTCCTATACCCCGCGCAACGTCTTGAAGAACGTGCTGCGGCTCTACGAAGAGAAGGGCTGGAAGCCGGTCGTAGCACCGGAAATCGAGTTCTACCTGGTCGCGATGAACGATGATCCGGACTATCCACTGCATCCGCCGAAAGGCCGCTCGGGCCGTTCGATCGTCGGTGGTCAGGGCTATTCGATTGCCGGGATCAACGAGTTCGACGAGTTGATCGACGACATCTACCACTTCTCGGAAAAGCAGGGGCTCGAGATCGACACCCTGATCCATGAGGAAGGCCCGGCGCAGCTTGAGATCAACCTGCGCCATGGCAATCCGATCGAGCTTGCCGACCAGGTCTTCATGTTCAAGCGCACGATCCGCGAGGCGGCGCTGAAGCACGGGATCTACGCGACCTTCATGGCCAAGCCGATGCAGGGGCAGCCGGGATCTGCGATGCACATCCACCAGTCCGTGGTCGACATCAAGACGGGCAAGAACGTCTTCTCGAAGCCTGACGGCTCGGCATCGCCGGAGTTCTTCCACTTCATCGGCGGCATGCAGAAATATGTGCCGAATGCGCTGGTGATGCTGGCGCCCTATGTGAACTCCTATCGTCGTCTGACGCCCGACATGGCCGCGCCGGTCAACAATGCCTGGGGCTATGACAACCGCACCACCGCCTTCCGCGTGCCGGTGTCGGATGCCGCCGCCCGTCGCGTCGAAAACCGCCTGCCGAGCTCGGATGCCAATCCCTATCTCGCGCTCGCGGCTTCGCTGGCCTGCGGCTATCTCGGGATCATCAAGGAGATCGAACCGACGGCCGCAGCCGAGGGCTCGGCCAACGAGGGCTCGGTCGATCTTCCGCGCGGCCTGCTCGAAGCCGTCGCTCTTCTGGAAGGGGAGCCTGACTTCAACGAGGTGTTCGGCGCCGAATTCGTGGGGCTTTATGCTGGCGTGAAGCGCGGCGAATTCGAGACCTTCATGCAGGTGATCAGCCCGTGGGAACGCGAATTCCTCCTGCTCAACGTGTGAGGGAGGCGATCTCATGGCATGGCAAAGCCCGATTGCACCGGGGATCTCCTGGTATCAGGCAAGCTTGGGCGAGCGGCCGGAATATCCGGCCCTCGACGGCTCTGTAACAACTGACGTCGCCATCATCGGCGGCGGCTTCACCGGGTTGCAAGCCGCCTACAATCTCGCCCGGCTCGGTGTCTCCGTCGTGCTCATTGAGGGCAACCGCTTCGGTGACGGGGCTTCCGGTCGCAATGGCGGCCAGCTCGGCACCGGGCAGCGCGCCTCGCCGGCAGAACTGGAAGCAGAACTCGGCTTCGAGCGTTCCAAGGCGCTGTTCGACATGGCGGAGAACGCCAAGCGCTATCTGCTCGACTTTTGCGACCAGCATGGCATCGATATCGACTATCTCCCGGGCCAGATGAACGTCGCGCACAAGCGGGGCTGGGAATCGGACTATCGCCATGAAGCCGAGATCATGGCGGTGCGCTACGGCTATCCGCATGTCGCCTTCATGGATCGCGAGGAAACCCATGAAAGGGTGGGCTCGACGCGCTATCACTACGGCGTCCGCGATACGGGTACCGGACATATCCACCCGCTGAAGCTGCTCGTCGGCCTTGCCAAGGTCGCAGCTGCGGCAGGGGCAAAAGTCCATGAAATGACACCGGCAAGCGCGATCCGCCAGGCTGGCGGCAAAACGATGATCGAGACGCCGAGAGGCACGATCACCGCCGACCGGGTGCTGATTGCCACCAATGCCTATATCGGCAACCTGGAGCCGGTGACGGCGGCCCATGTCATGCCGATCCGATCCTTCATCGGCGCAACGGCGCCACTCGACCGGTTTCCGCAGGTTCTGAAGGGATCGGAAGCGGTGGCGGACAGCCGGTTCGTGGTGCGTTACTTCCGCAAGAGCCGCGACGGGCGTCTGCTGTTTGGCGGGCGCGAGGCTTATACCGCCGACAGTCCCCGCGACATTTCGAGCCATATCCGCCGGCAGATTGCAGAGATCTATCCGGATCTGCGCAATGTCGAGATCACCCATGCCTGGGGTGGTTCGGTCGGGATTACCCTGCCGCGCAAGCCGTTCGCCCGGGATGTGATGCCCGGCGTGACCTCGGTTGCCGGCTATTCCGGGCACGGCGTGATGCTCTCCAACTATTCCGGCAAGATGTATGCGGACATGGTGGCGGGCAATGCACGGGAACTCGATCTCTTCAAGGAATTGAAGATCCCGCCCTTCCCCGGCGGGGCGAAACTGCGCAAGCCGCTGCTGTTCCTGGCACTGACCTGGTACGCATTGCGCGACCGCTTCTGAGAACGCCATAGGTCGCTCCCTGACCCTGATTGCGCGGTGCCCGGGAGGTGTGTTGCATTGTCGCAGAACACATTTTGTTCATCCCTTCCGCGACATGAAAAGACAAATTCCACCCCATCGGGGTGGCTTTTTTAAATCGATTAGATTAGAACCGGTCCAACCAGATTGCCGAACGAGAGATGCGCATGAGCAGCCAGATCATCCCCGTTGAACCCTTTGACTACGTCGTCTTCGGCGGTACCGGCGACTTGGCGGAGCGCAAGCTTCTGCCCGCGCTGTTTCACCGTCAGCTGGCCGGCCAGCTGACCGAGCCGACCCGCATCATCGGCGCTTCGCGCACGGCGATGACGAATGAAGAATATCGCAAGTTCACGCTCGATGCCCTGCATGAGCATCTGAAGGCCGAAGAGCTGGAAGAAAGCGAAGTCGCGAAATTCCTCGCCCGAGTGTTCTACGTCTCGGTCGACGCGAAGTCGGACCAGGGCTGGGAAGATCTGAAGAAGCTGTTGGACCAGGGCAAGGACATCGTTCGTGCCTTCTACCTCGCCGTTTCGCCGTCGATCTTCGGCGACATCGCCGACAAGATCCGCGACCACAAGCTGATCACCAAGTCCACCCGCATCGTCGTCGAAAAGCCGATCGGCCGTGACCTCGCCTCGGCGCAGATCCTCAACGACACGATCGGCAAGGTGTTCAAGGAAGAGCAGATCTTCCGCATCGACCACTATCTCGGCAAGGAGACCGTGCAGAACCTGATGGCTCTGCGCTTCGCCAACGCGCTCTACGAGCCGCTGTGGAATTCCGCCCATATCGACCACGTGCAGATCACCGTGGCCGAATCCGTCGGTCTCGAAGGCCGCGTCACCTATTATGACAAGGCCGGCGCGCTGCGCGACATGGTGCAGAACCATATCCTGCAGCTCCTCTGCCTCGTGGCGATGGAAGCCCCCTTCTCGATGGATGCCGAAGGCGTGCGCGACGAGAAGCTCAAGGTTCTGCGCTCGCTGAAGCCGATTACACCTGCCAATGTCGAGAAGCTGACAGTGCGCGGCCAGTATCGCGCCGGCGCTTCTGCCGGCGGTGCGGTCAACGGCTACCAGGAGGAACTGGGAGCGGCGTCGGATACGGAAACCTTCGTGGCGATCAAGGCGGAGATCAACAACTGGCGCTGGGCCGGGGTTCCCTTCTACCTGCGCACCGGCAAGCGTCTTGCGACACGCATGTCCGAGATCGTCATCGCCTTCAAGCCGATCCCGCATTCGATCTTCGGCGATGCGGCCGGTCGTATCGAAGCCAACAAGCTGGTCATCCGCCTGCAGCCGGACGAAGGGGTCAAGCAGTGGCTGATGATCAAGGATCCGGGCCCGGGCGGCATGCGCCTGCGCCATGTGTCGCTCGACATGAGCTTTGCCCAGGCCTTCGACGTCCGAAATCCGGACGCCTACGAGCGCCTGCTGATGGACGTCATCCGCTCCAACCAGACGCTGTTCATGCGCCGCGACGAAGTCGAGGCGGCATGGAACTGGTGCGATCCGATCCTGAAATCCTGGGAAGAGATCGGCCAGAAGGCGCAAGGTTACACGTCCGGCACCTGGGGTCCGAGCCAGGCTATTGCGCTCATCGAGCGTGATGGCCGCACCTGGCACGAAAACGACTGAGGCCGGGACGGATGGCACATGAGATGAACACATTCGAGACGGGGGCAGCACTCGCAGCCGGTCTTGCCGATGCCGTCGCCTCGGCACTAGCTTCGGCAATCGGAGCGCGGGGCGAAGCTACGCTTGCCGTCTCCGGCGGCTCGACGCCCAAGGCCTTCTTTGAGGCTCTTTCAACGCGCGCGCTCGCCTGGCCGAAGGTCAAGGTGACGCTGGTGGATGAGCGCTTCGTACCGGAAGACAATCCGCGTTCGAACCACCTGCTGGTCAAGACGCATCTCCTGAAAAATGCGGCTGAAGCGGCAGAGTTCGTACCGCTCTACCGCCCGGAAGCGACGATCGAGGAGGCTGCAAGGACGGCTTCCGGCATCGTGCCCGGCATGACTAAACCCTTCGACGTTGCGATCCTCGGCATGGGCACGGACGGGCACACCGCCTCGTTCTTTCCCGGCGGCGACCATCTGGACGCCGCGCTCGATCTGAAGCAGCCGCGCCGCGTCATGACCATGGAAGCGCCAGGTGCGGGTGAAGCCCGCCTGACGCTGTCATTCTCCGCTCTTCATGATGCCGGCCTGCTGGTCGTGCATATCGAAGGTGCAGAAAAGAAAGCTGTGCTGGACAAGGCGCTTGCCGGCACTGACGAAAAGGAGATGCCGATCCGGGCCGTTCTTGAACGGGCTCAGACGACACCCGAAATCTATTGGGCGCCCTGAGGGAGAGCCCCGCCTGCCGTAGACGTTCGGCAGGCTGATGCGCATATGACGAGTTTCCCGGCCGGACAGGCCTTTGCGCGATGTGCGCCTTCAGCGCCCGCGCCAGATGAGGAGCCATATCCAATGAGTGCAGATCGCCGTATCGAAGCCATCACCAAGCGGATCGTCGAACGATCCAAGCCAACCCGCGAAGCCTATCTCGACCGGACACGCCGGGCGGTTTCCAAAGGGGTACACCGCTCGACACTGTCCTGCGGCAACCTCGCCCATGGCTTCGCCGTCTGTTCCCCCAAGGACAAGGCAGCGCTTGCGGGCGATGTCGTGCCGAACCTCGGCATCATCACCGCCTATAACGACATGCTGTCCGCCCACCAGCCGTTCGAGACCTATCCGGCACTGATCCGTCAGGCGGCCTCCGAAGCCGGTGGCGTGGCACAGGTCGCAGGCGGCGTGCCTGCGATGTGTGACGGCGTTACCCAGGGCCAGCCGGGCATGGAGCTTTCGCTGTTCTCCCGTGATGCCATCGCGATGGCAGCCGGCATCGGCCTCAGCCACAACATGTTCGACGCGGCCATTTATCTCGGCGTCTGCGACAAGATCGTACCGGGCCTGATGATCGCAGCGCTGACCTTCGGCCATCTGCCGTCGATCTTCGTTCCGGCCGGTCCCATGACCTCCGGCCTGCCGAACGACGAAAAGTCACGCATCCGCCAGCTCTATGCCGAGGGCAAGGTCGGCCGCGCCGAACTGCTCGAAGCGGAATCCAAGTCCTATCATGGCCCGGGCACCTGCACCTTCTACGGCACGGCCAACTCGAACCAGATGCTGATGGAGATCATGGGCTTCCATCTGCCCGGCGCCTCCTTCATCAATCCGGGCACGCCGCTGCGCGATGCACTGACCAAGGAAGCGGCGAAGCGGGCACTCGCCATCACCGCGCTCGGCAACGAGTTCACGCCGGCCGGCGAGATGATCGACGAGCGTTCGATCGTCAACGGCGTTGTCGGCCTGCATGCGACCGGCGGCTCGACCAACCACACGATCCACCTGATCGCCATGGCACGCGCGGGCGGGATCCAGCTCACCTGGCAGGATATCTCGGAACTCTCCGACATCGTGCCGCTGCTCGCCCGCGTCTATCCGAACGGGCTTGCCGATGTGAACCATTTCCACGCTGCCGGCGGCATGGGCTTCCTGATCAAGCAGCTCTTGAAGGCCGGCTATCTGCATGACGACGTGCGCACGGTCTATGGCCAGGGTCTTGCCGCCTACACGATCGATCCGAAGCTCGCCGACGACGGCACGGTGTCGCGAGAACCCGCCGCAGAGGTGAGTGCCGACCCGAAGGTGCTGACGACGATCGACAAGCCGTTCCAGCCGAATGGCGGGTTGAAGATGCTGACCGGCAATCTGGGCAAGGCCGTCATCAAGATCTCGGCAGTCAAGCCCGAGCGCCATATCGTCGAGGCCCCGGCCATCGTCTTCAACGACCAGCAGGAACTCCAGGAGGCCTTCAAGGCCGGCAAGCTGGAAAAGGACTTCGTTGCCGTCGTGCGTTTCCAGGGGCCGAAGGCGAACGGCATGCCGGAACTGCACCGCCTGACGCCACCGCTCGGCGTGCTCCAGGACCGCGGCTTCAAGGTGGCGCTGGTCACCGACGGGCGCATGTCTGGCGCATCGGGCAAGATCCCGGCAGCGATCCATTTGACACCCGAGGCCGTGGACGGCGGGCCGATCGCCAAGATCAAGGATGGCGATATCGTCCGCCTCGATGCGGTTGCCGGCACGCTGGAAGTGCTGGTCGATGCTGCCGAATTCAACGCGCGGCCACTGGCGACCACCAATCTCGAGGACAACGAATTCGGCATGGGTCGCGAGCTTTTCGCAAGCTTCCGCCGGATTTCCGGCCCGGCGGATCAGGGCGCGAGCGTCTTCTTCTGATCCTGAGTAGCAGAGCAGATCGTTTCTCAAGGGGGCCGCGTGCAAGCGTGGCCCCAAATGCGTTCAAGGCCTCGGCATCTTTGCAAAACCCTTGCCAATGATCGGGCCGGTCGGCTTGCCGGTTGGCGATCCCCCGAGCGGCTCGACTGTGATCTCGTAGAGCTGTTCTTCCATCGGTCCCGGCAGGTCCGGCCCTTCGATCATCGCCGTGCGCCAGCCGTCGAGGACGCCGAGCGAGACGGGACCCGTGTCGCGCGACGGCAAAGTCCAGAGCTGCAGGGATCGATCCGCAGCAACGGAAACCTCGGCGAGCGGGATGACCTTTGCCGTGTCGTTGCCGAAATCCTCGATCATCACGACCGGTTCGCCTTCGGCATTCATCAGGATGGCAACTACCTGAGGCTCCGCCTGCCGAAGAAGGGTGTAGGACAGCGCACCGACAAGCAGAAGCGAAGCGGCAGCGGCCGAAAGCCCGACGCCGCGCCACCAAGCAAGCCTGTTGTCGTTGACGGCAGGTCTTGGACTGGCCTCACGGATCGCAGTCTGCTGTGGGCCGAGCCTGGTCTCGATCCGGCTCCAGAGATCGGCCGAGACGGGTGACGTGGGGCCGACCAGATCCAGTTCAAGGAAACGATCGCGCGCTTCACCGACTGCGCGGGCGAGTTCCGCGTCGGCTTCGATCTCGGCTTCGATCGAACGGCGCTCGTCTTCGTCCATCAGGCCGAGGACGTAGGCATCTGCGCGTTCGGCGGGGGTTTGCCAGTTGCTCATGCCATGCACTCCCTCAAGGCGGAGAGAGATCGGCGTATCCAGGCTTTCGCCGTTCCGAGCGGTAGCTTCAGGCGACCCGCGATCTCGCCGTGGCTGTAGCCGGAGACGTAGGCCATCATCACCGTCTTGCGGCGCAAGCCGTCCAGGCGAGAGAGACAGGCGCGCAGCCGACTTGCGGTATCCAGTTGGTCGAAGAGGTCGTGGTAAAGGGCGTCCGCGCCTTCGTCCTGCAGGCGCTCCAGGCTGTCGGTTTCCGTCAGGTCCTCGCGACCACCGTCACGCAGGGCATTCAGCGATCGAGAGCGGACGATCGAAAAGATCCAGCCGCGTGCGGAGCCACGGGATTGATCGTATTGCCAGGCCTTGTTCCAGATCTGCAGGAAAGCTTCCTGGACGATCTCCTCCGCCAGATCATGGCGGCGCAGAATGCGCTCCGCCACCGTCACCATGCGGGCGGCCTCGCTTTCATAGATCAGCGCCAGCCCCTTGCGGTCTCCCGCAGCACAGGCCTTAAGCGCCGCAGCCAGTTTCTCCTGCTCGTCCCCCATCCGGGCTCCTTCGCTTGTCATGGCTCGGAAGTAGGCCTTCGCGCAGGTTTTGCAACGGGCTCCATCGCTCCGTTCCGTCACTGCGCCATTTTCCATCACGCCATCCATCCTGATCTCCTTTGAAGGAAGGACACGGCAGAACGGAAAACGGATGCAGAAAAAATTTGAAGCGGCTGCATCCAAACAGCATCGGCCGCGTGTCGTGAGATCAGGAGGCACCAGACCGGTGTCGCCACCATTCAATCGGGAGAGTTTTCATGACCAGCATCCGTATCCTCAGCCTCGCTGCCGCCACCGCCCTCACGGCCTTTGGAGCGCAGGCCGCTCAGGTCGTCGGCCTTGCAGGCGACAAGACCCTCGTCATGTTCGATACCGCCACGCCCGATACCGTAAAGTCGATGGAAGTCACCGGCATCGACCGCCTCGTGGGCATCGATTATCGTCCGGGCAACAAGACGATCGTCGGCGTGACGGCTGAAAACGCGATCGTCACCATCGACCCGGCAACCGGTGCGGCCACAGAGCTCGCCAAGATGGACAAGCCGCTGACGATCGGCGACGCACCCGTCATCGTCAACTTCAACCCGGCGGCAGACCGCCTGCGCTACATGACCGGCACGACCAACCATCGGGTGAATGTAGACACGGGAGAGGTCACGGTCGATGGCAGCCTCGTCTTCGAAGAGGGCGACATGCACAAGGGCGAAACCCCGAACATCGTCGCCGCTGCCTACACCAATTCGGTTGGCAAGCCGGAGAAAACGGCGATGTACAACATCGACGCGACGATCGGTGCGCTGATCCAGCAGACCAAGCCGAATGACGGCACGCTGAAGGCGATCGGCAAGCTTGGCATCGAAGGCAGCCCGAAGACCTATGCCTTCGACATCGAAGCGGGCGCAGACGGCAAGAACACGGCCTGGCTGGTCGCCGACAGCACCCTCTACACGGTGAACCTGGAAACGGGTGCGGCGACCAAGGCCGGCGACATTTCGGGCGCACCTGCCGCGATCAAGTCGATCACCGTTATCCCGGCTATGTAAGCCACAAGTCGACGGCCCCGTTGTTCGGCGCGGCGCCCCTATAAGCGATAAGGCCTCCGCGAATTGATCGCGGAAGCCTCTTCGTCAGAGCATTGCCATGTATTTTGGCAGTTCCCTCATGCTGGGCACGACGATGAGCGTGTGCACGTGCCCGCGCTTATAGGCATTGAGGAACTTGTTATAGTCCTCGAATACGACACAGCCCGAACTGTCACCGCGGCGGCGCAGCAGATAGGTGTGGGTCAGGAAGCCGTCGCGATTGTACATCTTCGCATCGCCGACCGGGTTCATGCGGATCGCCTCGACACCATGGAAGCGGGCTTCCCGCATACGCAGGCGATAGACGTTGGGCGGCGTCGGGCCCATGTTTTTGACATGGACGTATTTCGGATTGTCGCGCATGTGGCCGCGACCGGAATGGGCGCGCAGCTTCTCGCCGTTCGGCATATGGACCACAGCATCTTCGATGACATAGACGGCAATCCGGCTGCCCGGTCCCGGCAGGCCATTCTTGCGGTTGAAGATGCCCCCTGCCCCGTCATCCGTGGTGATCGGATTGTCGGGCTTGGCATAGGCCAGCATGTCAAGAAGGGTCTTCTTCTTAGGCTTTTCCTGCGTCTCGGCCGCCACGCGGGCTTCCGGTGGCGGCACGCGCTCAACGCGCGGCTTCGCCTTAGGCTTAGCGCCAGGAACCGGGCCGTCGTCCGGCAGGGCGCCATGATCTTCGGTGGCCGGTTCAGACAAAAGTTCCTGGAAAGGCTCCTGGCGCGGATCGTCTGCGGCCATGGTCTCGGACGCGGCCGGCGTTGCGGCATAGCCGAGCGCGACGGGAGACACGGCGGTCGTGCCTGTTGCGATGGAAGCGGTCACGACAGGATCGACGTCATCCATTCCGCTTCGGCGCTCATGGGCGGCCGTTGCGAGTGCTGCCTGCTGACGACCGGCTTCGGCCTTCAACATGGCATCGCGCAGCACGGCCAAGGCCTGAGAGCCCGTGACACTTTCGACGCGGGCAAGCAGCAGGCGATCGGATTTGTCCACCTCTGCGAGACGCATGGCAGCGGGCAGCATCAGCAATCCGAGATGGTCGGTCGCGGCGATGGCCTCCGCGAACCGGTCGCGCATGTCCTCGATCGCCGCAAAGTCGGTCGAGCGTGCCGGCTCGTTGCTCGGCACCGGCGGCTTGACGAGCGCTATTTCCGGTTTCGGCAGGCTGTGGCCTGCGATCGGGGATACTTCGATGGTGGAGGATGAAAGCCCCTTGAAGACGGCGAGGCTCGCTGTGCCCCAGAAGAGGCAGGCCAGTCCAATGCCCAAGACCGTCGGCAGGCTGGAGCCGCGCTTCTTTCTGCGCGACTTCGTCATTTGAACGGCGACGCCATTGCCGCCGGTGACCTTACGGGTCGAGGACGCCATGATACTTGAACTCGCTTACCAAAACTCTGGGGACCGGCCGCCTAGCAGCAGAAGCCGACCTTACTGAGACAGGGTTGTGGCAAGGCCGTCCTGTCGACTGCCCTAAAGAATGAAGAAGTTTGGTAACCAAGAGGTTTACGCCGGGCGGATTCTGTCACATTCCGAACGCCCGGCGTGAAATAGTTTCAGACGTGACGGGTTAACCCGCCGTCGACCTTCAGGTTCTGGCCGGTGATGTAGGCTGCTCCATCCGAGGCGAGGAAGGCGATCGTGGCGGCGATTTCCAAGCTCGTGCCGTAGCGCTTCATCGGCACGCCATCCCGCCGCTCCTCGGTCGACGGCAGGCTGTCGATCCAACCGGGGAGGACGTTGTTCATCCGAATGTTTTCCGCTGCATAGTTATCGGCGAAGATCTTGGTGAAGGATGCCAACCCGGCGCGGAAGACGGCCGATGTCGGGAACATCGAGGACGGCTCGAAGGCCCAGGCGGTGGAGATGTTGATGATGACGCCGGATTTCTGGGCCTGCATGATCGGTGTCACGAGGCGCGTCGGGCGGATGACATTGAGCAGGTAGACATCCATGCCCTTCACCCACTGCTCATCGGTGATCTCCAGGATCGGCGCACGGGGCCCGTGGCCGGCGCTGTTGACCAGAACGTCGATGCGGCCATAGCGCTCCATGGTGCCGTCAACGAGACGCGCGATGTCCTCCGGAGACTGATTGGAGCCCGTCACACCGAAGCCGCCAAGTTCAGCGGCCAGCGCCTCGCCCTTGCCGGAGGAGGAGAGGATGGCAACCTTGAAACCATCGGCGGTAAGCCGCCGCGCTGCCGCTGCCCCCATGCCGCTTCCCCCTGCCGTGATGATGGCTACCTTCTGAGTGGTCATTCGATATTCTCCCTTGAATGTGCGGGGAAGATCGAAGGTCCTGATGGCGAAGTCCAGTCAGAAATGCTGAAGGCCGGTGCAGCTTGCGCCACACCGACCTTCCGAAAAAGGGTTGTCAACCGTTACCAGCTGCGGACGTCGAGCACGCGGTCCTTGTGGGCCGGATGGGTGGAGAAGACGAAGATGCGATCCAGCTCCTTCTGCGTCAGCAGGCGAAGGAAGCGGATTTCGGCCGTGTTGTTTGCGAAGGTCTTCATCAACACCGCGCCCACCTTGTTAATGCGTGCGTCCGGGATGTCGAGATAGAATTGCTTGGGGAGATTGACCTGGGTGATCAGGCCGATCACCGCGCCGCTCAACGAGATGCGGAGCACATCGCAGCGCCGCGCAGCCATGTGGGTCATTCCGTTTTCTGTGTATTCCAGGCGCCCGGCATTCATCGTATCCTCCATGCGATACCGGTTTTCCCGGTCATACATGAAGGATTCCTCCTTCTTCAGGAAATGAGATCCGCCACTTGCCGTTCTCATCGTTGCTGCCCTCGTCTTTTGTCTGTTGTTATGGACAAAAAGCTAGCAGTGACAACTTAACAGTCGGTGTTGGGAAAGGGGCCATTCCTGCCCAGCAGAAAGCCCTGTTATCAGCAGGGATAACAGGGCCTTAAGCCGATCGTTAAAAAGCGCATCAACGGCGGTAGGTCTGGCCTGCCGCGTCGAACAGGTGGAGCTTGGTCTTGTCGGCGGAGAAGCGCAGTTTCTGGCCCTTCTTCACATCCACGATACCCGGCAGCTTGACGACAACAGGCTCTTCCTCGACCGGACCGTTGACATAAAGCAGCGTGACCTCGCCCAGCGCCTCGACGATTTCGACTTCGCCCTCGAAGAGAGACTCGTCGCCGGTGGCGATCGCCAGGTCTTCAGGACGCACGCCGAAGCTTGCGGTCTTGCCCTGTTCGGAGGCTGCGGTCGTCACATCGACGCTGACCTCCGAGCCGTCCTTCAGCTTGATGCGCGTGGTATCTCCCGTGCCAATGATTGTCACCGGCATGACATTCATGGCGGGGGAGCCGATGAAGCGCGCGACGAAGAGGTTGGCTGGACGCTCGTAGAGCTCAAGCGGCGGGCCCACCTGCTCGATGCGACCGGCCGAGAGAACGACAATGCGGTCCGCCAGCGTCATCGCCTCGACCTGGTCGTGGGTGACGTAGATCATCGTCGTGTCGGCCATTTGCTCGTTGAGCTTGGCGATCTCGATGCGGGTCGCAACACGCAGCGCCGCATCAAGGTTCGACAGCGGCTCGTCGAAGAGGAAGACCTTGGGGTTGCGGCAGATGGCACGGCCGATCGCCACACGCTGGCGCTGACCACCCGACAGCGCCTTTGGCAGGCGGTCGAGATAGGGGCCGAGCTGCAGGATGTTGGCGGCCGAGCGGACACGGCGGTCGATCTCTTCCTTGGTCTCTCCGGCGATGCGCATGCCGAAGGCCATGTTGTCGTAGACCGTCATATGCGGGTAGAGCGCATAGGACTGGAAGACCATGGCGATGCCGCGCTTGGAAGGCGGTACCTCGTTGACGAGCTGGCCGTCGATATACATCTCACCGCTGGTGATGTCCTCAAGACCGGCGATCATGCGCAGAAGCGTGGACTTGCCGCAGCCTGACGGGCCGACGAAGACCACGAACTCGCCTTCCTTGATCTCCAGATCGATGCCGTGCAGAACCTTGACCTGCCCGTATGCCTTGCGGATGTCCTTGAGAACCAGACCCGTCATGCTTTCCTCCCCTGTCAGGCGTGACGCGCGAAATAGGCGCCCCAAGCCGGCAATTCTACCTTGTTATCGTTGACTCCACTGTCGAAACCATGGCCCTCAAGCGCGATCCATTCTCCCGCCGGCAGGGCGATCGCGGTGGCTTCTGCGCTCATGTTGAACACGCAAAGCAGCTTCTCGTTGCCGAAGGCGCGGGTATAGATCAGCTGATCCTCGCCGGCATCGTGGAACGCGATGTCACCCTTGGCGAAGGCCGGATACTGACGACGGAAGGCGAGGAAGCGTCGATAGTGCTCCAGGACCGTTTCCGGCTTGCCGACCTGGGTGTTGACGGCGCGCAGCACATGCTCGACCGGGATCGGCAGCCAGGTCTTCTGGGCTGTGGAGAAGCCGGCCTGAACCGCGTGATCGTCCCAGACCATCGGCGTGCGGCAGCCGTCGCGGCCCTTGAATTCCGGCCAGAACTGGATGCCATAAGGATCCTGCAGATCTTCAAAGGCGATGTCGGCCTCGGTTAGACCCAGTTCTTCGCCCTGATAGATGCAGACAGAACCGCGCTGGGTGAGCAGCAGGGCCGAGCTGATCTTGGCATAGGCGTCGCGATCCAGAACATTGGCGCCCCAACGGGACACGTGGCGCACGACGTCGTGGTTGGAGAAGGCCCAGCAGGCCCAGCCTTCGGGAGCCGCATTTGCGAAGGCGTTCTGCGTGTTGCGGACGACGGCCGGTGTCAGCGGTTCCGGCGCCAGGAATTCGAAGGCGTAGCACATCTGCATCTTGTCGTTGCCGGAGGTGTACTCGCCGACGATCTCCAGACCACGCTGGCTGTCGCCAACTTCACCGACGGCGGCAATTGCCGGATACTCTTCGAGCAGCGCGCGGAAGCGTTTCAGGAAGGCGATGTTTTCCGGGCGGTTCTTGTCGTAGATGTGTTCCTGGAAATTGTACGGGTTGACGGCGGGTGCCGTCGACGCATTGCGGCGCTCGGGGGCGAGCGGCGGATTGTCCCTGAGTTCCTTGTCGTGGAAATAGAAGTTGATGGTGTCGAGGCGGAAGCCATCGACGCCGCGGTCGAGCCAGAAGCGCGTGGCGGCTAGTAGCGCATCCTGAACCTCGGGATTGTGCAGGTTCATGTCCGGCTGCGAGGTCAGGAAGTTGTGCATGTAATACTGCATGCGGGTCGGGTCCCACTGCCAGGCGGAACCACCGAAGATCGACAGCCAGTTGTTCGGCGGCGTGCCATCCGGCTTGGAGTCCGCCCAGACATACCAGTCGGCCTTGGGGTTGACGCGGCTCGAACGGCTTTCGACAAACCAGGGATGCTGGTCCGACGAATGCGACATGACGAGATCGATCATGACGCGGATACCGAGGCGGTGGGCTTCGGCGATCAGACCGTCGAAATCAGCAAGCGAACCGAACATCGGATCGACGTCGACATAGTTCGAGACGTCGTAGCCGAAATCCTTCATCGGCGAAGTGAAGAAGGGCGAGATCCAGATAGCATCGGCGCCGAGTTCGGCTATATGCGCCAGGCGGGCGGTGATGCCCTTGAGGTCACCGATGCCGTCGCCGTTCGAATCCTGATAGGAGCGTGGGTAGATCTGGTAGATCACCGCGCCGCGCCACCAATCCTTGTCGGCGACCAGCGTCGATTGCGTCGTGGAACTCATTCTTGATCCTCATGCATGTCAGTGTGTCGAAAAGCCCCGCTCAACCACCCTTCACCGAGCCCGCCAGCAGACCCCGGACGAGGTAGCGCTGGAGACCGAAGAAGACGAGGAGCGGAACGATGATGGTGATGAAGGCAGATGCCGTCAGGATTTCCCAGTTGCCGCCGCGCGAACCCAGCAGGTTGACCAGGCGACCGGTCAGGACCAGTTCGTCATTTCCGGTACCGAGGAAGACCATAGCCACGAGCAGGTCGTTCCAGGTCCAGAGGAACTGGAAGATCGCGAAGGAGGCAAGCGCCGGATAGGACAGCGGCAAAACGATCTTGATGAAGATCTCGAAATCGGAGGCGCCATCGACGCGGGCCGATTCCATGATCTCGCGTGGCAGACCGGCGATGTAGTTGCGCAGCAGATAGATGGCGAGTGGCAGGCCGAAGCCCATATGGGCGAGCCAGATGCCGACATAGCCCTTGGCCGGGACACCGAAGAAGGCGCCGACGTCGTTGTACATCTTCAGAAGCGGGATCAGCGACATCTGCAGCGGCACGACGAGCAGGCCGACGATCACTGCGATCAGGATCGAGCGACCCGGGAACTTCATCCAGGCGAGCGCATAGGCCGCGAAGGCTGCGACCAGGATCGGGATGATCGTCGACGGGATCGCAACCGTCAGCGAGTTGATGAAGGACTGGCCGATCCCTTCGGCCGTCAGAACCGTCTGGTAGTTCTCAAGCGTGAAGCGCGGCGGCGTCTCCGCGGTGAAGAAGATACGCTGGCCGCGCGATCCCTCGAAGGCTGTCGGCGATTCCAGGCGGAAGTCGCCGTTTTCCTGGACGGTCAGTTTCTGGCCGTCACGGATATCTGCGGTCGCGCCCGCCTCGAAAGCCGAGGGCTGCTGGCTGGTCGCACCGAAGGCCGAGACGGCACCAGGTCCACCTTCAAAGACATTGCCCTTGATGACGTAGACGCCGTTTTCCTGGACCTGCGTTTCAGGTCCGGGGGCACGGTAAATCTCGTTGCGTGTGGAGGACGACAGTGCCGTCCACCAGCCGGAAGCGACGATCTGATCCTTGTCACGCAGGGACGAGATCAGGAGGCCTGCGGTCGGCAGCGTCCAGGCGGCGACCAGAACGAGGACGGTGAGGTTGACGACGATCGTCAGCGGAGAAAGCTTGCGCGTCATGTCAGCGTCCTTCCATTTCCCGGCGGGCATTGCGGATGTTCCAGATCATGATCGGGATGACCATAACCATGATGACGACGGCAATCGCCGCACCACGGCCAAAGTCACCGCCGCCGCGGAACATCCAGTCGAACATCAGGTTCGCGAGAACCTGGCTCTGCCACTGGCCGTTGGTCATCGCCAGAACGATGTCGAAGACCTTGAGGACGAGGATGGTGATGGTGGTCCAGACCACCGCAATGGTGTTCCAGATCTGCGGCACCTTGATCTTGATGAAGATCTGCCACGGATTGGCGCCATCGATAACGGCAGCCTCGATGGTCTCTTCCGGAATGCCGCGCAGGGCCGCCGACAGCAGGACCATGGCGAAACCGGTCTGGATCCAGATGAGGATCACCATCAGGAAGAAGTTGTTCCAGAAAGGCAGCGCAATCCAGATCTGCGGATCGCCGCCGAAATAGACGACGATCGCATTGAGGATACCGATCTGCTCGGAGCCGGCGTCGCGGTAGTCGTAGACGAACTTCCAGATGACCGATGCGCCGACGAAAGAGATCGCCATCGGCATGAAGATCAGCGACTTGGCAATGTTGCCCCACCAGATGCGGTCGGTGAGCGCTGCAATGATCAGGCCGAAGAAGGTGGAGGCCGCAGGCACCACGATCAGCCAGAGCATGTTGTTGAAGATCGACTGGCGGAATTCCGCGTCATTGACCATCCAGCGATAATTCGCGAGGCCGACGTAGTTTTCGCCGCTGCGGTCCATCACGGAATAGAGGACCGAGGAAAACAAGGGGTAGATCAGGTAGATTGTCAGCGATACCAGAGCAGGCCCGAGAAAAAGCCAGGGGCGGATCAGGGCCGCACGTCTCAGGTTTCTCGATGCTTTCCCCGTATCGGCGATGCGGGACGGAAAAATCAGGTCCAGCAGATAATTCGAGCCGAAAAAGTATCCGATCGCTGCCGCAACGCCGACGATGATCGTCAGCAAGGCAAAGAGTAACTGTTCCAAAGACGTCCCCTCCCTGTCGATTGCTCCGGATCACAAACAAGCGCCGGATGCATTTTTCTTCTTCATCGACGTCCGGGCCGCATCCTGTCGAATGCGGCCCGGCATGCGTTTCGGGAGTGCTTACTTCAAGCCGTCCCAAGCCTTCTGGATATCGGCTGCGACGTCGGCTGCAGCCTTGCCACCCGAATAGTCAACCATACCCGTCCAGAATGCGCCAGCGCCGATCTTGCCCGGCATCAGGTCGGAACCGTCGAAGCGGAAGGTGGTCGCGTTCGTCAGGATCTCGCCCTGCTTGCGCAGCGCGTCGTTGGCATAGGTTTCCGGCTTTGCGGACTTGAACGGCGTCAGGAAGCCCGACTGTGCCATCCAGACTTCATGCGCGATCGGGGTCTTCAGCCACTCGATGAAGGCGCGAGCGGCAGGCGTATCCTTGGTGATCGAGACAAGGGTGCCGGCGCCGAGAACCGGGGTGCCGAGGTTCTTCTCGGCATAGGCCGGGAAGTAGAAGAAGTCTGCATCCACGCCAAGTTCAGTGCCTTCCGGGAAGAAGGACGGGATGAACGATGCCTGGCGGTGCATGAAGCACTTCGGCGGCGAGGAGAACAGGCCCTTCGGGCTGTCGCGGAAGTCGGTCGAGGCCACGGCCTTGGAGCCGCCATCGACGAACTTGTCGTTGCGGGCAAACCAGCCGAATTCTTCGATTGCGCCGACAACGGCGGGATCGTTGAACTTGATCTCGTTGGCGACCCACTTGTCGTAGACGTCAGGCGACTGCGTGCGCAGCATCATGTCTTCGACCCAGTCGGTGGCCGGCCAGCCGGTTGCACCACCAGAGCCGAGACCGATGCACCACGGCGTACCACCGTCGGCAACAATCTTCTCGGTCAGAGCCTTCAGCTCTTCCATGGTCTTCGGCACTTCGTAGCCTGCGTCCTCGAAGTTTTCCGGCGAATACCAGACGAGCGACTTCAGGTCGGCCTTGTAGGGGAAGGCGAAGAACTGTTCAGCGCCAGCCTTGTCCTTGTAGGTGCCGAGGCTGACCCAGCTGTCGCCAGCGGCGTAGTTGGCCTTCATCCAGTCGGCCGATTCAGTGCCGAGCGGAACGAGGAAGCCCTTGGAAGCGAGGTCGGCGAGCAGACCAGGCTGCGGCAGAACCGCGATATCCGGCGGACTGCCCGCCTGGGTGTCGATGACGATCTGCTGTTCGTAGTTTTCCGAGGACGAGTAGCTGACGTCGACGCCGGTCGCGTTTTCGAAGTAGGCGAGCATGGATTCGACCAGAACCTGGTCGTCACCGCGCCAGGGGCCGAAGATCTTCAGGGTCTGACCCTTGAGGTCGCCGTGAGCCTTCTTGAACTCCTCAAATGTCGACCAGCTGAACTTGGCATCCGCACCCGGAGCGAACTTCAATTCCTGCGCGCCGACCGAGCCGGCCACGAGCGCGGCAGCGGCCACGGTCATCAAAAACATTTTCTTCATGTGATTTACCTCCCATCACATCGGACGGCCAATCGTCCCAGGTCAGCGCGTTTTCCTCAAAGCGCTTTGGCCCCTATTTCATCACATTGGGCTCCATCCCGAGTCAAGGCCTTTTCATGGTGTTGCTGCAATTCATCGCAAAGCGCCGCCAGATCTCGTGCAAATGCATCTTCGATAGTCAGATTCCACTTGCCGCAAGGCTCGGCTCTGCGTCATATTCGAAGCGCTTTGGCCGTTGGCGGGGGAGGCCTTCAGCCAGGTGAGGAGAGGAAGTCCGCAGTGAACCTGAAAGAATTGTCTCAGATGCTCGGTCTGTCGCAGACGACGATCAGCCGGGCGCTCAACGGATATCCGGAGGTCAACGAGGAAACCCGGCAGCGGGTCATGAAGGCCGCGAAGGAAACCGGCTATCGTCCGAACCGCGCCGCCCAGAGGCTTGCGACCGGCAAGGCCGGCTCGATCGGCCTGATCATGCCGATTTCCCCCGATCACAGCTCGGACATGCACTTTGCCGAATTCCAGAGCGGGCTCGCCGAGGCATCGATTGTCCACGACTTCCATTTCGTCATCATGCCGTCCAAGGCCGAGGACGAGGAACAGGCTATCCGCTGGCTCGTCGCAAGTGGCAGTGTCGACGGCTATTACCTTGCATATGTCCGCGAGAAGGATCCGCGCATTGCGATGGCCAAGTCGCTGTCGCTGCCCTTCATCGTGCATGGCCGATCTTTCGGGCTCGATCTCGACTATCCGTTTCTCGACGTGGACAACGAGGGCGCCTTCTTCGATGCGACACGCTTCCTGCTGCAGCTTGGCCACAAGCGCATCGCGCTCCTGAATGGCCAGGCGGATCTCGACTTTGCCCATCGCCGTCGGCTCGGAACCGAAAGGGCGTTGGCAGAAAAGGGCTTGCTGCTGGACCCGCGCCACACGCGGCACAGCTTTATGGGCGACGAGCAAGGCTATCGCGGCATGAAGGAGATCCTCTCCGGACCCGACCGGCCGACCGCCGTGCTCTGCGCCAGTACGGTGCTTGCACTCGGTGCCGTCAGAGCCATGAACGAACTCGGCCTGAAGCTCGGTGTCGATGTCTCGCTGATTGCCCATGACGATGAGCTGCCGCTTCTGAAGCCAGAGAACTTCTCCACGCCGCTCACGACGACGCGCTCGTCACTGCGGGCGGCCGGAAAACGGATCGGTGACCGGTTGATCGCGATGATCAACCAGACGGAACCGGCGCCGCCGGAGCAGGAATTGTGGAAGGTGGAGCTCGTGGTCAGGGCGTCTACCGGGCCGGCGCCCGCCTGACCCGGCTACCCGTTATTCAGCCAATCAGAAGCGTGGAGCTGCCATACCCGCCCGGCGATGGGCGGCGATCACCGTATTGGCCATCAGCATGGCGATCGTCATCGGACCGACGCCGCCCGGAACCGGGGAAATGGCCCTGGCAACCGGCTTGCACTCGGCGAAGGCGACATCGCCCACCAGCTTGAACTTGCCCTCGCCCTTTTCGGGTGCTGCCACACGGTTGATGCCGACATCGATGACGGTGGCACCCGGCTTCAGCCAGTCAGCCTTCACCATTTCCGCACGACCGACGGCGGCAACGAGGATATCCGCCTGACGGGCAAGCTCCGGCAGGTCCCGGCTGCGCGAATGGCCGATGGTGACGGTGGCATTGGCGTTGAGCAGGAGCTGCGCCATGGGCTTGCCGAAGAGATTGGAACGGCCGATGACCAGCGCGTTGAGGCCCGAGAGGTCGTTGCCGTGGATCTGGCGGACCAGGATCATGGCACCGGCCGGCGTGCAGGAGAGAAGACCGGTCTTCAGATCACCGGTCGCCAGCTTGCCGGCATTGACGATGTGCAGACCGTCCACGTCCTTTTCCGGAAGGATAGACTGGATGACCGGCTCGCTGTCGAGATGTTTGGGAAGCGGGAGCTGGACGAGAATGCCGTCGACATCAGGGTCGGCATTCAGCGACGCGACCAGGGCCATAAGCTCTTCCTGCGATGTCTGTTCGGGCAGCGTGTGCTGGATCGACTTGAAACCGCACTGCTTGGCCATACGGCTTTTTGCGCCGACATAGGCGTGGCTTGCCGGGTCATTGCCAACGATGACGACCGCGAGACCTGGCTTGCGATGGCCGGAGCTTTCCAGCGTCGTTGCTGCTGAGGTTACCGCTTCGATCACCGAAGCGGCGGCTGCCTTTCCATCGATTACCGTGGTCACTGTGCTCAATCCCCGTCTTCAACTCGCAACAAGCTAGCGCCAACACGAAGGCGCCATTTGCCTGTCGCCGTCCTATGCTGTCAAATTGCGGCATATTGCAAGGCAGGATTTTGCTGCCCGGCCTCAAACGGCGGGCGTGGTCGGGTGACGCAGCCGGTGGCAAAGCACATGGGTCAGGAAGACGGGAATCCCGAGAACGTAGCGCCGCCAGAGACGGGACGGTTCCAACCACAAACGGAACAGCCATTCCAACCGCAGTTGACGCACCCAGTATGGCGCGCGCCGGATACGACCGGAGACGAAATCGAGCAGAGCACCGACACTGATCACCACGCGGGCATGATCCGCCGTCAGGTGCTTGTCCACCCATTTTTCCTGCAGCGGCGTTCCCATCGCGACCAGGAGAAGATCGATACGTGCGGCCTCTATGCGCTTGAGTATAAAGCTGGGATCAGCCCGGTCGAAATACCCATCGGAAATTTCGACGAACTCGTGCCAGGGCGTGTGCTTACGAAAGTTGGCCGCAGCATCGCGAAGCACGTCCGAAGAGGCTCCGAGCAGGCCTATGCGCAGGGGCTGGGTGATGAAGTTTAAGGCGGCGGGCACAAAGTCCGTGCCGTTCAGATTGGCCGTGAACCGGCCGCCATGCAGGAATTTTGCGGCAATATCGACACCTATACCGTCTGGCAGGACCAGGCACCTTGTCAGGACTTCACGATAGTCGGGATCGCGCATCATGACATTGGCATTGTTGGCATTGAGAAATGCGATATGCGTGAGGCCCTGCTTCGAAACAAGTTTCTCCTCCAGCAGGTGGAGGGCGGGCTTCCAACCCATGTCATGCACCGGCATATCGAGGATTGTCAGCACAGGAACTGTGCTTCGGACTACCTCGTTCCCAACGTGCTCGGGGACGCTGAATGCTGAAGAATGCGATGCTGGCATGGGGCAGGTCCCGAGGATCGATGTCGGGGAACCTATCAGTCACAGCTAAAGTTGCGGTTAAGCCCAGCCTGACAATTCGAGCTTTTTTAGCAGGGCTTTGTTTAGAATATCAGTGATGGCCGCATCAATGGCCGGACGAGGCTGGCTTCTCTTCGACCTGTTCGCCTTCGACCACGGTCGTCATCTCGAGCGGCTCCGAGCCGCCGTCGGCGGCCTTTCGCGCCGCCTCCTTGGAAACGTAGTCGAGCTGCTCGATCAGGACCTGGGCAACCATGCCTTCACCCAGTCTAGCATTCATCTCTGTCTTGATCTTCTCGCGAAAACCGTTGACGTCAAAGGCGGAGACATTGGCAATGTCGACCATCTTGTTGCCGACCAGTAGCGTGAACAGCTGATCGGTCATCAGTTCGGTTGTGGGCAGTGTCTGCCCCTTCACCTTTTCCTTGTCCATCATGAACGATATTCGGGTGAGGAAATAGCCGGTCACGTCACCGCCGCCGATCACTGGAATGGTGATCGGTTCGCCACGGATCAGCTCAAGTGCGGCCTGCTGGTTTTCTTCCTCGCTCGGACCGGCAGGGGCTGTCGCAAGGTAGATCGAACCGTAAACGGTCCCCAGCGTGACAATGCAGACCCAAAGGCCGATTCCGAGTATCTTGCCCATCAGAACTCGCTGAACTGGAACTGTTCCTGGGAATAGGTTCCGTCACCATCGGCGTCACGGACTGCGTTCTTCAGAAGGTCGGCAACGGCGCGAACGGCGGCGAGATGCGCTTCGACACGGCGGGCGTTGAGCGCGAGCTTTTCCTTGAGAACGTGAAGCTGCTCGACATAGTTGACGGCGAATTCGCGCGGATCCGTGTCGCGAAAGAGCATCGTCAATTCGTAGAGGCAACGGCTCTTGTGCGCGTTGGAGACCTTGAAATCGAATTCCGGATCCTTGCCAATCCGCTCGTTCTCATTGTCGATGATCCGCTCGAGACGGCTCAGCACCGTTTTCACACGATATTCGCTCGAAACAACTTCCATGAAATTCTGCCCTGCCGTTAGAAAATGAATCAGTTCTGGCTGTCGGTATCAGCGCTCGCACCCAGCGTGCGGCGCTCAAGATCAGTTACCCAGCTCATGGCGAGGCCGCGATCAGTCTCGTCTGTGGCAGCACTCACGCTTTCTTCGTTCCGTACGCGCTTCAGCGCTTCGTCATACATTTGTTGCGCGATGCCCACGCCACCGGACTCAGCGATGGTCGTGCCAAGTTGCTCGGCCATCATGCTCTTCCACATCTCGCCGGCATTGCCCTTACCGTAGACTTCCTCGCTTTCGTCCGGCAGCATGCTCTGGACGAAGTTGGTCAGATAGACGGCTTCGAAATCGCGGTAGACTTTCGGCGGCTTGCCGACCTCTTCTGCCCTCTCCGCAGTCGCCTCAATCCGCGCGGCATTGGCCGTCCGATTGAGAATATCGACGGTGGCGCTGAAACCGGCGCCCTTTTCGGCGAGGCTCGTCGCCATGAAGTTGGCGCGGTTGGTCTTCAGCTGTTCCTGCGCTGCCGCGACTTGCGCCGGATCAGCGGCGCGGATCACGTCCAGTACCAGATCGCTCGGAGGAGAAATGGCCACGGTGACATCCTCGATTTCGGTTCGAGGCGACTATCACTCGTGAAGCTTGCTGGAGGCTGGTGTGGCAAACTTGATGTCGATCAGGTCATAAATGGCGTCATCATCGCGCTCACGCTCCTCGTGATCGCGTGCGTCCTTCATGTTCTCTTCCAGACGGTCGCCCTTGGCGCGCTCACGCATCAGCTTCATCTCCTGGACCTGCTGGAGACCGTGCAGCTGTTTGTCGGTATTGGAGAGCCTGTCGAAACGGTCGGCATAGTTCTGAGCGAACAGCCGATGCAGCGGATCGAGCGATCCGATGGCATCCATCACTGTTTCCATGGATCGGGCATTTTCTTCGATGCGCTGGGCAGTGATGCCCAGGTCGCTTTCGGCCATGCGCTCCATATGGCGCTGCACGGCGACCAGGCGTTTCAGCTTGTCGGATTTCTTCTGCGGTCCCAAGGTGCCCTCATCAGAAATTGAAGATCATCGGAAAATACTGAGCGAACTGCATGACCATAGCAGCGATGGTGAAATACATCAGCAGCAAGCCACCGAGCAGCAGATATGGCGTCGAGATGTAGAACACGGGAACCTGTGGCGCGAGCTTGTTCACCAGACCGACGGCAACGTTGAACATCAATCCGAAGATCAGGAACGGGCTTGCAAGACGCAGCATCAGCAGAAACGTCTGCGACAGGGTATCCGTCAGGGTGATCAGCATTTTCTGGCTGTCCGGCATGCCGCCCAACGGCATAACAGCATAGGAATCGACCAAGGCTCTGAAGACGACATGATGGAAATCCATCATGAACAGGACCAGCAGACCACCGAAGGAGATCAGGTTCGTCATCTGGTTCTCAGGCGTGTCTTCGAGAATATCCGAGGCTCCGGGCGTGTTCAGACCGATGGCCATGGAGATTGCCGAACCAGCAAACTGGAGGCCGAGCACGAAGAACCGGGGCACCAGGCCATACATCATGCCGATCAGCAGTTCACCGACGATGACACCGATCAGAGATGCCCCTCCCCCCTGAACACGCGGATAGATCGTATCGAACAGGACAGGCGTCATGGCCATCGAGATGGCAAAGGCAAGGAAGAACCGCACCGTCATGGAGATGCGGGCCGAGGAGAAGCCCGGCAGGGTCATGATGCAGGCGCCGATGCGACAGAAGATCGCAAACAGCACCAGCACAGTCCCCTGCGGGTCAGCAATCATGAGATGGAGCCCAAAATCTTGATCTCGATGCCCTTGGCCAGTTCCACATGGGAGAGAACCGGCAGGGTGGCAAAGAGTCGTTCGATGATCATGCGCACATAGGACCGCGTTTCCGGCGATGTGACAAGAACGAAGGGCAGTCCGCGGTCCATGAATTCACGGATAACCTGGCTCGCCTGTTCGGAAAACTCTTCCAGGCTGCGCGGGTCGATGTCGAATTCGACGATTTCGCCCTTGGCGTCGCGCTTGAGCGCCTGGTGGAAGACGAGGTCCCACTTGGAACCGAGGCGCAGGACACGAAGGACACCATTGTCGGTAAGGTCGCCGCAGAGCTGCTGGGCCATGCGCACCCGGACGTGTTCGACGATCTGCTCGGTCTTGCGGACATGCGGCGCGAGTTCGGCGACTGCTTCCAGAATGAGATGCAGGTTTCGGATCGAGACGCGTTCGGCAAGCAGAAGCTTCAGGACGGCCTGCAGACCGGAATAGGACATGTGCGAGGAGCAGATTTCGTCCGCGAGCTTCTTGTACTCAGGGTCGAGGCGATCGATCAGCACCTTGACGTCCTTGTAGGACAGGAGTTGCGGCAGATTGTTGCGAATGACTTCCGAGACATGGGTCAGGACGACCGAGACGTTGTCGATCGGGTGGAAGCCTTCGCGCTTCAGTTCTTCGGTGAAGGTTTCGAGAACCGAGACCGCCGGCATGCCGAAAGCGGGTTCGCGGATATCGTCGCCGGGCACGTTCGGCTTGCGGCCGGAACCGGTGACGACGAGGACCTCTCCGACGCGCAGGTTGTTGGAGGCAACCGTCGTGCCGTGAATACGGATCTGGTAGGCCTTTTCCGGAATGGCGATGTCGTCGGTCACCTTAATTTCCGGAACCACGAAGCCGTACTGGCTGGCAAACTTCTTGCGCATCTTGCCGACGCGGAAGGCTAGCTCCTGGTGCGCCCCGAGAAGACGGGTGGAGACGAGCTTGCCGAGAGCGAGTTCGATTTCCGACGTCTTCAGGACAGACTTGACCGAATCCTTCTCGGCTTCCTTGCTCTGAATGACCTTCTTTTCTTCCTGCTCGCGCTTCAGCTGGTTTTCAGCTTCGAGCTGGCGGGGGATGAACCAGGCGCCGAAGGCCATGAGGCCACCAAGAGCGACGAAGGGGATGAAGGGCAAACCGGGCACGAGTGCCAGCGCGCCCATCAAACCGGCCGATACGAACAGCGCGCGAGGATAGCCGCTCAGCTGATCGACTACGGCCTTGTCCGTCGAGCCCGGGGTGCCGCCGCGCGAGACGAGGAGGCCGGCGGCCAGCGAAACGATCAGGGCCGGAACCTGAGAGACGATACCGTCACCGACCGAGAGCTTGACGAAGACGTCGGCGGCTTCGCCGAGTTCCATGTCGTGGCGGAAATAACCGATGATGATGCCGCCGAAGATGTTGATCGCGGTGATGATCAGACCGGCGATCGCGTCACCGCGGACGAACTTGGAGGCACCGTCCATGGCACCGAAGAACGAGCTTTCCTGCTCGAGTTCACGGCGCCTGTGCTGTGCTTCCTTTTCGTCGATGATGCCTGCCGAGAGGTCCGCATCGATCGACATCTGCTTGCCGGGGATCGCATCGAGGGTGAAGCGGGCGCCGACTTCCGCGATACGGGTGGCACCCTTGGTGATGACGATGAAGTTGACGGTGATCAGGATCAAGAAGACGATCAGACCGATGACGAAGTCGCCGCCCATCACAAGGTTTGAGAAACCCGCGATAACACCACCAGCGGCATTATGGCCTTCGTGACCATGGGAGAGAATGACGCGCGTCGTGGCAATATTCAGCGCCAGACGGATCATCGTCGAGATCAGCAGGATCGTCGGGAAGGACGAGAAATCGAGTGGCCGCTGGATCCAGAGCGCAACCATCAGAATCAAGACGGAGAGCGCAATCGAAAAGGCGAGACCGATATCGATCAGGAAAGGCGGAATCGGCAGAAACAGGATGCACAGGATCATTACGATCCCGAACGCAAATCCAATGTCGCGTCCGCTTGGGGCTACCTTCGGAATTACGATTGCAGGTGGTTGCGCCATGTCCGTTCCATCTCTTCATGAGAAGTCATCCGGAAAACCATGCTTCCGGCAGTCTGCCCATGAGAAATAGACGGTGAAGCTTGCGCGAGGATGGCAGTACGACGGTCGCTAGAAGCCGGACTCTATTCGCGAAAAGACGAGATTGGTGAAGAGGTTGATCTGTGCGCCGACAAATGGGGCGGAAATGCCGATTGTGATCATGATCGCGAGGATCTTCGGCACGAAAGTCAGTGTCATTTCCTGGACCTGGGTCAGCGCCTGGATCAAGGCGATGACGACACCGATGATCATGCCGGCTGCAACGGCGGGGCCGGAGGCAATGATGATTGTCCAGATCGCGGCTTGGAGAATATCGAGAGCATCGGCCTCATTCATGAGACGGTATCCTTTCGGAGCGGCGAATCATGCCTTCCACTCCGAAAGGCGTATCACGTCAGGAGCCGGTCGTCGTCCCGGTTGTTGGCTTTGTACCAACGCGAACACCAACGGTGATCGGGACTTCCTTGCCGTCCGTGGTCGTTGCGACCATAGTATCGCTGTAGACGCGAACGGAAGCCACGATGCCCGTGGTCTTTTCATCGGCGCTGGTGATCGTCTTGCCGATGTAGGATGACGCATTGGTCAGGGCATTGCCGGTGATCAGTGTTTCCAGGTTCGAGTTGGTCTGGATCGTCTGTTCAACCTGCGAGAAGGTCGCGAGCTGAGAGATCTGCTCGGTCGCATCCATCGGATTGGTCGGATCCTGGTTCTTCATCTGGGCGATGAGAAGCTTCAGGAAGCTATCGTAATCCAGCGATGCCTTCGCGGCGGCTTTGCTCGCGGTGCTGCTTGCCGAAGATGAGGAAGCGGCGTTTGCGGCGGCCGCAGCATTGGTCGCTGACGTCGTTGCCGCAGTTGCGTCTACCGCCATGGTGCGATCTCCTTGCGGATCTGCTCGATCGTCGCCGGCGCCATCTCCTGATTGTTCAGGATGCGGTCCTCGATCGGGTACAGCTGACGAATGGCCTTGAGAGCATCGAAGGCGCGGCCCGACGAAACCATGCCGTCGATGCGCTTCAGCTCGGCGAGGATTTCCTCGTTCTCGAAGCACGACAGAAGCATGATGACCGACTTGCGGAACATCGCAAGCGACTGATCCTTGCCTTCCGGGTTGATCAGCATCATCTGCGCGATGAAATAGAGCTGACGCAGGGGGGTGGTCGCCTGTTCCGGCTGCAGAACATGGTTCTCAAGCAGAAAGGTGACATCGTTCAGGAACTCGAGGGCAACCTTGCGGTCGACGCGCAGAACCGCTCCATTGATAAAAATACGTTCACCCGACTTGAGCGAAATGCGCAAAGTGCTCTTCATTTAAGTCCATCCCTGATGATGGTTGTCACGTCAATAATGCCCTGGAAGTTTTCGGATTCCCGTTTTCGAATCCGCTCACACTCTTTCAAGATCCAGATGGCGATGGAGATCAGATTGGCGCGGACTTCGTCGCCCAACTGGTTTTCGGGATTTTGTAGATCCTCAATGAGACGGATCCACACCCGGCGGGTATAGAACAGCGCCTCGATCGCCTCTCGGGAATATCCCTGCTTGTCCCGGGCCGCGCTCAGAAGCTGGATGCAACGGTCAAGGGCCTGACGTTCGCGATCCTTGGCGTCAGCAACGCCATCCTCCATGATTTCGGCATATGAGAACTGGTACATTCAGCTGCCCTTCAGGTTCATTTCACCCTTTGCTCATCAAAGGTAGTTTACAAGTGTCAACGCCTGGATCTTCGCAGTTAGCGTGTAGGATGCTTCCACCATGGAAAGCAGAGAGTTAACGCGAGTGGAGGCTTCGTACGCATCTACTTCAATCTTCGCCGACAGACTCGTTTCGATTATATCCACCTGAACCTTGAGCGAGGCATCCGCCTTCTCAACGCGGTTCTGGGAAAGACCGAGTTCCGACCGGACTGCGTTCACGCCAGAGATGGCGCGACCGGTGTAGTCGATGGCCTTGTTGATCGCGGCCGTCACGGCATTGGCAGGCGCACCGATCGTCATCAGTTCCTTGGTGACGATGGATGCGAGAGCGAAGTAGCGGAAGCCGTTTTCGTTGGCGGAAGCGGATGTCTGCACGGTTTCGGACTGGCTGATCCGGCTGGTCATTGCCCGATCAGTGGCGCTGGACCAGGTGGTGGTCCAGTCTGCGCCGGTGTACATGGGCTCCAGCACCGTGGTGATGAAGTCATCCATGCTGGGCACGCCGGTCGCGGCAATCGTCGCGGTGTTCGTCGTATCGGTCGGTGGAAAGCCGAAATAGCCGGTGAAGGCGGCATCAAATGCAAGCTTGGCTGGCGACGTGTCGGTGTATTCCGTGAGCGGCTTTACATCCGTATTGATGCCGGCGAAGAGAAACTCACCATTGGCCGTCTGGTTGGCCATGCTGGTCATGGTCGAGAGCGAGTTGGCGACCGTCATGACGGTCGTATTGATCGTGTCGCTATTCGACGAGCCGGAGATCGTGATCAGCGCGTTGTTCATATCCTCGGCTGCTTTGGCGATCTGATTGAGGGCCTCCTGAGAGGCCGACAGACGCTGTGTCGCAATCGAATTGTTGCTGATCATCGAGTTCAGCCGCAAGCTTTCCCGATTGAGATCGACGACCGTCGATGTCTTGCTGCCGAGCTCGGCGCCAACATCCGCATAAAAGCCAGTGCTGACTTCCTGCTGCGACTTCAGGAGCTCATTCTGCGCCTGACGGATCGTCAGTCGCATCGATGTCTGGGTCGAAAGATTAGAAACGCTTGACGTCGACATCAGGTTTTACCCCGCCATCTCGAGAACGGCCCTCAGCATCTCATCGACCGTTGAGACGAGCTTGGCTGCAGCCTTGTAGGACTGCTCTACATCGAGCAGCAGCGAGAGTTCTTCGTCGAGGCTGACCGCCGTCTTGGAAGAGTAAGTCTGGAAGGTCCGCTCAAAGAGCGCCTGCTTGTTTTCGTTGGCCGTCGTCGCGTTCGAGCGCAATTCCTCAAGCCAGCCGATCGAGTTGCTCGCAAATGCCAGAACGCTGGCATCCGTCTTCAGATCCGCGTCAGCGGAGAAGCTGCGATTGGCTGCGAGTTCATCGACATAGCTGTTGATCAGGTCGGTAAAGCCGGACGAACTGTCGGTGTTCTGCACATAGGCCGCACCATTGATGCCGCCGTCGCGGATGAGCATCGGGTCACCGCCAGCATCCGAACGAACCGCCGGGTTGACGCGGATCAGCGCGGCAAGTCCTGGTTCGACTGTTGCGGTGGTCGGGATCGTGCCGGTCGGCCATGTGAACAAGCCCGGCAGTTCGCCGCCGCCACCGGTGTCAAGCTCCTGGAAGGCTTCGATCAGGCCGCGAGCGATTTCATCGAGCTGTGTCTGGAAGGTTGGTGCAATGACATCACGGATCTGCACCAGCGAGGCAAGCGAACCCTGGCCGTCGGTGTTACCGCCGACGCCTGCCCGCACGGGCGTTCCATCGATGTAAATGGGATTGCCGCTGACCGTCGAGTCATAGGTGTAGGTGCGCACGAAGCTGACTTCGCGAGGATCCGTTTCGAACAGCGTGGTGCCATCATAGGTGTAGAGCACCATGTCGCTGTTGTCGCGCATGTTGACCGACACACCGACGATCTTGGAGATTTCTTTCAGCAGCGTATCACGACGGTCGAGATAATCATCGGCACTGCCGCCGGTCGCAGTCTGCCGAACGATTGTGTCATTGACCGTCTTGAATTCGGCGAGCAGCTTATTCAGCGACTGGACCTGCTCGAAGATCTGAGCATCGGTATCCGCACGCAGTTCCTGGGTCGTCTTTGTAGTGTTGTTCAGCGAATTGACGACGTCGATCGCATCGGTCACGACCGTCGAGGCAAGCGCATATTCACCCGGCGCGGCAGCGAAAGCCTGCAGGCTGCTCTGCAGGTTCGCGAGATAGGCAGAGGGTGACAATTCCTTGTCATTGCCGCCAAGTGCGTTCGAAAGCGTGGTCAATCCTTCCAGCAGCGTCGATTGGGCGCTTTGCTGCGCCGTCGAAGATGCCATCTGTCGCAGCAGAGCCATCTGCTGCGACCGCTCGTTCTGCACCGTCGATGCACCGTAAACCGTCTGCACGACCACCGCGTCACGGCGAACGTAGTTCTCGTTGCCGGTGTTGGCGATATTCGTCGAGATTACGGACGTCTGCTGCGACGTATTCCGGAATATCGAGTTTGCCGTGTTGAGTGACGATGCAAGCGACATAGGACTAACCTACTCTTTCGATTATCTCTTCAGGTTGACCAGGACTTCCATCAGTTCGGAGCCGGTCTGAAACACCTTGGAGTTTGCAGTGTAGTTGCGCTGGGATTCGATCATCGCGGTGAGCTCTTCGGCGACATCCACGTTGGAGTCTTCGAGAGCGCCGGACAGGATCGTGCCGAAGCCGCTGGAGCCGGCATAGCCGAGAATGACGACACCGGAATCGTTCGACTGGGTGTACATGTTGCCGGCCACGGGGTTGAGGTTGTCCGGGCTCTGGACGCTGGCAAGTGCCACACGGAACTTCGGCACCAGATCGCCATTTTCGTAGGCGATGGAGACGATGCCCTTGTCGTCGATTTCGTAACCCTTGACCTTCGAGGCCGCGTTACCGTCAACCTCACCTTCTTCGACCGAGAAGTCCGATGCCAACTGCGTGGTGTTGCCGATATTGAGCGTGATGCCGACGCCGCCGGTAAAGTCACCGACCTCTGCCCCACCTACCTGATAGGGATCGATGATGATTTCCGGCGGATCAGGGTCGATCAGATTACCGTCGACATCGAATTCCAGCACCGTGGGTGCAACAACCTGGGTGCCACCATCAGCTTCTTCCGCCGAAACCGTCCAGAAGTTGTCGGCCGTCTTTTCGTAGGTGAACGTGATGAGACGGCTCGTTCCCTGACTATCATAGACCTTCAAGGAAGTGGTCTTGATATCAGCTGCAACACCGACTTGGGCTGCGTTCGGCAAGTTCACATTCAGTGTGCCGGTCATCGAGCGAACGGCGGAAATGCCGGATCCCGACAGGTCGACCGGTTCCAAGCCGTCGAAGCCGTTCACGACGATGGTTGGATCAGCGGTCGAGTCATATTCATAACCCTGCAGCGTGTAGCCAGCCGTGTTCTTGAGCGTTCCGTCGTCCTGGAGGACGAACGAGCCTGCGCGGGTCAGATAGGGGGTTCCGTCATCGCCCTTGACGATGAAGAAGCCATCGCCGTTGATCGCGAGGTCGGTCTCAGAGGTTGTGTAGCTGAAGGTACCCTGGGTGGAAATCGAGTAACGGATGTCGGTCTCGACGCCGCCTGAATTGTAGGCGCCGTTCGTTGTCGGCAAAATCATGGATGAAAACTGCACCGAGGCCTTCTTGTAGCCGACGGTGGTGGAATTGGCGATGTTGTCCGCGACGGTGCTCAGCCGGTTCGACTGCGCATTCATGCCGGAGACACCCGTTCGCATGGTTCCGTAAAGGCTCATGTCAAAATCCTCGTTTGGTAGTCAATTCGGAGAGTATGAGGTGGGCCTTGCGTGAAGCTGTCTGGCTTGCTGGCCTTGGTGTTTTTTCATCTCAGGACGAGGAAAAAACGACGGCCGCACAACGGCGGCCGTGGGAATTCAAATCAGCTCCAGTCGATGCAGTAGCCGAGGAAGCGTTTGGAATCGACCGGGTCGAAACCGAGCTTCTTGCGAAGCTTTTTGCGAAGCTTCGAGATGTGGCTTTCGACGACGTTTTCTTCGACTTCCTCGTCGAAGATGCCGTAGATCGCGTTGAAGATCTGGGTCTTCGAGACGCGCCGGCCGCGGTTGGCGACCAAGTATTCGAGGATGCGGCGCTCGCGGCGCGGCAAGGGGAAGACGTCACCGGCGATCTCAGGGTCGCGGCCGTCGGAGAAGACCTTGATCGGGCCAATCTCGGTGAAGTTGGTAATGGCCCGCAGACGCCGGCGGATCGCCGCAGCGCGTGCCAGGATCTCACGAGGATGCACAGGCTTGCGAACCACGTCATCGACGCCGCAATCGAAAAGTGCTAGTGTTGCTTCCAGGGATGGTTGATCGCTGACCGCGATCACCGGGGCTTGGGTCCTGTCACGAATTGCCCGTGGCAATTCCAGGGTCGATTCACCCTGGCCGAGGAGAAATGCCTCGACTGCCGCAATGTCGGAATCGGCCGCTGTGTTGACCCATTCCCCGAACTCTCTCGGGTCAAACCCCGTCGAGGGAATTCCCTCTCGACCAAAGAGAGATGTGTATCCGTCCTTAACGAGCTCGCGCTCATCAACCACTACGATCATTCGTCCGCCTCCGAATCAGTGTGGTGTTTCGATGCACAATGCGTACGAATCGAGGGATTCATGAACAACTAGGAGAACTTAACCATAGTTATTAACGATTGATTAACCTTTTGGTGCCGATTTGAACTAGATCTAGTGGCTTTTCGATTAACGAGGCACAATTTTCTGGTGGAAAAGTTAACGCAAGTTTCGCACAAGGTCCCATCTGGGCTTGCCATATCGCAGTCTCGCCACAATTCGCAAATCGGCACAATCGTGACTGTCAAACAACCTTTGGCTGTTATTCACCGCAAAATTGTCGCGCATTAGGCGTCCAGTTTCCATAGCCCGTGGCCACCAGATTGGAGATGACGCGGCACACATAGCGCTTCTGCGCCGGGTCGTTGTTGGGGCCTGCATGGTATCTGGCAACAGCCATGGTCCATGTTTCATGGCGACCATGCAGATCGCTCAGGAAGCGTGCGGCGTATTCGACGTTGCGCCGGGGATCGAACATCGCCTCGACGGAGGTAAAATGTTCGCCGTGGAAGTGCTGGTTGATCTGCATACAGCCGACATCAATGAGGACTGCGCCGCCTTCCCGCGCCCGCTGAAAGGCTTCCAGCGCCTCGTCAAGATTGTCGAAATAGAAGGCCTTGCCCTCCACGTTCATCGCATAGGGCGCCAGGCTTCCCTTGCGACCGGTCTCAGTGAGACCAACCGAATAAAGGATGCCTTCGGGGACCCCATATTTGGCTGCGGCCGCACTGATCGCACCCTCACAGGCGCCCAGACTGGCCTGCACCTCAGACGTAAAGCTGATCAGGGCGAGCGTTGCGATTGCCGGAAACAGGGACGTCCGCCGCTTGAACCACACGCTCATCCGTCGTCCTCACCATATTGCCAGAGGTATCGCTGCGTTGCGACTGCCGTTCGTTGCCGGACTGGTTCCCGGACTGGAATGTCTGCTGTCCGGTCTGTTGGCTGGATTGCTGGTTCTGATTGCCGTTCTGTCCGGAATCAGTACCACGATCTGCCGGCGACATCTGCATGATGACCTGCACCTGATCGACCACAAGCCCTTGCGCCCGAAGCGCCTTCAACATGTCGCTCTGGTCGTTCTGGAGTTGGCGATAGGCAGCCGGATTGTCGACAGCCAGCTGAACACTGAGCTCCTCACCATTCAGTCTGAGCGTTGCCGTGACACTGCCGAGTTCGATCGGCGTCATCTGCAGCTTCAGGGTATGGACCACCTTCCCCTGGCTGGATTGGGCTGCGGCATTGGCAAGCTCCGAACCAGCCGACATGGCCGACACCCACTCACCGTCACCCAACATGGCAGCGGTAATTGAGGCGGCATTTGTCGTTGAAACGGGCGCAATATAGCGACGGCTATCAACCACGGTGACAGTTTCGACGACTTTCGGCTCGGTCTGCTCAGGACCTGCGGTTGTCTCGTTCCGGAGAAGCAGCGGCTGACCCTTGCCGTCTGCCCTGATGAAGCGGAAATCGCGATCCCCGTCAGACTGCTGTTCATCGGAAAGCGGAGCATCGCCCGGATCTTCGTTCTGGGCGACCATCGGAAGCCCGACGATCACCTTCTGCTCATCCTTGCCGGTCTTTTCGCCCTTGGCGACCTCTCCGGTCTTTTCGTTCACATCGGCCTGAGCGCTGGTCAGCAGTTGAAGCACGTCAGCGAGACCCGCGAGGGGGCCGTCTGTCGCGGGCGACCCTTCAGCGGTTGCCACCTCTGCCGCGATCTGATCGGTCGGGGTTGCGCTTGCCTCAGCCGGTTCCTTCCGGTCTCTGAAGGCCATCATCGCCTTGGCCAACTGGGCCTTGGTCTCCGGGTCCAACCCTTCGATCTCTACCTCCGGCTCCTTGGCGGCCGGTGTTTCGCCCTTGCCCTTAACCTGGGCCTTCGCCAAAGCCTTCATAAGGTCTTCGGTCGAGAGGTTATCAGGGAGAGCGTCGAGTTCGGCGAGCAAAGTATCATCAAGGACTTGCAGCGATCGCTCGCCAGTACGCAGAGGCGGTTTTGCAGACGCATCCTTGATTTCGGTATCCGGGGTCTGGCTGTCGTCGCTTGCGCGCTCTTGATTGGGCGCACCGGACTCCCGCTCACCCGACTTCGAAAGCACCTTCGAGAAGCTGCCTGTGTCGTCTGCCTTGTCGGCACGACTGGCTGACGGCGGTGACGCCGGGCCTTCCGATACAGGCAATCTGGGGGCTGAAAGTGCATCCATCATGTTACGGGCCTTCTTGGTTGAGAAGATCGTCAATTGCATCAAGCTTCGAACGACCGGACTCCACGAAGCTGCGAAGTTCCGGATCGATTTCAGCTTGCTGGGCTGGCGCAAGCGCCGGGTCCGCCGATGCTGGCTGCATTTCGGCGTTAGGGGCAGCGGCCGGCTCTGGGGCCGTCGCTGGTTGGGCAAACGGGTCCTGGAGATCCGGATCGATCGCGGCGGACTGTGCCTCAGCGCTGACGTCTGGCGCTGCTTGGCTTGCTATCGCAGGGCTCGGCATCGGCTCCGGCTCGCGTAGAACTTCCTTGGCAACGGTCTCGGCAGCCTGTCGCAATGCGCGGTCACGGGGCGACAAAACCTCCTCCGGCACCTGCATCAGAGCTTCCATGGCAGCACTGACATTTTCGGTCGGCACGCGAACCATGGTCCCATAGAGCCTTGCCAGCGCGTCGGCACCCTCTTCGCTTCCCGAAAGGAGCTTCGCCTGCTCCGCCGCCATGGTCGCCAAAGGTTTGCGACCGGCGATCGCGGCTTCCCGGGCAATTCGTAGATAGACCTCGCGCCGCCGGTCTGTGTCCATGTAGCCGAGCGTTGCTTCGATATCCTCGGGCTTCAGTACATCGTAGTGCTCGACGACAAAGCGGACAAAAAGATCGGCAAACTGGCTGGCGTAGGGGGAATAGAGAAAACGGCGCGCATAGCTGTTGGCGTAGAGCGAGGCCTTGTCGACGATCTTGGCATCAACCGCAACGGCGAGCGATCGGCGCAAAGCTGCCTCCTCGACAATGGTGCCAGGAGCCGTCAGACGGGCCCAGTCATAGAACTTGAGCGCAGCGGCCGGATCTCTTGTCAGGGTGACGTTACCTGCGACCAGCGCAAGATACGGACCGATCTTTTCGCTCTTGTATTCGGTGGCGATATCGGCGAGCGATTTGGCAATCAAGGTTCCCTTGCCACTCAGATACTTCCGTAAGACATCACTTACGCGGGTATCGAAATTGCCATCGATATCTCGGGCGACCAGAAACTCCAGAGTGGCGGGATTGCCCCCGCTCATCGCGTAGATCAGTGCCGCATCTACATTGCGCGGATCCTGAAACACTTTCGGATCGGCCGTGCGCAAACGCTCGTCAATCGTACTCAGCATGAAACGCTGCATCTCTGCAGCAGAATGATCTCCGCGCACCACCGTATCCTGAACGAATTGCAGCGAACGCAGCATGCGATACGGTTCGAGCGTCTCATCAACGGACTGCGCATGACCAATGGATGAGACCGAAAAGACGATCACACCGGACAACAGCAGTCGGAAGATGGAACGCTGGATGCGCATGATCACCCCTGCTCCGCTTCAATCAGGATCTCGATCCGTCGATTGGCATCGGCCAGCGGATCATCCGGAACCTGCAGGCGCCGATCGGCAAAGCCTGAAACCTGTTCGACACGGTCTTCGCTCAGACCACCACGAACGAGCATGTAGTAAGCGCTATGGGCGCGCGCCATGGACAGACGCCAGTTGTCGTTTTCAGTGCCCCGAAACTGGCGACCGTCGGTGTGGCCGCGAATGACAATACGGCCCGGCTTTTCCTGCAAGACCTGACCGAGCTTTTCCATCGCCAGCACCAGTTCGCGTCGCGGCACGGCCGAGCCGACATTGAACATGGCAGCGTCGGACTGGTCGCTGATGGTAACGAGGAGACCCCCTTCTGCGGGCGTGACGATCAGCCCTTCGGCGAGCTTTCCAGCGGCGCCACCAATCGCGTTCTCGATTTCGGCCTTGAGCTGATCTGCGGCGGCGAGCTGAACTTCCAGCTGAGCCTCGGCCGTTTCGGCGGCCGCTTCGGCTTGCTGGATCTCCTTGGCATCTTCCGGCTTATCCGCTGTCAGAGAGTCGCTCGGTGTCGTCTCGGGCTCAGGCCTTTGGCCCGGCACGACCAGCGCGATCTGCTGCTCGGGCTCCGTCAACGGCTCGGCTGGGTCCTGTGGCTGCTGCTCTGCAGTCTGAGCCTGTTCGGCTGGCGTCTGCGCATCTGTCGGTTCGCCCGGAGGGCCGTTGGCAGTCTGAACCTGCTGGGTCCAGAAATCAGGATCAAAGGGGTCGCGATAGGCTTCGCCACCCTGGGCGCCAGTCGAGGGACCGGAATCCGCTGCGCCCCCTTCACCCTTGGCACTCACATTCGCCTGCTGGCCGACTTCCTGCGCGATCTCGGCCAGGACCGAATAGGGATTTTCAAAGAAATCCGCTTCGGAATAATTGGCCTGGTCCCCTGAGGATGCCGTCTGATCGTCACCGGTTGCCGCAGCCGAACCGACCTTGTCCTGGTCTTCGTCGACCTCAGATCGCTCTTTCTTTTCCTCGCCTTCGCTCGTCTCAACCGGCTTTTCGAGCCCCTTCTCGGTGGGCTTTTCGTCGGCGAGCTTGATCGGATTGAAATAGCTGGCAACCGAGGCCTTCGTCTCCTCATTGGCGGCGTTGACCAGCCACATGACGAGGAAGAAGGCCATCATTGCGGTCATGAAGTCGGCATACGCAATCTTCCAGGCACCGCCATGGGCGCCATCGTGATCGCCTTTATGGCGCTTGACGATGATGATTTCGTTTTTGCCGTGGTGATGATTGTCTTCGCTCATCCCAGAACTTTCTTCAGGCTCGCAGTAAAGGCAGAGATCCGTGTAACGAGCGCGGCGTCGCCAAACTCGGCCGTCAGGTCGAGATCAGCACCCTCCGTGAAACGCAGGAAGTTTGCCTGTTCCGGCATCTCTGCCTGGAGCTTGTCGAACAGCTGGCGTGGGCCCGTAATGGTGATTGCACCCGCCTCTCCAGCTGATATCGCGGTCTGCAGAACCACAGAAAGATCCTTTATGGCTTTCTCGGCGAGAGCCTCGGCGATGACGGGCGCCAGGGCGACGGCGGCCTGCTCACTTACAGCCAGAGACAACTTCTGAATGACTTCCGACAATTTCACCGCGAGCACTGCAGCGAACTCTTCGCGCAGCTTCTGGTCACGCTCGGACAGGGCTTGTGCATGGGCGATCTCCATCGCCTGGCGATCGGCCTCGAAGCGTTCCATCGCCGCCTTTTCACCCGCCTCGTGTCCCTCGGCATAGGCTTCACGTCGGATGGCTTCGACATCAACCACTTGAACTTCGGGTTCGGGAAGTGCCGGAAAATCAAGGTCGAAAGCATCAACCGTGGGCATCTCGAAACTCGCCGGCGGCGATGGCGGCGGCGGTGCGTCGGTTGAGAAATCCTTGAGATAGCGGGCCAGAGGCATGCTCATCGGCAATCGCCTCCATCGGCGAGATATTGGAACCGGCAGGCACGTTCATGTGCGCAAAGAAGATCAAACATCAGCATATCCGTACGCGTTCTCTCATCTTCCGGGATCGATCGAAGTTCACTCGTCATGGACCGGGCATCACACGCCACGTCCTCTCGATGAAGCTAAGGGTTCAAACTTGCGCGAAGATGAATGGGGTCTGCGACGGCCTGCTTCAAAACGGCACAGAAACGCCGGATTCCAAAAGATCCGGCGTTTCAAGCGTTAGCGCTGGAAGAGGGTCAGGAGCTTCTCGGCGGCGGTGTTGGCAATCGAGAGTGCCTGGATACCGAGCTGCTGTTGGGTCTGGAGGGCCTTCAGACGGGTCGATTCCTCGTTCATGTTGGCATCGACCAGGCGTCCGATGCCCTTGTCGATCACGTTCATGAGGTTGGAAACGAAGTTGTCCTGCATTTCGATACGTGAGGTGATCGCGCCGAGCGTGGCTGCGGCGTCGGTCAACTGCTGGATCACATTGTCGACAACAGCAATCATATCGTCGAGAGTTGCTTTGTCGGTGGTTGTACTGATGGCAATCTCAGTGGCGCCAACGGGCGCCCCTCCCATGTCGAGCAGGAAGTATTCACGGGCGCCAGTCCCTGTGCCACGCAGTGCATCGGCATCAATCGCCTTGGTCAGAAATCCACGTGAGGCGTCGCCAGTATCGATCAGGACAGACTCTTCCGTGTCGAAATCGAGTGTGGTGACCTGGACGCTGCCGTCGGCGCCGCGAACGAAAGACGAGACAACCTGCTTCGTGCCGAGCTCAGCGGCATTCGTGTTGTACAACCAGTTTTCGCCAGAGAAGGAGGCAGACTGCGCCGCCGATATCAGCTGATTCTTCAGCTGCTTCATTTCCTCATTGATCTTGTTCTTGTCGACGCCCGGCTCGCTGGCCGCGACAAGCTTGGCCTTGATGGAAGACATGACATCGACAACGTTATCAAGCGCCGTGTAAGCGGTATCAACGGTTGCCGCACCAAGGCCCAGAGCGTCGGATACGGTGGAGAGCGCAGCATTGTCGGAGCGCATCGTCGTTGCGATGGACCAATAGCCAGCATTGTCGGCTGCGGTCTCTACCCGGTAGCCCGAGGAAACGCGTCGCTGGGTCGTCTCGAGGTTGTTGTCGATCGAACGAAGCGTCTGCAGCGCCGCCATTGCGGCTGCGTTGGTCATAATACTGGTCATGCTTGGTGCCCCTAAGCGTGTCGGACTGCACATCCGGCAGCTCGCCGGCGATACGGGTGGGCATCATGCTGACCGCTTAGCGCGCGGTCCCCGTCACTGTTAACAAATCGTTAACAGCGGCAGTTAACAAAGCGTTGCGGCATCTGACAAGGGCGGGCCACCGCTTTTGTCCAGGAAACGAAAACGTGAAAAGTTTCGCGCAAGCCACAAACGAAAATCCGCGCCTCTTGCGAGGCGCGGATTCACACCGAGCACATCCGACACCGTCAGGGCGGGACGAAGTCGCCCCTAGCCAGGGCGCCGCTTACTGACGGAAGAGTGTCAGGATGCTTTCGGAAGAGGTGTTGGCGATCGAGAGCGACTGGATGGCCAGCTGCTGTTGGGTCTGCAGTGCCTTCAGGCGGGTCGATTCTTCGTTCATGTCGGCATCGACGAGGCGGCCAATGCCGCTGTCGATCGAGTCAGTCAGCCCGGCCACGAAGTCTTCCTGCATGCCGATGCGCATGGAGATCGAGCCAAGGGCAGCTGCGGCACTGGTCATCTGCTGCAGGCCGTACTCTACGAAAGCAAGAGCTTCCTGCATGCCTGCCGTCGTCAAGCTGGTGATGACCAATGTGTTGATAGACATGGTGCCAATTTCGGTAGCACCAGTGCCTGCCGCGCCATCGTTATCCCAGTCCACTTCGTTGTCGAAGGTCGAAGACACGCTACCCAGGATACCCGAATCATAGTCAATGAGGCCGCTCACATCGCCACCAAACAGGACGGTCATGCCGTCCGTGGTCGTGGCATCGAGAGAGTAGGTGGTCGTGGAAACCGACACATTCCCATTCGAGTCGCGGATAAATCCAGAAACGACAGTCACGTCGGCGGGCTGCGTTACTGTATCGGGACCCGTTGCCACCCAGTTCTGGCCGCTGAAGCTGGCAGATTCGGAGATCGAGCGCAGCTGTTCCTGCAACTGGTCGATTTCTTCCTGGATCTTGTTCTTGTCGACGCCTTCTTCTGTGGCGGCAACGACCTTCGCCTTGATTTCCTTAACGACTTCGATGGCGCTTTCCATCGCGGCGTAAGCCGTGTCGATCTTGGCTGCACCGAGACCCAGCGCATCCTGAACGGCGGAGAGTGCCATGTTGTCTGATCGCATGGTGGTCGCAATCGACCAGTAAGCGGCATTGTCAGCTGCCCCACCAACGCGAAGGCCGGAGGATACACGCGCCTGGGTATCCTGCATCTTCGAGTCAAGCGAGCGGAGTGTCTGTAGTGCAGCCATCGCTGCATTGTTCGTCAAAATGCTGGTCACGGTCGTGTCCCTTAAATGGCTAGTTCTGGGGACATCCCGGTCTTTCCGGGAACGATGACGCGGCTTAATGCCCTTAACCATTTCTTCGTCTTGGTTAACTCATCGTTACATGTGACCTGTGTAGCGGTCTTATGGTTAACAGATGGTTAAGGAGGCACAAAAAAGTCGTTAAGACGCAAAAAGCCGCCCCGGAGGGCGGCTTCGATGCTGAAACTCTTCAGTCTTAACGGAAGAGCGAGAGGATAACTTCCGAAGAAGAATTCGCGATCGAGAGCGACTGGACAGCCAGCTGCTGCTGGGTCTGCAGGGCCTTGAGACGGGTGGATTCTTCGTTCATGTCCGCATCGACCAAGCGGCCGATACCGGAGTCGAGCGAGTCGGACAGCTTTTCAGCGAAATCTTCCTGCAGTTCGATACGCATGGAGATTGAGCCGAGTTCCGCACCAGCACTGGTCATCGAGGCAAGCGCCTCATCGACGAGCGTCAATGCTTCTGCCATTTCAGCACCGTCGAAGCCCGAGATGTCGAGTTCGAATACGGACACGTTGATCGTGGCGCCACCGGCAGTGCCGAGGATGCCCGAGGTGTCGAGAATGCCGCCAGAACCGTCACCACCGAAGAGCAGGGTGCCGTCTGCAGCGTCCGTCAGCGCGTAAGTCGTCGTCTTGACGGATACAGCATTGTTGGCGTCACGGACGAAGCCCGATACGACGGTTACGTTCCCGGCGTCACCGGCAATCCAGTTTTCGCCGCTGAAGGAAGCGGATTCGGCAATCGACATCAGCTGTTCCTGGAGCTGAGCGATTTCTTCCTGAACCTTTTCCTTGTCAACGCCTTCTTCAGTTGCGGTGACCAGCTTGGACTTGATTTCCTTCACAACCTCGATTGCCGATTCCATACCGGCATAGGCGGTGTCGATCTTGGAGGCGCCGAGGCCAAGGGCGTCGGAAACGGCGGACAGCGCCATGTTGTCAGAACGCATCGTGGTAGCGATCGACCAATAGGCGGCGTTGTCGGAGGCTTCACCGACGCGGAGACCGGACGATACGCGGCCCTGGGTGTCTTCCATGCTGCTGCCGATCGAGCGCAGCGTCTGGAGTGCCGACATTGCGGCGACATTGGTAAGAATGCTCGTCATAGTAGTGTTGCCCCTTGAATGGCTGACTAAGAAGGGACATTCCGGGCTCACCGGTAAGGGCGCACAGCATCATGCCTGCTAACTGGCTGATTTTAAAACGTTAGCTCGCCGCTTCGATAGGCCTAGATAAAACTATCAAGGTTAACGAAGACCTAAACGAAGACTGGGCCTGACGATTTTCCGAAATTTTTCTGCAACTCTTGCGCGTGCGCGCGCGTGCCAGATTAAGATTAATAAAACGCAAAGGCCGCGTTCGTTTTTTGAACGCGGCCTTCGTGTAGCTTCCGTTCCGGATCAGCCTCCGGAGGGTTGAGCTTTCCCTTCGCACGCCTCTGGTCAGCCACCAAGGCATACCGGCGATGGGATAGGCTGGCCGGCCCTTACGGGCCGACCTCATGGTACGATTAACGGAAGAGCGACAGGATGTTCTGCGAGTCGTTGTTGGCGATCGACAGCGCCTGGATCGCCAGCTGCTGCTGGGTCTGCAGGGCCTTGAGGCGGGTCGACTCTTCGTTCATGTCGGCGTCGATGAGACGGCCAACGCCGGTCTCGATGGCGTCAGACAGCTTTTCGGAGAACTCGCTCTGGAGATCGACGCGTGCCGAAATCGAGCCGAGAACCGCACCGGCGCTGACCATAGACGTCAGGGCGGTTTCGACGTCCGTCAGCAGTTCATCAATTTCATCGCTCGTCGTCGTGTCGCTGATCGTGAAACCAACAACGCTTTCACCGCTGACTGCACCAGCAGCGCCGAGAATACCGGTTTCTTCATCGATCACACCGGCGTTGTCAGCGGTAAACAGCAGGTTTGTCGCCGCATCGAGGGTGATGCTCGTCGACTTGACCGAAACCGTGTTGTCGGCGGCGCGTGTAAAGCCCGTCACGACGGTCACGTCGCCTGCTTCAGCAGCAAGCCAGTTCTGACCGTTGAACGATGCGGATTCGGCGATCGAGGTCAGCTGCTCCTGAAGCTGCGTGATTTCTTCCTGGATCTTGCCCTTATCGACGCCATCTTCCTTGGCGGCAACCAGCTTCTTCTTGATTTCCTTCACGACGTCAATTGCTGCCTCCATACCGGCATAGGCAGTATCAACCTTGGCGGCGCCGACGCCGAGTGCATCGGTAACGGCCGAGAGGGCCATGTTGTCAGACTTCATGGTCATCGAGATCGACCAATAGGCTGCGTTGTCAGACGCCTTGGAAACCTTCATGCCGGTCGAGATGGCACTCTGCGTCGATTCCATGCTGGATGCGATCGAACGCAGGGTAGAAAGCGCGGACATCGCGCTGGAGTTGGTCAGAATGCTGGCCATGTCTATTTGTCCCTTAAAACGAGATACAAGAGGGGACATACCGGACTTACTAAACTTACCGGTCACGAGCGTGCGGCATCATGCCATTTGGTATTTTTCTTAATTACCAGACCCGTCGTGCGAGCTCCAAACTCGCAGCGAATTCTTGCCAAGTCATTTAGATTCGACACCAGGTCCGTGGCCGGTGAGAACGTAGTGAATCGTCGGTAATCTGGCGTGGTAAACCATGTGCAAACGCACGTGGTTAACGCTTAGGCAAACGAGCGGACGAGGCTTCCCACGAGCAGGTTCCAGCCGTCGATCAAGACGAAAAACAGGATCTTGAAAGGGAGGGAAATCGAGGTCGGCGGCAGCATCATCATACCCATCGCCATCGTGATTGTTGCGACAACCATGTCGATGACGAGGAAGGGCAAAATGATCAGAAAGCCGATTTCGAAGCCGCGACGGATTTCGGAGAGCATGAACGCCGGGATCAGGACGCGGTAGTCGATCTTGCCGTCTACGATCGTGGCCTGGCCCCGCTCATTGGCGATGTCGACGAACAGTGCCAGATCCTTGTCGCGGGTGTTGGCGGTCATGAAATCGCGGAACGGCTCGGCAATCAGGGCGACGGCCTGCGCTTCGGTGACCTGACTGTTCAGCAAGGGCTGGACCCCCTCGCGCCAGGATCGATCCATGGTCGGAGCCATGACATAGAACGTCATGAACAGCGCCATACTGGTGAGGATCATGTTGGAAGGGGTCGTCGCAAGCCCCATGCCGGAGCGCAAAATCGAAAAGGCAATGATGAAGCGCGGGAAACTGGTGACCATGATCAGAATGCCCGGCGCGATCGACAGCACCGTGAGCAGACCGAAGGTACGAATGATCCACGCCGCCACCGATCCATCGATCGGGGTGTTGAAGATATCCGTCGGCAACTGCTGGGCCACAGCCAGTTGCGGCGCCATCATCATGACGGCGACGATGAGTAGAAACCGAATCATTCGATCACGAGTGTTCTGAACATCACCTTGGATACGCGGCCTTCCGAGCGCAGGTCAACTCGCTCCTGAAGGTCATCCTTGAGATATTGAAAGCCGCGCGGCCCCTCGACCTGCTGCAGTGATACCGTACGCATATAAGCCAGAATATCCTGGTGGACCGCTTCGGCGATCTGCACGTCCGGCGGACCGTTGAACATCAGAGCCACTTCAATGCGGATCCAGTTCTCCGAGGGATAAGCGAGGTTGGTGGTGATCGGCTCAAGAGCCACAACGCCGTTTGCCTCGGTGGAGATCTTGGGCAGGCCCTCTTCCTCCTTACCGCCCTTTTTCTCCCCCTCGGCGGCGGCCGCCTCCTCCGCCGCTTTCGCAGCATCGGCGGCCTGCTTGACCTGCGGAGCCAGCATGTTGCCGATGACCCAACCGCCGCCGCCGCCGACGGCGGTCAGCACCACCAGCGGGATGACGAGCGCCATAAGGCCCGACTTCTTCTTGCCTGCGCCTTCCTGGCCTTCTTCCATGTCCCTAAACCTCCCTCGCGTCAGAACGGCGAGTAGATATCGACAACCTGCTGGCCGATCGGCGGCTGCTGGACTTCGGTCAGGCGACCACGTCCACCATAAGAAATGCGCGCCTCGGCAATCCGGTCATAGGAGATCTCGTTGTCGGCATTGACATCCTGCGGTCGAACGATACCCGCGACGTTGAGGATGCGCAATTCGTGATTGACGCGGACTTCCTGCGATCCACTGATCAGCAAGTTGCCGTTTTCCAGCACACCGGTGACGACGGCGGCAACGAGCAGGTTCAGTCGTTCCGAACGCTCTGTTGAACCTCTGCCTGAAGAGCTTGTCGTCGAGTCGGTCGATAGGTCGCCAGTGGTCCCCGCCTCGGTCGAGAAGCCAAGGAAATTCGAGATCTCCGCGCCCCAGGTGAGGCCCGTGTTGTTGTCGCGACTGCGGTCGGTCTCGTTGTTGAACGAGGCCCGGTCATTGATCTCGATATTGACCGTCAGGATGTCACCGACGTTGAGCGCACGGGCATCCTTGAACAGAGCCGACTGACTGTCACTCCAGAGGGAGTACCCGCTGGCCGTCTGCGCCTGCTGCTTCGGATACATGGCCATCTGCGGTGTCTGACTGTAACGCAGCCCGGACCCGATGGGGCTCATCGACGGCGCATTGCCGATTTCCTTGATGGTCTGACTCTGGCAGCCGGCGAGGAGGAGAATGGCCAGCAGTGCCGGATAACGCTTCATCATGACGGGTCCTTCGAGGTATTGGGGTCGCCGGCACTCGACATGATCGAAGCGACCTGGGCCGCTCTTTCAGGACTCATCTCAGTGAGAATAAGGCTCGACTGGCGGGGAGGCAGTTTCATGATGATGGCCGCCGCGAGGAGCACATTCGTCTCCTCGAGCTGGGGTGCTGCCGCATCCGGCGCCATCTTTCTGTAGATTTCGACCAGCTGCCCTTCGGCTTGCTTCATGAACTCGTTGCGACGGGTCAGCCAGTCTTCATACTCGGTGCGACGCTGTTCCAAAATGGCGATGCGGCTGTCCACATCGGCCTGCAGCTTTTCAAGCTCCTGCTTCTGGAGCAGATAGCGCTGATCGCGTGCGGCATCGGCAATCCCTGTGCAGAACTGCCGGATCTCCGCCTCTGTGGGGCTTTCGGCAGGTTGCTGCTGCCCGACGGCCGTTTGGGCGAACGCCGGCAGCGTGGCAATCGCCACGATCAGGGCCGTGTTGCGAAGAACGGTCCGGGACAGGCCATAAAAGCGCGTGTTTATCATTGCAGGACGAGCTCCGCTTGCAGTGCTCCGGCAGACTTGATGCCCTGGAGGATTGCGATGACACCATCCGGCTTGACGCCGATGCTGTTCAGACCACTGACGAGGGTTCGCAAATCCGGGCCCTCGACGATGGCCATCTGATCGCCCTCTCGGCGGATGGAGATATCCGTCTGCGGCTGGACCGCCGTTTCGCCGAGCGAAAACGGTTCTGGCTGGATGACCTGGGGGGTTTCCTGGACCTGGACCGTCAGGGTCCCGTAGCTCACGGCAACACGAGAGACGCGAACATCTGCGCCAATGACGATGGTTCCGGTTCGTTCATTGATAACGACACGCGCCGGCGAGTCGGTCGTTACGACCAGATTTTCTATATCGGCCATCAAGCGGGCAAGATCTGCCGTGCGGGGACGCTGGACAACGACTTCCTGGCTGTCACGCGCTTCCGCAATCGGCGCACCATAATTGGCCGCTGCATAGGCGTTGATCGTATCGGCTATGCGCAGCGACGTCGTGAAATCGGGATTGCGAAGCTGCAGGACCAGATTGACACTGTCCTTGAACTTCGAAGGCAGTTCCCTTTCGATGATCGCGCCGGTCGGGACGCGGGCGGACGTTGTGATGCCTTCCTGAACGCTGGCTGCCGCGCCCTGCGCACTGATACCGGATACGACAACCGAGCCCTGGGCCACGGCATAAATCTGGCCATCAGCGCCAGTCAGCGAGGTCATGACCAGCGTGCCGCCGCGCAAGGATGTGGCGTCACCCAGCGAGCTCACAGTGACATCGATCCGGCTGCCGGGGCTTGCAAAGGGCGGAAGGTTTGCGGTCACCATGACGGCCGCAACGTTCGTGGCGTTCGATTGTCCGCCTTGGGTCGATATGCCGAGGTTCTGCAACATCGCGCGCATCGATTGCTCGGTGAAAGGCGAGGAACGCAGGCTATCGCCGGTGCCCTGAAGACCCACCACGAGTCCATAGCCGATCAACTGATTGTCCCGCCCGGACTGCAACGAAGCGATATCCTTGATGCGCGAATTGGCGCTGATCGCTGGCTGCAACGGAGCCATGACCAGCGCCAGTGCGCAAAGCGCGATCCGCATAGGAGCCATCATTCTCATTTTGCCATCACCTGTACCGTACCGTCGGCCATGACCGTGCCGGAGACGATCGAGCCGGAATCGATGTTACGTACTTTCACGATCTCACCGACGGATGCGTCGGCAAGCGGTGTTCCACTTGCGCTGATCAGCATGTTGCCGATCGCAAACGTCAGCCGGACACTGCTGCCACGCTTGACCGCGAAGGCTTCCCGCAATCCGTGGACCGGAATGGTGCGACCCGGCAGCAAGGTGCGCTTTGCCACCATGCCAACCACTTCCTCCTTGGTGCGGGCATAGCCGCCAGCGAGATTGGGATTGGTCACGGCCACGACGTCGAGCTGTTCGGAGGAAATGGTTTCGCCGGGATAGATCACCTGCTTGGGGATCACGGCCGTGTTCTGCGCCAGTGCAATGCCCGCGCCAAAGCCCAGCGCGGCAGCTGCGAAAGCGACTGCACGCAAGGCATGTCCGATTTTCCGGCGAAACCTCATGTTTGCCTCCAGTTGTCTTACTTGAGGTTCTTGCTGACGATCTGAGCCATCTCGTCGGCGGTGGTGATGACCTTGGAATTCATCTCGTAGGCGCGCTGGGCGGAAATCATGTCCGTGATTTCCTTCACCGAATCGACGTTCGAGGCTTCGAGATAGGACTGCTTGATGTAGCCGAAGCCCGGATCCTCGGGGGCGCCGACAATGGCAGCACCCGAGGCTGCCGTCTCTGCGAAGAGGTTGTCACCCAGCGGCTTCAGACCGGCTTCGTTGACGAAGTTGGCGATCGTCAGCTGCCCAAGCTCGGTGTAATCAGCATCATTGCCGATGCGCGCCTGCACCTGGCCGGTGCGGCTGATGATGACTTCGCTGGCATCCTGGGGAATCGTGATCTGCGGCGTGACGAGATAGCCGTCGATGGTGACCAACTGGCCCTCGGCATTCATGTTGAAGGCGCCGGAACGGCTGTAGAGGGTTGTACCATCCGGGCTTTCGATCTGGAACCAGCCACGGCCAACCAAGGAAAGGTCGAGTTCGTTGCCGGTTTGGGTGAGCTGTCCCTGGGTGTGAATGTTGCGGACGGCCGCCGTCTGCACACCGAGACCGATATTGGCACCCTCGGGCACAATGGCCTGGTTGGCACGGTTTGGAACGCCCTGAGCGCGCTCGGTCTGGTAGAGCAAGTCCGAGAACTCAGCACGCGCACGCTTGAAGCCGGTCGTGTTGATGTTCGCGATGTTGTTGGCGATGACTTCGAGATTGGTCTGCTGGGCGTCCATACCCGTGGCTGCGATGGCGAGCGCTCTCATAGTTCGGTACCCCTGTCAGATCTGCATCTTGGTGATTTCGAGATAGGCGTTGACGACCTTGTCGCGGAACGCGATCGCCGTCTGGAGCGACTGTTCGGCCTGCATGACGGCGTCAACAACCTCGCGGGTGTTGGCTCTGCCCATCAATCCTTCGAAGGAGGTATGCTCCGCCTGCTTGAGGTTGTTGGCAGCATCCGTTGCGATGTTGCTCAGCGCGGCCATGAAGGTCTCGCCGGTCATGGTGCCAGGCGTGGAGCCCTCTGTCGTAAGGCCGCGCGTCGACATGGAACTGGACAGTGAGTCCAGCCCGTTCAAGCTCGAAAGCGCACTGGTCTTGGTGATGGATTCGATCATTGCGAGGCCCTCAGAAGCGCGATTGTTGCGGAGATCATTTCCCGTGTCTGCTTGATCGTCTGCAGGTTGGCTTCATATGTCCGGTTGGACTCACGCATGTCGCCCATTTCAATCAGGATGTTGACGTTCGGCATCTTGACGATGCCGCGTTCGTCGGCTGCCGGGTTGCCTGGGTCATATTCCTCGATGAAGTCGCCCTGATCGACGCCGAGCTTCTTGACCTCGACCGTTTCAGCACCAGTCACACGGTCCAGCTCCGAGCCGAAGGTGACCGTCTTGCGCCGATAGGGGTCAGCGCCCGGGGTGTCGCCCGTGGTGCGAGCGTTGGCGATGTTTTCCGATACGATGCGAAGGCGGGTCGATTGGGCTTCAAGCCCGCTTCCTGCAACCCGCAAAGTTGCCAGCAATGGATCACTCATCAGCGTTTCACCGTCATTAGCATCATGCGATGGAAGGAAGACACGAGCGAGGTGTTGAGCTCGTGGTTGCGCTTGTTCTCGCCGGTCTTTCTAAGTTCCTGGGCCAGGGCAACAGTGTTGCCGGACTCCTGGATGCCGATCTCGTTGTTGAGATCTTCCTCTTCTACGGCGATGTTGCGATCACTGAAGTCAGCGGCGGCCATATGGCCGGGCTGGGTCACGGCCATGCCCTGCACTGTGCCCGTCTTTTCGAGGACTGCGCTGAAGGGCGTGATATCCTTGGCCAGATATTTGGGCGTGTTGGCGTTGGCGATGTTGGTCGCAACGACCTGCTGGCGGACAGAAAGCCATTCGGCCTGTCGAGATGCCAGCTCGAACAACTGGATGGGATTCATTCACATCACTCCGTCTATAACTGATCGGAGCTTAGAATGGTAATCTTGCGTGGGACTTGCCCGCCCCACGCCGCCTCAATTGTTTTGTACGACGTCTCCGGCGGAGGTCACGATGACCCATTTGCCATCGCGTTGCTCCAGCGTCGCGACTCGGCTGTTGTCCGGCAGAATTGATCCGACGCGAACCAGATACATTCCGGCCTTGTCTTCGATCAGCGCGCGACCGTTGGCGACATGCAGCAGACGGAAGCCCACCCTGCCAGGGAAGGGCTGAGAAACGGCCGTTTCGGATGGTTCCGGTGGCTCGAGACCCAGGGTTGGGACGGTCGCGGTGACGATTTGATCGACACTTGCAGCCTCGCCGTCGCCGCCTTCGTCATCCCGATCAACGAGTGCCAGAGGTGACACGCTCACGACATCGCGACCAGGACCTTCCGGCAGGTCACGCGTCCGCTCCCAGTCCGCGACCTGGATGCCGAATTTCTCTTCGTTGAAGAAGACGTACCAGGGAAAGAAGGCCGCACCACATGCAAGTGCGATACCCGTTATGGCCAAAACCCGGTCGATGGTCGGAATCCGGCGCTTTTTCAGGACCGGTCGCAGCGGAGCAACTGGCTCGTCAGCTTCGAAATCGGTCATGGTCAGCCCCTTTGTCTCATGCCCTGCCCGCCCGCTGCCGCCTTCAAGGCATTGGCAAGGTCGGCATAGGCATCGAGCGCCGGCTTCTCACCGGGCGTCTGCTTCAGAATATCGTAGATGACAGGCACCTGCTTGATCGCCATGTCGAGATCGGGATCAGAGCCGTTGCGGTAGCCGCCGATGAGGCGAAGATCTCGCGTTTCCTCGAAGCGATGGATCAGCGCCTTGAGACGCGACACCAGCTTTTCCTGCTCAGCAGTCCAGGCCTTGCGGGCCAATCGGGAAATCGAGGTCAAGGGATTGATCGGCGGATAGCGTCCTTCGTCGGCAAGTGCGCGATCAAGAACGATGTGGCCGTCGAGAATGCCGCGGGTGGAGTCGGCGATGGGATCATTGTGATTGTCGCCATCGACAAGAATGGAGATGATGGCAGTGATCGTGCCCGCCCCTTCCGCACCCGGACCGGCACGCTCCAGCAAACGCGGCAACTCCGTGAAAACCGAGGCTGGGTAACCGCGGGCAATCGGTGGCTCGCCTGCGGCGGTCGCCACCTCGCGGATCGCATGGGCAAAACGCGTCACGCTGTCGACGATAAAGAGGACATTCTGGCCTTTGTCGCGGAAGTGTTCGGCGATGGTGATCGCCGTCAGTGGCGCCATCTTGCGCAACATCGGGCTTTCGTCGCTTGTCGCAACCACCGCGATGGATTTGGCCATGTTGTCGCCCAGCGTATCCTCGATGAATTCTCGGACTTCACGGCCACGTTCACCGACCAGCGCGATCACAACCTTGTCGAAGGCATCCGCACGAGCCAGCATCGACAGAAGCGTCGATTTGCCGACACCGGATCCGGCGAAGATGCCGAGACGCTGGCCCAGGCAGAGCGGCGAGAAGATATCGATGGCGCGGACACCCGTCTTGAAACCACTCTCCACGCGTCGACGCGTCATGGACGGCGGTGCTGTGGTCGAGATGGGGCGGCGCTCGGGTCCCGGCGCAAGGGCCGGACCATTGTCGATCGGATCACCCAGGGCGTTGATCGTGCGCCCACACCAGCTGTCGTCCGGAGCGACACGGAATGCACCCTTTCGGATCACAACATCATGGATGCCGATGGGCTCACCAGGCTCGATCGGGCAGACGTAACAGACATCCGGTTCGACGCGAACCACCTCGCCCAGGTGCACGCCTGTCGCTGACCGGTGAGCGACGAACTCTCCCAGACGCACATGGCGGGACAGACCCGTCACGGTATAGTGGCCGGCGGCGATCGTGCGCACGTGGCCGCCCTGGGTCACCGAATTGGTAGGCTGCATGTAGCGATTGGCCAGAGCCGCTAATTGTCCAAGCTTGGGTGAAAGCGGGAACTCGTCGGATGTCAGCGTGCTCATGATGATCCGATCTCAGGCTTAGTTGCCGCCGCCAAGAACCTTGATGGCTTCGCTCATGGTGCTCTCGCTGGAGCTGATCAGGGCACTGATGGCCTCAAAGGCTCGGTTGACCTGAATAAGCTGGGTCATTTCGCCAATGCCGTTGACGTTGGAGTTCTCGACATAGCCCTGAAGCACGGAGATCTCAGGGTTATCGACGACAGGCTGCGGATTATCGACCGTGGTCACGCCACTGTTTTCGTAACGAAGGAAGCCGTTGCGAACGTCTGCGGTGAAGATGCCAAGCGTGGCAACGACACGACCATCCTGCATGATCTGACCGCCTGCTCCGACTTCCGGCGGGCCACCTTCGCGGTTCAGCTGGATCGGAGCGCCGCCGGCGTCGAGAACGGGGTAGCCACGGGTGGAGATAAGTTCACCTGCATCGGTCATGGTGAAGCGTCCGTCGCGGGTCAGAACCTGACCCACCGGGGTGTCGATAGCAAACCAGGCTTCACCCTTGATTGCAAAATCAAGCACGTTGCCGGTTTCGATGAGTTCGCCGCTCTTGGTGGAGAGATAGTCGTTCCCCTGGCTGACGAAAGCGATCTGGGCATTGAGCTCGTTGTTCGTTTTGCTCAGCACCTCGTCGAACTTCACCTCCGTCGAGCGGAAACCGACGGTGTTCACGTTGGCCATGTTGTCCGCAATGGTGGTCAGACGGCGCTCAAGAGCCATCTGCGACGACAGGGATACATAGATACCGGATTGCATCGCTTTGCCTCCGCAGGGAAGAAGATCAGTAAATCATTAATTAACGCAGAATAGCCTACGCTCGACCCGCTCTTCTTGCGGCAAAAGGCTTGTGCGAAACTGTCGAGGGCAAGCTTGTGACCGAGAGCCCGCGCAGCTCAGAACGGGTGCCCGGATTCAGCCTCACGCAAGGCAGGAGCACTATCGCTTACGATGAATAGTAACGTTCGGGTGCGGGCAAAATGAACATCATTGTCGGTTTCATCATAACATTGGGCTGCGTTCTCGGCGGCTACATGGCCATGGGTGGCAAGCTCGCCGTGCTGTTTCAGCCGTTCGAGCTCGTCATCATCGGTGGTGCGGGTATCGGCGGCTTTATCATGGCCAACCCGATGAAGGTCATCAAAGACACCGGCAAGGCCATGGGCGAAGCGTTCAAGCAGACGGTGCCGAAGGAGCGTGACTATCTCGACGTTCTCGGCGTGCTCTACTCACTGATGCGCGACCTGCGTACCAAGTCACGCAACGAAATCGAAGCGCATATCGACAACCCGGAAGAATCCTCGATCTTTACCGCAGCTCCGAACCTGCTGAAGAACAAGGAGCTGACCGCATTCATCTGTGACTATGTTCGCCTGATCATCATCGGCAATGCCCGCAGCCATGAGATCGAGGCGCTGATGGACGAGGAAATCGAGACCATCCATTACGACAAGATGAAGCCGTATCACGCGATGACCGCTATGGGTGACAGCTTCCCGGCGATCGGTATCGTCGCGGCGGTTCTCGGGGTTATCAAGGCCATGGGCGCCATCAACGAGTCTCCCGAGGTGCTTGGCGGCCTTATCGGCGCGGCCCTCGTCGGCACCATGCTCGGCATCTTCCTCTCTTACTCCCTCTGCAACCCGATCATCACCCAAATCAAGATGGTCCGGACCAAGCAGCACCGCCTTTACATCATCGTCAAACAGACGCTGCTCGCCTACATGAACGGCTCGGTTCCGCAGGTCGCTCTCGAATACGGCCGCAAGACCATCTCCTCCTACGAGCGCCCGTCGATCGACGCCGTGGAGCAGGAAATGATGAACCCCGGCGGCGGCGGTGAAAGCAAGGCAGCCTGATCATGACCGAAACGATCACCGAAAAAGCCCCAGGCATGGATCGCGCCCTTCTCGCCAAACTGACCGGCGGGCTGGGTGATTCCAAGACCCTGCAGCGTCTCTGCGCAGACTTTGGCCAGCTCTATATCGAGTTTCTGCCCGATGTTTTTCACAGCGAAACGGGCCTTACCATGCAGGTCCACTACAACGGTCACGAGAGCGGTCTGATGACCGATTTGATCGCCGAACTCGGCGACAATGTCTCGCTTGCCGATGGACAGCTGCGCAATTGGTCGCCGAACTTCGTCCTGGCTTGTGGCAACAGCTTTGTCATCACGCTGATGGAAAACCTGCTCGGTGCCTTGCCCGAGACCATTCAGGAGCCGATAGAACGGCCACTGTCACAGATCGAACTCGATCTCGCCGTGATGATCTTCGACAAGATTGCGAATGTTCTGCGATCCGGCGTCAATGCTCCCGGCGGTTTCGAGCCCCTGCTCGAAAAGGCTCACAACGCCGAAGATCGTCCAAAGCTGGACGAGGACCATGTCGATGAATATGCCGTGACCGTCAAGCTTGGCATCACACTCGGGACGGTGACCTCCGAATTCTACCTCGTCATCCCGCAGAAGGCGCTGCTCAAGACTGTGGTCACCATGCCGAAGTCGAAGAGCCAGTCCGGCAAGGCGAAGAAGGAATGGCAGGAGCAGATCGCCGAGCAGGTGCGCCGCTCCCAGGTCACGCTCGAAGCCCGGATCCGGCTCGAACAGCTGACACTGGCAACCGTTTCACGCCTGATCGCAGGGGATGTCATTCCGTTTCGCGACAAGGGCGACGTGATGGTCGATGTGAGTGCCAACGGAAAGAACCTTTACAGATGCGAATTCGGTCGCGCGGGGGATCGGTATACGGTTCGGGTGAAGGACAATGTCAGTAGCGAAGATGAAATTTTAAAGCATTTGATGAGCTAGCAGTTTAGGGGCTCAGCCCACGGCAGCTTGAGGCAAGTTTCAAGAGGAATAATCACTCCATGGCAACGAAGAAGACACCACCGAAGGATGACGACGCGCTGGCAATGCCAGGCGCGAGCGACATGGACTTCGACCAGGCCGTAGATGACCTGCGTGGCGTTCTGAAGGCGGACGCTGAAGGCGGGCTCGGGGATTTCGGCTCGGACCTCGGACTCAAAGACGACCCGCTTGCTGCGTTCGAATCGGATTTTGGCGGCGGCGCTGCAGCCGCGCCGAGCGATGATTTCGGACTGGGCGATTTCGGCGGAGCGAGCGATCTCGACGGAGCTAGCGACTTCGGCGGGACCAGTGATTTCGGCGGTTCGAGTGATTTCGGGGGCTCCAGCGATTTCGGAGGCTCCTCCGGCACCCAACAGGAGCCTGGCAGCGGGCTCAGCGCCAATCTTGACCTGATCATGGACATTCCGATCGAAGTTCAGATCGTGCTGGGTTCGAGCAAGATGCAGGTTTCTGGGCTTATGAATCTTGAGGAAGGCGCCATCATCGCGCTGGACAAGAAGATCGGCGAGCCTGTCGAGATCATGGTGAATGGCCGGCGGATTGCGCGCGGCGAGATCACCGTCCTCGAAAATGACGATACGCGATTTGGTGTCAAACTGATTGAAGTGATGGCGACCAAGACATCCTGACCCATGACGGGCCAGAGAGGAAAAGACCATGATGGACTTTGACGATTTTGGCGGACCTTTAACCGGAAAACCGCTTTCCCAGGCCGATAAGGCAGCCGCAGTGCTGCTGGCCATGGGAAAGGGTGTCGCCGGCAAGCTGCTCAAATACTTCACGCAGGCGGAACTGCAGACGATCATCGCGTCGGCACAGACCCTGCGCACGATCCCGCCGGATGAACTGACCGAACTCGTCAACGAGTTCGAAGACCTGTTCACCGAGGGTGCGGGCCTCATGGACAATGCCAAGGCCATCGAGAGCATTCTCGAGGAAGGCCTGACGCCGGAGGAAGTCGATGGACTTCTCGGACGTCGCACCGCGTTCCAGGCCTATGAAGCCTCAATCTGGGACCGCCTGCAGGATGCAGATCCAGACTTTATCGCGAAGTTCCTGATGCGCGAGCACCCGCAGACGGTTGCCTATATCCTCTCGATGCTGCCCTCTTCCTTCGGCGCCAAGGTTCTGCTGAAGCTGCCGGAAAGCCGCCGTGCCGACATCATGAACCGAACGGTCAACCTGAAGAATGTCAGCCCGAAGGCCGCACAGATCATCGAGAACCGCGTGCATGACCTGATCGCCGAAATCGATGCCGAGAAGAACTCGACGGGTTCGGCCAAGGTTGCGGAACTGATGAACGAGCTCGAAAAGCCGGAAGTCGACACGCTGCTCCAGTCGCTCGAATCCATCAGCAAGGAATCGGTCAACAAGGTTCGTCCGAAGATTTTCCTGTTCGAGGATTTGCTGGCGATGCCGCAGCGCAGTCGCGTGCTGCTGCTGAACGACATCTCCGGCGAAATCCTGACCATGGCGTTGCGCGGAGCAAGTGCGGAGATCAAGGAATGCGTTCTCGCCTCGATCAGCCCGCGTTCCCGCCGCATGATCGAATCAGATCTGCAGGCCGGCACGGCCGGAATCAATCCGCGCGAAATCGCGATTGCCCGCCGCGCCGTCGCGCAAGAAGCCATCCGACTGGCCAATGCCGGTCAGATCCAGCTCAAGGATACAGAGGGCGGCGATACACAGGCCGCCTGACAGGTCACCTCTGTTGAAAACTCCAACCATCATTGACCCGCCGATTGAACCCTGATCGGCGGGTCTCTACGTTCAAGAGGTTGGGTGTCTCCCGACGGCCGTGCAAGCGCGTTGCGAGCGGCTCAATTGACCGGCACATGATCGATTTGACCCGGTTCAGCCCCCAAGGATGTCAGCGGCCATGGCCGAAGATGACGACGAAGACAGCAAAACCGAAGACCCAACCGAGAAAAAGCTTCGGGATGCTTTGGAAAAAGGCAATGTGCCGACCTCGCGCGAGGCGCCGCTCTTTGCGACGGCGCTCGGCTTTTATCTTTATGCCGTCTTCTTCCTTCCCGGCGCGGTCACGCGACTGAGCCAGTCACTGAAGGACATCTTCGAACGACCCGATCAGTGGTATCTCGGCACGGCCGTCGATGTCGTCTCACTGTTTACCCATCTTGCCTGGGAGATCGGCGCGTTCCTGGCACCGATGCTGATCATGTTGATCCTGCTCGGGGTGGGGGCCAACGTGGCCCAGCATATGCCCTATTTCGTGCTGGAGCGGATCAGACCGCAGGTGAACCGCATCTCGATCTTTGCGGGGTGGAAGCGGATCTTCAGCGCTCAGGGCATGGTCGAGTTCGCCAAGTCGATCTTCAAGATCCTGGTGGTCTCGGCGATCATGGTCTTTGCGCTGCGTGGCGACTACTTCGCCGTGATCGACGCGATGTTCTCAGACCCGCAGGTCATCTTCGTCAAGATGGCCGAGATCCTCAACAAGATGATGGTCATCGTCGTGATGGCAACGGCGCTGCTGGCCGTCGTCGATGTCTTCTGGACACGGTACCACTGGTACGAACAGCTGCGCATGACGAAGCAGGAGGTGAAGGAGGAGTACAAGCAGGCCCAGGGTGACCCGATCGTCAAAGCGCGCCAGCGTTCCATTGCCCGCGACCGGGCCCGCAAGCGCATGATTGCAAGCGTGCCTCGCGCCACTCTGGTGATCACGAATCCGACCCACTATGCCGTGGCTTTGCGCTATGTCCGTGAAGAAAACGAGGCACCTGTCGTGGTGGCCAAGGGCCAGGATCTCGTCGCACTGAAAATCCGCGAGATCGCCCAGGAAAACAATATCCCCATTTTTGAGGACCCGCCGCTCGCACGCTCCATGTTTGCGCAAGTCTCGGTGGATAGCGTCATCCCGTCAATATTTTACAAGGCAGTCGCAGAACTCGTCCATCGAGTCTATGCGTCCAAGGCCCCCAAGAGACGGATACGCTAGGCCCGATGAAGAAGTGCTCCTATACAAATCAGCGTGAACGCATCGTGGCCGAGGCTATCAGCCCTGTTGCGAGTGAGTTGCGCCTTCTTGATGCTGCCGACCTGATTTCACTTTTGCGCTTTGAACTTTATGGGAACCTGTCCGACCTCGTTTCCTCCGCAGCCGAGCTTTATTTCCATCCGGGCACCGTCGTGTTTGGAGCCGGCGGCGATTTTCGGCTGGACTGGGGCGGCCCGCCCGAGGTGGTGCTTGATCTCGAAATCAAGCCACGCGGCATCACGATCTATTCGCAGCTGACGCTGACCAACGATCATGCCGGTCTCGACATCAAGCACATCGCCTTTCACGACACCTCAGGGGACCCCGACGCAAACACGCGGATGCTGGAAGATCGCCTGCAGGAGGCGCGCTTCGTCAAGGGTCAGGCGTCACCGCTTTACGGCTAAAGAGGCATCAGGTGATGTAGCCAAGGCGGATCGCCTTGGCGATGGCCTGGATTCGGTTGACTGAATCGAGCTTGATCGTGGCCGAGCCAAGATAGGCGTTGACGGTATGAACCGACAGACCCAGCCGCTCGGCAATTTCTTCACTGATCCGACCATCGCCGGCCAGCTGCAGGCAGGCAATCTCGCGTTCGCTCAAAGTCTCAGAAGGAGCGGCGCGCCGCTCATCGAGGGAGAGGATGTCAGTCATGACCTTGTAGCAACGGCTGTGGACAGCGAGAATCAGCTCTCCTGGCAAGTCAGCGCCACCGATGGTCGGGAAAACCACATAGCCGTTGCCAACCGCTCCGAGACGCACGGGAAAGGCGATACCGGAATGTGGCAGAAGCCGCTGCTCAAGCTGAATCCCGAACGGCGTGAAATCGGACGCATCCAGAAAGCTGGTCTTCTCCTCTGCGCTCCAGAGGATGGGCAGTGTCGATGTCTCGATATGTGCAAGAAGGATGTCGCCATAGGCTGCAACGAAAGCCTCGCGGCTGCTGCTCAGGCCACTGCTCCAATTCTCGAATTCCGGCTCCAGCCGACGCTTGTGCGGCAGGCTGGCCCCTGCAATGCGAAATGCCGCAAAACCGCGGGCGTTGAGAGATCGCTGCAGCGAAACGAGCTTCGGAAAGATGTCTGACCGCGATGTGACGGGACGCTGGCCAGACCAAGTCGCATCTTCGAGGATGGATCCGCCCGGTCTGGTATTGGTCGCCATTCCTGTTCCCTCAAACGAGATTGTTGCGCACCGCATAGGCGATGGCTTCTGAACGTGTCTTGGTCGCAGTCTTGCGCATCACGCTCGTGATGTAATTGTTGATCGTATTGCGCGAGATGCCGAGGATCATTGCGATCTCATCGCTGGTCTTGCCTTCTGCGATCCAGAATAGGCATTCCAGTTCCCGATCGGTCAGATCAAAGTCCCGGTCGCTCTTTTGCCCCTTGTTGGCTGAGAGGCTGAGCGCATAGGCCGCGAGAAGACCGACCTCCCTCAATCGCTCCGGAGACAGGACATAGTCCTGCGGAAAGAGCAGGAGCAAGGCCAGGCGGGTGCGCCCGACGTTCAATGTCACGGTGCAATACTGGCGACTGGTGCCGAGCGGCACATGCGCATCATCGGGAAGAATGGCGTATTTCGGTTGCAGCACCGAAAGGCACTTTTCCAGTTCCGTCGATTGGGAATAGCTCGTGGCCAGCTCGCTCTCAAGGCGCCTCACCAAATCGAAAGGCCAGTCGGCGGCAACGACGAAATCCAGCCCCTCCTCCTGCACAAGGTCGTAGCGTGCCAGCAAGTGATGAGAAGCACCGACATAGTCACAGAGAACCCGGAGACAATGACTCATGTCGCCCGAAAGCGCCGGCGTTGCGAGCTTTCGAATGAGAACGTCCTTCGAAGATGAACCCTTGTGTACAGGTTCCATCTGAGGGGCCGGTTGAGAGCGCCCCTTATTCCCCTCTGTGGTCAGCTCGGCATCCATTCAATGTGCCCCTTTGAATTGCCAGCCTAGCATTCTCTCTGATTTCACTGCGTTCGATTCGACCCGACTCATGCGGGTCAACGACCTCAGACTACCGAATCATGTCCAATGTAGAATATAAAGTGGCAAAGGTCACAAGCATTTGCGGTCTTGCGAGCAAGGCTGAAGCATGGCGACCGCGCGCTTCTGTTGCAATGCCTTATCGTTATGAGACTACAATGCAAAACCGCGCCCGGTGGGCGCGGTGGCTACTGACTTGTTCTTCGAGATCAGGCGGCGTTGTCCACAGCCCATTTGCGAAGGATCTTGGCGGCACGCTCTTCGGAGATTTCGACCATGCGCGACAGACGCCGTTCGGGGCCTTCCTTGACCCGGCGGTTGAAGCCGCCGTTCGGGTCGTCGTCCATGGTGAGCAGGTCGTCGGTCGAGTCGAAACCGAAGTCCGAGCCGAAGCCTTCCATGAGGCCGCCGCCACCCGCACCGCCGCCGATGGCCGGCGAGAAATCGGGCAGTTCGAGACCAGCCGCCTGTTCGCCGATGCCGCCGGCGAGTGCTGTGTCGGCACCCCCGCCACCTGCGGTGCGGATCATTGGACGGATACCCATCCAGACGATCAGGAAGGCGACGGCGACAAAGGCGAGCGAGTTGATGATGCCACCGATATTGCGGCTCAAGATTTCCATGAAGCCGGGGCCGGTCGAGGCCTCTTCCAACAGCTGGTTTTCCAGGAAGTCCATGGCGGTCAGCGTAACCACGTCACCACGCTCGACGTCGAGGCCAGAGGCAGAGGTCACGATCTTCTGCATTTCTGCCAGATAGGCATCGATCTTGGCCTGGTCGACAGGCTCGCCGACCATCTGGGCGATCCGGCCGCGATTGACGACAACGGCGACGGAGAGTTTTTCAACCGTGAAGCTGTTCTTTACAGTTGCGACCGTCTTGCTGTTGATCTCGTAGTTGGTCTGCTCTTCCTTCTTGTCCTGCTCGTCAGACGACTCCGGACCACCGCCACCCGCGTCGGGTGCGGCCTGAGGAATGTTCTGCTCGACGGTCGCGGCGGTGTCAGACTGACGCTGGAGCGACTTCTGCTGTTCCTTGGTGACGCGCACGGAGCGCTCGACGCGCGATTCCGGATCGTAGATGGTTTCCTGGATCTGCTGGCTGTCCGTGTTGATCTGGGCAGTAACGCTCGAACGGAAGTTGTCCATGCCGAGGAAGGGAGCCAGCGCCTTGTCGATATTGGTCTCGATTTCGCGCTGGACAGACTGGACCACGCCGAGCGAACGCGTCGCTTCGCCGCCAGATTCGTCGCCTGCGGCCAACAGCTGACCGGTCGAATCCAGGATCGTCACGTCCTCCACGTCCAGACCCGGCACAGAGGAGGCAACCAGCTGGCGGATCGAGGCCGCAGCCTTTCGACCTGCATCCGATGAGGCGCGAATCATGACGGAGGCGGTGGGCTTCTGTTCGCCGCGGCGGAAGTTGCCAATGTCGGGCATCACGATGTGGACGCGAGCGGCGGCGATGCCGGCGATCTGCTGGATGGTGCGTGCGACTTCACCTTCCAGAGCGCGGACACGCGTGACTTCCTGCATGAACGAGGTCAGGCCCAGCGAGCCGACATTGTCGAAGAGTTCGTAGCCGGCATTGGCGCTGTTGGGCAGGCCGCGCTCGGCCAGCAGAAGACGCGCCTTGCCGGTCAGGCCGGCACGAACGCTGATGCTCTGGCCGTCGGCACCGGTTTCAAAATCAATGCCGGATTCGGCGAGTGCGATGCTGATCTGGTTGAGGTCGACCGGTTCGAGGCCGACATAGAGGGTCTCATAGGAGGGTTTGTTAACGTAGAGGGCGCCAGCGATGATGACTGCGAAGGAAATTACGGCAACGCCGGCCATGGCGAGAATCTTCGCCTGGCCCATGGCCGCGAAATTTTTTGGTATCTGAACTAATTGATTTAACAGATTCATTCTGTCTCGCACCATCTACATAGAGGGTTTGGGCGCTTTTGCCCTTGGCGCGACAATAGAAATCGAAACTTGTGCGAACGTTTCGCCAGGCCGGAAAGCCGAACTCATTTCGGCAAATTGCAGAACCGGCGGATCTGCGGGCCTTGTTTCGCAGAGGCTTTAGAAGAAATCGAAGTCGCCAGCCGCCTTGACCAGTGGTTGGGAGTGGCCGTGTCTGAGACCCGCGCCGAGTGCCTTTTGCATATCGGCAAGCTTGACGAGACTGAGCGCTGTCGTCATGTCGATCATCCAGTCGGACGGAATCGTTCCGGTGATGGTATCGACGAATTCCGCAAGCCCGCGAGCCTTCTGTACGGCAAGATCGATACCCTGCAGCACCTTCAGACTATCAGGATGCTCCAGAACCTTCGGGCCGCCCAGCTCAAGCAAATGGGGCTCTACACGCTCGATCAGATATGCCACGTCGTGCAGCTCGCTGACGATGCGCATGAGGATTTCCGGAAGCTCTTCCAGTGTCTCCTGATTCCCCGCGAAATTTTCGTTTTGCATCCGTTGTCCAGTACTAGAAGAACTCGATTGATGTTTCCACCGGCTTCGAAACAGGAACCGGACGCTGCTCCAGCGCCACCGTCTTCTGTGTTTCTGCACCCGTGAGCGGATACTGTCTCGCCCGGCCGCTGACCGGCCAGAATTCCAATTTGCGGCCGTGTTCTCCGCCCGTAGAGGCCCCGACCACCTTGATGCCTTCGTCGCGCAGGAACTGCTGGGCGAAGGCTGCGTTCTGCTCGCCGACATTCGAGAATGTCGCGATCGTCTTGGCGCCGCCGAAGATCTTCGCCTCCAGGCGGTCCCTGCGGGCGCCCGATTTCAAAAGACCGTTGATCAGCAATTCCATGAGATGAACGCCATACCGTGTGGCGTCACCGCCACCGGCACCCGGCACTGCGGAACCCGGGAGGAGAAAGTGGTTCATGCCACCTACTCCTGCAATCGGATCCCGAATACAGGCAGCAACACACGAACCGAGGATCGTCGACAGGACCACATTCGGGTCCTTGCTGACTTTCCACTCCCCCTGGATAATATGGACGCGCTTTGCTGCACTGTCGTCAATCATTTCAGTGCTCCGAATACAGCCTCGATGGCCGCCTTCATCTTTTCGATCGTGAACGGCTTCGCCAGAACATTGTTTGCGCCCAGCTGTGCGGCCTTCTGCACGAGTGCTCGGTCACCCTGGGCGGTCAAGATGATGAAGGCCGCCTTCTTGGTGTTCGGGTTGGTGCGCACCGCCTGCAGAAGTCCCAACCCGTCCATCTTCGGCATGTTGAAATCCGAGATAACGAGGTGATGGGGCTGCTGCTCCATGATCTTCATGCCCTGCTCGCCGTCACCGGCGGCAGTGATCTGCTTGAAGCCGAGCTGGGTCAGCGCGTCGCTGAGCAGCAGGCGACTTGTGACCTGATCGTCGACGATCAGAACTTTGATTTTTTCAGCTAGGGACATTATTCGATACCTTCTTTTCGGGCAGCAGTGAGTTTCAGGATTTCCTCCCCAATGGAGGTAAGCGGCAGTTGATGCTCGACAGCGCCCAGTTCATAGGCGACTCGTGGCATCCCATAGACCACACAGGTCTTTTCGTTTTGGCCGATGGTGCGAGCGCCGGCGTGACGCATCTTCAACAGGCCGGAAGCGCCGTCGCGCCCCATTCCGGTCAGGATCACGCCGACTGCATTACGACCAGCGAGCTCGGCAACCGAATCAAACAGCACATCGACCGAAGGACGATGTCCGTTGACCGGCGGGCGCTCAACCAGACGGCAACACGGTGCAGATGCGTTCGACACCTGCAGATGACGCTCGCCACCCGGCGCCAGATAGATCTTGCCGATCTCAAGCCTTGCACCATCCGTGGCCTCCTCCACCACGGGGGCGCAGAGGCGGTTGAGGCGCTCGGCGAAGCTCTTGGTGAAGGTCGGAGGCATATGCTGCGTGATCACCGTCGGCGGGCAGTTGCGCGGGAACTTCTGCAGGACTGCAATCAAAGCCTCGACACCACCCGTCGAAGACCCGATGGCGACGATCTTGCGTCCGACACGAAAATCTGCGGCCGGCGTGGCGGTTGCCACGGGCTGAACCTGGGGAGCGCCATGATAGCGATGCTGCGAGCGGGCAGCCGCCTTCACCTTGTCGGCAAGCTCCCCGAACGGACGCGCCTCACCCGGCTGGGGCTTGGCGACGCAATCGAAGGCCCCGATTTCCAACGCGGCCAAGGTTGCCTCTGCGCCACGATGCGTCATGGTGGACACCATGATCACCGGCATCGGCCGGAGCTTCATGATTTTTTCCAGGAATTCCAGGCCGTTCATGTTGGGCATCTCGATGTCGAGGGTCACGACATCGGGATTGAGCTGCTTGATCGCCGCGCGGGCTTCCATAGCATCGCCGGCCTGGCCGATGACGTTCACGTCCGGATCCTGATTCAGGACAGCGGTAATCAGCCCGCGCATGGTGGGGCTGTCATCAACGACGAGAACGCGTGCAGGAGCCGCCATTATTTGCGCCCCCCGTTCTTGCCGAGATAGCGATAGGTCGTAATGCCGATATTGTCGAAGTCGTTCTTCGAGTCGCCGGAGACGCGCTCCGAATGGCCGATATAGAGATGTCCGCCAACCGGGAGGAGATCGGCAAATCGGGTCCAGATCCGCATCTGGGTCGGCTCATCGAAATAGATGACGACGTTGCGGCAGAAGATCACGTCAAACTTGCCCTTGAACGGCCACTGGGCCATCAAGTTCAGCTCATTGTAGGTGATCAGACGCTTCAGCCGGTCATCAACCTGGAATTTTCGACGACCGTTGACATCGACTTCCTTGAACCATTGTTTGCGTATGGCAGGAGAGACCGTTTCAAGCGCCTGCTCGTCATAGGCACCCTGACGGGCGATCGCGAGGATCTTCGGATCAATGTCGGTCGCGAGGATCTTGAAGTCGTAATCGAGCACGTTCGGGAAAGCCTGGAATACCGTCAGCGCGATCGAATAAGGCTCCTGACCATCGGAACTGGCGGCCGACCAGATGCGGACACGACCGCCGGACTTCGCACGCTGAATCAGTCCCGGAAGAACATCATCACGCAGATGATCGAAGTGATGGTTCTCGCGGAAAAAGCGCGTGAAGTTTGTCGTCAGATGCGACAGCATTTCGCGGCGCTCGGCCGCGCCCTCTGCAGAGGCGACGAGCTGGCAATAAGCGCGGAAGCCAGAGAGGCCGAGATTGCGGATGTGCTTCGACAGGCGCGAATAGACGAGCGACGCCTTGCTGTCGTTCAGTGCGATGCCCGCATCCGAATAGATCATGGCAGCAATCTCGTTCAAATCCCGTCGGGTCAGCGGGTATTCGCCGCTGGCCAGGACTTCATCGTCCGATTGACGGGATGTACTCATTGCAAAGGTCATGCAGCCTCGCTTTCGGCGGCTTCGTTGAAGAGTGCACCAAGCTCGACGAGACAGATCATCCGCTTGTCGATGGCGAGAATGCCCCGGGCATATTGTTTCTCGAGGTCGGAGGAAACCTCCGGCGTCGGCTGAATGTCTGCGTCGGTCACGGTGAGGATGTCAGACACGGCATCCACCAGCAGGCCGACGACCCGAGACTTGACCTGGGCCACGATAATCACGTGGCGGGCGGATGGCTCGGCGGGCTTCATGCCCAAACGCAGGGACAGATCCATGATCGGCAGAACGGCACCACGCAGATTGATGACGCCCATGACATAGTGCGGAGAATGCGGTAGCGGGGTCGCCGGGGTCCATCCCCGGATCTCGCGCACCGACATGATGTTGACGCAGAACTCCTGGTCGCCAATACGGAAGGCGATGAGTTCCCGGCTCCCATGCATCAAGTTTTTGACCGCATACGACATACTATTACCCTGCGACGGCTAACGACATTTCCTGTTTGAGGGACTGACCACGCGAGGCGGCGACGACGGCATCCACGTCAAGGATGAGAGCGACGCGACCATCACCAAGGATGGTAGCTGCTGCAATGCCCGGAACATGGGTGTAGTTGGCTTCGAGCGACTTGATGACGACCTGACGCTGACCCTGGATGGCATCGACCATCAGTGCGCGCTGACCGCCGCCTTCGGATTCCACCAGGAGGGCGACGCCATCCATCGGGTTTGCCTGGGAGGCTCGGAAGTTGAGGATCCGGCCCACATCGACCAGTGGGCAGAAAGAGTTGCGGATCGAGATCAGGCGCTGGTTTGCGCCGAAGGAATGGATGTGCTGCGCTTCCGGCTGCAGCGTCTCGACGATCGCGGTGAGCGGAACGACGAGGGTCTGACCGGCGACCGTGACGACCATGCCGTCGAGAACGGCGAGTGTCAGCGGAAGGCTCATGGTGAAGGTCGAGCCCTGCCCCGGACGTGAGGTGATCGAGATACGACCGCCCAGTGCCTGGATCGAGCGCTTGACGACGTCCATACCGACGCCGCGACCGGAAATGTCCGAAATCTTGTCCGCCGTGGAGAAGCCCGGCATGAAGATCAGGTTGTCGATTTCCTCATCCGTCAGGTTGGCATCGGCTGCGATCAGATCGTTGTCGATGGCTTTCTGGCGGACACGTTCGCGATTGATACCGGCGCCGTCGTCGACCAGTTCGATGACGATACGGCCCGAACGATGCTTTGCGGTGAGCTTGACCGTGCCTTCCGGGTTCTTGCCGGCGGCCGCACGCTTCTCGGGGCTTTCGATGCCGTGGTCGACGGCGTTACGGATCATGTGAGTCAGCGGCTCGGCCAGCTTGTCGATGACCGTCTTGTCGACTTCGGTGTTTTCACCTTCCGTGACGAGGCGGATCGACTTGCCGACCATGTCGGCAACTTCGCGGACGATACGCGACATGCGCTGGAAGACGGGCTTCACCGGCTGCGCGCGGATCGCCATGACCGAATCCTGGATCTCGCGGGTGAGCTGCTGCAGCTCTTCGAGGCCCATGTTGATCGACGACGTGCCGCCATTGTTGTCGTTTTCGATGACGCTCTGGGAGAGCATCGCCTGGTTGATGACCAACTCGCCGACGAGGTTGATCAGACGGTCGACGCGATCGAGATCGACGCGGATGGTCTGACCGGCGGCGGCATTGGCCTGCGCGGCGGCGGCAGCGGCGGCGGCAGCGGCCGGAGATTCCTTCTTCTCCGGCTTTGCCGCGCTGGCAGCCATCTTCATAACGTTGGACGCGGTCTCTGCCGCCTCGACGGCTGCCTGGACGTTGTCATCCGAAGTCTCTTCAGAGGCCTCCGGACCTTCATCCAGGGCCGAAAGGTCGAAGGGAACCGGGATCATCGGCAGCTCTTCGCTGGCCTGTGTGGCTTCCGGCTCACGGAGCTTGATCTCGAGATCACAGTCCCACTCGGCGAATTCGAAAACCTGGCGAATGCCTTCTTCGCCCTTCTCGGCCTTGATCTGGATTGTCCAATGGAAATACGCGGCTTCCGGATCGAGATCCTCGAGCGACGGCAGGTCGTCCATGTTGCAGTTGATGCTCATCTCGCCAAGGCGGGAGAGGTCACGCAGCAGGAGCGCCGCTTCATTGCCCTTTGAATAGAGATCACGGCGCGGCTTGAAGGTGACATCGAAGGTCGAAGGCACAACCGTTTCTTCGTCTTCACCATCAAAGCTGTCGAAGGTGAAGGGAATTGGCTGGAAGCCGCTGTCATCGGTCGGAGCGACTGCAGGTGCCGGAGCCGGTGCGGGTGCTGCGGCTTTTGGAGCCGGCTTTGCAGCGGCCACGGGAGCTGCCGAGGGCGCCGGTACCTCGCCATTTGCCAGCGCTTCGAGTTCCTTGACCAGACCGCTTGAGCGGCTTTCATCGACACTGCCGCCGTCACGCGATGCACTGACCAGGTCGGCCAGAACGTCGGCCGACTTCAGCATCACCTTCATGACTTCCGGGCCGGGCTCCAGCTTGTTGGAACGAACGCAATCAAGAGTCGTCTCGAAGACGTGCGCAAAGGCGACCAGGTCGTCAAGACCGAAGGCGCCTGCACCGCCCTTGATGGAGTGAACGGCGCGGAACACGGCATTGACCGTCTCCGGATCGCGATCCCCATCGTTCATTTTCAGAAGACCGGATTCCAGTTCGGCGAGCTGCTCCTCGCACTCCTGGAAAAAGATCTCTTTGATTTCGTTCATATCCATAGGAGAAATTCCCGACTTAGGCGGTTACACGCTCAATGGCATCGATCAGCTTCGTCGGATCGAACGGCTTGACGATCCAACCGGTCGCGCCAGCCTGACGAGCGCGGTTCTTCTTCTCGGCATCGCTTTCCGTGGTCAGAACCAGGATCGGAACCGCACGATACTTTTCGTTCTTGCGGACACCTTCGATGAAACCGAAACCGTCGAGACGCGGCATGTTGATGTCGGTCACGATGACGTCGGGATTGCATTCCTCGAGCACTTCAAGGCCCTCGACGCCGTCTTCGGCCTGAATGGTCTCGAAGCCTGCGTTGTTGAGGGTGACCAGAAGCATGTTTCGAATGGTTCTGGAGTCATCCACGGTGAGCACTTTTTTCTTCATTGCCGGATCTCCTTAGCGAGCAGATGATCGATGTTCACGCCAATCAGTTGAAGGGTTTTGAGGAAAGCCTCGGAGGCCTTCCCGTACGAGAAGGGGTGCTTGTCGGCTTCCCAAGCCTTGGCGGCGGCCACCAGGACCTGCACGCACTGTGCGCCGACGCGCTCGACGCCGGAGGCATCGATCGTGAGAGGGGCACCACGCATCGAGAGAATGTTGGCCTTAAGATTGGAAGCCTCGTTCAGGTCCAACACTGCGGCCAGCTTCAGACTCTTCTGTTCGCCTTTCTTACTTGCCATTACTTCTTTCCTTGTGTCCCGAGGCTGCGGCAACCAGACCCGACTGAGGGTCCCTGGAGAACCATTCTCCCGGAGAAATTGCCGAAATTCCCGCCCTTAGCTTTCTTGTGTAGCGCATGGTGGTAAACAATCCCCTCATCTTCCAAGCCCGGCGATATGGACCGGGAAGCCAAAGTCAGTGGATGTGTCTTCCTCGCCCTCATCGGTCGAGAAGGCTGCAGTCGAGGGTGCCGCCACAAGCTGCTCGCGCTGACCCGTCAGCTGGATGCGGCTTGTCGCAGGTCGTGGCGCACGCGTCTGTCGCTCGATGTGGAATTCGCGGATTGTCGCGCCCAGTTCGAGGATGACCTTGTGCAGATCGTCCGTGCCTTCGCTGGACTGGCGTGCAACGGCGGCCGTATTGCCAATATCAGCGCCGAGAGCGGCGACCGAGCCGGCGATCCCGGCAAGTTCGGTGGCCTGCCGATCCGTTCGGGCGGCGATGTCTGACACAGTGCCGCTGATGTCTCCGACCTGCACGACGATGTCGGCAATGGCCCCTTGCGTCTTGGCCACCATCTCCACACCGGCCTCGACCTGGTTCTTGGTGGTTGCGACAAGTGTCTTGATTTCGCGCGCCGCGTCGGCGGATCGCTGGGCGAGAGCCCGGACTTCCTGAGCGACGACCGCAAAACCCCGGCCGCTGTCGCCTGCGCGGGCGGCTTCGATGCCGGCGTTCAAGGCGAGCAGATTGGTCTGGAAGGCGATCTCGTCGATGGCGCCGATGATATGGCCGATCTGCTCGGCGGAAGCCTCGATATCGGCCATGGCGGATATGGCCTGGCCCACCACCTCGCCACTCGACTCGACCGAGGTGCGGGTGGCTGCGACCGTTGCCTCCGCCCGTTTCGTCTGTCCGGCGCTTTCGCGCACATTCATGGTCAGGTCCTGAAGCGCCCGGCTGGTCTCATCCAGCGCACCCGATTGGGTTTCGGCGCGGCCGGCATAGCTGCGCGAGGACTCGGCCATACGTGATGTTGCCTCGCGGGCAAAAGCAAGCTTCTCCTCTGAGGAGAGGAAAGCGGTCTGGAGCTGCTCTATCGCGTCGTTCATACGACCGGCCAGATCGGCATAGGCTTCCGGCACATCTTCGGCTGCTCTGACCGTCAGGTCGCCTGAGGCAAGAGCATCGACGATCGGACGGAAGATGCCCTCGAATTCGGCGCGGTCCTGCTCCCGTTGAGCGGCAAGATCGCGGTGATGCTTGAGCCGCAGCTCATTGAAACGCAGCGAAACAGAAATTTCGACATCGACCATCACCAGCCGGACGAGAGCTGCGACGAGATCGGCGGTTTCACGCTGGCGACGGCGACTGGACGGCAGAAGGCCGGATCCGGCCGCCTCGCCAATGGCATTGGTCAGAAGATGCTCGAGCACCACAGCGTGACCTGCAACATGCCAGCGCGGATCCAGGCCCATACGGCTTTCGCTGTCGGCAAGTACCTTCACGCGTTCGGCATAAAGCGCATCAAATCGCGCGTCGGTCAGGACATCCCAATGCGATGAAAGTAGATCGTGCAGCCGGTCGTATTGCCGCTCGCTAGTGAACACGCGCGCGGCGTCTGGAGACGACTGCAAGCGTTGGAAAAGGTCGCGGAGGGCTGTCTTGAGAGGCTGAGAAAGAACATGGCGGTTCTGACGGAGAAGCTCACACTGGGCTTCATCCAGGCCGGCAAAGCGTAGCCGATCGCGCAGGCTGCCCGCCTGTGATCCCGTCGCCCGCTCCGTGGACATCCCCTGACCCGTCATTCGCCCCGCACAATGTCTGCCGCTGCGGCAGACCTTCCGTCGCTCAACTTGACTACAGTCAAAAATGCGAGACTGGGAATGGTGGGAAATTGATCCCCCTGCCGCCCGCATCATGGACTGTCAGTTCGTCGAACTGTCTCCATCTGAAATACAGACCGGACCAGAACCGGTACGACGGGTTGGCGTCATGCCCGAAGGAAACTCTGAAGCGAGTCCCACTCCGACGTGTCTCCCAATCTTTATGGTTAATTCCTTGCTTGAAGGTTAATGAAATCTCCACTTCAAGCCGCAATCCCTAATATGAGAAAATATTGTTCTATATCCATGGAACGGATATTCGGGCCGCCGGAACAAAGCTGTTCTCCTCGTCGTTGCGCCAGAAAGCGAGGGGAGTGAAGCGTGAGCGCAAGAGCTATCTGGAAGGGACGTCTTTCGATCGGCGATCTCGGCTGTGCGGTTGCCCTCTATTCTGCCGTCAATGCCCAGGAGCGGACAGCCTTTCACATCATCAACCGCGACACGGGACACCGGGTTCGACGCGAATATGTCGGTGAGGATAACGGACGTCCGGTGGACAAGGACGATCTGGTCAAGGGGTATGAAACGCCGGAAGGACAGACGGTGATCCTGGAGCCGGACGAGATCCGCGATGCCGTTCCAGAAAGCGACAAACGGCTGGAGCTGTCGGCCTTTCTTCATTGCAACGAGATCGACACTTTGTATCTGGAACGTCCGTACTTTCTGGCCCCCGCAGACCGGCAATCCGTCGAAGCCTATGATCTGATCCGTACGGCGATGGAGAGCCAGGGGGTCGCAGCAATTGCACGCACCGTACTTTTCCGACGGGTCCGCAGCGTCCTGATCCGCCCGCAGGGCCAAGGTCTGATCGCTACGACACTGAACTACGATTACGAAGTCCGTGATCCCGCAGAAAGCTTTTCCGATATCTCCAAGGTCCGTATAGATAAGGAGATGATGGACCTCGCCCGGCATATCATCGCCACCAAGATGGGCGAGTTCGAGCCGAGCCAGTACGAGGATCGGTACGAGGCTGCCTTGACCGAACTGGGGAAGGCCAAGATCGCCGGCCGCAAGCCAAGGAAGCTGCCGAAACGCAAGCCCGACAACGTCACCAGTCTCCTGGATGCGCTGCGCAAGAGTGCGGACGCTGCAGGTTCAAAGGCGGCTCCGAAACGGAAGCCAAAGGCCGCACCGCAGAAGAAGGCCAGCTAACCATGTCGCTCACCGAGTATCGCCGCAAGCGCGACTTCAAGGCGACGCCGGAGCCCAAGGCAAACAAGGCCAAGAGCAAGGGCAACAGTTTCGTCATTCAGAAGCATGCGGCCCGACGGCTGCACTACGATTTCCGCTTGGAGATGGATGGCGTTTTGAAAAGCTGGGCCGTCACGCGCGGCCCGAGCCTTGTGCCGGGCGAAAAGCGGCTCGCCGTGCATGTCGAGGATCATCCGCTTGCCTATGGTGATTTCGAGGGGGTGATCCCGCCGGGTCAATACGGATCCGGCGAGGTGATCATATGGGATCGCGGCACATGGGAACCGATCCATGATCTGCAGAAGGGGTACAAGAAGGGACACCTGGAATTCACGTTGAAGGGTGAGAAACTCGGCGGACACTGGCACCTTGTGCGGATGGCCGGCAAAGAGGGCGAAACGCGGGAAAACTGGCTGCTGATAAAGGGTGATGACGAGGCGGCACGCCAACCTGATGACCCTGATATCATTGAGGAGATGCCGCTTTCCGTGAAAAGCGGCAGACCGATCGAAAGCTTAAAGGGCGACGGCAAGGCCGCAGTGTGGAACTCCCGCAAGACGGCGAAGAAGACGCGCGCGGTTCGCAACCCTCCGTCCCAGGCGGGGGAAGCCCCGATCAAAGGCGCTAAAGCCGCCGCTTTGCCGGACTTCCTGGCATTGGTCCTGGCGACCCTTGTCAAAACTGTGCCGAAGGGCAGCCGCTGGCTCCACGAGATCAAACTGGACGGCTATCGGATCGAGGCGCGGATCGACCATGGCCGCGTGCAACTCCTGACCCGCACGGGGCTGGACTGGACCGACCGTTTCGGTGAGCGCATGGTTGCATCCCTCAAGGGGCTGCCTGTGCAGACGGCGCTGCTCGATGGGGAAATCGTTGTCGAGAGCGGCAATGGCAGCAGCGATTTCTCCCTGCTTCAGCAGGATCTGAGCGCCGGTCGTGACGATCGCTTCACCTATTACGTCTTCGACCTCATGCATCTCGATGGGCAGGATCTGACCGCAGCCTCGCTGACGGACCGCAAGAGACGCCTCGAACTGTTGCTCGGCGATGCAGACCCGCCGCTTAAGTATTCCGGCCATTTCGACGAGAGTGGCGACCTCGTGCTGAAGCATGCCTGCCGCCTCAGCCTGGAAGGGGTGATTTCCAAGGTCGCCGATGCGCCATATCGCTCTGGGCGCGGGCGCGACTGGGTGAAGTCGAAATGCACGGCGCGCCAGGAGCTGGTCATCGGCGGCTATGTGCCATCCTCTGTTTCTGACAAAGCCATCGGCTCTTTGATCATGGGGGTCAACGAGGCAGATGGCCTTCGCCATGTCGGACGTGTCGGTACTGGCTACAGCCAGACGCTCGCCCGGCAGATCTTTGCCAGGCTGCAGCCCCTGGTGCGCGAGAAGAGCCCATTCAGCGGCAAGCTGACCGGCGCCGAACGCAAGGATGCGGTTTTCGTTGCACCGGAGCTGGTAGCCGAAGTCGAGTTTCGAGGTTGGACCGGTGACGCGCATCTTCGCCACGCCTCTTTCCGGGGGCTTCGCGAAGACAAGGCCGCTAGCGATGTCATTCAGGAGATGCCTCAGGACAGAGTCTCGCGCGACACCACGATGGGGCGGAGCAGGAATGCCACTGGATCGCTTGGGGAAACGCAGGCGGCACGGCGGCATATCACGTTGACCCATCCCGACCGTCTCTATTGGCCGGAGGCCGGCGTCACGAAAGAAGGCCTTGCGGATTACTATGCTCTGGTCTGGCCACGCATCGCCCCCTTCATCGTTGACCGACCGCTGGCATTGCTGAGATGCCCCGAGGGGCATGAGACCTGCTTCTTCCAGAAACACGGCTGGCGGGGCATGCGCAAGGAGATCATCACCATTCGTGACCCGCAAGATGACGAAGGTCTGGTTGGTATCCACGACCTCGAAGGCCTGCTTGCGCTGGTGCAAGGGGCCGCGCTCGAAATCCACCCCTGGGGCTCCCGAGGCGGCGATCTGGAACGGCCGGACATGGTGAATATCGATCTTGATCCAGGTCCCGATGTCGATTGGGAGCGGGTGGTTGAGGCGGCTTTCGAGGTGAACAGGCGTTTTGCGGACATGGGCTTGACCGGCTTCGTCAAGACATCCGGCGGCAAAGGGCTGCATGTGGTGGCACCGCTCAAGCCGAAGGCGAAGTGGCCTGACGTGAAGGCGGCCATGAAGGCGCTCGCAGAAAGCATGAGTGCGGACAGTCCCGATGACTACGTTTCGACCATCAGCAAGGCGAAACGCAAGGGAAAGATCCTGATCGATTATCTGCGCAATGGCCGGGGAGCGACCGCAGTCGCGCCCTATTCGACACGGGCGCGGCCGCATGCACCTGTGTCGATGCCGCTGTCGTTCGACGAGTTGAGCCCAGACATCCTGCCGAACCATTTCACGGTAGAGAATGTGCCGGGAAGGCTCGCAAGTCTTGAGGCAGACCCCTGGGCCGACTTTCGCAAGGCCGAGGCGCCTTTGGCCATTGCGGCCAAGCGGACCAAGAAAGCCCGCTGACGCCGCCTAGAGTATCCGTTTTGATCAAGCGGGTTTCTTCTCAGAGGCGATGCTGCGTCTTAGGGCTTCCATGATGTCGATGACATTATCCTTGCGCTCGGGTTCGGCCGCCTTTTTCGGCTTGGTCCGTTTGGATGTTTTCGTCCGGTTTTCGATGATCTCATGCAGGCGCTCCTCCACCGGGTCGCGCACCAGTTTCGGATCCCAGCTCCGCAGCCTCGCCTCCATGAGTTTTCTCATCATGGTCTTGGCCTTGGGAGCCACGGGGGAGCTTCCTGCCTTCTTGAAGAAGGGATCGGGATCACGGACCTCGTCGCCAAAGCGCAAGGTCCAGACAACCATGCCTTCATCACGGGGAACCAGCAGCACGGCGTGCTCGCGGCGATAGAGCACGAGGCGCGCAATGCCACCGGTATCGGTCTTGCGCATGGCCTCGCGGATGACGGCGAAGGCCTCTTCGCTGACCTTGTCTGCAGGAGCCAGATAGTGGGGACTGTCATACCAGATCCAGCCGATGGAGCTCCGCGGCACGAAACTCTCGATATCGATGGTGCGCGTACTTTCCAGCGCCACATCATCAAGTTCGTCGTCTTCGAACAGAACGTAGTCGTCCTCGCTGCGCTCGTAGCCCTTCACCTGATCTTCATCGTCGACGGGCTTGCCGGTTTCGGCATCGACATAGCGGCTCACAACCCGGTTGCCGGTCTTGCGATTGATGTTGTGAAAACGAAGCTTGCTGCTTTCCGTAACGGCCGGTGTCATCGCCACCCGACAGGTCACGAGGGAGAGTTTCAGATAGCCTTTCCAGAAAGCGCGCTGCGCCATTTGCCCTACCTCCCGAACGCCATCCAGCCATAGCACTGCCCCGGAAAACGTGCCCGGCAGGGAACCGTTCCGACGCCTGCTCAAATCGTCGGTTGCAACGGGAACTGTTTGCCCCTGATGGCGTTCCTCTGTTGCCAGTTCCTCTCCAATGATGAGCCGGCGGATCGTTGGTCGATATGGGGGTATCGCAGACTGATCCGACCGGGGAGCCGGCGGGTGCGACGAGACCGCGCTCGGCCGAAGTTCAGTGGTGGGTGGGCGGCAATGGGCGACGACGGAGACATGCCATGCCTGAACGAGACTATGACTGGATTGCCCGAAGAGCCTATTCGCTCTGGGAAGACGAAGGGCGCCCTGACGGGCGGGACGAAGCGCATTGGCAGACAGCACTGAACGACTGGGAAACCCTGAACGCTTCTGCGTCTCAGACGACGGCGAAGGCCGGGCGGCGGATTGCCGAGGCCAAGGCGTCGGCCGAGCAGGAAGGACTTGTGATCACCGAAGAGCCGGTTCGACCGGTCAAGAAGATGGCAAGGAGCCGAAAGGGGTGAATAAGGTGGCAGGAGTCGATCTTTCCCCGGCGCTCGGCCGGGCGCAATTCATCCAGCGGGTTCGGGAAGCCTATTATCGCGACGAGGAAGAGCAGCGTCCCAAGCGCCACTCTCCGACACGTGTGCCGCTGCATGTGCTGGCGGTGACCTCCGAAATCTATCCGCTGATCAAAACCGGCGGTCTGGCCGACGTGACCGGAGCTCTTCCCAAGGCCCTCTCCTCATTCGGGATCGAAACGCATACACTTGTCCCCGGCTATCCCTTCATTCTTGCACTGGCTCGGCTCCATCCACCGCTGATGGAGTTCGATGATCTTCTGGGTGAGAAGGCAACCTTGCGGCACCTGGAAATCGATGGCCTCAGCCTTTTCGTCCTTGATGCCCCGGCGCTTTATGAACGGCCTGGTGGCCCTTATGTGGACGCACATGGCGTCGATCATGCCGACAACTGGAAGCGGTTTGCCGTGCTCTCGCTGGCGGGCGCCGAAATCGCTGCGGGTGCCCTGCCCGGCTGGAAGCCGGATCTGGTGCATACGCATGACTGGCAGTCGGCCCTGACGTCGGTTTATCTCCGCCAGATGGGCTCCGCCGTACCCGTGGTGCTCACCATTCACAACATCGCCTTCCAGGGCCAATATTCGGCGCAGCTTCTGCCCCAGATCGGCCTGCCGCCGGAGGTCTATTCCATCGATCAAATGGAATATTTCGGTGATATCAGTTACCTCAAAGGTGGTCTGGTCACAGCAGACCATATCACCGTCGTCAGCCCCACCTATGCAAGAGAGATCCTGTCACCGAGCTTCGGCATGGGGCTTGATGGCGTGTTGAACGCCCGGATCGACAGGCTGCAGGGTATCGTCAACGGGATCGACAAAGAAGTCTGGAATCCGGCGACGGACCCGTACCTCCCCTTCCGCTACGATCTGAAGAACCTGCGCCTGAAGAAGAACAACAAGGCGCTTCTACTCGAGCGCTTCAACCTCGAGCCCGGGGACGGACCGCTGTTTTCGGCGGTCACACGGATTACCTGGCAGAAGGGCATGGACATGCTGGCCGAGGTCGCCGACGAGATCTTCTACCGCGGTGGACGGTTGATCGTGCATGGCCAGGGGGATCACGACATCGAGGACGCCCTCAAGGCGACTGCGGCACGCTTTCCGGGCCGTATGGCGGTTTCGATCGGCTATAGCGAGCCGACAGCCCATCTCATTCACGGAGGTTCAGACGCTATCATCCAGCCATCGCGCTTCGAACCATGCGGGCTCACACAGCTTTATGCGCTGCGCTACGGCTGCGTGCCCGTGGTATCGCGCACCGGGGGGCTGTCGGAAACCATCATCGATGCCAACGACGCGGCAATCTCCGCACGCGCGGCCACCGGCTTCCAATTTCATCCGGTGCGACCAGAAGGATTGCGCCACGCGTTGCGTCGCGCGGTGGACGCCTACGAAGACAAACGGAAATGGGCGCGTCTGCAGCTGCAGGCGATGCGTGCCGACTATTCCTGGGATCGCAGTGCCGAGAGCTATGCCGAGGTCTATGGCCACCTGACCGAAGCGAGGGTGCAGTTGCGCCACTGAAGCGTCTTCAAACAATCGCTCAACATGTCAAAGGGCCCGGAATTGCTTCGGGCCCTATGACGTTTTTCTGCAGCTGGTCAAGGTCTTGTCTCGCCACCCTGCGCGCCGGGAATGGTGCCTCCGGTGCCGGTTTGGGGTGTCGGATCGCTGTCGGACTCCATGGCGGGAAGCGTCCCGCTCGTCGTAGGACGGCTATCGCTGGCGTTGTTGCTGCTGCTTCCTCCCTCGCCACAAGCGGTGAGCAGGACAAGGACGGCGGACAGTGCGGTGACTTTGCTGAGGTTCATCTCCAGTCCTCTCTCTGATGATCGCCCAGAGCATGCAGCTGCTCGCGAAACGCGATGGTTCGTTCCAGGGCGGCGACGTCCTCGCCGTTTGCAGGGACGGGGTCTTCGACAATGGCCTCCAGGACGGCAGGATCAGTGACCCCAGAGCGGAGTGCCTGGCGTAGCGTTTCACGCGTCTGCCGTTCAGCCTCCAGCTGGGCGAACAGCGCAACAATCAGACGATCGCGCGGGTCGGGAAAGCGACGCCAGCGCGGCGGGCGCACCGTCTCGGACATGATCCACTCCTTAAAAGAGTTATTGCTCTTCAAGGAAACTTTTCGCGCCCGCCAAGGTTCCCCTCCCGACGGCTTAGCAGACACGGGGAGAAAGCATTTGGATGCCGATTTGAAGTCATTGGAGGCTCGGCTCAACGCGCACCGGGAAATTCTTGTCTCGCTGCTCAGCGAGATCCTCACTTCGCCGGAAAACGTTCCGGGATTACTACGAAACCTCGAACAGGAGGTGCTGCTGCGTGATGGCTCGGAAGATCCAGGCGTCGAGCCCTCAGCCGGAGTTGATCGCGGTCATCAGAAGGGCGAAGCGATCCGCGACATCCTGGACACTGCCAAAGAGCGTGCCGCAGCTCTGCGGCGGGCATCGAACGATCTCAATGCGCCCAATGGTTTCACCGAAGCACTCAAGAAAGGGAACTCGCCATGATTTCACGACTATTCACCCAATGGCTTCAGAGGTTCCGCAAGCCGAAGGAACAGGAGAATGGACCGGAGCATACCCAGGTCGCGCTGCCGCTGCGGGCCGATCTGCCGCTTCGCGAGCGCTCGCGCTCTCTCGTTGCTGTTCCTGCGCAGATCAACGGAGCCTGCATGGGGTCAGGCAAATTCTAACATCACCGGCGGTTCGTCTGGTCCCGGATGTCGAAATTGACATCCCAGTCTTTCGGCGGGTCTTTCTTGCCGGGCGGCCATTTGTTGATGGTGGCATCCTGCGAACCGGTGACGACGGTAGGCTTGGCGCTGACGACGCCGTCGCTATCGCCACCCGCTTGGGTCCCGGCGAACTGCCCTTCGGCATCTTTTTCAATCGTCCTCTTGTCTGTCTTCTTTCGATCTTCGCTCATGGTCTTTCCTCCGATGATCTCATCGTGATCAACCCGGTCATCGGCACAAAGGTTCCTGTTGCTACTCGGCGCTTGCCGCCAGGAAAGACGACAGCGAAGCGATCAAGGTCCAGCGCAGACCCTGCGGATCAAAGTCGATCTTGACCTCGCCCGCAAAGGCGCTTGCCGCATGCCGCTCGATGACGGTCGAGCCAAAGCCGCGCCGCGTCGGCTGCTTTACCGGTGGACCGTGCCGCTCGACCCAGGAGAGTTCAAGCCTTGGCTTGCCGGTCTCCTCGTGGGGATCAAGGACCTGCCATGCGATTTGAATACGGCCTTCAAGGACCGAGAATGCGCCATATTTCACGGAATTGGTCGCCAGCTCGTGAAAGACGAGGCCAAGGTTCTGAACCGCGTTGGCATTGACGAGCAGGTCCGGCCCTTGGCGATCCACCCGATCCATCGAACCGGTGACCGTCGTGAGATGCAAATCGATCAGCGAAGCAAGCGGAATGCCACCCCATTGCTGCTTGGCAAGCGCCTCGATCGACTGGGCGAGCCCCGCAAGGCGGCCGCTGACGGCACGCTGAAACTCCTCCACGTCACTCGTGCCGCGGGCCAACTGACGCATCATCGCCTGAACCAGGGACAGGATGTTCTTCGTTCGATGAACCAGTTCCTGTAGGATGAAATGAATGCGCTCCTCCGCCTCCGCGCGATCAAAGGAGGCGTTCGAAAGTGCAACGGCGACCTGGTTTGCCTCGACGATCTTGGTGGATTCAGGTGAGACGATTTCCCCCTGGCCGATGCGCTCCGCCATGCAGGCGATCCTGCGAATCGCGGAGCGAAGGTGGTGAGCCGCCACCGCCACAATGCCGAACAGAAGGCTCAGCAGCACCAGACTGCCGATCAGCAGGTTCTTCCAAAGCGTAACGAAAGACCCGTTCAGGCTATCGACAGGCCCCCAGACCACGGCGCGCCATGGCCAGTCCGCGACTTTGGCGTAACCCATCAGATACTGCCGACCGGCCTGATAGAAGACCGCACTGTTGTTGGTTCCGTACATCAGCTCAAGCCAGCTTTGGTCCAGTTGTGTCCCGGAGGACCGGGCCTCGACACCGTCGGAGACAACGATCCGCCCATCGCCATCCACCAGCGCGGAAGACCAGCCTGGGGGAAGCGCTTCTCGGGTGGCGAGGCTCGCGAGGCTGGCTGCATCTTGCGTGAGCACGACGGCATCCATTGGGCCTGATGCGACTGCAGCCATCGGCTTGGTCAGGTTGACCACCCAGCGCTGGCTTGTCGCACCGAAAAAAACTCCGGATAACTCAACTTTGCCGGACCTGATGGCAGCGCTCACCGAGCCGGGGTTTGCCATAGGCCGGAGCTCGGCTCCCCAAGGCATCCGGGTGTTGAGGATTTGAACCCCATCCTCCCGCGCCAGCATGACATAGAGAGAACTTTCCTTAAGGCTCTCGCCGACGCGCGTATGGAAGGCCTGGAGATCGCCCTGCTGCAACTCCACGGAGTTTGCGACCAAGGCGAGCGTTATCTCCATATCGGCGATCTTCCGCTCCACGGCCCGGCTGATCGCCTGTGCGTCGTCAGCCACGTCGGTTCGTAGTGTTTGGAATTGCGAGCGCTCGAGCTGCAAGAGTAGGAAAGCGACAAAAGCCAGCAAAGGCACCGTCGCCAGCAGCGCCATCGCCGCGAGATACGAACCGATGGACGCGGTCGGGAAAAGACCGAGAAACAGTCTGCCGACGCGGTTCAAAGAGCTCTCCTCCTGCCGTTAGGCGCAGTTTTCACGCTGCCGGGGTCGAACCAAAAGCGGATCGCGGCGTTAGAGACGGGAGACCTGCAGAGGAGGTTGCGATGATTTTCAAGCCACAGAGATTTCACGGAGACGCAGCTGCCGTCGCGCAGGAGTTTCCAGCCGAGGCGCAGCTTGAGCAGCGCGTCGCCGAAGCCTTGGCTGCGTCTGATGGGACCGGCGCCGAGGGCCTCAGGGTGGTTGCCACGAAAGGCGAAATCTTCCTCTTCGGCGTGGCGACACGCGACGAGATGGACCGAGCTGTGGAGGTCGCATTGGCGGTGCCCGGCGTCGAGAAGGTGACCGTTCGGATGGAAAGTGGGAAAGGGCCCTGAAACGCTGACATGCCCCCCAGAGCGAGGCTCCTGCGGTAGGACGAAGCCGGTCCGATGGGCGGCTTTAGGCCGGCACCACAGACCAGGCGGATCCGCCTTTGCGTCGATCGCTTTCACCGCTGTTCCGATGTTGTTGGACGGACCATGGGTCAGGCGCGGCCACTCATCCCAGTGCCGTCCGGACCCCATGGCTGCGTCATGCCAGCAATCTCCAGCATCCGGCCACGCAAATCCTGCTGTCGGAGCACCGTTACTTTGTGTTTTGTGCTCTGACTGTCAGAATAGGTTCGCGCAGCCTCAACGGCGAGCCTGTAGCTCGGGTAGACCGGCGACTGTCCCTCCTCCGAGAGAAAGCACCAGCCATTTGCCTGAGGGATGATGTCACAATAAACCTGAGTCATGCCGCACTCCTCCTGATGAGCGTCGAACTCGCGATCGGACGAACGGTTCCGGCGTCAGCCAGATTTATTTGTCGACCGGTTCAACTCATCCGCAGGCGAAGAGAAGCGAGTGGGAGCGGAAGTTGGACAGGTCACGCATGTCTGCCTCTGCCTCCTCAGGCGTTGCATGGATCGTGATGCCATGGACCGGTGGCAATGTTGCGTCACGGTCCGTGAAATTCGCGCGCAGCTGCCAGCGATGCTCACCCAGCTGCCAGTCGATTGCCAGCAGCCCCTCCTCGGCTTTCAGCACATGACCGACGCCGCCACCAACATCGCGCAGCAGAGGGATCAAATGGCGTCTGCGTTTTTCCAGCAGGCTTTGGCAGAGGCTATGCGCGATGCGTCCCCCGTCCGTCTCGGCCTCCTGCCAATCGAGTTTCGAGGCCAGAAAGGTTTCAATGTCATTCGGGCCGCGTATCTCGTCCAGCGTCAGATCGTCGGTGCCGAAGGCTTGCGATTGCCGCAGCCGATCCTCAGGACTGTTTTGGTCGAGGTCCGGAGGGTAGTCGCTGAAGAAGAAGAAGCGGCCCACAGACCGGAACTCATCGCCCATGAACAGCATCGGCACCTGCGGCGCGAGCAGCAACATCGCCATCAGACGCTCCGCCAGATCGGGAACGATGAGGCTCCACAATCGATCGCCACGGCCGCGATTGCCAATCTGGTCGTGGTTCTGGAGAAAGTTGATGAAGGTGATAGGCGGCAGATGTCCACTGGGTTCGCCGAGCGGCTTATTCCCTTTCTCTTTAATTCGTTCGCCCTGAAGGGCAAAGCCGCTTGCCAGCGTCCTGGCGATGCGCGGCCAGAAATCCCTGGCGAAGACCTTGAAATGACCGCCATGCTCGCCGGTTGCCCAGGCGTGGATGAGATGGTGATAGCCGTCATTCCAGACCCCGTCATAGAGCCGGGCCGAATTGTCATCGTTGCGCTCGTGCAGGGCGGTGATACAGCGTCCGTCCTCCACCACCAGATGGATATGCCGTTCCGGCAGGGATTTTCTAATCGTGAGCGCCAGCTCCTGCATGACAGGGATATTGCTGTCCTCGTCGCCCATCCGATCAGCGGCATCGAAGCGCAGACCGTCGAGGGCGAATTCCTTCAGCCAATAGAGGGCGTTTTCCGTGACGAAGTCCCGCATGGGCTGGCGCGAGACATCCGGCCTCGGTCCCCAGGGCGTGCCCTCGGCCATGAAGAGATCCGGCGCATAGATTTGCAGGTGATTTCCATCCAGGCCGAGGTGATTGTGGACAACATCAAGCATCACCATCAGACCAAGACCATGGGCCTGGTCAATGAAAGCCTTCATGTCGTCAGGTGCGCCATAGGCGGGGTGCGGTGTGTAAGGGAGCACACCGTCATATCCCCAGCCTCGGCTCCCTCCGAAGGCGGCGACCGGCATCAGCTGGATGACCGTTATCCCGAGTTCCGCGAGCGTAGGCAGCCTCTCTGCGGCGGCGGCAAACGTGCCTTCCTGCGTAAATGTGCCGACATGAATTTCGTAGATGATGGCCTCGGACCAGGGTCGCCCGATCCAGCCGCTGTTCTTCCAGCGATAGGCGGTCGGGTCGATGATCAGCGAGGGGCCGTGGACATCGCTCGCAAGCGCACGCCCGGCGGGATCCGGCACCTGCTTACCATCCGGCAGAACGAATGCGTAAGCGGTGCCCGGCGCTATATTGGTGGCTAGAAGCTCCCACCAGCCATCGCCCATGGCTGTCATCGGCACCTCTTCATCACCAAGGCGCAGGACCAGCATCTCGACGGCCGAGGCCCAGATACGAAAGCGAACTTCGCCGGCTGCGGTGTATTCCGCGCCCCAGCTTTTTGGGGAGACCCGATATTCCTGATCGACCGCGAGTGCCTCAGTCTCAGGCGTGGATAGCCGGTCATCCATTTCTTGCACCTTCGCGTGGTCGCTTGAGCGCATCGAACAGCGCGGCGCGCGGAAAGGTTCCGGCACGTGGAGATCGGAGGCCTCCACTTTTGGGTATCGGTTTATCTCAGGAACAAAGACGGGGCCGATCGAATTGGTCTTTCACGACGCCGACATCGATCGCATCCTGCGGCAGGCGGCTTTCTAGGAGATGACCATGCCAACACCCGATCCTTCATCGCCTTTTGGCGACCAGCCGCCCATGCCCGCCCCGGTCTGGACGCCGGAGATCCCGATCGACGAACCGCAACCGGATGTGCTGCCGGACGAGGTCCCGAGGCCCAATCCCGACGAAACACGGGATCCGCCAGTAACGGATCCCGGTGCGAATATCTGACGTGAGAAGGCTCTGCCGGTTTTATCGCAGGCCGGCGACCCGCTCCCAGCTCTTCTTGCCGGCAACCCAGTTCTGCCAGTCGGACACCGAGCCGTAGAAGACGTTGAGGTCGATCTTGCCGTTCACGCCCTGGGAAAGGCCGGAACCGGAATACTGCCAAAACACCCACTTGCGACCGGGATAGACCTTGGACGGATGGGCAGCCACCGAACGCAGCCAGAAGGGATAGTCGAGGAAATGGCCGCGCAGGTTGTCCTTGTAGAAATCGGGTGCCGTGTAGATCACCGGACGCTTGCCGTAGTGCTGCTCCAGGCGATCCATGAAGACCTGCATCTTCTCGCGCGCCTTTTCCGGCGACAGGCGGAAGCGGCAGCTCGACTCGCCGTTGTATTCGACATCGATGACCGGCGGCAGGGCATCCGGATCGCGCGGAACATTGCGGATGAACCAGTCGGCCTGCTCTGAGGCGACGCGGCACCAGTAGAAGAAGTGATAGGCGCCGCGCTTCAGACCGGCGTCCTTGGCCCGCTTCCAGTTGGTGTGGAACATGGGATCGAGATGATCACCACCGTCGGTGGCCTTGATATAGGCGAAGTTGGCGCCCTGGCTTCGCAGCGTCGCCCAATCGATATTGCCCTGCCAGCGCGAGACATCGACGCCGTGAACCGCATGATGCTTCGGTTTCACCTTGCCGAAATTGATCGGCTTGGCATCACTGAAACGCTGGTTGTAGACGCGGTGGCGGCCGGTCGAGCGCGCAGCGGGCTCCTGCGGGGCCACAGCGGAGGGCATCGGCGGAGCCAGCATGGCCATGGAGCGCTGATCGGGAACCGGCATGCCTGCCGTCATCGGGGACGTCTCGAAATGTGCCTGGTTCGGGGTCCTGCCCGCCCAGGCTAGAGCCTGAGGATCGGCAGCAGATGGAGCAGAAACTGGGGTGATTGCGCCAGTCTGCTCGTTCACGGCAACAGCGGGTGTTGGCACTGCAGCCGTCTGTGTCGGCTGGGGGCGCAACTGCAAGGCTTCGACAGGATTTGTCCGGGCACTGCAGCCGCTGAGCACAAGGCAAGCGATGAGGAGCGAGGGCAAGACCTTGGAACGCATGACACACGGACTCTAACTATCGGCCGGGCATAAGCGGAGGCGAGCACCCGGAGCTTCAGGGAAATTGCTAACAAAGCTTTACCGGAAAAAGGTGAATGCAATCTTTACGGATCAAACAGAGTGTTTTGAGAACCCATGGCTTCAATCAGCGAACGATTTGCGTTCACACGCATGTGCACCGTGAGCCCTGATCCTTAGGGCTTGAGCCATCGTAAGGCGTTTCATTCGGTCATTTCCAGCCCAGGGATAAGCCATGCTTCGCCGACGCTCCTTTCTCGTGACCTCGATGTTTTTCCTCGCCGGCGGCCCGGCACGCAGTGAGGATGCCTGGGAGGCTCTTCGCAGCCGGCGAGCCTTTGTGCTCCTGCGCCACGCGATCGCACCGGGTACGGGCGACCCACCGGGCATGCGACTCGGCGACTGCAGCACCCAGCGCAATCTCTCCCAGGAGGGCCGTGCGCAAGCCGCGCGGATCGGGTCCTTGTTCCGCGACAACGGCATTGAAAAAGCGGCGGTCTATTCGAGCGAATGGTGCCGGTGTCTGGACACAGCGACGCTGATGGAGCTTGGGCCCGTCTCGCCGCAGCGGCTGTTGAATTCTTTTTTCGGCCGACCGGAAGATGGTACGGGACAGACAGAAGCGCTGAGGACCTGGCTGTCCTCCCATACTTCGGAGTTGCCGCTGGTCCTCGTCACGCACCAGGTGAACATCACGGGACTGACCTCAATCGTGCCAAGGAGCGGAGAACTCGTCTTCGCAAGCCTGGATGCGGGCAGCAATGTCAGTGTCGTCGGTCGGCAGTCTACCGAAGCATGACCGGAACATGGGTTGGCGGGCTCAGGCCTGCCAGGGGTAAGCACGTCGACAATCGGCATCTGTCGGTTGAACGATCGGCTTTGCACTGACAAAAGTTCAAGATGTAATCGCTATCACGGCAAACCTGTTTGAAACATGTTACTTTGACGCTGCCACGATTGGGGAGCGGCGAGACCATGGACGTATTGCGGGCGAGGCTGGACGATCAGGCCTATGAGGATGCCATTCGCTATTGCGCCAACAGCATCCTGCCGATGCATTTCAGTGAGAAGCTGATCAACAAAATCTTTGGTCGCAACCTGCAATCCCATGCCGCTGGCCTTCTCGCCGTCATGCATTGTGAGGCGGAGCTCGGTCTGGGCGCACGCCCGACGCTAACGCGTATCCAGGCGGAGATGGGGCGCTCCCGAACGCTGTCGAGCTTCTTTGCCCTTCTGCGGTTCGCGCGTTTCATCGAGGCGATCGATCATGAGGAGGATCGAAGGGCGAAGGTGCTGGTGGCCAAGCCCCCACTTCTGGATGGGCTGAAAACCTGGCTGTCCCATCATATGACCTGCGCGGAAGTGGCCGGTCTTCTGCAGACCGGCAGCACGCATCGTCTGAAGACAGACGAGGAATATGGGCTGCGCTACATCGCGGCCGCGCGGCTGATGTTCGATCGGGTCAGGGCGCATATGGCCAATGGCCAGGATGCCTGGTCCTGGTTTGACGGCTTCGATTGCGGTGACAGGATAGCGCTAGCACTGCTGAGAGCGCATTACGAACATCCGGGGGATCAGGAAACGCGTTGGTTTCTTCTCGAAGCCCGGCAGCTTGCCGATCGCCTGGGCATTTCGCATTCGCATGTGCGCAATGTGATGAACGGGGCGGAGGAGCGGGGTTTCGTCCTTCAGGATCGTCGAACGCATAACATAGCACTCACGGCGCGGATGCTCGATGATATCAGGGACTACCATCTGTCCTTCTGGAGCTGGGTCGCCGAGACCGCAGAACAGGCAGAGAGCAGGCGATCGTCGCTTGCCTGATCGCCCATCTTACCTCTCGCACTTGCCGTCCTGCCGCACTGCAAAATAGGATCGTGTTGCAGCAACAGGCAGAGGGGATCTTATGGACGCAACGCATGACACGAGCCAGCTTGAAATGGTGGTCCTGATGACCCCCGACATGGCGAATTTCTCCGGCAAGGTACATGGGGGCGCCCTGCTCAATCTGCTCGACCGCGTGGCCTATTCCTGTGCCTCGCGATACTCACAGCAGTATGCGGTCACCCTTTCGGTCGATCAGGTCGTCTTCCGCCAGCCGATCCATGTCGGTGAACTCGTGACCTTCCGGGCCTCGATCAATCATGCGGGGCGCACCTCGATGGAAATCGGCATAAGGGTGGAGGCCGAAAACATCCGGACCGGCGAACGGCGCCACACCAATTCCTGCTATTTCACCATGGTCGCCGTGGATGCCGAGGGCAAACCGACTGCCGTTCCTCCCTATGAGCCGCAATCGGACATCCGCAAGCGGCGGCAGCGCGCCGCCGAGACCCGCCGCGCACTGCGTCTGGAATTCGAAGCGCGCTTCAAGGAGGCGAGCCAGATGGCGGATGGAGATCGGGCACACGGCTGAATCCCATCCTGCCCGTTCAGGTCAGGCGCTCACGGACTGATAGGCACGGCGGAAATAGACGAGGGCCTCTTCGCTATCACCGGCGCGAACATCAACGACACGGCACATCAGGATAAAGTGCGTGCCAACCTCGACCGTTTCGGTCACTTCACAGTCAAAAGAAACGAGTGCGTCTGCAAGGAGCGGTGCACCCGTCTGGCCGGATGTCCAGCGGGCGGCGGCAAAGCGGTCTTCCATGGGCGTCTTGCCGCCAAAGAGCGAGGATACCGCTTCATGGCCCGGCGCCAGCGCGTTGACGGATACCACCTTGTTTTCCATGACCGCCGGGGCAGCCGAGCTTGCCCTGTTGAGGCAGACGAGCAGCGTCGGCGGGTCGTCGGTAACGCTGGTGACGGCGGTTGCCGTGAAACCTGCTCGCCCCGACGGCCCGTCGGTTGCGATCAGGTTCACGGCGGCGGCAAGCGACGCCATCCCGTTGCGATAGGTTTCGCGCGTCACCGGCGGCAGCGGCGCCCTGGTGCCAGACGGGGCGCAATGAAGCTCTGTCATGACGGATCCTTCTCGTGAGGTTCGAACCAAGCCTTGGAGCCAAGCGATTATCGTCGTTGCGTCAGAATTCTCGCAGATTGTCGCGCAGCAGTTCGTGAGCGTATGACGTACGGGCGAGGCCTCGCTTCTGCAGCGCCGGCACCAGACCGTCGGCCACTTCCGTGAGGTAGCGTCGGGACACACGAAGCACCGGTGTCGTGATGAGGAAACCGTCGCCGCCGACTGCGTCCATGACCTCACCCATGCGCTCGGCCACCTGGTCCGGCGTGCCGATCAGCTCGACGGAGGAGACGAGACCGCCGCCGCCGGAAACGACGAGCTCGCGCAGCGTCTTGCCACTGCCCCATTGCTGGAACTTGTCGAGGGAACCAGACTCGCCGTTGGTCACCAGCTTTTCCGGCAGCGGCTTGTCGAGATCGAACTTTGAGAAATCGATTTCGGTGATGGCGGAAATCGACGCCAGCGTATCGGTGATGAAATAGTCGGAGGAGACAAGGCGCTTGTACTTTTCCTGCGCCTCGAATTCCGTCTCGCCGAGCGTCGGCGTGACGCAGAAGAGCACCTTGATCTCATCGGGATCGCGGCCCACCTTTGCCGCACGGGCGCGGATATCGTCGCGGAAGGCTTTCATCTCCGCCACGCCTGAGGCTACCGAGATGATCGAATCTGCAAAGCGGGCGGCAAAGTCGCGGCCACGCGGCGAGGCGCCGGCCTGGACATAGATCGGTCGATGCTGCGGCGACGGCACCGTGTTGAGCGGCCCGCGCACCTGGTAGTGCTTGCCGACGTGATCAATGGTCCGGACCTTGGACGGGTCGACATAGATCCCCTTCTCCCGGTCGAGGACGACGGCGTCCTTGTCCCAACTGTCGAAGAGCTTGTTGACGACCTCCATATACTCTTCCGCCATCTCGTAGCGCGTTTCGCGCAACGGCAGCTTGTCCATGTTGAAATTCTTGGCCGCCAGATCCTCGGCGCTGGTGACGATGTTCCAGCCGAAACGGCCGCGTGTCAGGCTGTCGATGGTCGAGCAGAGACGGGCGAGCAGGAAGGGCGGATAGGCCATGGTCGACATGGTCGCGACGACGCCGAGGCGCGACGTGGCCATGCCCATGGCGGTCGCAAGCGGCGCCGGATCGTGCTTTGGCACCATCATCGCGTTCTTCAGCGCGAAATCCCGCGAGCCGCCATAGGTCTGCGGCACCATAAGCTTGTCTTCGATCATGATGTAATCGAAGCAGGCACGCTCCAGGGTCTGCGCCATCTCGATGTAGAAGCGCCCGTCCCAGGGATAGCCGCCCTGCCCGAAGGGTTCGCGCCATTCGTCGGGCGTGAAATTCATGAACCAGGCGAGGTGCATCTTCTTGGCCATGGGAAGGCTCTCCTTTGTCAGCGGGCAGTCTGGAGGGGGATGATCTTGGAACGGGTGAGTTCGAAGCGGGCGGAATCGCGCACGATCCTGGGCTTGGCTTCGAAGTCGGAGATGATGCCGGCGCCGTAGCGCTCGGGCGCCTGTGGGTCCTTACGATGCTTGTCGATAGCAATCACACGGGTTCCGAGTTCGAAAGCCTCGCCCATGTCATGGGTCACCATGACGATCGTCATCTGGCGCTCGCTCCAGAGCTCGCGGATCAGCACATGCATGCTCTTGCGGGTTACAGGATCGAGCGCGCCGAAGGGTTCATCGAGCAGCAGCACCTTGGGCTGCATGATCAGCGCCTGGGCAATGGCCAGTCGCTGTTGCATGCCGCCGGAGAGTTGCTGGGGATATTTGTCGACCGCGTCTTTCAAGCCGACACGCTCCAGCAAGGCATGTGCACGCTCAAGCAGCGCCTTGCGTCGTGGACCGTAGAGCTTGCCGAGAAAGGTCGAGCCACGCCATTCGGGGCCGAGCATGATATTGCCGAGCACCGTCTTGTGCGGGAAGACCGAGTAACGCTGGAAGACGACGCCGCGATCCTCCGTCGGTTCGCCAGCAATCGGCTGGCCGTCGATGCGGATCTCGCCACGTGTCGGCACCTCCTGGCTGAGCAGCAGGCGCAGCAGCGTCGTCTTGCCCACACCGCTCGGGCCGACGATCGACAGGAATTCGTGATCCTTCAACGTCAGGCTGACATTTTCGAGGATGATGGCGTCGCCATACTCCTTCCAAACCTTGTCGAAGACGATCTCGACCATCTCAGCCCTCCTTCAAGACGGACCAGGGGAAGAGCCAGGCCGAGAGTTTGCGAAGGGCTAGATCGACAAGAAAGGCGAGGAGCGTGATCCAGATGACGTAAGGCAGGATGATATCCATCGCGAGATAGCGACGAACGAGAAAGATGCGGTAGCCCAGCCCGCCTTCGGCGGTGATCGCTTCGGCAGCAATCACGAAGAGCCAGGTTGCGCCGAGCGAGAGACGCACCGCGTTGATCAGTCCCGGCATGATCTGGGGCAGGACGACATGGATCAGCATGTGCCAGGTGGAGCCGCCGAGCGTCTGGGCCTTGATGATCTGCTCACGCGGGATGGCATCCACCCGCAGCACGACATCGCGCATCAGGAAGGGGGCAACGCCGAAGACGATCAGCACGATCTTCGAGACCTCGCCGAGACCGAAGAGGATGAAGAGGATCGGCAGAACGGCGAGCGGCGGCACCAGGGAGATCGCAGCCAGCACCGGATCGAAAGTGGCCCTAAGCTGCGGGATAAAGCCGATCGGTGTTCCCAAGACGAGGCCCATCAGGGCGGAGAGGCCAAGGCCGACAAAAAGGCGCCAGAGGCTGAGATATGTATCCCACCAGAAGAGAAGCGCACCAGTCGCACGATCCTGCTCAAACATCATCCGCTGCATGGCTGCGACGAAGGAGGGAACCCCCGGCATCAGCTTGTCTGTGGGATTGACCAAGAGACGGGCCTCGGACGCCAGGAGATAGGCGACCGCAATCAGGATGAAGGGAAGGATGCCGAGGAAGAGACGCTGGCCTCGGGACGGGGGGTAGTTGATGATCCGCTTCATGGTTCGTCCCCTTTCCCGTCCCCAGGCCTTTCGAGTTCAGAGCCCGCCGTCTGCGCCGAGCTTGGCGTAGGACGCGTCAATCCTCAGCTTGATGTTGGCGGGATCACCGAGCACGGTGCCATCAGCGAGTTCGATCCCGATCGCATCGACCGACGTGGCGCCTTGGCCGAAGAGGCCTCGGTCGAAGGAGAACTTGCGAATGTCATCCATGATGGTGCCGGTCTTGGGATCGGTGAGGAAAGCCGCGGCTTCGGCCGGCGTGTAGAAGAAGAAGGTCGTGTCGATCTGGGTTTGCAGGCCTGCCTGATCGGTGCCAAGTGCCGAGGCCATGTATTCGTTGACCGGCTTGGCTGCGTCACCGCCTGCCTTCATCGCCGCAAGCGCTTCATACCAGGCGCCGGTCAGCGCCTTGCCGAAGGCGGGATTGTCCTTGAGGACCTCAGTATTGCCGATGAAAACGTCCATGATCTCACCCGGGATCTTGGAGCTGTCAAAGAGCACCTTGCTCTCCTTGGACCCGGCCAGCATATCGGCCGACATGGGCTTCCAGGCCGCAGCATTCTGGATGTCCGGGTTGGCGAGATAGGCCGCGGCGATATCAGCATCCGAGATGTTGACCGTCTTCACCTCGCCGACGCCGCTCAAGCCGTTGAGGACCAGAGCGCGGTTCAGCAGATAGTGCGAGACGCTGTATTCGACGAGATAGACTTCCTTGTCCTTGAGATCAGCGACCGACGCCGCCGACTTGGACATCAGCATGTCATTTCCGTTGGAGTAGTCGGTGATCAGGAAAATCGACGTATCGATGCCACCCGCAGCCGGCATGGTGAGCGCATCCATACCGGCAACGCCAACGGCATCGAGCTCACCGGCGATGAACTGGTTGATGGAGCCGACATAGTCGTTGACGGCGATCATCTCGATCTCGATGCCGTATTTGTCGGCCCACTTCTTCAGGATGCCGCTTTCCTTCATGTAGCCCATCGGCATGAAGCCGATATAGATCGAGTACCCCACCTTGAAGCTCGTTTTCGCTTCCGCTGCAGCCGGCAGAACCGATGCGGCCAAGAGCGTGGTGGACAGGATGATGGACTGGGCAATGGCACGAATTGAGTACTTCATCGGCTTGTCTCCAGATCGGATCGCGGGGCTGATTGCGGTTAACTAAGCAAGCGTTTAATAGCTTCGCAAGTGCAAAAATGACGAAGATCAAATTTTGGGCAAACGAAATCAGTGATTTAGCGAGAAACCTGTTTTTTGGGCGCAAGCCAATGCTGCATTGCACATAATCCAGTCAGCGATTTTGCACTGGCATTGTCCTGAAAGTGGCGGTAACGGCTCCGGAACAACCTGACGAGGACTTCAAGAGTTTGGGCAAGGTGGCACGACAGAGGCTGGACCCGGAACGGCGGATGGAGCTCATCCTCGACGCCACGCTCGGGCTGGTGGGTACATCGCATTTCAGCGTCGTGACCATGCGGGACATCGCGCTCGCCTGCGACGTCAATGTGGCGCTTCTCTACCACTACTTCGCCAGCAAGGATCAGTTGATCCGCGCGGTGCTCGCCCGCGCGCTCGGGCAGGTCACCGGAGACTATGAGCTGAGGCGACATGCCCATCAGGACGACTTTCTCGGCGATATCGGTGCCTGGTTCGCCACCCATGCGGCGATGGCGCCGACCATGATGTCGAGGATGGTCAAGCTGATGTCGGACCAGGCCGCCCAACCCGTGCGGGATCCCGAGCTCGACACACTCGTACAGGGCTTCTACAGCTTCGAGCGAACACTGATCGTATCAACCCTTGAAGCCGGCATGACGTCCGAGCGCTATCGCAAAGTCTCACCTGAGAAACTTGCACGCTTCATCGGGTTGCATCTGGACGGGATCTTCCATGCCGCAGAAAGCCGTGGCGAGGTTTGCATCGCGGACGATATTGCCGAGCTTCCGGGAACTGTTGATCACGCAGCTGCGCCCCTGAACGTTAGAACAACTAGATCCGGGAAAAGGCCGCAAGCACGGTGCGTTCGGACTGCAGCAGATAGGCTTCCAGAGCTGCGGCTGCACCTTTCGGGTCCCCGGCTTCCAGCTTCTGCAGAATTTCCGCATTCATCTCGACATAGGGAGCATGGAGCAGCTCTGGCTCCTTGAGGAGACCGAAGCTCAAGCGCAGTTCGGCTGCGATCTGGGCATAGAAGCCGTTCAGGCGCTGGCTGTCGGCCAGATCGACGATCGCCGCATGGAACTTCATGTTCTCGCTGCCGACTGCCGTCCAGTCGTTGCGATCGCGGGCCGATCGAGCGGCGTCGACCGACGCGCGCATACGCGCTACGGCGGGATGATTGGGATAGGCGTTGGCGAGCGCCTGGCCCTCGACGATGCGTCTTACCCTGTAGATGTCGATGATCGAGGCCATGCTGGGGGTCGCGACGAAGACGCCACGGTTCGGCTCGTGCTGGAGAAGGCCGTCCTTGGTGAGCAGGCGGAACGCCTCGCGCAGAGAGTTGCGGGAGACATCGAAGTCAGCACTCAGGGCAGCTTCTGACAGACGCTGGCCTGGCTTCAGTTCACCGCTGATCAACCTGTCGCGAATTGCTTCCGCCAGGCGCGGAGCCAAGGCTGCAGTGGTATCCGTGTCTGCCATCAGTTTCCCCAGTTGGCCCGGTCAAGCCGGCACATCATCTCGGACCGCGCACCGACAGGGCGTCAGCAAGCTGCCCGCCGCTTTATCATCCAAGCGCGGAATCGCAGCAAGAAGTGGAGCAGAAAGCGACCAAAAATTGTTCCAGCTGCGCGGATATCCGCCCAACCGTGCATCATTCTGCTCATTTCAGAGTCAGAAAGTAGAACGATAAAATAAAATCGTTGAACAATATTGACAGAATTGTGAAACCACGCGAGGCTGACCTCGCAGGTGAACAACAAGCCCCGCGTCAAGCCGGGACAGGTCAACCGAGAGGGAAACATGGAACAGACTTCGACCACGGCCGGTGAGGCCGCACCCGGCGGCATGTCCGCCAAGACGCGGCGCGCCGCGCTGACTGCAGCAATCTTCCTGATGGCGACGTCCGCCATCGGACCGGGCTTCATCACCCAGACAGCAACCTTCACCACCAAGCTCGGCGCTGCCTTCGCCTTCGCAATCCTGGCTTCGATCCTGATCGACTTCGTCGTGCAGCTGAACATCTGGCGGATCGTGACGCTGACGAAGATGCGTGCCTCCGACATCGCCAATGCGGCCATTCCCGGTACCGGCTATCTGCTCGCGGTCCTCGTGATTGTCGGTGGTCTTTTCTTCAACATCGGAAATATCGGCGGCACCGGCCTCGGCATCAACGCCATGGTCGGGCTCGACCCGAAATGGGGTGGCGCGATCAGCGCGCTGATCTCGATCGGCATTTTCCTGTCGCATCGCGCCGGTGTTGCGATCGATCGGCTGATCGTGGTGGCCGGCGTCGCGATGATCATTCTGACGCTCTATGTCGCGATCGTCTCGCAGCCTCCGGTGGGTGACGCTCTCTTCCAGACCTTCATTCCGTCGACCATCGACTTCGCGACGATCACCACCATCGTCGGTGGTACGGTCGGGGGCTACATCACCTATTCGGGCGCCCATCGCCTGCTCGACAAGGGCACGGTCGGCATCGAGAACCTCAGCGCCGTCAACCGTGCGGCCCTGTCGGGGATCGCCGTCACCGGCGTCATGCGCTACGTGCTCTTCCTCGCGATCCTTGGTGTTGTCGCAAGCGGTGTCGTGATCGACGTATCCGGCAAGGGTGCCAACCCGGCAGCACAGGCCTTCCAGGCGGCCGCCGGTGACGTTGGTCTTCGCATCTTCGGTGCGGTGCTCTGGTTTGCGGCGATCACCTCGGTCATTGGAGCTGCCTATACCTCGGTGTCCTTCATCACCGTCTTCAAGCCTGATATCACCGAACGTGGCCGCAACATTGCGACTGTCATCTTCATTGCCGTCTCGCTGTTCTTCTACGTTATCATCACCACGCCGCCGGCGCAGATGCTGGTCTTTGTCGGCGGTCTGAACGGCCTCATCCTGCCGATCGGTCTTTCGATCTTCATCTATGCGGCCTGGGCACGCTCCGACCTGATGGGTGGCTATCGCTATCCGCGCTGGCTGTTGATCCTCGGAGCCCTCACTTGCGCGCTCACCTGGTACATGGGCTACAAGTCGATCGGACCGATCTTCGCGCTGCTGACGGCCGCCTGAGCAAGACGAAAGGGGAGGAAGACATGACTGCTATCGATCTGAACAGCGACCTCGGCGAAAGCTATGGCGCCTGGGCCATGGGCGACGACGAGGCGATGCTTTCCATCGTCTCCAGCGCCAATGTCGCCTGCGGTTTTCATGCCGGCGATCCTGTCGGCATCCTGAAGACCGTCAAGGCTGCCGCAGAGCGCGGTGTCTCGATTGGGGCGCATGTCTCCTACCCGGACCGCGTCGGCTTTGGCCGGCGCGACATGGATGTCACATCGGCGGAACTGACCGCCGATGTGATCTACCAGATCGGCGCGCTGAAGGGCGTTGCGGCGGCTGCCGGCGTCAGCGTCGGCTATGTGAAGCCGCATGGTGCGCTCTATAATCGCATCGCCCATGACCCGAAGCAGGGCCAGGCTGTCATCGACGGCATCCGGGCGATCGATCCGAAGCTCATCATGATGGGGCTCGCGGGCTCGCCGATCCTCGATCTCGCCCGCGCCTCGGGGTTGAAGGTTGTCGCAGAGGCGTTCGCCGATCGCGCCTATATGCCATCGGGTGCGCTTGTCTCCCGCCGGGAGCCAGGGGCCGTGCTGCATGATGCAGGGCTTATTGCCCGACGCATGCTGCAGCTTGCCCATGACGGGACGATCGAGGCGATCGATGGCTCGACGATCAAGATCGACGCGCAATCCATCTGTGTCCATGGCGACAGCCCCGGTGCCGTCGCGATCGCGCGGGAAATCCGGCAGGCTTTCGAGAAGGACGGGATTGCAGTGCGATCCTTCCTCAAAAAACACGCCTGAGGCTCAGATGCGTTTTCTCCCCGTCAGTCTGACTGTCCTGATCGTCGAATTGAAAGATCTCGACGAAACACTCGCGCTTTTCGCATCGCTGGAAGCCGAACCGGTGGACGGCATCGTCGACATCGTCCCGGCCGCGCGGACGCTGATGATCCGGTTTCGACCAGAGGTGCTGACAGCGGAAGGCCTGGCTGGGGCGATCAGCTCTCGTGATCTCTCGGCGAAGATCCCGCCGTCTGACATGCTGGTCGAGATCCCCGTCATCTATGACGGCGAAGACCTGCACGACGTCGGAGAGCTAACCGGACTTTCCGTTGCTGAGGTGATCGAGCGGCATACGGCGAGCGAATTCACCGTGGCATTCTGTGGCTTTGCGCCGGGTTTCGGCTATCTGGTCGGCGGCGATCCAGCGTTGCAGGTGCCGCGGCGGCAAAGCCCGCGCACGAAGATCCCCGCCGGATCGGTCGCGCTCGCCGGCGCCTTTTCCGGCGTCTATCCGCAGGCGAGCCCCGGCGGCTGGCAGCTCATTGGCACGACGCCGCTCAAGATGTGGGACCTGACGCGCGATCCGCCCGCGCTGTTCCAGCCGGGATACCGGGTGCGGTTCTTCGATCTTGCCAAGCGGCCGCAGAGCGTGGTTGCATCCTGTCGCGTAGAACCGACCCCCGCAGGCAACACTGCATCTCATGCCGCCACGACGATCACGGTCACCGCCGCCCCGATGCCGGCGCTGGCGCAGGATCTCGGCCGTTTCGGCCAGGCAGGACAGGGCGTCTCCTCCTCAGGCTCCCTTGACCAGGGGGCCTTCCGGGCTGCGAACCGGATCGTCGGCAATCCCTTGGAAGCGGCCTGCCTGGAGATCACGCTCGGTGGTTTCGCCTTCGAGGTTTCCGGGCCGACCGTGATGGCCCTGACGGGCGCCCCCTGCCCCATCTCGGTTCGCAACAAGGAGGGTCGGAGCATCGTCGCCGAAGGATATCAGCCGATTTCACTGGAAGCGGGAGACACGGTTTCCCTCGGTTTCGCGGCGCGCGGCGCCCGCAGCTATCTCGCATTTCGCGGTGGCCTCGATGTCGCACCGATTCTCGGCAGCGCCTCGACGGATACGCTTGCCGTCGTCGGGCCGGAGCCGGTCGGCGTCGGCGCGGTGCTTGCCATTGGCAAGGGGGAGCACCGCCTTTCGCCGGTGTCGCTGACCGAGAGCCCTGCCTTTATCTGTCCGGCACCGGGCGAAATCGTGACGCTCGATGTCGTCATGGGTCCCCGCAGCGACTGGTTCACCGAGCGGGGGATCGAAACGCTGTCGAGCCAGGTCTACGAGGTGACGCCGCAATCGAACCGGGTCGGGATCCGGCTCTCCGGTCCGGAGGCCCTTGAGCGCAAGGACAAGGCCGAGCTTCCCAGCGAAGGCACGGCGACGGGCGCGATCCAGGTTCCGCATAGCGGGCAGCCCGTGCTCTTCCTCGCCGATCATCCGCTCACCGGCGGCTACCCGGTCATCGGCACGGTTGCCGAATACCATCTCGATCTCGCCGGCCAGATCCCGGTGAATGCGAAAATCCAATTCCGGCCGATCACGCGTTTCGCCGAGATCGTGCCCGACCGGGCGTGATCCGCGAAGCGGCGATGGCAGGCCAAGAGAGACAGTGAGGAGACCCCGATGAAGAAAGTGCTGATCGCCAATCGCGGCGAAATCGCCGTGCGCATCATCCGCGCCTGCCGCGACTATGGGCTTCAATCCGTCGCAGTCTATGCCGATCCGGATCTGGATGCGCTGTTCGTCAAGTTGGCAGATGAGGCCTATGGGCTTGGCGGCAGCCGCCCGGCGGAGACCTATCTGGACATCCAGAAACTCGTCGAGATTGCCCGACGGTCAGGGGCGGACGCGGTGCATCCCGGCTACGGGTTCCTGTCCGAACGGGCGGAATTCGCCCGCGCCGTACAAGAGGCAGGCCTTACCTGGATCGGCCCCGATCCGCATGTGATCGAAGCGCTTGGCGACAAGGTCGAGGCGCGGCGGATCGCGCTTTCGGTCGGCGCGCCGCTGGTCGCCGGCAGCGATGGTCCGGTCGAGACTGCCGAGGAGGTCGTTGCGTTCGCCAAGCAGTACGGTTTGCCCGTTGCGATCAAGGCTGCGCATGGCGGCGGTGGGCGGGGCCTGAAGGTCGCCTGGAAGATGGAGGATGTGGCAGAGCTCTATCATTCCGCCGTGCGCGAGGCGCAAGCCGCCTTCGGTCGTGGCGAATGTTTCCTTGAGCGCTTTCTTGATCGACCGCGCCATATCGAGGCGCAGGTTCTCGCGGACAAGCATGGCAATGTGCTGGTGCTCGGGACACGCGACTGTTCGCTGCAGCGGCGCAATCAGAAGCTTGTGGAGGAGGCGCCGGCGCCCTTTCTCAGCGATGCCCAGCGGCAGGCGATCCACGATGCGGCGAAAAAGATCTGCGCGGCAGCGGGTTACTCCGGTGCCGGCACCGTCGAATTCCTGCTCGGTGTCGACAGCACGATCTCGTTCCTCGAGGTCAACACCCGCCTGCAAGTCGAGCATCCGGTGACCGAGGAAACGACCGGCATCGACCTCGTCGTCGAGCAGTTCCGGATTGCCGAGGGCAAGGCGCTCGAAGTGCTGCAGACCCCTGCCCCGCGCGGTCACTCGATCGAGTTCCGCATCAATGCCGAGGATCCCGGCCGGGGCTTCCTGCCGACGCCGGGCGCAATCACGCGCTTCGATCCGCCATCCGGCCCGGGCGTGCGCCTCGATACGGGCGTTACCACCGGCTCGACCGTTCCCGGGACCTTCGATTCCCTGATGGCAAAGCTGATTGTCACAGGCGCAACCCGCGAACAGGCGCTTGCCCGGGCGCGACGCGCCTTGGCTGAATTTGCGATTGAGGGTGTTGCGACGGTCCTGCCCTTCCATCGTGCAGCAATGGAGAGCCGTGATTTTACCGGTGAAGAGGGTTTCCGTGTTCACACGCGCTGGATCGAGACGGATTTTGCCGAGACGCTGACTACGGCTGTCCGACCCGAGCCGCTTCCAGACACAACGCTGATCCGCACCCATGTCGAGATCGACGGCAAGCGCCACGAACTTGCTATCCCGGCTCTGCTGCTGTCCGGGCTCGCCGGTGCCGCCGGAAGTGTTGCGAGTGACTTAGGGCACGCTGCGGCGAAGGCCGAGGATGCCTCCAGCATCATCGCGCCAATTTCCGGGACACTTCAGGCCTTCAAGATCGAAGACGGCGCCATGGTCGAAGCGGGTGACCTGATCGCGGTGATGGAAGCCATGAAAATGGAAACGCAGGTTATGGCGTCGCGCTCAGGGCAAGTGAAGCTGATTGCGGAAGCCGGGTCCTATATCCAGGCTGGCGCACTTGTCGCCCGATTCGAGTCCTGATCAAAACAGATAACGCCCGCAACAAGTACGGGCGCTCTGATCGACAATTCGCTTTGCCTCAGCGCTTGTAGGCGCCGAGACCGGGGCGGTAGGTCTTGTCGTCGAGGAACTGCTTCAGGCCCTCGGCGCGACCATTGCTCTTGTCGAGGAAAAGCATCTGCTCGAGCTTGGCATAGATGTAATCGTCGGCCTGCTCCCAAGGCATGTTGCGCACGCGCTTGAACGTGTCCTTCGCCGCCTTCAGGACGACAGGGTTCTTTTCAAGCAGGCTCGCGCACAGTGCACGAACGCGGGTTTCGAGATCGGCCAGCGGCACGGACTCGTTGACCAGGCCCATTTCGCGGGCCTTCTGGCCGCCGAAGGTCTCGCCGGTCATGATGTAGTAGAGCGAGTCGCGGTGGTTCATGACTTCGGCCACGGCGCGCGTGACATTGCCGCCCGGCAGGATGCCCCAGTTGATTTCAGAGAGGCCGAAGGTCGCCTCATCCGCGGCGATCGCGAGGTCGCAGGAGACCAGCGGGGTGAAGGCGCCGCCGAAGCACCAGCCGTTGACCATGGCGATGGTCGGCTTTTCGAAATACATGAGGCGGTTCCACCAGCCACCGGACTGACGACGGCTCTTCAGGACTGCGGCGCGACCCTTGCCGTCGTTCTCACGGAAGTATTCCTTCAAGTCCATGCCGGCCGACCAGGATTGGCCGGCGCCGCGCAGGACGAGAACGCCGCAACGATCGTCGGCTTCCAGTTCGTCGAGCACCTCAAGCATGCGGATATTCAGCGTCGGGCTCATGGCGTTGCGCTTTTCCGGCCGGTTCAGCGTGACGTAGGCAATCCCGTTGTCGAACTCGACGAGAACCGGGTCTGGCTTGGCATTGGTGTCGGACATGATTGGCTCCTTGAGGTATTTCGTTGGGGCGTTGGTGCCCATTCATAGGCGTTCAGTGCGATGCATGGGTCTGGCGCAGAATGTGTTTCTGCGCCTTGCCGGATGCCGTTCGCGGAATCTGGTCGAGGAAGACGATTCGGGCGGGCCGCTTGTAGGATGCAAGGCGTTCGGCACAATGGGCGATAATTTCATCTGCCGACGGGGCCTCCGCATGCGCCACGATAAAGGCAACGCCGCATTCCCCCCATTTCGGATCGGGAAGTCCGAGCACTGCGACGTCCCGAACCTTGGGATGAGCACCAATGACCGCCTCTATCTCGGCCGGGAACACGTTCTCACCACCGGAAATATACATGTCTTTCAGGCGATCCGGAACGTGAATCACACCGCCTTCCGCCCGACGCCCGAGGTCTCCGGTGCGATACCACTCCCCGACAAAAGCGCGTGCGGTCTCGGCAGGCTTTTTCCAGTAACCCGGGGTCACGGACGGTCCCTTGACCCAGATTTCGCCGACCTCACCATCTGGCACGTCCTGACCGTCTTCACCAACGAGCCGGACTGCGAGAAGCGGTGCAGGAAAGCCGACGCTGCCGGGATGGCGCGCAACCGCATCACGATCCAAAGGCATGTGGATCGAAGTGCCGGCCTCGCTCATGCCATAGCCGTTGACGAGGGGAATGCCGTCGTCAAGGAAGGTCTGGATCAAGGCCGGAGACAGCGGCGCTCCGCCGATGAAGATCGCCTGCAGTGCCTTGAGCGCCGTAGGATCCCAGGAGGGCGACTGTCTTAGGGCTGCGGCCATCTGCGGAACGGCAAAATAGTGCGTGATGCTGAGCGCGGGATCGCCGAGCACGGAGAGCGTCCGATCCGGGAGAAACCGGTCGGAGATGATCAGGCGCCCGCCCATCATCAAGGTGGTACGAGCGATGGCGACCAGACCGATCGTATGAAAGAAGGGAAGATCACAAAGGGCTACCGAGCGGCCCGTGACCTCGCCGACGAGCGAGAAGTTGATCGCAGATGCAAAGGCGTTTCGGCGGGTGATGACGACACCCTTGGGGCTGCCCGTGGTGCCCGAGGTGTAGAGCATGATGCACGGTGCACTATCATCAAGCGCGACCGGCTCTGCCTCTGTCGCCGTAGCGACCATCTCTGCCCAACCATTTTCGCCTTCAACAGCGATCGTCCTCGGCAGCGCCTCGCCCATATCGGCAACGACAGCTGCGAACTCTGCATCGTGCAACAGCAAAGACGGTTCGCAATCGGCCAGGATCTGGACGAGTTCGGCAGCGCCGAGGCGCCAGTTGAGCGGGACAAAGACCAGACCCGCCCGCTGACAGGCCAGGCAGAGAACCAGTTGCTCGATGGAATTGCGTCCTAGAAAAGCGATCCGCTGCGCCTCAAGCCGATTGCCGACGATTTCGCGAAGCCGATAGGCAGCGCGCCCGACCGCGGCATTGAGCGATGCATAAGTCTCGCTGCGTCCTGTCACGACCTCGTAGACCGCCTGCCGTTCGGGCGCGACCAGAGCGCGATAGATGACGGGATCATCCGTCTCCAATCCAACGGCTCCCTTGTCTGCCAAAGCCGGCCGGAATTCAGGCTGCATTCTGATCCTCCCTATCGCCACCCTGACAGGGCCTCCATGGCGAATTGTATGTTACACATACTAATTGTCCGGAAGGTGTTTGACAAGCGGTAATTTGACTGTTGCAGTCGAAGTGATCATGAATGATTCCACACCGTTGGTGCCGCATGAATGGAAGAGGAGCCATGACCTTACATAATGACCTGAAGCCGGCAAATGACGACGAGGTCTTCGAAGTTGGCTCCCCCTTGCGCACGGGCCGCCTCAACGACATTCTCGGCTTCCACCTGAGGATGGCAAATGTCGCCATCTACCAGGATTATACGGCGGCGATGGGAGACATCGGGCTGACGCAAAAGCAGTTCGCCGTCTTGGAACTGATCGCCGCCAATCCGAGGGTAAGCCAGATCGATATCGCCAACCAGCTTAGCATGGACAGGGCGACGATGATGGCGCTTGTGAACCGCCTGGAAAGCCGTGACCTTCTGGAGCGGCAACCTTCCCCGGTTGATCGGCGACGTCAAGAACTGCTGCTGACCGAGGCCGGCGCGGAAATCCTGAAGCAGGCGCGGAGCATTCAAGAGCAGCACGAGCTGCGCTTTACCTCCCGCTTCTCCCCGCAAGAGCTTGAGGATTTCATCCGCGGGCTGAAACGCATTTATGCGGACATCGTCCCCGGGGGCACGCAGATCGACTGATCCGCAAGGGCACATCCGAAAGCAAAACGGCCGCCCTAAAGGCGGCCGTCGCATTTCTGGGTTCAGAAAGGATAATGCTGGTTCGGATCCTCGATCGTGATCCAGCGCAGCTCGGTGAACTCGGAGATTGCCGCCTTTCCACCGAAGCGGCCGTAACCGCTGCCCTTGACGCCGCCGAACGGCATCTGCGGCTCGTCGAAGACGGTGGGGCCGTTGATGTGGCAAATGCCGGATTCGATGCGTGCGGCGACCGCCAGGGCGCGGCGAATGTCGCGGCCGAAGACTGCGCCAGAAAGACCGTATTCGGTATCGTTGGCGACACGGATGGCTTCTTCCTCGCCGCTCACTCGGATGATCGGCTTAACCGGGCCGAAGCTCTCTTCCGTGTACATGCGCATGTCGGGGGTGACCTGATCGAGCAGGGTTGCTTCTACAACACTACCCTCGCGCTTGCCGCCGGCCACGAGCTTGGCGCCCTTGGAGACGGCATCCGCAATCAACTCATCCATCTTCTTGGCCGATTCCAGGCTGATCAGCGAGCCGAGAACCACGTGGCCCTTGGGGTCACCGGCCGGCAGCTTCGAAGCCTTGGCAGCAAGCTTGGCGACGAACTCGTCGGCGATCTTCTCGTCGACGATGATGCGCTCGGTCGACATGCAGATCTGACCCATATTGGCAAAGGCGCCGAAGGCGGCTGCATTGACGGCAGCGTCGATGTCGGCGTCGTCGAGAATGACCAACGGGGCCTTGCCGCCGAGCTCGAGGAGCGCCGGCTTCAGATGGCGGCCGCAAAGCTCGCCGATGATCTTGCCGACCTTGGTGGAGCCTGTGAAGTTGACCCGCTTGACCGCCGGATTGGTGATCAGGGCCTCAACGATCTTGCCAGCATCTTCCGGGGCGTTGGTGATGACGCTGATCGCGCCGGTCGGCAGACCTGCTTCAACCAGGCACTGGGCGATCAGGCGGTGCGTGGCGGGGCACTGTTCGGAGGCCTTCAGGATGACGGTGTTGCCGCAGGCGAGCGGCATGGCAACCGCACGGGTGCCGAGAATGATCGGCGCATTCCAGGGTGCGATACCGAGGCAGACACCAACGGCTTGGCGAACGCCCATCGATAGTGATCCCGGCTTGTTCGAGGGGATCACTTCACCCGAAATCTGTGTCGTCATCGCGGCTGCTTCACGCAGAATGCTGGCAGCAAACATCACATTAAATGCGCCCCAGTGGCCAGTCGCGCCCGTTTCCGCAATCACGAGCTCCGAAAACTCGGCAGTCTTCGACTCCATGATCTCAGCTGCCTTGAGAAGAATCTTGCGGCGCTCGCCGGGGCCCGTCTTCGACCAGGCCGGGAAGGCTGCGGCGGCGGAATCAACGGCTGCCTTCACATCTTCGAGACTGGCGGCCGAAGCCGTGGTGGCCACTTCCTGGGTGAAAGGATTGATGCGGTTGAAAGTCCGTCCGCCAGTGGCCGCCTTTTCGGCGCCATTGATCAGCAGGGATACGTGCATGTTCATGGGTTAGTCTCCTCCGTAATGTTCGCGTTCGACTTCAGATCCCGCGCGGTGCTCCGCCTGTTGCCCTGCTCCGGTCTCTGAGGATCCGTCGGCAGGCCGATCTGGTCATGGGATACGCCTCCGTCACCCCATATTTTGTAAGTCTAGCAAACAAATATTTTTTCACAAGACCCAACCTGTCGAGTCAGTAGGGCAAGCCGACATAGTTCTCGGCCATGGCAGTGGATGCGGCTCGGGAATGGGTGAGATAGTCGAGTTCCGCTTCCTGGATCTTCTGGCCGAAGTCTCCCGTGTCGGGGAAGCGATGCAACAGCGTGGTCATCGACCACGAGAAACGAACCGCCTTCCAGACACGCTTCAAGGCGCGCTCGGAATAGGCGTCCAGACCGGCGTTGGATTTCTCTTCGTAATGCTCCAGCAGTCCGGAGATGAGGTAGTGCACATCGGACGCCGCCAGATTGAGGCCCTTGGCACCTGTCGGCGGCACGATATGGGCTGCATCCCCGACCAGGAACAGCCTGCCGAAGCGCATCGGCTCGGCAACGAAGGAGCGCAGCGGCGCGATGGATTTTTCAAAGCTCGGGCCTGTGACCATTGCTTCGGCATGGTGGGCCGGCAGGCGGCGGCGGATCTCATCCCAGAACCGGTCGTCGGACCACATCTCGACCTTGTCATCCAGCGCGCACTGCACGTAGTAACGGCTTCTCGTCTCCGAGCGCATCGAGCACAGCGCAAAGCCTCGCGGATGGTTGGCGTAGATCAGTTCGTGATCAACCGGCGGAACGTCGGCGAGAATGCCGAGCCAACCAAAGGGATAGATCTTCTCGAAGGTCTTGATCGCGCCTTCCGGAACCGCCTTGCGGCTTGCGCCATGGAAGCCGTCACAACCGGCGATGAAGTCACAGTCGATCCGCTGGCTCACCCCATCCTTCTCGAAGGTGACAAAGGGATGCTCGCCTTCGAAACCGGAGGGCACGACATTGACCGCGTCATAGATCGTAATGCCGCCGTCGCGCTCGCGCCGCTCGATCAGATCGCGCGTCAGCTCCGTCTGACCATAGACCATCACTCGCTTGCCACCGGTAAGATCGAAGAGATCGATGCGATGTTCGCGGCCATCGAAGGCAAGCGCAAAACCATCATGTGGCAGCCCCTCGCGATGCAGGCGCTCTCCGACACCGGCGCGGTCCACAAGGCCAACCGTTCCTTCTTCGAGCACACCGGCGCGGACACGGGCGAGGATGTGGTCCTTGCCGACGCGATCGACGATGACGTTGTCGATACCGGCATTGGTGAGAAGTTGACCGAGCAGCAGGCCAGACGGGCCTGATCCGATGATGACGACTTTGGTCCGCATGTGTCCTCCCACGACTTAACCAACTTGTCTTTCGGCAAATTCTGCGGATCCGGATGCCCATCAACAATGGACGTTTCGCGTCTTTTGTTGCACAAATCGAACATGACGAAACGCAAACAAGAGATGCGGGCACCCATCCCGACCTATGAGCTCTATGGTGAGGATGATCCCGCAGGATCGCGCTTTTGGGTGCATTGCGAGACGATTCCGGCTCGAAGTGCGCTTCACCATTGGGAAATTGGCCTTCATCGGCACGAACGCTACTTCCAGATCCTGCTGGTGACCGGTGGATCCGGAGATGCGATTTTCGAAGGAGAAATTGCCCGATTCGAACCGACATCCATCGTCACTGTGCCGCCGGCCATCGGACATGGCTTCCGTTTTTCCCCGGAGATCGACGGCTATGTGTTTACATTTCTGGCAAGTCGCCTCCCCGTTCGACCGGGCGAGCCGAATGCGCTTGGGCAATTCCTGTCCAGGCCCAGCGTCACGCGCCTTGAGCCACAAGATCCGGACGGCCAGCTGATCCTCGCCCATCTCCTGCGGGTTGCCGCAGAGTGGCAGGGACGGTTGACCGGACGGACCGTTCTCATGGAGACGGGCCTCGCAGCAGCACTTGCCCTTGCGGCCCGGCTCGCCGCACAGGGCCGGACCGAGACCGAGGAGACGGATGACAACGACAGGCGGGTCGAAGCCTTTTCTTCCCTTCTTCATCGCGAGGTGCGCAACCATCGGCCGGCTTCGTTCTATGCCGACGCGCTGGGCATTACGCCGACGCATCTGAACCGCGTTCTCAAGGCGAAAGCGGGCTTGGGCACCCAGGAACTCGTGGCTCGGCGCCTCGTCGAAGAAGCACAAAGAGAGCTCCTCTTTACGCCCGGGAGCATCAAGGAAGTTTCGTTCCGCCTCGGCTTTACCGACCCGGCCTATTTCTCCCGATTCTTCAGTCGCCAGACGGGAATGACCCCGGCCACGTGGCGTGCGCAGGAGCAGGCGCGGCTGGGATCGCGCGCGGAGCGCAACTAGAGCCATTCATTTTTAAATGGAAGCAGTTCTGCCGGAGCAGGTTTTCGTCAGGACAGCGACGATCGGCGCTGCACATACCCTGGGGTATGGGCGAGACGATCGCCGCTGATCCTGGCGGAAAGATGCCCGGCCCTTCGGGTTGGCTGGAACAGGCCGCCTGATCGCCCGGCTGGCTTGGCCGTATGCTGTGGATACGACGCGCGCCAGCCGGGCGACCATCCGGAACCGTTTCAGCCAACAGAACTGATTCCATTTAGAAATGAACGGCTCTAAGTGATCAGGGTTCGCTGAAAAGATCGATGAGAACCTGCCGCATTTCGTTCATCGGCCACTCGCGCGTCTGGCCCGCCGGGATCATGCCAGACAGGAAACCCTCGCGTTCAAATCGGGCGACAAGTTCCCGGTCAGACGACACAACATGGATCGGAACGGCGCGTGATGCATTCGGACCTGTGATGATCGCAGCAGGCTGGTGATCGCCGAGGATTACAAAGACGGTGTCCTCGCCAAAACGCGACATGTAGCTGCCAAGCGTTTGCAGAGAATAGTCGATTGTCTGGATGTACTGACTGCGCACACGTTCCGGGTCCGCCCAGACAACGGAAGGTGGATCACCGCTTTCCGCCTGCTCGTTGAAGATTGTACCATCCCCGACCGCATCCCAGTCGATGAGCCGTGCGACCGGCGTCCAGGGGGCGTGGCTGGAAATGAGTGCGACCTCGGCCATCACCCTATCGCCTGAAGCCCTGGCAGGCTGACGGCCCAGGCGTTCAAAGGCTGATAGCGTGTATTGATCCGGCATGGTCACCCAGTTGAACGGCTTGCCGCGATAATCCAGATCCGCCGCCGCCAGCACCTGTCGATAGCCGTAATAGGCGCTTTCCGGCCAATCCATGGTGATTGCGGGCATGGCCGCAATGCTCTTCCATCCCGCCTCGGCAAAGAGGCGGTTGAGGCTCGGTTGATTGCTGATCATCAGCCGGTCGTAGCGCGCCTGGCTATCGACCCAGAGCCCAGACAGGAGAGTGCCGTGGGCGAGCCAGCTCAAGCCGCCGACTGTCGGAGATGTCACCCATGCACTTGCGGAGTGGAGGCCTGCCTCCGAAATCTCGGCTGTCACGCTTTTAAGACGCGGAAGTGTCGTGGAAGCATAGCGCAGGTCTTCAATGGCGGATCGACCGTAGGATTCGACGAAAATCAGGACAAAATCCTTGTCCTTCAGCTGCTGGAAGAGACCGGAGCCGCTGCGCGGGCCTTCACCCCTAGACAATGCAGTTTCAAAGACATGCATGTCCTCGACCGACCGGATGACCAGGGCAATTCTGTTGTTGAGATAGGCGGGCATCCTCGCCTCTACGCGGGGTGTCCCAGCGTAAACGGCGATGCCGCCGAAAACCGTGAGCCCTGCCATTCCGAGCACCAACCACGATCGAGCCGGACGCGTCATCTGCGATAGCCAGCGGGCTGCCGACAGGAAGAGGAGGAGCACGAGAAGCAGTCCGATCAGCGATGCGGCAACGCCAGCGAATGCCGCAAGCGTTCCGACGGTACCTGACATCAAGTTCCAGCCATCCGACAGCATCTTGACATCAAGATAGGGATTAAAGGGCCGCTGGAAGGCAGCCTGCGTGCCAATATCGGCAAGCTTCAGAGACAGGATGGCCAGCAGCAGCAAGCCGCAGACCATGGCCAGCGTTCTCCTGAAACCGCTGGGCACAACGAGCAACAGAAGCACCATCAATGGCCATTCAAGCGGCAGCCGGGCGAAGGCCGAAACGCTGATCGCATCGGGATGATCCGGCAGTGTGAAGGCGATCCATGCGATGACCGTGACGACCAGGACGCCGATTATGGGCCGAAGAATACCTGTCTGGCTCATGGCTGCTTGGCCCCTAGTCCATGATGAACATTTCCGTTGCGTGCAGATGCTTCTGGAGCCATGAAGGTCCGCGAAGCGATTTCCTGCGTAACCGTCAACGACGATTGCTTCATCCTCGATGAGAGTTCCAAAACTTGCCCATCCTGCGTTTCCTTGCGCCTGCCGCGCTGATTGCTCTCCTGGCCTTTCTCGTTTCCAGAACGGATTTCAATGCGCTGGGCTCCGCGTTCTCGCAAGTCTCTGTCTTTCACGTCATTGCGGGTCTGATGCTCGTGCAGGTGCAGGTCGTCGTATCGGCGCTGCGCTGGCGCTTTACGACGATCAGGCTCGGTGAGCCGATCCCGGCTCCTTTGGCAGTGAGCGAGTATTATGTGGCCAGTTTCCTCAACCAAAGCCTGCCGGGCGGCGTGGCAGGAGATGCCATCAGGGCCTACCGAATGCGCAAGGCAGGAAATGGAGGCTGGAAGGGACCGGCCAAGGCGGTTGTTTTCGAGCGTCTCTCCGGGCAATTCGCCTTTTTTGTGCTTGCCATGACCGGCCTGTTTGCATGGCCGCTCGTTCTGGGCGGAGATGAGGCCGGGCGACAGGCATTGCTGCTGGTCCTGGGCTTCCTGCTTTTTGCAATCAGCCTGGGCCTCACTCTGGTGATCGCCAAGCGCAGGTTTTCGGCAATCAGAACAATCGGAGAAGATGTCGCCGAAGTCTTCATCCGTCGCGGAGCACTTGGAGCTCAGTGCGGTTTCAGCGTCCTGGCTGTCGGGAGCTATGTGGCGACTTTCTTTCTGGCGAGCCATGCTGTCGGCGCGCCGCTTCCATGGCTCGCGGGGCTCACCATCATCCCACTCTGCCTGATCGCGATGCTGATACCGGCCGGTTTCGGAGGTTGGGGTACGCGCGAAGCTGCCGCCATGGCGCTTTGGCCGCTGCTCGGCGCAACCCAGACCGAGGGACTGGCGGCGAGCCTGGTCTATGGTGGCCTCTCTCTCGCAGGCGCGCTGCCGGGGCTGGCCATCATCACGCTCGAAGCGATCCGTGGCAAACCTCGCCGCGCCTGAGCCAGTCATCATGGATTTTCGATCCGGGCGTAGACATCACCGGATTGCGCTTCCGGAGGCATTTGGGAGAGCTCAACCAGAAGCTCATCGGCTGATTTCCACCGGTCCCAGACAAAATGATGTTGCTCGCCAACGACGCGGTTGAAGCGGTAACCACCAAGTCCCATCAGCCGATCGATCGCATTGGACGCGACCGAGGGCATGGCGGGGATGTATTCGAAGGCAACCAGCGGGATGGGCTTGCTCAGGCCGTAGAGAATTTCCGCCTCCGCGCCCTCGACATCGATCTTGCAAAAGGCCGGCATGCCGTATTTCGAGATCAGATGGTCCAGCGTCACCATGGGCACCGTCACCTTGCGGTCCCAGACCACCTGCGAGAAGCCCTTGCTTTGCTTGACCGTCTCGACGAAGCGGCTCGAAATGCTGGTCACCGTCGGGTGACGGCTCGAGATCAGAAGGTCGATTTCACCCGCCGAGCGTCCAACGGCGACCCGTTCGAAACCTTTCAAACGATCCAGAAACCGGCTCTCGATGAAATCCGCAAAGGCCGGCTGCGGCTCGACGGCGACGACGTCGGCGCCGAGATCGAGCAGGGTGCGGCTTCGGCTGCCGACATGGGCGCCGATATCGAAGACCAGATCCCCCGGCTTGACGATCGAGGCATAGAACCGGCGCAGGGCAGTGCGGCGCCAGGGCTGGCCATAATAGACCACAAGCGACCGGGCGAGACCGAAGGACGTGGAGAGGCGCTCTGCAAAACCACTCATGGCGAGACCGGCTGGCGCAGGAGATACATGACGTCCACCGTGAAGGAGTAGACCAGTGCCAGAAGCGCCACGGCGGCGATCAGCGTCGAATAGGGCGGGGTGACAAAGGGAATGATGATCAGGCAGAGTGCTGAAATCTGCAAGACGCAAACCAGTTTGCGCCGGAAGGACGGAAACAGCTCGCCGTTGAGGCGCGGGAGCAGCCAGCAGGCCGCCACGAAGCCATAGCGCATCAGGCCGATCAGCAGAACCCACAGACCTGCCTTCTCCAGAAAGGCCGCAGCCAGAGACAGGACAAGGATCAGAAGGGCATCCACTTCCATATCGAAGCGGGCGCCGAGGGGCGATTCATGGCCGTAGGTGCGGGCGAGGTAGCCATCAACCCCGTCAAGCGCCAGCGCAATCAACACCACCCCGACGAGGGTCCATAGGGCAACGTCTGCGGCCCCAAGGCTATCGAACCATAGCACCGTCGCACCGGTCAGGCTGACCAGACAGGCGCGAAATGCCGTGACGAGATTGGCAGGGCCAAACTTACGATGCGGATGATCCGGGAGAGCGTAGACCACAAGGGCGAACATCAACGCGAGCGACAGGATGACGGAGGCGACGAAATCCCAACCGAGCGGCAGCCGGAAGGAGACCACAAGCGCCACCACCGAGGTGCCTACGAGGAGGCCTGACAGTCCCGACAGCGTGTCGGCCAACAGGCCGGGTCGCTGCCGCAGTCGGGACGACCAGTCGGCGGGCATATTTGACCAACGCCGACCGAAATCATCGCCGCCAAGCCGTTCAGGCTCGCTCGCCATCGCCTCTACCTCCCTGCCCGCTTTCGAGCTTACTCTGCAGCGACCAGCGTTTCCAGATCCAGCATATGGCCGGCACGCAGGGTCTTGGTGCGCAGATAGTTCTCGTTTTCCGCCGTAACGCGGCCTGTGACCGCCGCACGCGCCTCAACCTCAATGCCGCCAAGCTTGAGGCCTGCGATCTTCGTCGGATTGTTGGTGTAGACCGCAACCTTGGAGATCTCGAGATGGCGCAACATGGCCACGGCCGCCTCGTAGCGGCGGTGATCCTCGGCAAGACCCAGTTCCGCATCGGCATCGATCGTGTCGAGACCGAGGTGCTGATAGCCATATGCACGCATCTTGGCGCCGATGCCGGTGCCACGGCCTTCCTGGTCGAGATAGAGAAGCACCCCGCCGCCGGCCTGCTTCAGAAGCGTAAGACCATTGCGCAGCTGGTCACCGCAATCGCACTTCAGCGATCCGCAGAGGTCGCCGGTGATGCAGGACGAGTGAATGCGGATCGGAACGGTCTTCGTCACGTCGGGCTTGCCGACGACGATCGCGACCTGATCCTTCTGAGCCAATCCACCACGGAAGACGACGAAATCGGCATCTCCAAGATCCTTCAGCGGCACGCGGGTGCGCACCACCTTGTCGAAGCGCTGACGGGCGATGTCGGCGCCCTTGAGGCGGGTAGAGGCGATTTCGCAGCATGCGTCGAAGCGGTCGGCGATCGATGTCACATCCGCGAGCACCATGGCCGGAAGCAGGAGCGCCAGGCGCGCCAGTTCTGCCGACTGGGAGGCCAGCGCATCCGCCGGCTGCCAAATCGCAGGCTTTTCGGCGCCGAGTGCGTAAGCGAGACGCGACGCATCATCGAAGGAGACGCCTGCAAGAGGGGTAATCACGTCACGCTCGACACCAATGCCAAGCCGCCCGGCGCGCGGCGCGGTCAGCAGGAGGTTATGGCGGTTGTCGGTGGCCTCGGCGAATTGATCAAACAGCGACGGAGCGACACAGTCGAGCGCCAACACCGCGAGCTTTCGTTCTCCCTGCGTGACCACGACGGGGCGACCATAGCGCAGCTCGGCTACGGCGCGTTCAACTTCGATTGCGGCGGATGAGAACTGGAAAGCGGACTGGCTGGACTTTGTCATGAGGCGTACTCTCCCTATCAGTGGCAACCACTACGCCGGAGTTCCGGCTATGGTTTGCGGATCTGTCATAAAATTATTTTGATGACGTCCCGGGAACAAAATGCCTTCTTCCGCAATACGTTCCATTCGCATGCAAATTTAGGGTGGGGGTTACACAGTTTGAAGCTCGACATGGGTGAACAGACCGTATCTGCGGTAGAAACCAGTTCCGCGCTCTGGTTCGAGGCTCCAGAGATCTGCCGTATCCGTCAGGAAAGGCTTGCGTTTCCTGCGGAAGGCGAGGTTTTGGTCCGGACCCTCTTCAGCGGTATCAGCCGCGGGACCGAAGCGCTGATCTTCAAGGGTCAAGTGCCCGAAAGCGAATTCGAACGCATGCGCGGACCTCACATGGAAGGGTCCTTTCCCTTTCCGGTCAAATACGGCTATGCCGCCGTCGGCAAGATCGAAGCGGGTCCCTCCGGGCTCATCGGCCAGATGGTCTTCGCGCTTCATCCGCATCAGGATCGTTTCGTTCTGCCTGCCGATCAGGTGATCCCCCTGCCGGAAACCCTGCCCCCTCGTCGAGGCGTGCTCGCCGCCAACATGGAGACGGCGCTCAACATCACCTGGGATGCGGGCATTCAACCGGGCGATCGGGTCGCCGTCTTCGGCGCCGGCGTGGTTGGCGCGCTGGTTGCCTATCTCTCATCGCGCATCGTCGGTACCGAGACGGTGCTGATTGATCAGGACCCGACTCGCCAGAGCCTGGCCGCAGACCTCGGTATTCCATTTGCCGAACCTGGTTCTCTAGAGGGCGAATTCGACGTGCTTGTGAACGCGACCGCATCGGGGGCGGCGCTGGCAAAGGCGATCGACCATGCCGGGCTCGAAGCGCGCATCGTCGAGGCCAGCTGGTACGGCGACCGACAGGTCAGCGTGCCGCTGGGCGGTGCCTTTCACTCCCGGCGTCTGTCTCTCGTCAGCTCCCAGGTCGGCGGCATTCCATCCTCACGCCGGGCGCGCTGGAGCTATGGTCGGCGCATGGCAAAAGCGCTCGACCTGCTTCTGGACGTTCGCCTCGACCGCCTTATCTCCGGTGAGACGACATTTTCTGAACTGCCCGACGCTTACGCACGTATCCTGAGCACGCCCGGCACGCTCTGCCATCGCATCCGCTACTGACGAAAGAGATCTCATGTTTGCAGTTGAAGTTCGAGACCACATCATGATTGCCCATAGCCTGCCGCGCCCCGTGTTCGGACCGGCGCAGGGCATGCATGGAGCAACCTTCGTCGTGGATGCAGCCTTCTTCACCAAGGATGTCGACGAGGACGGGCTGGCCGTTGATATCGGTGCGGCAACGACGGTGCTTTCCGAGGTGCTGAAGCCGCTCAACTACCAGAACCTCGATGAACTCGATGTTTTCAAAGGTAAGGTGAGCACGACAGAGGTGATCGCCAAGCACATCTTCGACCAGCTGGCACAGGCAGTTTTCCACAAGCGTCTTGGCCCTGGCAGCCACCGGATCTGCCGCCTCAAGGTTACCCTGCACGAGTCGCATGCCGCGCGCGGCTGGTACGAGGCTGATCTTTGAGCCGTTCGCTGGTTTTCGCCTATCCTGGCGATCTTTCGCTGAAGACCGGCGGCTATGGCTACGATCGCAAGGTCATCGACGGCCTTCGGTTGCTCGGATGGCAGGTTAAGCTTTTGCCGTTGGGTGATGGCTTTCCTGCTCCTACGACGGCAACACTGCAGCGTGCAAACGAGGTCCTTTCCGCACTGCCGGATCAGACGCTCGTGTTGATCGACGGACTGGCCTTCGGGGTGCTCGATGCCTGGGTCGGTGCGAATGCCGACCGGCTGCGGATCGTGGCCCTTGTCCACCATCCGCTCGCGCTCGAGACGGGGCTCTCCGCAGACGAGCAGGAGCGGTTGCGCAAAAGCGAGCGGCTGGCGCTCGAAGGAGCACGTCATGTGCTCGTAACATCGCCAATGACAGCCCGCGAGCTGGCCCAGAATTATGCGGTCTCGTCTTCGGCCATCACCGTGGCTTTGCCGGGCACCGAAAGGTCGCGCCATGCTCGCAACACCGGCGAAATCCCGCGCATCCTTTCCGTCGGAACTCTGTCGCGCCGGAAGGGTCATGATGTGCTGCTGGCAGCGCTCAAATCTGTCGAAGACCTTGAGTGGCATGCCGTCATCATCGGGAGCAAGACGCTCGATCCATCGACCGCTGCAGCGCTTGCCGATCAGGTCGAGGCGCTGGAGCTGACGGGGCGTGTCGACTTGCTGGGCGAGGTGGACGACCCAAGAGACTTTTACACCTCATCCGACATCTTCGCGCTTGCAAGCCGCTATGAAGGTTATGGCATGGTGTTTGCGGAGGCGCTTTCCTTCGGCCTGCCGATCGTCGCCTGCCACGCCGGAGCCGTTCCCGACGTGGTGCCGGACGACGCAGGGATGCTGGTAACGGTCGATGACAGAAAAGCCTTTGCAGATGCCCTGCGCCGGCTTCTGACCGACGCCGGCGAACGTCAGGCCCGGGCTGAGGCCGCACGGCGCGCGGGCGAGGCGCTGCCGGAGTGGTCCGACACGGCCAAGATCATTTCCAACGCACTGGATCGTATTGCATGAGTGGCTTCGACAAGGATTGGCTGGCGCTTCGCGAACCGGTCGACATGCGCGCACGGGCCATGCCGCTCGTGCAGCAGCTGGCTGGCAACCTGGATAAGAGCGACCGCCGTGTCGTCCTCGATATCGGCTGCGGGACAGGCTCCACCTTTCGCAGTCTGTCGAACCATCTGCCTGCCGGCGTGCGCTGGCACCTGCTGGATTATGACCCGCTGCTTCTCGCAGAGGCCGAGCGACGGATTGGCAAGGTTGCTGATGTCACATTCCGGCAGTTCGATCTGAACGCGATCGAGAGCCTCGATCTCTCGGAGGTCGACGTGGTCACGGCGTCTGCGCTTTTCGATCTCTGCTCGGCGGCCTTCTGCGACAGGTTCACCCATAGCCTGTCGGCAAGCAGCACAGGTCTCTACGCGGCACTCAATTATGACGGTGTGATGGAATGGTCGATCGTCCATCCGCTCGATCAGCAGGTTGCCGCCGATTTCAATCGTCACCAGCATTACGACAAGGGGTTCGGACCAGCGCTCGGCCCCGATGCCACAGAACATCTGCGCCAGCGCTTTGCGTCAGCCGGCTATGATATCGCGATTGCCAGCAGTCCCTGGATCATGGGGCCCGAGGATGGCGATCTTCAGGTGGCATTCCTGGAGGGGCTTCGGCGGCCGCTTTCAGACATTGGCTCGCTGACCGAGCGTGAGATCCAGGCCTGGTTGGAGTTTCGGCTGGACAAGATCCGCGAGAGCGGCAGCTCATGCGTGGTCGGCCACACGGACATTCTCGCCCTGCCCCGCTTCTGAAGCGATCTTGTTGCGCAGATCGCAGTCGAAAACGATATCGCTGCCAAGGGTATAGACGCGGGCTGCCGGCCTGTGGGCGCTCGAAAGCCGTTCGATCGGCGGTAGGGTGATGCCGGTCGGTCCGGAGCCGATGATCAGCGGAGCAATCGAAACGTGAAGCCTGTCGACGAGATCAGCTTCGATGAAACGCGCAATCGTCCTGGCACCACCTTCGACCAGTATGCGATGAAGGCCGCGCGATGCCAGCGCGTCGAGGACTTCCTGCGGGTCTAGGCCGCTCGTGTTGTGACGGACCCTGACAACATCGGCATCGTAGGGCTTTTCCGGCGCGTCATGCCCCTGCACCAGAATGACCGGCGCACCACCGTCCCGGAAAAGCCGCTCCTCGCCCGTCAGTTCGGCGCGACAGTCGATGACCACACGAACAGGGTTCGGTCCCTTGACGGCACGCACAGAGAGCCTCGGATCATCGCATTTGACGGTTCCGACCCCCACGATGACAGCTTCCACCAAGGCACGGCAGCGATGGAGATGGGCGATACCCTCCGGGCCGGAGATGTCGCGTGCATCACCTGAGGGCGTTGCGACGCGACCGTCGAGGGATTGCCCCACCTGGGCAAGGACGAACTGGCGATCGGTCGATGCGATCGGAGCGTAAAGCGCCATCACGGGGTCAGCGTCATCCAGGACGACGGGGCTCTTATTGCCACGCATGGCAAGGAGGCGAGCCCACAGCTGATCCGTCATTTCGATGTTACGCATTCTATCAAGCCCTGAAGATTACAAAATTCGGTAGAGCGTGCGGTCACGGCGGATCACGTGGTGAAAGATGACCGCCGCGAAATGCAACGCAAAGAGACCCAAAAGGATCCATGCGCTCCAGGTGTGAATTGCCGAAAGCGTAAACGCGATATCCGGCGACTTGCCGATCGGGCTCCAGACCGTGAAGAGACCAAACAATTTGAGCGGAAAGCCATGCGCGTTCGTGGCGAGGAAGCCGGACACAGGCATGATGATCAGGAAGAGATAGAGAAGGCCATGCACGGCATGGGCCACAGTCTTTTCGAGCGGGGGCGCCTCGACCAAGGGCGCGCGACTTGTAAGTCTGGCACCGATACGCAGCAGCATCAGCCATAGCACCAGGAAGCCCAGGCTTTCATGGATCAGATAGAAGTCCAGCTTCACGTCATCCTTGACGAAGCCGATCATCTGACCGAGCGGCCATGTCATCAGAACAAGGATTGCAATCAGCCAGTGAAGAATGCGCAGCGAGCCCGCATAGCGCTCGCCTTCGCCCGTCGATTTTACACCGTTCATCCGATCACGCTCCGATCCCAGACCGTTTGTGCCCACGACCTCCTCGTCTGCAGCACATCAGTCACCCGTCACATAGGATGTGTCGGTTTGACGACAATGTAAACGAAGGATGACGGCCTGCAGATCAGGTCACACTGTGGTGATCAGAGAGTTGGGGGCGCCTTCTGGAAAAAGACGTAGGAGCCTTTGGCAACCTTGAAGATATCGCAGTTGCGGCGGATCTTGCGTTCACCTTCCAGGCGGAAGACACCAAGCGAGCCGGAGAAGCCATCCGGGGACATGATCCGCTCCGGAGCGAAGGCGACCTCACCATAGCGACCGGCAAGCCCAATCGCCATCGCCATGGCATCAAATCCATAGCCCGCATGGGCGGAAGCTGGCATGCCGTAGCTCGACATGTAACGGCTCCCGATGCGCGCCTGGACGTTCTGGTCGTAACGACAGACAATACTGCCCGTCAGCTTCGCCTCGTTCAGGTCCTGTGGTGTCAGGACGGCACTTGCGACAACCTTGCGCCCCGGGCGTGGGGGCTTGGCGGCGTCGGTCTTTCTCAACAGTTCGCCGGGCGCCTTGATGCCGGGCATCAAGACAACCATGTCCGCCTTGCTCCAGGATGTCAGACCGCGCGCTGGCACCGCGCCGCCCGCAACCTCGATGATCGGCTCAACCTTGCCACCAAAGGCCTTGATCTGCTGCGCAATACGCTCCGCCTGCGGTTTCTCGGCTGCAGAGGACGCGAGTATCACCGCATGGGTCGCCCCCTCGGCCATAGCGAAGGATGCACCCTCTATGAGGCTATCAGCTGGGCTGGATACAAAAGGATAGACGGACTCGGGAAGAGCGGCTTCGTTGGTCTGGAATGCGATCATCGGCACTTGCAAGCCACCCAGACCACGCTGGATAGCCTCAAACTCCGGTCCGCGAGCCGTGGTAATGATGAGAGAGACCTGCTCGCGCGCCAATGTCTTGGCGGCAGCCTCAATCGCCTCCGGCTTTTCCGTGGTCTCTAGCATTGTCAGTTTCACGACATCCGAGCCCAGCGTGTTGACAGCCAAGGCAGCGCCATCACGGAATTCAGTGTCGGCCTGCCGGCTTGGTTGGTCCGCCCGACGTACACCGAGATAGGCAACCTTAACCGCACCAGAGCCCAGGGTCTGATTGTAGAGCCCCGCGTCGCTCACAGGACCAGTGGAGACGGCGGTTCCTGCAGCCTCGCCCGCAGGTTTGAAGTCATCTGTTTGGCAGGAAGCCAAGGCGGCCAGCAAAAGAGTGAAAGCGCCCGCACGCCATGAGCTTCGGGTGATGTGTTTAATTCCGACCATGGTGCCGTTCTAGTCTCGCTCGGATCCTGCGGCGAACCGTAAGCATTGGCACACCTCGAAGCAAGGGGAAGAGTGTTCCATATCTGGGCGGATTGCGATCATGGTAACTATGGCTGCCATTCGTCCGTCAACGCGGGGGCCCTGGCATGCCCGCATGGATCCCTTGTTTTCAGGAATGCCGCGCGCCCAAGGTTAATGAACCGTGATCATCATCCATCGCATTTAAATATAATATATATTCGCAGATTTAAAGTATAGAATCTATATATCGGAACCGATAATTCAAACACTTACTCTATTCTCCACGCAACAATCGGAGAATAGCGATGTACAAGAAGAACAAAAACATTATCGCAATCTCGGCACTCGCAGCAACCATGCTGATCTCATCGGGTGCCAAGGCAAGTCCATTGCTGCCGCGGACCCTGTCTTCCTACTCACCCGTCGCGCAGACGCTCGTGCTTGGCATGGGCCCCGTCATGGCCTCACTTGGCCAGAATTTCATCGATAACTTCGAGAAACAGTGGCAGCAGGCAAGGCTTATCTTCCCGGCGCCGGCACAAACGACCAGCGTGGCTTTGGTTCCAACCGCCAAGGACCTTTCAACCGGTGCCGTGAACAGGCCGCAGAAGAACCTTGCACCAAATGCAGGAAAGACGCAGTCGGAAGATGTCTTCGGCTCGGTCGCCATTCCATTCAAGAAGCTCGGGGCGCTGAAGAAGGCCGCACCGACTTTTGCGGAAATCGCCAAGGGCACGGCACTGACATGCGGGGGCGCGAGCTGCTTCGATACGGATGCTGTTGTGCAGCGGACTGCCGTCGGGGGCGGCATGTCCTCGGTTCGTGATAAGTTGAATTTCGTGAACCACGAGGTGAACCGCCGCATCAAGTACCGCAAGGACACCGAGAGCCACGGCAAGCTTGATCAGTGGTCATCTCCCTCCCAGACTCTGGCTTCCGGCTATGGCGACTGCGAGGATTACGCCCTGCTGAAGATGGCGGTTCTTGAGTCTCAGGGCTTCTCTCTTCAGGATATGACCCTCGTCATCCTTTACGACAAGAAGCGGCATTTCTATCACGCAGTGCTTTCAGTCGAAGTCCAGGGAACGCATTATATCCTCGACAACATGCGCGATCAGGTGCTCGCTGACAGCCGCCTCCCCGATTATCAGCCTCTGTTTTCGATTTCGAACGGACGTGGCTTCCTTCATGGCACCCGAACAAAGGGCAAGGCCATGGCGATGAAGAGCTTCGACAGCATCGCCCCCGGTGAAGGCGGAGAGCTCTGAGCTCAAGCATTTCAGGTCGAGACGTGATCGCGTTGACGACGGATACTGTGAAAACAAAAGCTTGGAACGTTTCCGGCGGCCCCATGGTCACCGGAAATGTTTGCGTATTCAATGAAACCGGATCACGGTAGGCGCTCTGTTTCGTTGTTCGGACCGCACCCCGGAGTGGCTATTCCCGACGCATCGTTGCTGGAGTTGCACACTGTTGCGTCTCTCCGTTAGGAGACTTTTGTCAGGAAGACCTTGTATCCACCTGTTTCAGCGACGTGTCAGCCGCGCACGACGTAGCCGATGACCATTTGCTTTTGATGGCTGGGGGCCATTGCAAGGTTGATCTGACCGGTAAGCTGCTTGCCGGCACAGGTCGCGGTGAAACCCGTGGTTATCGTCTTTCCACGCGTTGATAGGGCCTGAAGCGCTTCATCCACCTGGGTGTCCAGCACGAAACGGAACCCAGCCGAAAGCTGTGCGATGTTACCAAGAACCAGCCGTTGCTTCAGCATCGCCATGAAGGACTCGTTGAAGAACTGAATCTTCCTGTCGCGTGTCAGGACGATTGCAGGCGTCGGGCAGGCTTGGATCAGAGCATTGAGATTTTCCAGGGAATAGACGTTTTCCGTGAGCGCCAGCCGCCGCCACATCCAACGAAATGCCATCACCCGCAGCATTGAGGCGAGATTGCTGTTGTCACCAACCTGCTCGGCCGCCTGGTCCACGACGTCGCCTAAAGACTGACGCGATCCGCCGAGAAGCCAGGCCAGACCGTCCCAGTAGACATTTTCAAGCCGAATGCCCCTGCGAGTGCCGCCCTTGCCTAGGATTGCCCGAAACTTTGGCTCCGCATCGTTCTCTTCGATGCGGCGCATTGCAGCCGGACTGAGATCCGCCTGCTCGAAAACACCCGACTGGCGATCGGGGAGAGCCATGGGTCACCGTTCAGTCAAGGCGACGGACTGCGCCTTGTTGATCGGCTTCATGAGATAGCTGAGAATGGTCTTGCGCCCCGTCATGATCTCCGCTGTGGCGACCATGCCCGGAATGATCGGATAGGACTTGTCGTCCCGGATCAGTTCGGACTTGTCGGTCTTGACCTGCACGAGATAGAAGGTTTCACCCTTTTCCTTATCGACGATACTGTCAGCCGAGACATTCGTGACTTCGCCTTCAAGGCCACCGAAGATCGAGAAGTCATAGGCGGACACCTTCACGATTGCCTTCTGCCCACGGGTCACGAAAGCGACGTCGCGCGGTGATATCTTGGCTTCCACCAGGAGCGTGTCAGCAGTTGGCACAATGCCCGCCACGACTGTGCCCGGATCGACATAGGCACCGATGGTGTTGACTTCCAGCGTGTTGACGATGCCATCCACCGGCGAGCGGATGTCGGTTCGGCTGACGCGATCCGTGGCGCCGCGGATCGTTTCGTCGATCACCGAGAGCTCGGCCAGTGTCTGCGCCTTTTCCGTCAGCGCCTGCTGGCGCAACTGCAGAGCAAGTTCCTCGACCTGAAGGCGGGCTTCTTCGACAGCACCGCGCAGGCGTTCCAGGCTCTCCTGATAAACCGTGATCTGGCCTCGCTGATCGGTCAGCTCTCTCTCCAGTCCGATCAGTTCGGTCTGGGCGACCAGCCCCCGCTTGGCGAGCGGGCTCATGAGATCATACTGGCGGGTGGACTGTGCAATATTCTGTTCGAGACGAACGATGTTGGCCTGGGCTTCGCTCAGTTCGTTCTCGCGCTGACGCACCCGCTCGCGCAAGACGCCCGCCTTGTTCAGATAGGCAGCCTTGTTGGCTGCAAACAGCCGCTCTTCGTTCTCACAAACCTGAACAGCGACTGCCTGGACTTCCTGCGGGCAGACGAATTCGACATCATAGGAACCGGCCTCTTCCAGGGCCAGACGCGCAATCTTTGCTCCCAGGGCTCGTGCCCTGGCAACAAACTCACCGAGTGAGGCCTCGGTCATGGTGTTGTTCAACTGAACAATTAGCTCTCCCCGACGCACCACCTGCCCCACCTGGACAGCAATGGTCTCGACCACACCAGCCTCTGAAGACTGCACAATTTGCGTCTTGGAGACAGGGATCACCTTACCTTCGCCCCTGGCGATCTCGTCAATCTCGGCGATTGCGGCCCAGGCCAGGAAGATCACAATCAGTGCCGCAACGAGTGCGACAATCATTCGAGCCATGAATGGCGGTGTATCGGCAACGGGGCGGCTCATGGCTTCACACCCTTGTTCTGCATGGCCTCAATGACCTGCTTCTTCGGTCCGTCAGCGACGATACGGCCCTTGTCGAGGACAATCAGACGATCGACGATATCCAGCATGGTGAAGCGGTGGGTCGCGACCAGCAATGTCGTGTTCCTGTCGAAGGCGGTCGACAGGCGATTGATCAGATGACGCTCGCTCGCCAAGTCCATCGCGCCTGAAGGCTCATCGAGGAAGACGATCTTCGGCTTGGTCAGAAGCAAACGGGCAATCGTCATTGCCTGCTTCTGGCCGCTCGACAGGTTGGAACCGCGCTCTCCGACCGGCATGTCAAAGCCACGGGGGTGGCGCGAGACGAATTCTTCAACGCCCGTCATTCGTGAAACCTCAAGCAGTTCCTCGTCAGTCGCATCTGCCCGACCGATCAGGAGGTTCTCCTTGACTGTTCCCGAGAAGAGATCCGAGGACTGGCCTGCGATGGCGACGGCCGAGCGAACCTCCGACATGTGGTACTGGCGAAGATCAACGCCATCGATCAGCACTCGCCCTTCCGTCGGTACGAAAAGGCCGTCGAGCAGTCGCCCTAGCGTCGTCTTGCCCGATCCGATACGCCCGATGATGCCCACCCGCTCTCCGGGGGCCACGGTCAGCGACAGCTTGTTGATCACAGGGTGATCGGAGCCCGGATACTGAAAACTGACGTCCTGGAAGCTGAAGCCGCCCTGCTTGATTTCACGATTGACGAAGCCAACGGTCGAAGGTCGATCGTCCGGTTGCTCCATGACCTGATCAAGGATGCGGAGCGACAGTGTCGCCTGACGGAAGCGGGCAAGCGTCATGGCGATCTGACCGAGCGGTGCGCCGGCGCGGCTCGCCAGCATCACGGTCGCGACGATCGCCCCCATTGCGAGACGCCCCTCGGAGAACTCGTAGGTGCCGGCAATGACGATCAATACGCCGACGATCTGCTGTATCAATGTCGTGAGGTTGATCGCATTCGTGGAGATGTGCTTGATCTCTTCGCTGGTCCGGCTCGAATGCTTCATCAGCTCCTGCCAGCGGCGCAGCATCGTCGCTTCCGCGCGCAGGCTTTTCAGCGTTTCGATGGTGGAGATCGTCTCAACCAGAAGCGACTGACGCTTTGATGCCTCATTGGCGGCGGCGGCCATACGATGCCCGATCTGAGCCTGGGCCCGCAGGCCGATGGCAACAGACAGGATCAGGGCGATGGCCGGAATGATCGCGAGCCAGCCTGAGATCAGATAAATGACGATCAAGAAGATGAAGACGAAGGCTGTGTCGATCATCAGGCCGATCGTGTTCGACGTGAAGAACTCACGGACAAACTCGTACTGCATCACGCGGTTCGCGTATTCGCCCGTGGACATCGGACGGGAGGCCAGCGTGGTATTCAGGACCTTGTCGAAGATCATCTGTGACAAGCGCAGATCGGCATTTCGACCGGCATGATCAATGAGAGCCGCTCGCGCTTCCTTCAAGAGATAATCGAAGAGATAGGCCAGCATGATGCCGACCGCGAGAACCCAAAGCGTCGGGATCGCCTTGTTCGGCAGAACGCGGTCATAGACGTTCATCGTGAAAAGCGGCGAAGCCAATGCAATCAGATTGATGAAGAGGGCCGCGACAATGACGCGAATATAGGTACGCCAATAGGGCATGAGCGCGCGCACGAGCCAATGCCGTTGCTCGATCTCATCGGCGCTTCCAACCAGCGCCTCTTCACTGTCGTTTCGGTAGTAGAGCGTGAAGCAGAATCCGAAATCGGGCGCGAGCGCCATAAGCTCCTTATGAGTCAGGCGTGTCGACGTCGTCGCGTCGCGGACGTCCAGGGTGTAAACGCCATCGTCTGTGACCTCCAGAAGAGACAGCGTACCGCCGTCCTTCAGAACGACGATTGCAGGACAATCAAAGTCGTTCTCACGGATCGCGCGCTCGCCAATCTGAATGACTTGGAGACCGATGCGCTCGGCAACATGCTCGACGTCATCGAGTTCAAGAGATTCGACGATTTCGTCCGGCAGTCCCGAAAACAACACGGTGTCTGAGCTGGGACGACCGTAATACGTCGCCACAGCTTTGAAGGACGCACGAAAGCTCAGGCGGGCACGAGTGCCCGCCGATTCAGTCCAGGAATTTAACATGTCATCCTATCGGATGGGCGTTTATTGGAGCGGCGCCAGGAGGTCCATCGGAATCCCCGCCTTTTGCCGCGAGTCCCGCTCGACATAAGCCCCATTCGGGGTTGTCTTCACGGTGAATTCGTTGCGTGCATAAGCGTCGGTTTCATTAACCGGCTTGACGTTCATGGTCTTCAGCAGCGAGCCCGACGCAGCCAAGATCTTGTATTCGGCGAAAAGTGCTGCGACGCGGGCCGTTTCAGCAATGATGCTGGTGTTGAAACGCGTGTTCTGCGCATCAAGAACATCCAGCAATGAGCGCTGGCCGATCTTGAACTGTTCGCTGTAGGAGGACACCAGTTGGGCGTTCTGCGACGACTGCGAATTCAGGATCTGCGCGAGTTCGCCACGGCTGCTGCGCTCGTTCCAAGCGGACCGCACCGACTCCTCGATCTCACGATGGACCTGGTCCGATGCAAACCGCTGTTCGCTGGCGCGGCGTATACGCTCCTGCTCGCGGGCTTGGTCGATACCACCACGATAGAGGTTCCAGCGAGCAACCAGACGAACCTGGACGTCATTAGTATTGCCCTGGCTGGAGCCAACGTCATTACCGACGCTTGCGCGACCTTCGAGGTCCAGCGTCGGCGCGTAATTGGATCGCGCCGCACGGACTGCGGCATCAGCCGCATCGATGTCGGCTCGGGCCGAGTAAATGCGAGGATTGTTCGCCTTGGCAGCAGCGATCGCATCCTGCAGGTTGCGCGGCAGGGACTTGGCGACAGAAGCTGGGACCTTTGCATTCACGATTGGCTCGCCGACCGTCTTCAGGAAGCGGATTTTGGTCAGCTCCAACTCTTCCTTGGCTTCACGCAGACGAGCCTGCGCGGCCGCAAGACGCTCGCGGCCCTGTACTGCATCGACCTCAGTCAGCGCACCGCCGGAGATGCCCTGATTGATGTCGGCAAGAATGCCATTGTGGAAAGACACATTCTGTTGGGCGACACCGACGATCTTCGTCTGCAGGATATACTCAAGGTAATCCTGCACCACCTGGAGCGCGATGGTTTCGGAACGCTCCAGCACCCGGAAGGATGCGCCATCGACACGTGAGGCCTGCTGATCGACCTGAGCCCGGCGGCCACCACCATCCAGGAGGCGCTGCGTCACGGTCAAACCGACTTCGGACGAGTTAAAATTTTCGTAGTCGCGCGTCAGCGTTCCCGTGCTGTTGTTCGACAGACGACGCTGTCCGACACTCGCCTCGAGATCGATAGACGGCAGATATAAGCCACGCGCCTGACGCAATTCAAACTCGACCGCCTCGCGGTTTTCGACCGCCTGCGAAATCTGGGGGTTCGTTGTCAGAGCCTTCTGAATCGCTTCCTGCAACGACATGGCGCTCGCCGGCGATATCGCCGCGATGGCAAAAGCTGCCGAAGTGTACAAGGCAGTGATTAATGTCTTTTTGGTAAACAACGGTGTGCCCCACGCAAATCTTTCATGATCGGCTTTATATATCAGTCAAACCTCGGCTGGGAAGCCGATTCAGGCTGTTCAAAAAATGCACCCAATTTTGATCTCTTCGGAATATGAGCTAGAGCTCAAATTTAGATAGAAATTTACTTTAATTTTCAGACTTTAACCCAACCATATTTCTGAACCAAAATATGTAATAGTTTTGTGTTTTCAATTATATCATATGTATATTTAAATGAAAAAAAATTAATTATTCACTAATATTTATTTTATGTCTTTTATTTGAGTTTTTTGCTTATGAAATATTTACATTATTTTATGATTTGTTCAAAGTTATCGTGTTTATTTTCTCATTTAAAATTACTTGTACGAAAATAAAATCTTTATTTGAGATTTGCATCAAATACCGCCCTAAATACTAATAGTAATTCCATTCTGGAAGCGCTAACACGACCGTTACCAATTGGTTTCGGACTAAGAATCGCAAAATCAATCACATGACACCGACAGTGTTCGCCAGGCCAAGGAAAAATTACTTAGTATATTTTCTGACTATGGGATCAATGCGACAATCTCACTGCCTATAGTCTGCAATAGCTATTGCCTTCACCGAGAATTTGATTTTAAGGATATGATGGATGAGCGAAAAATGATAAAACCAAATCTCCAAAGCGCTTAGGCATAACGGGTTATGCTTTGATGACGGACTTTCTGCTCTAGAGCAAGAAAGTCACCTGTGGCAGGGAGCAACCGAATCGGCCACCGGCTTGATACTCAAGCCAAGTCAGGCGCGCACAGAAGACCCGATCAGGAGATGCCAAGCACCCTTTGAGTGCCTGGCGAAAAGTGACATGGGAACTTTTGCAATCAATCTTCCGCGAAGATCGGATCGTTGACGAAGGGGCCACCCTGGTAGATCGCGATGGCGTCCCCAGGCAGGGGCTTTGGAACGGAAGCATCGATCTCGCTTCGGAAACGTTCCGCATTGTCCTTCGGTTGCCAGCCGAGATAGGAGACATGGGAATTGTCCCACCAGCGGGAGTCATTGTTCGAGCAGCCCCAGATTACGGGGCAGCCGAGGCGCGGAACGCGGAAGATGCATTCGATCATCGACAGGAAGTCATCGTAGCTCATCCAAGTGGAGAGCATGCGGTGGTTCTTCGGCTTCTCCATACAGCTGCCGATACGCACCAGAGCCGTTTCCTGGCCGAATTTCTCGAAATACATCCGGGCGAGCGCCTCACCGAAACATTTGGATACACCATAGAGACCGTCCGGACGCAGAGGTACCTCATGATCGAGATACTCATCCTGACGATAAAAGCCGATCGTATGGTTGGAACTGGCGAATAGAATGCGCGGCATGCCGTTCGCGCGCGCGGCCTCATATAGATTATAAAGACCAAGCAGATTGGCGCTCATGATCTTGGAGAACTTGTCCTCAACGGAGACACCGCCAAGATGAATGATGCCATCGCAGCCCTCCACGAGACGATCAACGGATGCCCGATCCGCGAGATCACACACCATTGCCTCTTCATGCTGAGCGGTCGGCCCGAGATCGACGATGTCCGAGACCCTGACAGTGTCTGCCAAGCCCTTCAGGCGCCCACGCATCGCCTTGCCAAGTCCTCCGGCAGCTCCTGTCAGCAACAGTCTCTTCACGCGAATTTCCTCCATGATGTATCAACTAAACTTATCATACAGGTTGCCCAGACCCGGTCAATATCGTAAACCTTGGGAGCAACAGGCTGACAAAACCTAACCGATTAATCATGATAGGGTGCGGTTAACAACAGGGAGGGGGAGCGCGAATGGCATTTCAGCTGCGGAGCGAAGCGGGCTCGGGAACCCTCGTGGAAAAACTCGGCGACACGCTGCGAAAGGCCATCGGTGGTGGCCAATTTCCCCCGGGCAGCAAGCTACCCAGCGAAGCGCAACTGTCTGAAGCTCACGGCGTTTCCAGAACCGTTGTGCGGGAAGCGATTGCCTCGCTGCGCGCCGATCGGCTCGTCGAGGCCCGGCAGGGAGCCGGTGTTTTCGTTCTTGCGCAACAGGAGGTGTCGCCAGCACCGCTGCTGATCGGCAGCGTCGATCCTGTTCGGGTTTCCTCAATGATTGAACTGCTCGAACTGCGGACGGCCGTCGAGGTTGAAGCGGCCGGACTGGCGGCGCTGCGTCGATCCCCCGCCCAGGAAGAGGTCATTTTAGAGCGGCACTATGCTGTGCGCGCCTGCCTGGAGGCGGGACAAACCACCACCGATGCCGACTTTGCTTTGCACCTCGCCATCGCTGAGGCGACAAACAACCCCCGTTTTCGCGAATTTCTCGCCATGATCGGCAAAAACGTTATCCCGCGCGCCGCCCTGCGCGACGAGGATAGCGAGGAAGATCAGCTCGCCTATCTTCGTCTCATAGACGCCGAACATGCCGATATCGTCGAAGCCATCTCCATGGGCGACGAAGATGCGGCCCGGGATGCGATGCGCCGGCATTTGCGGGGCAGTCAGGCGCGTTACCGGGCGCTTCTCCGAGAACAGCGTCAACCTGTACGATAACATTTGACATAGGCGTTGTTAATACGTATGACAACTTGGCCGGAGGAGGCCAAGAGAGGACATTCGATTATGACGCCGCAAGACATAAAGGCCGCGCTTGGCGCTGGCCTGCTCTCCTTCCCTGTCACGCATTTCGACGATCAGGGAAATTTCAAGTCCGACAGCTATGCAGAGCATGTGGAGTGGCTGTCGGGTTTCGACGCACCCGTGCTGTTTGCGGCCGGCGGAACGGGGGAGTTTTTCTCGCTGACGCCCTCGGAGGTTCCGCGCGTGGTTGCCGCAGCCAAGGAAGCGGCCGGCAAGACTGCAATCGTTTCCGGTTGCGGATACGGGACTGAGGTCGCAATTGAGATCGCGCGCTCCGTGGAAAAGGTCGGCGCTGACGGTATTCTGCTCTTGCCGCATTACCTGATCGACGCGCCGCAAGAGGGCATGTATCAGCATGTCAAGCGCATCTGCCAGTCGGTCGGGATCGGCGTCATGGTCTATAACCGGGACAATTCGGTGCTCGGGGTCGAGACCTTAAAGCGCCTGTGTGATGAGTGCCCAAACCTGATCGGCTTCAAAGATGGAACGGGCGATATCGGTCTGGTTCGCCAGATCACCGCGACCATGGGCGATCGGCTGACCTATCTCGGCGGCATGCCGACGGCGGAACTCTTCGCCGAAGCCTATCTCGGCGCCGGCTTTACGACCTATTCGTCTGCCGTCTTCAACTTCGTTCCCGGTCTTGCCGTCGATTTCTACAAGGCATTGCGCGCCGGAGAACGCGAGCGCTGCGAGACCATCCTCAAGGACTTCTTCTATCCGTTCATGGCGATCCGCAGCCGTCGCAAGGGTTATGCCGTGTCTGCCGTCAAGGCTGGCGTTCGTCTTCAGGGCTTTGCCGCCGGCAAGGTGCGCCCTCCCCTCGACGATCTGACGGCTGAAGAGGACGAGATGCTGGCCAACCTTATCGCCCCCTGGAAGCGCTGAGCAAAGGAGCTGTCCAGATGAAGATCGCCGAGGTTCGCACCCATCTTCTTGAGCACAGGCTTACCGTACCGTTCCAGAGCGCTTCCATGCGCTTTGATCGGCGGGCCCATGTGCTTGTGGAGATCATCTGCGACAACGGATTGACGGGCTGGGGCGAGTGCCTCGGTCCGGCTCGTCCGAATGCGGCTGTCGTCGCAGCCTATCGCAATTGGCTGATCGGCATGAACCCGCTGGAGACCGAGAAGATCTGGGCGGTTCTCTACAATGCGCTTCGTGACCAGGGCCAAAGAGGGCTCACCGTCACTGCGCTTTCGGGCATCGACATTGCGCTCTGGGACATCAAGGGCAAGCACTACGGTACATCCGTTTCGATGCTGCTCGGCGGTCGGTTCCGGGAAAGCGTAAAGGCCTATGCGACAGGCAGTTTCAAGCGCGACGGCGTCGACAGGGTCGAGGACAATGCCACCGACATCGCGCTTTATCGCTCACAGGGCTTTCACGCGTCGAAGATCAAGGTCGGCTTCGGCATCGAAGAGGATCTGCGGGTCATCCGGGCTGCACGCGACGCTGCCGGTTCCGAAATGCGCCTGATGGCGGATGCCAATCATGGCTACGGCGTTCTGGAAGCCGTGGAATTCGGTCGACGTGCGGCCGAATACGGCATCGATTGGTTCGAGGAGCCGGTGGTGCCGGAACAGCTCGGCGCCTATCGCGAAGTGCGCGCCAAGCAACCGATACCGGTCGCCGGTGGCGAGACCTGGCACAGTCGCTGGGGCATGAAGGAACCCATTGAAACCCGCGCGATCGACATAATCCAGCCGGATCTCGCCGGCGTCGGCGGGTTCAGCGAGGCCAAGCGCGTGGCGGATCTCGCCGCGCTGCATGGTGTGCGTGTGGTTCCGCATGTCTGGGGAACCGCCGTCCATATCGCGGCGGCGCTGCAGTTCATCGCCGCAATGGTGCCGGATCCGGTGCGGGTCAATCCGATCGAGCCAATCCTGGAATTCGATCGAACAGACAATCCCTTCCGCCAGGCGGTCATCCAGACCCCGCTCGAACACGAGAACGGTGTGGTGGCCATTCCCAATGCGCCCGGGCTCGGGATCGAGATCAATCGGGATGCCCTGAAGGAATTCAAGATGAAGGACGAGGCATGAGCTTGATCCGCACCCTTTCCGGCCGCAAGCCTGCGATCACCCTGCCGAAAGGCGCGATCGATACGCAGATGCATGCCTACCTGCCCGCCTTTCCAGCGGTTGCGGGCGGGCCGGGGCTTCCGGCAGGTGATCTGCCAACGCCGGAGCAATACCGCAAGTTCATGGACTGGATCGGCATCGACCGGGTCATTGTCACGCAGGGCATGGCGCATCAACTCGACAACGCCAATCTGATTGCCTGCCTTGAGTATTTCGGCGACATCGCCTGGGGCATCGCGGCTGTCGATGCGACGACCAGCGAAGCGGAGCTCGATCGTCTTTCGGCTGCACGCGTTCGCGGCGCACGGATCATGAACCTGCCGGGTGGAGCCGCCAATCTCACGAAGCTTGAAGAAGTGGATGCGATTGCCGCCAGCCGGGACTGGATGATCGCCATCCAGTTCGATGGCAGCGCCATACTGGATTATGAGGAACGCCTCTCGAAACTGAAATCGCGCTGGGTCCTCGACCATCACGGCAAGTTCTTCTGCGGCGTCACGCCCGACAGCCCACAGGTTCAGGCCACCAAGCGGCTGATCGATGGCGGTCGCTGCTGGTTCAAGTTCGCTGGCGCCTATGAATCATCAAAGACCGGCGGCCCGGACTTTGCCGATGTTGCGGCCGTTGCCCGCTCGATTGCAGCCCATGCGCCCGAGCGGATCGTCTGGGGCTCCAACTGGCCGCACAATCTTGCGCGCACGCAGGCCGATTATCCTGACGATGCCGCGCTCACCGACACCGTACTCGGCTGGCTGCCCGATGACGCCGCACGCCATCTGGCACTGGTGGAGAACAGCCAAGAACTTTTCGGCATACCGCCAGAAGGCTGATTGCCGAACTGCAATCCGCCGGAACGGGAGGTTTCGGCGGCTCAATCAAAGAGGAGGAATGAACAATGAAGACTGCCGCAATGCTAAGCCTCGCGATGGGGCTCACCCTTGGTGCGGGCGCTGCCTTCGCCCAGGAAATCACACTGCGTTCTGCCGACATCCACCCGGATGGCTATCCGACGGTTGAAGCCGTCAAGTTCATGGGTGAACTGGTCTCGCAGAAGACCAACGGCCGCATCAAGATCCAGGTGATGAACAACTCCGCGCTTGGCAGCGAAAAGGACACGATCGAACAGACCCGCTTCGGCGTCATCGACATGAACCGCGTCAACAGCGCGCCGTTCAACAACCTGGTTCCCGAAACCGTCGTTTTCGGCCTGCCCTTTCTGTTCCGTGACACCGCACACATGCACAAGGTGGTCGATGGCGAGATTGGCGACGAAGTCCTGGCCGCCTTCGAACCGCATGGCCTGATCGGGCTGGCCTTCTACGATTCCGGCGCCCGCTCTTTCTATTCGACCAAGACCCCGATCACCAGCCTTGCTGATCTCAAGGGCATGAAGGTGCGCGTTCAGCAATCCGATCTCTGGATCGCGATGATGGAGGCTTTCGGTGCCAACCCGACGCCGATGCCTTTCGGTGAAGTCTACTCGTCTCTGGAGACCGGCGTCGTTGATGCGGCCGAAAACAACTGGCCTTCCTATGAATCGTCGCGTCATTTCGAAGTGGCGAAGAACTATACGCTGACCGAACACTCCCTGACCCCGGAAATCCTGGCAATCTCCAAGATCACCTGGGACAAGCTGACGCCGGAAGACCAGAAGATCCTGCGGGAATCGGCCAAGGAATCGGTCGGCAAGATGCGCGAGCTGTGGCAGGCCCGTGAAAAGGCTGCCGAGGAAAAGATCCGCGCTTCGGGTGCGAACATCATCACGCCGAACAAGGATGAGTTCGTTGCCGCCATGCAGCCGGTCTACGACAAGTTCGTAACCGATCCGAAGATGAAGGACCTCGTCGAGCGCGTCCGCGCCGTCAAGTAAGCATCATGGACCGGCCGCATCACCGATGCGGCCGGTCTTTTCTCATTCTGGATTTCGGAGGGATCCATGTCGCGTTTTATGCGGGCCATCCGGCCAACGCTCGGACGTCTTAGTCAGTTGTGCCTGTATGTGTCCGGGGTCGGCCTTGTTGCCATGACCCTGATCATCGGCTGGCAGATTTTCGGACGCTACGTTCTCAACAACTCGCCAGCCTGGTCGGAACCGCTATCGCTGCAGCTTATGTCCTGGTTCATCCTCTTGGGATCGGCCGTCGGCGTGCGTGAAAGCGTGCATCTCGGCCTCGACATCGTGCGCCACGGCGCCTCGCCGCGCATTCAGCGGCTCATGGATCTGACCAGCCTTGGACTGATCGCCGCGTTTGGCCTGGCCATGAGCTACTACGGCGTTTTGCTGGCGGCCGGCACATGGACTGCAAGGATCCCTGTGCTTGGCTGGCCGGGAGGTGTGGATTTCTTTCCGCTCGTAGTCGGCGGTCTGGTCATCGCCGTGTTCGCCCTTGAGCGTTTCGTTGATGTCTTCCTAGGCGAAGAGGTCGCAGCATCCGTCGTCGCACAGGAGGCCGCATAATGGCTTACACAGTCCTTTTCGGTACCTTTGCAGTACTCATGCTGATCGGCATGCCGATCGCCTTCTGCCTCGGGATCGCGTCCCTTGCGACCGTCCTCTATATCGGCCTGCCGCCCATCGTCGTTTTCCAGCAAATGAATTCCGGCATGAACGTCTTTGCGATGATGGCCATCCCGTTCTTCATTTTCGCGGGCGACCTGATGGTTCGCGGTGGCATCGCCGAACGCCTCATCCGCTTTGCCGCGGGTCTGGTCGGGCACATGCGGGGCGGGCTTGGCCAAGTGAATGTCGTCGCCAGCACCTTCTTCGGCGGCATTTCTGGTTCGGCCGTGGCCGACGCATCAGCCGTCGGCGGCCTGATGGTGCCGCAGATGGCAGCTCGCGGCTACGACCGGGACTATGCCGTCAATGTCACCGTCAATTCTGCAATCATTGCGCTGCTGATTCCGCCATCTCACAATATGATCCTCTATTCGATCGCCGCCGGCGGGACGGTCTCGGTCGCAGATCTTTTCACGGCCGGTATCATTCCTGGCCTGCTGCTGGCCGCCGCATTGATGGTGACCGCCTATATCGTCGCCGTCAGAAAGGGTTACCCAGCGGAGCCGTTTCCAGGCCTTTACAAGGTCCTCTACTTCTTTGCGGCTGCACTTCCCGGCATCCTGCTGATCGGCATCATTTTTGGCGGCGTACGCTCCGGTATTTTCACGGCAACGGAGAGTTCCTGTATCGCCGTCCTCTACGCATTGCTGGTCGCGCTGTTCGTCTACCGTGAACTCAACTGGGAAGGCTTCGTCGAAGCGGTCCTGGGAGCGGTTCGTACCACGGCAATGGTGTTGCTGGTGATCGGGACAGCCGCCTCCTTCGGCTGGCTGATGTCCTATCTGCAGGTGCAAACGCTGCTCGTGGCGGCCATGGGTGCGGTCTCGGAAAACCCGATCATCATTCTCCTGATGATCAACATCATCCTTCTTGTGCTCGGTACCTTCATGGACATGGCGCCGATGGTCATCATCTCCACGCCGATCTTTCTTCCGGTCGTCTCGGCATTCGGAATCGATCCGGTCCACTTCGGGGTGGTGATGATCCTCAATGCCGGCATCGGTCTCAACACGCCGCCGGTCGGAACGGTTCTCTTCGTCGGATGCGCCGTCGGTAAGATCACCATCCGCGAAGCCATGCGCACGATCTGGCCCTTCTTCGGGGCAAGTGTTGCGGTGCTGATGGCTGTTACCTTCATCCCCGAGATCTCGCTCTGGCTGCCTGCGCAGTTCAAGTGATCCTCCCACCCTCGCATCGTGAGGGACTTTGACAGCAGGGGCTCCGGCCCCTGCTTTTTTCGTTGAGTGACAGTTTGCGCATTTGATGTCACCACTATGCTCAATGAATAAAGCAAAATGACAGATTATCGCCATTTCGGCGGTCAAGGCCCAACGCTACACTTCGTCCATCGTCGATTGCAACCGGTGGATCATGACAGCGCCAGCCCCTTCGGAAAAAGCCCTCGTCCCCTTCGTCAGTGTCGAGAACATGATGCGGCTCGTGCATCATATCGGCATAGAGCGGGTGCTGACCGAGCTCACCGACGTCATCGAGGCCGATTTCAAGCGCTGGGAACTTTTCGACAAGACACCGCGCGTCGCCTCCCACTCCCGCGAAGGCGTCATCGAACTGATGCCGACCTCTGATGGCGAGATCTACTCGTTCAAATACGTCAATGGCCATCCGAAGAACATGGCCGAGGGGCTTCAGACCGTGACGGCCTTTGGCCTGCTTGCCGATGTCTCGACCGGCTATCCGGTGCTTCTGACCGAGATGACCCTGCTGACTGCGCTCCGCACGGCCGCAACTTCGGCGATGGCCGCGCGCCACCTGGCGCCGAAGGGTGCGACGACCATGGCGATGATCGGCAATGGCGCCCAGGCTGAGTTTCAGGCGCTGGCGATGAAGGCCGTGCTTGGTATCACCCATGTCAGGCTCTTCGACATCGACACGAAAGCGACCGACAAGACACGGCGCAACCTCGAAGGCTCGGGCCTGCATGTGACGGCCTGCGAAACCTCGCAATCCGCGATCGAAGGCGCTCAGATCATCACCACCTGCACCGCAGACAAGCAGTATGCGACGATCCTGACCGACAACATGGTCGGGGCCGGGGTCCATATCAACGCGATCGGCGGCGACTGCCCGGGCAAGACGGAGCTGCATAGCGACATCCTCGCGCGCGCCGATACCTTTGTGGAGTATCCGCCGCAGACGCGGATTGAAGGCGAGATCCAGCAGATGCCGGCGGACTACCCGGTGACGGAACTCTGGCAGGCGGTGACCGGCCAGACCGCGGGCCGCCGGGATGAAAAGCAGATCACGCTGTTTGACAGCGTGGGTTTTGCGATCGAGGATTTTTCGGCACTCCGCTATGTCCGTGACCGGGTTGCCGGGACGGCGTTTTACCAATCCGTCGACCTGATCGCAGATCCCGATGATCCCCGCGACCTGTTCGGGATGCTGCAGCGGGCGAAGGGCTGAGCGGCTGCAGGATACCATTAGAATTTAAGCGAACTTAAATGTTTGGTATCTAATCGTCTTCGGGTGGCGAAGGAGCATGCCCGGATGGATGAAGTCGAACGCCTGCACATACTCGATCAGTACGGTATCCTTGACACGCCGCATGAAGAGCCTTTCGAGAGGATCGCCGCCCTTGCGCGCTTGATCTTCGACACGCCAATCGCGCTGATTTCGCTGGTTGACGATAGACGCCAGTGGTTCAAGTCGAATATCGGCCTGGCCATTCGCGAAACACCGCGCGAGCAAGCCTTCTGCAACGAGACAATTCGCAGCGACGATGTTCTGGTGATTTCCAACGCCGAGCGCGACATACGGACAGCGCGCAACCCTCTTGTGACAGGCAACCCCTACATACGCTTTTATGCCGGCGCCCCGCTGGTCACGCCCGAGAAGGCGCGGCTCGGCTCACTTTGCGTCATCGATCGGGAACCCCGGCAGTTCGACGAACGGCAGAAAGCCATCCTTCAATCCCTTGCCGGCCTCGTCATGAAGGAAATGGAGCTTCGGCGGCAGACCGACCACGACTGGCTCACCGGCGCTACGTCGCGTGCAGCTTTCCAGGCGACAGCGCAACGTCTGGTCGAAGGAAAGGGTCCTCCGTCCATCGGACTTATCAGCTTCGATATCGACCACTTCAAGCAGATCAATGATCGGTTCGGCCATTTGGCAGGCGATCGCGTTCTGGTCGATGTGGTCGACATATGCCGAACCGTCTTGCGTGACTGCGATGTGCTCTCGCGGCTGGGAGGTGAAGAGTTTGCCATTCTTCTTCCTGGTGCGACGCAGGCATCCGCTGTCACCATCGCCGAACGCCTGCGGCAGGCTGTTGCGACCTGTCATCATGCGGAAATCGATCGATCGGTCACCGCAAGTTTCGGAATTACCATGCTGGAGCCAAGCGATGAGGGTCTGGCAGACGCCTTGCGTCGCGCCGACGCCGCTCTCTATCGCTCCAAGGCGACCGGGAGAAACCGGGTCTCCTGTTCATGGACATCGGCTCAAGCGGCTTCGAGCCAGGACCGCATTGCCCGCACGCGGGCATAACACGGATAGGGCCTACAGACCGAAGATCGAGATCAGGAAGACCTCAGAAGGATCTCTTCCGATTCGTCTCGCTCCATGTCGAGAACGCGCTTTGCAAGATCAAAGCTGAAGCCCTGTCGCGCGAAGGACGAGATTTCCTTCGTCCAGCGTGTTTCGTCGACCTCGACATCCGGACGCCGGAAAGGACCAAACCCCTTCTTGCGCGCATAGACGATGGCTGCGCGCAAATCGTCGGCGTCGAGCAGCACGGATGCCACGATCCCTTTGTCGACACCCTTTTCGGCAAGCTTGCGGGCAATGGCTCGCTTCGATCGACCACTGCGGGCCGCAGAATTTGCCCGGATCTCGGCATAGTTCTGATCGTCGAGCGCCTTCATGCTGCGGCCGAAGGCGAGGGCCGCCTCCGCCAGCGCATTGACCTGGGCCTCGCTGATCTCGTCGAATTTGCTGCGCGCCTTGCGCTTGATGGCGTCCGAGAGCTCCCGCTCCGTCATCATGCGCTTGGCAAGCCGGTAAGCGGCAGAGTTTTTCGCCCAAGCAAGCATGCGCGGTGTCGGCTGGTTTTCGTTGGTGTCAGCGGAAGCGTCCATAGCTCCGTCTCCCAACTTCAAGCGCGATCGTCAACTGGCAAGCGGTGACGTCCAGAACCGTCAGTGTGACCTCAGCCAGTCGGCGAGCTCGGCCTCAGCGCGCTCAAGGGCGCTATAGTTCAAGAGCTTGCGGAGGAGCGCCACGGTCACGGCCCGGGCGCGCAGGTTGTAGCGCCCCTCGTCCGTGTCGTCGGTCGCCATCTGGTAGACGCCCAGCTTCTCGTACAGCTGCTGTAGACGGTTCTGCACGCTGCGCAGCGACAGCCCCCGGCGCCTGGCAATGGTACGGTCCGTCAGACCGAGCGCGATATCAACCAGGATCTCGTATTCGCTATCGCTGAACCCCTTCACCTGGCCCAGGCTCTTTTGCTGCATGCCCCGCACTTCCCGATCGATGACGCATTGGGCTTCGACGAAAATGCTACGAAGAGCGAGTTTCAGCCGCTCGTCGGAGGCCGATTTCAGGACATAACCATAGGCGGCACCATCCGGCACGATGCGGGAGACGCCGCGGACATAGGCTTCGTCGGAATAGTTCGACCAGAAGAGGATGCGGGTGTCGGGCCGTTCCTTCCAGATGGTACGGGCCGCCTCAATGCCGTTGCGGGCATTCATCTGCAGATCCATGACGATGTGGGCGGACTTGTGCTCGCGGGCCATCTTTTCACCGTCGGCCCCATTTTCCGCCTCGAGCACGTCCCGGCATTCGGGAAGGGCGGCACAGACGGCTTCGAGCAGATAGGAGCGGTGAAGCGGGTCATCCTCAACAATCAGGACTTTCATGGCTCATCTCCCCTCAGCTTCGCCATTCGTGTGGGAAGCGGAAGCTGAACCCGCACGGTCGTCCCTGCGCCGTCTCGATTTGCGCCAATAGTGAATTTGGCCGAGATGAGACGAGCCCGCGTCATCATGTTATCGATCCCGCCGCCCTTGCCGCGAGCACCACGGGTCAGTCCACGGCCGTCGTCGGTGACCTCAATCACCAGGGCCGAACTGCTGCCCCGAAGACGCACGGCAAGACCTGCCGCCTGGGCATGTCTGACGGCATTGTTGATTGCCTCTTGGGTGATCCGAAAGAGCGCAATTCGGACCGTCTGGTCGAGAAGATCGATTTCTCCATCGGTTTCGTCGATCAGGCGCCAAGACAAAGCAGCGCCCTGGTCGCGTACAGCACGATCAAGATGATTTTCGATGGCATGTGCGAAACCGAAGAGCTGCAGAACCGCCGGTTTGGCCTCCTCGATAATGTCACGCAGGTTCTGCATGCATTGCTGCAAGCTGCGGGCGACAGGCTCCAGCATTTCCCCGCTCAAGTCCTTCTCCTGCATCATCCTGTCGAGGCGTCGGGACAACCGAGTGAGATCCGCCAGCGTCTGGTCGTGTAGGTCCATGCCGATGCGCTGGCGCTCGCTTTCGAGCGCTTCCGTCAGGTTCAACGCGCCCAGTCGCAAGCCTTCCTCGCGCGCCCGCGCCTCCGCCTCGATGATCGCCGACTGCTTGGCCTGTTCGGCAGCCCGAAGCGCGAAGAAATAGGGCGACAGGAGATCGGCAATCGACTGGGCGTTTTCGACGTCCTGCAAGGTGTAGAAATCCACCTGATGCGATGAGCAGCTGAGCGCGCCAATCACCTCCCCGCCCACCTTCAGGGGCACATGGATGCGGCTGCGCAGATTGTGCTCGAAGATCGGACTGGTGAAGGGTGTATCGCTGTAATAACGGCTCTCCGCTTTCGCATCCGGTGTCAGCAGGAAATCGATGTTACCCCAGAGCAGGCTCCGGATCGGACTGCTGGTCACCGGCGCCGGTGCCGCCTGGCCCCAGAAGGTATCGAGGCCGCTCTCATAGGCGGTATGGTAGAGGCCATTGACCATCATGATACAGACATCGAGATGGTCATGCGGCACGATATGCGATACTTCAACACCAACGGCCTTGATCGCCGAGCGAAAATCGAGCTGGCCGGCCAGAAGCCCGGATATGCCGAGATAATGATCGAGCAGGGCCGGTGGCGCGATCTTGAGCATTGTCATCCTCCCGCGCGGTCACTCCCCTGACCGCACTTCCCCTCATAACACATGACGAGACCTTCGTCGTCCTGCGGGATCCCGCATCATCTTGCGTAGATCCCGCAAACGTCCTGCCGAGCACGACCTCGACAGCCGATGTCATTCCAGCCATCCTGATCCTGCCGAGAAGAGGAACTCGGCGGGGAATTCAGACCGGGAGACGCCCGGCTGTTTGGAGGAAACCGGCACCAAGAGTGCCGGACAACAGGGAGTGAGATCATGAAGACCAGCAAGTACATTCTGGCGAGCGCGGCGCTGTGCCTTGTCGCCACATCCATGCCCGCAATGGCCGACACCTCGGGCAAAAAGATTGCCCTTTCGAACAATTATGCCGGCAATTCCTGGCGTCAGGCCATGCTGACCAGCTGGGAAAAGGTGACGGGTGAGGCGGTCAAGGCCGGACAGGTCGCAGCCGCCGACGCCTTCACCACCGCCGAAAACCAGGCGACCGAACAGGCAGCCCAGATCCAGAACATGATCCTGCAGGGCTATGACGCTATCGTCATCAACGCCGCTTCGCCGACCGCGCTGAACGGCGCCGTCAAGGAGGCCTGTGATGCCGGTATCATCGTCGTCTCATTCGACGGCATCGTCACCGAACCCTGCGCCTGGCGCATCGCCGTCGACTTTAAGGAAATGGGCCGCAGCCAGGTCGAATATCTCTCCGGCAAGCTGCCGCAGGGCGGCAACCTGCTCGAAATCCGCGGCCTTGCCGGCGTCTTCGTCGATGACGAGATTTCGGCCGGCATCCATGAAGGCGTGAAGCAGTTCCCGCAGTTCAAGATCGTTGGCTCCGTGCATGGCGACTGGGCGCAGGACGTGGCCCAGAAGGCAGTGGCCGGCATCCTGCCGAGCCTGCCGGAACTGGTCGGGGTCGTGACCCAGGGCGGCGACGGCTATGGTGCCGCCCAGGCGATTGCAGCCGCCAACCGTCCGATGCCCGTGATCGTCATGGGCAACCGCGAGGACGAGCTGAAGTGGTGGAAGGAACAGAAGGACGCAAACGGCTACGAGACCATGTCGGTGTCGATCGCGCCCGGCGTTTCCACGCTTGCCTTCTGGGTCGCCCAGCAGATCCTCGACGGCAAGGACGTCAAGAAGGATCTCGTCGTGCCCTTCCTGCGCATCGACCAGGATAACCTGGAAGCCAACCTGGCCAATACCCAGGCTGGCGGCGTTGCCAATGTCGAGTATTCGCTCGAAGATGCCCAGAAGGTGATCGCTTCCGCAAAGTGATCCCAAGGAAACCTCCCCGAGACCGTCCGGCCTTCGGGTCGGGCGGTTTCGGAGAGCCTATGTGCCTCATAAAGTGAAGAGTAGCTTCCCATGAATGCCATGCTCGATCCGGGCGGTGGACGCGCCGTCGTCAGCGTCACCGATGCGCGTGTACGTTTCGGCGCGGTCAAGGCGCTTGATGGCGTCACGCTGGAGATCGGTGCCGGCGAATGTGTCGGCCTGGTCGGCCACAATGGCGCCGGCAAATCGACCATCGTCAGCGTGATCAACGGAGGCCTCACCCCTCACGAGGGAAGCATCCGCTTCGGCCATAGTACGGCTGGCCATGGCATCAAGGCGGCGCGGGACGCCGGTATCCGCTGCGTTTTCCAGGAACTGTCGCTCTGCCCGAACCTGACCATCGTGGAAAACACCCGCGTCATGCATCGCAGCTTGAAAGGCTGGGGCTGGCGTAAGCGGGGTGCAGCTCTGATCGAAAGTAAGCTCGCGGAAATCTTTCCTGGCCATTCGATCGACTGCCACGAAGCCGTCGGCAATCTCACCATTGCCGAACGTCAGATGGTCGAGATCGCAATCACCTTCTGCGAGGTCGGCAGCCCCGTTCGCCTCGTCATTCTGGACGAGCCGACTTCCTCGCTCGATGCGCGGCTTGCCGAGCAACTGCTCGCCTATGTCGAGCGGTTTGTGCGCAGCGGCGGGTCAATCCTTTTCATCTCGCATATCCTCGGCGAGATCCTCTCTGTTGCCAGTCGCATCGTCGTTATGCAGGACGGCAAAGTGGTGACGCAACGTCCTGCCGAAGAGTTTTCTGAACATGGACTGATCGAGGCCATGGGCAGCGTCGTCAAGGCGCGCCAAGCCCGCCAGTCCGTTGATCGGGCAGCTGGGGAAGCCGTGCTCGCCGCTGCTCCGGTGCGCGGACGCGGGCTCCCCTTCCAGGCGATGAAAGGCGAGATCGTCGGCTTTGCCGGTCTCGGCGGCCATGGCCAGACGGACATGCTGGTCGGCCTGTTCGAGGCAAAGACCGGCAACTGGCTGCGGGCCAATGACCCGGCCGTGGCCTTCGTCGCCGGCGATCGCGCGGTCAACGGCACGTTCACGCTTTGGAGCATCTTGCGGAACCTCAGCATCGGCATCCTGCCGGATCTGTCGCGGCTGCAGACCCTGGATTTCGTCCGCGAGGAAACACTCGGCCAGACCTGGAAGGACCGGATCGGCATCCGCACCCCCGACATGGATAATCCGATCCTGTCGCTCTCGGGCGGAAACCAGCAGAAGGTTCTCTTCGCCCGGGCGCTTGCCAGCCGGGCACCGGTGGTTTTGATGGATGACCCGATGCGCGGCGTCGATTTCGGCACCAAGCAGGAGGTTTACGCCATCCTGCGCCAGGAGGCGGATGCCGGGCGGACCTTCGTCTGGTACTCGACCGAGATGGACGAGGTCTGCCTCTGCGATCGCGTCTATGTCTTCAACAATGGCAGCATCGTTGCCGAACTGAAAGGCGACGCGGTGACCGAAGAGAATATCCTGTCTGCGTCCTTCCAGGAGGCCGCATGACGAAGTTCTTCTCTTCCGAAGGTCTGCGCCTGCTGATCCCCGCCCTGTCGCTGGTCGGACTGCTCGCCGCCGTCTTCTATCTGCAGCCGCGCGCGATGAGTTATACGGGGCTCAACCTGCTGTTCAACCTAGCGGTCCCAATCGCGCTCGCGACGATCGCGCAGATGCTCATCATGACGGTCAACGACCTTGATCTATCGATGGGCACCTTCGTCAGCTTCGTCGCCTGCGTGACGGCAACCTTCCTGCAGTCGTCTCCGCTTATCGGCGTGCTCATCCTGATGGCAGCCATCGGAGTCTATGCTCTCATCGGCGTTATGATTCATCTAAGAGATCTGCCGTCGATCGTCGTGACACTCGGCATGAGCTTCGTCTGGGGCGGGCTTGCAGTCCTGATCCTACCGGCTCCCGGCGGTGAAGCGCCGGGCTGGATCCGTGCGATCATGACGGTCAAGCCACCGCTGCTTCCCATGGCGATCGTCGCCAGCATCCTGATCGCCGTTGTCAGCCACTATGTCATCATGCGCTCGTCCTTCGGGGTGGTGCTCCGTGGCGTGGGCGGCAACAGCCGTTCGGTTGCCCGGGCCGGATGGTCGATCATCGGCGCTCGGGCCGCAGTCTATGGTCTCGCCGGGTTCTTTGCGGTGCTCGCCGGTATGGCGCTGGTGGGGCTGACCACCTCAGCGGACGCCAATATCGCGCTCCGCTACACGCTGCTTTCAATCGCCGGCGTCATTCTCGGCGGCGGGCAATTCGTCGGCGGGCGTGTCTCGCCGATTGGTGCCGTCATCGGTGCGCTGACGCTGACGCTGGCCGGCTCCTTCCTTTCGTTCCTCCGGATTTCGCCGGACTGGCAGATTGGGGCACAGGGCGCGATCCTGATCCTGGTGCTGACGCTACGTCTTCTGCTCAATCGTGCCGAAGGCCGTAAGAGGAAAGCATGACACAGACACTTTCCACGCTCTTCTCGCGGACCTGGATCTGGTCGTTCATCGCAGCAGCCAGCGTCTTCCTAGTCACCATCGTCTTCACCGGCGGGGCAAGCACCGTCGGGCTCGCCCAGGCGGCCCTCACCTTCGGAGCCTTCTCGGTGCTCGTGGGTCTCGGGCAAATGCTGGTGATCACGCTTGGCCCTGGAAACATCGACCTCTCGGTTCCCGCCAACATGACACTTGCCGCGACCGTCTCGCTGAAGGTGATGAATGTCGAAAACAGCATGATCCTGACGGGGCTGCTGGTTGCCATCGCCATTGGGATCGCGATCGGGATCGGCAATTACGCGCTCATCAAGCTCCTCCGCATCCCGCCAATCATCGCGACCCTGTCGATGAGCTTCATCGTGCAGTCGACGGCCATCTGGACGAACCGGGGCCTGCGCATCAAGCCGCCGAGCTGGCTTGCCGACTTCACCACGGCCACCACGGCAGGCATCCCGAATGTCGCGCTCGTCGCCTTGGTGCTCTCCGTCATCGTCTGGTACGTCATCAACCGCACGGTCTATGGCCGCTCGATTGCCGCGATTGGCCAGAGCATCCGTGCTGCCCGCATGGCCGGCATTCCGATCGACGGCACGCGGCTCGTCACCTACCTGCTCTGCGCCGTGCTCGCTTCCCTATGCGGCTATCTGCTGGCCAGCTTCTCCGGTGGTGCGGCGCTCAACATGGGCACGGAATATCTGCTCATGTCGATCGCCGTCGTCGTGATCGGCGGGACAGCGGTTGCTGGCGGAAACTCGAATGTTCCGGGGATATGGGGCGCTTCACTCTTCATGTTCCTTGTCGTTTCGATGCTGAACACCTACGGCTTTGGCGCAGGCATTCGCCTCATTCTCACCGGTCTCATCATCATTGCCGTCATCATGCTGCCGACCACGCGCAGCGCCGGCAAAACCTGAAGCTCTGCCAGGATCGTCCCATGGAAAACCCGCATTACGAGATCCGCGACCCCCGCTTCCGCGACCTGCTCGTCTCCAGCGCCAGCCTGGATGAGCTTTACACCGGCTGCCGATGGGCCGAGGGTCCCGTCTGGTTCAACGATGGCGGCTATCTGCTGTTCAGCGACATTCCGAACGAACGCGTGTTGCGCTGGATCGAAGGTGTGGGCACCTCGGTCTATCGCGCGCCATCGCAATTCATCAACGGCAATACCCGTGACCGGGAGGGGCGGCTCGTGTCCTGCGAGCACGGCGGGCGCCGCGTCATCCGCACCGAGATCGACGGCACGATCACGACGCTTGCCGAACGCTACCAGGGCAAGCGGCTGAACTCGCCGAATGACGTGGTGGTGAAGTCGGACGGCAGCGTCTGGTTCAGCGACCCGTCCTACGGCATCCTCTCCGACTATGAGGGCTACAAGGCCGACGAGGAACAGGCGAGCCGCAATGTCTACCGGCTCGATCCTGCAACAGGCGAACTCACCGTCGCTGTCGACGATTTCCTGCAGCCGAACGGGCTTTGCTTCTCGCCGGACGAGCGCCTGCTCTACGTTGCCGATTCCGGCGCCAGCCACAAACCCGACGCGCCACGGTATATTCGCGTCTTCGATGTCACCGATGGCAAACGCCTGACGAATGGGCGGGTCTTTGCCCATATCGACAAGGGCATTCCCGACGGCATGCGAACGGATGTCGACGGAAACCTCTGGTCGAGCGCTGCCGACGGCGTGCACTGCTTCCATCCCGACGGCACGCTGCTCGGCAAGATCCTGGTGCCCCAGGCGGTTGCCAACCTGGCCTTCGGTGGTCCGCGCAGGAACCGCCTGTTCATCACGGCGTCGACCTCGCTCTATGCGATCTACACCGCAACACGGGGGGCTCAGGTGCCCTGAGGGGAGCTCAGCTGAATAGTTACGGTGCGCTTGTTGCCCAGTCTTCGACGCGAAGCCCCGGGACACGGTCGAATTCCCGGCGGTTGTTGGTCACGACGATCAGCCCACGCGAGCGTGCGTGGCCCGCGATCATCTGGTCATAAGGGCCAATCGGAGTGCCGCACTTCGCCAACTCTGCTCGCAACTGGCCTGTGTGACTGGCAGCGATCTCATCGTATGGGAGAACATCGAGGCGCGCTGCGAAACCCTCGATCACAGCCAGGTTGCGCTCCGGCGACACGGATTTCTCAGCCCCGTAAATCAGCTCCATCAGGCTCACAGCGCTGATGCACATCTGCCCGTGATGCCGGTTGAACACCTCGCGCATATGGGCGGGACGATTCTTCACCGTGAAGATGCAGATGTTGGTGTCGAGCATGTATTTGAGCATCAGAGCGCTTCCCGCTCCTGCTCTTCTGGCTGATCGCGATCGGTCATGTAGTCATGGGTTGCCGTCTCGCCCTCGAACCAGCTGTCCCAGATCTCGCCCGCCGGCGCGATGATCCGGGTGCGTCCCACGGCAACAATGTCGACGCGCTTCACATCATCCGGCAAGGCGACCGCCTTCGGTAGGCGGATGGCCTGGCTGCGATTGCTCTGAAACACGGCACCCTTTTCCATATCGCAACGCCCTCGCCATATACGGTGAACATATCCCACATTCTGGCATGGATGCGGGATATGTCAACGGGATATACCTTAAGCGGCCAGACGACCTGATATCACTTCCTCGACGCGATATAGGCGCGCCAGCCGCCGAGATCCGTGACTTCCTGCGCGCCCTTGATGGCATAGGGTTCGCAGAGGAAGCCGGACACCTGACTGCCGTCATCAAGCGTGACCTTGCCGATGCCGAGCGGTGCGGGGATGTTCTGGACGAAGCGGCCGAAGGCAGCAGGCGTGACCTTCCAGACCTCCACCTCCAGTCCCTTGCCGCCGAAGCCCGGCTCGCGGATCAGGCCCGGCTTGGGCGGCGTGGTGTTGGGCAGGACGAAGAGGCGGTAGTCGCCGGCCGTGCGGCAGGTCTTCACCAGCTTGCCGCCGGGGCCTGTCAGTTCGTGGTTGAGCGGCATGCCGGTCAGATGCGCGCCGACGACCATGATGGTGACGAGGCCGTCGTCGGGTTCGGCAACCTTGGAGGCTTCCGGCAGGGCTCTCGTCTTGTCCTTGCCCATGCCGGACTGGGCGGCTCGGTGCATGGCATCGGCAAAGGGGGCCAGCGCATCGTCTGAGAAGGAGGGGCCGAAGAAGGTGACGCCGCTGGGCAGACCATCCGAGCCAAAGCCGCCGGGCACGGCGATGGCCGCATAGCCGAAGAGATTGGCGAAGTTGGTGTAGCGACCGAAATGGCTGTTCTTGACGATCGGGTCTGCGAGCATCGCCTCAACCGTATAAGTCGTCGGCGAGGTCGGCAGCATCAGGACGTCGAGCTTTTCCCATTCGACAAGCGCCTTCTGGCGGAGATGGCCCAGCTTGTACTGGCCTTCGAAGGCCGCGACCGCGTCGTAACCCTTGGCACCTTCGATGATGGTGCGCACCGTCGGATCGAAATCATCGGCATTGGTGCCGATGAACTCCTTCACCGCTGCGAGACGCTCGGCAACCCAGGGGCCGTTGTAGAGCAGTTCGGCGGCCTGGCGGAAGGGCGCGTAGTCGAAGGGAACGATAACAGCGCCAAGCGACTTTGCCCGCTCGATAGCCTGATCGTAGAGGGTTTCAACAGCCTTGTTCCCGAAAAATTCGCGCTCGGGGCCTTCGAGGACGCCGATGCGCAGGCCTGAACCCGGCAGGGCCACTGGCGACGCCTTGCGGGAATAGGGATCACCCGCGTCATAGCCGTCCATCACCTTGCGGATCGTGACGCCATCGCCGACGGTCGCGGCAAAGACCGTGACGACATCGACACTGCGGCAGGCCGGCACGACGCCAACATTCGGCACGAGGCCCGGCGTTGGCTTGATACCGACGAGGTTGTTGAAGGCGGCGGGCACGCGACCGGAACCGGCGGTATCGGTGCCGAGCGCAAAGCTTGCAAGGCCGGCCGCAACCGTGACCGCCGAACCGGAGGAGGAGCCGCCGGAGACATAGGCGTTGTCGAAGACGGAGCGCGGCGCACCATAGGGCGAACGCGTGCCGTTCAGGCCCGTCGCGAACTGGTCGAGATTGGTCTTGCCGATGACGAGGGCACCAGCGGCCTTCAATCTGGCAACGACTGTTGCGTCCTTCTCCGGCTGATAGGCAAAGGCCGGGCAGGCTGCGGTGGTCGGCAGGCCGGAGACATCGATATTGTCCTTGGCGGCGAAGGGCACGCCCCAGAGCGGCAGACTGTTCGGCTCAGGTGCGCGCTCCATCAGGGCCTTTGCGGCTGCCCGCAAGTCATCATCCGGCGTCTGCGTGATGAAGACCGCCGGATCGTCGGAGGCCTTGCGGCGGGCGATCACCTCTTCGACGAGGTCGAGCGGGGTCAGCCCGCTGGCATAGGCGGCCTTCAGCGAAGCGAGATCTAGAATAGTCGGCAGCATTACAGATCCTCCAAGATGACCAGGACATCGCCGGCCTTGACATTGCGACCCGGCCCGGCACGCAGATCCCGGACTTTGCCGGCAGCATGGGCGGTGACGGTGATTTCCATTTTCATCGACTCGATGATGGCAAGCGTATCGCCAGCCTGCACGGACTGGCCATCTTCGACCAGCAATTTCCAGACATTGCCGGGTACGGCACTTTCCACCCCGAAGCAGCCTTCGGGAATATCGCCGCCGAGGCTTACCCCCGCGCCGTCATCCACCTGGAACGAGTCGAGCCCCTCGTCCTTCCAGCGCTTCCGCTCGGCCTCGAACGCCGCCTGCTGTCCCTGCTTGAAGGCGCCGATGCTCTCTGCATTGCGGGCCATCTCCGCCTCGTAATCGGCATAGGAGAAGGTGCCCTCGTCGATCCGGATCGGATAACCGCCATGCGGGAATGCGGCGCGGGCCTCCGTCAGTTCTTCGTGGGAGACGGGGAAGAAGCGGATCTGGTCGAAGAAATCGAGCAGCCATGGCTTGTCCTTGGCGAAGACATCCGTCTGGCGCCAGGTATTCCAGATCTGAATGGTGCGACCGAAGAGCTGATAGCCGCCCGGCCCTTCCATGCCGTAGATGCACATATAGGCACCGCCGATGCCGACGGCGTTTTCCGGCGTCCAGGTGCGGGCCGGATTGTACTTCGTCGTCACCAGCCGGTGGCGGGGATCGACGGGGGTGGCGACCGGCGCGCCGAGATAGACATCGCCGAGGCCCATAACGAGATAGGAGGCGTTGAAGATCGTGTCCTTCACCGCCTGGTCGTCGGCAAGCCCGTTGATGCGGCGGATGAACTCGATGTTCGACGGGCACCAGGGCGCATTGGGGCGCACGAGTTCCTGATACTTGCGCATGGCCAGTTCCGCATCCGGATCGTTCCAGGAGAGCGGCAGCCAGACGGTCCGGCTCGGCACCTTGACGGCGGAGGCCGGAGGCAAGCTTTTCTCGATCTCGGCTAGGGCGGCAAGGAGTTTAGAGCGCGACAGCACGGTGCTGTCGTAATGGATCTGCAGCGAGCGGATGCCGGGCGTCAGATCGATCAGGCCCTGAAGCCTCGCCTCCTTTACCGCCTGCATCAGCAGATGGACGCGCATGCGGATGCCGATATCGAGCTGCATCGGGCCGTATTCGACCAGCAGGTTGTCATCCCCCTGGCGGCGGTAGACGACGGGGATGGGGCCGGTATCGTTGGAGGCGAGGATGGGGGAGCCGATGGCGGAGTGCCGAGCCTTACCCCCCTCTGCCCTGCCGGGCATCTCCCCCACAAGGGGGGAGAGCGGCACGACGCCGGCCTCGCCCGAGACTGCAAAAGAGCTCACGTCCAATTCAACCGATGCGGCGGGCGAGACGGCTGCCTCCCCGCTCTCCCCCCTTGTGGGGGAGATGCCCGGCAGGACAGAGGGGGGTAAACCGGGCACGGAACCTGCGGAAAGGACACCATCAGCCTCACGCGCGACGGCATGGAACCGGATCTTATCCCCCGGCTTGAACTGGCCCATCTTCCACTGCTCGTCCCGGGCGATGACCGCCGGGCAGACGAAGCCGCCGAGGCTTGGGCCGTCGGGGCCGAGAATGATCGGCATGTCGCCGGTAAAGTCGATCGCGCCGATCGCATAGGCATTGTCATGCAGGTTGGAGGGGTGAAGCCCCGCCTCGCCGCCATCCGTGCGCGCCCATTTCGGGGCAGGGCCGATCAGGCGCACACCCGTACGCGCGGAGTTGAAATGCACCTCGTAAGGGGTCGAGAAGAGTGTCTCGATGTCTTCCTCAAGGAAAAAGTCGGGCGCGCCGTGGGGGCCGTAGAGCACGCCGACGGACCATTCGCGGGTCAGTTCCGGCGGTTCCGTTGCCAGCAGCACATCGGCCTGGTTCCGGCGGGCCAGCCGCAGCACATGGCCGGCCCGCAACGTGCCGGTGGCATTGCCGCCGAATTGGCCGAGGCCGAAAGTGGCGCGGGAGCCCATGACCAAGGGCGCATCGAAGCCGCCCGATACTGCAAGATAGGCGCGCTGGCCGGCACCGGTGATGCTGCCGATGGCCAGCGTCTGGCCGGCTTTCACCTGGACCGCCTGATTATGGGGCACCTCGACGCCGTCGAGCTTCATCGGCATTGCAGCTCCGGCGAGCGCGATCACGGTGTCGGAGAAGAATTTCAGCACCGGCCCGGAGACGGTGAGTTCCAGGGTCGCCGTATGATCGTGGTTCCCGACCAGCCGGTTGGCATGGCGGAAGGAGCGTTCGTCCATCGGGCCCGAGGGCGGGACACCGACATGCCAGAGGCCAAGGCGGCCCGGCAGTTCCTGGAGGCTCGACTGCGCGCCGGGGGCGATCACTTCGACGACATCGGGCACGAAGGCGAAATCCTTCAAGGCCGTGGTCGCAACATCACCGCTGCGGAACAGGTCGGAGGCGGCAATCGCCTTCAGATATTCGAGATTGGTCTCGATGCCCGCAAGCGAGGTTTTTTCAAGCGCGGAGGAGAGCGCCGCAATGGCCGTCTCGCGATCCGCGCCCGAGACGATGACCTTGGCCAGCATGGGATCATAGAAGGGCGTGACTTCGGTTCCCGTTTCCACCCAGCCGTCGACACGAATGCCCTCGGGGAAGACCACTTCCGTCAGCAGACCGGCACTCGGGCGGAAGCCGGCATGGGGCATTTCGGCATAGAGACGCGCCTCGATCGCGGCACCCTTCGGCACGAGGTTTTCCTTGCCCGTCAGCACATCTTCGCCGGCGGCCTGGCGGATCATCCATTCGACGAGGTCCACACCGAAGACGGCTTCCGTGACCGGATGCTCGACCTGCAGTCGGGTGTTCACCTCAAGGAAGTAGAATTCCTCGCGGGCGGGATCATAGATGAACTCGACGGTGCCGGCGGAGGCATACGCCACCTGCTCTCCAAGCGAGACGGCAGCGGCATGCAAGCGCTGGCGCACGGCATCGGACAGCCCGGGGGCCGGCGTTTCTTCGATGACCTTCTGGTTCCGGCGCTGCAGCGAGCAGTCGCGTTCACCGAGCGCAATCACTCTCCCCTTGCCATCGCCAAAGATCTGCACCTCGACATGGCGGGCCTTGGAGACGAAGCGTTCGAGATAGACGCGGGCGTCACCGAAGCTGGATTTTGCCGTGCGCTGGACCGTGTCGAAGGCTGCGGCAAGCGCCTCCGCACCTTCGCAGAGCTGCATGCCGATACCGCCGCCGCCGGCTGTCGACTTCAGCATCACCGGATAGCCGATCTGCTCCGCTGCGGAGAGCGCCTCTTCCCGGCTGTCGAGCAGGCCGGAGCCGGGTAGCAGCGGCACGCTGCTCGCCTTGGCCAGTTCGCGGGCTGTGTGTTTCAGGCCGAAGGCGGAGATATTGTCCGGCGTCGGACCGATAAAGGTGATGCCTTCCGCCTTCAGCCGTTCGGCAAAACCGATATTCTCCGAGAGGAAGCCATAGCCGGGATGCACGGCTTGCGCACCCGTCTGACGGCATGCGGCAATGACCGCGTCGACGTTCAGGTAGCTTTCGCTGGCGGGTGCGGGGCCGAGGCGCACCGCCTCGTCGGCCATTAGCACGGGTTTCGAAAAGCGGTCGGCATCGGAATAGACCGCAACGCTTGCGATCCCCATCTTTCGAAGCGTCTTGATGACGCGCACGGCGATCTCGCCGCGATTGGCAATCAGAACCTTGTTGAACATCAGGCCGCCTCGTCATCCCAGACGAGCACCCGGATCGGCGTGGGATCGAAGCCGTTGCAGGGGTTGTTGATCTGCGGGCAATTGGAAATGACGAGCAGTACGTCCATCTCCGCCTTCAGCTCGACATAGTCGCCGGGGGCGGAAATGCCGTCCACGATGGTCATTTCGCCTGAGGGTTCGATCGGCACATTCATGAAGAAATTGATGTTCGGCACCACGTCCCGCTTGCTCATGCCATGTTTGGAAACTTCGATGACGAAGTTGTCGCGGCAGGCATGCAGGTATTTCGTGTAGTGGCCGAAGCGGACCGTGTTGCTCTCGCAGGAGCATGCGCCGGCAGAGGTATCGTGCCGTCCGCAGCTATCGGCGGTCACCGTCAACATCACCCGGCCTTCGTTGGAGATCACCTTGGTGCCGGTCGAGATATAGGCCGCCCCCTGTTCGCGCATGGTGTCCTGGCTGGAATAGCGCTCGGAAAAATCATGGGCGTTGTAGAAGAGCGTATCGACGGCCTGCTGGCCATAGGTGTCCTCGATGCGCACCACCTGACCCTTTTTGATGAAGGTCGAGAAGGGCGCTTCGGCAGCGATATAGTGATCCTGCGCGGTGTTGGAGGGTGTGCGGGCGCGAGAGGTCTGGATGAAATGGGTCATGATCGCCTCTCCTCTCACAGGGCCGCAAAAGCGTTGTTTTCAAAGCCACGGATGGCTTCTGCAGTCGCGGTCCGGCACAGATCATCCGCCGCCGGCTCGATTGCGGCGATCCTGAGGATGTTGACGGGATTGGGGGCGTAGACCGGGTTCGGATCGAGCGGGTGCGGGCAGTTGGAAAAGCCGACGATCATGTCCATCTCGGCACGCAGATCGACATAGTCGCCATCGGATACGAGATCCGGTTTCCACTCGAATTTGCCATCGGCATCGACACAGACGGGTGCGAACAGGGCGAGAGCTGCCGGAATGTCGCGCTTGTCGAGGCCTGATTTGGTGGCGATCAGCACGAAGTTGTCGCGGGTGTTGCGCAGTGCCGGACCGTTCTGTCCGGCATATTTCTTCGCGTTCGATGAAGCTGTCGAGCCACCCATCAGAACGTCATGGGCGCCGGAGCTGTCCTCGGTGATCGAGAACATGACCTTGCCCATGTCGGAGAAGATGACACGCCCCTTTCCAAGCCCGGTGGTCCACTGCACCTTGACGGTATCAGGCAGGTTCATGCGCTCCGTCGGGTCCTCGGCATTCCAGGCGACGACCGATACGGTTGAAACACCTTCGTCGAGCGCGATGCGCAGCGTCTCGTTGGCCTTGACGCGGGTCCACCAGTACCAGCCGCCGGGCAACTTTTCCTGGTGCATAATCTTGTCGGCAGCAATTGCGGGTGCGGGCTTTGCGCTCTTGGGCGGCAGCGCCTTCGGTGCGAATTCCAGCCCCTTCTTCTGATGCTCCTCGTAGCGCGCCCGGTTGGCGGCGATCTCTTCGGGGGAACGTCGGATATGCATTGTCATCTCCAGTGGTTTCGTTGGCCGGGTCGTCCCGGCTATTGACCCTGTGAAGAGACCGGGCCGTCCCGGTCGGGGCGAAAGAGGGAGGCCTCGCCCGCCTTGCGGGGTGGCCAGATGGCGATGTCGCGGGTGATCGTCGCGCCGTAGCGGAGCTTTTCCTCCGGGCGGTCGCGGGGACGCTCGAAGGCAACGACGCGGGTCGCCAGCGTGAAGGCCTCGCGCATGTCATGGGTGACCATGACGACGGTCATCGGCGCCTCATGCCAGAGCTTCTTCATCAGCGTGTGGATCTCGGCGCGGATGCCGGGGTCGAGCGCGCCGAAAGGTTCGTCGAGCAGCAGCACCTTGGGTCGCATGATGAGCGCCTGGGCGAGCGCCAGTCGCTGCTGCATGCCGCCGGAAAGTTGGGCCGGATACTTGTCCTCTGAGCCGGCAAGCCCAACCGCCGCGATCATCGCGCGGGCTTCGTCCTCGACCGCGCGCTTCGCGGCGCCAAACAGGCGGGCGGCAAAGCGCGAGGCCTTGAGCTCCTTGCCGAGCATGACATTGCCGAGCACGGTCAGGTGCGGAAAAACGGAGTAGCGCTGGAAGACGACGCCGCGGTCCGGTCCCGGCTCTTTCGGCAGGGCCAAACCATCGAGCAGGATCTCACCCTTGGTCTGGCGCTCCTGGCCGAGCAGCAGGCGCAGGAAGGTGGACTTGCCGCAACCGGACGGGCCGACCAGCGCGACGAAGGCTCTCGATTCGATCTCGATCGAGACATTCTCCAGCACGATCTGGTCGCCATATTCCTTCCAGAGGTTCTTTATGGACAGCGCGCTCATTTGCCCTTCTCCAGTTCGGACCAGGGGAAGACGGCGATGCGCAGGCGATCGAGCAGGATGTCGGTGAGGATCGCGAGCAGCGTGATCCAGAGGACATAGGGGAAGATGACGTCCATCGAGAGATAGCGACGGACGAGGAAGATGCGGTAGCCAAGGCCGCTGTCGGAGGAGATCGCTTCGGCCGCGATCAGGAAGAGCCAGGCGGGGCCAAGCTGCAGGCGGAGCGTGGTGATCAGGCGCGGCAAGATCTGCGGCAGCACCACACGCAACGCGATCTGCCAGGAGGAGGCTGATAGCGTTTCGGCCTTCACGATCATCTCGCGCGGTAGCGAGGTCGCAGTCAGGGCCAGATCACGGATCATGATTGGCGCGACACCGATGACGATCAGTGCAATCTTCGACGCCTCGCCGAGCCCCACGACGATGAAGAGGATCGGCAGCAGCGCCAGCGGCGGGACCATGGAGATGGCACCGACGAAGGGAGAGAGACCTGCCCGTGCATAGGGCAGGATGCCGATGACGAGGCCGAGGAGCAGCGCGATCGCGGTGGCGATACCAAGCCCGGCAAAGAGGCGCCCCAGGCTCGCCCAGGTATCCGACCAGAGCAGGTATTCGCCGGTTCTGACGTCAGCCGTAAAGGCCATCCGATTGACACCCTCCCAGAGGGCAGCGAAGCCGGGCAGCAGCTTGTCGTTCGGGTTTTCGGCGAGCCGTTCGGCTGAGCCGATCATGTAGGCGCCGAGCACCAGCACGAAGGGCAGGAGCACGAGCGTCAGGCGCGCGCCATTTCCAGGATGAGCATTGATCCAGCGCATCGACCACTCCAGGATTTCAGGGAGGCGGGAGCCGCCCGGGCGACATCGTCAACCGGGCGGCATGGATCTGCCTCAGAGCGCGCCCTTGGCGGCCGCGTCCATGTAGGTGGTGGTGAAGCGGAACTTGACGTTCTCCTTGTCCCCAAGAACCGTACCGTCAGCCAGCTCTATGCCGATGACATCGGCAGAGGGCGCGCCGCTGCCGAGAAGCCCCTTTTCGAAGAGGAAGTTGCGGACAAGGTCCATGGTCTTGGACAGATCAGGCGAGGCTGTGAAAGCCACCGCATCGGCCGGCTTGTCGAAGAGCTTGGTGGCAGCCATCTGGGCTTCGAAGCCGGCGAGATCCGTTCCGGATGCCGTGCCCATCGCGGTACGGGCTGCCTTGCCCTCTTCGGTATCGGCGGTCATCACGGCCATTGTGTCGTACCAGATGCCGACCAGCGCCTTGCCGAAGTCAGGGTTATCCTTCAGCACCTCGGTGTTGGCCACCATCAGGTCGATAATCTCCCCCGGGATCTGCGAACTATCGAAGACCTTTTTCGCGGAGGCGTCTTCCAGGATGGAGGAGACCAGCGGATTCCAGGTCACGACAGCGGTCACGTCAGGCGTCTGGTAGGCGGCGACCATATCGGCATCCGAGGTGTTGACCACCTTCACATCGCGCTCAGAGGAGCCGATGCTTTCGAGCGCGCGGGCGAGCAGATAATGGGAGACGGAGAACTCGACGAGATTGACGTTCTGGCCCTTCACATCCTCGAGCTTATCCTTGCCCTTGAGGATCAGCGCGTCGTTGCCGTTCGAAAAGTCGCCGACGATGACGGCGGTCGTGTCGACGCCTCCGGCAGCGGGGATCGACAGGCCATCCATGTTGGTGAGCGTCACCGCATCAAAGGCACCGGCGGTATACTGGTTCATCGATTCCACGTAGTCGTTGAACTGCGTGACTTCGATGTTGATGCCGTATTTGTCGGACCACTTCTTCACGATGCCGGTGTCATTGGCATAGCCCCAGGGCATCCAGCCGACATAGATCGACCAGGCGACCTTGAAGTCCTTTTTCGGTGCGGCTTCGGCCGGTGTCATCTGGCTTAAGGCGAGAGCGCCCGCCAGTGCGGTGATCGACAGGAGTGTCTTGACAGTCTGCATGTAGAAATTCCCCTTTTGCGTCTTCGAAAAGGGATCGGCATGGACCATCGCGCCGCCAATCCCTTGGCTTACGAGGTCTCCCGGGCTTTTGTCCCGCCGTGCACCCGATGGGATGTCTCTCCATCGGGAGCCGCTCTCGGACCAGCCACGCATACTGCGCCGGAACCCTAGCGGCTAACTCGAAGACTGAGAGAGCAAGGCGTGTGCCAAGTCGATGAATCGCGGCATCCGCAGGATTATGCGCCCCGTTTTGCCTGAGCACGCCGGCTAAATGCATTTCTCGCGGGCAGATATGCCTGCGAAACAGGCAATCCCAACAGGTGCTGCAGATATCGACATCCGTAAGAAAAAACGAAACCGCCCGTTCGGGGGAACGGGCGGCCGCGCGGCCATGCCATCTGTGGGGAATGGCATCACCGCACCGGCCTGGCGGAGGCCGATCGGCGATGTCGAGATCGTCCTGCGTTCAATGGATCATGGAATCATGGACTTGAGCACAGGAGCCTGGCTCTTCATCCATGCTTCGAAGCTCTGCGGCTCGCGACCTGTCAACGCCTTGAAGTCGCCGGTGATGCGCGCAAGTCCGCCACTTCCAATCATTGTGTCTACCGAGGCGAAAACACGCGCAACCGGCTCAGGCATGCCTGCACCGACCATCCCCTGTACGAGGCCTTCCAGAGGAACATCGACAACCGTGATCTGTTTGCCGGCTGCGTCCGAGATGAGCGCTGCCATTTCGCGATGGGTGTAGGAAGAGGCGCCGGTCAGGGTGTAAACGGTCTTGCCGTTTCCGGCAGAAACGAGCGCGGCTGCAACGGCTTGACCAACATCGTCGCGTGCGATGTGCGCGACCTTGCCGTCGCCCGCCGCAGAATACCAGTGTCCGGAGGCAAGCGCGGGGCCGGCGCTCATCATGATGTTTTCAAAATACCAGTTGTTTCGAATGATGGTCCATGCCGGGATCGTGCTTGCTTCGATGGCGGCTTCCGTCCCTTCATGATCCGGCGCGAAAAGAAGCGGAGAATTGGCCGGCTCAGGCATAGACGTATAGAGGATATGCTGAACGCCGGCTTTTTCGGCAGCCGCCACGGCAGCGCGATGCTGAACAAGCCGATGCCCCGGACGGTCAAGGGTATCGGTGCTAATGATCAGAACCTTCTGAGCTTCAGCAAATGCCGCTTCCATGGACGCCGCGTCGTCGAAATCGACCCGTCGCAGCAGAACGCCCTTCGCGCCCAGCTCCGCCAGTTGTTCCGGCTTTCGGCTCGCCGCTATGATATCGCTTGGGGCCACGCCCGAAGTCTCAAGAAGATGATGAACAACACGCTGGCCAAGCTGGCCCGATGCGCCGGTGACGAGATACTTTGCTGTCATTTCCATTCCTTTTCAGGTGCCCTAGAACTTTAGGGCTGGTTTAAATTTCAGAGTAGGTCTAAAGAACAGATCTAGCTTTTGCCGTAAAGTAGGCAGTTTTTTAGAACCAGGTTCTGAGGACGGTACCGATGACAGCCCATGTGAAGACGAACGTCGATTACAGCGCCGCGATCCAGGAGATCCGGGCGATGATTGAAGCACCGGCGAACACGGTCTTCGACGCAAACAATTGTCCGGTCCGCGACGTCTTCTCTCATATCGGAGACAAATGGGCGTCGCTCATTCTCCAGACACTCGGCTACAAGCCGCACAGATTTGGGGAATTGCGGCGCGCGATCCCGGACATTTCACAGGCTATGCTGACCGGTACGCTCCGTAGCCTGCAGCGGGACGGGCTGGTGCATCGCGAAGTGTTCCCCACCCAGCCACCGAGTGTCGAGTATCGCCTGACTGAGCTTGGGGAATCCCTGCTCGGGCCGGTTGCCGCCCTCGTTGTCTGGACAGCCCAACATCATGGACGCATCCGGGAAGCACGTGCTGTTTATGACCAGGAGAACCCGGCGATCAAGAAAAAGGTGAGCGCAGCCTAGAGCCGGGCATGAGGATTTCGGTAACCACGATGATGAACGAATTTTAGGGATTAGCCCCGTATTCTTATCCCTCAGTATTGGGGATAATCCATGTTCAGAAGCTTTCTCAGCGATCGTAGCGGTAATTTTGGCGTGCTGACGGCGCTTCTCCTGGTTCCCGTTATCGGTGTTGCGGGTGTCGCGCTTGACGTCAGCAATGCGCTCATGGTGCGCTCGACGCTGCAGGCAGCTGCCGATGCAGCAGCCCTAGCTGCGGTATCGGAGACATCTGCCGGCGTCGCGCAGGCCCTGCAAATGCAATCCGATGGCCAGCTGTCGGCCGCTATCGCCGATGCGAAGAAGGTTTTCCTTGGGCACGCAAAAATGTCCGAGGACTATAAGCTCAAGAATTTCGACGTCGATGTGGTCAAGACAGGGACACAGCTGAAGGCTGTTTTCACGTTCGATGCGACTGTACCGACCACACTTGCACGTGTCCTCGGTCGGGCTGATGTGACCGTTTCAGGCAGGGCTGAGGCCGTATTCCAGACCGACACCTTCCGCGACTTCTACCTGCTTCTCGACAACACGCCTTCGATGGGGGTCGGCGCCACGCCTGCGGACGTTGCGACGATGGTGAACAATACCAGTGACGAGTGTGCCTTTGCCTGCCACATCGTCAATCAGGGCGTCGAGGACAAAAACAGCTACTATTATCTCGCCAAGAGCCTTGGCGTGACAATCCGTATTGACGTCGTGGCCAAGGCAACAGCAGCCTTGATGGACACCGCCAAAAAGACGCGTCGGAGCGCCAACCAGTTCCGGATGGCGGTCTACACCTTCGGCGAACGGGCGGAAGACACAAAGCTTCTCGAGGTTTCAGCGCTTACCGACAAACTTGACCAGGTTCAGGCGAAAGCATCGAAGATCGGGCTCATGTCGATCCCATGGCAAGGCTATGACAACGACCAGCAAACCGATTTTGACCGCGCCTTGAAGAATATCGGCGCTTTGATGGGGAGTTCTGGCACCGGCGCCTCCGCCGGCGATCCGGAGAAGGTCCTCTTCTTTGTCTCGGATGGCGTGGGCGACTCCTACAAGCCCAACAGCTGCACGAAGAAAACCACCAACGGACGTTGCCAGGAGCCGATCGATACGACGCAGTGTGAGGAACTGAAAAAGAAGGGATACCGGATCGCGGTTCTCTACACGACCTATCTGCCGCTGCCCACCAATGACTGGTACAAAAAATGGATTAGCCCATTCCAGTCCGAGATCCCGACGCGCATGCAGTCCTGCGCCTCGCCAGGCCTTTACTTTGAGGTAAGCCCAAGCGAGGGCATTACAAACGCGATGAACGCCTTGTTCCTGAAGATCGTCAGCACCCCGCGCATGTCGAGCTGAGCCCCCTTGGGTTCTGACTCTCGCCTGTCAACATCAGGAAGAATGGGCACGAGATACATTGGGATCTGCAGGTGCGGTTCGGCATTTGGCACGCTCGCGAGAAACACGCGGACGCCAGACTTGTTGTTGCCGTACGATCATGGCAGGAAGCATGGTGAACACAACGCCACAAGAGAGCAAGATCATGTCGAACGTCATCAAGTTCGAACGGCCCCCGGAAGAGAAACCGTCCAAGCCGAAAGCTGCCGTCTCGCCAGCGAGCCGCAAGATCCTGATTTGGGTCGGGATTGTGGCTGCCCTTGTGCTGGCTTGGGGCTATTTCACGGTCTTCGGCAGCGCAGCGCCACCCGCCTGACGGCGAATTTGTACTAGGGCCGTCTGACAGCCTCTGCGACCAGCGCGCCTTTTGCGCCAATCACCCTCCCGGCCAATTCGGCGCCTGCGGTTATCGCGTCATTGACAGCAGCACCGGTCAGTTCTGCCGCCAGAAAACCGGCATTGAAACTGTCACCTGCAGCCGTCGTATCCACGATCTTATCGACCGGCGCGATCGGGAATTTGGACAACTCACCATTGCTGTCCGCGAAAGTCACCTCTTCGGGTCCGTTCTTCACAATGACCCTTCGCGCCCCCTCCGCGCGGTAGCGCCTCGCGGTGGCGGCGGGATCACTGTCGCCAAACCAGGTTGCCTCATCTTCGAATGAAGGGAGACAAAGGTCGCTCACGGCTGCTGCGCGATGAATCCAGCCGCGCATGGTATCCGGATTATCCCAGAGACGCGGTCTGAGATTGGGATCGAAGACCACCGTGCCGCCTTTGCCCGCGAACTGGCTGAGTGCTTCTATCAGGGCGAGGCGATCCTGATTTGATAGGATTGCAAGCGTGATGCCTGACCAGTAGGCGACATCGGCTCCATCAAGGGCACGCGCAAGCGCAGCCGGATCACTGGCTAGGCGCTTGGCGGCGCTGTCGTTGCGCCAATAGGTGAAGCTGCGCTCACCATCCTTCAAGGTGATGTAATAGAGGCCGATCGTCTTGTCAGCCAGCCGGCTGACATGGTCTGTTCCGATGCCCTGGCTGCTCAGAAACTGCAAAAGTCTGTCCGAGAGGCCGTCACTTCCGACGGCGCTGACATAGTCGATCTGCCAGTCGGCGCCGAGGCTGTGGCGAAGGTAGAAGGCGGTGTTGAGCGTGTCACCGGCAAAGCCCATGTTGAGCGTGCCAGGCATGCCGGTTTCCGACAATTCGCCCATGCATTCGCCAATCGATACGATTCGTCCCATCTTCACCCCCGCCCCTTTGGATCTCATCTCTGCTTAACGCGCCAGCCAGCCGCCGTCGACGGGCAGGATCGTGCCATGCACATAGGCAGACGCATCAGACGCCAGGAAGACGGCAGCGCCACCGAGTTCGTCCGGATTGCCCCAGCGACCAGCGGGAATGCGGGCGAGGATATCGGTGGAGCGCTTGGGGTCTTCGCGCAAAGCCGTGGTGTTGTTTGTGACGAAATAGCCAGGGGCAATGGCGTTCACATTGATGCCCTTGCCGGCCCATTCACAAGCAAGCAACCGGGTTAGGCCCGCTAGTCCACTCTTCGAGGCGGTGTAGGACGGGATGCGAATGCCACCCTGGAAGGAGAGCATAGACGCAATATTGATGATCTTGCCGCGACCGTTCGGGATCATGCGTTTTGCCGCGGCCTGAGAGAGAAAGAAGGCCGTCTTCAAATTCACATCCATCACGGCATCCCAATCGGCTTCGGTGAATTCAATCGCGTCGGCGCGGCGAATGATACCCGCATTGTTGACGAGGATATCGATCGAGCCGAAGGCGGATACGGCAGCCTCGACGATGGCATCAACTGGCTCGATGGTGGAGAGATTCGCGGAATAGGACGCAAAGCGGCCGGCCGATGAGCCGATCAGGGCTTCGGTCTCGCTCATGCTGGAGCGGCCAACTCCAAGCACAGCTGCGCCAGCGGAGGCCATGGCCACGGCTATCGCTTGGCCAATACCGGTATTGGCGCCGGTAACGATGGCCGTGCGGCCGGACAGATCGAAGGAAGGCTTCATTGGTTATACTCCCGGGTATCGGTAAAAGCGGCGCCGTTCAGGCATCAAGAAAGAGTTCTGGGTCGAGATGCTCGATATCGTCGAGTTCTTCCGTCAACCGACCTATGTGCTGGGTCATCGCCAGGACCGCGGCTCCATCGTCCCGGCGACGCATGCCCTCAATGACAGCAGCGTGCTCGGCGATGACGAGATCAAGCCGTCCGTTTTGCGGCAGGGTCATATAGCGGTACCGGTCAATCTGCACCTTGACCTGCGCAATTACAGCCCAGATGCCAGGATAGCCGGCGATGTCAGCGATCAACTGGTGGAACTCGCTGTCGATCTGATGGAAGCGCGGGATTGCACCGGCATCGGCGGCTTGCTTCAGCGCCATCTGGTTGGCATCGAGTTCACGCAGCCGATCATCCTTCATGGACGCGATGGCGAGTGAAACCGTCGTGGCCTCCAGTGCCTTTCGGATCAGGATCGCCTCGTATAGAGCGCGTCGCGGGATCCGGGACACGAAGGTTCCGGACTGTGGGTAGATCTCGAGAAGTCCTTCGTCGGCGAGGCGGAGCAAAGCCTCGCGCACGGGCGTGCGACTGACACCGAAACGTTGGCCGAGTTGTTTTTCGTTCAACATGTCCAGCGGCTTCAACTGCATGCGAACTATTTCATCCCGCAAGGCCGCATGAATTTGCGTTGCGGCGCGTCCGTCGCGCGTCCTTCCACGATGATGTTCGCTTGGGACAACGCGTGAGCGCAGCCCGTTTCTGGATGCATCCGCCATGCTCGCTCCCAAAACTGGGATATTAATATATCAGTCTTGGGAGGGTGTAAATGTCCGCAAGATAGTTATGGCTAAATCCCAAGCTATCCCGATGGCCGGTCCGCTTTCTTAGCCTGAGAAAAGCGGACCTTGGTCGGCAAAGGAGCGAGCTATGCGTTTGGCGTATCTCCATTCCCGCAGACTTTTCTCTCAGCCCTTGGGACACCTTCACTGAACCCGCTTAGGGAGCAATGAGCTGCAGGGTTGGAAAATAGGTCCGGTAACGACCGACATCGCGGGTCAAAAGCGGCAAGCCCTCGACCGCCGCATGCGCACCGATGAAGAAATCAGGCAATACGCCTGTTCGTGAACCACCGGCCCTACGGTACGTCGCGAAGACCCGGGCCGCAAGGAAGAGCGCTGGTTGCGGTATGGTCGCGTGCAACAGTCCTGCATCAGTGATAAAGGAATTGAGTTTTTCGATCGTGTCGTAGCGGACAGACAACTCGGCGTAGATGACATCGTTTATGAGAAGAGGCCCAGCGATTGCGGCATTCTCTAGCTGCATCAAGGACCATTGGGCCCAGGTCGGATCGTCGGTCGCGAGGTCAAGCAAGACATTCGTATCGACCAGGATCAATCCGCCTCACCTCGCGTCAAAGCCATGATCTCATCGGTCGATGGTCCCGCAACTGCGCTTCCTCGCAGGGGCGAGAAGCGGCTCTCCGGGATCTTTCCATCTGCGCGTTCAAGCAGGACGCTTCCATCCGGTGCCCGGCGGAACTCGACAGCCGTTCCCGGCTTGATGCCGAGCAGATCTCTTACCGGCTTGGGGATCGTCACTTGCCCCTTTGATGTCACGGTCGTTGCCATATGAGCCTCGGTCATACCACATGTTATGAAGGTATTACCGGCCGCCCTGTTTTACAAGGCGGATCACTTCTCAGCGCAGATAGCGTAGCGATGCTGGGTGGCGCGTTCCAGGCCCTTGAAGAAGGAGAAGTTCTTGCGCTGCGTCTTGTGGATGGCCGCCATGTCCTCGTCGATGGTGACCTGGGAGAAGCCGGCCTGCCACAGCAGATCGGCCACTGCATGCGCCTGGGCACCCTGGGAGAAGTGCACGTGCGACAGGATGCTGGTGTGTCTTGCCGCCATATCCGAGTTCGGGGCGCCATGCTGCGCATCGCGAGCGAGACCAAGCCGGCTCGCCAAGGCTGTCAGCTTCTTCAGGATACGGGTCAAGGCCGATGTGTTGACGAAATCGCCATCGACGATCAGCACCTTGCCGCCGGGCTTTAGCACACGATGCCACTCTTTGAAGCAGGCGAGAGGATCGACCAGGGTCCAGACAAGATGGCGGTTGGTGATCACGTCATAAGCCCCGTCCGCTTCCATCGTCCGTTCGGCATCACCGATCAGGAATTGGATCTGCCGGTCCCTCGCCTTGGCCTTGGCGCGCGCCCGCTCCAGCATCGGCTCGGCCCAATCGAGACCGGTTACCCTGAACCCAAGATCGTCGAGCAGGTGCGAAACCACGGCAGTCCCGCAGGCGAGATCCAGGGCAGCCCGCCCCTCACCCTGACCGAGATGCTTGCGAAACAGCGCGTGCCAGGCCGCCTGTTCCTCTTCAGAAAAGATCTCATGACCCGGCTGACTGTCGAAAGTCTCGGCGCGTAGTGACCAGTAGGCTTTGATTTCGTCGCGAAGATCATGATTGGGGATTGCGCTAAGAGCTTGCATTTTCGGGGTCTTCCGTTTCCGGGCTGAAGAGGCTGGAACACTTCTAAAAGATAATTCTTGACTGTCAAACTCATAAAAACATAGATCACGGAAAATCACAAACAGGAGAACTGATCGTGTTCAAAATGGAGAAGGTGGCTTCTGCCGCCGCGGTTTCGCTCGTCCTTTTTTCAGGCGTCGCGCTTGCCGGCGAGACCGTGAAGATCAAGGACATCACCGGTCGTGAAGTCGAGGTGAGCGTTCCGGTCGAACGCGTGATCCTCGGCGAAGGTCGCCAGATCTATTTCACCGCGGCGCTCGACACCGACAATCCCTTCGGCCGTGTTATCGGCTGGCGCGACGATTTCAAGAAGGCCGACCTCGACGGCTACAACATCTACCTGAAGAAATATCCGGAGATGGAAAAGATCCCGACCTTCGGCGGGATGAAGGACGGCACGTTCGACATCGAGCAGGCTGTTGCGCTGAAGCCCGACGTGATCATCATGAACACGGAAGCGAAATCGGCGACCGAAGAGAGCGGCTATATCGAGAAGCTCGCCGCCGTCGGCATTCCGCTCGTCTACATCGACTTCCGCGAGAAGCCGATGGAACACACCGACGATTCGATGCGCATCATCGGCAAGCTGTTCGGCAAGGAAGAGCGCGCCGAAGAATTCGTGAAATTCCATGACGAGCAGATCGCCAAGGTGACGGACGTGCTGGCCAAGCAGTCCGACCTGAAGAAGCCGGTTGTCTTCATGGAGCGCGCCGGTGGTTACTCCGACGATTGCTGCATGTCTTTCGGCAACGAGAACTTCGGCAAGATGGTCGAACTCGCCGGCGGCATCAACATGGCCAAGGATTTCATTCCGGGCACCTTCGGCACCGTGAACCCTGAGCAGATCATTGCCTCCAATCCCGACCAGGTGATCGTCACTGGCTCGAACTGGGAATTGTATGTTCCCGGCGGCAAGTGGGTTGGCGTTGGCCCGGGTGCCGACAAGGCCGAAGCCGCGCGCAAGCTCGGCGAATTGATGAAGCGCCCCGGCTTTACCGACATCAAGGCCGTGAAGGATGGCAATGTGCACGCCATCTGGCACCAGTTCTACAACAGCCCCTACCAGTTCGTTGCCGTGCAGCAGATCGCCAAGTGGCTGCACCCGGATCTGTTCAAGGATCTCGATGCGGATGCCACCTTCAAGGAAATGCATGAGCGCTTCCTGCCGGTCGAATACCACTCAGGCTACTTTGCCTCGGTGAAGGCAGGCTCCTGATATCCATCCGGCCGGCGGGCAACCGCCGGCCACTTGCCGCTTGAGGCACCATTTGCAGGACACATCCATGGCTACCACCGTCGAAACGGCCCTTCCGGCCTCCAGCGACACCTATCGAAGCCTGACGGCGAAGCGCCTGGCCATTCTGGCCGGGCTTTTTGTCTGTCTCTTGCTGTCGATTGCCGTCGACATGGCCTATGGGCCGGCCCGCTACACCCTGTCGCAAGTCGTCTCGACGATCTGGGATCCGGCCTCGGCTGGCAACCAGCTGCGGGTGGTGATCTGGGATATCCGCATGCCGATCGCGCTGATGGCGGTCACCGTCGGCGCCTGCCTGTCGCTTGCCGGCGCCCAGATGCAGACGATCCTTGCCAATCCGCTTGCCTCGCCCTTCACGCTCGGCATTTCCGCCGCGGCCGGCTTCGGCGCGGCGCTTGGACTTGTCGCCGGTGTCGCCGTGTTTCCGGCCGCCGTCCAGTATATGGTGCCGATCAACGCCTTCCTGATGGCGATGCTCGCCTCAATGTTCATCTACGGCGTCTCGACCATGCGCGGGGTCACGGTGGAAACGATCGTGCTGCTCGGCATCGCGCTGGTCTTCACCTTCAACGCGCTGCTGTCGCTGCTCGAATATCTCGCCTCCGAACAGGCGCTCGCCGCCGTCGTCTTCTGGACCATGGGATCGCTCACCAAGGCGACCTGGAGCAAGGTGGCCGTCACCTTTGCCGTGCTGGTCTTCTGCGTGCCCCTGTTTGCGCGTCGCGCCTGGGCGCTGACGGCGCTTCGCTTAGGAGACGACAAGGCGGCCTCCTTCGGTGTGAATGTCCGGGCGCTCCGGCTTGAGACCATGTTGCTCGTGAGTTTGCTCGCCGCAATCCCGGTCTCCTTCGTCGGCACGATCGGCTTCATCGGCCTGGTCGGCCCGCATATCGCGCGCATGCTGCTCGGCGAGGACCAGCGCTTCTTCCTGCCCGGCTCCGTGCTCTGCGGTGCGCTTCTGCTTTCCGTCACATCCGTCGTATCCAAAATGCTGATCCCCGGTGCCATCATGCCGATCGGGGTGATCACGGCCCTTGTCGGCGTGCCCTTCTTCTTTTCACTTATCTTCACCAACAGGAGGCGCGCATGGTAGCCCTCAGGCTCGAAGCGCTCGGCGCACAGTATGGCCGGCGCCGCGTCTTCACGGATATCACCACCGGCGACATAACAGGCGGCGTGCTGACGGCGGTCATTGGCCCGAATGCCGCCGGCAAGTCGACGCTGTTCAAGCGGATCGCCGGGTTGCTGAAAGGCGAAGGCGTCGTGCATCTGTCCGGCGAGGAGAGCCTCCGTCCCATCTGTTACATGCCGCAGGACACCGGCGCCAATGCCGTACTTACGGTTTATGAGAGCGTGCTGCTCGCGTCCAAGCAGGGATCAGGCTGGAAGGTCGCCGACAACGAACTCCTGGAGATCGACCGCATTCTTGCGTCTCTTCGGATTTCGGACCTCGCATTCCGTGATCTCGGCGAACTGTCCGGCGGTCAGCGTCAGCTGGTCGCGATCGCCCAGGCGCTCGTGCGCAAGCCCGAAGTGCTCTTGATGGACGAGCCGACTTCGGCGCTGGATCTCTTCCGCCAGATCGAAGTCCTGCAGTTCATGCGGGAGCTTGCTGAAGAAAGCGGGATCGCCGTCCTCATCGCGCTTCACGACCTGAACCATGCGATGCGCTACTGCGACCATGCGCTTGTCGTGGCTGACGGTCGACTGGTTGCGAGCGGCGCGACCGCCGAGGTGATCACCCCTACCCTGCTTCGAGACGTCTATCGCGTCGACGCGCGCATCGAAGCCTGCACCCAGGGGCGCCCGCTCGTCATCGTGGATGCGGCTCTGGCATGACGCCAGACCGGGCGCTCAGCTGAGGCCCATATAACGACCGGGCTTGTGGTTGATCGCCAGGATCAGATTGGCGATCGCCGCGCCGAGGACCGAGAGTGCCAGACGGTCGGCGGGCAGCACGAAAAACGCGGCGGCAAGGATCGCGAGATCGACGCCGAGCTGGAAATAGCCAGCGCGCAGACCCGTCTTCTCCTGCAGATACATCGCGAGAATATTGATGCCGCCGAGACCGGTGCGGTGTCGGAACAGCATCAGAAGGCCCGTGCCGATCAACCCGCCACCGATGACCGTCGCATAGAGCGGGTTGAGATAGGAGAAATCGATCCACTGTCCGTTCAGCTTCGACAGGATCGAGACGAGCGCCACTGCCGTGAAGGTGCGCAGCGTAAAGGCCCAGCCCATGCGCTTCACTGCCAGGATATAGAAGGGCAGGTTGACGAGGAAGAAGATCACCCCAAAACCCCAGCCGCTGACATAGGACAGGAGCAGGGCCAGACCGGCACTCGACCCGACCGTCAGCATTGTCTCCGTGTAGATCAGCGTACCGAGGGATACGAACATCGTGCCCGAGATCATCGCAAGCACGTCTTCATAGAGGCGATGGCGCTCGGCACCCGCCTGGTTCACGGTCGTGGTGGTCATGGTGTTCAGCCCAGAAGCGGTTTCAGCACGCTGGCAACCCGCGGGATGTCCTGGCTCTTCAGGCCCGCGATGTTGATGCGTCCGGAGGTCGGCATATAGATGCCGTGATACTTGCGCAGCGACAGGACGTCCGCTTCCTTCAGCGGCAGGAGAGAGAACATGCCCTGCTGTTCGGCGATCTGCGGCGCAAGCTGCCAGCCATCCCCGAGGGCTGCCGCCAGTTCACGGCGCAGGCCGTTCAGGCGATCGCGCATGCTGTTCAACTCGTTGATCCAGTCCTGACGCAGGCTGTCGGTGGACAGGATCGTGCGGACAACGGCCGCGCCATGGTCCGGCGGCATGGAATAGCTGGTGCGGGCCATGGTGACCAGGTTCGAGCGGGCGATGTCAGCCGCCTCCTGGGTCTCCGCGACCGCAAAGATCGCGCCGGTGCGCTCGCGATAAATGCCGAAGGACTTGGAGCAGGACACGGCCACAAGAGATTCCGGTGCTGCTGCGATGATCGTGCGCAGACCGGCCACATCTTGCTCGATGCCGGCGCCGAAACCCTGATAGGCAGAATCGATGAGCGGCACGAGACGGCGCTCGGCGATCACGGCAGCCAGTTCCTCCCACTGCGCGGTGGTCAGAGCCGCACCCGTCGGATTGTGGCAGCTGGCATGGATCAGAACTGTATCGCCACGCGGAGCGCTGCTCAGCGCCTTCATCATGCTGGCAAAGCGTAAGTCCTGGGTCGGGACATCGAAATAGGGATAGGTTTCCACGTTAAGGCCGGTCGCGCCGAAGATTCCGGCGTGGTTGGGCCAGCTCGGCAGGCCGAGATGCAGACGGCCACTGCCGGCGCGCGCGATCAGGTCCGAAGCGAGACGAAGGGCGCCCGAACCACCGGGCGTCTGCACACCTGCCGCAAACTTGCCATGCCCCTTGCCGCCGACGAGGTCCCAGAGGAGATCGAGGAAGACGCGGTCGCCTTCCGGCGCGACATAGGACTTGCTGTCCTGCTTCTCCAGCAGCTCCTTCTCAGCCGCTTTCACCGAACGCATGACCGGGGTGCGGCCTGCATCATCACGGTAGACCCCTACGCCCAGGTCGATCTTATCCGCACGGTCATCGGCGTTGTAGAGCCCGATCAGGGCAAGCAGCGGATCATTGGGCTGGGAGGCGAGCTTGTCGAACATCGGAAACCTTCGTCGAAGAGCGATTGTGCTGGAGAAGAGATACCAAGTTTCCCGCGCAAAGTCTCTGCGGATTTCGTTGGATGAACTTAGCGAACTGGATACGTATTGCTCGACATCATCATTTCACGATAGGAATTTGCGCCAGACACTACAGAAGAGAATGATAATGGAAGCCGCGAGCCCGAGCCTGGACAAGATCGATCGCAAGATCATCGCCTGCCTGCTGCAGGACGCGGCTCTTAGCAATACCGAGCTTTCAGAACGCGTCGGCCTGACGGCCGCCCCCCTGTCGCGGCGGCTTGCCCGGCTCTATGCGAGCGGGATTATCAAGCAGAGGGTTGTCATTGATGCACCGAGCGTCGGGCTTGGCCTGCAGGCCTATGTGGAGATCACGCTCGACCGCACCACGCCGCAGGTCGGCGAGCGCTTCATCGAGCATGTCGGCAAGCTCGACGAGGTCGTCGAGATCCATGCCGTTGCCGGTGATTTCGACTTCCTCTTGAAGATCTCGGTAAAAGACATGGCCGACTACAAGCGGCTGATCTGGCAGGAGTTCGATCGGCTCGCCGAGATCAAGACGATCCGTTCGACCATGGTGTTCGACAGTCCGAAGATTTCGCACGGCTATCTGCCGAAATGAAAAAGGGCGCCGTTGGGCGCCCTCCTCGAAGCTTTGCTGAGACGTTCAATCATCCCGCAGCGGCGACCTTGCTGCGCCGCGCCATACGGGCGCGGATGGACTCGACATCGGCGCGCGGGGTCGCGGCAAACAGCGTGCGGGTATATTCGTGTTGCGGATCGGAGAAGACCGCATCCCGCGCGCCGTATTCGACCGCCTCGCCGTAATACATCACCATCACCTCATCGGCGATGTAGCGCACGACCGACAGGTCATGGCTGATGAAAACGTAAGTCAGGCCGAACTCTTCCTGCAGGTCGGCGAGCAGGTTCAGCACTTGAGCCTGGACCGAGAGGTCGAGTGCCGAGACGGGCTCGTCGAGCACCAGCAGCTTCGGATTGAGCATCAGCGCACGGGCAATCGCGATACGCTGGCGCTGACCGCCGGAGAACATATGCGGGTAGCGGTTGTAGTGCTCCGGGCCGAGGCCGACCTTGACCAGCATCTCGGTGGCGCGCTCGCGGCGTTCGGCGGCGCTCATCTTGGTGTTGATGAGCAGCGGTTCGCCGAGCACGTCGCCGATCTTCTGGCGCGGGTTCAGCGAGCCATAGGGGTTCTGGAAGACGATCTGCACCTTCTGGCGCATATCGGCGGTCAGGTGACCAGGACGGGTATCGACCTTCTGGCCGTCGATCAGCAGTTCGCCTGCCGTCGGCTCATCGATGAAAGTCAGGATGCGGGCAAGGGTGGACTTGCCGCAGCCGCTTTCGCCGACGATGGCGAGCGTCTTGCCCTTGTCGAGCTTGAAGGAGACGCCCTTCACCGCATGGACGATCTTGTCCTGCTTGAACAGGCCCTGCGGCACGCGGTAGTCGCGCTTGATGTCGCGGATCTCGAGCATCGGGGTTTGCGTCGCTTCGGTCATGCGACACCTCCTGTTTCAGCGGCGGCCAGGAAGTCGGAGACCGTGGTCAGACGGTCGCCTGTGGCGTTTTCCGGAAGTGCGGAAAGCAGCGCGCGGGTATAGGGGTTCTTCGGGTTTTCGAAGAGCGAGAGCACGTCGGCTTCTTCCATCTTCCGGCCCTTGTACTGGACGATGACGCGGTCGGCGGTCTCGGCCACCACGCCCATGTCGTGGGTGATCATGATGAGGCCCATGCCTGTTTCGGCCTGGAGCTTCATCAGGAGATCGAGGATCTGCTTCTGGATCGTCACGTCGAGGGCCGTGGTCGGCTCGTCGGCGATCAGGAGCTTCGGATTGCAGGCGATCGCAATCGCGATCATCACGCGCTGGCACTGACCACCCGACATCTGATGCGGGAAATGGTTCAGCCGCTCGGCGGGGTCCGGCAGGCCAACCAGCTTGAAGAGCTCAATGGCGCGCGCGCGGCAGTCCTGTCTGCTGAGGCCCATATGCAGGCGCAGGACTTCCTCGATCTGGAAACCGACGGTGAAGCAGGGGTTGAGGCTCGCGACCGGTTCCTGGAAGATCATGGCGACATCCTTGCCGATCAGCTTGCGGCGCTCGGCAGCAGAGATCTTCTGGATGTCGCGGCCCTGGAACTCCATCTTGTCGGCGGTGATCCTAGCCGTCCAGGGCAGAAGGCCCATGACGGCGAGCATGGCGACGGACTTGCCGGAGCCGCTTTCGCCGACAATGGCAAGCACTTCGCCCGGCTCGACCGACAGGGACACGCCGTCGACGGCCTTGAACCAGCCGGTTGCCGTCTCGAACTGGACGGTCAGGTTCTGAATATCGAGAAGTGCCATGATCAGGACCTCTTCAGCTTGGGATCGAGCGCATCGCGAAGGCCGTCACCCATCAGATTGATGGCGAGAACGGTGATCAGGATCGCCAGACCCGGGAAGGTGACGACCCACCAGGCCCGCAGGATGAACTCGCGTGCTTCGGCGAGCATCGTCCCCCATTCGGGAGCCGGCGGCTGGGCGCCCATGCCGAGGAAGCCGAGGGCGGCTGCATCGAGGATGGCATTAGAGAAGGAGAGCGTTGCCTGGACGATCAGCGGCGCCATGCAGTTCGGCAGGATGGTCTTGAACATCAGGCGCAGCGGGCTTGCACCGGCGAGACGGGCGGCCGTTACGTAGTCGCGTGTCTTCTCAGTCATGACAGCAGCACGCGTCAGACGGACGAAGTGCGGCTGGAGAACCAGTGCGATCGCGATCATGCCGTTGGTCAGGCCAGGCCCGAGGATCGCGACGAGGACAAGCGCCAGGAGCAGCGACGGGAAGGCCAGGATGATGTCCATCAGGCGCATGATCGCCGTATCGAGCCAGCCGCCGTAATAGCCGGCGATGACGCCGATGATGATGCCCGTGGTCAGCGACAGCGTCGTCACGAAGACGCCGATGAAGAGCGAATACTGCGAGCCGTAGATAAGTCGTGAAAGGATATCGCGTCCGACGGGATCGGTGCCGAGCGGATAGCTCCAGTTGCCGCCTTCCAGCCATGCCGGCGGAAGCAGCACCGCATCGCGATACTGTTCGAACGGCGAATGCGGGGCGATGACGCCGGCGAAGACCGCGACGAAGACGAGCGCCAGGAAGACGACGAGGCCGATCACGGCGCCGCGGTTTTCGGAGAAGTAGAACCAGAACTCGGCGAGCATCTGGCGGCGCATCTGCGCGCTCGACACCGGCTGGCTGTTGATTGTCTCTGCCATCAGATTTTATCCTTCTAGTGGCGGATGCGCGGGTTGATCAGGCCGTAGAGCAGGTCGACGATGAGGTTCACGACCATGATGATGCCGGCAATCAGGAGGAGGCCTCCCTGGATGACCGGGTAGTCACGGCGGAACACGCTGTCGACCATCCACTTGCCGATGCCCGGCCAGGAGAAGATCGTTTCGGTGAGGATGGCGCCAGCAAGCATGACGCCGATCTGCAGGCCGATCGTGGTGATCACCGGGATCATCGCATTGCGAAGCGCATGCAGGCCGACGACGCGCAGCGGTGACAGGCCCTTGGCGCGGGCGGTGCGGATGTAATCTTCCGACAGCACCTCGAGCATGGCAGAGCGTGTTTGCCGAGCGATGACTGCGAGCGGAATGGTCGCCAGCACGATCGACGGCAGGATCAGGTGGCTGACGGCAGACGCGAAGGCGCCCTTCTGTCCCGACAAGAGGCTGTCAATCAGCATGAAGCCGGTGACCGGCGGGAAGAAGAACATCAGCGAGATGCGGCCGGAGACAGGGGTCCATTGCAGGATACCCGAGAAGAGAATGATCAGCAGCAGGCCCCACCAGAAGATCGGCATGGAATAGCCGACAAGGGCGATGCCCATCATGGTCTGGTCGAAGAAGGAGCCGCGCTTGATGGCCGCGACGATGCCGGCGGGTACGCCGAGCGCGATCGCAATCAGGATAGCGCAGAGCGAGAGCTCGACCGTTGCGGGGAAGAGCGCGAAGAACTGGTCGATGATCGGGCTCTTCGACACGATCGATGTGCCGAAATCTCCCGTCAGCACACCACCGAGATAATCGAAATACTGTGTGACGATCGGACGGTCGAGGCCAAGCTGGGCACTGATCTGGGCATGGCGCTCGGGTGACATGACACGCTCGCCGGAGAGCAGCGCGACCGGATCGCCGGGAAGAAGCCGGATGAAGGCGAAGGCAATGATCGAGACACCGATGAAGGTCGGGATCAAGACGGCGAGCCGTCGCAGAAGAAAGCCAAACATGAGTGAGACCTGTTGTTGTCTTTTGAAGGTCGAACCGCGGCCCCATGGCCGGCTGACGTTTGCCCGAACCACTTCAGTGGAGCCCTCGGGCATGAGACGCGAGATTTGCGCATCAACGACAAACGCCGCGGGCATCAGCCCGCGGCGGAAGAGTGACGGTTCCGATTACTCGGCGATGTCGACGTTTTCGAAGGTGAAGTCACCCAGCGGGCTCTGGACGAAGCCGGAGACTTCCTTGCGCATCGGAACAACCGAGAGCGAGTGGTCGATCGTCGCCCACGGCGCTTCGCGCTTGAAGACCAGCTGGGCTTCTTCGTAGAGCTTGGTGCGCTCGGCCTGGTCGGAGGTGACCTTGGCCTTCTTCACCAGCGCGTTGAACTCCTCATTGCACCACTGCGCACGGTTGTTGCCACCAACAGCATCGCAGCCGAGCAGCGTGTCGAGGAAGTTGTCCGGATCGCCGTTGTCACCGGTCCAGCCGAGCATGACGGCGCCGTCACGATCCTTGGCCTTCGAACGGTCGAGGTATTCGGCCCATTCATACGACACGATCTCGACGGTGACGCCGATCTTGGCGAAATCGTCCTGCATGATTTCAGCGGCGCGACGTGCGTTCAGCATGTAGGGACGCGAAACCGGCATGGCCCAGATCTTCATGGAGAGATCCTTGACGCCGGCTGCTTCGAGTTCCTTCTTGGCAGCGTCGAGGTCGTAGGCGTCGTCCTGGGTGGCCTGGTTGTAGGACCACATGGTCGGCGGGATCGGGTTCTTGGCCGGCGTTGCCATGCCCTGGAAGACGGCGTCAACGATGGCTTCCTTGTTGATCGCCTTGTTCAGCGCCTTGCGGACTTCAGGCTTGTCGAACGGAGCCTGGGTCGTGTTGTAGGCGAGATATGCGACGTTCAGGCCTTCCTGCTCCATCACGGTCAGAGCCGGATCGGACTTCATGGATTCCACGTCGGCAGCGTTCGGGAACGGCATCAGGTGGCATTCGCCAGCCTTGAGCTTCTGATAGCGAACGGCGGCATCCGTGGTGATGGCGAAGACCAGATCGTCGATCTTCGGTGCGCCACCCCAGTAGTCGGCGTTCTTCTTGTAGCGGATGACGGCGTCCTGCTGGTAACCGACGAAGGAGAACGGACCGGTGCCGACCGGCATCTGGTTCAGCTGTTCCTTCTTGCCTTCGGCTTCGAGCTTGTCGGCATATTCCTTCGAAACGATCGAGGCAAAGGGCATCGCGAGGTTGGCGATGAACGGCGCTTCCGGACGGTTCAGGACGAACTTGACGGTGAGGTCATCGACCTTCTCGATCGACTTGATAAGTTCCGGGAAGCCCATGCCTGCAGCATATTCCCAGGACGTGCCTGCAACATACTGGTTCCAGGGATGATCGGCTTTCAGCTGGCGCTCCAGCGAGAAGATCACGTCGTCAGCGTTGAGGTCACGCGACGGAGTGAAGAATTCGGTGGTGTGGAACTTGACGCCCGGGCGGAGCTTGAAGGTGTATTCGGTGCCTTCGGCGTTGACTTCGTAGCTCTCGGCGAGACCGGCCTCGGCTTCCGTCGTGCCCGGCTTGAATTCCATCAGACGGCTGTAGACCGGATGGGCGGAGGCATCGAAGGTGGTGCCGGCGGTGTACATGCCGGGGTCGAAGCCCTCGGGCGAACCTTCCGAGCAGTAAACGAAGGTCTTGGCGCTGGCGGCGCCCGACAGGAAGGTCGCCGCTGCAAGCGCTGCGGCAGCAAGTGCAAACTTGGTTTTCATGAGCAGTCTCCCAAAGGCGAAGGACGAATACCTTCGCCGGTTCTTTTGGTCCCGCGGCGCGTGGATCGCGCCCGTGTTGTGTGAAGGTCGGGGTCAACCGGTCTTCCGGCAATCGGCGGCTTGCAGAGGCTTGCACGTCGTAATTTGACAAGCAGCAAAGATGGTCCGCCCGATCACTGCTGCAGTGTCTTATCGCCTTCGAAATTGTTGTAAAGAGAGATTCGGCTCAATTTCGTCACAGAATTGGTCTGCTTTTCGCCATATCCTGATTCAAGCAACTAAAATTTTGCCAGATTTTGCAACTGCAAAATCAGCGTATAAAATATTAGCAATTTCATATTAAGTCGAGGATTCAGCGTTTCCGGACGGACTGCGTCGCAAAAAGGAAAGCGACGCGCTGCTCGCCGGTGTGCGTAGCAGCATCGGAAATATTTATCAACCGGTCAAAAAATTAGATGCGTATTTGCCTGGGGAAACGACGGTCAGCGCGGCTCGTCGCGTACGAGCACAGCCTGATGCAAGAAGGAGGAGAGGCTTGGGGACACCCCTCCTCCTCCTTTTTTCGGTCACGCTTTGCGGGGAGAGCGACCGAAGAACAAGGCATAAGCCGCAGGCAGAACCAGGATGGTCAGGACCGTGGCCACCAGGATGCCACCCATCATCGCGTAAGCGAGTGGCCCCCAGAAAATGCCGCGTGAGATCGGAATGAGGGCAAGAACTGCCGTCAATGCGGTCAGGACGATCGGGCGGAAACGACGGACGGCGGACCCAATGATGGCTTCCAGCCGGTCCATGCCGGACGCGATGTCCTGGTCGATCTGGTCGATGAGGATAATCGAGTTGCGGATGATGATCCCCAGCAGCGCAATGACGCCAAGGATGGCGACGAATCCAAAGGGCGCCCCAGAGATCAGTAGAGCGGCGGCGGCACCAATGATACCAAGCGGTCCCGTGGCCAGCACCAGCATGGCCTTGCCGAAATGCTGCAACTGGATCATCAGCAGCACGACGATAACCAGCAACATGATGGGCGCTTTGGCGGCAATCGAGTTCTGGCTTTCGGCACTGTCTTCGGCACCGCCCTGAATTTCGATCGAATAGCCGGCAGGCAGGCTGTCGCGCAGCGACCGCATATCCTCAAACATATTCAGCGCCACGTCATTCGATTGTATGCCATCAGGCACGGTCGCGCGCACCGTCACAGTCGGCAACCGGTTGCGGCGCCATTCGATCCCCTGCTCCAGGGTCGGCTCGACCTTGGCGATCTGCGACAGGGGGATAAAAGCTCCAAGATCTGTCGGCACATAAATCGAATTCACGGCCGTCAGCAGACGGCGGCTATCTTCCGGCTCGCGGGCAACGATCGAGATCGTTTCTTCTCCGGCGCGCACATCGGCGAGCGGCGCCCCACTCATCGTTGCCTGCAACATCTGGCGCAAACGCTGCGAAGAGACGCCAAGTGCACGGGCGCGATCCTGGTCGACCACCAGTTTCATCGCGGTGACAGGTTCGAGCCAGTCATCATGGACTGCCTGAAGCACAGGGTTCTGATGGAAGCGGGCCTTCACCTGGTCGGCAATCCGGCGGACCTCATCGCGCTCAGGTCCGCTCACGCGCATCTGCACGGCCCAGCCGGTGGGTGGCCCAAGAAAAAGCCGGTCCACCTTGCCACGCACAGAGGGGAAGTCTTCGGCCAGTGTCAAACGTAGTTTGGTGATCAGGCGTTCGCGCGCATCCTCGTCCTTCGCCATGACCAGCAACTGGGCATAGTTCGGATTGCGAAGCTGCTGGTCGAGCGGCAGGAAAAAGCGAGGCGCACCTTCGCCCACATAAGTTGCCACAAATCGCTGATCCGGATCGGTCAGCAGTTTCTCCTCAAGGCGTTTCGCCTCCGCCTCGACTTCCTTGATCGAGGTGCCCTCCGGCAGCCACATATCGACTAGGATTTCGGGTCTGGACGACTGGGGGAAGAAGTTCTTCGGAATGAACTGAAAGGACCAGAGGCTCATGGCAAAGATCATCAATGTCGAGGCGATGACGACGATGCGATGCTTGACGGCCCAAGCGACGACGGTGCGAAGCCGGCGGTAAAACGCCGTATCGAATGCGTCGTGATGGCCGCCGGCATGGGCCCTCTGCTTCAGTATCATATAGCCGAGCCAGGGCGTAAAGTAGACGGCGACGAACCAGGAGATGACGAGCGAGATGCCGACCACGTAAAACAGCGAGCGGACATATTCGCCGGCGGTCGATTCCGCAAAGCCCACCGGGATAAAGCCGGCGGTGGTAATCAGCGTGCCGGTCAGCATCGGAAACGCTGTCGAGGTATAGGCAAAGCTCGCAGCATCCAGCTTGTCGAGCCCCTCCTCCAGCTTTCGCTCCATCATCTCGACGACGATCATCGCGTCATCCACGAGCAGTCCGAGCGCGATAATCAGCGCACCGAGCGAGATGCGCTGGAGGTCGAGACCGAGCTCATACATGACGGCAAAGGTTGCGGCGAGCACCAGTGGGATGGCGATGGCAATCACGAGGCCGGAGCGCCAGCCTATGGAGAGGAAGGAGACGACGAGGACGATCAGCAGGGCTTCTCCGAGCGCCTTCATGAATTCGCCGATCGCCTCGCGCACCACTTCGGGCTGATTGGATATCTGCGACACTTCAAGGCCGATGGGAAGCGTCGTTTCGAAGCGCTGAAGCGTCTGCTCGACCGCTTCACCGACATCCGTCACCTTGAAACCCTTGGCCATGACTACGCCGACCTGGACGGAATCCTTGCCGTTGAAACGGAATTTGCGCTGGTAGGGGTCCTCGAGCCCCTCTGTCACCGTGGCGATATCCCCCAGGCGTGTCACCTGATTGCCGGCCTTCAGGCGCAGTTCGCGGATGTCTTCTGCGTGAGAGAAACCACCGTCAACAGAGATCCGCACGGACCGAGAACCGGTGTCGATGCTGCCAGTGGCGTCGATTGCATTCTGTCCTGCCAGTGCATTCTGCAAATCGGCAAAGGTCAGACCGCGCTCCGCCAAAGCCTTGGACGAGACCTCAATAAAGATCTTCTGGGGCTGATCGCCGAGGATGACGGCTTTTTCGACGCCCTCGGTCGAGAGCAGCACGTCGCGCGCCTGGATCGCATATTGCTTCAACTCGGGATAGCTGTATCCATCCCCGGTCAGCGCGTAGAGCGTGATGTAGGTGTCGCCAAACTCGTCGTTGAAGTAGGGGCCGAGGAGACCGTCAGGCAATTCGTTCTCGATATCGCCGACCTTCTTGCGGACCTGATAGAAGGCTTCCGCAACATCTTCCGCATCCGTGTTTCCCTTGACCTGCAGCGTGATGATCGCCGATCCAGGGCGGGTATAGGACTTGACCCAGTCCAGATAGGGCGTTTCCTGCAGCTTGCGCTCGATCTTGTTGACCACCTGGTCCTGCATATCGCTGAGCGAAGCGCCAGGCCAAAAGGCCTGCACCACCATGACGCGGAACGTGAAATCCGGATCCTCTTTCTGGCCCATGCGCATCAGACCGAAGAGGCCAGTCAGCAGGATAAGGCCGAAGAGAAATCGGGCGATGCTGGGATGCCCGATGGCCCATCGGGACAAGTTGAACGAGCCCGTATCGACAGGTGTATTGCTCATGATGATGATGTCCCGAAGGTAAGGTCGCGAGGGCTCAGCGGGTGGCAGCGTCGGCCGGGGCGGCGCCGGATCCAGCCTCGGCCGCTCTGGAGAGGTCATGGTCTGCGAGCTTGACTTTCATGTCTTCCGCCATGAATTGCGTGCCCGCCACGACCACGAGATCGCCGGGTTTCAAGCCTGATGAGACCTGCACACCGGTATCGGAGAAGGTATCGATGGTGACCGGCCGCGCATGTACCGTTGCATCGGTGCGGTCTACGGTCCAGACCGTCGGCTGCTTGGCGGCGTCCTCGGTCAGGGCCGACAAAGGCAGTTCGAAGAGGTTCTTGCTCGACGGCGCAAGTGCGGTTACCCGGGCCGTCATCCCCAGCAGAATATCCGGATTGTCAGGCAGCGCGATCCGGACGGCGAAGGTCCGCGACGTTGCATCGGCGCTGCCGGCCACCTCCCGGACGGTGCCCGACAGGGTCAAGCCATCCTTGGACCAGAAGCTGACATCGACAGCCTTGCCCGGCTCGAATGCAAAAATCTCATGCTCGGGAACAGCGATCAGCGCTTCCTTTTCGCCGTCGGCCGCCACCGTCACGACGGGGCTGCCGGCGGCCACAACCTGGCCTGCATCGGCGCTGATTGCGGTCACGATCCCCGGCTTGTCGGCTTTCAGTTCGCCATAGGCGACCTGATTGCGCGCCTGTTCCAGCGAGGAGCGCTGGCTGTCCCGTGTTGCGAGCGCCTGGTTATAGCTCAGTTGCGCCTGTTCAAGTTGCGCTTTGGTCGTCACCTGCTGGCGATAGAGAGCATCGGCCCGCTTGAGGGCGAATTCGGCGGTCTCCAGCTGGCGCTCGGCGGCTGCGAGGCTCGCCTCTGCGCTGCGCAACTGAAGCTGATAATCGGTGACATCAAGGCGGGCCAGCACATCGCCAGGCGACACATGATCGCCGACATCCACCAGTCGCTCGATGATCTTGCCGGACACACGGAAGCCGGCGGCAGCTTCGCTGCGTGCCTTCACCGTGCCGGAATAGCGCAACTCCCGTGCGCTTGAAGGTGTTTCGACCTCCATCACCTTCACAGGGCGGAGGATTGGCTCCTGGACAATATCCGCCTCGCTCTCGGTGCAGGCGGTCAGCCCCATTGCAGCAATAAGAGACAGGGCAACAAGCGGAATGCGGACGCGTGCGGACATGGTGACTCCTCCCCGACCGGGGTGTCAGACTTTGAGGGCTCTGAGGGCAAATTCGGTCAAGTCCTCGGGCGTGGCCCGATTGTTCTTGCCGATGCACTGGGCGACCAATTGCGGATGATGGAGCGGCGAGGTCGCGGCACCGAAACAGCGGGCGGCGTGGGCGGGATCCCCCTTGGCGAATTCGCCATTTGCCATGCCCTCGGCGATGATGTCGGTCAGCACGGCCTGAAGCTGATCGATATGCTGATCGATAACGCCCCAGTTCTGTTCAATGGCGACAACAACCATTTCATGCACCTTGCTCTGATCGAGCATGGTGGCCACGGTGAATTCGAAATGCGTCATCGAGTAACGACGAAGCCGCTCTTCCGCGCTCATGGGAAGCGCGGCAATTGATTCCGCGATCGCCAGACTTTGTTGCAGGAGACGGGCGCAAACCCCTTCCAGCAGTTCGCTTTTGGAGCTGAAAAACCGGTAGATGTTGGCGGGCGACATTCCCATGGCTTTGGCGACATCGGCCACGGTCGTCTTGCCATAGCCATAATGCCGGAACTGGCCTTCGGCCGCATCCAGAATGCGGGTTGCCATATCGGCTGCGTCGGGAGTTTGTGCGGCGACTGGGGTCATGATGGTTTACGTCTGACGATTTTTGAATTTCGTCAGACGTAAACCGAAATGCGTCAGCGGTCAATATCAAAAATTGCTGATGGACGATTACGCGCACATGCGCACCGATACTCATGCCGGAATACATCTGAACAATGAGATAAAGGAGCACCGCGCAAAGGCTCTAAGCCTCGGCGAACGGCACATTTCAACCGCAGAAAACATCAATGCGCGGAGCGCAGCATCTGCATGCATGCGTTCGCCAAATGGTTTCGATGTCCTACGAAAAATGGTGCCCGGAGGCGGATTTGAACCACCGACACGCGGATTTTCAATCCGCTGCTCTACCAACTGAGCTATCCGGGCATCTCGGCTGTCTTGCGACGCCTGCCGGTCTTTTCTTGAAGACCGCCGGGGCATTTCCCCGGGAGCGAGCGGGGTTATAACATCTTGTTCGGCCATGGCAAGCGCCTTCGGCCACTTTTTTGAAGAAGATGTGAAAATCGCCGAAAGGTCAACGAGAACAAGGAGATCCGGGCAGAGACCTGATGGCTTTCTTGCCGGGCTTTGGCTTCAGTCGCGGTAGTCGTCGTCGGCCTTGGACTCATCATCTGCAACCGGAATGGCATAGGAACCCTTCAGCCAGCGTGAGAGGTCGAGATTGCGGCAGCGATCCGAGCAGAAGGGATAGTTCTCGCGCGTGGACGGACGGCTGCATTCGGGGCATGGCCGCGTCTTGCGCAGCGGCTCGACCTTTGCGGTCCGCTGTTCACCGGCGTCTGTCACGATCAGCCCTCCGTCCAGCCCGTATGCACGTCGTAGCCCTCACCCTGGAGCATCTGCAGCGTTTCAAAGAGCGGCAGGCCGACGACATTGGTGTAGGAGCCGACCATTTTCTGGACGAAGCTGCCGGCGATGCCCTGGATAGCATAGGCGCCGGCCTTGCCGCGCCATTCGCCCGAGGCCAGGTAGCATTCGATGTCGTAACCCGAGAGACGCTTGAAGCGGACCTTGGTCTCGACGATCTTCTGGCGCAGCGTGCCGTCAGGCGCGATCAGGCAGACACCGGTGAAAACCCAGTGACTGCGGCCAGAGAGAAGATGCAGCGCCGACGAGGCCTCCTGCGTCAGTTCCGCCTTGGGTAGGATGCGGCGACCGACGGCGACCACGGTATCAGCGGCAATAATGTAGCTGTTGTTCCAGGCCAGGTCCTTGCGGACCTGCTGGTAGGCGGCCTTTGCCTTGTCTGCGGACAGGCGGCGGGCAAGCGAGCGGGGGTGTTCGGATTTCTTCGGGGTCTCGTCCAGATCCATCGGCATCAGGCGTGCGGGCTCGATCCCTGCCTGCTTCAGGAGATCAACGCGGCGCGGCGACCCGGAGGCCAAAATCAGCTTCTGTCTCAGTTCCATCCGAACGCGCTCCTCAAGCCGAAGGGTCTTGGCTCAAGGCTTACTTGAAGCGGTAGGTGATACGGCCCTTGGTCAGGTCGTAAGGGGTCATCTCGACCAGGACCTTGTCGCCGGCGAGAACGCGGATGCGGTTCTTGCGCATGCGGCCTGCGGTATGGGCAATGATTTCATGTTCGTTTTCGAGCTTCACGCGGAAGGTGGCATTCGGCAGCAGTTCGGTGACGACACCGGGGAATTCGAGGACTTCTTCTTTTGCCATTGAGCGGTTGTCTTTCCTGAGGTTTTGAGAGGGAGCGCGCAGGGGCCCCTTAAAATGTGGGCGGAAACTACACAATCGCCCGGCATTTGTGAACCTTGTAGATCAGGCTTTCAGAAATTGTTTCAAGAGGGACAAAACCGGCCCTAATCGGGGGCCAGGACCAGTCTTTCACGGATCAACTTCGTCAGGCGGTCACGCACGTCCCGATAAGCGGCAAGCCGCTGATCGCGACTGCCGGTCTCAACCGTCGGATCCGGCATCGGCCAATACTCGACATCGACGGCTGAATGTCGCGTCAGTTCGAGTGCGGCGTGATGGGCTTCCGGCGTCAGCGTGATCACGAGATCGAAGAAGTCGTCGGCCATGTCCTCCAGCGTCTGGGGCTGGCGGCGGCCGAGCGAAAGGCCGATTTCGTCGAGCACAACATCAACGAAGGGATCGCGTTCTCCCTTCTTGACGCCCGCAGAGGCCACCCAGGTGCCTGATGGCAGGGCCTGCTTGGCGATGGCTTCGGCCATGGGGCTGCGAATGACATTCTGACCGCACATGAAGAGAATTGCGCCCGGCCGCGCCGGTCGGCGGTTGACGGCTCCGCCCTCCTCCATGCCCTCTAGCCCCTCCAATAGAGCACGCAAACCAGGGTGAAGAGACGCCGGGCGGTGTCGAAATCAATCTTGATCTTGCCCGAGAGCCTGTCCATCAGCGTCTGGGAACCGTCGTTGTGGATGCCGCGGCGGCCCATGTCGATTGCCTCGATCTGCGACGGCGTCGAGGAGCGGATCGCCTCGTAATAGCTTTCACAGATCATGAAGTAGTCCTTGATGATCCGCTGCAGGGGAGTGAGCGACAGGATGTGGACGGCGACGTCGTCGCCGGCTTCCGTCTTGATGGAGAAGACGAGCTTGCGGTCCATCAGCGACAGGTAGAGCTTGTAGGGACCACCGGCATGGCCAACGGGCTCGAAGGAGTTCTCCTCGATCAGATCGAAGATGGCGACCGCCCGCTCATGCTCGACATCGGGGGTCGAGCGCCCGATGGTCTCGTCCAATACGACATCTGAAAGCCGGAAGTCGCCCGCTGCCATCGGCTAGTCCCCGAGATTGAGACGGATGGCGACGGAGCGGGCATGGGCTTCCAGCCCTTCCGACTTTGCCAGCGCGATGGCGGCCGGTGCCAGTTGTCTGAGTTGTTCCGGGCCGAGGCGAAGGATCGAGGTGCGCTTGACGTAGTCCAGGACGCCCAGGCCAGAGGAAAAGCGCGCCGAGCGCGCGGTCGGCAGAACATGGTTGGAGCCACCGACATAGTCGCCGATCACTTCCGGCGTATGGCGGCCGACGAAGATGGCGCCGGCGTTCCGGATGCCAGCAATCAGCGGCTCCGGATCATCGACGGCAAGCTCGAGGTGTTCAGCGGCGATGCGGTTGGCCAGCGGGATACTGTCCTCAAGCTTCTCGACCGTGATGATTGCGCCGAAATCGCGCCAGCTGGCAGAGGCTGTCTCGGCGCGCGGCAGCGACTTGAGCTGGCGCTCGACGGCGGCCTCGACGGCTTGCCCAAGAGCGCGATCGTCGGTGATGACGATCGACTGGGCGCCCGGATCGTGCTCGGCCTGGGCCAGGAGATCGGCGGCCAGCCAATCCGGATCATTGTCCTTGTCGGCAATAATGAGCACTTCCGAAGGGCCGGCGATCATGTCGATGCCGACAGTGCCGAAGACCTGGCGCTTGGCGGCGGCGACATAGGCATTGCCTGGGCCGACGATCTTGGCGACCGGGGCGATCGTCTCCGTACCATAGGCGAGGGCTGCCACGGCCTGGGCACCGCCGATGCGGTAGATTTCGGTGACACCGGCAATGCTTGCAGCGGCCAGAACCGTCGGATTGATCGCACCACCCGTGGCCGGCACCACCATGACGACGCGCGGCACACCGGCAACCTTGGCCGGCAGCGCATTCATCAGCACCGAGCTCGGATAGCTGGCCGTGCCGCCCGGCACATAAAGGCCAACGGCATCAATAGCCGTCCAGCGCGAGCCGAGGCCAACGCCGATCGCATCCTCGTAGATATCGTCTTTCGGCAGCTGGCGGGCGTGATGACGCTCGATGCGCTCGGCAGCCAGCTTCAGCGCGTCGATGAGCTCCGGTGACGTCGAGGCGAGTGCCGCGGCGATCTCCTCGTCCGTCACTCGCATGGAAACCGTTGAAAAATCCACGCCGTCGAAACGTTTGGAATAGTCGGCAAGGGCCGCGTCACCACGGGTCCGCACATCATCGATGATCTTGCGCACAACGTCATTGACGTCGTCGGATACTTCGCGCTTGGTCGTCAGGAAGGCGGCAAAACGCGCCTCGAACTCTCCCGATGCCTGATCCAGCCAGATTGCCACGCCCCGTATTTCCCTCTCAAGCATTCTCAACTCAGTGAAACCGCGTCCAACACGCGGCTAGCGTCATCAGCCCGCTTCGTGTTCCGGCCGCGTCGTCGTTTCCCAGGCGCCGCCGGTATCGGCGAGCTGGGCCTCGATGCACTCGACCTCAAGCGCGATCATGCCGCCGCCTGCCAATACAAGCTCAACCACGCCATCCGGCCCCTCACCTTTCGGGACATAACGGATCGCCAGCAGGCTCATCACCTCGTCGGTACGATTGCGATCGAAGCCGATCGAGCGAACTGCCTCGACACGCTTGAAACTCAGCGCGGCACGGCGGCGCTCGAAGCTCTTCGCGGCGCGCGCCGCCTTTTCCCAGACGAAGCGGTTGGCGGCGAGCGAGAAGAGACCGGACCGGCTCGAAAAATTCAAGTCGCCGGCCTTGAAGACGGCATCCTGCATATGGGCCGAGATGATCGAGAGATCATCATTGTCGAGCGCCAGGAGCTTCAAGTCCGTCATGTCACCTCACCGTTCCGCCGCAAGGCAGACTTGCTGTCGAATTTCATGTTTTCGACATAGGTTGCGGCTTGTCCAGTCGCAACGGGGCAAAATGACTTTTCGCCCCATCCTGTCGCAATCTCCGGCGCTTATCGATCAGCCGCTGATGCGTTCGATGATCGCACCGCAACGTGTGAGCTTCTCTTCCAGACGCTCGAAGCCGCGATCGAGGTGATAGACGCGGGAGACCATGGTCTCGCCTTCTGCGGCAAGGCCAGCGATCACGAGGGAGACCGACGCGCGCAGGTCGGTCGCCATGACCGGGGCGCCGCGCAGGCGCGACACACCCTCGATCCGGGCCGTCTGCCCCGACAACGTGATCTTAGCGCCGAGGCGGGCCAATTCCTGCACATGCATGAAACGGTTTTCGAAGATCGTCTCCGTGACATGCGAAACGCCTTTGGCACGGGTCATCAGCCCCATGAACTGCGCCTGCAGGTCGGTCGGGAACCCTGGGAAAGGTTCGGTGACAATATCGACCGGACGGATCTGATCGCCATGGCCAATGACGCGGATGCCGCCCTCGACGGCGGAGACTTCGGCCCCGGCGCGGCGGATCGCCTCGACGGCGGTATCGAGGAGACCGATATCGGTTCCCGAAAGCGTCACGTCACCGCCGGTCATGGCGACCGCCATGGCATAGGTGCCGGTCTCGATGCGGTCCGGCAGAACGCGGTGGCGGGCGCCGGAGAGGCTCGTCACACCCTCAATGGTGATCGTCGAGGTGCCGGCGCCGGAAATCTTGGCGCCCATGGCAATCAGGCAGTTGGCGAGGTCGACGACCTCCGGTTCGCGGGCGGCGTTGCCGATCACCGTGGTGCCGCGGGCAAGCGAGGCAGCCATCAGCATCACGTGGGTAGCACCGACCGAGACCTTCGGGAAGGTATAGCGGGCACCGATCAGGCCGCCCTTCGGTGCCTTGGCATTGATATAGCCGCCGTCGATTTCCATTTCGGCGCCCAGCGCTTCAAGGCCTTCGATAAACAGATCGACCGGACGCGTACCGATTGCGCAGCCGCCTGGCAGCGAGACACGTGCCTGGCCTTCGCGCGCAAGAAGCGGGCCGATGACCCAGAAGCTCGCACGCATCTTGGAGACCAGTTCGTAAGGAGCGGTGGTGTCGGCAACCGTGCGGCAGGTGAAGTGAATGGTCCGCGCGTAGGAGCCGTCCTGGTGCTCGCGCCGGCCGTTGACCGAGACGTCGACGCCGTGATTGCCGAGGATCCGCAGAAGAAGCTCGACGTCGGCGAGATGCGGCACGTTTTCGAGCGTCAGCGTATCCGACGTCAGAAGCGAGGCGATCATCAGGGGCAGCGCTGCGTTCTTGGCGCCCGAGATCGGGATGATCCCGTTCAACGCATTGCCACCAACAATCCTGATGCGATCCATGAGAGCCTGCGATACGGGCAAGGAGTGCCCGCCTTTCCTGAAGAACGTGTAAGGGGAAGCCAATCCGGCGAGGTTGGCTCTTTAGACGAAAACGAAGAGCGGTTCAATTGAAGCCGCAACGCTCGGTTAATCACCGGGTTTGGACGAATTTGCGGCAGGGTCGGGATTAGCGGGCGATGATCCTTCGGCCCCATCCCCGGCAACTGCTGAAACCGAGACAGGACGCGCCGCCGGCAGACCGATTCCATCCTCGGCCTCGCCTGCGCGGCGCGCGCGCGCCTGCTGCTTGCGGCGCGCCAGGTTTTCCCTGAGCTTTGCCGCCGCACGCTCGCGCCGCCGCGCCTCCGCTTCGGAGAGCGCTCGTTTTCCGCGATCGGCGAGCCGGGCTGCCTCGATAGCGTCGGCCTCCGCTTCGCCCTTGTTTTCCGGGTCATTTGTCATGAAGGGGTGATAGCCGATCGGAGAAAAATCGAAAAGTCCAATCAACCTCCGTCACAAAACTTGGCCGCCCGGACGCTTTACGGCTTGCGCTCCCCAAAACTCTGTGGCAATAGGCGCCTCGTTCCGGGCGGACCACACGCTTCGCCCGCCAGATGCTGCTATAGCTCAGGGGTAGAGCACTCCCTTGGTAAGGGAGAGGCCGAGAGTTCAAATCTCTCTAGCAGCACCATTCCAAATTCCGAATTTTAGAGAAGGTCGCGATGTTTCATCGCAAAAGTTCGGCCGCCGCATATGTGCGGCAGCCGGCTGATCTGTATTGTTCGGTCCGTTTATTGCCGCCTATCTAGCGGCAAGGGTTTCCGAAATGCGCTGGAAAAAGGCAAGGTTTTCACGCTCGTAGCCGAGGGGGCTTGCCGTAGCGGAGAGCTTGACGATCACCAGGTCGTTTGACGGATCGATATAGGTGTACTGATTGAAAAGGCCGACGGCGGAGTAGGCGGTTGTGCCGCCGATCGTCCACCACTGATAACCGTAGCCATAGCCCGCCTCGGGGTCGACCAGCGTCGAGTCGGCAGGGGCGATCGTGGAGGCCTTGACCCAGTCTGCAGGAACAACCTGGGCATCGCCGACCTTGCCGTTTTCCAGCATCATCAGTCCGAAGCGTCCATAGTCCCGCAGGGTCGCATTGAAGCCTGCGCCGTAGAATTCGCGTCCGACCGCTTCCGAGCCGTCAAGGACATAGAAGGCCTCAGCCTCCATGCCGGCCGGCTTCCAGATCTTTTCGCTCATGTAGTCCGCACCCTTCATGCCGGTTGCGGCTTCCAGAACGCAGCCGAGAACCGAGGTATCGAGGGTCGAATAGTTGAAGGTGCTGCCCTGCGCATTCAGCGGCTTCGCCTCATCACGCGCGTAGTCGCACCAGCGATATCGGTAGCCAACCAGCGAATTGTCATGGACCTTGGTCAACTGGGTGTCACTGCCGAACTCGTAGATTTCCTTCCAGTCGATGCCGGAGCGCATGCGCAGGAGATTGAGGATCGTGACATCCGCATAGGCCGTCCCCTTGAACTCCGGCAGGTAGTCGGCGACCGTATCCTCTACGCTTTTGATCTTTCCCTCGGAAATCGCAATGCCAATCATAGTCGCCAGCATGGACTTTGCCATGGAGAAGGACATGAAGCGGGTCTGGTCGCTGCTGGCGTTGCGGTAGATCTCCTTGACGATCTTGCCGTCCTTGAGGACCAGAAGGGCATTTGTGCCCGTGCTTTCGAGGAAGGCGTCCAGCGTCTGCTCCTTGCCCTCGAAAACGAAACTGTCGCCGATGTCGCCTTCCGCACGGGGCAACTCCCGCAAGGGACCGCCGGCCGCGACAGGACGCGTGGCGAAGAGCTGGTCCATGTGCTGGAAGGTCAGATAATTGAGCTCTGGCATCAGCATGGCCGCCCGGCCGTTGATCATGGTCGGCGTCTCCCAGCGCGACACGGTCTCGGCGGCCTGGGCGCCCATTGCCATTGACACGGTAAGAGCGAGGGAACAGGCTAAACTCAGTTTCATGGGAACTCCTCCTTTGTTCGCAAGGCATACAAATTAGGTGACGCGCATGGGATGTTCTATCCAGGGTCCGGCGGTTGAAGCGCTCAAGAATTGGGCAGGGGCGACGTGGCGCTATCAGCGTCAACGCTTTGAGGATGTGACCGAGCAGGCAAAGAGTGCGGAGGGCTGGCAGATTGTCTGCAATCAGCTCGGTCGGGGTCGCTATGCGGCGAGATCGGATAGTCTCACCGTCGGCCGTATCACCATTACCCGGGACTGGATCGACCTGCCGGTCGGCCAGCAAACGCAAAGCCCGGCGGGACGCGTATCGCTTTTCTTTCCGCTTCGGTCGGAGGATGGGTGGCGTGTCGACGGACGCTGCGAAACCGCACAAGTGGTTGCCATCCGACAGGGCCCGACGGAGCTACTGATCGCGCCAGGCAGCCGGAGTGAGCTTCTGCATGTCGAGGTTCCGGCGGATCTGCTCGGCCTTGATGGCGCGCTCTCGACTGTTCGATCCCGAGCCCTCCGTCCCGATGATGCCGTTTTGCGCGATTGGCTTCTCTGCCTGCTCGATCAGGCTGAGGCGGGCATGGCCCACGGTTTGGAGGGTGCGGTCGCGCTGGAGGACATTCTGTTGATGCGGCTTGCTGCCTGTACGGCCGGATTTTCACTCATTCCATCGCAAACAATCCGCCGTTCCGCGGCCATTGATCTACTCAGCCGGTTGGAGCGCAGCCTGAGCGAGACGGACGACATTCCCGCAACCGTCGGGGCTTTCTGCCGGCACCAAGCGCTCGCTGCCAGCGAGCTTGCCTGCGCGACACATGCAGCCTTCGGGCAGCCGCCGGCACTCTGGTACCGTATTGTTCGCCTCAACGGCGTTCATCGCGAATTGCGAGCGCGATCAAGGGGGCTCACCGTGACACGCGCCGCAACGCGCTGGGGCTTTTTCCATCTCGGGCGCTTTTCTGGCGACTATGCCACCTTCTTCGGAAGGCACGCTCGGGAAAGCCTTAAAGTGAACTGAAGAGCTTGCCTCCGGCTGCTTTGCGAACGACCTCTGCCACTTCCGTCAGCTGCTTGGCGATCGGGCTCGTCTTTCGCCAGATCATGCCGATGGTGCGGGAGGGCTGCGGGTCGGCGAAGCGGGCGATCGAGACGTCGGCGGAGCGGGTTTCGACCGGCATGGCGATCTCCGGGATCAGCGTCACGCCGATTCCAGCACCGACCATCTGGACGAGGGTCGAGAGGGAACTGCCGTCGAGGATCTCGCGCGGACGGACCGCCCCCATGTCGCAGAAGGACAGCGCCTGTTCCCGGAAGCAATGCCCCTCCTCCAACAGCAGAAGCCGCATTTCGCGCAGCATCTCTCGGTCGGGCACGGGCTTTTCTGCATCCTCCCTCGGGCGAACCAGGACGAAATTCTCCTCGAAAAGCGGCGTCTCGGTCATCGACAGCTCCGAGATCGGCAGGGCCACTATCGCCGTATCGAGGCGTCCTTCGGCGAGTTCCTGCAAGAGTTTCGGGGTCACCGTCTCGCGCACATGAATATCCAGATCTGCGTTTTCGCGGGTCAGTGCCGAGATCATGCCCGGCAGCAGATATGGCGCGACCGTCGGGATGACGCCGATTCGCAGGCGTCCGACAAGATGCTTGCGGTGGGCGCGGGCAAGGTCGCCCAACTCGTCTACCGACCTCAGGATATCGCGGACACGCAGCAGGAATTCTTCGCCGAAGGCCGAGAGCCGCACCTGGCGTGCGGCGCGCTCAAAGAGCTCCGCACCGAGGCTTTCCTCCAGATCGCGGATCTGAACCGAAAGCGCCGGCTGGGAGATCGAGCAGTCGTCCGCCGCTCGCCCGAAATGACCGTGACGGGCCAGCGCTTCGAAATAGCGCAGCTGGCGAAGGGTGAAATTGATCATAATCTTTTCCTATGGAACTGATCACAATTTCCAAATTACATTAATCGAACTGCTTTGCTAGAACAATTCCAGATGACGTCGAACGGCTGCCTTAAGGGGGTGGCCGTTTCGCTTGCGACCACGGGGAAGCGAGCGGAAGACGGTCGGGCGGGGAAACCCCGCCTGCAGTTCATCGGCTTGTGATGCGGGCATGCTTTTCAAGGGCTTGCCAGCAATCCGATCCTGGACAAGCGGGTTCTTCAAGGAGGCAAAACATGGATACCATGAGCAACAAAAACGCCGGCAAATGTCCGGTGATGCATGGCTCGAACACCGAAAGCGGCGCGACTCCGATGGCCTGGTGGCCGAATGCGCTGAACCTCGACATCCTGCATCAGCATGATGCGAAGACCGATCCGATGGGCAAGGGCTTCAACTATCGTGAAGCCGTCAAGCAGCTCGATGTTGCGGCGCTGAAGGCTGACATGAAGGCCCTGCTGCGCGACAGTCAGGAGTGGTGGCCGGCCGACTGGGGTCACTATGGCGGCCTGATGATCCGTCTTGCCTGGCACTCCGCCGGCTCGTACCGCCTGGCTGACGGTCGTGGCGGCGGTGGCAGCGGCAATATCCGTTTTGCACCACTCAATTCCTGGCCCGACAATGCCAGCCTCGACAAGGCACGCCGCCTGTTGTGGCCACTCAAGAAGAAGTACGGCAACAAGATCTCCTGGGCCGACTTGATCCTCTATGCCGGCACCGTCGCCTATGAAGACATGGGTCTGAAGACCTTCGGCTTCGCCTTTGGCCGCCCCGACATCTGGGGTCCGGAAAAGGACGTCTACTGGGGTGCGGAAAAGCAGTGGCTCGCGCCTTCCGACAGCCGCTACGAAGACGTGACCAAGCCGAACACGATGGAAAACCCGCTCGCCGCCGTGCAGATGGGCCTCATCTACGTCAACCCGGAAGGCGTGAACGGCAAGCCGGACCCGATGGCGACGGCCGCGCAGGTGCGTGAAACCTTCGCCCGCATGGCGATGAACGACGAAGAAACCGCAGCGCTCACCGCTGGCGGCCACACCGTCGGCAAGGCGCATGGCAATGGCAGCGCCCAGGCGCTTGGTCCGGAACCGGAAGCCGGTGCACTGGAAAACCAGGGCTTCGGCTGGATGAACCCGAACCAGAACGGCAAGGCAAGCCTCGCCGTCACCTCGGGTATCGAAGGCGCCTGGACGACCAACCCGACCGTGTTCGACATGGGCTATTTCGAACTGCTGTTCGGCTATGACTGGGAGCTGACGCACAGCCCCGCCGGTGCCCAGCAGTGGGCTCCCATCGGCATCAAGGAAGAGCACATGCCGGTGGACGCCACCGACCCGTCGATCCGCCGCATGCCGATGATGACCGATGCCGACATGGCGATGAAGGTCGACCCGACCTACCGCGCCATCTGCGAGAAGTTCATGGCGGATCCGGCCTATTTCCAGGACACGTTCGCGCGTGCCTGGTTCAAGCTGACCCACCGCGACCTCGGTCCCCGCGTTCGCTACATCGGTCCGGAAGCGCCGACCGAAGATCTGATCTGGCAGGATCCGATCCCGGCTGGCCCGAAGAATTTCGATGTCGGCGCCGTCAAGGCCAAGATCGCGGCTTCCGGCCTCTCGATCGCCGACCTCGTCGCCACCGCCTGGGACAGCGCGCGGACCTATCGCCAGTCCGACATGCGCGGCGGTGCGAATGGTGCGCGCATTCGTCTGGCTCCGCAGAAGGACTGGGAAGGCAACGAGCCGGCCCGTCTCGCCAAGGTGCTCTCGGTTCTTGAGCCGATCGCGGCCGAATTCGGCGCGAGCGTCGCCGACGTCATCGTGCTTGCCGGCAATGTCGGCATCGAGAAGGCTGCCAAGGCTGCCGGTTACGACGTGACCGTGCCGTTTGCCGCCGGTCGTGGCGATGCCACCGCCGAGCAGACGGATGCCGAAAGCTTCAAGCCGCTCGAGCCGCTGGCCGATGGCTTCCGCAACTGGACCAAGAAGGACTATGTCGTTAGCCCCGAAGAGATGCTGCTCGACCGTGCCCAACTGATGGGCCTGACGGGTGCGGAAATGACGGTGCTTCTCGGTGGCCTGCGCGTGCTCGGCACGAACTACGGCGGCACCAAGCATGGCGTGTTCACCACCCGCGAGGGACAGCTGACGAACGAGTTCTTCGTCAACCTGACCGACATGGGCTTCACCTGGAAGCCGACGGGCAAGAACTCCTACGACATCTGCGACCGCAAGACCGGTGAGAAAAAGTTCACTGCGACGCGCGCCGATCTCGTCTTCGGTTCGAACTCCGTCCTGCGTGCCTATGCGGAAGTCTACGCCCAGGACGACAACCAGGAGAAATTCGTGAAGGACTTCGTGGCTGCCTGGGTCAAGGTCATGAACGCCGATCGCTTCGATCTCGAAGCTTAAGAGCTACGGCACGTGCCTCGTGCCCCGAGGTTCTGTGTCGATAGAGAAGGCCGGGGACGCGAGAGCGTCTCCGGCTTTCTGCATTTATGATGCCCAGCTGAGCCGTTCATTTCTAAATGGGATCAGTTCTGTTGGCTGAAACGGAGTCGGATGGTCGCCCGGCTGGCGCGCGTCGTATCCACAGCATACGGCCAAGCCAGCCGGGCGATCAGGCGGCCCGTTCCAGCCAACCCGAAGGGCCGGGCATCTTTCCGCCAGGATCAGTGACGATCGTCTCGCCCATACCTTAGGTTATGCGCAGCGCCGGTCGTCGCTGCTCTGACGAAAACCTGCTCCGGCAGAACTGATTCCATTTAGAAATGAAAGGCTTGTCTTATGACTTCCGTGCTTCTTCGTGAAATAAAGAAGCGCCGGAGAGGACGGCCATCCTTCTCCGGCGATGGGGGACGGATCGATAACGGCAAGGCCGCCATTCTTGCGAATGCCGGGCCGGGTTAGAGTTTGATCGCCCCCATCTTTTCCAATCGTCCTGAACGGATACCCGAGTTTTAAGGCTCGGATGACAAGCATGGGAGATGAGAAAAGATGACGGAGATTACCATCGGCGCAGACATCTCGAAAGACCATATCGACCTCTACAGCCTGCCGAATGGCCAAACGCTGAAGGTTGCCAATGGCCGCGAGGGTTTTGCCGCCATTCTCAAGTGGATCGGTACAAAGAGGGTGGTGCGCATCGTTTACGAACCAACCGGTCCCTATCATAAGGCTTTCGAGCGTTTCATGATGGTGCAAGGAGTTGCCCTCTCCAAGATCAATCCGCGCCTTGCCAGACGTTTTGCAGAAGCGACTGGTAGGCTTGCCAAGACAGACAGGATCGATGCCGGACTGCTGGCGCGTTACGGCGCGCTTCTTGAACCGCGCATCCTTGAGGGCAGCACGCAAATCTACAATGACTTGAAAGAGTTGCATGTGGCGCGCCTGGCCCTCATCAAGGACAGGAGGGCCGCGAAGAACAGGGAAAAGAACCTTTCGAACCCACTGCTGAAGAAGCAGAACGCAGACAGGCTCAGGCAGATCGAGCGCCAGATCAAGGCCGTGGACGAGGCCATCATGAGTCTGGTTGGCGAGGACGAAACCTTGCGGGCCCGGTTCGACATCCTCGTATCGATTCCTGGCCTCTCACAGATCACGGCCTTTACGCTCCTCATCGAGATGCCAGAACTGGGCGAGCTGGATGAGAAGGCCGCAGCCGCATTATCTGGACTGGCGCCCATGAGCCGCCAGTCCGGACGATGGACCGGACGCGCCTTCATCGCCGGCGGAAGGGCCATCGTCCGCCAGGCACTCTACATGCCGGCTCTCGTTGCCTGTCGCTTCAACAAGGACCTCAAGGCGAACTACGACCGGCTCAAAGCCGCAGGAAAACCAACAAAGGTCGCCATCACCGCAATCATGCGAAAACTCATCGTTCTCGCGAACGCACTGCTGAAAAACAATCGAAAATGGACCCCAAAACCAGCTTGATCAAAACGGATACTCTAGAGGAGCTTGAGGTTCAGAACCCGCTTGCCAACCTGCGGCGAAGGTCGCCGATATCGGGTGTTGCAAGCTGCTCCAGACGTCGCTCCCAGGCCAGCGCCGTTTCGACGATTACGCCGAGATCATCAAAACGCGGCGCCCAGCCGAGAACCTGCTTGGCCAATGTCGAATCCGCCACAACCAATGGCGCATCCCCCGGACGACGCGGCGCGTATTCGACCTGGAAGTTGACATTTGTCGCGCGACGAACGGCATCGACAATATCGAGCACCGAGTAACCCTTGCCATAACCGCAGTTCGCAACGAGCGGACCACCACCGCGACGCAGGTAATGCAGGGCCTGCAAATGAGCATCGACGAGATCGTTGATATGGATGTAGTCCCGGACGCCCGTGCCATCCGGCGTATCGTAGTCCGTGCCGTAGACCGACATAGAGGATCGCTTGCCGAGTGCCGCCTCGCAGGCGACCTTGAGCAGATGAGTGGCGCCTGCGGTGGAATTCCCGGCACGCCCCTTCACATCGGCACCGGCAACGTTGAAATAGCGCAGCGCCACATAACACAGACCATGGGCGCGAGCGGTGTCGCGCAGCATCATCTCGCTCATCAGCTTGGATTGTCCGTAAGGAGATTCCGGTCGCAGGGGCGCATCCTCACGCACCGGCAGCGGCTTGTCGGGCAGGCCATAGACGGCGGCTGTCGACGAGAAAATCACCTTGTCGATGCCAGCCTTGACGGCGGCGGCAAGCAACCGTCGAGTGTTCTCGGTGTTGTTCTCGTAATAGGTCAGGGGGTCGTTGATCGATTCCGGGACCACGATCGAACCAGCAAAATGGATGATCGCCTCGATATCGTTCTCGGCAAAGACCTGCTTAAGGACTGAAGGCTTGCCGATATCGCCCAGGTAAAAGCGCGCCTGCGGCGCGACAGCCCAGCGGAAGCCCGTGGACAGGCGATCGACCACGACCACGTCTTCGCCAGCATCGAGGAGAGCCCAGACCATGTGGCTGCCGATGAAGCCTGCGCCACCCGTCACCAAGATCGCCATGACTTTTCTTCCCGTTGTTATTCTTATCGGGAAATCAAAAGCAGACGCATCTTACGGAGTGCTTATCAAAGGCCTCCAAGTGACTGAGATAGCTTATCTATTCGGATTCTTCGTAAAGTTCGAGTAAGCCTTTTCCATCAAATTTTATCGATCCGATATCAGGTCAGCAGGTGGGTTCAGAGCGACTTGATGTAACCGCTCAACCGCTCGGCTGCGTCGGCGATGTGAGTGGGGTTGCGCAGGAAGCAGGCTCTGAGGAAGGGCAGGCCTCCCTCTCCGAAGGCCGTACCCGGCGCCATTCCGACGCCCGTCTTGTCGACGATGTCGAGGGCCGCCTTGCGGCTGTCGCTGATCCCATCGATCTTGAGGAAGGCATAGAGCGCTCCCTCGGGCTTCAGCGTCTCGACCCGGTTGGTGGTGATCAGCGCATCACAGAGAATGTCACGCGAGGCCGTGGCCCGCGCGATGTTCTCGCGAACGAAATCATCGCCGTGATCAAGAGCCACGACGGCGCCACGCTGCATGAACTGGGCGACGCCCGAGGTCGAATACTGGATCAGATTTTCGAGGACCCGGCCCAGTTCCGGTGGCGCTACGATCCAGCCGACGCGCCAGCCGGTCATCGACCAGTTCTTGGAGAAGGAGTTTGCGAACATGACCTTGTCGCCGTCTTCAATCACGTCAAGAAAGGACGGCGCGCGCTCTTCGGCGCCATAGTAGTAAAGCGCATAGATTTCGTCGGCGAGGATCCAGATTCCGTGGCGGCGGGCCAGATCGAGAATGGCCTTCAGGTCTTCGCGGGTCGCCGTCCAGCCGGTCGGGTTCGACGGCGTGTTGATGAACAGCGCCCTGGTCTTCGGGTTGATCGCTTTTTCCAGGCGATCTAGGTCGAGTGTCCAGCGACCATCGGTAAAGGAAAGCGGAACGCAGACCGACTTGGACCCGGCAAGGTCGATGGCTGAGACGATGTTCGGCCAGCACGGCGAAAGATAGATCATCTCATCGCCAGGCGATGTCAGTGCCTGGACGGCGAGCGCAATCGCCTGCATGCCTGACGCCGTCACATAAAAATGCTCGACGGGTAGATCGACGGCAAAGTGGCGCTGGTAATAGCGCGAAAGCGCCTGACGGAGCTCAGGGATGCCCCGCTGCCAAGTGTAGAAGGTCTCGCCACCCAAAAGCGCATCGCTCGCCGCGCGATTGATGAAATCGGGCGTTGGCAGATCCCCCTCGCCCGCCCAGAGCGGCAGCAGACCATCGCGGCCCCGCGCATAGTTGATGATCTCGACGATACCGCTTTCCGGTGCGGCGAGCGCGCGGGGGCTGAGGCTGTCCAACAGGGCCATGGGAATTCACTCCTTCGATCAGTGCGACGTGTCTAACTGATTGAAGCGCAAAAATCCCATGATATTCCGTGAGGACAAGATCGATCCTGCTGATGGGTTCCGCGATCCGCAACCGGATCGCGGAGAAGGTTCAGCGGCTCTTCAAGAGGTCGCGGATCTCTGTCAGAAGCTGGACGTCGGCCGGCGGCGGCGCCGCTTCAGCAGCCTTCTGCTCTTCCTTTTCCATGGATTTGCGCAGCGTGTTCACACCCTTCACCATCAGGAAGATGATCCAGGCGAGGATCATGAAGTTGATGACGACCGTGATGAAGTTACCATAGGCGAAGACGGCACCCTGTTCGCGGGCGGCGGCCAGCGAGCTCGCGGTGACATTGCTGCTCAGGGGGAGGAAGTAGTTCGAGAAGTCGAAGCCACCGAAGATGACGCCGACGACCGGCATGACGATGTCCTCGACCAGCGAGTTGACGATCAGACCGAACGCGCCGCCAATGATGACGCCAACCGCGAGATCCATGACATTGCCGCGTGCGATGAAGGTCTTGAATTCCTGTAGCATTGTCCCCTGCTCCTCAATGATTCTATCGAATGCCGGTGGAGAACCGGCCCTTGATCATGGTTAATCAATCTTAATGATTTCGAAAATGGTAATTCGGCACAGACCGCGACCCGATTTCGACTAAGGTCAATATTCGAAACGATTTCAAAAGAGGCCAACATGCCCTAAGGTTTCCGCTCGGGCGCAGTCGAGGAGGAAAAGGTGTTCCCAGGCTGGATCATCGTTGCGTCGGCGATCGGTTATCTTCTGTTGCTGTTTGCCGTAGCCAGCTACGGAGACCGCAAGACGCGCGTACATGGGGTTCCTCCTGGAGGACGACCCGTCGTCTATGCGCTGAGCCTCGCCGTCTATTGCACATCCTGGACCTACTTTGGCGGAGTCGGCCTCGCTGCCGACCACGGCCTCGAATTCATGGCGATCTACATCGGTCCGATCCTGATGTACACGCTTGGAATGCCGATCCTCAGACGGATCGTCGAGCTCGCGAAGACAGAAAAGATCACGTCCGGCGCCGACTTCGTGGCGGCACGATACGGCAAGAACCCGGTTGTCGGCATGCTGGTCACGGTGATCTATCTGGTCGGCATCATCCCCTACATTGCCTTGCAGCTGAAAGCAGTGTCGAGTTCGGTTGCGGCTGTGATGGATCCGACGGCCTATGGCATCGGCACTGGCAATCTCTATTTCATCGACCTGCCGCTGATCGTCGCCTTCATTCTGGCCTGCTTTGCCGTGATCTTCGGTACGCGCCACACGGATGCGACAGAGCATCAGGATGGCCTCATCCTGGCGATTGCCATGGAATCGGTGGTGAAGCTGATCGCCTTTTGGACACTGGGCGTCTTCGTCATCTGGGTGATGTTCGACGGGCCTGCCGACCTCTGGCAGAAGGCCGTCGAGAGCGAAGCGGTGATGGCCGCCCTCACCCATGAGACACCGCCGAGCCGTTGGCTGCTGCTGATCGCGCTTTCCGCCTTCGCGATCATCATGCTGCCGCGGCAATTCCATGTGACGGTGGTCGAAAACCGCACACCGCGGGAACTGAAGCTCGCGGGTATTCTGATGCCGATCTATCTGATCGCCATCAATATCTTCGTTCTGCCCGCCGCGATCGCCGGCATTCTGGTTTTCGGCGGCAGCGGTGATGCAGATCTTTACGTCCTCTCTCTGCCGCTGGAAGCCGGTTCCGGTTTCGTCTCGCTGCTGACCTTTATCGGCGGCTTTTCTGCGGCAACCGCCATGGTCATCGTGGCATCGGTTGCGCTGGCGATCATGGTGTCGAACGACATGGTGCTGCCGATCTTTCTCAGGCAGAAACTGCTCGGGCGGCCGAGCCAACGCGAAGATTTCGCCAAGACACTGCTACATATCCGCCGGACCGCCATCTTCGGCGTCCTTCTGCTCGGCTATGTTTACTTCCGCTCCGCTGACAATACGACGGGGCTCGCCAAGATCGGCCTTCTCTCCTTCACTGCCATCGCACAGATCGCACCGGCGATGTTTGGTGGTTTGATCTGGCGACGGGCCAATGCGCGGGGCGCAATCGCCGGCCTCACCATCGGCTTCCTCGTCTGGGCTTATCTGCTCTTCCTGCCGAGCCTCGGCGCTGACGATCATTCCTGGATCGCTTCTGCCGTCCTCGGCTTCCTGCTGCCTGGATTGTCGATGTTTGAGCCGCAATATGCGGATCCGCTGGTAAATGCGACAATCTTTAGCCTGCTTGTCAACACGCTCGCCTTCGTTATCGGATCGCTCAGCCGCAATCCGCGGCCTGTGGAACGGATTCAGTCTTCAATCTTCATCAAGCGCCAGCCACGTTCCAATTTCGCAACGCGCGGCTGGAAGACCAGCGTCGCGGTTGGCGACCTGAAGGCCGCGATCGCCCGCTACCTCGGAAATGAGCGGATGGAGCGGTCCTTCCGGTCCTACGAGCAGACAGTCGGCCGCAAGCTTGCCGACGACAGCCCGGCCGACATGGCCTTCATCCATTTTTCTGAGCAGCTTCTCGGCAGCGCGATTGGTTCATCATCGGCGCGACTGGTGCTGTCGTTGATCCTGCAAAAGGCGGAGGATCCCTCTGCCGATACGGTATGGTTGCTCGACCAGGCGTCCGAAGCCCTGCAATACAATCAGGATATGATGCAGACGGCGCTTGCCCAAATGGAGCAGGGGATCGCCGTCTTTGACGCCTCTGACCGCCTGACGATCTGGAACCGTCGCTTCAGAACGCTACTGGATCTGCCTGAGCATGTCGGACAGGTGGGCTTTCCGCTGGTCGATATCATCGCCATTCTGGCACAAAGGGGCGATGTTCCGGCGGGCGACAGCCAGGCTGTGATCCGCAGCTTCCATCAGTTCGACCGGCCATTTCAGATGGTACTCGCCGGGGGCAAGCGGATCATCGAAGTCCGCTGCAACCTGATGCCGGACAAGGGGCTGGTTGCGACGTTCAGCGACATCACCTCCCGCGTCGAGGCGGACCAGGCTCTGAAACAGGCGAACGAGACCCTGGAGCAGCGCGTGAGCGAACGAACCGCGGAACTGACGCGGGTGAACCATGCTCTGGCGGAAGCACGCGCAGCGGCCGATGAAGCCAATATCGGGAAGACCCGCTTCTTCGCTGCCGCCGGTCATGACATTCTGCAGCCGCTGAATGCCGCGCGGCTCTACTCGTCGTCGCTGGTCGAGCGGCTTGGCGATTCCGAAAACAGCGCGCTGGTCGGCAACATCGATTCAGCCCTAGAATCGGTGGAGAGCATCCTCGGCGCCGTTCTCGACATATCGCGCCTCGATACGGGCGCGATGAAGCCACGCTTCTCCAGCGTACCCCTGGACAGCCTGCTTCAGAGGATCGAAACCGACTTTGCGCCCATGGCGCGGGAGAAAAACCTCAAACTCGTGGTGATGCCGACGAGATTGTCGGTCCGCTCCGACCCGACATTGCTGCGACGCCTCGTCCAGAACCTTGTTTCGAACGCAATCAAATACACGCCGTCAGGCCGTGTGGTCGTCGGCGCTCGGCGTCAGGGCGACAAGGTCGTCATTCAGGTGACCGACAGCGGCATCGGCATTCCCTCATCGAAGTTCCGGACTGTGTTCAAGGAGTTCGCGCGGCTCGAGGAGGGCATGCGCACCGCTTCCGGTTTGGGACTCGGGCTGTCCATTGTCGATCGTATTGCCAAGGTGCTGCAGCATCCGGTGGAGCTGGCTTCCAAGCCCGGCAAGGGCACGACGTTCAAAGTGGCCATGCCGCTTGATGTTGCGAAGTCAGCTTCCAAGGGTGTGGTGCCCATCGATGCCAATTCCCGGTCGACGCCATCGCTTCAGGGCTTCCGTGTGTTGTGTATCGACAACGAGCCGAAGATCCTTGAGGGCATGCAGTTGCTCATCTCCGGTTGGGGCTGCAATGTCGAATGCGCGGGCTCGATTGCCGAGATGGATGAGTTGATCAAAGCCGGCAATGCTCCAGATCTTGTGATCGCCGACTATCACCTGGGAGACGGCAGCGGTATCGGTGCAATCCTGAGGTTGAGAGCACTGACCCAAACAGACGTCCCAGCGCTGCTGATCACCGCCGATCGTTCGGCAGAAGTTCGAGCGGAGGCTGAGCGCCATTCGATCACGCTGCAAAACAAGCCGGTCCGACCCGCAGCCTTGCGTGCCTTCATCACGCAGATCTCTTCCCAACGCCGCACGGCGGCTGAATAGGATACGCTGAGGGGAAAGCTGGTCCTGGATTACCAGCTTTTCAGGGCGCGCAGCGTCGCGGTCTTCTTGAAAACGTGATCGTTCATACGGCCCATGAGGCGGTCGAGAAGCGAAACTGCCTCGACCACGGCCGGCCCTTTGTTGAGCATCACGCATTCGGCGCGTGCCGCCATGGCGGCATCCGTCATCTCGCCGCGTGTCGGAATGCCTTCCTTGACCATGTCCTCCAGCACCTGCGTCGCCCATATGCAGGGAACGGAAGCCGCCTCGCAGATCCAGAGGATCTCCTCCTGCATCTCCGCGAGCCGTTCGAAGCCGATCTCGGCAGCAAGATCCCCTCGGGCGATCATCACACCGAAGGGTCCGCGCTTGCGCGCCCGTGCGATGAGGCCAGGAAGATTGGTGAGCGCCAGGGGTTGCTCGATCTTGGCGATCAGGCCGAGCGGATGATCCGTCCTGCCGTGGCGGGCAAGAACACTGTCGAGCAGGTCGATGTCTTCCGGCCGGCTGACGAAGGAATAGCCGATGAGATCAGCGCATTCGATCACCGTTTCGAGATCGGCTTCGTCCTTTGTGGTGAGTGGGGACAGTCCAAGTGCGGTATCGGGGAGGTTGATGCCCTTTTCCGCCTTCAGTCGTGTGCCGCCTGATTTGGTGCGGCGAACGAGGATGACGGCCTCTCCCAGTGCAACGCTTTCGACAACGGCTTCGAGCTTTCCATCGTCGTAACGAAGACGATCGCCGACTGACAGGCGTGTCACCATCTCCGGCAAGGAGACTGCGGCCGAGCGTGTTACGGCATCATCGATACGCGGTACGCCGTTCGCAACGAGACGGACGCGGTCGCCAATCTGCAGCCGCGGCTTTTTGTCTGCTGATGCCACCTCGGCCGTCCTGATCTTGGGACCAGCAATGTCCATCAGTATCTTGATGTCTCGTCCGACCACGCTGGCTGCCGATCGAACATAGGCGGTCATCGCGCGCCAGGCGTCCGGTCCGTCATGGGCGCAGTTGATCCGGGCGACATCCATACCTGCACGCGCGAGATCGAGGATGAGGTCTGGCCCCTCGGCTGCCTGACTGGGCAGGGTAACCATGATCCGGGTGCGTCGGGTCGCCGGCGTGGCCCCGAAGAGCGCGGCGCTTGCCGCTTCGAGGCGTGCCTCCCCGGCAAAAAACTCCAATTCGCTCGGCATAGCGGGGATATCTGCGCGAGCACCAGAGAGCGCCGCCAGTGCATGGATCACCGCATCAATCGTTGGCAAGACCCGGCTTTCAAGCCTGCCCATTGAGGACAAACCGAGCGCCATCAGCCGACGTTGCAACAGGCGGATGTCATGGCGACGGAGGGCCAGGTAGTGGCCCAGATTGACGATGGCCGGATCGTCGTCACCGGACGAGGATAACGTTGAGGGAGCCTCTTTGAGGATCGCCTCTCTGAGGTTGAGGATCTCAGCGTAAATCTCAGCCGCGCGCACACCGGTGTCATTGCTCTCTCGAATATTCATGATCGGCCCTGCCTCAGTCTGGCAGAACCCTAATACCGCCTTGTTGACAGGCCGATGACAATGAATTTCGGCGAAAGCTCAGAACCTCAGGCACCAGATTGTGGCGTTGCTGACGACGCCAGGCTCGGCGATCAGCCTTACGGAACGAATAGGCTCAAAGCCAGCGATGCGCTTGGTGCCGGCAAGCCTTCCTCCATCGGCAAAAACTTCCAGCGACCCATAGTCCAGGAAAACCCTTATGCTGCGAGCTGCCGCAGCCTTGGCCAGATACCGTGGTCCTGGCGGCTCTTCAGGTCTGTCGAGATAGGCGTGAAGGATCTCGAGGCCCTCTTCATGCTGTGTCACTGCGAGGCGAACATCCGGGTGGTCAAACTCCAGCCGAAATGCGCCACCGGGCTCCTTAAGTTCGAAAATGATTTCTGCTGCGCCGTTCGGCAGAAAGACCCGCTCTCCCATTGCGAGACGGGTGCGGTCCAGCATGCGGGCACGCAGGCTTTCCGCTGCGCCGATTGGCGGGGTGAGCAAGGTATCGCCTTCCAGCACTAGGGTGCGCGGCAGTGTCATGGCGGAGGGGAAATCGATGCTCGGACCGGTATCGGCCCAATTGCCGAGCCAACCAATACCAACCGGTGTACCGCCGTCCACGAAGGCCTGGAAGGCATAGTTGTCGGTGCCAAAATCGAGCTCGCGACCGAAGGCTTTGGCAAAATTCCGGCCATCGAACCAGCCGATATCGACCATCGTCAGGTTTCGCCGACCGGTTTCCTTGTCCTCGCCGTTCATGAGGCCATAGATAAGTGCCCAACGGGTCGAGGGATCGCGGTGGTCCCCATCAAGGGGCAGGAGGCAGGGGCATTCGAGCGCGGAAGTTTGATAGCGCGCCTCCGTGTAGAGCTTGCCGACATATGTCCAGCCGCCGGCAGCCGTATTGTCCTCGGTTTCGTAAAGCAGCACGACGCCCCCTTCATCGCTCTGACTGCCGAGCAGCATCTTCCAAAGCCCGTCCGGGCCTCTGAAGACGTAGGGATCGCGGAAATCGAAGGTCAGCCCCTCTCCGTCTGGCCTGCGAGGCAGAAAGACTTCGGCAGCACCGGCGCTGAAGAGATCTGTCGAGGTTGCGGTCAGCTGGATCTCCTGTTCGGGGATGCGATCGGCGATCTTCTCGGTGAAGAAGACGCGGATGCCCGGGCCATCGGTGCGGGCGATCGCAGATCCCGAGAAGGCACCGCCGCGCTTGTCGGGCCTCACCGTCAGTTCTTCGGATGGGAAGAGAAACACCGGCAGATGGCGCCAGCGCAGGTAGTCGGAGGAGACGGCATGGCCCCAATGCATGTTGTTCCAGATCCGGCCATGGGAATAGTGCTGGTAGAAGAGATGCGGGCGCCCCCCAAAGCGGCCAAAGCCGTTGGGGTCGTTCATCCAGCCGAAGGGCGGACGGAAGTGATAGCTATCGGGCAGATCCGGGGGCTCATTGGCGGGGTTCGTATGGATCACAGTGATACCGGTTTCCAAGACGTCTGAGGGCGTGAACCAGTAGCCGACCGAGAGCGAGGTGACGGTCGTGTCGTAAGCGAGCGTGACCGTCCCGCCGCCAAAGACGTGGTATATCCGGAAAGAGTTCTCCTCGGCATTGATCGCCTGGACCTCACCGAACTTTCCGTTGGCACTATAAAGGGAGACGGCACCCGGCTCGTCCGGAGTTATAGCCTTCAGCCACAAATGCAGGACCGCGTTGACGGGTAGCTCGACGTCGATGGCTTTCAGGCCCTCCGGTATGCCGGTCGCAGTCGTCATGTGCATCTCCCATTCTGTCCATAGCGCCCCCTTTGAACGGCATCGGTCCGCGACTGTTCCATGAGTCGATGTCACAGAGGCTTCAGAAAACCGTCACGGCGGCTTCACGCGACGCACCTATTGCGGCGGGAACGACACTGAAGATCGGAGCCCTGCTCATGCGTCTCGCCGTTCTCGTCCTCGGGCTCCTGCTCTCCCTCGTTACGGGAGCCGCGAGCCTTGCACCCATTCCGCCATCGAACCGGGCGGCCCTCATTCATGAGCGTCTGGCACATGCCAATCTCAACCGCGACCATGTCATGGTCGTGGCCCATCGCGCCGGTTGGAAGAAAGAGGGTGTCACGGTACGCGCCGAAAACTCCTTTGCAGCCATCGATCATGCCGTGTCGATTGGCGTGGAGATGGTCGAGCTCGATGTTCGACGTTCCAGGGACGGCGTGCTTGTCATCATGCATGACGAGACGCTGGACCGGACCACGACCTGTCGCGGCAAGGTGGCTGATCATACGCTCGCGGAACTACGAACCTGCCAGCTCATCGTGGAGGGTGACCGTCGCCTGACAGACGAGCATGTCTTCACGCTTGACGAGGCGATGCTGCATGCGCGCGGCCGCATCCTGATCAACATCGACAACAAGCTCGAGCCCGAGGCTCTGGTCGAAGTCGCCGATCTCGCACGCAGCCTTGGCATGCCGGATGGCGTCTTGCTCAAGCTCGCGGTCTGGAACGCCGAGCGGCTGCAGCTTGCCCGGGATATCCGCCGCGCCATAGGCCCCGACATCGCCTTCATGCCGATACTGGCGGACGACGCCGTAACGGAACCGGCCTTCATCGACCGCACGCAATCGGCGCTTAGCGCACCGGCGGCGGAACTCGTGCACTGGTATCGGGATGCATCAAAGCCCGTCACGACGGATGGCGGCCCCCTGCTCTCGCCGCTAGCTCGTGCGGTTGCCATCCGCAACAACGCCCATCTGTGGATCAACACCTATCCGATCACCGATCGCCCGGAGGGCATGGTATCAGGCGGGCGCGGCGACTATCTGGCGCTCTCAACCGGACGTCCCGAGGATGTCTGGGGTTTCTACGTCGAGCGCGGCGTGACGATCATCCAGACGGACGAACCAGAGGCGGTGATCGCATGGCTCGACGCTCAGGGACTGCGGCGTTCCTATGATCTGACGAACTGAGGCGTCACCCAAAGCCGGAAAGAGAAAAGGCGGCCCGAGAGCCGCCTTTTGCAGTTCAAATAGAGACTTGCCTCAGGCAGCCTTCGCAGCTTCACCGTAGGGGTCGAAGCGGCTGTAGAAGGTTTCACCCTTGGCGGCCATGTCCTTGAGCAGCGGCGTCGGGGTGAAGTGCGCGCCGTACTCCGTCGCGAGGCGTTCGCAGAGGCTTACGAAGTTCTTCACACCCATGCCGTCGATATAGGACAGGGCGCCGCCGGTGTAAGGCGCAAAGCCGAAACCGAGGATCGAGCCGACATCGGCCTCGCGCGGGTCGGTGACGATGCCTTCCTCCACGGTGCGGGCGGCTTCCAGTGCGATGGTCGTCAGGAAGCGTTCCTGCAACGTCTTGACGTTGACGTCATCAGGCTTCTGCTGCGGATAGAGATCCTTCAGGCCCGGCCAGACATGCTTCTTCGCGGGCTTGGCTGGATAGTCGTAGAAGCCCTTGCCGTTCTTGCGGCCGAAGCGCTCTTCCTTTTCGACCATGCGGGCAACCAGCTCCATATGGCGCGGGTCGACGGCCTTTTCGCCGAGATCGGCGACGGTCGCCTTCAGGATCTTGTAGGAGAGGTCGATCGCCACTTCGTCGTTCAGCGCCAGCGGCCCGACCGGCATGCCGGCGAATTTCGCGGCATTTTCGATCATCACCGGCGGCACGCCTTCGATGAGCATGTTGTAGCTCTCGGCCATGTAGCGCAGGACGCAGCGATTGACGAAGAAGCCACGGGTGTCGTTGACGACGATCGGGGTCTTCTTGATCGCAGCGACATAGTCGAGTGCCACCGCCAGCGCCTTGTCGCCGGTCTGCTTACCGAGAATGACTTCCGTCAGCATCATCTTCTCAACCGGCGAGAAGAAGTGGATGCCGATGAAATCGACCGGACGCTTGGAGTTCCCGGCCAAGCCCGTGATCGGCAGGGTCGAGGTGTTGGAGGCAAAGATCGCGCCTTCCGGCAGCACGGCCTCAACCTTTTCGATGACGGCCTTCTTGACGTCGCGGTCTTCGAAGACGGCCTCGATGACGAGATCGGCATCGGCGAGCGTGCCGTAGTCATCGGACGGCGTGATCAGGGCGAGCAGCTTGTCGCCGTCGTCTTTGGTCAGCTTTCCCTTACCGACAGCGCCAGCAACCAGGCCCTCGGAATGGGTCTTGCCCTTGCCGGCAGCCTCCATGTCACGGTCGATCAGCACGACATTGATGCCGGCTGCGGCGGTCACATAGGCGATCGACGCGCCCATGAAACCGGCGCCGACGACGCCGACCTTCTTGATCTCGGACTTCGGCTGACCGGCCGGGCGACGGGCACCCTTGTTCAGCTCCTGCATCGAGACGAAGAGCGAGCGGATCATCGAATAGGCTTCGGTGGTCTGGACGATCTCGGTGAAGTAACGCTGTTCGATCTTCAGGCCCGTATCGAAGGGTACCTGCAGGCCTTCATAGACGCTCTTCAGGATAGCGAGCGCTGCCGGATAATTGCCGGCGGTTTCGCGGCGCAGGATGGCGGAAGCGGCCGGCCAGAGCTGGGCTGCCGCCGGTGTCCAGATGCCGCCGCCGGGAACCTTGAAGCCCTTTTCGTCCCAGGGGGCGACCGGCTTCAGACCATCCTTGATCATCTGTTTCGCAGCGTTGATCAGTTCACCCGGTTCTACGACCTGGTGCACGAGGTTCATCGCCTTGGCGCGGGCGGCCGACAGCGTCTGGCCCGTGGTCATCATCTGCAGGGCATCCTGCGTGTTGGCAAGACGGGCAACGCGCTGCGTGCCGCCGGCGCCTGGGAAGATCCCGACTTTGACTTCCGGCAGGCCGATCTTGACCGACTTGGCGTTCGAGGCAACGCGGCCATGGCAGGCGAGCGACAGTTCGGTCGCGCCACCCATGCAGGTGCCGTTGATCGCTGAGACCCACGGCTTGCCACAGGTCTCGATCTTGCGCCAGAGCCAGGTCATCCTACCGGCGGCGTCAAAGAGCTTCTTGACGGCGCCGTCCGGGTCCTTGGCCTTTTCCTCTTCGAGCATGGAGAACATGCCCTTGATCATGGTGAGATCGGCACCGCCGGAGAAGGACGACTTGCCGGAGGTGAAGACGACGCCCTTGACGCCATCGTCGGCGCAGGTCTGGTCGACGATCTTCTCGATCTCGTCCATCACTTCGACAGTGAAGACGTTCATCGACTTGTCAGGCATGTCCCAGGTGACGAGAGCGATGCCGTCTGCGTCGGTCTCGATGGTGAAGTTCTTGTAGGTCATGATGGGATTCCTCTTCCCTGAAATCTTTTGTCGCTCAGAAGACGCCGAGAACGAAACACAGCCAGGTCACCAGAAGTCCGAGAATGACAACACTGAGCCAAAAGGTGATGCGGTTCGAAAGGACATCCTTCTTGGCAAGGATCGGAGGCCCCTTCTCGGCGGCCTCTTTCATGTCGCCTTCGATCTTTCTCAGCTCAAAGTGCCGTTTGGTCTCGTTGTGGTGACCGGCCATGGTGCGCTCCTCAAACGCGCTCGATCACCGTGGCCGTGCCCATGCCTGCACCAATGCAGAGCGTGACCAGCGCGGTGTTCAGATCGCGGCGTTCCAGTTCGTCGAGAACCGTGCCGAGGATCATGGCACCCGTGGCACCGAGAGGATGGCCCATGGCAATCGCGCCGCCGGCGACGTTCATCTTCGAATGGTCGACCTCGAAATGCTGCATGAAACGCAGGACAACGGCGGCGAAGGCTTCGTTCAGTTCGAAAAGGTCGAAGTCGGAGATCTTCATGCCGGTGCGCTTCAAGAGCTTCTCGGTCACGTCAACAGGGCCTGTCAGCATAAGGGCCGGATCGGAGCCGATATTGGTGAAGGCGCGAATGCGGGCGCGGGGCTTGAGGCCCATGGCCTCACCTCCGGCCTTCGAGCCGACGAGAACAGCGGCAGCTCCGTCGACGATGCCAGACGAGTTGCCTGCATGGTGGACATAGGTGATGCGCTCGATTTCCGGATGCGCCTGGATGGCGACGGCTTCGAAGCCGCCCATTTCGCCCGGCATCTGGAAGGATGCCTGGAGGCTTGCCAGCGACTGCATGTCGGTGCCGGGACGCATGTGTTCGTCGCGGTCGAGGATGACGAGGCCGTTGCCGTCCTTTACCGGGATAACCGACTTGGCGAAGTTGCCGGCAGCCCAGGAGGCGGCGGCGCGCTTCTGGCTTTCGACGGCATAGGCGTCGACGTCGTCACGGGTGAAGCCATACTTGGTGGCGATCAGGTCGGCGGAAACGCCCTGCGGCATGAAATAGCCCGGGAAGTTGACCGAGGGGTCCATGTACCAGGCGCCGCCAGACATGCCCATGCCCACGCGGGACATGCTTTCGACGCCGCCGGCAATGACAATGTCGTCGGAACCAGCCTTGACCTTGCCGGCGGCGAGGTTGATCGCATCGAGGCCCGAGGCGCAGAAGCGTGAGATCTGCATGCCCGGCGCCTTGAAGTCGTAGCCGGCTTCGAAGGCCGCAGCCTTCGGGATCACGGCGCCGGCTTCCATGACCGGGTCGACACAGCCGAAGATGATGTCGTCGACGGTCGAGGTATCCAAGCCATTGCGGTCGCGGAGCGCTTCCAGCGTCTTGGCGGCCAGCCGGGGTGTCGGCACTTCGTGCAGCGAACCGTCCTTCTTGCCGCGCCCGCGGGGCGTGCGCACGTGGTCATAAATGAAGACTTCAGTCATTGTCTCTCTCCCTTGGGCGCACGGGGGCGCCTTGAACTGAATGGGGCAATGCCCCTCATCCGCCTGCCGGCACCTTCTCCCCGCAGGCGGGGAGAAGGAGGAGCCCTCCACGGCCGCGTGAGCCGTTACCCTTCGCCGCAGCGGCGGCTTCCCCTCTCCCCGCGTGCGGGGAGAGGGTCAGGGTGAGGGGCAGAACTTAAAACGCTTCTGCGACCATTTCCATCAGGCTGTCCGCACCGGTTTCGATGCGGGCCTTGCGCAGGGCCGTCTCCGGCATGACCTTTTCCATGTAGAAGCGGCCGGTGAGCAGCTTGTTCTTGTAGTAGTCGGCGTCACCCGAACCGGCTTCCAGATTGGCGTTGGCAGCCTTGGCCATCTTCGCCCACATGTAGCCGAGTACAACAAGGCCGAAGAGGTGCATGTAGTCGGTCGAGCCGGCACCGGCATTGTCGGGCTTGGCCATCGCGTTCTGCATGAACCACATGGTCGAGGCCTGCAGGTCGTTGAGGCCCTTCTTCAGACCCTTGGTGAAGAAGGCCATCTGCTCGTCAGTGCGATGTTCTTCGCAGAAATCACCGATTTCCTTGAACAGCGCCATCACGGCACGACCGCCGTTGAGACCGAGCTTGCGGCCGACGAGGTCTAGCGCCTGGATGCCGTTGGCGCCTTCGTAGATCATCGCGATGCGGGCATCGCGGACATACTGGCTCATGCCCCATTCTTCGATATAGCCGTGGCCGCCATAGACCTGCTGGGCCATCACTGCGTGATCAAAGCCCTTGTCGGTCAGGACACCCTTGAGGATCGGCGTCATCAGGCCGAGCACGTCGTCGGCGAGCTGCTTTTCGGCGGCATCGCCCGAACGGTGGGCTATATCGGACTTCAGCGCAGTCCAGAGGGTGAAGGCGCGGCCAGCTTCGTTGAACGCCTTGATGGTCAGCAGGACACGACGAATGTCCGGGTGGACGATGATCGGGTCAGCCTTCTTGTCCGGCGCCTTGACGCCTGAGAGAGAGCGTCCCTGGATGCGCTCGCGAGCGTAGTTGGCGGCGTTCTGATAGGCGATTTCGGAGATCGACAGGCCCTGGAGGCCGACGCCGAGGCGGGCCTCGTTCATCATGACGAACATGGCCGCCAGGCCCTTGTTCTCGGCACCGATCAGATAGCCGGTCGCCTCGTCATAGTTCATCACGCAGGTAGCGTTGCCGTGGATGCCCATCTTGTGCTCGATCGCACCGCAGGAAACAGTGTTGCGTGCACCGACGGAGCCATCGTCCCCGACCATGAACTTCGGCACGATGAAGAGCGAGATGCCCTTGGTACCTTCGGGCGCCCCTTCGATGCGGGCGAGCACGAGATGGATGATGTTGTCCGACATGTCATGTTCGCCGGCCGAGATGAAGATCTTCTGGCCGGAAATCTTGTAGGAACCGTCGCCGTTCGGAACAGCCTTGGTGCGCAGCAGGCCGAGATCGGTGCCGCAATGCGGCTCCGTCAGGTTCATGGTGCCGGTCCAGATACCCTCGACCATCTTCGGCAGGTATTTCTGCTTCTGCTCGTCGGAGCCGTGTTCCAGGATCGCAGCGATCGCGCCCTGGGTCAGGCCAGGATACATCATCAGCGCCATGTTGGCGGACGACATGTATTCGCCAACGGCCGAATGCAGCGTATAGGGCAGGCCCTGACCGCCATACTCCGCCGGCACCGCGAGACCCAGCCAGCCGCCCTGACAGTAGGCGTCGTAAGCTTCCTTAAAACCCTTCGGCGTCTTGACCGAACCGTCGTCTGAGCGAACGCAGCCTTCCTGGTCGCCGGACAGGTTAAGCGGGAAAAGCTGCTCTTCCGCAAGCTTGGCCGCCTCGCCGACGATTGCCTCGATCATGTCGGGGGTCGCGTCTTCAAAGCCCGGCAGATTGTTGTACCGCTCGAGACCAAGGACGTCGTTGAGAATGAAAAGCGTGTCGTTTACGGGGGCCTTGTAGACAGGCATCGGTCATCTTCCTCCAAAGACTTCGGTTCCGACGGATCGGGCTGTTCTGGCTTATACAAATAATTGACGTGCGCGTAAACGTCAAAGTTTGTTGCCGCGGCATTTTTGCAGGGCCGATGGCCTGCTCCTCTTCCATTCAGAGCTTCTAACGAAGGGTACTTGCGCGGGGCGTGACGCCGAAAGACAGCCCTGCGGATTCATTAATTTTCGGCGAAGCTTAACGGCTTGTTTACCATGTTTCATGAAAGGTTGCGTTCGAAAGCTGGTGATCCATCCGCGATTCCGAACTGCTTGCCTGCCGCAACGGAAGGCACCCCGCTCGAAGCTGCAGTGGAGCACCTGAACCTATACGGATGAAGACGTCGTCCGGCATCATCAAGGCGAGCAGAACCATGAACGGATCGCGATCCCAGACCCAACGGCCCGGCAGCCCATCCTCCCTGGATGCGTTGAGCCGTACCATCGAGGGGCTTGAGGCGCGTATCGAAGGGTTGATCGGGCACCAGGTCAGCCGCAGCCGTGGAGCGGACGAGCCGGTCTCGCGCCCCCTGCCCGGCCGTCGTGCCGAAGACCTGCCGCGCAGCGAACGCGATGGGCGTGAAGCGCGTGATGCACGGCCGGATCCACTGGCCGAAATCCGCCAGCGCCAGCGGGCCTTGGAAGAAAATCGTGCGCGCGGCAATCAGCGGAGCCTCTACAGCCGTAGCGACGAAGCCCCGGTGCGCGCGCCCCTACGTCAACCGCCATCCTCTTATGTCGAACCGCAGCCGGCTTATGCCGCTCGCGCTAAAGCGCCGGCAACACCCCCCGCCCGCACCGGTCTCGACTTCACCGAGGCCCTGAACAGCCTTAAACGCGAGTTGAAGCAGGACATCGGTGAAAGCCTCTCGCGCGAGATTTCCGGCTTGCGCAACGAAATGCGCTCGATTCGCCAGCTCGCTGAGGAGAAGCGTCCGCAAGACGATATGCGCCAGGACATCGCTCGTCTGGCCGAAAGCATCCAGCGGCTTGAAGGCATCAAGGCTCCCGGCACTGACGGGCTGCGCCAGGACTTCAACGAGTTGCGCTCGCTGATGGACGGCCTTGCGCGCGAGGATTCGGTGCGCCGGATGGAGCGCCGCTGGGAAGACGTGGAAGGTCGCCTCGATGGCCTCGATACCGGCGCCATGCGCGACGAGATCATCCGTATCGCTGATCGTCTGGACGATATTCGCTCGCAGCTCGGCGGCATGGGCGATACGCGCACCATCCGGGCGCTTGAAGACAAGCTGGTGACGGTGGCCTCTGCCCTCGAACACATCGGTGCGCATTTCGATCCCAGCGAGCGTCTGTTGATGGAGCAGTTCAGCTCGCTCGACATGCGGCTCGACGAGATCACTCGTGCGATTGCTGCGGGCGGTCGCAATAGCGGCCCCGGCAATGATCCGGCAACGTTCCATAGGCTTGAGGAGCGCCTTTCCGGCCTCGCGCGGCAGATCGAATCTCTCGCCGAGCGACGGATGCCGCAGCAGGATGCCTCGATCGAAATGGCGGAACGGCTGGAATTGCTCACCGCTCGTATCGAGCAGCTCTCTGCCGAACAGAGCGCCACTCGCCTTGAAGAGCGCCTCGAGCAACTCTCCTACATGCTTGAGAACGTGCAGCGCCCGGCACCTGCGCCGGAGCTGACCGGTTATCTCGCCGATATCTCGCGCAAAATCGATGCGCTGGATGGCGGGGTGGTCAGCGACCGGCTGGCAAACCGTCTCGACATTCTGGCGCGTCGGATTGAAGACCTTGATGCACCGCAGCCTGTTGCTGTCATCGATGACAGCGCCCTGCGCAATCTGGAAAACAGGTTGAATGCCGTCGTCGATCGTTTGGAAGAAACTGGTTCCGCAGCACCTGTTGGTGAAAGCGCGAGCTTGAAGGGTCTCGAAGATCAGATCGCCCATCTCTCCGCGCTGATCAGTCAGCCTTCGCCGACCAATCCTGAAGTCTCTGGCCGCATTTCGGCGCTGGAGGATTATGTCGCGACGAGCGACGAATACATCATCGAGGCTGCCCGCCAGGCTGCCGAGACTGTCATGGCCAATTTCGCCCAGCGTTTCCCAGCGGGTAGTCCTGCGGCCTCGGCAGATATCTCGGCCCTTTCGGCACTGTCGGATCACCTGAAGCAACTCGAAGACTATACCCGTCATTCGGAAGAGCGCACGCACCGCACCTTTGAAGCGCTGCATGATACGCTCGTCCAGATCGCAGGCCGGCTCGACGAATTGCAGCACAGCGTTCCGCAGGCGCCATCTGCACCGCTCTTTGCTCAGGCGCCGATCGCTTCGGCACCGGCACCACGCGCGCCGGAAGCGGCGACGCAGCCCCACCAGGCTCCGCGCATGACCGCAGGACCTGTGGCCGAAGCAGGCCATCCGATCGACCAGGAACTGCTTCAGGCGGCCGACGATTTCGCCCAGACAATGACCGCCCTGCCGGTCATCGATGCGGCGCGCGAGAAGAAGGTTGCCAAACCGAGCCTGCTCGCCGGCCTGAGCAAGAAGCTGATGCCAGGCAAGAAGGCACAGAAGGGAAATACCGAGCCCCGTCAGGCCCTGGCTCCCTCGCCGTCGATCGATCCTGTCGATGTCCTGCCTCCCGATGATGCAAACGAGCTGCTTGAACCCGGTTCAGGCGCACCGGATGTACGCAAGATCCTGGAGCGGGTCCGCGCCAGCCAGCAGTCCGCCAAAAGTGCAAATGCCAGCGCTGCCGATACGGGTGACCGGACCGACTACATCGCCGCTGCCCGTCGCGCCGCACAGGCTGCAGCCATGGAAATGGATCGTGCACAGAAGGCCGCTCCGGCCGGCAACAAGACCATGGCCGGCGTAAAGGCCAAGGCGAAGAGCGGAGAGCCTTCGCTCTTCGCGCGCTATCGTCGCCCGATCCTGATGGCCGTCGGCGCCGTGCTTCTCGTTGCCATGGCCATGCCGCTGGTCAACACGCTGACCCGCAGCGAGGCACCGGCTGTTATCGAAGAGACTGCACCGGAAGAAACCAGCGAGGCCCTTGATCAGGCACCGGCAGCCGAAACCGGCATGGCAGCGACGGATGGCCAAGCGGCTGCGCCGGTCATGGGCGACGTCGTGGAAACCGAGGCCCCTGCCGAAACGCCTGATAATCTTGCTGTTGCACAGGCACCGGCAGCCCCCGTTCAAGCCGGAGACGCGGCCCCGGTCAGCGCCCTTATGGCACCGGCAGAGACGGCGCCTGCCCAGACGCTTGAAACTCCGGCAAATGTTTCTGGTCAGAATGTCGTCGTTGCGCAGGAGATCGCGCCGGCGGCACCGGCAGCCCCTGCGGCAGAGATCGTGGTCCCGGCCGAGATCACTCCGCCTTCACTGTCCATCGCGGCAAAGAACGGCGATCCGCTGGCCCTCTTTGAAATCGGCGCACGCTACACCGAAGGTCGTGGCGTACCAAACGACTTTGCCGAAGCCGCCAAATGGTACCGTCTGTCTGCCGACAGAGGCTTTGCGGTTGCGCAATACAGGCTTGCTAATTTCCTTGAGAAGGGAACGGGCGTCGCGCCCGACATCGCTGAAGCCAAGCGCTACTACGAGATGGCCGCCAATGCCGGCAATGCCAGCGCGATGCACAATCTCGCCGTCATCTACGCTTCCGGCAAGGATGGCGCGCAAGACTATGCCAAGGCGGTCGAGTGGTTCACCAAGGCCTCTGAATTCGGCGTCTCCGACAGCCAGTTCAATCTGGCGATCCTGAGCGCCCGTGGAAATGGAACAGCCCAGGATCTCATTGCCTCCTATAAGTGGTTTGCTATCGCGGCGAAGGGTGGCGATACGGATGCCGCTCAAAAGCGCGACGAAGTGGCCAATGCCCTGAAACCGGAGCAGCTTGAGCGCGCCCGCACCGAAGTCGATGTCTGGCAACCGAAAGAAATGAACCCAGACGCCAATTCCGCCAATACGCCGGACGAATGGGCGGGCAAGGGCCTGAAAACGGCCAGCGTCGACATGAAGAAGGCGATCCGCAACATCCAGGCGATCCTCAACAAGAACGGCTTTGATGCCGGCACGCCTGATGGTGTTATGGGCGCCAAGACCGTGGCGGCCATCAAGGCCTTCCAGACCTCGATCGGCGAGCAGCCGACGGGTCAGGTGACGGACAAATTGGTGACCGAACTGCTCGCACGCAACAAATGATGCGACTGTCATAAAACACCTTGAATGAGGGTCTATGACGGGCTCTCGAATTGACTTGATTGCCCATGAGGCGCAAGAAAGAATTCGAAGGCTAGCAAGTCCGATCAAGGACTTGCAGCCGCCCAGCATGAGAGAGATCCAAGGGTTTCACACCCTGACGTGACCGCGCAAGGCTGCGCGGCTGTCCGCATTTGAGGTCCTGACGTGACGATCTATCTGCCGATCGCCGAAATGTCGGTCAATGTGTTTATCATTCTCGGAATGGGCGCGGCTGTCGGCTTTCTCTCGGGCATGTTTGGTGTGGGCGGCGGATTTCTGATTACGCCGCTCCTGATCTTCTACAACATCCCGCCAGTGGTGGCTGTGGCGACCGGTGCCAACCAGGTGGTCGCCTCCTCGGTATCCGGTGCGATCTCGCACTTTCGGCGCGGAACGCTTGATGTGAAGCTGGGATCGGTCCTGCTGATCGGCGGTCTCGTCGGGGCGACCCTGGGTGTCTACATCTTTTCCTGGCTACGGAGGCAGGGCCAGCTCGACCTCATCATTTCGCTGCTTTACGTGATCTTTCTCGGCACCGTTGGCGGACTGATGCTGGCGGAGAGCCTGCGGGCGCTGCGCCGCGCGGCGCGCAACGAACCGGCGCCCCTGAAGCGGCCCGGCCAGCACAACTGGGTGCATCGCCTGCCCTTCAAGATGCGCTTCAAGAAGTCGAAGATCTATCTGAGCGTGATCCCGATCCTGGCGCTCGGCTTCGGCATCGGCATCCTGACCTCGGTCATGGGTGTCGGCGGCGGCTTCATCATGGTTCCCGCCATGATCTATCTGCTCCGGATCCCGACCAATGTGGTCGTCGGAACCTCGCTCTTCCAGATCATATTCACCACGGCCTACACTACGATCGTGCAGGCGGCGACCAACTATTCCGTCGATATCGTGCTCGCCTTCATCCTGATGGTGGCAGGCGTGATCGGCGCGCAATATGGCGTAAGGGTTGGCCAGAAGCTGCGCGGCGAGCAGTTGCGCGCGCTCTTAGGCCTCCTGGTTCTCGCTGTGGGCGTGCGTCTGGCAATCGAGCTGGTGGTAACCCCCGCCGACATCTACTCGCTGGCGATCGGGGGCTGAGATGAGCGCAAGGCTTCTCCTTCTCGCCCTTTCTCTTGTCGCGGTGCTGTCGTACCCGGTTGCGGCACAGGATCCGCTCGCCACGCAGCTGGCGGAGCGGGAAGGCCTTGAAATCGGCATCTCGACCAGCGAGATCGCGATCACCTCTGATTTCTCCGGCGCCGATCTGACGGTCTTCGGCGCCCTCACGAACACCGATCAGCTGCTGCTAGCCATCGGGCAATACGATGTCGTCGTGACACTGGAAGGACCGCGGGACTGGACGACCGTTCGCCGCAAGGAACGGCTGTTCGGGATCTGGGTCAACCGCACCTCGCTGACGTTCGAACAGATGCCGATTTCCTATTCGCTGGCCAGCACACGCCCGGTGGAGGAAATCGCCGAGGATGATCTCCTGACCTCGCTCGGCATCGGCATCGATCACCTGGCACTGACGCCGACCGGCTTCATCAGCAATGCCGTCAACCTCAGTGAGTTCCGCGATGCGTTTCGACGGCTGAAGCAGAATCGCGGTCTCTATCAGCGCGATACGGGCGGCGTGCGTTTTGTGTCATCCAGCCTCTTTCAGGCAACGCTCCGGCTGCCGGCCAATATCCCGAACGGGGTGCACACAGTGCACGCCCATTTGTTCAAATCCGGCGAATTCATCGCGTCGAAAGAGCTCCCGCTGCGGGTTATCAAGACAGGTCTGGAAGAAGCCATCACCGAGGCCGCCCATGAACAGCCGCTCGCCTATGGCACGTTTGCCGTTCTGCTGGCCCTGATCACGGGTTGGGCGGCTAGCTTGATCTTCCGCAAGGACTGACGGGATCAGCCCAGCAGGTTCCCGTAGCGCACCGAATAGATCCGGTCGCGCCCCAGAAGATGCGCGATCAGGTCGGCACGGGCAAAGAGGCCGGTAAAAGCCTTGTGGCGAAGGTCAAGGCCACCTGTTGTTACGCCGAAGGATGGCATGACCAGACGCAGGCCGTCGGTCGCGAAGCAGGGGCGACGGACGGATTTTTCCCGGCGGCGGACAGTCGCCGACGGATGGAGGTGGCCGGCGATTTCGCCCTTGCCATGCGCCAGGGACGGCTCGTGGCGGAAGGTAAGACCGGCCAGCGTGAACTCATCCATCGAATGGCCCGGCAGATCCGTCGTGCCATCCGGATCGTGGTTGCCGTTGATCCAGACAACATCGCGTCCGGCGGCCAGACCATGGATCATCTCGCGGAAGACCGGGGGCATCAGGGCCGAGCCGACGCGGTCGTGGAAGTTATCGCCGAGGCTGACGATGGTCGCCGGCTCATAACGCGCGACCACCCCTTCCAAGAGGCGCAGCGTTGCCAGCGTGTCATAGGGCGGCAGCAGCTGCCCGCGCCTTGCGAAGGCTGCGCCCTTTTCGAGATGCAGGTCTGAGACCACAAGCGTGCGATGATCTGGCAGGTACAGGGCACCGGTCAGATCGCAGACGGCTGCGACACCCGAAACCGCGATTTCGGTCGTCGTCTCCACTGTTTCTGTTGGCGCGAGGCGCCTTGCCGTCATACCCGTCATGTCGTCTTCCGCGATGCGCAGGTGTCTTAACCGCTCTTAGACCCTCACGCCATGGCCTCGGCGATCAGATCCTCTGCCGCCATCGAGAGCACATGTTCCTGCGCCTCTCCCGACACCGGCTCCTTGCCGATCTCCAGCATGACCGGAACCGCAAGCGGAGAGATCTGCGTCAGGCGCTTGTGCAGGATGTGGCCCTTGATTCGCTCCAGCATATCGGCAAGCCGGGCAATGTCCAAAAGTCCGGCGGCGGCATCCTGTCGCGTCGCCTGCATGAGGATATGATCGGGTTCGTGGCTACGCAGCACGTCGTAGATCAGGTCGGAAGAGACTGTGACCTGCCGACCTGACTTTTCCTTGCCCGGATGACGCTGTTCGATCAGGCCGGCGATAACAGCGCAGTTGCGGAAGGTGCGCTTCAGCATGAAGCTCTCGTCAAGCCAGGTTTCGAGATCGTCACCCAGCATGTCCTGATCGAAGAGCTCGGCGAGGCTCAAGGCGCCGCGCGCGATCAGCGAGCCCATGTCCTCGAGGCCCCAGATGGCGAGTGCATAATCGGTCGCGACGAAGCCCAGCGGCTTGGCGCGCATGCGCTCCAGGCGGCGAGTGAGCAGCATGCCGAGCGTCTGGTGCGCCAGCCTTCCCTCGAAGGCGTAGATCACCATGTAAAAGCGCTCGCCGCGCGGGAAGGTCTCTATCAGCAGATCTTGGCGCTTGGGCAGAACCGACTTCTCCGCCTGCAGGGACAGCCAGTCGCGCACCTGGTCAGGCAGGCCCGTGCGGCGATCTGGATCGTCGAGCATGGCGCGCACCTGGTCGGCGAGATAGGTCGAGAGCGGAAACTTGCCGCCGGCATAGGCCGGGATCTTCGGGTCCATCGAAAAGGCGTTGGAGACCAGACATTCGTTGTCCCGAATGCCCTCGAAGCGCAGCACCTTGCCGGCGAACAGGAAGGTATCGCCCTGAGTCAGCTGTTCGAAGAAATATTCCTCGACCTTGCCGAGCGTCATGCCGCCGCGACCGATGGAGCCGAGATGGTTGTGTTTGACCAGCCGCACATTCAGCATCGGCATCTCGACGATGGTGCCGAGGTTCAGGCGATATTGCTGGGCGACCTGCGGATTGGAGACGCGCCATAGCCCGTCCTTGCGGCGGCGGATACGGGCGTAACGCTCGTAGGTTCGAAGCGCATATCCGCCGGTCGCCACGAAATCGACGATGCGGGCAAAGGTCTCGCGCGGCAGGGCGGCATAGGGCAGCGCCGTCGTCACCTCGCGGAACAACTCCTCCTCGTCGAAGGCATCGGCGCAGGCCATGCCAAGAACATGCTGGGCCAGCACATCAAGCGAGCCTTCTCCGACAGGGGGCGTATCCTGGGCGCCGATATAGTTGGCATCGAGGGCGGCCTGGCACTCCATGACCTCGAAGCGGTTGGCCGGCACCAGGATTGCGCGCGAAGGCTCGTCCATGCGGTGGTTGGCGCGGCCGATGCGCTGGGCAAGGCGCGAGGCGCCCTTGGGTGCACCGACATGGATGACGAGATCGACATCGCCCCAGTCGATGCCGAGATCCAGCGTCGAGGTGGCAACGACCGCGCGGAGCCGGTTTTCAGCCATGGCGGCCTCAACCTTGCGGCGCTGGGAGACGTCGAGCGAGCCGTGATGCAGGGCGATCGGCAGGTTGTCGTCATTCACGGTCCAGAGTTCCTGGAAGAGCATCTCGGCCTGGGAGCGGGTGTTGACGAAAAGGAGCGTCGTCTGGAACTCCTTCAGCACCTTGTAGATTTCAGGGATGGCGTACACCGCCTTATGCCCGGACCAGGGGATGCGATCCTCGGTCTGCAGGATGGTGATATTGGGTCGCGCGCCGCCCTCGACCGTGATCAGACCAGCCGCCGCCTCGCCTTCCGCAGGCTGGGCGACCAGCCAGCGGCGCAGATCCATGGGCTGGGCCACCGTGGCAGAGAGGCCGATGGTCCTCAGGCCGAGGGCAAGCTCCCTCAAGCGCGCCAGACCGAGCGAGAGCAGATGCCCGCGTTTCGAGGTGACCAGCGAATGCAGTTCGTCGAAGATGACGTAACGCAGGTCCTTGAAGAAACGCGCCGCATCCGAATGCGAAATCAAGAGCGCCACCTGCTCGGGCGTGGTGAGCAGGATATCCGGCGGATTGGTCTTTTGCCTCTGGCGCTTGGAAGCCGGGGTGTCGCCGGTGCGGTTCTCGATGGTGATCGGAAGCCCCATCTCGGTGACGGGCTTCATAAGGTTGCGCTCGATATCGACGGCGAGCGCCTTGAGCGGCGAGATGTAGAGCGTGTGGATGCCAGTGAATGCCTCGCCCGGTTTCTTGCGGCCACGCTCGGTGAGTTCGGTCAGCGACGGCAGGAAGCCGGCGAGCGTTTTGCCGGCACCGGTCGGGGCGATCAGCAACAGGCTTTCGCCACCCTCTTCGCCCGATCTCGCCCGGGCCAGAAGCTCCAGCTGATGGTCACGCGGCTGCCAGCCCTTTTCGCCGAACCAGCGGAGGAAGGGAACAGGCAGAAGGGCAAGGGCGGAATCAGCTGTCGTCACCGCCCCAAGGTAGTGGACAAGCGGGGAAAGAGAAGAGGCGAAAGAGGTATCACCTCAGCGCGATATACCGGTCCGAGCGGTGGTTGATCGCGAGGAAGAGATTGAGCACCACGGCGCCGATCACCGAGTACATCACAACCGAGGGGCTGACGACGGCGAAGGCGAGCGCCATGACGCAGAGGTCGAAGGCAAGCTGCACGAGGCCGGCGCGAATGCCGAAACGGTCCTGGATATAGACGGCGAGGATGCCGAGGCCGCCGAGGCTGGCGCGGTGGCGGTAGAGCGCCAGAAGACCGAAGCCGAGCAGCAGGCCGCCAAGGACCGCAGCCCAGACTGGCGCGATGCTCTGGATGACGAGGACACGGCTCTCGATCTCGACGAGGAAGGAGGTGAGGCCGACGGCGACAAAGGTCTTGATGGTGAAATCAAGGCCAACGCGACGCAGCGACAGGATGTAGAAGGGCAGATTGAGCAGGAAGAAGAGCAGACCGAAGCTCCAGCCGCTCCAATAGTGGAGCACAAAGGCGAGGCCGGCCATGCCACCGGTCAGAAGCCCGACCTGGGCGAGGAAATAAAGGCCGAGTGCGGCGATCAGGCTGCCGGCGACGATGCCCTGCAGATCTTCCGCCGGAGTGTGGCGGGTGGGGTTTGAATTCCAGATTCCCAGCATGCTCGTGAGCTGCGCCATTTCGCTCTCCAGACATCAACCTCCCGACAGAAATCCTACCCGAGATCCTCTGGAAAACAAGGGCGATAGGTCAGCAAAGCTGACCTATGGATCAATTCGCAAGAAAGCTGCGACTCAGCCTATGCGGCTCGCAAGAAACAGAATGCCGAAGACCGGTTTTCCGCCATCCATGCGAATGGTGGTGCGGGTTAGAGTGAGGACCTCGAAGCCGTTTTCGGCAAGACGCTGTCGGACATGATGCTCGGTATGGGCATAACGCAGGCTTGGAGCCAAGAGATATCCCTCCCCTTCGCCTGCATCCTCGACCGAAAAGGCGAAGAGCGCCGCTCGCCTTGCAAGCCGCGCCGCCAGCGCAAAGGCATTGGCGAGATCACCGAGATACATCAGCACATCGGCTGCGGAGACGAGGTCGGCACGATGTTCGGGAAGGCCCTCATCGAAGAGGCCCGATTGCGCCGGATCAAGGGAAAGATCGGCCTTGGCGAGGACATCATAGAGACCCTTGTCCTCGGCCTTGGCCAGCATGTTGACCGAGAGATCAAAGCCCTCCAGCCGGGTCACCCGATCGCGGATTTCGGCACCGAAGAGCCCGGTCCCGCAGCCGAGATCGATGGCGAGTTCGAACAGCCTGTCGTCATGGTCTGCAATCAGCCGGGCGAGCTTGGCCGGGACGGTGTAATCCAGCCGTTCTACAAGTGCCGTATCGAAGCGATCGGCATAGTCGTCGAACAGCGCCTCGACGTAACGCGACGGCGGCTGGTCCGGCACCTCTTCGGCACCGAGCAGTGCGAGCTTCAGGCGCGCGCCGAAGATATCCTGCGGATCGAGCTCCAGCACACGCTGCAAGGCAGGAACGGCTTTTTCCGGCTGGTTCGCCTTCTCGGCGTAATCCGCCAGCCGCACGAGGCCCGCCGGCCAATCCGGCACCAGTTCCAGCGCCTGCTCCATCAATTCCACCGCTGCCTCATGTTCGCCATTCTCGGCAAGCATGCGGGCATAATCGGCGCGGCGATCGGCGATCACGTCGCCGGAGGAAAACTGGGTGGGGTGCATCGGAGATCCCTTCGATCCTTCCAGCCTGATATCGTCCGGCATGGAGTGGGCGCGCGGTCTTGACCGATCGCCGGAAAAAACTCAAGTCCTATCGCAAGCGGCTGCTTCGCCGGCTTGCAGGGCGGGCCGGTCACGCCCATATCAGCGGACGACAACAGGAGACAGACATGGCTGATGGCCTCAATCGATTTCTCGGCGACACCCCAGGCCGCACGCTCGTCAAGCTGATCGTCGTCTCGCTCATCGTTGGTTTCGTCATGTCGGTCTTCGGGCTTGATCCGATGGACCTTCTGGATGGCATCCGGTTCTTCCTGATCGATCTCTGGTATACAGGCTTTGATGCACTGGGCCGCGTTGGGCAGTATCTGCTGATTGGCGCGACCATCGTTATTCCCGCCTTTATTGTGCTGCGCCTCTTCGCGTCGCGGAACTGACGTCCCATGATCGAGCCTGTCTTGCATCGCCGGCGGCTTCTGCTGATCTCGGCTGGCGTAATGACGCCAGCGATTGCCGGCTGCCGTTCCACCGATATACTCAACCCCGATGAGAGCCAGTCGCGGGCAGAAACGGATGCCGCGTTACCGATGGTGAACACGCTTCGGCAATCGCGTGGTCTCGCGCCGCTCACACGCGGGAAACCTGCGGAAGTGGCGGCCCTCGCCCAGGCCAAGCGCATGGCGCGTGCCGGGGAGATGTCGCATCTGATCGGCTTCAACGACAGTTTCGGGGCCCGGATGAAGGGGCACGCGGTGCCCCTGCCCGCTGCCGAAAACATCGCGGCCGGTCAGGACAGCGTCGAACGCGCCGTGCAGGCCTGGATCGATTCCAAGCGGCATCTCGACAACATGCTCGGCAATTTCAACGGGCTCGGTGTCGCCGTGGCCTGGGATTCCGCTTCCGGCAACCGCCCCTACTGGGCCATGGTGCTTTCGGCCTGAGTGATTCCCTCTTCGCTCCGGTCCCCACCGGAGCGATCCATGCACAGCCCATCTTCTTCCGCCACCCGGACCATCGAGGTCAGCCATCGCAGCGTGCTTGCGATCGCGGTCCCTATGACGCTCGGCTTCGTCACGACGCCGCTGCTCGGGCTCACCGATACCGCCGTCGTCGGACGGAGTGGTGATGCAGCGCAGCTTGCCGGGCTTGCAATCGCGGCGGCACTCTTCGATCTGCTCTTTGCCAGCCTGAATTTCCTGCGAGCCTCGACGACGGCGCTTGTGGCGCAGGCGCAGGGACGCGGCGAGACCACGGAACTCTTCGCCGTCTTCTGGCGCTCGATCGTCCTGTCGGTTGGCTTCGGCCTCGTCATCCTGGTTGCGTCTCCGGCCATTGTCGGCTTCGGCCCGGCGTTGATGGGCGCCGACGGCGGCGTTCAGGCGGCAGCCGCGAGCTATATCGGCATCCGCATTCTTGCAGCGCCTGTCACGCTCACGAACTTCACGCTGCTTGGTTTCGTGCTCGGACGGGGAATGGGCTCCGTCGGGCTTGCGCTGCAGATCCTGCTCAATGGTGTCAACATCGCCATGTCGATCCTGCTCGGCATCACCTTCGGCTTCGGCATTGCCGGCGTTGCCTGGGGCACCGTCATCGGGGAAGTGGTTGCGATGATTGCCGGCTTAGCCTTTGTCTTCTGGCGCTACGGTCGGGCTGCCATGCCGCAGGTCTCGATGGTTACAGATCGGGCCAAGCTGATGGCGCTGTTCCGGCTGAACCGCGATATCCTGATCCGCACCTTCTCGCTGATCACGGCCTTTACCGTCATGACGCGGATCGGCGCTGGCTTCGGTGCCGTGACGCTTGCTGCCAATGCGGTGCTGATGAACTTCTTCATGATCGCGAGTTTCTATCTCGACGGCATGGCAACCGCCGCGGAGCAGATCACAGGTGAGACCATTGGAGCGCGCCAGAGGCCAGCTTTCGAGCGCGCCGTCCGACTGACGGGCATCTGGTCATTGGGGCTCGCGCTGGCGAGTGTCGCCTTCTTCCTGATCTTTGGCGATGCGATCATCGGCTTCATCACCACGGCCGGTGACGTACGCAGCGCTGCCGAGACCTATCTCGTCTATGCGGCGCTGACAGCGCTCACCGGGGCGCTCGCCTTCCACATGGATGGCGTGTTCATCGGTGCGACCTGGTCGGCCGAGATGCGCAACATGATGCTTCTCGCACTCGCCGGCTATCTCGCCAGCGTCGCCGTGCTTGTCCCGCTGTTTGACAATCATGGGCTCTGGATCGCGCTCAACGTCTTTCTGGCCCTGCGCGGGCTGCTGTTGCTGGCGCGGCTGAGGACGAAGACCGATCAGACCTTTACCGACAGCCAGTGATCGAGCCTTGAATCCCGGAGTTCGCGAATGCTCGCGACCTGCTCGCGGTCGAGCAGGCCGGACAAGCCTCGGATAATGCGCCCCGGCAGGGCTGGGCCCTCATAGACCATGCAGGAATAGAGCTGCACGAGGTCGGCGCCGGCACGGATCTTTTCGACCGCCGTTTCCGCCGAGGAGACACCACCGACGCCGATGATCGGCAGGGTGGGTCCGACGCGTTTGCGCATGCGGGCAAGCACGGCGGTGGACTTGTCGAACAATGGGGCGCCGGAGAGGCCACCCGCCTCGCCCGCAAGGGTAGGATCGGTCAGGCCATCGCGGGACAGCGTCGTGTTGGAAACGATCAGGCCGTCGAGATCGTGGGCGGCAACGACCTCGGCAATGTCGTCCATGCCCTCCTCGGTCAGATCGGGCGCGATCTTCAGGAAGACCGGCAGGCGCTTGCCCGCCTTCAGCCCCTCTTCCGAACGGGCGGCCAGCACAGCCGAGAGAAGCGCATCGAGGCTTTCCTTGGCCTGCAGATCACGCAGGCCAGGCGTGTTGGGCGAGGAGATGTTGGCGGTGAAATAAGTCGCGACGGAATAGAAGCGGCGGATGCCGGCAACGTAGTCGGCGATACGATCTGTTGCATCCTTGTTGGCGCCGATGTTGACGCCGACGATGCCGGAGCGGTTGCGTCGTGCCGAGAGCCGGGCAAGGGCTGCGGCGTGGCCCTCGTTGTTGAAGCCGAGGCGGTTGATCACCGCATGGTCGCGCTCCAGGCGGAAGATGCGCGGCTTCGGGTTGCCGGTCTGCGGCTTCGGCGTCAGCGTTCCGACTTCGGCAAAACCGAAACCGAGCGACAGGAGAGCATCCGGCACTTCGGCATTCTTGTCATAGCCGGCAGCCATGCCCAGCGGGTTGGGGAAGCGAATTCCGGCCACTGTCTGAGCCAGGCGCGGATCGGGGGCGGCCTTGCAGGTCGGGACGAGACCCGTCTTCAGAGCCGAAATCGAAATGCCATGGGCGGTCTCGGCATCGAAGAGGAAGAGGCCGCGACGGCCGAGCGAAAAGAGATCGGGCATCACGTCTTCTCCCCGGTCAGGTTTGGAAAGATATGCAGGCCATCCTCGCCGAGGACCAGGGGCTTTTCCCAGAGGACGGCATCGAGCGGCAGATCGGCATAGAGATGCGGGAACAGATCACCGCCGCGAGAGGCTTCCCACTTCAAAGCCTCACCGAAGAGGGTGGCGTCAACCGCCACCAGCAGAAGACCGGATTGACCGGCGAAATGCAGCCTCGCCGTTTCGACGGCCTGGGCTGCCGTCGAAAAATGGATGTAGCCGTCCTTGAGATCGATCGGCGCGCCCTTGAAAAGGCCTGCCTGGCGGGCTGGCTGCCATAATTCTCGCGGCACGATCTTGTATATAGTCTTGTCCAAGGTCCGGTCTCTCGCAGATCATGAGGGTCGAGGCGGTTTGCCGCAAACATCGACAAATGTCCACGCCCGGCGAGACGGACGACAGGAGGAGACTCGATGATGATCATCCGAAATACGGTTTTCGCGGTTGTGCTGCTGTCCGCAGGCATCCCGGCTGTCGTCGCGCAGGAGACGAATACGGATCGCTATACGCTGGAGAAATCTGAAAGCGGCTTCGTGCGGCTCGATCGCCAGACTGGCGCCGTGACGCTCTGCACCGAGGCCGACGGCACGCTCACCTGCCGGATGGCAGCCGACGAACGGGCGGCTTACGACGAAGATCTCGCCCGGCTCGAAAAACGCGTCGAGGCGCTGGAAAAGCAGATCGCGGACGGGACGGCTGCCCGCAGTGGCGAGCTCCCGAGCGATGCCGAAATCGACCGCTCGATCGGCATCATGGAGCGCTTTCTGCGCGCCTTCTTCGGTCTGGTGCAGGAGTTTCAGGGTGAGCAGCAGGAAAACCAACAGGGAACCGTTCCAGACAGAACCTGATCCCGATCGAAAGCGTTCTCGTCCATTCGTTGCACGACCATTGTCTAGTGCCTCGCCAAGCGCTAAAAGATAACCACGCAATCGTGCGCAATATGACATCGCTCTTGGGAGGGAGCTGTGACATGGCTGCATCGACCTTCATCATCGCCGACGATCATCCGCTGTTTCGCGGCGCCCTCCGTCAGGCCGTGACCGGTATTGACGGAACGCAGACCATCATCGAGGCCGGCGATTTCGACGCCGCGCGCAAGGCGGCGTCTGACCATCCCGATGCCGATCTCATGCTGCTTGATCTTGCCATGCCCGGCGTATCAGGTTTTTCCGGCCTGATGGCGCTTCGGGCGGAGTTTGCAAGCCTGCCACTCGTCATCGTCTCCGCGACCGACGATTCCGTTACCATCCGCCGGGCGCTCGAACTGGGGGCTTCCGGCTTCATTTCCAAATCGGCCGGGATCGACGAGATAAGGTCGAGCATCCAATCGGTGCTCGAAGGCGATATCGCCACACCGACAAGCTATCAGGGCGGCCAGGAAACCGATCCCGACGTGGCCGACCTGATCAACCGGTTGCGCACACTCACCCCACAGCAGAGCCGCGTGCTCGGCATGCTCGGCGAAGGTCTGCTCAATAAGCAAATCGCCTATGAGCTCGGGGTGTCGGAAGCGACGATCAAGGCGCATGTCTCAGCGATCCTCCTGAAGCTCAAGGTCGACAGCCGGACCCAGGCCGTCATCCAGCTCGGCAAGATCAACATGGCCATGGTCGCCTGATCGACCGACAAAAGGATTTTATTCCTTTTTTAGCTTTACGAATGAGCTGTGCTGATCTATTGTTTTCGCCATTGTAAGGCCGGGGATCCAAGATGCTCCGACTTGAAGAGGCGCGAAGATGCTTTCGCATGACAGCATATGGGCCGCGATTGACCGGCTGGCGGAGCAGCATTCGCTGACGCCATCGGGTCTCGCACGCCGCGCGGGCCTTGATCCCACGTCATTCAACAAATCCAAGCGCGTCGGCGCGGACGGGCGCATGCGCTGGCCCTCGACCGAATCCATCGCCAAGGTGCTGGAGGCAACGGGGGCGAGCCTGGACCAGTTCATGCGCCATATTGCGCCGGAAGCCTTGCGCGGGGCGCCCCTGCCGCAGGGCGCATTTCCACCCCAGGCAAGCTCGATACCCCTGCTCGGCATGGCCCAGGCGGGCGCTGGTGGCTTTTTCGACGACGGCGGCTTCCCCGCCGGGCAGGGCTGGGATCTCGTCGAGTTTCCTGCAGCCCCCGGCCGCAACAACGGCGTCTATGCGCTTGAGGTGCAGGGCGAGAGCATGAAACCGCTCTACCGCGACGGCGACATTCTGATCGTCGAGCCAGGTGCTCAGGTTCGACGGGGCGACCGCGTCGTAGTCAAAACCCGGGAGGGCGAGGTCATGGCGAAGATCCTCGCCCGCCAGAGCGCAAAATCGATCGAGCTTCAATCTCTCAATCCCGACCATCCGCCACGCACTCTCGACACCAGTGATGTTGAATGGGTGGCGCGAATCATCTGGGCAAGCCAATAGGAAAACGGACCTAATGCGAGGGATCGGCACCTTCATCGCAGGCGCGGTCGGGCTGGTTTTGTGGGCCTATCTGGTCATGGCCGCAGGCGCGACACTGCGCGAAGACCCGGTTGACTACAATATCGAGGATCTCGACGTTCCGGACCCGTCGGAGCTCGATCTGCCGGAGGTGGGATCCTTGCCGGCCGATACGGCAGACCCTGTGCAGGTCGCCGAGCCGAGACGGGAGGTCCGCGCCATAGAACCCGATGTCTTCGGATCGCCCGCCTTTGCCGATACAGGCGACCTCGAACGGGTGGCGCCGCGTGCGCCGCTCTCGCAAGCAGCGCAACGCGCCAAGCCAAAAGTCGTTCTACTGCATCGCCCCGCGAGCCTTTCGGCCGGCGTCATATCCTTTGGACGGTATCAACGGGTCCGGCTCACCGACATCGTCGAAACGCCGTCTGACCGCATCTGTCCTTCTACGGATGGCACCTCCTGGCCATGCGGCGCCATGGCGCGGACGCAACAGCGGCTCTTCCTGCGCAACCGGTCGCTCAACTGCGAAACCGGCTCATCAGCCTGGGAGGGGGAGATCCGTACCCGATGCTGGGTCGGCCTTCAGGATGTCTCGTCCTGGCTGGCAAAGTATGGCTGGGCAGAGGCCGAGGAGGGCTCTGCCCTTGCAGTTCTGACTGAGGAAGCCCGCGCCGCAAGACGCGGGCTTTTTGGTGAGCCTGTTAGATGAGACCGCCTGCTCCCTTGAAACACCCTGCCCCGCCTCTTACTCTCTGCCCCACTGTAACTGGAAACCTTCTTACATGAACAAGCCCGTCTCTCCGGAGGAAGCCCTGATCTTCGTTATGGTCATGGCGTCTGCCGTCGATAATGCCATGGCCGAAAAAGAACTCGTCCGCATCGGCCAATTGATCGACATCCTTCCAGTCTTTGAAAACTTCGACAAGGAACGCCTGATCGAGGTCTCGCAACGCTGCGCCGGTCTCCTGGCTGGCCCGGAGGGACTGGATATTGCGCTGGAAACCATTCGCGACGCCCTGCCCGACTGGCTGCACGACACAGCCTATGCGCTTGCCGTTGAGATCGTTGCCGTCGACCTCACGCTTCGAGCCGAAGAAGTGCGTCTCCTCCAACTGCTTCGCGATCGCCTGGAGCTCGACAAGCTGACCTGTGCCGCGCTGGAGCGCAGCGCCTCGGCTCGCTATCGCCGGATCTGAACACCTGATCAGACTTTCGTCGGCAAGCCGTCGAGCCATTGGCTTGGCGGCTTTGTTTTCTTGCAGGCTCTTATTGCAGAACCGTGAGAACTGCTTCCATTAGAAGAGGCCCGCCGGGAAGTATCGAAGATAGATCTCTTCCAGCCTTCCGTCCTCCGACACCGCCGCAAGTGCGCTTTCAAGGGCGGCGGCCAGGGCTCCGTCCTGTCCCGCGACCATGATCGTCATTCCCTCGCCAAGATGGCGCTCAGACAGGAAGGGACCATCGAGGAACCGGCAGCACCCGGCAGCGGCCGGGCTCATCATCCAGAAAGAAAGCTGGAGTGCATCGGCAAAGACCGCTTCCACCTGTTTATCCTTGAGGCCCGCCATCAAGGCGGCCTGATCCTCAAAGGTCGTTGGGGTTATGCCGGTGAAGAAAGCTTTCAGCATCGAGTGATGTGCCGTATCGCGAACGACACCTACCTTTTTACCAGCAAGCGCCTCGGCATCCTGCCGGGGCAGGACAACATCGTTTCGCGTCAGGAAGCGCGCTGGCAACAGGAGATAGGGACGGGTGAAGTTGAACTTTTCACGCAGCTCTTGCGTCACGGCGACGCCCGCGATCACGGCTTCGCCCTGTCCGGCCTCCAGAGCCGAAGTCAGCTGTCCGTAAGGCAGAGCCTGGACCTGGCAGCGCGCCTCAAGCGCAAGCTCCTGACACAGCGCCCTTGCAAGATCGATATGGAAGCCGGTCAGCCGCCCGCTCTGATCGATGAAGTTAAACGGCGGAAAGTCCGTCGTGGTCAGGAAGCGTAGGCGGAGCACCCCGCTCACATCGGGGCGGACCAGTCGTTCGCGCGCATCGAACAGAACTGGCAATTCCGTGTTTTGCGATCGCGCTGGCGACGCGGACAACACCAGCATCGCGAAAAAGGCCAATCCGAAGAGCCACAACCCAACTAAATCTAGGGATGTAACTTTGCCGCGCATCACTATCATCTTCAACCGGGGTCAGGGTGGGGCGTTATCCGAACCGGATGACGTGTAGCAGCTTGGTGTGGACGAGGGAATACGGCCCGCGGATGGTTGCCGCGCGCCTCGGTTCAGATCGGGGGCAAGTCCAGCGGAGCGCAGTCGGCGCTGCCGAAGCGGAGACATGGACGCGGCTGAAATACGAGGCGCGTCTGCTGCATGTGCTCGGCATGTCGAAACCATTGATTGCGCGCATGGCAAAGCGAGCTGCCGCCAACGGAACCAGCGTCGAGGCCGAACTGCTTGCAAGCGGACTGATCGAAGAAGAGGCCTATTTTGCAGGCCTGGCACGGATGTATGGTTTGCCCTTTCTGCCAGAGATCGACCCATCGCTGCTTGTTGATTACGCCCATGGCGATACACAGCTTGCAGAACCGAGAATGCTGCGGCTGCACCATAGCGACCGGCCACCGGTCATGGCAGTCGCACCGCATATTGTGAACATGGAAGGACTGGCGAAACGCTTCGTTCGCGATGGCAAAAGCGCCAGCAGCCTCGTTGTGACGACGCCGAGTGCGATCCGTCGCGCCAGCTGGAAAGTCGGAGAGAACCGGCGCGTGGCTCATGCCGTGCGGGGATTATTCGACAGGTTGCAGCCCCTTTCAGCACGGCTTGTGGTGACAGGCGATCAGGGTTTCGTGGCCGGGGCCGGACTTTGCCTGATCTGTCTACTCGCGTTCATGGCACCGATGCTTGCTGCCATTGCAGCACACCTAACGCTCTCCCTCTTCCATGCCGCTGCGCTCATGCTGCGTTTGGCGGTCGTTTCCCATGGACGACGCCACCCGGTTTCCGACGCGAAACTTGAGTGTGATAGCGAGACACTGCCGATCTACACCGTCATGGTGGCGCTCTATCGCGAGGCCGATGTCGTACCACAACTGATCAGGGCCCTAGATACGCTGGACTGGCCGCGCAGCCTGCTCGACATCAAGCTGGTTTGTGAGGCTGACGATTGCGAGACGATTGAGGCGATCCGCCAGTCGAAGCCCGGCCCCCATGTGGAGGTTGTGGCGGTCCCGGCCATGGCACCGCGCACCAAACCCAAGGCCCTGACCTATGCGTTGGCCGGCGCGCGTGGAACGTTTCTCACGATATACGACGCCGAGGATCGGCCGCATCCGCAGCAACTGCGAGAAGCCTATCACGCTTTCCGACTGGGGCCGCCAGACCTCGCCTGTCTTCAGGCACCTCTGGTCATCGGTAATGCCGGGGAAAGCTGGCTCAGCGCCATCTTTGCGCTTGAATATTCCGCGCTTTTTCGTCGGATTCTGCCAGCGCTTGGGCATCATCGCATGCCTCTGCCCCTCGGCGGAACGTCGAACCATTTCAAAACGGCCCTACTGAGAGAAAGCGGCGGCTGGGATCCATACAATGTCACCGAAGATGCGGATCTCGGCATGCGCCTCTACCGTATGGGCTACCGTTCATCTACCCTGACTTTGCCGACGCTCGAGGATGCGCCGACCGAAATTCGGGTTTGGCTTGCCCAGCGGACACGCTGGTACAAAGGATGGCTTCAAACTTGGCTGGTCCTGATGCGCAAACCGCTGCAAACGGCGCGCGACATGGGCTGGCGGGCGTTCCTTGTCTTCCAATTGCTGGTCGGCGGCATGCTGATTGCGGCGCTCAGCCATCCCGGTCTGATTGTTTTCATCACCCTGCTCGTGATCTCGCTGATGCAGCCTCCCTCGGCGCAGCCAGATCTCTTCACCACCATGATGCTGGCCATGGACATTTTTAACATTCTCGGGAGCTACGCGATCTTCTTCGTGCTCGGGGCAACGCCGATGACGAAAGGCGAGAAGGCAGGCGTGGGCTGGAAATGGGCGATGATACCGGTTTACTGGATGGCGGTGTCGCTGGCGGCCTGGAAGGCCGTGATCGAGCTCCGGCTCAAACCGTTCCACTGGAACAAGACACCTCATCGCCCCAGCCGAACCGCTTTGCCGGCGACTGAGTGATTGCCCCGGACAGGTGGTCCTTCTACTCTGGGACAACACGATGCATCCGGAGACGACGACTATGGTGACATTGCTCGGTATTTCAGGAAGCCTGCGTAAGGGCTCCCTCAACACAGCCCTGCTGCATGCGGCAGCAGCCCTGCCCGCAGACGGCTACCGACTGGAAACAGCCGGCATCCAGGGCATCCCGCTTTATGACGGGGATCTAGAGGCATCGGACGGGATCCCACCAGCGGTCACGGCCTTGAAGGACAGGATCACCGCCGCCGACGGCATCGTCCTGTTCACGCCGGAATACAACAACGGCATTCCTGGCGCCTTCAAGAACGCCATCGACTGGCTGTCACGTCCCTCCTCCGACACGTCACGGGTCTTCGGCGGCAAGCCTTGCGCGCTTGTCGGCGCCTCGCCCGGAAATTTCGGCACCTTGCTCAGCCAGAATGCCTGGCTGTCAGTCCTGCACACCCTCGGCTGCCGAACCTTTTCAGAAAAGCGGCTGATGGTGTCTCGGGCTCACACGCTGTTCGACGGGGATGGCAAGCTGACGGATGAAGCGACGCAAAAGCGGCTCAGCGAGATGCTTGCAGCGTTTGCCAGTTTTGCGCGGCAGACATAAGGCTGGAGCGGGTGAAGGGAATCGAACCCTCGTATTCAGCTTGGGAAGCTGCTGCTCTACCATTGAGCTACACCCGCGACGGTCAGAGGAATCCAACAGTTCGCTGCTGGTGTCAAGCGCCGGCAGCCGGCTTTGCCGGAGCCTTGGTCGTCAAGGTTGGCGAAAATGCTTGGAGAGCTTCAGACCCTGCGCCTGATAGTTGGAGCCTAGCCCCGTGCCGTATAGGCCTTCCGGGCGCTCCTGCATGTGCTCGTAAACCAGGCGGCCGATGACCTGACCGTGCTCCAGGATGAAGGGCACCTCGTGGCTTCTGACTTCCAGCACCGCACGGCTGCCCGAGCCGCCAGCGGCCGCATGGCCGAAGCCGGGGTCGAAGAAGCCGGCGTAATGGACACGGAACTCCCCGACGAGCGGGTCATAAGGCGTCATTTCGGCAGCGTAGAGCGGGGGAACGTGGACGGCTTCGTTGGAAACCAGGATGTAGAACTCGTCGGGATCCAGGATCAGCTCGCCGCGCCCTCGGCTGTAGAGCGGTTCCCAGAAGTCGAGGACGTCGTGGGCGGCCTTGCGATCGACATCGATGACCGATGTGTGGTGCTTGCCGCGATATCCGATGAGACCGTCCGGCCCCGAGCCGGTCAGGTCTATGGACAACGCAATCCCACCGCCGGAAATGTTCGGCATGTCGCTTGCGACCAGCGTCTCCGCCTTGTGCAGGTCGAGCAGCTCGGCCTCGTTCAGAAGCGCGTGGCCGACGCGGAAGCGGATCTGCGACAGGCGCGAACCACGGCGGACGATGATCGGGAAGGTGCGCGGAGAGATCTCAAGGTAGAGCTGGCCCTTGTATCCGGCCGGCACCTTGTCGAATTCCTGGGCGTAGTCGACCATGACGCGGGTGAAGATGTCGAGGCGACCCGTGGAGCTCTTCGGATTGGCGGAAGCCGAGATCTCGGAGGGAAGGTCCAGGCTCTCCATCAGCGGCACGATGTAGACGCAGCCGGTTTCGAGAACCGCCCCCTGCTCCAGATCGATCTCGTGCAGCGTCAGTTTCTCGAGCTTGTGGGCTACAGTGCTGTTGCGACCCGGCATGAAGCTGGCGCGTACCCGCATCGCCTTGCCGCCCAGACGCAGGTCGAGGCTGGCCGGCTGGATCTGGTCCTTGTCGAGCATGACCTCGCTTTTCAGCTGGCCCTGACCGAACAAGGCACCGATCGCGCGATCGGACAAAATCCCTGGCTTCATGGTGGCTTTCCCAATCCTGTTTGGGCTCGACAAAACCAAAGGCCACCAATTGACGCAAGGCCTGCAAAGGCGTAATTGCAGCCTTATCCCGTGGTGATTTGGCCGGTCGGCTTGCAGCCACGTTAAACAAGTGGCTAAATAGACCGGGTTTACAAAACCGGTCCGTTCTCGCGACCGGTTTTTTTGTGTTCGAAAGGCACGTGCATGAGCAAGAACTGGCGCCCGGCCACCCAACTCGTCCATGGCGGCACGCTGCGCTCTCCTTATGGCGAGACGTCGGAAGCGATCTTCCTCACCCAGGGCTTCGTCTATGAAAGCTCGGAGGCGGCAGAAGCCCGCTTCAAGGGCGAGAACGACGGCTATATCTACGCCCGCTATGGCAGCCCGACCAATGACATGTTCGAAAAGCGCATGTGCATGATGGAAGGTGCCGAGGATGCCCGTGCGATGGCGTCGGGTATGGCTGCCGTTGCTGCTGCCGTGCTCTGCCAGGTGAAGGCCGGGGACCATATCGTCGCGGCTCGCGCGCTGTTCGGTTCCTGCCGCTATGTCGTTGAAACGCTCGCGCCGCGCTATGGCGTGGAATGCACCCTCGTCGATGGTCGCGACCTCGCCAATTGGGAAGCCGCGATCCGGCCGAACACCAAGGTCATGTTCCTCGAAAGCCCGACCAACCCGACACTCGAGGTGATCGATGTCGCCGGCGTGGCCAAGCTCGCTGACCAGATCGGCGCCAAGCTGATCGTCGACAACGTATTTGCAACACCCCTCTTCCAGAAGCCGCTGGAACTCGGCGCGCATGTCGTCGTCTATTCCGCGACTAAGCATATCGACGGTCAGGGCCGCTGCCTTGGTGGCGTGGTGCTCTCGTCCAAGGAATGGATCAACGAGAACCTGCACGACTATTTCCGCCACACAGGTCCTGCCATGTCGCCGTTCAATGCCTGGACGCTGCTGAAGGGCATGGAGACGCTGCCGTTGCGTGTGAAGCAGCAGACGACGAGTGCTGCCGCGATTGCCGATTTCCTGGCGGAACAGAGCGCCGTCGCCAAGGTCATCTATCCTGGCCGCAAAGATCATCCGCAGGCCGATATCATCGCCAAGCAGATGACGGGTAGCTCGACGCTGGTCTGCTTCGAGCTGAAGGGCGGCAAGGAAGCGGCCTTCAAGCTGCAGAACGCCATGGAGATCGTGAAGATCTCCAACAATCTCGGCGATGCCAAGAGCCTGATTACCCATCCAGCAACCACCACCCATAAGAACCTGACCGACGAGGCGCGTGCCGAGCTCGGCATCTCCGGTGGGACTGTACGCTTCTCCTGCGGCATCGAGGATACCCAGGACCTTCTCGATGACTTCGCACGCGCCCTGAAAGCCGTCTGAGCTCATCGATCGAATCGTCATGCAAAAATTTCAGCCGCGGGAAGCATCGCGGATGAGCAATTGACCTTGACGTGATCAGTCGCGTCGTTATCCCTTGAAAAGGCATGGTGTTCGTGTGTCGCCCTTGCTGCCGCCACAATGAACGCCATTTCTATTGGCATCGAAGGCAAGCTTTCGCAGGGTCCAGGCATGTATCGCGCTCTGACACGGGACATAGAGGTTCAAGTCGAACCTTACTATCTCGAGGAACAGTCTGACCCCGATGACAGCCGCTATGTCTGGGGCTACCGGATCGTCATCTCCAATCATTCTGCCAAGCCTGTGCGGCTGACTCATCGCTACTGGCATATCACCGATCAGAACGGTCAAATCGACGAAGTCAGCGGACCTGGTGTGGTCGGCGAGCAACCCCGGCTGGACCCTGGCGACACCTATGAATATTCCTCCGGCTGTCCGTTGGATACGCCTTCGGGAATGATGTATGGCACATACCGCATGGAAACCGACGACGGCGAGAGCTTTGATGTCGAAATCCCTGCCTTCTCGCTCGACAGCCCTGGAATGATCCGGACCCTCAATTGAGGATTGTCAGTTGAGTTGATCGGCCCCAGCCGCTATCTGGAGACATCGATCCCGACGTCGCCGAGGGCATATCCGGTATGAGCATAACCCATCTCGTAACCCATAGTGGCGGTTTTCATGCCGATGAACTGCTGTCGAGCGTTATCCTCACACGGCTATATCCGACGGCTCAGATCGTGCGCAGCCGGGCGCCGGAGTGGATCACACCCGCATCTGATCGCATCATCTACGATGTCGGCGGCGCGTATGATGACGCTCAACAGATTTTCGACCACCATCAGCGTGGAGCACCGCTGCGCGAGGACGGTCAGCCTTACAGCTCCTTCGGACTTGTCTGGAAGCATTACGGGCGTGCATATCTCGCCGACTGGGGTGTACCGGCCGATCATGTCGAGGCGGTTCATCAAAGCTTCGATACGAAATTCGTACTGCCCGTCGATTTGATGGACAATGGCGCGCTGAGCCCGGGAGCCGCCGGCCCGCTGGCAGACCTTACGCTGCCAAGCCTCTTGGAAACCCTGAAACCGGTGTTCGACGACAAGGAACCGGGCGCAGATGACAGGGCCTTTCATGCGGCTCTCGTGATCGCGCGCGCTGTCGTTGAGGCTGCCATCCGCCAGAGGGCGGCCAAGTTGCGCGCCGAGACCCTTGTTTTCGACGCCATTGCCGCGACTGGCAAAGGGCGCGTGCTGGAGCTGCCCATGGGCATGCCGTTCCGCCCCGCTATCGTGAAGGCTGGCGCCGACCACCTTCTGTTCGTCATCCATCCGCGTGACAAAGACTGGTGCATCACCGGGATCCGCAAATCGGACGACAGTTTCGACCAGCGAGCGGATTTGCCTGCGGCCTGGGCCGGGCTCAGTAACGGCGAACTGGAGACGGTCTCTGGCGTGAAGGGAGCAACCTTCTGTCACAACGGTCGCTTTATTGCTGCCGCCAATTCACGGGAAGCCATTCTGGAAATGGCAAAGATCGCCGTCGAGACGGCACTGCAACCGGCTTGAGGGTCTGTAAGACCTGTGCGCTGGATCTCGCCCGGCTATAGACCACTTATGCGAGGTTGACGTTGACAGGCTGGCGGGCGTCCACCATCAGCAGGCTCAGGACATTCCGCTGCGACATGGGCTTGCCAAAGAGGTATCCCTGGATCAACTGCGGGGAGAGAGGCGCAAGCGTTGCCATCTCGGCCTCGGTTTCTACACCTTCCAAGACGCATTTGAGCCCCAGGTTGCGGCAAAGCGTGATGATGCCCGCGACGATTTCCCGCGACGTCGCGCTGGCGGCTACCTTGCGAACGAAAGTCTTGTCAATCTTCACTTTGTCGAGCGGCAATTGGTCGATGTATTCGAAGCTCGAATAACCGGAGCCGAAATCGTCGAGCGCAATCTTGAAGCCGGCAGACGAGAGATCCTCCAGAAGCACGCAGGAGGCCGCGATATCCTTCATGACGGCGGTCTCCGTGATCTCGAACTCGATCCGAGCCGGACTGATCTGGCGCTTGTGAACCTGCGCCGCGAGCGAAAAGATGAAGGCGCGATCGGCAAGATCCTGCGCCGAGAGATTGAATGACACGGTGATATCGTCGGGCCAGAGCTCCAATGCGTCGAGCGCCTTGCCGAACAGGATTCGGGTGACCTGCTGGATGAGGCCAGCGCGCTCTGCTGCGCGAATGAAACGGTCCGGCCTGACGGGGCCAAGCGTTGGGCTCTCCCAGCGGGCCAGCGCCTCGAAACTTACGACCTTGTTTGCGGTGATGTCATATTGCGGCTGGAACTGGAGATGGAATTCTTCTTCCATCCGCGCCTCGCGCAGCGCCTTCTCCAGCGCCAGACTTTCGCGCATTTCCTTGTCCTGGTTGACTGTGAAGATCACCGACTGGTGGCGGGCCACTTGCTTGCCGTGATAAAGGGCGAAATCGGCCTTCTCGTAGATCTGCCGTGCGGTGGAGCCCATGGACGGGAAATGGGCAAAGCCGATCGTTCCGCTGACGCTCAGCACCAAAGGCTGAAGCTCGTAGTCCCGGCTGATGTCGTTGATCAGGCTGTTGCCGAAGGCCTCCACCTCGGCAGCACTCCTTTCGCCTTCAATGACGATGGCGAATTCGTCACCGCCGATCCGACCGAATTCGATGGCGTCCGTTTGCCGGAGCCTCAGCCGCTCCACGACAGCACAGAGAATATGGTCTCCGACAGCATGGCCATAGATGTCGTTGACGGACTTGAAGCCATCGAGATCGAGAACACCGACCCAAAAGGGTTTCTGGTCCTCGACCAGTTCTTCGATCCGGGCAAAGACGGAGCGCCGGTTGGCAATGCCGGTCAGGCTGTCACGCGCAGCGAGCTGGTCCGCCAGAAGTCGCGCATCAATTTGCCGGAGGATTGCCTTTCGCAATAGGCTTGCCATGCCGAAGGAGGCAAAGGAGGTGGCAAGCCCGATGAAAACGAACTGGTTGGCGATCTCGGGCGAAGCCTGTGCGGAAAACCAGAACAGGCTGCCGATCGACAGCGTGACGCTGGCCAATGTCGTCCTCAGGGTTACCCCCGTGGTTGAGAAGACCACAGCCATCAAGACGAAGTAGATGAGTTTCTGCTCCTCGAACTGCAAGAGCATGTAGGCGGCGACGTTGGAGTACATCAGCAGATTTGTGACGAATCCAACGATTTCGAGCCGCTGCAATGACGTGCCACGCGCTGGTAGCAATCCCCATCGAAAAACCGTGTAGAGTAACGCCGTGAGGAGACTGATGCCGCCTAAAATGAAGAGGTTGAGACCAGTTTCATCCCGCCAGTGCAGCCAGGTCACGAGATAGTAGTAAGCGGCGCCGGGCAGGAGGAAGCCGCGTACGATCGGTCTGTATGCCTCCGCCATCGCCCGCCTGCGGGTGACGCTGGTCCATAACCGGTATTGGTGTCTCAGCGCTTCGCTGAAGCCAGCCCACGGCCGCAGCTGTGGCCTGGTGTCCTTTTCGGCGGTGGCCGACAGTCCGGAATCAGCCGCATCTTTCGATACTCGCATTCACTATGTCCCCAAAGCGCTTCGAGGCACCTTAAGAAACATGTATTTAGAATAACTGAATAATTGCGTGGAAATACGCACTATTCCCAGAGCGTACAGCGCAGAGTTGCTGGAATGGGCATGCCTAGACTTCTCCACGGAAGCAGCCGCCGCAGAGAAGCGCGGTCTAGATTGGCAAAGTAACATGTCCTGTTCGACAGGTGTTCGACCGCCATGTAGTAGTCGAGGGCCGGTTACCCGGCCCTCTGCAGATCGATCAAGCGTTAGATCATTTCCGGTGAAAACGGGATCACCTGAAATGCTCTATCTATTTTTTTACGCAGTCCAGACGCAAAACCGCTGACGCACTTTTGCTGGACCTGCTCTAGACCGCTACCAATTCGTCCGGGCCGAATTCGTATTCCGTCGAGCAAAATTCGCAGGTGACGGTGATCTTGCCGTTCTCCGAACTCGCTTCGATTTCTTCGGCCGAGAAGCCCTGCAGAACGCCCTTCAAACGCTCACGCGAGCAACTGCAGCGATCATACACCGTCTGCGGCTCATAGGCGCGCACACCGCGCTCATGGAAGAGACGGAACAGCAGCCGTTCGATACCCACCTGCGGATCGGTGAGTTCGTCGGCATCGATCGTCTCGACCAGCATGCGGGCTTCATCCCAGGCATCGTCGCCATGCAGATCTGAATCCCGATCGTCACCGTCGCCGCCATGCAGATCGGGCTGGCGCATGCGCTCGGGCGCATCGGGCAGGAACTGGGCGATCAGGCCGCCTGCGCGCCAGGTGCGACGCGGCTTGCCGTCGGCATCGCGATCGAAGAGCTCGGCAGCCCCGAGACGCACACGCGTCGGGATCTGTTCCGACTGGCGGAAGTAAACACCGGCGATGTCTTCGAGCGAGGTGCCGTCGAGCGGGACTATGCCCTGGTAAGGCTGCATGAAGGAGCCCTGGTCGATGGTGAAGGCAAGCACGCCCTCGCCGAGCAACTCCTCGGGCGAAGCACGACCGGCCGCGACGGCATCGGCCACTGCCTGCTCGTCGAAGCGGGCATAGGCGCGCACGTTTTCCGGCGTCGCGAAGTCGGCGACAAGCAGGTCGACGGGGCCGTTGCCTTTGGTCTGAACCGTGAACTTGCCTTCAAACTTCAGCGAGGTGCCGATCAGCACGGTCAAGACAATGGCTTCAGCCAGAAGCCGCGCCACAGGCGCAGGATAGGCGTGGCGTTCGAGGATGGTGTTGATCAGCGGTCCGAGCTGGACGGCACGGCCGCGGACGTCGAGGCCCTCCACCTGGAAAGGAACCACGCGATCATCGCCGGCGAAACCGAATTCGCCGAGTTCTACTTGTCTCGTCGACATGAATGTACTCCCGGCACATAAAGCGCCATATGCTGGGCCCGAGCGGCCCGATCAGAAAGGGCACAGATGGGATCACCTGCGCGAAACGTCAAGTCGCCTGGCAGACGGCCCAAAATCCGATCTCAGATGGCGCCGAGGCACCAGGCGAGGATCGACTTTTGCGCGTGCAGGCGGTTCTCCGCCTCGTCGAAGACCACTGACTGCGCTCCATCAATCACCTCGTCGGTCACTTCTTCGCCGCGATGGGCTGGCAGGCAATGCAGGAACAGCGCTTCGTCCTTCGCCTTGCTCATCAGTTCGGCATTGACCTGGAACGGCTGGAAGACGTTGTGGCCGCGTGCCTTGTGCTCTTGGTTCATCGAGACCCAGGTGTCGGTGATCACCGCGTCAGCGCCAGCAACTGCCCGATCGGCGTCATGGCAGAGCATGATCTCACCGCCATTGTTGCGGGCCCAGTTGAGGATCTTGTCATCAGGCTCGGAGCCGAGCGGCACGGCCATGTTCATCTTGTAGCCAAAGCGGGCGGCACCTTCGACCAGCGAATGCAGCACATTGTTGCCGTCACCGGTCCAGGCGAGCGTCTTGCCGGTCACCGAGCCGCGATGCTCCTCGATCGTCATGATGTCCGCCATGATCTGGCAGGGATGGGTGAGGTCCGTCAGCGCATTGATGACGGGTACCGTCGCATGCTCTGCCATTTCCAGCAGGCGGGCGTGGTCAGTGGTGCGGATCATGATCGCATCGACGTAGCGGGACAGGACCTTAGCGGTATCGCCGATTGTTTCGGCGCGACCGAGCTGCATTTCAGTCCCCGAAAGGAACAGCGTTTCGCCGCCCAGCTGCCGCATGCCGACATCGAAGGAAACGCGCGTGCGGGTCGAAGGCTTCTCGAAGATCATGGCGAGCATCTTGCCGGCCAGCGGCTTGTCGGCCGTGCCGGCCTTCGTTGCCTGCTTGCGGGTCTTCGCGTCTTCGAGAATGCCGCGCAGGTCCTCTGCCATGACTGCAGAGAGATCGAGAAAATGCTTCGGAGATGCCATGAATGGGTCCTGTATTAGGCAGACGCTGCGACTGCCGCCTTGGCGCGGATATGCTCTGCGGCGTGTTCGATGCGAGCGAGACCATCGCGCGCTTCTGTGGCCGTGACTGTCAGCGGCGGCAGAAGGCGGATGACGTTGTCGCCGGCGGGAACACCGAGGAGATGTTCGTCGCGCATCGCCATGAGAAGATCGGTGTTCGGAACCTTGGCCTTGATGCCAAGCATCAGACCTTCGCCGCGCACTTCTTCAATCACGTCGGGAAAACGGTCCTTGAGTGAAGCAAGGCCCTGGCGGAAGACAAGCGCCGTATCGCGCACATTCTCAAGGAAGCCATCGCCGAGCACAACGTCGAGAACGGCATTGCCCACGGCCATAGCCAGCGGGTTGCCGCCATAGGTGGAGCCATGCGTGCCGGCCTTCATGCCATAGGCTGCCTCTTCGGTCGCGAGGCAAGCGCCGAGCGGGAAGCCGCCACCGATGCCCTTGGCCACTGCCATGATGTCTGGGGTGATGCCCGCCCATTCGTGGGCGAAGAGCTTGCCGGTACGGCCAACGCCACACTGAACCTCGTCGAGGACGAGCAGCAGACCGTGCTCGTCGCAGAGATCACGCAAGGCACGCAGCATTTCGACCGGAATCGGACGAATACCGCCCTCACCCTGGACCGGCTCGACCAGGATTGCAGCGGTGGCATCGGTGATAGCTGCCTTGACGGCCTCAAGGTCACCAAACGGCACCTGATCAAAACCTGGCGCCTTCGGACCGAAGCCCTCAAGATACTTCTCCTGGCCGCCGGCGGCGATCGTCGCGATGGTGCGGCCATGGAAGGCGCCTTCCATCGTGATGATGTGGAACTTCTCCGGATGGCCTTTGGCAAAATGGTAACGGCGGGCGGTCTTAATCGCGCATTCAAGCGCTTCCGCGCCCGAATTGGTGAAGAAGACGCGATCGGCAAAGGTCACGTCGGTCAAACGCGTGGCCAAGGCTTCCTGCCCCGGCACTTCGTAAAGGTTGGAGAGATGCCAGACCTTGTCGGCCTGATCCTTCAAAGCGCCGACGACATGCGGATGGCCATGGCCAACAGATGTTACGGCGACACCGCCCGCGAAATCGAGATAGCGTTCGCCAGTTTCCGTCACCAGCCAGACGCCCTCGCCTCGCTCGAAACGCAGTGGCGCCCGATTGTAGGTCTGATAGAGCGGCGTAGCATTGGCCATGGCTTCACAATCCTTCTCGACATTCCGGCACCAGGTACGGAACAGCCCATGACAGGGCCTCGAAAAAATTAAAAATGCCGCCTTGCGGCGGCGTCGGCACTATCAGCATTTCGTCCTGGGATGTCAACGAATTCCGCAGGAATCGCAGGAGTAGTCGCCGAATCGGCCCACTCGCCTAAAGAGCGTGCGCGACAAGATTCCACCTGTTGCATACTTGACTCACTCGGGAAGCAAGTTGGGGAAAACCGGAAAATCGATTCCAGATGATTCCCGCGACTCTTGTCACGGAGTCGGCGTGCCTCTAGGTTAAATTTCATTAATAGATTGCATGCGGCGGAAGTGCTCACCGACAGTATCGAGGCGGTTATGTTTCGGATTCGTCCGAGGCATGGGTGATTGATTCTGCCATGACAGACGCGAGCGGCGGAGAGATATGGCATGAACGTGCAGTGGAGTGATGAGAGGGTCGAAAGACTGAAACGGCTGTGGGCCGAAGGCCTCAGCGCAAGCCAGATCGCTGCCCAGTTGGGCGGCGTTAGCCGTAATGCCGTGATCGGCAAGGTTCACCGTTTGAACCTTCCGGGCCGCGCCAAGGCCGGTGGCAGCACGTCTGCTGCACGGCCTGCCAAGCGCCCGGCGCAGACGCAGCGTCCCGCTGCGTTTCCGAACCGCCCGGCGGCCAACACGACGACACGCACAGTGGCCCGGGCATCCGGAGCGACGATGCTGAAGGAAGAAATCGAAGTCGAAGTCTACGAGGAAGTCGAAGTCCGTCGCCCGCTCAATGTGGTCGTACCGATTTCGCGTCGCCTGGCGCTGACCGAGCTCACCGAACGCACCTGCAAGTGGCCGATCGGCGATCCGATGAAGGACGACTTTCACTTCTGCGGCTGCGAAATCGCAGATAGCGCGCCTTACTGCACCTATCACGCGAAGCTCGCCTATCAGCCAGTGAGCGAACGTCGGAAGGCGGCACGCTGAGCAATCGAGCGGTCGCAAGATCAGGACTTCGATCAGGCCCTTCGGGGCCTGTTTTCGTTTGACATGATGCCAACAGAAAAGGCCGCGACAGATAACCGCGCGGCCTTGCATAATCACTTGTCAGGAAGCCGTCAGGCTTCCATGGAATAGCCCGCTCCGCGAACGGTGCGGATGACATCCTGCATGTTGGAGAAGTTCAGAGCCTTGCGCAGGCGACCGACATGCACGTCTACGGTGCGTTCATCGACATAGATGTCATGACCCCAGACGCCATCAAGAAGCTGCGAGCGTGAGAAGACACGGCCGGGCGATGCCATCAGGAACTCCAAGAGCCGGAACTCGGTCGGTCCAAGACGCACTTCGCGGCTCTTGCGATGCACGCGATGGGTCTCGCGATCGAGCTCGATATCGCCGCAACGCAGGACGCTGGACAAGACTTCCGGCTTGGCGCGACGGAGCATCGCCTTGACGCGGGCCATGAGTTCCGGGGTCGAGAACGGCTTGACAACATAGTCGTCGGCGCCGGTCGCCAGACCCCGAACGCGTTCGCTTTCTTCACCCCGCGCCGTCAGCATGATGATCGGCAGGCGCTCGGTCTCGGGCCGCACACGCAGACGGCGGCAGAGTTCAATGCCGGATACGCCCGGCAGCATCCAGTCGAGGATCAGGAGATCCGGAACACGCTCCTGAAGCCTGATCTCGGCCTCATCACCCCGAAGGATGGTCTCAACTTCATAGCCTTCGGCTTCCAGATTGTAACGGAGGAGGACCGACAGGGCCTCCTCGTCTTCAACTACGGCAATCTTCGGCTGCATCGATCATCAACCTCGCTGGCCACAATCACTCGGTGATCGCACCGACGGAAGAAGTCAGGTCTTCCTTCGGGCGTTCGCCTTCCGGCTGGGCGCCGGTGGTCATGTAGTAGATGGTCTCGGCGATGTTGGTCGCGTGGTCGCCGATGCGCTCGATATTCTTGGCGCAGAACAGCAGATGCGTGCAGCTTGTGATGTTGCGCGGATCTTCCATCATGTAGGTCAGGAGTTCGCGGAACAGCGAGGTGTAGATCGCGTCGATCTCCTCGTCGCGGTCACGGATGGACTTCGCCTTCTCGGCCGAGCGTGTCGTGTAGACATCGAGCACTTCCTTGAGCTGGGCGAGTGCAAGGTCGGATAGATGTTCGAGGCCACGCGCGAGCTTGCGCGGCACGCCGGTTGCCTGGATGGCCACAACGCGCTTGGAATTGCTCTTGCCGAGATCGCCGACACGCTCAAGATCGGCGGCGATGCGCAGCGCACCGATGATTTCGCGCAAATCCGATGCCACCGGCTGCCGCTTGGCAATGGTTATGACTGCCTTGTCGCCAATCTCGCGTTCCATGGCGTCCATGAGAACGTCGTCGGAGATCACCTTTTGAGCGAGCGCGGCATCAGAATTCACCAGAGCGCGCACGCTTTCGGCGACCATCTGTTCTGCCAGACCGCCCATTTCGGAGATGCGGCGCATCAGGAACTTCAGTTCCTCGTCGAAGGCCGAGTAGATGTGTGTGGAGCCCATTTGAAACGTCCTTGAAATTGAGTTCGACCGTTGATGACGTCAGGGCTCAACCGAAGCGGCCCATGATGTAATCCTGGGTGCGCTGGTCATCCGGGTTGGTGAACATCTTGTCGGTATCGTTCTCCTCGACGAGGTTGCCGAGGTGGAACATGGCGGTGCGCTGGGAGACGCGGGCGGCCTGCTGCATGGAGTGGGTCACGATGACGATGGTGAAGTTCTCGCGCAGCTCGTGGATCAGTTCTTCGACCTTGGCAGTCGCAATCGGGTCGAGCGCCGAGCAGGGCTCGTCCATGAGGATCACTTCAGGGCTGACTGCAACGGCACGCGCGATGCAGAGACGCTGCTGCTGACCACCGGACAGACCGGTGCCCGGGGATTCGAGACGATCTTTCACTTCGTTCCAAAGCCCGGCCTTCTGGAGTGCAATCGCAACGATCTCATCCAGTTCAGCCTTGTTGCGCGCCAAGCCATGGATACGGGGACCATAGGCAACGTTCTCGTAGATCGACTTCGGGAACGGATTCGGCTTCTGGAAGACCATCCCGACCTTGGCGCGCAGCTGCACCGGATCGACCTTAGCATCATAGATGTTTTCACTGTCGATCTGGATCAGGCCCTCGACGCGGCAGCTCGCAATCGTGTCATTCATCCGGTTGATGCAGCGCAGGAATGTCGACTTACCGCAGCCCGACGGGCCGATGAAGGCGGTCACGGAGCGTGGGCGGATGTCGATGTTGACGTCCTTGATGGCGTGCTTGTCACCGTAAAAAACCTGCACATTGCGGGCGGTGATCTTGGCTTCAGTCATGGTCGGTGCTTTCGTCGTGGTCATCTTGGTCGCGAGATTGTTCATCATCTTGGAACTCCTTACCAGCGACGCTCGAAGCGGCGGCGAAGAATGATTGCGATCAGGTTCATGAGGATCAGAAACACCAGGAGCACGATGATGGCACCCGATGCACGCTCGACGAAGGCCGGGTCTCCACGCTGGGTCCAGTTGTAGACCTGGACCGGCAGGGCGGAAGCCGGATCGAAGAAGCCTTCCGGCGGTGCGCCTGGATATTCACGGACGAAGGCGACCATACCGATCAGGAGCAGCGGAGCCGTTTCACCGAGCGCCTGGGCGAGACCGATGATCGTGCCGGTCAGGATGCCCGGCATAGCGAGCGGCAGGACGTGGTGGAAGATCGACTGCATCTTGGATGCGCCAACACCGAGGGCCGCATCGCGGATCGACGGCGGCACGGCCTTCAGCGCCGCACGCGTCGCGATGATGATCGTCGGCAACGTCATCAGCGTCAGCACGAGGCCACCGACGACGGGCGCCGATTGCGGCAGCCCCGCATAGTTGATGAACACCGCCAGACCGAGAATACCAAAGACGATTGAAGGAACGGCGGCGAGGTTGGCGATGTTCACCTCGATCAGGTCGGTAAACCAGTTCTGCGGTGCGAACTCCTCCAGATAGATCGATGCAGCGACCCCGAGCGGCAGGGAAAGGAACAGCACGATCAGCATCATGTAGGCGGAGCCGAGGATGGCAACGCCAAGGCCGGAAGCTTCGGGACGCGTGTCGGAGGCGTCAGGCGCCGTAAAGAAGTCCCAGTTGAAGCGTGTCGTCAACACGCCGGCATCCTTCAATGCGTCCGCGAGACGCAGCTGTTCCGGGGACGTGTTGCGGTCAAGCGCGGCGCTCTCCATGGTCACGCGGCCTTTGTAGTATCCGTCGATGCGGCCGGCCGCCAGGAGATCGAAGCGCACCGTTGTTCCGATGACGCTGGGATTGGCGAGCACAAAGTTGCGCAGGCTGGCCGGCGCCTCTTTCGAGATCAATTCGGCTGCGGCCTTGGCATTCATGCCTTCGACAGCAATGCCTTTCTCCTGCATGACCTTGGCCAGAGCCGCTTCGATAAGCGGCGTATAGCCAAAGGTCGAAACCTTGGCGATGTCGGCAGGATTGCGGTTGCCCTGCTTGTCCAGCTTCGCGGCATCGAGAACCACGTCGAGCGAAATGTAGGTCTGCCGGAAGGACGACAGGCCGTTCGACAGGATCGAAGCCAGCAGACCGACCAAGGCCAGAACGCCGATGATGACGGCGATCAGGCCCATCATCCGGAAACGGGCTTCCGCTGCATTGCGGCTGCGGGTGCGGGCATCGGAAGCAAGGATCGACTTGGTTTCGGCGGCCTTGGGGGCGGCCTCGAAAGCGGTGATGTCGGTCATTCGTACTGCTCCCGGTACTTGCGCACGATGTAGAGGGCCACAACGTTGAGGCCAAGTGTGATAACGAAAAGTGTGAGACCAAGCGCGAAGGCGACAAGGGTCTCGGGGCTGGCGAACTCGGTGTCACCCGTCAACTGGCTGACGATCTTGACGGTAACCGTCGTCATGGCCTCGAAGGGATTGAGGTCTAGCTTCGCTGCGGCACCGGCGCCCAATACGACGATCATGGTTTCACCGATCGCGCGGCTCGCGGCGAGAAGAATGGCCCCCATGACACCCGGCAGGGCCGCCGGCAGGATGACGCGCTTGATCGTCTCCGACTGGGTGGCACCCAGACCATAGGAACCGTCACGCAGGGACTGGGGTACGGCATTGATAATGTCATCCGAGAGCGAGCTCACGAAGGGAATGATCATAATGCCCATGACGATGCCGGCGGTGAGAACCGACGAAGAAGAGGTGCCAAGTCCAAGCGGCTGAGCCAGCCAGTCACGGATTAGCGGGCCCACTGTGACGAGCGCGAAAAGGCCGTAGACGATTGTCGGGATGCCCGCCAGAACCTCGATTGCCGGCTTGGCAAAGCTGCGCAGCGTCGGGCTCGCATATTCCGACAGATAGATTGCGATTAACAAACCGAGGGGCACGGCGACGAGCAGCGCCACGAAGGAGACATACAGCGTGCCCCAGAGAAGCGGCAGGATGCCAAGTTCAGAGCCGCCGCGGAACTGCGGGTTCCAGACCGTCGAGAAGAAGAACTCGGATGCCGGATACATCTTGAAGAAATTGATGGTCTCGAAAACCAGCGAACCGACAATCCCGACAGTTGTCAGGATGGCAATCGTTGAGGACCCGATCAAAAGCACGGTGACGAAGGTCTCGCTGACATTGCGTGCCCGCATGTCGGTACGGATCCGGCTCAAGGACCAGATACCAAGACCAAGCGCAACCGCGATGACGACGATCGTCATGGCAAGTGAGCCTGTGCGCGACGCTTCGCGATAGACCTTTGCCGCAGCGAAGACTTCAGCCGGTACATCACCCGCCAGAGCCACGCCGACTTCTGCAAGTCGATCGCGCACTGTGGAGACATCGATCTCGCCATCCACGAGAGCGCTTGCGCTCGCATCCTGGTTGGCAATCATGGCGTCCAGGCCGTCGGCAATGCGGCGGACGTCCGACAAAACGAGGCTGCGGGCTCCGCCTTCCGGGATCACGCTGTCGGGGATCAGGGCATCGGCGCGCCCTTCAACGATGATCGGCTGGACAAAAAGCCAGGCCAGCATCAGCAAGAAGGCAGGCACTGCGGTAAAGAGGGCGACGGTCTGGCCATAATAGCCAGCGAGAGAATGCAGTTTGGTACCGCTGCTATCGGCAAGGAAGCGTGCACGGCGCTTGCCGAGGACGAAGCCGATCAACGCGAGCACCGCAAGAATGAGAACGATGATGCCGCCACTCATATGACAAAAGTCCCCTGCCAAACAAAAAAGACCGGCGGCACATCATATGCCGCCGGTCGATGCATAAGATCAGTTCAGCGGCGCCATCGGCGTACGGGCCTTGACGGCTTCCTGCGTCTTGGCCAGTTCCGGGTCGGAAACGAGGCCGTAGGCAGCGAGCGGGCCATCCGGGCCGGCCATTTCGTCAGAAACGAAAAACTCTACGTATTCCTGGAGACCGGGGATAACGTCGAGGTGAGCGTTCTTGACGTAGAAGTAAAGCGGACGCGAGACCGGGTATTCGCCCTTGGCGATGCTCTCAACCGTGGGAACCACGCCGCCCATGGTGGCTACGCGCAGCTTGTCGGTGTTGTTCTGGTAGAAGGACAGACCGAAGACGCCGATACCGTTCTTGTTGGCGTCGACGCGAGCGAGCGTCTCGGTGTAGTCGCCGTCGATGTCGATGGAAACGCCATCGGTACGGAGCGCCATGCAACCGTCTTCAGCCTTGTCCTCGTCGCCACCGGCGGCTGTCTTCAGGGCTTCGAAAGCACCGTTTTCTTCGCAACCAGCGACGATAACCTTGGTGTCGAACACTTCGCGGGTGCCGTGCTTGGTGCCCGGAATGAAAGCGAGGATCGGCTGAGCCGGCAGGTCGGCGCGGATCTCGTTCCAGTTCTTGTAAGGGTTATCGACCAGCTGGCCGTCCTTCAGAACCTTGGCAGCGAGCGCATTGTGCCAGTCAGACGGGGTGAAGGCGAATTCAGGACCGTTAATGTCGGAAGCGAAGACGATGCCGTCGTAACCGATGCGAACTTCCTGGATGTCGTTCACACCATTGGTCTTGCAGAGCTCGATGTCGGACTTGCTGATGCGCGAGGAAGAGTTGGCGATGTCGATGGTGTTCTCGCCCACGCCTTCGCAGAGCTTCTTGCGGCCGGCGCCAGAGCCGCCGGACTCAACAACCGGGGTCGGGAATTCGAAGTTTTCGCCGAAGGCTTCGGCGACGATGGAAGCGTAAGGCAAAACGGTGGAAGAACCAGCGATCTGGATCTGGTCGCGGGCAACGGCAGCGCCAGCGAAGGCCACGGAGGCCGCCAAGGCAGCTACGGAAAGTTTCAGAGCGTTCATGATCATCTCCCGGAAAGGGCTTGTGTGTCTTTGCGGCCGATGCGGCGTCTCCCGAGCAGCGGCGACTGCGTTCTTAGCGGCTCTAGGCCAACGCTTTTATGTCAGTTCAATGAAACATTTGTGACAGATATTCTGCCATAATTTCAGATACTTAAACTCACAACATCAAAACAGATGCGGCTTTTATGTCAAAATCTGACGGTAAAGACACTTCCCTCGCCCAGATCTGACTTCACAATAAGACGCGCACGATGACGTGTGAGGATGTGCTTGACGATCGCAAGCCCGAGACCGGTCCCCTTCTTGGACCGGCTGTCCTCGACATTGACGCGGTAAAACCGCTCCGTGAGACGCGGAACGTGTTCGGCGGGGATGCCCGGCCCATGGTCGCGCACGCTGACTTCCGTTGCGCCGCTGACATCCTGGCGCAGCGCCACCTCGACGACCTTTCCATCCTGTCCATACTTGCAGGCATTCTCGATCAGATTCTCGAAAACCTCGACGAGTTCATCACGTTCGCCCATGACCTCGATCTTCTCTTCAGGCAGATCGAGGCGGATTTCGACACCGAGTTCGGCAGCCAGCGGAGCCAGGCTATCTCTCACATGTCCGAGGATCGGCCCCAACTCGACTTTGCGATCCGGCGGCACGTGGGCTTTGAGTTCAAGACGCGAGAGCGAAAGAAGATCATCCACCAGGCGGCTCATCCGGTTGGCCTGATCAAGCATGATCGCTAGGAACCGATCCTTCGCCTTGGCGTCATCGCGGGCAGGCCCCTGGATGGTCTCAATGAACCCACGCAGTGAGGCCAGAGGCGTTCGCAGTTCGTGGCTGGCATTGGCAACGAAGTCGCTGCGCATGCGGTCCAGACGCCGCAGTTCGGAGATGTCCTGGAAGGAGAGCAGAAAATACGTCTGTCCCGACGTCTCCTGCGGATCGACCTGCGCCACACGGACTGTATAGACCCGCTCAGAGGGATGGCGCTCGGAGTGTTCGATCTGATTGGGGGCGCCGGTCTCCGTCGTCTCGCGGATCATGTCAAGGATTCCGGGAGACCGCCAGCGGGTCGAGACGTGCAGGCCGCTCAGCAAGGTGCCGAAGACTCTTTCCGCCGACTGGTTTTGCGCAATCATTTCAGCTTCGGGGTTGAGCACGAAAATCGGCATGTCCACTCCGTCCAGCGACGCGAGGATCAGCGGCAGAGGATCGGCGGGCGCCGGATAGGAGGCCATCACGGGCGGCGCGACGGGAGGCGCGTCGTCTTCCGGCAGTTGCCGAAATACCACCAGCAGGAACAGCAGGATGAACAGGATGACCGCATAGCCCGTTGCAGCGCCGGTGGCCCAGGCACTTATCGAGAGGATGCCGGCTGCAAGAATATAGACCCAGGCTGACAGCACCCGTCGAAGATCGTTGCGCCAGCCGTCACCTCTGTTGTCCTGCATGCGCGCGCGAATGCCCCCGTCTCATCACTTCAAGCCTGATAGCCGCGAATCATGACAGAAGTTACGCTGCGGTGCCATTGTCTCCCAAGCCTTTCCCCCGTGCGTCGATAGTGAGCGAGGAGGAACCGAGATGCTTGAACTTCATTTCCGCTTGGGCTCATGTAGAGAGACTGAAAGCGGATAAAACACGGGGAGCCGAGTATGGATGCACAGACGGAAAGCCGGGCGGTGACACTGACGGTCGCAGGCAGCCAGCGCCTATACGATATAGACCTGCCTGACCTGCCGGACTGGATCGAAGACAATGCGCTGAAATCCGGCGGCTTTCCCTATGACAAGAAGCTCTCCGAAAAGGATTACGAGAAGGAACTCACCCAGCTTCAGATCGAACTGGTGAAGGTTCAGTTCTGGATGCAGAAGACCGGCGAGCGGGTCATGGCGCTGTTTGAAGGCCGCGATGCGGCTGGCAAGGGTGGCGCAATCCACGCAACGCTCTCCTATATGAACCCCCGTTCCGCCCGTGTCGTCGCCTTGACCAAGCCGACCGAGACAGAGCGCGGTCAATGGTATTTCCAACGCTATGTCTCGCATTTCCCGACGGCTGGCGAATTCGTGCTGTTCGACCGATCCTGGTATAACCGCGCAGGCGTCGAGCCCGTGATGGGCTTCTGCACGCCAGACCAGTATGAGAGCTTTCTCGATCAGGTGCCGCGTTTTGAGAAGCTGATCGAACGGGAAGGCATCCGCTTCTTCAAGTTCTGGCTGGATACCGGACAGGAAATGCAGCTCAAGCGCTTCCACGATCGCAGGCACGACCCCTTGAAGTGCTGGAAGCTATCCCCGATGGACATCGCGGCGCTCAGCAAATGGGACGACTACACGAAGAAGCGCGACCGGATGCTGAAGGAGACCCATACCGAGCGGGCGCCCTGGACGGTTCTGCACGCCAATGACAAGCGGCGGGCGCGGCTGAACCTGATCCGCCATATGCTGCTCTCCCTCGACTACGAGGGCAAGGATCTCGAAAAGATCGGCAAGCTCGACAAGAAGATCATCGGCAGTGGGCCGGACTTCCTGAAATAGCCGGGGCCAGCGCACCCATCGTCAGCCCTGAGGCAATTCTACTGGCCAGGCAGAACGCGGACGGCGTACAAGTTTACACCCCGCCCACTGCCTGCCAGATCAGCATTGATCAAAAGACGGCCAGGTGTGGAGGGCGCCATGCCATTTTCGAATGACACACGGAAAAGCGCATCGAGTTTTTGAGGGTTCACCGTGAAGCGGTGGCGTGGACAAGCGCCCATGCGCGGGAAATCGCATTCGACGGAGATCTGAACCGGCTCGTCATCCATCGATTGCACCGTCAAGGCAATGGTCGATGTTCGACCTGCCATTTCGCGAAGCACATCGGTTGGCACCGTTACCTCGATCACGCCGGCCTGGTCGCCGCTGCGGGATATGATCTGAGCGGCGCTCCCGTCGCTCGCTGTGACGATATCCACAAGGGCATTGGCCCGTGGGCGGAGTGCGGACACCTGTTGCGGCTCGAAGACCTCGATCCAGTCATCCGAGAAACCGCCGCGCGCATCGAGTGCCTGGGGTCCGGCAGACCCTGCCGGGACCGCCGCTTCGGGCGCTCCGGAGAAGTCTTCGGCCTCAACACGCGGTGGCGGATTGGGAACGGAAGTATCGCGCTCGGCCTGCGAAAGAAGCATGCCTGAGGAATAGACCCACCAGGCGCCAATCCCGAGTGTCGCCAGAAAAACTGACAGGATCATCAGCCTTGCTACGAGGCCCCTGCGGCGCCGCGGTGCCTTTGACGGGCGTTCTGACCGCATGTCGGGCATCGGCCCTTCGTCATCCGCGTGGGCGTCCACCGGTGCGCGTGGCGCCCGATCGAAATCATCCTCGAATGAGGGCTCTCGCTGGAGAGACTGTGACGCCGGTGGCGGATCAACATTGGCGAAGCCTGGCTCGATACGTCTGGCTGGCCGATCGACCGATGACGAGAGCGCTTCCTGAGATGACTTGGGGGCGGGCATCGCGGGTGAAGCCATCTGCGGAGCGGCAGGCTCTGTCCGTACGTCAAGGCGGGCTCGCTCTTCCAACTCGATGGAATGGATGAGCGCCTCCAGACGACGGCGCTGATAATTCACGGCTTCGGCATCATCGATGTTCTGCTTGCGCAGCCCGGTTTCGAGCGCCTGACGGGCAGATTGATAGACCCGAGCCCGTGCTTCCGCATTTGAACGGTCGGCGCGCTCCAAGGCGTTTCTGATGGCCGTTTCCAATCCACTCATTGGCCGCCATACTCCTTCAGGGGTCACCCCAGCCACATCGCAATCATAGTCACGATTCGGTAAACGCTCGATTTTTCCAGCACAAGCCCGGAAAACCCGTATGGCGGCGAATAAACACAGGAATGAGGCCAGACGACGTTGTTGCCGGTGAACGGTCGGCCTCGGATTCCTGGGAAAGCAAGGACACGCTTTCCTATCTGCAGATCATCTGCTATTTGACGTTTGCGTAAACGTAAACTTCATGGGAGGTGAAGTGATGGCCCTGCCGCCGATCCTGAAAAACAATCTGAGGCTCCCCGTCGTCGCCTCGCCACTCTTCATCATATCACATCCGAAGCTGACGATCGCTCAGTGCAAGGCTGGCGTGGTCGGCGCCTTTCCCGCGCTCAATGCCCGGCCCGAGGCGCAACTCGATGAGTGGCTGGCCGAGATCACCGAAGAGCTTGCCTCCCACAATGCGAAGAACCCCGACCGCCCGGCCGCTCCCTTCGCGGTCAACCAGATCGTGCACATGTCGAACAAGCGGCTGGAGCACGACCTGATGATGTGCGTCAAATACAAGGTGCCGATCGTCATCTCCTCGCTGGGCGCCGTTCCGGAAGTGAATGCCGCCGTGCATTCCTATGGCGGTATCGTGCTGCATGACGTGATCAACAACCGTCACGCCAACTCGGCAATCCGCAAGGGGGCCGACGGGCTGATCGCGGTGGCGGCCGGTGCAGGCGGCCATGCCGGCACGCTGTCTCCGTTCGCGCTGATCCAGGAAATCCGCGAATGGTTCGACGGGCCGCTGCTGCTCGCCGGTGCGATTGCCAATGGTGGCGCAATCCTTGCGGCCCAGGCGATGGGTGCCGACATGGCCTATATCGGCTCGCCCTTCATCGCGACCGAAGAGGCGCGCGCCTCCGACGAATACAAGCAGGCCATCGTCGACGCCCAAGCCAATGACATTGTCTATTCCAACTACTTTACAGGCGTACACGGCAACTATCTGAAGCCGTCGATCAAGGCAGCCGGCCTTGACCCAGACAATCTCCCCGTCGCCGATCCCTCCAAGATGGACTTCGACAAGGCAACCACTGGCGCAAAGGCCTGGAAGGACATCTGGGGCTGCGGACAGGGCATCGGGGCCGTCAAGGCGGTCGAACCGGTCGCCGCCGTCGTTGATCGCCTTGAGCGCGAGTATATAGGCGCAAAAAAGGCGATTTGCGGCTGAGGCTGTCGCTGCTAGCGTCCCCGCAGAATCAGTTTTTTGCGGGGACTTCATGCGCCAGACCACCACGCTTCTCATGACTGTGCCCTTTGTCCTTGGCGGCGCAATTTCCGCGCAGGCGGAGGATAGCGGCTACAGGGAGTTCAAGTCGTGGCAGATCCTCTGCGAACAGACCCTGTCCTGCAGCATGCGGCAGTTTCTCTCAGACAGTCCGCTATCGCGCATCGAACTGAAGCGAAGCGGCAAGCCGGAGGCGCCGGTCACCATTACTGTCTCGGTGAACGACATGTCATTGACCGAAGGCCAAGGGGAGACCGAGGTCAGCATCAAGGTTGACGAGGAGGCGCCGGTCGTGGTGCGGGGTGGCGACATAGCCGTCGATACCTTGGCGAGTTCCCTGACGCTGACCGGCGACTTCATCGGCAGCGGCCTGATCGAGATGCTGAAAAACGGCTCGAATGTGGCCATCACAGTTTCCAGCGCCGACAAGAGAGTGGCAGCGACGTTTCCCCTCTCCGGTGCGGCGGCAAGCCTTCTCTTCATCGACGAATACCAGGATCGTATCGGGCATACGGACGCCATGATTTCGAAGGGTGAAAAGGCACCAAATCCGCCTTTGCCCATCAGCGACATCGCGATGATCGAGGAACTGCCCGAAGCGATTCGCAGTCAATTCGCCGAGGGCGGCGCCTGTGCCGATACGGAAATCTCGATGCTGGACGGCAACGCGCTCTCCCACCAGATCGACGAGAGCACGACCATATACATCACGCCCTGCGGCCCGAGCGGCGCCTACAATGTGACCTATGTCGCCTTCGTCGATGCCTTCGACATGATCACGCCTCTGGCCTTCCCGGGCATGATCGACGGCGCGCCGAGCGCCAGTACCCTGGCCTTCAATCTTGGCTATGACTGGAAGGAGAGGACCTTCTCGTCCTTCTTCAAGGCACGTGGCGTCGGCGACTGCGGCACCTACAGCGAATGGAAATTGGTTGACGGTGCCATCGGGACACAGCTGGCTCTTGTCGAGGAAGCCTCGCGCGAATGCCCGGTCGAGATCGACCAGAACGAAGCCATGGATCTCTCCAACTGGCCGAAGACCTGGCCGCTCAAGTGATTGATGAGCACACTTGGCGGTCGCGGAATTTTTCCCCGGCCGCCGAAATCCGTCTTGAAATCACCGGGCAATCCCTGTATCAGCCCCTCACCAAACGCGGCGGGTGATCACCCGTCCAGCGTGGGCCGCTTTAGCTCAGTCGGTAGAGCACATCATTCGTAATGATGGGGTCACGTGTTCGAGTCACGTAAGCGGCACCATTTCTTCCCCGACGACCACCGTACAATCAGTCCCTTGAGGCTATCTGCGTGTCTAGCGCGCTCAAAACAGCGCCCAGCATGCCCGCTTCCGCGCCGTGCCGGCTAGGCTCCAGCCGGCAGTCGAAGGGCAGCAGGGGTGCCAGATGGTGGCGGATGCGTTCGAAGAAGTAGGGCTGACTGCCAATGCCGCCGCCGATGACGGTGAGGTCTGGATCGACGATTGCATGGATCGCGGCAACGCCGACCGAGCCGCGACGGGCGAGATCGTCGATTGCCTTCCGCGCCGTGTCGTCGCCCGCCTCGGCGCGCTCAAAGAGATCGCTGACACCGCCCAGATCGGGATGGCGAGCAATAACGCCACGGGTGCCGACTTCGTCCTCGAAAAGACCGTTTTCCGAAACGGGCGCATACTGATGCACGTCTGATCCCGTGGGCAGATAGGCAATTTCGCCGGCGCGTCCAAAGGCACCGCGCAGCATTTTGCCATCGACCACGAGCCCCAGGCCGACGCCCGTACCGAAAGACAGGAAGGCGACGCTGGAAAGCCCCTTGCCTGCCCCGGCGACCGCTTCACCGAAGGCCGCAAGATTGACGTCATTTTCCACATGGACCGGCACAATCAGACGCTCTTCCATCACCTGAGCGAGGGGCCGGTCTTCGGGTAAGGCAAGATTGGGCGAGAGCGATGCAAGGCCCGTCATCGGCGATACGGCACTGGGGACACCGATCACCACGCGACGAACGGAAGACGCCCCGATCCCTGCGCGGCTCGCGAGTTTGTCAACAAGGGCGGCCATCTGATCGAGGACTGGAGCACCGGGGCCATGTTCAGTCGGCTCGCGCAGCGTGGCCAGGATCTTGCCATCAAGATCGGCAATGCCGGCCAGGATCTTGGTGCCGCCGAGATCTATGCCGACAACAGTTCCGGCCCGCATCGCGTCATCAGACGTTGCTGTTGCCTTATCAACCGCTGGATTGCCCGCCATGCCCGTCTCCCGAAATCGCTCTGCCGCGTGGTTTCCCCGGTCGGGCGCCGGTTGTCAACAATCAGAAACGGCGCCACCCGCAAGGGTGACGCCGTGGTCTTGATCTGTTGTGGAACCAGCCGATCGATCAGATCCAATAGGGCGGAACACCATAGTAGTCATAGACTGATCGGCCATTGTTGCGATACCACTCATCGCTGTCATCTCTGGCGCGAGGCGCCCCCTCGACCTGCTCCTTGGTCAGATCGATGCGATAACCGTCGAGGCTTTCATCATAGGTGAGCTTTTCCCAGGGAAGCGGATAGTAGTCGTCGCCAATTCCCCAGAAGCCGCCGAATCCAAGGACGGCATAGGCGACCCGGCCACCTTTCTTTTCGAGGATAACGCGCTGGATGGAGCCGATGCGGTCGCCATCGCGACCATAGACGGCGGTACCTTCAACCTTGTCGCTGGCGATCAGGCTCGGGGTATCCTTGACGTAGGGATCCTGGCCAGCGGCGGTGTTTCGGTTCTCCTGCAACATGGGAAGTTCTCCTTCTTGGTTGTCGATACAGAGGTAACGGGTGCCCTTGCGCATGGTTCCCCACAAACGACTTGCAAACCCGACTGACGGGATTATTGACGTTTACGTCAAGGTTATATAGCGTTCTTACACTTGCACTGCTGATGTGGAAGCATAAGCTTCGGTGCCTGAGGAGGAACCGGTCCCGCAAGGGCGTGCACAGAAGATGACAGATGTCGGGAGGAATACATGACGGACACCATGAGCCGCCTCAGCGGTCGCGCCGCCGAGAAAATCTGGATCAACTCCTACCCCGCCGCCGTGCCGGCAGAGATCGCGCCGCATGCGCATGCGTCGCTCGGTGCGCTTTTTGAAGCCAGCTGCGCCAAATTCGCTGATCGCCTCGCCTTCTCCAGCATGGGCCGCGGCATGACCTTCCGCGAGCTTGAGCAGCAGTCCCGCAAGGTCGGCGCCTGGCTGCAGTCCAAGGGTCTCGTCAAGGGTGACCGCGTCGCCGTCATGACCCCGAACATCCTGCAGAACCCGGTGAGCGCGTACGGCATCCTTCGGGCCGGCATGACCGTGGTCAACGTCAACCCGCTCTACACGCCGCGCGAACTGGAACACCAGCTCAAGGATTCCGGCGCCAAGGCGATCATCCTGCTCGAAAATTTCGCCCACACGGTCGAACAGGTGGTGGCCCGCACAGACGTGAAGCATGTCGTGGTCTGCGCCATGGGCGACATGCTGGGCCTCAAGGGCCACATCGTCAATCTCGTGGTGCGCAAGGTGAAGAAGCTCGTACCCGCCTGGTCGATCCCTGGTCATACCGGCTTCAAGGCGATGCTGGCCGAAGGCGAGAAGCTGTCGCTGAAGCCTGTCGACGTGGTCTCGAGCGACGTTGCCTTCCTGCAGTATACGGGCGGCACGACCGGCGTTTCCAAGGGTGCCACGCTCACCCATGCCAACCTGCTTGCCAACAAGCAGCAGATCGCGCTGTGGCTGGAAGCGGCCTTTGCCGGCAAGTCGCGTCCCGACGTGCTGAACTTCGTCTGCGCATTGCCGCTGTACCATATCTTCGCGCTGACCGTGAATTCGCTGATGGGCATTGCTCTCGGCGCCCATAACCTGCTGATCGCCAATCCGCGTGATATCCCGGCCTTCATCAAGGAGCTGCAGAGCTTCAAGGCGCATGTCTTCCCGGGCCTGAATACGCTGTTCAACGCGATGATGAACAACCCGGAATTCAAGAAGATCGACTTCTCCTCGATGATGCTGGTGCTCGCTGGCGGCATGGCGGTCCAGCGACCGGTCGCCGAGCGCTGGCTCGACATGACGGGCCGGCCGATCACCGAGGGCTACGGCCTCTCGGAAACCTCGCCGGTTGCCACTGTCAACCGTCTCGATGCGCGTGAATTCTCCGGCATGATCGGCCTGCCCCTGCCCTCGACCGACATCGAGATCCGCGACGAGGACGGCAACACGCTGCCGATCGGCGAAGTGGGCGAAATCTGCATCCGTGGCCCGCAGGTCATGGCCGGCTATTGGCAGCGCCCGGAAGAGACGGCCAAGGTGATGAGCGCCGATGGCTTCTTCCGCTCCGGCGACATGGGCCTGATGGACGAGCGCGGCTATGTGAAGATCGTCGACCGCAAGAAGGACATGATCCTCGTTTCCGGCTTCAACGTCTATCCGAACGAGATCGAGGAAGTCGCCGTGATGCATGCCGGCGTCTTGGAATGCGCCGCTGTCGGCGTGCCGGACGAACATTCGGGCGAGGCGGTGAAGCTCTTCGTGGTGAAGAAGGATCCAAACCTGACCATCGACGAGTTGAAGGCGCATTGCGCCGCCAATCTCACCAATTACAAGCGTCCGCGCTATATCGAATTCCGCACCGAACTGCCGAAGACCAATGTCGGCAAGATCCTGCGGCGGGAGCTGCGTGACGGAAAATAAATCGATTTAAATTTGGGGAGGCTTCTGCCTCCCCTTCGTCTTGATCCCGTCTCAAGTCACTAATAAGGTCCCCGACATCATCGTCGAACCAGGGACATTCCGATGCAATCCATCATCGACACACTGACGAGCACGGTCGCTGCCACCCATGCCGAGGACCTGCGCGCAGCCTTTGCCGCCGATCCCCAGCGTTTCAGCCGCTTCTCGGCCTCGCTCGACGATCTGTTGATGGATTATTCCAAATGCGCTGTGAATGACGAGGTACTCGACCAGCTCGAGCAGCTGCTGGCGGCTGCCGGTGTCGCCGAAAAACGCGATCAGATGTTTTCCGGCGCGCCGATCAACTTTACCGAAGGCCGCGCTGTTTTGCACACGGCGCTGCGCAACCGCTCCAATCGACCGGTTCTGGTCGCCGGTCGCGATGTGATGCCTGATGTGAACGGCGTTCTCGAGGCCATGGGCAAGTTTGCCGATGGCATTCGCTCCGGCGAGATGAAGGGCGCCACAGGCAAGGCCATCACCGATGTCGTTAACATCGGCATTGGCGGTTCGGATCTCGGTCCCGTGATGGCCACGCTGGCGCTCTCGCCCTTCCATGACGGCCCGCGCCTGCATTTCGTCTCCAATATCGACGGCGCGCATATCGCCGACACGCTGAAGACCCTCTCTGCCGAGACCACCCTCTTCATCGTCGCGTCGAAGACCTTCACCACCATCGAGACGATGACCAATGCCCAGACGGCGCGCGCCTTCATCGCCGATGCGCTGGGTGAAGCCGCCGTCGGCCATCATTTCTGCGCCGTCTCGACCGCCCTCGACAAGGTCGCCGCCTTCGGCATCGATCCCTCGCGCGTCTTCGGTTTCTGGGACTGGGTCGGCGGACGTTATTCCATCTGGTCGGCCATCGGCCTGCCGCTGATGATTGCGATCGGCCCCGACAATTTCGGCGACTTCCTTGCTGGTGGCCATGCGATGGACGAGCATTTCCGCAATGCGCCCTTCCGGCAGAACCTGCCGATGCTGCTCGGCGCGCTCGGTGTCTATCACCGCAATGTCCTGAACTATGCGACGCGGGCGATCCTGCCCTATGACCAGCGCCTGTCGCGCTTCCCGGCCTATCTGCAGCAGCTGGACATGGAATCGAACGGCAAAAGCGTGACGATCGACGGCAAGCCGGTCCAGGGCGCGTCCGGTCCGGTCGTCTGGGGCGAGCCGGGCACCAATGGCCAGCACGCCTTCTACCAGCTCATCCACCAGGGCACGAGCGTCATCCCGGCCGAATTCCTGATCGCCGCCAATGGCTTCGAACCGGAGCTGCGCCACCAGCACGAACTCCTGATCGCCAATTGCCTCGCCCAGTCGGAAGCTTTGATGAAGGGCCGCACACTCGCGGAAGCGAAGAGCCAGCTGACCGCCAAGGGTGTGCCCGACGAAGAAGCCGACTTCCTCGCCCCGCACCGCGTCTTCTCCGGCAACCGCCCGTCGATCACCTTCGTCTACGAGCAGCTGACCCCGTTTACGCTGGGTCGCCTGATCGCGCTCTACGAACACCGCGTCTTCGTCGAAGGCGTCGTCTTCCGCATCAACTCGTTTGACCAATGGGGCGTGGAGCTTGGCAAGGAACTGGCGACGGGGCTGTTGCCGGTGGTGCAGGGCAAGGTTGCGGCCACCGGGCATGACAGCTCGACGGCGGGATTGGTGTCGGCGCTGGCAGGGCGGAAGATGGGGTAATGTCAGAGGCGGTTGGGCTCGGCTGAAGGTAACTCCGATCGGACTTCTGAGCAGGCGTAGCTAGTACCAAAGCCCAATCACCATCATTTCTGGACAGATCTCCACCCTGATTTCAGGGCGGCCTCGGCTGACTGAACACTAAAATCGTTAAACATCAAAGGCTTCCATGGTTAAGCCGATCATGGCAGCGGAAGATGATGAACGACCTGCATCCTCGCCTAGATAACGAAAAGTCGTACAATGGTTGAGCGCTCCAGAGGACACTACTGAACAAACCAAGGCTTTCATGGCTAATGCCCTTCTCTCAGTGGGAGCCAAGTGGAATTGCATGACAGATCTTCAAATCAAAATTTCACGGCCCGCCTTGAATGTTCCAAATCACCACATTATCTTTAGTGACGTGACGGTACTGTCGCAAGGGTAGGCGTTGACCCGGGCAACGCGAAGGAGAGGTCAAAATGCCAAAGATCAAGCTCAAGATCGAAGCGGACTTCCAGAACGTACAAATTGATGTCTCCGGGCAGGCCTGCGGCCGATCCGTAGAACTCAGCGCACGTTATGGTCGCACTACGCCTGAGATCGTGCAAGAGCAGCCTCGCACGAAGGGCAAGCGCCTCTCGGGTTCTAAACCCGAAGACGCGGATTCCTAAGTGAGCGGCGAGCCGTCAGCCAAGACTGAGATGAAGACACCAATTTCACTGATCATGCGATGCGATTGAAATATTGAAAACGCGGCATGCACTCTAAAAATTGAATCTTCATCATCGGTTTTGGCGGGCGGCGGCTCAGAGCTAGAACAAGGTATTAGGCCGAAGAAAGATCGAGCTCATAGAAAGGGTACAGATCAATGTCTGTGAAACGTAAGGGAAAGTTGCCAACTCTCGTTGTCGATAACAACGTGTCAAACTTACCCTCGCGGAAGGAAGATGTCTCTGAGGTAAAGCTACACGTCAGAATGGATGCTCTGACATTTCGGCATATAGAAATGTTAAGAGCTGCACTTAGGACGTCCTCCGACCAAGAGATTTTTCGTAGGGCCTTGATGGCCTACGAAATATTCGAACCGGAAGGAGTTTACAATCAGGAAGTATCAAAAACTCAAAACGAAGCCACCAACGTTAAATCACTCCACAAGGATAAATACATAAATCTATCCAGGTGGATGAAGGACTTACTAGACGAGGCGAAGGAGAATTACGGAAAAACCTACACAGAAACCATAAGAGATGCTTTGATGATCCTTCTGCAGCTGGTTAAAAATACCAGAGATCTGCGAGAAGGAATTGAAAGCGGCGGCACGGATACGCGCCGCCTAATTCCAATTGCTCTCTAATATTGCACCCGCCTCTATGTTCAAGCATAGGGGCGGGCTTTTCTAAAATTCACAAAGAATTTATAGAGCCACAACGGAGCCTCAACTCTGGATACATCAAGCTAGAACATTAGGCACAACGCGCCCAGTATAGCTGACACCCCAGAATGCCAAAAAGAGCGAGAAAACTCCTGGCATTTGTCGATAACTGAATCAGAACCCAATCTCCGCCGCCGTCGGCGGGTTGGCCCCTGCCCGCGATACGGTAACGGCCGCCGCTTTGGCGCCTACCGTCAGCGCCTCGCGCACAGCCTCTTCCGAGAGCGTCGCCACCTTCTCCTTGGTCAGCAGTCCCTGACGCTTCAACGACGCCAGAATGCCCGCGTCAAAGGTGTCGCCGGCGCCGACGGTGTCGACCACCTCGACCTTGTTGGAGGGGACGGAGACCTTGAAGTTCGCGGTATAGGCTGTCGCGCCTTCCGCGCCCTTGGTCAGAACCACGAGCTTGGCGCCGCGCGTCAGCCAATAGGCGGCGCGTTCGTCCTGGCTGCCCTGGAGATCGAACCAGTCGAGGTCTTCATCGGAGAATTTCAGGATGTCGGACATATCGGCCATACGGGCGATGCGGGCCTGGTGGGCGGCCTTGTCCTTGATGAAACCGGGGCGGATATTGGGGTCGAGCGAGATCACGCGGGTCTTGTGCTCGCGGGTCATCAGCGCTTCATAGGTCGAGCCGCAGGGTTCCGGGATCAGGCTGATCGCGCCGAAATGCAGCGCCTCGCAGCTGTCATCGAGCGCGGGCAGATCGGCTTCCGTGATCATCCGGCCTGCCGTGTTCTCGTCATAGAAGGCGTAAGATGCCTGGCCGTTGGTCAGCTTGACCAGAGCGATCGTGCAGGGGCGCGATAGCGTGGCGCAATAGCTGTAATCGACGCCCGAGGATTTCAGCGTGTCACGCAGGATGTCGCCCAGCATGTCGTCGGAAAGGCCGGTGAAGAAGCCGGTGTCGATGCCGAGGCGCCCGAGCGCAATCGCCGTGTTGAAGATCGCGCCGCCGGCATAGGGCGCAAAGGCGCGCTCGCCGAGCGTGGTTTCGCGTGGCAACATGTCGATCAGCGCTTCGCCGCAACACAGGATCATCTCGACCTCCCAAGGATTCCGTTTCAATCGATTTAAACGAAGCCGCCCTGATTTTCCAGCGCGACTTTGGGCATTCGCTCAGGCGAGTGACGAAATCCCACCGTTGCGACCCGACCATTCGAGCGGGGCATCCAGGAAGGCCTCGACTTCCGATAGGGTCTTCTCGTCAAAAAGCTTCTGCTCGCGGGCGACGGCCAGAACATTGCGCCAGGTGGCGATGTAGTGGAGCTTCACCTTGCCATCGGCAAAACGCTGCTCGGCCTCTGGGAATATGCCATAGAAGAAGAGCGCGATGCCGTGATCTACAACGCCACCTGCCGCGCGGATCGCGTCGATGAACTTGAACATGCTGCCGCCCGCCGTCGTCAGGTCCTCGATGACGAGCACGCGTGCGCCTTCAGGCATGTGCCCTTCGATCTGGGCGTTGCGCCCATGGCCCTTCGGGGCCTTTCGCACATAGATCATCGGCAAGCCCAAGCGATCAGCGAGCAGGGCTGCAAAGGGGATGCCAGCCGTCTCGCCGCCGGCGATGCAGTCGAACTGTTCGAAGCCGGCATTGCGCATGAGGGTCGCGGCGGCAAAATCCATGACGGCGGAGCGCACGCGCGGATAGGACAAGAGCTTGCGGCAGTCGATGTAAACGGGGCTCCGCATGCCCGACGAGAGCTTATATGGTTCGGCCGCGTTGAAATGCACTGCCTTGATCTCCCAGAGCATCTTCGCCACGAGTTCTGCCATAATGGCCGGGTCGGTGAAGGGTGTCTGGATCATCGGGCGCTCCTGTCAAACATGGTCAGAAGCGCCATAGCAGCAAGCAGCCCTGCCCGCCAGATGCAGCGCCCATGGAACAATCGTCCTCAGCAGATCTTTAGGGCAGGCCAATCCACAAAGGACCGACAACCATGGACAACGCCCTCATCATCCAGCCCCTCGTCGCGCTCATCGCCGGCATTCTCATCCTGATCATGCCGCGCCTGCTGAACTATGTCGTCGCGATCTATCTGATTCTTGTCGGCATCCTCGGCCTCTGGCCGCAGCTCGGCTCTCTCGGCGCCTGAGCTGCGTCGCCAGTCAGGCGACATCCCAGTGCAGCGGGAATTTCGGATTGAAAACCGTCACCGGCCCGGCGCCGGTGAAGATCTTGACCGGAAACTCGACCGGCTCCTCGCGCTTGACGAGCGTAATCCTCTCCTCGTTTGCGGGCAGACCGTACCAGGCGGGCCCGTTCAGCGAAGTGAAGGCCTCGAGCTTGTCGAGCGCATTCTCCTGTTCGAAGACATGGGCAAGGCAGCTCATCGTGTTGATCGAGGTATAGATGCCGGCGCAGCCGCAGGCGCATTCCTTCAGCGGGTCGACATGCGGCGCGCTGTCGGTGCCGAGGAAGAAGCGGGCATCGCCTGAAACGGCCGCCTTGCGCAGGGCCTGGCGGTGGTTCTCGCGCTTGGCGACCGGCAGGCAGTAGTAATGTGGCTGGATACCGCCGACGAGAATGTCGTTCCGGTTGATGATCAGGTGATGGGTGGTGATTGTGCCCGCAAGATTGCGATCGGCCGAGCGGATATACTCAATGCCGTCTTCGGTCGTCACATGCTCCATGGTCACCTTCAGCTCCGGCAGGCGCTTGCGCAGCGGATCGAGAACCGTGTCGATGAACACCTTTTCGCGGTCGAAGATATCGATTTCGGGCGTTGTTACTTCGCCATGCACGCAGAGCGGCAGACCGACCTTGGCCATGCGCTCCAGCACGGGCATCGCCTTTTCCATGTCGCGCACGCCACCATGGGAATTGGTCGTGGCACCGGCCGGATAGAGCTTCACCGCCGTGATCAGGCCGGAGCGCTTGCCCTCTTCCACGTCATCGGGATTGGTGTGCTCGGTGAGGTAAAGCGTCATCAGAGGCTGGAAGCTATCTCCAGCCGGCACCGCGTTCAGGATCCGCTCACGATAGGCGCGGGCGTCTTCCGTCGTCACCACCGGCGGCACGAGGTTCGGCATGATGATCGCCCGGGCAAAGTGCCGGCTGGTATCGCCGATCACGCCCTCCAGCATGGCGCCATCGCGCAGATGCAGATGCCAGTCGTCGGGGCGGCGGATGGTGAGGGATGACATGGGGCGAGCCTCCGGCTTGACGAGAACTCGCCGCCCTTAGCATGTCCCTTCCTTGGGATCAAAGGATCAGGCGACCCGTTCGCTGACGGGAGTTACCGCCTTCTCCGCCTCTTCCATCTGCTCGCGACGGTCCTGCTCCATGATCGCCTGGATCCGCGGCAAAGCGCGCTCAAAAGCGGCGACACAATCCGGATCGAACTGGGTGCCGGCGCGGCCGAGGATGTGCTCCACGGTGCGTTCGAAGCTCCAGGCCGGCTTGTAGGGGCGCTCAGTGGTCAGGGCGTCGAAGTTGTCGGCGATGCAGACGATGCGGCCGGAAATCGGGATCGCGGCGCCGACCAGGCGGTTAGGATAACCCTGACCGTCCCAGCGTTCGTGGTGGCTGGCGGCAATCTCGGAGGCGAGCTGCAGCAGTGACGAATGGGAACGGCCAAGGATGTCGCTGCCGATCTGGGCATGGGCCTGCATCTGGCGATACTCGGCCTCGGTCAGGCGCCCCTGTTTCAAGAGAACGGTATCGGGCATGGCGACCTTGCCGATGTCATGCATAGGGGCTGCAAGCCGGATATCGTGGCAGACCTGGCCCGGCAGACCGAGCTCGATGGCAATTGCCTCCGAATAGGCGGCGACGCGCAAGGTGTGGCGGGCGGTCTCCGGATCCTTGTAGCCGGCGGCGAGCGTCAGGCGATGGATGATCTCCTGCTCGCGTTCACGCAGTTCGCCCACAGCACGCTCGACCTCGCGGCGCAGCCATTCGGCCTGATCGGCAAGCTGGCGACGGGCTCGCGAAAGGCTAACGATGTTCTGGACGCGTGCCTGGAATTCGACCGGGTTTACCGGCTTGGTCAGGAAGTCGATGGCGCCTGCATTGAGTGCTGCCATGCGGGTGGTCATATCCTTGTCTGCCGTTACAAAGATGACCGGGACATCGGCATATTTCTCGAAGCGCACGATCTCCGTGTAGAGCTCGACACCGTTGTACACAGGCATCTGGTAATCGATGATCGCGATGTCGAAATCAAGCTCCGGCAAAGCCGAAAGCACGGCGTCGGGGCTGGCAAAGGGCAGTGCCTCGCAATGATCGAGCTTTCCGACGAGTTTCGTCAGGAGCTTCAGATTGGTGCTGTTGTCGTCCACCAACAAAATACGCATGAACGCCTCCGTGCTTTCTCAGGCAACCAGTTTGAATTTGAGTGCGAGAATCTCCTCGCCGAGCATTTCGATTTCTGCAGGCTCTGGGGTATGGCTCCGCATCGCGTGGGCCTTTATCGCCAGATCATTGAGGCCGACGTTGAAGGCGGCACCCTTGATCGTGTGCAATACATGGTCGATCTTTTCGGGATCGTTCTTTTGCAGCGCCTCGTTCAATTCGCCGAGCAGGCTCGTCGCGTCATCGAAGAAGGATTCGACCAGTTCCTGGAAGACTTCTTCGCCGAGCGCTTCGACCAGTTCAGCATGACGCGCCTCGTCCAGCCCCTCGATGCCGAGCGCCGGCATCGACTGCAGTGACATTTCCGCCAGATCAAGCTCCGGCAATTCCAGCTTCTGAGGAGCGGCCGTGGTTGCAGACACCGGTGCGATCTCACGAGCTGTCGTCTGGGCAATCATTTTCTTCAGTCTTTCGAGGGTTACGGGCTTGGACTCAAAGCCCCTCATGCCGGCTTCCAAACAACGACGACGGTCATCGTCAGAGGCATTGGCGGTCATGGCGATGATCGGAACATTCGCAGACGGACCGCCCTCGGCGATGATCCACTTCGTCGCCTCGATGCCATCCATGACCGGCATCTGCATATCCATAAGGATGAGATCGAAAGCCTGCTCGCGGGTGATGGAGACAGCCTCGGCTCCATCGTTGGCGATTTCGACATCCTGGCCCAGCCGCGCGAGGAAGCGCGTCGCGACAATCTGGTTCACTTTATTGTCCTCGACCAGCAGGATGCGGAAACGGGGCAGCGTTCCCTCGGTCACCGTCTTCGCCGCCAGGCCGGTCGCTTCTTCCCGCGTGACCGGGACCACGCCGAGTTCGAACCAGAAGATCGAGCCCACTCCAACGGTGCTGCTCATGCCCAGCTCGCCGCCAAGCTTCTCGACAATCTGCTTGCAGATGGTCAGGCCCAGACCGGTGCCGCCGTAGCGACGCGTGATGGAGGCATCAACCTGCGAGAAGGGTTTGAACAGCTTGTCGAGACCCGCTTCATCGATACCGATACCGGTGTCCTCCACCTCGAAGCGGATCATCAGCTTGCCTTCGCGGTAGAAGTCGCGCAGGCGCAGCGTCACCGTTCCCTGGTGGGTGAACTTCACGGCATTCGACAAGAGATTGAGCAGGACCTGTCTCAGACGTGTCGGATCTGTCTTCACGTAGAGCGCCTGAAGCGAGTCCGGCAGGTCCAGGATTACGGTGTTCCCATGATCGTCGGCACGGCCTCTGAGGATGCTGACAGTGCTTTCGGCCAGCGCACAGACGTCGAAGGCGCGTTCCTCAAGTTCCAGCTTGCCATGCTCGATCTTGGAGAAGTCGAGGATCTCGTTGATGATTTCCAGCAGCGCCTCGCCGGAGGTGCGGATCGTCTTGACGCTGGATAAAGCGTCGTCGGGCAGCTCGGAGAGCTCCAGGAGCTCCGACATGCCGAGGATGGCATTCAGCGGCGTGCGGATTTCGTGGCCCATGGTGGCCATGAACTGCGACTTCGCGCGGTTCCCCGCATCCGCGGCCTCATAGGCTTCGCTGAGTTGGGTGGCCATGACCTGAAGTTCGTGGCTTGACTGGCGGACCGAGCGCAGCTGACGGTTGAGGGTCACGACGAGAAAGACCACCGACACCATCAACAGCGAGAGCATCACCGCCGACGTGCGCTCGAGCTTGAGGATCGTCGCTCGGCTCTCGGCACGCTCGTGACTGACGCGTGTATTCGTGTAGAGCAGAAAATCTTCGGCAACCCGACCCATAGCGACAAGGGTGCCCCGCAGCTCGGTCAGTTGCTCCGAGGTCGGTACGCTGCCGGCCGCATGGGCGTCAAACAGCGGCAACATCTTATGGACACCATCAGTCACCGAAGCAATGTAGCCACGGATCCGATCGTCGCCCGAGAAATAAGTGCCAAACTTTGCCTGATCGAGAAGCGAAACGCGCGAGTAGAGGATATCATAGCGCAGGGCTAGTTCGCTCAAGAGCTGGGGATTGCCCTCGTCATGCTGAACAGCTGCGAGGCTGTGGCTGAGTTGCCGAACCTCGCGGTCGAGTTGGTAGACGGACCAGAGCGAGTTTTCGCGTACCCCGTCCTCCATGATGCGGTATTGGCGTGCGATATCGACAAAGAGGACGAGAAGCACGATAAGCAAGGCCGCAGACACGGTCTGCAGGACGAAGGCAACCGTGCCTCCGCCTGCAAACTTCCGAGCTGTGGCGCCTGTGAGTGTCACTTGATGACCTCGATTTCCTTGATCTGCCAGACAGAGCGCGAGAAGTACTTCTCGTTGTACAGGTCGGCATCCAGATCAAAGGGATAGACGAGCATCAGCGGGCCCTTGTCGCGGATCGACATGGGCTTGCCGTCAAGCTTGGTGGCCAGGATTGTATCGAGCTTGGCGTCCTCGGCCGGCACGTCGGCAGCGTAGTCATTGAGTGCACGAACCTTCAGGTTGGTTCCGGTCGCACCGACTGCAGCCAGGATCTCACGCAGCAAAGGGCCTTCAAAGGTCACTCTGCCGGTCGTCCAGGGTGTTTCCATTTCACCCTTTCGTCCTTGCAGTTTTTCCAGCATGGCCATGTCGAATTGCGCTGTGTTTCCGGCATTGGTTTCCGAAATCTCGCCGGTAACCGTCAGCACAACCGGTCCGGTCGGTGCGTCAAGTGCAAGGGCAACATTCGCGGAGAGAGCGCTCAGAAGAAGCGCAGAGATGATGCTCTTCATGTGCGTGATCCCCTTCATCAAGCCGAACGCAGTTCCGGATGGACGACGGTCAGGCCGAGATGATCCGAAAGCAGCTTGCGGAACGCCACCGCTTCGACCGGCTTGTGCAGAAAGTCCGTCACGCCAGCAGACTGGGCTTCTTCGCGCAGACGCGGCTCGTCGTCTGCAGTCACCATAACCACCGGCACATCGCGGTAGCGATCCATGAGACGCACGGCCTGCACGAACTGGAGACCCGACATGCCTGGCAGCAGGTGATCGACGATCAGCATGTCGAAATTCTCAGCATGGCACATCTTGAGTGCCGTGCTGCCGTCGCCAGCAACCTTGATCTCTTCAGTCGTTACCTTCTTCGCGAGATGCTTTATGATCATCGCGTTCGTCGGATTGTCTTCGACAATCAAAATAGTCATAACTTCACCCCCGTGATTAAGCCTAACCTAGGCGCCGCAGGGACCATTGGCCCCGGCGGGAACTGCGTTAACCTTTCATGGAGGGGTTGTATCAGGGGGAGGCTGAAATTCGCTGAACCAAACCGATACAATTTTATCGATGGTCAATTTAATTAGAACTTAAGAATTTTCGAAGGCGTCGTAACGCCCTTGAATGTGGGGGATCAGGCGTAGTCGAAGGTGAAATCGGCGACCCTGCTGCGCTCGATAACCAGCCTGCCATTGGGCAGATCGTTGCCGTCAACTTTCGCGGCAATCTGTGCCGGTGTGAGACCATAATGGGTCCAGCGCGCCACGAGGCGCCGCTCCAACTCCGCGAGTGGGGGCGCGACCATCACCGTCAGATCAAACAGGTCTGCGAGACTTGCCCAGCGACCCTGCTGAAGCAGCAGGTAATTGCCTTCGGCGATGACGATGCGATCGTCGGCGGCGATGCAACGGGCGGCCGCGATTGCGAGTTCTCGCGATCGGTCGAACACAGGCGTGAAGACTTCGCCTCCAGCCTTGACGGCACGCAGGAGATCGGCGAGCCCGCGAACGTCGAAGGTATGCGGTGCGCCCTTGCGCGCAAGATCGCCGCGCGCTTCGAGAATGGCATTGTCGAGATGAAAACCGTCCATCGGTAGAACGGCATTGCGATGGCCTCGTTCTTCGAGGATCTCGTGCAGGCGCTCCGCAAGCGTTGACTTGCCGGCCCCTGGCGGACCGGCGACGCCAACAAGCAGGCGGGCACCCGTTTGCGCCCGCCGCTCGATTTCAGACACAAGATTGTCCAGAGCCGGCGTCATGCAGCCTGATCGACCTCGGGAGCCGCGCGGGCACCGGTCATGAAAGCGACTGCGTCGGACATTGTGTAGTCCTTGGGGTTGATGACGCAGAGGCGCTTACCCAGACGATGCACATGGATACGATCGGCCACTTCGAAAACATGCGGCATGTTGTGGCTGATGAGGACGATCGGCAGACCGCGCGAGCGGACGTCGAGGATCAGTTCGAGAACTTTGCGGCTCTCCTTCACCCCAAGTGCTGCCGTCGGCTCGTCGAGAATGATAACCTTCGAGCCGAAGGCCGCCGCTCGGGCAACAGCAACACCCTGGCGCTGGCCACCCGACAGCGTTTCGACCGCCTGGTTGATGTTCTGGATCGTCATCAAGCCGAGTTCCGAGAGCTTGTCGCGGGCGATCTTCTCCATTGCCGGACGGTCCAGCTTGCGGAACAGACTGCCCATGACGCCCGGTTTGCGGAGCTCCCGGCCAAGGAACATATTGTCGGCAATCGAGAGCGCCGGCGACAGAGCGAGGTTCTGATAGACGGTCTCGATGCCGGCCTGGCGCGCCTCGATCGGCGAACGGAAATGGACCGGCTTGCCTTCAAGGCGGATCTCGCCTTCATCGGGTGTGACCGCGCCGGAGATGGCCTTGATCAGCGAAGACTTACCAGCGCCGTTGTCACCGATGACGGCAAGAATTTCGCCAGGATAGAGGTCAAAATCAGCTTGATCGAGAGCTGTCACACGGCCGTAACGCTTGACCAGACCGCGAGCGGTGAGAATGGGTTCCTGGGTCATCAGCCTGCTACCTTTCTGATCCACTGGTCGATTGCCACGGCGGCGATGATGAGAACGCCGATCAAGAGATAGGTCCATTGCGGATCGGTGCCGATCAGGCGCAGCCCCAGCTGGAAGACGCCGACGATGAGCGCTCCAAAAAGCATGCCGAGCACCGAGCCACGGCCACCGAAGAGCGAGATGCCGCCGATCACCACGGCCGTGATGGATTCGATATTGGCGAACTGGCCCGCTGTCGGAGAGACCGAGCCGATACGGCCGATCAGTGCCCAACCTGCCAGCGCGCAGATGAGGCCGGACAGCGTGTAGACAGAGATCAGCATGCCCTTGACGTTGACGCCGGCGAGTTCTGCCGCATCCGGATCGTCACCGACAGCATAGACATGGCGGCCCCAGGCGGTGTGGTTCAGCACATACCAGAGGAGTGCAACGAGAAGCACCATGGCGATAACGCCATAGGTGAAGACGGCGCCGCCCATGCGGATGCTTTCACCGAAGAACTGCAGGATCGGCGCGTTTGCCTCGATATCCTGGGCGCGGATGGTCTCGTTGGCCGAATAGAGGAAGTTGGTCGCAAGCACGATCTGCCACATGCCGAGCGTCACGATGAATGGCGGCAATTTCATTCGCGCGACGAGCACGCCATTGATGAAGCCGCAGAGCGCACCGACGCCAAAGCCGCACAGGACTGCCAGTTCCGGAGGCAGGCCATAGCGGAAGGCGAACTGGCCCATAACGACCGAGGACAGCACCATAATGGCGCCAACCGAGAGATCGATGCCCTTCGTCAGAATAACCAGTGTTTGCGCAGCACCCACGATACCGACGATCGCAACCTGCTGCAGGATCAATGTCAGCGTGAAGGCGGAGAAAAACTTGCCGCCGAGAATGAGGCCAAAGACGGCGATCGACAGCACGAGCACGATCAGCGCGACGGCTGCAGGGCTCGAATGCAGGAAATGCTGGAAACGCTCAAGGGCACTCTTCTCATGGCGGTCGAACGAGGCGACTTCGGTCGAACTCGACGCCAGGACCTTTTCAAATTCCTGTGGTGCCCGCGTTTCGGGATTGGCCGGCTGCATGGGTCATCCTCCCTGCCGTTGTCTCAAATTCTTTTACATGAAGGATACGCCCGGCCTGCCGCCGCGCAAGGCCGGGCGTTGCGCCTATCGGCGGGAGCAAGAGCTCCCGCCTCTGTTTCAGTCAGGCGCAGGAGGCTGTATCAGCCCCAGCACTTCTCGGTGCCGGCCTTGGTGTCGATCGACTCGACGCCTGCTGCGGGCTTGTCGGTGACGAGGGCGACGCCGGTGTCGAAGAAGTTCTTGCCTTCGGAGGCAGCCGGCTTTTCACCGGTGTCTGCGAACTTCTTGATCGCCTCAATGCCGAGAGCGGCCATCAGCAGCGGATACTGCTGCGAGGTGGCACCGATGACGCCTTCGGCGACATTCTTGACACCCGGGCAACCGCCGTCGACCGAGACGATCAGAACGTCTTTTTCCTTGCCGACAGCCTTCAGGGCTTCGTAGGCGCCTGCAGCAGCCGGCTCGTTGATGGTGTGGACAACGTTGATGGACGGATCCTTCTGGAGAAGGTTTTCCATGGCGGTGCGGCCACCTTCTTCGTTGCCGTTCGTGATGTCGTGGCCAACGATGCGCGGATCGGTTTCGTCGCCGATCTTGTTGATGTCAACGGTGTCGATGCCGAAGCCCTTCATGAAGCCCTGGTTGCGCAGGACGTCGACCGACGGCTGCGACGGGGTGAGGTTCAGGAAGGCGATCTTGGCGTCCTTGGCAGCGTCGCCGAGGGTAGCGGCAGCCCACTTGCCGATCAGTTCGCCGGCGAGAAGGTTGTCGGTCGCAAAGGTCATGTCGGCGGAATCGATGGGCTCAAGCGGCGTGTCGAGGGCAATCACGAGCAGACCGGCGTCGCGCGCCTTCTGGACAGCCGGAACGATGCCCTTGGTGTCGGATGCGGTGAGCAGAATGCCCTTCGCGCCATCAGCGATGCAGGTTTCAATAGCAGCAACCTGGCTTTCAGAGTCGCCATCGACCTTGCCGGCATAGGACTTAAGGGTCACGCCGAGCTCGGCAGCCTTGGCCGTCGCACCTTCCTTCATCTTGACGAAGAAGGGGTTGGTATCGGTCTTGGTGATGAGGCAGGCAGAAACGTCGGCTGCCTGCACCGGAGCGGCGAAAACAACGCCGAGGGCCAAGGTCGACAGGGCAGCAGTGATCAGAGACTTTTTCAATTTGGTATCCTCCCGAATGGTATCGGCCAGCTCCTCCGGCCGCAGCGTGTCGGCACGGCTCGCCACCTGGCGAACCGATCAGGGTGCTCTTGGCATCCACTCCTCCACGAGCCCATTTAGAACATCAGAACATTTGGGCTGTCAATAAATAAATCCAGTTGAATTATTAAATCGGTGTGACATTCTGCGAGAGCTTTCGTAAAAGGGAGCGGTCGGGAGGAGCGACCTTCAGTGGCACAGGAAGATTTTGCACGACTGGCGGATCCAGCGCCCAGGGTGAGCGCTGGCGGCGGCTCAAACCAGGTGCGCGTGCGCGCTTACAACGAGCGCCTGGTGCTCTCGCTTGTGCGGCAGAATCCGGGCTGTTCAAAAGCGGATATCGCACGGCTCACCGGGCTCTCCGCCCAGACGGTTTCGGTGATCATGCGCTCCCTCGAAAGCGATGAACTGTTGATGCGGGGCGAGCCCATTCGAGGCCGTGTCGGCCAGCCCTCGGTCCCAATGTTTATCAATCCGGAGGCCGTTCTTTCCTTCGGCGTGAAGATCGGTCGTCGCAGTGCTGATCTCGTGCTGATGGATTTCGCCGGCACAATTCGGGAGCAGCGGCATCTGACATACCGTTACCCTCACCCAGACCATCTGCTGCCCTTCATCTGTGACGGCATTGTCAAGATGGAGGCTGAGATGGACGAGATGATGAGGACGCGCATTGCCGGTATCGGCATTGCGGCGCCCTTCGAACTCTGGAACTGGGCTGAAGAGGTCGGCGCACCGGAAGGGGCGATGGATATATGGCGCAAGGTCGACCTTCAGGTCGAGGTCCAGGCTCGCATGAGCCATCCCGTCTATCTGCGTAACGACGCGACCAGCGCCTGCGGCGCCGAGCTCGTCTTCGGCGCAGGGCAACGCTACCCGGATTTCGTCTATTTCTATATCGGCTCCTTCATCGGCGGCGGCATCGTCGTCAATTCATCGCTGTTCGTCGGCCGCACGGGGACCGCCGGGGCGATCGGACCGCTTCCCGTCCGCGACAAGCACGGCCAGACGCGCCAGCTGCTCGACATCGCGTCGATTTTCGTGCTCGAGAACCTGCTGCGCGAGCGCGGACTCGACCCGCAGCCACTCTGGTATGCGGCGGAACAATGGATCGACTTTGGTGAGCCGCTGGAGATCTGGATCCAGGATACGGCAGCCGCGTTGGCCCAGGCCGTGATCGCGGCCGCCTCGATCATCGACTTTGCCGCCGCCATCATTGATGGTGGCTTTCCCGCCTGGGTTCGCCACCGCCTGGTGAAGGCCACCATCGAGGCCATGAACCGCCTTGACCTTCAGGGTGTCGTGATCCCCGACATCGTCGAAGGCGAAGTGGGCGACCAAGCCCGCGCCATCGGCGGTGCCAGCCTGCCGATCTTCGACCGCTACCTCATCGATCAAACCGTGTTGTTCAAGGATACCACCCATGCTGAAGGGCATTGATCCCCTCCTGAGCCCAGAACTTCTCGCCACGTTGCGCGCCATGGGCCATGGCGACGAAATCGCCATCGTTGATGGAAATTATCCAGCGCTTGAGCATGCACGCCGGCTGGTCCGTCTTGATGGCCATCAGCTGGTGCCGGTGCTCAATGCCGTTCTCAGCGTCATGCCGATCGACGACTTCGTGCCAGAGGCAATCTTCCGCTCGGTTGTCGGCGGCAAACCGGATCAGGTCGATCCGGTGCATCAGGAAATCATCGACTGCTGCGCGCGCCACGAACCGAAGGTGCCGGTGACCAAACTGATTGGGGCAGATTTCTATAACCGCGTGAAGGCGGCCCATACGGTCGTCCAGACCGGCGAGCCACGGCTCTACGCCAATGTCATCCTGCGCAAGGGCGTAATCTATCCCTAGTCCAGCGAGGGCAATCAGCCCTCAAGTGCACGGGATATACGCCGGGAAAGCTCCACGGGGTTCTTGAGAACGATGGCACGGCTGGTGCGCTCCACGAGTTGCTCCCGCGCGAGCCGCGACATCTCCCGTGAGACCGTCTCGCGGCTTGCGCCGATATGTTCAGCGAGTTCAGCGTGGACAAGTGGCGGCGAGATGATGCGCTCGCGCCCGCCATCGTTACGGACACGGGACAGTCTGAGCAGCGTGTTATAGAGCCGGTGCTTGGTATCGAGGAAAGAGAGTTCCGAAAGCCGGTCGTTCATCACCCGGATTCTTTTGGAGAGCAGTTGCAGCAGCGCCAGCGCCACCTCCGATCTCTGTCGGAGGATGTCCAAGAAGACGATACAGGGGATGACCGTCACGGTCGCATCGCTGACGGCCATCAGACTTGCCGAGCGGGCCAAGTCATCAATCGCTGACTGTTCGCCGAGAATGTCTCCCCGCTTGAAACTGCCCAGGATCGCCTCCTTGCCGACAGAAAACCGTAGGACGGCGCGGATTTCACCGGTCTGAACGATAAAGACATCCTTCGACATGTCTTCAAAATCGACCAGGCTTTCGCCGGCGCTCAAGGTTCGGGAGTGGCAGCGCGCAAGCCATTCACGGTCTTCCTCAGCCGACAAGCCAGCAAAGATCGCGCAGCCGCGCAGTGTCGGGAGCGTGTTTGCCGAGAGCGGCAGGGAGGAACCTGTCGTAGCGTTTGCTTTCATTTACGGAATACTTGTCGCGTTCATGACGATGGAGTTTACTTACTCGTCAGCCTTGACCGTTAGCAAGATGCCGCCAGCCAAGACCCTTACAATTCAGCTACTGCATATGATCGAATTCAATTCAATTTGAAACAATGCAGAAATCAGCTGGGCAGTGTCAACCAATCGAGCCTGATGAAGGTCCCCAGACATCGGTGAGGGCAAAGCCGCGCTCGAAAGGATCGAAGGGATCGAGCGCCACCTGATGCAAGCCGAAGGTGAAGCCGCGCCCGCTGATCGTTGGGATTACCGCCGGTCGTCCGGCCACCTGGGTGACGCCAGACAGCCCAACCTCGAATTCGGAGCCGATGATCGAACGCGACAGCATCACATCGCCGACCTTGGCCTTGCCTCGGGCGTGAAGCGTGGCGAGATTGGCGGAATTGCCGGTTCCGCAGGGCGAGCGGTCGACGCGGCCCGGCCACATGGTCGTGCAGGTGCGGATCGCGCCATCCGGATCGGTATCGCGGAACATGACATAGGCAACACCTGAGATCGCCGGGATCTCCGGATGCACCACCGGAATCGTCCGGTTGATTTCTTCCTTCAGGATCATGCCCGCCTCGACAAGGGCACGGGCATTGCCCTTCTCGATGGTCAGTCCAACCTGGCCGACATCCACCAATGCATAGAAGATGCCGCCGTAACTCAGGTCGAAGGAGATGCGGCCCCACCGCTCTGTTTCCAGCGTGACATCCAGTTCGTGAACGAATGACGGCACCATAGTGAGCTTCACCCGCTCGCAGCGCCCGTCGCGGCAGGTCGCGGTCGCTTTGACGAGGCCGGCTGCCGTTTCCAGCATCACAATCGTTTCGGGCTCCTGCATCTCGACCATGCCGCTCTCAAGAAGGGCCGTCGTCACGCAAATCGAATTGGACCCTGAGCTCGCATGCGCCTGATCCGGCTGCAGAATGACGAAGGCTGCGTCGGCCGCTGGGTTCTTCGGTGGCAACAGCAGATTGACGGAACCGATCGGCGCACCGCGTGGCTCCAGCACAAGCATCCGGCGCAGGGCCTCGCCCTTGGGATCGGTATTCAGCCACAGCAACTGCTCGGCCACTGTCTCCCCCGGGATCTTCGGTACCCCGCCGACCGCGACCTTGCCGATTTCACCCTCGGCGTGAACGTCAAGCAATTGAAGAGTGCGCTTCCATCTCATGTCATTTTCCTGAGCAGACCTTGCAGCTTGCACCAAACGGGCATTCTTCAAGAGCACAAGCTTACGGATGGACTCAAGAGGAGACATCACAGGAGGCGACCTGCAACGTTGCCGGACCGCTGTGTTAGATCAGAGCGACCTCACAGCCAAGAACATTTATTGCGCTAAAGCGTGTCGCATTTATTCAGCCTCATATCCTGCGGCTTTGAAGAAGTTTCGGCATTCAGTGACAGAGAAGAGGGCGATGATGTCGCCGAGGGCTTGGGCAATCGTGTCGAAGCTCCTGGCTGCTCGCTTTCGCAAGAGCGCCTTGAGCTTTGAGAACGCCATTTCGATGGGGTTCAGGTCCGGCGAATAGGGCGGCAGGAAGAGAAGCCAGGCCCCCTTCGCCTTGACCAGTTGTTCGGCTTTCTCGCTTTTGTGGAAGCCGACATTGTCGAGGATGACAACATCGCCGGGCGACAGTGTCGGCGCAAGCTGTGTCTCGATCCATGTTTCAAAGATGCGGCTGTTCATGGGTGCATCGACAATCCATGGCGCGGTCAGGCCATGGCAGCGCAGTCCGGCGATGAATGTCTGCGTCTTCCAGTGGCCGAAGGGAGCGTAAGCCGCAAAGCGACTGCCTTTGGCAGACCATCCGGTGCGCTTCGTCAGACGGGTATTCGTGGACGTCTCATCGATAAAGATGAGCCGTGACAACGCCTTGTTGAAGAACCGCTTTCGCCGGCTAATCCAAAGATCACGCGCCTTGGCGATCTCCGGTCTGAGCTGCTCGCTTGCCTTGAGGCTTTTTTTTATTGCTGAGCCCAAGCCGATGTAGAAACCGCCCGACGGTTGCGCGGTGGACTTCGATGCCGCGCTCGGCCAGTTCGAGACACAGTTCGTCCAGCGTCACTTCGCCATTGAGGGCTACGCGCTCGCTGATCCATTCCCCATACGGCGAAAGTTTACTGCCAGGCGGGTGGCCCTGTCTGGCAGGCCGAAGAGAACCAGAGGAACGATGCAGGATCATCATGTTGTTGACGAACCGGGGCGAAACCCGGAAATGCCGGGCGGCTTCCCGATTGCTGTTGCCTTCATTCACAAACGCAACGACACGCTCACGCAACTCCATCGGATGCGGCTTGCCCATGGCGCTTCTCCTTCCACGGGCACAGTCAATCACAGATCAAGAAAAACCGGAATCCTGAATCCCGTTTGCCGCGACACGCTTTAGCGACAGGCCCTGGCACTCACCGATTTGGTAGGCGGATCGACGCGCGGGGTCGCACCTGAGCCAAACGGCAACAACGTGAAAAAAGTAGCGGAGAAGGAGGGAAATGGCGCACCCGAAGAGATTCGAACTCCTGACCCCCAGATTCGTAGTCTGGTGCTCTATCCAGCTGAGCTACGGGTGCTTGCCAAGGCCGACTGTGTCCGTCGGCGTGTGGCGATCCTCTAAAGCGGGACGCTCCGGATTGCAAGCGCCCTTTTCGAAAAAAGAGTCATTTTCCTGTCATGGCCTGGGAAGCGCGCGGTCAGGCGCGGGCGCGCCAGTCATCGAGAGCCACTGGTCTGTCAGGGATTTCGACACGGAACATGGTGCCGGGACCTGGCTTTTCCACAAGCGCGATTGTGCCGCCATGGGCGATGACGAGCTCGCGTGCAATGGCGAGGCCGAGGCCCGTGCCGCCTGATCGAGCTGACCCTCGAAAGGCGGTGAACAGGTTTTCGCGCGCCTTGCGGGGCATGCCGGGACCCGTGTCGTCGATCACGATGGCGACCACCGAACCGGTCCGCTGCGCCGAAACCGTTATTCTCCGAACATGGTCGGGATCGTCGGGGGTGAAGGTCGCGAGAGCCTGGACAGCGTTGCGGCAGATGTTGTGTATGACGCGGAACAACTGCTCGCTGTCGGCATCGACCTCGATGTCCGGGCTGACGATATCGACAAATTCTATGCCACTCTCGTGGTTGAGGTGGAGAAGGTCACGCACCTCCTGACAAACTTCCGATAGCAGGAAGCGACGTCGGCGGGGCTCGGCCTCCGAGGTCTGGCCATAGGATAGAACTTCACTGGTGTAACCGACGGCACGATCGATCGTGCGCAGCAGCTTCGGCGCAAAGCTCTTGACCAGAGGATCTTCGACATCCACGAGGCGGTCGGACATCAACTGGGCAGAAGCCAGAATGTTGCGCATATCGTGATTGATCTTGGAGACAGCGAGACCCAGATCCGCCAGCGTCTTCTGCTGACGCAAAGTCTTCTGCAATTGATCCTGCATGCGTGAGAGGTGACGCCCCGCGACGGCGATTTCGTCCTTGCCGAAGGTAATGGGAAGGACCCGTCCCGGATCCTCCGGATTTTCGGCGAAAATCTGCATGCTTCTAGCAAGCCGGCGAACAGGGACAATCATCACACGGTTAATCGCAAGGAACATCAGAAAAGCTGTAATGACGGAGATGATCAGCGACACGATCAAGATGTTGCGCGCGTAGCTCAGCATCGCCTGGCGCAGCGGCGTTTCGTTGATGACGATCTCAACCGTCACATCGCTGCCCTCCGCAATCGGGCCATAGACACGCAGCAGGCGGTCTCCGCCGAAAAGCAGGGTGTAAAAAGCGTCGCGAATGGAGGCGAGTTCGGAATAATTGGCCAGATCGAATGCCTCATCGACTTCGTTCGGCATTTCGGTGACAGCCAAAAGGCGTGAGGTCCCGTCCTTTCGCAGTACGATCGCATTCGTTCCGGTCGTGGCCAGCGCGTCTTCCTGAACGGCACGTGGGAGCTCGAAGGGCTGGAGCCCGTCGATCACTACGCCAGCGGCAGCTGCAGTATTCAGCCGGTCCTGTAACCAGCGCTGGCGCATGGTCGCGACGGATGGCGCAAAAATGAGGATTTCAGCCAGCATGACGAAGGCAATCGTCAGCCACAAGAGCTTTCCCGACAGACCGCGAATGCGCGACGGCATTGCGAACCCCCCGGAGAGGTCGGCCTGCGGATCATGATCCTGCCGGTCGAGCATCGGCTCTCGTTCCTGTCGTCCCTGTTGCCTGTGCGCATTGTGGCGATGCCTAAGGCGATCCACCCCTTCGTCCAATGACACATCGACATGCCTAACACGGACAAGCCGCGAAAAAACATGAAAGTTTGGTCATGTTAACGAAGGAAACTGCGTGGCGGATGTATGGCGCATCACGAATTTTTGCCTTTTTTGCACAGCATCTCGCCGCTGCGTCGGCGATTGACTCCTGGAGCCCCTGACACTATAAGCCGCGCACGTTCGGATAAAGGCGCCCGGCGGCGTTCACCCGTGCGACGAACAAAAACGCTGTTGCAATTTGCACATCCAAGAAGGGCCGCACACCGCGGTATTAAATAAATGTCGAAGCGTACTTTCCAACCTTCCAAGCTTGTTCGCAAGCGCCGCCACGGTTTCCGTGCGCGTATGGCCACCAAGGGCGGCCGCCAGGTGCTCAACGCTCGCCGCGCTCGCGGCCGCGCCAAGCTCTCGGCCTAAGGCCGGATGAGCCCGACGAGATTGACGGGCCCATGACGTCCACGGACTCCAAAAAACCTGTTGGCCGGCTCAAGAGCCGGCCTCAGTTCCTCGCCGTCAGGCACGGCGAAGCGCGCAAGGGTCGCACATTCCTTCTGGAGGTGCTTGATCACAAGAATGATGCGCCGGCCCGCGTGGGCTTTACGGTTACCAAGAAACACGGCAATGCAGTGGAGCGAAACCGCATGCGGCGCAGGCTGAAAGAAGCCGTGCGACTGAATGCGGCGTTTGCAATGCGGCCGGGACACGACTATGTCATTGTCGCCCGGCGCGAGGTGCTGGACATTCCCTTTGATCAACTGTCTAGGCAGCTGGTCCACCGCATCGAAAACCGCCAGACGAATAACTCCCGGTCCAACAAGACCGCTCCCAGGAAAGAGTGATGCAGAACAACCGCAACTATTTCATCGCGATTGCCTTATCGGTGGTGATCGTCCTCGCCTGGCAGTTCTTCTACATGAACCCGCGCATCGAGGCCCAGCGCCAGGCGCAGGAAGCCCAGCTTGCCCAGCAGCAGGCCCAGGCGGAGCAACAGGCGACCACCCCGGCGGCGACTGTGGATGGCAGCCTGCCGGCTGGCGGTGTCGCGACTGCGGAAGCAACCCGTGAGGCCGCTGTCGCGAGCGCGCCGCGCATCGCCATCGAGACCCAGGATCTTGCCGGCTCGATCAATCTGACCGGTGCCCGTTTCGACGACCTGAAGCTGAAGCAGTATCGCGAGACCGTCGATCCGACGAGCCCGATCGTGACGCTCTTCAATCCGGCCGAGACACGCGACGCCTACTTTGCCGAGCTTGGCTTCATCGCTGGCGAGAATGCAGGCTCCGTCCCTGGCCCGAACACCGTCTGGACCGCTCCGGAAGGTGCAAAGCTGACCGAAACCACCCCGGTAACGCTCACCTATACGAATGAAGCCGGCCTGACCTTCACCCGCACGATCGCCGTCGACGAACACTACATGTTCACGGTGGAAGACAAGATCGTGAACAACGGCACGGCATCTGCCAGCCTTGCTCCCTATGGCCGCGTGACCCGCTACACCAAGCCTTCCACGCCGTCGATCTTCGTACTGCACGAAGGTTTCCTCGGCGTTCTCGGAGCCGAAGGCAGCCTTGTCGAGTACGATTACACGGACATCGAAGAAGCGGCCGTCACCAATGCCAAGGCAACCGGCGGCTGGCTGGGCATTACCGACAAATACTGGGCCGCATCGCTGATCCCGCAGCAGACGCTCCCCTACGAATCGCGCTTCTCACACTTCACCGATGGGCAGCCCCGCTTCCAGGCCGATTTCAAGAACGATGCCGTCAGCATCCCGGCCGGTCAGAGCACTTCGGTCAAGACGCTGGTCTTCGCCGGTGCCAAGCAGGTTCCGGTCATCGACAGCTATCAGGAAAGCCTCGGCATTCCGAAGTTTGACCTGATGATCGACTGGGGCTGGTTCTATTTCATCACCAAGCCGATGTTCCACCTGATGGACTACTTCTTCCATCTGGTCGGCAACTTCGGTGTGGCCATCCTGCTCACCACCATCGTGGTCAAGCTGATCTTCTTCCCGCTTGCCAACAAGCAGTACGCCTCCATGGCGAACATGAAGCGCGTCCAGCCGAAGATGGAAGAGCTCAAGGAGAAGTACAAGGACGACCGCATGGGGCTGCAGCAGGCGATGATGCAGCTTTACAAGGACGAGAAGATCAACCCTGTGGCGGGCTGCTGGCCAGTGCTTCTGCAGATCCCGGTCTTCTTCGCCCTCTACAAGGTCATCTACGTCACGATCGAAATGCGCCATGCGCCGTTCTTCGGCTGGATCCAGGACCTTTCCGCGCCCGATCCGACAAGCTTGTTCAACCTGTTCGGTCTGCTGCCCTTCACCCCTCCGCTCTTCCTGATGATTGGCGTCTGGCCGCTGATCATGGGCGTCACCATGTGGCTGCAGATGCGCATGAACCCGACGCCGCCGGATCCGACCCAGGCGATGCTGTTCAACTGGATGCCCGTCATCTTCACCTTCATGCTCGGCACCTTCCCCGCCGGTCTGGTGATCTACTGGGCCTGGAACAACACCCTGTCGATCCTGCAGCAGGCTCTGATCATGAAGCGCCATGGCGTGGAGATCGAGCTGTTCAAGAATATCGGCAACATGTTCCGGCGAAAGTCGGCGCAATCCAAGTGATCATGAAAGCCCCGGTCATGCCGGGGCTTTCTCGTTGGTGATCGAGATACAGCCATGACAGACAGTTCTTCCCCGACACACCGTTCCTGGCTGGGCATCGCGCTTGTGACAGGCTCCGCGCTTGCGTGGAGCTATGGCGGAGCGATCCAACGCTTTATCGGCGTCGAAGACGGCTGGACGATCGTGTTCTGGCGCTGCCTGTTTGCCGGGCTCTTCCTTCTCGCCTTCATGCTGGTCCGCGACGGAGTCGAGGGTACGCTGAAGCTTTTTCGCGCCATGGGTCGGCCCGGCTTCTTCATTGCCATCGGCTTTGCACTGGTCTCGACCTTCTTCGTGCTTGCCGTATCGATGACTCCGGTGGCGAATGTGGTTCTGTTCATGGCCTCCATTCCGCTCTTTGCCGCACTTCTGGCCCGCATCGTGCTAGGCGAGCCGATCACGCCGGTCACTTGGGGCGCGATCGCAGCCGTCATTCTCGGCGTGGGCATCATGGTCTCCGCGTCGATCGGCGACGGCGGCTCGGTTTTGGGACTGGCGCTTGCAGCTGCGATCCCGGCAATTTTTGCCTGCATGACGGTGGTGACGCGGCGTTATCCCGGCATCCGGATGACACCGGCCGCTTGCGGCGGCTCCTTCATCGCGTCAGCCATTGCCGCCACACAGGCGGGCGCTTTCGCCGTGGGCGCCCAGGACCTCGCTTTGCTGTTCTGCTTCGGGGCGCTGAATCTCGGGCTCGGCATGGCGCTCTATGTCACGGGTGCCCGGATGATCCCGTCGGCGCTCGCAGCCCTTCTCGGGACCGCCGAAATGATCCTCGCCCCCGTCTGGATGGTGATCCTACACAACGAGATCCCGTCCGGCAGAACGATCCTCGGCGGCGCGTTGGTGATGGCTGCCCTTTTCACCTATCTGATCAGCCATGCGCGGCAGGCGTCGCGATCCGTCACGAGCGCTGCAGCTTGACTTTCCGGGTCAAAACCCGGATCTGTCCGGCTCAAGAAAGGCCAGACCCATGACCGATGCACACGACAAGAACGACCTGCCGCTCTTCGGCCGGCCCTGGATCTTCATCCGCGGCGTACCGTCGATGAAGTTTCTGCCACCGGAAGGACCGCTTGAGGTGGCCTTTGCCGGGCGCTCGAATGTCGGCAAGTCATCGCTGATCAATGCGCTCGTCGGCCAGAAGGGTCTCGCCCGCACGTCGAACACACCGGGCCGCACACAAGAGCTTAACTACTTCGTGCCCGACGGCTATTCCGGTGAAGGCGAGGATTTGCCGCCTATGGCGCTGGTCGACATGCCGGGCTACGGCTATGCGCAGGCACCTAAGGAACAGGTGGATGCCTGGACCAAGCTCGTTTTCGATTATCTGCGCGGTCGCGCAACGCTGAAGCGAGTCTATGTGCTGATCGACAGCCGCCACGGGCTGAAGAAGAATGACGAGGAAGTGCTTGGCCTGCTCGACAAGGCCGCCGTCTCCTACCAGATCGTGCTGACCAAGACCGACAAGATCAAGGCACCCGGCGTGGCAAAGCTGATCACCGAGACGCAGGACAAGATCAAGAAGCGGCCCGCCGCCTTCCCGGTCGTGCTCTCGACATCTTCTGAAAAAGGTGACGGCCTCGACCAATTGCGCGGGGCAATCAGCGAGGCCGTCGGTCGGAGCCTTTGACGCTCAGGCTCCGATCAGGTCGGCCCATGCGGCGGCTACAGGGCCGAACCAAGTCTCTTACATCTTCGGCAGGATCACCGCGTCAACGACGTGAATGACGCCGTTCGACTGCTTGACGTCGGCAATGGTGACGGTCGAGACGCCACCGTTCTCGTCGGTCAGCGTGACCTTGCCGTCAGCAGCCTTCGCCTTCAGCACGCAACCACCAACGGTGGTCACATCGGCTTCGCCGCCATTGTCGGAGATCATCTTGACCAGCGCCTCGGCCATGACATTGGCTGCCACGACATGGCAGGTCAGGACCTTGGTGAGCTGCTCCTTGCTTTCCGGCTTCAGCAGGGTGTCGACCGTGCCGGCCGGCAGCTTGGCGAAGGCATCGTTGGTCGGGGCGAAGACTGTGAAGGGGCCGGCGCCCGAAAGGGTCTCGACGAGGCCTGCGGCCTGGACGGCAGCAACCAGCGTCGTGTGATCCTTCGAGTTGACGGCATTTTCGACGATGTTCTTGGTTTCGAGCATTTCACCACCGCCGACCATCGGATTGGCGGCATAGGCTGCGGCAGCGCCTGCCAGGATGGCTGCGGAGAAAGCGAGAGGGCGAAGAGCGGTCTTGAACATTTTAGGTTTCCTCTGTCCTTGGTGTTCGCGATCCATGTCCCTGGTTTCGGGCGGGACACTGGGTTTCATTCCCGTCAGCGGGAACATCCTGAAGGACGGAAGCCTGCTCAAACAAGTTTCAGGCGGCTCGAAGATTTCGGCCGCCTGATCGACAATTGATTGTTTTATCTCAGAGAATTCTGCTTCAGGGGCGCACTTCGCCGAGCGCCACGACAGGACCGGTCGCCTTGCCGGTCGGCGAGCCGCCGAAGGGTTCGAGGCTGACGGCAAGCACCACGCCGCTGGTCAGGCGGGCGCGTAGCTCTTCCGGCACGTCGAGCTTGCCCTGGCCCGTCTGCGGCAGGACACCGAGCGAGATGGGCGCCTGTTCACCTTCCACGAGCCAGAGTTCCAGCGATTTCTGATCGGCGCCGCCGCTCGCCACCGGCGTGACCGCGAGGCGACCAGAGCTTCCGTCATAGGTTGCGTGGAGCGCGATTGCCTGGTTCTCGCCGGCCAGTTCTGCGGTGAGAGCCGTTTGCGGCTTCGGGCGCATGCGTTCGGCATAATCCAGCCCGACAACGAGACCGAGGGCCGCGATCGAGGCAAAGCTCAAACCCCGCCACAGCCAAAGCGCATTCCAGAGGCTGCCCTTCACCGCGGCCACCGCGGCGGGCGACGCAAAGAGCCGGTCTTCGATCCTGGAGAGCATCTGATCCGGGGCGGGCACCTCGGCATAGTCATCATTGAACTGGGTGAGGTTTTCTTCCCAACGCTTGACCATGGCCGCAAAGGATCGGTCGTGGCGCAGGCGCTCCTCGACCTTCTGCCGCTCAGCTCCGGCGAGAACGCCGAGGACATATTCGCCCGCGAGAACCTCGTCCCGCGATCGATCTCCCTTGCTTTGGTCAGGCGTGCTCATCCATGCACTCTCTCAGTTTCAAAAGGCTGCGTCGCAGCCAGGTGCGCATCGTGTTCAGCGGAACGGCGAAATGATCCGCCAATTCCTGGTAGGACAGTCCCTCCACATAGGCCTGCCGGACGGCGAGCGCCCGATCAGGATCCAATGCCTCCAGGCAGGTGTCAATGCGACCGCCCTCAGATCTGAGCACGGCATGCTGTTCCGGATCTGGTGCGAGGTCAGCCAGTTCAGCCGCTGCATCCAAGTCTTCACCCTGCGGTCGACGCGCCCTCAGACGGTCAATGCAGTGGTATCGAACGATGGCGCAAAGCCATGGATAAGCATTGTCGCCTTCGCCCGTGTAGCTCCCGGCCTTGTGCCAGATCTTGACGAACACATCCTGGAGAGCCTCTTCGGCCTCTCCCCTGTCTTTCAGCATACGCAGGCAGATGGCGAAAAGTTTCGCCGAAATGCGACTATAGAGCAAGGCAAAGGCGGCACGGTCCTTCAGCGCCACACGGGCCAGCAAACCGCCGATATCGTCGCGTTCCATTAAGCCCCCTGGTGCAGTTGGCTGAAATATAGCGTTTCATCATCACCGGACAATGCGACGAGAAGAAGAAGCGTTTTTGGTGAAGCTTATATTGCGGCGGAATTATTCCCTCCGTCGCATTGATGCGCTAAAAGGCCGCGATCCAAAGTGAGGTTTCCCATGTCAGCTTCCGAAAGCGAAACGCAGGCTCGGCTTCTCGCCCAGGCCCTGCCCTTCATGCAGCGCTATGAAAACAAGACCATCGTCGTGAAATACGGCGGGCATGCCATGGGCAATCCCGAGCTCGGCAAGGCCTTTGCCGCCGATATCGCACTTCTGAAGCAGTCCGGGGTCAACCCGATCGTCGTGCATGGCGGCGGCCCGCAGATCGGCGCCATGCTCGCCAAGATGGGCATCGAATCACGCTTCGAAAACGGCCTTCGCGTCACCGACCAGAAGACGGTCGAGATCGTCGAGATGGTCTTGGCCGGCTCGATCAACAAGGAAATCGTCGCGCTGATCAATCAGACCGGCGAATGGGCGATCGGGCTCTGCGGCAAGGACGGCAATATGGTCTTTGCCGAAAAGGCGCAGAAGAAAGTCCGCGATCCCGACAGCAATATCGAGCGCGTGCTCGATCTCGGCTTCGTCGGCGAAGTGGTCGAAGTCGACCGCACGCTGCTCGACCTGCTTGCCCGCTCGGAAATGATCCCGGTCATCGCCCCGGTCGCGCCCGGCCGCGACGGGGCCACCTACAACATCAATGCCGACACTTTTGCCGGCGCGATCGCCGGTGCGCTCAATGCCTCGCGCCTGCTCTTCCTCACTGACGTGCCCGGCGTGCTCGACAAGGACGGCAAGCTGATCAAGGAATTGTCGGTCGCCGAAGCCCATGCGCTGATCAAGGACGGCACGATTTCCGGCGGCATGATCCCCAAGGTCGAGACCTGCATCGAGGCGATCCAGGCGGGTGTCCAGGGCGTCGTCATCCTCAACGGCAAGACCGCCCATTCCGTGCTGCTCGAGCTCTTCACCGAGACGGGTGCAGGCACACTGCTCGTTCCTTGAGTCAATATCACAGGATGCTGCCGGTCACTCGATCGGCAGCGGTCGTTCCAGCTTCTCACTACCCGGCGTCACCGTGCGCATCGACAGCACGGCCACAAGCACGATCGCATAGGCGACGAAATTGTAGATCAGGCCAAGCGCCAGACCCTCGGCATAAACGGCCTTGCCGCTCAAGCCTTCCGCCGCATTGCGGGCCAGGTCGGAAAAGAAGATCTCACTGACAATTGCGATCCCAAGCGCACTTCCGACCTGCTGGATCGCCTGAAGAGCACCCGATCCGCCACCCGCATCCTGCGGCGGCACGCCGGCCAGCACGAGCTGGAACATCGGCGCGATCGCAATCCCCATGCCAAGGCCGCTCAAGAGGAACCAGGGCAGAAGCGCCATGCGGTCGATGGTATCGCCGACCGTCTGAATCTCGGCCCGCAAGAGGCCCATGCCGATGACAACCATCACAACACCAACGACGACGCGGACGCGGGGGGTAATGTTGCCCAATCGGCCGGAAATCAGCGAGGCGATGAAGATGCCGACGGAGAAGGGCACGGTGGTCATGCCGGACTGCAGGGGCGTCAGCCCATAACCCTGCTGCAGGAACATCGCGAGGATCAGGAAGAATCCGGGCAATGTCGAGAAGAAGGTCGCGGTCATCAGCGAGCCGATGACATAGTTGCGGTTCTTCATCAGTGCGACCGGCAGCAGTTCGGGCGCCTTGATCCGATGCTGGCGCCGCTCCCAAAGCGCAAAGGCGATCCCGAATGGAACTGCCATTGCGACCATCACGAAGCACCATAGCGGCCAGCCGAAGCCTCGGCCCTCGATCAGCGGGAAAATGACGCAGAAGATGGTTACGGCGGCCAGTGCAATGCCGCCGAAATCATTCTTCAGGCCTGGTTTCGACGGCAAAGCCGGAATCAGCCTCCAGCCAAGCAGGATCGTGACGATGCCGACGGGGATGTTGATGAGGAAGATCGGCCGCCAGCCAAGGCCCAGCACATCAAGGCTGATCAGCCAGCCACCGAGGATCGGACCCGAGACAGCCGCGAGCCCGGCGCTGAGCCCGAACAGGGAGAACGCCGCCGCCCGCTCCTTCGGCGGAAACATCATCTGGGCGATCGCCAGCACCTGCGGGGTCATCACTGCTGCTCCCGCACCCTGCAGGAGACGTGCCGCCACCAGCAAGCCGATATCGGGCGCCAGGCCGCACAGCAGCGAGGCGGAGGTGAAGGCCGCGACGCCTGCCAGAAACACCTGTTTCTTGCCCCTGACATCCCCGAGCCGGCCAAAGGGCAGCAGGCCGAGCGCAAAGACCAGAACGTAACCGGCCACCACCCACTCGATCTGGCTTGATGTCGCACCAAGTTCGGACTGCAGGCTCGGCAGTGCGACATTGACGATGGTGACATCAAGCAGGTTCATGAAATTCGCCAGCATCATCACCAGAAGCGCCGTCCAACGCTTCGGGTATGGATGCGCGGCGTCGGCGCTGATCGTTGGTATCGCGGGTGTCTTGGTATGCATGTTGTCTCCCCGCCCTCGGCGCGCTGCTGCGCCCGGTGTATCGCGCGGCGGGATAGGTCGCAACGGGGCAAGGGTGTCCGTCATGGTAAGCCGGGCATGGCGGCGTTCCTCTCCCCCTTGCGGGAGAGGATGGAAAATCGAAGGCTTAGGCGAGCGTAAGCCGCCTAAACTTCAGATTTTCCCGGTGAGGGGCAAGGTTCCGCTAGCACAAAGCTGACCGAGCCCCCCTCTTGCGAAATCTGAGGTTTGGCCCTGATCGGGCCAATTCCTCGATTTCGCTTTCTCCCCCGCAAGGGGGGAGATGACCCTCGCCCTCACACCACCACCAGCAACAGCACCCCGAACACGATCAACACACATCCGGCAATCTCCAGCCGGTTGATCCTCTCCTTGAAGAACAGCACCGACGACGCAAAGGTGAAGAGCATCTCGACCTGGGCGAGCGCCTTGACCACTGCCACCTGCTGCAGGGTCATCGCCGTGAACCAGCCGAAGGAGGCGGTGGCGCCGACGAAGCCGACGAGGGCGCTGACTTTCCAGGCGGAACGGACACGGGTGAATTCCGCCCGGTCGCGCCAGGCCATCCAGACCAGCATCGACAGCGTCTGGATGGTGATGACGACGCAGAGCGTGTAGCCGGCCTGAACCAGGGCGTCGGGCGCCGGCAGGCTCGGGGCGAGCGACAGCGAGGCCGTGCGGTAGGCGATCGCGGAGATGCCGAAGAAGAAGCCGGAGGCGAGGCCGATCAGGGCGGTGGGACTTCCGACCGAGGTCAGCAGGCTTGCCGGTGTGAAGGCGGTGCGCGCAACCGAGATCAGCATCACGCCGAGGATCGAAACGAGAATGGCCGCCGCTGTTCCGAGACCGATGGTTTCCCCGAAGAGGAGAAGCGCGATCAGCGCGGCCTGAGCCGGTTCGGTTCGGGAATAGGCTGTTCCGACAGCGAAGTTTCGGAAGGAGAAGAGGTGGACCAGCAGAAAGGTGGCCGTGATCTGCGCAAGCGCGCCGACCACAGCCCAGATCGCAAAGGTCAGCCCCGGCACCGGCAGCGGACGACCGAGGCCAAGATGCAGGATGGCGAGATAGAGGAAGGCGAAGGGCAGGCCGAAGCCGAAGCGGACAAAGGTGGCACCGGTCGTGCCCATCCGGCCTTTAAGATGTTTTTGCAGCGTCGAACGCAGGTTCTGCAGGAAGGCACTGCCTACCGTGATGATGGCCCAGAGTTCCATGGGAGAGTGTCCAGAAAAGCCGCAACGCGCGTCGGCAGGCATGCGGCGGAGTTGGGAAAGGGTGGCGGTTTTGCCACGAGCGCTTGGCGCGCGCGCGGGCCGGTTGGCTCAGCTCTGACGCTGGCGAATGGTGCCCGAGTGCACCGGATGAAAGCGCGCAGGCAGACGCTTGCGGTCCTGCAGGACCACGACCCGTTCCATCGCCGCAATCGACATCTTCTTACCCATCTTTCTGAGATAACACTTCCCGAAGCAGCTACCAATGCTAATTAGAGGCCGAAGCGCATAGCGGCGGCCTGCATTCCGCAGCCGCCCAGCACTACCCCAAGAGGACCTGATGAACAGCCCAGCCAAGATCCCCTCGCCCGCCGATTTTGCCCATGTGCGCGACTGGGTCTTCGACCTCGACAACACGCTCTATCCGCATCACATCAACCTCTTCGCGCAGATCGATACGAACATGACCGCCTTCGTGTCCGAACTTTTGCAGCTTGAGCCGGCCGAGGCGAAGCTTTTGCAGAAGCGCTACTACCATGAACACGGAACGACGCTGGCTGGCCTGATGCTGCATCACAAGGTCGATCCGAACGCCTTTCTGGAACGCGCCCATGCGATCGACTATTCGGCGCTGATCCCGGACGAGACGCTGGGGTCGGCGATCAAGCAGCTGCCGGGTCGGAAATTCATCTTCACCAATGGCACGGTGGCGCATGCTGAGGCCGCTGCCCGGGCACTGGGCATTCTTGATCATTTCGACGACATCTTCGACATCGTGGCCGCCGATTACGTGCCGAAACCGGCAGGTGCCACCTACGACAAGTTCGCGAGCCTCAATCGGATCGACACGAAACATGCTGCGATGTTCGAGGATCTGCCGCGCAATCTGACGGTGCCGAAAGCGCTCGGCATGAAGACGGTCTTGCTCGTGCCGCGCAACCTGGGCACGGCGATCCTGGAGACCTGGGAGCGGGTCGACCATGTCGATGGTGATACCGTGGATTATCTGACCGACGATCTCACCGGATTCCTGCAGGCGCTGTTGCCGCCGGACGCGTGAGCACAAGCTTACGAAAGTTTCATGCAGCTTACCGAGAGTTAAGTAGGTGCGACGGGTTGTCGCCGCTACGGTTATCCCATCGAAACGACACCTCGAAAGGATACCCGAATGAATGGCAAGACCCTGACGCTGGCGGCCCTGGCAGCCTCCCTCCTCATCGGGACGACCGCCGGCGGCGCATTTGCGCAGGACCGCGGCGACCGTCGCGACGGCCCCAGCCGTGGCGGTCCGGAAGTGATGTTCGTGCAGATGCTGCAGCAGCACGACATCGATAAGGACGGAAAGATCAGCAAGGAAGAGGCAAATGCTGCCGGCACCGCGCTGTTTGCCTCGATTGACGCCGACAAGGACGGCGTCCTGACGCCCGGCGAAATGCGCCAGCATCGTGAAGCGATGCGCGAAGAGCGCAAGGCTGCGATGCAGGCGTTGCGCGCCGAACGCGAAGCTGCGAGGGCCGATGCCCCGACACCGCCTAATGGCGCGCCGCAGGATCAGGCGATGAACGGTGACGGTCCGCGTGGCGAAGGCAAGGGCCATGACGGCAAGCGCCATGGCTGGCACAACGAACGCGCCGATCGCGGCGGAGATCGCGGTGGCCGAGACGGCATGCGCGGCGAAGGCCGGATGATGCGGGTCGCCGATACCGACGAGAACGGCCAGATCAGCCAGGCGGAAGCGACCGCCATGGCTGACCGGATGTTCACCCGGATGGATCGCAACAAGGACGGCGTCATCAGCGCAGACGACATGCCGAAGCGGCCGATCATGATGCGCTGATCAGCGCACCCGACGATCGTCCCACACCATCGTCAATGACAACGGGCGGCCCCTTACGGGGCCGTTTCTTCGTTCAGGTCGTAGAAGTCGGCAATGATCTTCCAGGCTTCTTCGGCCGTTTCGGCAAACTGGAAGAGGTCGAGATCCTCCGGCGCAATCGTGCCGAAAGCGGCAAGCGCCTCGAAATTGATGATGTCCTCCCAGAAGGCGCGGGAGAACAGGATCAGCGGGATTGGCGCCATGCGCTTGGTCTGGATCAGCGTGACGGTCTCGAAGAGTTCGTCCAGCGTGCCGAAGCCGCCGGGGAAGATGGTGATCGCTTTGGCCCGCATCAGGAAGTGCATCTTGCGGATGGCAAAATAATGGAAGTTGAAGCTGAGCTCCGGCGTCACATAGGGGTTCGGCGCCTGCTCGTGCGGGAGCACAATGTTGAGACCGACCGAGGGCGCGCCGACTTCCGAAGCACCACGGTTTCCGGCTTCCATGACGCCCGGGCCGCCACCGGTCACCACAACATATTCGTGGTAATCCATCTTCTTGGCCTGGGCCGAGCAGAGCTGGGCAAACTTGCGGGCCTCTTCGTAATAGATCGAGGCGTTTTCCAGGTTCTTCTTCTGAATGTCGTTCTTCGCTGCCCAGGCGGCCTGGCCTGGGGCCGGAATGCGTGCACCGCCGAACATGACCACCGTTGATTTGATGCTGCGCTCGGTGAGGATCATTTCCGTCTTCAGCAATTCAAGCTGCAGGCGGACGGGGCGAAGCTCCTCGCGGCAGAGGAATTCGTCATCGACATAGGCGAGCGTGTAGGACGACGAGACCGACTGGGGCGTGCGCGGAATGACCTGCGCAGTCTGCTTGTCGGTCGAGCTGTCCTTCAGCGGATCCCAGGATCCGTCCTTGCGCCTGTGCTTGCCGTTCTTCCACCGTGCCATGCCTCTTCCTTTCCCAAGCCCAGAGCTCCGCCGGCTGTTTTCTTCCAGCCCTTTATGCGCTAGAGCTTTGCGCGAATTTTCGATCAGATCCTGATCGTTTCCATCCCCACGGTAGACAACGAAGTTTAAGGAATTCAGATGAGCGCCTCCGATCTCACCCAGCTCGAACACGTTATCGAAGCGGCTTTCGACAACCGCGATACGGTTTCGACCTCCACCAAGGGCGAGATCCGCGATGCCGTCGAAACGGCCCTCAACCTGCTCGACAGCGGCAAGGTTCGCGTCGCAGCCCGCGGCGAAGACGGCACATGGGCCGTGCATCAGTGGCTGAAGAAGGCCGTGCTCCTTTCCTTCCGCCTGAACGACATGGAAGTCGTCAAGGGCGGCCCGGGTGCTTCGACCTGGTGGGACAAGGTGCCCTCGAAGTTCGAAGGCTGGGGCGAAAGCGAATTCCGCTCGGCCGGCTTCCGCGCGGTTCCCAATGCCGTCGTGCGTCGGTCGGCTTACATCTCCAAGGGCGTCGTCCTGATGCCGTCCTTCGTCAACCTTGGCGCCTATGTCGGTGAGAACTCCATGGTGGACACCTGGGCAACCGTCGGCTCCTGCGCCCAGATCGGTGCCAACGTGCACCTCTCCGGCGGTGTGGGGATCGGCGGTGTGCTTGAGCCGCTGCAGGCCGGCCCGACGATCATCGAGGACAACTGCTTCATCGGTGCGCGTTCGGAAGTCGTCGAAGGCTGCATCATTCGCGAAGGCTCGGTTCTCGGCATGGGCGTCTATATCGGCAAGTCGACGAAGATCGTCGATCGCGCCACCGGGGAAGTGATGTATGGCGAAGTGCCGCCCTACTCCGTCGTCGTCGCCGGCTCGATGCCCTCGGGCAATGCCGTCATGGCGAACGGTCTGCCGGCACCGCATCTCTACTGCGCCGTCATCGTCAAGCGCGTCGATGAAAAGACCCGCTCGAAGACCGGCATCAACGAATTGCTGCGCGACTGATCGCTGATGACAGGGCCGGGGCGTGAGACATCCGTCGGCTGGGCGCTCTTCCTCTGGGACGGGCGCATTGGCCGGCGCATCTTCATTCTCGGTTCCGCCTTCTGGATGATGGTCAATGCGGGCCTTGTGGCGCTTGCAACGGCACGAGCGTCCGAAGAAGCGATGGCCCTGGAGTTGCTTTCGATGTTTTTTGCTTCGATCGCACTCTCCATGGTCTCGCTCGTCATGCTCGGCATCAAACGACTGCATGATATCGGCCTGCCTGGAATCGCCGCGACATTGCTCATCATTCCAGCCTTCTCGTTGATCGCCTTTTTCCTGCTCTGCGTTTGGCCCTCCGCCGCTCAGGCCAATCGCTATGGACCAGCGGCAAACGAGCGCGCCGTATAGGGCTCTTGTGTGGGTGACAGGCAGCGGCGGATCGGCTAACACTCGCTGATCCTCAAGATGCCCATCCGGTCCTGAACCGGCATGCGGCCATTCCCGTATCAGTGTCCATGACCGCTACCAATCCCGTCGACGTTCTTCAGGCCCTCATTCGCTGCCCCTCCGTGACGCCTGCCGAAGGCGGCGCGCTTGATGTGCTCGAAAACCTGCTGTCACCGCTCGGCTTCAAAGTCGATCGGATGATTGCCAAAGACGAGGGAACGCCCGACATAGAGAACCTCTATGCCCGGGCCGGATCCGAAGGCCCACATCTGATGTTCGCCGGCCATAGCGATGTCGTGCCCGTCGGTGCCGAAAGCGACTGGAGCGCCGGCCCCTTCTCCGGCGATATCAGAGACGGCATGCTCTACGGCCGTGGCGCTGTTGATATGAAGGGCGGGATCGCCTGCTTCATTTCTGCCTATGCGCGGCTCGTGGAAGCCGGCAAGGTGCCGAAAGGCTCGGTCTCGCTGCTGATCACCGGTGACGAAGAAGGCCCTGCCGTCAACGGGACGGTGAAGCTGCTCGAATGGGCAGCGGAGCGCGGCGAGCGCTGGGATGCCTGCCTGGTCGGCGAACCGACCAACCCCGACACCCTCGGCGACATGATCAAGATCGGCCGGCGTGGGTCAGTTTCGGGCACAGTGACGGTCAAGGGCGTTCAGGGCCATGCAGCCTATCCGCATCTTACCGACAATCCGGTACGTGGAGCACTGTCGCTTGCAAAGAGCCTGATGTTCCCGGCCTTCGATCAGGGCACGGAGAACTTCCAGCCGTCGAACCTCGAAGTGACCACCATTGATGTCGGCAATGCCGCGACCAATGTCATTCCGGCATCGGCCCGCTTCAAGTTCAACATCCGCTTCAACGATCTCTGGACCGCCGACAGCGTCAAGGCCGAGATTGTGCGCCGGCTCGATGCGGCCGCCGTCGATCCGGAGCTTCGCCCGGAGAGGTTAGCGATCGCCTACGATATCGTCTGGTCGGAGCGTCCGAGCCATGTGTTCCTGACGCGCAACAATGCGCTGATAGCCTCGCTCTCGGCTGCGATCGAGACGGTGACCGGACGGACGCCCAAGCTGTCGACCACCGGCGGTACATCCGATGCACGTTTCATCAAGGACTACTGCCCCGTCGTCGAATTCGGCCTTGTCGGCCAGACCATGCATATGGTCGACGAGCGGGTCGCCGTCTCGGACCTGGAGACGCTGACCGTCATCTACCAGACCTTCATCGAGCAGTGGTTCGCCCATGCCCACGCTTAAGGAGGTCGAGTTCTATCTCAGGGGTCTCTGGCTGCTCTTCAAGCAGGATCAGGCCGGCTTCTCCTATCTGGATCTGACTGACCGCGGCGCCTTGCGGTCCTTCTGGGCGATTGTCTGGGCCCTTCCGGCCATCTTGATATCATTTGCCTGGTGGCGGATCCTTTACCTGCAGGGTCTACCGGAAGGGACTGAAACCGGGGCAACCTTCTTCTTCCGTCTGACGCTGGTCGAAGCATCGAACTGGATCTTTCCGCTGGTGCTGCTCGGCGTTCTCTGCCTGATCATCGGTATCGGTGAGAAATTCTCATCGATGGTGGTGGTCATCAACTGGCTGGCTTTGCCGATCTCGTATTCCTACGGCCTGCTCGTCCTTCTGATGATGTTCGTTCCGGCGCTGGCGGGCGTTGTGGCGCTGCTCTGGCTCATCCTGATGGTCTCGGTGATCGTCGCCCTCTTCCGCATCATCCGAATGATCGTCGGTGACCAATTGCTTATGGTCTCCACGATCGTCATGGTGCTGCTGGTGCCGTCGATGATCATCGCAGAACTGCTGGAACAGTATCTCGGCGTCTATCCGGGCTGACCTCAGCCCTTGAACGGCTCATCGCCGGGATAATCCACAGCCATGAAATAAAGGCCCTCAGGCGGCGCGACAGGCCCGCAGGCGGCACGGTCGCGCGCGTCAAGCGCAGCCCGGACATCAGCCGGCGTCATCTTGCCCTCGCCTGCGAGCTTCAACGTGCCGGCAAAGGAGCGGATCTGGTTGTGCAGGAAGCTCTGGGCCGTGGCGCGGATCTCGATGAGATGGCCCGAGCGGGTCACATCCAGCCGATCGAGCGTGCGGACCGGGCTTGCCGCCTGGCAGTGGGCTGAGCGAAAGGTGGTGAAATCGTGATGGCCGACAAGCTGCTGGGCGGCTTCGTGCATGGCCTCGTGGTCGAGCGGCTTTGGCACCCACCAGGCGCGCTTGTCCTCCAGAGCCAGACGCGCCGGACGGGTGATGATGCGGTAGAGATAGTGCCGCCGCAGGGCCGAGAAGCGGGCGTCGAATTCATCAGGCACGGCCTGCACGTCGAGCACGGCGACCTGCTCGGAGGCCATCGCCAGATGGGCGTTCAGCGCATTTCGCAGCTTGTGTGGCACCCAGGCACGCGAAAGGTCGGCATGGATGACCTGGCCCATGGCATGGACGCCGGAATCGGTGCGTCCAGCGCCACGGATGACCACCGTCTCGCTGGCCAGGGACAGGATCGCCTTTTCGAGGGCAGCCTGGATGGAATGGCCGTTCTCCTGGCGCTGCCAGCCGACATAGGCCGAGCCATCATATTCGACGGTCATGCGGAAGCGCGGCATCAGGTAATCACCGTGCCTTTTGGCAGCGGCGTGCCGCGCAGGAAATCCTCCGCGCTCAGCGCCTTGCCGCCAGCCTTCTGCAAACGCACGAGGCTGACAGCCCCCGTGCCGCAGGCGATCGTCAGGCGATTGTCAAGTGCTGTTCCGGGAGCGGCGAGCGCCCCCTCCTCTTGAACCAGATGCGAGGCGAGGAGCTTCACCCGCTCGGGCTTGCCGCCGACCTCAATCTCGGTCCAGGCCCCCGGAAAGGGCGAGAGACCACGGATGTGATTGTGGACCGCGGTGGCCGGGCGGGAGAAGTCCACACGGGTCTCGGCCTTGTCGATCTTTGCGGCATAAAGCACGCCGTCGTCAGGCTGGGCGACGGTTTGCAGCGTGCCGGCTTCGAGCTTTGCCATCGCCTCGACCATGGCTTCGGCGCCGACGAGGCTCAGGGCATCATGCAGTTCGCCGGCAGTCATATCGGGACCGATCGTGACCTTGCGGGTGAGTGCGACGGGGCCGGTGTCGAGGCCCTTGTCCATCTTCATCACCATCATGCCGGTTTCGGGATCGTCGGCCATGATGGCGCGCTGGATCGGCGCGGCTCCCCGCCAGCGCGGCAGCAAAGAGGCATGGCCGTTATAAGCCCCAAGCCGCGTGCCGTTGAGGATCGCCTCGGGCAACAGAAGGCCATAGGCGACGACCACGGCAACATCAGCGTCGAGCGCGATGAAGGCCTCGCGATCGGCCTGATCGCGGAAGTTCAGGGGGTGACGGACCTCGATGCCGAAGTCTTCGGCGGCCTGATGAACCGGCGACTTCTGCAGGTCGAGGCCACGGCGACCGCCGGGACGCGGCGGCTGCGAATAGGCGGCAACGATTTCGTGGCCCGCCGCATGCAGCGCTTTCAGGGTCGCGACGGAGAAATCCGGCGTGCCCATGAAGATGATCCGAAGTGCCATCGTATCTGCCTCAACGCGCGAATGGATAGACGCCGGGATCAGATCTTCTGACGGGCGGCCTTGGTGAACCTCTTGATGACCATCTCGCGCTTCAGACGGGAGATGTGATCAATGAAGAGCACGCCATTGAGATGGTCGATCTCGTGCTGAAGGCAAGTGGCGAGCAGGCCGTCGGCCTCCGTCAGCTGTTCCTTGCCGTCGCGGCCGATCGACCTCACCGTGATTGCGGCGGGGCGTTCGACCTCGGCATAATAGTCCGGGATCGACAGGCAGCCTTCCTCGTAGACCGAGCGCTCGTCGGAGGACTTGAGGATCTCGGGATTGATGAAGACCAGCGGTGCGGGCTCTTCGCCTTCTTTGGCCAGATCAATGACGAGCAGGCGACGCGGCACACCGACCTGGATCGCCGCAAGCCCGATACCGGGCGCGTCGTACATGGTTTCCAGCATGTCGTCGATGAACTGCTCGAGCTCGGAATCGACGCGCTCGATGGGCGCAGATACCTGGCGCAGCAGGGGATCGGGCAGGATGATGAGAGGCTTGATGGTCATGGCCTCCCTTAGCGCAAGTTCCGGGCGGAGGAAACGGAAAAACGCTGAGCTTTTCCGTTTCGTGAGCAGTGAAAATCGACAGTTTCGACTTGGATGGCGGAATGGTTGTCCGCAATCCCTGACGCGATCACGAAGCCATGCGGTAGTTGCCGCCGCCCGCATGCCCCGAAGCCTGCGCATGGCTGCCATCCGTCCGGAAGCCCTGAAGCGCCCGAACAAGCCGTTCGGCCTCTTCCATCAGCGTCGCGGTCTGGGCCGAACTCTCTTCCACCATGGCTGCATTGCGCTGCGTGATCTGGTCCATGGATTGCACTGATATGTTGACCTCGCGCAGCCCGCCCGACTGGTCGGCGGCAGCAGAGGCGATCTTGGCGACGATTTCGTTGATCTCACCAATGCGCACAATGATCTTTCCGAGGGCGTCGCCGGCATTGTTGACGAGGCCAACGCCAGCTTCGACCTGTGACGAACTCTGCGAGATCAGGTTCTTGATTTCGCGGGCGGCATTGGCGCAGCGTTGCGCGAGTTCCCGCACTTCCTGTGCCACGACGGCAAAGCCGCGTCCCGCTTCACCAGCGCGGGCGGCCTCGACACCGGCATTGAGCGCCAAAAGGTTGGTCTGGAAAGCGATCTCATCGATGACGCCGATGATCTTGGAGATCTCATCGGAGGACTTTTCAATCGCGCCCATGGCATCGACCGCACGAGAGACGACTTCTTCTGAGACGCGGGCTTCCGTCAGGGCGGCGCCGACGACTGTGGAGGCCTCCTTCGCCCCATCAGCGGTCAGCGTGACGTTCTGGGTCAGCTCATGCAGTGCTGCCGTGCTCTCCTCAAGGCCTGCGGCCTGCTGTTCGGTTCGCTGGGCGAGATCGTCTGTGGCATCCGAAATCGCTGTCGTCGACTTGAAGATCTCGTCAGCGGACTGACGCACGGTCGTGATGGTCGCACGCAGCGCATCGACCGAGGCATTGTAGTCGTGTGCCATCTGGACGAAATTGGCTGGCAGATCGGTTGGCAGGCGTGCCTGCAGATCGCCTGCGGAGAGTTTGCCCAGTGCGCTGCGCAAGGCGGCAAGGGCAGTTGCCTGCTCGGCCTCGGCCTTCAGCCGGGCGTCTTCCGCGGCCTGGCGCTGCTCGGCCAGGATCGCCAGGTAGACAGAGATCGAATAGTCCATGTCGAGAAGCGCTGCCTTGACGATTACTGAAATTTCTTCGGCCAACCGCTCAGAATTACGTCGACCGAAACGGCTCGGCCAGCGCTCGCGGGCAACCGCATGGACAAGCTGTTCAAGCACCAGCGCGTAGCCGCCGATATACCAGCGTGGCTCAAGACCAATGCGGGCATGAGCCTTTCCTACCTTGGTGACACCCTCGACATAGCTTTCGGTGAAGTCTGCGGTGCCGACGATGCCCCAATGGGCTTCCTGGCGGTTCTTGGCACTCTTCATGTGATCGTCGCTGCGAAAGAAAGCAGCTGTTTCGGGAACCTTGCGCACCTTGTCGTAAAAGATGTCCAGTGCACCCCCAATGTTCTGGCGGATCAGCGGCCCAAGCCGACGTAGGGTCTCTCGGCCCTTGTCATCAAGCCCGAGAAAACGAAGGCGATTCTTCAGGTCGGAATTGTCGGCTTGGGACATGTTACACACTTCTCTCTGCAATCCTGGGCAATATCAGCGAGTGCTGATTTATGAATTCAAGGGAGCGCTAAAATGGTAAAGCTTTGATTGCCGATTTCGGACAAATTCTTGCCTCTGCAGCGCGAAATGGCCCGGGCCGGCCCACAACTTGCGCTTCGTCAATTTCAGGACCGGATATTTTTGACGCCTGGCAAGCCAGCATCCCCGGAACACAAGGCGTGTTCACTCTTTGATCTGTTGATGGGCCTCGAATCAGCTATGGTCACGCCATGAACATTCAGGATTTTCCGGCGGTGACCATCGGCTCAGTCACCCTTTCACCCCTGCTCATTTTGACCGTCTCTGCGGCGTTGCTGCTGCTGCCTGTCTTTGGTCTGGTCGTGTTGTCGATCCGTGCGTCGGCGGCCCGTGCCCGATTGATGGAAGAGACGGCTCGGCGCGACGAGGCGGCCGAAGCACGGCTTGCGGAACTTTTGAAGGCGCAGGCGGAAATGCAGGGGCGGCTTGCCACTATGGCCGAAGTGTTTGGGAGCCGACAGGCAGAGCTCAACCAGTCGATCAGCCAAAGGCTCGACGGCATGACCCACCGGCTTGGCGCAACCATCACCGAACAAACGAAATCGACGCATGACAATCTGCGCACACTGCAGGAACGTCTCGCAGTGATCGACGCGGCACAGAACAATATCCAGTCGCTGGCCAAGGACGTGGTCGGACTGCAGGCAATCCTCTCCAACAAGCAGACGCGCGGTGCCTTCGGCCAGTCGCGGATGGAGACGATCGTCGCCGATGGGTTACCGATGGGCGCCTACGAGTTCCAGAAGACGCTGTCGAACGGTTCTCGCCCGGATTGCGTGATCCGGATGCCGAACAATTCGCCGCCGCTCGTCGTCGATGCGAAGTTTCCGCTGGAGGCCTGGAATACGATCCGGGACACCGAAAACCCTGACCAGAAGAAGATCGCGGCCCAGCAGTTTCGGCGGGATATGGAGGTGCATATCCGCGACATCTCCGAGAAATACCTGATCCAGGGCGAGACCCAGGACATGGCGTTTCTGTTTGTTCCCTCCGAGTCGATCTTCGCGGAGATCCATGAAAACTTCGAAGGCATCGTGCAGAAGGCGCACAGGCAAAAGGTGGTGATCGTGTCGCCATCTCTCCTCATGCTGTCGATCCAGGTCATCCAAGCCGTGCTCAAGGACCAGCGCATGCGGGAGCAGGCCCATCTCATTCAGGGCGAGGTGGTCCGGCTGATGGAAGATCTCGGGCGTCTGGACGACCGGACAAGGAAGCTCCAAAGCCACTTTCTTGCTGCGCAGAAAGATGTGGAGATGATCATCACCTCTTCGGATAAACTCGCCAAGCGCGGCGCCAAGATCGAAGCAATGGAATTCGAGACGCCTGGCGCGCGGGCCGAAAGCGACGATGCACCACGCAGCGTCGAAAGCAGGACAGGTCTGCTCAAGCTCAGGGTTGTTGACGAGGACTGAGCCCCGGTCCAAAAGAGCGCAGAACCTAGGGAGGCTGTGCTCATGATCACCGTTTTCGGCTCCATTAACATGGACCTCGTCGCCACCACGCCTCGCCTGCCGAAACCCGGCGAAACCGTGCCGGGTACGGGGTTTGCTACGGCCGCCGGCGGCAAGGGTGCAAACCAGGCACTGGCTGCCCGGCGCGCCGGAGCGCAGGTGCGTATGGTTGGCGCAGTGGGGCGAGACGAATTCGCAGGTCCGGCGCTTGATCTTCTCGACAAGGCAGGGACGGATCTTTCAAGCGTTGCCCAGGTCGATGGTCCGACCGGCACGGCACTCATCCTGGTGGGCGGCGATGGCGAGAACATGATTGCCGTCGTACCCGGCGCCAACGGCACGGTGAGCCCCGAGCAGGCCAAGGACGCCGTCTCCAGGAGCGTGGAGGGCGATTTCCTGATGCTGCAGCTTGAGGTGCCCGTCGCCTCGGTCAGGGCCGCGCTGGAAGCCGCCAAGGCGCGGGGTGTGCGCAGCGTGCTCAATACTGCGCCGCTCATTCCCGAGGCGGCGGAGCTCGCCCGGCTCGCCGACATCGTGATTGCCAACGAAACCGAATTCGAACGCCTTGTCGGACGTGACAACCTCAGCGCATCCGAGCGCGAGGAGATGCTGCTCAGCATGCATGGCGATACCGGCCAGACCCTGATCATCACGCTCGGCGCCGACGGTGTGATCGCAGCCGAAGGCGGCTCCCTGCATCGGACCAAAGGCCTGAAGATCGAGCCCATCGATACGGTGGGTGCCGGCGATACCTTCTGCGGCTACCTTGCGGCTAGCCTGGATGCCGCGCTGCCATTCGCAGACGCGCTTCGTCGAGCTGCGGTGGCCGGTTCTCTTGCGTGCCTGAAATCGGGCGCACAGCCTTCGATACCGGAGGCAGCCGAAGTCGATCAGGCGCTCAAGGCATAGCGAAAGAGCGCAATTCCGATTTATGCCCCGTTAAACAATGAAACATAGGCTCTAGGGTGATCAGGGTGCGGCCAGCCGCGCCCGGCTGCGCCATGAGGGCGCAGAACGAATGTCTCTGCGTCCTGATCCTCAATTTCGAGGCTCCTATGTTCGCCTTCTTTAAGCGTTCCATCGCCGCCAAGCTTCTCGTTGTCACCGGCGTCGCCATTGGTCTGGTGCTGTTTCTTTCCAATCTCGTATTGATTTCGCAAACACGCGATCGCGTCCACTCCCTCACCATGGAACAGGCCGATGCGGAGGCGAAATCCATCGCGCGTGAAATCGCCGGAGATATCGGCGAGTTGGCCAGTGCTGCCCGCACCATGTCGGGCGTTATTGGTCGCGGCCATGACGGCAAGTCCCTCGACCGGCTCGGTATCACCAATGTCCTGAAGGCCAATCTGGAGCAGAACCCGTTTGCCTTCGGCAGCTGGATGGCTGAAGAGCCGCGTGCCATTGATGGTCAGAAGGACGAGATTAAGGGCAAGACCGAGCTTTCGGCCAATGATGACGGCGACTTCACGCCCTACTGGTCGAAGAACAAGGATGGCGAGATCCAGTTCTCCACCTTCCGCGCCGACTATCCAGCCGAGTGGTATGCGCTGGCCGCCAAGAGCGGGAAGGGCGCGATCACAGCACCCTACATGGCGGAAGGCACGGATGTCCCGACGACGATGAGCTCGATCGCCTACCCTGTGTTTTCAGGCGGCAAGCTGATCGGTGTTACGGGTGTTGATATCTCCTTGAAGTCGCTTTCCGATAAGCTGAAGGCCTTGAAGCCGTTCGAAACGGGTCGCGTGTTGCTCGTTGCGCATAACGCTCAGTGGCTGGTTGCACCGACCGATGATCTGCTGATGAAGCCATATGAAGCGCCAGGCGCAGAGGCTCTGAAGACTGCCTTGTCGAGCGGTACCGGCAGCGTGGTGACGGATCTGGCGGATACGGGTGGCGAAGGCTTTGACCGCCTACTCTATCCATTCGCCGTTCCTGGCGTTAACGCCACCTGGGCCGTCATCATCGATATCCCGCATGCTGCCATCAACGCACCTGTCGAAGCACAGACGCTGATGATGATCGTCGGCGGGCTGATCGTGCTCGGTGCTGTCATGCTGGCACTCTTCCTGGCCGTGCGGTCGCTCGCCCAGCGGCCCCTGCATGGTCTCGTCGGCGATGTCGAGCGGATGACCAAGGGGGATTACGCGAACGACGTCTCCAACCAGAACAGAGAAGACGAAATCGGCCTCGTCGCGAAGGCGCTTGACGGTTTCCGTCACAAGCTCGCCGAGAGCCACACACTGGCGGCGGAGGCCGAAGCACAGCGCAGGTCCGCAGAAGGCGAGCGCCGTCGCAACGAAGAGGAGCGCAGCGCTTCCGCATCCGTGCAACAGCATGTCGTGACGGCACTGGGCAGCGGCCTCGCGCAGCTTTCGCAGGGTAATCTCACCTATCGCATTGCCGACGAATTCCCTGGCGAATATGCGGCCCTCAAGCGCGACTTCAACGACGCCGTGGCAAGCCTCGAACAGGCGATCGCCTCGGTCAATGGCAGCGTCGTCAACATTGCCGCCGGAACCAGCGAGATCTCCGAGAGTGCGGCCGATCTTTCGAAGCGAACCGAGCAGCAGGCTGCAAGCCTCGAGGAAACGGCTGCCGCGCTCAACGAGTTGACCGAGCAGGTCAATTCGAGCGCCGATAACGCGGGGACCGCAGCGAACACCGTTTCGGTGGCCGTGAAGGATGCCGAGAAGTCCGGCGAGGTGGTCCAGAAAGCAGTCGCCTCGATGCATGGCATCGAGCAGTCGTCGCAGGAGATTTCGCGCATCATCGGTGTCATCGACGAGATCGCCTTCCAGACGAACCTGCTGGCACTCAATGCCGGCGTGGAAGCCGCGCGCGCCGGTGAAGCCGGCAAGGGCTTTGCTGTCGTTGCCCAGGAAGTGCGAGAGCTCGCCCAGCGCTCGGCCACGGCCGCCAAGGAGATCAAGGCGCTGATCAATGCCTCGGCCGCACAGGTCAAGGATGGCGTCGAACTCGTCGGCGAAGCCGGGCAGACACTGGAAAAGATCTCCCAGCAGGTGATGCAGATCAATGGTCTCATCCGCCAGATCTCTGCCTCGGCCAGCGAGCAGGCGTCGGGGCTGAAGGAGGTCAACGCCGCCGTCAACCAGATGGACCAGGTAACCCAGCAGAATGCCGCGATGGTGGAGGAAACGACTGCAGCCAGCATGGCACTGCGCAACGAATCCGATACGCTGCGCGGACTTGTGGCGAAGTTTCAGGTGAGCGGTGCGAGCGCGCCTGGGGCGGCGCTGCGGGCGACGGCAGAGACTATGCGCACGGCCGTAAGCAGACCTGCCAGCAGCCCGAGGGCACCTGCCCATGCGCCGGCACCCCGCAAGATGGCTGCGGCAGGAGGAAGCTCGTCAAGCGGCGACAACTGGGAAGAATTCTGAGGCCCGGTTCAACACCGAAGGAAACCAGGGGCGCGGCACCGACCGCGCCCTTTTTTTATGGACATTAAAGGCGTGCGAAACGCTCGATCAGAAGGTCGAAGAAGCCATCGGCATCGACGCTGCGCATGAAGGTCGCATTCGCCTGACGGCCGGATACGCGCCACCAGTCAACGACAGTCATACCAACGGTAAGCTCAGACTGCAGCTCAATCTCAACATTGCAGTGGCGGCCGCTAAAGAGCTCCGGCTTCAGAAGGTAAGCAATGACCGTCGGATCGTGCAGCGGTCCGCCGTCCGAGCCGTACTTCTCTTCATCGAAGCGCTCGAAGAATTCCAGCCACTCGACCATGACCTTGGCGGGCCTGGTGCCCAGGGCAGCCAGGCGGGCCACGCGCGCCTTGGTGGTCATCAACTGGTGGGTGACATCGAGCGGCATGATGGTGACCGGGATGCCGGAGCCGAGAACGGCGGCCGCGGCATGTGGATCGACATAGATGTTGAACTCGGCGGCCGGCGTGATGTTGCCGCCCTCGGAGAAGCCGCCGCCCATCATCACCAGTTCCTTGACGCGTGGGGCGATATCCGGGGCCTTCTGCAATGCGAGCCCGATATTGGTCAGAGGTCCGAGCGTGCAAAGCGTCACCGTGCCTGCCGGCTCGCTGCGGATGGTCTCAATGATGAAGTCCACGGCGTGCTGGCCTTGCACTGCCATGGTCGGCTCTGGCAGAACCGCGCCATCGAGACCCGTCTTGCCATGCACGTGTTCGGCCGTGACAAGCGGGCGCACCATCGGCCTGTCAGCGCCTTCGAAGACCCGACGATCGGTCTGGCCACAAAGCTCGCAGACAATACGCGCATTGCGGCTGGTCAGGCGCAGCGGAACGTTGCCGGCCACCGTCGTGATGCCCAGCAGATGAAGTTCGTCGGGGCTTGCGAAGGCGAGCATCAGGGCGGCGGCATCGTCCTGACCGGGGTCGGTGTCGATGATGATCTTGCGTGGTTCTGTCATGAGGAGATCCTGAAATCGAAAGGGGGAGGCTTGGAACGCGGGTCCGCTTTTGTCAAGCAAGAGAGTGCTTGCCGGGGAACTTGCGATTTCCCATATTCGGCTAAGACACACGGCCATCCAGGCCGAAAACGGGACTGCAATGACACGCAATAGACTGCCGACGGAAGCCTTCATCATCACCTTCGACCCAGGCGACGGCAATGCCTTCCGGCGGCCACGCGGCGGTGACGGTTATCCGCCTTATGACATCGAGCGCCTGCCCCCTCAAAAGGGCGCCGAGCGGTTGCGCGTGACGCTTGCAGTGGCCGGATTTGCCGAAAACGAGCTCGATGTCAGCGTCGAAGCCAATCAGCTGGTCATTCGCGGTAAGCAGGTGGAGCGCGAGGAGGCCGATTATCTGTTTCGCGGCATCGCTTCGCGCCAGTTTCAACGGGTCTTCGCCATTGAGGACGGCATGGAGGTTACCGGGGCCTCGCTGCGCAACGGACTGCTCTCAATTGAGATCATTCGCCATGATCCCGTTCATCTAGTAAGGAAAATTAACATCTCCACCGCAGAATGAAGGTTGCGGCAATGTTGTGCCGCCTCTCCCTCATTCGCGGAGGATCGGAATGTTACTTAAAGAAGCTTCAGCCCGCCTGACGAAATCCGAACTGGCGCATCTCGGCGCCGGCGAAGTGGGCTATATCCGCAAGATGAAGTCCGACGAAGTGTTACGCTGCTTCCCGGAAGCCCCTGAAATCGATCCAACCTTGGATCTGTGGGCGTTGTTTGCCGCCGATGGCACGCCGATCCTGCTCACCGACAATCGCTCCAGCACCTTCTTCAAGGCGGCGGAAGACGACCTGAAGACCGTTTCGCTGCACTGATCGGTGCAAGCAGCCGTCCGCGCGGTTCAGGAGCTGCGCGGCCTAGCGCTTGCGGAAAGTCAGATAGGCCGAAGAGCGGCCTTCCCGACGGGCCTTGGCCTCGTAGCGCGTACCCGGCCAGCCCTCATAGGGCGTGAGCCAGTCGGCCGCATTGCGGGCCGTCCATTCAAACCCACCATGATCGCGGCAATGCTGCAGCGTCCAGTTGACGTAGGTGTCGATGTCGGAGGCAAAGCAGAAGATGCCTTCCGGCTTCAGGACCTTGTGGAAACGATCCAGGTTGACCTGCGAGACGAAGCGGCGCTTCCAGTGGCGCTTCTTCGGCCAGGGGTCGGCATAGAGGAGATCAATCTGGTCGATCTGCCCCTCAGGAAGCCAAGCGAGCAATTGCGTCGCGTCGTCATCATAGACGCGGATGTTCTTCAAGCCCTCGGCCTCGACCACAGCCAGCAACTTCGCCATGGAATTGACGAAGGGCTCAACGCCGATAAAGCCGGTGGTGGGATTGGTGCGGGCGCGGTGAACCAGATGCTCACCGCCGCCAAAGCCGATTTCGAGACGGATTTTTTCGACCGGCAGGGGAAACAGGGATTTCAGGTCTACGGGCACCTCAGAGGTGAGATCGACCTTCAGCTCCGGCAGGACGGTTTCCATTCGCTCAACCTGCTGGTCGCGCAATGGCTTACCCTTGCGTCGACCGAAGAAGGCTTCGGTCGACCTCGTCCTGCGTTCCTGTTCCGTCATTCAGTTCAAGCCTTGATCGCATCCTTGAGCGGCTTGACCAGATCCAGCTTCTCCCAGGAGAAGGAACCGTCGCGGCCAGCCTTGCGGCCGAAATGGCCATAGGCCGACGTCTTAGCATAGATCGGCTTGTTCAGGTCAAGATGACGGCGGATGCCCGACGGGGACAAGTCCATGACCTTGCGGATGGCAGCTTCGACCTGATCCTCGGTCACCTTGCCCGTGCCATGCAGATCGACGTAGATCGACAACGGCTGGGCAATGCCGATGGCATAGGAAATCTGGATCGTGCAACGGTCGGCAAGATCAGCAGCAACGACGTTCTTGGCGAGATAGCGAGCGGCATAGGCTGCCGAACGGTCAACCTTGGTCGTGTCCTTGCCGGAGAAGGCACCACCACCATGGGGTGCCGCACCGCCATAGGTGTCGACGATGATCTTGCGGCCGGTCAGGCCAGCATCACCATCCGGTCCACCGATGACGAACTTGCCGGTGGGGTTGATGTACCAGGCGCAATCATCGGCGATCTTCAGGTCGCCAAGGGCTTCGCGGATAAACGGCTCGACAACCTGGCGGACCTTCTTGGAGTCCCAGCTTTCGTCCAGATGCTGGGTGGACAGAACGATCGAGGTGGCCTCAAAGGGCTTTCCGTCAACGTAGCGCACGGTCACCTGGCTCTTGGCATCGGGGCCGAGCTTGCCGACGTCTCCTTCACCCTTCTTGCGAGCGGCGGAAAGCAGCTGCAGGATCTTGTGGGAATAGTAGATCGGCGCCGGCATCAGGTCCGGCGTTTCCTTGCAGGCGTAGCCGAACATGATGCCCTGGTCGCCGGCGCCTTCGCTGTTGGAGCTGTCGGCGGCCTTGTCGACGCCCTGCGCGATGTGGGCGGACTGGGAGTGCAAGAGCACGTCGATCTTGGCGTTCTTCCAGTGGAAGCCATCCTGCTCATAGCCGATGTCGCGCACAGCCTTTCGGGCGGCAGACTTGAACTTGGCGGGATTGATGACTTCGTTGCCGTTCTTGTCGGTCTTCATCAGGCTCGGCGGAAGACGCACTTCGCCGGCGATGACAATCCGATTGGTGGTTGCGAGGGTTTCGCAGGCGATGCGCACGGTCCAGGGATCGACGCCGGTCTTGGCCGCTTCCCGGTAAACCAGGTCAACGATTTCATCGGAAATACGGTCACAAACCTTATCCGGGTGACCTTCGGAAACGGATTCACTGGTAAACAAGTAATTTGCGCGCATCGGGATTCCCCTCAAAGTATGAACGGCCGGCATCGTTACTCAGTTCGCGTAGCGATGACAAGGACACAACCACATAAATATATCTTTATGTGAGTGAATTTTTCCCTCTCGGCGCACAAAAAAAGCGGCCCTGCGGCCGCCTTCTTTGTCAGGATTGAGGTCCCGTTTATTCGGTGTCGGCTTCGGCCGCCAGCGCCTTGACCAGGTCAACGATCTTGCGACGGACCTTGGGATCGCCAATCTTGACGAAGGCGCGGTTCAACTGAAGACCTTCGGAGGACGACAGGAAGTCCACGACGTAGTTGGAGCTTGAGGCTTCCGCCATACCCGAGCTTGAGGGCTGCTCGCCCGGCGCATCTTCAAAGAAGAAGGAAACCGGCACCGTCAGAATGTTCGAAATGTTCTGAAGACGGCTCGCACCGACGCGGTTTGTGCCTTTTTCGTACTTCTGAATCTGCTGGAAGGTGATCCCGAGGCTCTCACCAAGCTTCTCCTGGCTCATGCCAAGCATCGTGCGACGAAGGCGAATCCGGCTACCGACGTGGATGTCAATCGGGTTCGGCTTCTTCTTGTTCTCGATCATTAATGTCGTCCTGACAAAATTGTTGGCGTTGCGACTTTCACCCCATGCCCGCCACACCATAACGAGACGTTGTGCTCGCCATCGATGATCTTTCAGCATACTTGCAGATTACCGGTCTGAGCCACTATGCAATTTTAGGGGTTTTTGGTCAATTCTTCCGCCTAATAAAACCCAGACTAGAAACGCCCGCCACCAAAGTCATTCCGGCCAGGACCAACCAAAAGTTTAAAGCATGGTTGTATCTGCTTCGTTCTGGGACATTTTGCACACCAAAAGTTGTATCCACCGCCCCAACGGAGTTCAGAGAAAGTCCCTCAATGATACGCCCATAGGGGTCGATCACCGCCGAAATGCCGCTGTTTGCCACGCGAATGAGAGGAATGCCGGTCTCGACGGCGCGCAAGCGGGCCTGCTGAAAGTGCTGGTAGGGCCCTGGGGTTGCACCAAACCAGGCGTCATTGGTGACATTCAGGATGACGCTCGATCCGCCAAGATCGGGCGCAATCTCTGCTGGAAAGATCGCCTCGTAGCAGATGAGGGGATAGAAGCCGACACCCGATGGAAGCTTGAGGACAGAGCGACTCGACGCAGCCGTAAAGCCACCCGGCAGGCTGATCAGTTCCTCGATGCCAAACTCACGCAGTAGGTTTTCATAGGGTACGTATTCGCCAAACGGGGTCAGATGAACCTTGTCGCTTGCGCCAAGGATCTGCCCCTTGTCATCGATCATGTAGACGGCGTTGTAATAGAGCGGGGCCTGCCCCGCACCGCGTTCCTCGGCTCGCACGGCACCCGTCAGAAGAACCTGACCTTCCTCCAGGACATCCCCGATCCGCACGAGCGCATCGGGGTTCTCTGTCAGAATGAAGGGGACGGACGTTTCGGGCCAGACGACAATATCAGGCCGAGGCTTACCCTCTTCCGGTGGCGCCGCCGTCAGCGCCAGATGCTTTTCGAAGATGCCGATGCGATCAGTATTCTCCATTTTCTGGGACTGGTCGATGGCAGGCTGAACAAGCCGGACGGTCAGCGTGGTATCATTGGCCTGCGCCGGCGCGCCATACAGACGGACGGCACCATAGCCAAGATGTCCGATGATCAAGGCAGCAGCCAGCAGCAGTCCGGGCCACGCTCCACGACGGGTGCCCAGCAGCGCCGGGGCAGCAAAGACGAAGACCGCGAGTGGCGTGATGGCAAGAATGCCGAGCACATAGCTCGATTGCATCATCAGCGGCACCGGCATCGCCGCATAGCCGATCGCATTCCACGGAAACCCGGTCGCAACGAAGCTGCGCAGCCATTCCACAAATCCAAATGCCGCCGCAAGCGCGGCAATACGGCCCATGCCATCTGACCAGACCAGACGCGCGAGCATGGTCGCCAAGCCGTAGAAAATGGCCAACACGGCGGGCAAGCCAAGAACAGCGAGCGGAATCGCCCAGGCGAACTCGTCCGCCTCCAGAAGCAGAGCATTTCCCAGCCACCAGAGGCCGCAAACGAAATAACCAACACCAAACAGCCAGCCTGTCCAAAAGGAGGAAGACAACCCCGCCCTGCCGGTCTCGGCATTGCCTGTTGCCCCGTCCAACAGCCAGACAAGCAGCGTGAAGGAAATGAACATCGACGCGAAAATGTCGAATGGCGGGAGCGCGAGTGCCCCGACTGCGCCGGCGAGAACCGCTAGACCAGCTCGCCTAACACCCCACAACAGCAGGATCCTTGCTGCCAAAGCCTGCATATCCACCCCTTCCGACCGCGAATCAACCGCCGGCAGTCTTCCAAAAAACAGGAGCCATGTCGCGGCTTTCGGTTTCAGGGATCGCGATCGTCAGGCTGACGATCGCTCAGCCTTTTCCAGCTCGGTTTGCGGCACTTCAGGTGCCGTACCTGCGGTCTGCGCCTCGCTCTTTTGGCTGCGCGGCTTGGCCGGAGCTCGAGTGCGTGATTTGGTTACAGCCTCACCGCTCATCGCAGTAGCTTCCGACGCGGCCTTCGCATCATTGTCGGTCTCGACGCGAGTTTCGGCATCGCCCTTGGTGGTCACGCGGCGGCGTGCACCGGCACGTTTGCGCGCGACGCGGACCCGCTTGATGCGACGGGGATCGGCATCGAGGATATGGAACTCGAAACCTGGAAGGGCCTGGACAACCTCACCCCGTGCCGGGATGCGTCCAAGCGCAGAGAAGATCAGGCCGCCGAGGGTATCGACATCCTCGATCCGGTCAGCGATGTCGAAATCGGGTCCAATCGCCTCGGCAATCTCTTCAAGCTCGACACGGGCATCGGCGACGATGATGTCATCCGAAATGCGGCTGAACATGACTTCTTCGTCGTCGTGTTCGTCATCGATGTCACCGATGACCATCTCGACGATATCCTCATGGCTGACGAGACCGTCGGTGCCACCATATTCGTCGATGACGAGAGCCATCTGGGTGCGCGCCGCCTGCATGCGGCTCATGAGGTCTGCGGCAAGCATCGACGGGGGTACGAAGAGGATCGAGCGGATGATGCCGGCTTCGGCAACGGTCTTGCTGAGGTCGATGCGAGCAAGATCGAAATCCATCTTCGGCTTGGCGGTTTTCTCAACCTTTTCGCCGCCATTGGATGCGGAGGCTGCTTTCGTGGCCACCCGCTTGCGGCTGCGGGCCTGCTTGGTGACGTAGGAAAGCAGGTCGCGAATATGAACCATGCCGCGCGGATCATCGAGCGTATCCGCATAAACGGGCATACGCGAACGGCCGGAGACCTCGAAGATGGTCATCAGTTCGCCGATGGTCACGCTCTGATCGACCGCCTCGATATCGACGCGCGGGACCATGATGTCTTCGACACGGACCTCGCGGAAGCGGAGGATGTTATTGAGCATCGCCCGCTCTTCGGGCGTAAACGCCTCGCCCAGCTGGGCGTCGGCACTGAGTGCTACCGTCAGGTCTTCACGCAGGCTCGTTGAAGAAGATGGTTTCAGGATTCGGGCCAGTCGGCCCCAGAAGGATGGAGATTGTCGGGCCGAGCTTTCTGCTCGGAAAAGACTACTGCCCTCTTCAGAAGAGGGGCCCTCGTTACCTTCTTTGGCCTCCGGGGCCGCTTTTGTCGCAAAATCGCTCATTGTTCCAGACTATCAGATGGGGTCCTGCCCCGCATAGGGGTCAGATAGGCCAAGTTCCGCCAGAATGCGAGTCTCCAGCGCTTCCATTTTCTCGGCATCGTCGGTTTCGATGTGGTCATAGCCGAAAAGATGCAGAAATCCATGCACCATCAGGTGGGTGAGATGGTCATCGAAACTCTTCTCGAGATCGACGGCCTCGCGCTCCACCGTCTCGCGGGCAATGATGATGTCACCCAGCATCGGTCCCGGCATCTTGCCGGGCGTCACCGGAAAGGCCGGGAAAGACAGAACATTGGTCGGCTTGTCCTTGGCGCGCCATTCGGCATTGATCTCGCGGATCATCTCGTCATCGGCAAAAACAAGGGAAACTTCCGTCGGCTGCTTCGGGAAGGGCTGACCCTCGACCTTGGCGAGATGGGTTTCCGCCGCACCGAGCACGCGGGAGGCCAAAGCCTCCAGCGCCATCTCGTCTGCCCAACCGCCTGCCTCGACGGCAATCTGTATGTCCAACTGGCTCATCGTTCCCTAGCGGAGCGGGCTTAATGCTCGCTCTGCTCGCTCTCGTCCTGTACCTTGTACTTGGCGTCATAGGCCTGCACGATGCGGCCGACAAGCGGGTGACGCACGACATCGGTGTCCTTGAAGCGCACAACAGAGATGCCTTCGACACCCTTGAGCACATTCAGTGCCTCGACCAGACCCGAGGTTACACCGCGTGGCAGGTCGACCTGGCTCGGATCGCCGGTGATGATCATGCGACCGTTCTCACCAAGGCGGGTGAGGAACATCTTCATCTGCATCGAGGTGGTGTTCTGCGCCTCGTCGAGGATGATGGCCGCGTTCGCCAGCGTACGACCGCGCATGAAGGCAAGCGGAGCGATTTCGATGACGCCGGCCGTGATGGCGCGCTCGACCTTGTCGCCGGGAATCATGTCGTAGAGCGCATCATAAAGCGGGCGAAGATAGGGATCGACCTTTTCCTTCATATCGCCGGGCAGAAAGCCGAGGCGCTCGCCGGCTTCGACCGCAGGGCGGGTCAGGACAATGCGATCGATGACGCCACGCTCCAGCAACTGGGCGGCATGGGCGACGGCGAGATAAGTCTTGCCGGTACCGGCCGGGCCAACGCCGAAGACCATTTCCGAGCGCTCGAGCGCCCGCATATAGGCATCTTGCGTCGGTGTGCGGGCGGCGATCGTCTTCTTGCGGGTGGAGATCTGCGCCATCGAAAGCTTCGCCTTGCGTTCCAGCGTCGGCAGGGACAGCTGGTCGTCGGCAGCGACCGCCATGCGGATGGCACCCTCAACATCCGAGGCTTCCACCGAGCCGCCACTTTGCAGGCGGGCATAGAGGAAATCGAGCGCGCGGCGGGCCTGATTGGTGGCCTGCAAGTCCCCGGTGATGGCGACCGAATTGCCACGGGCACGGGCCTCGATCTGGAGGCGCTGTTCGAGCAGTTTCAGATGCTGGTCAAATTGTCCGAAGAGCTCGCTCGCAAGCCGGTTGTTCTCGAACGTCAAGATGAAGTGATTGGCGTCGGTCGCAGTGGTGCGGACATTGCGCGAGGGTGAGGAAACCACTTCTGTTGCGTTCAAGCGATCAGGCTCCTGTTGCGATCAGGTTCAGGCCCTCACTCTAACCCTCTGCCACCTCGGCAAACAAGCTGTTTGGGCCGGCTGCGGTGATTCGTACCTGTATAATGTCACCGATTTGCGATGACTTTGCATCAACATTCACCGACTGCAGCCAAGGCGAGCGTCCAATCAGCTGTCCCGGCATGCGGCCCGGCTTCTCCAGAAGCAGGTCGATGGTCTTGCCAATCATCGACTGCATGAAGGCCTGCTGCTGTTCAAGCAGCAGCGCCTGGAGCCGTGCCAGGCGTTCGGTCTTCACCTCTTCGGCCACGTGATCGGGCAGATCGGCACCGGGCGTTCCAGGACGTGTCGAATACTTGAACGAATAAGCCTGCGCATAGTTCACTGCGCGCACGAGGTTCATCGTGTCTTCGAAATCCTGATCCGTCTCGCCGGGGAAGCCGACGATAAAGTCGCCTGACAGCGCAATGTCGGGACGCACGGAGCGGATGCGCTCGATGAGCGCGACATATTCGGAGGCCTTGTGGCGGCGGTTCATCGCCTTCAGGATCCGGTCGGAGCCGGACTGCACCGGCAGGTGCAGATAGGGCATCAGCATCCTGAGATCGCGATGGGCCTCGATGAGGCGGTCGTCCATGTCGCGCGGATGGCTTGTGGTGTAGCGCAGACGGGCGAGACCGGGGATATCGGCGAGCCGGTAGAGCAGATCGCCGAGGCCGATCGCCCGACCCTTCTCATCTTCGCCATGCCAGGCGTTGACGTTCTGGCCGAGCAAGGTCAGCTCGCGCACACCGCTGTCCACCAGTTTTCGGGCTTCCGTCAGGAGCTGCGCCAGCGGACGAGAGACTTCCGAGCCACGGGTATAGGGCACCACGCAGAAGGTGCAGAACTTGTCGCAGCCTTCCTGGACCGTGAGGAAAGCCGTGACCGAGCGGGGCTTCCCGGCGATCTTGGTCGGATCCGGCAGATGCTCGAACTTGTCTTCGAGTGCATATTCGGTATCGACAACGCGCTCTCCGGCGCGGGCCTTCTGCAGCGCCTGCGGCAGGCGATGATAGGTCTGCGGACCAATGACCACATCGACGGCCGGTTCACGGCGGGAAATCTCCTCCCCCTCGGCCTGGGCGACACAGCCAGCGACGCCGATCATGAATTCCTTGCCCTCTGCCGCGCGCGCCTTCTTCTGCTCACGCAGGCGGCCAAGCGCCGAATAGACCTTTTCGGATGCCTTTTCGCGGATGTGGCAGGTGTTGAGCAGGACGAGATCGGCCTCTTCCATGACTTCCGTCGGGGCATAACCATCCGCCGCCAAGGCATCGGCCATGCGGCCGCTGTCATAGACGTTCATCTGGCAGCCATAGGTCTTGATGAAGACCTTGCGCGTGTTGGCGCCCGGCGCCGGGTTATCTGAGAGGCTCACGGTTTCCTGGGTCATGCGGCGCTATTTAGTGGTTTTCGCGCCGTGATTAAACCGAAAAATTGTTTGCGGCCTTCAGGGCTCGCGACGACCGCGCAAATGGGCGAGCAGCATGGTGCGCAGTTGCTCCTCGATGCGCAGAGCGAGCGTCTTGCGGCTGTCGCCCTTCCTGAACTCCACGGTCTCGCCGAAGGTGACGTCGACATCCAGTGCGCCGGCGCGCAGCACGCCGATCAGATGCTCCATGAGGCCGATATCGCCGGGCCAGCCGGCAATCGGCCTGTGGTAACGCCCCATCGGCATGCCCTGGACACGGGTATAGGCGATGGCAACGGGCTGGACGTGAACCACAGCATCCTCCTCGTCCGGCAGGGCAGCGGCGGCGGCGCCAAAGAGCGAGGACTTGATGCCGAGGATGCGGTTGCCGTCGGAGGTCGTGCCTTCCGGGAAGAGGACGACGATCTCGCCATCGGCCATGCGCGCAGCGATCTCGTTCACCTGATCACCGGTGCGGCGTTTTTCCTCGCGCACCACGAAAATCGTCTTTTGCAGCTTGGCCAGGAAGCCGAAGACCGGCCAGGATGCAACTTCCGTCTTGGCGATGAAGACGACGTCGGCGAGCGAACCGAGGACGAGGATATCCTTCCAGGAGGCATGGTTGGCGGCGAGCATCAGCGGACGATTGGCCTCGATCGTGCCATGGACATGCACGCGAATACCGAGGAACCGGAGCGCCATGCGATGCCAAAAGCGCGGCAAGCGGCGGCGCAGCGGCCAGTCGAAGCGCAGTGCCAGAAGCTGGAGCGGGATCATCAGGCCCGAGACGAGCAACAGCACGACGAAGAAAATGCCGACTCTGAGCCAGTTGATCACGCGGGCCTCACTGGCATGGCGGACATCGGCTTATTTCTCGTCCTTCGACAATGGAATGCCATAGAGTTCGAGCCGGTGACCGACAAGGCGGAAGCCGTGCTCGCGGGCGATGCGCTCCTGGAGCGCTTCGATTTCCGGCGAGTGAAACTCGACGACAGTGCCGGTCTTCAGGTCGATCAGATGATCGTGGTGTTCTTCCGGCACGGTCTCGTAACGCGAGCGACCGTCGCGAAAATCGTGGCGCTCGATGATGCCGGCGTCTTCGAAGAGCTTCACCGTGCGATAGACGGTCGAGATCGAGATCTTGGCGTCAATCTTGGACGAGCGCCGATACAGCTCTTCGACATCCGGATGGTCGTCGGATTCTTCCAGAATGCGGGCAATGACGCGGCGCTGCTCGGTCATGCGCATGCCCCGTTCGGCGCACAGCGTTTCCAGCGATTTCAAGGCGTCGTTCATGGTCCCAGCTTATCTGTAGAAGATCCGTTCGTCCAATCGCCGGGTTAGCGAAGATCGCGGCGCATGACAAGCGCGGAGGACCGACGGCCGTTTTCATCCGTGTAATAGGCGGGACGTTCTCCTGCCTTCTCGAAGCCGAGCTTGCGGTAGAGACCGAGCGCTGCCTGGTTGCCGTCATCGACCTCCAGGAACATCGCCTCCCCGCCCCGGCCCTTTGCTTCGCGGATGGCTGCCTGCATGAGACGCCAGCCGAGCCCGAAGCGGGAGACCTTGTCGCTCACCGCAATCGTCAGGATTTCCGCCTCGCCAGCGACTTCGCGCGCCAGGACGAAACCTGAGAGTGGCGCCTTGAAGATCAGCGTGTTGGTCTGCCAGGCCGCAAAGCCGAAGCTGTTCGGTTGCAGAAGAAGGCTCAAGAATTCGCCATCCCCCCAGGCGCGGGGAAAGCGCTGGGCATGCAGTTCGGCAACTGCGCGGCAGTGCTCAGAGGTCATCGGAACAAGTTCGAATTCGGGTTGGCGGTAGAACAGGCTGTCGCGCATGTCAGGCTCTCGATACGGCAAAACCCGTCTGCGGTTTCGCATCCGGTCCCCGCAGATAGAGCGGCTTCGGCTTGCCCTGAGCTTTCGCCGTCGCTGAAATGCGTACGACGATCTCGATCGGGTAGTGATCGGGGCCCGTTTCGGCCTCGCGGTCGGCGACAAGGGCGGCAGCCGAGCCGACGAGCACCGTGCCAGGAATGGCGGCTCGGGCGAGATAATCGTCCAGTTCGAGCAGCAACGGCTCACCCTGGGGAAGGCCATCTTCAAAGCTCTGGGCATAGACTTCGTCGCGATGGGCATTGATGGCCGCAAGAACCGGCTTTCCGGTTTCACCGGCATTGCGGGCGAGGACGTCGAGTGTGGAAACACCGACGCAATCCACACCGAGCGCCAGGGCAAGGCCTCGGGCGGCGGCAACGCCGACGCGGATGCCGGTGAAGGAACCGGGGCCAACAGTCACGCCGACGCGATCGACATCGGCAAGCGCCAGCTTCGCTTGCGCCAGCGCCTCATCGATCATCGCCATCAGCCGCTCGGCATGGCCGCGACCGATGGTTTCGCTGACGCGACCGAGGATCTTGCCAGTGTCGGAATCAAAAACGGCGGCTGCGCAGTCCACACCCGCCGTGTCGATCGCAAGAACGATCATCTCGTCTCCAGTCCGGTCACATCAGACCGCTTCGACTTCCTGCACTTCCGGTACGAAGTGGCGGAGCAGGTTCTGCACGCCATGCTTCAGGGTTGCCGTCGAGGACGGGCAGCCGGCGCAGGAGCCCTTCATGTTCAAGAAGACCTTGCCATCCTTGAAGCCACGGAAGGTGATGTCGCCGCCATCCTGGGCAACGGCGGGCCTAACGCGGGTTTCGAGCAATTCCTTGATGGTCGCGACGATCGTCTCGTCGCCGGCATCGAAGAATTCTTCGTCGCTGTCGGTTTGCGCAGAGGTCGAGGCGGAGCCCATGACCGGGGCGCCGCTCATGAAGTGTTCCATGATCGTGCCGAGGATGGCGGGCTTCAGATGCTGCCATTCCGGGCCGTCCTTGGAAACGGTGACGAAATCATAGCCGAAGAATACGCCGGTGACGCCGGGGATGGCGAAAATGCGCGAGGCCAGCGGCGAAGCTGCCGCGCTGCCGGCGTCGCGGAATTCGGCGGTGCCGGTTTCCATGACCACCTTGCCGGGGAGGAATTTCAGGGTCGCCGGGTTCGGCGTGGCTTCGGTCTGGATGAACATTTGGGCCTCCGGGCGGCGATACCACCGCTAAAGATTAGAATACTTCCAAAATAGACCCTGCGGGCCGCATCTTCAAGACGCGATCACGCAGATGGTGAAATCAGCAGAGGGCGTCGATTTCCTCGTTGGTCAGCGTATCCGGCAGGACCGTGACCGGGATCGGGAAGGCGGCGCCCCGTCCGGCGATCATCGAAACGAGCGGCCCGGGGCCTTCCTTGGTCGAGCCTGCTGCGAGCACGAGGATCGCAATGTCCCGGTCTTCCTCAATCAGGCGGTTGATCTCGGCAAAGGAGCTGCCCTCGCGAATGACGATTTCGGGTTCGATGCCGATCGTATCGCGCACGGTCTGGGCAGCCTTGGCCATGATCCCTTCCGCCTCTTCGCGGGCTTCGGCGCGCATGATCTCCTCGACGCCCAGCCACTGCTGGAAATCGCCTTCCGGGATCACATAGATCAGCACCAGTCCGCCATTGGAATTCTTGGCGCGGCGGCCGGCATAATGGACCGCGCGCGAGCATTCCGGGGTGTTGTCGATCACCGCCATGAACTTGCGGCGGTGACCTTCAAGACGTGACAGACGTGTTGAAACCATGGAGAACCCCGCCGCCGGACAGATGTGATGTGGCGCGGGCGGGCTCCGGGCGAATCCGCCAGCGACGGCGACCTTATCGCACGAAACCGATGATGTCGCGGACTTCGTTCATGGTCTTTTCGGCCCGCGTGCGGGCACGCTCGCCCCCGTCGCGCAGGACCGCATCGATGTGACCGGGGTCTTCCATCAGGCGGCGCATGTCGGCATTGATCGGGGCCAGAACCTCGACCGCGAGATCGATCAGCGCCGGCTTGAACACCGAGAACTGCTGGCCGCCGAATTCGGAGAGAATGTCGGCCTTCGACTTGTCGGCAAGGGCTGCGAAGATGCCGACGAGGTTGTCAGCTTCGGGGCGGCCTTTCAGGCCTTCCGTCTCGCTCGGAAGCGCGTCGGGGTCGGTCTTGGCCTTGCGGATCTTCTTCGAAATCGCGTCCTGGTCATCCATCAGGTTGATGCGCGACAGGTCGGACGGATCCGACTTCGACATCTTCTTCGTGCCGTCCTTGAGGCTCATGACGCGCGGGGCCGGGCCGTCGATCAGCGGCTCGACCATCGGGAAATAGGCATGCACCGGCTCGTCGCCGACCTTGATGTCGATGCCGAGCCCCGTCGGGCGGATCTTCTCCGCAAAGTCCATGTTGAACTTCATGGCGATGTCGCGGGCGAGTTCCAGATGCTGCTTCTGGTCTTCACCGACGGGCACATGGGTCGCGCGATAAACGAGAATGTCCGCCGCCATCAGGCTCGGATAGGCGTAGAGACCGAGCGAGGCCTGTTCACGGTCCTTGCCGGCCTTGTCCTTGAACTGCGTCATGCGGTTCATCCAGCCGATGCGGGCGACGCAGTTGAAGATCCATGCGAGTTCCGCATGCTGCGGCACCTGGGACTGGTTGAAGACGATGTGCTTCTTCGGATCGATGCCGGCTGCGAGGAAGGCTGCCGTGATCGAGCGGATCTGGGTTGCCATATCCTCGTGGACGAGCTGGGCCGTCAGCGCGTGCAGGTCGACGACGCAGTAGATGCAGTCGTTGTTTTCCTGCAGCGCGACGAACTTTCTGATCGCACCGAGATAGTTTCCGAGATGGAGATTGCCGGTCGGCTGAACGCCGGAGAAGACCAGCGGCTTGAACTCAGTCATTTTTGTCCTCAACAGGCTGGTGGAGGGCCCGATCTTCTGATCGTGTCGGTCACGGCTTATGCACGGCGGGCGGGGCGCAATCAAGCGCTCACTTCGGTCGTCAGGGCTTCGCCCGCTCGATCAGATCCCAGAGGTTTCCGTAGAGATCGGCAAAGACGGCGACGGTGCCATAGGGCTCGTGGCGCGGCGGCTCGCGGAAAACGACGCCGGCCTCAAGAAAGCGCTCATGGTCGCGGGCGAAATCATCGGTTTCGAGAAAAAAGCCGACACGGCCACCGGTCTGGTTGCCGATGGCCGCGCGCTGGGTCTCGTCTGAGGCCTCGGCGAGCAGGAGCGAGGCCCCCTCGCCGCCTCTGGGACGGACCACCAGCCAGCGCTTGCCGTCCGGCATTGCGGTGTCTTCCACGCAGTCGAAGCCGAGGCTGTCACAGTAGAAGGCCTTGGCCCGATCATAGCTGTCGACGATGAGGCTGACGAGAAAGAGGCTGTTTGCGCTCATGAAGTCGCACTTTCAGTTCGATGTGTGACGAGGAGGCTTTCGATGTCACGCATAGGGAAATTTCCTCCCAGAATCGAGGGGTTTAGGGAATGAATTCGCGACATTTGGAAACGACGATTCGCAGGCCCACGACACCTGAAAAAGCAGAAATGAGCAAAGCGCACCAAATTTGACACATTTGGGGGAATAAAAACCCGCCGCAAGCGATCTGGATCGCTCAAAACAACAAACCCATTCCAGAAGGTCACTCATGCGCACTTTGTTTCGCGTCGCGCTCGGCTGCGTTCTTTCGCTCGGTCTCATCTCCCCCGCAGGGGCCGTGGATAAGAAGCGGCACTTTTTCATGAAACACGATACGGCCGTCGCCTATACGCTGCAGCGGGTCAGCGTCAAAGCCAATTGCTTTCCCGACGAGCTGAAGGCGATTCTCGCCCATATCGCCAAGAAGACCGGCAAGAAGCCGGTTGTCACCTCGGGACACCGCCCGCGTTCCGGCCGCTCCCAGCACAGCCACTGTTTTGCCGCGGATATCCGCGTGCCCGGTGTATCCGAGAAGAAAATCGTCGCGGCCGCCCGCACCGCGCCCGGCATCGGTGGGATCGGGCGCTACTGCAACGGCATCGTGCATGTCGATATCGGGCCGAAGCGGACCTGGACCTATTGCTGATCCTGATCCGTCGCCGCTGGCTCGGCAGCTGTCTTTTTCCGGCGCCTGAGGCTGCGTCTGACCAGGCGCCAGTCCGCGCCACCGATCAGGAAGGCGATGCCGAAATAGACGGGCATGGCGATTGCAATCAGCCCACCCAGCGCCAGCAACTGATCGAACAACGGGCTCGACGGCTGTAGCCAGGCGGCCCAGCGATCGGAGAGGTAGACGAGCAGACCAGCCATGATGGCCGAGGCGATGATCAGACGCAGCGTGCGCGTGAGCAGTGACCATTCGAAGATCAGGTGACCGCGCCAGATGAGGACTGAGAATAGCAAGATGGTGTTGGTCCAGCCGGCAGCAGCTTCAGCGATCGCGATGCCGCTTTCCTCGAAGATCGGGAAGAGCGTGATGGCGAGGCCCGTATTGAGCGCGACCGAGACCATGGTGAAGCGCATCGGCGTCTTGGTGTCTTCGCGGGCGTAATAGCCCGGTTGCAGCGCCTTGATCAGCACGAAGCCGGGCAGGCCGATCCCGTAAATGGCGAGGATCGAGGCGACGACGGCGGTGTTCTGCTCGGAAAAGGCGCCGCGCTCATAGAGCACGCGGATGATCTCGTCGGAGAGCACCCAGATCGCGGCAGCGGCCGGCAGCGTCAGGAAGAGAACGAACTCGATCGATCGGTTCTGCAGGCCTTCCGCTTCCTTCATATGCCCACCCTTCAGCGCGCGGGCGAGTTCCGGCAGGAGCACGACGCCGACCGCGACACCGACGACGCCGAGCGGCAGCTGATAGATGCGGTCGGCATATTGCAGGGCGGCAATCGCACCTTCCTTGGTCGAGGCGATGGCCTGGCCGATCAGCTGGTTGATCTGGGTGATGCCCCCGGTGATCGCCGCCGGTACGGCCAGCACGAGAAGGCGTTTCACATTCGGTGTGAAACGCGGACGCTTGAAGCCAATCCGGATGCCGGCATGGCGAACGCCGACATAGACGACGGCCATCTGCAAGAGGCCTGCGCCGAGCACGGACCAGGAAAGTGCCCAGGCCGTGGTCGCCGGATCCGCTCCCGTCCAGAGTGCCCAGGCCAGCGCCCCGATCATCAGGATATTCAGGAAAACGGGGGCTATGGCGGCTGCGAAGAAATGATGCAGCGAGTTCAGCATGCCGCTCAGCATCGCCGTCAGTGACATGCACATCAGATAGGGGAACATGACGATGGCGAGGCGCACCGTCAGGTCGAATTTCTCCGGATCGTCGGCAAAGCCCGGCGCAATGATCCATTGCACGAGCAGCGGCATCGACAGCTGCATGGCGATGGTTAGGATCATCAGGACGGAGAACAGGACGCCGAAGACCTCTTCCGAAAAGCGCTTGGCGCCATCGATGCCGTTGGCCTCGATCTCCTTGGCGAAAAGCGGCACGAAGGCGGCGTTGAAGGCGCCCTCGGCAAACAGCCGGCGAAAGAGATTGGGAAAGCGGAAGGCGGCGTAGAAGACGTCGGCGACGGGGCCTGTGCCGAGTGCCGCCGCCATCATGGTCTCGCGGGCAAAGCCGAAGATACGGCTGCCGAGCGTCGCCCCGCCGACGGTCATGAATTTCTTGACGAGGCTCATTCTCTCACGCCCTGGCCTTTTTCGGCGGGACGGTGCTGCGCGACTGCGGCAGGGTCGTGACCGCGCCGGCCAAGGGCTGATCCTTGTTCGCCTGATCCTTCGCCTCGTCCGGCTGGTCGGTCATGACAGGCTTCAGCCTCGCCACGATATTGGCCTGACGGTTCTCATTGGTCACCTTCTGGCCGACGAGGTCGGTGACGTAGAAGGTGTCGATGACCTTTTCGCCGAAGGTGGTGATGCGGGCCGACTGGATGTCGAGCGAGAGATCCGAGAGGGCTGCGGTGATTTCCGCGAGAAGACCGATGCGGTCGAGGCACTCCACCTCGATGACGGTGAACTTGTTGGAGAGCGCGTTGGAGATGCGCACGTCCGGCTGGACCGGGAAGGTCTTGTTCTTCTTCTTCCCCTTCGACCGTGTTGCAATGACTTCCGGCAGGCGCTTGCGGCCGGACAGCACGTCCTCGATCATCTTGGAGATGGTCGCACCCCGGCGCATCTCGTCCTCGTCGATCGGGAATTCGCGGTTGATCAGGATCGTATCGAGTGCTCGACCGTCTGATGTCGTGAAGATCTGCGCGTCGGCAATGTTGGCGCCGGCAGCGGCGCAGGCGCCAGCGATGATCGAGAGCAGGCGCGGATGGTCGGGCGAGAGCACGGTGATTTCTGTGATCGCATGGAACTGATGAGTGCGCACCATGGTCGCCAGCGCCTGGCCTGATTTGTCGGCCTGGCGGATGAAATGGGCGTGGCGCACCTGGTCTTCGAGATCGACGGAAAGCAGGTAGGGCTCGTAGTGGAGCTTGGTATAGGTGCGCTGGTCCTTCTGGCTCCAGCCTTCGAGCGCCTTGGTGAGCTGCTCGGCGGCGTGCTTGGCGCGCTCCTTGCGGGACACCTGGCTGAAGCCGCCGGAGAGCAGAAGCTCGGTCTCGTAATAAAGCGTGCGCAAGAGCTGGCCCTTCCAGCCGTTCCAGACGCCGGGGCCAACCGCGCGGATATCGCAGATCGTCAGCACCAGCAGCATCTTCAGGCGGTCGAGCGACTGCACCTTTTCGGCAAAGTCGGTGATCGTCTTGCGATCATGCAGGTCACGCGTCTGGGCGACCATGGACATCAGAAGATGCTGGTCGATCAGCCAGGCGACCATTTCGGTCTGCTTGGGCGAGAGGCCAAGACGCGGGCAGAGCTTGCGCGCCACCTTGGCACCAGCGACGGAGTGATCCTCCTGGCGACCCTTGGCGATATCGTGCAGCAGCACCGCAACATAGAGGGTCTGGCGATCCTCGATTTCCGGCATGATCTTGTTGGCGAGCGGATGGATCTCCTCCGCCTTGCCCTTGTCGATCTCGGAGAGCACCTCGACCGTGCGGATCAAATGCTCGTCGACGGTATAGTGATGATACATGTTGAACTGCATCATCGAGACGATCTTGCCAAATTCGGGCATGAAACGACCGAGCACGCCGGCTTCGTTCATGCGGCGCAGGATGAAACCCGGATCCTTGCGCGACGTCAGGATCGACAGGAAGAGACGGTTCGCCTCCTCGCTTTCGCGGAAATCATTGTCGATGAGCGACAGAGAACGGGTGACGGCTTTCAGCGCATCCGGATGGAATTCGAGCCCGTTCAGATCGGCCACATGGAAGAGGCGCATGATCGACATCGGGTCATTCTTGAAGACACCGGGATCGGCCAGCGCAATGCGGCCGCGATCATCGATGAATTCGCTGGCACCGGGGATCTTGCGCGGGCGGTTGGCGAAACGGCCGAGCATGCCGCCAATGCCGGGGGCCGCCTTGGCCTGCTGGTCTTCCAACGCGGCGGCAAAGATGCGGGTCAGGTCGCCGACATCCTTCGCGACCAGGAAGTAATGCTTCATGAAGCGTTCAACGGCGGAGAGACCCGGTCGGGCCTGATAACCTAAGCTTTTCGCGATCTCCGGCTGGATGTCAAAGTAGAGCCGCTCTTCGGGCTTACCCGTGAGGTAATGCATGTGGCAGCGAACGGCCCAGAGGAAATCGTCCGCTTTCTGGAAAAGGCGCCATTCATGGCGCGAGAGGACGCCGAGGCGCACCAGTTCATCCGTATCCCGGACGTGGTAATTGTATTTGGCGATCCAGAAGAGGGTCTGGAGGTCGCGCAGGCCGCCCTTGCCTTCCTTGACGTTCGGCTCGACCAGATAACGGCTGTCCCCCGCCTTGCGGTGGCGCTCGTCACGTTCGGCAAGCTTGGCGGCGATGAATTCCGGCGCTGTGCCGGTCGTGACTTCCTGGTCGAAACGGCGCTGGAGCTCGGTGACGAGCGCCTCATCGCCACAGATATGGCGGGTCTCCAGAATTGCCGTGCGGATGGTCATGTCGGAGGTCGAGAGACGAATGCATTCCTCGACGGTGCGAGTCGCATGGCCGACCTTGAAGCCGACATCCCAGAGCAGATAGAGAATGAACTCGACTGCCTTGTGCATGGCAGGGCCAGCCTTTGATGGCAGCAGGAAGAGCAGGTCGATGTCGGAACCGGGCGCCAGCGTGCCGCGGCCATAACCGCCGACGGCCGCGACCGAAAGACCGTTCGCATCCTTCGGATAGACGTGGGTGCGGGCGAAATCGAAAATGACCGAAATCAGCTGGTCCTGGATCCAGGAAATGCGGTTGGCGCAATTCAGCCCGCTACCATCCTCAAAGAGTTTCAGCCGTGCCTGTTCGCGGGCATCGGCCGAGGCTTTCTTCAGGATCGGCAGGAGCTTGGAACGGGTTTCGAGCATGTTGCCGGAGCCGGCCTCGGCCACTGCTTTACAGGACGCCTTGAGAGCGTCGATGTCGAGGAGGTCGTCGAAGGCGAGGTCTGCTTTGGCCATGGGGGCTGCATCATCTCTTGGGAACCCGGGAATCAGCCGGGATTGGTGGCGCTATAGCGCCTTTCGGGCGCGATTGACAGGCACTCTACCGGTCAAGGCTTGCCAAGTTGTTTCTTGAGATCATAGAGCGCATCGAGCGCCTGGCGAGGCGTCAGATCGTCAAGATCGAGTGAGCGCAGGGCCTCCTCGACCTTCGACGGTCCGGATTTCTGGATCTCCTCACGGCGCACGGCGACCTGGAACAGCGGCAGATCGTCGATCAGCTGGGCGGCCGGGTTCTTGCGATCGCTGTCTTCGAGGCGGGTCAGGACCTCCCGGGCACGCGACACCACGGCTGCCGGCAGACCGGCGAGACGAGCGACCTGGATACCGTAGGAGCGATCCGCAGCCCCGGGGCCAACCTCATGCAGGAAGATGACGTCGCCGTCCCATTCCTTGACGCGCATCGTGACGTTCGACATGCGGGCAAGCTTTTCCGACAGCGCCGTCAGCTCGTGGAAATGGGTGGCAAACAGCGAGCGGCACCGGTTTGCCTCATGCAGATGCTCGACGGCGGCCCAGGCGATGGAGAGGCCGTCGAAGGTCGCCGTGCCACGACCGATTTCGTCGAGGATAACAAGCGAACGATCTGTCGCCTGGTTGAGGATGGCGGCGGTTTCCACCATCTCGACCATGAAGGTCGAGCGGCCGCGCGCCAGATCATCCGAGGCGCCGACGCGAGAGAAGAGGCGATCGACCACGCCGATGTGGGCGGCACCGGCGGGCACGAAGGAGCCCATCTGGGCGAGGATGGCGATCAGCGCGTTCTGGCGCAGGAAGGTCGACTTACCGCCCATGTTGGGACCGGTCAGCAGCCAGATGGCGCCGGGGCCTTTGGTATCCTGAGGCGAGAGATTGCAATCATTGGCGATGAAGGGGCTGGCCGCCTGACGGCGGAGCGCCTGCTCGACGACCGGATGGCGCCCGGCGGTAATCGTGAACATTCTGGTGTCATCGACGAGCGGGCGGCAGTAGCCCTGCTCTTCGGCCAAGGCCGCAAGGCCGGCTGCAACATCGATCACGGCGAGCGCCCGGGCAGCGGCCTTGATCGGCTCGGCAGCGGCGATCACTTGCGCCACCATCTGGTCGAAGGCGGCCAGCTCGAGCGACAGCGCCTGACCGGCAGCGTTGGCAATCCGGCTTTCGAGATCGGCAAGTTCCGTCGTTGTGAAGCGCATGGCGTTGGCCATGGTCTGGCGATGGATGAAGCGGGATTTCGCCTCGTCCGTGTCGGTCATCGGACCGGCATTGCCGGCGGTCACCTCGATGAAATAGCCGAGAACGTTGTTGTGCTTGATCTTCAACGACTTGATGCCGGCTTCCTCGGCATATTGCAGCTGCAGGCCTGCGATCACCCGGCGGGACTGGTCGCGCAGTGCCCTGAGTTCGTCAAGCTCAGGTATCGCGCCATCGCGCAAGAAGCCGCCATCACGTTTCAGGAGTGGCAATTCGTCAGCCAACATCGATGCAAGGCTCGGCGCGAGATCGGCGGGCAATGCGGCAAGATCGGCCAGAGCCTCGGTGAGTTCCTTCGGCAGGCTCGACGGGTCGAGCAGGCGGCCGACCTCGGCGGAGGCGGCAAGACCGGCGACGATCGAACCGAGATCACGCGGACCGCCGCGATCGAGCGCAAGGCGCGAGAGCGCGCGCGGCATGTCGGGCACGCGCTTCAGGGCATCGCGCAGGCGGTCGACGAGCAGGCCGTCAGCCAGCAGAAAGGCGATGGAATCCTGACGTTCGGCGATGGCGTCCGGATCAGTCAGCGGCGACATCAGGCGCTCAGCCAGCAGACGGGCGCCGCCACCTGTTACGGTGCGGTCGATGGCCTTAAGCAGCGAGCCATTGCGCTCGCCCGACAGCGTCTTGACCAGCTCGAGATTGGCGCGGGTTGCCGGATCGATGAACAGGGTCGAAGCGGCATTCTGGCGCTCGGGCAGGCCGAGCGGCGGGCGCTCGGAGATCTGGGTCTTTTCGACATAGGCGACAGCGGCGGCCGCAGCGGCGATTTCGGCGCGCGAGAAGGCACCGAAGCCGTCGAGCGTTCCGACGCCGAAATAGCGGGCGATGCGGCCCTCGGCGCTGGCGCTGTCGAAGAGCACGGCAGGTTGGGGCACGACGACACGACCGAGAACGTCGAAGGCGGGCTTCAGCTCCTCGTCGTGGAAGAGCGTGTCGGGCACGATGAGTTCGCGCGGCTCGATGCGCAGGATGTCGGCGAGCAGCCGCGTCTCGGTGGTTTCTGCCAGACGGAAGATGCCGGTGGAGATATCGATCCAGGCGAGCGCCAGCTGCGGGGCGGAACCGCCGCGGATGCGGGCAAGCGCCATCAGATAATTCGATTCGAAGGGGGAGAGGAGCTTGTCCTCAGTGATCGTGCCCGGCGTGACGAGGCGCACGACATCGCGCTTGACTACCGATTTCGAGCCGCGCTTCTTGGCCTCGGCCGGGTCTTCGACCTGTTCACAGACGGCGACGCGGAAGCCGAGTGTGATCAGCTTCTGCAGGTAATCATCCGCCGCATGCACGGGCACGCCGCACATCGGGATGTCCTGGCCGAGATGCTGGCCGCGCTTCGTCAGCGTGATGCCGAGCGCACGGGAGGCATCGACCGCATCCTCGAAGAAGAGCTCGTAGAAATCGCCCATGCGATAGAAGAGCAGGCTGCCCGGATTGGCCGCCTTGATCTCGATATACTGCTCCATCATCGGGGTCGCCGTGGCGCGGCTTTCCTCCGAGGTCAGCTCGGCGACATTCAGGACATCACTCGGGGTGGCTTGGTATAGCGTCACGGGCTCAATGTTTTCTTGAAAAGGATGCGCTGTGACACTAACGACTTAAGGCGAGGAAACACAACCAGGATGGGCCGGCGTTCGCCCGCTGCCCACAACAAGGTGAGGGGAAGCATGGCAAGCGAGACGAAGACCGGCCGGACGAAAGTGTCGGTCACGGAACAGGAAGCCTTGGACTTCCACTCCCAGGGCCGACCCGGGAAGCTGGAGATCACGCCGACCAAGGCCATGGCCACCCAGCGCGATCTGTCGCTCGCCTATTCCCCTGGCGTTGCCGTTCCCGTGAAGGCGATCGCTGCCGATCCGGCCACGGCTTATGACTACACCACACGTGGCAACATGGTCGCCGTCATCTCGAACGGCACCGCGATCCTGGGCCTCGGCAATCTCGGGGCGCTCGCTTCCAAGCCGGTCATGGAAGGCAAATCCGTTCTCTTCAAGCGCTTTGCCGATGTCGATTCCATCGACCTTGAGGTCGACACCGAAAATGTCGACGAGTTCATCAACTGCGTGCGTTATCTCGGTCCGTCCTTCGGCGGCATCAATCTCGAAGACATCAAGGCGCCGGACTGTTTCATCATCGAGAGCCGCCTGCGCGAACTCATGGACATTCCGATTTTCCACGACGACCAGCACGGCACGGCGATCATCGCCGCTGCCGGCCTGATCAATGCCCTGGAACTGACCGGGCGCGATTTCAAGACGACCAAGCTGGTGTGTAACGGCGCAGGCGCTGCGGCGATCGCCTGCATCGAGCTGATCAAGGCGATGGGCTTCAACGGCGAGAACATCATTCTCTGCGATACCAAGGGCGTGATCTATCAGGGCCGCACCGAGGGCATGAACCAGTGGAAGAGCGCGCACGCAGTCAAGACCGACCGGCGGACGCTGCGCGAGGCGATGGAAGGGGCTGACGTCGTGTTCGGCCTGTCGCAAAAGGGCGCCTTCGCCGCAGACATGATCGCCTCGATGGCTGACAATCCGATCATTTTCGCCATGGCCAATCCGGACCCGGAGATCACGCCGGAGGAAGTGGCCGAGATCCGTTCAGACGCGATCATGGCAACCGGGCGTTCGGACTATCCGAACCAGGTGAACAATGTTCTGGGCTTCCCCTACATCTTCCGTGGCGCGCTCGACGTTCGCGCCAGCCAGATCAATGACGCCATGAAGATTGCTGCCGTCCGGGCGCTGGCCAATCTGGCGCGGGAGGACGTGCCTGATGATGTGGCGGCTGCCTATCAGGGCCAGCGGCCGCGCTTCGGGCCGCAATACATCATTCCCGTGCCCTTCGATCCCCGCCTCATTTCGGCAATCCCGGTCGCGGTTGCGAAGGCCGCGATGGAGACGGGCGTGGCGCGCAAGGAGATCGAGGATCTCGGCGCCTATGCGCATGAGCTCTCGGCCCGCCGTGACCCGATCGCGGCTGCCACGCAGCGCATCTACGAGCATGTGCGCAGCCACCCCAAACGGGTCGTCTTTGCCGAGGGTGAAGAGGAACAGGTGATGCGCGCGGCGATCTCGTTTGCCAATCTCGGCCTCGGCACCGCCATCCTGCTTGGTCGCGACGAACCGCTGAAGGCGACTGCCGAGCGGGCGGGGATCGATCTCGACCGTCCCGGCATCGAGGTGGTCAATGCCCGCATGTCGACCCGCGTCGATGCCTATACCGAGTATCTCTACGCCCGCCTGCAGCGGAAGGGCTATCTGCATCGCGATGCGCAGCGGCTCATCAATACCGACCGCAACCATTTCGCCGCCTGTATGGTGGCGCTCGGCGATGCCGATGCGATGGTGACCGGCACGACGCGCAACTATTCCACCGCACTCGAAGACGTGCGCCGCTGCATCGACACGGCACCCGGCCACCGGGTGATCGGCGTGTCGCTGGCGCTGGCGCGCGGGCGCACCATCGTGGTGGCGGATACTGCCGTGCATGACATGCCGACGGCGGAGGAGCTCGCCGATATCGCCGAAGAGGCGGCTGGCGTTGCCCATCGCCTCGGGCTTGAGCCGCGTGTGGCGCTGCTTGCCTATTCCACCTTCGGGCATCCGACCGGCGAGCGCTCCGAGCGCGTGCGTGAAGCCGTAAAAGTGCTCGACCGTCGCGGCGTTTCCTTCGAATATGACGGCGAAATGGGCGCAGACGTTGCGCTCAACCATCACCGGATGGAGCAGTATCCCTTCTGCCGGCTCTCGGGCACGGCCAATGTTCTGGTCATGCCGGCAATCCATTCGGCAGCGATCTCGACCAAGATGCTGCAGGAACTGGGCGGGCTCACCGTCATGGGGCCGCTGTTGATCGGTCTCGACAAGTCCGTCCAGATTGCCCAGATGGGCGCCAAGGACAGCGACATCGTCAATATGGCGGCGATCGCGGCCTATAACGCGGCCGCCTGATACGCTTGATCCTCGTCCAAATCTATCTGTCGCCGCTTGGACAATCGAGTTTGAAGAAATGAACCCGTTCGTTCGCTTCTATGCGTCTATCGCATTTGCCTTAACCCTCCTTGGAGTGTTTTGGCTGCCGAAGGATGTTCAAGACTGGCAAGATGCGGCGGGACCGTGGCGTGATTTGTTTTCTGCCGTGGACCGGGTCACGGCACTCTGGATTTTTTCTGCCTTTGCAATGCTTTACATCTTTTGGATTGACTTCAGACCAATCGTCAAAAACCGCCTGGGATTGGACACCCAGCAGAGGCAATTCTATCCACCTAAGAGGCATGCATTATTTAGGAAGACGGCTCGTCTCTTCAGACCTGTGACTTTCGATTTTGACCGAGTGCTTTACATCAACGCGCCCCCACATCTATTCAGCGTTTTTGGTGTATTCTTCGGCGGCAGAAACAATGGAAGTCGTGAACTAAAAATCAAAGCCACATTGCGCGTGGAAGTGACACAGAAAACATTGCAGATGCATTTCTTTGTGAATGGAGAGCCATGCCCGATTGAGGACTCATTTTTTGTAATTCCGCCGTTCAAAGAGTTTAGTGGCCACACATCTCTCAACCGAAACCCCACTGCGGAGCTAGTCTGCGACAATACAATCTCTGACACAGTTTTCTTGTTCGAGTACGCGCCGTTCTCGATCAACATAGATTTTAACGGGCAATCTCTGTCGAAAAGATTCTCATACAAACGCCTTAAGCATGAGATCGATCTCGAAAAGGACAGGGTGCTCTTCCTGGAGCCAGGAAAGAAAGAATAACTGAGAATCAACGGAAGACCGGAGCGGCTTTTGCGAGCCGCTTCATGTCGTCGTCGATTTCGCCCTTCAGCCAGCGCTTGAACTTTTCCACCTTGTCGGAACGCCGCGCATTCTCTGAGGTCACAAAGTAGTGGCCGAAGCCGGTCTTCGCGGCCGGGCCGAAGGGCGCGACGAGCTGGCCGTGCTGCAACTGATGCGAGGCAATGATCTGCCAGGCAAGCATCACCCCCTGCCCGGCAATCGTCGCATCGAGGCAGAGCGAGGCTTCGCTGAAGGTATGGCGGGCCTTGATCTCCGCACCCTCGAGACCCACAGCGGAAAGCCAGACATCCCATGTGAACATGGCCCGGCCGTCTATGACTTTCGGCAGGTCGAGGATGTCGGCGGGCTTTTCAAGCGATACCGCCATGGCCGGTGTGCAAAGCGGGGCCACGCGCTGTTCGAGGATCAGCTCGGCCCTGAAGCCCGGCCAGTGACCGCGTCCAACCCGGATTCTCAGATCAACATCGGTCTGGCTGGCATCGGTGAGGCGGTCATTGGCGTCAATGCGCAGGCCAATCTCAGGGAAGCGCTCCGAAAAGGCCGGGATCCGATGAACGAGCCAACGGGCGGCGAAGACCGGGGCAACCGATATCGTCAGCACGCTGTCATCGCTGCGTTTTGCCAGGTCCACGGCAGCCGACAGGTGACGAAAACCATCCGATAGACGCGCCAGCACATCCCCAGCTGTCTCGACCGGGACCATGCCGCGGCTGGTGCGCTCGAACAGGGTGCGGCCCAGTTGCAGCTCGGTCTTGATGACCTGCTGGCTGACGGCGCCAATGGACACGCCAAGCTCGTCCGCTGCGGCCTGCAGCGAACCCAGACGTCCCACGGCTTCAACGGCGCGCAGGCCGTTCAGATGCACCTGATTGAGGTTTTTCATATAGAAAAGCTAAAGTCCGCGCGGACAAAACTCAATTGAAATCGAGGCCAATACAGCTGAAAATCCGATCATTCAGAACGCAAAGGTCACTGCCTCGCGGCGGTGACGAGGTGAAACCATGTTCAAGTTTCTCTGGAGACGATACGAAGCCACGCCATGCGAGGCTGCCGACTGGCGACACGACCCCCTTGGACATCCTGCGCTCACAGGCTTGAGCCTTCGCGAGCTAGCCGACCTGCCGATGGTCGCGGAGGTACCCATGCGGGTAGGCAAGCCTGAGCTCGCCCATGGCCGTCGACGTGACTTTGCTCCTGAGCTTTCTGCCCGATGTGGCGTGCCACGGTGAAAAGACAGAACCGAGGCCTTGTCTTTTGGCTTCGCCGCACCCTCATCCCCGGTGCAACGAGTTGCACCTGAGCGCCGCGCGCCACCTTCTCCCCGATGGGAATACGAGGATTAGCTGGCGCTGGCGAAGCGGCCGGCGTCCGCGCCGTAGTAGTTCACGTAACGGCCGGAGATGCTGGAGATCGGCAGGATGATCAGCACATCCGTCGTGTTGAAGGCCTGGTCAACCACCGCGCCGTTGCCGACCATGGCGCCGAGGCGCAGGTAGCCCTTGATCAGAGGCGGCATGGCGAAGAGAGCACGACGAGCATTGACCGCTTCTGACGGCATCAGGTCCATCTCGCGATAGAGATGCGGTAGCGCGTCGACAGCCCATTCGCCGCGAGCGACGGCGTTGTGATGCAGGAAGGAGAGTGCCAGGGCATGCTCCTCCGGCTGCGTACCGGGGAAGGAACCGCAGCCGAACATTGCGTCGATCCTGTTCTGTAGCGCATAGGCCCAGCAGCCCTGCCAGAGCAATTCAACCGTGCGCTTGGTGCGATATTGCGGCAGCACGCAGGAGCGACCGAGCTCCATGAAGCGCTTGTCCTTGTGGCGGGCAACGAGATCGCTGACGGCGAATTCGGAGCTGGAATAAAAGCCACCATGGCTCATCGCCATTTCGTGGCGCAGCAGTCGATAGGTGCCGACGATCTGGTCTTCCGTGTCGCCCTCGATTCCGCGGTCGAGAACGAGCAGGTGATCGCAGAGACCGTCCCAATGATCGATGTCGCGGCCGCGTCGGGCGCAATCCGGATCGACCTGCGCTTTCATCTCCTCGACGAAAACCCGGTAGCGGACGGCCTGGGCCGCATCGATCTCGCGTTCGCTTCTGGCGATGCGTGTCTCAAGGTTGCCGATACGCCCGAGCAAATCGCGCGAGGCGGGCTGCCCGAGCGGTGTCGCATTCGGGTTTGCCAGGGGAAGGTCTCGTTCGATCAGTTCCACGCTCATGAGATCTATCCAGCGTTGAAGTCACGGGCCTTTAAACACGACACTGCTACAGGAAAGTGACAAAACTTCGAAGGCCCGCCACCCGGATCAGGCCTCAGGCGGTTTCGGCTTGCGGTGCTGTATGATCTCGTCAACGACGATGCAGATGGCGCCGATCGTAATGAAGCTGTCAGCCAGATTGAAGACCGCGAAAGACCAGGTCTGCGTGTAAAACAGGATGTAATCGACCACATAGCCGTAGGTGAAACGGTCGATGATGTTTCCGAGCGCGCCGGCGATGATCATCGCAAAGCCAAGATGGGCGAAATGCTGCTCCGGGCCGGTCTTGCGCCACAGCCATAGAACAAAACCGACGATGACGAGGCGCAGGGCGATGATGAACCAGCCATCGAGATGCGACAGCATGGAAAAGGCGACACCGAGATTGTGGGTGCGGTAGAGCGCCCAATACGGCAGGACCGGGATCAGTTCATGCATCGGCAGATAGGTTTCCACCGCGTATTTGATCGCCTGATCGAGCATCAGGACGATCGCGATGAATGTCAGAACAGGCAGCGGTCGATTGAAGGCTGCGAGCATTGTCACTTGGCTCCGTCGAGGGCGAGCAGATGGCGGCGGACTTCGAAGAGCATCACGCCGGTGGCCACTGCAAGGTTCAGGCTGTCGGCCATACCGACCTGGGGGATGCGGGCGAGCTTGTCGGCGGCCTCCGCCAGATCATCCGGCAGGCCGGATTGTTCGTTGCCCATCATCAGGATCACCGGCTTCGACTTGTAGTCGATGGTCCGGTAATCGACGGCGCCGGCAAGATGGGTGGCAACCAGGCGGGCATCGATCGACTTCTTCCACTTGAGAAAATCGGCGGGCGTGGTCTTCACCAGCGGCAGGGCGAACATAGAGCCCATGGTGGCGCGCACGGTTTCCAGCGAAAAGGGATCGGTGCAATCGCCAACCAGGATGACGCCCGCCGCACCAGCGGCGTCTGCCGTGCGGATGATCGTGCCGAGATTGCCGGGGTCGCGGACCCGGTCGAGGGCGATCCAGGTTTCGGAGCCCTTCGGCTGGATGTCCTTTAGCGCCGTCCAGCGCTGTTCGAAAACGGCGGCGACCATTTGCGGGTTGTCGCGCCGCGTGATCGAGGACATGACCTTTTCGCTGACTTCCAGCACGAGACCGCCTGCGGCCACCGTACGGGCGGCTACCTTCTCGACCATGGGCTTGCCCTTGCCGGCCTTGGCATAGACCAGCGTGCGGATGGTCCAGCCGCGATCGAGCGCGTCGATCACCAGTTTCAGGCCCTCAGCCATGAAGGTGCGGCTTTCATCGCGCGCCTTCTTCAGCGACAGCGCCTTGATATCCTTGATGATAGGATTGGCAAGGCTGGTGACTTCCTTGACCTGGCCCACGCGGCGCGGGCCCTCGTTTCGATAGTCGTCGGTCATTTCGGCACCCAGCGGCTGAAGAGAGAGGTGGACAGCGCCCGGCCCGGCGTCCTGCCGTCGAGGCCCGCCTCGCGGATGACCAGTTCTCCGGATTCGACCAGACCGCCCTTGCCGCGCATGGTTTCGCGCATCAGTTCGTGGATCGAATAGAAGCTCGCGCGGATCGAATAGGCTGTTAGCACCAGGCCGACAGCCTTCGGCGCCAGCAGCTCGCGGCAGACATCCAGCATCAGCGGCAGGTGGTCGAACAGCTGCCAGACCTCGCCATTCGGGCCACGGCCGAATTTCGGCGGGTCGGTCAGGATGATGTCGTAGCGATGACCGCGGCGTTCCTCGCGCAGGATGAACTTCATCGCGTCCTCGCAGATCCAGCGGATCGGCGCCTTGTCGAGGCGGCTCAGCGACTGGTTTTCGCGCGCCCAGCCGATCGCCTTCTTCGACGCGTCGACATGGGTGACTTCGGCGCCGGCGGCAGCGGCGACCAGCGAGGCGACACCGGTATAGCCGAAAAGGTTGAGGACCTTCAACGGGCGTTTTGCCTCTTCAATCCTTTCCTTCATCCAGCTCCAATGGGCGATCTGCTCCGGGAAGACGCCGACATGACGGAAGGCGGTGAAGCGGCCATGGAAATCCACGCCAAGCAGCGCGAGCGGCCAGGTTTCGCCGAGCGCTTCGCGCGGGAAACGCCAGCGGCCCATGCCGTCCTCATCCGTATCGCCGGTAAAGACGGCATCTGCCTTGTCCCAGACATGGGAAGCAAGCGAGCGCGGCCAGAGTGCCTGCGCCTCGGGGCGGACGATGCGATAGGGGCCGTATTGTTCGAGCTTCTGCCCCTCACCACTGTCAATCAGATGAAAATCACCGGCACCGGTCGATTCCAGAATCAGCGGCACGCGCTCGGCCGGGCGGTCACCGCCGCGGACCGTCAGGACGCGGGCCGGCTCGGACCCGGTCTCGGCGGCCTGCGGCTGGGGCTTGGATTTTGCGACATCGGCTTCGCGACGCGGCGCACGGTTCTGGCGCTCGTCCGACCGCTTGGCTGATGCGGGCTTTGCCGATCCAGACCGTGTATCGCCACCGGCTTTTGCCTTGGCTCCCGGAAATGGCTTCGCGCCGGGGCGGCGTTCCTTGTTCTTCACGTCTTTGATCCGTGGGTGTCGTTCGTCTCGGCCTGCCCTTAGCATTGCCGGAACGGTGCGAAAAGGAAATTTGCCGCGAGAACGGCCCGGACCGCTTTACTTGGCGCCAAGTTGCGGAAGGTTCGAGCCGGCGATCTGTTCGGCACGTGTCTTCTGGCGATCCGCTTCCGCCTGCCACTGCTGCGCTGCAAGCGATTGGTTGCGCGCCTTCTTGCGGTGCTCGCCCTGGGTAAACCAGGTGACGACAGACCCGAGAAGGACGCCGAGCATGACGGCCAGGATGAGGAAGACAAAGAACGGGGCGGAGACGGAAAGTGCCTGATCGGCAGGATCGAACGGATTGAGCGCGAGACTCACCGGTGCTCGGTTGGCGACGGCAAGAACGACCAGTACGACACCCAGCGGAACGAACACCACGAGGCTCACGACTTTGCGGATCATCTCGACAACTCCCTGTTCCGTCCGAGGTGCAAGAGATCACCCCACCCGGCCCAAGTTAAGGACAGGGGCGGAATTTTCAACGCGAAAAGCGACTATTCGTCGTCCTCGTCGCCCATGCCCGGGTTGAGACGCTCGCGCAGTTCCTTGCCGGTCTTGAAGAAGGGGACCCATTTTTCTTCGACGAAAACGGTTTCGCCGGTGCGCGGATTGCGGCCCGAACGCGAGGGACGGTTCTTCACGGAAAAGGCGCCGAAGCCGCGCAGCTCCACGCGGTTGCCCGCGGCCAGGGCATCGGTGATTTCGTCCAGGACCGCATTGACGATGTTTTCGACATCACGGTGATAGAGATGCGGATTACGGGCCGCGACGATCTGCACCAATTCCGACTTTATCACGCGGACCCCCTGCATTTTCTATTGTGACATTGAGCGGCGACAAAGTTGCCAAAGCAAAAAAGCTCAGTCAAGGAACAACTTAACCATAAATTGCCGGCTTTGCGAGCGATATGACGTGCGTCACACGCTAAATTGTGATCATGCCCGCCTCACTTTCTTCGCGTGGCCACGGCATGGGTCACGCGCATGTTTGCTGTTACAGGCCCGACACAATCTTATTGGCAAGGCTCGTTGGACATGCGAAACCGGGATGAAAGGTGAGCGGGCGCAAGCTGGCTGCCACAAGGATGGACATAGGAATGCTGCAAGCGACAGGAGCTGGAGTTCAGACGACCGGAAACCGATCCGACGCCGATGCCTATCGGCGCGCGGTCAGTCACTCCCGGCGCGTCCGGCGCCTGCGTATCCTGCTACCGGTCGCAGCGCTCATCATCACGCTGGCATTCATTGCCGTCTCCATGGTGCGCAGCCTGTTGCCCGACGAACTGCAGATCGAGTCCGCCAAGATTGAAGACGGCAAGGTCGTCATGGAGAAGCCGGCCATTGCCGGCCGCAACGAAGATGGCGTGCGCTATTCCATGCGCGCCGAGCGCGCCCTGCAGGACATCAAGAACCCCAACATGATCACCCTCGATACGATCGCGGCCGCCCTGCCGGTGAGCGACACGGTGATCGCTCGCGTGGTTGCCGCCAGCGGCATCTTTGACCGCGCCGCCAATTTTCTTACGCTCGACAAGCCCTTCACCCTCAATCTGAGCAGCGGCATCGATGCGCAGTTCAACTCGGCGCGCCTTGACATTGCCGGCGGCACCATGAAAACCGACGATCCCGTGGCCATCCAGACCAAAGGCGCGTCGATTGTTGCGAACTCGCTCGAGATGAAGGATAAGGGGCGAACCATGATATTCGCGGGCAGTGTGAAGTTGAACATCGAGCCGTCCGCCATTCGCAGCAATCGGTCCACGGAAGCCGTCCAGCCATGATTTACCGCTCCTTTGCCCAGTTTACCCTCGCTGGCGCTCTCCTCGTTTCGGCAAGCGCGTTTGCCACGATGGCTTCGGCACAGACGACCAGCAGCCAGATGAACGGCCTGAAGCTGTCGAACGATCAGCCGATCCAGATCGAAAGCGATCAGCTCGAAATCCGCGAGCAGGAAAAGAAGGCCTTCTTCACCGGGAATGTGAAGGTGGTTCAGGGAACGACGACGCTGCAGGCCGGCACCATGGTGGTGCATTATCGCGGCGAGGGCCAGACGGTGACCCAGGGCAATGCCGACATCGAGAAAATCGACGTCGCGGACAAGGTCTTCCTCTCCTCCGGAACCCAGCAGGCGACTGCCGACACCGGCTATTTCGATATGGCCAAGCAGCTTTTCGTGCTCGAGGGCGAGCGCGTGGTGCTGTCGGAAGGCCAGAATGTCTTCGTCGGCTGCAAACTCACGGTTCAAATGGAATCCGGCCAGGCCAAGCTCGATAGCTGCGGCAGGCGCGTTCAGATCCAGCTCGATCCGCAGTCGCAGAAGCCGAGCAACTGACGGATCCGCGTGAACGTGCAAATTCCCTTTTTCTCCAGGACGAAGCAGCCCAAGAAGGCCCCGACCCCAGCCGGCCTTCCGGGCGACAAGTCGCGCTATGAAGGCACGCTGATCGCCCATGGACTGACGAAAACCTATAATTCCCGTCGTGTCGTCAACGGTGCATCCCTTGTTGTGCGCCGTGGTGAAGCCGTTGGTCTGCTTGGGCCGAACGGCGCCGGCAAGACGACCTGTTTCTACATGATTACGGGCCTGGTGCCGGTGGATGCCGGAACGATTTCCATCAACGGCAATGATGTCACGTCGATGCCGATGTATCGGCGGGCGCGTCTCGGCGTTGGCTATCTGCCGCAGGAAGCCTCGATCTTTCGCGGGCTCACCGTGGAAGAAAATATCCGCGCAGTGCTTGAGGTGCATGTTTCCGACAAGCGCCAGCGCGAGGCGAAGCTCGACGAGCTGCTCGCCGAATTCCATATCGAAAAACTGCGGAAATCACCGGCTGTTGCGCTTTCAGGCGGCGAACGTCGGCGCCTGGAAATCGCGCGCGCCTTGGCGACGGATCCGACCTTCATGCTGCTCGACGAGCCGTTTGCAGGCGTAGATCCGATTTCCGTCTCAGACATTCAGAACCTGGTACGACACCTGACGGCTCGCGGAATCGGCGTTCTGATCACCGACCACAATGTGCGTGAAACGCTGGGCCTGATCGACCGGGCCTATATCATCCATGCGGGTGAAGTGTTGACCCATGGCCGGGCCAACGACATCGTCAACAATGCCGATGTGCGCCGTCTTTATCTCGGCGATAAGTTCAGCCTCTGACGTCCCCACGAAGAAAACGACGTTCCGCGCCCCGCTGCGGCTTGACCAAAGTAAAATAAAAAGCAATTTTTGGGCCAAGTGGAATTTCCCGTTATGAATGGCGGGATTGCGGGGGAATGTAGGGGAGTCGAACGTCCGCCATGGCCTTATCCGCCAACCTGATGCTGCGACAAAGCCAGTCTCTGGTGATGACTCCCCAGTTGATGCAGTCGATTCAGCTGTTGCAGATGACCCATCTCGAACTGATGCAGTTCATCTCACAGGAAGTAGAACGGAATCCGCTGCTTGAAATCGCGGCAGATGACGGAGATTTGAGCGGTGAGACTCCAGACAATGCCGACCGCCACGCCAGCGCCGCCCCGGACAATGCCTCCGACGAGATGGGAGCCGTGCCATCGCTCGACAGCGACTGGTACGAGAATGGCGCCAGCGAGCGGCTGAACGACCGGCTGGACACCAATTTTGACACGGCTTTCACCGACGAGGGTTCGGCTCAGCGACCGGATGCCCCCGAACTGCTCGGCCAATGGAAGTCGATGCCAGGACAATCCGGCGAAGGAAGCGAGGGCTACGACCTCGATGACTTCGTGGCCGGCCAGGTCAGCCTTCGCGATCACCTTCAGCAGCAGGTTCCCTTTGCGCTTCCCTCCGCGTCCGACCAGTTGCTTGCATCCGTGCTGATCGACCATCTCGATGAAGCGGGCTATTTGCGTGCCGATCTCGATGAGGTGGCCGTTCGTCTCGGGTTGACGACGGCCAGTGTGGAGCTCGTGCTGCACACCCTGCAGACGCTGGAACCTGCTGGCGTCTTCGCTCGCAATCTCAGCGAATGTCTGGCGATCCAGCTTCGCCAGCGGGATCGCTACGATCCGGCGATGGCGGGTCTCGTGAACAACCTCGAACTTCTTGCCAAGCGCGACTTTGCGACGCTCAAGAAGATCTGTGGCGTGGACGAGGAAGATCTCATCGACATGCTGGCGGAAATCCGCAAGCTCAATCCGAAACCCGGCAGCTGTTTCGAGCATTCAGTCAGCGAATCCGTGACGCCCGACATCGTCGTCAGGGCGGACGGGGCCGGCGGCTGGCGGGTTGAACTCAATCCGGATGCCCTGCCCCGCGTGCTTGTGAACCACAGCTACATGGCTGCCGTCGGGCGACGCGGCAGTGCGAAGGAGACGCCGGACCAGGCTTTCATGTCGGAATGCCTGCAGAATGCCAACTGGCTCACCCGCAGCCTCGACCAAAGGGCGCGGACGATCACCAAGGTGGCAGCCGAGATCGTGCGTCAACAGTCCGCTTTCCTCGATCACGGCGTCGATCATTTGCGGCCGCTCAATCTGAAAACAGTCGCCGATGCGATCAAGATGCACGAATCGACCGTCAGCCGCGTGACGACCAACAAATACATGCTGACACCGCGCGGGCTCTTCGAGCTCAAATACTTTTTCAGCGTATCGATTGCCTCGGCCGAAGGCGGCGACAGCCATTCCGCGGAATCCGTTCGTCACAAGATCCGCGCGCTCATCGACAAGGAGAGCCCTGATGCCGTCCTTTCCGACGATGATATCGTCGATCAGCTGAAATCATCCGGCGTCGATCTCGCACGCCGCACCGTGGCAAAATACCGCGAGGCCATGAACATACCCTCCTCCGTCCAGAGGCGGCGCGAAAAGCGCGCTTTAGCCAAGGTTTCGGCTGTTTGAAGGGCGCCTTTTCGCCGCAATGATTAACGGGAGATTGACTCTCGATCTCAAGGCGGCTAGAAGCGCGCCGCAATCGACAGCGCACACTGTTGACCGAGGGAGAGACCCTCGAAGACGCCCGACAAACGAAGGTAGAGACTGACCGAACCGCTCGAAAAGCTTGGACGCGGACGTCGCTTGGCGTAAAATGGATACGCAACCAATCATAAGAAGGGAAACTCCATGAGTGTGCGTGTATCCGGCAAGCAGATGGAAATCGGTGAAACGTTCCGGCAGCGGATCGAAGATCGAATCCAGGATGCGGTTACCAAGTACTTCGACGGAGGGTATTCCGGGCAAGTGGTCGTTACGAAGTCGCAGTCGCGCTTCTCGGCTGATTGCCTGGTGCATCTCGATACCGGCGCAAACCTGCATGCGGCAGGCGAGGCCAATGATCCGCAAGTGGCCTTCGATACGGCTTTCGAGCGCGTGGAGAAGCGTCTGCGGCGCTACAAGCGCAAGCTGAAGGATCATCATGCCGGAGAGCCGGTCAACCCGCCGGTTGAGATCGCTTATACGGTCATGGATTCGGTCGCCGAAGAGCATGACGAAGTGCCGGAAGACTACGCGCCGACCATCGTGGCGGAAAGCAGCAAGAAGCTGCGGACCATGTCGGTGGCTTCAGCCGTTATGGCTCTCGACATGACCGACGAACCGGTTCTTCTGTTCAGAAGCCCGGGGAAAGAACAATTGAATATCGTTTATCGTCGCAATGACGGTAATATCGGGTGGATCGATTCCGCCAACATCAAAGGCTGACGGTTGACTTGGGCGGCCCCGACAGGCGGCCGCCCAAGCTTCGGCCTGAAGCATGAAGGACATTGATATGGCATTGGCAGATTTGCTGCAGCAGGATGCTGTCGTACCGGCCCTCCGGGTCAATTCCAAGAAGCAGCTGCTTCAGGAACTTGCGGCCAAAGCCTCCAAGCTCACAGACATCCCGGAGCGGGAGATCTTTGACGTGATCCTGCAACGCGAGCGTCTCGGCTCGACGGGTGTGGGCAACGGCATCGCCATTCCACATGGCAAGCTGAACAAGATCAGCAAAATCACCGGCATCTTCGCGCGGCTCGAAACCCCCGTGGATTTCGAGGCCCTCGATGACCAGCCGGTCGATCTCGTGTTTCTGCTGCTGGCGCCGGAAGGTGCCGGCGCCGATCATCTGAAGGCGCTGTCGCGGATTGCTCGCGTGCTGCGCGATCAGGATCTCGTGGCCAAGCTTAGGGCAACGGAGTCTGCGTCGGCGATCTACACCTTCCTCAACGAGGAACAGGCGTCTAACGCTGCTTGAGTGGACCTTATCCTGACACGAGCTAAAAAAAGCGCCCCGAAAGGCGCTTTTTTCATTTGAACATGACAGCCCCGGCCCGTCAGGCCTTGGCCGCATCCTCGGCCACGGCCTCCGTCTTCGGGCCACCCTTGGCCACACCGACCATGGCCGGGCGCAACACGCGCTCGCCGATGGCGTAACCGGCCTGGACCACCTGCACGACGGTGTTGTTCGGCACGTTCGGGTTCGGAACCTCGAACATCGCCTGATGGAAGTTCGGATCAAACTTCTGGCCTTCGGCATCTATCTTGCGCACGCCGTGGCGCTCCAGCGTCGACAGCATGCCGCGCTCGGTCATTTCGACACCTTCGATCAGCGCGGTGATGGTCGCGTCGGCCGCGGCGCGGGCTTCTTCCGGCAGGGTTTCGATGGCGCGGCGGAGATTGTCGGAGACCGACAGCATGTCGCGCGCGAAGCCGGTGACTGCATAGGACTTGGCATCCTTGATTTCGCGGTCGGTGCGGCGGCGCAGATTGTCCATCTCGGCGGCCAATCGCAGGAAGCGATCGCGCAGGTCGGCATTTTCGGCCTTCAGGGCCTCGACAGGATCAATATCCTGCGCGGCTGCGGTCTCGTTTTCGTTTGCAACCTGACCTTCGGCGGCCGCGGTTGCTTCTGCCTCTGTGGCTGCCGCGTCAGGTCCGTTCTTGTTGGCTTCTTCGGTCATGACGTTCTCCGGATGATGTCTCGTTTTCGAAGCTAAAGGTTTCGAATGCGTGCCCGATATCAGGGTTTGACGAGAAAAAATCAAGGGTTTGAAGGGAAATTGCCTCACCGCTGGCCGCGCGAGAGCTTGGCCATCAGTTGTGCAGTGTAATCGACCATAGGAACGATGCGCGAGTAGTTGAGGCGCGTTGGACCGATGACGCCGACAGCACCTACGATCCGGTCTTCGCCGTCGCGATAGGGCGCCACGATCAGGGACGATCCAGAGAGCGAGAAGAGCTTGTTTTCCGATCCGATAAAGATCCGAACGCCTGGACCGCTTTCTGCGAGATCCAGGATTTCGATGAGGCTTTCCTTGCGCTCCAGATCGTCGAACAGCAGACGCAGGCGATCGATATCCTCTGACCCCGCCAGCCCTTCGAGCAAATTGGCGCGGCCGCGCACAATCAGACGGGCTGGCTGCTTGTCAGCCACTTCTCCCGACCAGACGGCGAGCCCACGTTCCACGAGATCCTGCGACAGGCTATAGAGCTCGGTCGCAACCTGGCTTTTGAGGTTTTCGATCTGGCCGCGAAGTTCCCGAAGTGTCTGGCCGGAGAGATTTGCGTTGAGGAAATTCGCCGCCTCCGTCAGTTGCGAGGCTGTCACGCCGGCGGGCAGATCAATGATGCGGTTTTCGATCTGGTTGTTTTCTCCAACGAGAACCGCGAGTGCCTTGGTGGGCTCCAGACGAATGAACTCCACATGTTTCAGCACGGGATCGTTCTTGGCCGAGATCACCAGACCGGCGCCACGCGAGAGGCCTGAGAGCATCCGGCTTGCCTCGGTCAGTAGTGCTTCCATCGGTTGATCGGCGCTGGTCGGCCGGATCTGCCGTTCAATCTCGTCACGCTCGCCGTCGGAGAGATCGCCAACCTGCATAAAAGCATCGACAAAGAAGCGCAGGCCTGCCTGGGTGGGTAGGCGCCCGGCGCTAACATGCGGCGCATAAATCAGCCCGAGCGCTTCAAGATCGCTCATCACATTGCGAACCGAAGCCGGCGAAAGCGACATCGGCAGGAGACGCGAGAGATTGCGCGAGCCCAAGGGATCGCCATTGTCGAGATAGGTTTCGACGATACGGCGGAAAATCTCTCTGGAGCGATCGTCCAGCGAGGCGGAAACGTCTGCGACGGTCGTCTTGGGTGATGCCATTATCAGAGCGGACAAGATCTCAGAGGTTTCATGCTACAAATATAATCACTGCTTTTTGGATGACCAAGGGGTAATTCGATCCAGCTTGATCTCGCGGCGCTGCGGGATGGTTTTTCTTTGCAAAAGACAGGCTGCGTCCTTAGAAGGCAACAGACAACCCAGGAGATTGCAATGCGGCCATCCGGCAGAAAAACCGATCAAATGCGCAAGGTTTCGTTCGAGCGCAACTTTTCCAAGCATGCGGAAGGCTCCTGCCTGGTGAAGTTCGGCGATACGCATGTGCTGTGCACGGCAAGCCTCGAAGACAAGACGCCGCCGTGGCTGCGCAATTCCGGCAAGGGCTGGGTGACGGCGGAATATGGCATGCTGCCGCGCGCCACCGGTGATCGCATGAAGCGCGAGGCATCGTCTGGCAAGCAGAGCGGTCGCACGCAGGAAATCCAGCGGCTAATCGGACGCTCTCTCCGTGCAATCGTCGATCTCGAAGCGCTCGGCGAGCGGCAGATCTCGATCGACTGCGACGTCATCCAGGCGGATGGCGGCACGCGCACGGCCTCGATCACCGGCGCCTGGATCGCACTGCATGACTGTCTGAAGTGGATGGAAGCGCGCAACATGGTGAAGGTCGAGAAGGTCCTGAAGGACCATATCGCCGCCGTCTCCTGCGGGATCTTCGCCAGCCAGCCGGTCATCGACCTCGACTATCTCGAAGATTCGGCGGCCGAGACGGATGCGAATTTTGTCATGACAGGCTCCGGCGGGATCGTCGAGATCCAGGGCACGGCCGAAGGCAAGCCCTTCAGCCAGGACGAATTCCTGACGCTGCTCGGCCTTGCCAGGAACGGCATCGATGAACTGGTTGCCCTGCAGAAGCAGGCGATCGGCTGACGGGCCGCAAAGAGAGATCCATGCGTAAACTCGACACTCGCACCATCGTTGTTGCCAGCCACAATGCCGGCAAGATCGCCGAGATCGCCGATCTCATCGGCCCGCTCGGCTTCTCGGCCAAGTCGGCAAAGGAACTGAACTTCGTCGAGCCCGATGAAACCGGGACAACTTTCGAAGAAAATGCCGCGATCAAGGCACTCGCCTCGGCCAAGGCTTCGGGCATGCCGGCCCTTTCCGACGACAGCGGCCTGGTGATCGATGCTCTCGACGGCGCGCCCGGCGTCTACACGGCGAACTGGGCCGAGCGCGAGGATGGCAGCCGCGATTTCAAGATGGCGATGGAGAAGGTCGAGAAGGCCTTGCAGGAGCGCGGGGCCGCGTCGGCTTCACAGCGGACCTGCCGCTTTGTCAGCGTGCTCTGCCTCGCCTGGCCGGATGGTCACACCGAATTCTTCCGGGGCGAAGTCGAAGGCGTGATTGCCTGGCCGCCGCGTGGGACAGCCGGTTTCGGCTATGATCCGGTGTTTCAGCCGGAAGGACATGTGCGTACATTCGGCGAGATGACCGCAGACGAGAAGCATGGCTGGAAGCCGGGCGATCCGGAGGCCCTGTCGCATCGTGCCCGGGCCTTCAAGCTCTTCGTCGAAACCTGCCTGGAGGCCTGACGCGTTGACCGACCGGTCCTTCACGCTGCTGCCCGATACCGGTGAACCCGGCTTCGGCGTCTATGTGCACTGGCCCTTCTGCGCGGCCAAATGCCCTTACTGCGACTTCAACAGCCATGTGCGTCACCAGCCGGTGGACCAGGCGCGCTTCGTTTCGGCCTTCCTCGCCGAACTCAAGGCCGTGCGTGCGCTATCCGGCCCGAAGACGGTCACCAGCGTGTTCATGGGTGGCGGCACACCGTCGCTGATGGACCCCTCCACCGTTGGCGCAATCCTGGACGGGATCGCTGCCAACTGGCACATGCCCGACGGCATAGAGATCACCATGGAGGCCAATCCTTCGAGCGTCGAGGCGACGCGATTCCATGGCTACCGGGCCGCCGGGGTCAACCGTGTTTCGCTCGGGGTGCAAGCGCTGAACGATCCGGACCTGCGCTTTCTCGGCCGCCTGCATGACGTGGCAGACGCGCTGAAAGCCATCAAGCTGGCGCGCGAGATCTTCCCGCGCATGTCCTTCGACCTGATCTACGCCCGCCCGAACCAGACGGTCGAGGCCTGGGAGCGCGAATTGAAGGAGGCGATCTCCTATGCGGTTGATCATCTGTCGCTCTACCAGCTGACGATCGAGGAAGGCACCGCCTTCTACGGCCTGCACAAGGCCGGCAAGCTGATCGTGCCCGACGATGATCACGCCGCAACGCTTTACGAGGCGACGCAGGAGATCACCGCCCGCGAAGGGCTTCCGGCCTACGAGGTTTCCAACCACGCACGCCCAGGCGCCGAGAGCCGGCATAACCTGACCTATTGGCGCTATGGCGACTATGCCGGTATTGGTCCCGGCGCCCATGGACGGCTGACGCAAGGACGGAGCAAGATCGCAACCGTCGCCGAACGTCATCCGGAGACCTGGCTTTCCGCCGTCGAGCAGAATGGTCATGGCATCATCGAACGCGAAGAGCTTGATCACGAGGCCCAGGCGGATGAACTTCTGCTGATGGGGCTTCGCCTACGCGAAGGCGTCGATCTCGCCCGCTGGCAGCAGTTGTCCGGCCGCGATCCCGATCCGGACAAGGAGCAGTTCCTGCTCGAACAGGGCTTTATCGAGCGGCTCGGCAATTCGCGGCTGCGCTGCACGCCGCCGGGCATGCTGATCCTCGACGCTGTCGTCGCAGATCTCGCCTGCTGAGGAGTTGGAAACGATGCCAGTCGATGCCGCCTTTTCCCGCTTCGACATGGCCCGTCTCTACGATGCGTTCAACCATCATGGCGAAGACGGCGATTTCTACGAGAATTTCGCCAAGGCGCCCTGCCGCGTGCTCGATATCGGCTGCGGCACGGGGTCGGTGACGATGCGTCTGGCGAAACGCGGACACCAGGTGACCGGTGTCGATCCGGCAGACGGCATGCTGCAGATGGCTCGGATGAAGGACGGACAAGGTCGGGTCGAGTGGGTCCAGGCTCCTGCCGCAGAGTTTTCACTCCCTGATCGTTTCGATCTCGCCATCATGACGGGCCATGTCTTCCAGGTGTTTGTCGACGATGCCGAGACGCTTGCCGCCTTGCGCAACATTCATCGGCATATGAAGCCAGGCGGCAGAGTGATCCTCGAAAGCCGCAATCCGCTGACCAAGGCCTGGGAAGGCTGGACGCAAGCAAAGACGCGCGAACGACGGGCCATCGACGCAGTCGGGTCTGTTGAGGTTTTCTATCAGATCAAGACTGTTGAGGTCGAGCACGTGACCTTTGACGCAGTCTTCTCGATCGAAGCCACGGGCGAGACGCTGATCAGCGAGAGCCGGCTGAGGTTTGCAAAGGTCGAAACAATCCAGAGCCTGCTTGCGGCAGCGGGCTTCCACGAGGTCGAGCTGCTCGGCTGGTGGGATCGCACACCCTATTCGGACACCAGTCCCGAAATCATCGTGATCGCGCGGTCCTGAACCGACTGTCGGATACGAAAAGGCCACCGCGAGCCCTTTGGGATCGCGGTGGCCTCTATCTTTGCGGCGGGCCGCTTACTCGTTGATCAGGCGGCGCAGCAGTTCGATTTCCTGCGACAGCTTCTGGTCGGCGGCGATCAGTTCCTCGATCTTGCGGACCGCATGAAGGACCGTCGTGTGGTCGCGACCGCCGAAGCGACGGCCGATTTCCGGGAAGGAACGCGGGGTGAGCGTCTTCGACAGATACATGGCGATCTGGCGCGGCTTGACGATGACGCGGGTGCGGCGGTTGGAGACGAGCTCCTGACGCGACACGTTGTAGTGACGGGCGACGACACGCTGGATGTCTTCGATGCGCACGCGCTTCTGATCGCCAGCGCCAACGAGATGGGCCAACAGTTCGTCGACACGCTCGATCGACAGGTTCGGCTCGAAGGAGCGACGGAAGAGCAACTGGTTGAAGGCGCCTTCCAGGTCACGGCCACTGCTCGTGATATTGCGGGCGACATGCTCGAGGATTTCGGCCGGAATGTCGATCGACGGATCGTCCTTGCGGGCGGCCTCCAGGCGCGACTTCATCATGTCGAGGCGCATCTCGTAATCAGGCGCCTCCATTTCGATGGCAACGCCACCCTGCAGACGCGAGCGAACGCGCGGATCGAGCGATTCCAGTTCCCAGGGCGCACGGTCTGCAGCAACGACAACCTGCTTGGCGCTATCGAGCAGCATGTTCAGGAGATGGCAGAACTCATGCTGGATCATCTTACCCTGCAGGAACTGCATGTCGTCGATGATCAGGAGGTCGATGTTGCGCAGCGAGTCCTTCAGCGTCAGGGCGTCGTTGTCGCGGATCGCGGTTGCGAAGCGCCACATGAAGTATTCGGCGGTCAGATAGACGACGCGCGGTGCGCGCGGGCTCTGGATCGCGGCATTGGCGATCGCCTGCAACAGATGCGTCTTGCCGAGACCGACCGAGGAGTGGATGAACAGCGGGTTGAAGCGTACGGCGCCAGCGCCAGCCTCTGCAATGGTCTTGGCGGCGGCCAGCGCCACGCGGTTGGACGCGCCTTCGACGAAACCATCAAAGGTGTAGCGGCTGTCGAGCGGGGAGCCGAAAAGCGGACCTGCGGGTGTAGCGCGGGTGCTCGACGGCGCATGGGTCTGCGAAGAGGCGATCTGGCCGACGGTCTGCGGACCGGTCTTGCGGATCGATGCCGGCTGCGCCTGCTCGACGCCGACCGAACGGTCTTCTGCGGCTGGGCCACGGGTGCTGCGGCTTGCGGTGCGCACCATGATTTCGACCTTGAGGACAGAAGGGTCCTCAGCCTGGAAGATCGACGTGATCAAATCCAGATAGCGGTTGTTGATCCAGGACTTCAAAAACGTTGTGGGAACAGTCAGTCGAACAACACTCTTGGATGCGGAGTGGAGCTTCAGGCGGGCGAACCAGCTCTGGTATACGTCCGCCCCAACCTGCGCCTTCAGCCGCTTGCTGAAACGGTCGAAGAGATCAGTGTGAGTCATTTCGGCGTTCTCTCCTGCTCCTTCGGAGCATGCGGCGCCGAGCGCCGAATGTGCATTGTCCCCGTTCGCCAACGCACCGGCCGTCATAGAGTTCATATGCATGTTGCCGCCTTCCAAATTCATTCCAGGTGCCGGGCGTTTCTCGTGCCGTCCGACAGCCGCTTCATCTCTAGTCGATCCCTCGCGGGATCGACGGTCCCCGAACACAGTGTGCCGCCTCCAGCCAAAAAGCCGGCTCAACTTTCCGTCGTCCCTCACGCCGACGGCAGTGCCCCACATGCAGCATCCTCGTCATGCCGCGCACTCATGCTCTGATCGTGACCTGCGGCCACTCTCAAGATGCAAAACCGCCACCACGCGGAAACAGCCAAGCTTCCGATGCAATGTCGATCACTTTATGAGAAAACGGAGTTGAAACACCCCGCTTTGGCAAGAGCGATCAGTCTCGACTGCATTTCTGCCCTTCGGACCGTCGTTTCTGGCCATTGGCTGGCCCCTTGCTGAGAAACATTAAGGCAGGATCAAAAGCCAAGATCAACACCGATTTTTGGCCTGGCGTGCCGATGAGCCATTGACTCTTCGTAGTTCATTTTCGCGTCATATTCGGGCGAAAAAGAAACGCTTTTGAATCAAGGAGATTCCCAAACAGGCACAAAGAGGGACGGGAAAGACGCGAAAAAATAAAATTTCTCTTGACTCGCGAGGGGGGCAACTTCCCCTAGGGTAAAGGGGGTTTCAGTCGGGATACCTCGCTGAAGTATTTGTATTTATTGTGTTTTTTATGTCACCAGACTGACACCTAACAAGCCATCAGGAGGCTCTAAAACATCGCATCGAGGTATCTTACGGGCACAACGCCAAAAAGCCCGGCGAAACGCCAGGCTCTTCGAAAAATGTCATAAAGGTGTCTAAATTTAGACGGCCAGGGCCTTCACACGAGCGGCCAGACGCGAGATCTTGCGCGATGCCGTGTTGGCGTGAACAACGCCCTTGGTGGCGGCGCGCTGGATCTCCGGCTGAGCAGCCTTGAGGGCGTCCTTGGCGACCGCTGCGTCACCAGAAGCGATTGCTTCTTCGACCTTGCGGATGAAACCACGGACCCGCGAACGGCGAGCCTTGTTGACTGCAGTGCGGCGAGCGATCTTGCGGGTCGCCTTCTTCGCCGAAGTTGTGTTGGCCATGGATGCCTCTCTTCGAATTCAAACCAAAGCCCACCATCGCCGCGTCGGGTCAGAGCAACCGCACCATTCAGCACTTGGGGAGCTGTTTCATGGAAAAGCCCAATGGCTTTCCCAACCGTGGGCGGGCATATAGCGGGAAAGCAGGGATGCGTCAACGCGGATTCTGCAGATAACGCGTCCCTCGTCGCGCTTATCTGTTCTTGAAGGCGGGCTTCCGCTTTTCCACAAAAGCGGCCATGCCTTCCTTCTGGTCCTCGGTCGCAAAGAGCGAGTGAAACAGCCGCCGCTCGAACCGCAAGCCTTCGCTCAAAGTCTGTTCGAAGGCGCGGTTGACGGCTTCCTTCGCCATCAACACTGAAGGCAGCGAGAAGGAGGCGATCTTGGCGGCGGCTTCGAGGGCCTCGTCGATCAGGCGCTCCGGCTCGACGACCCGCGCCACGAGACCTGCGCTCTCGGCCTCAGTCGCATCCATCATGCGGCCAGTCAGGCAAAGATCCATGGCCTTGGCCTTGCCGACGGCGCGTGTCAGCCGCTGGGAGCCACCCATGCCGGGGATGACGCCGAGCGTGATCTCCGGCTGGCCGAACTTCGCGGTCTTCGAGGCGATGATGAAGTCGCACATCATCGCAAGCTCGCAGCCTCCGCCAAGTGCGAAACCGGAGACGGCGGCAATGAAGGGCTTGCGGAAGCCGGCGATTTCGTCCCAGCCGCTGATAAAGTCGCCGGTATAGGCATCGACGAAATCGAGCGACTGCATTTCCTTGATATCAGCCCCGGCGGCAAAGGCCTTTTCGGAGCCCGTGAGTACGACGGCGCCGACGGCGGCATCGGCCTGCAGCTCGGCCAGGAGCTGGCGGAGTTCGCGCATGACAGCGGAGTTCAGCGCGTTCAGCGCCTGCGGCCGGTTGAGCGTCACAAGCGCGACGCGGTCACGCCGTTCGATCAGCAGGGTTTCATAGGTCATGGTTTCCTCCCTAGCGCGGCCCCACGGGCCTTATTTCTGGCAGTGACGACAATAGAATGTCGAGCGGCCGGATTGAACTATCCTTTCGACGGTTCCCCCGCAACCATCCGTGAGGCAGGGCTTGCCCTCGCGGTCGTAGGTGCGGAAGGAATGCTGGAAGTAGCCCAGCGTGCCGTCGGCCTGGATATGGTCGCGCAGCGACGAGCCGCCGGCCTCGATCGCATCTGCGATCACCTCGCGGATCGACTGGGTGAGAAGCGCAAGCTCCGCCTTCGGCTTGCCCTTCGGCGTGACCAAGGTCGAGACCTTGCGGGTGGGCGAGAGATGGGAGCGCCAGAGCGCCTCGCAGACATAGATGTTGCCGAGACCGGCGATGACCTTCTGGTCCAGCAGCGCGCCCTTCAGCGGCTGGCTGCGGCCGGCAAAACGGCTCGCGAGATAGTCGGCCGAGAGGATATTGCCGACGGGTTCCGGCCCGAGATCCCGGAACGCCGGATAAGTGTCGAGCTCCGAGCGCGCCATCAGATCCATGAAGCCGAAACGGCGCGGGTCATTATAAACCACACGAACCGGGCCTTCCGAACGCTCGAGATGAAAGACGACGTGGTCGTGCTTTTCATCCTTGCTGCGCTCGTGATGAAAGACGCCTGGCAAGTTGGTCCCCTCCCCCGCCTCGATGCGGAAGGAGCCGGACATGCCGAGATGGGCAATCACCGTGAGGTCGTCCTCGAGATCGACAAGCAGGTATTTTGCCCGACGGGACAGAGCGACAATGCGGCGGCCTTCGACCCTTGCGGCAAAATCGCGCGGCAGGGGAAAGCGCAAGTCCGGGCGGCGCAGCTCCAGGCGCTGCAATCTCGCCCCTTCCATGGCGGGTGCCAGCCCGCGTCTGACTGTCTCAACCTCTGGCAATTCCGGCATTTCAGCCCATCTTTCTGTTTGAACAGCTTCTTTAAAGGTCTATAGACCAGCGAAGCCAAGGCTTCCTCTCCGCAGATAGCGCGGGACAGGCCTTTTCGCTATGGTCTGCCGACCGTTCCGATATGTGGAGTGAACCGATGACTGCAAGCCGCATTTCCGCCGATGGCGGCATGGAAACCTCCTACGGCTTCCGCCAGGTCGACGAGCAGGAAAAGCAGGGCCTCGTCAACGACGTCTTCCATAAGGTCGCCAAGCGCTACGACATCATGAACGACGTGATGTCGGCCGGTCTGCACCGCGTCTGGAAGGATGCGATGGTGGCGTCGCTCAATCCGCGCAAGGATCCCAACTACAAGGTGCTCGATGTTGCCGGCGGCACCGGCGATATCGCGTTTCGCATCGTCGAGGCCTCCAGTCGGATGGCCCATGCCACCGTGCTCGACATCAACGGCTCGATGCTCGGCGTCGGTGCCGAGCGGGCGGAGAAGAAGGGCCTTTCGCCCAACCTCACCTTCGTCGAGGCGAATGCCGAAAGCCTGCCCTTCGACGACAGCACGTTCGACGCCTATACGATCGCCTTCGGCATCCGCAACGTGCCGCATATCGATGTGGCGCTGTCGGAAGCCTTCCGCGTTCTGAAGCGTGGCGGACGTCTGCTCGTGCTGGAGTTTTCCGAAGTCGAACTGCCGCTGCTCGACAAGGTCTATGATGCCTGGTCGTTCAATGCGATCCCTCGCTTCGGCAAGATGATCACCGGTGACGCGGAGCCCTATCAGTATCTGGTGGAATCGATCCGCAAGTTCCCCAACCAGCCGGATTTCGCGCGAATGATCGAGCGTGCCGGTTTCTCCAACGTCCGCTACACCAATTACACCGGCGGCATCGCGACGCTGCATTCCGGCTGGAAGATCTGACCGGGATGAGCACGCTCGGGGCATATTTCCGCCTGGCGCGGGTCGGCTGGGTGCTGGTGCGCGAAGGCGTTGTTGCGGCCCTTCCGTCCGAAGGACTGCCGCCGCTGGTCGGGATCGCCAAGGCTGCGATTGCACCGCTGGCGCGCAGCCGGGCCAAATCTGCCGAGCGCTCGGATCGGCTGGCCCGTGCTGTCGCCCGTCTCGGACCGTCTTATGTCAAGATCGGGCAGTTCCTGGCGACTCGGCCCGATGTGGTCGGCGCGGATTTCGCCGAGGATCTCGCCGGTCTGCAGGACCGGATGGACTTCTTCCCGACGGAGGCCTCCAAGACGACGATCCGTGAGTCACTCGGCCGCTCAGTGGAAGAGCTCTACGCCCATTTCGGCGAACCGATCGCCGCTGCCTCGATCGCGCAGGTCCATCCGGCGGAGGTCGAGACGGCCGAGGGCCGCCGCAAGGTTGCCGTCAAGGTGATCCGTCCCGGCGTGCGCAAGCGCTTTGCCGCCGATCTCGAGGCCATGTATCTCGTGTCGCACCTGCAGGAACGCTTCCTGCCGCATACGCGGCGCCTGCGTCCGGTCGAAGTGACCAAGACGCTGGAGCAAACCACCAAGGTCGAGATGGACCTCAGGCTCGAAGCAGCCGCCCTGTCGGAGATCGCGGAGAATACCAAGGATGATCCCGGCTTTCGCGTGCCGCAGGTCGACTGGGAGCGTACGGGCCGCGACGTCGTCACCATGGAATGGATCGACGGCATCAAGATGTCCGACGTCGAGGGTCTCAAGGCTGCCGGCCACGATCTCAATGCGCTGGCCGACACGCTGATCCAGTCCTTCCTGCGCCATACGCTGCGCGACGGCTTCTTCCATGCCGACATGCATCCGGGCAATCTCTTCGTCGATGCCTCAGGCATGATCGTAGCGGTCGACATGGGCATTGCCGGACGGCTCGGCAAGAAAGAACGCCGCTTCCTGGCAGAGATCCTATACGGCTTCATCACGCGCGACTACATGCGGGTGGCCGAAGTGCATTTCGAAGCCGGCTACGTGCCGTCGCACCACAATGTCGCGAGCTTCGCCCAGGCGATCCGCGCGATCGGCGAGCCGATCCACGGGCAGCCGGCCGAGACCATTTCCATGGGCAAGCTGCTGACGCTGCTGTTCGAAGTCACCGAGATCTTCGACATGCAGACGCGCCCGGAACTGGTGATGCTGCAGAAGACGATGGTGGTCGTCGAGGGTGTTTCGCGCATTCTCAATCCACGCTTCAACATGTGGAAAGCCGCCGAGCCGGTCGTTTCGAATTGGATCCGCGACAATCTTGGACCGAAGCGGATTGCAGCCGATCTCAAGGATGGCGCCCGAGCGGCACTCCGGCTCGCCGAAGCCCTGCCGGAGATCGCCGCCAAGACCGAGAAGCTGCATGGCGAGATCATGCGCATGAGCGAGGAAGGCCTGCGCTTCGATGCCGACACCGCCGAGCGGATCGGGCGGGCTGAAGCCCGGCACACGCGGCTTGGCCGGGTGGCGCTCTGGGTGATTGCTGCGGCAGCCGTGGTCATCGCCTTCCAGATTTCTTAGTCACACCAGGTCAGCGAGAAATCTAATTCTCCGGATCTTTTGATGGAACAAACCAGCAGACGCCGCGTTTGAACGACAACACGCGCTTTTTGTTCCGTCTGGAGTGATATGTCTGCCACCCAAACCGGCTTCGTCCGGTCCACGCTGCTCTTCCTCCTGGTCGGCACCGCGATCCTCGTCGGCATCATCGTCGCGACCTTCGGGCTCGTCGAGCGGACACGTGCGACTTTCGATTACATCCTGGAAGAGCGCACCATCCGGCGCATGGCAGCCGATCTGATGCAGAAGCTGACGGACGCCGAAACGGGTCAGCGCGGCTTCGTCATCACGCGCAACGAGTTGTTCCTTGAACCCTATGAAGCCGCCGTCGGCGAAATCCGTGAAGAAGTGGATAGGCTCGCGGCTGGAGTAGCCGAGCGCCCCGCCAAGGCAGCGCAGATGGGCCGATTGCAGGACCTCATCCGCAGCAAGCTTTCCGAAATGGGTCAGGCGATCAATCTCGTGGGCAGCGGCGAGCAGGATCAGGCCATCGCGTTGATTCAAAGCGATATTGGTCGCGCTTTGATGGACGACATTCGTGCCACGCTCGATCAGTTCAAGGAACTCTCAGACGCGAATGTTGAGCGAGGCACCGAGGCGCAGATCAGCGCGTCACAGCAGCTCCAGTGGATCACGGTAGGTGGTGGCATTGCCATCATCGCCGTCATGAGTGGCGCCATCCTTGTCGTGGCCCAGCATGTGCGGGCGCTTGCAGCCTCTCAGCGCGAGGTGGAGGTGTTGAACCAGGGCCTTGAGGCCCGCGTGGCCGAACGCACCGAAGATCTGATGCAGGCGAACCAGGAAATCCAGCGTTTTGCCTATATCGTCACGCATGATCTGAGAGCGCCGCTCGTCAACATCATGGGTTTTACTGCAGAGCTGGATGCCTCTCTAAAAGCCTTGCAGGCTTATGTGCTGAACGACGGCAAGCCTGTGTCGGAGGACGAGATCCGCGAGGCGCGCCTGGCCGCTTCGGAAGATCTGCCGGAGGCGATCGGCTTCATCCGCTCCTCCACCAAGAAGATGGATGGTCTGATCAATGCGATCCTGAAGATTTCGCGGGACGGGCGACGTCAGTTGAAGCCTGAAATCGTCGAGTTGCAGCCCCTGCTGGAGACCATCACCAACAGCGTCTATCACCAGATCAGCGAAAGCGACGGGCAAATCCATCTCGACATCAAGGCGCCACGGCTGAACGCGGATCGTCTCTCGGTCGAACAGATCCTCGGCAATCTCTTCGACAATGCGATCAAATACAAAGATCCCCACCGGCCCCTGACTCTGGCTGTCCGCACCGCGCCCGAAGGGCGTCACATGGTGCGGATCGAGGTCGAGGACAACGGCCGAGGTATTGCAGAACAGGACCACGAACGCGTCTTTGAGCTCTTCCGCCGCTCCGGTCAGCAAGATCAGTCGGGCGAAGGTATTGGGCTCGCCCATGTCCGCTCGCTGGCACGGAACCTTGGAGGGGAGATCACCGTTAGATCCCGTTTGGGAGAGGGATCGACCTTCGTACTGCGACTGCCATCAGATTTGTCACGCCTGGTACGGAGTTGAATATGAAAGCCGTGGGTAAAGAAGTCACCATCATCATGGTCGAAGACGACGAGGGACATGCTCGTCTGATCGAAAAGAACGTGCGCCGCGCCGGCGTCAGCAACGAGATTGTGCCGTTCACCAACGGCACGGATGCCCTCGACTACGTGCTGGGCAAGGATCGCAGCGGCAAGGTTTCAGAAGACCGCTATCTGCTGATCCTGCTCGACCTCAATCTGCCCGACATGTCGGGCACCGATATTCTTGATCAGATTAAATCCAATCCGCACACGCGACGGCTCCCGGTCGTCATCCTGACCACCACGGATGACGAACGCGAAATCCAGCGCTGCTACGATCTCGGGGCCAATGTCTATATTACCAAACCTGTCGATTACGACAATTTCGCCAATGCCATTCGCCAGCTCGGACTGTTCTTTTCCGTCATGCAGATCCCCTGACGGCGACAGGGCGATGAGCTTCACCGTTCTCTATATCGACGACGATGCCGCCATAGCCCGGCTGGTGCAAAAGCATATGGCACGGCTTGGCCACGCGGTGTCGCATGCCGAGACCGCCGAGGACGCACTCGATCTCCTGAAAACGGCAGAGTTCCATGTCGTGGTGCTCGATCATTACCTGCGCCAGACCACCGGCCATGACGTGATGGCGCGGATGCGCGAGGCAGAGATCGACGTTCCCGTTGTCTATGTGACCGGTTCCAATGAGGCGCAGGTGGCGATTGAGGCGATCAAGGCGGGTGCTGCCGATTACGTCATCAAGACGGTCAGCGACGATTTCCTGTCGCTCTTGTCCAGTGCGATCGAGCAGACCGTTGCCAATGCCCAGTTGCGGGCGGCGAAGGCCCGTGCCGATGAGGAAATCCGGCTCGGCAAGGAGCGGGCTGAGGCGCTGCTGGCCGAGGTGAACCACCGCGTCGCAAATTCGCTGGCTCTGGTGGCAAGCCTGTTGAGGCTACAGATCTCCGGCGCCCGAAGCGACGAAGTGAAGGCGGAACTGGCGGAGACCCAGGCTCGCATCACGGCGATCGCTGGCATGCATCGCAGTCTCTACACCTCCGACGACGTCAGTCGTGTGGAGCTCGACCGTTATCTCAACCGTCTCACCGCCGAGCTCTCCAGCTCGCTGCACAGTGCCGAAAGGCCGGTGCGTCTGCTGTTTGATGCCGATCCGATCTCCCTCAGCGCCGACAAGGCGGTTTCGGTCGGCATGATCGTCACTGAACTCGTGACCAATGCCTTCAAATATGCCTATGCGCCGGGTCAGGCCGGCGACATCCGAGTATCCCTCAGGACAACCGATGACGGCGAAGCCGTTCTTCAGGTCGAGGATGACGGCGTAGGCATCGATCCGCAGGGTGCGCCAAAGGGGACCGGCCTCGGGAGCCGGATCGTCAAATCCATGGCCTCGACGCTGGGCGAAGGCTTGCGCTATCTCGAAGGCACGCAAGGTACCGTCGCTGAGGTCCCGCTCAAGCTCGATAGCGAGATCTGACCCAGGCCGTTTACCAGTCCCCGTCTCGATGATTTGCCAGCGACCGGAATTGCGCTAGGGTCGCGGCCGCAGAGAAAGGGTTGTACTTCATGAGCTTGGCCGGAAAGCGCATTTTGCTTGTCATCGCGGGTGGCATCGCCGCCTACAAGAGCCTCGACCTCATCCGCAGGCTTCGGGAACGCGGCGCGTGCGTGCGGCCGATCATGACGCGCGGGGCGCAGGAATTCGTAACGCCGCTTGCGGTGGGCGCGCTCTCCGCAAGCCATGTCTATACCGAGCTCTTTTCCCGCGAGGACGAGCAGGATGTCGGCCATATCCGGCTGGCGCGGGAATGTGACCTGGTGCTGGTCGCCCCTGCCACCGCCGATCTGATGGCGAAGATGGCGAACGGGCTTGCAGACGATTTGGCATCGACCGTGCTTCTGGCGACGGACCGGCCCGTGCTGATTGCGCCGGCCATGAACCCCAAAATGTGGGCGCATCCAGCCACCCAGCGTAACTTCGCCGTGCTCCAGCGCGACGGCATTCATGCCATCGGACCGATGGAAGGCGAGATGGCCGAAAGTGGTGAACGCGGGCGCGGACGCATGGCCGAGCCGCTGGAGATTGCCGCGCGCGTCGAAGACATACTCTCCGGACCCAAGCCGCTGGCCGGGATGAAGGCGATTGTGACCTCGGGGCCGACGCATGAACCGATCGATCCGGTGCGCTACATCGCCAACCGCTCATCGGGCAAGCAGGGCCATGCGATCGCAGCCGCCCTTGCGCGGCTCGGCGCTGATGTGACGCTGGTCTCCGGCCCCGTGACGATTGCCGATCCAGCCGGTGTGAACACGCAGCATGTGGAGCGGGCCGAGGAGATGCGCGATGCGGTTCTTTCTGCACTTCCTGCCGATATTGCGGTCATGGTCGCCGCGGTCGCAGACTGGCGGGTCGCCTCATCGGCGGAACAGAAGATCAAGAAACAGCCCGGCGAAGCCCCGGCACCATTACATCTGACTGAAAACCCCGACATTCTGAAAACCGTGGGTCATCATGCTGAGCGTCCGCGTCTCGTCGTCGGTTTTGCCGCCGAGACTGAAAATGTCGAGCAGAACGGCCGGACAAAGCTCGATCGCAAGGGCGCCGACCTGATCGTAGCCAATGACGTCTCGCCGGAGACCGGAATCATGGGCGGCGACCGCAACCGGGTGAAGCTGATTTCCCGCGACGGCATCGAAGCCTGGCCGGACCTTTCCAAGGACGAGGTGGCCGAGCGGCTGGCGCTCTGGATCGCGACACAGATGGGCGGAACCGGCGCATGAGCCTGTTTGAACGCTCCAGCTTCGATGCTTTCGTCCGGGAGTTCGCCGGCACCACGCTCGTCGATCAGTGGGACGCCCGTGTCGCCAAGGTGGGGAATAAGGTCTTCGCACTGCTGACCGACAGTGAAAAACGCCTTTGCTTCAAGGTCAGTGAAGAAAGCTTCGAGATCCTGACGTCACTTGCGGGCGTTTCGCAGGCCCCCTATTTCGCCAAGCGCAAATGGGTGACCGTCGAGCCCAACAGTGAACTTGGCCAGGCCGATCTGCAGGAATATCTCACGCGCTCTTATCGCACAGTCAGTGCTTCTCTGACACGCAAGCTGCGTGCTGAACTCGGAATCGCTGATTAGGAAGCTTGCTCAGACCGCAGCCAAGGCTGGCTGACGCACCTGTTCGACCCGCATTCGATCAACCTCGGGCTTGAACTCGGCTGCGTCCAGCCCCTTTTCGCTGAGGATCACCGCGCTGCCTGCGGGGATCTCCACCCAGGTGTCCGTCTCGTCGTTCAGCGGCTCTGAGACGAGGCAGAAGCTGCCCTTCGGGCCCATGGGTGCCGCAAACAGCGTCGGCGCGTGTTCATCCGTCGAGTAGCGCACGGCATACAGCGTCTTTCCGTCGGAGAAGGCCGCCGTCATGCGGATGCGCGCCGAACCGGTCAGATGCAGGCTGATCTGCTCGACGAAACCCACAGCCTCGCTCATCGCCGCCAGCGGTCGTTCGCGCAGACCGAACTGCAGCGCCAGCAGGAACAGCAGCTCGCTGTCGGTCGTGCCGACACGGGCATGGAAATGCTCGTCGTCCAGCATGCCTTCCATGGGTCGGCGGATGCGGTCGAAATTGTCGATCTGGCCATTGTGCATGAAGGACCAGGTGCCCTGCACGAAGGGATGGCAGTTGTCGCGGCGGGTCGCGCCATGGGTAGCGGCGCGGACATGGGCGAGGAAGAGTGGCGAGCGGATCTGGCTTGCGAGGCTTTTCAGATTGCAGTCAGACCAGGCGGGCAGAACATCGCGGAAGCGGCCGGGCTCGGGACGGTCACCATACCAGGCGAGACCGAAGCCATCGCCGTTGGTCGCCGTCTTGGCGCGGGTCGCACAATGGGATTGCTCGATCAGGGAATGCGCAGGCGAGGTGACAAGTTCTTCCAGGAAGATCGGAACACCGCGGTAAGCCACCCAACGACACATATGATTTTGCCCCAGTTCAATCGAACCGATTGCTGATCTTCAACAGTCTTCGCCCGATAGACTAATGATTTGCAAACATGAGCCCATTCATGACAAAATTTTGTCGGGCAGTGCAACATTTCTTGCGCGCCGGATTGGCGCAAATGTGAACACTGCGTTCTGACAGCCCCACCTGCGCGGCAGCGACCGCTCGCATATATTCCCGGGCAAGCAAGTCACTCGACCCAAGGAGATCCCCTGATGTCCATCCGTCCCGTCAAGCATGAGAGCCGCGCCACGCCGACCATGGAGGGCGCGGGCGTGAAGCTGCACCGCGTCTTCGGTTTCGGCGATCCCTCGATGACCGATCCCTTCCTGATGATGGACGACTTTCGTAATGACGAGCCGAGCGACTATCTGCGCGGCTTTCCCTGGCATCCGCATCGCGGCATCGAGACGATCACCTATGTGCTGGCCGGCACCGTCGAACATGGCGACAGTCTCGGCAATTACGGCATGCTGGGTGCCGGCGACCTGCAATGGATGACCGCCGGCAGCGGCATCCTGCACCAGGAAATGCCGAAGGGTGATTTCGCCGGCCGGATGCACGGCTTCCAGCTGTGGGCCAACCTGCCGTCTTCGCTGAAGATGACCAAGCCGCGTTACCAGGACATCAAGTCTGCCGACATCCCCATTGTCATCGATGACGACGGCACCGCCGTGCGCGTCATCTGCGGCGACTTCTGGGGCAAGAGCGGCCCGGTCGACGGCATTGCCGCCGAGCCCGTCTATCTCGACATCTCGGTGCCGCCGGGTAAGCGCAAGACCTTCCCGGTCGACACCTATCGCTCGGCCTTCGCCTATATCTTTGCCGGCTCCGGCTCGTTCCGCGATGCCTCCAAGCCCTTCGGCGTGAAGGTCGAGAAGGAATACATGGGCGAGGAGCTGAACATCCGCGACCTTTCCGGCAACCGGACGCTGGTCGTTTTCGACACCGGCGACGAGATTACCGTGCAGGCCGGCGACAAGGGCATCCGCTTCCTGCTCGTCACCGGCAAGCCGATCAAGGAGCCGGTCGCCTGGCATGGTCCGATCGTCATGAACACACGCGAAGAGCTGATGCAGGCGATGAAGGAGTTGCAGAACGGAACCTTTATCAAGGCCGATCATTAATCCCACGCAGTCAAGTTCACTTCAACCCGGCGTCTCCAGCGCCGGGTTTTCTTTTTTGTCTGCACTTCTCCGCCTTTGGCATCACGAAAGCGCGGGCTCCGCCCACATGGCATGGAAGTGGTGCACCGGGCCGTGTCCCGATCCGACCGTCAGCCTGCCGGAGGCCGCAACAGCCTCAGCCAGCCAGGCCTTTGCGATACTGACCGCTTCCTGCGGCTGCCTGCCCTTCGCAAGCTCCGCCGCCAGGGCGCTCGACAGCGAGCAGCCGGTTCCGTGGGTGTTGGACGTCTCGACGCGGCGGGCCTCGAACCAGCTGACCTGTCCATCCGCAACCAACACATCCGGGCTTTCTGCTCCGGAGAGATGTCCGCCCTTGACCAGCACGGCCTTCGGGCCGAGCGCTGTCAGCCGGACGGCCTGAGATTCCATGATGCGACGGTCCGATGCTTCCGGGTCGCCGAGCAGGGCCGCAGCCTCCGGCAGGTTCGGGGTGAGCAGGGTCGCCAGCGGCAGGAGTTGTAAGGTCAACGCCTCGACAGCATCGGGATCGAGAAGCGAGGCCCCACCCTTGGCGATCATCACCGGGTCGAGAACCACGGGAATGCCACGATGCGGCTTCAGCGCCTCCGCCACGGCTGAGGCAATCCCGGCATTGGCGATTATGCCAATCTTCACGGCATCGACCCTGATATCGGCAAAGACCATGCGGATCTGCTCGGCAACGAAATCCGGATCGAGCGGCACGACCGCCGAGACGCCCCTTGTATTTTGCGCCGTGAGCGCCGTGATGACCGCCATACCGTAGCAGCCCCGGGCCGAGAAAGCCTTGAGGTCGGCCTGGATGCCGGCGCCGCCGGACGGGTCCGAGCCGGCGATCGAGAGCACGTTGCGGATGGAGGTGGATGTCATGGCTGCTTCTCCCTTCTGGCGGAGAAGCGACTGGGCAGACGCGGAAAGCCCGACATGGCACCCAATCGACTCCCTCCGCCAGCATGATCTGGTTCAGGTTCAAAGGGTACTTCTCAGCCCGGCTTGCACCGGACGCCCCTGTCTCATGGCCGGGAGATTAGGCGAGAGCGGAGGGCCTGTCACCTGCCATCGGCCGCACTCCCGATTAAGTGTTTGCAGCCCTCTGCAAGAGGGGTTAGGGGACCGTGACGACGCGACCGACAGAGAGGACCCAAGACCTTGCATCACGCCCCCGACCGGCTCTTTGATCGCGCCTATGACGCCTTCCTCTTCGACATGGACGGCACGTTGCTCAACTCCATCGCCGCCGCCGAACGCGTCTGGAGCCGCTGGGCTCTCAAGCATGGCCTTGATCTGCAAGCCTTCCTGCCGACCATGCATGGCAAGCGGGGGATCGACACGATCAGCGCACTGAACCTGCCTGGCATCGATGTGGTCAAGGAAGCGCTGGAGATAGAGCGCGGCGAGATCGAGGATCTCGACGGCATTGTGCCGATCCCGGGCGCAATCGCCTTTCTGAACAGCCTACCGGCGGAGCGCTGGGCGATCGTGACATCTGCACCGTCGGCGCTTGCGCGTGCCCGCATCGGGGCGGCCGGCCTGCCGCAGCCGGTCAAGATCGTGACAGCCGAGGATGTGAAAGTCGGCAAACCGGATCCGGCCGGCTACCGGCTCGGCGCCGAGCGACTGGGTGTCGATCCGTCCCGCTGCCTGGTGTTCGAAGATGTGCTAGCTGGTGTGAAGGCCGGAGAAGCAGCGGGCGCCGATGTCGCGGTGATTACCGCGACCCATACGCATCCGCTTAAGACTGATCATCCGACGATTTCAAGCTATGAGCGCCTGCGGGTCGAGTTCACGTCCGCGCAGGCGCTTTGGATCAGACCGGCAGAATAACCACACACGTCAGGCTTTGCAGGGGCGGCGGTAAATCCGCCACCGCCCGCCAGGCCTCACGCCGCCTTGGCGACGTGATATTCCTTGATGGCGACCATCTTGATCGCCGGGTACCGCTCAGATTCATAACGCAGAGAGAACTGGTCCTGGGCCATGAAGACGGGGTCGCCGTCGAGATCGCGGCAGATGTCGCCACGGCGCTGGGTCATGAACTTTTCCAGATCATCCTTGTTCTCGGCCGAAATCCAGCGGCAGACGGAGAAGCGCGACATTTCGAAGGAGACCGGCAGGCCGTATTCGCCCTGGAGGCGTTCCTTCAACACGTCGAGCTGCAGCGCGCCGACGACGCCGACGATGGCTGGCGAGCCGTCTTCCGGCGAGAAGAGCTGCACGACGCCCTCTTCGGCCATCTGCTGCAGCGCTTCCTTCAGCTTCTTCGCCTTCATCGCATCTTCCAGCCGCACACGGCGCAGGATTTCCGGCGAGAAGTTCGGGACGCCCTGAAAGACGAGGTTTTCGCCTTCGGTCAGCGTATCGCCGATCCTGAGTGTCCCGTGGTTCGGGATGCCAACGACATCACCGGCATAGGCCGTATCCGCCAGCTGACGCTGCGAGGCAAAGAAGAACTGCGGTGCGGTCAGGCCCATCTGCTTGCCGGTGCGGGCAAGGCGGGCCTTCATGCCGCGCTCAAGCTTGCCGGAGCAGATGCGGGCAAAGGCGATGCGGTCGCGGTGGTTCGGGTCCATATTGGCCTGGATCTTGAAGACGAAGGCCGTCATCTTTTCTTCCGCCGCATGCACGGTGCGGGTATCGGCCACCTGGTCGCGCGGCGGGGGCGCATAGGCGCCCAACGCATTGATCAGGTCACGAACACCGAAATTGCGCAGCGCCGAGCCGAAGAAGACGGGCGTCATATGGCCTTCGAGGAAGCTCTGGCGATCGAAGGGCCGGCAGGCCTCGCGGGCGAGCTCCAGCTCGTCGATGAAGGCCTGGCGTTCGTTTTCGGGCAGGTTTTCCGCGACACTCTGCGGGCCATTGACCTTGACCGGCTCAACCTGCGCATCGCCGCCACGATAGGTGTTGTTGGCGAGATGATAAGAGCCGCAAAAGGTCTTGGAGCGGCCGACCGGCCAGGTGATCGGGGCGGTGTCGAGCGCCAGCTTTTCTTCCACTTCGTCGAGGATCTCGAAGGGATCGCGGCTTTCGCGGTCCATCTTGTTGACGAAGGTGATGATCGGGATGTCGCGCATGCGGCAGACTTCGAACAGCTTCAGCGTGCGCGGCTCGATACCCTTGGCGGCATCGATGACCATGACGGCCGCGTCCACCGCTGTGAGCGTGCGATAGGTGTCGTCGGCGAAGTCTTCGTGGCCGGGCGTGTCGAGGATGTTGAAGACATTGCCTTCATATTCGAAGGTCATGACCGAGGTGACGACCGAAATGCCGCGCTCGCGCTCGATCTTCATCCAGTCCGACCGGGTCTGAATGCGATCCTTCTTCGCCTTGACTTCACCGGCAAGCTGGATGGCGCCACCGAACAGCAGCAGCTTTTCGGTGAGCGTCGTCTTACCCGCGTCCGGGTGCGCGATAATAGCAAAGGTGCGGCGGCGGGAGACCGCCTCGGCGAGCGTTTCAGCCATATCTCTGGAATTCCTTCTAGTCGGGCGGTTATCTAGCGTTTCGAGGGCCAATATGCAATTGAGCGCGGGCAACAAAGGAAATCCGCCATGGCCGCAATCCGTTCCGACATCCTCGGTCCCGTGCTCAACCTCAAGCGCCTGCCGCATGGCGAAGGGCTTGAGCTTCCCGCCTACGAGTCAGCAGGGGCGGCGGGAATGGATCTGAGAGCTGCGGTGAGCGACGGGGAACCGATGACGCTTCCGCCGGGTGCCAGGGCTCTGGTGCCGACAGGCTTCATCATGGAAATCCCTGAAGGCTTCGAAGCCCAGATCCGCCCACGCTCGGGGCTTGCCTTCAAGAACGGCGTGACCTGCCTCAACACGCCAGGCACGATCGACAGCGATTATCGCGGCGAGGTGAAGGTGCTGCTGATCAACCTCGGCCAGGAGGAGTTTGTTATCACCCGCGGCATGCGCATCGCCCAGATGGTGATCGCGCCGGTGACGCAGGCGCAGGTGGCCGAAGTGACCGAGACAAGCGACACCGCGCGGGGTGCCGGCGGGTTTGGGTCGACGGGGGTGTGATGAGGGCTGTGGCTAGCGCTGCGCCTCCGTGACCATGCGAACGGCAAGTGCGGCCAAGACCGTGCCCATCAGCCAGCGCTGGACAACGAGCCAGAAAGGGCGCCCGACGAGGAAGAGGGCGATGGAGCCGGCGGACAGGGCAATCAGACCATTGACGGTCACGCTGATGGCGATCTGGGTAAAGCCGAGCACCAGGGACTGAAGCAGCACGCTGCCGCCAGCAGGATCGATGAACTGCGGCAGAAGCGAGAGATAGAGCACGGCGACTTTCGGGTTTAGCAGGCTGGTGACGAAGCCCATCAGGAAGAGCTTACGACTGCTGTCGGCGGGCAGGTCGCGGACCTGGAAGGGCGAGCGGCCACCGGGCTTCAGCGACTGCCAGGCAAGCCATGCCAGATAGACTGCGCCGGCAAACTTGAGCAGGTCATAGGCGAAGGGAACGGCAAAAAGCAGGACCGTGATCCCGCCGGCGGTTAGAAGCACATAGACGACAAAGCCGAGTGCCACACCGCCGAGCGAAACCAGCCCCGCCATCGGACCCTGGCAGATCGAGCGCGACACGAGATAGATCATATTCGGCCCCGGCGTCAGCACCATGCCGAGGCAGATCAGGGCGAAGGCGAAGAGCATGGTGGGGCTGGGCAAGGGGATTGTTTCCTCAAAGAATTATGCCTCCTAGCTGCAGTCGACGGCAGCTAGCAATCGCGATCGTGTCACCGTTGCAAGTCTTTCGCGTCAGGACTAGGAATGGGCGAGGAGGAGACCGATGACCCTGACGACCATCATTGCCTATTGCGGCGCTCTGTTCATCGCGGCGGCCATTCCCGGACCGGGCATGACCGCGATCGTGGCCCGGGCGCTGGGTTCCGGGTTCCGCCCAACCTTCCTCATGGGGCTTGGGCTCATCCTCGGCGACCTCGTCTATCTGACTGCCGTCATCCTCGGGCTATCGGTTCTGGCCAAGACATTCGTCACGCCCTTCCTGATCCTGAAATTTCTTGGCGCCGCCTATCTCGTCTATGTCGCCTGGAAGCTCTGGACGGCAGGGCTCGTTCCCCAGGACATCAAGGCGGAAAAGGCGATGCGCCCGTGGATATCCTTCCTGTCGGGACTGCTCGTGACGCTCGGCAATCCGAAGACCATGCTGTTTTACGTCGCGCTGGTGCCGACGCTGATCCCGCTCGAGGCGATCGGGCTTGCCGACTATATCCTGCTCGCCGGTCTGACCTTCATCGTGCTGATGGCGGTCCTGCTGCCCTATATCCTGCTCGCTGCCCAGGCGCGCGGATTGCTGAAGCGTCCCGAAGCCCTGAAGCTGCTCAACCGCAGCGCGGCCGGCATTCTCGCGGGCACTGCCGCCTATATCGCGGTGCGCGCCAGTTGAGCGCCGCCAAGGCGCCTCAGAGAGCATCGCGCGGGTGACCAAGGCAGATTTTTCCAAGGATGGCCTGTCGGGCGACATGAGCATGCTGGCATGCACGCAGCCTGCGGCGTAAGCTCGGCTCAACCAAATCACCAGGGAGAAACACATGACTGAGCAGAAGAAACCCGGTCGCGGACGCATCTATGGTTCGATCACGGAGACGATCGGCGATACGCCGATCGTGCGGCTCGACAAGCTGGCCAAGGAAAAGGGCGTGAAGGCGCACCTGCTCGCGAAGCTCGAATTCTTCAATCCGATCGCCTCGGTCAAGGACCGCATCGGCGTGGCCATGATCGAGAGCCTCGAAGCCCAGGGCAAGATCATCCCTGGCAAGACCACGCTGATCGAGCCGACCTCCGGCAACACCGGCATTGCACTCGCTTTCGCGGCTGCCGCCAAGGGCTATCGCCTGATCCTCACCATGCCTGAGACCATGTCGATCGAGCGCCGCAAGATGCTGGCGCTGCTCGGCGCAGAGCTCGTGCTGACCGAAGGGGCCAAGGGTATGAAGGGTGCCATCGCCAAGGCGCAGGAGCTGGCCGAAACGACACCCGACGCCATCATCCCGCAGCAGTTCGAAAACCCGGCCAATCCCGAAATCCACCGCAAGACGACGGCGGAAGAAATCTGGAACGACACCGAGGGCAAGATCGACATCCTCGTCTCCGGGATCGGCACCGGCGGCACGATCACCGGCACCGGCCAGGTGCTGAAGAGCCGCAAGCCGGAGATCAAGGTCGTCGCTGTCGAGCCGGCCGACAGCCCCGTTCTCTCGGGCGGCAATCCCGGCCCTCACAAGATCCAGGGCATCGGCGCCGGCTTTGCACCCGCCATTCTCGACACCCATGTCTATGACGAGGTCGTCACCGTCACCAATGACGAAGCCTTCGAGCACGCCCGTCTCGTTGCCCGCCTTGAGGGCGTTCCGGTCGGCATTTCCTCGGGTGCGGCCCTGGCCGCCGCGATCAAGCTTGGCCAGCGCGAGGAAAATGCCGGCAAGACGATCGTCGTGATCATCCCCTCCTTCGCCGAGCGTTATCTCTCGACGGCGCTGTTTGCCGGCCTCGGCGAGTGACGCAAAGGAGGCGCCGGATCACTCCCGGCGCTTCCGCTCCCGATTGCAGCCGTTCTCGTCCCCGGCTAGGATTATTCCACGACAGGTCGATTGCAGTCCGTAAGGGGGCCCATGCGCGCATTACTACACCGGCTGCCTGCCTTCGCCTCTGTTCAAGAGCGGCTCTCCACGAGCGGTCTGATTGCGACCTATGTCGCGAGCCTGATCATATTTGCCGTGGCACTCGCCATCCGGGCCTGGTTCGACGCCGTCTTGCCAGCCGGCTTTCCCTTCCTGACCTTCTTTCCGGCTGTCATTATCTGCGGCTTTGTCTTCGGCGTACGCCAAGGCCTTATGGTGGCTGTGCTTTCCGGCCTTGCCGCCTGGTACTTCTTCATCAGCCCCGGGCGGTTCGACTTCTCGCTCGGTACCCTGCTCGCCATGGGCCTTTACCTGTTCGTCGTCACCACCGACCTGACCCTGATCTACATGATGAAACAGGCCTATCGGCAGGAGATCAGCACCCGAGAGGAGGTTCAGCGGCTTGCCGAGCAGCAGGAGGTCATGGCCCAGGAGCTCGACCATCGCCTCAAGAACATCTTCGCCACTATCAATGCGATCATCAGCCTCTCCCTCAAGAACGCGTCCAGCGCCGATGAACTGGCCGCGCGCCTGCGTGACCGCCTGACCGCGCTTGGCCGCTCCAACCTGCTCTTGCGCGGCCTGCGCGAAGGCGAGGACGCCTCGCTGCAGAGCGTCGTCTTCCAGGCGCTCGAACCCTTCGCGATTGTCGGGACCCCCCGCTTTACGGCCAGCGGCCCGCGTGTCCCCATCGGCGGCCAGACGGTCGTCGTTCTGAGCCTCATCCTGCATGAACTCGGCACCAATGCCGCGAAATACGGCGCCCTCAGCGTCGGCCATGGCCAGGTCTCTCTCGACTGGCACATCGAGACCGGGGTGGAAGGCACCGAACAGCTCGTCATGCGATGGCGAGAAGCCGGTGGCCCGCCGCCCGTTGCCCCACTGCCAGGCTCCGGCGGGTTTGGCTCAACCCTGATGAAGCGCGTCATCGCCGGCGTGCGCGGCCAGACCGAGATTGCGTACCCAGAGACCGGAGCCGAGGTGCGCCTCACACTTCCAGTCGATATGCTTCGTCCGGTGGCCCCACCGGCTTGATCCTCCTTTATCATGATCGCCGTCGCCGCCCGCTCCGGTCGGTCAGGCCGCCGCCGCCAGCCTTTCAGACGCGATACGATAGGAAATTGCTTCCGCCAGATGGATGCGTCCCAGCGTCTCCGTTCCGTCGAGATCGGCAAGCGTGCGGGCAACCTTCAGGACCCGGTGATAGCCGCGTGCCGAAAACCGGAATTTTTCTGCCGCGTCGCGCAGCAGCTGCAGCCCGGAGGCATCCGGTTCGGCGAGCGTTTCGATCAATGCCGTCGAGCAGCGGGCATTGGTGCCGAAGGGTAGACCGAGCCGTTCGAAGCGATCGCGCTGGCGGGACCTGGCCGCAGCCACGCGTTTGGCAACCGCCGCACTGCTTTCGGCGGCCCGGGGCCGGATGAGATCGGTAGCCGAAACGGCGGGCACATCGATCCTGATATCGATGCGGTCCATCAGCGGCCCCGAGATGCGGCCCTGATATTCGCTCTGGCAACGGATGCCTCGGGCGCAGACATGACCCGGCTCTCCCGCCATGCCGCAGCGGCATGGGTTCATCGCAGCCACCAGCTGGAAATCGGAGGGATAGGAAACCCGGTGATTGGCGCGGGCAATGATGCATTCACCGGTTTCGAGTGGCTGGCGCAGGGCATCGAGCACGGGCGGGGCGAATTCCGGCAGTTCGTCGAGGAAGAGAATGCCGTGATGGGCAAGCGAGGCCTCGCCCGGTTTGGCCCTCAGACCACCTCCGACCAGGGCCGCCATGGTGGCCGAATGATGCGGTGTCCGGAAAGGGCGACGGTCGGAAAGCTTGCCGCCCGAAAGCTGGCCGGCGATCGAATGGATCATCGAGACTTCGAGCAGTTCGGGCGCCGAAAGCGGCGGCAGGATCGAGGGCAGGCGCGCCGCCAGCATCGACTTGCCCGAACCAGGTGGACCGACGAACAACAGATTGTGCCCCCCAGCGGCTGCGACCTCCAGAGCCCGCTTGGCGCTTTCCTGGCCCTTGATGTCGGCAAGATCCGGCAGGTTTGCGGCAAGCGCCCGGATCGATGGTTCCGGTCGGGACAGGACCTGGGTGCCGCGGAAATGGTTGGCAAGCGCGATCAGACTGCGGGGCGCGAGAATGTCGATCTCGCTGCCTGCCCAGGCGGCTTCGGCGCCACTGTCTGCCGGGCAGATCAGCCCCTTGTCCATGGCATTGGCGCTGATTGCGGCCGGAAGTGCCCCCGCAATCGGGGCGATCGTGCCGTCCAGATTGAGCTCTCCGATCACGAGAAAGCCGGAGAGCGCATCACCCGGAATGGCGCCGAGGGCCGCCATCAATCCGAGCGCGATGGGCAGGTCGAAGTGAGAGCCCTCCTTCGGCAGATCTGCCGGTGCCAGATTGACCGTCACGCGCTTGGCCGGAAGCGCCAGACCCGAGGCATGCAGGGCCGCCTGCACGCGCTCGCGGCTTTCGGCCACTGCCTTGTCGGGCAGACCGACGATCTGCATGCCCGTCTTGCCGGGGGCGACCATGACCTGAACTTCGACGGGCACACCCTCGATGCCCTGGAATGCAACCGTACTGACACGCGCCACCATTGCCCGCCCTCGCCGATCGACCGATGGTCACCCCTGCAACTTCATATTGCGTGTGGTGACGGGAACAATCTCGCATAAGCGGCATTGAAACGCAAGAACAATTACGGAACATCTGCAGCTTGAAGTAGGGCTAAAGTTGTTACAGGTTGCAGCCGAGAAACGAAGCGCGAACTTTCAGCGTCAAAACAGACGCTTATGCCCGCTTGCGCTCGATGGCATCCCAGAGAAGTGCAGCGATATCCGCGCCACCGAACTTCTTCACCTCGCGGATGCCGGTGGGCGACGTCACGTTGATTTCGGTCATGTAGTCGCCGATCACGTCGATGCCGACAAGCAGGAAACCACGTTCGCGCAGCGCGGGTCCGATGCGGGCGCAGATTTCCCGCTCGCGTGAGGTCAGCTCGGTCGGCTCGGGCCGGCCGCCGGCATGCATGTTGGAGCGGGCATCATGTTCGGCCGGAACCCGGTTGATCGCACCAACCGGCTCGCCATCAACAAGGATGATGCGCTTGTCGCCCTTGCGCACGGCCGGCAGGTAACCTTGCGCGATAAAGGGCTCGCGGAACATCTGGCCGAACATCTCCATCAGCGAGGAGAAGTTGCGGTCGTCGCGGGTCGAATGGAAGACGCCGGCGCCGCCATTGCCATAGAGCGGCTTCAGAATGATGTCGCCCTGCTCCTGACGGAAACGGGCAATCTCGGCGGGATCCTTGGTGATCAGGGTCGGCGGCATCAGGTCGGCGAATTCTGTGACGAAGATCTTCTCCGGCGAATTGCGCACCCAGGCCGGATCGTTGACGACGAGAGTCTTCGGATGGATCCGCTCGAGCAGATGGGTCGAGGTGATATAGGCCATGTCAAAGGGCGGATCCTGCCGCAGCAGGATCACATCCATGATCGAGAGGTCGACGCGCTCGGCGGCGCCGAGCGTGTAATGGTCGCCCTTGATATCGCGGAGCTCCATCGGTTCCACGGTGGCAAAAATCTTGCCGTCACGCATGGAGAGCCGGTCTGGCGTGTAATGGAAGAGCTTGTAGCCGCGGCTCTGGGCCTCCAGGCTCATGGCAAAGGTGCTATCGCCCGCGATGTTGATCGTGGACACATGGTCCATCTGGACCGCGACGTTTCTGATTCTGGCCATGCGCTATCCCCGTACAATTGCTCCGCAGATTTAGGCGGCGCGCTTTGCGAAGGCAACGCCGCCCCTCGTGAATTTTGCTGAAGCGAGCATGAGGCCGGCTGCGAATGCTCTCAGGCGAAGGCGCGGTCGGCGCTGTCTTCGGTAGCCCGATCCTCGGATGAGGAGAGAACGGGATCCAGACGACGACCGTTTTCAGCGGAGAATACATGCAGCCTGGATGGGGCGATCTTCAGCGGCAGACGGTCGTTCAAGGCGACATGAGATGCGACAACCGCCGTCAAGACCTGGTCGGCGACAAGGCCGTGGACGAGGCGCTGCGCGCCGAGTTCCTCGACATAATCGATGGCCATCGAGAACTGGGCATCCTCGTCACTTGTCAGAACCAGATCCTCCGCGCGCATGCCGAGACGGACCGGACCGTCTGTCCAGCCAGCGCTACTCAAGAGACACGCATCCGCAAAGAGCAGGCGCCCGCCTTCGATGCGCGCATCGACCAGGTTCATCGCCGGCGAGCCGATGAAGCTCGCAACAAAGGTGGAAGCCGGGCGGTTATAAACCTCAAGCGGCGTGCCGATCTGCTCGATCCGGCCGCCGTTCAAGACGACAAGACGGTCGGCCAGCGTCATCGCCTCCAGCTGGTCATGGGTGACGTAGATCGCCGTGGTCTTCAGCCGCTTCTGCAGCTTGCGGATTTCGCCGCGCATGGTCACGCGCAGCTTGGCATCGAGATTGGAGAGCGGCTCATCGAAGAGGAAGACGGCCGGCTTGCGCACAATGGCGCGGCCCATGGCAACGCGCTGGCGCTGGCCGCCGGAAAGGGCGCGTGGCTTGCGGTCGAGATATTTCTCGATCTCCAGCATCTTGGCGGCTTCCGCCACGCGGGCGGCGATTTCCGCCTTCGGCGTGCCACGGTTCTTCAACCCGTAAGCCAGATTGTCGTAGACGGTCATGTGCGGATAAAGCGCATAGTTCTGGAAGACCATGGCGATGTCACGATCGGCAGGCTCGACCTGGTTGACCACCCGGTCGCCGATCGAGATCGTGCCTTGCGAGATTTCCTCAAGCCCTGCCACCATGCGCAGAAGCGTGGACTTGCCACAGCCGGAGGGGCCGACGAGCACGATGAACTCGCCGTCCTCGATCTGGATATCGACACTGTCCACGGCCTTGGCGCCGCCCTTGTCGTAGATCTTGGAGACCTCGTTGATGTCGATGGACGCCATGGTCGGCACTCCCTTTACTTGTCGGTTTCGGTGAGGCCTTTGATGAACCAGCTCTGGAACACCACCACCACGATGACGGGCGGCAGCATGGCGAGCACGGCCATGGCAAAGGCTTCGTTGTAATCGGGGATCTGCGAGCCGATCCACACCTGGAGGATCTGCTTGATGCCGCGCATCAGGGTGTAGAAGCCCTCTTCCGTGGTCATCAGCATGGGCCAGAGATACTGGTTCCAGCCATAGACGAACATGATGATGAAGACGGCGGCGATCATGGTGCGCGACAGCGGCACCAGCACGTCGATGAAGAACTTGAAGGGACCGGCACCATCGATGCGCGCCGCTTCCAGGAGTTCGTCCGGCACGGACTTGAAGAACTGGCGGAAGAAGAAGGTGCCTGTCGCCGAGGCCAGCAGAGGCAGGATCAGGCCCTGGTAGCTGTTTAACAGGTTCAGATCGCTCATCACCTTGTAGGTCGGCAGGATGCGCACTTCGAGCGGCAGAAGCAGCGTGGTGAAGATCAGCCAGAAGGCGAGCGTGGCAAACCGGAAGCGGAAATAGACGATGGCATAGGCGGCCAGCATCGAGAGCACGATCTTGCCGACGGCAAAACCGAGACCGAGGATCAGAGAGTTCATCGCCATGGTGAGGCCCGTCACCTGGCCGGTGAAGCCGCCGCTCTCGAAGAGCACTTTCTCATAGGTCTGCGTGAAATCGTCACCGACCGAGAGCATCAGGCCGTTCGAGTGGATCTCGGCTGCGGAATGGGTCGATGTCGTAAAGGCAACCACCAGCGGCCCGAGCATGAAGATCACGCCCGCGATCAGGATCAGGTGGTCGAAGAATTTGGTGCGGTACATGGCGCTCTCCTCAACCGTAATGGACGCGGCGTTCGATGAAACGGAACTGGATCATGGTCAGCACGAGGACGATCACCATCAGAATGACCGACTGGGCCGAGGAGGAACCAAGGTCATTGCCACGGAAACCGTCGAGATAGACCTTGTAGACCAGCGTGATCGGGTTGTTCGCCGCGCTGTCCTTCACCATCACATCGACGACGCCGAAGGTGTCGAAGAGCGAATAGGTCATGTTGATGATCAGCAGGAAGAAGGCTGTTGGTGCCAGAAGCGGGAGCGTCACGGTCCAGAAACGGCGCGTCCCGGACTTGCAGTCCATCGTTGCCGCCTCGCGGATCGAGGCCGGGATGCCCTGCAGGCCGGACAGGAAGAAGATGAAATTGTAGGGGATCTGGTTCCAGACGGCGATCAGCACCATGGCAAAGGCGGTGTCGAAATAGTTGATGCCGATCTTCATGTCCCAGCCAAACCAGGAGACGAAGGTGACGAAGGGACCGATATGCTGGTCGAAGAACATCAGTCCGATCAGTCCCGCGACCGGCGGGGCGATGGCATAGACCACGATCAGCAGCGTCTTGTAGGTCGACTGGCCGCGGATCACGGCGTCGGCCTTCAGCGCCAGCAGCAGGCCAAGCGACAGGACCAGAAAGGTGACGACCAGACTGAAGACGATGGTGAAGCGCGCGATGCGGCCATATTGGGAGGCCGAGAAGATGTCGGCATAGTTGCTCAGACCGACGAAGGTCGAGCCAAAGCCGAACGGATCCTCGATATAGAAGGAGGACTGGATGGCCTGCACCGACGGCCAGTAGAAGAAGATCGCGATGATTGCCAGTTGCGGCAGAAGAAACAGGTAAGGCAGGAATCGCGAATTGAACTGGACGCGCTTCATCTGGGACCCCTCAATGGAAAGCCCGGGGACCGATGGCCCCCGGGAGCGACACTAGACAGGACGGCGTAATCAGCCGGCGGTCTTGGAGAAGCGGGCGAGGATCTCGTTGGCTTCTGCTTCGATGGTCTTGAAGGCGTCTTCCACGCTGACTTCGCCCGAGAAGATCTTGACGAATTCGCGGTTCATGACGTCACGGATCTGCGGGTAGAAGCCCATGCGGTAGCCCTTGGACCACTCGCCACCCGGCAGCATCAACTGCTGCAGACCGACTTCAGCCTGGGGGGTGCGCTCGTAGTGACCGTCCTTCTTGGCCAGCTCGTAGGCAGCGGTCGTCAGCGGCACGTAGCCGGTTTCCTTGTGGTAATAGTACTGGATTTCCGGCGAAGCGATGAAGTTGAAGAAGTCGCCGGTGCACTTGTTTTCTTCAGCCGGCTTGCCGGCCATGGCGAAGAGGGCAGCACCACCGATGAAGGAGTTGGTACCTGAGCCTTCGATGCCGCTCCAGTTCGGCAGGAAGGTCGCGGCGAACGGCATGGTGGCGGTCTTCAGGAGGCCACCGAAGGAACCGGAGGAACCGACCCACAGAGCGACCTTGCCTTCTTCGAAGGGCTTCTGGTTGTCGTTCCAGCCGGCGCCGTAGAAGGCGAACATGCCGGCGTCCTGCCATTCCTTGAGCTTGGAGAACATCATCCGCTGCTCTTCGGTGTTGATCAGGATCTTGGTGTCGACGACGCTGTCGTAACCATTGTTGTTGGTCGCGAACTGGAGATTGTTGCGCGAGTGGAAGTTCTCGACCATCTGCCAGGGCAGGTGCGACTGAACGAGCGGGATGTAGCCGGCTTCCTTCAGCTTCGGCGCGATCGCCTCAAACTCTTCCCAGGTCTTCGGGGCCTCAACGCCGGCCTTCTTCAGGGCATCGACGTTGTAATACATGATCGGGGCCGACGAGGAGAGCGGCATGCCGACGAACTTGCCGTCTGCATCGGCGTAGAAGTAGCGAACGCCCTGGATGTAGTCTTCGGCGTTGAAGGTGTGACCGGCTTCGCGGATGATGTCTTCAGCGGCAACAGTTGCGCCCTTGGCATTGATGATGGTGGCAGCACCGGCATCAAAGACCTGCAGGATGTTCGGGTGCTGGCCCGAACGGAAGGCGGCGATGCCAGAAGCCAGAGCTTCTTCGTAGGTGCCCTTGGAAACAGGGGTCAGGACGCAGGCCGTCTGGGCCGCGTTGAACTTCTGGGCAAGCTCGTTCAGCACTTCGCCGTTACGACCACCCATGCCGTGCCACCAGGTGATGTTGGTCGCGGCAAGCGTCGTCGATGCGGTCATGGTCAGGGCCAGAGCGGCCAGGGAAATCTTCTTGATCATGGGACAGATCCTCTCCACCGGTTGTTGCGGTGAGGGCTCCATTAGGCGCGCTCCATGACAGCGACTTGAACCTTTTATGTCAGCGCCGTCATATTGTATGGGTTTCGTTAACTTCCACGTGAAAGGCAAACGAAGCTAAAATGCGCCCTCGAAATGGACCGGCCAGCGCCACGGTCGCACCACGATGATATCATGGCGAAGTGACAGGCGTGTTGCGTCAGATTGCCTGCGCAGCCAATGATCTGCGGCATTCGCGATGCGTCGCTCGGCTGCGTAGCCGACGGCATCGACGCCTGCCTTGAGATCCTTTCGGGCTTTCACTTCGACGAAAATGACGAGATCGCCGCGGCGGGCGACGATGTCGACTTCGCCTGCTTTCGTTTTGTAGCGGAGAGCCAGAATTCGGTAGCCCTTGAGGAGGAGGGCGAGGGCTGCGCGGTATTCCGACCAGCGGCCAAGCCTTTCGGCGCGGATACGTTTCTGATCCGCGCCTTTAGGCTTCATGTGGCCCCCTTGAGTTCCAGAAGGCGCTGGTAGAGATCCTTGCGCGGCAGGCCGGTCAGCTTTGCGGCCTCGGTCGCGGCCTTGGACGTCGGCATGGTGCTCGCCAGTTCGGCCAAGAGGCTGTCGACATCGGCGGCATCGGGGGTGGCATCGGGTGCCGGCGGGCCGATGACGAGGACGATCTCGCCCTTCACCGTCTTGTCCGCATAATCATGAGCGAGATCGCCCAGGGGACCCCGGCGAAACTCCTCGAAGGTTTTCGTCAGCTCGCGGCAGACGGAGGCTGAGCGCTCAACGCCGAGTTCGTCGGCGGCTGCGGCGAGTGTGTCGCCGATGCGATGCGGGGATTCGAAGAAGATCAGCGTTGCCGGCACCTTAGAGAGTTCGCGCAGCCGATCGCGCTTCGCCTTGTCCTTGGTGGGCAGGAAGCCGGCAAAGAGGAAGGCATCGTTGGGCAGGCCCGACCCGACAAGGGCCGCGAGCGGGGCAGAGGCGCCGGGGATCGGCACGACGCGGTGGCCGGCCTCGATGGCCAGCTGGCCGAGGCGATAGCCGGGATCGGAGACGAGCGGCGTTCCGGCATCGGAAACGAGGGCGACGGACTTGCCGGCTTCGAGCGCGGCCAGCAGGCGGGCGCCCGCCTCATCGGCATTGTGCTCGTGATAGGCGTAAGGCCGGTTCTCGATGCCATAGCGGTCGAGAAGAACGCGCGTCACGCGGGTGTCCTCGCAGGCGAGCACATCGGCACCGGCAAGCGTTTCCAGCGCACGGATGGTGATGTCGCCGAGATTGCCGATCGGCGTTGCCACGAGATAGAGCGCAGGCTCGAGCGGGCGGGCCGCAATCGGCGTGTCGTTGAGGCGATAGCGCTTGGTACCAGGCGCAGTGGCCGCATTTTTGTCTTCTGTTGTCATGCGGCCTTTATCCTCTACCCCCATGCTCGCGGCAAGGGTGCCGCCGCCATAAACCATTCCGATAACCTTCGCGTGGGACGAGCGTGGAAAACCTTGGAGCCTCTTGCTTTTCCCGCTCTTTTGCTGCCATTTTGCCCGTCCACATCGTCCGGCCCGGGGACTGCCCGGCCCCTTTTTCCGATCCGGAACTCCGGAAGACGACACGTCGAAAGCGGTAGCATCCCATGCGTATAACTCTTGAACGGTCCAATCTCCTCAAGTCTCTGAACCACGTGCACCGCGTGGTTGAGCGTCGCAACACGATCCCGATCCTGTCGAACGTGCTGCTCAAAGCCGAAGGCGCCGAGCTCGACATGAAGGCGACGGACCTCGATCTCGAGATAACCGAAGGTACGCCTGCCATGGTCGAGCAGGCTGGTGCCACCACCGTTCCTGCCCATCTTCTCTACGAAATCGTCCGCAAGCTGCCGGATGGTTCGGAAGTGCTGCTCGCCACGAACCCCGATGGCTCGACGATGACGGTCGCCTCCGGCCGTTCCAAGTTCTCGCTGCAGTGCCTGCCGCAGTCGGACTTCCCGGACCTGACGGCCGGTACCTTCACCCATTCCTTCAAGATCAAGGCGTCGGACTTCAAGATGCTGATCGATCGCACGCAGTTTGCGATCTCCACCGAAGAGACCCGCTACTATCTGAACGGCATTTTCCTGCACACGATCGAAGCCGGTGGGGCCCTGAAGCTGCGTGCCGTCGCCACCGACGGTCACCGCTTGGCGCGCGCGGACGTCGATGCGCCCTCGGGTTCGGAAGGCATGCCGGGCATCATCATTCCGCGCAAGACGGTCGGCGAGTTGCAGAAGCTGATCGACAATCCGGATCTCACCATCGGCATCGAGATTTCCGATTCCAAGATCCGCCTTTCCATCGGCTCGGTCGTTCTGACCTCGAAGCTGATCGACGGCACCTTCCCCGATTACCAGCGCGTCATTCCGCAGGCGAACGACAAGGAAATGCGCGTCGACTGCCAGACCTTCGCCCGCGCCGTCGACCGCGTCTCGACCATTTCCTCGGAGCGCGGCCGCGCCGTGAAGCTTGCGCTCGCCGACGGCCAGCTGATGCTCACCGTCAACAATCCGGATTCTGGAAGTGCAACGGAAGAAGTCGCCGTCGGCTATGAAAGCGACGCGATGGAGATCGGCTTCAACGCCAAGTATCTCCTCGACATCACCGCCCAGTTGTCCGGGGACGACGCGATCTTCCTGCTCGCGGATGCCGGCTCGCCGACGCTCATTCGCGACACGGCAGGCGCCGACGCGCTTTATGTCCTGATGCCGATGCGCGTCTGAGTCGGGAATTTTCTTTCAGGATTTTTGCTCCGACAGCGCCATTCTCTCTTGCGTTTGCGACAGGCAGGCCCAAAATTGTCGCAATCGCCTCGCAGGACGCGAGCAGCAACAAGAAGAGGGACGATCATGGCCATTCGACTGAAGGAACGGTTCGGGAAGAAATTCGACGAGGAAATCCGCTTCTTCAAGGGCATGATGCAGGGTCCGAAGACGGTCGGCGCGATTGTGCCGACGTCCTCTGTCACCGCGAAGCGCATGGCCAGCGTCATCGACCTCAAGTCGGGCCTGCCCGTCCTCGAACTCGGCCCTGGCACTGGCGTGATCACCAAGCAGATCCTGGCGCGCGGGGTCGCTCCGGAGAAAATCGTTTCGGTCGAGTATTCGGAAGACTTCTATCGCCGCCTGGTCGAGGACTATGCCGGCGTCAACTTCATCCATGGCGACGCCTTCGATCTGAAGAACTCGCTGGGCTCCTTCGCCGACAAGACGTTCGATTGCGTCATCTCCGCCGTGCCGATGCTCAGCTTCCCGATGGAAGCCCGTATCCAGCTGCTCGAAGACCTGCTCTCGCGCATCCCCGAAGGCCGTCCCGTGGTGCAGATCACCTACGGTCCGGTCTCGCCCGTCATCGCCAAGCCGGATCGCTACCACATCCAGCATTTCGACTTCGTCGTGCGCAACATCCCGCCCGCCCAGCTGTGGATCTACCGCAAGGCCTGAGCGGCCGCCTACGGAGAACACCTAAGGAGAACAGGGGATCGACCGTCCGTCCAGTCGCCTTCCGCTTGCGCTTCATCGCGTCTCATGCGACTGGACGGCCATGGAGATCTGGCAGGAGTCTTAAACTTGAGCGCACGTCACCGTCTCATCGTCGGACTGGATGTTCCGACCGTTCAGGAAGCGGAGCGCGTAGTCTCAACGCTCGGCGACAGCATCTCCTTCTACAAGATCGGCTATCAGCTCGCCTTTGCCGGCGGCCTTGAATTCGCCCGCGACCTGGCCAAACAGGGCAAGCAGGTCTTCCTCGACATGAAGCTGCTCGACATCGACAACACGGTGGCGTCCGCAGTCGAGAACATCGCCCGCATGGGCATGACCATGCTGACACTGCATGCCTATCCGAAAGCCATGGCAGCCGCCGTCAAGGCGGCCGAAGGCTCCGGCCTCTGCCTGCTCGGCGTGACCGTGCTGACCTCGATGGACGAGCAGGACCTCAAGGATGCCGGTTATCAATACGATCCGCGCAGCCTCGTTCTGAAGCGCGCCGAACAGGCTCGTGCGACCGGCATGGGCGGCATCGTCTGCTCGGCGGAGGAAGCCTCCGCAGTGCGCCAGATTGTCGGGCCGAAAATGGCGATCGTCACCCCCGGCATCCGGCCGGCCGGCGCCGACAAGGGCGACCAGAAGCGTGTGATGACGCCATCCGATGCCATCGCCGCCGGCTCGAGCCACCTTGTCGTGGCGCGCCCGATCGTCAAGGCAGACGACCCGAAGGCATCGGCGCTTGCGATCCTGGCGGAGATGGATGCCGCACTCGCCAAACAGTCTTGATCGAAGAAACCGGGAGGAAGACATGCCCAAGGGCTACTGGATCGCACGCGTCGATATTCGTGATGCCGAGCGCTACAAGGATTACGTCGCCGCAGCAAAGCCAGCATTCGAGAAATACGGTGCGACCTTCCTCGCCCGTGGTGGCGCCTATACCCAGCTTGAGGGACAGGTGCGTGCCCGCAACGTGGTGATCGAGTTCCCATCGCATCAGGCTGCGGTGGATTGCTACAACTCGCCGGAATACCAGATCGCAGCGAAGATCCGCCAGGAAGTGGCGGATGCTGAAATGGTGGTCGTCGAGGGCGTCTGAGCCCATCAAGCCCTGCGCCTCGATGTCCGGCGGGTGCGTCCTTGACGGGCCTTTCCCCCGCCGGACGATTCGGTTAAGAGAGGCCAGATCGCGCATATCGTGTGCGCCCATATCGTTCAGGGGAGCCGTCCATGACCTTGTCCAACCTTCCGCCGCTCGTCACCGTCTTCGGGGGCTCGGGCTTCGTGGGACGGCATGTGGTACGCGCTCTTGCGAAGCGCGGCTATCGCATCCGTGTCGCCGTGCGCCGTCCGGATCTCGCAGGCTTCCTGCAGCCGCTCGGCAATGTCGGTCAGATCTCCTTCGTCCAGGCGAATCTGCGTTATCGCTCGTCGGTCGATGCGGCTGTTCAGGGCGCCGACCATGTCGTCAACTGCGTCGGCATTCTGTTCGAGAGCGGCCGCAACGGCTTTGACGCGGTGCAGGATTTTGGTGCTCGCGCGGTTGCGGAAGCTGCCCGCTCTGTCGGCGCCACGCTGACGCATATCTCGGCCATCGGCGCCGATGCCAAGTCTGACTCCGTCTATGCTGCGACCAAGGGCCGTGCAGAAGCCGCCGTCCAGTCGATCATCCCGGATGCCACTATCCTCCGTCCGTCGATCGTCTTCGGTCCGGAAGACGGCTTCTTCAACAAGTTCGCCGCCATGGCCCGCCTCGCGCCGGCCCTGCCGCTCGTCGGCGGTGGCAAGACCAAGTTCCAACCCGTTTACGTCGGCGATGTCGCCGAAGTCGTGGCCCGTGCCGTCGATGGTTCGATTGCGCGCGGCAAGATCTATGAACTCGGCGGCCGCGATGTCGCGACCTTCAAGCAGTGTCTTGAGACCATGCTCGAAATCGTCGGTCGCAAGCGCGCCCTGGTAACGCTGCCCTTCGGCATCGCCTCGCTGATCGGGAGCATCGCCTCTGCCGTGCCGCTGATCACGCCGCCGCTGACCAGCGATCAGGTGAAGCTCTTGAAGAAAGACAACATCGTCTCTGCTGCCGCAAAGGCTGAAGGGCGCACGCTCGAAGGCCTCGGCATCCAGCCGGTAACGATGGCCGCCATCCTGCCGACCTACCTGGTGCAATATCGCGTTCACGGTCAGTATACGGGCTCCGGCAAGGCAGCCTGATGCTGCCTTTCATCGCCTGACAATCGTCACGCCGTTGCACAAAAGACGCAGCTAAACAAAGACCTGCGTTAACCGCGGATAAAGCAAGTTCGCCTATTGATGGCGGTCGTGGCAATGCGTAAAGACTGGCCCCCAACAGCCAGCCGGCAGCACTTGCCGGCCCTTCATTTCAAGACAGTCTCAAGAGGCATTTCCATGGGCAAGTCCATCGCACTGTTCTTCGCATGTGCGGCACTGGTTATCATCGCTGGCTCCTTCGTCGCCCCGACCACGGTGGCGGCCCGCAAGGACAATTGCGCGCCTGCCTATGGCATCGACCCCTGCTCGACGGCGTCGATCCCGTCGAACAACTGATTTCCTGAAAACAAAAGGCCGCCCCTCGGGACGGCCTTTTTTCTTGTCTCGGATCTGCCGGTTTCAGCCGAAGGTGAGAAGCCCTATGATGCCTGCCGTGCCAACGGCGATCCGCCACCAGGCAAACGGCGCATAGCCCCGTTTTGAGACAAAATCCAACAGACCCCGAACGACAAACAGTGCCGAAATGAAGGCCGCGACAAAGCCGATCGCGATGATCATGGTGTCATCGACGGTGAGAGCATCGCGGTTCTTGTAGAGGTCGAGCGTGAAGGCGCCGAGCATGGTCGGCATGGCGAGGAAGAAGGAAAATTCGGCCGCCGAGCGCTTGTCTGCGCCGAGCAGCAGGGCACCGACGATCGTCGCCCCCGAACGCGAGGTGCCCGGGATCATCGCCACGCACTGGCAAAGCCCGATCTTGAAGGCAAGCGACAGGGGATACTCGGTGACGTCATGATATCTAGGCTTCAGCGGCAGGCGGTCGATCCAGAGCAGGACGAAGCCGCCGAGGATCAGCACCACGCAAATCAGCATCGGCGTCTCGAACAGCACCGTCTTGATGAAGTCATGGGCCAGCGCGCCGATCACGGCCGCCGGCAGGAAGCCCAGGAGCACGGCCCCGACGAAACGCCGGCTTTCGGCGCTCGTCGGCAGCGACAGCGCAATCCCTAAGAGCTTGGCGAAGTAGACACTGAGGATCGCCAGGATCGCGCCCAGCTGGATCAGCACGGCAAAGGTGTTGCCGGGCGATTCGAAGCCGAGGAAATGGCCTGCTAGCAGCACGTGGGCGGTTGATGATACCGGCACAAACTCGGTCAAGCCTTCAATCAGGCCGAGCACGAGCGCGCTGATAATGGATTGATCTTCCATGAGGTCTCCTTCAGGGGGAAGGCAAAGTGATTTGCTTGTATTGCCGGGGCCGAAACCCTATAGCTTGGAAGCCGCGCTGATGACCAGCCGCTTCGACAGCCTGTGTCGCGGCCACTGAAAATTCCGAGAATCCGAGTTCTTATGCCGACCCTGTACCATCACACGATGTCCACCGCGTCCCGATTCATTCGACTGGTATTGTCCGAATACGGATTTCAGACGGATCTGGTGGAGGAGCAGACCTGGGAGAAGCGCAAGGAATTCCTGGCCTTCAACCCGGCCGGCACGCTGCCCGTCTACGTCGATGACAGCATGCGGGCGCTGTGTGGCCCGTTCATCATTTCGGAATTCATCGACGAGACGCATGGCGTCTTGAAGCGTGACCGACGCCTGTTTGCCGAGGACCCGTTCCAGCGGGCCGAGATCCGCCGGTTGACCGAATGGTTCCTGCAGAAGATGGAGCAGGACGTGACGAAGCCGCTGGTGCGCGAGCGTGTGCACAAGCTGATCATTCCGAACGGCCTCGGCGGTGGCGCGCCGGACTCGAAGGTTCTGCGCACGGCGCGATCCAATATCCGCCACCACATGAAATACCTCACCTGGCTGTCCGGCTCGCGTCAGTGGATCGCCGGTGACCGGCTGAGCTATGCCGACCTTTCGGCAGCCGCAGCCGTCTCCGTTCTCGACTATCTCGGCGAAATCGACTGGAACGAGTATCCGGTCGCCAAGGAATGGTATCAGCGCATCAAGTCGCGCCCGTCCTTCCGACCGCTGCTCACCGAGCGCGTGCGCGGCATCACGCCGGTGTCGCACTACGCCGACCTCGACTTCTGACGGTTACTGTTATGGACGAGCCGCAGATCGATCCCAAGATCCGGAAGCGGCGGGCAGACCTCACACGGTTCTTGCGCCAGGAGGCGGAAGCGCAGGGCTTCGATCTCTGTCGCATCACGCTGCCGGATGCGATCCCCGAAGCGCCGGCCCGGCTTGAGAGCTTCCTTGAGGCCGGTCGTCATGGCACCATGACCTGGATGGAAGAGACCAAGGAGCGGCGCGGAGATCCGCGTGTGCTCTGGTCTGAGGTGCGCTCCATCGTCATGTTCGGCATGAATTATGGCCCGGACGAGGATCCCCGACTTTTACAGGCGCAGCCTGAGAAGGCAGCGATCTCGGTCTATGCCCGCAATCGCGACTATCATGACGTCATCAAGGGGCGCCTCAAGGAAGTGGCGACGCGCTTTGCCGCGCGTGCGGGTGAGGACGTCAAGGTGTTCGTCGATACCGCACCCGTGATGGAAAAGCCGCTCGCGGCCGCTGCCGGGCTCGGCTGGCAGGGCAAACACACCAATCTGGTCAGCCGAGATTTTGGCTCCTGGCTCTTTCTCGGCAGCCTGTTCACCACGGCTGAGTTAGAGATCGACGCGGCCGAGCGCGATCACTGCGGCTCGTGCCGGGCCTGTCTCGACGCCTGCCCGACCGACGCCTTCCCCGCACCCTATCAGATCGATGCGCGACGCTGCATTTCCTACCTCACGATCGAGCATAAGGGGCCGATCGACCGGGCGCTGCGGCCCGCCTTCGGCAATCGCATCTATGGCTGCGACGACTGTCTGGCGGCCTGTCCCTGGAACAAGTTTGCCGCAGCTGCACGAGAGATTAAACTTGTCGCCCGCGAGGACCTGAAGGCGCCCGACATCGCCTTCTTCCTGGCGCTGGACGATCCGGCCTTCCGCACCTATTTCAGCGGCTCGCCGGTCAAGCGGATCGGGCGGGACCGTTTCGTGCGCAATGTGCTGATTGCGGCGGGCAATTCCGGATTGCCCGATCTGGCGCCGGCCTGTGCGGCCTTGCTGACTGACGTATCTGCCGATGTGCGCGGGATGGCGGTCTGGGCGCTGTCGCGGCTTTTGGCCGGAGAAGACTTCATGAGGCTCCGGGCGGAGCATCTCAAACAAGAAACGGACGAGCATGTCCGACAGGAATGGATGACGGAGAGCTGACGCATGCGGATGATGATTTTCGGAGCGGGATATTCGGGCAAGGCGATCGGCAAGCTCCTCAGCGGTCAGGACGCATCCGTCGCCGGCACGACACGCAGCGCCGAGAAGGGCAAGGCACTGGAAGAGGCCTCGATCCGCCCCTTCCTCTTCGACGGCACAAGCCTGTCCGAGGCTCTGCTGGCCGAACTGGCCGAGACCACGCATCTCGTCCAGTCGATTGCGCCCGGCAGTGAGGGCGACCCGCTGATCCGGCTCTGCGGCCAGGCAGGCATAAAGGCGATCATGCCGAAGCTTGAATGGATCGCCTATCTCTCGACCGTCGGGGTCTATGGCGATCACTATGGCGCCTGGGTGAACGAAGAAACAGAATTGAAACCGGTCTCGGTGCGTTCGGTTGAGCGGGTGGAGGCCGAGCAGGCCTGGCAGGTCGTGGCAGCGCGTGACGGACTGCCGCTTGCGATCCTGCGCCTCTCCGGAATCTACGGCCCCGGGCGCAACACCTTCCTCAACCTCGCCAACGGGACAGCACGCCGACTGGTGAAAAAGGACCAGGTGTTCAACCGCATCCGGGTCGAGGACATCGCGACGGCGACCGCCTTCCTGGCTGAGCCCAAGACCGCCGGGATCTTCAACGTCACCGACGACCTGCCCTCTCCGCCCCAGGACGTGGTGACCGAAGCGGCCCGGCTGATGGGAATGGAAGCACCACCGGAACAGCCCTTCGAGACCGCCGATCTCACCCCCATGGCGCGCTCCTTCTATGGCGAGAACAAGCGCGTTTCGAACGCCAAGATCAAGACGCTTGGATTCAACTTCCAGTACCCGAATTACCATATGTCTCTTCAGGATCTACTTGCCTCGGGGACATGGAACCATCGGGCCTGAAACCGCGTTTTTCGGGGTCAAACTTTGCTCGTGCGGGGCTGGAAGCACTGGAATTTGGCAGCCTCCATCGCTTTCTCACCACAAATCGGGCAGCAAATTGGGCAGGTGAGGAAAATTTTTCTTCGCCGATTCTGTGATCGCCAACTCTGCCCAGCCCATTGGTTTTTCATTCCACCAAAGCGCATGGAATCAAACGATTTTTGCCGATTATTCATAAATCATTAAGGTAAAGGCTCCGCCATCCGTCATCACAAATGTTACCGTTGTTAACTTTTCGTGATGACGTGAAGGCACGTTTTTGCCATTTTTGACCTCCCTTACCCGTCGGCACGCAAAAAACAGCTCGTGTCAACGACTAGGGACGTATAACTTGACGATCAACCGACGCTCTATTTTCGCCGCTGCAACTGTTGCTGCACTCTGTGCTTTCGCGCCACACAGTGCAAATGCGAAGTCTTCCTGTGGTGGCGCCTCCTGGTACGCGCTGACGTCGAAGACCGCCTCCGGCGAACGTATGAACCCGGCCAAGCTGACGGCAGCCCACAAGAGCCTGCCCTTCGGTACCAAGGTGAAGGTCACCAATGCGCGCAGCGGCAAAAGCGTCGTCGTCCGCATCAATGATCGCGGCCCCTTCATCCGCGGCCGCGTGCTCGACCTCTCGAAGGCCGCAGCCCAGAACATCGGCATGATCCGCTCGGGCCACGCCAAGGTCTGCTACGAGATCATCCGCTAAGCGGCCCTACACAGGGGAGCGGCGATCGGTCATGGTTATAGGCGCTTGCTCTTGCCCCTGATCGCCGTTACCACGCTCTCTTCTTTAAGAGGAGAATGACCATGCGCCTGGGCGGCCGTCTTGCCGGTGCGATCGAAGTCTTGGATGATATCGAGACCCGTCGCCGTCCCGTTGCCGATGCCCTCAAGGATTGGGGCCTTTCGCATCGTTTCGCCGGTTCCGGCGATCGTGCGGCCATCGGCAATATCGTCTATGATGCCCTGCGCATGAAGCTTTCGCATGCCTGGCTGATGGATGACGACAGCGCCCATTCCCTCGGCTGGGCCGTGCTGCTGCGCCAATGGGGCATGAGCCTCGAGGCTCTGCAGTCGGATTTCGACGGCGACAATTTTGCACCGGCCCCGCTGTCCGAAAGCGAGATCCAGGCCTTTGCCAGCCGTGACCTGTCCCACGCGCCGCTCCATGTGCAGGGCGACATTCCCGATTGGGTCCAGCCCTCTTTCGAACTGGCCTTCGGAGACGACTGGCTTGCCGAGGCACAGGCGCTTGCCACCCGCCCGACGCTCGACCTACGCGTCAACACGCTGAAGGCCAACCGAGATAAGGTGCTGAAGGCGCTCGACCGTTCCGGCGCCCAGGCCTCGCCGATCGCGCGTTTCGGCATGCGCGTCCCGGCCGGCGAAGGCCCGTCGCGGCTCCCCAATGTCACGGCTGAACTCAGCTTCCAGAAGGGCTGGTTCGAGGTGCAGGACGAGGGCTCGCAGATCGTTGCCGACCTCGTGACGCCGCGGGAAGGCGACCAGGTGCTCGACTTCTGTGCCGGCGGTGGCGGCAAGACGCTCGCCATGGCGGCAGCGATGAACAACAAAGGCCAAGTTCATGCCTATGACGCAGATCGCAAGCGGCTCGCGCCGATCATTGAGCGGCTGAAGCGCGCCGGCACCCACAATGTCCAGGTGCATGACAGCACAAAGGGGCTTTCGAACCTCAGGGAGCGTTGCGACCAGGTTCTAGTTGATGCGCCCTGCACGGGGACCGGTACCTGGCGGCGTCGCCCCGACACCAAGTGGCGCCTGACTGACCGGAACCTGCAGGAACGCATAACCCAGCAGCAGGAAGCGCTGACCGAGGCTTCGACCTTCGTAAAGCCGAATGGTTCGCTGCTCTACGTCACCTGCTCGGTGCTGCCGGAAGAAAACGACCGTCAGGTCCAGGCCTTCTGCGAGGCCAATCCGCAGTTCGTGATCGTCCCCGTGGTCGAAGACTGGGCGCGCCTCTTCGGCACTTCGGCTCCCAAGCCGCGATCGGCTGATGGCAAGACCGTCACGCTCAGCCCCGCCAGCATGGACACCGACGGCTTCTTCTTCTGCCGGATGCGCCGTCGCCCGGCGTGATTTGATCATCGTCAATTCCGACAGTTGTTTATTATACTCGACTGTTTGACACTACTTTGCTTTTGCGCGAAGACAGGATCGTCCGTTCAAAAACGAGGCGCCTTTGGGTGCCGGAGGGAGACACCATGAACCGGAAATCCGTCATCGGCGCGTCGATCGCGCTGCTCGTCACATCGGCTGCCATTTTCGCCGGCCCCGCCATCGCCGCACCGACGGCCAAGGACGTGCTGAACCACTACAGCGCCTTGGCCGAGGCCAAGTTCCAGGACGCGCTGTCGACCGCCAAGGCGCTTGATGCCGCCATCGACGCGCTGATTGCCAAGCCCAGCGACGAGACGTTGAAGGCCGCCCGCGAAGCCTGGATCGCCGCCCGCGTGCCCTACCAGCAGACGGAGGTCTATCGCTTCGGCAATCCGATCGTCGACGAGTGGGAAGGCAAGGTGAATGCCTGGCCGCTGGATGAAGGCCTGATCGACTACGTCGACGCCGGCTACGGCACCGAAAGCGACGGCAATGCGCTTTACGTGGCCAACGTCATCGCCAACCCGAAGATCAAGATCAACGGCGAAGAGGTCGACGCCTCCAAGATCACGCCGGAATTCCTCGCCGAGACGCTGCACGAAGCCGGCGAAGTCGAAGCCAATGTCGCGACCGGCTATCACGCCATCGAATTCCTGCTCTGGGGCCAGGATCTAAACGGCACCGGTCCAGGTGCTGGCAACCGCTCGTTTACCGATTACGACACGGCCAATTGCACCAATGGCAATTGCGACCGCCGCGCCGCTTATCTGAAGTCCGCCTCGACGCTTTTGGTCCAGGACCTCGAAGAAATGGTCGCTGCCTGGGCGCCTGAGGGTGAAGCGACCAAGGCCGTGCTTGCCGACGAGAAGAAGGGCATTTCCGCCATGCTCACCGGCATGGGCTCGCTTTCCTATGGCGAACTCGCCGGCGAGCGCATGAAGCTCGGCGTGCTGTTGCATGACCCGGAAGAGGAGCATGACTGCTTCTCCGACAACACGCATGCCTCGCATCTGAACGACGCCATCGGCATCGCTTCCGCCTATACCGGCGAATACACGCGCGTCGACGGCACGAAGATGACCGGCCCGTCGCTATCCGAACTCGTCGCCGCCAAGGATGCAGCGCTCGATGCGGAAATGAAGGGCAAGCTTGAGAAGACGCTTTCCGCCATGAACACCATGGCCGAGCGCGCCAAGACCAAGGAAGCCTATGACCAGATGATCGGCGAAGGCAATGCCGAGGGTAATGCCACTGTGCAGGCCGCCATCGACGGGTTGATTGACCAGACCCAGACCATCCAGCGCGTCATTGCGTCGCTCGATCTCGGCACGATCGAGCTTGAAGGCTCCGACAGCCTTGATAATCCCGGCGCGGTTTTCCAGTAAGCAGCAAAGGCGGGCCGTTTCTTACCGAAGCGGCCCGATCCTCCGATGACATCGTTCCGCCTCCTCACTTTGAGCCTTGCGACACTGCTGGTCGTCGCTGCCCAGACCGGGCCGGCTGCGGCGGATGATGCCCCGCAGCGCAGCGACCTTACGTCCAAGGATGCCGCCCGCGTTGCAGCCGTCACCAAGCCGGCAGAGGATTTCAGCAAGGCGGAAGCCTTCGAGCTGATGCAGGGGGGGCGGGCACCTCCACCCATGGCGTCAATCAGGACGCCTTTTCGCAGTTTTCCGCGAATATCACCTTTGCCGAGGAGCAGGATTTCAAGCTCGGCAATGCGCTCTTCCGCAAGCTCTGGGTCTCTTCGCCTTCCTCGACCCAGGCCTCCGATGGCCTCGGCCCGCTCTACAACGCACGGGCTTGCCAGAGCTGCCACCTGAAGGATGGGCGCGGTCATCCGCCGGAAGGCGACCGCGACCACACCTCGATGTTCTTCCGCCTCGCCCGCCCCGCTGCCACGGCAGAGGAGAAGGCGAAGCTGGAGCGGCTGGAGATCGCCTCCCTGCCCGACCCCATCTATGGCGGCCAGCTGCAGGACCAGGCGGTGCCGGGTATGGCCGCCGAAGGGCGCATGGTGATCACCTATACCGAGGAGCCAGTGACGCTATCAGGCGGCGAGACGGTGATGCTGCGCCGCCCCAGCTATTCGGTCAGCGATCTGAATTACGGGCCGCTCGATCCGACCACGGTGCTCTCGCCGCGTATCGCCAATCCGATGATCGGGCTCGGCCTGATCGAGGCGATTCCCGAGGAGGATATCCGGGCGCTCGCCGATCCCGACGACCTCGATGGTGACGGCATATCCGGACGCGCCGCCCGCGCCCGGGATCACCGCACCGGTGAGATCAAGCTCGGCCGTTTCGGCTGGAAGGCGCAGAACGCCTCGGTGCGCGACCAGAGCGCCAGTGCCTTTGCCGGCGATATCGGGATTTCGACGCCAGAAGATCCCCGGCATTTTGGCGATTGCACAGAGAAGCAGACCGTCTGCCTCGAAGCGGCCACCGGGGTCCAGCCACGGCTCGGCGATACCGAGGGACCCGCGCCGGTGCTCGATCTCGTCACTTTCTACGCGAAAAACCTCGCCGTGCCGAAGCGTCGCGATGTCGATGATGCAGAAGTCCTGCGCGGCAAGGAGCTCTTCTACGCCAGTGGCTGCACCGCCTGCCACCGGCCGAAATTCGTCACCAGCCGCAAGGCAGAAAACAAGGCGCAGGCCTTTCAGCTGATCTGGCCCTATTCCGATTTTTTGCTGCATGACATGGGCGAAGGTCTGGCTGACGGTCAGGCCGTGGGCGATGCCAGCGGCCGGGAGTGGCGCACGCCGCCGCTCTGGGGTATCGGTCTCACACAGGTGGTCAGCGGCCACAGCTTCTTCCTGCATGACGGGCGGGCGCGAAACCTGACCGAGGCCATCCTCTGGCATGGCGGGGAGGCAGAAGCCGCCCGCAATGCCTTCGCCGCCGCCAACCCCGAGGACCGCAAGGCCCTGATCACGTTTCTGGAGTCTCTCTGATGCGGTTCTTCATGCGCCTTGCCCTTCTCTCGGCCGTTCTCCTGCCCCTGCCCGCGCTGGCACAGGAATCGAACCCGACCGTCGGTGTGCTCGACGCCGCCAAGGTACCGGCCGTGATGGCGCGGGCCGTCGACGGTTTCATCCGACCGGGTTATCGACGCTTGACCGAAAAGGCGGGAGCGATGGAGGATTCCATGGCCTCGCTCTGCGGTTCGCCATCCGTCGAACGGCTGCAAACCGCCCGGTCGACCTTCGGCGATCTCGTTGAAGCCTGGTCGCGGATCGAGATCGTCCGGGTCGGCCCTGTTCTCGACGACAACCGCTTCGAGCGCATCCTGTTCTTCCCCGACCGCAAGGGCACCGGGCTGAAGCAGGTACAGGCCGCTCTTGCGAAGCCAGACCCGAGCGTCACATCGGTTGAGACACTGAAGGGTAAGAGCGTTGCCATGCAGGGGCTTGGCGCGCTCGAATTCGTGCTCTTCGGCACCGGCGCGGAAACGCTGACGACCACCGAAGGCAACTACCGCTGCCAATATGGCACGGCGATCGCGGCCAACCTGCAGCGCCTTGGTTCGGAACTCTCCGCCGCCTGGGACGCGCCGGATGGTGTTGCGGCGGCCTGGAAGACGCCGGGACCCGACAACCCGCTCTACCGTGACGAGGCGGAGGCCGCCAAGGAACTGCTCGGCGTGCTCGTGCATGCCGCCGAGACAATCCGCGACCAGCGTATCGAGCATTTCTACAAGGGCGATCCGAAGAAGGCTCTGCCGCGTCAGGCGATCTACTGGCGCTCCGGCAATACCTTCCGCTCGATCACCGCCAATATCGAAGGCCTGCGCGATCTGCTCGCCACCTCGGGCATGGCGGAGCTTCTGGCCGAGGACAACCGCTCGGTCGTCTCCTCGACCGATTTCGTCGCCCGCTCGCTGTCGCGGGTTTCAGCCGATATCAAGCCCGATGTGGCGCAAGTCTTCGAGGATCCGGCCCAGATTGCCAAGCTCGACTTCCTGCTGCTCAATAGCCGCGACCTGATCCTGAGGCTCAACAACGATCTCGGCGGTGGTATCGGGCTTGCCGCGGGCTTTTCCTTCTCCGACGGCGACTGAGATGATTTCAACGCCGCTCATCGATCGCCGCGCCTTTCTGCGCTCAGCGGGTCTTGCCTTCGTCGCGGGCCTTGCACCGCGCGCAGCCTTTGCACTGGAACGCGCAGACGCGGTCTATGCCAGCGGTCTGAAGCGCGCGGATGGCTCCTTTGCCATCGGGCTGGTCAGCGAGACCGGCAGCCTGATCGACGAGATTGCGTTGCCGGGCCGCATCCACGGGCTCTGCCACAGCGCCGAAAACGGCCTCTCTGTTGCCTTTGCCCGGCGTCCCGGAACATTTGCCGTTATCTTCGACGCCAGGAAATCCGTCGAGCCACGCATCATCGCGGCAGCCGAAGGCCGCCACTTCTTCGGCCATGGCGCCTTTGCGCCCGATGGCCGGCTCTTCTATGCAAGCGAAAACGACTTCGACGCCAATGCCGGCGTGATCGGGATCTATGACTGCCTCTCAGGCTTCGAGCGGGTGGGCGAGGTACCGGCCCATGGCATCGGCACGCATGACATTACCGTCACGGCAGACGGCCTGCTGGTCATCGCCAATGGTGGGATCGAGACGCATCCCGATTTCGGTCGCACCAAGCTCAATCTCGACCATATGGAGCCTTCGCTGGTTCTCGCCGATGCCAAGACGGGGGCGCTGATCGAGAAACACACGCTTCCGCCCGAGCTCCGGCAGCTCTCCACCCGACATCTCGATGTCGCCGCCGATGGGCGGATCTGGTTTGCCTGCCAGTATGAGGGGCCGCGCACGGATCGACCGCCGCTGGTGGGGCATTTTGCCAAGGGCATTCCTATCTCCTATGTCCAGCTGCCCGACGAGACGACGGACCGGCTCGGCAATTATGTCGGCGCCATCGCCCTCAACCGCGCGTCAGGCCTCGTCGGTATCGCCTCGCCGAAAAACGGGCTCTGGGCGGTGCTGGATGGCAAGGACGGACGGCTCCTGTCCGAGACGGTGCTGACGGATGCAGCGGGCATTGCCCCCTCGCCCACAAGCTTTGCCGTCTCCTCCTATCGCGGCGATTTCCTCGGCCATACCAGCAAGGTCGCCTGGGACCAGCATGTCATCCGCCTTTGAAGGCTGGCAGAATCCGCCTTGGAGTACTAGATGACATCCATGTCCAAGATCCTGAGCTATATCCTCTTCATCGGTTTTGTCGTCGGCGCGGGCCTCATCGCAGGCCTGACCAATATGCCCGGCGAGTGGTACCAGTCGCTGCAGAAGCCGTTCTTCAACCCGCCCTCCTGGCTCTTCGGCCCGGTATGGACGACGCTTTACGTGATGATCGGCGTGGCGGGCGCCCGGATCTGGCAGCGGGCACCGAAATCGGCGGCGATGCAGCTCTGGTTCGCGCAGATGGCCTTCAACCTGATGTGGTCGCCCGCCTTCTTCGGTCTGCAAAACCCGGAACTGGCGCTGGTGGTCATTGCCGGCATGCTGGCAACGATCATCGCCTTCATGGTCAAGGCAAAGCCGATCGACCGGATTTCCACCCTGCTCTTCGTGCCCTATCTCGCCTGGGTTTCCTTCGCCAGCGTGCTCAATCTCAGCCTCGCCTCGCTGAACTGAATTTCCATTTCGCCGGCTTGCCTGCCTGGAACGACCGTGCCAATTTCCCGCCAAAGGGGACAAGGCATGGTGGACTACGATCAGGAAGCCGTCGAGACACGGATCCGACAGAGTTTTGCGCGTCAGGGGGCAATGGAAACGCTTGGGGCGGAGCTTTCGCGCGTCAGCCCCGGCGTGGTCGAGATCGAGCTTGAGTATGACCGCAAGCTCACCCAGCAGCACGGTTTCCTGCATGCCGGCGTGATCTCCGCCGCCCTCGATACCGCTTGCAGCTATGCCGCCTATACGGTGACCACGCCGGAGGTCTCGTTGCTCACCATCGAGTTCAAGGTGAACCTGATGTCACCGGGGCGCGGCGAGCGCTTCCTGTTTCGCGGCGAAATCACCAAGCCCGGTTCCAACATCATCGTTGCCGACGGTCGCGGCTATGCGCTGACCGACGGTCCGGCCAAGCTGATTGCCTCGATGACCAGCACGATGATGGTCATCCGCGGCCGAGAGGGGATTTCCGGATGACCTATGAGATGAAGCCGATCGCCGGCAAGACTGTCCTCTTCGTCATGGCGGCGGATGCCGAATACGGCGTCTTCCTTAGGACCCGCATCTCGCCGCTGATGACCGGCGTCGGGCCGGTCGAGGCCGCCGTCGTGCTGACCAAGGAACTCGCCCGCCTGTCGAGCCACGACGACCTGCCGGATCTCGTCGTCTCGCTCGGCTCGGCCGGATCGGCGACACTCGAACAGGCGGAAATCTATCAGGTCTCGGCCGTCTCCTATCGCGACATGGATGCCTCTGCCTTCGGTTTCGAGAAGGGCAAGACGCCGTTTCTCGACCTGCCCGTCTCCGTCGAACTGCCGCTGCGCATTCCGGGCATTCCAACGGCGACGCTCTCGACCGGCGCCAATGTCGTCTCCGGTCCTGCCTACCAGTCGATCGACGCCCAGATGGTCGATATGGAGACTTTCGCAGTGCTACGCGCCTGCCAGAGCTTCAACATTCCGCTGATCGGGTTGCGCGGCATTTCCGACGGCCGCCACGACGTCAACCATATCGACGACTGGACGCAGTATCTGCATGTCATCGACAAGAAGCTGGCGCTGGCGGTCGACAGCCTGCAGACGGCGCTGGAAGACGGCGTCTTCTGGTTCTGAGCGGCTGCACAAAAATTCGAGATTCTCTGGGCGATCTGCCATTGAAACAGGGCGCCTTTTTCTTTAAAGGCTCGCCATGACCCAGACAGCACATCCCGACAGTGTTCTCATCGTCGATTTCGGCAGCCAGGTAACGCAGCTGATCGCCCGCCGCGTTCGTGAATCCGGCGTTTATTGCGAAATCGTCCCCTTCCAGTCCGCCGAAGAAGGCTTTCACAGGCTGAAGCCCAAGGCGATCATCCTGTCGGGAAGCCCCGCTTCCACGCTCGATGAGGGAAGCCCAAGGGCGCCACAGGTGCTGTTCGACAGCGGTCTTCCGATCTTCGGTATCTGCTATGGCCAGCAGACCATGTGCGCCCAGCTCGGCGGCAAGGTCGAGGGCGGCCATCACCGCGAATTCGGCCGTGCCTTCCTCGAGGTCGAACAGGATTGTGATCTGTTCAGCGGTCTCTGGTCGGTCGGTTCCCGCCACCAGGTCTGGATGTCCCATGGCGACCGCGTGACTGCGATCCCGCCGGGCTTCAAGGTGCTCGCCACCTCCGCCAACGCACCGTTTGCCTTCATCGCCGACGAGGCGCGCAAGTATTACGCCGTGCAGTTCCACCCGGAGGTCGTGCACACACCCGATGGCGCCAAGCTGATCCAGAACTTCGTGCAGAACATTGCAGGCGTGAAGGGCGACTGGACCATGCAGGCCTATCGCCAGAAGGCGGTCGAGCAGATCCGCGCCCAGGTCGGCGACAAGCGCGTCATCTGCGCGCTCTCAGGCGGCGTCGATTCGTCCGTCGCAGCGCTGCTGATCCACGAGGCCGTCGGCGACCAGCTGACCTGCATCCTCGTTGACCACGGTCTGATGCGCAAGAACGAGGCAGCCGATGTCGTTGCCATGTTCAAGGAACACTACAACCTGCACCTCATCCATGTGGATGCCGTCGACAAGTTCGTCGGCGAGCTGGAAGGTGTTTCCGACCCGGAAACCAAGCGCAAGATCATTGGCCGCCTGTTCATCGAGACTTTCGAGGAAGAAGCCAAGAAGCTCGGCGGCGCGGATTTCCTCGGCCAGGGCACGCTCTATCCCGACGTCATCGAAAGCGTCTCCTTCACCGGCGGCCCTTCCGTGACGATCAAGAGCCACCACAATGTCGGCGGCCTGCCCGAGCGCATGAAGATGCAGCTCGTTGAACCCTTGCGCGAACTCTTCAAGGATGAAGTGCGCGTGCTTGGCCGCGAGCTTGGCCTGCCCGATAGCTTCATCGGCCGCCATCCCTTCCCGGGTCCGGGTCTCGCCATCCGCTGCCCGGGCGGCGTCACCCGCGAAAAGCTCGACATCCTGCGCGAAGCAGATGCCATCTATCTGGACGAGATCCGCAAGGCCGGCCTCTATGACGCGATCTGGCAGGCCTTTGCCGTGCTGCTGCCGGTCCAGACTGTCGGCGTCATGGGCGACGGACGTACCTATGAATTCGTCTGCGCGCTGCGCGCCGTCACCTCGGTCGACGGCATGACGGCCGATTTCTACCACTACGACATGGAATTCCTCGGACGGGCTGCCACCCGCATCATCAACGAGGTCCGCGGCATCAACCGCGTCGTCTACGACGTAACGTCGAAGCCGCCCGGCACGATCGAGTGGGAGTGATCTCTCTCTTTCGATTGCAAACAACTTGAAGGGTGGGCCTCGGCTCACCCTTTCTTGCATCCGGTCCTCAGTTTGCTATTCCTCATGTCCTTCAGACGGATAAGGGCATTGGCATGACCACCATCTACGGCATCAAGAACTGCGACACGATGAAGAAGGCGCGCACCTGGCTCGACGAGCATGACGTAGCGCATGACTTCCACGACTACAAGGCCAAGGGTATTGACGCGTCGACGCTCGACAGCTGGATCGGCAAGGTCGGCTGGGAAGTGTTGCTCAACAAGGCCGGCACGACATTCAAGAAGCTCGACGACGACAAGAAGGAAGGGCTTGATGCCGCCAAGGCCAAGGCGCTGATGCTCGAGCAGCCCTCGATGATCAAGCGGCCGGTGCTCGATGTGGACGGCGCGCTCGTGGTTGGCTTCAAGCCGGAGGTCTATCAGCAGACTTTCAAGGGCTGACCCCATGGCGAAGACCACCCGCGCCACGCAGTTTCTCGACAAGGCCGGGGTGGCCTATACCACCGCGACCTATGACTACGACCCGAATGCGGAGCGCATCGGGTTGCAGGCGGCAGAGGCGATCGGCGAGCATCCGTCGCGGGTGTTGAAGACGCTGATGGCCGAACTCGACGGCAAGCCGGTCTGCGTCGTCGTGCCTTCCGACAAGGAAGTATCGATGAAGAAGCTGGCGAGCGCCTTCGGGGGCAAATCGGCGGCGATGATGAAGCCGGCCAACGCGGAAAAGCTCACGGGTTTTGTCGTTGGCGGCATCAGCCCCTTCGGCCAGAAGAAGCAGGTGCCGACGGCCATCGAGATATCAGCCATGGACGAACCGCTCGTCTACATGAATGGCGGCCAGCGCGGGTTGCAGGTGCGGCTCTCGCCGCAGGATGCGCTCACGGCACTCGGCGCGATTGCCGCGCCGCTCGTCGCCTGACCTGATCCATGGTTTGGCACCCATGGTCTGGACTTCGCCATTTTTCCCCTTAAGTCTGGCGTGACAGTCAAAACAGGAATGCCCCATGACCCTCCCCGATTTCTCCGCCTCCATCGATCCGCACAAGCTCGACAAGCTCGCCGAGGTGGCGATCAAGGTCGGGTTGCAACTGCAGAAGGGCCAGGATCTGGTGCTGACGGCCCCGCTGGTCGCCGTGCCGCTGGTGCGGCTGATCACGGCGCATGCCTACAAGGCGGGCGCGTCGACGGTCACCACCTTCTATTCCGACGAGGAGACGACGCTGGCGCGGTATCGCCATGGTCATGACTCGAGTTTCGATCGCGCGCCGAACTGGCTTTATGACGGCATGGCCAAGGCTTACGAGAACGGCGCGGCACGCCTGGCGATTGCCGGCGACAATCCGCTGCTCCTGTCGCAGGAGGACCCCACCAAGGTCGGCCGGGCCAACAAGGCGACCTCGATCGCCTACAAGCCGGCGCTGGAGCACATCTCGAATTTCGACATCAACTGGAACATCTGCTCCTATCCGAACCCCTCCTGGGCGAAGCTCGTCTTCCCAGACCTGCCGATCGAAGAGGCCGTGCGTAAGCTGGCGGACGCCATCTTCGCCGCCTCGCGCGTCGACCGCGAAGATCCGATCGCGGCCTGGGCTGAGCATAACGGGGAGCTCCGGAAGCGCTCGACCTGGCTGAACGGCGAGCGTTTTGCCGCCCTGCATTTTACCGGGCCGGGCACGGACCTGACGGTTGGCCTCGCGGACGGCCATGAATGGCATGGCGGCGCCTCGACGGCGAAGAACGGCGTGACCTGCAATCCGAATATCCCGACTGAGGAAGTCTTCACCACGCCGCATGCGCTGAAGGTGGAGGGTCATGTCTCCTCGACGAAGCCGCTCAGCCATCAGGGCACGCTCATCGACGACATCCAGGTCCGCTTCGAAGCCGGTCGGATCGTCGAGGCCAAGGCTTCCAAGGGCGAGGCCGTGCTCAACAAGGTGCTCGACACCGACGAGGGTGCGCGGCGCCTCGGCGAAGTGGCACTGGTGCCGCATTCCTCGCCAATCTCGGCGTCCGGCGTGCTCTTCTACAACACGCTGTTCGACGAGAATGCCTCCTGCCATATCGCGCTTGGCCAGTGCTATTCGAAGTGCTTCCTGGATGGAGCCTCGCTCAGCCAGGACCAGATCAAGGCGCAGGGCGGCAACTCCTCGCTGATCCACATCGACTGGATGATCGGTTCCAACAAGGTGGATATCGATGGCATCCGCGCCGACGGCTCGAAGGTACCCGTCATGCGTCAAGGCGAATGGGCTTAAGACCTCTGCCTCAGAGGTCGAGATCGACAAAGAGTGCCGCGTGATCGGAGGCCGCATCCTGCGGCCTCTTCAGTTCCTCATAGGTGTCCCAGCGCTTCGGTCGTGACCCCGGCCACATGCCGGTGCGGATCACACCGCCCTTCTCCACCTTGTCGAAGAGCTTGGAAGAGAGCAGCAGGTAATCGATCTTGTTGCCGGGATTGGACAGGCCGTAGGTGCCCTTATAATCGCCCTTGTCGAAGTCGCGATGGACGAAGGCATCCGTCATGCCGGTATGCTTCAGCAAAGGGCTCAAGGGATCGCTGTCGGGCGTATCATTGAGGTCGCCGATAACAGCGATATACTCCCAGCCTTCCGTCAGACGTTCCTGCACGATCTCGGCAACGCGGGTCGCCTGGGCCCTGCGGCGTCGGTCGGACTCGGCCTTGCCGCCGAAACCCTTGCTCTTGAAGTGGTTCACCATCACCAGCACCCTGTTGCCGCTTGCGGTCGTCACCTCGAATTCAGGGCAGTCGCGGGAGAAGATGATGCGGTCGCTGCCATCGGGCAACCGGTCGTCCACATGGCTGCGCATCCGGCCGATCGGGAATAGTGGACCGGACATCAGGCCGACATCGATGCCGCGCTCGTCATTGCCGTCGATCAGCATCACATGGCGAAACGGGGTCCCCCCGACCGAGGCGATGATCTCGTCGCTGAAGGCCTTCAGCACAGGCCGACTTTCGGCCTCGACCACGCCCAAGAGATCCGCCTTCAAATCGCGGATCACGCGCGCCGTGTTGCGCATGGCATGCTCGTTGATGGGTTCATCGCGCAGTTCCAGCGAGCCGACCCAATCGGCACGGCCGGATGCGGTGATCTCGACGCCACCCGTCTTGGGGCGCTTCAGAAGACCGCCCCGATTGCGGCGCAGAATGACAAAGGGACCGGTATCGCTCTTTTCCATGCCGAGCGCGACGATCAGATCGACCATTTTCTGGCGAGAGGCGGAGGAATAGGTGACCTCGCCCAGAAGCGCGTTGAGTTCCGCAAACTTCTCGAGGACGGGGCGCCCGTCCTCCCAGGTGTCAAGGTTCATTGCCTTGGCGCGATCAAACAGGTTCTCGACGTTGTAGACTGCAAGCCGCATCACTCCCTCCCACACTCGATGACAGGAGGGGAGTCATATCAGACAATTGTGATGTTCGCGTGTCGCGAGATTTATGATTGCAGGCGCAACCGACGGGGGACGAGCGCCGCCTCAGCGATAGTAGACGATCTTGCCACCGTTGAACGCGGTCTGGACCCAGAGCACATTGTGCGGGGCGATGCCACGAACTTCCAGGGCAGCCGACAGGCTCGGATCTTCCGTCACCATGGCCTGGGCGAGCGCCCGGCTGTTTCCGGTCGGGTAAAGGGCCTGCATCGGGTAGGTGTGGCGATCGAAGCTGCCACGATCGACGCGGATCGCGGTGACGTTGCCATTGTATTGCTTGCCGAACAGGATTTCCCTCGGCGTCCAGCCCCCGAATTCGACATAGGTCGCGGAATGCGGTGCGGCATTTGCCGGAAGGGCGGCGAAACCGGCTGCTGCCATGGCAGCCGCAGCCACGATTTTCTTCATCATGATCATACTCCTTTTGGCCGAACGCTTGGGAGTCCGTCCGGCTTCAGAGCCACATGTGGCGATGAAGATGATTGTTGTCCAGTATAATCACATGAGGTTGATCAATTGCGTGCAATTGATTTTGGAGACGCTGTGTTCAGCATGCGCCTCCGGGGTCCAGGCTCGGGCGGCTAGGCCCCAGAGCCGGACGAGCAGGTCAGGCCTGCCGGGCCTTGCGGGCGGCGTAACGACGGTCGCGCTCGGCCTTACGGGCGGCTTCGTCTTCGACAACGCGGGAGATGCGCGAGGCTTCGGCCTGTTCGCGGGCGTCCTTTTCGGCGCGGGCTTCGGCGACAAGGGCTTCCTCGCGTTCGCGGGCTTCCTGCTCGACGCGGATCTTTTCCTCGGCCTTCAGGCGGTCGCGTTCGGCATGGCGCCTTTCGCGTTCTTCGGCGCGGGCGGCACGTTCGGCCTTCCGGGCCTCACGCTCGGGGTCGGCGGCGGCATGGGCGGCCTTATAGGCCTGCAGCAGGGCTGCCTTGGCGTCGGTTGCCGTCGTCCGGCGCTCGGCCAGTCCATGGTCTCTGGTGAATTTCATCGGTGCTCCAATCTCTCGAGTCAGGGTCAGGTGCGGGCACGCTTGGCGACCAGGGCCGCCGTGGCACTCTCACGCGCTTCGCGTTCGCGGGTGAGGCGTGCCTCGCGCAGACGCATCGTCTTTTCGTCGCGTGCCGATGCAATCGCGTCCTGCTCGTCGATCGCGCGACCGCGGGCGAGAAATTGCGACTGCGTCTTCGCGAAGGCGATTTCTGCAGTCTGCCTGGACTTTGTGAGTTGTTCGGTCATGTCGTCTCCTTTCAGGAGCGCGCCCTTGTCGGGCAATAAAAAAAGGCCAGGCGAACCGCCTGACCTTCCCTGGGGATCATGCCTTCAACAGTGCCAGTACATCCGTGGTCAAAGGAAAGCGGATCCCGGATCTATCAGGCTGCCTGCAGGTTGCAGGCCGACATCTTGCCCGACTTGTTGTCGCGCTCCATGTCGTAAGCCAGCTTCTGGCCTTCAACGATTTCGCGCATGCCCGACCGTTCGACGGCGGAGATGTGCACGAAGGCGTCCGGGCCGCCGTTGTCAGGCTGAATGAAGCCGAAGCCCTTGGTGGAATTGAACCATTTTACTGTGCCAGTGGTCATGTTGAACCCTTTCATAGCGCATAGAGTGCCGCAGCGCGGATGCGCTGTGGAGAGAACGATTTTTGAAAGGAAGGTTCGACAGGGCGCGGGCTGTTCCGCGCGATAACCAAAGCTTAGCAAGCAAACATCGATGACCCCTAGATAGAGGTCTTCCTAATGAAAGTCAACCATCGGTTTTCAATCCGACGGATTCCTCAATCAAAAGTGCAATTTCCGTCGATGCAACCGCAGCGTCGGCGCCTGTATCAGACGGCACTTATCGCCGCCCTGACCCTGGCCAGGAAGCGCTTGCGCTTGTCCTCCGTCGCACGGTCCATGTCGTGCAGCGAAAGCATGCGGAAATCGACGGACTTGGCGCAGAAGGCCGCCACGCCGCGCTTCAGGATGCGCTTGACCGGATTGCCCATGTAGAAATGCACCACCCACCAGGGCGAGCCGGTCGAGGTCACAACCCAGAAGCTGCGGATATGGGTCATCAGCGGCACGATGCGTCCGCCGGCCTTGTCATGTTCGAAGGCCACGCCGGGCACGAAGATGCGATCAATGAAGCCCTTCATGATCGCCGGCAGGTTGAACCACCATTGCGGAAAGACGAGCACGAGGCCATCGGCCGCCTTCAGCCGGGCCACGATGCCCGCGACGTCGTCGGCCGCCCGATAGCCCGGCTCCATGTAGGCGGCGCGCTCGGCGGCGGAAAGCCGGGGATCGAAATCCTCGGCATAGAGGTCGAGCATATCCACCGTATGGCCTTGTCCTTCCAGCGCCTCGACCACTGTTCTCGCAGCGGAAGCGGCAAAACTCTCCGGCAAGGGATGGGCGAGAACGACGAGGAAGTGCTGGGCCATCAGAACAGACTTCCCTGACCGGCCGGCGGTTCGCTCTTGCGCTGGGGCTTGGAGATGCTCGCGGCGCGCGCCGGCTGCGGCATCGATGGTTCCGGCGGCGAGACACCCTCGCCGGCCACAGCAGCCACGCGGCCATCGGCAAATTCGATCGCGATCGCTTGGCCGTGGGCCAGTCCATCGGCGCGCGAAACCGGGCGATCATGCTCGTCGCGGATCACGGCATAACCGCGGGCAAGCACGTTCTTGTAGGACAGAGACTGCAGCACACGGTCCTGCGAAACCAGCGACTGACGGGCGCGGCGGAGGTCGTTGACAACGGCGCTGTCGGCACGGCGACCAAGGCTTTCCAGCCTGTCCTTCGAGCGCTCGGTCATCGCCTTCAGCCGCGCCGGGACTGCCGTCAGCGTCGCATCGAAACGCCCGAGCCGCGCCTTGTTGCGCTCGATCAGCCGCTCGATAACGCGCTCGGCCCGCACCGCATTTTCCGTGAGTTTCTGCTTACGTTCCACCAGCCGGCGCGCCAGCATGTCGGGCGAAAGTTTCGCCGCCGCGCGCTCGAAGCTGCGGCGCTTGTTCATGGTGTTGAGTTCGAGGCTGCGTCCGAGACCCGCAGCTGCCTCGTCGAAGCGACGTCGCGGCAGGGCCAGCAGCTGGTCAAGCGAGGGCAGGGCCCGCACCAGACTGCGCAGGTTCTGGCGACGATTGTCCATCTGGCGGTTCATCGCGCCGGACAGGCGGGCACCAAGGGTTGCCACCTGAGCCTCCAGATCCGCCTTTACGGGCACGGCCATTTCGGCAGCCCCGGTCGGCGTCGGCGCACGCACATCGGCGGCGTAGTCGATCAACGTCCAGTCGGTCTCGTGACCAACGGCCGAGATCAGCGGAATGGTGCTGGCTGCGGCCGCGCGCACCACCGCCTCGTCATTGAAGCTCCAGAGATCCTCGAGGCTACCGCCCCCGCGGGCGACGATCAGCACGTCCGGCCGCGGAATCGCTCCGCCATGCTGCAGCGCGTTGAAGCCCTGAATCGCATTGGCAACCTCGTCGCCGGAGCCTTCACCCTGAACCTTGACGGGCCAGACCAGCACATGCACCGGAAAACGGTCAGAGATGCGGTGCAGGATATCGCGGATGACAGCACCGGTCGGCGAGGTCACAACGCCGATCACCTTGGGCAGGAAGGGCAGGAGCTGCTTGCGGGCGGGGTCGAACAGGCCTTCGGCGGTAAAGCGGCGCTTACGCTCCTCGATCAGCGCCATCAGCGCGCCGGCACCCGCAGGCTCCATCTGCTCGATGACGATCTGGTATTTCGACGAACCGGGGAAGGTCGTGACCTTGCCGGTGGCGATCACCTCCATGCCCTCTTCCGGGCGATATTTCAGCTTGGAAAAGGAGCCCTTCCAGATCACTGCATCGATACGCGCCTTGTCGTCCTTCAGGCTGAAATAGGCATGTCCGGAGGAATGCGGCCCGCGATAGCCGGAAATTTCGCCGCGCACCCGCACGTGATCGAAGGAGGTCTCGATGGTGCGCTTGATCGAGCCCGAGAGTTCCGAAACGGAAAACTCGGTGAGGTTCGTCGGCGAATCGGTGTCGAAGAAATTGCTCATGCCCTTCCCTAGCGGAAAACGGCGGCAAGTTCAGCCCGAGGAGTGGGTCATCAGCCGCTTTCCCTCAGGGCAGTTCGACACGGTAGATCTGCATCCCGGAGGGGCCTTCCACGGGCACGGGCCGGAGATAGGAGGGAATTTCACCCTTCAGCATGCCGGCATAGAGGCCATCGGCCTTGGTCGTGGCAATATTCTTGGTCTGGAACAGCTCGGGGCAGAACACCAGAATGGTCGCGCCCGATCCGCGCAGGAAGGCGGCTGCCTCGTCCGGCTTGGCAAGCCCGACATGCAGTTCCGTCAACATGCCGCCCTCGTTGCGGTGGTAGGGTCCTGCGAGCGCCCGGTGACGGGTGAAACGTAGGATTTCCGGACCGAGATCGGCGGCGGCCACGACGACGCCGTCCGGCAGACGATTCAGGGCGGCGAAGCCGGCGGGTGCATCGCAGGCAGGCCTGCTCTCTGCCTGTCCGCCTGACGTTTCGGAAAGCCCCTTCATTCGGTTCATCACGCCGGCCGTGCCCTCGACGAACAGCACACCGAAGAGGGACCAGGCGCTGGGCACCGACAGAAAGGCCGCGAGTGCAAACAGCAGGCCCGCGCCAAGCTGCGGCGGCTCTTCGCGCGCCTTGAGACGGAGTTCGCCGATCAGCAGTGCCAGCGGCGCAATGGTCAGGAGATTGGCGAAGATTGCGCCGCGCACCTGGATCAGGGCGATCAGGAAGGAGACGGTAATGAGGCCGAGCATGATGGCATGGGCGCGGACACGATCGCCGTTGACGATGCGGAAGATACAGACGCCAATGGCAAAAAAAGCGACCGCATAGAAGCCACCAAAGGCCGCAGGTTCCCTGCCCAGCTGATCGAGGAAGGACTGTGCTTCGATGACGCCGGAAAGCCAGAGCGTGTGCAGCAGCGGATCGAGCTCGATTCAGCGGATTTTGCAGGCATTGCGGAGCAATGATGACTGTACCCAGCGTCACCAGCATGCCGGTGACACCGATTGCGGCGATGCGATGGCGGCGGTCCTGCATGCCCGGCAGCTGCGTGGCGATGAAGAGTGAGGCCGCGCCGATACCGACCACGGCGTAGAAACCGACCGAAAGGCTGTCGCAGGTGACCATCGCATAGTGAACCGGCGGGACCGTCGCGAAGAACATGGCCGACAGGCTGACGACAAGCGTCAGAGAGAAGGCGCGGGCCGCCCTTGCATAGGCCACACCCTCGATGGCCCAGAGAATGCCGACCGTCGCACAGACGGTTGCGACGAGCGGCGTGGTTTCCGCGCCGATCGCAATCGCAAGCGCTGCGGCGAAGCCGGCCAGAGCATGGCTGCCCGTCCCGCGCGCGGGATCGAGCAGACCGGCGGCGATGGTGCCGACCAGCACGAGCTGGACGTTATGGTGATCGATCGACCCGGGCAGAAAGCGATTGCTGGTGATGACGAAGACAGAGGTCAGCAGCAATGCGACATGCAGGGTCACCTCGTCGCCGATGCGGCGGGCGGCGACGGCAATTGCCCCCATCAGAGGCAGAATGAGGAACAAGGGCCAGACGAGCAGCGCCAGCGCCTCGGCCTGCTCCATCGGCACGATCTGCGAGAAAAGCAGGATGAGCGATGCAATCGGCAGGTCGATCAGGCGCGACCAGTGCATCAGCGTGCCGCCGTCCAGACCCAGACGGTACTGCGTCATGTCGAACCAGGACTGGCCGGCAAGGAGATCACGCACCTGAACCAGGCGCATCACGTCGTCATTGTCCGCGCCGACATAATCGGTCATCGCCGGCAGATTGAGCAGCGCAATCACGACCATCGTGGCAAGGCCGTAGACCAGCGTCCAGACGAGGAGCGGGCGCGCGGCAGACGATCGCGATGCGTCCGGCAGGGTGATCTCGGCCATGCTTCGTCAAACCTCCCTATCCGCGAGGATCTCTCCCGTCTGCGGGTGGATCGACGGATCATATTTCAAAGACTGATCTTGCCCGAAACCTAGCCTTAACCTTCTCAAGAAATAGTAAAACGGAAGGCAGCCCGCAGGCTGCGCGAACCCCAGCGCTTAGAGCAGGTTACCATGAGCCGTTCGGCCACCCCCTCCCTCGACATCGCCGTCCTCCTGCCGTGCTACAACGAGGCAGCCACAATCGGCGAGGTCGTCCGCGATTTCCGCGCGGCGCTGCCCGAGGCAAAAATCTATGTCTATGACAACAACTCGACCGACAGCACGGCGCTGAAGGCCATGCTGGCAGGCGCCACCGTCGTGCGCGAACGCCGCCAGGGCAAGGGCCATGTCGTGCGCCGCATGTTCTGCGACATCGATGCCGATATCTACATCATGGCCGACGGCGACGGGACCTATGGTCCCGCAGACGCCGAGGAGCTGATCCGCACGCTGATCACCGAACGCGCCGACATGGTTGTCGGCACGCGCCGCGGGGTCCACGACGATGCCGGTCGCCAGGGCCATGCCTTCGGCAACCGCCTGTTCAACCAGCTTTACCGCGTGCTGTTCGGCAATGATTTCACCGATATCCTCTCCGGCTACCGCGCCTTTTCGCGCCGTTATGTAAAGAGCTTCCCGGCCGTTTCCGCCGGCTTCGAGATCGAGACGGAAATGTCGGTGCATGCGTCACGACTGAAACTGCCGGTCTGCGAAATCGAGCTGGACTACGGCCGCCGTCCGGAAGGTTCGCATTCAAAACTTTCGACCTTCAAGGATGGCTTCAAGATCCTCTGGATGTTCGCCATGCTGATGAAGGAAACGCGTCCCTTCGCCTTTTTCGGACTGATCGCGGCCGGCCTGATGGGCGTCAGCCTCGCTGCGATGGCACCCGTTCTCTACGAATTCTTCACGACCGGCCTCGTCTCGCGCATGCCGACCTGGATTGGCGCAATGGCGCTGATGATGATGTCATTCCTGTCGTTCACAGCCGCGCTCATCCTGGATTCGGTCGCGCGATCTCGGGCAGAGCAGCTGCGTATCCATTACCTGACCCTGCCCGCTCTCAACACCTCGAAGACGGTCGGCGAACCGCTGGCAGAGCGTGAGACTGCGCGCCGCGAACGTTCGCCGAAGACGACGGAAAAGGGCCGGTCGTCCCGCGCGGCATGAAGAAGTTCCTGCGCTTCGTGCTTGTCGGCGGGACCGGCTTCGTCGTCGACGCCGCCGTGCTCTGGCTCTTCCTGAGCTTCACGCCGATCGGGCCGCTTCCCGCCCGCATCGTTGCGATCGCGGTTGCGATGGCCACGACCTGGCTGCTCAACCGGACCTTCACCTTCGGTGCGTCGAAGCGCACGCTGGTGGCCGAGGGCTTCCGTTACGGCTTCATCGGCGTGGTGACGTCGCTGATAAATTACGGGGTCTATGCCCTGCTTCTCATCGGCGCGCCGCTGCTGAGCCCTTACGCCGCGCTGGTCTTTGCTTCCATCGCGGCGATGCTGTTCAGCTTCTTCGGGTACTCCCGCTACGTCTTTCGCCGTTAAAGCGAAAGCCGCCGCTTACACCGTTTCCCAGCCGTCCTTTTCCGCGGCGCGGTAAATCGCGTCGATCAGCTTCTGGTTTGCCTTCGAGCTTTCCAGCGTAACGACCTCACCCGTCGTTCCGGCAACAGCGCGGGCAAAGGCTTCCGCCTCCAGCTTGTATTGGCGGCTGTCGGGGAAGCGGAAGATCTGCGAGACATTATGGCTGCGGTTGGTGAGTTCCACCTCTTCCGCACCCCAGCGGTCGGCGTTGAACGGCGACTTCACCTCGATGAAGCCATCCGTGCCGTGGAAGACCATCAGCTGGCGGTTGGCCATCTGGGTCGCGACGTAGAAATTCAGTTCGAAGTCACCGAAGTCGGCCTTGACGCTTGAATAGATGTCCGTGCCGAATTCCGGATCACGCTCGATGGTCGATTGCACCCGGACCGGTTCCTTGCCCGTGACGAAGCGGGTGGTCATCGTCGGATAGACGCCGATATCCGGCAGCGCGCCGCCGCCGAGTTCGGGAATGTTGCGCATGTTGCCGGGGTCGCGGTTGAAATAGGTGAAGGAGCCCTGGACCATCTTCAGGGTGCCGATGGCGCCCTGGCTCAGAAGTTCACGGACCTTCAGCCAGACGGGGGCGTAAGTCACCATATAGGCTTCCGAAATCACGACCTTGTTGCGCTCGCGCGCCGCGATGATCGCGTCGATCTCGGCTGCCTTCAGCGCGATCGGCTTTTCGCAGAGCACGTGCTTGCCGGCATCCGCCGCCTTGATCGCCCATTCGACATGCTGGCTCGTCGGCAGCGGGATGTAGACGGAATCGATGACGTCGGAGGCGAGCATTTCCTCGTAGGAGCCGAAGGCATGCGGCACCGAGAAACGGTCGGCCATCTCGCGGGCGCGCGCCAGATCGCGGCTGGCAATTGCCGTCACCACGGCGTTTTCGGCATCCTGGATCGCCGGCACCACAAGTTCGCGACCGATCTTGGCCGTCGACAGAATTCCAAAACGCAACATCTTTATCCTCCCTGAAAAATGACCGGCGGACATTAGGCGAAGCACCGGCAGGGCGCAACGCCGTTCAGGCAACCGGCGATGGCACGATCGCCTTCACCGAGAAAGCCGCGTCGGTACTGGAAAGCCTCAACGGATGATCCATATCGAGAGCGGCGCAGAGACTTCACCAAATGCGCTTCAGACCCGATCAACGCTTTTCAATGGTGCCCGTGCGGGACGCTTGCTAGCGTCGCGCAACATCGGCGCTTCCATTCTCTCCGAGGCTTTCCATGCAGAAACGTGCTCTCGGCCGCACCGGCCTTTCAATCGCTCCCGTCGTGCTCGGCGGCAATGTCTTCGGCTGGACGGCCGACGAGAAGACGTCTTTCGACATTCTCGACCGCTTCTTCGAAGCAGGCCTCAACACGATCGACACGGCCGACATGTATTCGCTCTGGGCAGACGGCAATGTCGGCGGAGAGAGCGAGACCATCATCGGCAACTGGCTCAAGCGGGGTGGCGTCAGACGTGAAGATGCCGTCATCGTCACGAAGGTCGGCGCCGATCTCGGCGGCAAGAAGCGAGGTCTCAGCGCCCGTCGTATTGCAGAGGCCGTTGAAGATTCGCTGCGCCGGCTGCAGACCGACTATATCGACCTCTATCTCGCCCATTGGCCGGATGCCGAAACGGACGACGAGGAGAGCCTTGCCGCCTTTGCCAGACTCAAGGATGCCGGCAAGGTGCGGGCGATCGGCTGTTCGAACCTCGATGCCGAACAGCTGCAAGCGACCTTCGATGCGGCAGCCAAGGTCGGCGTCGGGCGCTACGATGTCATCCAGCCGGAATACAATCTCTACACCCGATCGAAATTCGAGGGGGATCTCGCAGAGCTTTGCCAGCGCGAAGAGATCGGCGTGATCACCTACTACGCGCTCGCCTCCGGTTTCCTCACCGGCAAATATCGCAGCGCGGCCGATACCGAAGGCAAGGCGCGCGGCGAGGACATGGAGCCCTATCTCAATACGCGCGGCTTCCGTATACTCGGCGCACTCGACCAGGTGGCCGCCGAAACCGGCACCAGCCCGGCGACCGTCGCGATTGCGTGGGTCGCGGCGCAGCCCGGGGTGACCGCCCCGATCGCGTCGGCCACCAGTCTGCGCCAGCTGGACAGCCTGATCGCCGCCGGCAAGCTGGAGCTTACGAAAGCCCAAATGGACCAACTCAACCAAGCCGGAGCATGATCATGAAGACCCGCAAACTCGGCACCCTCACCACATCGGCCATTGGCCTCGGTTGCATGGGCATGAGCCATGCCTATGGCACCAATATCGACGAAGCGACGGCGCAGAAGCTGTTCGACCATGCGGTCGAACGTGGCGTGACCTTCTTCGATACGGCGGAGGTCTATGGTCCCTTTACCAACGAGATCCTTGTCGGCAAGGGCCTGAAGCAGCATCGCGACAAGGTGGTGATCGCTACCAAATTCGGCTTCACCGTGGGCGACGAGGCGAAGGCCGCGCGACCCTCGGGCCTCGACAGCCGGCCCGAACATCTGCGCGCCGTCGCCGAGGCCTCCCTAAAACGGCTGGGCGTCGAGGTCATCGACCTGCTCTACCAACACCGCGTCGACCCTGATGTTGCGATCGAGGAGACCGTCGGCGCGATGGCCGAGCTCGTGAAAGAGGGCAAGGTCAAGGCGCTGGGCCTCTCGGAGGCAAGTGCCGCCACGCTGCGCCGGGCCCATGCCGTGCATCCGATCTCCGCCATCCAGAGCGAATATTCCCTCTGGACCCGCGATCCCGAAACCAATGGCGTGCTCGAGACCTGCCGTGAGCTCGGCATCGGCTTCGTGCCCTTCTCGCCGCTTGGTCGCGGCATGCTGACCGGAGCCCTCAAGGACCTCTCCAAGCTCGGCAAGGACGATTTCCGCCGGGGCCTGCCGCGCTTCGATCAGGAGAATTTCGACGCCAATCTGGCGCTGGTCACGGCGCTTCAAGAGATGGCTACCCAAAAGGGCGTTACCCCCGGTCAGCTTGCGCTCGCCTGGGTCCTCGCCCAGGGCGATTTCATCGTGCCGATCCCCGGTACAACGAAGATCGCCAATCTCGATAGCAATATCGATGCTGTAGGGATCGCGCTTTCATCGGAGGATCTCGCCGCGTTGTCCTCGGTCGTCTCGCCCGACAAGGTGGCCGGCGCCCGCTATGGCGAGGCGATGGCCAAGATGTCAGGACGCTAAGACACCCTCACGCAAAGCGCCGGCTGCCCGCCACGCAGAGCACCACGAGCAGGGCTGTCGCCAGCATGGGAAAGCTCACCTTCTCATGCAGCAGCCCTGCCGCCAGAACGAAGCCGAGAAAGGGCTGCAGCAGCTGTAGCTGACCGACCGAGGCAATGCCGCCCAGCGCCAGGCCACGATACCAGAAGATGAAGCCGATCATCATGCTGAACAGCGAGACGTAAGCGAGGGCCAACCAGCCGGATGTCGAAACGGCGCCAAGATCCTCCGGCAAGGTCCAAAGCGCGAGCGGCAGCATCACCGGCAGCGAGAGAACCAGCGCCCAGCTGATCACCTGCCAGCCGCCCAGCCGCCGCGACAGGCACGCGCCTTCGGCATACCCCAGGCCACAGGCGAGGACGGCGGCGATCATCAGCACCGCACCTTGCACCGCCATGTCCGCCGTCGTCGACAGCGCAAAGCCCGCAACGAGTGCCGCCCCTGTTACGGAAAACATCCAGAACACGGCAGATGGGCGCTCGCCGGCGCGCAACACGCCGAACAGCGCCGTGCAGAGCGGCAGCAGACCAATAAACACGATCGACTGCGCCGAGGTGATGCTCTGCAGCGCCAGCGCCGTTAGCAGGGGAAAGCCGACAACGACGCCGAGGGCCACGACGGCGAGCGGCAAGAGATCGCTGCGCAAAGGGCGCTTTTCCCTGAGCGCGACAAGAAGCACAGCGCCCAGCCCCGCCGCGATCACGGCCCGCGCCGAGGTCAAAAAGAGCGGGGCAAAATCGGCCAATCCGACCCGCGTTGCCGGCAGCGAGCCACTGAAGATCAGCACGCCGATGAAACCGCTGGCCCAGGCTTTCCAAGAAATCGCCATTCTCGTCTCCATTTGTCTGTCCGCCCTTGTCGCGCGGAGGGGCTGGCGCATCCAGAGACGGAGCGATACAATCTTGCCAAACCGTACTGCTAACAAAGGCCATACAGATGAACGAGCGCGTTCAACCACCGGAACTGCCGACCTCAAGGACGGCGCAAGTCATGGCCGATATTCGCGGGCGCATCGGCGCGGGCCAGCTCGTGCCCAATGACCGGCTGCCCTCGATCCGTCGGCTGGCTGCGGAGCTTTCGGTGTCGCCCTCCACCGTCGTCGAAGCCTATGACCGGCTGTCTGCCGAAGGGCTGATCCGCCCGCGCCCCGGTTCGGGCTTCTTCGTCACGGAGGCCGGTCGTACGCCGGCACCCCTCGTCCGGCTGGAGCCACCCCGGGCGCCGGAAGTCGATCCCTTCTGGGTGGCACGCCAGGCGCTCGACGCCGATCCCGGCACATCGAAGCCCGGCTGTGGCTGGCTGCCGCCGGACTGGATGCCGACGGCCCTCCTGCATGCCGGCATGCGCAATGTACTGCGCCAGGCGACCAGCCTCACCACCGATTACGGTCCCTCGCGCGGCAGCGCTGGCCTCCGGCGTTTCGTCGAAACGCGGCTGCGTCAGCAGTCGATCACGCTGTCCGAGGATCAGGTCCTGCTTGCGGGTTCTGCCACCCAGGCGCTCGATCTCGTCTGCCGACTGCTGCTCCGTCCCGGCGACCGCGTCATCGTCGATGATCCCTGCTACTTCAATTTCCAGACGCTGCTGCGGGCCCATCAGGCGGTCGCAATCCCCGTGCCCTATACGGAAAACGGCCCCGACATTGCTGCCTTCGAAGCCGCCGTGACACGCGAGGCGCCACGCCTCTATCTCACCAATTCCGGCCTGCACAATCCGACCGGCGCGACGCTCTCGCCGCAGATCGCCTTCCAACTGCTCGGCATCATCGCGCGTGCGGATATGCTGGTCGTGGAGGACGACATATTCGCGGACTTCGAGCCGGAGCCGGCAATCACGCTCGCCACGCTCGACGGGCTTTCCCGGGTCATCCGCATCGGCAGTTTTTCCAAGACCATTTCCGCCTCGCTGCGCACCGGCTTCATCGCGGCCGATCCCGAGCGCATCCGTCTCTTGACCGACCTGCAGGTTGCGATCCAGTTCGGCGGACCGAGCCAGGTCGCGACCGAGGCGATCCACGGCGTGCTCGCAAGCGGCGGCTATCGCAAACATCTCGATCAGCTGCATCGCCGCCTCGACACCGAGCGGCGCGCGACGGCAACCCGTCTCGGCGACCTCGGCATCGCGCCGGTTCTCATGCCCCGTGGCGGCCCCTATCTCTGGTGTCGGATGCCCGATGGCGTGAGTTCCACCGCACTCGCCCAGGGCGCCTTGCCCCAGGGCGTGGTGCTGGCGCCCGGCAATGTCTTCAGCCCCTCGCTCTCGGCAGACAGCTTCATGCGCTTCAACGTCGCGCATATGGGCAATGCACGCCCGTTTCGGGTACTGGAACGGACGCTGAAGGCCATGGGATAATCAGCCGCTGACAGCCCGGCGATAGGCCGACGGCGTCGTGCCGGTCACCGCCTTGAACATCCGCGTCAGATGGCTCTGGCTGCTGAAACCGCAAGCCATGGCGATCTGGGCAATCGGGTCAGTGCCGTCAAGCATGCGCCGGGCGCGCTCGATGCGGCGGTTGAGAATGAAGTCATGCGGGGAGACGCCGCAGCTTTGCCGAAACATCCGCTGCAGATGGAATTCGCTCAAGTCAGCCAGCTTCGCCAGATCCTTGAGCGAGATCGTCTGGTCGAGGTTCGCCTCGATATGCTCGACGAGGCGCCGCCGCAGGACGGGCGCCAGACCGCCGCGCAGCACCGGACGCCGCTCGCCGCCGTAACGCGGGTCGGCAAAAAGCTGTTCGACCGCCGACACGATCGCCTGTTCGGCGAGCAGCCGGTTGTCGCTTTGCGTGGCAGTGGCCAGATGCGCCAGCGCCTCTGCCAATCGTGGCGCCTCGTCGAAAGTCGCTTCGGGCAGAAGCATCAGCCGCGCGTCCCGATCGAAGGCCTCGGCAAAGAGGCGGCGCAGCTCGTCGTCGGCGACATAGAGATGCACGAATTCGAAGTTGTCGGTGATCTCCCATTCCGACGAGGCCCCCTGCGGCATGATGCAGAGCGCGCCCGGCCAGCCGGCGATGCTGCCGGCATCGATCCGCCGCGTGCCGTCGCCGCCGCGCAGGTAACAGCTGAAGGTATGTCCGTCGGTCCGCTCGTAGCGCATGCGGTCATGGCTGTTGCGCCAGATCGCACTGGCCCGCCCCTCGCCAAGGTCGAGGGTTTCCCCACGCTCGGCACGGGACGAGGCGGACAGGGAGCCGAAAACGGTGGCGGTGTGCAGCATGGGTGGCCTTCAAGAGATCGCCTCGCATACTAGCGCGCTTCCCGCGCTGCGCCATCACCAATCGGACAAGCGTGGTCGCCTTGGCCAAGAACACCGCAAGATCGTGCAAGAACATGGGTCATCTCAGGCGTTACCTGCCTTTCGAAAGCGAGGCATATCCCATGACCAATCTCCTTCTCTTCTCCTCGACCGTGCTGATCTGGGGCACGACCTGGATTGCGATCGCGCTGCAGATCGGGCCGGTGCCCGTGCTGGTCTCGGTCTTCTATCGCTTCGCCCTTGCCGCCCTCGTGCTGGTCGGCGTGCTGGCGCTCACAGGTCGCCTGAAAGTGCCGACGCTGAAGCAGCAACCTTTCATCCTCGTCCAGGCGCTGTCGCTCTTCTGCTGCAACTTCCTCTGCTTCTATCACGCGGCAAGCTATGTCCCCTCGGGCCTGATCTCCGTCGTCTTCTCGCTCGCCACGGTCTACAACGCCGTCAATGCCCGGCTCTTCTTCGGTGATGTGATCAAGCCACGCACGCTGGTCGCAGCCGGTCTCGGCGCCACCGGGCTTGCGCTGCTTTTCGGCCCTGAGATCTTCATCGCCGTCAATCCGGACAGCTGGAAAGGCATCGGGCTTTCGGCGCTCGGCACGCTGTTCTTTTCCTTCGGCAACATGGCATCCCGCCGCAACAGCGCGGAAGGCATTGCGCCCGTCACCGCCAATGCCTGGGGCATGAGCTACGGCTCGATCGCGCTTCTTGCCCTGATCGGCATCACCGGCACGCCGATCGTGCTGCCGCCAAACCAGACCTATCTCGCCGCCCTCGTCTATCTCTCGGTCATCGGCTCGGTCGTTGGCTTCACCACCTATCTGATGCTGGTCTCGCGCATCGGCTCGCAGAAGGCCGCCTATGCCACGGTGCTCTTCCCGGTCGTCGCGCTGACGCTGTCGAGCCTCTACGAGGGCTATCACTTCACGCCGCTCGCGATGGTGGGTCTTGCACTGACGCTCGCCGGCAATGCGGTCATGTTTGCGCGGCTGCCGCGCCGCCAGCCCCTACCCGCTGTCGAGCCGGCGGATCTCAAGGCCTGATCGCATTCCGGCAACTGCGACGGACGGCGCGGTCGATTTCGCGCGTCAGCGAAGCGTTTCTGCGCTATGAGAAGCACGAGTATCCGATCGCAACGCTGAAAGTGCCCATGGCTTTACGTCTCACCCCGGTGATCCGCCCTTGACCGGCCTCAACGATACCGCCGCCCTTGCCCGGCTCGGCTTCAGCGCTTTCTTCGCCGAGCAGGTGACGGCCGAGGAGGCCGAGCTCCTGGTACGCCGCATCTCCTCGGTGCATCGCGACCGTTTGGAGGCGATCGATGCGACGGGCCCCGCGGAGATCGAGCTTCCGCCCAACAGCAACACGGCGGATTTTGCCGTGGGCGACTGGGTTCTCGCCGCACCCTATACCGGTCTGCTCGTGCGTCGCCTGGATCGACAGACCGTCCTGCAGCGTCGCACGGAAGGCGCCTTCGGTCAGCAGCTTGCCGCCGCCAATATCGACACGCTGTTCATCGTCACCTCCTGCAATGCGGATTTCAACGCCGCCCGGCTGGAACGCTATCTGGTCATGGCAAACGAGGCGGGTACGCGGCCTGTCATCGTGCTGACCAAGGCCGATACGGTCGACAATGCCTCCGTCTACGCAGATGAGGCACAAGGCCTACAGCGCGATCTTCCCGTCGTCATCGTCAACGCCCGCTCGCCGGAAGCTGTCGATCCCCTGATGCCCTGGTGCGGCCCCGGCCAGACCGTCGCGCTGGTCGGCTCGTCTGGTGTGGGTAAATCGACGCTGGTGAATACGCTCGCCGGTCACGGCACTGAAACGGCTCAGAAGACCGGCGCGATCCGCGAACATGATGCCAAGGGTCGACACACGACGACAGCGCGCTCCCTGCATTCCATGGCGAGTGGCGGCTGGGTGATCGATACGCCCGGCATACGCACGCTCTATGTCAGCGACATCACTGACGGTATCGACACGCTGTTTGCCGAAATCACCGAGCTTGTGCCGCATTGCAAGTTTCGCGATTGCAGCCATTCGCACGAAAAGGGTTGCGCCGTGCAAGCGGCAATCAAGGACGGCACGCTCGAGCCTGCCCGTCTTGAGCGGTGGCGGCAATTGCAGGCGGAAAACCGCGACCGCACGCCCGTTTATTCCGGGCCGAAGGGCAACAAGACGCTGCGCAAGAAGAAGTATTGAGCTTTCGGTCTCTTATCCCCACATAAGGGATATCAGCGACGCCCTTCGCACGCGTCGCATCCGCTCGCCACATGCGAGCTTTTCTTCCCCGTTTACCGCGACATTCCAGGCTCCGGCATCCTGCCGGGGCATTTCCAGAATTGGAGACCAGCATGGCAGACGACAATACCAAGGGCTATGAGCCCATTCCCTTTGCCAAGAAGCACCGCATCTCGGTCGAAGACGCCAAGGCGATCCTTGCCAAGCACGGCGACGACCGCAAGTCGGCCGACAAGGAAGGCCGTCGCGTCAGCCTCTGAGGCACGATGACGAGGCCTGACCTTCCCGACGGTCCATGACCATCGGGTACACATCAACAAGCCCTTTCCCTGACATGCAGGGAAAGGGCTTTTTCTTTGTCTCATCGCAAGCGGACCAGGTCCGCTCGCCAGTAAGGTCAGGCGCGCAGCGTTCCGCCCGTGGACTTTTCAACATTGCCGACGATCTTCTTCGTCAGCGCATCGAAATCCTCGTCGGTCAGGGTCTTGTCGGTCGGCTGGATCAGGACCTCGATCGCCACCGACTTCTTGCCCTCGCCGACGGATGCGCCTTCGAAGATATCGAAGACATTGACGCCCGAGATCAGCTTGCGGTCGGCGCTTGTCGCCGCCTTGATGATCGCATCGGCTTCAACCGCCTTTTCGACGACGAAGGCGAAGTCGCGCTTTACCATCTGGAAGGCCGAGAGCTCGAGCGCCGGCTTGGTGCGGGTCGCCTTCTTCTTCGGCTCCGGCAGAGCATCGACATAGATTTCGAAGCCGCACAGCGTGCCGGACACGTCGAGCGCTTCCAGCGTCTTCGGGTGGAATTCACCGAAGGTGCCGAGGATGACCTTAGGGCCGGCCTTGATCGTGCCGGACCGGCCTGGGTGATACCATTCAGGGCCACCCTGCTCGATCTGGACATTGCTCATCGGAATGCCGCAGGCTTCGAGCACGGCGAGCGCATCAGCCTTGGCGTCGAAAACATCGACCGGCTTGCCGCCGCCCTTGGCCCCATTCGACCACATGCGGCCAGCACCGGCAATCGAGGCCGTGCCACGGCGCACGCCACCGGCAACACGGCGCTGGGTCTCGGGCATGTCGCCTTCATAGGTGCCGGAGACTTCGAAGATCGCCAAATCGCCAAAGCCACGGTCGGCATTGCGCTGGGCCGCTGTCAGCAGGCCCGGCAGAAGCGAGGGCCGCATGTCCGACATGTCAGCTGCAATCGGATTGACCAGCTTCAGCTTCTCGCTGCCACCGCCGAAGAGCTTGGCATGCTCAGCCGAGATGAAGGACCAGGTGACGGCTTCCAGCATGCCGCGCGAGGCAAGCGCCCGGCGGGCCGAGCGCGTGCGGATCTGCAGCGTGGTCAGGATCTTGCCATTGACCGAACCGGTCGGCGGCAGCGGCTCAGGCTTGATCTTGTCGACGCCTTGCATGCGCATGACCTCTTCGACGAGATCGGCCTTGCCGTCGACATCAGGACGCCAGGAGGGGACGGAGACCTTGGCTGAGGTCTCGTCGCCCGACAGGATCTCGAAGCCGAGGGCGGTCAGGATCTGGCGCGATTCCTCGTTGGAAACGGTCAGACCCGTCAGGCGCTTGACTTCCGAATAGGGGAAATCGACCACCTTTTTCTGATGACCCTTATAGCCCTCGACCTTGGCTACTGCTGCCGTGCCACCACACATCTCGAGTACCAGCTCGGTCGTGCGCTCCAGTCCCGGGATCATGTATTCCGGGTCGACGCCACGCTCGAAGCGATAGCGTGCATCGGTGATGATGCCATGGGCGCGGCCGGTCTTGGCGATGTTGATCGGGTCCCAGAGCGCGGATTCGATCAGGACATTCACGGTGTTCTCGTCGCAGCCCGAATGCTCGCCGCCCATGATGCCGCCGATGGATTCCGGGCCATTGTCGTCAGCGATGACGACATTGTTCGGGTTCAGTTTATAGGTGCGCGTATCGAGCGCGAGGATCTCTTCGCCCTCCTTCGCCCGACGGACGACCAGCGTCCCCTTGACCTTATCGGCGTCGAAGACATGCATCGGACGGCCCTGGTCGAAGGTCATGTAGTTGGTGACGTCGACCAGCGCCGAGATCGGACGCAGGCCGATCGACAGCAGACGCTGCTGCATCCACTTCGGGCTCGGACCGTTCTTCACACCGCGCACAAGGCGATAGGCAAAGCCCGGGCAGAGATGCTCTTCGAGCTCGAGCTTCACCTGATGCGGAGTCTCGCCTTCGACCTTGAAGGCGGGCGCCTTCGGGGTCTTGAGCGTGCCAAGACCGGAAGCGGCCAGATCCCGCGCGATGCCGAAGACGCTCGTGCAGTCCGGACGGTTCGGCGTCAGGTTGATCTCGATGACCGGATCGTCGAGGCCGGCGTAAGATGCAAACGAGGCGCCAACAGGCGCATCCTCGGGCAGGTCGATGATGCCGTTGTGATCTTCGGAAATGTTCGAGCTCCTTTTCGGAGCACATCATGCCATGGCTTTCGACACCGCGGATCTTGCCGACCGCCAGCGTCACATCGATGCCGGGAACATAGGTGCCCGGACGCGCAAGTGCGCCGACCATGCCGGCGCGGGCATTCGGCGCGCCGCAGACGATCTGGACCGGCTTGCCGTCGCCGGCATCGACGGTGAGGACCTTCAGGCGATCGGCCTCCGGATGCTTCTCGGCCGTGAGGATCTTGGCGATGACGAAGGGCTTGTAAGCTGCCTTGTCGTCGACGTCCTCGACCTCAAGGCCGATGGCGGTCAGCCGCTCGCAGATTTGCTCGAGCGAAGCGTCGGTTTCCAGGTGATCCTTCAGCCAGGAGAGTGTGAATTTCATTGTCTCGTTCCCATCCGCATCTTGCCCGAAGCGTCCAGCGGTCGCGCGCCTGACGCTTGTCTTCCGAGGAGCATGCTGACCACCGTCACATCGAGATCGATGTCGGGCCAGTGAATGCTCGACGGCATGAATTCCACATTGTTCCGCTCCACCGGCAGCGCCTCCTGCAGGGGCGGGTACCACCAGACCGGGACACTGACGATACGACCGTCCGTCAGTTCCACATGCAGCAGATCGTCATCGCAAAGCAGATCGACCGGGCGCATGTTGTCGAGATGTTCAATCACGTCGCATTTGCCTTCATTCACCCGGACCGGCGGCCCTGCCGCCCGTCCGTCAAACCGCCCCGGGGCTGCCGGGGCGGTCACTTGCCGATCAGCTGCTCAAACCACCAAACAGGGTCGGCACGTCGAGCGGGCGGAAGCCGTAGTGGCTCATCCAGCGGACATCTGCGTTAAAGAAGTCGCGGAGATCAGGCATGCCGTATTTCAACATGGCGATGCGGTCGAGGCCCATGCCCCAGGCGAAGCCCTGGTACTCGTCCGGATCGAGACCACCGGCGCGCAGCACATTCGGGTGAACCATGCCGCAGCCGAGGATTTCCATCCAGTCCTTGCCCTCGCCGAACTTGACGATCGGGCCCGAGGAACGATCACACTGGATATCGACCTCGAAGCTCGGCTCGGTAAACGGGAAGAAGGACGGGCGGAAGCGCATGGTGACGCTGTCGACCTCGAAGAAGGCCTTGCAGAATTCTTCCAGGATCCAGCGCATGTGGCCGACATTCGCCGTCTTGTCGATGACGAGGCCCTCGACCTGATGGAACATCGGCGAATGGGTGGCGTCGCTGTCCTGACGATAGGTCTTGCCCGGGATGACGATGCGGATCGGCGGCTTCTGGGCCTCCATGGTGCGCACCTGAACAGGAGACGTATGGGTGCGCAGCACCTTGCGCTCACCATTCTCATCCGGCTGGAGGAAGAAGGTGTCGTGCATCTCGCGGGCCGGATGTCCCTCGGGGAAGTTCAGAGCCGTGAAGTTATAATAGTCGGTCTCGATGTCAGGACCTTCGGCGATCGAGAAGCCCATGTCGGCGAAGATCGCGGTGATCTCGTCGACGATCTGGCTGATCGGATGGATACGGCCGCGTTCGGCCGGCGAGGAGCGCACGGGGAGCGACACATCCAGCGTCTCGGCCTTCAGCCGCGCATTGATCGCCGCGTCCTTCAGCGCCGTCTTGCGGGTTCCGATTTCCTCGGTGATCTCGTTTTTCAGCGCATTGATCGCGGCACCGCGAGTCTGGCGCTCTTCCGGCGTCATCGTGCCGAGCGTCTTCAGGAGCTCCGAGATGGACCCCTTCTTGCCGAGGGCCGCCACGCGCACAGCCTCGATCGCCTGCTCGTCGCCTGCGGCGGCGATATCAGCGAGAAGCTGCGTCTTCAAACTGTCGAGATCGGACATATTTCCGTTTCCTGCCCTTTTGTCGCGCTGTGATACCGTCACAGCCTAACGGTCAAAGAAAAACCCGCGCCAGCCCTACCAGCGCGGGTTTCCCAATACTTGAATTTCAGTCGGGAAGCGCTGGCTTACTTAACCACGCTTTCAAACTCATTGGTGGTGCCTGCGTCCTTGAGGTAGGCAAGAGCCTTCTTCGAAGCCTCTACGAGCTTCGCGAAAGCAGCCGGCTCATGGATGGCGAGGTCGGAGAGGACCTTACGGTCGACTTCGATGCCAGCCTTGTTCAGGCCGTCGATGAAGCGGCCGTAGCTCAGGCCGAATTCGCGGACAGCAGCGTTGATACGCTGGATCCACAGAGCGCGGAAGTTGCGCTTGTTGTTCTTGCGGTCGCGGTAAGCAAACTGCTTGGAACGATCAACGGCAGCCTTTGCTGCGCGGATCGTGTTCTTGCGGCGGCCGTAGAAGCCCTTGGCCTGCTTGAATACCTTGTTGTGCTTGGCGCGGGAAGTTACGCCACGTTTTACGCGTGCCATGTCATGATCTCCTTAATTGTCCAACAGCGATCGGGTCTCAGAGACCGTTCGGCAGGTAGTTCTTGATGACCTTCTTGCCATCCGGTTCAGCCAGAACCATCGTGCCGCGGGCATCGCGAATGAACTTGTTGGAACGCTTGATCATGCCGTGGCGCTTGCCAGCAGCAGCGGCGAGAACCTTGCCGGTCGCCGTGATCTTGAACCGCTTTTTGGCGGCAGACTTCGTCTTCATCTTGGGCATTTTGCTACTCCATTGTTCTTGTATCGAAACAGGCAGACGAATGCCCGTTTTCAAGCATAAAGAACGGCCACGGCATGCCCTGCCGGACCGTTCGGACGCGCGCTTATAACCGCAGACCTAAAAAAGCGCAACGGGTGGCGGCGGGATTCTTCGCCGCCAGCGATCCGGCTTGGTCAAACCATGAAAAAAGCCGCCCTTGCGGCGGCTTCATTCGGTCGGTCATGCCGCAAGGCTCACTTCGGAGCGAGCACCATCATCATCTGGCGTCCCTCGAGCTTCGGCTCGGCTTCGACCTTGGCAATGCCGACAGTGTCTTCCTTGACCTGAAGCAGGAGCTTCATGCCGAGTTCCTGGTGGGCCATTTCGCGGCCACGGAACTTCAAGGTCACTTTGACCTTGTCGCCCTCTTCGAAGAAGCGGTTCATCGCCTTCATCTTCACCTCATAGTCATGGGTGTCGATGTTCGGGCGCATCTTGATTTCCTTGACCTCGACGATCTTCTGCTTCTTGCGCGCTTCGGCCGCCTTCTTCTGGTTGGCGTATTTCAGCTTGCCGAGATCGAGGATCTTGCAGACCGGAGGCTCGGCATTCGGCGAAATCTCGACCAGATCTAGCCCAGCTTCTTCTGCCATACGAAGCGCCTGATCCGTCGGCACGATGCCGAGGTTCTGACCCTCTTCGTTGATCAGCTGTACTTTAGGAATGCGGATTTCACGGTTGGAGCGCGGCCCATCCTTCACGGGGGCATCGGTCTTGAACGGTCTGCGAATGGTCGTATTCTCCTCAAATCATTTCGGGATGTCGCAGCGTAAACCCGCGCGCATCCGCGTGAAAGGGCTATGTGATATCTGCGACGGCAGTGTCAATAGCATGCTTGCGAAAGAAAATCACCTGTTGTCGCTCACTTCCCGGATGTGTTTTACAGCCATTCGACAAAAGGAGCACGCGATGACCGAAACAGCCAACATTCTCACACAGACGACACTCACCGTCGGCTCCGGTGAAGCAGCGCGCGACATCGCCGTCATCACCCGCCTCGGCACGACCCCGGAACGGCCGGCCCTCGTCTGGCTCGGCGGCTACAGGTCCGACATGGCGGGCACCAAGGCCATCGAAATGGATGCGCTTGCGGCAGAGCAGGGGCTGAGCGCGATCCGTTTCGATTATTCCGGCCATGGCGTTTCCGGCGGAGACTTCAGGAAGGGCACCATCTCGCGCTGGACCGAAGAGGCCCTGGCTGTCATCACATCCTCCGGCGTCAGGAAAGTCGTCTTGATCGGCTCCTCGATGGGCGGCTGGATTGCGCTCAGGGTGATCCAGGAGGCAAGACGCCTGGAGCTCCCGTTCACGGTGGAAGGCCTCGTGCTGATTGCGCCCGCACCCGATTTCACCTCCGAACTGATCGAACCCTGCCTGACCGACGCCGAGCGGCAGTCTCTTGCCGAGCGCGGCTATTTCGAAGAACCGTCCGAATACAGTCCGGAGCCCAACATCTTCACCCGCGATCTCATGGAAGACGGCAATCAGAACCGGGTGCTGACTGGTCTCATCGAGACGGGCTGCCCCGTGCATATCCTGCAGGGCATGAAGGACCCGGATGTGCCATATCAGCACGCGCTGAAACTCATGGAATTCCTGCCGCTGGATGATGTTGTGCTGACGCTGATTCGTGACGGCGATCATCGGTTGTCCCGTCCCGAGGACATCGCAAAGATGAAAAATGCCATTCTCTCAATGATCTGAGTATTTCGGTCTTTTCATATCTCATGATTTCTTGGGAACCGTTTCTCCATTCGGTTGTTCGGACTGTCGCATTTTAACCATACCGGATGAATTGCGCGGCTGGTTCCCTCTCGCGCCGTTGACTCGCGTCCTCCTGCAATCTTAACGTTTTGTTAAGGATACAGGGGACGTTTCATGACGAACGGCTTGCGCGCGATTAAGGCGCTGATGATTGCAGCGGCGGTGCTTGCACCTGCCCATGCGGGTTTCTCGGCGCCCCAGGCCATGCGATCGATGGTCACCGGCGGGGTGACGTCGCAGCCGATCGGCCACTATGAATTCTGCAAGGTGCAGCCCGACGAGTGCAGCCTTCGAGCCCGCCCCTCGACGCCGCCCAAGGTCACCGATCATGGCTGGAGCGTCATTCGTGACATCAATGCCAGCGTCAACCACGCCATCGTGCCGATGACGGATGCCGAGATCTATGGCCGCGAGGAAGTCTGGGTCTATCCGGTCGATCTCGGTGATTGCGAAGACTTCGTGCTCCTGAAGCGCAAGAAGCTGATGCAGGCAGGTTTTGCCGCAGCGGATCTGCTGATCACCGTCGTGCGCAAGCCGGATGGCGAGGGGCATGCGGTGCTGACGGTGCGCACCCAGTCGGGCGACTTCGTGCTCGACAACCTCAACGACGAGGTGAAGCTCTGGACGGAAACGCGCTACGCTTTCCTGAAGCGTCAGTCGTCCACAGACAGCGGCCGTTGGGTGACCATCGAGAACGGCACATCCGACGTCCTGGTCGGCGCGCTCCAGTAATCCCACCGCCCTATCGGCGGATCAGCGCCAGCGTGGCGACAACTGCGAGCCCGGATGCCACGAGCAGAGCGCCGAGCCCTGCCGAAGGTCCGAATGTTTCGCTCAGCCAGATCACCGATACCGGTGCGATCGCGGAGGCAATGATCCGCGCTGAGGCAAGCGTTCCCATGGTCCGGCCATAACCAGCAGAGCCAAAATAGTGCAGCGGGAGAACGCCGCGCACGATGGAGGTCAATCCCTGCCCTGCCCCGTAAAAGACCGCGAAGGCGATGGCAAATCCTGCAATCGGCCTGAGCAGGGCACCAGAGAGCAGTAAGAGGCCGCAGGTCATGGCCAAGGCGGCAATAATTGCGGTGAGCGGCGGGGAAAACAGGTTGCGCCTGACATATTCGATCAGGCGTGCCGCCACCTGGCTTGGCCCGATCAGGCTGCCGGCGAGCGTTGCCATCGCCGTGGCATAACCGAGATCCTGCATCAGGACGAGCAGGGTCGCTCCAACAGCCGAAATGACAAAGCCTCCAGCCGAGAAGGCGGTCGCCATCAGAAACATCCGGCGTTTGCGCTCACCGTCGAGAGGTGTTTCTATGGCGGCATCAAGCGAGCGAGATGCCGGTTCCGGCTCGCTGACCCGCGCGCGCGGGAGGGCCAGGTGTATCGGCAGCGCAATCAGCAGGTTCATGGCCGCAAGCACCAGATAGATGTCGCGCCAGGTCATCCAGGTCAGCAGCCATTGCAACAGCGGCCAGAAGATCGTCGAGGCAAAGCCGGCGATCAGCGTCACCAGCGTGATATGGGCCCGCGCCTCACGGCCATGCGCCTGGGCAAGTGCGGCAAAGCCCGCATCATATTGAACCGCGAGCGCGATGAACTCGGCAAGAAGCGTGATGACGGCAAACTGCCAGGCATTCTGCATCACGGCAAAGAGCGACAGCATCAGCGCTGCGGCAATCGAGCCGAGGCACAGGATCAGCCGCGCGCCGTATCGATCGACAAATCGTCCGAGCACCGGCGCCGCCACGGCGCCCGCCAGCAGGCCGAAGGAGAAGACCCCGAAGACAAAGCTCTGCCCCCAGCCGAATTCGCGGGCGATCTCGGGGGCCAGAACAGAGAAGGAGTAATAGAGCGTCCCGTAACCGATGGTCATGGTGACGCCCAGACCGATGGTCGCGGGAGAGGCTTTCATGGATGCGCCATAACGACGGATGATTGCAGGTATGTGACTGTCATCTTGGCGCAATCGACCAAAATCGCCAATCTGAAAACAGCGCGCTTGTCGCCGTCACCGCTGTCTGCCACCTTCCGGCAGGATGGGGGCGGGGGACAGGTGCAGAGCAGACAGTTCAAACAGCTTCTCAACGAAGCGAGACGCCATACCCGACGCGCGGAAGAGGCAGAGGATCTCCTGCAGGATGCCTTCGTCGCGGCGCTCGCCGCAGGACGAGCCGATCTTTCGCAACCCGAAAACATGCGCTGGATGCGGGGCGTATTGCGCCATCGGAGCACCTTCATCGCCCGTTCGACCGTGCGTCGACGACAGCGCGAGAGCGTCTTTCTCTCCCAGCAGCCGACGGCGAGCGAGCCTGTGGCGCCAAACGATTTCGCCCGCCAGGTGGAACTGCTGCCGCCTGCGCTGCGCACAACGTTTCTGCTGGCCGTCGACGGCCAGACCCATGGTGAGATCCGGCATCTCCTGTCGGTGAGCGAGGTGGCCCTGCGGCAGCGGATCTGCGAGATCCGCAAGCGCCTGCGGGCCGCCGAACTGTCCGGTGCGGCACCCGAACGCCTCTCGCTGCAGCTATCCTTCGGCGCGATCCGGCGATCGCTGCGTCCGCTGGTCTTGCGCCTCGGCGCACGGCTCGCGACCCACGACCCGGACGGTCACCTCATTTGTTTCGGCCACGACCTCACGAAATTGCGGTTGGCGGCAACAACAAGGCGTTAGCGTTCCAACACGGGAGTTCTCCATGCTGAAAACCAAGAAGCTCAACAATATCTGCTATTTTGTCATCGATATCGAACGGACCGCCCGCTTCTACGGCGAGACCCTTGGCCTGCCGCTGCAGCGGATGGAAAACGAACCGGGAGAGCCGGACTGGCTGATCGCCTCGACGGCGAACGGGATCGATTTCCTGTTCTTCCAGGTCGAGTCGAAGCCGGGCAACTCGCCGATCGTCGTCTTCGACCTCGAAGATGGAGGCATCGACGACATGGTCGAAGGTCTTGCCGAACAGGGCGTCACGATCGTGACACCCGTCAGCCATTCGCCTGGCGGCTGGTCGGCAGAATTTGCCGACCCCGACGGGCATACTCTGTCGATGTATCAGACGGCGGACATGCCAAGGCAGCTGAAAGCCATGACCTGAGGCCGACCGCCCGCCAGGGGCCTCTTTACCCCTGCCCGATCAGCACCCCGGCGGCGAGCACCAGCGAGCCGCCGAGCACCACCTGCATGGCGGCGCGCCAGAAGGGCGTCTCCATGTAGCGGTTCTGGATGAAGGCAATCGCCCAGAGCTCGAAGAAGACGATGACGATGGCGGTGATCGTCGCGGTCCAGAAATGCGGAATGAGATAGGGAAGCGCATGGCCCAGGCCGCCGACCGTGGTCATGATGCCGGAGGCAAGGCCACGCTTCAGCGGCGAACCGCGGCCAGAAAGCTTGCCGTCGTCATGGGCGGCCTCGGTGAAGCCCATCGAGATACCGGCACCGACCGAGGCCGACAGACCGATCAGGAAGGTCGACCAGGTATCGCCGGTCGCGAAGGCAGCCGCAAAGATCGGGGCGAGCGTCGAGACCGAGCCGTCCATCAGGCCGGCCAGGCCCGGCTGCACATAGGTCAGCACGAACTGCCGCTTCTTTGTCTCGTCTTCCGCTGTCACCGCATCTTCGGGGAGGTGCTTTTCGCCAAGCATGGTGGCGATTTGCTCATGCCCCTGTTCGGCCATGGCGAGATCGCCGAGAAGCTTGCGGGTCGCCGCATCCGAGGTCCGCTGCGCCGCCTCGTGATAGAAGCGGTAGGCGCCTTCCTCCATGCGCATCGCCTCGTCGCGGATCTGGTCGAGCGTCAGGTTCTTCCTCAGCCAGTCCGGCTTGCGCTCGTAGAAGCCACGCACATGTTCGCGCCGGACCAGCGGGATGCGCTCACCGAAGCGCTCGCGATGCCGCTCGATCAGCAGGTTGCGATGGGTATGCTCGACCTCGGCCATATCCTCGAAAACCTTGGCCGACTGGGGAAAGTCCGCACGCAGCTGATCGGCATAGGCGAGATAGATGCGGGCGTCGTCCTCTTCGGAAGAGATGGCGAGCCCCAGGATCTCCTGTTCCGAGAGACTGTCGAAGGGGCGCTTGCCGCCGTTGCGCATGAGGCTGAACATGACTGACATCACCTAGATTAGAATTATTCTAAACTTAGCGCCGATTGCGATCGGGATCAAGATGCGGCATGAACCATTTGCATGGCAGGGTGCATCAGCATTGCGACAGCCAGGAAGCGAGACGACATAATGACCAGCGAGCTATCGGGCCGTGCGGCCCACCGCGCCGAGATCATCGCCCGGGCGCAGACCGAAATGGCGGGCATGGGCGTCGATGCCGCCTTCATCGACCGGCTCGTCGACACATTCTATGGCAATATCCGCGAGCATGCGGAGCTTGGTCCTGTTTTCGAGGGTCGCCTTGCCGGTCGGTGGCCGGAACATATGGTCAAGATGAAGGCCTTCTGGAGCTCCGTCGCCTTCAAAACCGGCGCCTATGGCGGCAAACCGGTCATGGCGCATCAAGGCGTCGATGGCATGGCGGAAGGCCTCTTCTTGCAATGGCTACAGCTCTTCTCCGACACGCTGGTGGAGATTGGCGCCTCGGAGGCGGCGCATGGCTGGTTCATGGCGAGTGCCGAACGGATCGCCAAAAGCCTTGTGCTCTCTCTCTTCTACAATCCGGCGCTCGACGACCCGAAGATGCGCAGCTCCTCCTGACGGTTTCTTGCGCGGAACCATCCGCTCTTGAAACAAAACGCAAATTTGGTCGGGTCATCCGACAACTTCCTGAGCTTTTGCCCTTGCCCTGCCTGACTTGTCCGACTAGACCGGCGCCGGGAGCTGGAGGACTGCGTTAATCAGAGGCTAGAGATCATGAACCGCCGTCAATTCTTCAAGCAGGCCAGCGTCGCCGGCATCGGTGCCGCAACACTCGCCGCCCCCGCCATCGCCCAGGAGAACCCGAAGATCACCTGGCGCCTCGCCTCGTCCTTCCCGAAGAGCCTGGACATCATCTATGGGGCCGCGACCGACATTGCCGAGAGCGTGACGAAGGCGACCGGCGGGCAGTTCGAAATCCAGGTCTTCGCTGCCGGCGAAATCCTGCCGCCGCTGGAAGTTGCCGATGGCGTTGCAGACAACACCGTCGAGATGGCCCATACCTGCTGCTACTATTATATCGGCAAGGATCCGGCTTTCGCGCTTGGAACGGCCATTCCCTTCGGCCTCAATGCCCGCATGACCAATGCCTGGTTCACCGCCGGCGGCGGCAATGAACTGCTCAACGAGTTTCTCGCCCCCTACAAGCTCTACGCCCTTCCGGCCGGCAATACCGGCGCCCAGATGGGCGGCTGGTATCGCAAGGAGATCAAGACGATCGACGACCTCAAGGGGTTGAAGATGCGGATTGCCGGTCTTGCCGGGGAAATCATGACCAAGGTTGGCGTCACGCCGCAGCAAATCGCCGGTTCGGACGTCTACCCGGCGCTCGAAAAGGGCGCCATCGACGCCACCGAATTCGTCGGCCCCTATGACGATCTGCAGCTAGGCTTCTACAAGGTCGCGCCCTATTACTACTATCCGGCCTGGTGGGAGGGCGGCCCGACCGTGCATGCCTTCTTCAACCTCGAAAAGTTCAACGCGCTGCCGGAAAGCTACAAGCGCATCCTGACGGATGCCTGCGCTGCGGCGAACGCCCGCATGCTGGCCCGCTACGACGCTTCGAACGCCCAGGCTCTGCGCGAACTCGTTGCCGGCGGTGCGCAGCTGCGCGCCTTTTCCTCGGATATTCTCGACACCTGCCACAAGGCAGCGAAAGAGACCTATGCGGATCTCTCGGCGAAGAACGAGTGGTTCAAGAAGCTCTATGACAGCCAGCGGGCCTTCAAGCAGGACGCCTATCTCTGGGCGCAGATCGCCGAGTACAGCTTCGATACCTACCAGATGATCCAGCAGCGCCAGGGCACGCTCTGAGCCTAAGCCTTCATCCGAAATGACAAGAGGCCCGGACATGCCGGGCCTCTTCGTGTCCTGACCTGTGGAGCCGACTCAGCCCTCCAGCCCCTTCAAGACATTGGCGACATTCAGCCCGATTTCGGGCACGCCGTAGCCGCCTTCCATCAGCGTCAGCACCGGCACGCCGCTGGCTGCGATCATCTCGCCCATGCGGATATAGTCCGGGCTCTTCAGCTTGAAGAAGCTGATCGGGTCCTTCTCGAAGGTATCGACGCCGAGCGAGACGACGATGGCTTCGGCACCATAGGCCTTGATCTTCTTCAGACTGTCTTCCAGCGCCGCCGACCAGATCTCGAAGGGCGTGCCCGAGGGCATCGGATAATTGGCGTTCAGGCCCTCGCCGTCGCCCTCGCCCGTCTCGTCGGCATAGCCGAGGAAGAAGGGGAAGGCGTCTTCCGGCTCGCCATGCAGGGAGGCGAAGAAGATGTCGCCGCGACGATAGGTGATGTCCTGGGTGCCGTTGCCATGGTGGAAGTCGACATCGAGGATCGCGACCTTCTTCGCGCCATGGTCGATGAGCCGCTGGGCGGCGACGGCGGCGTTGTTGATGAAGCAGTAGCCGCCGAAGAGATCGATGCCGGCATGGTGGCCGGGCGGGCGGCAGAGCGAAAAGGCGAAGCGGTTGCCCTCGTTCAGCCAGTCCGCACCCGAGAGGGCGACATCCATCGAGGCGATCGCCGCCTCATAGGTGCCCTTGGAAATCGAGGTCTCTGCTGAATTTGTGTAGTAGCCGACGGCGCCATCGATATTCTTCGGCACGCGCCCAGTCTGGCTGCGGCGGCAGGGGAAAGAGGTGGCGATCGCCTCACCCTCGAAGCCATGCGCCTGCCAGCGATCCCAGCAGGTGCGCAGGAATTCGAGATAGCCCGCATCATGCACCTTGAGCGCCGTTTCAAGCCCGTGTTCTGCCGGCGCACGCACATCGGTGAAGCCGGCCTCCCTGACGCCCGCCAGCACCCATTCGGCGCGGAAAGGCCCCTCGAAGGGCTTCACCAGAAGCCCGCCATGAAGCTCGGTCTTGGCATCCCGGAGCTTGTGCTTTTCGGAATAGAATACGCGCATTGCCTCGTTTTCCCTCTGGTTCTTTTGCAGGGAAAACTAGCCTTGCAACAGGCGGCGCCACAAGTGCAAAGGGGCGATTTCCTGATCATTCGACCAGAAAACCGCCCCTGCCCCTCGGCCCCCGCCGATCCGATATTACTCGGTCAGATTGATCTGCTCGGTCTCGCCACCGGTGCAGGTATAGCAGCAGTTTTCGCAATTCTGAGCATTGTCAGGGCCAACACCCCAGTAGCTCTGCTTATCGCCTGAAATCCAGGCGCCATAGCAGATCGTCTCGCCTTCCTCGCAGGACAGCGGGATCTGCTTGGTCTCGCCATCATCGAGATAGAAGACTTCATTGTTGCCCGGCCAGACATGGTCGCGGTCCTGGCTATAAAGCTCGACTTCCACCGCATTCGGATGGTCGTTGCGCATCACGAAGGTTACATCGGCCGCCACGGCAGGCGCCGCGATTGCCATCGCCAGACCCACGGCCATCCATTTCAAGGTTGCTTTCACAGCCATCACGTTTCATCCCCCAGGTTTCGAAACGCTCGGACGATAAGCAGATGGATCGCTCGCTGGAAAGGGAGCGGATCGGACGTTTTTTGGGCTGAATATCAGCAGCTTGCGCGCGATGCGTTCAGGCCACAGTTTTCCAAAAGATGACGGTGTCGCAATACCGCCCGTCGGGGAAAAGCGCATAGTTCGGGATGATGCCGGAGCGCTGCCATCCGAGCTTTTCGTAAAGGCCTTCCGCCAGCTCGCCAGCGGCGGTATCGAGCACAAGCAGCCAGCGTCCGGCTTTCGCCGCGCCGCTTTCGGCGGCGGCCATCAGGGTCTTTGAGAGGCCAAGCCCGCGTGCGTCACGATGCACCAGCAGCTTCATGAGATCGCCGCGATGCGGCTGATTGGGCTTGGAGGCAAAGCCGACCTGGACGCTGCCGACGAGGCGGTCACCAAGAAAGGCGCCGTAGAGTAGCACTTCGCCCCGCCCGACGGCGTCCGCCACACCCCGCCAGAAGGCCTCGCCATTGACAGGTGTAAAAGGCGACATGAAGCCGAGCGAAGCCCCGCCCTCGACGCAATCGGATAAAGTCTCGCAGAGGTCCGACAAAGCAGCGAGCGCGTCTGCCTTTGAAAGCTCACGGATTTCGGTCTTGTTATCGGACATGTCTCTGTTCCTGTAGACGGGGGAAAAATCAGGGGCCGAGGGAAATCACCACGGCATAGCGGGCGGGACGGTCGGTCGGGTTCCTGTAGCCGTGTACGTCGCCGACATTCATGAACAGGCAATCGCCGGTTTCGAGCCGGTGTACCGCCTCGCCGACCATCAGTTCGATTGCGCCTTCGAAGACCCAGACATGCTGAGTCTGGCTGCGGCCCGTGGGGCGGCCGGGAAAGCGCACTTCGGCCCCGGCCGGAAATTCGACCTCGACGATATCGGTGCCGCTGCCCGTCCCCTGAGGCGAGACGGCGCGGCGCAGATAACCGCTTTCCGGATCGCGCCAAACCGCCTGATCGGCGCGTCGTGCCAGTGGCGACGGCTCGGCTTGATTGCCTGCAAAGAAGACCGAGAGCGACACGCCGAGCGCCGAGCAGAGCCGCGCCAGAAGAGCCGCCGTGGGGCTTGCCTCCCTGCGCTCGATCCGTGAAATCATCGCCCGGCTGACGCCTGAGAGCTCCGCCAACTGGTCCAGCGTCAGACCGCGCTCAAGGCGCAGGCGCTTCAGACGTTCGGCGACGTGTTTCTCGAAGTGATCGGTTGATTCCATTATCTGAGAATTTCATGCGCCGATATTGGAGTCAAGCGCTATACACTTGCCTCTTCCGCATTCCCGCAGGCTCGGCTTAAAAGGAAGCGTCGGCCTTCGCCGTTCAAACCGCAGGACATGACCCCATGCAGCACACTCCCGAGATCGGCCCGGCCATCAAGCGCGAGCGCAAGGCGCGCAAGCTGACCCTCGAACAGCTCGGCACGCTGTCGGGTGTTTCCAAGTCGATGCTGAGCCAGATCGAGCGCGGCGAGGCCAACCCGACCTTCGCGGTGCTGTGGAGCCTCACCCAGGCAATGGAAATCGAGCTCTCGGATCTCATCGGCAACGGCACGTCGGTTGCCGGACGCGAGGAGATCGAGGTGACCTCGGTCATGCACACACCCGTCATCCGCAGCGCCGACGGCTCCTGCCGGCTGAAGATCCTGAGCTCGCCACGCCTTGCCGGCCAGACGGAATGGTATGAGCTCGAAATGGATCCGGGCGGCGCGCTTGTGAGCCAGCCGCATGCGATCGGCGCTTTCGAGCATTTCACCGCCTTTACCGACGGTTTCGAGATTTCCTGCGGCGGCAGCACGACAGTGATCCGATCAGGCGAAACCGCCCGCTACCGCGCCGATGTTCCACATGCGATCCGCAATGCCGGAACCGATATCGGCAAGGGCCTGCTGGTCGTGCTACACAGATAGGCGAAAAGGCAATTCCAAAATATCGATTGCCGCAGGGCAAGATTCCGATATGCTGGAATTATTCAGCATTGAGGGATTTCCCATGCAGACCGGCTTTCTCGACCACATCACCGAAACTCTTAAGGGCATCGAAGCCGACGGGCTTCTGAAACGCGAACGCGAAATCGTCAGCCCGCAATCGGGCCGCATCCAGGTTCGCGATGCCAGGGGCACACGCGAGATGATCAATCTCTGCGCCAACAATTATCTCGGTCTCGCCAACCATCCCGAGATTGAACAGGCCGCGAAGGCCGCGATCGACAGCCACGGCTTCGGCATGGCCTCGGTGCGCTTCATCTGCGGCGCGCAGGACATCCATCGCCAGCTCGAGCAGGCGATCGCCCGCTATCTCGACAAGGACGACGCAATTCTGTTTGCCGCCTGCTTCGATGCCAATGGCGGGATCTTCGAGACGCTGCTCGGCCCGGAAGATGCGATCATTTCCGACAGCCTGAACCACGCCTCGATCATCGACGGCGTGCGCCTCTCCAAGGCAAAGCGCTACCGCTATGCCAATTCGGACATGGATGCGCTGGAAGACGAGCTGAAGAAGGCGATTGCCGAGGGCACACGCTTCCGGCTGATCGTCACCGACGGCGTCTTCTCGATGGACGGCTATGTCGCGAAGCTTCCGGAGATCTGCGCGCTCGCCGAAAAATACGGCGCCATGGTGATGATCGACGAATGCCATGCCACCGGCCATCTGGGCGCGAAGGGCAAGGGCACGCCGACACTGACCGGTGTCGGCACCCGCGTCGACATCATCACCGGCACCTTCGGCAAGACGCTGGGCGGCGCCATGGGCGGCTTCATCGCGGGGCCGAAGGCGGCGATCGATCTCTTACGCCAGCGTGCGCGGCCCTATCTCTTTTCCAACAGCCTCGCGCCGGCCGTTGCCGCCGGTTCGCTGAAGGCAATCGAGATCGCCGAAAGCGCCGACGACCTGCGCGCCCGGCTCACAGGCCACACCAAACGCTTCCGTCAGGGCCTGACCGAGGCCGGCTTCGAGCTGCTTCCCGGCGAAACGCCGATCATCCCGGTCATGACCCATGACGCGGTGCTGGCGCAAAAGCTTGCTGCCGAGCTCGATGCCCGAGGCGTCTATGTCGCCGGCTTCTTCTTCCCCGTCGTGCCCAAGGGCCAGGCCCGCATCCGCACACAGATGTCGGCAGCGCTCAGCGAGACCGATATCGACACCGCCATCGCCGCATTCATCGATGCCGGCAAGACCATCGGGATGATCTGATCATGAAGGCGCTTTCCAAGCAGAAACCCGAAACCGGCATCTGGATGATCGACGCTCCGGTCCCGGAGATCGGGCCCGACGACGTGCTGGTGAAGATCAACAAAACCGGCATCTGCGGCACCGACGTCCACATCTACAAATGGGACGAGTGGGCGCAGAAGACGATCCCCGTGCCGATGATCACCGGTCATGAATATGCCGGCGAGATTGTCGCCGTCGGCGCCAATGTCCGCAATCTCAGCGTCGGCCAGCGCGTCTCCGGCGAGGGCCATCTCGTCGGCATGAATAGCCGCGCTTCGCGGGCGGGCAAATATCATCTCGATCCCGAGACGAAGGGCATCGGCGTCAACGTGCAGGGCACGTTTGCCGAATTTGCCAAGATCCCCGCCTTCAACATCATCCCGCTGCCGGACACGATCGACGACGAGATCGGCGCGATCCTCGATCCGCTGGGCAATGCGGTGCATACGGCGCTCGCCTTCGATCTTGTCGGCGAAGACGTGATCATCACCGGCGCCGGCCCGATCGGCATCATGGGGGCGGCGATTGCCCGCCATGTCGGCGCGCGTCATGTGGTCATCACCGACGTCAATCCGGAGCGGCTGGCGCTGGCGGCTGAAGTGGCCGACGTGCATCCGGTCAACGTGGCGCAGGAAGACCTGCGCGACGTGATGGCGAAGCTGAAGATGAAGGAAGGCTTTGACGTGGGCCTCGAGATGAGCGGCTCGCCGGCAGCGCTTGACCAGATGATCGACCATCTCGTCATGGGCGGGCGCATCGCGCTTCTCGGCGTGCCGGCCCGACCCTTCCATTTCGACCTCTCCAAGGTCGTCTTCCGCATGGTGACGCTGAAGGGCATCTATGGCCGCGAAATGTTCGACACCTGGCACAAGATGCTCGCCATGCTCGAAAGCGGGCTCGACATCCGCAAGGTCATCACCCACCGGATGAAGGTGGATGACTATGCTGAAGCTTTCGAGCTCGCTAGCGCCGGCAAGGCGAGCAAGATCGTGCTCGACTGGACCTGATACCGGCGCAGATCCGCGAGACTGGCAGCGGCATCAGGCCGCTGCTCGCTGACGGAGCGCAGGGGATGCTACGGCAGCCGCGCCGATCTTGAAGCGGGATATCAACCGGAACAGTTCGTCGGCCTCGTTGGCCAGCCTCTGGGCCGTTCCGCTCATTTCCTCGACCATGGCCGTGTTCTTCTGGGTGCCCTGATCCATGGCGTTGACAGCCGTATTGATCTCCTTGAGGCCCCCTGCCTGCTCGCGGGAAGCCTCGACGATCGCCGTGACATTGCTGTTCACCTGAATGACCTGATCGACAATCGTCTCCAGCGCCTTGCCGGTTTCGCCGACCAGCGCCACGCCGTTTTGAACATGGCCGTTCGAGGCTCGAATCAATTCCTTGATCTCCTTGGCCGCGGTGGCGGATCGCTGCGCCAGTTCGCGAACTTCCTGCGCGACAACAGCGAAACCCTTACCCGCCTCGCCCGCACGCGCAGCCTCAACGCCGGCGTTGAGTGCAAGAAGGTTGGTCTGGAAGGCGATCTCATCGATAACGCCAATGATGTTGCCGATCTCGGATGCCGAGGCCTCTATCTTGCCCATGGCATCGACGGCACTGGTGACAACCTCGCCGGAGCGCTCGGCATTTTCCTTGGTCTGGCGCACGAGCTGCCCAGCTTGCTGAGCCTTGGCGCTCGACTCGTCTACCGTTGTGGTAATCTGTTCGAGCGCGCTGGCCGTCTCCTCGATTGACGCCGCCTGCTGTTCCGTGCGCGTTGAAAGATCCTGCGAGGCGCAATTGATTTCCTTCGCAGCGGCGGAGATGGCGTTGGCATTCTGGAATACGGACTGCATGGCCGCCTCCAGCTTTGTAACCGCCTCGTTGAAATCAAGCCTCAGGCTTTCCAACGCGGGCAGGAACGGTTCGGTCAGCCGGCTCGACAAGTCTCCCTCCGCCAGCCCCAAAAGCGATTGTCCCAGCATCTGCACATTCGCCACCCTTTGGGTGATGTCGGTCGCAAACTTCACAACCTTCATCACCCGTCCATTGGCATCGAAAATCGGGTTGTAGGACGCCTGGATATGAATGCGTTTCCCGCCTTTGGCGATGCGCTCATATTCGGCGGTATAGAACTCGCCACGCGCCAGGCGTTGCCAGAACTGACGATAGTCATCGCTGCGCGCATAAATCGGATCGCAGAACATCTGATGGTGTTTGCCCTGGATCTCGGAAAGAGAATAGCCGACCGCACCACAGAAATTCTCGTTGGCGGTCAGGATTATGCCCTCGGGGGTGAACTCGATCATCGCCTGCGCGCGCGAAATGGCCGCGAGCTGTCCAGCATCATCCGCGCTCTTGGTCTTCGCCGCCGTGATATCGGAGGCGAATTTCACCACCTTGTAGGTCTTGCCATTCTTCTTCACCGGATTGTACGAGGCTTCGATCCAGAATTCGCGACCCGTCTTGGTGAAGCGACGATACTGTCGCCGGTCAAAATTGCCGGCTGCCAGGTTGGCCCAGAAATCTCTGTATTCCTGCGAGGCAGCCTCAGTCGGATCCACAAAGATCCGATGGTGCTGCCCGACAATTTCCTCCAGCCGATAGCCGACCGCCTTGCAGAAGTTCTCGTTCGCCCAGAGTATGGTGCCGTCGGGCTTGAATTCGATGATCGCCTGAGATTGGCTCATCGCGTCCATGATTGCGCTGGCATCATTACCCCAGCTTGAATATCTGCGTTCCACTGCAAGGCTCCCCAGAAAATTGCACTCTGCGAGATCTCTCCCGACAAAGGTCCGGGACGCAGGCGGGCGTCCCCTAAACGTCCGCCATAGTCAAATCTCGCATGCCAAATCTGGGGTCGGTTCGTTTAAACTCTGTAAACGCTAAGGCCATTCCTGGGGGGATGTTGAAAGAAAATGCAACTCGCGCCGCATTTACATTTTCTGATTGTAGATATTGACAAAACGCAATTCACAAACTGATCGCGGATCCCCACCCAGCGAACGGCCAGCATTCCGCCGAACCGATCAGCCACCGACCTGGGCGATCCAGTCCGGCAGGCTGTAATAGTTGGAAATGCGGGCGACCTTGCCGTCGCGGATCTCGAAGAAAGCGCCGGCAGGCAGGCGGTAGGTCTGGCCATTGGCTTCCGGCAGACCCTCGTCGGTCGCGAGATAGGTGCCGTTGACGATGAATTCGGCCGCACCCCGGGTGCCGTCCTCGTTGACCATGATCACCATGTCGGTGAGCTCTTCCTTGTAGCAGCGGTTCATGTGGTCCATGAATTTCGCGAAGGCTTCCTTCCCCGTCTGGCGGGCACCCTGGTTGATGTCATGCGCCACATCATCGGTCAGGAGCGAGAGGAAACGGTTCATGTCGCCGGCGTTGAAGGCGTCGTAGTAGGCACGGATGGTGGCTGCGGCGGTCATCGATCACTCCTCGTCGTGGAATTGCTTTCTCGGCTCGTGGGAGATGGGTATAAACACTCCGCAACGGACTGAAAACACTCTATGGCGCTCACCATCCAATCCTTTTCCGGCAGCGACGCCACACCCTTCTTCGGCGACCTGGCGCGGCTCAGAACCACCGTCTTCCGGGCCTTTCCCTATCTCTACGAGGGAAATCCTGTGTACGAGCAGACCTATCTTTCGACCTATGCGAAATCCGAAGGCTCCGTCTTCGTCATCGCTCGCGATGATGACCAGGTGGTCGGGGTTGCCACAGGAACGCCGATGGCAGGCGAGACCGAGGAGGTCAAGCGCCCTTTCCTTGCGACCGGGCTCGATCCCGAACAGTTCTTCTATTTCGGCGAAAGCGTGCTTCTGCCGCAGTATCGCGGTCAGGGCATCGGCGTGAAATTCTTCGAGGGTCGAGAGGCGCAGGCGAAGACACTTGGCCTGCGCTACGCCACCTTCTGCGCCGTCGAGCGCCCCGCCGACCATCCGCGCCGGCCTGCCGATTACGTGCCGCTCGATGCCTTCTGGGCCAAGCGTGGCTACACGCACCACCCCGCGCTTCGCACGACGTTTACCTGGCGCGACCTCGACACATCAGTCGAGAGCCCGAAGCCGCTTTCCTTCTGGATCCGGGATCTCACAGCATGACAGCCCTGACGCTCGCCGCCTGCCAGTACAAGATCGATCTCATCGAGACCTGGGAAGAGTACGTCCTCCATTTGACGGGTCTGGTGCACCAGGCCGTCGAGCGCGGCGCCAAACTCGTGCTTCTGCCGGAATATGCCGGCCTGGTGCTCGCCGGCCAGCTCGATGCCGACACCCGCTCAGACCTGCATGGCTCGATCGCCGGCATCCAGCCACTCATCCCGGCCTGGGTCGAGCTCTGCGAGGAACTTGCCCGCACCCATTCGATCGTCTTCCAGCCGGGCTCAGCCCCGGTGCTCGATCCCGACGGCCAATACCGGAACCGCGCCTTCCTTTTCGGCCCGGATGGCCTGATCGGTCATCAGGACAAGATCATCATGACCCGTTTCGAGCGCGAGCAATGGGGCATCGCCGCCGGACGCGACGGGCTGACAGCCTTCGACACGCCGCTCGGCAAGCTAGGCATCCTCATCTGCTACGACAACGAATTCCCGATGCTGGCTCACACCCTCGCCGAACAGTGTGTCGACCTGATCCTCGCCCCCTCCTGCACGGACACACTCGCCGGCGCCTATCGGGTGCGCATCGGCGCCCAGGCCCGGGCGCTCGAAAACCAGATCGCCGTCCTCTCGTCACCCACTGCCGGCACCGCCCCGTGGTCTCCCGCGCTCGACGAAAACCGCGGCCGCGCCGCCCTTTACGTGCCCTCTGATTACGGCATGCCACCATCGGGCATCTATGCCGAAAGCGAGAGCGACGAGGTCGAAGAGAGCCACTGGCTGATCACTGAGATCGATCTCGATACCGTCCGACGCCTGCGCACGGAAGGTCAGGTCGCCACCCGCCGCGACTGGCCGGAACAGTTCGGGGTGTGAGCCGCTCAGGACACGACCAAGGCGTCCCGCCGCCGCACGAGAAATCGCCGCTCCGCCTCGCCCGGCGACAGCGCGAGGGCGCGATCATAGGCAGCGATTGCCTCGGTTACACGCCCGATCCGACCCAAGAGATCCGCCCGTGCGGCATGAAAGGGCAGGAAATCGGACAAAGTTTCGGCATCCAGCCCATCGAGTTCCGCCAGTGCCTCCTCCGCACCCCGCACCTCGGCCAGTGCCACCGCCCGGTTGATGCGGATGATCGGGTCGTCGCGCAGTTCGACCAATATGTCATAGGCGGCCAGCACGGCCTTCCAGGGCGGCGGATCGCCAAGCGTTTTTCGGCCGCACCAGAGCGCGTGGATCATCATCTGCAGAATGCGCGGGCCCGGACCCGACATGGCAAGCGCCCGCCCGCAATGGCGCCTTGCATCCTCGATCAGCGGCTTCGACCAGAGCGTCGGGTCCTGCTCGGCAAGCGGCACCATCACGCCGTCTGCGTCCATCCTTGCCGGCCGACGCGCCTCGGCAAAGCGGATCGTGGCCGCGAGCGCCAACACCTCCGCTTCCTGTGGCAACATCTCTGTCAGGAGTGCCGTCACCTCCAGCATCTCGCGGGCAAAACCCGCATGCCGGCCAGAGCCCGCCGCATCCTCATGTGCCTTGGCATAGGCGACCTCCAGCGTCGAAAGCACGGCTGCGAGGCGTTCGGCCCAATGCTCCGGTCCCGGCACCTCGAAACTGACACCGGCCTCGGCGATCTTGCGCTTGGCGCGCACCAGCCGCTGGGCGAGCGTCGTCTCAGACACCAGAAAGGCGCGCGCGATCTCGTCCGTCGACAGACCGCAGACCAGTTTCAGCGTCAGCGCCGCACGGCTGTCGGGCGCGACGGCCGGATGGCAGCAGACGAAGATCAGCCTCAGCCGCTCGTCGGGAATGACCGCATCGTCGCTTGCCAGCCGGTCCTCGGCGGTCGGTTCCGGTTCGGGTTCATCGGGACGGTTCTCGGCCCGCACACGCCTTCGCCTCAGGATATCGAGGGCCGCGCGTTCGGCCACCCGGTAGAGCCAGGCTACCGGATCGCGCGGCAGGTCCTGCCCCTCGTCACCCCAGGCCTTCACCGCCTTGAGGCAGCTCTCGGCGAAGGCCTCTTCCGCAAGATCGAGGTCGCGGTAGCGGGCGGCGAGTGCGGCACGAATGCGCCCGCCCGCCGCCCGGAAGGTCTCGTCGAGAACCCCCGCCCGCATCACCTCAACGCTTTTCCGAAAGGCCCGGCGGCATCGGCAACAGGGGTCGGACCTCGATGGCGCCATCCTTGCCGAGCGGCACCTTTCTGGCGATCGCAATCGCCGCATCGAGGTCCTCGGCTTCCACGAGGTAGAAGCCGCCCAGCTGTTCGCGCGTCTCGGCGAAGGGACCATCATGGATGGTCTGCTTGCCGCCCGTGGTGCGCACGGTGGTTGCAGCCTCCGTGCCCTTCAGCCCGGCACCTGCGCGCATTTTCTCGCCCAGCTCATGGCTGAAAGCGAAATGGCGCGGCCCGAGATCGGCCATGATCGGCCCGGTCTTGTCGGGACCGCCGAAGATTTCCTCGTTTTCATAGATCAGCAGCAGGTATTGCATGGTCGTTGCCCCTCCTTCGGGCCCTTGCGGTATCGTCTGTCGATCCCGTCGATGAAGAGACGCGGCTCCGACATCGGATTCGACAACGGCCAGACTTTTTTCTCACGCCCCGCCCACTATCGGCGACGGGCCTGCCGCTGACAACGGTCCGTATCAGGCGACAGACGGCCTGCCTGCGACGTCAAAACCACCGTGATCGCCCGGAAAACCCGATCTTTCCGCTTTGCGATACAAGGGGTCGCTGCTATATGCGCGAGCCATGAGCACATCGTCCCGCACTCCCCTCGACCATATCCGCAACTTCTCCATCGTCGCCCATATCGACCATGGCAAATCGACGCTGGCCGACCGTCTGATCCAGACGACCGGCGGCCTTGCCGATCGCGAGATGTCGGAACAGGTTCTCGACAACATGGAGATCGAGAAGGAACGCGGCATCACCATCAAGGCCCAGACGGTGCGCCTGCACTACAAGGCCAATAATGGCGAGACCTATGTGCTGAACCTGATCGACACGCCCGGCCATGTCGACTTCGCCTATGAAGTGTCGCGCTCTCTCTCGGCCTGCGAAGGCTCGTTGCTCGTCGTCGACGCCTCCCAGGGCGTCGAAGCCCAGACGCTGGCCAATGTCTATCAGGCGATCGACAACAATCACGAGCTGGTCACCGTGCTCAACAAGGTGGACCTGCCCGCCGCAGAACCCGAGCGCATCAAGGAGCAGATCGAGGAAGTCATCGGCATCGATGCCTCGGAAGCCGTGCTGATCTCGGCGAAAACCGGTCTCGGAATCCCCGACGTGCTGGAAGCCATCGTGCACAAGCTGCCGGCGCCGAAGAGCGAAGGCGGCGAGAAGGCCCCGCTCAAGGCCCTGCTCGTCGACAGCTGGTATGATACCTATCTCGGCGTCATGGTTCTCGTGCGCATTATCGATGGCGTGCTGACCAAGGGCCAGACGATCCGCATGATGGGCACGGGTGCCCGCTATTCCGTCGAACGCGTCGGCGTGCTGACCCCAAAGATGGTCAATGTCGACAGCCTCGGGCCGGGCGAAATCGGCTTCATCACCGCTTCGATCAAGGAAGTGGCCGATACCCGCGTCGGCGACACGATCACCGACGACCGCCGCCCGACGGAAAAGGCCCTGCCGGGCTTCAAGCCGGCCCAGCCGGTGGTCTTCTGCGGTCTCTTCCCCGTCGACGCAGCTGATTTCGAAGACCTGCGCGCCGCCATGGGCAAGCTGCGCCTCAACGACGCCTCCTTCTCGTTCGAAATGGAAAGCTCGGCGGCACTCGGCTTCGGCTTCCGCTGCGGCTTCCTCGGCCTGCTGCATCTCGAAATCATCCAGGAGCGCCTGGAGCGCGAGTTCAATCTCGACCTCGTCGCGACTGCCCCTTCCGTCGTCTACCAGATGGTGATGACCGACGGCACGGAAAAGGAGCTGCACAACCCGGCAGACATGCCCGATGTCGTGAAGATCGAGGAAATCCGCGAGCCGTGGATCAAGGCGACGATCATGACGCCGGACGACTATCTCGGCGGCATCCTGAAGCTCTGCCAGGACCGTCGCGGCATCCAGACCGAACTCACCTATGTCGGCAACCGCGCGATGATCACCTATGAGCTGCCGCTCAACGAAGTGGTCTTCGACTTCTACGACCGCCTGAAATCGATCTCCAAGGGTTACGCCTCCTTCGACTACAACATCATGGATTATCGCGATGGCGACCTGGTGAAGATGTCGATCCTGGTCAATGGCGATCCCGTCGATGCGCTCTCCATGCTCGTCCACCGTTCGGCAGCCGACCGCCGCGGCCGCGGCATGTGCGAGAAGCTGAAAGAGCTCATCCCGCCGCACATGTTCCAGATCCCGATCCAGGCCGCGATCGGCGGCAAGGTGATCGCCCGCGAAACCGTCCGCGCGCTGCGCAAGGACGTCACCGCCAAGTGCTACGGCGGCGACGCCACCCGCAAGCGCAAGCTGCTCGACAAGCAGAAGGAAGGCAAGAAGCGCATGCGCCAGTTCGGCAAGGTCGAGATCCCGCAGGAAGCGTTTATCGCCGCGCTGAAGATGAACGACGAGTGAGGCGGGCCAAGGCCCTCCCCACGCAGACGATTTCACGCTATGATGGCGCATCTTAGGAGCGCCGCCATGTCGATTGAAGCCCGCAAAGCCCACGACCTGAGTGTCAGCGAAACGCTTGCCGCCGAGGCGGAGGCGCTGGGGCTCGACATCACGGGCGCAGCCGAAAAAGGCATCGCGCTTGCCATCAAGGCCGAGAAGGAGCGACGCTGGAAGATCGAGAATGCCGAGGCGATCAAGGCGGATAATGACTATGTTGCCAAACATGGTCTGCCGCTCGCCAAATACCGGCTGTTTTGACCATGGCGCGATTTCGGGTCCATCGCCTGAAATCGGACGACCAGTTGGTCCTGGACCTGCAATCCGACTTTCTCCATGATCTGCCCACGCGGATTGTCGCGCCCTTGCAGCCTGTCGAAACCGTCTCCTGGGTCATCTCGCGGCTCACCCCGCGTTTCGAGGTCAGCGGGAAGACATATGTCATGGCGACCCACAGAATGGCCGCTTTGGCGCTGTCCGAGATAGGCCCCTCGATCGCAGACCTTTCCGCCCGCGCCGACGAGATCACCGCCGCGACCGATTTCCTCTTTCAGAGCTTCTGAGCCCCTGCTTGCCCGCCTGTGCCCGTCGCGCTAGCATTCGCATGCCATCATAAGCCAATAAACCAGAGACAAGGGAGACGGGCATGCACAAGTTCAAGATCATCAAGACCGAGAAGGGCGAGTTCCGGGCCCAGTTCGTCTACAATTCCGAGGTCATGGTCTGGTCGGAGAACTATGCCTCGAAGGCGAGCGCCAAGAACTGCATCGAGTCCCTGAAAAAGAACGCCCCCGGCGCCCCGGTCATCGATCTCACCAAGCAGGAAACCGGCAGTGGCTACCGCTTCGAGATCGACGAGGCCAAGAACGGCGAAACCTTCGTCCGCTTCCGCGCCGCCAATGGCGAAATCATGGTGCGCTCGGAGACCTACAAGTCGAAATCCAGCGCCAAGAACTGCATCGAGTCCATCCAGAAACGCGCCGCCGAAGCTGCGGTGGAAGAGGCGGAGTGAACGCACGGTCCTGCCTGGGGCTGAGGAGCCGGCGGCGACCTCCCTCCCCCCTTGCGGGGGAGGACGGAAAATCGAAGGCTTAGGCGAGCGCAAGCCGCCTAAACTTCAGATTTTCCCGGAGAGGGGCGCAGTTCCGTTGGCACTCACCTCACCGAGCCCCCCTCTTGCGATTTCAGATGTTTAGGCGGCTTGCGCTCGCCTAATTCATCGAAATCGCTATCTCCCCCGCAAGGGGGGAGATAGGCGTCGCGCACGACGCCATTGCCCCTCATCCCAATCACGTCAGCCCCTCATCCGCCTGCCGGCACCTTCTCCCCGCATGCGGGGAGAAGGCCAGGATGGCCACCGCTTGCGCCTCCCTCTCCCCGCCTGCGGGGAGAGGGTAGGGTGAGGGGCAAAGCCACGAACTCGGCCTTTTCCGAAAAAAGGGGGACGACTTTCAAAAATCCCCCAACAAAATCAACAAAACAAAGTTTTTTCATCCCCGCCCATTTCCACCCCTTTACCCTAATCCCCGTCCCGCCCTCGGATACACCTGACGATGCGATGTCAGGCGAGGCGGGGCCGGCGCCGGGGTGGCGTGCTGTCGCAGGCACAAATCCCCGGCCCGCTGCAACGGTCTCCCTCCGGACGAAGGGCTTGACGAGGGTGATGGGGTCGGATGCCCCAAAGCCTGGATACCCTGATCGGAAGGACGTGCCTCAGAGGCACACAGACAAGGCGCCCGCGCTGTCGCGAACATCCAGACAGCGGGGCGGAGAAAACGGCGGGGATGATGGACGGTCGCAAATGGCCAGACGATCATCCCCCGGGCGAGGGTCCCGGTCGGAATGGTGCACCATCCGGCGGGAACCTCCCGGGCCACCGGCCAGGCTGAAGCGTCATCTCATGATGATGCCGCAGCCGGACCCGCGCCCGGTCATTCCTCGGTCCTCGGGTCAAGCCCGAGGATGACGAGGACCGTCGCCGCCTTGCCAGAGAGATGCATGCAGCGGGAAAAAACGCCGAACGGGGCGCCGGAAGGAGCCACATAAACTACTTAGACAGGTTGCTTCTGGCGCCTCGTCCGAGACAAGTTTCAAGCCACCCGGAGGGAGCAATCCCGACCGGCGGCGAAGCTTGGGGTTTTTGACATCGACATATCCCCCTCACCCTGAGGTGCCCGACATCGTCGGGCCTCGAGGGGCGAGGCCACGCCACCACCCCTCATGCTGAGGTGGGAGCGACGCGACCCTCGAAGCACGAGGCCACAGGTGGATCAAAGCAAAAGGATGCTTCGAGGCCCGCGCTTCACGCGGGCACCTCAGCATGAGGGCGCCAAGATGCAAGCGCGGAGCCCACCTCTCCCCTTGTGGGAGAGGTTACAAAATCGAGGGCTTAGCCCGAACAGGGCTAAACCTCAGATTTTGTTGGTGAGGGGATCAGTGCTGCGGGCACGACGAACAGACCCCCTCTCTTGCGATTTCAGATGTTTAGGCGGCTTGCGCTCGCCTAATTCATCGAAATCGCTTTCTCCCCCACCGAGGGGGAGATGTTGCCCTCACAGCCCCTCGCCCGGTTTCCACAACCTCGGCGCTGCGCCACGCTGAACCACGTAAAACCCGTCGGTCGACACCTTCTGCCACTCACCCGTCTCGCCGTCCGGCCACAACACGCGGAGCTCGGTCTCCGCCTGATCGCCCAGACCGAAATGCCACCAGCCGGTCTTGCCGCTGACATGGCCGCCGCCGATGGTCACTTCGCGGCGCTGGACATAATCGCCGGTCTTTACCTCGATCCAGGCGCCCACGGCGTCCCGGTTCGGACCGTCCTGGCGCAATGCGAGCTGCAGGAAGCGGCCGGGCATTTCCGTCGTGTTGCGCCAGATCTCGACGGGCGAGCCCTGGTTGACGACGAGGAGATCGATGCGGCCATCGAGATTGAAATCGGAAAGCGCGCCGCCGCGGCCGGTGGCCATGGAGGCGACGCCGGCCTTGTTGCCCATCTCGATGAACTTGCCGTCCTCGCCCTGGACCAGAAGGTTGTTGGGATCCTGCGCGGCAAAGTCCGGCATCTTGGCGACATTGCCCTTGGCGATGAAGAGATCGGTGCGGCCGTCATTGTTGACGTCCTCGAATTCCGTATGCCAGGCCGTCGAGGGCCGGATTTCGCCGCCGATATAGGGCCGGTGGGCGGTCGCGCCCTTGGCGAAGGCGACGTCGGCATAAGAGGGCTTGGGCTTCCCGTCTGCGGGGATCTCGGCCAGCTTCTGCAGCTTGTTGTCGGCCATGCTGGTGAGGAAGTATTCGGGATAGCCGTCGAAATCGAGGTCGTGGGATGCAATGCCCATGCCCCAGATCCGGAGGTAACGCCAGCCTTCTGCCTGGGTGTAGAGCTCCGGCGTGCCGCCCGCCGGCAGCTTCCACATCTGCTCCTGGCCACCCTTGTAATATTCGCGGTCGTTGGAGACGCGCAAAGACGGGGTGCCTGACCGGTTCCAGTCGGTGAACAGGATCGACAGCGGACAATAGGAGGGATTGAGCGGGGCAGGAGGCGCGAAGCGACGTTCCGCGGCCGAGACCGGGCGATGCAGCCAGTTGTCGGTGCAGGAGCCCCAGGGTTCGAGATCCTCGAAACGGTCGATGTAATTGCCGACCGCCAGCGTCGGCCAGGCATTGCCCTTTTCCCAGGTGGCGGAAAAGGCCGTCGACCAGGCGTCGCCACCGTCAAAGCCCCAGGCCTCGTTGGCGCGCTCGAAGCGGCATTCGCCCAAGCCCCGCATCAGGACATTCTCGCCGGAACGCAGGAGCACGACATCCTGGTTACCGTCACCATCGACATCGAGCGGATAAGCGCCGGTCACCTTGTCGAGTTCGAGGCCCGAGGCCTGTTCCTCGAACTTCAGCGCGCCGCCGGCCTCGCTGCGATTGAGGTAGAACTTCGCCTTGTCCTCGCCGCCTGCCAGCACCAGATCGGCAAAGCCATCGGCATTGCAGTCGAAGCTGCCGGCACCGCCGCCGACCATATATTCCCAATCGCCGCGATAGGTGCTGGCGATGCCGCTGGTTGAGGTTTCATCGGCAAAGCGGGGAACGAGCGGGCCACCATTGGCCAGTGCCGTGCCAGCCTGCAAGGCAAGAGCCAGTGTCGCCAGTGTGGCAAGGCGCGCAGCGCCAGACGTGATCGACCCGGTCATCCGCGCGTCCTCAGGGCAACCGCCTTTTCGCCGATGCAACGGCCCTGCTCCAGGCCGCGATCGATGGCCGCGCGGAAATGGATGCCGCCATAGAGGCGTGACATGCCGGCCTCGTTGGCCGCATCCCAGAAGCTGTTGAAGCTGCGATTGGGCAGTTTGTCCTTCTCATGGGTGTTGTCGGTGAAAGCGAAGTTCTCGCCGAAGAAGGCAGTCAGAACGGTCGCCGCCGCACCCGACTGGGTGGAATGGCCGGAGGGATATTCCGGGAAAGGCGGCGTGATCAGGATCGGCTCCCATTTGGGGTCGATCACCCGCTTGATATAGGTGACCGGGCGCAGAAGGTCGTATTCGAATTTCGAATGCCAGCAGCCGATAAAGGCATCGGCGAGCGAAATGCCGAGGCGCGCGAGCAGGTCGGCATGCTCGGCGGCACCGGCCTTCTGTTCATCGAGAACCTTTAGCGCAATCACGATCCAGTGGCCGGGCGGGGTCGGCGAGAGCATCGGGTCATCCGACCAGAAGCGAGCGATGGCGCGCTGCTCATCGGTCACCCTGTTCACGGCCTCGTAAACCTCCATCGCCTCCTTGTAGAAGTCCGACCCCTTCTCCTCGCTATAGGCGGGCGGCGCCGGCAAGGGGCAGGCATTGCCGATTGCCATGGCGAAGGGACGGTTCTCACCCCACTTCGGAAGAAGGGGCATCTGTTGCTGGTTGATCAGGCTCGTCGGCACCCAGCTGTCCTTGCGGCTTCCCAGAGCAAACTCGAGCGGAAAGCCCATGTTCTCGACCTTGGCGCCGCCATCCTGCAGTGACCAGGCGAGAATATGCGCGGAAATGCTCTCGCCATAGGCATGGCTGCGGGCGACGAGATCTGGTGCTAGACCGGCCGAGACTTCGGCGGAGAGCTTTTCGGTCATGCGCTTCAGCGCGCGCTGTCCGGTCGGACCGGTGTTGCCGAAGAACTCGCGGGCAGCGGATGACAGTGCGGCCTGCATGACAACGGCCTCGTCATAGGCCACGCCGCCGTCGCGCTGCGGCACCGGTGTGAGATCGTTGAGCTGGCCGGCCAGCGAGGTCATGCTGCGGTCGCCGGAGGCCAGCGCCTCATAAGCCGTGACGCCGAGATAGGCGAAGGCGCGACTAGCAACCGGCGGCGAATAGGTCGGCGTGTGGCGAACGAGTTCGAGGATCAGGCGATACCAGTCGCGCATGACCTTGTCGGCCCCAACCGGGCTTGCCTGGGCCGGCAGGGTGGCCAGCGCCATGATGATGAAGCAGAGCGCCATCAGGCGCTTTCCCAGAGCCTTCATGTCCCCCTCCCACAGGTTTCCGAAGTCAACTCAATCGATTGAATGCCGATTAAGCACGGGGGCGGGTGGCCCGCAAGAGGGTGGTCAATCGCGATCGATCAAATCAAGCCTATGGCGCGGCCAGCGAGGCTCAAGGCGAAGACGACGAGAAAGCTTGCGGCGATCCGGCCAAAGAGCAGCGGGTTCGTCCGGGCGAGGCGGCCCAGAATTGCGGCGCCGAAACTCAACCAGCAGGTGGCGACGCAGACCACCAGCATCGCGAATGCGGCAAGATAGGGGAGCGGTGCAGCCATTGCTTCAACGGTGCCTGTCCCGGCGTTCGGAACAAGGACCAGACCGACAATCAGGCCCTTGGGGTTGAGCAGCGTGGTGCCGTAGACCGCAGCCGCCGTGACCGCGCCGGGTTGGCTGGCGAAGGGCGGGCGAATCCAGAGACGGGCGGCGAGGATCAAGACCCAGAGCGTCGAGACGAGCTTGATGATGAGGGCGACGACCGGCTGATCCGCGAGCAGCGGTGCAGCCAGGAAGACGAGGGGGAGGATTGCGGTCAGATAGCCGCCGAGCTCGGCGCCGATCAGGGGCAGCGAGGCCTTCACGCCACGCGCTGCTCCCGAAACGGCCAGAAGCGTGTTGGTCGGTCCTGGTGTGAGGAGGAGCAGGAGAACGGCAAGGGTAAAGGCGGACAAGGACAAACGGGTCACTCCGAAATCGACAGGTCGGAGATAACAGGTTGCCCATGGCCGCCAATTGATGTCGGTCAAACCCGACGGTGAAAGCGAGGTGAGCCCCGCTGCAGCGGTGACTGGTCAAGCCGGTCGGATCTGACGGACCCAGGCGCGCGCGATGGCAAGGCCCGCTGTATCGGAAAGCGCGCCATCGGTCGGCTCGAGCTTCCGGATGGCGTAAGAGCCAGCCCGGCTCCTTGCGCTCGATGACATCAGGGAAATGCGCCATCCAGTTGCGTACGACCTCGCGATTGGCCTCGAAATGGAACTGGAAGCCATAGGCCGCACGACCCATGCGGAAGGCCTGGTGGCGGGCGGCCGCGTTTTCGGCAAGGTGGGCCGCCCCTTCCGGCAGGGTGAAGGTATCGTCGTGCCACTGGAAGGATAGGAAGCGGTCGGGCATGGCCGCAAGCACCGGATCGATGCCGCCGGCGTCGGTGCGACCGATGCTGCGCCAGCCGAATTCCGGGGCGGCACCGATCAGGTTTTCGCCGCCATAGGCACGAGCCAGGATCTGGCTGCCGAGGCAGATGCCGAGCACCGCCTTGCCGCTGTCGCCGAAGCGGCGCATCAGGCTGGCAAGCTCCGGCAGATAGGGATGCTTTTCGTCGTCGCGGGCGTTCTGCTCGCCGCCGAAGACGACCAGCGCATCATGTGCCTCAAAATCGGGCAAGGCTTCGCCGGCATAGGCGCTGAAGGTGACGGTCTTCGCACCGGCCTCGGCAAGGGCAATGCCGACCTGGCCGGTTTCGGTGACTTTGGTATTTTCGACTATGGCGACGCGCATGGGGGAATCGGATCTCTGGGGCGGATGGCCAGAGAAAGCATGGGTGCGCGCGGGCTGCAAGACGGGAGGGCGCCGCGAGGGGCGCCCTCCTGCGACCTCAGAAGGTCTTCTTCAAGCGTGCGTCGACGGAATGGGCGTTTCCGCCGCGGAAGACGAAGAACAGGGTGATCGCCGTCCAGAGCAGGGATTTCTCCGCGCCGGAAAAACCCTGACCGAGCTGAATCCAGTGGAAGTAGACGGTAACGAGCAGCACGAAGCTTGCGGCGACAGCAGCCGGACGCGTGAAGAGACCGATGGCGAGAAGAATGCCACCGAAGAATTCGGTAGCGGCCAGCAGTGGCGACCAGAAAACGCCCGGATAGAAGCCAAGGCTTTCGACCATGCCGGCAGCGCCGAAAGGATCGACAATCTTGCTGGCGCCATGAATGGTGAAGAAGAGACCGGCGACAACGCGCAGCAGGGTCTCGACCAGATCATGGCAGGAGCGATAGACAGGGGCGAAGGCGGGAATGAAAAGTCGGTTCGGGTCGTTGGACATGAAGAACTCCTTGGTGACGCTGATTTTTGCCTCTTGGCGCAAGGATGCCGACGTGGCAATTGTCGGAGCCATAAAAGTTGAGTTATCGAGTTAACTTATTCGTGAAACGAGGATGAAGAGAGTGAGCAAGCCCCGAATCTCGATCACCTACTGCACGCAGTGCAACTGGCTCCTGCGCTCCGGCTGGATGGCCCAGGAATTGCTGCATACCTTTGCCGACGACCTCGGCGAGGTGGCGCTCATTCCCGGCACTGGCGGGATCTTCGAGATCCGTCTGAACGACGACCTGATCTGGGAGCGCAAGCGCGACGGCGGGTTTCCGGGGCCGAAGGAACTCAAGCAGAAGGTTCGCGATGCGATCGACCCGGAGCGCGACCTCGGCCATGTCGATCGGGTGAGCCCCAATGAGGGGCTCGACAGCTGACGTCGTTAAAGGGCGGCCGAGGGGCCGCCTTTGCAGATTGCATGATCAATAGAAGGGCGATCGGCAGACCTTGTAGTAGCCGCTCGACGAGAGGAACTGGTTGGTGCGGGGATTGTAGGACCGGTAGCGATCCAGGCACCAGTCGACATGCCGCTCCCAGGACCGGCGTGGCGGGCGATAGCCGGGCTCGACATAAACCGGCGGACGGGGACGGTAGCCAGGCTCCACATAGATGGGCGGGCGCGGACGCGGGCGATAGACCGGTGGCTCGTCATAGACAGAGGGCGGATAGTATTCCGGCGGCAGCGGGCGCGGCCTGTGGCGTGGCGGCGGACGATCCCAGGTCTCGTAGCAACCGGAAAAATCGCAGACGAGATCGACCTGTTTGGCGTCACCGCGCTCATCAAGACGCTGTTGCGACGGCTTTGGCATGGCAGCCTCGGCCGGTGGCGCCAAGAGCTGGGCGCTTGCCAATGCCACGGCCAGATAAGCAGATTTGATCATCATCTCGTCATCCTGTTTCGGTCCCGGCTAGCAGAGCGATTTGCTTCGCCGACGGTCAACTAGAGTGGATCGATCACGGCTTTTTCACGACATCGTCATCGATGGACGGGGCCTTGCTTTGGCGGCGCCAGCCCTTTCAACGGTCGCGCCCCTGCTTTTGCGGCGCTTTCGTGAGGCCGACACGAAAACTTCAAAAAGCTGGTTGACAGGCCGGGGTAGTCGCTTTACACGGCTCCTCGTCGCCCAGATGGCGGAATTGGTAGACGCGCCAGCTTCAGGTGCTGGTACTCGAAAGGGTGTGGAGGTTCGAGTCCTCTTCTGGGCACCATTCCATTTTAGGTTTCACCTTAGAAACCAATCTATTCAATGTCTTGACGGTAAGCCGGGGTACACTTTGAGGTACACCCGGGGGTCATTTTGAGGCTGACATTGAACCTTCCCTACGTCCAAAAACACAAGAGCGGTTTCCGATATCGCCGCAAGTACCCCGAGGACATCTCAGCGATACTCGGGAAGAAGCAGCACTTGGCCCCGCTGGGAAAAACTGAGGCTCAAGCGGCGGAAAACTGGAAACGCGTCAACGCTGCTTACGAGAAGGCCGTGAAGGCAGTCCGGGACCGCCACCGGGAGAAGTCCCCCTTCGAGACCTATACCGAGAGCGTGAGCCTTATCCGTCAACTCGGATTTGAGCCTAGCAGCCCCTATGATCGTGCAACCTTCCCAGATGATGCAGACGGGGAGGATGCGGCTAGGGAGCAAGCAGCAGCAGAAATCATTGAACGATACCCGCTGGACGCCTCAGGGCATCCCGTGGGGATGTCGGCAGCTCATGAATTGCTAGTGAGGTCTCTCCTTAACGGCGCTCCTCCCCGTCCGTCACCGCGATTGAGTGATATCGTTTCACTCTACAAGGCAGAGAAGTGTGCTGGGGAGGACAAGCGGGAAAAGAAATATGCGCAGCGGGTTGACCGGGTCGCTGAACTGTTCATGAGGGTTATCGGCGCTGATGCCGAATTGCTGTCGATCAACCGCGAGGACGCTCGTCGGTTCCGCGATGCCCTTGTAGAGACCGGGATTAAGCCTGAGTCGGTTCGGCGGGGCATCAACATAATCAGGGCCGTAGTCAACCACGCAATCCACGAGAACGGCCTAGCGAACAGCTACAGTAACCCATTCAACAAGCTACCGATTGCCAACCTAGACGCCGAAACTGACGTAGAGAAGCGCGATCCGCTGCCGACTGACGTACTACAAGCAGTGCGCAGCAGGGTAATGTCCAGAGGCAAGACCGAGCTACAGCTTATCTGGCGGCTGCTTGAGGGTACGGGATGTCGATTGGCTGAGATTACTGGACTTCGTGTGTCTGATGTCGAGGTGTCCACTGCCACTCCTTACATTACCGTTGAATGGCATGAAGATCGGCGGGTAAAGACCAAGGCATCCAGAAGGGACGTGCCACTCTTGGGGGACACCTTGGAAGCCGCCAAAGAAGCCCTGGGGCTCGCCAAGGGACGCGGCATGCTCTTCGACGCTTACGGCAATGAAAACGGCCCTGACAACGCCTCAGCGGCCCTTATGAAGCACGTTAGAGCGGTCACCAAGAACCCACTCCATGTAGTGCATTCACTCCGCCACAACATGTCTGACTGGCTGAGGGCAGGTGGGGCACAAGAGCGAGAGGTGAACTTGACGCTTGGCCACTCGCTCTCGGGTACCGGCTCTCGGAACTACGGGAGCAAGCCAGAACGTCTGAGAGCAACAACCGAGGCGATGAAGAAGGCGCACGAGGTGAAGAACCGGCAAGCGGGTCCTATCCCGCAGGAGACCCCAGCGGAACCCATGCGCCCTCAGGTAACCGAGTGAAATAATCAGGTCGCATTCTGTGAATAACCGGCATAAGTGCGCCTTTCACTTGCGCACCAACCGTCAAAGACCGATACTTTCAGAAGATGTGAAACGACTCGACTCGGCTTGGACGCCATTTCTCGGGAGGTTGTCCAGCTTCGGCGGATGATCCGACGAAGGGTCGGTAAGACCATCTTACTTTCTTCTTCGGAAGGAGGTAGGCAATGCGAGTAGCTTGCCCAATCCAACTGCCAGTATCAGTGATACAATACTGGCGGTTCCGACTGGGGCAATGGGAGCTTGTACGCCCTCACTGCCGACGATGGCCGCGTTGCACCGCGGACCCTCGCCAAACCAGTCTTCCCCTGTAAGTGCGACAGGCTCCATTTCGGTGGGGCCTGTTTCGTTTCTCCCTTCCGGAAGATGCTGTTAGGTTATCGAAGGGATTCCCTGTTGACAAGGCAATTAGGGAATCGGTTCCGAAACTGACCGAATCAAAATGCGCGTTTCCCGAGTCAGTACAAAGACTTGATTGCCCTCAATTTTCTCGAGCCATCGGCAGCACCTAGACAAATCAATCTCCGCTAGAGAGATAAACCTGTGGAGAATCGGCCTTATCACGAAGGTTTTCCACAAGCTCAAGGATCACCGCGTTCGCGTGGTGGACATCGACGGGGACCCATGGTTCGTCGCGGCGGATGTGTGCCGTGCCTTGGACCTGAGAGGATACCCTTCGCAGCACACGGCGAAGCTCTCGGAGGACAACAAGAAGGTTTTGTCTCATGCTACTAACACGAGACTGCCCATATTCAACAAGAAGCAATACACCGCCACGGTAATCACAGAGTCCGGCCTCTATGATCTGGTGTTCCTATCCCGAAAGCCGGACGCTGAGGAGTTCAAAACGTGGGTAACCCGCGACGTGCTCCCGGCGATCCGCAAGGATGGTATGTACGTCAAGGGTGAGGAGAAGATCGACCTCACAGACGACGACGCGCTGGATCGGATGACCGAGTTGGTCCTTGAGGGCCTCCCTGAGAAAATCTCAGGTAGTCGAGGAGCGTCTACCCCGGACAGATTGGGGAGATCGAGCACCCTCCACACCTGTACCCGCGATTGCCCAGCCACAGCCCAGATAGCCCCTCAGACTCCCTCAGGGACTCGCTGAGAGCCATCCTTCGATTTTTGGTGTAACGATGCCGAAAAACAACTTAAGCGCGTCAGCGAGCCTCTGAGACCCCTTAGCGTAAACATCCGTTCCCATCTGGTCCGCCTGCCGTTCCCGCTCCACCGGCTCCCGTGACAGGCCGCACAATTACCCGCCCATATAGCACGACGAAGCGCCCTTCCGGGATCACCGGCCATGCCGCAGCGGGAACCCGCATAAATCGCCTCGACGGCAACAGAGAGAATGCAGGTTTCAAAGCGGGGAGTAGGTCACCGGCAGCGGCCCCGGCTGACATCCCGGCGACCGCCCTCCGGTATCGTAGGGATTACCCCTGCATACAGCACTACGAAGAATTTTCCGGCTCTACGAGCGGTCATCGCGACGATTTCTCGTGACATCTCTGCCGTGAAAATCGACCGTCGCAGCATCGAAAATCCGCCTCTGTAAGCAACCACTGTAATGCTTTGAATTTAAAGCATAAAGTGAATTTCCCCTTCATATTGTACATAAGACGATTTTTCTCAGCCCGAAAAGCGGAACGCGCCGGGGCGAGAAGTGAAGAGCAACCCAAGCAAGAAAGAGACCATCATGCGTGTAAAGGTATCAAGCATGTTCGCCAGCATCACCGTCTTCGGAAAGAGCGTCCTCGTCAGAGAATTCAAGGGCCGGACCTATGTCGCGGCAAAGCAACTTGTCGAAGCGCTCAGCCTCTCATGGCCGACTCAAGCGGCGACAATGCGGCGTCGATTTGAGCGAGTTCGCTGCCTTCATTTCAAAGACGCGAATGGCAAGCGGAAATGGATGTTGGCGATCCCAGCTTATGACGTCAACAGATGGGCTTCCGCCGTGACGAACACCCCCAATTCCGACAGCGATCTGCTGTTGACGGCCTTCCTAGATATGCTGGAAGACGAAGTGTTCGAAGAAGCCGCTGAAATGATCCTCAATGTAAGAAAAGCCAAGCTTGGCGAACAGTACGCGAACCTGCCCCTGACCTCTGCTGAGTTAAAGCTGATCTACACAGACAGCAGACGCTACGGGATGCCGCTGGACAGCCTCATCGTGTTCTTGAGCTACGGGTTTGTTGCTAACGCTGTGAAGCGAGAACTGGACCGAAAGTTGCGCGAGCAGCATCTCGGAGAAATTGCATCGCTTGTGGCTTGAGGCGGCTCAGCAGAAAGACAGAGGGGGCGGTTGTCGCCCCTTCTCTGCTGGCGAAAACCTAGACAACCAGAAGGACGCCTGGAACAAAATGCAATCATAAGTATTGACAAGACAGCCTAGAGTGTAGTACGCTATCTTTCCCTTAGGGTATATCCTAGGATACTCCTCTAGGTTACTAGGATAGTTATCAGTAGGAGCAGTACCCTAGGGTATACCTCAGGGTATCCCATGGCTCCACTCTGGATGTCCTTCCGAGAACTCCCCCTCCCTTGTCTCCACCCTGACCTATACCGTCGAGTCCCATAGCGACTCGCTGAGAGCCTTCCGGCTTCTTCCGCTATGTCGACACCTCCGGGACCCCTGAACACTCTCCACGGGCTCCTGTGAGTCAAGGAGAGGCATCGCAGCGCCCTACTCCACCCGCAACCCAGCCACGACGATCACCACAGCCCCGCCAAGACCTCCCGACGACACCCCAAGGTGACCGGCGGAGGTCTCAGCGTGTCCGATCGATCCTCAGCGGCCCAGCCACACCGCGCCCCTCCCCGAACTGGAAAAGGCAACCAGCAGCATGACCAGCACCACCGCAGCTATCGCGCCAACCATCCGCCCCGGAATGGGCATGCAGTACACCTCCGAAATCTTCGACAGGAAGACAGGGGAGATGGTTTCCATCGACCAGGGCCACTGGATCACCATGGATGAACTCAGCAAAGCCTTTGGGATCGGGAGAAGACAACTCGCTACTGTCCTACACCAGATGGGCTTTCTCCAGATCGAAGGTACCGGCAGAAATGCCCGTAACCGCATCCAAGATTGGGTGATCGCCAAAGGGTACGGCAAGCGCAACAAGCGCAAGTCTGACGGGATGCCCTTCGATGTTGTCTCAGCCGAAGGTGTCCGCTGGATTGCGGAGCGCTGGGAAGCGGCAAAGAAGGCGGTGGAGGAGAAGATCTCAGGCCCCGCCAAGGTAGCCCGAGAAGCCTTGCAGGAGTTCAAGAAGCGCCGCAGCGGCCCCATGGGTGGACAGCAGGAAATACACTGGGTTGCCGACCACTTCCCACACCTCACCCACGATCAGATGGCGCAAGCTGTCAGCCTGTCACGCCAGTTGGTTACAAGGTTCATGAAGATGAGGAGTGATCAGATTGCCAATGCCAAGGCACTCCGAGAACGTCATCGGGAATCCACGGGGGACACCTCGCGGTATGTTGCGCAGTAGACCTATACACAAGAAGGCAACACCCTGAAAAATGACCGCAGGAGCGGGAGACCGCTTAGGCCCTGTCGCTCCTGCCGATCCTTGCGCTGATCTCGCAGAGAACCCCGAGGGCAAGCCCGAGGAGCAGACCGACTACCGCCTCATCCATGGCCTCACCGCTTGTCGCAGCACTGAGATAACGCGCCGCAGCCGCTCGATTGCCTTCCATGTCGGGAGTGCTGAGCGCAACGAAGAGAGCCGTTGCCAGCCTGAACGCACTCCCCCAGAAGATGAAGTGCGCGACCACCTTGCCGATGCGAGTGAAGAACATGAACCGATACCCTCCAAAGTGGTCCCCGGCAGCGGCCTTAGCAGAGACCGAGCACATGGGGCAAGGTAGGGTGCGGAGACAGGTGGAGCGCTGAACCCAGCGTTCCCCGAGAGGATCGCCGGGGGATCATCGGCCCCCGGCAGGTCCCTCAGGTTACCCCGGTGTCGGTTACCGGGGTACTGTGGGGTCACGGCGAGAACACCGAGGGAACCCCGTGTTGCTTCAAGAGGGTCCGCAGGGACACCGTAAGGTCATGGGTCATCTGCCGCACCTCCAGCACCTCGTCAAACGCCTCGTACCTGACAGCCCCAAGGGGCATATGCCGGTAGGCGTAGAAGCCCACGTCCTCCGGCCCGTAGGCCTTGCGGGTTTCCGTGAGGACCACCTCCCCCGCCTCGTCATAGAAGACAACCGTGTAAACCGTCCTGGGGTCATGCTTACGCCGTGGCATTTCAAGCACCCTCCGCCGCCTTGTCCCTGCCGAGCAGGTCAAGCAGGAGCGAGTAGATCGAAGGGCCGAATAGCTCCCGGTTCCCAGCAGGTGCCAAGGGTCCCACGATGTCGAGACCTTCGACCAACTGGAACTCGCCGCCGTCAGCATCCTCTAAGGCTTGGTCCGCAGCGTCGGAGTAGTCCGTCGCATCAAGGAAGTCCGTGCTGAGGACTGTGCCATCCTCTTCGAAGTAGATGACACCCCAGAGGTTATCCAGCGTGGTCACAGTGGCGGCATTGGTGAGCGTGTGCATGTCCCTTGTTCTCCTCTTGGAACGCCGCAGGATCGCGGCAGGGACCTCCTACAATTCACACGAAATGACAGGCCGCAACATTATAAACCCTACGGTATCGCAGGGATTTCAATAGCTTCGCTATCGCAGGGACAGCCGACAGTCTCTCACACAGTGGGTCCCATGGGAAACATTGACCCACTTCTGGCTGTCTCTTCGATAACGCAGCATCGCTCTTTTTTGGGCTAGCGTGTCCCCGCCCCCTCCTTCGCTCTCCCGACTCCGTAGAGCGCCAGAGAGAGCGTTCTGTTGCGGGAGGTGTCGCAGGTCATCCGAGATGCTGGAGGCGCATGAATGCCCTCGACGGCAACAGGAAGAACCGCCTTCAAAGCTCGCTGTTGTCATTGACCGGCGGTTGCAGTAACTCAATCAGGACGAGACTGGAGGGGACGACCGTGGGAAGCTTTTCGATTTGGCATTGGATAGTTGTCTTCGTGATCCTCGTCCTTCCGTTCTACCTCCTCCTCCGCAAGCCCCGGCGCAACGCCAGCCAAGACAGCACAGCGCAGATCAGCGGATTGTCGAATGTCGAGAAGCTGGAGAAGCTCGCCAAGTTGAAGGCTGACGGTGCAATCACCGCAGCGGAGTACGACGCAGAGAAGCGGCGGATACTCGGGTAGCCTCGCAGGTCCCGGCAGGAGTCCCTGAGGGACCCCGCGACCTTTTCACAAAAACTGTGTGAGCGTGCTACATATACTCCAGCTCGCTGAAATCCCCCCGTGGGGTGGGGGTGGGGTCTAGCCCCGATGAGTGTTGCATGAGCCGGAGTTAAGCCTCATTACTGACTTAAGGGCGACAACCGGGTTGCAAAGTTACGCTCAGGGAAACCACTAGGATAGACATTGCTATGATCAAAGATATTGAGATTAGAAATTTCCGATGCTTCCCGTCCCTGAGGGTAGAGCAATGCAATAGCATAAATGTAATTGTTGGCGACAACGGGTCAGGTAAGACAGCATTGCTGGAAGCTGTATTTTTGGCTTTGAACAGCAGCGTTGACCTAGCCGTTAGATATAGACAGCAAAGAGGACTAGAAGGCAGCTTCAACGCTTCAGTGCGGGGTATTGAGGAGGCCATCTTCGGCGACCTATTTTACCAGAGGAATACGCAAAAACCGATCTTTATCGAATTGTCTGGTGACGGCCCAGAAGCTCGGTCCGTTAGCATATCGCGAGGCCTTGCCGACACGCCGCTAATTGAAAGCAGAAACAACGAATTGCCCAACCTGCAATCGACAGGAGCACTTACGTTTCAATGGAAAGACGCTGTTGGATCGACAAGGAGTGCAGGCTTCAGCATAGGACCAAACTCAAGCTTGTATTTTGGCAATACAGGTGAAGATCTTCCCACTTTCTTTTACTTCTCAGCCCAACAACCAATTGGGTCTACAGAAACTGCGGCCAGATTTTCAGAGCTTAGCAGAGCTCGCCGAGAGAGAGACTTCGTTGATGCTTTCGTCCGCGAATACCCATGGATTGAAAACCTCGGAATTGAGGTAATTGGTGGATCGCCGGTTCTGCATGCAACTGTTAAAGGTCTAGATGATAAAATACCGGTCTCACACATATCTGGCGCCATAAGCCGAATGATTGCTGTGCTTCTGGCCGTCTGTGCACACAAATCAGGAGTGGTATTGGCAGACGAGCTTGAGAATGGGATTTATCACAAACACTACAGGTCGATGTGGAAGACTATACTAAACTTCTGCCGGAGCAACGAGACGCAGATCTTTACAACCACCCATAGTCATGAGTGGATTTCAGCCTTACTGGACGCCGCCGGGGATCAGTTAGACGATATCGCTCTTTGGCGCGTTGAGCGCGGGGAGGCTGCTCCAGTGGTGCGACGGTTTACGGGTGAACAGGCTAAAGCCGCAATCGAACTTGGCGGAGAGCTCCGCTAAATGCCGCGCCCTACGCCACCAACCGAACTGACCCAAAACAGGCTGATCCTTTGCGAAGGGCCTCATGACAGTGACTTTTTGAGAGCGTTGATAGTCGCGAGAAACATTGGCTCGTTTCATATATGGCAACCGGATCACCAGAGCGGCCTTGGAGTAGATGGCTTCGGCAGGGCGCTACATGGCCTTCAAGCGGTCACCGGATATCAAAACATCACAGATGTCATAGTAATTGCAGACAATGACAACGACCCTTCATTATCTTTCTCCAGAGTCCGAGAGCAAATCGCATTTTCGGGACTGATTGCGCCAGAGCAACCTGGGGCTATCGCTGTAGGACAGCACCCTAGGGTTCACGTGCTGATGGTTCCGGCTTTCGGCACTGCCGGTTCACTTGAAGACCTTTGCTATACGGCAGCGACGAGTGGGCGAGACGGCGCCCGACAATGCATCGAAGACTTCGCTGCATGCGCAGGGGTGACAGCATGGCCCCCCCAGAAGCTCGCAAAGATGCGCATGAGGAGCTTTCTTTCCACGCACCACTATCAAAATCCAGATGTACCGTTTGGGAAAATCTGGACGCAAAATCCAAACTTGATCCCATTGTCGAACTCAGCTTTCGATTTCATTGCTGACTATCTTGAGTCAGTTTAACCACTCGGCACACAGGTGCTGTTGCAAGTGGAGATCGACGATTGGGGAGTGCGCCGCAGGTTCGCACCAGCGGAATTTAGCATCGCGTAACATCAGAGACCGGTCACCGTCCACAAAGTTTACTTTCTGGACACTGCCCACTTGACTGTCCATTTAGCGTCCACTAAGTCTACGTCCACAACAGCCATAGAGGAAAGTGGACGGCAGATGATCGTAGGATATGCGAGAGTGAGTTCAACCGGGCAGGATCACGCAACCCAGATTGACCGCCTCACGGCAGCGGGTGCGGAGAAGCTTTTCAGTGAGAAGCAGTCGGGTTTGGACAAGGACCGTCCTGCCCTTGAGGAATGCCTTCGGTTTGTCCGAGAAGGCGACGTGCTGCTAGTGACCAAGCTGGATCGCCTTGCCCGTTCTGCTTCGCACCTTCACCAGATCGTTGAGGGATTGAACCAGAAGGGCGTAGGGTTCCGAGTGCTGGACGACGCCACGCTAGACACCACCACCCGCACCGGAAAGCTCGTCTTCGGCATCCTCGCAAGCATCGCAGAGTTTGAGACAGCGCTTCGGAAGGAGCGGCAGCTTGAAGGCATAGCCAAGGCCAAGGCCGAAGGCAGGACCGGAGGTAGACCCGCCCAGATCACCCCCGGCATCAAAGCGGAAATCATTCAGTTGAGCGCTGAGGGCGTCAGTGTCCGCAAGATCGCGGCGGAGGTGGGGTTCAGCAAGTCAGCCGTGCAGAAGGTCTTGGACGAAGCGAAGGCCGCAAAGACACCCTGAGGGGCCCGTGGGCAATCTTGCTCGCGTCTGTCCTTCCACATTTTTCCACCTCCCCGCCTGACCCTCTCGTATCCCGCTGCGAACCCCGCAGATCACCAGCAAGGAAACCCGCCATGACCACCACAGGAACCGTTATCGTCACCATCGCTTGCATCGTGGGCTATGGGACCCTGTTCGGCCCTCCGATTGTCATCCTCCTGAACAAGCTCCGGGAGCGCAAACAGAGTGGGAAGTGAGGCACAATAAAATCGATGGGCAGGGGTACACTTTTGGTACAAACCGGGGTACACACTGGGAAAACCCCGGACTTCGATGGTCTCATAAGACTTTGATTTTGATGGTGGATTTGATGCGGCTGATTTGGAGTAAGGTGCTCACCTCTCCTCTTCTGGGCACCAAATTCCGATTTGAGATCAGCAGTTTATGCGATCGTCAAATATAGAAAAAGCCCGGTTCGCCGGGCTTTTTTCTTGCCTTAAAAAGGCGTGTTCCGCCACTTTCGGCCACGCGCCGATCCCCCTTTCCCAGCGCCGCAAACGGACGAGAAGGACAGACCATGGACGAGACCGTCGCAATCGAAAGCCGCAGCGATTTTGCGCTCTGGGCCATCGAGCGAGCCAAGGAAATCGTGGCGCAGGAGGGGACGGCTCTGGCGCTTGCGGCACGCGACATGAACGAAGAGGAGCTTCGCGAGGCCGGCCAGAAACTCGGCAGTGCCATCAGCGAGGCGCTGCTTGAAGTGTTCGATGGTCTGCTCGGCCAGGACGAAGGCTGAAGTCCATCTTTAAACGTCGAAGGGCGCCGATCTGGCGCCCTTCGAAGGTTTTGTGACGTGCGCTCAGCGCAGGATGCGCGGGTTGGGTAGTCCGCTCGTCGAGGTGGCGCCCCCACCGGAATAGGGCTCGATCTTCCAGTTCGCCGAGTTCATGATGATGGTATTGACCACCAGCGTGATGTTGTTTGTCTGGTTGGTCGTCGAGTTATAGGTGACGTCGCGGTTCGGCAGATGAATGATGCCTTTCAGGATCTCGCCCTGGCTGCCATTGAAGATGTATTGCTGCGGATTGCGATTGTTGTTCGCATCGCTGGTCTTCTCGAACATCAGGATGTCCTTGTAGGTGCCCGAGGTCGGTGCCGTCGCGGTGAAGCTCAGGCCACCATTGGCGCGGATCTCGCTGTTGACGTCGGGGAAATAGAAGGTCACGCCTTCGGCCCTTACCGTGGCACCGGAATTGATGATCATGCGGCCTGAGATGATGTGCAGGCCGGGCATGAAGGTAATTGTCGGCGAGCCATTGAAGGTGGTTCCGCAATGCTTGCCTGGCTGTAGGGTGATGTTCTGGCCATCTCTGGTGCCAGACGTGGTGCACGTGGACGGTACCGGCGGCTCCGGCAGTTTGCCCGCGAATGGGTCCGCTTCCGCCGCGCAGGGCGTCTTCAGGTTGGTCAGCGTACCGCCGTTTCTGATGAAGTTCGTTCCCTTGACGCAGAACTTGGCCGTATCGATTGTTGCACCGGAGTTCATAATGAAGGCCGGGGTGCTGGTCGAATGGACGTGGACCTCGCATTTCGCCGATTTGACGTTGGCGCCCGAGTTGATCAAGACCGCCTGGCTTCGATTGCCCAAGGCGTAGATGCAGCCATTGCCGGCTGCCGTCTCTGCCGGACCTGCCGCGACCGTCGTGCTGACGCCGATGTTGAACTCAGATAGGCCAATGATCCGCAAAAACTGGTTCTCGACCTTCTTCTCGTAACTCCCGGTCAGTGACCCATCTGCATTGACCGTCAGGCGAAAGCCAACGGTTTCATTGATCTCGTCTTCCCTGGCATCAAGTCCAAGAAAATTGCGAGCCTCCAGCTCCTGGGCCGTCTTGCCACTTTTGTGTGCCGCAGCCAGCATCGCCGCATCCAATTGTCCCTGGAAATCGACGCGTGCGTTATAGGCACTGACAACATCGAGCGCGCCCCCTGCCGAGACCAGCAGGATTGGCGCCAGCGCGGCAGAAATCATGCCGAAATTGCCTGAGCGATCTCGCCAAGCCTGACGAAGCTTTTCCAAGAGCATACGTTTCCCCATCGTTCTCAAGATCCGCCGTTCAGACCTCGATTTTCCGGCGAACGAGTGCGGCTATGGGCGAGAGTATCGCCGGGATGCGATACTTTTACGTGTGCGCGATCACTAAAATCTTAATCAAGACAGCCTGAAAGCCCGCTGAGATGGACTTTTTTGGTTCAAAGGGTCGTTACTGCGGGTGGAAAAATTAATCGATGACCCGCGGATTGACGCCGGGGTACCACATGCGACCTGTGCGCGGCGGTTCTGTCCCTTCGTAGACGATGCCGTTCTTCTTGCAACGATAGACGGTGTAGGGAAGGCTATCGCGCAGCTCGTTGCGTCCGAAGCGGCGATCGGGTAAGACGGTGCGTGTTTCGCAGCTGATGTTTTCGCCGAACTGGTTTGCTGGATCCTGGGGTTTGACACCCGGCAAGTCCTTAAAGCTCTCCTGCCCGGCCCGACCCCAGGCTATGCCTTCGGCGGCCTGAACAGGTGACACGAGGCCTCCAAGCAACAATGCCAGAGGAAGCAGGAGGCGCTTGCGCGGCAAATGAGGATTTTGGCGAACCGGCAGCATGGGCAATCATCTCGTCAGCTGTAACGGTGTCGATATAAGCGCTTGAACCGCCGCGACCAAGTCCAGCGTCATCACGTTTCGGCGACAGGGCGACGGTAGCCGGTCGGGGTGCCGTAGAGCCAGCCGATGCGCTCGATGGCGGCTTCAAGCGTTTCCCGCGCCACGGACATGGTGTTGCCGTTGGCGTGGATCATGGTCGTCTCGTCTTCCATGATCGCTACATGGCCCTTCCAGAAAACGAGATCGCCGCGCTGCAGGTCCTTCCGTTCGATCGGCGTCCCAAGACCCGATGCCTGCATGTCGCTGTCGCGCGGGGCTTTCTGGCCGGCAAGGCACATGGCCAGCTGGACGAGGCCAGAGCAATCAATGCCAAAACCGGATTTGCCGCCCCAGAGATAGGGCGTTTCGAGAAGGTGGGCGGCAACGCCGACATAATCCGAAGCGGGCGGATCGCCGATCGGGCGAAGATGGCGGGCGACGAGGGCTCCGCCATCCGCCAGCATGAGATAGCGGGTGCCGCGGGTTTCGGCCTCGCCGACGACCGTCAGCCGGCTTCCGATCGACAGGGCCATGCGGGTGGGAAAGCGGAGATCAGCCCCGGAATAGACGAAGGTGCGGGGTGCCGTGACGACATGGGTTGGTTGGACAACCGGGCCGAGCGCCTCCTCAAGCAGATAGCCGACATAGGCATCGTCGACGGCCTGCACCCAGGCCCAGCCATTGCTGTGTTCGAAGACACGGACTTCTTCCCCGATCAGGAGTTCGGTGTCGATGCCGACTGTAGGATCGGGCTTTGGGCGCAACGCGGCGACGGGCTTTGTGACCATTGCCGGTTCGGATGGGACGAAACGGTCGGCCTCAACCTGACCCTGAAGGGCGATGTCGGCAAGGTCGGGACGGAAGGCGTTGAGCCGCCGGTCGAGCATGAAAATCTCCGTCAGCCGAGGGATCGGCCCCTGGCGATGATGGTGTCGCCGAATTTTTCGAGATAGAGCGCACCGCCGACGGTGCGCTTGACGATGACGCTGCGGCGATCGAGGTCGTCCCTGATGCGATCGACAAGGCCCATTTCTCCGAGCGTATCGAGAGCACGGGTAATGACCGGCTTGGTGACGTTCAGCGTTGCCGCAAGACCACGCACCGTATGCGGTGGGGGCACAAGATAAATTTCCAACAGGATCGCGAGCTGGCGCATGGTGAGGTCAGGACCTTGCCTCTGCACCTGATCCAGCGTCACCCTGTGCCATAGGCCAAGTGCCTGGGTTGCCGTCATCTCCAGGGCCATGGCCCCTCCCCAATCGTGGTCCGGCCCGTTGGCCCTCACATATATCATTCCGGTAAAGGAACGATCTGGCAAGGGGTGCTCAGGCTAAGGGTCACTCGGTGCCGGACTGCAGATAACGGTAGAGGGCGCGAATGGCCTGGGCTTCGCCGCCGACCGGGGAATGGGCGCGCTCGGTCTGCGACCAGCCGAAGATATCGAAGTGCGCCCAACGGCGGCCGGGCGAGACGAAACGCTTGAGGAAGAGGGCTGCGGTGATCGCCCCCGCCATGCCGCCCGAGGGGGCATTGGTGAGGTCGGCGATCTGGGCTTTCAGCATGCGCTCGTAGCCCTTGTGCAGGGGCATTCGCCAGAGCGGATCATCGACTTCCAGGCTCGCCTCGGCAATTGAATGGGCGAGGTCTTCGTCATCGGTGAAGAAGGGGGGCACATCCGGGCCGAGCGCGACACGGGCGGCACCGGTCAGGGTCGCCATGTCGATCAGCAGTTCCGGCTCCTCGGCATCGGCATAGGCCAGCGCATCGGCGAGGATCAGGCGTCCTTCGGCATCGGTGTTGTCGATCTGGACAGTCAGGCCCTTGCGGCTCCTGTAGACGTCGCCGGGGCGGAAGGCATTGCCGGCGATGGCGTTTTCGACGGCGGGGATGACGACATGCAGGTCGACCTTGAGCTTGGCATCCATGATCATCAGCGCAAGGCCTAAAACATTGGCGGCACCGCCCATATCCTTCTTCATCAACAGCATCGAGGAGGCCGGCTTGATGTCGAGGCCGCCGGTATCGAAGCTCACGCCCTTGCCGACGAGAGTGACCTTGCGGTGGCCCTTCTTGCCCCAGCGCATCTCGATCAGGCGGGGTGCCACCGTGGAGGCGCGGCCGACGGCATGGACGAGGGGGAAATTCTTCTCGAGGAGTTCGTCGCCGGTGATGACAGAAACCTCGGCCTTGTAGTGCTCGGCCAGGTTCCGGACGGCGGCTTCGATATCGGCCGGGCTCATGTCGTTGGCCGGCGTGTTGATCAGGTCACGGGCGAGGTAGACGCCGGCGATCTGGCGCTTGATGTCGGCGGCATCGGCATCCTGCGGGATCAGCAGGCGCGGTTCGGTGACGCGCTCTGAGCGATAGCGGTCGAAGCTATAGGCACCAAGGCCGTAACCCAAGAGCAGGCGGTTGGCGGTGAGCGGGGCAGTCTCGATATGCCAGTCGCCGGCCGGCAGAGCGCGGGCGAGCTTGCCGGTCAGATAGGGATTCTCCGAGGGGTTGGAGCCGAGGCCGAAGAGGGCGCCACCGACATGGCCATCGGCCGTCGGGATCAGCAGGACCGAACCTGCTTCGGCCTTGAAGCCAGCTTTTTTTGCCCAGTCCAGAGCCAGCGGTTCCAGCGTTCCTGTCTCGACATGCGCCGGCGTGACCGCAAAGACCGGCAGCGATTTGCCGCCCTTGGTGCTGAAGGGCGATGGTCTTTCGATGTACTGGAACGGGGCCATGGTGGACGCTTTCTGGAGAGACGGCTGAAGAATCGCGGATTGTCAGATTAACACTCCGTTAGGGTTAACAGATTATTGCTTGAGTGGAGGTTGCGCCGCCCTTCACGGACGAGGCGGTGGATAGGATTTAACTCAGGACGATCACCATGCGCATGCGAAATCCAGGTTCGGCAAACCGTTTGCGGATCATGGCCACGGCCGGCCTCGTGCTGGCGGCGCTAACGCTGACAGGCTGTGCATCGTCGAAGAAGGAACTGACGACCGGCTCGATCCCGAAGATGAACCGGCAGCTCGACCAGCTGAGCGGGCCGCAGCTCAACCGTGCCGTTGAAGGGATCGGTCAGGCCTATGAGCGCAATCCGAAGGATCGCAATACGGGTCTATCCTATGCCAATGGTCTGATGATGACCGGGCGCAATACCCAGGCGCTTGCGGTGATGCAGCAGGTGGCGATCGCTCATCCGAGCGACCGGGAAGTGCTGGCGGCTCTCGGCAAGGCGCAGGCCGCCGCCGGCCAGCTGGAAAAGGCGCTTGGCACTATTCAGCGGGCGCAGACGCCCGACCGGCCCGACTGGCGGCTCTATTCGGCAGAAGGTGCCGTGCTCGACCAGCTCGGCCGCTCCAGCGAAGCGCGCTCGCGCTACCGCATGGCGCTGCAGATGCAGCCGAACGATCCGAGCGTGCTCTCCAACATGGGCATGTCCTTTGTGCTCTCCGGCGATCTGAAAACGGCGGAAGGTTTCCTGCGGCAGGCTTCGCAACAGCCGGGCGCAGACAGCCGCGTGCGCCAGAACCTGGCGCTGGTCGTCGGTCTGCAGGGACGCTTCCAGGAAGCCGAGCAGCTCGCGGCGCAGGAACTCGACCCGCAGCAGGCGGCGGCAAATCTGGAATATCTGCGCGGCATGCTTGCCCAGCAGAATTCCTGGAAGCAGCTGTCCAGCCAGGACAAGCCGAAGAAGAACGGCTAACCCGTCAATCTGGAAAGACCAGGTTCGAGCGTCCGCTGGTGAGATCGCGCACCAGACGGATCGCCTTGTCCTCGTCGCCCTGTCGAAGCGTGACGGTAAGGTCCACGCCTTCTGCCGTGAAACTCTCGTCGAGGACGAGATGCGGGATCGCAGTCAGGCGCGATTTGACGAGCGCGAGATCCGAAAAATTCACCGCACAGAGCCCTGAGACCATCGGGATGATCTCGCGCTTGTCTGAAGCGCGCAGCATCTGGGCTGCAGTGCCGCCATAGGCCCGCACCAGGCCGCCGCTGCCGAGCAGGATGCCGCCGAAGAAGCGGGTAACGACCACGACCACGCCATCGAGATCCTGGCCGTCGATTGCCTGGAGGATCGGCTTGCCGGCCGTGCCTGAGGGTTCGCCGTCATCGGAGAAACGATAGGCCTGACCGAGACGCCAGGCCCAGCAATTGTGATTGGCGGCGGGATCGGAGACCGAGGCCAGGAAGGCTTTCACCTCCTCTTCGCTTGAGATCGGCGCTGCCTGACCGATGAAGCGGCTCTTCTTGATGTCCTGGACCAATTCGACGGGAGCGACGAGGGTGTGGGGCATGGGCGGCTCAGTTGGCCGATTCGTGACGGTCGAGCCACTCCGCCAAGGCAGCAATGACCGAGAGCCGCAGCGAGGCCTTCATGGCAAGCGCGCGGGTGAGCGAGGCGTCACGGCTGGAATAGCCGAGTTCGGCCATCACAGCGGAGGGCGAGAGTTTGCGGGCACGCATCACCATTTCCACCCGCTCGATGGTCGAGGGCAGCAGATAGCGGCCATTGGCAATGAGGGCTGCGGCATCGTCGGGCACCGGGTCCTGGCCCTGCCGCGAGGTGTCGGCGCCCCTCGCCCGCGCCTCGGCCTGGACCAGATCGAGAAAGGCCTTACGCTCTTCCGGACCCGCTGATGTCCAGGCCTTCAGGAGCTTCTTCAAGGGGCTGGGCTTCTCTTTCTTCGACATGACCGGCTTTCTGTTCGTTACCGTCCATAGCCCGAGCCGAGATACGGCGCGAGAAAAAAACTTGGGGTCCCGCTTCTTGTCGCAGGTGAGGAAATTCGGCTTTGGCAACAGCGGCATCGGGGTCGAAACCGTCGTTTTAAGGGTGCCCGTACATTAGAGACACCTGCTGGATGGAAAGCGGTCGTTAACCTTTATTTTCTACTCAGATAGCTCCGTTTTCGCGTTCTTGTATCCCGCCAGCGTTCAGGTTTTCGATGCACCCTCCCCGTTCCAATTCCGCGTATCAGGTCAATCAGTTAGGGGATAACAAGGGTGAAGGCGCCGATCAGTCGGCGGCCAACCAGATCGAGGGCCGTGATGAAACACCGGTCTGGCAGACGGCTTTCGTGCTGGGCCCGAATGTGCGGTTTACGCGCACGCCCGACCGGGTGCCGGCCAAGCAGGAGCCCCAGCCAAACGCCGCCCCCTCGACAAGCGCACAGGCCGCGCGCCCGAGCGCGCCGCAGCACCCCATCGCAAAGCAGCATGGCGCCCAGCAGCCCGCACCCGTGACGCAGACGGCCACCCATCGCGCGCCGGCGATGCAGCCGCAGAGGCCGCAGGCAGCGGCCCCTTTGAACAACGTGCCCTTTGCCGGACTGCCGCGCACCGGCGCGCCTGCTCCGGCACCGAAGCCGGAAGCACCGCGCATGCCGGCCTCCGTGACGCTGCCGCAGCCGCCGGATGCGGTGGGCGCGCGGGCGCTTACCTACAAGCTTCGCCGCGAACTGGCGCGCCAGCAGGCCGAACAGGCTGCCTGGGAAGCCTCCATGACCGAGGGTGCTGCGACGGGCGAGATCGGCCCGGCACCACAGCCGATGCAGCCGGCGCCGCTCGTTCAGGGCATGCGCAGCGTGCTGGCGAGCACGCAAGCCGCCAGCGTCGGCTCTGCCACACGTCCGGGAACCGAGGCGCAAGTGCCGCCGCATCTGCAGCGGTCGCTGGCCCAACAGGCCGAGGCCGCACGGCTTGCCGCCCAGCAGGCAGCCCCGACGCCGCGTCCGCCGATGGTGCGCAACGCGTTTCTGCGCACACCGCCCCAGCCGGTCGCTCCGGAGCCGGTCGCGGCTCCGGTGACAGCGTCTGCACCTGCGCAGCCAGTTGCAACTGCTCCGGCTGCAAGCCCGGCTGCCGCACCGAGCTTTGCCGCCTGGGCGCAGATGACCAATCCGGCGCCGGCTATGCCCGAGCCACTGGTCGCTGTGGCACCCGCCGCAATACAAGCCGAGCCGCCGGCCTCACCGCTTCCGATCGCCTCCCTCCTGTCGGACCATATCTTCTTCGAGGCCATGGTTGCGCCGGTGGAGGCGCCCGCCGAAATCGAGATGGCACGGCCCGTTGCCGCAAGGCCGGTGGCGCAGTCGCGCATGCCGGTCGCTCGTCCGCCGGTTCAGCCGAGCGCGCCGCAGCCCGTGCGGACCATTCCCGAGCCGGCACCGCAGGCCGTTTCGGCCGTTCGCGCCGAAGTCGTGCGTTATCGTCCCGAGGGCGTTTCGCTCGCGACGCAGCCGGTCCCGACTGTGCCGCGCAAGCCTGCCTTCGAGCCGACGCCAGGCTCGGTGGTGGCGCTTTACCGCGAGGTGGCAAGCCGCGCCGTGTCGGCGGCGTCTTTCTTGCCGGCACAGGCCCAGCCGGCGATGAGCGAGACTGCCGCGCCGCTGGAGATGGCCGCTCCGGCAGCGGTTCAGGGGAACACCGCCCACTCTGCCCCGATCTCGACCGCACAGCCGCGCCAGCCGCTGTTCAAGGCGCAGGAAGCGCTGGGTGAAGGCGAATACGAGCTGCCCTATCTCGACTATCTGCAAATGCCGCCGGTGCAGACGGGCGTGACGATGACGGCAGAGGCGCTTGAGCAGAGCGCCGGGCTTCTGGAAAGCGTGCTCGAAGACTTCGGCATCAAGGGCGAAGTGATCGACGTGCGCCCCGGCCCCGTCGTCACGCTCTACGAATTCGAGCCGGCGCCGGGGGTCAAGTCCTCGCGCGTCATCGGCCTCTCGGACGATATCGCCCGTTCGATGTCGGCGCTGTCGGCGCGTGTCGCCGTCGTGCCTGGCCGCAACGTCATCGGCATCGAACTGCCGAACCCGGTGCGCGAGACGGTCTATCTGCGCGAGCTGATCGAGACGCCCGATTATGCCGAGACGCGCTACAAGCTGCCGGTCTGCCTCGGCAAGACCATCGGTGGCGAGCCCGTGATCGCCGAACTGGCGAAGATGCCGCATCTGCTCGTCGCCGGCACCACCGGCTCGGGCAAGTCGGTGGCGATCAACACGATGATCCTGTCCCTGCTCTACCGGTTCCGGCCGGACGAGTGCCGATTGATCATGGTCGATCCGAAGATGCTGGAGCTTTCCGTCTATGACGGTATCCCGCATCTGCTCACCCCGGTCGTGACCGATCCGAAGAAGGCCGTGATGGCGCTGAAATGGGCGGTGCGCGAGATGGAGGATCGCTATCGCAAGATGAGCCGCCTCGGCGTGCGCAATATCGACGGCTACAACGCCCGTGCGGCCCAGGCGCGCGAGAAGGGCGAGACGATCACCGTCACCGTGCAGACCGGCTTCGACCGGCAGAGCGGCGAGATCGTCTATGAGGAACAGGAACTCGACCTCTCGCCGATGCCTTACATCGTCGTCGTGGTCGACGAGATGGCCGACCTGATGATGGTGGCCGGCAAGGAGATCGAAGGCGCGATCCAGCGGCTGGCGCAGATGGCGCGTGCGGCCGGCATCCACCTGATCATGGCGACGCAGCGTCCCTCGGTCGATGTCATCACCGGCACGATCAAGGCCAACTTCCCGACGCGTGTTTCCTTCCAGGTGACGTCCAAGATCGACAGCCGCACCATTCTGGGTGAGCCGGGTGCCGAACACCTGCTCGGCCAGGGCGACATGCTGCATATGGTCGGCGGCGGACGCATTGCCCGCGTGCATGGTCCCTTCGTTTCCGACGAGGAAGTCGAGAAGGTCGTCGCGCACCTGAAGTTGCAGGGCCGCCCCGAGTACCTGGGCACCGTGACCGAGGATGCGGACGAGGTGGAAGACGAGCCGGAAGAGGATGTTGCCGTCTTCGACAAGAGCGCCATGGGCGAAGAGGACACCAACGACCTCTACGACAAGGCCGTAAAGGTGGTGCTGCGCGACAAGAAGTGCTCGACCTCCTATATCCAGCGCCGACTATCCATCGGCTACAACAAGGCCGCCTCGCTGGTCGAGCGTATGGAGCAGGAAGGCATCGTGGGGGCTGCCAACCATGTCGGCAAGCGGGCGATCATCGTCGGCGGACGCGAGGTGAGCGGCGACAGCGACTTCGAAGGCTAAGCCTTGGGCTGGCTGTCAGGGCCGGAACTCGGCCTTGACCTCCTTCATCGCCAGGCGATCGACGATCTCAGGCGCCAGAAGCCGGAGCCAGCGACCGAGCTTCATCCGGGGCGTCATGAGAACTTCACGGCGCCCCTTTTCCATGCCCTCGCGGATGAGCCTTGCGCAGGTTTCGACCGGCATGGCGCGGTCGTCCCGGATCATCGAGACGCCGGCCGGTGAACCGCCGGGGCCGAAGCCGCGCTTGCGCAGATCGGTATCGATCGTGCCGGGATAGGCGATCATCACGCGCAGACCCTTGGGAGCGAGTTCGGCACGCAGCGCTTCGAGAAAGCCGTTCATGGCGAATTTCGTGGCGCAATAGGCGGTGCGGCCGGGCACGCCGACGAGACCGGCGACAGAACTGACGCCAACCACGAGGCCTTTCGAGGCAATGAGATGCGACAGGGCGGCTTGGGTCAGCCAGACGACCGACCAGTAGTTCATCACCATCAGCTTTTCCGACCAGTCGAAATCGGCATTGGTGAAGCCTTCGAAATTGGCATGCGCCGACATGCCGGCATTGTTGACGAGCACATCGATCCGGCCGAGCCGGTTGATCGTCTCGGCGATCAGGTGACGGCAGGCTTGCTGGTCCGTGACATCGGTGGGAATCACATCCACGCGGGTGCCATGGCCCCGAAGCTCGCGGGCGAGATCGTCCAGACGCGCGACATTGCGGGCGGCGAGGACGAGGGCGACCGCGCTCTTCTCCTTTTCGGCGATCTGGCGCGCGAGCTCGCGGCCGATGCCTTCGGATGCGCCTGTTATGATGACGGTCTTCATGTCTTTGTTTGCCCTCGCCAAATGGTTTTGCTGAGGGTGCCGGTCGACACTGTCTCGGTCAAGCGCAGGATCAGGTTCGAAGGACCGTTACAGGGCTTGTGCCAGGATGGGAGACAGGGCCAAATGGCGGCCTGCGCTGCGGGCTGCGGCGCATGGCAGGAGGAAGAGCATGAGTCGTCTGGATGGCAAGATCGCGGTGGTCACGGGGGGAACGCAGGGGCTGGGCGCCGAGGTGGCGCGGCTGTTTGCCGAGCGCGGGGCGGCAGGCCTGGTGATCTGCGGGCGCAGCGTGGCAAAAGGCGAGGCCAAAGCGAAGGCGATCAGCGAGGCCCATGGTACCAAGGTGCACTTCGTGGCGGCCGATCTTGAAAAGGTTGAGGACTGCCGGCAGGTGATTTCAGCGGCCCGCGAGACCTTCGGGCGGCTCGATGCACTGGTGAATGTTGCCGCGATCACCGACCGGGGCACGATCCTCGACACCGATCCTGCGCTCTTCGACCGGATGTTTGCGATCAACACGCGGGCCCCGTTCTTCCTGATGCAGGAGGCGATCAGGCTGATGCTGGAGACGAAGACGGAAGGCACGATCGTCAACATCTCCTCGATGTCGGCGATGGCCGGTCAACCGTTCATTGCGGCCTATTGTGCCTCCAAGGGCGCGCTCGATACGCTGACGCGCAATACGGCCTTTGCGCTTCTGAAGAACCGCATCCGGGTGAACGCGCTCAATATCGGCTGGATGGCGAGCGACGGCGAAGACCGGATCCAGCGCGAGTTTCACGGCGCGCCCGAGGACTGGCTGGCCCAGGCGGCGGCGAAACAGCCCTTCGGGCGGCTGGTCGACCCGGCCGAGGTGGCGCGGGCCTGCGCCTATCTGTCCTCGGAGGAATCAGGGCTGATGACAGGGGCGACGATCAATTTCGACCAGTCGATCTGGGGCGCCTATGAGGACAGCCCGCATCCGTCGAAGGCGTTTTAGACCTGCACGGGACGGATGGTATCGATAGCGATGTCGCCCTTGAGAACACCACGACGAAGGTCGGTCCGGTCCCGGTCGATTTCGATCACGGTATAGAGCTTGTCCGAGCGGAAGGCGCTGGCCATGGATGTGGTCACGTCTTCGGCGGGTTTGGCGTCGACTTCCATGAAGTCGAGCTCTCGTCCGGCAGCGACGATTCGTGCATCACCGGTGGTACGCGCGGCAACCACCACGGTGCCCTGGAAGGGTGAGTTCTCCCAGCGGGGATCATCGGGTTCGGCGATGGGCTGCAGGCAATAGATATTGAGGCGCTCGGGATGCGCATCGCCGCCTTGCGCAGCCTCGGCGGCGTCGGCCTCGCGGGCGGCCCGCTCCAGAGGGCGAGCCGTCCTTTCCGACTTCACCATGTCATGGTTGTTGTCATCGTTGTGCGGATCCATGTTCCTCTCCTGCGGTTCGGTCGTTTTATCCAACCGCCGGAGATAGGCCTGGTTCCACTATTCGTCGGTGAGCGGGCAACCGTAACCTTTAGGGACGCCGTGCGGGCTTCGTGAAGCGTGACCCGAAGAGGAAATCGCGACCATCGGAGAGCCTTGCCTCAACGCCATCACGGCGCAAAGGGTCACTGTCTCTTGTGTGCATTCTTCGTGCGCGCCTATCACATTTATCGAAATCGAAAGTTTCCTGACTAACTGTTCGATAATGATGGGCAATTGCCCGTCACCGGGATGCGGAAGTGTCAGGGCTTATGGTCACCATGGGCGTGGCCGGCCTCGCCCTCGGCACCTTCGACCATCACCGTGCCCTCGAAGCTGGCGAAGAGAGCCAGCGTTTCGGCCGGCAGCGGCTTCTCGGCTTCGGCGAGGTGATGGGCGAGGTGTTCGGCGTCGTGAGCAGGGATGCCGATCTTGGTCAGCACCTCGGCTTCTTTCAGGCTGTCGCCGCTGCAGAGATGAATGCTCCAGCCTTCGCCCTTGCGCTTCAGAAGCGCGCGCCCACCCTTGCCGTCCTGCGTCCAGCCGGCGATCGCCCAGTCACCGGCGACCACGACCGGTTCGACGGAAAGCGGGTTTGCCTCGGTTTCGAACATCGCCTTGAGCTTTGCGGTGATATCGACGGTAGCGTCCCCTGTCGGGGCGGGTTCGTGGGCGGAGCCTGCGCCATGGGCCGCATGGGCCTCCGGGTGTTTGTGACCCGAATGGGCCGAGACCGAGGCGGGGATCGCGAGGGCAAGAATCGCCGCCAGGGCGGGTATCAGATGCCTGTTCATGGGGAATATCCTCCTGAGGGTGAGTGCTGCTGGATTGCTGAAAGCGGCAAGATGACGGGCCGCCCTTGGCGGCAGGTGAGAAACTCCGCTTCGACCCCGTAGATGTCGCGAAGCGTGGTGGGCGTCATGACGGCCTCGAATGGGCCGGCGCCAACGAGTCCACCCTGGCCGAGCATGATGACGCCGTCGGTATGGCGGGCGGCGAGATTGAGGTCATGGATGGCGAAGAGAACAAGGGCCCCGGTGCGCATGACATAGCGGCGCAGCAGGTCGAAGACGCGCATCTGGTGGGCGAGATCGAGCGCGCTGGTGGCTTCGTCGAGGAGCAGCAAACGGGGTTCGCGGAGCAGGCGCTGAGCCAGCATGACCAATTGCTGCTGCCCACCCGAAAGCGTGCGGATCTTGCGCGAAGCGAGATTGGCGAGGCCGAACTCGGACAGGATCGCACCTGCGGCTTCGAGAACATCCGTGGCCACGCGCCAGCCGAGGCGCTCGTGGCGGCCGAGCAGGATAACTTCCATGACGGTGAGATCCGCTGCCACCTGGCTCTGCTGCGGCATGAAGCCGATTTCGGCATGGTGGATCGGGGCGTCGGCAAAGCGGATCAGGCCATTATAGGCAACCGTACCGGCGATGGCGCCGAGCAGGGTGGATTTGCCGGCGCCGTTCGGTCCGATCACGCCGATGATCTGGCCAGCGGCCAGGCTGCAATCGATGTTGTCGAGGATCCGGCGGCGATTGCGGGTGACCGAGAGGTTTTCGAGTGTCAGCCTGTGGGTCATGCGCGCCCCCGGTTGCCGGAGAACAGAATGACTGCAAAAAGCATGGGAATGCCGGCGACGGCGGTGACGATGCCGACAGGAATGGCGGCCCCGGGTGAGATGGCCTTGCCGAGCACCGAGGCGCCGATTAGGATGATCGCACCTATGACGGCGGACAGCGGCAGCGAGAAACGGTGATCCTCGCCGACCAGCATGCGGCAGACATGCGGGGCAATCAGCCCGACGAAGCCGATGGTGCCGACGAAGCAGACGGCAGCGGCGGTGAGCAATGCCACGAGCACGAAGCTCTGCCGGCGCAGGCTGTCGACGGAGAGACCGAGGCTCCTTGCATTGGCATCGCCGAGCTTCAGAGTGGTGAGGGACCAGCAGTTGCGGGCAACAAAGGGCAGGCAGGCGAGGAAGATCAGGCCGCTGACCGTCACGCTGGTCCAGCTTGCCTTGAGCAGGCTGCCGAACAGCCAGAAGACGATCTGCTGGAGGACTTCCGGCGACGCCATGAATTGCAGGAGCGACTGCAGGGACTGGAAAAAGAAGGACACGGCGATGCCGCCCAGCACCAGGATTTCCGGCGAAGCGCCACGCAGTCTTGCGATCAGATGCACGATGCCGGCGGCGCCAAGCGTCATGGCGAAGGCGGCGAGCGGGGTGACGATATAGATCGGGAGTGGCAGGACGCCGCCGAACATGATGGCGAGTGCTGCACCGAAGCCGGCGGCGGCCGAGAAGCCCAGCGTGAAGGGGCTGGCGAGCGGATTGTCGAGAATGGTCTGCATCTGCAGGCCGGCAAGCCCGAGGCAGGCGCCGACGATGGCTCCCATCAGGGTCTGCGGCATGCGCAGCTGCCAGAGGATGGTGGCGATCGTCTTGTCTTCGCCGGCAGGCCCGGCGATGAGACCCGTCCAGACATCCTGCAATGGCATGCCGGAGAGGCCGGTGGTCAGATCGAGCAGCATCAAAGCAACGAGTGCGGATGCGGCCAGCACGAGGCTGACCGCACGGCGGACGGATGCACGGCGGAACGCGCCGTGCATCGCATCGATATCGCCGGAGGCGAGGCTCATTGGCCGGCGGCCTGATAGGGCAGCACGAAGACGCCTTCGGCCTTGATCGGCAGCCACTTGGCGTAATAGTCGGCGATGTTCTTCGCCGGATCGACGTCCTTGAAGGCGTCCGGATAAAGCTGCTTGGCGATATACTGGGCGTAGACGAAGTCCGACAGGGTGCGGGCGCCGCCATGGTAGATCGCATGAACCTGGCCGTTCTTGACCGCCGGAAGCTCGCTCCAGCCGGCGCGCTCGACATAGGGCTTCATCCGCTCGCGGGTGACGGCAGGATCGGCACCGAAGCCGACCTGGACCGACTGCGGGCGGTTGACCCATTCGGAACCGGCGAGGAAGATCAGGTCGGGCTTTTCGGCAAGCACATATTCGGGGCTGAGCGGGCCCCAATTGCTGACCTGGCCCTTGGCGATGTTCTTGCCGCCAAGCTTTTCGATGAGCGCACCCCACATCGTGTCGCCATAGGAGTTGCCGACTTCGGCAGCGCCCTTCTGGGCGAGTTCGACATAGACCTTCTTGTCTGTTGGACCGGCTGCCTTGATGCGGGCGTCGATGTCGGCCATTGCCGCTTCATAGTCCTTGGCGAGCTGCTCGGCGCGATCTTCCGTGCCCATCAGCTTGCCAAGCGCCAGCGTCGAGGCGATGTGCTTTTCGACGGTCTGGGCGTTGTAGTCGAGCACGACGATCGGGATGCCGGCGGCTTCGATCTGCTTCACGCCTTCGCCCAACGCGTCATAGGACCAGGCAGCCAAGATCAGGAGATCCGGCTTGGCGGCCACGACCTTTTCAATCGAAAACGTGTTGTCTTCGGTGTTGCCGATATCCGGGATGGAGGAGAGCTTCGGGAGGGCCTTCTCGTAGAGGGCGAACTGGTTCGGGCGCCAGTCCTTCCAGGTGGAGAGCGACAGCGCCACGACCTTGTCGAGGGCATCAGGGCCGGCGATGGCCAGATAGTCTTCGTAGTAGAAGCCGAGCACGACGCGCTCAGGCACATCCGGCACGGTGACCGTCCGGCCCTTGACATCGGTGACGGTGATATCGGCAAAGGCCTGGCCGACAAAGGCGAGCGTCGCGACAGCGGCGAGGAGGAGTTTCTTCATCAATGGTACCCTTTGTATTTCATGGATTTAAAGTGGGTGCGGCGGCAGCAAGCCCGCCGCCGCACCGATCGCCGTCAATCAGCTGAGCGCCTTCTTCAGCGGCGTGATGTGGCGGAAGACGAGGAGGTCGAGGAGGAGAACCGCCAGGAGAACGGCGCCGGAGAGCGGGAAGAGCAGGGCCGTTCCCAGCATGACCAGCGCTCCGGTCTTCCAGAGCGGTCCGGGCTCGCCGACTGTCGGGGCGACGAGGCGGGCAGCACCCTTCGGGCGGCGTTTCCACCACATGACGAAACCGCTGACCGAGAGGAAGATGAGCGACAGACAGAAGACATTGACCAGGATGAGGTTCCAGAGGCCCATGTCGCCCTCGTGGAAGGCGATGCCGGCGGCCATGGCCTTGCCGGCGGCGCCGTAATCGTCGAAGCCGACATCGGCGAGAATGCGACCCGAATACTGGTCGACATGCACGGTGCGATCCATCAACGGATTGGCGCTGTCATTGCTCATCGTGTCACGCGAAATGGTCCAGACGGCCGTCTCGTCGCCGGGGAAGGCAAGCTGGAAGCGCTGGTCGAAGCCGAGCGTGCGGGCGAGCGTGACGATGGCGTCGAGCGTGACGGGCTGGCCTTCGGGCGTGCCGGTGACACCGGCATCCGAGCCGGAAGCCGGCATCGGGGTCTGTTCCAGCGTCCACGGCACTTCCTTCACGCCGCCATGGTTCATGCTGGCATGGGTCTTGTCGGACAGGGGGACATTGTCCCACTTCTCGGCGGGGAAGGTGCTCCAGGCCTGGGTCATCTTCTCGCCCCAGATCCCGGCCCAGGTGAGGCCCGAAATGAGGAAGACCACAAGGAAGAGCGAGGCATAGAAGCCGATCGTCAGATGCAGCGACTTCCAGAGTTGGCGGCCCTTGGACGCGAGGCGGGGAACGAGAACGGAGCCGAAGCCCTGGCCGTCACGCGGCCACCAGAGGTAAAGCCCGGTGATGACCAGCACGATGCCGAAGCCGGCGGCGATCTCGATCAGGCGGTCTCCGAGGTCGCCGATCAGCAGTGTGCCGTGGATATCGCTTGCGAGATCATAAAGACCGCTGCGGCGGTCCCAGTGACCAAGGACCTCGGCGCTGTAGGGATCGACCGCGACCATGAAGGAGGTTTCGCCCTGATTGATGCGGAAGAGCGCGGCCTGTTCAGGGGTCCGCGGCGCGATGTACTGGATGATCTGGCCGGGGATCTCCAGGGTGGCGGCGCCGGCCTGGGCGGAGACGGAGGCAACCGTCGCCTGTGGCTCGACCGTGTAGGTCTTTTCGCCGTCGCGACCGAAGAGGGTCGCCGTCCACAGCATCATCAGGCCGGTGACGGCGAGCATGATCATGAAGGGCGCGACATAGAGGCCGGCATAGAAGTGCCAGCGCCAGGCGGTGATGTAGAAGCGGCGCGACAGAGCTGTGCTGTTCGCCTTGTCGGGGGAGAAATCGGAAACGGTGGTCATTCTGGGTCTCGACTGGTTGGAATGGGTTCACGGGGAGAGCGGGCGATCGCCGGCAGCGATGCCCGAGAGCTTTTGCGGGTCGAGCAGGGTGACGAGGTCGCCCTGTCTGATGTCGATGAGGCCTGCCTTTTTCAGACGGCTGAGGCAGCGGCTGACTGTTTCGAGGGTCAGGCCGAGCCAATCGGCGAGGTCGCCGCGCGTGGGGTAAAGATGAAAGGTGATCGCACCCCGTCGCTTGTCGCGCGCCGGGCGACCGAATTGTCCGGCAAGATCAAGCAGCGCCGAGGCGACACGTTCGGGGGCTGTCTTGCGTCCGAGCAACATGACGAGCGCCTGGGACCGGGCCAGCATTTCGGCGAAGGCCTGGTCACGCTCGCCCTGGGCCATGGTTTCGGACACGGCTTCCAGTCGGGTGAAACCCAGCGTTTCCGCAGAACAACGGTTTCGGTCACCGAAGCCGAGGCCGATCAGGCGGCCAGGCCCGATGAGATCGATGATCTGGCGCCGGCCGTCGGACAGGGTCTGGGCGGTGGCGACGCAGCCATCGACGACGCGATACTGTGGCGTACTGGCCGAGCCTTCGCGGAAGACCATGGTCCGCGGCGGAAGAAGCGGGCCGATGACCTGCGATATCCTGACTTCGGCCAGTGGAGCAGACAGGTTGGGGAACGGAGGCGTTGCCCCGTGGGTTGCGAGCATTTGCAGCATGACAGACATCCGATTGCGACCGGAGCTGCAGAGACTGCATGCCCGCCGGTCTGACGATGCGAACGACCGACGCGAAGCGCCGGCGACGACAGTCGATCAGACGGACACGGGGGGTGCGCGGGGATGGCTGTCGGGCGGGAAAAGCTGGCGGTAGTGGGCTTCTGCCGGCTGAGGCAATGTCACGGACGCCGTGAGCGGCAGGCGGATGCCCGTCGCATCACCCGGCGCGGGCAGAAGCGCTGCTGCGGAGATGCGGCAGGCCTCGCAATCGGATGACAACGCATGGGCCTTGCCCTTGCCATCCTCGGATGGCAGGCAGAGTTCCGGCAGGGTGCCGTCCGGCAGTGTCAGGGCGGCAATTTCCTGCGGGGAGAGCTGCGGGGCGGGCGAAACGGCAGGCCGATGCGCCAGGCCGAGCAGGACCAGCGCGACAACGCAAAGCAAGCGTGTCGCCCGGTCAAAACTCATCCGGATGCGCCAATCGGCCATTCTATCCCCCGACAGATTTGGCATGGATAGCACTCGTCCGGATCGCTCACAAGCGGGTGATCGCACCCCATGACGTCGCAGGCAGGGACGCTAAAACAGCAGATCCTGAAGCTAGAGTATCGCCGGGTTGTCAGGCGGCGGGCTGGCTGCGCATCTGGCCGGGCGTCTTGCCGTATGTGCCCTTGAAGACGCGGGTGAAATGGGAGGTGTTCTGGAAACCGACCTGCAGGGCGATATCGATCAGCGAGGCATTGGTCTGGGTGACCAACATCTTGGCTCGCTCCATGCGGAGCTTGGTATAGATGCGGGCGGGGGAGACATCGATCTTCTGGGCGAAGAGGCGCTCCAGCTGGCGGCGCGACAGACCGACGGAGCGGGCGAGCTGGTCGATGGTCAGTTCGTTTTCGAGGCTCTGCTCCATCAGGATCAGAACCGCTTTCACCCGGGGATCGTCGCATTCTATCGTCAACGGCCGGCGGACCTGGATGTCTTTGTTGGTGCGGGCTTTCTCGATCTGCAGGACTTCGAGCGCATTGCGTTCGGCGTCGTGGCCGAGATACTGGCGGACGATGAAGGCAGCGAGGTCGGCAGAGCTGCTGCCGCCAGCGCAAGAGCCACGGCGGCGATCGAGATTGAACAGGCGGTCGGAGCGGACCTCGTGATCGGGGAAACGATCGCGGAACTCCTGGTAATGCAGCCAGCTGACGCAGGTCTGGTGGTTCTTCATCAGCCCGGCATCAGCGAGGATGAAGGTGCCGGTGCACAGCCCGATCAGAGGGACCTTCTGGGCATCGGCCTTCCTGATGAAGGCGATGGTCTGATCATCGACGGCCGGCTGGCGGGACAGCAGGCCACCGACCACGACGATGTAATCGAAGCGGCTGGGATCGACGAAATCGCTTGTCGGCGCGACCTGCACGCCGCAGCTGGAGGTGATCAGATGGCGGGTGCTGCCGAGCACCTGCCAATCGGCCAGCACGCGGCCGGAGCGGTCATATTCGTCGCTTGCGAGGCGAATGGTATCGATGAACAGGGCAAAGGCCGAGAGCGTGAACGAGCGCGATAGCACGAAGCCGATCTTCAGCCTTGGCCTTTTTGCCGCTTCATCCGCCGACATGGGTTCGATCTCCGCATTTCCGGATCGGGACTCTATCAGTGGGGCGGTGTTGCCGCAATCGGAGCGACATGCTGGAGGGTATCAGGATCGCACAGATCTGTGAGTCCAGGGCACACGGCGTAAAGGGCCGATGCCGATTTCGAAATGGTCGCACGTTATAGGATAATGGCGGACAGGGTGGGATTCGAACCCACGGTACGCTTTCACGCACACACGCGTTCCAGGCGTGCGCCTTAAACCACTCGGCCACCTGTCCAGGGGGATCGCGGGGAAAAACTACCGCGGTTGGTCGGGCGCGATATATACCGAGGAATTTCGGCGGATCAACCTAAATCTATCAGAATTTTGACAACGGCCGACAAATCCCTATCTATAGGCGCAGCACGCGGGGTCCCGAGAGGGAAGCGGGCTTCAGCCGGAGAGTTTTGTGGTGCGGTTCCTGTTCAGGTTCTTGAGTTTGCTTGCGCTTTGTGTGGCCGTCGTGCTCGGCGTCGTCGATGCGATCGCATCCGTTTCGGCTTCGCAGGTGCTGATGACGCCGCTTTCGGTGGCCTGGATCGGCGCCCATCCAGGGTCGCTGATGGGGCTGGAGACCCTGGTGGTTACGCGGCTCGGCGATGGCGCCTGGCTTGCCGTTCGCGACGTGGTGCTGCCGCAGCCCGCCTTTGCGGCGATGCTGGTTCTGTCTCTCGTCTTCTGGATGATCGGGTACAAAAGACCCTCTCCGGCCGGACGGTTTGCCGCCTGACGGGGCGGGCTGAGATCAGGAACCAGCGCCACAGGGCGCCGTGAGCTTGTAAGTTTTACAGGGTATCGGCGACCATAGACGCAGAAGCAGAAGCCGATTTGCCTGATGTCGTGAGCAGCAAGCTGCCGGCGGTGCAAAGCTTCAAACGGGAAAACAGGCCGAAGGACGGCCTCAGGAGGTTTCATATGTTCCTGATCGATATGTTCAACAAGAAGACTGTCATGCCCACGGCCGAGAACGCGCTTCCAGGCCGTGCCGAGCCGATCCCGACGGCATCGACGCATTTCGTCTCGGGTCTGCCGCTCAAGGGCGCCGTGCCGCAGGGCATGAAGACCGTCTATCTCGGGATGGGCTGCTTCTGGGGTGCTGAGCGCCTGCTCTGGCAGACGCCTGGGGTTTATCTGACGGCATCCGGCTATCAGGGCGGGATCACGCCGAACCCGACCTATCAGGAAACCGTGACGGGCCTCACCGGACACACGGAAGTGGTCAAGGTCGTTTATGACCCGGGAAAGATCACGCTCGAAGGCCTGCTCAAGGTGTTCTTCGAGGCCCATGACCCGACACAGGGCATGCGCCAGGGCAACGATATCGGCACGACCTACCGCTCGGCGATCTATGTCGAGGATGAGGACGATATGGCGCTTGCCGTTGCCGTGCGCGACCGGTTCCAGGAGGCGTTGGTGAAGGCCGGAAAGAACAGCCGGATCACCACGGAAATCGCCCATGCAGATACGTTCTATTATGCCGAGGACTATCACCAGCAGTATCTGGCGAAGAATCCCAACGGTTATTGCGGGCTGCGCGGTACGGGCGTCTCCTGCCCGATTACGCCTGCGGCTTAAGGGCAATTGCTCAATCCAGCAGCACAAATCTCATTGATCTGACTGATTTTTCAGCGCCAGGCGCTGAAAAATCAGCAGGCTTGTGAATCTTTACCAGATGAAAAAAATCTGGTGAATTTTGAAACGAGCCATGCAAGGATGAAAGCCAGCCAGGACCTCCGGAAAAGGGGGCGGCGGTTCCGCAGACATGTCTTTCTCTTCGGAGAAGGCTTGCGGGAGGACCCAACAAGATCAATAGCAACAACAGGGCTGCACAATGAAGAAAACCCTCCTCAGTCTCTTTGCCTTGGCCGCGATGTCGACGACCGCGCTTGCGGCCGATATCAAGCCGGCGCTGGTTTACGGCACGGGCGGCAAGTTCGACAAATCCTTCAACGAAGCTGCTTATGGTGGCGCCGAAAAGTTCAAGGCCGAGACCGGCATTGAATATCGCGACTTCGAGCCGACCAGCGACACGCAGGGCGAACAGGCTATCCGCAACTTCGCCTCGCGTGGCTTCAACCCGGTTGTGGCCGTGTCCTTCGCCTGGACATCGGCCATCGAAAAGGTTGCCGCTGAATTCCCGGATACCCAGTTCGTGCTCATCGACTCCGTGGTCGACAAGCCGAATGTCCGTTCGGTCGTCTACAAGGAGCATGAGGGGTCCTACCTCGTCGGTCTTCTCGCCGGCATGGCCTCCACCACCGGCAAGGTCGGTTTCATCGGCGGCATGGACATCCCGCTGATCCGCAAGTTCGCCTGCGGCTACGAGCAGGGCGCACGCGCTGCCAAGGCTGACATCGAAGTCTTCCAGAACATGACCGGCACGACCGGTGCTGCCTGGAACGACCCGGTTCGCGGCGGTGAACTCACCAAGAACCAGATCGACCAGGGTGCGGATGTCATCTACGCGGCAGCCGGTGCGACCGGTCTCGGCGTTCTGCAGACGGCCACCGACAACGGCAAGCTGTCGATCGGCGTCGATTCCAACCAGAACTACCTGCATCCGGGTTCGGTCCTGACCTCGATGGTCAAGCGCGTCGATCTCGCTGTCTACAACGCCTATGCCGATGCAAAGAACGACAAGTTCACGCCCGGCCTGCAGGCCCTCGGCGTTGCCGAAGACGGCGTTGGCTATGCGCTGGACGAACACAACGCCAAGCTGATCACCGAAGAGATGAAGGCTGCCGTCGAGAAGGCCAAGGCTGACATCATCGCTGGCACGGTCAAGGTGCACGACTACATGTCGGACAATTCCTGCCCGAAGTGAGTGCAAATCCGAGCGCAGGACGGCTGATCAGTCGTCCTGCGCTTTTTTTATGTCTGGGAGACCGGAATGAGTACAGCGAGCCAGGTACCCGCGATCGAACTGATCGGCATCGACAAGAAGTTCGGTGCGGTGCATGCCAACAAGAATATCAATCTGACGGTCGCCAAGGGCTCGATCCACGGCATCATCGGTGAAAACGGCGCCGGCAAATCGACGCTGATGTCGATCCTCTACGGCTTCTATCAGGCCGATCATGGATCCATCCAGATCGACGGCAAGCCGATCACCATCAAGGACAGCCAGACCGCCATCAGTTCCGGAATCGGAATGGTGCACCAGCATTTCATGCTGGTCGAGAATTTCACCGTGCTCGAAAACCTGATGCTCGGCGCCGAAGGCGGCGCCCTGCTCGGCAAGGGCACGGATGCGGCGCGCGCGGCGCTGAAGAAGCTGGAAGAAGACTACGAGCTGGAAGTGGATCCCGATGCGATCATCGAGGAACTGCCGGTCGGTCTGCAGCAGCGCGTCGAAATCCTGAAAGCGCTTTATCGCGGAGCCGAGATCCTGATCCTCGACGAGCCGACGGGCGTTCTCACCCCGGCGGAAGCCGATCACCTGTTCAAGATCCTTGGCGTGCTGCGCGACCAGGGCAAGACTGTCATCCTGATCACCCACAAGCTCCGCGAGATCATGGCGATTACCGATACGGTGTCGGTCATGCGCCGGGGCGAGATGGTCGCGACCCGTAAGACCTCGGAGACCACGGTCGAAGAGCTCGCTGAGCTGATGGTCGGTCGCCGCGTGCTCCTGCATGTGGAGAAGAAGCCGGCCAATCCGGGCGAGGTCTTCCTCTCCGTGCGCAACCTGACGGTCAAGGACAACCGCGGCGTCGTCATGGTCGACAATGTCTCCTTCGACGTTCGCGATGGCGAGATCGTCGGGATCGCAGGTGTTGCCGGCAATGGCCAGAGCGAGCTTCTGGAAGCAATCACCGGCATCCGCAAGCCGACCTCGGGCGAAATCTGGATCAACGGGCAGAATGTGGCGGGTCTCGATCCGGCAGAGCTGCGCGGCATCGGCGTGGCGCATATACCGGAAGACCGCCATCACATGGGTCTGGTGCTTCCCTTCGAGGAAAGCCAGAACGCAATTCTCGGCTATCACCGCGACGAGCGTTACGGCAAGGGTCCGTTCCTCGATCCGAACCTGATCCGCAAGGCGGCGGTGGACGAGATCGAGAAATACGACATCCGCCCGCCGAACCCGCGGCTGAAGACGGCCAACTTTTCGGGCGGCAACCAGCAGAAGATCGTCGTGGCGCGCGAAATCGAGCGCGACCCGAAGCTGCTGATCGTCGGCCAGCCGACGCGCGGCGTCGATATCGGCGCCATCGAATTCATTCACAAGCGGATCGTGGAAACGCGCGACGCCGGCAAGGCCGTGCTGCTCGTCTCCGTCGAACTCGACGAGATCCGCTCGCTCTCCGACCGCATTCTGGTGATGTTCGCCGGCAAGGTCGTCGGCGAAAAGACGCCTGACACAGGCGAACAGACACTCGGCCTGATGATGGCCGGCATTGCCGCTTGAGGTTTTGATGAGCACTGCATCCGTACCCCTTCCGAACTGGATCAACTACGCGCTGCTGCCGCTGATTAACCTCACGCTGGCCTTTTTGATGTCGGGCCTAGTGGTCTGGATCATCGGTGAAAACCCGTGGGAAGCGCTGAAGCTGATGATCGAGGGCGCACTTGGCAGCGGCGAAGGCATCGGCTTTACGCTGTTTTATGCGACAAGCTTCATCTTCACCGGGCTTTCGGTGGCGGTCGCCTATCATGCCGGTCTGTTCAATATCGGCTCCGAAGGTCAGGCCTATCTCGGCGGTCTCGGTGCAGCACTCGCGGCACTCGCGCTCGATCACTATGTGCCGTGGTATGTGACCATGCCGTTTGCGATTATGGCGGCAGCGCTCTTTGGTGCTGCCTGGGCCTTTATCCCGGCCTGGCTGCAGGCCAAGCGCGGCAGCCATATCGTTATCACCACGATTATGTTCAACTTCATCGGCGCGGCGCTGATGGTCTATCTTCTGGTCAACGTGCTGATCGTGCCCGGCAAGATGGCGCCGGAGACCCGCACCTTCCTCGAAGGCGGCCAGCTGCCGAAGCTCGACTGGCTGATCGCCATGTTCGGCGGCACGCTCGGGCCTGCGCCGTTCAACGTGTCCTTCCTGATCGCACTCGTGATGTGTGTTGTCGTCTGGGTGCTGATCTGGCGCACCAAGCTCGGCTATGAGATGCGCACACTCGGCATCAGCCGGTCGGCGGCCGCCTATGCCGGTATTCCCTATGTGAAGATCGTCATGATCACCATGCTGATCTCCGGCGGTCTCGCCGGCATGATGGCTCTCAATCCGGTACTGGGCGCCTCGGCCCGTCTTCAGGTGGAATTCGTTGCCGGCGCCGGCTTTGTCGGGATTGCCGTCTCGCTGATGGGGCGCAACCATCCGCTTGGCATCGTGCTCGCTGCCATCCTGTTCGGCATTCTCTATCAGGGTGGCGCCTGGCTCTCCTTCGACATGCCCAACATCACCCGCGAAATGATCGTGGTCATCCAGGGTCTGGTGATCCTGTTTGCCGGCGCGCTGGAATTCATGTGCCGCCCGATGATCGTGCGGATCTACCAGTCAATGACAAAGGCCTGAGGACGCGACCATGGAATCCTTTGACATGCTCATCAGCATCCTCGGCTCGACGATCCGTCTGTCGATCCCGTTGATCCTGGCCGCCCTTGCCGGCCTCTATTCCGAGCGCGCCGGCGTGTTCGACATCGGGCTTGAAGGCAAGATGCTGGCCTCGGCCTTTGCTGCCGCCTGTGTCGCCTATCTTACCGGTTCGGCCTGGCTCGGACTGTTTTCCGGCATTGCCGTCTCGCTGGTCTTCTCGCTGATCCACGGCTTTGCCTCGATTACCAATCGCGGCAACCAGATCGTCTCCGGCGTGGCGCTGAACTTCGTAGCGGCGGGTCTGACTGTTGTGCTGGGCCAGGCCTGGTTCGGCCAGGGTGGCCGGACGCCGCAGGTTTCTGGCGAAGGCCGCTTCGCACCGATCATCCTGCCTGGTGCGGATATGATGCGCGACGTGCCCTTTATCGGGCCGCTCTATTCGAACGTCATCTCCGGCAACAACATCATCACCTATATCGCCTTCCTCGCAGTGCCGATCTCGTGGTGGGTTCTTTATCGCACGCGTTTCGGTCTTCGCCTGCGCGCGGTGGGCGAAAATCCCGGTGCGGTCGATACGGCCGGCATTTCCGTGACCTTCCTGCGCTACCGCGCGGTTCTGGTGGCCGGTGTGCTCTGCGGCATCGCCGGGACCTATCTGGCGATCGCCCAGTCGGCGGCCTTTATCAAGGACATGTCGGCGGGCAAGGGCTTCATTGCGCTTGCCGCGCTGATCTTTGCCAAGTGGAAGCCGGTGCCTGTGATGTTCGCCTGCCTGTTGTTCGGTTTCCTTGATGCGCTTGCCAACTTCATGCAGGGCAAGGAACTGCCCGTCATCGGCGAGGTGCCGGTGCAGCTCTTCCAGGCACTGCCGTATATCCTGACCTGCATTCTCCTTGCGGGCTTTATCGGCTCCGCCAATCCGCCGAAGGCCGGTGGTGTGGCCTATACCAAGGAGCGCTGATCCATGGCTCACGATCTCTTCGAGGCGGCACGCGGCGCCATGGCCTTTGCCCATGCCCCCTACTCCAAGTTCCCGGTGGGGGCAGCGATCCGTGCCGATGACGGCAAGATCTATACGGGCGCCAACATCGAGAACCTCTCCTTCCCTCAAGGATGGTGTGCGGAGCCGACGGCGATCGGCTGCATGATCATGGGCGGGGGCAAGAAGATCGTCGAGATGGCGGTGATTGCCGAGAAGCTGGCGCTCTGCCCGCCCTGCGGTGGCTGCCGGCAGAAGATCTCGGAATTCGCCTCTGCGGACACCAAGATCTATCTCTGCGACGAAGTGGGTGTGCAGAAGACCATGACCATGGACGAGCTTCTGCCGCTCAGCTTCAAGACGGATGTCATCGGATGAAGGCGGCTGTCGATCTTCTCGTGGAAAGGCTCAACGGGCTTATTCCGCGCCACGCGATCGTGCTGGGGTCTGGCCTCGGTTCGCTTGTCAACGAGGTGCGGGATGCGGTTCGCGTGCCCTATTCCGAGCTTCCCGGCTTTCCGGTGAGCGCCGTCTCCGGCCATGCGGGGGAACTTGTGGCCGGCATGCTGGGCAAGACGCCGGTGATCATGCTGGCGGGTCGGGTGCATTATTACGAGCACGGCGATCCGACCGCGATGCGGGTTCCGATCGAAGTGCTGATGGGACTTGGCGTCACGACGCTGATCCTCACCAATGCCGCAGGATCGCTGCGCGAGGACATGGCCCCGGGCTCGGTCATGCAGATCACCGACCACATCAACTTCTCGGGCAAGAACCCTTTGATCGGCGAGCCGAGCGATGCGCGCTTCGTCGGCATGACTTCGGCCTATGATGCCGAGCTGCAGGCTGCGATGCGGGCGGCAGCGGAGGCTGAGGGCGTACCGCTGTCGCAGGGCGTCTATATGTGGTTCTCCGGCCCGAGCTTCGAAACGCCGGCGGAGATCCGCATGGCGCGCGTGCTGGGTGCGGATGCCGTGGGCATGTCGACCGTGCCGGAGGTGATCCTCGCCCGATTCTACGGGTTGAGGGTTGCAGCTGCCTCCGTGATCACCAATTATGGGGCGGGCATGACCGGTGGCGAGCTGAGCCACGAAGAAACCAAGGACATGGCGCCGATCGGCGGCAAACGTCTGGCCACCATCCTGAAACGGATGATCGGCGGAGGAAATGATATTGGATAATCAAGAACTGCGCGCTGTCGCGTCGCGGGCGCTTTCGCTGCTCGACCTCACCAACCTCAAGGACGACTGCACGCCCGAACAAATCGTAACCCTTTGCGGCAAGGCGCAGAGCGCCTTTGGCCCGACGGCTGCCATCTGCATCTGGCCGCGCTTCGTGATGCAGGCGCGTACGCTGCTTGGACCGGACAGCCCGATCCGGATCGCGACCGTCGTCAACTTTCCTTCGGGCGAGATGAGGACCGAGGACGTTCTGGCCGAAACGCGCGATGCGGTTGCGGATGGCGCCGACGACATCGATCTCGTGATCCCCTATCGGGCGCTGGCGGCCGGTGACGACAAGGCCGTGACCGATATGGTGTCTGCCGTGAAGGGTGCCTGCGGTCCGGCGATCCTGAAGACGATCCTGGAAACCGGCGAGCTCAAGGACATCGCACTGATCCGCCGTGCTTCGGATCTGGCGATCGCGGCCGGTGCGGACTTCATCAAGACCTCGACCGGCAAGGTCGGCGTCAATGCGACGCTGGAAGCCGCCGACATCATGCTGCAGGCGATCCGCGACAGCCGCAAGAAGGTGGGCTTCAAGCCGGCTGGCGGGATCTCGACCGTGGCCGATGCCGCCCTTTACCTCAGCCTTGCCGACACGATCATGGGCGAGGACTGGGTGATGCCATCGACCTTCCGCTTCGGTGCTTCGGGCCTGCTCGACAACATTCTTGCGGTGCTTTCGGGCCATCAGGCTCAGGCTCAGATTTCGGGGTATTGACCATGCTTCCCCAGGAGATCATCCGTCGCAAGCGGGATGGCGGCACGCTGACAGGCGAAGAGATTGCCGCGTTCATCGAGGGGCTCTCCAAGGAAACGATCTCCGAGGGGCAGGTCGCGGCCTTTGCCATGGCCGTCTTCTTCAAGGGCATGACGCTGGACGAAATCGTTGCGCTGACGCTTGCGATGCGCGATTCCGGTGACGTGCTCTCCTGGGCAGGCGTCGGCAAGCCGGTGGCTGACAAGCACTCAACCGGTGGCGTGGGCGACAATGTCTCGCTGATGCTGGCGCCGATCGTGGCGGCCTGCGGGCTGGCGGTGCCGATGATCTCGGGCCGCGGGCTTGGCCATACCGGCGGCACGCTCGACAAGCTGCAGTCGATCCCCGGCTATGACGTGATGCCCGACAATACGATCTTCCGCCGAACGGTGGACGGCGCCGGCTGTGCGATCATCGGCCAGACGGGCGATCTCGCACCCGCCGACAAGCGGCTCTATGCGATCCGCGACGTGACGGCGACGGTGGAATCCATTCCGCTGATCACGGCCTCCATCCTGTCGAAGAAACTTGCCGCCGGGCTGGAAAGCCTGGTGCTCGACGTGAAGGTCGGCAATGGCGCCTTCATGGCCAAGAGCGAAGATGCGGAGGCCCTGGCGCGCTCGCTGGTCCGGGTGGCGAATGGTGCCGGCGTGAAGACCACGGCACTTCTGACCGACATGAACGAGCCCTTGGCCGATTGCGCCGGCAATGCAATCGAAGTGCAGAATGCCGTCGATTTCCTTAAAGGTCAGAAGAGCGGCACACGGCTTGAAGAGGTGACGCTGGCACTCGGGGCCGAAATGCTGGTGAATGCCGGCGTCGCGACCGATACGGCAGGGGCGCTTGCCCGCTGCCGCGAGGCGCTTGCCTCCGGCAAGGCGGCCGAGATCTTTGGCCGGATGGTCGTGGAACTCGGCGGACCCTCTGATTTCATGGACAAGGCGGAGAGTTATCTGCCACGCGCCAAGGTCGAAGTGGCCGTTCTTGCCGAGCAGGACGGCTATCTCAGCGCCTGCGATACGCGCGGGCTGGGGCTGGCGGTTGTCACGCTTGGCGGGGGCCGCCAGCGTCCGAGCGACAAGATCGACCACGGCGTTGGCATTTCCGGCTTCAGACCGCTGGGCACAGCCGTCGCCAAAGGCGAGCCCATCGCCTTCGTGCAGGCCAATGATGAGACGGCAGCCAAACAGGCCGCGAAGACGGTTGCCGAATGCTACCGGATTTCAGAGACGAAGCCCAATGCCACGCCAGTTATCGGCTTGAGGATCGGCGCTGAGTAAAGGCCGCAGGCCTACTGGATCATCCGCAGCTTGCGGTCCTCGGCTGTGTAGGACTTGAGTTTTTTCATGAAGCTCATGCCAACCAGCGTCGATGACAGCGCCTGGTCGGACAGGACGAAGGCATCGACCTCGCGCACCCGGATGCTGCCGATCTCGACACGATCCAGAATGACATGGGCAGCCTTGATCGATCCATTCGCGGTGTTGACCTCGTGGCGAAAATCGAGACTTGCGGGGCTGAAGCCAAGACGGCGGGCGGTCGAGACATTGATCGCAACCAGCGAGGCTCCCGTATCCACCATGGCCTCGACCGGCTTTCCGTTCATCTTGAACGTGCCTTCATAGTGGCCGCCCGGCCCCATGGTCAGTACTGTCTGGCCGGAAGGGGCATTGGTGGGCCTGGCTGCGACGTCTTCGGGCGCGGTGGTCTCACGCTCGGCCAGCATAGCCTCGACCTTCGACGCGATCGTCGGCCACTGGCTGGCGGAAAGCGCAAGCATCAGGACTGTGAAGAGCGTACGGGCAAACATCGGCAATATCCCCTTGGACAATGCCGGGATCGTAGCAGGCAGGCAGAAGAAGTTGGATAACCTGCAACGCAAAACGGCCCGAAACCGGAGTTTCGGGCCGTCAAACCTTGCGATCTGGTTAAGAAATCACTTCGTTCCGTACATACGGTCGCCGGCATCGCCGAGGCCGGGCACGATGTAACCCAACTCGTTCAGGTGGCTGTCGATCGATGCCGTGTAGACATGTACGTCGGGATGGGCTTCGACGAAGTTCTTCACGCCTTCCGGGGCTGCGAGCAGGCAGAGGAAGCGGATGTTCTTCGCACCGCGCTCCTTCAGCTTGTCGACGGCGGCGATCGAGGAGTTGCCGGTGGCGAGCATGGGGTCGACGACGATGACGAGGCGCTCGGCGAGGTTTTCGGGCGCCTTGAAGTAGTACTCGACCGGTTGCAGCGTCTCATGATCGCGGTAGACGCCGATATGTGAGACGCGGGCGGCTGGCACCAGCTCCAGCATGCCCTCGAGCAGGCCATTGCCGGCGCGCAGGATCGAAGCGAAGACCAGCTTCTTGCCCTCGAGGATCGGTGCCTGCATCTCGGTGAGCGGCGTCTCGATCGTCTCCATCGTCAGTTCGAGGTCGCGGGTGACCTCGTAGCAAAGCAGCGTCGAGATCTCGCGCAGCAGGCGGCGGAAGCTCGAGGTCGACGTTTCCTTGCGGCGCATGATCGTCAGCTTGTGCTGCACGAGGGGGTGATCGATGACTGTTACGCCGTCCATGGTCGAGCCTTCTTTTCTTGTTTTCTGAGGTGCTTCTATTTTCACGTTCTCTGATGGTGCCGCAAGAGCGTTGCCGGATTTTGCCCGGTCTTCAACAGCTGCGGCATCAAAGGCGGGCGAGAAGCTGCGCTCTCGTCTCCTCATCGACAAAAGCCGCCTCAATTGCCGTGCGCGTCATGCCGTTGATCTCAGCGTCGGTGAAGCCGAATTCGCTGGACGCCCATTCGTATTCCTGGGCGAGCGACGTGCCGAAGAAGGGCGGGTCGTCGGAATTGATGCATACCTTGACGCCGGCTTCGTGGAACCTCCTCAGAGGATGGCTGGCGAAATCGGGAAAGACCTTGAGTGCGATGTTCGAACCCGGGCAGACTTCGAGCACGGTGCCGAGATCGGCAAGGCGGCGGACGAGTTCGGGATCCTCGATGGCACGGACCCCGTGGCCAATCCGGGTCGGTTTCACCAGGTCGAGCGCGTCGGCGACACTGAAGGCGCCACAGACTTCCCCGGCATGGATGGTGAGGCCCAAACCTGCTTCACGGGCGATATCAAAGGCACGGGCATATTCTGCGACGCGGCCCATGCGCTCCTCGCCGGCCATATTGAAGCCCGTCACCAGCGGATTGTTGCTGCGGGCAGCATATTCGGCGGCGGCAATGACGCTTTCAGGGCCGAAATGGCGCTCGCCGGTGACGATGATGCGTGCCTCGATGCCCGTTGCGGCTTTCGCAGCCTCGATGCCGGCGGTGATGCCGGAGAGATAGGTATCCGCGCCGAGGCCGATGCGGTCGCCGTGATCGGGCGAGACGATGATCTCGCTATAGATGGTGTCCACGGCGGCGAGTTCGCGCAGATAAGTCTCGGTCAAGAGCGCGTAATCGTCTTCCGTGCGGAAGAGAGCAGCAACACGGTCATAGGCCTTGATGAACTCGGCAAAGTCGGTCCAGGCATAGGTGCCGTCGCGCATGAAGGTCGCGGGATCGACGCCGTATTTCTCGGCCTGAGAGAGTGCGAGAGCCGGCGACGCCGCACCTTCGATATGACAGTGCAGTTCGGCCTTCTTCAATCTTTTCGTCACAGGAAGCTCCGTCCGTGGCGGCCGGGAGCGAGACCCAAATGCGCCGCGATGGTTTCGCCGATATCGGCATAGGTGTTGCGGACACCGATGTTGCGCGAGCGCACACCAGGCCCGAAGCACATGATCGGCACGCGTTCGCGGGTGTGATCGGTCCCACGCCAGGTGGGGTCGCAGCCGTGGTCTGCGGTCATCAAAACCATGTCGCCGGCTCTCAGCTTGCGATGGACTTCCGGCAGACGGCGGTCGAAGGCCTCTAAGGCGGCGGCGTAACCCGGGACATCACGGCGGTGGCCGAAGAGCATGTCGAAATCGACGAAATTGGTGAAGACGAGATCGCCGTCTTCCGCCTCGTCCATGACCTTTAGTGTCGCATCCATGAGCGCCATGTTGCCATTGGCCTTGATGACACGGGATACACCCTGATGGGCGAAGATATCGCCGATCTTGCCGACGGCATGGACCTTGCGACCGGCCTCCTGGAGGCGATCGAGCAGGGTGGGCTCGGGCGGCAGGACGGAATAGTCGCGGCGATTGCCAGTGCGTTCAAAGGTCTGGACCGTTTCGCCAACGAAGGGACGGGCGATGACGCGACCGATGTTGAGCGGATCGAGCAATTTCCGGACGATCTGGCAGAGTTGGAGCAGGCGCTCGAGGCCGAAATGGGTTTCGTGGGCAGCAATCTGGAAGACGGAATCGCTCGATGTGTAGCAGATCGGCTTGCCCGTGCGGATATGCTCCTCGCCGAAGCGGGTTATGACCTCAGTGCCCGAAGCGTGGCAATTGCCGAGAATGCCGGGGAGGCTCGCCTCGCGGCAGATCGCCTCGACGAGATCGGCGTGGAAGGCTTCGTCGCCTTCGGGGAAATAGCCCCAGTCGAACATCACGGGCGTGCCGGCGATCTCCCAGTGTCCTGAGGGGGTATCCTTGCCTTTCGAGACTTCGCTTGCGGCGCCATGCAGACCGAAAACCCGCTCGGGGATCGGCATACCCTGCGGCGTTCTGCCGGTGGCAAGCTTTGCAGCGGCCAGGAGGCCGAGTGCCGACATGTTGGGCAGCACAAGCGGGCCCTGGCGCAGACCCTTGCGGTCGCCGGCGCCGGCAGCACAGAATTCGGCAATATGGCCCAGCGTATCGGAGCCGTCATCGCCATAGGCCGGCGCATCAGGAGCACCACCGATACCGAAGGAATCAAGGACGAAAAGGAAAGCGCGTGCCATATGCAACCCATGGCCGGGTCTGGTTTGTTGTTCTGCCGGCCGTCGAGAGCATCCTTACCGTTTAGCCCCGAGCTTGGCAAATATTGGCGATCAGCAACCCTGGCAGGTCACGCTCGTGCCGAGACGCTGGCGGAAATAGAACTCGCGGAAGATGGTCAGGCTTTTGGCTGCGGTCCCCGACAATCCGGGCAGGTACATCATCAGTTCATGGGAGACGCTGAGCTCGCTGCGGATCAGGAAGGTATTTGCGACGAGCATGTCGGCGGGCACCGGCGCGTTGCTGCCGACCGCGTAGGGCGCCACGCCCGTGGTCGACCATGACCACATGACCTTTGGTGCCTTGCTCGCGTCGATATTGATGCCGCTGATCTTGATCAGCAAGTTCTTTGACTCATAAGGAACGAAGATGGCGTTGGACACGTCCACCATATCGGACAGGAAGGTCGGGTTGACCGTTTCCTGACGCGCCACGAGATCGGCAATCGTGCTGCTTGCCATCGAGGTCTTCTTGGCGACGCTGAGGCCCATGGTGAGCTCAAAGGCCATGAGATAGAGCACGATCAAAAGCGGAGCGATCAGGGCGAACTCAACGCCACCCACGCCCTGGCGGTCTTCTGCGAGACGTTCTGCGTTCCGGGACAGGCTGTGCCAATTGCGCCGAATGCACGTGAACCCTCTCATCAGAACAGCCATCCGTCGGGTGATCTCGATCATGGATACTTCTCGTTCTGGAAGGCGGTGGTGGCGACGATCAGGAAATCTGAGGGCATAGAGCCATCGGAAGGACGGATCGTCGTGATGTAGGGACGGACGAGGTCGGTGATCACCTGCCAGCGATAATAAGCGCGCAGCATGTTGACCGTATCGGGCCCTCCGGGGGTAAATCTAAAGCTTTTCGGATCGATGTCGGCAAAGGTGTTCGTCGAAACCCTGGGAATTGTGGTCGGGATATCGCCGAAGGAGTTGAAGGTGCGGGCATCGATGTAAAGCTTGCTCGGCGTTGCAATCTCGCTTTCGGAGCACTGGATCATGATGTTCAGTTCAGCGCAGAAAGCCCGGCGGAACTTGGTCACATCCATATCCGTTGCCGGCCGGTTGAGCTGATAGGTGATCTGGCCAGTGCGCAATTGTCTGCCAAGCGTATTGACCGCATTGGTGACAAGCTGCTCTGCGGCGAAGGCCACAAAGGTCTCGATAATGGCGAAGATGATCAGGAAATAGGGAACTGCGAGGATCGCGAACTCGATTGCGGCAGCACCATCTTTGGATCTCGCAAGCCGCCGCCACAGACGAAACCGTAGTCTGGGCAGACGTTCAATCCGGTGGTCTCGGTCAAGTTCGTGGCTCGTCATAGCCTGGCTCATCCTCAAAGATGAGGTGAAGCTACGGGTCAAATGTTGATTTTCCGTTTCCCGGATCTTTACACTTTGCCACGACTGACAGGCCCCAAGGGGCTAAAAACCGGCCTTGTCCGGGACATCAAAGCCTGAACTGAGGCCTACTGGGTTGTCGCGCCAGTCTGTGCGTGTTCTTCGCAATTGGGCGTGCAGGAGAGGACCGTTCTTTCGGTCGATTTGAAGACGCGCACGGTGCTCGACTCGTCGATCGACACAAGAATGCGCTCATCGACGATGGCGTTACCGTCCGCGTCGAGCAAAACGAGATTGGTCGTGCCATAGGCGCGTCCCGTTAGAACGATCGTCTTGGAGTCCGCGACAGTGGCGTCCGCGACCTCGGCATTGCCAACGATCACCTTGCTGACAGGACGATCGAGCTTCAACACGCGGGCGCTGTTCATATAGACACGCAGGATTCCCTCGTCTTCCGCCAGAGCTGCCGTGGCCGGGAATACCATGGCCATGGCCAAGGTCATGGCAGCTGCAGCGGCAAAGGTACGGTCGAACATGAGCTTGCCTTAAAGTACGCGCGTGAGAGATGGCCGAAGGATGCCGGCTTTAGGTGAATGAAGGGTTAAGGCGGGCCTTTGATGCCTTAGACTCCGCGATACCGGCAGTTGGCAGGTTTATCCGCGATGGAGGGTCCAGAGATGATCAGACGATTGCCTGCGCCTCTATGGTTGGGGAATCCGGATCGTTTTGGGACAGTTGCTGCCTTTGGGAACGGCCATATCGCTGCAATCGATTGCGGAGAAGGGCCAGGCGCTTTGCGATGCAATTGGTCTCGCTCGGGCCTCGGCCGGCAAAAGGCCGAAAAACCGGGCGAATGTTCGACATCTTATCAATTCGCGGCAGCATTCATTTACCACTGCAGTCGCTTGAAGCTTTTCACGATCTGCTAACCTTTTTTCTTAAGTCGATGGCAACAGGCCGGCGTTTAGTTTGGCGATATCCGAGCAACGGCAACAGTTGCCGGCAGTGCTGAACAACCTCGCGGAGTAGGAGAATAACATGACCAAGCTTTTCGCACGTTTCGTCAAGGACGAGTCCGGTGCAACCGCTATCGAATACGGCCTGATCGCCGCCCTCATCTCGGTCGCCCTGATCACTGGCGCCACGACCCTCGGCGGCGCCCTGAACAACCAGTTCAACGAAGTATCCAAGAAGCTGAACTACAAGGGCTGAGACCTTCCACGTATCGGCTGAAAGGGCTGCATCGCTGCTGGCGATGCAGCCCTTCGCATTTACGGGAATGGGCGAATTCTGTTTTCGAAACGTTCATCCCTGGAGGTTAGGCTATAGACAACTGGAGCTGAACATGTATCACACGGTCATACTTACGGTTCTGCCTTTCTGTCTGGTCATCGCGGCGCTGACCGATTTTTTCGAGATGACGATTCCCAACTGGATATCGGCGCTGCTCGTCTTATCCTTCCTGCTCGTGAGCCCATTTAGTGGCCTAACACTGATCGATCTTGGTTGGCATATGGCCGCAGCTTCCGCGGTTTTCGTCGCATGTTTTACCCTGTTTGCATTCAACGTAATGGGCGGAGGCGACGCAAAGCTCCTGACGGCAGCAGCGCTCTGGTTTGGCTTCAATCACTCACTTTTCGAGTTCTTGGTGCTGACGGGATATTTCGGCGGAATGCTGACAATCATCGTATTGCTGATGCGTGCCAACTGGGACAAATTTGCCACCGTTGGCCTCGCGCTCCCCGCGACCCTGATGGTCGCCAAGAAGATCCCCTATGCGATCGCTATCGGGGCTGCAGGTCTGATGGCCTATCCCAGCTCTCCGCTGGTTGTTGCCGCCATCCAAAGGGCGCTCTGACCGACGAGGCGGCAACCTCCCGTTAACTACAAATGTAAGCCGCTTATTAACCATAAGTACACCAATTCCTGATCAACCTTGCCGGTAGAACCTATTGCGTCGCCCGAGGATCGATCATGAAACCCGCCCGCCTTATCATACTCGCTGTCGCCGTCGTGGCCGCCGGTATGGCCGGCCTTCTCGCCATGCGGCTCAGCGGTAATGAGACCGTGATTGTGCAGGATGCCGTGGTCGAGAAGGAACCGACCGTCGATGTTCTCGTCTCTGCGGCAAATCTGCCGGTCGGCGCCCGTCTTGATGAAAACTCCATGCGCTGGATGCCCTGGCCTGAAGGCAGTGTCGTGGATGGGTTCATCACTTCCTCCACGCGCCCCGACGCGATAACCGAACTGTCCGGCGTCGTCGTGCGCCTGCCGGTTTTCGAAGGCGAGCCGCTTCGACGCGAAAAGATCGCTGACTCCTCTTCTCGTATCCTCTCGGCCCTGCTGCCATCGGGCAAGCGTGCCGTATCGACCGAGATCTCGGTGGCCACCGGGGCGGGCGGCTTCATCCTGCCCAATGACCGGGTCGATGTGATCATGGTACGCAAGGGTGACGACGACAATTTCCTGACTGAAACCGTGCTTTCAAACGTCCGTGTGCTCGCCATCGATCAGCAGATCGAGGAGGCGCCGGACGGTTCCAAATCCGTTATCGGTACGACGGCGACGCTCGAACTGACGCCCGAACAGACGAAGGTGATGGCAGTGGCGCAGCAGATGGCGGATCGCCTGTCGCTGGCGCTGCGATCGGTTGCGGACGCGCAAGAAGAGGATACCTCCGCCGCCGACCATCTGTTGAGTGGTGGAGATGGTCAGCCGAACATCCAGGTCATCAAGTCAGGTGAGGTCATCAAGTCGAATTCCTCGCCCGCCAATTCCATGCAGTGAGTGGGGACGCATCGTGGCAAGTCTGACGCACAAACTTCGAGTATCCCTAACCGCCGGCATCGCGTTCGCGGTCGCGTTTACGGGCGCTCACCCCTCGTTCTTCAACCTTCAGCCTTCTGTACCGGTCGCTGAGGCCGCGCAGGAGACGGTCCTTCGCATCACCAATGCCGGCCCCGGTGCGCGCCGAACAGTAAAGCTGGGCCTTAAGAAAGCCCTTGTCGTTGATCTTCCTGTTGATGCCCACGACATCTTGGTCGCCGATCCGCTGATGGCTGACGCCGTGACGCGTTCTTCACGGCGGATTTATCTCTTTGGCAAGACAGTCGGACAGACGAACATTTTCATTTTCGGCGCCGATGGCCAAGAAATCGTCAGCCTGGATATCGAAATCGAGCGGGACATTGCTGGACTAGAAGCCAATCTTCGTCGTTTCATTCCGGAATCGGATATCAAGGTCGAGATCGTCTCGGACAATATTGTCCTGACCGGCACCGTGCGGACGCCGCAGGATGCGACACGCGCCGAGGGCCTGGCCGAGGCATTCCTCAAGGGCGGTGAAGCAACAACCCGTTTTGCCACAGCCTCCGGCGGCGACAATGGCGGTGATGTGGCAATCTTTGCAGAGGGTCGTCAGCAATCCCAGATCGTCAACCTGTTGACAATCGAGGGCGAGGATCAGGTCACGCTGAAGGTCACCGTTGCGGAAGTCAGCCGGCAGGTACTCAAGCAACTCGGCTTTTCGGGTACCATCCAGGATGCCAGCAACGGTATTGGCTTCACAAATCCAGCCAATCTGGGGAACGCTGTCAATCTTTCAAACCTGACATCAAACGCGCTGGGCCAAACCCTTTCCACAATGAGCGGATCGGTCGGCGGATATGGCTTTGCAAGCTACATAAACGCGATGGAACAGGCCGGAGTGATGCGCACTCTCGCCGAGCCCAGCCTGACTGCAATTTCGGGTGAGTCCGCCAAATTTTATGTCGGTGGCGAATTTCGGATCGCCGGTGTCCAAGAGGTTGATGTTGACGGAGAAACCGGAGAAACGAACGTAACTAGGACTGTGCAGACGGTCGACTACGGGATTGAGCTGAATTTCCGTCCGGTCGTGCTCGCGCCGGGTAGAATCAGCCTCCAGATTGAAACAAACGTATCTGAACCGACCTGGGAAGGCTCACAGGTCACCGGCAACTCGTTGCGTGGCGCTCCCGGCAGCACGTTCATGTCTATCCGCAAGCGCGAGGCATCCACCACTGTGGAGCTTCCTTCTGGTGGCTCCATTGTCATCGGTGGTCTCGTGCAGGACAATATCCGTCAGGCCATGTCTGGCCTGCCTGGGCTTTCCAAGGTGCCGGTTCTCGGTACGCTGTTCCGCAGCAAGGACTTCCAGCGCAACGAGACCGAACTCGTGATCATCGCGACACCCTATCTGGTGCGACCGGTGGCGCGCGGTGCGCTCTCGCGTCCGGATGACAATTTCAACCCCGAAAACGACGGCGCGACCTTCTTCCTGAACAAGGTGAACAAGGTCTATGGCCGCCGTGAGAACAACCAACCTGCCGGCCAATATCACGGCGCGGTTGGCTTCATCTACAAGTGAACGGCGTGAGGATCGTGATGAACCATTCGACACGTCTAGTCAGGGAAAGTCGGCCAGCCATGGCATCTCAAGGTCACTCAATCCACCGCATTCTGTTTACTGGCCTGGTTCTCGGCACGGTCGCCGTTCTATCGGGCTGCGGCAGTATAAAGGATCAGATGTCGACATCCGCCATCCCCGACGACTATCGCACGCGGCATCCGATCATGCTGAGCGAGGTGGAGCACACACTCGATGTTCCGATCGCTTCGGGTGACCGTAAGCTGACGATGAGCGTCCAGGATTCGATCGCCGGTTTTGCGGCCGACTATCTTTCCGCATCGACAGGCACGATCCAGATCATGGTCCCGCACGGATCGCCAAATTCCGGTGCGGCCTCGGGCATGCGCAAACAGATCCGGCAGGTTCTAACGACACGCGGCGTTCCATCCAACCGGATCATCGAAACCTCCTATCAAGCTGAGGCGAACAGCAACGCGGCACCCGTGCGCATCAGCTATGTCGCGATCACAGCGACGACCAATCCTTGCGGCGAATGGCCGGAGGATCTGCAGAACAACACGTTTAGCAACAAGAACTATCACAATTTCGGCTGTGCGACGCAGAGCAACCTCGCCGCACAGATCGCCAACCCGATGGATCTCGTGACACCGCGCGACATGGCCCCGATTGATGCGACCAGACGCTCGACCGTGATCGGGCTCTATCGCCAAGGCGGCGACACCTCCACGAACTGATGTGACCGAGGTCCAAGAGGCAGGATGAAAGCATGAACGCGATCGACTACGACATCGGCGACACCACCGGCGGACATCGCGGAACGTCCGAAACCGTGATTGCGGGCGATGTCGAGAACCTGCGCCCGCTTCCGCGCATTTCCATTCACGCCTTTTGCATCAGCGAGGGTGTGCATCGGACCATGGAACAGTGTGCCGCAGATCGGCGCATGACGCGCGTCAGCATGCGCATCACCCATGGGAATATCGCCGCAGCAGCGAATATGTTCTCGTCGACGCCGACGCCGAACCTGATCATCCTGGAAACCGACGCGGGTCCGCGTGACCTCGTGGCCGAACTTGCGCCGCTTGCCGAGGTCTGCGATCCGAGCTCACGCGTGATCATCATCGGCCGGCACAATGACATTGCGCTTTACCGCGAACTGATCCGAAGCGGCATTTCCGAATACATCGTGGCGCCTTTCACAATGGCTGACATGATGGGATCCATCGCCTCGATTTTCGTTGATCCGGAGGCCGAGCCGCTGGGTCGCAGCATCGCGTTTATTGGCGCAAAGGGCGGTGTGGGCTCTTCGACGATCGCGCATAACTGCGCCTTCGGAATTGCGTCGCTCTTCTCCACCGAGACGGTGCTTGCCGATCTCGATCTGCCTTTCGGCACGGCGAATATCGACTTCGACCAGGATCCAGCCCAGGGCATGGCCGAGGCTGTGTTCTCGCCGGAACGCCTGGACGAGGTCTTTCTCGATCGCCTGCTGACAAAGTGCGGCCAGAACCTTTCGTTGCTGGCTGCACCCTCGATGCTCGACCGCGGCTATGACTACGAACGCGGAGCATTTCAGCCGATTCTCGATGTGCTGCAGCGGACTGCACCGGTGACCGTGCTCGACCTTCCCCATACATGGGCGGATTGGACCCGCGCCGTTCTGTCCGACGTCGATGAGATCGTCATCACCTGCGCCCCGGATCTGGCCAATCTGCGCAACATGAAGAACATGATCGATGCTCTGAAGAAGCTCAGACCGCAGGACAAGCCGCCGCATCTGATCCTCAACCAGGTGGGCATGCCGAAGCGGCCTGAGATCGCGCCAGCGGACTTCTTCGAACCTCTGGAGCTCGAACCCGTCGCCATCATTCCCTTCGACGCACAGCTGTTTGGAACGGCTGCCAATAGCGGCCGGATGATCTCGGAACTCGATGGCAAGTCGCCGACGGCCGAGACCTTCTCCCAGCTCGCGCATCTGGTGACGGGCCGCGCGACGATCAAGAAGCCGAAGAAGGCGGGCCTCGGCTCGCTGATCGAGAAACTCCGCAAGAAGTAAGACCGGTAACAAGAACAGGTAGAGCTCATGTTTGGCAAACGCGGAAACGACGGTTTCGGCAAAGGCGAGGCGGGCGTCGGCACGATCCCGGCACAGCCGGCTGCTGCCGCGCCTGCGGCACGTTCTAGTACGCTCCTCGAACCCGGCAGCCCCGAAGCGAGCAGCCGGCAACAGATGACGCCCCCCTCCATGCAGACGCCGAGCCGCAAGCGGCCGCCGCGGACGGAGGACTATTACGACACCAAAAGCCAGGTGTTTTCGGCGCTGATCGATACGATCGATCTGTCGCAGCTGGCCAAGCTTGACGGCGAAAGCGCGCGCGAAGAAATCCGCGACATCGTCAACGACATCATCACGATCAAGAATTTCGCGATGTCTATCTCCGAGCAGGAGGAACTGCTCGAGGACATCTGCAACGACGTTCTGGGCTATGGTCCGCTTGAACCGCTTTTGGCGCGGGACGACATCGCCGATATCATGGTCAACGGCGCCGGCCAGACCTTCATCGAAGTCGGCGGCAAGACGATCGAGTCGGAAATTCGCTTCCGTGACAATTCCCAGCTCCTCTCGATCTGCCAGCGCATCGTTAGCCAGGTCGGTCGTCGCGTGGACGAATCGAGCCCGATCTGCGACGCGCGTCTGCCGGACGGCTCTCGTGTCAACGTGATTGCCCCGCCGCTGGCCATCGACGGGCCGGCGCTGACCATTCGTAAGTTCAAGAAGGACAAGCTCAATCTCGCGCAGCTGGTCAAGTTCGGCGCGATCACGCCGGAAGGCGCCGAGGTTCTGCAGATCATCGGCCGCGTGCGCTGCAACGTGGTCATATCAGGTGGTACCGGTTCAGGTAAGACGACACTTCTCAACTGCCTGACAGGCTTCATCGACCAGGACGAGCGCATCATCACCTGCGAAGACACGGCCGAACTGCAACTGCAGCAGCCGCATGTGGTGCGGCTTGAAACGCGCCCGCCGAACATCGAAGGCGAAGGCGAGATCACCATGCGCGATCTCGTAAAAAACTGCCTGCGTATGCGCCCCGAACGCATCATCGTCGGTGAAGTGCGCGGACCGGAAGTCTTCGACCTGTTGCAGGCGATGAACACCGGTCACGACGGCTCGATGGGCACGATCCATGCCAACACGCCGCGTGAATGCTTGAGCCGTATGGAATCGATGATCGCCATGGGCGGCTTCTCGCTGCCGGCGAAGACGGTACGCGAGATCATTTCCGGCTCGATCGACGTCATCATCCAAGCTGCACGTTTGCGCGACGGTTCGCGTCGCATCACCCACATTACCGAGGTCATCGGGATGGAAGGCGACGTGATCATCACCCAGGATCTGATGCGCTACGAGATTGAAGGGGAAGACGCAGCCGGCAGGATCATTGGTCGGCATATGTCAACGGGTATCGGCAAGCCGCATTTCTGGGATCGCGCTCGCTATTACGCAGAGGACCGCCGTCTCGCGGCGGCTCTCGATGCCATGGAACAGAAGTCGCAGGGGATGTGAGTTCATGTTCGGCATAGATCCCACCATTCTCGCCATCGTTGTCCTGGTCGCCGTTTCGACCGGTGCCGTGGCCTATGGTGTGCTCTATTCCCGGATCGAAACCGACAAAAAAACGGCGAGCCGCATCAACCGCGTGCGCGCGGCCGAAACGGATATGTCACAGGTCAAGGCCGCCCGCGACCGGATGCAGGAAGTGTCCAAACGCCGCAAGTCGGTTCAGGACTCGCTGAAGGAACTCGAGAAAAAGCAGCAACAGGAAAAAACCAAGAAGGCGAATGCCGCCAGCATCAAGGCCAAGCTGACACAAGCCGGCCTTTCGATCACCCTGACACAATTCTACCTGTTCAGCGCGCTGTTCGGCTTCCTGGTGCTCGCCCTGGCCTTTCTGGCGGGCATGCCGCCGCTTGTCATGCTCGGTGCCTCCTTCGTTGCGGGTCTCGGTCTACCGCGCTGGATCGTCGGCTTTCTCGTCAACCGCCGGCAGAAGAAATTCCTCGAAGAGTTCCCCAATTCCCTTGACGTCATGGTGCGTTCGATCCGATCCGGCCTGCCGCTCAATGATGCAATCCGCATGATTGCCTCCGACGGGCAGGAGCCGGTGAAATCCGAATTCCGACGCATCGTCGAATCGCAGCAATTGGGTCTCAATGTTGCCGATTCAGTCGCCCGCATGCATTTGACCATGCCGCTGTCTGAGGTGAATTTCTTTGCCATCGTCATCGCGATCCAGGGGCAGGCGGGTGGTAACCTGTCCGAGGCTCTTGGCAATCTTTCCCGCGTTCTGCGCGACCGTAAAAAGATGAAGGCCAAGGTCAATGCGCTTTCCATGGAGGCCAAGGCTTCGGCTGCCATCATCGGCGCCCTGCCCTTCATTGTTGCTCTCCTCGTCTACCTGACATCTCCCGAATACATCATGATCCTCTTTACCGACTCTCGTGGCCACCTGATCCTCGGGTTCTCGGCCATCTGGATGAGCATCGGACTGCTGGTCATGCGCAACATGATCAATTTCGAGATCTGAGGAGCAAGGCCGATGTCGGAAAGTTGGGCCGCACAAGTGACCGATCCGGCATTGCTGATCGCCGTGCTCGTGGCGCTCGCGGTGTTCGGGACATTCTACACCATCGCAATGCCCTATCTGGAGCGCGGCGACCTGAACAAACGCATGAAGGCCGTATCGACCGAGCGGGACCTGATCCGGGCGCGCGAGCGCGCCAAGCTGAATGCGGAGGCGTCCCAAAACCGGGCATCCCTCCGGACCACGAACAACAAGTCAGTTCGAAACATTGTCGAAAAATTCAACCTGCGTCAGGCACTGGTGGACGACCAGACGGTTGACAAGCTGAAGGCTGCCGGTCTTCGCTCCCAGAACGCGCTGAACATGTTCCTCGTCGCGCGTTTCCTGCTGCCGTTCGCAACTCTGGCGCTCACCGCATTCTGGATCTTCGTTCTCGGCAATCTGGGTGAAAAGCCTTTGCCGATTCGGCTCTTTGCCACCATTGTGGGCGGCTATATCGGCTTCTACCTGCCGAACATCTATGTCTCGAACCGCATCACCAAGCGACAGCAATCGATCAAGCGCGCCTGGCCCGATGCATTGGACCTGATGCTGATCTGCGTCGAATCGGGTATTTCGCTGGAAGCATCGATGCGGCGCGTGTCGGACGAGATTGGCGAGCAATCGCCGGAGCTGGCCGAGGAGATGGTCCTGACCACTGCTGAACTGTCATTCCTCCCCGATCGCCGTCAGGCGCTGGAGAATCTCGGCACACGTACCCAGCTTGATGGCGTTAAAAATGTGGTTCAAGCGCTCATTCAGGCCGATAGATACGGCACGCCGGTCGCACAGGCGCTGCGTGTTCTCGCGCAGGAGGGTCGCGACGAGCGCATGAACGAGGCGGAGAAAAAGGCCGCAGCGCTTCCCCCGAAACTGACCGTCCCGATGATCCTATTCTTCCTGCCGGTGCTGATCGCCGTCATTCTGGGACCAGCCGGCATCCAGGTATCAGATCGCTTCTGATCGGACGAGCCAACCCGCTAGAGCATCTCCGGCGAAAACCGTTTTGCCCTCAAGTCTCTATCTCCTAGGTATGCCGCAATTCCCAGCGCAAAACGCTGCGCACTCTTATCGGGATTGCCCTAAAGCGTGTCGCATTTATTCAGCCTCATATCCTGCGGCTTTGAAGAAGTTTCGGCATTCAGTGACAGAGAAGAGGGCGATGATGTCGCCGAGGGCTTGGGCAATCGTGTCGAAGCTCCTGGCTGCTCGCTTTCGCAAGAGCGCCTTGAGCTTTGAGAACGCCATTTCGATGGGGTTCAGGTCCGGCGAATAGGGCGGCAGGACGAGAAGCCAGGCCCCCTTCGCCTTGACCAGTTGTTCGGCTTTCTCGCTTTTGTGGAAGCCGACATTGTCGAGGATGACAACATCGCCGGGCGACAGTGTCGGCGCAAGCTGTGTCTCGATCCATGTTTCAAAGATGCGGCTGTTCATGGGTGCATCGACAATCCATGGCGCGGTCAGGCCATGGCAGCGCAGTCCGGCGATGAATGTCTGCGTCTTCCAGTGGCCGAAGGGAGCGTAAGCCGCAAAGCGACTGCCTTTGGCAGACCATCCGGTGCGCTTCGTCAGACGGGTATTCGTGGACGTCTCATCGATAAAGATGAGCCGTGACAACGCCTTGTTGAAGAACCGCTTTCGCCGGCTAATCCAAAGATCACGCGCCTTGGCGATCTCCGGTCTGAGCTGCTCGCTTGCCTTGAGGCTTTTTTTTATTGCTGAGCCCAAGCCGATGTAGAAACCGCCCGACGGTTGCGCGGTGGACTTCGATGCCGCGCTCGGCCAGTTCGAGACACAGTTCGTCCAGCGTCACTTCGCCATTGAGGGCTACGCGCTCGCTGATCCATTCCCCATACGGCGAAAGTTTACTGCCAGGCGGGTGGCCCTGTCTGGCAGGCCGAAGAGAACCAGAGGAACGATGCAGGATCATCATGTTGTTGACGAACCGGGGCGAAACCCGGAAATGCCGGGCGGCTTCCCGATTGCTGTTGCCTTCATTCACAAACGCAACGACACGCTCACGCAACTCCATCGGATGCGGCTTGCCCATGGCGCTTCTCCTTCCACGGGCACAGTCAATCACAGATCAAGAAAAACCGGAATCCTGAATCCCGTTTGCCGCGACACGCTTTAGTGGACGGTTGTAAGTTCTTCCTGGAGGAGCTTCAGCGCATCCTGGAGCGCTTCGACAAGGATATCCGTCAATTCGTCGGATTTATTCTCGAGAAGCATCAGCTTGACCGCCATGTCCTGCTGCTCGAAATACTGATCAGGTCCTTCGTTCATCATCATGTCCCCTTAAAGCCGAATCATCTCGGCTGGTTCCACGATGCCGCCGCTTCCTTGTGCCGGGCTTTCACCCGATCCCGCGTCATCCGTCAAGCCTCTGTCTCGACACCACCGGTCACAGCGGAATTGAAGTTCGAGAAAAACTCACCGGCGAGCTTCTTTGAGGTCGATTCGATCAGCCGGCTGCCAAGCTGGGCGATCTTGCCGCCGACCTCGGCCTTCACGGTATAGGTCAGGAGGGTCGCACCATCCTCTTCCTCAGTCAGCGTCACATCGGCGCCGCCCTTGGCGAAGCCCGCAAGACCGCCCTTGCCCTCGCCCGAGATGGTGTAGGAATACGGCGGGTTCAGATTCTGCAGTTCGACGGCCCCTTCAAACTTGGCCTTGATCGGCCCGATCTTCAGGACGACCTTGGCTGCCATCTGGGTCTCGGATGTCTTTTCCAGACTTTCGCAGCCGGGGATCGACTGACGGAGGATTTCCGGATCGTTCAGCGCCCGCCACACGGTTTCGACCGACGCTTCGATGCGCTCGCTGCCTTGCATATCCATCCGGCATTCCTCCCTTGCAGTGTGCGGGCTCCCTCCCGCAAGTCCCAAGACTGCATGTCGAAGGCGGCGGATGCAAGACTGCTAAAGCAGCAGATCAGCTCCAATCAGACGAGGACGGCCTGCTCGACGCGATCCTGCGAGCCGAAGAAGCGGAGATAGCGCCCCACTTCAGCCGGGTCGCCGGTTGCCTTGCGCGGATTGTCGGAGAGCTTCACCGCCGGACGGCCATTGGCTTCGGAGACCTTGCAGACAATCGAAATGGGGCGCAGACCTGCGATTTCCTGCGGCGCGCAGCCGGCAAAGTCGTTGGTGAGGTTTGTGCCCCAGCCGAAGGACATGCGCACGCGCCCGGCGAAGTGCCGGTAGGTGTCGATGATGGCATCGACGTCGAGGCCGTCGGAGAAGATCAAGAGCTTCTTGCGGGGATCGCGGCCCATCTTCTTCCACCAGTCGATGATCTTTTCGCCACCTTCGATCGGGGGGGCGCTATCGGGGCGGAAGCCGGTCCAGTCTGCAACCCATTCCGGTGCATGCTGGAGGAACGATGTGGTCCCGAAGGCATCGGGCAGGACGATCAGAAGATTGCCGCCGTAGAGGCGATTCCAATCCTTCAGAACCTGGTAGGGCGCGGCGGCTAGCTGTTCGTCATTCCTAGCCAGCGCCGCGACGACCATCGGCAATTCGTGGGCATTGGTTCCGACGGCTTCGAGATCCGAATCCATGGCGAGCAGGACATTGCTGGTGCCGGTAAAGGCCGGACCGATGCCTTCCTTCAAGGCTTCGACGCACCAGCGCTGCCAGAGGAAGCTGTGACGTCGGCGGGTGCCGAAGTCGGAGATCCGCAGACCCGGCAATTCCCTAAGACGCTCGACCTTCGACCACATCTTGGCCTTGGCGCGGGCATAGAGGACATCAAGGGTGAAATAGCCCAGCGAGCGCATCGCGGCGCGGGAGCGCAATTCGTTGATGATGGCGAGCGCCGGGATTTCCCAGAGCGTCGTTTCCATCCAGGATCCGTGGAAGGTCAGTTCATACTGGCCGTCGCGCTTGGAAAGCTCGTATTCGGGAAGCTGAAGATTGCCGAGCCAGGCAAGAAATTCCGGTTCGAAGATCTGGGCACGGCCATAGAAGGTGTTACCGGCCAGCCAGATCATCTCCTTCTTGGTCAGGCGCAACGACCTTACGTGATCGAGCTGCTCGCGCAGCTCATGCTCGTCAATTTCATCCGCCAAGCGAACCGAAGTCGTGCGGTTGATCAGGGTGAAAGTCGCGTTGACCTCAGGGTAGAGCTTCCAGATCATCTGGAGCATCAACAGCTTGTAAAAGTCCGTGTCGATCAGGCTGCGGATGATGGGATCGAGCTTCCAGGCGTGGTTGTAGACCCTGGTCGCGATATCTGTCTTGGTCATGATCGACTGCCTTATCATCCGCAGCGGGCGCTGCGGGGGACGACCGGAACGTTTCGGTCGCTTCCGCAGCAGTTATCGGCAATCGACTTCGGATTGTCCAGTCAGCGACGCGCTATGTCTACTGTCCGGGGGTCGGGTTGGACTGTGGCATGTTCTGGTCCGCACTGTCCGGGCCCGCAGGAGCGGGTGCCGTCGTCTGCGTGGGCTCATTGGCCGGGTTTTCCGGCGCGATTGAATTGCCCCACCATTCGGCAGGGATCCAGACCAACATCGCCAGGATCAAACCGGCGAGCAACACGATCAGTACCGGTTTGCCGCGAAAGCCCTGACGTGCTTCGGTAGGCGTCATCGGCTCCGGTTTCAGGCCCCGGGTCCGGCGGTCGGTGGTATCGGGCAGATCGGTTCGGCTGCTCATGTCGTTGCTCCCTATGTCCTGGGGCGCTCAAGGCGCAATTCTCAGGACAAACGGGAGCTGACGGCGGTTTGTTCCGCGAGGTGTCGTGCTCGATCAGTAACCGCTTGCGCGATCGACAACAAACTCCAGCGGCTGGCCGGCTTCGAACCGGGCGATCTGCTCCTCGACATGACGGAAGAGGGCGCGGACATCGGAGGCTGCCGCAGCATGGGGCGTGACGATGACATTCGGCATCGACCAAAGGGGGCTTTCGGAGGAGAGCGGCTCTTTCTCGAAGACATCCAGAGATGCGGCTTTCAAGGTACCATCGGCCAGGCATTCAATCAGCTCGGCTTCCTTCTGGCTGCCGCCTCGACCGGCATTGAGGAAGATGGGACCGCCCAGAGGACCGGTACGGCGGAGCTTGGAGAAGAGCGCGCGATCATAGATGCCGCGCGTGTCATCCGTCAGGGGCAGAAGGCCGACAAGCATGTCCGTACGTGCCAGAAAGGCATCCAGCCCTGCGGCGTCGAAGGTTTCGATCCCTTCGATCGCCTTGGGCCGTCGGGACCAGCCAATGACATCAAAGCCCATGACCTTCAGCTTGCGGACGGAATCGGCACCGAGGACGCCGAGACCCATGACACCGACCGTCACGTCGCGAGCTTCCGGCTGGTCGGCGATCTCGTGCCAGACGCGATCGCGCTGTTGGCCTGCATAGGCGATGCCGTTGCGCAGGTGATGCAGGCATTGCCAGACGACCCACTCGCTCATGCGGTCCGTCAGGCTGCGATCGACGAAACGGACGATCGGCAGGTCCGGCAGCTCATAGGCGGAGAGGATGTGATCGACGCCGGCACCGCCGGAGAAGATGGCCCTGAGCCCCGTGGCGCGGCGAAAGAGCGCCGGATCCGGCTTCCAGACCACCGCGAATTCGGCGTCCGAGAGATCCCGGTCGGCATTGGCCGGATCGCCCATGTCGATCACAGGGCGATCCATGAAGGCGGAACGGAGAGCGGAGACGACGCTTTCGCGGGCGAAACGGAGGTCGATGACGACGGGGCGTTTTTCGGACATCTGGAAACTCACATTATTGGCGGATGCCGCCGGCCTCGACGGCTTCGAGATCGAAAGCCGCAGCCATCAGCGCGCGGGTGTAATCGGCCTTGGGTGCTGCGAAGACCTGCGCTGCCGGGCCCTTTTCGACCACCTTGCCGCCGCGCATGACAATCAGCTCGTTGGCGAGCGCCTTCACCACCTTCAGGTCGTGGCTGATGAAGAGATAGGCGAGATCGTGTTTCGCCTGCAGATCGCGCAGGAGATCAACGACCTGGGCCTGGACGGTCATATCAAGCGCGGAAGTGGGTTCGTCGAGCATCACAAAGCGGGGCTTCAGTACCATGGCACGGGCGATCGCGATGCGCTGGCGCTGGCCACCGGAGAATTCATGCGGGTAGCGCCAGCGGGTGGCTGGGTCGAGGCCGACCTCCTCAAGAGCCCAGGCGACTCGGGCATCACGTTCGTCTGCGGACAGCTGCTTTTCGTGGACCTTGAGACCCTCGGCGATGATTTCACCCACGGACATGCGGGGGCTGAGCGAGCCGAACGGATCCTGAAAGACGATCTGCAGGCGATCGCGAAGCGGGCGCATTTCGCGGTATGAAAAGGCGTGGATGTCCTTGCCGATAAAGCTGATGCGGCCCTTCGACGAGATAAGACGCGACAGGGCGAGACCGAGCGTGGTCTTGCCGGAGCCGGATTCACCGACGACGCCAAGCGTCTGGCCGGCGCGAAGCGTGAGATCAACGCCATCGACGGCCTTCACGTGATCGACGGTGCGGCGCAGGAAGCCGGCCTTGATCGGGAACCAGACGCGGATGTCCTCGCCCTGCATCACGATCGGCTTCGTCTCGTCCAGGACGGGCGGCTCGCCGCGCGGCTCGGAGGCAAGCAGCTTCTTCGTATAGGCATGCTGTGGCCGTTCGAAGATATCCTCGACGGCTCCGGCCTCGACGATCTTGCCCTTGGTCATGACGCAGACCCGATCGGCGAACTTGCGGACGATGCCAAGGTCATGGGTGATGAAGAGCATGGACATGCCGTGCTCGGATTTCAGGCGCCCCAGGAGTTCGAGGATCTGAGCCTGGACGGTGACGTCGAGGGCTGTGGTCGGCTCGTCGGCGATCAGCAGCTTCGGCCTGTTGGCGAGCGCCATGGCGATCATCACGCGCTGGCGCTGGCCGCCGGAGAGTTCATGTGGGAAGGCTGTCAGCCGTTTTTCCGGCTCCCGGATGCCGACCTGATGCAGGAGCTCCAGCACGCGGGCACGGGCTGGTGCGCCTTCAAGGCCCTGATGGAGAGCCAGGATTTCGCCGATCTGCCGCTCGATCGTGTGCAGCGGATTGAGCGAGGTCATCGGCTCCTGGAAGATCATGGTGACGTCGTTGCCCCGCACGGCGCGGAGCTCAGGCTCGCTGGCGGTCATTAGATCACGACCGTCGAAAAGGATCTGGCCTGAGGGATGGCTCGCAGCCGGATAGGGCAGAAGCTTCAGGATCGAGGCGGCGGAGACCGACTTGCCGGAACCGGATTCCCCGACCAAGGCGACGATCTCGCCACGGCGGATGTCGAAGGAGACGCGATCGACAGCCAGGCTTTCTCGACCGCCCTGGTGGAAGGCGACGGAGAGCTCGCGCACGGAAAGCAGGGGTTCGGTCATGCGGTGAGGCTTTCGATCAGGGAGGTGAGCGACGGGGCGTCCAAGCGGCAAACTTCGAACAAGGCAGGCTCCTCCGAGGACCTATCTATCACAGAGTTCGCGATGCCTTGATCATCAGTTAAGAAATGCGTGGTGCCGATCGCCAGAGCCGATGCGACATGGATGGCATCGGGAAGCTTCAGACCACTGCGTCTGGCACGTAATTGTGCAGCCACATCAAGAACGCTGTTGGAAACCGGAACGATCTGCAACCATGGCAGACCCGAACCCCAGTCTCTGTAGACTTCAATCAGCCTCGTGTCGTTGTTGCGCAAAGGCTTGACCAAAAGTTCCGACACAGTAAACGCGCTGGTGGCGAGGATCGCGCTTGGTCGGGATGATGCCTTATCCGTCAGGTCTCGCAACATTTCACGCAGGACACCCTCACCCTCGACGAGCAAGATCGCGGCATTCGTGTCGAGATAGAGTTGGTGCCGTTGCGGCATCAGTCGTCCCATTCGTCGCGAAGTTCCCGAATACGCGCCACAGCTTCAGCGGTCGTCACGCGGCGGTCGTCCTGGCTGCGATAGGCCGCTACCTTTTTCATGAACTCTTCAAAGCTGGTTTTGGACGGGCTCGGGACTTCACCTTCCATCTCCACCACGACACGCACAGTGGTGCCTTCGGCCAGCCCTTCTCGTAGGTCGGCGGGCAAATTCTCAACCGGATAATGCTCTCTGACGATCTTGTTCATGGCATCACGCTCCTGACCGGACTCGTCGCATCATGCCACAGATGCGTCTCCATGACGAACCCGCACTCATCGGAAGGTCTTCCTGGGATCGAACGCATCGCGCACGGCTTCGCCGATGAAGATCAGGAGCGAGAGCATGATCGACATGGTGAAGAAGGCGGTGAGGCCGAGCCAGGGGGCCTGGAGGTTTCGTTTGCCCTGGGCGATGAGTTCGCCGAGCGAGGGCGAGCCGGGGGGCATGCCGAAGCCGAGGAAGTCGAGCGAGGTGAGCGTGGTGATCGAGCCCGAGAGGATGAAGGGCAGGAAGGTCAGGGTCGCGACCATGGCATTCGGCAGCAGGTGGCGGAACATGATCGTGCCATTGCCGACGCCGAGCGCGCGGGCTGCGTTGACATATTCGAAATTGCGGGCCCGCAGGAATTCGGCGCGCACGATGCCGACGAAGCCGACCCAGGAGAAGAGCAGCATGATGCCGAGCAGGACGAAGAAGCCGGGCGGCAGGATGGCTGCGATAATGAGCAGGATGTAGAGCACCGGCATCGACGACCAGATCTCGATGAAGCGCTGCATCAGAAGGTCGGTCCAGCCGCCGAAATAGCCCTGGACGGCACCGGCCGTCACCCCGATCGCGGCAGACGCAAGCGTCAGTGCCAGGCCAAAGAGGATCGAGATGCGGAAGCCGTAGATCATCCGGGCCATGACATCACGCGCCTGGTCGTCGGTGCCGAGCCAGTTCATGTTGCCGAGCACGCAGTTCGGATCTTCGGCCTTCAAAGGATAGGCGGCACAGCGGGTTTCCTTGTCCATCAGCCAGAAGGGCGCAGTTGGTGCGGAGTGGGGCACTTCGGAATTGACCGTGCGGTAAGAATAGCGGATCGGCGGCCAGACCATCCAGCCATTGGCGTTGATCTCATCTGATATGAAGGGCGAGCGGTAGTCGGTGACCGCGAGGAAGCCGCCGAATTTTTCTTCGGGGTAGTCGACGAGCACAGGGAACAGGATCTCGCCCTTGTAGGACGCGATCACAGGCTTGTCATTGGCGATGAACTCGGCAAACAGGCTGAGGACGAAGAGGACCATAAAGATCCAGAAGGACCAGAAACCGCGGCGGTTCGCCTTGAAATTCTCAAGGCGACGGCGGTTGGTGGGATTGAGCCAACCCTTTTTCGGCGGGGCGATGGTTGCGGTCTCGACGGCGGACATCAGACGTCCCTCCGGTCGAAATCGATGCGCGGGTCGATCCAGGTGTAGATCAGGTCGGAGATCAGGCCGATGACGAGGCCCATCAGCGAAAAGATGTAGAGCGTGGCAAAGACGATCGGATAGTCGCGGTTGACGATCGCGAGGTAGCCAAGACGGCCAAGGCCATCGAGCGAGAAGATGTTCTCGATCAAAAGCGAGCCGGTGAAGAAGGCGGAGATGAAGGCCCCCGGCAGGCCGGCAATGACGATCAGCATGGCGTTGCGGAAGACATGGCCATAGAGCACCTGACGCTCACCGAGCCCCTTGGCGCGGGCGGTCACCACATACTGCTTCTTGATCTCATCGATGAAGGAGTTCTTCGTCAAAAGCGTGGTGGTCGCGAAGGCCGAGAGCAGCAGGGCGGTCAGCGGCAAAGCGAGGTGCCAGAAGTAGTCGAGGATCCTCTGCCACCAGGACAATTCGTCGAAATTGTCGGAGGTCAGTCCCCGAAGCGGAAACCAGTCGAAGAAGGAGCCGCCGGCGAAGAGCACGATCAGCAGGATGCCAAAGAGGAAGCCCGGGACGGCATAACCGATAACGATGATGCCGGAGGTCCAGACATCGAAACGCGAGCCGTCGGCGACCGCCTTGCGGATGCCGAGCGGGATCGAGATAGCATAGGAAATCAGGAGCACCCAGAGGCCGAGCGAGATCGACACCGGCAGCTTTTCGATGATCAGGTCGATGACCGAGGTGTTGCGGAAGAAGCTCTCGCCGAAATCGAAGCGGATGTAGTTCCACATCATTTCGAGGAAGCGCTCCAGCGGCGGCTTGTCGAAGCCGAACTGCTGTTCGAGCTTGGCAATCAGTTCGGGATCGAGACCCTGAGCGCCGCGATAGCTTGAGCCGCCCTCCTCCGTGCCCACCTGCTGGTTCAGCATGTCACCGCCGCCAGACAGGCGGGCGTCGGCGCTGTCTCCCTGGCCGCTCAGCTGGGCGATGACCTGCTCAACAGGGCCGCCGGGTGCAAACTGGATGACGATGAAGGAGATGCCCATGATGCCGATCATGGTCGGGATCATCAAAAGCAGGCGGCGGAGGATATAGGCCGTCATGCGCGGCGCTCCCGTTTCCGGTCAGGTCTGCCCACGATGTCCAGTCTCGTTTCGTCCGCCAATATCAGCCGCTCCGTCTCACCGCGATTCGTCCCCTCCATTCCTAGAGTCTCATGCAGGCGGCGCAAGCCCCGCGGCGACATCACGGGGCCTTGGCCCACCAGATGCTGGGAAAGCCGGTGCTATAGGTCGGCAGCTCGGGCGGATGTTCGAACTTGTCCCAATAGGCATAGCGAGCCGTCCGACCGTAATAGAGCGGGATGACATAGTCGTGGGCGAGCAGAACGCGATCCATGGCCTTGGCGGCGGCGATCTGCTCGGCGCGGTCGGCCGGGAAGATGATCTTCTCGATCAGGGCGTCGACGGCAGGATCGGCGATACCGGCATAGTTTCGCGAGCCCTCCTTGTTGGCCGTGGACGAGCCCCAGTAATTGCGCTGTTCGTTGCCGGGGTTGAGCGTCTGAGCCCAAACGACCCAGGTCATGTCATAGTCGAAGGTCCGGGTACGGTTGGTGTACTGGCTGTCATCGACGGTGCGCACCGCCATCTCGACGCCGATCTTGCGCAGTTGCTGCTGGTAGGGGACGGCCACGACCTCAAGCTGAGGGCTTGGCAGCAGGAGCTCGAAACGGAAGGGCTGGCCCGTTGCGGAGTTCACCATGGCATTGCCGCGCAGCTCGTAGCCCGCCTGCTTGAACAATTCGACCGCCTTGCGAAGATTGTCGCGCGAGGCCTGCGGCGTTCCGCCGACCGGGTTCTTGAACGGGGTGTCGAAGACGGAAGCCGGGACCTTGTCCTTCAGGCTTGTCAGCAGCTCCAGCTCCTTGCCCTCAGGCAGGCCAGTGGAAGCGAGTTCGGTGCCGAAAAAGAAGCTGTCGACGCGCTGATAGGCGTTGAAGAAGACGGTTCGGTTCAGCTCCTCGTAGTCGAAGGCGTAGTTCAAGGCTTCGCGCACACGCTGATCCTTGAACAGGTCACGCCGCATATTCGGCACAAGAGCCTGCATCACGCCCGTGGCGCGGAAGGGATTTTCAAACTCTTCCCTCTTCACACGACCATCCTGCGCGGCGGGGAAATCGAAGCCGGTCGCCCAGCGGGCCGCACGCGTTTCCTGCCAGAAATCGGTATTGCCCGAGCGGAAGGCTTCGAACTCGACGTCGCGGTCGCCGAACATCGTGTAGGTGACGTCCTTGAAGTTGTTGTAGCCGCGGTTGACGTTGAGATCCTTCGCCCAGTAATCGTCGCGCAATTCATAGCGGATGGTGGCGCCGGCCTTGAATTCGGCGATCTTGTAGGGTCCCGATCCCAGGACGGGCTCCAGCGTCGTGCGGGAGATATCGCGCGGCTTGCCATCGGGGCCGTTCCCCTCCCACCAATGCTTCGGCACGACGGGGAACTGTCCCAGGATCATCGGCAGTTCGCGGTTGTTCTTCTGGTCGAAGCGGAAGGTCACATCCCGCTCGCCGGTCTTTTCTGCCGAAATCACATGGCTGTAGTAGCTGGTATAGAGCGGATTCAGCTCCTTCAGCTTCTCGAAGCTGAAGATCACGTCCTCTGGCTTGACCGGTTCTCCATCGGCGAAGCGGGCTTCCGCACGCAGTCGAAAGGTGGCGCTGGAAAAATCGGCCGGGAAGGAGACGCCTTCCGCCAGAAGGCCGTAAGCCGCCGACACTTCGTCGTCCGAATCCTTCAGCAGTGTGTCGAAGACGGTTGCAAGCCCGGGCGCCACCTCACCCCGGTTCAGCACCGGATTGAAGGTGTCGAAGGTGCCCGTAGAGGACATCCGAAGCGTACCGCTCTTCGGGGCGGCGGGATTCACGTAGTCGAAGTGCTCGAAGCCAGCGGGGTATTTGAGATCGCCGACAATCGCCACGCCATGCCGGAACGGCTCGGCCGGTTCCTGCGCGATGGCCAGTGAGGGCGGCCCTGCGAGCAATGCCACCAAGCCCCAGACTGCCACGCCCATCCTGTTCAGACCCATCGCCAACATCCCCTGATTTGCTTTTGTTGCAGAGCAGAATAAGGCAATGTCCGGCAAAAAACAGGGGACTGACACAGATGTGAGCATCTGAGCTTCCGCAGATTCACCCCATTTCCGTTTCAGGCTAGAATGACAGGTGATTCACCCGGCGACGATGCGCGGGGTGAGGTTCGGACAGACCGGGGACATGCGCACGATGAAGAAGACCTGGGGCACGCGCCCGATGGCCACGGCCCTGATGCTCGCGGCGGCCTTTGCCGGCGCCGTCAGCGATACGGCCTTTGCGGAAGGACGACCTGCCAAGGAATTGTTTGGCGGCATGGCGCTGCCGGCGAAGGCGGCCCCCTCGCCTTACGGCTCCTATGCCAAGGGCTGCATTGCAGGCGCTGTCGCCATCCCGACCGACGGACCGACCTGGCAGGCGATGCGGCTTTCGCGCAATCGCCGTTGGGGCCACCCGGACATGATCGCGCTGCTCGAGCGCTTCTCGAAAGATGCCGTGCAGCTCGGCTGGGGTTCCGGCATCCTGATCGGCGATATCTCGCAGCCGCGCGGCGGACCGATGCTTTCGGGCCATGCCTCGCATCAGATCGGGCTTGATGCCGATATCTGGTTCACGCCGAAGCCGGCCAATCCGCTTTCCCCGCAGCAGCGCGAGGAGATGCCCTTTACCTCGATGCTGGAGAAGGACAAGTTTCTCACCGTCGACAGAAGGCTCTGGACCAATACCCATGCGCGGCTTGTGGTGCAGGCGGCCAGCTATCCGCAGGTGGAGCGCATCTTCGTCAATCCGGCGATCAAGAAGAAGCTTTGCGACACCTGGACGGGCGACAGGGCGGTGCTCGGCAAGATCCGGCCGATCTATGGCCATGATGCACATTTCCATATCCGCATGCGCTGCCCGGACGGCGCTGCCGGCTGCAAGCCGCAGGCGGCCGTGCCGCCCGGCGACGGTTGCGACCAGTCGCTTGCGTGGTGGTTTACCAAGGAGCCCTGGGCGGCGCCGAAGAAAGACCCGAACGCAAAGCCTGCGCCGAAGCCGCGCGCCATGCAGGTTTCCGATCTGCCGAAGGCATGCGCCATGGTGCTTGACGCACGGGGGCCGGCAAGCGAGCTCGAAGTCACCTATCAGGCTGATGGAGGGGTGATGCCCGGCAGCGCGGCTTCGGCATTTGCGGCTCCCGCTCCGGCATCGCAGCAGGCTTTCGAGCTGCCGGCCGTGGTCCCCGTGCCCGCCGCCCGCCCAACCGGCTGGTAGGCACGGCACTCTGAAAGGGTGCCTTTTCAAGTCCGTGCGCCTGCGCTAGATGGGTGGATCAAATCGATTTAAATCAGTTGGGGACCCGTCGTGAGCCGCACCCGTTGCATCGCCCTGATCGCGCATGACCAGAAGAAGGACGACATGGCGGAGTTCGCCAAGCGTCACCAGGCCAAGCTGATGAACTGGCGAATCGTGGCGACGGGAACGACGGGCGGGCGGATCAAGGATGCCGTGCCCGAACTCGATGTGACACGACTGAAAAGCGGGCCGCTCGGCGGCGACCAGCAGATCGGTGCGCTGATCTCGACGGGTGAAGTGGACATGCTCGTCTTCTTCGTCGACCCCTTGACTCCGATGCCCCATGATGTGGATGTCAAGGCGCTGATGCGGCTTGCGACCGTCTACGACATTCCGATGGCGCTGAACCTCGCAACCGCCGACATCCTGATGCAGACCCTCACTGCCTGAGCAGCAGGGCCCTAGACCGGACAGACCATGGCCAAGACACAGCGTGACGACAAACTCCCCTTCCCGATCCTGATCGGCGATATCGGCGGCACCAATGCCCGCTTTTCGATCCTGATCGACGAAAGCGGTGAGGCGATCAGCTTCCCGAATGTGGTGAACAAGAATTTCCCCACGATCGACGAGGCGATCCGCACCTGCGTGCTGGAAACCACGAGCCACAAGCCGCGCTCGCTGATCCTGGCGCTGGCCGGCCCGATCAAGGGCGATGAAGTGCCGCTGACCAATTGTCCCTGGATTGTGCGCCCCAAAGTGCTGATGGCAGATCTCGGCTTTTCGGAGGTTCTGCTGCTCAATGACTTCGAGGCGCAGGCGCTGGCCGCCGCGACGCTTGGCGTCGAGGACCGGCAACATCTGGGTTCGCTCAGCGAGGCGCCGATCGGCTCGCGCGTCGTGCTCGGCCCCGGCACGGGGCTAGGCGTTGCCGGCCTTGTCAGGGCGCGCGACATGTGGTTCCCGGTTCCGGGCGAAGGCGGGCATGTGGACGTCGGTCCGCGCACGGCACGCGACCACCAGATCTGGCCGTATCTGACACCGGTGCGCGATCCGAACGCGACGCTCGGGCGGATTTCGGCGGAGGAGCTTCTGTCCGGCCGTGGCCTCATGAACATCTACCGGGCGCTCTGCAAGGCCGACGGGAACCTGACGCCACGCTATGAGGATCCGGCCCAGGTTTCGACCTCCGGCATTTCCGGGGCGGATGCACTGGCGGGTGAAGCGCTCAGCCTGTTTGCCACCTATCTCGGCAGGGTTGCGGGCGATCTGGCGCTGATCTTCATGGCCAAGGGCGGCGTGTTCCTGGCCGGCGGCATTTCACCGAAGATCCTGCCGGCGTTGCAGAGCGGCGAATTCCGCGCCGCCTTCGAGGACAAGGCGCCGCATCAGGCGGTGATGCACGGGATCCCGACCTTCGTCGTTACCCATCCGCAGGCCGCTCTGCACGGACTGGCCGCCTATGCGACCGCGCCTTCTGATTTCGGGCTTGCGACCGAGGGGCGCCACTGGCGCTGAAGGCCTGCCTGCCGGCCCTCTATGGCCAAAGGCGCCGCGACTGGCTATAGAGCGGCGGCGCCCGGCAGGGGCATGGACGGCAACAGCACAGGACACTCTTTTTTGGACGCCCAGGACAGCCAGACCGAGAAACCCAACATGGACAGCGTCTCCGCCGTCCTCAAGCGCGTCATCGCCGAGAACGGGCGACAGCATGTGGGCGGGTATGCCTTCGCCATCGTCTGCCTGGTCACGGTTGCGCTGACGACCGCTTTCACGGCCTGGATCATGGAAGCCGTCATCAACGAGGCCTTCGCCAACCGGCGCGCCGATCTGGTCTGGATCATCTGCGGGTCGATCTTCGCCGCCTTCGTGATTCGCGGTTTCGCCGGCTATGGGCAGGCCGTGACGCTTTCGACGATCGGTAACAACATCGTGGCGCGCTACCAGCGGCGGCTGTTTTCGCATCTGATGTCGCTTTCAATCGGCTATTTCAGCGAAGCGCGCTCGGCCCGGCTCGCCGCGCAGATCAATGAAAACATCAACGGGATCCGCGATGTCCTGAACATGACGATCACCTCGCTGGCGCGGGATCTCATGACACTGATCGCGCTTCTCGGCGTGATGCTCTATCAGGACATCGTTCTGTCGCTGATCGTGTTTACCGTGGCGCCGCCGCTCTTCCTCGGCCTTCGCTACATTTCCCGGCGCCTGCGCAGCGCGACGAAGGAATCCGTCATCCTAAATTCGCATGTACTCGGGGCCATCCAGGAGGCGGTCCAGGGCATTGCGATCGTCAAGGCCTTCACCATGGAAAGCCAGCTGGAGAACAAGATCCAGTCGACGATCGATGCCGCCGAGGGCCGTGCCAACCGGATCGCCCGCCTTAGCGAACGCAATGGCCCGCTGACCGAAAGCCTTGCGGGCCTCTCGATTTCCGGCGTCATGGTCTATGCAGCCTATCAGTCGATCTATGGCGGCGTTTTGCCGGGCGCCTTCTTCTCCTTCGTGACCGCGCTGCTGTTGGCGTATGAGCCGGCCAAGCGGCTGGCGCGCCTGCAGGTGTTCATGGAACGCGCCGCTGTCAATGCGCGGATGATCTACGAGATCCTCGATACGCAGCCCAACCAGCAGGACAAGGACGGCGCCAGGCAGATTGCGGTCAACGGGGCGAAGATCGAGTTTCGCAACGTCACCTTCGCCTATGGTTCGAACGAACCGACCTTGCGAAATCTGAGCTTCACGGCCGAAGGCGGCAAGACAACCGCGCTGGTTGGCCCGTCGGGCGCCGGCAAGTCGACCGTGATCACGCTGGTGCCACGCTTCTACGACCCGGAGGAAGGCGAGATCCTGATCGATGGTCAGAATATCGCCGATGTGACGAAGTCGTCGCTTCGACGTCATCTCGCCTATGTCTCGCAGCAGCCCTACCTGTTCGAGGGCTCGATCCGCGACAACATCCGCTACGGGCGCCCGGAGGCGACCGATGCCGAAATCGAGGATGCGGCACGGCTGGCAAATGCCCATGACTTCATCCTGGCGCAGCCGCAGGGCTACGACACGCCCGTCGGTGAGAACGGCATCACGCTTTCCGGCGGCCAGCGGCAGCGGCTTTCGATTGCCCGTGCGCTGGTACGCAATGCGCCGATCCTGCTGCTCGACGAAGCGACCTCGGCGCTCGATACCGAATCGGAGGCTGCCGTGCAGCAGGCGCTCGATGCCGCCATGGCCGGGCGCACCGTCATCGTCATCGCGCACCGGCTTTCCACCGTCGTGAATGCCGACAAGATCATCGTCATGCAGGATGGTCAGGTGGCGGAAGAAGGCACCCATGAGAGCCTTGCACAGCAGCCGGGCGGTCTTTACGCTCGCCTCAACAACCTTCAGGCCGCTTCCAACGGCCAGCACAGCAGCCAGGAATAATCGCGCATGGATACGCCCATGAAGCTCGTCGTCGTCGGTGCCGCCGGTCGCATGGGGAAGACGCTGATCAAACTGATCAGCGAAACGCCGGGTCTTGTCCTGCATGCCGCCGTCGAGCGGACCGGCTCTGCCGCTCTCGGCCAGGATGCGGGCGAACTGGCAGGCGTGCCCAAGCTTGGCGTTGCCGTCACCGACGATCCGCTGGCGGCTTTCCTGCATGCCGATGGCGTCATCGACTTCACGACACCGGCTTCGACCGTCGAATTTGCAGCGCTCGCGGCGCAGGCGCGGATCGTGCATGTGATCGGCACGACCGGCTGCCTGCCGGAGCACGAGGAGAAGATCGACGCGGCGGCACGTCATGCACGTGTGGTGAAGTCGGGCAATATGAGCCTTGGCGTCAATCTGCTTTCGGTTCTGATCAAGCAGGCGGCGCGCGCGCTCGATGCGGCCGGCTGGGATATCGAGGTGCTCGAAATGCACCACAAGCACAAGGTCGACGCGCCCTCGGGGACCGCGCTTCTGCTCGGCGAAGCAGCGGCCGAGGGCCGTGGCATTTCGCTTGCCGATCATTCGGTCCGCGTGCGCGATGGCCATACCGGACCGCGCGAGGAAGGCTCGATCGGCTTTGCCACACTGCGCGGCGGCTCGGTGATCGGGGAGCATCAGGTGCTGTTTGCCAGCGAAGGCGAGATCGTCACGCTCTCTCACAGCGCTGCCGACCGTTCGCTGTTTGCCCGTGGCGCGCTGAAGGCCGCCACCTGGGCCCGGGACAAGAAACCCGGCCGCTATACCATGCTCGACGTGCTCGGGCTCAACTCCACCCCCTGATCGTCAAGAGAGGAATTGTCGATGACCGGTACACTCGTGCTCGTGCGCCATGGCCAGAGCGACTGGAACCTGAAGAACCTGTTTACCGGCTGGCGTGATCCGGACCTGACGGAACTCGGCGTGCAGGAAGCCAATGCCGGCGGCAAGGCGCTGGCCGATTACGGCATCAAGTTCGATATCGCGTTCACGTCCGTCCTCACCCGCGCGCAGAAGACCTGCAACATCATCCTCGAAAACGTCGGCCAGACGGGTCTTGAGACGATCAAGGACCAGGCGCTGAACGAGCGCGACTACGGCGATCTCTCGGGTCTCAACAAGGACGACGCGCGCGCCAAGTGGGGCGAGGAGCAGGTGCATATCTGGCGCCGCTCTTACGACGTGCCGCCGCCGGGAGGCGAAAGCCTGCGCGACACCGGTGCCCGCGTCTGGCCCTATTATCTCACCGAAATCCTGCCGCGCGTGCTGCGTGGCGAAAAGGTGCTGGTTGCAGCGCATGGCAACTCGCTGCGCTCGCTGGTCATGGTGCTCGACAAGCTGACCAAGGAGCAGATCCTCGGCGTCAATCTCGCGACCGGCGTTCCCATGATCTACAAGCTGAACGCGGATTCGACCGTGGCTTCCAAGGAAGTGCTGGGTGACATGTCTGGCGCGCATTGAGCGCAAACTACCCTCCGCTAGAGGGGGAGGGTCGGGCCAAAGGCCCGGGGTGGGGTGAGCGTCCGGTCGATCGGAAACGTGTCACCCCCACCCGCCGCTTTGCGGCGACCTCCCCCCTCAAGGGGGAGGTGGAGACTACTGCTTGCGCATGAACCCCTGGATCAGATCGGCGAGTGCTTCCGGCTGTTCGACCGAGGGGATATGGGCGCAATCCGCGATCTCTTCGAAACGGGCGCCCGGCACGAGATCGGCAGCGGCCTTGACGGTGGCGGGGGGCGTCGAACCGTCCTGGTCGCCGACGACGAAGAGCGTGGGGACCGTGATGGTCGGCAGGACATCGGAAAAGTCCGTGTCGCGCAGGGCCGCACAGGTCGACAGATAGCCGGCGATGGACTGGCGTGTCATCATCAGGCGGTAGCCGGCAAGTTCATCGGCGCGATCTTCGTGAAAGGCCGGCGTGAACCAGCGCGCCATGGCACTGTCAGCAGCACTGTCCAGGCCGCCCTTCTCGATCCCGGCGATGCGCTCGGCCCAGATTTCGGCAGACCCGATGCGCGGGGCGGTGTCGCAGAGAATGAGCTTGCGTAAGAGATCCGGTCGTTCCTTCCAGAGGCCCTGGCAGACGAGACCGCCAACGGAGAGGCCGCAAAAGGTGGCCTTGCGAATGCCGAGTTCGTCGCAGAGGGCCGCGAGATCCGAGACGAGATCGGCCATGCCGAAGGGCTTGTCGGCATGGCCGGACAGGCCGTGGCCGCGGCTGTCATAAAGCAGCACCGAGACATCATCGCCGAGCTCATCGAAGAGCGGCAGCCAGATGCGGAAATCGGTGCCGAGCCCGTTGGAGAAGACGATCAGGTTCTTGGCTTTCGCCTCGCCGATCAGCTCGTAATGGACGACATTGCCGTTGATGGTCTTGAAGGCCAAGATTGATACTCCTGTGGGCCGAACGGGCCCCGTGTTTCGTTAACCGGCGAGGCCGGAAATTCTCAATGCGCCTCGTCCCAATTGTGGGCGGCGCGGGCGTCGACCTTGAGCGGCACGCGCATGGAGACGGCCGGCATGGCGGCGTTTTCCATGATGTCGACGATGACAGGCATGGCGGCATCGACGGCGTCGTCCTCGACCTCGAAGATCAATTCGTCATGCACCTGCAGCAGCATGCGGACACGCTCCGAGAGACCGGCTGCGGCAAGCGCCGGCTCGATCTGGATCATCGCACGACGGATGATATCGGCGGCCGAGCCCTGGATGGGCGCGTTGATCGCGGCACGCTCGTTGAAGGCACGCATGGAGGGGTTGGACGACTTGATCTCCGGGTAATGGGCGCGCCTGCCGAAGATGGTTTCCACATAGCCATGCTCACGGGCGAAGGCCTTGGTGCTCTCCATGTAGTCCTTGATGCCCGGGAAGCGCTCGAAATACTTCTTGATGTAGTCGCCGGCCTCCGAGCGCTCGATGCCGAGCTGATTCGCAAGGCCGAAGGCGGAAATGCCGTAGATGATGCCGAAGTTGATCGCCTTGGCGCGGCGGCGGACTTCCGACGGCATGCCCTCGACCGGCACGCCGAACATCTCCGACGCGGTCATCGCGTGGATGTCGACACCGTCGGCAAAGGCCTGGCGCAGCTGCGGGATATCGGCGACATGGGCGAGCACGCGCAGTTCGATCTGGCTGTAGTCGGCCGAAAGCAGCTTGTGGCCCGGCGTCGAGATGAAGGCCGTACGGATCTTGCGGCCTTCGGCGGTGCGGACCGGGATGTTCTGCAGGTTCGGTTCTGACGACGACAGGCGGCCGGTGGTCGTCGAGGCGAGCGAATAGCCGGTGTGAACGCGTTTTGTCTGCGGATGGATGTATCCGGGAAGCGCGTCCGTATAGGTGGATTTCAGCTTGGTCAGCTGGCGCCAGTCGACGATCTTGCGCGGCAGGGGCGCCCCCTCGGCGGCAAGATCTTCCAGCACCTGGGCGGAGGTGGACCACTGGCCAGTCTTGGTCTTGGACCCGCCGGGCAGGCCTAGTCTGCCGAAGAGGATATCGCCGAGCTGCTTGGGCGAGCCGATGTTGAAGCGCTCGCCGGCGAGTTCATAGACCTCATCCTCGGCAGCGGCGGCCTTCTGGGCAAGCTCGCCCGACAGGCGCGAGAGGATCTGGCGGTCAACGGTGATGCCGCGCTCTTCCATATGGGCGAGTACCGGCACCAGCGGGCGTTCCAGACGCTCGTAGATGCGGGTGAGACCCTCGGCGGCGAGGCGCGGTTTGAGCACCAGCCAGAGACGGAGGGTGACATCGGCGTCTTCGGCGGCATAGGCGGTGGCGCGATCGATATCGATGAGGTCGAAGGTGACGGAGGACTTTCCGGAGCCGGCGACATCCTTGTAGGCGATTGGCATGTGGCCGAGCCACTTTTCCGACAGGCCGTCCATGCCGTGATTGCCCTTGCCGGCGTCGAGCACGTAGGACATCAGCATGGTGTCGTCGAAGGCCTGCATGACGATGCCGTGGCGCTTCATCACCAGGTAGTCGTATTTCAGGTTCTGCGCGACCTTCAATACGGAAGGGTCTTCCAGCAGCCCTTTCAGAGCAGCCAGCGCCTCCTTCATCGGGATCTGGCCCTCGGCATGACCACCGCCGAGCAGATCGCCGACGCCGGTCTTGTGGGCCAGCGGGATATAGGCGGCGCGGATGTCGGTCGAGCCGGGGGATACGACATTGTCCTGGATCGCGAGCGAAACGCCGACGAGTTCCGCCTGCATCGGATCGAGAGACGTGGTCTCGGTGTCGAAGGCAACGAGGCCAGTCTCGCGGGCAGCGGCGATCCAGCGTTCCAGGGTCGCGATGTCGCGGATCGTCACATAGGCGCTGGTATCGATCGGCTTGCCCGCGAAGGCGTTGGCGCGGCTGGCCGCAAGATCGGCAGGGGTTTTACCGTCAGGACTGCCGGTCGTTGCGGCTGCCGGCGTGGCAGATGGTGCCGTGGCAGGAGCAGACGAGGCGGCGGGAGCATCTCCGGCATCGAGATCTGGGCCGCGAGCGGCATCACCCCATTCGACGGGGACGTCTGCGGGTTCGATGGCGGACGCATCGCAGTCACAGACTTCGGCGACACGGCGCGTCAGCGTGGTGAACTCCATCGCCTTCAGGAAGGCGATGAGCTTCGGGCCGTTCTGCGGTTCGAGCACCAGGTCTTCGAGCTTCATGTCGAGCGGCACGTCGGTGCGCAGTTCGACGAGCTGGCGGGAGACACGCGCGAGTTCGGCATTGGCGACGATGTTTTCGCGGCGCTTGACCTGCTTGATCTCGCCGGCGCGGGCGAGCAGCGTTTCCAGATCGCCGAATTCTTCCAAGAGCTGGGCGGCGGTCTTCGGACCGATGCCTGGAATGCCCGGCACGTTGTCGGTCGAATCGCCGGTCATCGCCTGCAGATCGATCATCTTTTCCGGCGGCACGCCCCATTTCTCGATGACGTCGGGAATGCCGATCTGCTTGTCCTTCATCGCGTCGTACATGTGCACGTTCGGCGTGACGAGCTGCATCAGGTCCTTGTCGGAGGAGACGATGGTGACATCGGCGCCGACGGCTTCCGCCTGGCGGGCATAGGTGGCGATGATGTCGTCAGCCTCGAAACCTTCGGTCTCGATGCAGGGCAGGTTGAAGGCGCGGGTCGCATGGCGGATCAGGCCGAATTGCGGGATCAGATCTTCCGGCGGGGCCGAGCGATTGGCCTTGTAGAGCGGGTAGATTTCCTTGCGGAAGGTCGTCGACGAATAGTCGAAGATCACAGCGAGATGGGTCGGCGTCACCCCGACATTGGTGTTGCGCGCATCGCGCAGCAGCTTCCACAGCATGTTGCAGAAGCCGGAGACCGCGTTGACGGGCAGGCCGTCCGACTTGCGGTTGAGGGCCGGGATGGCGTGGAAGGCGCGGAAGATGAAACCCGAACCGTCGACGAGGAAGAGATGATCGCCTTTTTTCATGTCGGCATGGATAGCGCGGGGCGGCTGAAACGTCCATGACGGTTTGACCCTGCTGCCGCAAAAACGCTCGCCATCCATGGGACACGATCGTGCCGGATCACCACCGAACCATCACGAAAAGCTTACCGATTTGTAATCCCGACTTCCCTTGAAAAACCACATTCCGGATCACAAATCCTAGTCATCGGCGCCTGATCACGCCGTAGTCTGAAAGAGGCTCGTCCCCCGCCGCTTCAGACTCGGGCAAAGGCCTTATCCCCCTCTCCGGGCCTTTGTCCCCATATTCCGGAGCCGTCGTGGCAGTCCCCCGCCTTTTGCCACGACGGCCTCCACTTCCCGCCCCTAAAACCCAAAATAAGTCAGCCTCGGAAATGGATCGCATGCGATGCTTCCGACCAGACGAATCTGCGACACCGTGTCGAGCGCCATGGCCCATGACCGTACGACCCCTGACCGCTCCGAATCCGCTACCTGGCTGGCGAGCCAGCTGGCGCGCGGCTTTACACGGGCGCTGCAGACGCGAGCGGCGAAACTCGGCTTTTCGCCGGGACAGTTTCCGATCCTGATCGAACTCTGGGAGGAAGAGGGGCTGACGCAGAGGCAGCTTCTCGACCGCGTCGATGTGGAGCAGGCGACGATTGCCAATACGCTTGCGCGCATGGAGCGCGACGGGCTGATCGAACGCCGGGCGCACCCAAAGGACAAGCGGGCACAGCAGATTTTCCTGACCGACAAGGCGCGCGACATGCGCGAGGAGGCGCTTGCGGCGGCCGAGGAGGCCGAGCAGGCCGTCTTTCAGGGCTTCCGGCGGTTCGAGAAGGAATTGCTGAAGGAATACATCCGCTGGGCGATCGCCAATGCGCGCAAGCTGTGAATGGATCTTGATGGCACCTTGAGAAAAATTCGCGGTCCATGCGCCTCGAAACCCAGGGAGGTTTGGTCTATCGTCCGCCGCAATTTCAAAATTGCAGGACATGACCATGACCGATCTCTCCCCAATCCTCGCGAAGGCCGACGAGGCCCTGCCGCAGAGCCTTGAGCGCCTGTTCGACCTCGTGCGGATTCCCTCGATTTCGACTGATACGGCCTACAAGGCCGAGTGCCGCAAGGCCGGCGAGTGGCTGGTGTCGGCTCTCAACGAGCTCGGTTTCGACGCATCGCTGCGCGACACGCCCGGCCATCCGATGGTGGTGGCGCATCACGCCGCTGACCGGGCCGACGCGCCGCATGTGCTTTTCTACGGCCATTACGACGTGCAGCCGGTCGATCCGCTGGATCTGTGGGAAGACGATCCCTTTGCGCCTGCCATCAAGGAGAAGGATGGCCGCAAGGTGATCACCGGTCGCGGCACGTCTGACGACAAGGGGCAGTTGCTGACCTTCGTCGAAGCCTGCCGCGCCTACAAGGCGGTGAAGGGTTCGCTGCCGGTGAAGATCACGATCCTGTTCGAGGGAGAAGAAGAATCCGGTTCGCCGTCGTTGAAGCCCTTCCTGGCGGCCAATGCCGACGAGCTGAAGGCCGACTTCGCGCTGGTCTGCGATACCAGCATGTGGGATCGCGAGACGCCGGCGATCGCTGCGGCGCTGCGCGGTCTCGTCGGCGAAGAAGTCACTGTCATCGCTGCCGACCGCGATCTGCATTCGGGTCTCTTCGGCGGTGCGGCTGCCAATCCGGTGCACATCCTGACCAAGATCCTGGCCGACCTGCATGACGAGACCGGCAAGGTCACCCTTCCCGGCTTCTACGATGGTGTCGAGGAGACGCCGGCAAATATCAAGGCCTCCTGGGAGAGCCTGGGGCGGACGGCAGAAAGCTTCCTCGGCGAAGTGGGCCTGTCGGTCCCGGCCGGTGAAAAGGGCCGTTCCGTGCTGGAACTGACCTGGGCGCGACCGACGGCGGAAGTGAACGGCATCATCGGCGGCTATACCGGCGAAGGCTTCAAGACCGTGATTGCGGCCAAGGCCTCGGCGAAGATTTCCTTCCGCCTGGTCGGCACACAGGATCCGGCCAAGGTGCGCGAAAGCTTCCGCGATTTCGTGCAGGCGCGCATTCCCGCCGACTGCAAGGTGGAGTTTCACGAGCATGGCGGTTCGCCGGCCATTCAGCTGTCCTATGATTCGCCTGAGCTGACCAAGGCGAAGAACGCGCTTTCGGACGAATGGCCGAAACCGGCCGTGATCATCGGCATGGGCGGGTCGATCCCGATCGTCGGCGATTTCCAGAAGATGCTCGGCATGGATTCGCTGCTGGTCGGCTTTGGCCTGACCGATGACCGCATCCATTCGCCGAACGAGAAGTATGACCTCAACTCGTTCCACAAGGGCATCCGATCGTGGATCCGGATCCTCGACGCGCTTGCGAACGGCTAAACCTAAAAAAGCAAAAAGGCCGGTCACAAACCGGCCTTTCCTTTACGCTTCAACGCTACCTGCCAGTACATCCGTGGTCAGGGACGGAAACGTGCCATTCGATGTCTCGGATGTTGGTCCACCTTCGTGAACCGCATCCCGGATCTTGATGATCGCGCTGGATGCTTAACAACCGGTTAAGCGCACAGAAGTTCCTGTAATAGGATCTCCGCAAACGCTCTATCGTCTGGTGACCCTGAAATGGGGACGCGGCTTGCGTCTTTCAAGTGGGCTCACAGGTTGAAATGCCTCGTCGGCTGCGGATAGACTTGTCTCATGAGCCTCGAATCCGTCCGCCAGTTCTTCCGGGAAAACGCACCCGACATCTCCGTCATCGTCACCGAAGCGAGTTCCGCCACCGTTCCGCTTGCGGCCGAGGCGCATGGCGTCGAGCCGGACCAGATCGCAAAGACCATCTGCCTCAGGATCGGCGAAGACGTCGTGCTGGTGGTTACGGCGGGAACGATGCGGCTCGACAATCGCAAGTTCAAGGACCGCTTCGGGGTCAAGCCGCGTATGCTCGATGCAGACGCCGTCGTCGAAGCGACCAGCCATCCCGTGGGTGGCGTCTGCCCCTTCGGCCTGCCCTCGCCGCTCAAGGTCTATTGCGATCTGTCGCTCAAGGCCTTCGACGAAGTCGTGCCGGCGGCGGGCGCGACGAATGCGGCCGTGCGGATTGCGCCGGAGCGCATGCTGTCACTTGTCGGCGGCGAGTGGGCCGATCTCTGCCAGTAAACTCACGGCGCGTTCAAGGCTTGTTTACGGGGCTTTAACCACCCCTTAAATCGCCGCATTTACTTTGCATTTGCGCGATCATCGACCGACGGGGCATGATCGTCCGAGATTTCTTGAAGCGATTTCCGCGCGGGTCCTCCACGGGCCGCGCATCACGAGCATCTGGAGCAAGATCACCGCAATGGTGAGCCGAGGAAAATCCCGCGACCGCATCGAGCCGCGCTTTGACGACGAGCGCGAGGACGAGGATTTCCGTCTCGATGCCGAGGATCGCGTTATCGGCGGACGCGCGGCCCGTGCCAGTGGCAAAAAGGCGACGAGCTCCGCAAAACGCGGGAGATCGGCCGGTCAGAAAAGCCGCAAGGCGAAGAGCGGTGGTGGGTTCGGGCTCGGCAAGCTGATCTACTGGGGTTTCGTGCTGTCCATCTGGTGCGGCATCGGCGTAGTTGGCCTTGTTGCCTATTACGGCTCGCAGATGCCCAGCGCCAGCAGTTGGTCGATCCCCGAGCGGCCGCCGAACATGAAGATCGTGTCGGTTGAGGGAACGCTGATCGCCAATCGCGGCGCGACCGGTGGCGAGGCCCTGCCGCTCGAGGAAATGTCGCCCTTCATCCCGCAGGCGGTGATGGCGATCGAGGATCGGCGCTTCTATTCGCATTTCGGCGTGGATCCGCTGGGTCTGGCGCGCGCGATCGTCACCAATGTGACCAGCGGCCGGGCCGTTCAGGGTGGTTCGACGCTGACGCAGCAGCTTGCCAAGAACCTCTTCCTGTCGCCGGAACGGACCATCGAGCGCAAGGTGCAGGAAGTGTTGCTCGCCTTCTGGCTGGAGCAGAAATATACCAAGGACCAGATCCTGGCGATGTATCTGAACCGGGTGTTCTTTGGCTCCAATGCCTATGGCGTGGAAGCCGCAGCACGGCGCTATTTCAACAAGTCGGCGCGCGACGTGAACCTCGGCGAGGCAGCGCTTCTGGCGGGTCTGCTGAAGGCGCCGTCACGGCTGTCGCCGGCGCGCGATCCGGAAGCGGCCGAGGCACGCGCGCAGGTCGTGCTGCAGGCGATGCTCGAAGAGGGTTACATCACTCAGGACGAAATCAAGACGGCGATGACGCAGCCGCCGACAAAGGCGAAGCGCTACTGGAGCGGTGCCGGGCAATATGTCGCCGATCTCGTGCGCGACGAAGTCACCATGCTGATCGGCAAGGTGACCGAAGACATCGTGGTCGAGACGACCATCGACATGACGCTGGAGAAGAAGGCGGAGGCGGCGCTGACAGAGGCCCTGGAGGCCGAGGGCGAGAAGGTCAATGCCTCGCAGGCGGCGCTCGTGTCGATCGACGGGACGGGCGCGATCCGCGCGCTGGTCGGCGGGCGCGATTATGCCGAGAGCCAGTTCAACCGGGCGGTCAAGGCCAAGCGCCAGCCGGGCTCGGCCTTCAAGCCCTTCGTCTATGCGGCAGCGGTCGAGAACGGTCTGCGTCCGACTTCGGTGCGCAACGATGCGCCGATCCGGATCGGCTCCTGGACGCCGGAGAATTACGACGAAAAGTATCGCGGACCGGTGAGCGTAACGCAGGCTCTCGCCGAATCGCTCAACACGATTGCAGCCCAGCTGGTGATGGAGGTTGGTCCCGAGCAGGTGATCAAGGTCGCGCACCGGATGGGCATCGAATCAGACATGCAGAACAATGCCTCGATCGCGCTCGGCACATCCGAGGTGTCGCTGCTCGAGCTGACGGCGGCCTATGCGCCCTTCATGAACGGCGGCTACAAGGCCACACCGCATATCGTGCGCCGGATCTCGAAAGCGGATGGTACGCTGCTCTACGAGAACAATTATCTGGAGCCGCCGAAGGTGTTGAATGACGGGGTCGTCGCGGCGATGAACGTGATGATGCGCAGCGTCATCGATCATGGCACCGGCAAGAAGGCCCAGCTGCCCGGCTGGGAGGCAGCCGGAAAGACCGGGACGACGCAATCCTTCCGTGATGCGCTGTTCGTCGGCTATACGAGCAATCTGACCACCGGCATCTGGTTCGGCAATGACGACGGCCAGTCGATGAAGAAGGTGACCGGCGGCGGGCTGCCTGCCCAGGCCTGGCACGAGTTCATGACGGCAGCACATCAGGGTCTGGCGCCTGCCCCGCTACCAGGCGGTGATTTCCTCGAGCCGGCACCGACCGAAGAGCCGATGACGATCGGTACGATTATCTCGGAAGTGCTGCAGGGCGGCGGCGAGGAGCGCTACACCGGTGAGCCTGTTACGGCGGAGCAATACCCGCTGGAGCCCGTTCCCTCGCAGGACGTCACCGGCTCACCCGGTCCCGTTCCGCCCGGAGAGGTCGGCCAGACCCAGGCTCCGCGCAGAACAACGCTTCTCGACTTGATTCTGGGGCAATGAAGGTCCACATCACGGTCGGGATAAGGATCGGCCTGACGCAAGCTGAGGGCGCTAACATTCCGGATCAATGACAGACGGACGGGTGCTGCAAACCAGGTGAAGCTGCTGCGCCAATCTGTTCTTTTTTCCCGGTTTTCGGCGGATTTCCAGCCTTGCAGTCAGAAATTCCGCTTCTTATATACGCGACATAACCGCAGCGGCGCTGCAGTGTATCCCAGACAATCCACGTCGAGGGGCTGTCAGGAATGCCTGATTGGGGTTCCGATGGCCTGCTTCAAGGAGAATATGACATGGCAAAAGTAATCGGTATCGACCTTGGAACGACCAATTCCTGCGTCGCCGTCATGGACGGCAAGGATGCGAAGGTCATCGAGAATTCGGAAGGCGCGCGCACCACGCCCTCCATGGTGGCCTTTTCGGACGATGGCGAACGCCTCGTCGGCCAGCCGGCCAAGCGCCAGGCCGTCACCAACCCGACAAATACGCTCTTCGCCGTCAAGCGCCTGATCGGCCGCCGCTACGAAGATCCGACGGTTGAAAAGGACAAGGGCCTCGTGCCGTTCCAGATCGTCAAGGGTGACAATGGCGACGCCTGGGTCGAGGCCCAGAACAAGGGTTATTCCCCGTCGCAGATTTCGGCCATGATCCTTCAGAAGATGAAGGAAACGGCGGAAGCCTATCTCGGCGAAAAGGTCGAAAAGGCCGTCATCACCGTTCCCGCCTATTTCAACGACGCGCAGCGCCAGGCCACCAAGGATGCCGGTCGCATCGCGGGTCTTGAAGTTCTGCGCATCATCAACGAGCCGACGGCTGCCGCTCTTGCCTATGGTCTCGACAAAAAAGACGGCAAGACGATCGCCGTTTACGACCTTGGCGGCGGTACCTTCGATATCTCGGTTCTGGAAATCGGCGACGGCGTCTTCGAAGTGAAGTCGACCAACGGCGACACCTTCCTCGGCGGTGAAGACTTCGACATGCGTCTCGTCGAATATCTGGCCGGCGAATTCAAGAAGGACCAGGGTATCGACCTCAAGGGTGACAAGCTTGCCCTGCAGCGCCTGAAGGAAGCCGCTGAAAAGGCCAAGATCGAACTGTCGTCCTCGCAGCAGACCGAAATCAACCTGCCCTTCATCACGGCAGATGCTTCCGGTCCGAAGCACCTGACGATGAAGCTGACGCGCGCCAAGTTCGAAAGCCTGGTCGACGACCTCGTCCAGCGCACGATCGCACCGTGCAAAGCAGCCCTGAAGGATGCCGGCGTTTCGGCAGCCGACATCGACGAAGTGGTCCTGGTCGGCGGCATGAGCCGCATGCCGAAGGTGCAGGAAGTCGTGAAGCAGCTGTTCGGCAAGGAGCCGCACAAGGGCGTCAACCCGGATGAAGTCGTCGCACTCGGTGCAGCGATCCAGGCCGGCGTTCTGCAGGGCGACGTCAAGGACGTTCTGCTGCTCGACGTGACCCCGCTGTCGCTCGGCATCGAGACCCTCGGTGGCGTCTTCACCCGCCTGATCGACCGCAACACGACGATCCCGACGAAGAAGAGCCAGACCTTCTCGACCGCCGAAGACAACCAGCAGGCCGTCACCATCCGCGTCAGCCAGGGCGAGCGCGAAATGGCTGCCGACAACAAGCTGCTCGGCCAGTTCGACCTCGTCGGTCTGCCGCCGGCACCGCGTGGCGTTCCGCAGATCGAAGTCACCTTCGACATCGACGCCAACGGCATCGTCCAGGTTTCGGCCAAGGATAAAGGCACCGGCAAGGAACAGCAGATCCGCATCCAGGCCTCCGGCGGTCTCTCCGACGCCGACATCGAAAAAATGGTGAAGGATGCCGAAGCCAATGCCGAGGCCGACAAGAAGCGTCGTGCCGTGGTCGAAGCCAAGAACCAGGCCGAAAGCCTCGTTCACTCCACCGAGAAGTCGGTTAAGGAGTATGGCGACAAGGTTTCGGAAACCGATCGCAAGGCGATCGAGGATGCGATTGCGGCCCTGAAGGGCGCCATCGAAGCCTCCGAGCCCGATGCCGACGACATTCAGGCCAAGACCCAGACGCTCATGGAAGTTTCCATGAAGCTGGGCCAGGCCATCTATGAAGCCCAGCAGGCCGAAGGCGGTGCAGGCAACACAGATGGCGGCAAGGACGACAACGTCGTCGACGCCGACTATGAAGAAGTAAAGGACGAAGACGCGAAGAAGTCGGCCTGATGCAGGGCCGCTTCGGACGCCGTTTTCCGCGCTGGCTGGCCCTTGGGCCAGCCGCCATTTCGTTGATCCTGGCGACCGGTGCCATGGCACAGGACAGGGGGCAGGTCAGCGCCGTTCACCGCCAGGTGAGCGCCGCCGAGGCTAAAGTGGCCAAGGCGATTTCCGCGAAGGACAGCAATTCCCTTTCCCGCATCGGCAACGATCTCGGCAAGATCATCGACGCTGCGCTTCAGCGGCGCGAGAACGGTGGCGAGGTTTCGTCCTGCGACATGGCTGCGCATTCGCTGGCCTTTGCCGCGGTCACATCTGCGGATGGGCTGATCAGCAAGGGCGAAGCGCGCAAACTTCTGATGCAGGATGCAATGGCTGCGGCCTCCGACTTCCAGAAAGACATGCAGGCCTGCGACAAGCAGGCCGGCAAGGCAGCGGGCAGCCACACGAGCGTTGGGAAAGCTTTGAGAGCTTTGTAAGACCATGGCAAAAGCAGATTTCTACGAGACCCTCGGGGTTGGCCGGATGGCGGATGAGAAGGAGCTGAAGAGCGCCTTCCGCAAGCTGGCCATGAAATATCATCCGGACAAGAACCCGGATGACAGCGAAGCCGAGAAGAAGTTCAAGGAGATCAACGAGGCTTACGAGACCTTGAAGGATCCCCAGAAGCGCGCGGCCTATGACCGCTTCGGCCACGCCGCCTTTGAACAGGGCGGAATGGGCGGTGGCGGCTTCGGCGGTGGCGGCGGTTTCGCCGGCGGCGGCTTCTCCGACATCTTCGAGGATATCTTCGGCGAGATGATGGGCGGCGGCCGTGGTGGTCGTGCCCGCTCTTCCGGCGGTCGCGAACGTGGCGCAGACCTGCGCTACAACATGGAAATCAGCCTCGAAGAGGCGTTTACCGGCAAGACCGCGCAGATCCGGGTTCCGACCTCGATCACCTGCGATGTCTGCACGGGTTCGGGTGCCAAGCCCGGCACGCAGCCGAAGACCTGCACGACCTGTCAGGGCTCGGGTCGCGTTCGTGCGGCCCAGGGTTTCTTCTCGATCGAACGGACCTGCCCGACCTGTCACGGTCGCGGCCAGACGATTAGCGATCCCTGCGGCAAGTGCCACGGCCAGGGCCGGGTGACCGAAGAGCGCTCGCTATCCGTCAGCATTCCCTCGGGGATCGAAGACGGCACGCGTATCCGCCTGCAGGGCGAGGGCGAAGCCGGACTGCGTGGCGGTCCGTCGGGGGATCTCTACATCTTCCTGTCGGTGAAGCCGCACGAGTTCTTCCAGCGCGACGGGGCGGATCTCTACTGCTCCGTGCCGATCTCGATGACGACGGCGGCGCTTGGCGGCACGTTTGATGTGGTGACACTCGATGGCACCAAGTCGCGGGTCACGGTGCCGGAGGGTACCCAGGCGGGCAAACAGTTCCGCCTGAAGGCCAAGGGAATGCCGGTGCTGCGTTCGACGCAGGTGGGTGACCTCTATATCCAGATCCAGATCGAGACGCCGCAAAAGCTGACCAAGCGTCAGCGCGAGCTCCTGCAGGAATTCGAGCAGCTCTCGTCGAAGGAGAACAACCCGGAATCGACGGGCTTCTTTGCCCGGATGAAGGATTTCTTCGACACGCTGAGCGACTGAGCGCCGTTTCCGATCGAGTCGATTTGCAAGGGCGGTCCTGACGGTGCCGCCCTTTTGCGTGCCTCTATCGTGAGACGCAGACACGGCTCACGTGAGCTGCGATCAGTAATGCGGCGGGCGAGTGATGGCTGGCGCCTCCAGGCCCTGCTCTTCCAAGGACAGGAAGCGTTCCGTGAGGCGGTCGAGCTTGGCGCGGGTCTGTTCGACCACCTTCCATTGTTCGGCGAGTTGGTCCGATAGCTCCTCGATAACGCGGGTCTGGTGGGCCACCGTCTCTTCAAGACGGGTTATGCGCTCGTCTTTCGCGTCCATGGCTCTCTCCATCATCGTCAGCCGCGCCTTGATGCCGCAAGACGCGGGCGCGGTCAAACGGGGAGTAAGCCTCAGCGCTGCTTCTTCTTGCGATAGGGCATTGTCATGATGGCAGAGGCGGTCACGGCTGCTGCAAAGATCAGTGCCAGAGGCACGGCCATCATAATCGTCGGGAGGACGGGATGGCTTGACCGGGAGAGCGAGGTGCCCAGTCCGCCAAGGTCGAGCCAGACGATGGCGAAAGCGACCAGGAAACCGAGCGCTGCTCCGAGAGTGGCGTTCAGTGCCAGGAAGCCCAGCATCTCCCAGTGGTCGCGGCGGGCCTCTTCGGGGGTGAGTTCATCGGACTGTGGGGGCATGGCACGGCCTCCGCTTCGGTTGCTCCACGAAACTAGAGCATCCGGCCAAGAGTTCCATGCCGCCAAGCGCCGCAGTCGCCCGAAGGGTTCAAGATCATCGCTTGCGCCTTGCCTTCGTGTGCCAATCGGCCTAGCTCAAGGCGACAACGATTCCGACCGATGACCCAGAAGACACAGATCCACCGGCTCAAACTCTCAGACTTCCGCAACTATGCCCAGGCAGGTCTGGCGCTGGACGGGCGGCATGTCGTGCTGGTCGGCGACAACGGGGCCGGCAAGACCAATTTCATGGAGGCGATCTCCTTCCTGTCGCCAGGCCGCGGGCTTCGCCGTGCGGTGCTCTCGGACATTCCCCGCCTCGGGGCATCGGCAAGCTTCACGATCTTTGCGGCGATCGACGGCATGGCAGGCGAGGCCGATATCGGCACGGGAACGGAGACGACGGAGGAGGACAATCTCGTCCGGCGGCTTAGAATCAACGGCGCGCCGGCCAGATCGGTGGACGAGCTCACCGATCATCTGCGCATTCTCTGGCTGACGCCGGCCATGGACGGGCTCTTCACCGGACCATCGGCCGACAGGCGCCGCTTTCTCGACCGGCTGGTGCTGTCGCTCGACCCGGCCCATGGACGGCGGGCAAACGACTTCGAGCGGGCCATGCGCAGCCGCAACAAGCTCTTGTCCGAGGGCCGCTTCGATCCGGCCTGGCTGTCCGGCATCGAGCAGCAGATGGCAGCGCTCGGCACGGCCATGGCCGCAGCGCGGCGGGAGATGCTGGGATTGCTGTCCGGCCTCATTGAAGCCGACCGGGAGACCTCCGCCTTCCCGTCGGCATCGCTTGCCCTGACGGGCTTCCTCGACGAGCTCGCCGATCTGCCGGCCTTCGAACTGGAGGAGCGGTATATCGAGATCCTCGCCCAGTCGCGTCACCGCGATGCGGCAGCCGGGCGGACGCTGGACGGCCCGCACCGCGCCGACCTGATCGTGCGGCATATCGAGAAGGACATGGATGCCGAGCGCTGCTCGACGGGCGAGCAGAAGGCGCTCCTGATCGGCCTTGTTCTTGCCCATGCCCGACTGGTGGCGACGATGACCGGCTTTGCTCCGATCCTGCTGCTGGATGAAATCGCGGCACATCTCGATGAAGGACGCAGGGCGGCCCTCTTCGCCCGCATCGATGCACTCGGTGGGCAGGCCTTCATGACGGGGACGGACAAGGCGATGTTCTCGGCGCTTGGCGAGCGCGCCCAATTCGTCACCGTCAGGGATGGGCAGATCGATGGCTGAGCGCGCTTTTCTTCCGCGCCTCCCGGTGGCAAGGTGAGCCTATGGATCCGCTCTCGCCCGAAGAACTTTCCCGCTATCACCGCCATATCCTGCTGCCCGAGGTGGGTGGCCATGGACAGCAATTGCTGAAGGCGGCGCGGGTGCTGGTGATCGGGGCCGGCGGGCTTGGGTCTCCGGTGCTGCAATATCTGGCGGCGGCGGGCGTCGGCACGCTCGGGATCGTCGACGACGACGGGGTCTCGCTCTCCAATCTGCAGCGCCAGGTCATCCACGATAGCGGGACGCTGGGTGCAAAGAAGACCGAGAGTGCGGCCCAGGCCATTACACGGCTTAACCCGCATTGCCGGACGATCCGCTACGAAGAGCGTTTCACGGCGGCATTCGCGCGGGATCATCTCGCCCGTTACACACTGCTGATCGACGGCTCGGATAATTTTGTTACCCGCTATGCGGCAGCGGATGCTGCGGAACTCGCGAAGGTGCCGCTGGTCACGGGGGCCGTCGGGCGCTTCGACGGGACTGTCACCGTGTTGAAGCCTTACGAAAGCGGACCGGATGGTCTGGCCTATCCGCGCTATACCGATCTCTTCCCCGAGCCGCCGCCCGAGGGGCTGGTCCCGGCTTGTGCCGAGGCCGGCGTGATCGGTGCGCTGACCGGTGTGATCGGTACGCTGATGGCCATGGAGGCGATCAAGGTGATCACCGGGATCGGCGAGCCGCTTGTTGGCAGGCTACTGATGTATGACGGGCTTGCGGCCCGTTTCGACACGATCCGCTACAAGAGACGTGCAGGGACATGAGTGTGAGCATTCGCCGGATTGATGAGAGCTTTACGCGCTACGAGGACTTGCTGGCGCTGATCATGGGTTCGTTTGCCTATATGGACGGTGTCATCGACCCGCCCTCCTCCGCGCATCGACTGACCGTTGCATCGCTCAAGGACAAGGCAAGGGACGAGATCGGCCTGGTGGCGGAGGTTGATGGACGGCTTCTCGGCTGTGCCTTCCTGCGGCCGGAAGAAGCGTTCCTCTATGTCGGCAAGCTGGCTGTGTCGCCGGAGGCACAAGGTAGCGGGATCGGCAGCCGCTTTCTGGCCGAAGCCGAGGCGATCGCGCGGGAACTCGGCAAGCCGGCCTTGCGGCTGGAGACCCGGATCGAACTGACCGGCAATCATCGGCGGTTCGGCGCCTGGGGCTTTGTCCGGACGGCCGAGAAAAGCCATGCAGGCTATGACCGCCCGACCTTCATCGAAATGCAGAAGCCCCTCACCTGACGATCAGCTGCGGTTCGGCAGGACCCTGTTCGGCGGCCGGTGGCCGTCTATATAGGCGCGGATATTGATGATCACCTTGTCGCCCATGTCGATGCGGCCCTCGATCGTGGCCGAGCCGGTATGGGGCAGCAGCACGACCTTGCCCTCGTTGGCGAGTTTCACCAGCTTAGGGTTCACCGCAGGCTCGTTCTCGAAGACGTCGAGGCCGGCCCCGGCGATCTTTCCGGCACGCAATGCCTGGATCAGCGCATCTTCGTCGATGATGTCGCCACGGGCGGTGTTCACCACATAGCTTGTCGGCTGCAGGAGCGCCAGACGACGGGCCGAGAGCAGGTGGAAGGTAGCAGGCGTTGAGGGGCAGTTGACCGAGACGATGTCGACCCGCGCGAGCATCTGGTCGAGGCTGTCCCAATAGGTCGCCTCCAGCTCGTCCTCGGTCGCCGGATTGACGCGCTTGCGATTGTGATAGTGGATCGACAAGCCGAAGGCCTTGGCGCGGCGGGCGACGGCGGTGCCGATGCGGCCCATGCCGATGATGCCGATGCGCTTGCCCCAGATGCGTCGCCCGAGCATCCAGGTGGGCGACCAGCCTTCCCATTCGCCCGGCTTGTCCATCAGCACGCGCGCGCCCTGCACCAGACGGCGCGGCACGGCGAGGATCAGCGCCATGGTCATGTCGGCCGTATCTTCGGTCAGGACATTTGGCGTGTTGGTGACGGTGATGCCCTTCTTTGCCGCCGCATCGATATCGATATGGTCGGTGCCGTTGGAGAAACTGGCGATGAGCTTCAGCTGCGGGCCGGCTTCGGCGATGAGGGCTGCATCGATTCGGTCGGTGACCGTGGGCACCAGCACGTCGACCACCTTCACTGCAGCGATCAATTCTTCGCGCGTTCGCGGCTTGTCATCGACATTCAGTTCGGCCTCAAACAGCTCTCGCATGCGTGTTTCCACGGCATCCGGGAGTTTCCGCGTGATATAGACCTTGGGTCTCTTCCTGTTCGTCATGGGCCGCATCGATGCCTTGTTCAGAACTCGTTAACCAAGTCGCGGGATACTTCGCTCCTCAGGAAGGCAATTTCTACCAAACCCGCCGGCGAAGACAAACAAAACTCGTCGGATAGCGGCGGATTTGTCCCTGATGCGCGCGAGGCGCTACGGGGCGGTGGAAAGCACTTCATTTCCATAGCTTAACCCGGAACGACCATGTTTGATAAACCGCGCCGCGTCAGCCTTGCATTCAGCATCCTTTCGCTGTCTCTCGTGGTCGCTCCGATCGCCGGTCACGCCCAATCGACAACGAAGGGATCGAGCGGTCTGCCCCTGCCGCGCTTCGTCAGCCTGAAGGCCGAGAAGGTGAACCTGCGGATCGGGCCGAGCACCGACTACGCCGTGTCCTGGCGCTACATGAAATCCGGCCTGCCGGTGGAAATCATCCGCGAATACGAGAACTGGCGGCAGATCCGCGATGCCGACGGGACCGAAGGCTGGGTGAACCAGACCCTGCTGACGGGCGAGCGCACGGCCGTTGCCGCACCCTGGATGCGCGGCAACGGTGACAATGTCTATGTGATGATGCGCCGCGATTCGAATTCGTCGGCTCAGGTCATCGCCAAGCTCGAGCCGGGTGTCGTACTCAAGCTCAGCGAATGCAATGGCAACTGGTGTCAGGCAGAAACCAGCGGCGTCAGCGGCTGGGTCTCACAGAACGAGATCTGGGGCGCCTATCCGGGCGAGGCCTTCAAATAAGGCCGACTGCGGCAGCGCCCTTCTGCAAGGACATCATCGGCCGTGGGCCGATCTGCTGGATGACGACACCGGCAGCATAGCAGCCGAGATGGCCGCAATCCTCAAGGCTTCGACCATTGGTATAGCCATAGAGGAAGCCGGAGGCGAAGAGATCGCCGGCACCTGTCGTATCGACGACAGTCTCGACCTTCGTGGCAGGTACGCGGATGCGCTGGTTGTCCTTGACGATCACGGCGCCCTGCTCGCCCATGGTCACGGCTGCGAGCTTGCAATCCTTTGCGATGCGATCCAGCGCTTCAGCAAAGTTGTCGGTCTCATAGAGGGAAAGTGCTTCCTGCTCATTGGCGAAGACGATGTCGACGGTGCCGGAACGCATCAGATCAAGGAACTCCGACCGATAGCGGCCGACGCAAAAGCTGTCGGACAGCGTCATCGACATTTCTCGGCCAGCCTCGTGGGCAATACGAGCGCAATCGACAATCGCCTTTTTGGCACGCGGCGGATCCCAGAGATAACCTTCGAAGTAGGTAACCTTGGACTGTGCGACCACGTCGGGTTCGACGTCCTCGGGTCCGAACTCGACGCAGGCGCCGAGATAGGTGTTCATCGAACGCTCGCCGTCCTCGGTCACGAAGATCATGCTGCGGGCGGTCGGTGGCTGGGTGCCCAGCGGGCGGGTCTGAAAATGAACGCCCTGGGCGCGGATATCATGGGTGAAAATGTGGCCGAGCTGGTCTTCCGCGACCTTGCCGAAATAGGCAGCCTTTCCCCCGAAATTGGCAATGCCGGCTGCCGTGTTACCGGCGCTGCCGCCGGAGGCTTCGACTGCCGGACCCATCATGCCGTAGAGCCGTTCGGCACGTTCCGCATCGATCAGGTTCATTGCGCTCTTGGTAATGGCGTTGTCGATCAGAAACTGGTCGTCGCAGCGAGAAATAATGTCGACGATCGCGTTGCCGATCGTCAGGACATCGAACTGGCTCATGAGGTCCGGGGCTCCGTTTGCTTGGCCTGACGGTCATAGTCGTTTTTGCAGGGAAGAAAAGGGGCAAGCGGACATACGTCATCTTGTCGTTACATCAGACAAGTAAAAGCAGCTCGTGGACGACCATCTCCCCTGGGCGCCACACGGACCCTCCGGGGTCCAGAATTCGGGAGTGCTGACCACGGATGTACTGGCGGCAGATCCCATCCCGGCCTTACCGGGCGTCGAAGCAGGCTCACCGCCTGCTTTTGTCGTTTCTGGCGGATTGGCCGCGCGGGACAAGAGGCCTAAACAAGGTTCATCTTGTCATCACGAGTCGATTTCATGACCACCGTTGCCCAGGACGTTCTTCCCATCTTCATCCTCATTCTGTTCGGCTGGGCGCTTGTCCGGCTGAAGATCCTGGCCGCCGAGATCGGCGACGGTCTCGGAGACTTCGTTTTCAAGGTGGCCGTGCCGCTGCTCCTGTTGCGGACGATTGCGAATGCAGACTTCCACGGCGCCTCTCCCTTTCGCCTGTGGATCGCCTATTTCGCCGGCGTCTTCATCGCCTGGGCGATCGGTCACCTCGTCGCGACGCGGATCTTCAAGCGCGATCAGAAGCTCGGCGTGCTCGCCGGCATCTCGTCAGCCTTCGCCAACAATGTGTTCATCGGTCTGCCGCTGGTCGAAAGGACCGTGGGCCCCGAGGGTATCGTCGCCATGTCGATCCTGCTCGCCATCCATTTGCCGCTGATGATGATCGCCGGTGTGCTGGCCATGGAGCGGGCGGAGCGGCAGACGGGCGGGCGCGAGGGCGCCGGCCTCGTTGCGGTTTCCAAGCAGGTCGGCGGCAATCTGGTGCGCAACCCGCTGATCATTGGCCTAGCAGTCGGGATCCTGCTGCAGCTTCTGGGGACGCCGGTGCCCGCCTTGATCGATGGTGTCGTCGCCCAAGTCGCGGGCATGGCGGCACCGGCGGCTCTGATTTCGCTGGGCATGACACTGAACAAATACGGCATGGCAGGAAACCTGAAGATCGCCGGAACCATCTCGCTGCTGAAGCTCGGGCTGATGCCTGCCGTCGTCTGGTTGGCGTCGACCCTTCTCGGTCTCTCGCCGCAATGGACGGCGGCGCTGGTGCTGACCTCATCCGTTCCGACGGGCATCAACGCCTGGCTGATTGCCAGCCGCTTCGGCGTCGGCCAGGGGCTGGCGGCATCGGCCATCACGCTTTCGACGGCTGCCGGGGTGGTGACCGTATCCTTCTGGGCGCTGCTGCTTCTCTGACGACCAGAACGAAAAAGCCCGGCCGCAAGGGCCGGGCGCAAGATCTCGACGGATAATCGAATAGCGATCAGGGCGTCGCAGGCTGTGCCGGCGCGGCAGGAGCTGCTTCTGCCGGAGCTGCAGGAGCAGCCTCGGCGGGCGTTGCGGCCGGAGCTTCTGCAGGCGCAGCAGCCGCATCAGCCGGGGCGGCAGCGGCATCAGCCGGTGCTGCAGCAGCTGCATCCGGCGACGGCAGCGGAACCGGGCTGTCTGCCATGGTGTGCAGATACATGATCACGTTGGCGCGCTCGTCGTCCTTCTTGAGGCCGGCGAAACCCATCGATGTGCCAGGAATGTGCTGCTTCGGAGCAAGCAGGAACTCGTTCAGGTGATCCCAGGTCCAGAGCTCGGTGCCGCCCTTCGAGAACTCGGTGATGGCAGCCGAATAGCTGAAGCCTTCATGCGAAGCGATCGGACGGTCGACAAGGCCATAGAGGTTCGGGCCAACCTTGTTGGCGCCACCCTTGTCGACGGTGTGACAGCTTGCACACTTCTTGAACGAGGCTTCGCCTGCAGCCGCATCGGCGCTGGCGAGCAGGACTGCGATCGGCACTGCGGCCACTTCGGGAGCCGCCTCGGCAGGTGCTGCCTCTTCGGCAACGATGGCAAAGCCTTCCTTCTCAGGCGTTTCCGAATGGAAAATTCCCTCCGAAGCGATCGACACAGACATCAGGACGAAGACGGTGCCGAGAAAGGCACCCACGCCCATGTTGGTATAAGAGTTCATCTGCAAAGCTCCCCGTGCAGCCGGCCGATGAGCAACCGGACGATCTTGAAATCGCGCGGAACCTATGTCTTTTGCATAACACTTGCAACACGATTATGGTCCCGCAGCTGGGACTATTTGACACTTCTGTGCGGTGATTTGAAGGGGTTACGGACATGAATGAAGGCAGAACTGCCAAAACCCTAGTCCTCATCCCCGCCCGCATGGCGTCCACCCGACTTCCGGGCAAGCCACTGGCCGATATTGCCGGCCTGCCGATGATCGTGCAGGTCGCAAAACGGGCTCACGAGGCCAATGTCGGGCGAATCATTGTTGCCGTCGACGACCAGACTGTCTTCGACGCGGTCGAGTCTGCAGGCTTCGAGGTGGTGATGACGCGGAGCGACCACCAGTCGGGTTCCGACCGGATTTTCGAGGCGCTGACAAAGGTCGACCCCGACGGACAGGCCGAGATCATCATCAATGTGCAAGGTGACCTCCCGACAATCGATCCGCAGACGATCCGGGCGGCATTGCGCCCCCTTGAAGACCCGGCCGTCGACATCGCGACGCTGACGGTGGAGATCGAGGACGAGCAGGAAAAGACCAATCCGAATGTGGTGAAGGTCGTCGGCTCGCCGCTTTCGGCCGACAGGCTTCGGGCACTCTATTTCACCCGCGCCACCGCACCGCACGGGGCCGGGCCGCTCTATCACCATATCGGGCTTTACGCCTATCGCCGGCAGGCGCTTGAACGCTTCGTGGCGCTCTCCCCCTCGACGCTTGAAAAACGCGAATCGCTCGAGCAGCTCCGGGCGCTCGAAGCCGGCATGCGCATCGATGTCGAGGTGGTGAAGACCGTGCCGCTCGGCGTCGACACGCCTGCCGACCTCGAAAAGGCCCGTCTCATTCTTTCCGCATCCTCCAACGCAGGACACTGATCCCTTGGCACCGACGAACAAGATTTCCTTCCAGGGCGACTATGGCGCCAATTCCGACATGGCCTGCCGCGACATGTTCCCCGACATGGAGCCGCTGCCCTGCCCGACCTTCGAGGATGCCTTCGTGGCGCTGGAGACGGGCGAGGTGGATCTGGCGATGATCCCGATCGAGAATACGCTGGCGGGCCGCGTGGCCGACATCCACTATCTGCTGCCGCTCTCGCGCCTGCATATCGTCGGCGAATATTTCATGCCGATCCGCTTCCAGCTGATGGTGCTGCCAGGCGTGAAGCTCGACGAGATCCGCACCGTGCACAGCCATATCCACGCGCTTGGGCAGTGCCGCAAGATCATTCGCAGCCATGGCTGGAAGGCCGTCGTCGCCGGAGACACGGCCGGTGCGGCAAAGCTGGTTTCCGAGAAGGGCGACCGGAGCATGGCGGCGCTTGCTCCGCGGCTTGCGGCCTCACTCTACGGGCTGGAGATCCTTGCCGAGAACGTTGAAGACTCCGAAAACAATGTGACCCGCTTCGTGGTGCTGTCGCGCGACGAGGACGAGCCGAAGCGCGCAAGCGCCGACGAGCGCTTCATCACGACCTTCGTCTTCAATGTCCGCAACATTCCGGCGGCCCTCTACAAGGCGATGGGCGGGTTTGCGACGAACGGGGTCAACATGACCAAGCTCGAAAGCTACCAGATCGGCGGCAAGTTCATCGCCACCCAGTTCTACGCCGATATCGAGGGGCATCCGGACGATGCGCCGGTGAAGCGGGCGCTGGAAGAGCTGCGGTTCTTCTCGGAGAAAGTCCGCATCCTCGGCGTCTACAAGGCGCATCAGATGCGCGGCAAGCTTTGAGTTGACGCAAAGAGGGCGGCGTAGAGCATTTCCGGCGCAAAGGAGCGCCTTCAATGCTCTATCCGTTTGTTTCCACGCAATTCCGGACGCAAAACCGCTTTGCACTTTTGCTGGAATTGCTCAGTGCCGCCACTCGTACCAATCTTCGATCAGCCTCCGGGCGATCGTGCCGTTTATCGGCAAAGTTCGGCCATCGGCTGAACCTTCCGACAGCATTTGACCGATCTCCGCGCGGGTGAACCAGCGGCAGTCTTCGAGTTCGGTCGTGTCGAAGGTGATGTCGAAGTCTGTGGCCTCACCGTAACAGCCAATCATCAGCTGGTGCGGCATCGGCCAGGGCTGGGAGGCGTGATAGCGGACGCGGCCGACGGTGATGCCGGACTCCTCGCGTGTTTCACGACGGACGGCGTTTTCGATCGTTTCGCCCGGCTCGACGAAACCGGCAAGCGAGGAATACATGCCCGTCGGGAAGCGCGGGCTGCGGCCCATCAGGCAGCGATCCTTCTTCTCGTCGACGACCAGCATGATGGCGACCGGATCGGTGCGCGGGAAGATTTCGTGGCTGCAGGCGGTGCATTTGCGCTTGTAGCCGCCGATGAGGGTTTCCATCGTGCCACCACAGCGACCGCAGAACTTGTTGTCGGCATTCCAGCGAAGCAGGCTCAGCGCCTGGGCGACTTCACCCAAGAGTTCGTCGCCAACAAGCGCATCGCGGAACAGCGCGCGTGGATCGGCGGGCTTGTAGTGGGCGGCAAGCGCTTCCGGCGGCACGTTGACGGGAACTGCGAGACGCGGCTCACCCGACGGCTGGTGGCCGAGAAGGATCGCATCATCGAAGTTCGGCTGGAGATCCGCCAGCTCGTACGGGGCAAAGAGCGGATCGAGCACCTGGCCATCATGCTTCAGGACCAGCTGCGTGCCGGAGAAGGCGAGAATATGCGTACCCTCGACCTTCAACGCCTTTTCGAGCGAGGTCTCGTCGCGGTGCTCGCTGTCACGATCAAGGCAATTGCCCGAGAAGGCCGTGAGTTCGCTGGGTTCGAGATGCGGGGCGCGGTTGAGGAAAATCGAATTCTTCATTGGAATGCTTCAAGTATCCTGTGCTTCATGGCCTCGAAGGCCTTTTCCTCATAGGGGACCGGCTGTCCGAACCCCCAGATCGGGCCGGGCCAGTTCGGGTCATTCTCGTTGCGGGCGACGACATGCACATGAAGCTGGCGGACGATGTTGCCGATCGCAGCGATGTTGATCTTCTCGGCACCGGTCGCCTTTTTCAGTGCTGCTGCGACCGTAACCTGCTCCAGGGCGAGGGTGACCTGATCGGTTGGCGTCAGGTCGAAGATCTCTGAAACATCAGGACGTTGCGGGACCAGAATCAACCACGGCCAGCGGCTGTCCCTTGCCAGCCGGAGGTCGCAGAGGTCGAGTTTCAGGATCGATACACTGTCTCGGCCAAGACGGTCATCGAGGATGAAGGGCTGCAAGGTGTTTCTCTCCGTAACGTTTTGATCGAGGCTAGCAGTTTTTTCAGCGCTTGGCTTGCATTTGGCGACGTTATTGCCGATATGTCTCCTCGGGAGGTTGGTGGTGGACGAGCCACTCGCCAACCGGGTCAGGTCCGGAAGGAAGCAGCCCTAACGAGCGCGGCACGGGTCATCGTGCCAGCCTCCCACCTCATCTTCATTTCCGGCCTCTGTTTCCGACATGGGCCGTACCATGCCCGGAGCCGGGCGACGGGGAAGCTGGCAACGCGATGAGCGATTTCGAGCCGACTGCAGAGGCCAAGCCCGCCCCCGGCGGCTACCGCGTTCTCGCCCGCAAATATCGCCCCAAGGATTTCACGGACCTGATGGTCGGCCAGGAGCCGATGGTGCGGACGCTGACCAATGCGTTCGAGACCGGCCGTATCGCCCAGGCCTATATGCTGACCGGCGTGCGCGGGGTGGGCAAGACGACCACGGCCCGCATTCTGGCGCGTGCGCTGAACTACAAGACGGCTGAGATCGACAAGCCGACGATCGACCTGCGCATCCCCGGCGAACATTGCCAAGCGATCATGGAAGGCCGGCATGTCGACGTGATCGAGATGGACGCCGCTTCGCACACCGGTATCGACGATATCCGGGAAATCATCGAGCAGGTGCGCTACCGCCCCGTCTCGGCGCGCTACAAGGTCTACATCATCGACGAAGTGCACATGCTGTCGACGGCGGCCTTCAACGGGCTTTTGAAGACGCTCGAAGAGCCGCCGGAGCATGTGAAATTCATCTTCGCGACGACCGAAATCCGCAAGGTTCCGATCACCGTCCTTTCCCGCTGCCAGCGCTTCGACCTGCGCCGGATCAGTGCGGGCGATCTTGTCGGGCTTTTCTCGACGATCGCGTCGAAGGAAGGCATCGAGGCGGACGAAGACGCGCTCGCGATGATCGCGCGTGCCGCCGAAGGCTCCGCGCGTGACGGTCTTTCGCTGCTCGATCAGGCGATCGCTCATGGCGGCGGGGCCGTGCATGCCGATGCCGTGCGCGCCATGCTGGGCCTTGCCGACCGGGCACGCATCGTCGATCTCTTCGAGCATATCGTCCGCGGTGATGTGGCGGCGGCCCTTTCCGAATTCGGCAGCCAATACGAGGCGGGCGCGAACCCGACCGTCGTTCTGACCGATCTTGCCGACTTCACCCATCTGGTGACCCGGCTCAAATACATTCCCTCTGCCGCGCAGGATCCTTCGCTCTCCGAAGTCGAGCGTATCAGGGGTGCGGAACTCGCCGACAGCGTGGCGGTAACGACGCTGTCGCGTATGTGGCAGATGCTGCTCAAGGGCATCCCCGAAGCCGAGGCCTCCTCGCGGCCGGCGGGTGCTGCCGAGATGGTGCTGATCCGGCTGGCGCATGCCGCGCATCTGCCATCGCCCGAGGATGCGGCGCGACGTCTGCTCGAGCTTTCCAATGGCGATGGCGGAGCAGAGCGCGGGCCTTCTCAGCCGCGTCCGAATGGCGGCGGCGGTGGAGCTTCGATGGCCATGCGGGTGCAGGCCGTTTCTCAAGCATCGCCAGACAGCGCTTCGCGCCCGGCGATGAGCCAGCCCGTTGCACATCTGCAGAGCGTGCCGGCGGGCGACGCGTTGCCGCAAGGCATGGAGCGGCGGGAAGCCAAGGTCGAGGACGCGCCGATCCCGGGCGGCCGCGTGGAGACGCTCGACGATATCGCCGATCTTTGCACCAAGAACCGGGCGCCGGTGCTGCGTGCGCAGCTGCGCCAGTTCGTGCATCTCGTGAAGATCGAGCCGGGCCGGCTGGAGATAAGGCTGGAATCGCAATGCCCGCCCACGATCGTCAACGAGCTGAAGATGAAGCTCAGCGAATGGACGGGCATTACCTGGTGGGTGACGCTGTCCAACGAGGCAGGCGCACCAACGCTGGTCGAGGTGGAAAAATCGACGCGCGAGGCACGGCTTCTCGACGCGCGGCAGGATCCGGACGTGGCCGCGATCCTCGCACGCTTTCCCGGCGCCAAGATCACCGATGTGAGAATCAAGGCGGCGGCGATCGAGGATGACGATATCGTTGCGGCACCGCCGGCTGCGGCGGAATCCGCCGATGGTGACATCCTGCCGGGCGACGACATCGAATTCTAGGGCTTCAAGCCCTCCCCGCAGAACACGACAACAATCCAAGGAGACGGTAATGCGCGACATCATGGGCATGATGGGCAAGGTCAAGGAAATGCAGTCGAAGATGGAGAAGATGCAGGCGGAAATCGCCTCGCTCGAAATCGAGGGCAAGTCCGGCGGCGGCCTGGTGACCGTGGTGCTGACCGGCAAGGGCGAGATGCGCAGCATCAAGATCGACCCCTCGCTGTTCAAGGAAGACGATGTCGAGATCCTCGAAGACCTGATCGTTGCTGCCCACAAGGACGCCAAGGACAAGGGCGAAGCCCAGGCGCAGGAAAAGATGGCGGCACTGACCGCCGGCATCCCGCTGCCGCCGGGCATGAAGTTCCCGTTCTGATCAGGAGGGCTGATCGGTTCTGTCAGCGATAGACCCGATCTCCCCAGGGGTTTTTCCCCTCGTGCAGGAAGACCAGGCTCTGGTGCCAGAACCCGTCCTGGTGGCGAGCGTGGAAAAGATCGAAGTGGCCGACCCGGTCGAAGCCAAGGTCTTCCGGCGTTAGCAGCACCTTGGTCACCGATGCGCGACGGTAGTATCGCATGGCACGATCAATCGCCTTCGGCGGTGCAATTTCATCATCCGACATGGTGACGGCGAGGATGGGGCCGGTTGCGGTGGCGAAACGATCACGCATGACCTCGGCGGCCTCACGCGTCAGGCCCTGCTCCGCCCTGCCCTGCTGCAGCCCCCAGCCATAGGCGACCCCCTTCGGCAGATCCTCCAGCCAACCGAGACGCCTGCCGGGAAAGTGCCCGAGCGCGAAGGTGATTGCGGGCATCGCGACATGCCATTTCAGGAACAGCGGCAAGCGGCGGTTCAGCCTGTAGTCCCCCCAATAGCCGTACTGGCCACCGACCGAAAGCATGGCCGAGACGCGCCCGACTGCCGGCGAATAGCCGGGCAGGAAACCGCCGATGCTGTGGCCGACGACGAGCACAAGTCCCGTCTCGTCTTCCTGCAAGGCATGGCGCAGGGCCGTGTCGAAATCCCGCTCGCCCCATTGCCGCCAGGTGAAGGTCGAGCCATGCAAGCTTTCGGGGCGGGAGAGGCCTATGCCGCGATAGTCATAGGTGAGGACAGAAAAGCCATTCTCCGCGAGATAGGCCGCGTAACGGTGGTAGTAGCGGGCTTGAACGCCGGTTGCCGGATTGATGATCACAGTTCCGAAAGGCCCTCGGTCGGCTGACCGCCACCAATGACCGGTGAGCAGCACGCCATCGGCTGCGGTCAGCTCTGTTCTCCTCGGGTCCATCACTCCTCCACTCCGGGCGGCATGATGACGAGAAGCATGGGACGGGTAAAGCCGAGCGAGCCTGAGACCTTTGGCGAGGGCCTTACATCTCGCCGGCGTGGATCGCGTCCTTGACCTTGTAATGGACCGGAGCCGCCATGTAGCGGGCGCGATCGGTTTCGCTGAGCTTGCGACCGAAGGTCGCCATCATCTCGCGCATCGTCACGCGGTCGCCGTTCCAGGGCGTGAATTCGACGGATTGACCGGCTTCGACCATGCCACCCTGGAGCACGCGGGTATAGGCACCCGGGCGGGCAGCGCGGGTGTAGCGCTTGACGATGGTCGGATCGCCCATCTTGGCGGCGAAGGTGGCGCAGGGCATGCGAGCGGAGGTGACTTCCAAGAGCACCTCACCGATGGCCAGCCTGTCGCCTGCCGCCAGCATGGCGCTTTCCAGACCCTCGATCACGAGGTTTTCGCCGAATGTGCCATAGGGCAGATCGCGGTCGAGTTCGGCCTGCCACCAGTCGAGATCGATGGAGCCCTCGATATAGACGGCCTGATCGACGCCTCCGTGGTGCTTGCGGTTGAGGATCGCGTCGCCAACGAGGCCCTCGGCGTCGACCATGATCGGACCCTGGATGGCGAGCTTGTTGATGCCGGTCTTGTATTTCTTACCCGGCAGGATCTCGGGTCGACCCAGGCAGACAGCGAGGATTTTCATTTCACGCACCCTTCGGCGATTCCGTTCTTTGGCTATATGGGCTAGAAACACGGCCATGGCAAAACGAGTCACCGGCCCCGAAATCGAGAAACTCATCCAGCTTCTGGCGAAGGTGCCGGGACTTGGCCCACGCTCGGCGCGGCGCGCGGCGCTGCATCTGATCAAGAAGAAGGACCAGCTTCTGGGACCCTTGGGCCACGCCATGGGCGAGGCCTATGACAAGGTGAAGATCTGCTCCTGCTGCGGCAATGTCGACACGATCGATCCCTGCACCGTCTGCACCGATGTAGCTCGCGACCAGTCCGTCATCATCGTCGTCGAGGATGTCTCCGACCTCTGGGCTCTGGAACGCGCGGGCGCGATGAACGCTGCCTATCACGTGCTCGGCGGCACGCTGTCGCCGCTCGACGGGATCGGGCCCGATGATCTCAACATCAAGGGGCTGATCGACCGGGTGGCAAAAGGCGGGATCCGCGAGATCATCATCGCTGTTAATGCGACCGTCGAGGGGCAAACCACAGCACACTATATAACCGACCACCTGACAGGGCTCGACGTGAAGATCACAAGGCTCGCGCATGGCGTGCCTGTCGGTGGCGAACTCGATTATCTCGACGAGGGCACATTGTCGGCGGCGCTGCGCGCCCGGACGGCAATCTGACGGTTTTGCGGGAGGAAAGATCGATGGCACGACTTCGAAAGCCGCTGCGCTGGCTGCTGACCACCGTTTCACTGGTCGCCGCCGCAGGTTTCGCCACGCACGCTTCCGCGGTTTCCCGCAGTGCCGTCGAAGCGCAGTTCCGGCAATGGATTGCAGGTGATCTCTGGCGGGCGGCTCAAGAAGGCGGGATCAGCAAGGAGGCCTTCGATCGGACCTTGCAGAACGTCAAGCTGGAATGGGACCTGCCCGATCTCGTGCCGCCGGGCACGGAGCCGCCGAAGGAGCGGACGCAGAGCCAGGCGGAATTCAGCTCGCCGGCCTCCTATTTCAACGAGAAACGGATGCAGGGCCTGGCCGCGACCGGACGAACGCTTGCAAGCCAGCATGCGTCGACGCTGCGTAAGGTGGAAGCGACCTATGGGGTTCCAGGATCGATCATTGTCGCCATCTGGGGGCGCGAGTCCGGCTATGGAAGGGCGAAGCTGCCGCATTCGGCGATCGATGTGCTGGCAACAAAGGCCTTCATGTCGACGCGCAAGCCGATGTTCCAGCAGGAGCTGATCTCGGCACTGCACATCGTCGAAAGCGGCGACGTGAGTGCCGACAGGTTGATGGGCTCCTGGGCCGGGGCGCTGGGGCAGCCGCAATTCATGCCCGGAAGCTATCTGAAATATGCCGTCGACTTCGACGGCGACGGCAAGCGCGACATCTGGAATTCTGTGCCGGATACGTTGGCATCCATAGCCAACTATCTGGTGAAGAGCGGCTGGCAGAAAGGCCGCGACTGGGGCTACGAGATCAGCATCCCCGACGGTGTTTCCTGTGCGCAGGAGGGGCCCGACAGAGCCAAGGCGGTCTCGGCCTGGGCGAGCAGCGGGCTGACGAGGATTTCGGGTCAGGCCCTTCCCTCATCAGAAGCGTCGCAGCCGGCGATGATGCTGGTGCCGGCCGGGACCTATGGCCCTGAATTCCTCGTCACGCCGAATTTCTATGTGATCAAGGAATACAACAATTCCGATCTCTATGCGCTGTTCATCGGCAATTTGGCCGACCGGATCGCGAGTGGCGGTGGCGCGTTCAGGGCGCCCTGGGGCGATGTCGGCAAGATGCTGCGCTCGGATGTGCTTGCGATGCAGCAGGCGCTGGTGCGCCAAGGCTACGATGTAGGCAGGGTCGATGGTCTGCCCGGCTTCAAGACGCGGCGGTCGCTCGGTGAATGGCAGGCGAAGAACGGGATGAAACCCACCTGCTATCCGAGTGCGGATCTGAAGGCCAAGCTGCGCTGACCCTCAGGCTCAATGATGATCGATATGCGGCTGATGGAAGACGTCATCAGCCGGCGGGATCGCCTGACGCTCGATCATCCGGTGGACCTTGGGCGGCCGGCCGCCGCGATGCAGTTCCAGTAGGCGATCGGTGATCTCGGCATCGGCTTTGGTGCGTCGCTGGTTGTGGCGGACGTAATCCACCCAGGTCGGGACGTGATAGGTTTCCGTCCAGATATCGGGGTTTTCCAGGTCGCGCATCAGCGCCCAGTTTCGCGCCCCGTCGCGCAGACGGATACGGCGGCGCTCGACCATCACGCCTAAGAATTCCGGTACGTCCTCGTCCCTGATTTCAAAATCGACATGGATGACGATCGGGCCGCTACGCGGGCGGATATCGAGCTTCAGGGAAGGCTCGTTGAAGCGGTTGAGCGGATCGAGGTCGAGGGTGGCGAAGGCCGGCATCGGCAGGAAGAAGCCGATGAACACACCAACCATCATCAGGAGGCTCGAGGCGACCAGCGCGTGACCGGAGCCGTAGCTTTCGGCCACACTGCCCCAGAGCCAGCTGCCGGTTGCCATGCCGCCGAAGGTGGCGGTCTGGTAGAGCGAGAGTGCCCGGCCGACGACCCAACGCGGGGTGGAGAGCTGGACGACGGTGTTGAACAGTGAGAGCGCCAGAACCCAGCAGGTGCCAGCGACCATCAGGGCAAGCGCCGTGATCCAGACTGAAGTGCTGATCCCCGTGACGCCGGCGGCCACGGCAAAACCTGCGAAGGCAGCGCGGACGATATCCTCGCTCGACAGGAGTTCGCGGGCGCGCTGGTTGGAAAATGCGCCGAAGATGGCGCCGAGGCCGAAGGCGCCGAGCAGGCCGCCAAAGGTGAGCGGACCGCCGGACAGCTGGTCGCGGGCGACGATCGGCAGCAACGAGAGGATCGCGGTTGCGGTGAGGCCGAAGACGAAGCCGCGGAAGAGAACCTTGCCGAGATTGGGCGACATCGCGACGTAGCGCAGGCCGGCGGCGATCGCCGAGCACAGATGCTCGCGCGGGAGCGGGCTCTTCGGAATGTCCGGGCGCCAGCGGAAAAGCGCGTAGATGATTGCGATATAAGAGAGCGTGTTGGCCGCGAAGGCAGCAGCGGCTCCCGCTGCAGCGACAATGGCACCACCGATCGCCGGGCCGACGCTGCGGGTGATGTTGAAGCCCATGCTGTTGAGTGACACGGCTGCAGGCAGATCACTGCGCGGCACGATATCGCCGACCGAGGCCTGCCAGGACGGATTGTTGAGCGCGGTACCGCAGCCGATGAGAAAGGTGAAGGCGAGTAGCGCCCAGGGGGTGATAAGATCGAGCAAGGCAAAGAGTGTCAGAAGCGCCGAGACTACGATCATGAAAAGCTGGGCGGCGATCATGACCTTGCGGCGGTCGAAGCTGTCGGCAATGGCACCGGCGATCAGCGAAAGGAGCATGATCGGGCCGGTGTTCGACGCCTGGACCAGCGCTACCATGTTTTCAGAGGTGGAGATCGACGCCATCATCCAGGCGGCACCGACGCCCTGGATCAGACCACCGAGATTGGACGAGATGCTGGCGAGCCAGATCCGGCGATAGGCTTCGTTGCGGAGCGGCAGAAGCGGAGAACGGCGTTCGTTTGCGGACATGTCTACACTTTTCTGGCCATGGCGACCTCGCGGGAACGACCACGGTGGGTCAGACCTTGCCCTGCGCAACGCATGAATGGCAAGTTTGTTTTCAACCCTTCCCGAAAAGCTTGCAAAAGCCGGGGCAGTCGCGTATATGACCTTCAAATTCTTGATCGACAGATGAAGGGTGGGCCCGGAAGGACCCGCTCTTTTTTATTGGCGATCGCAGCCAATCGGGAGTAAAACGATTGTCCGAAGACATGCCGAAGCCGGAACCCGGCGAAGCACGGATCATCACCGAGACGGGCCTTGACCGTCGTATCGCAGACATTATCGAGCCCGTGCTCGTCGCGATGGATTTCAAGCTGGTTCGCGTGCGCATGATGAACCAGAACGGAATGACGCTGCAGATCATGGCAGAACGCACCGACGGCACCATGACCGTCGAAGATTGCGAAGCCGTATCGATGGCGATTTCGCCTGTGCTCGACGTCGAAGATCCCGTCGACAAGGCCTATCATCTGGAAGTGTCGTCGCCGGGTATCGACCGCCCGATGGTCCGCAAGTCGGATTTCAGCCGCTGGCAGGGCCATATCGTGAAGTGCGAGACCTCGATCCTGGTCGAGAACCGCAAGCGCTTCCGCGGCAAGATCACCGACGTGAACCAGGACGGTTTCACCCTGGAGCGCGACCAGGTGGCCTATGGCGAGGAGCCGAAGGTGGTCATCCCCTTCAACACGCTCGCCGAAGCCAAGCTCATTCTGACGGACGATCTGATCCGTGACGCGCTGCGTGCCGACAAGCTCGCCAAGGCGCAGGCCGCGAACCAGAACGACGAAGACGACAGCGAAGAATAACGTTTTGACCTATAGCCCGAGGCCGATGCCCGGGCGTGAAGACGGAGACCTAAGACAATGGCAGTCAGTGCTAACAGGCTCGAGCTCTTGCAGATCGCAGATGCCGTCGCCCGTGAAAAGGTGATCGACCGCGAAATCGTGCTCGCCGCCATGGCCGACGCGATCCAGAAGGCTGCCCGTTCGCGTTACGGCACCGAGACGAACATCCGCGCCGACATCAACTCGAAGACCGGCGAGATCCGCCTGCAGCGTCTGCTCGAAGTCGTCGAGAAGGTCGAGGACTATTCGACCCAGATCGCGCTGGAACTCGCCCGCGACCGCAATGTCGACGCCAAGATCGGCGACTATATCGCCGATCCGCTGCCGCCGATGGATTTCGGTCGTATCGCTGCCCAGTCGGCCAAGCAGGTCATCGTGCAGAAGGTGCGCGAAGCCGAGCGAGATCGCCAGTTTGACGAGTTCAAGGACCGCGTCGGCGAGATCGTCAACGGTACCGTCAAGCGCGTCGAATACGGCAATGTCATTGTCGACCTCGGCCGTGGCGAAGGCATCATCCGTCGCGACGAAATGATCCCGCGCGAAGCCTATCGCTATGGCGACCGCGTGCGCGCCTATGTCTATGACGTGCGCCGCGAACAGCGTGGCCCGCAGATCTTCCTGTCGCGTACCCATCCGCAGTTCATGGTGAAGCTCTTCACCATGGAAGTGCCTGAGATCTACGACGGCATAATCCAGATCAAGTCGGTTGCCCGTGATCCGGGTTCGCGCGCCAAGATCGCTGTCATCTCGAACGATAGCTCGATCGATCCGGTCGGCGCCTGCGTCGGTATGCGCGGTTCGCGTGTTCAGGCCGTCGTCGGCGAGCTTCAGGGCGAGAAGATTGACATCATCCCGTGGAGCCAGGATCCGGCCTCCTTCATCGTCAACGCCCTGCAGCCGGCGGAAGTCGCCAAGGTCGTTCTCGACGAAGATGCGGAGCGCATCGAAGTCGTGGTTCCGGACGAGCAGCTGTCGCTGGCGATCGGTCGTCGCGGTCAGAACGTCCGTCTGGCGTCGCAGCTGACCGGCTGGGACATCGACATCATGACGGAAGCCGAGGAGTCCGAGCGCCGCCAGAAGGAATTCAACGAGCGCACCAACCTCTTCATGAACGCGCTCGACGTCGACGAAATGGTCGGCCAGGTGCTGGCGTCGGAAGGCTTCGCCCAGGTCGAGGAAGTGGCTTACGTCGATCTCGACGAAATCGCCTCGATCGACGGCTTCGACGAAGACACGGCTCAGGAAATCCAGACGCGCGCCCGCGAATATCTGGAAAAGATCGAAGCCGAGATGGATGCCAAGCGCCGCGAACTCAGCGTGTCGGATGAGCTGCGCCAGATCGATGGCCTGACGTCGGCCATGCTGGTCGCTCTCGGCGAAGACGGCATCAAGACGATCGAGGACTTTGCCGGCTGCGCCGCTGACGATCTCGTCGGCTGGAGCGAGCGCAAGGATGGCGAGACGAAGAAGTTCGAGGGCCTGTTCTCGAAGTTCGACGTTTCGCGCGCCGAGGCAGAAGCCATGGTCGTCCAGGCTCGTCTGGCCGCTGGCTGGATCACCGAGGAAGACCTTGCAGCTCAGGCTGAAGGTGAACTCGAAGGCGAAGAAGCCGAGCAGGAAGCGTGATGAGCGCGCAGACGCCCGACGCGACAGAGGCCGAAGACGACTTCGACCTCTCCGACGTGAACGGACGGATGTGCATCGTCACCCGCGAAAGCGGATCGCCGGAGACGCTCCTGCGGTTCGTAGCGGCCCCGGACGGGACCATCGTTCCCGATCTGAAGCGGACGCTTCCGGGCCGGGGCTGCTGGGTCAGCCCCAGCCGCGAGGCTGTCGACAAGGCGGTGGCGAAGAAGCTCTTCGCCCGCGCCCTGAAACGGGATGTGAAGGCGGATCCGGAAGCTCGGATCTGTCGTCGACCGTCTCCTGGTCGCGCAGCTGATCGGCATGATGAACATGGCCCGCAAGGCCGGCCAGTTCATCAGCGGTGCGGCGAAGGTCGAGGCGGCCGTGCGCAGCGGCGAGGCCATCGCGGTATTCCATTCGCTGGATGCCGCGGCGGATGGCGTGAGAAAGATCGACCAGGCCCGAAAGGCCTGGCACCTCGGAACGGGGGCGGATGCGGAAGTGCCCGCATTCCACCTGCTCACCGGGGCGGAATTGGACGAACAGATGGGCCAGAATGCGTTTATCCATGCTTGCGTGCTTGCAGGGCAGGCAGGTGAGGGTGTAGTGAAGCGCGCAACTCTGCTCGAAACCTATCGCGGCCACGCGCCGCAGGGATCGGGCGCTGGCCCGAAATCACAATGACGCGGTCACCGGCACAGGTCGGCCTCCGTGGTTTAGGACAGTATGTGAACGGCGAGGCCTGATGCTCGGCATCCGGCCCCGCTCGAAGGAACGGGAACGGAATGACCGACAACAAAGACGACAAGACAATCGGCGTGAAAAAGACTCTCACCCTGAAGCCCTCGGGGATGAGCCAGGGTACCGTGCGCCAGGACATGGGGCGCGGCCGTACGAAGTCGGTCGTCGTGGAGACGGTCAAGCGCCGCACCACCCGCCCGCTAGACGAAAAGCCGATCACCCCTATCGTGGCTCCTGCAGCGCGCGCTCCGGAAGCCCCTGCCCCGCAGGCACAGCGCCCGGCACCGGCGCAGCCTCAGGCACAGGCCCCGCGCGCCCAGCAGCCCGCCCCTCAGCAGCAGCGTCCGCAACAGCAGCCGCAGCGCCAGCCGGAACGCCCACGGGGTGCCGTCCTGCACGACCTGTCGGCCAGCGAAATGGACGCACGTCGCCGCGCTCTGATCGAGGCCCAGGCCCGCGAGGTCGAGGAAGCCAAGCAGCGCGCCATCGAAGAAGAGCGTCGCAAGGCAGAAGCTGCAGAAGCTGCCCGCCTTGCCGCAGAAGAGGCGGCTCGCCGGGCACTGGAACCGAAGGTGGAAGTGGAGGCCGAACCCGAGCCTGCACCCGCACCGGCTCCCGTTGCCGCAGCACCCGTCGTACCGGTTCGTCCGGCCGCTCCCGCTGCCCCGGCTGCACCGGCAGCACCGGGCTTTGTTCGCGGTCGCAAGACCGATGACGATGACGATGATCGCGGCCCCGCACGCAGCATTCCGGGTCGCGGCAAGGTCGCAGCTCCGGCTCCGGCCAAGGTCCCTGCCCGTCCGAAGGCCGAGGAAGACCGCCGTCGCGGCAAGCTGACCGTGACCAGCGCCAACGTGGACGACGACGGCAATGCCCGTGGCCGTTCGCTCGCCTCCATGCGTCGCCGCCAGGAGAAATTCCGCCGCAGCCAGATGCAGGAGACCCGCGAAAAGGTCATGCGCGAAGTCATTCTGCCGGAAACCATCACCATTCAGGAACTGTCGCAGCGCATGTCCGAACGCGCCGTCGACGTGATCAAGTACCTGATGAAGGAAGGCCAGATGATGAAGCCGGGCGACGTCATCGACGCCGACCTCGCCGAACTCATCGCCACCGAATTCGGCCATACCGTCAAGCGCGTTTCGGAATCGGACGTCGAAACCGGTATCTTCAACGTGGCTGACGACGAAGGCGAGCTTCTGCCGCGTCCGCCTGTCGTCACGATCATGGGTCACGTCGATCACGGCAAGACCTCGCTGCTCGACGCCATCCGTCATGCCAACGTGGTTGCCGGTGAAGCCGGTGGCATCACGCAGCATATCGGTGCCTATCAGGTCGAACAGAACGGTCAGAAGATCACCTTCATCGACACCCCCGGCCACGCCGCGTTTACCGCAATGCGTGCCCGTGGTGCCCAGGCAACCGACATCGCGATCCTCGTGGTCGCGGCCGACGACAGCGTGATGCCGCAGACGATCGAGTCGATCAACCACGCCAAGGCGGCCGGCGTGCCGATCATCGTGGCGATCAACAAGGTCGACAAGCCGACAGCCGATCCGCAGAAGGTTCGCACACAGCTCCTGCAGCACGAAGTCTTCGTCGAATCCATGGGCGGTGAAGTTCTTGACGTCGAAGTCTCGGCAAAGAACAAGACCAACCTCGACAAGCTCTTGGAAGCGATCCTGCTGCAGGCCGAAATTCTCGACCTCAAGGCCAATCCGAACCGGACGGCCGAAGGTACGGTCATCGAAGCCGAGCTCGACCGTGGCCGTGGCGCGGTTGCGACCGTGCTGATCCAGAAGGGTACGCTGCGTCCGGGCCAGATTATCGTGGCCGGCGACCAGTGGGGCCGTGTGCGCGCTCTGGTCAACGACAAGGGCGAGCACGTCAAGGAAGCGGGTCCTGCCATGCCGGTCGAGGTTCTCGGCCTGTCGGGCACGCCGGCTGCCGGTGACAAGTTCGCCGTGGTCGAAAACGAAGCCCGTGCGCGCGAAATCTCCGAGTACCGCCAGCGTCTGGCCCGCGACAAGGCGGCTGCCCGCCAGTCCGGTTCGCGCGGCTCTCTCGAGCAGATGATGAACCAGCTGCAGACCTCCGGCATGAAGGAGTTCCCGCTGGTCATCAAGGGCGACGTGCAGGGCTCGATCGAAGCCATTGCCGGCGCGCTGGACAAGCTCGGCACCGACGAAGTGCGTGCCCGCATCGTTCACTCCGCCGTTGGTGGCGTGACCGAGTCGGACATTTCGCTCGCCGAAGCGTCGAACGCTGCCATCATCGGCTTCAACGTCCGTGCAAACGCCCAGGCCCGTTCGCTGGCCGAACGCGAAGGCATCGAGATCCGCTACTACAACATCATCTACGATCTGGTGGATGACGTGAAGGCAGCGATGTCGGGTCTTCTGTCGCCGGAACGTCGCGAGACCTTCCTCGGCAATGCCCAGATCCTCGAGGTGTTTAACATCACGAAGGTCGGCAAGGTCGCAGGCTGCCGTGTCGTCGAAGGCAAGGTCGAACGTGGTGCGGGTGTCCGCCTCGTGCGCGACAACGTCGTCATCCACGAAGGCAAGCTCAAGACGCTCAAGCGCTTCAAGGACGAAGTGTCCGAAGTGCCGGTCGGTCAGGAATGCGGTATGGCTTTCGAGAACTACGAAGACATCCGCGCCGGCGACACGATCGAGTGCTTCCGCGTCGAACACGTTACCCGTACGCTCTGATACCAGGCGTTTCGAACCCAAGATCTCTTCGGGCGCCGGGTCTTCCGGCGCTCGCTGTTTATGGAGATCGTGATCTTCGGCCTGGCGCCGGATGAACCAAATTTCACGGCATGACGGAAAGACCTCGGGTCGGCGCATGCGAAAGGCAACTGAACCATGACCAAACCAACCTCATCGGCACCCTCGCAGCGCATGCTGCGCGTCGGCGAGCAGGTGCGCGCCGCCATTACCCAGGTCTTGCAGCGCGGCGAAGTCCGCGACGATCTGATCGAGAAGACGGTGATCTCCATCTCCGAAGTCCGGATGTCGCCGGACCTGAAGATGGCAACCGCCTATGTCACGCCGCTGGGCGTGAAGGACCACGATACGGTGATTGCCGCGCTCAACAGGCATGCCAAATTCATCCGCGGCCGACTCGGCAATCAGCTCCGCCAGCTGAAATACATGCCGGAAGTGCGCTTCCGCGACGATACGAGCTTCGACAACTACCAGAAGATCGATGCGCTCCTGCGTTCGCCGGAGGTCCAACGCGACCTCGGGCCAGACAACGAAGAAGACTGAGAAACAAGACAGATGTCCAAACCCCGCAAGCCCAAGGGCCGTCCGATTTCGGGCTGGCTCATCCTCGACAAGCCGGTTGATTTCGGCTCGACCGAGGCTGTCGGCAAGATCAAGTGGCTGTTTAACGCCCAGAAGGCCGGCCATGCCGGCACGCTCGATCCGCTCGCATCCGGCATGTTGCCGATTGCACTTGGCGACGCGACGAAGACCGTCCCTTACGTCATGGACGGGCGCAAGATCTACGAATTCACCGTGACCTGGGGCGAAGAGCGCTCGACGGATGATCTTGAGGGCGAGGTGACCCAGAGCTCGGACAAGCGTCCGGATGAGGCCGATATCAAGGCTCTGCTGCCCAACTATACCGGCACGATCAGCCAGATCCCCCCGCAGTTTTCGGCGATCAAGATCTCCGGCGAACGCGCCTATGACCTCGCTCGCGACGGCGAGACGGTCGAAATCCCTTCACGCGAAGTCGAAGTGCATCGCCTGACGCTCTTGAACTGCGAGGCCGACAAGGCGCATTTCGAGGTCGAATGCGGCAAGGGCACCTATGTGCGCTCGCTGGCGCGCGACTTCGGTCGTGATCTCGGCTGCTATGGCCATATCTCCTCGCTGCGGCGCACCTTTGTGGCGCCATTTGCAGAGGATATGATGGTGCCGCTTTCGGAGCTCGTGGCGCTCGAGGCCATCGAAGATCGCGACGAACGGCTTGCGGCACTCGACGCGTTCCTCGTCGATACGGCCGAGGCGCTCTCTGCCCTGCCGCAGCTTCGCATCACCGACGATCAGGCGCATCGCCTGCGGATGGGCAACCCGATTATTCTGCGTGGACGCGATGCGCCTGTTGCAGAACCAGAGGCTGTGGCGCTTGCCGGCGGGAAGCTGATCGCCATCGGCGAGATCGCCGGCGGCGAATTCCACCCGCGGCGCGTGTTCGCCTGAACCCATACCGCCGCCTGCTCTTTCCTTTCGTCAGCGAATGGAGTATAGGCGGCGGCAGCTGGCCCTTCGGGTGCCCGCATTCACGGCCAATGCTGGACGACATCCCGGCCTTTGGCGTCTTTTGTTTCCCGTTATCCAGAAAGGATTTCCGATGTCGATCACTGCAGAGCGCAAGGCTGCCCTCATCAAGGAATACGCGACCACCGAAGGCGACACCGGTTCTCCGGAAGTCCAGGTTGCGATCCTGACCGAGCGGATCAACAACCTGACCGAACACTTCAAGGGTCACAAGAAGGACAACCACTCGCGTCGTGGCCTTCTGACCATGGTATCGAGCCGCCGTTCGCTTCTTGACTATCTCAAGAAGAAGGACGAAGGCCGCTACACGACCCTGATCGGCCGCCTCGGCATCCGCCGCTAACGACTTCCCGGCGGACCTTCCTCACGACGGTCCGCCGGTTGCCTTTCCGGGTCAGGCAAACGACCCGCGACCGGTTCCGCGCGAAGACCGCCCGGAACGAACGACAGGCCGGATGGGCCGGATCTGTCGACGACAACCGATGACCTGTCATGGGGCAGGATTGTTGGATGCTTCCGCACCCTCAAGGGTGCATCTGCCGGCAGATGCCGATGAAGAAGCCTCCCACTGTCTTGCCCGTGATTGCGTCAGCACATTGCAGACCGACCGACCCTGCCCACCCGGCAGGACGCGGCTCTGCATATGAAGGACAAGATATGTTTGACATTCACAGCGTCGAAATCGAGTGGGCAGGTCGCCCGCTGAAGCTGGAAACCGGCAAGATCGCCCGCCAGGCTGATGGTGCCGTTCTCGCGACCTACGGCGAAACCGTCGTTCTCGCCACCGTCGTTTCCGCCAAGGCGCCGAAGCCGGGCCAGGACTTCTTCCCGCTCACCGTCAACTACCAGGAAAAGACCTATGCCGCCGGCAAGATTCCGGGTGGCTACTTCAAGCGCGAAGGTCGTCCGTCGGAAAACGAAACGCTGGTTTCGCGCCTGATCGACCGCCCGATCCGCCCGCTCTTCCCGGAAGGCTACAAGAACGACACGCAGGTCGTCGTCACCGTCATCCAGCATGACCTGGAAAACAACCCGGACATCCTGTCGATGGTTGCCACCTCGGCCGCTCTGACGCTGTCGGGCGTTCCGTTCATGGGTCCGGTCGGCGGCGCTCGCGTCGGTTACATCAACGGCGAATATGTTCTGAACCCGCATCTCGACGAGATGGACGAGTCCTCTCTCGACCTCGTCGTTGCCGGTACCTCCGACGCCGTTCTGATGGTCGAGTCGGAAGCCAAGGAACTCAACGAAGAGATCATGCTCGGCGCCGTCATGTTCGGCCACAAGGGCTTCCAGCCGGTTATCGACGCGATCATCAAGCTCGCTGAAGTCGCTGCCAAGGAGCCGCGTGAATTCGAACCGGAAGATCATTCCGCCCTCGAAGCCGAAATGCTCTCGATTGCCGAGACCGAGCTGCGCGCAGCCTACAAGATCACCCAGAAGGCTGAACGCTACGCCGCCGTCGACGCCGTGAAGGCCAAGGTGAAGGCACACTTCCTCCCCGAGGAAGGCGAAGCGAAGTATTCTGCCGAAGAAGTCGGCGCCGTCTTCAAGCACCTGCAGGCCAAGATCGTTCGCTGGAACATTCTCGACACCAAGAGCCGCATCGACGGTCGTGACCTGGAAACGGTTCGCGCGATCGTGTCGGAAGTCGGCATCCTGCCGCGCACGCATGGTTCGGCCCTCTTCACCCGCGGCGAGACGCAGGCGATCGTTGTCGCCACGCTCGGCACCGGCGAAGACGAGCAGTATGTCGACAGCCTGACCGGCATGTACAAGGAACGCTTCCTGCTGCACTACAACTTCCCGCCCTACTCGGTCGGTGAAACCGGCCGCATGGGTTCGCCGGGTCGTCGCGAAATCGGTCACGGCAAGCTCGCATGGCGCGCCATCCGTCCGATGCTGCCGTCGGCCGAGCAGTTCCCCTACACGCTGCGCGTCGTCTCCGAGATCACCGAGTCGAACGGCTCGTCCTCGATGGCAACCGTTTGCGGCACCTCGCTCGCCCTGATGGACGCCGGCGTTCCGCTCGCCAAGCCGGTTGCCGGTATCGCCATGGGTCTGATCCTGGAAGGCGATCGTTTCGCCGTTCTTTCGGACATCCTGGGTGACGAAGACCACCTCGGCGACATGGACTTCAAGGTCGCCGGTACCGCCGACGGCATCACCTCGCTGCAGATGGACATCAAGATCGCCGGTATTACCGAAGAGATCATGAAGGTCGCGCTTGCCCAGGCCCAGGGCGGCCGCAAGCACATCCTCGGCGAAATGTCGAAGGCGATCACCGAAAGCCGTGGCCAGCTGGGCGAATTCGCTCCGCGCATCGAAGTGATGAACATCCCGGTCGACAAGATCCGTGAAGTCATCGGTTCGGGCGGCAAGGTCATCCGCGAAATCGTCGAGAAGACGGGTGCGAAGATCAACATCGAAGACGACGGCACCGTGAAGATCGCTTCCGCCTCCGGCAAGGAAATCGAAGCGGCCCGCAAGTGGATCCACTCGATCGTGGCCGAGCCGGAAGTCGGCGTGATCTACGAAGGTACCGTTGTGAAGACCGCCGATTTCGGCGCCTTCGTCAACTTCTTCGGCTCGCGTGACGGCCTCGTGCACATCTCGCAGCTGGCTTCCGAGCGCGTTGCCAAGACCTCCGACGTCGTCAAGGAAGGCGACAAGGTCTGGGTCAAGCTCATGGGCTTCGACGAGCGTGGCAAGGTTCGTCTGTCGATGAAGGTCGTCGACCAGGCCACCGGCCAGGAAATCGTTGCCGAAAAGAAGAAGGAAGACGGCGAAGCCGCTGAATAAGCGGACGTCGTTCCCGATCCGAGGCGCGGGAGGGTTTCCCGCGCCTTTTTTGTTCGCCGAGAGAGAAGACCGAGCCATGAGCCGCGAGACCCTGAAGACCCTGTTCCATCCCTTCGTGACGGAGGCTGTCGCCCTTCCGGATGCGGCAAGTCGTTACCTGTTTCTCGGCGCAGAGGCCGGGTTTGCCAGACCTGAGGGCTTTGCCGCCGAACTGACGGTCGTTCAGGACTTCCGCCCGGAGTTCCGCCGCCTGGAGGCAAGCCATCAGAACCCAGTCCCGACCATCGAAGGCGACGGCTATGACGGGGCCCTGATCCTGTGCAGCAAGCACAAGGGCGTCAACGAAGATCGTCTGGCAGAAGCGCTCAAGCGGGTGAAGGCGGGTGGTCTGGTGCTGGTCGCAGGCGCCAAGGAAGACGGGATCCTGCCGCTGCGCAAGCAGCTCGATCGGTTGGGGTTTGCGCCGGAATCCATGCCCAAGTATCACGGCGTGGTCGTTTGGTTCACCGTTCCCTCCGACACGTCTGCACAGGTTTCGACGCTCGCGGCCAAGCCGGTGATGGTCGATAGCCGTTTCGAGACGCGCTCAGGACTTTTCTCGCATGCCCATGCCGACGAAGGTTCAGAGCTGCTGGCAAGCCGCCTGCCGACGAATTTCGACGGCAATGCCGCCGATTTCGGCGCTGGCTGGGGCTATCTCTCGGTGATGCTGGCGGAAGCTTCTCCACGCACCAACCGCATCGATCTCTTCGAGGCAAGCCATGAAGCGCTGGAGCATGCCAAGCGCAATCTGGCCCGCAACTGCCCCGATCTTACCGCCCGCTTCTTCTGGCAGGATCTCGGCAACGAGCCGCCCAAGGAGAAGTACGATCTCGTGATCATGAACCCGCCCTTCCATGAGGGCCATGCCGCCGAGCCTTCGATCGGCGCGGCGATGATCAAGGCGGCGGCAGATTCACTGCGTGGCAGCGGCGACCTTTTGATGGTCGCCAATCGTGGCCTGCCTTACGAGCCGGTGCTGGCGCAACACTTCAAGCAGCATGGCGAAGTCTGCCGCAACGCCCGGTTCAAGGTCCTCTGGGCCAAGCGCTGACATCCGCGTGATGAGCGGCGCATGGCGCGCGTCTTAGACTACGTGCCGCTCGACTCAACCCGAACGCTGCCTTAGCATTCCACGCCATCAGCTTCTCTTTTGGCGCCAACGGTCACATGCCTCCTCGGAGTATCACCGATGAATTGACCACTGTGGCCGGCCTCGCCTCGGCGGTGGTCGAGCATGCGCAGTCCTACGGCATCGACATAAAGCCCATTTGCAAGGCCCTGGAGATCGATCCGGAGATTTTCCAGCAGTTGACTGCTCGGATGAGCCTTGACCGCCTGTGCAGGCTGCTGGAGGCCTGTGCTCTGCTTGCCGATGACGAAGCCTTCGGGATCACCAGCATCAAGGGCTACGAGGCCGGCTCTACGGGACCTTTCGGCTATGGGCTGATGGCCGCGCCAACCGGACTCGATTTCGTCCGGTTTCTTGACGACCACATTCAGTATGTCACCAACACAAGCTATTCCAAGCTGACGATGGATGAGCGCGGCGCGCATCTCGCCTGGACATTCGCCCCGGTGATAGTCAAACGCGACCAGTATGTCGATATGTCGGTCGGGCTGGTGATGCAAAGAGCCAGAGCCTTTGCCAATAGCGATAGCATCGAAGTGCAGCTGGAACGACCACCGCCCCGCAATCCGCAGCCGTTCAAGCAGTTGCTGGCACGACGGATCAGCTTCGGAGCACGGGTGAACTGCGTGCATTTTCCGCGCAGTTTTCTTGACGCGAAAAACCCGACCGGGGATCGCCGGCTGTTCGAGCTCATGGATCTCCAGTGCCGCAGCCTGAGACCCCCCTCGCCTGCGAAGAACGAGGATTTCCTCGAACAGGTACGCCGGTATCTGTTGCTGCATGTCTCAGACGAGGATTTTCCTCTGGCGCAGATCGCCCCTTACTTTGGTATGTCGGAACGGACCTTCCAGCGGCGCCTTGCGGCACATGGCACGAGCCTGAACGATCTGAGGGACCAGATCCGCAAAGAGGTCAGCTTTAATCTTTTGACCGAAAGTGAATTGCCGATCTCTGAAATCTGCTACCGCCTCGGCTATTCCGCACCCAGTGCTTTCACCCGCTCCGTCACCCGCTGGTTCGGTACGACGCCAACAGAGGTGCGGGAACGGAAGTCGGCCTGAGCCCTTACTCGGCTTGACAAGAACCGATCAATGACCCCTAATCTTCCTCATCAAAGCGCTTTTAGTGCCGGTTTTTGCTTGTTTAGCGCCTTCGGATAAGTTCTTGGCGTCTGCTGTGAAGGACGCGGTATCATCGCAATGGTATTAGCGCCGCCAACGACCTGATGCGGATCAAGTCGTCTTTCTCCATTGCGGCACAACAACCATGAAAACCGATACCAGACGGGCCATCGGACGAGCCCCTGCTGTTTCTGTCCTCAACGATCGCGAAATTCGCTGTCTGCAACTCGTTGCAGAGGGTAACCGCGCGGAGGACGCTGCGCGTGAACTCTTTCTGTCGCGAGACGAGGTGAACCACGCGCTCATAAGCGCTCAGGAAAAGCTTGAGGCGCGCAACCTGATGCAGGCTGTCAGTCTTGCCATGCTGATCGGCGTCATCGAGCTCACCGATCCTCCTCAACCGAAGTAAGCCGTACTCCCACGGCTGGCGGACCACTTCGGATGAACGCCTGGCGCGGCAACGCGCCAGGCATTTTTGTCTTTGGCGTCCGTCGATCAGCCGTTGTGGCGCTGGAAGACCAACGTGGCATTGGTGCCACCGAAGCCGAAGGAATTCGATAGCACAGTATCGATCTTGGCGTTGTCGATGCGCTTACGCACGACCGGCACGCCTTCGAATTCGGGATCGAGCTCGGTGATGTGGGCGCTTTCCCCGATGAAGCCGGCCTGCATCATCAAAAGACCGTAGATTGATTCCTGCACGCCGGCAGCACCCAGCGAATGGCCGGTCAGCGACTTGGTCGATTGGATATGCGGGATCTTGGCACCGAAGACTTCGCGGATGGCACCGATTTCCTTGCTGTCGCCGACGGGTGTCGAAGTGCCGTGGGTGTTGATGTAGTCGACATCGCCCTTTACCGTGGACAGCGCCTGACGCATGCAGCGGATGGCGCCTTCGCCCGAGGGAGCGACCATGTCGTAACCGTCGGAGGTTGCGCCATAGCCGACGATTTCGGCATAGATCTTGGCGCCACGAGCCTTGGCGTGCTCAAGTTCTTCGAGAACCAGAACGCCAGCGCCACCGGCGATGACGAAGCCGTCACGCGAGACGTCATAGGCGCGCGACGCGGTGGAGGGCGTGTCGTTGTACTTCGAGGACATGGCACCCATGGCATCGAACAGGCTCGACATGGACCAGTCGAGATCTTCGTGGCCGCCCGCGAAGACCATGTCCTGCTTGCCCCACTGGATCATCTCATAGGCATTGCCGATGCAATGGGCCGAGGTCGAGCAGGCCGACGAGATCGAGTAATTGACGCCGTGCAGCTTGAACCAGGTGGCGAGCGTCGCAGACGCTGTCGACGACATCGCCTTCGGAACGGCAAACGGGCCGATGCGCTTCGGGCTGTTGTTCTGGCGGACGATATCGGCCGCTTCGACGATCTGCTTCGTGGACGGGCCACCGGAGCCCATGATGATACCGACGCGCTCGTTCTGCTGATAATCGGCCTCTTCGAGACCGGCATCGGCGATCGCCTGCTTCATGGCCACATGGTTCCAGGCGCCGCCCTGGGACAGGAAGCGCATGGCACGGCGATCGACCAGCTCAGTCGGATCGAGCGTGGGCTTGCCCCAGACCTGGCACTTGAAGCCGTGTTCGGCGAAATCGGGAGAAAAGGTGATGCCCGACTTGGCATCGCGCAGCGATGCCGTGACTTCGGCGGCATCGGCACCGATGGAGGACACAATGCCAAGACCTGTTACTACAACCCGTCTCATCTCTCAGACCTTCTATATGAACTTCAGGTGCGGACCGGGCCGGATCAGGCCGTCTTGTCCTTCGACAAACCGACGCGCAGGTCGGTTGCCTGATAGATAGTTTCGCCATCGGCTTTCAACCAGCCGTCCGCCGTGCCCAGCACGAGACGACCGCGCATGACGCGCTTGAAATCAATGCCGTACTCAAGCAGCTTCGTCTCGGGGCGGACCATGCCCTTGAACTTTACTTCACCGGTGGAGAGCGCCATGCCGCGGCCCGGCTCGCCCAGCCAGCCGAGGAAGAAGCCGGTCAGCTGCCACATACCATCAAGGCCGAGGCAGCCCGGCATGATGGGGTTGCCCTGGAAATGGCACGGGAAATACCAGTCATCGGGACGAACATCGTATTCCGCGCGGATATAGCCCTTGTCGAAGGCACCACCGGTTTCCGAAATGTCAGTGATCCGGTGCACCATCAGCATAGGCGGCAGAGGGAGCTGCGCGTTGCCCTCACCAAAAAGTTCACCGCGGCCGCAGGCGAGGATTTCGTCGTAATTGTAGCTGGATTGTCTCGTAACCATTGTTCTTCTTCTTCCCCCCTCTGCTTCACATAACCCGGACCCATTAGAGCAAGACGGTGGCAAATTGAAGCCCCGCAGGCGATCCGCCGGTTCTCTGAGGCCTCATCGGCCTGATCCTCATCTCATCGTCGCATACAGGAAGGAAAAGGGCATCACCAGACCCGATATGCCAAAAACCGGGCGACTCATGGCTCGCCAGGGTGCGTCCTCCACCGCAACTATTGAAACAGCCTGATTTTGCAGCTATATCCACAATCGTGCATGCCAATGCAGAGCACAGAACGACTGGAGTGCGTCTTTGACGATGGCAACCTGCCAAACGGGTATCGAACTGAAACTGCGCCGCTCGGGCCTTCGCCCGACGAAACAGCGTATTGCGCTGGCCGGCCTGCTGTTCGCCAAGGGTGATCGCCACCTGACAGTCGAAGAATTGCACGAAGAGGCGATTGCTGCTGACTTTCCGGTGTCGCTGGCGACTGTCTACAACACGCTCCACCAGTTTACCGAGGCGGGCCTGATCCGCGTCCTCGCGGTCGAAAGTTCCCGGACCTATTTCGACACGAATGTTTCCGACCATCATCACTTCTTCGTTGAAGGGGAGAACAAGGTGCTGGACATTCCGGTCAACAATATCAGCATCGACAATCTGCCGGCCCCACCGGAAGGCATGGAAATTGCCCATGTCGATGTCGTGATTCGTCTTCGCCCCAAGCAGGGCTGATACGCCACAAATCCGTTACATGACCTCATCCGGGTGTCGACCAGGCCTGTGCTTGTAGGTCGGAAACGTCCAGCCGAAATACAGTGCGCCGCCCCGAAGCAGGAAGGCGGCAATGGCGCCCATGGCGGAGGCTACATAAAGCGGCGCGCCGAACTCGTGGGCTCCGGTAAAGACCGCAGCGCCCACCAGGGCAGCCGTAATGTAGATCTCCGGCCGCAGCAGGACGGATGGCTCATTGGCCAGGAGGTCACGCAGTACGCCCCCCAGACTGGCCGTCAGCGTGCCCGTGACGATGGCGATTGTGGGCGAGCCTGTCGCGGCCAGGCCTTTTGCGGCACCCATGACGCAGTAGGCCGAGAGCCCGATGGCATCGAGCCAGATCAGCAAACGGTAGCGCGATTCGACCAGGTGCGCGGTGAAGAACACAAGCACACCTATGGCACAGCAGATCAGGATGTAATCGGGGTTGAGCACCCAGTAGACCGGCACGCGCCCAAGCACGATGTCGCGGACCGTGCCGCCGCCGAGGCCCGTGACCACGGCGAAGAACAGGAAGCCGATCATGTCGAGCTGCTTGCGCGACGCAGCAAGCGCCCCGGTCGCGGCGAACAGGGCAATGCCCGCATAGTCGAGATAAGACAGGAGCGACATGGCTACTTTCCTTGCTGGAGGCCCGGGGCCCGGCCAGATTTGCATCATGCCGTTAAGGGTGAGGCAAGACGCTGGCGCTAAACTTCCTCCTCGTTCAGCACAAATTGCGATCCGGAGTCCAGACCGTGTCTTTCTTCGCCCGCCTCTTCCTCATCGTCGCCGCCGGTCTTTTTGCCGCGCCTGCGGTGGCACAGCAGGAATTGCTGATTGATCCCGAAATCTACGAGAAAGACCATTATGGGAAACGCTGCGACGTTGTGCAGTATGGAAGCGGGTTCATCGACCGGATCGACATCAACAACGACGGAATCATCGACGCGGTGACCAACAGCAGCGAGATCGTCTGTGACGGCGTTCGCGGCCCTGACTGCACGGCGGAAGGTTGCCCCTTCAATTTCTATCTGCAGGTCAAGGAGGGCGGCTATTTCATGATCGCCACCGCGCAGATGTATTCCTATGACTTCATCAAACGCTTCGGCAATATGGTCTTCGTGTTGAAGATGCATCCACGCTATTGCGAGCGCGAAGAGGGCCAGGAGCCCTGCGCGATGACGGTGCGTGTGCGCGGCACGAAGTTTCTCACCATCTCGAAGAAGTGATCGACCTCAAGGGCCGGGATAGAACTCGTCAATCCGCCCGAGAGCCCTGTAGGCAGCAAGTCCGACCCATTCGCGGACCGAGGTCGACATCTGCTGCGCGTTCAGCGTCGGCTGGGTGAAGTCGAGTGCGAATGAAATGTTGCCGGCAGTCCGGTAATCGACCGGCCAGGGCGTTACCTCGATGCCCGCCTTGCGGAACAAGCCGACGGAGCGCGGCATGTGAAAGGCCGAGGTAATCAGGAGGCACTGGCCCAATCCGTTCGACGCGAGCAGGTCGCGGCTGTTCTGGGCGTTTTCGTCGGTGTTTCTGGATGTCGTCTCGGTGATCAAGCGATCACGCGAAATGCCGAAAGCTTCGAACAAGCGAACCGACGCGGCCGCATCACCCTCAAGAGTTCCGCTCAACGAGCCATCACCGCCCGAAACGAGGATCTTTGCCTGCGGATGGCGCATCGCCAGGCGCAGGGTTTCGACGAAACGGTCTGCCGCCTGGTTGAGATCGACCCCGCCGCGCGCGGTGGTCACCTCTGTCTCGAAGGCGCCGCCGAGCACGATCATGCAGGACACTTCGGCAGGCTCCGTATCGGGTCGCGGAAAACGCGCCTCCAGCGTCTGCAGCAGGAGCGAGCCGAGCGTCGTATAGAGTGTAAGGAAGAGGATGATCAAAGCGAGCGAAAGCGACGCGGCGGCAAGGCGCAGGCGCCGGAACCAGATGAGGACCAGACAGACGCTTCCGAACAGGAAGACAAGGGACAGCGGCTGGACGGCATTCCAGAACAGTTTGGAAAACACGAACACAGCCCAATCTCCTTGCCCAAGCCCTCAGGTCCTTCGGGAAGCTCCCTGCCGTTACGGAAAGAAAGCCTCGCTCAAGGACGCGTTACTAAACCCTCGTCCCACTGTCACCCATTTCGATTCTGAATTTTCCGGGAGGAAGCCCATGCGATTTGCCATCGACACCGTGGATGATTCCGGGAACGACCGCCTTTACATCGGCACCCCTGTTGAAGTCAGCGAAGACAAGCTGCATCTGAAGCTGCGTGACGGCGAGGTGAAGCTCGACATCCGCAAGATCATCGACTGGTTCCAGATCGATTTGACAGAGACGGGCGAGCGGGTGGAGCTGTTTCAGCGGTGAGTAGGCTTAAGCCGCAAGCTACCTACCGATCCGCGCCGACGAGGGATTAACGCGCTTCTTGCGCGACCCGATCACAAAATTCTCTGAAAAAGTTTTGGTGGAGCTAAGCGGGATCGAACCGCTGACCTCTTGCATGCCATGCAAGCGCTCTCCCAGCTGAGCTATAGCCCCATCAGGGTACCGGTATGTTTCCGGCTCCGGGAACCCCTTGGAGCGCAGTGCTTCCGTCGGGGTGGCGGCTTGATACTTCCGGTTATCGGAGATGGCAAGCCGAAAAATGAAAGCCCGGGCATTTTTTTGTGCCCGGGCCCGAAATGCTTGAAATCTCAGACTTCGTCGTCGTCGCCTGTAACGCCGATCAGGCCGGTCATGTCGTCGTCGTCATCGTCTTCGTCGGCTTCGAGGAAGGTGTCGTCATCGTCGCCATCGATCTCGACGTCATCGTCGCCGATATCGGGCAGATCGTCGCCGCCGGCCGCGTCGTCGCCGTCTTCGAGCGAGACAAGCTCGACATCGGTGTTTTCGGTATCGACTTCTGCCACGTCCTCTTCTTCAGCCTTTTCCATGATGGCTGCGACCGAGGTTTCCTCAAAATAGGACAGCGGCCAGGACTTGCCCGTGTAGGGCGACACAATCGGGTCCTTGTTCAGGTCGTAGAATTTCTTGCCGGTGTCGGGGCAAGTCCGTTTCGTTCCAAGTTCTGCCTTCGCCACTGTCAAAGCCTCATGAAGTCGTGAAGAATAGGGGCATGCGCCTAGCGCCCGGCGCGAGGCCGGCTAAACTGTAGTCGGTCCCCTTAATCGCTGGCGCCCGTCCTGTCAAAGGCAATCTGCTCGGGTGTTTTCGCAACCGCCGGATCGCATGCTTCGCTTGGCAAGGGCATCCAAGATTTGTATCAGCGATGGTAAGACAGACAGATATGAAGAGGCCCGGATGATCATCGCCATCGACGGACCGGCCGCAGCCGGCAAGGGCACGCTTTCGCGCCGGATCGCGGAGACTTTTGGCTTCCACCATCTCGATACGGGGCTCACCTATCGGGCGACCGCGAAGGCGCTTCTCGATGCCGGCCTGCCACTCGATGACGAGGCGATTGCAGAGCGGATGGCTCTGGCCGTGGAACTCGCCGGGCTCGACCGGGACATTCTCTCTGCCCATGAGATCGGCGAGGCGGCCTCGAAGATCGCCGTGATGCCGGCGGTTCGCCGGGCACTCGTCGAGGCTCAGCGCGCGTTTTCGAAACGTGCGCCCGGCACGGTGCTCGACGGGCGTGATATCGGCACGGTCGTTTGCCCCGAGGCGCCCGTAAAGCTCTATGTCACCGCCTCTCCCGAGGTGCGCGCGAAACGGCGCTATGACGAAATCCTGTCGAAGGGCGGCCAAGCCGATTTCGAGGCGATCTTTGCGGATGTGAAGAAACGCGACGAGCGCGACATGGGACGGGCCGACAGCCCATTGAAACCAGCGGATGACGCGCACTTGCTAGACACGTCCGAAATGAGTATAGAGGCCGCATTCTTGGCGGCGAAGGCTCTCGTCGACGCTGCCCTGACGAAATGAAGTGACCAGGGGCCGGCAAAGCCGGTGCCTGAGGGCCGACATCCAGTCCCCGCGCCGGAATTGCTCTTTTGAAGAGCGGATCGGTTGCCGGCCAAGATCAACACCAACCCCCGGCGCTCACGCATCCAGTGGGATGCGACTAGGAGATTTCATGTCTGTTTCTACCCCGTCGCGTGAGGACTTCGCAGCCCTCCTCGAGGAATCCTTTGCCAAGACCGATCTGGCCGAAGGCTATGTTGCCAAGGGCATCATCACGGCCATCGAAAAGGACGTCGCCATTGTTGACGTCGGCCTGAAGGTCGAAGGCCGCATCGCTCTGAAGGAATTCGGTGCACGCGCCAAGGACGGTTCGCTGAAGGTCGGCGACGAAGTTGAAGTTTATGTCGAGCGCATCGAAAACGCTCTCGGCGAAGCTGTTCTGTCGCGCGAGAAGGCTCGTCGCGAAGAAAGCTGGATCAAGCTCGAAGCCAAGTTCGAAGCTGGCGAGCGCGTTGAAGGCGTCATCTTCAACCAGGTCAAGGGCGGCTTCACGGTTGACCTCGACGGCGCCGTTGCCTTCCTGCCGCGTTCGCAGGTGGACATCCGTCCGATCCGCGACGTCACCCCGCTGATGCACAACCCGCAGCCCTTCGAAATCCTCAAGATGGACAAGCGTCGCGGCAACATCGTTGTATCGCGTCGTACGGTTCTCGAAGAAAGCCGCGCCGAGCAGCGTTCTGAAATCGTTCAGAACCTCGAAGAAGGCCAGGTTGTTGACGGCGTCGTCAAGAACATCACCGATTACGGTGCGTTCGTTGACCTCGGCGGCATCGACGGCCTGCTGCACGTCACCGACATGGCATGGCGCCGCGTCAACCATCCTTCGGAAATCTTGTCCATCGGCCAGTCGGTCAAGGTTCAGATCATCCGTATCAACCAGGAAACCCACCGTATCTCGCTCGGCATGAAGCAGCTCGAGTCGGATCCGTGGGATGGCATTGCTGCCAAGTACCCGGTTGGCAAGAAGATCTCCGGTACCGTCACGAACATCACCGACTACGGCGCATTCGTCGAGCTGGAGCCGGGCATCGAAGGCCTCATCCACATCTCGGAAATGTCCTGGACGAAGAAGAACGTTCATCCCGGCAAGATCCTTTCGACCACGCAGGACGTCGACGTCGTCGTTCTCGAAGTCGATCCGTCCAAGCGCCGTATCTCGCTCGGTCTCAAGCAGACCCTCGAGAACCCGTGGCAGGCATTCGCCTACAGCCACCCGGCCGGCACTGAAGTCGAAGGCGAAGTCAAGAACAAGACCGAATTCGGCCTGTTCATCGGCCTCGAAGGCGACGTTGACGGCATGGTTCACCTGTCGGATCTCGACTGGAACCGTCCGGGCGAGCAGGTCATCGAAGAGTACAACAAGGGTGACGTGGTCAAGGCCGTCGTTCTCGACGTTGACGTCGAGAAGGAGCGCATCTCGCTCGGCATCAAGCAGCTCGGCCGTGATTCGGTCGGCGAAGCTGCCCAGTCCGGCGACCTGCGCAAGAACGCCGTGGTTTCGTGCGAAGTCATCGGCATCAACGATGGCGGCATCGAAGTGAAGCTCGTCAACCATGAAGACATCACCTCGTTCATCCGTCGCGCCGACCTGTCGCGTGACCGTGACGAGCAGCGTCCAGAGCGTTTCTCGGTTGGTCAGGTTGTCGACGCCCGCGTCACCAACTTCTCCAAGAAGGACCGCAAGGTCATGCTGTCGATCAAGGCTCTCGAGATCGCAGAAGAGAAGGAAGCCGTTGCTCAGTTCGGTTCGTCCGACTCGGGCGCGTCGCTCGGCGACATCCTGGGTGCAGCCCTGAAGAACCGCAACAACGACTAATCCTCGCTGTTGAGTAAATGCAAAGAACCCGTCGGGAGCGATCCCGGCGGGTTTTTTCTTTTGCGGCTGTGATTGTCAGGTGAGCCCGGCCATTCGGAGATAGAGCTCATGGGCGGGCTCCGGCTGGAGCTGCAGGGCTTTATCCGAGGGCGGCGGCAGCAATGGCCTATCGGAGACGGTCGTCTCGGCGGCGTCCGAAGCGATTGCCACAGTCACCTGGCCCGAAGCTTCCGTTTCGCCGGCCGTGTGCGCGTCTTGATCACCGGCCTCTTCTTCGGCGTCCCGACCCGTGTCCCGCTCATCTCTGCCCCGGCTGTCCTCGTCCTCCTCCTCCTCGACACGCTCCATCTCGCCGTCATCGGCGATCAGATAGGGCACGAAAGGCAGAGGCATTCCTTCGCGGACAACGTGGTTGCGGAGCAGAGCCTGCTCGGGCACGGGGATGGGGAGAGGCAGCGGACGCTCGTCCCCGGGATTCCTGGTGGCGGCTTCGGGCGTCTGCGCAGCCTCTTCGGCAGCGCTGCGGAAATTCTCGCCAGCTGCGCCATCCTTCAGAGGTGGCTCGGCGATGGTTTTCTCTGAGCCTGGCGGAACTGAGGGTCTGGCTGCAGCCTGCGGATCGAAAGGCAGTGTCTTCAGCTGCAAGAGCGTGCGGACAAAATCCGTTTCGAACAATTCGGCGAGCCAGCTTGTCGGGGCCGGTGTGATGGGCCGGCTCTGCGGCTGGGCTGGCATGGCCGGGGTGGCCGAAGCGGCGGATCGATCTGCGGATGGTCGCAGGCCGTCCCGGACAGGTTCGTCGGCCTGATCGGGCGGCGTATTCGGTGCGCTTGCAAGACGCTCACTGCCATTTGAACGCGATTGGATCGCTTCCGGCGTGGCGGCGGGTCGGCCGCCCAGTTCGGGTGCTGCGCCTGCCTGCCGTGCAGTCGCGGCTTTTGGATCGGGCTGGCCGCTGATGCCGTTGCGCGATGTCTCTGGGAATTCGCTGGTGGTATCCAGATCCTGCGGTCGGGACATTGAGGGTGGAGATACGCCCTTTGCATCTGACAAGGCTGTCGCGACTTGCTCAGGACGCGACAGTGGAGCGGAAGAGGAAGAGAAGGCGACATCTCCCCTGCCCCGGGTTTCGCCTGCAGGCATCCTCTGCGGTTGACCGGGATCGACCGTCGGCTGGGCGGTCCGTTGAGGATCGGCGGACGGCCGGCTGCTGTCATTGGCGGCGGCGGGACGGCCCGATCCAGGTGCGCTGCCTCGCCCTTCGGCCGCAACTTCGCGGTAAGACGAGATGACCGAGCGCATCGCACCGTCCCTGTCGGTCTGGCGGTAGAGTTCGAGATAGAGTGCGAGCGTGGCACGCTCCGGCCCGGAGGGGTTGGCCATGGCCTCCAGCAGCGTGCGCAGCTGCAGTCCGGCAAAGGATTGGGTCAAAAGCTTCTGCAGCCGGAGGCGATCGGCCTGGGGCAGATTTGCGATACCCTCGATGAGGCGGCCCATATAGTCGTTCAGGCTTTCGTCCGGGCGCCGCTCGATCTTCAGCGCGCTATCCAGAACCTCCGCGAGTGCCGCGAGGTTCTGAGACATGCGTTCGGGACCGGAGAGCAGCATGATATTGAGCTGTCCTGCAATCGCCGAATTCTGGCTGAGGGCTGCCGGCTGCGCTGCCGAAGGAAGCGCCACCGGTCGAGGCGTTGCCGAGGGATCGGGACGCAGCTTTGGCTCGGTCACCGTAAAGGTTGCAGGGGACGCAGGGACTGGAGGAAGCATAGGCAACCTCTCCGGTTCTGGTGCCTCGGGATTCTTTGCATCCGGTGGATCATGACGGCGTGACGCGAAAGCAGTCACTTCGTCGGCTGACACCGATCCTCAATCCTCCCGCATTATGGTTAACGAAACCCTAAATTGATCGAGTAGCAGGGTACTCCAGCCTCGCGCATAGATGGGTGTGCATGATGGAGGCGCGGCGGACCATATTCTCATCAAGCAATCACAGGCCCAGGCATGACAGACAATCTTCTCCTGAACACCGACAGCTACAAGCTTGGCGTCTTTCTTCAATATCCGCAGAATACGCGCGCCGTCAGCGCCTTCGTCACCACTCGGGGGCACTCGTTTCGGCCCGAGGTGATGTTCTTCGGACTGCAGATGTTCCTGAAACGATATCTGTCCAAGCCGATTACCAGTGCGGACATCGACGAGGCGGAGGAAGTCGCACGCGCCCATGGCCAGCCTTTTGACCGCAGGGGTTGGGAGCATATTCTCAAGACCCATGGCGGGGTGCTGCCTCTCAAGATCGAGGCCCTGCCGGAAGGCCTGGCCATCCGCCGCGGGGTACCTGCCATGCAGGTGGTCAATACCGATCCGCTGGTGCCCTGGCTCACCTCCTATATGGAGACGGCACTGCTTCGGGCGGTGTGGTATCCTTCGACCGTCGCCACCACGGCCTGGCGGCTGCGTCTTGCGATCCAGCCATTTCTCGACCGGACAACCGACGACCCTGCGGGACTGCAGCCGAGCCGGATCAGCGACTATGGCTGCCGCAGCACATCAAGCACAGAGCAGGCCGCCATCGGCGGCGCGGCGCATCTGGTGCATTTCAACAGCTCGGATTCGCTACCAGCCATCCTTCAGGCACGCCGCTTCTACCATGCTTCCATGCCGGCCTATTCGATTCCGGCAGCCGAGCACGGGACGATCATCGCATGGGGTCAGGGGCGAGAGGTCGATGCCTACTCCAACATGATCGACAATTTCGCGAGCTTCGGCGCCTATTCCGTCGTTTCAGACAGTTTCGACCTGCACAATGCCGTCTCGGAGATCTGGGGCAAGAGGCTGCAGACAAAGGTGCGTGCCGCCGGCGGCGTTTTGGTCGTGCGTCCGGACAGCGGCGACCCGATCGACACGCCCGTCCAGGTGGTCGCGCAGCTCGCCTACGCCTTCGGCACCCGGCTCAACGGCAAGGGATTCAAGGTGCTCGACGGCAATGTGCGGGTTATTCAGGCAGATGGGGTGTCGATACAGGACATTCAGATGATTCTCGGCAGGCTCGAAGGCATGGGCTTTTCGGCCGAGAACATTTCCTTCGGCATGGGATCGGGACTGCTGCACAAGATCAACAGGGACACCATGTCCTTCACAATGCGCACGAGCGCCGTGCAGGATGATGGCGGACAATGGCATCCGATCGCCCGGCGTCCTTCCAATCCGCAGGAAAAGGCGCCGATGGCCGGCCGAATGGCCGCGATTGCCGATGGCTACGACATCGTGGCCATACCGCTGCAGGATCTCGGGAACAGGACCAACCTTCTGCAGCCGGTCTGGCAGGATGGCAGGCTGATGGTGGATTGGAGCCTAGAGGAAATCCGGGCACGTGCGACGGCCGCGAGTTTGCCTCGTTAACTCATACATCCACGAGGCGCATGTAACTCGGATAGAGGCCAGCCTCATCAGAGGGTAGCGGCACGCGCTCGCCGAAGGCCTCGTCCGAACGGCTGCGCTCGTCGACGATGAAGGCATCGAGCCAGTTGGCCGGTGCATATCGCGGACCTTCTTCGATTGCGGCTTGGTCGGCGGACGATTCGATCAGATCGACATCATAGATGGAGGGGTTACGCGATACCGAGTCGAGGAGGATACTGGATGCTTCCGTCATGGTCGCCTGATCAACGCCTTTGTCACACGGGAGACTTGAAAGACCCGTTTTTGCCACCGATTTGTATGTGGGGATGATGCGAAGTCTGGGTTAACGAAACCTTGGCGAACTTCGCAGAAGCCCTCCCAATTCTCATCCATGAGAAGATCTAGGCATGAGCGTCAGGCCACCTGTTTTCCTGCTGTCATCGAAACCTGGTGAGGTGCCGACGCCGCTTGATGTGGAGCTTGCCGGCGAGAAAGCGGATGCTCTAGGCCGAGCAGGTCGCAAGGCGGAAGACGCTCTCCTGAGGCTGTCGCTCGCACGTGATCAGGGCAAGACGGACCTCGACGATCTGCTTCACGAGGCGGCAGATGCCGTATTCGGCCTGATGGTTCAAAGGGAGCTTTGCGGCTTGCGAAACCAGGCCGACATGATCCGACGCTATGCCATCCCCGCAGATGTCATCGCCCGCGTTGGTGTCAGTCGCCGCAGATAGGCGCCGAAGGATCAGCTATGGGCAAAGATATCGGTTTCTTCCCAGCCGAGCAGGTCGAGCTTTGAGCGGGTGGGCAGGAAGGCGAAGCAGGCCTCGGCATGCTCGATGCGACCGTCCCGCACCAGACGCTGGGTCAGCTTGTCCCGCAGCGCATGCAGGTGAAGGACATCGGATGCGGCATATTCAAGCTGGGCCTGGCTCAAGGTCTCGGCCGCCCAGTCCGAGGATTGCTGCGCCTTGGAGATATCCACCTCCAGCAGCTCCTTGAGATTGTCCTTCAGCCCATGGCGATCGGTATAGGTCCGGCTCAGGCGGGAGGCGATCTTGGTGCAGAAGATGTTCGTCGTCGTCACGCCGAAGGTGTGAAAGAGTACGGCGATGTCGAACCTGCCGTAATGAAAGATCTTCTGCCGCGCGGGATCGGCAAGCATGGCTGTCAGATTGGGCGCAGCCGTCTGGCCTCTGGCGATGCGGATGACGTCGGCGGTGCCATCACCGGGAGACAGCTGGACGACGCAGAGGCGATCACGACGCGGGACGAGGCCCAGGGTCTCTGTGTCGATCGCGATTGCATTCACATAGCGCGCGGCATCTTCCGCTGCGATATCTCCCTCGTGATAGCGAATCGTCGTCATGCAGATCTCCGGAACCCACTCAAGCTTCCTGCCGCTATAGCCCAAAGCGCCTGCCGGCACCATCCTGAGGGCCCTCGCTGGCACGCTCACCGGCGCAGTTCGCAGAGGCACGAGACGGATAACAGCCTTGTGATAGGCGCATGCAGTCATCGTAGGCAGCCCTCCTGGCTGCATATTAGATGCGCAAACGCACTTTCATTTCCCGGAAACCGCGCCGATTCGAAAGGAATCAGGGGGAATTCGCATTCATCTGGCCGACACCACCCGACATGCCCGAGGCAAGCTATGCGCCAAACGCACTGCTGCGTTGCAACAACGGTGATTGGCAGGCCAAAGCGATGTGAGTATAACAAAACCATCGAAGCGGCGCACTCCTCCTCCCAGTGCCGCTCGGTAGGATCGGCAATACTCCTCCTCCTCCCAATTGCCGATCAAGTTTAAGAGCCTGGCGCATCCTCCTCCCGCGCCAGGCTCTTTTCATTTCAGGCCTCCTTCACTGATTATTCCTCCATGGCGCCCACGGCGGTCACTTCCGCTTGCTGCATGCGGTCGCGGGGCCATATAAGGCCTTCTGCTTGCAACACGCTCAGGAGGCATTCATGACGGTGAAGTTTGGCACAAGCGGCCTGAGGGGTCTTTCGACGGATCTGGTCGGCTCGGTATCGGCGCTTTACTCAACCGCATTCGCCCGGCACATGCTGGAGAGCGGCGCGCTGACATCAGGTGCTCCCATTGTCATTGGCCGCGATTTTCGGCCATCCAGCCCGGACATCTCCGCAACCATCATGGCTGCCGTGAAGCGGCTCGGCCTGCATCCCATCGATTGCGGAACAATCCCGACACCGGCACTCGCCCTTTACGGTGCCTCGATCGGCGCAGCCGGCATCATGGTGACGGGCTCCCATATTCCTGCGGATCGGAACGGCATCAAGTTCTACCGGCCCGATGGCGAGATCAACAAGGCCGATGAAGACGCGATCACCCGAATCGCGCAGGACCTCAAGGAGGATATAGAGGCCAACAGGGTCGAGGCGGGATCCGGCGATGATCGCGAAGCGGATGCCACCCGGCTCTTCATCGACCGCAATCTCGGCATCCTTGCGCCCGACGCCCTGAAGGGCAAGCGAATCGGGGTCTACCAGCACAGTTCCGTCGCCCGGGACATGCTGGTCACCGTCTTCGAACAGTGTGGCGCGACCGTGTTTCCGCTGGGGCGCTCGGAAGAGTTCATCCCCGTCGATACGGAAGCCGTCTCGGCTGATACCGTGGCGCAACTCGCCAAATGGACGGACGAACTTGCACTGGATGCGGTGCTCTCGACCGATGGAGACGGAGATCGGCCGCTTGTGGCCGACGAACACGGCGTGCCGCTGCGTGGTGACCTGCTCGGCTTGATCGTATCGCGGTTCCTCGGCGCAAAGGTCGTCGCCACGCCTGTCACGTCGAATTCCGGTCTGGAACAGGACGGGGGCTTTGCCGTTCGCCGCACCCGTGTCGGCTCACCTTTTGTCATTGCCGCGATGGAAGAGGCGCTTGCGGCCGGCGAGAGAAGCGTGCTGGGCTTCGAGGCGAATGGCGGCCTGATGCTCGGTTCCGATTTCACCCTCGGCGAGAAAGCGATCACGGCGCTTCCGACCCGGGACAGCTTCCTGCCGGCACTGGCGGTGCTCGGAACCGCCGCCAAACGGGGACTGTCGCTCTCGCAGCTGGTCGAGGATTTCAGTCTGCCCGTGGCGCTCAGCGATCGTCTGGAGAATTATGCCAGCGAGCGCAGCACCTTGCTGATGGCGCATCTGAGGGCTTCGCGGGAACAGTTGTCCGCATTTCTCGCCCCGCTTGGCGAGGTGGCGACGGTCAGCGATATCGACGGGCTGCGCGTGACGCTGGCCGATGGTCGCGTCATCCATTTCCGTCCATCGGGCAATGCCCCGGAAATGCGCTGCTATGTGGAGGCGGCAGACAAGGCGAGTGCTGCCTCGCTCCTGGAAGAGGGGCTTTCGCTGCTGGGGCGCTGGTCGGTCTGAACCATAGGAGATCCTGCGGCGTATTGGTCATACCAGAACCAAGAGGATGTCATGACCAAAATCGCCTGGATTACCGGTTCCAGCACCGGCATCGGTCGCGCACTTGCCGAACGGCTTGTGCGTGACGGGTATCGTGTTGCCGTCAGTGCGCGCAGTGAAGAAGGCCTTGCGACGATTGCCGCGAGCCATCCCGGCAAGGTGGGCGTTTATCCGCTCGACGTCACCCAGCCCGATGCCGTGAAGCAGGTGTTCGAGCGGATCGAGAGCGAGATGGGTCCTGTCGATCTCGCCGTTTTTGCCGCCGGTTCCTACACGCGCGATTACGCAGAGGATTTCGACAGCGAACGCACGCGCCAGATGTTCGAATTGAACGTGCTGGCGACGGCGTCGTGCCTGGAAACCGTCATGCCGGCCATGATAGCCCGCCGCCGCGGCCATATCGCGGTCGTCGCTTCGGTTTCCGGCTATGTCGGCCTGCCGGGTGCTGCGACCTATGGAGCGACCAAGGCAGCACTCAACGTCATGTGCGAGGCGCTCTATCCCGAGCTGGAGCGGCATGGCGTCAAGATGACCATCATCAACCCGGGCTTCGTGGATACGCCGCTGACGAAGAAGAACGATTTTCCGATGCCGTTCCTGATTTCTTCGGAAGAAGCCGCAGACACCATCGCCAGGGGGCTGGAAAAGGGCAAGTTCGAGATCATCTTCCCGTGGAAGATGGCGCTTGCAATCCGGTTTCTGCACGCCCTGCCGCACGGCCTGCGCTTTGCACTGACGCGCAAGATGCTCCGGCCCAAGCCGTGAGCTACTGCATAATTCCTTAAATCGGAATCGATTTAAGGTGAAAATTATGCAGCAGATATAAAGCGCTACAGCGAACCTTTGTGCGCCATGTTTGGCGCACGGCGCTGTAGAACGTCGACATCCTCACACGTGGCATATGTTCAGGCTGGCTTGTCCAGCCTGAACTGTACGACGTCGATGCGACCAAAGCGGAAGCCAACTGCGCAATAATGCAGATAAAGCCGCCACATGCGGTAGAAGCGGCGATCGAAGCCGAGCGGCTCGATCTTCTGCCAGTTGGCGGTGAACGCGCTGTCCCAGGCGATCAGCGTCCGGTCGTAGTCGCGACCGAACCGGAAGCGATCTCCAACGGCCAGTCCTGCAGCCTCAGCATCCCGTTCGAAGACGGTCACGGACGGGAGCATGCCGCCCGGGAAGATGTAGGTCTGGATGAAATCGGCACTGCGGCGATAGTAGTCGAAGCGGCTTTCATCAATCGTGATGGTCTGGATCAGCGCCTGGCCGCCCGAGACGAGGCGTTCCTGTACGGTCTTGAAATAGACCGGCCAGTTTTCTTCGCCGACAGCCTCGAACATCTCGATCGATACAATCTTGTCGTACTGCCCGCGGCAGTCGCGATAGTCTTCAAGGCGGATGTCAACGCGGTCGGCGAAACCCGCCTTCTCCAAGCGCTCACGGGCAAACTTCGCCTGCTCGGTGGACAGGGTCAGGCAGGTGACCCGACAGCCGGTCTTACGGATCGCGTGTTCGGCAAACCCGCCCCAGCCACAGCCGATTTCCAGCACATGATCATCCGGGCCGATCTTCAACTCCTCGACGATGCGGGCGTATTTGGCTTCCTGTGCATCGGCGAGCGTCATCCCAGGCTGGCTGTAGAGCGCCGACGAATAGGTCATGGTCCGGTCGAGCCAGAGACCGTAAAAGGCGTTTCCGAGATCATAGTGATAGGCGATGTTCCGCCGGCTGCCCTTTTTCGAATTGCGACGCAGCTTGTGGCGCAGGCGGGCGAGCGTCTTGAAGATGGACGAAGAAGCAAGCACACGTCCGAGCTGGGGCTCGTTGGCAAGCGCCAACTCCAGAACCGCGCCGATGTCGGGCGAGTCGAGATCACCATCAATAAAGGACTGCGCAAAGCCCAGTGTGCCGCTGGTGAGGATGCGTAATACGGGGCTCGCGTTGCGCACACACAGCACGGCATTCGGTCCGGCATCCGCACCAATCGCCACATGTTCGCCATAGCCTTCGAACTGCAGGGTCAGCCGGCCGACTGCGATGCGGTCGGCCCAGCGGCACATCATCCGCTGCCAGAATGTGAGAGAGCTAACGACAGGGTGCATTTCCTGTTCAGCGTGACTCATGACTTGTTCATCCCATTCTGCACAACGATCGTGGAGGCTATTTTGGCTGCGGCTGGCTTGTGTCGATAAATCGGAACTCCCTTCCACCAGAGCTTCAGTGCCTCCCAGTGAATGCCCCCCATCACCTTGAGGGTCATCAAAGGATACTTCAGCACCATGTGCAACAAGCCTTTGTCTGACAAAGGACGGCGCCTGCCGGAAAAAGTTGCAAACAAAAGCGGGCCTTCCGGATCATTTTCGCCAATGTTGATGGCCACGTCGTCCGAAGGCGGGCTGATGCGGAAATTGTATTCGCAGTTCATCGGCATGAAGGGGGAAACATACATTTCCTTGGCGCAACGGTGCCGTAGGATCGCACCACCATCGGCCTTCACGGGGATCACATAGGTGTGGCGCTCGTTGAAGGTGTTGCAGACCTCGTAAAGCACGGCTTCGAGGGCGCCATCTGCGCGGTAGCAGAAATAAACGGTCAGCGGATTGAAGACATAGCCGAGAATCCGCGGATAGCAGAGCATGCGGATTTTCCAATCCGTGGCTTCCAGACCCGCCGCCGAAAGTCGCTCTTCCACCCAGTTGCGGAGCTCGCCGGGCCGGCCATTGCCGTGGTCGACGTCATGCACGGAATAGAGGGCTGCCCGGTTATATCCAAACAGCCGCATGCGTCCGTTCAGCTCCTCGATTTCGTCGAGATCGATCAGCAGCGAGAAGACGCTGTAGCGCAGGCTGTGCTTCTTAGGCCGGCTGCGGACATGCAGCACATGCCCGGCATAGATTGCGGAATTCAGGGTCATTCCGCAGCCTCGAGCTGGCGGCTGATCACGATGCGGCCAGACTCGTTGGGAACCGACCATGGACGACGGACACCACCAAGTGCCTCCGCGACGGCCAAGCCGGCTTGCAGACCATCCTCATGGAAGCCACTGCCGAAATAGGCGCCGCAGAACCAGGTCTTGCGACGTCCCTGCAGCCCCCAGATCCGGCGCTGCGCGCGAATGGCCGCAACGTCGAACAGCGGATGTTCATAGTTGAAGGTCTTGATGATCTTGGACGGATTGATCGGGCGGCATGGGTTCAAGGTGACGAAGAGCGGAGTTGCCGGATCGAGCGACTGCAGCTTGTTCATCCAGTAGGTCACGCACAGGGTTTCGCTCGCATCGGCATGTGTTTCGGCCACGTAGTTCCAGCTCGACCACACGGCCTTGCGCTTCGGCATCAGCCGCTCGTCCGAATGCAACACGGCGAGGTTCGGCGTGTACTGGAAGGATTCCAGGATCTCACGCTCTTCGCTGTCTGCATCTTCGAGAAGGTCGATGCTCTGGTTGGCATGGGTGGCGAGGACAATCTCGTCAAAAGTTTCCACATGCCCATGAACATCGGTCACCTCAACGCCGGAGATCCCGCGCCGAACGCCGGTCACCGCGGTTCCGAGGCGCACTTCGCCGCTGAAATCGGCGAGAATGCGGGCGACATATTCACGGCTGCCGCCCTTCACGGTCCTCCAGCGCGGGCGATCCTTGAGCACCAGCAAGCCATGGTTGGCGAAGAAGCGAATGAAGGCATGCAGCGGATAGAGCCGCATTTCGGACGCCGTCGTCGACCAGATGGCCGCGCCCATCGGCAGAAGATGATCCTCCACGAAGGAGGGCGCATAGTTGGCGGAGGCAAGATAATCGCCAAGCGAGACACCTTCGAGTTCCGAGCGATCGAGAAGACCGGGGGCTTCCTTGTAGAAGCGCAGGATGTCCTTCACCATGCGCCAGAAGCGTGGGCGGAAGATGTTCGACTTCTGGCCCATCAGCCCGGACAGGCCGGAGCCGGAATATTCAAAAGCTCCACCGCCGAGCGAAGCGGCAAAGGACATGTTCGACGGCAAGGTCGGAACGTCGAGCTGCTCGAACAGTTTCACCAGATTGGGATAGTTCCGGTCATTGTAGACGATGAAACCGGTATCGACGGGAATATCCTTAGTGGCCCCGGGCGCAAGCACCGTATTGGAATGGCCACCTGGACGGTTTTCCGTTTCGTAAAGGACGACATCGACACTTTTCGAGAGCAGCCACGCACAAGAAAGACCCGAAATTCCCGAACCGACGACCGCGATCCTGCGTTTACCGCCGATTGCGGCCTTCGTAATACCAGTGTCCATTATCCGCCCTTTATCAAGTGTTCCATCCAATGGAATTGTCTTGGATTACGCAAGGCAATTCTCAATGGATTGATCGACACGAATAAATTCACATGAAGTGATCCGGGCGAAGAGCTGCGGCGTAGACTGGCTCATGATGAACGCGATACACATCTCGGCAGATGCGTGCCACAATGACCCCGGGCGGACAGCACGGCAACAGGTCGTTGCGCCGCTCAAACGAGGGAAAAAAAGCGTTTCGATGACCGAGTCGGTGGAAGAACTGGACCAGCGTAACTTCTCGCAGCTTCTGGCCGCCGTTGGCCGCGACAGAGACATCGAGGCCTTTGAGACGCTCTTTAAGTATTACGGTCCGAAAGTGCGTGCCTATATGGCAAAGCTTGCCCGAGACGGACAGGCCGCAGAGGAGCTGATGCAAGAGACGATGCTGGCGGTCTGGAACAAGGCCGAGCAGTTCGACCCGACCCGGGGGAACGTCTCCAGCTGGATCTTCACCATCGCCCGAAATCAGCGCATCGACGCGTTCCGACGCGAAAGACGGCCGACCTTTGACCCGTCCGATCCGGCTTTCGTGCCCGACGACGTTCCGCCGGCCGATGTCGAATTCGAAGGCAAGCAGGAGGCAGACCGTCTCCGGCGTGCCATGGAAACCCTACCACCCGAACAGCTCGAACTCCTCAAAATGTCATTCTACAGAGAAGCATCCCACAGCACGATCGCAGCCGAACTCGGGCTGCCAATGGGAACCGTGAAATCGCGCATCCGCCTCGCCTTCGCGAAGCTGCGTGCAGCACTGGAGGAGCGGGCATGACCCTCCACGTTCAACACCATATCAGCGACGAGCTTCTGCTCGACTATGCTACCGGAAATCTGGCCGAAGGCTGGAGCATCGCCGTTGCGACGCATCTGGCGCTCTGCCCGTCCTGCCGCGACCGACTGTCCTTCATGGAACATACTGGCGGACAGTTGCTGGAGGCGACCGAGGTTACAGCCGAGGAGACGCCGGCGGCAGACAGCTGGTCGGCGATGAAATCGAAGCTAAAGACACAGGCCGGTTCTCAGACATCGACCGCCAAGCCAGTTGCCGCTCCGAAAGATCTGCCAGTTCTGCCTGAGCCATTGCGTTCTTATCTTGGAAGCGATGTCGATGGTTTGAAATGGAAGGCACTCGGGCGTGGCGCCTATCATATTCCGATCAAGACAGGCGACAGCGAAAGCCAGGTGCGCCTGCTCAAGATCCCTGCGGGCAAGCCTGTGCCCGAGCATTCACATGGCGGACGCGAACTGACGCTGGTGCTGAAGGGGGCCTTCACTGATGGGGCAACGGTCTTCAAGCGCGGCGATATCGAGGAAGCGGACGAGACCCTGACGCACCAGCCGGTGGCGACACCGGATGAAGATTGCATCTGTCTTGCGGTGACCGATGCGCCGCTGAAGTTCAAGAGCCTTCTGGTCCGAATGGTCCAGCCGGTTCTCGGGATCTGATTGGAGGCCGGGCGCCCGCCCGGCCCTGGAGGAAGACCTATGCCTTACGTCATCGCCTACATCTCGACGGCCGTGGTCTTTTTTGCGATCGATTATCTCTGGCTGACCCGGATCGCGATCGGCTTCTACCGCGAGCATATCGGTGCGCTTCTACTGGAGACGCCTAACTTCGCGGCGGCGGGGATCTTCTATCTGTTCTATGTGGCCGGCCTTGTCTATTTCGCAGTCATGCCGGCTGTATCTGCCGGGACCGTCGTGACCGCACTGGTCAATGGCGCGCTGATCGGACTGCTTGCCTACGGCACCTATGACATGACCAATCTTGCCACGCTCAAGGGCTGGTCGCTGCAGGTCAGCCTTGTGGATATGGCCTGGGGCGCTTTCCTGTCCGCAACCGCCTCTGCGGCTGGCTATCTCGCCGTCTCACGCTTTGCCACGACCTGACCGCTGGCAGCCTCGGCAGCGGCGCCCTATGTTCTGGGCATGATCAAGCCGGACCTTCTTCTCCATCCGACACCCGGCGGGCTCTATTGTCCGCTGGGTGATTTTTTTGTCGATCCGGTCCGGCCGGTCGATCGGGCGCTGATTACGCACGGCCATTCCGATCATGCCCGCTCGGGACACGCCCATGTCCTGGCGACACGGCAGACGCTGGATATCATGGCAATCCGCTACGGCGCGGATTTCTGCGGCACGTCGCAGAGCGCGGCCTTTGGCGAGACCCATGTGATCAATGGGGTTTCCATCCGCTTTCATCCCGCTGGTCATGTTCTGGGGTCGGCACAGATCGAGATTGAAGCGCAGGGGACGCGAATCGTGGTGTCCGGCGACTACAAGCGCGGCGCTGATCCGACCTGCGCCAGTTTCGAGCCGGTCCCTTGCGATGTCTTCATCACCGAGGCGACCTTCGGACTGCCCGTGTTCCACCATCCCGAGCCACGGCTGGAAATCCAGAAGCTTCTGACGTCCCTGCAGCAGTTTCCCGAACGCAGCCACCTGATCGGTGCCTATGCGCTGGGCAAGGCGCAGCGGGTGATTTCGCTGATCCGCCGCGGCGGCTATGAGAAGCCGATTTATATCCACGGGTCGATGGCCAAGCTTTGCGACTACTACTCCGAGCAAGGGGTGGAGCTTGGGGAGTTGAGGCCTGCGACGACGGAAGACAAGAAGTCGGGTCATCTCAAGGGCGCCGTGGTGATCGGCCCGCCCTCGGCCTTCAACGATCGCTGGGCGCGACGCTTCGAGGATCCGCTCGCCATCTTCGCATCCGGCTGGATGATGGTGCGTCAGCGGGCGAAACAGCGGGGCGTGGAACTGCCACTCGTCATTTCCGACCATTGCGACTGGCCGGAACTGCTCGATACGATCCGGGAAGTCGGGCCGCAGGAGGTCTGGGTGACCCATGGACGCGAGGAAGCGCTGGTGCGCTGGTGCGAACTTGAGGGCATCAGGGCCCGACCGCTGCACCTTGTCGGCTATGAAGACGAGGGGGATTGAGATGAAGGCCTTTGCCCGCCTGCTCGACCGTCTGGTTCTCACCCCGAGCCGGAATGGCAAGCTGACGCTGCTGACGGACTATTTTCGCGACACGCCCGATCCCGATCGCGGCTATGCGCTGGCCGCACTCACCGATGGGCTCGACATCAAGGGTGTGAAGCCCGCTCTGCTCAAGGAGCTCGTGCTGGAGCGGATGGACCCGATCCTCTTCCAGTATTCCTATGACTATGTCGGCGATCTGGCCGAGACCATTTCTCTCGTCTGGGAGCCGCAGGCACTCGAGCCTGAAAGCGATCAGGATCTCGAAAGCCTTTCCAAAATCGTCGAGCGGCTGCAGCGGCTTGGGCGAAACGAGACGCGCTCGGTCATGCGCGACCTCTTCGACAGGCTCGACACATCCGAGCGGTTTGCGCTTATCAAGCTCGTGACCGGAGGCCTCCGGATTGGCGTCTCGGCGCGCCTCACCAAGCAGGCGCTGGCGCTCTATGGCAACAAGGACGTCGTTGACATCGAGAGCCTGTGGCACGGATTGAAGCCGCCTTACACCGAGCTTTTCGCCTGGCTGGAGGATCGGGTCCAAAAGCCTGTCTTGTCGACGCCGGCGATCTTCCATTCGGTGATGCTGTCCACGCCGATCGAGGACAGGGACCTCCCCAACCTGGACCCCAAGGATTTCGCCGCCGAATGGAAGTGGGACGGCATCCGCGTGCAGCTCTCCTGCTCAGGTGGACGCAGCCGGCTCTATTCCCGCTCGGGCGACGATATTTCCGGCGCCTTTCCGGATATCATTGAGGCGGCCCGGTTCGATGGCGTGATCGATGGCGAACTGCTTGTGGGTGGTACATCACGAACGAATGCACCGACGCGCACCTTTTCCGACCTGCAGCAGCGGCTCAATCGCAAGACCGTGACGGCCAAGATGATCGAGGACTTTCCGGTCTTCATCCGCGCCTATGACATTCTGTTCGACGGCGATGCCGATGTCAGGCCTGAAACCTTCCTTGCCAGGCGCGAGCGGCTGAGCGCCCTGGTCGAGCGGCAGGAGCCACGGCGCTTCGATCTCTCGCCCCTCGTCTCCTTCTCGACCTGGGAAGAACTGGAGCAGTTGCGGGCGGCACCGCCCGATCCGGTGATCGAAGGGGTGATGCTGAAGCGGCTGGATAGCAGCTATCAGGCGGGACGCGCCAAGGGGCCGTGGTTCAAGTGGAAGCGCGATCCGATGAATGCCGATGCCGTGCTGATGTATGCGCAGCGCGGGCACGGCAAACGGTCCAGCTATTATTCCGATTTCACCTTCGGGGTCTGGACGGCAATCCCCGGCGAAGGGGATGTTCTGGTGCCTGTCGGCAAGGCCTATTTCGGCTTTACCGACGAGGAACTCGAGGTGCTCGACCGCTTTGTGCGCAACAACACGGTCGACCGCTTCGGGCCTGTGCGGGCTCTCAGGGCCGAGCCAGAGCACGGGTTTGTGGTGGAAGTGGCTTTCGAGGGACTGGCGCGCTCCAACCGGCACAAGTCCGGGGTGGCGATGCGGTTTCCCCGCATCGCGCGTCTGCGTCAGGACAAGCTGCCCAGGGATGCCGACCGGCTGGAGACGCTGGTCTCACTCATCGACAAATAATTCAGCGCGTGGTCAGGCAGCGCGAGACGCTGTCCTGCCAGCCGGCAATCGCTGCCTCGCGCTCACTTGCAGCCATCCCGGGCTCGAAGCGGCGATCACGCCGCCACGTCGCCGCAAAGCCCTTCTGGTCGGGCCAGAGACCGGCGCGGGAACCAGCCAGCCAGGCGGCACCGAGGACGGTGGTTTCGAGAACCACGGGACGATCGACGGGGGCTGCGAGGATGTCGGCAAGCCGCTGCATCGTCCAGTCGGAGGCGACCATGCCGCCATCGACGCGGAGCACCGTCTTCGAGGCGCTGCCGTTCCAGTCCTTCTTCATCGCTTCGAGGAGATCGTGGGTCTGGTAGGCGACGCTTTCGAGCACGGCGCGGGCGAATTCGGCTGGGCCCGTGCCACGGGTCAGGCCGAAGATGGCGCCGCGGGCATCGGCATCCCAATGCGGTGCGCCGAGACCGGTGAAGGCAGGCACGAGATAGACACGCTGATGCGGATCAGCCTTGCTGGCCAGCGCATCGGTTTCCGAGGCGACCTTGACGAAGCCCATCTGGTCACGCAGCCACTGGACAGCGGCGCCAGCGATGAAGATCGAGCCTTCGAGGGCATAGGTCGTTTCGCCATTCAGGCGATAGGCGATGGTGGTGAGCAGACGGTTCGATGACGCGACGCGATCCGGTCCGGTGTTCAGAAGCGCGAAGCAGCCCGTGCCATAGGTCGATTTCATCATGCCCGGTTCGAAGCAGGCATTGCCGATGACGGCGGCCTGCTGGTCGCCGGCGACGCCGAGGATCGGGATTGCGGCTCCGAGAACTGCGGCGTCGGTGATGCCGAAGTCATCGGCGCAGTCCTTGACCTCCGGCAGCATGGCGCGCGGGATTTCGAGGATGGACAGAAGCTCGTCGTCGAAGCGGTTTTCGCCGATGTCATAGATCAGGGTGCGCGAGGCATTGGTGGCATCGGTCGCATGGACCTTGCCCCCCGTCAGCTTGTAGATGAGCCAGCTATCGACCGTGCCGAAGCATATCTCGCCCTTATCGGCGCGGGCCTTCAGACCATCGACATTCTTGAGGAGCCAGGACAGCTTGGTGCCGGAAAAATAGGGATCGAGCAGCAGGCCGGTCTTTTGCGTGAAGAGCGGCTCCAGACCCTTCTGCTTGAGTTCATCGCAGAAACGGGCGGTGCGACGGTCCTGCCAGACGATGGCGCGGTGAACAGGCTTGCCGGTGCTGCGATCCCAGACGACGACGGTTTCACGCTGGTTGGTGATGCCGATCGCGGTGACATCGCCGATCTTGATCTTGGCGGCGGAGAGCGCCTTTTCGATGGTCGCCAGCACGCTCTGCCAGATTTCGTCCGCATCATGCTCGACCCAGCCGGAATCCGGGAAATGCTGGGTGAACTCCTGCTGGGCGACGCCGACGATATGCATCTCGTGATCGAAGATCATCGAGCGGGTCGAGGTCGTTCCTTGGTCGATGGCCAGAATGTAACCGCTCATCAGGCGAAGACTCCTTATGTGAAGAAGCCGGGGCGTAGATTTCGCCCCGGCGGTTGTCAATCGACAGAGTTGTCAGATCAGTTCTGCCAGCTCTTGACCAGTTCGTCGTAGTTGACGGTCATCGGGGTGCCCTTCTCGTCAGCCAGCTTCAGCTGAGGAGCGAGGTTGCCCTTGGCAACGGCATCGGCATTCCACTCTTCGAGGGTCTTTTCCTCGGCGAGCTTCGGACCGATGTCGCCCTGAACGCCTGCACGCTCGAGACGCTCAAGAACCTTTTCCTGCTCAGCGCAGAGCGAGTCCATGGCTTCCTGTGCGGTCTTGGCGCCGGAGGAGGCATCACCGATTGCCTGCCACCAGAGCTGAGCCAGCTTCGGATAGTCAGGAACGTTGGTGCCGGTCGGCGACCACTGCAGACGGGCCGGCGAGCGATAGAATTCGATCAGACCGCCAAGCTTCGGAGCGCGCTCGGTGAAGGAGGCATGATCCAGCGTCGACTGACGGATGAAGGTCAGACCGACATGGCTCTTCTTCACGTCGACAGTCTTGGAGGTGACGAACTGAGCGTAGAGCCAGGCTGCCTGGGCACGGTCGACCGGGGTCGACTGCATCAGGGTCCAGGAACCTGCGTCCTGATAGCCAAGCTTCATGCCGTCCTTCCAGTATGCGCCCTTCGGCGAGGGTGCCATGCGCCACTTCGGCGTGCCATCCTCGTTCATGACCGGCAGGCCTTCCTTGACCATGTCGGCGGTGAAGGCGGTGTACCAGAACATCTGCTGGGCGATTTCACCCTGTGCCGGGACCGGGCCCGATTCAGAGAAGGTCATGCCGGCAGCCTGCGGCGGAGCATAGGCCTTCAGCCACTGCAGGTACTTCTCGATTGAGTAGACGGCGGCCGGACCATTGGTGTCACCACCACGGGCAACGCAGGAGCCAACCGGACGGGAGTTCTCGTCAACCTTGATACCCCATTCGTCGACCGGGCGGCCGTTCGGGATGCCCTTGTCGCCATTGCCGGCCATGGAGAGCCAGGCATCGGTGAAGCGCCAGCCGAGCGACGGGTCCTTCTTGCCATAGTCCATATGGCCGAAGACCTTCTTGCCGTCGATTTCGCGACCTGTGAAGAATTCGGCGATGTCTTCATAAGCCGACCAGTTGACCGGCACGCCGAGGTCGTAACCATACTTGGCCTTGAAGTCGGCCTTGTTCTTCTCGTCGTTGAACCAGTCGTAGCGGAACCAGTAGAGGTTCGCGAACTGCTGGGTCGGCAGCTGATAGAGCTTGCCATCCGGAGCCGTGGTGAAGGAGCGACCGATGAAGTCCTCGACGTCGAGCGTCGGGCTTGTCACGTCCTTGCCTTCGCCTGCCATCCAGTCCGTCAGGTTGCGGACCTGCTGATAGCGCCAGTGGGTGCCGATCAGGTCTGAGTCATTGATGTAGGCGTCGTAGATGTTCTCGCCCGACTGCATCTGCGTCTGCAGCTTTTCGACGACGTCGCCTTCGCCTATCAGGTCATGGGTGACCTTGATGCCGGTGATGGCGGTGAAGGCCGGAGCGAGGACCTTGGATTCGTATTCATGCGTCGTGATGGTTTCGGAGACGACCTTGATCTCCATGCCCTGGAACGGCTTGGCAGCGTCGATGAACCACTGCATTTCGGCTTCCTGGGCCGCACGGTCGAGTGACGACAGGTCACCGATTTCCGCGTCCAGGAACTTCTTTGCCGCTTCCATATCGGCAAAGGCGACGCCCGTCATGGCCAAGAGCATGGCAGCCGTCGTCGTCAAAAGTTGCTTTCGCATATTTGTCCTCCCTAAAGGTTTGCGATTGCAGACACTTTGCAGTCTCGAGGATGGCGACCTCCCGCCGCCATCCGCCTTTTCTTGCTCTACACGTAGCGGAATACGCCGATGGCGTAGACAACGGAGAGAGCGAGAGCCCACCACAGACTCGGTCCGACGAGACCGAGCCAAGCGAGATGAATGAACGCCGAACCGAGCAGCGAGACGAAGAGTCGATCGCCGCGTGTGGTTTCAAAGCGCAAGATACCAATCCGCGGATTGCCGCCGGGCGAGAGATATTCCCAAACCGCCATCGACAGGATCAACGCGAAAATCACGAGGAAGAAGATCGCCGTCGGCAGCGTCCAGGCCATCCATGAGAAATCCATCGAACCCTCCTCAGACGCGGCCCAGGGCAAAGCCCTTGGCGATGTAGTTACGGACGAAATAGATCACGAGCGCTCCGGGGATGATGGTCAGCACACCGGCTGCCGCCAAGACGCCCCAGTCCATGCCGGATGCCGAGACCGTACGGGTCATGGTCGCCGCAATCGGCTTGGCATCCGTGGTTGTCAGGGTGCGGGCAATCAGCAGTTCGACCCAGGAGAACATGAAGCAGAAGAAGGCTGCGACGCCGATGCCGGATGCAATCAGCGGCATGAAGATCTTCACGAAGAACTTCGGGAAGGAATAGCCGTCGATATAGGCGGTCTCGTCGATCTCCTTCGGCACGCCCGACATGAAGCCTTCGAGGATCCAGACGGCGAGCGGCACGTTGAACAGGCAGTGTGCGATGGCAACCGCGATATGCGTGTCGATCAGATTGAAGGCCGAATAGAGCTGGAAGAATGGCAAGGCGAAAACGGCTGGCGGCGCCATGCGGTTGGTCAGCAGCCAGAAGAACAGGTGCTTGTCACCGAGGAAGCGATAGCGCGAGAAGGCGTAGGCTGCCGGGAGCGCCACCGCAACCGAGATCACCGTGTTCAGCACCACGTAGATGATCGAGTTGATATAGCCATTGTACCACGACGGATCGGTAAAGATCACAACATAATTGGCGATCGTCGGATCTGTCGGCCACAACGAGAAATCTCCCAGGATCTCGTTGTTGGTCTTGAAGCTCATGTTGACGAGCCAGTAGATCGGCAGGATCAGGAAGACGATGTAGATCGTCGGGATCAGGAAGCCGAAGCGGGAACGGGTATCGGAAGCGTTCATCTCTCTCCTCCTCACTGGCTCTTGGCGTCGCTGACGGTCATGACGGTGTAGAAGACCCATGACAGCAGCAGGATGATCAGGAAGTAGATGATCGACATGGCCGCAGCCGGACCGAGGTCGAATTGCCCAACCGCCATCTTGACGAGGTCGATCGACAGGAAGGTGGTCGAGTTGCCGGGGCCGCCGCCGGTGACGACGAAAGGCTCGGTATAGATCATGAAACTGTCCATGAAGCGCAGCAGTACGGCGATCAGCAGGACGCGCTTCATCTTCGGCAGCTGAATGTAGCGGAAGACGGACCAGCGCGACGCGCCATCAATCTTGGCTGCCTGATAATAGGCGTCGGGGATCGACACGAGACCGGCATAGCAGAGGAGCACGACAAGGCTCGTCCAGTGCCAGACATCCATCACGATGATCGTCACCCAGGCGTCGATCGGATCCCGGGTATAGTTGTAGTCAACGCCCATCGCATTCAGGGTGTAGCCGAGCAGACCGATGTCGACGCGTCCGAAGACCTGCCAGATGGTGCCGACGACATTCCACGGGATAAGAAGTGGCAGTGCCATCAGTACGAGGCAAACAGGTACGCCCAACCCCTTCTTCGGCATGTTGAGGGCAATGAAGATGCCGAGCGGCACCTGGATCGCCAGGATGATCATCGAGAAGGCGAGGTTTCTGAAGAGGGCGTCCCAGAAGCGGTCTGACGAGAGGATGTCGGCAAACCAGTCCGTGCCAGCCCAGAAGAACTGGTTGTTTCCGAACGTGTCCTGAACGGAATAGTTCACCACGGTCATCAGCGGGATGACGGCCGAGAAGGCCACCAGCACGAGGACCGGAATGACCATGAACCAGGCTCTGTTGTTCCAGGTCTTTTCCATGGTCAGCCCTCCAAACCTACGCGCCAGGAATCGGCATAGATACCGACACCTTCGGGAACGAATGTAATCTTGGGATCAGCCGGGATTTCGGCATCCTCCGGCACGACGATCGACAAGAGCTGGCCGGCGAAGCTGGCACGGACGATCTTCTGTCGGCCAATATCCTCGACCTTGGCGACGGACACCGGCATGCCTTCACGGCCGAGGCGGACGAATTCGGGACGAACGCCAAGCTCGATCTTGCCCTGGCCCGAGAGCTTCGGGGTGCCGGGCAGGCTGACGGTCTGGTCGCCGATCGTGGCTGTTGCGCCGGAAACCTTTGCTGGCATGACATTCATGCCGGGAGAGCCAATAAAATAGCCGACAAAGGTGTGGCTCGGGCGCTCGAAGAGTTCGGCCGGCGTTCCGATCTGGACGATCTGGCCGTCATACATGACGACGACCTTGTCGGCGAAGGTCAGAGCCTCGGTCTGGTCATGGGTGACATAGACCATGGTAAAGCCCGACTGGCGATGCAGACGCTTGAGCTGTGAGCGCAGCACCCATTTCATGTGTGGGTCGATGACCGTCAGCGGTTCGTCGAAGAGGATGGCGTTGACATCGGAGCGGACGAGACCTCGACCGAGCGAGATTTTCTGCTTCTGGTCGGCGGTCAGTCCCTGGGCGCGCTTTTGCGCCATGGGCTGCAGGTCGATCATGTCGAGGATCTCGTTGACCCGCTTGGTGACCTGATCTTCCGGGACATGGCGGTTGCGCAGCGGGAAGGCCAGATTGTCGTAGACGCTCATCGTGTCGTAGACGACCGGGAACTGGAAGACCTGGGCGATGTTGCGGGCGGCCGTCGGCAGGTTCGTGACGTCGACGCCGTCGAATTCGATGCGGCCATCGGACGGATGCAAGAGGCCCGAGATGATGTTGAGCAGCGTGGTCTTGCCGCAACCGGATGGACCGAGCAGCGCATAGGCGCCACCGTCGTCCCATTCGTGATGAACTTCTTTCAGAGCGTAATCGCCGGCTGCCCGGGCGGCGGGGGAGTATGCGTGACGGATATGGTCGAGGTTGATGCGTGCCATGACGTTGCTCCTCACGCGGCCAGTTCGGCCGGCGCGCCAAGCGCCCTGCCGTCGGCGCCGAACGCCATCAGGTGACGGGTATCGATGAAGACGTCGATCTCACGGTCCGGATCGATGTCGTGGATGCCATGCGCCAGGCAGACCCAGCGGGCATCGCCAAATTCGACATGAATGAAACTTTCGGAGCCTGCGATTTCCGAAACCAGCGTGCGTGAGCGCATCGGCAGGGCCGAGGGCAGGGCCGCAAGCGACAGATGATGCGGATGGAAGCCAAGGGTGACAGGACCGTCTGCGATCGTCGCGAGATGAGCGGGGACGCTCAAGACCGGCTGGCCGTTCAGCTCGAAATGCGCCCCCCGCTTTATAAGCGCAATCGTATTGAGCGGCGGATCGGCGAAGGTCCGGGCAGTCAGAATATCGAGGGGGCGGCGATAGACATTGATCGTCTCGCCGAACTGCGTGATCCGGCCTTCGGAGAGCGTTGCCGTGTATCCACCCAACAGCAGAGCTTCCGATGGCTCTGTCGTCGCATAGACGAAGATTGCGCCGGACTCGGCAAAGATCTTCGGCAGTTCCTCACGCAGTTCTTCGCGCAGCTTGTAGTCGAGGTTGGCGAGCGGCTCGTCGAGGAGCACCAGCGTCGCCTTCTTGACGATGGCGCGGGCGAGCGCCGTGCGCTGCTGCTGGCCGCCGGAGAGATTGAGCGGGGTTCGCTCGAGATAGGGCGTGAGCCGCAGGAGATCGGCGGCCTTGCGCACTTCGCGATCGATGGTGGCTGCGTCCTTGCCGGCAACGCGCATTGGCGAGGCGATGTTTTCGTAGACCGTGAGCGCCGGGTAGTTGATGAACTGCTGGTAGACCATCGCGACATTACGCTTCTGGACCGGCATGCCCGTGACATCCTGGCCATCGAAATGGATCGTGCCAGACGTCGGCTTGTCCAGGCCCGCCATGAGGCGCATCAGGGATGTCTTGCCCGAAAGGGTGGGCCCGAGCAGGACGTTGAGCGTACCCCGCTGCAACGTCAGGTCGGTCGGGTGAATGTGATATTCACCTCCCGCCTTCTTCGAGACTTTACGCAGTTCCAACATATGTCCTCGGGCCTCCTCCAAACCGTCGGTCTTCATCGAGATGGGCGATCAGGCCGCCGCCAGCATCCCCAGATAGGCATCCAGCCCCTTCGCCTCCTCCGGCGTCAGGAACAGTCCTTGTTTCGTTCGCCGCCACAGCACGTCTTCCGACGTCACCGCCCATTCCTGCTCGACGAGCCAGCGGACTTCCGCTTCGTAAAGCGTGCCGCCGAAATGGCGGCCGAGATCGACCGCGCTCTTCGCCCGCCCGAGGATCGCCTTCGAATCGGTGCCGTAGCAGCGGATCAGTCGCTCGGCATGGATACGATCCAGGAAAGGATAGGCTTTCATGAGATCGGCGACCGTCGGCTCGAAGGCCGTCGCGGCGAAATCACCACCCGGCAGGCGGCTTCCTGCGGTCCAGGGCGTGCCCTTTTCGCCGATCGCTTCACCGATCTTCTCAAGCGCATGTTCGGCAAGGCGCCGGTAGGTCGTAAGCTTTCCGCCGAAGACGTTCAAAAGCGGCGCATCGCCTGCAGTTCCCTCGACCTTCAGGACATAGTCGCGCGTCGCTTCCTGGGCCTTGGACGCGCCATCATCGAAGAGCGGGCGCACGGCGGAATAGCTCCAGACGATATCGTCGGGACGCACCGGTTCCCGGAAGTATTCGCTTGCGGCATCACAGAGATAGCTCACCTCTTCGGGGCTGATGCGAACGTCCTTCGGATCTTCGGTGTAGTCGCGATCCGTCGTGCCGATAAGGGTGAACTCGCCCTCGTAGGGGATAGCGAAGATGATGCGGTTGTCCGGATTCTGGAAGAAATAGGCACGCGGATCGGTGAACTTCTTGCGCACGATAATGTGGCTGCCCTGTACGAGGCGGACATTATGCACGTTGTTGCGACCGAAGGCTCCGGCCAGCACCTGATCGACCCAGGGGCCGGCGGCATTGACCAGCATGCGGGCACGATGGGTCACGGTCGAGCCGTCGCGCTGCGATTTCGTCGTCACGACCCAGTGGCCGTCTTCACGATGGGCCGAGACGACGCGGTTGCGGCTCAGGATCGTCGCGCCGCGGATCTGTGCATCGCGGGCGTTCAGAACCACCATGCGGGCATCATCGACCCAGCCGTCGGAATATTCGAAAGCCTTGGAGAAGACCGGCTTCAAGGGCTTGCCGGCAGGATCACGGCGCAGATCAAGCGTCTTCGTCGCCGGCAGCAGTTTGCGACCGCCGAGGTTGTCGTAGAGGAAGAGGCCGAGGCGGATGAGCCAGGCCGGTCGGATGCCACCCTTCTGGAAGGGAAGGACGAAACGCAGCGGCCAGATGACATGCGGCGCCATGGCCCAGAGCACTTCGCGCTCCATCAGCGCTTCGCGCACCAGACGGAATTCGTAATGTTCGAGATAGCGCAGGCCGCCATGGATCAGCTTGGTGGCGCCGGAAGACGTGCCGGAGGCGAAGTCGTTCATTTCAGCCAGGGCGACGGAGTAACCACGACCGGCCGCATCGCGCGCGATCCCGCATCCGTTTATACCGCCGCCGATCACAAAGAGATCGTAGATTGGCTGCCCCGACATCGTTCCTCCGTATGTTCGCACCTGCAGCATTTGCTGCCATTGCGAAAGCGTGAATATATTTTTCGAAATTTAAACGAATGTCAAACGAAAGTTATTCCGCAACTGCGTCGGGGGTTTCAGGCGCTGTTTCAATGATGCGCACATCGCGTTCGGCGCAGATCTGGCGCACGCTGGCCGAGGGACAGTGGTCAGTGATAAAGGTCTGAACCTGCGAGATATGGCCGATGCGGACGGGTGCGGTGCGCTCGAATTTCGAGGCATCAGAGACCAGGATGACATGACGCGCATTGGCGATGATGGCCTGGGCCACTTTCACTTCGCGAAAATCGAAATCGAGAAGTGCCCCATCCTGATCAATCGCCGAGACGCCGATGACGGCGAAATCCACCTTGAACTGGCGAATGAAATCGACCGCGGCCTCACCTACGATACCACCGTCCGAGCCGCGCACCACGCCGCCGGCAATGACGACTTCGATCGAGGGAAAGATACGCAAACGATTGGCAACATTGATGTTATTAGTAATGACCATCAATTCCTTGTGGTCGATCAACGCGTCGCCGACGGCTTCCGTCGTGGTGCCGATATTGATGAAAAGCGAGGAATTGTCCGGGATCAGGCTGGCTGCGGCGCGACCGATCGCCTGTTTCTCGGTGGCCGCCATGGAGCGGCGCGCTTCGTATTTGACGTTTTCATTTCCGCTGGGATAGACAGCGCCACCGTGGATGCGGTTGAGGGCGCGGGAATCGCACAGGTCGTTCAAATCCTTGCGTATTGTCTGCGGCGTGACCGCGAAGCGCGCCGCGAGCTCATCCACCAGGACGCGGCCATGCTCCTTGGCCAGAGCCATGATCTCTGCCTGCCTTGCCGAGAAAATCATATCGGCCCCTCCCCTTTTTTCGTTTTTCTTCAATCTAGGCAAAAACGAAAGAGGAGCAATAGAGGAATGAGAATTACCGGCGGCGCAGGAGGAGAATGAATGCGACGCCGCCGACCAGTCCGGTGACCACACCGATCGGAACGTCTTCCGGTGCCATGATGGTGCGGGAGACGATGTCGGCGAGGATCAGCACGATGGCCCCGAGGAATGCCGACCAGGGAATGACCCTGACATTGTCACTCCCCACGATCAGGCGGACAAAATGCGGCACGAGCAGTCCAACAAAGCCGATTGCGCCGGAGAAGGCGACCATGACCCCCGTCAGGAGGGCCGTCACAAGGAAGAGTTCGGCGCGAAATCTGGGCACGACGACGCCGAGCGTGGCGGCCGTTTCGTCGCCCATGGCCAAAGCATTGATCTCTCGCGCCCGCAGCATCACGAAAGCGAGACCCAGGGCGAGCGTCACGGCCGGGTACGGGATGTGATCCCATTGCGCGAGGCCGAGACCGCCCAGCATCCAGAATACCACCGTGTGAGCGGCACGCGGATCGGCGAAGAAGATGGCAAGATTGGCCAGCGCGGTTGCCACGAATGCAATCGCAACCCCGGAAAGCACCAGCCGATCTGCGGCAGCGCCCGAGAAGCGGGTGACCATGAGGACGGCACCGGTTGCGAGCAGCGCACCGCCAAAGGCAAACAGCGGCACAGTCAGGAGGCCGAAGACGAGGCCCGTGTGAAGCAGCGCGATCACGGCTCCAAGCGCACCGCCGGAGGACACGCCGAGCAGATGCGGGTCAGCCAGAGGATTGCGGGTCACGGCCTGCAGCACCGTACCAACGACGGCCAATCCTGCGCCGACCAGCGCCGCCAGCAGGACACGCGGAAAGCGGACATCCCAAACGATGCTTTCGCGTCCCGGCGACCAGGTCGGCTCGAAGGTGCCCGGTGCGAGCTTGTTGACGATGATCGCCCAGACGGTTTCGACCGGAATGGCGGCCGAGCCTAAGGACACGCCTGCGGTTACGCACAGGACGAGCAGCACCATAGCCAGACCCGTCCAGAGAAACAATCGACCCTGCATTACTGCTGCCTTGCCTATTCCTTGCCGGGCGGGGCCGCGTCCACGGCCCCGCCAGAAGTGTCACATATTGCGAGGATGGAAGGCCTTCGCGAGGCGATCGATGGCCTGGACATTGCGCGGACCGGGCGTGGCCTCGACATATTCCAGGACCACGAAGCGATCCTGCTTGACTGCGTCGAGGTTCTTGAAGGCCGGGTTTTCTTTCATGAAGGCGATCTTCTGCTCCGCGGTCACTTCACCGTAGTTGACGATCACGACGACTTCCGGATTGCGCTCGATGACCGGCTCCCAGGAGACTTCGGTCCAGCTCTTTTCCACGTCTTCCATGATGTTGACGCCGCCAGCGGCCTCGATCATCGCCGTCGGGATGCCAAAGCGGCCCGAGGTGAAGGGTTTTTCGGTACCAGAATCATAGACGAAAACGCGCACAGGCTTTTCGACGGCGCCGATCCGTGTGGTGATGTCGGCGAGCTGCTTGCGGTAGCCAGCCACCAGCGCCTCGGCACGATCCTCGACGCCGAAGATCTTGCCGAGATTCAGGAGATCGACAAACATGTCGTCCATCGTCGGCTTGTTCTTGGCCATGATGTGGATGCAGGATTCGGTCAGCTCATAGACCTTGATGCCGAAGGGGGCGAGCGTCTCGGGCGTCACCTCGCCGCCGACCTTCATGCCGTAGTTCCAGCCGGCGAAGAAGAAATCGGCGTCGGCGTTCAGCAGGACTTCCTTACTCGGATATTTGGGCGAAAGCTCCGGCAGTTCCCGAACACCTTCCCGCAAGCTCTCGTCCAGGGTCTTCCAGCCGGAAACACCGGTATAGCCAACCATTCGGTCCTGAAGCTTCAGCGCCAGCATCATCTCGGTCAGATTGACGTCGTTAGAAATTGCACGCGCCGGTGCGGCGTCAAAGGTGACATCGCGGTTGCAGCTTTTCACGGTGACGGGGAAAGCGGCTGCGGACGTTGCAGCAACCAGTCCTGCCAGCAAAGTGACGGAGGAAGCGACGAGAGAAATCTTGAACACGGTTTATGCCTTTCAGTTTTAGCTGAGCGTTCTGGAAAAGGTGAAATGGCCGGCATGACTGGATGAGCTCGAGACCGAATACATGCGGGCACTGACGCCGAAGGTCTGCGATACGGCATCCTCGGTTAGGATTGCCTCCGGACTGCCGAATGCCGTCATCCGGCCGTGATGCATGATGGCGACATGCGAGGCGAAAGAGGCGGCAAGATTGATATCGTGCAGCGTGGTGATGATGGTCAGCTGGAGCCCCGCCAAGAGATCGAGGATCTCCAGCTGGTGGCGAATATCGAGATGGTTCGTCGGCTCATCGAGGATGATGATCTGCGGGTCCTGTGCCAGGGCTCTGGCGACGAGCACTCGCTGCTTTTCCCCGCCCGACAGGGTGGAGAACTGGCGATGGGCAAGCCCCACGACATCGAGATGTTCGAGCGCATGGATGACGGCCTCATGATCCCGTTCCGCCCAGCCGGTCAGACCCTGGCGCCACGGCACCCGCCCCATCATCACGACGTCTCGGGCGGTGAACGGGAAATCAGCGGGCATTTCCTGCAGGACAACGCCAATCTTGCGGGCGAGCTGGCGGGGCGAGAGGCCGCGAAGATCCGCCCCGTCGATTTCCACTTTTCCCTGAAGGGGTGTCACGCCGCGATAGAGGCAGCGAAGCAGAGAGGTTTTGCCCGCACCGTTTGGTCCGACAATCGCGAGCCGGTCGCCGGCGGCGATGCTGAAGCTTACATCGCGAACGAGATAGTGGCCGAGCTTCGGTCCCCAGGCGAGACCGGATACGGTAACGGAGCAGCCGAGCGTATCGCAACTCATTGGACGGCCTCCGGGCTCATTTCCGACACAAGGATCGCAGCCGGGATGCGGGCAAGGGTCTTGCCACGCAGGCCTGCAGGTCGCTCGGCCTCACGCGTCATGCCATCCGGCATACGCAGATAGAGGTCCGCGAAATCGACCAGGGCCTCAAGGTCGGTGTCGGGCTGAACATCGCCAAAGAGATAGGTGACCTTGCCAGACGCCTGAAAGGCAATCGTGCACGGGCGATCGCAGCCGGCCATGCAGACGGTTCCCGCGACCATGAAATCGGAGCCGGTATCGGCTCCGAGCCGGTGAAGGCTGTCCGTCAGACGATGCAGCAGATCAAGGCCTGGCCGGCATGTTTCGCCACGCCGCCGGCAGTCGGTGCATACCGTTACATGATGTCGTTTTGATTCTGCCACCCAAGCCCTCCGCAGGAGATCTCCGGAGGCAAAATGACAATATGTTGCACGCGCAAAGACGCGCGGCCGCAAAGCCAGTTCGTATCCATCGGCACACCCCGTCCGCTACGTTTTTTCCCACTTGACGGCAGGTCTCCTGGCTTACGGATATCTGCTGCATCCACCTTCCCACGACAAAGCGCAGTGGCCCGGCGCTGACGCGCCGAAAGGATGACAGCAATCCGCCTACAGTTGCGGGGGCAGCCACGGTCTTGGTCCCTGTTGGGTCGTCCGCACCGTGTTCCCTATTAATCCCCTCGGAGTCATCCGCTGGGGAACCGTCATCTGTTTGATTAAGGCCAGCGAGCCCCGTCAGTCAAGTCTTGTCGTTTTGTTATGTAATATCGTTACATTTGTCTAGTGTGATTTTGTCCCGTCCTTGGGGAGAGTACCGTCACGGTTTCACTTCGACACCATGACAATGGCAATGTGTCAGACCTCGCGGGCTCGATCAGCGCTTGTTGTACTCGTCCATGGTCTACGTCCAGGGATCGGGCGAAATCCTTCGCCCATGGATCTCGGCTGCGGCTAGCCTGGCGACATCTACTGAGCCAAGCGTTTCCCTCTCCACAGCGACCATTGAGATCCGGCGTATCATCATCATGACCCTGAGGTTGAAGTGCCTCAAAGGCTCAACCGGTCACCCGTCCGGACGTTCCCGCGGACCTTTGGAAGCAGAGGCCGGATTTGACACGGATCGGCAAAATTGGCAGCAGTGTCTTGGACTGGGAGGAGACTGCATGGCACGACGTGGTGAGGGTCACACAAGACTGGATGATGCGGCTCGGGCCGGATGGCTCTATTATGTCGCCGGCCGGACGCAGGACGAGATCGCCGCCGCCATGGGGATATCGCGCCAGAGCGCGCAGCGCCTGGTTTCGCTCTCTGTCGCGGAAAAGCTCATCAAGGTGCGGCTCGATCATCCGATCGCAGCCTGCCTTGAACTTGCCGACGCCCTCAAACGCAAGTTCGGACTGAAGGAGGTGGAGATAGTTCCCACCGATCCCGGGTCTGAATCCGCAACCGTGGGCGTTGCGGAAGCCGGCGCAGCGCAGCTTGAGCGCTGGCTGAAACAGACCGATCCGCTCGTCATCGCGATGGGCACTGGCCGCACGCTGCGCGCGATGATCGATCAGCTCTCGCCCATGGAATGTCCGCAGCACAAGATTGTCTCTTTGACCGGGAACATCAGTCCAGATGGATCGGCCGCCTATTTCAACGTCATCTTCTCGATGGCCGATGCGATCAAGGCACCCCATTTCCCGATGCCGCTCCCGGTTATCGTGTCCTCAGCCGATGAAAAACAGCTTCTGCACAAGCAACCGCTCGTGGCGCCCACCATTGCGCTCGGCCGGCAATCGGACGTCACCTTCGTCGGCGTCGGCGAAATGAACATGAAGGCGCCGCTTCTGGTCGACGGCTTTCTGAAACCCGACGAGATGCAGGATCTTCTGGGCGCCGGGGCCGTCGGCGAAATCTGTGGCTGGATTTTCGGAGAAGACGGCACACTGCTCAAGCATCCTGTCAATGAGCGGGTTGCCAGCCTGGAAATCCCCTCGCGGGAAACCTCGACCGTTGTCGGTCTGGCACGGGGTCGACGCAAGCATCCGGCGATTCTCGCGGCGGTGCGCGGCGGGCATATCAACAGCCTGATTACCGATGAAGAGGCGGCACGCTATCTCCTCTCCAGCTGAGATAGACTAAATTTTTCAATTGGATTTCATGGATTTAGGTCATCCTTGCGGCACCGCAGCAAGGAATCTGGATTGACATTTTTCGCCCTTGAAGTGAGTAATTGCCCATGAGCAAAGCGAATGCTCATTACTCTTCTGGGAGGAAGACATGAACTTGAAGACGATTTTGCTGGGCGCCTGCTCAGCGCTGGCGCTTGCCGGCATGGCCTCGGCCGAAACCCTGACGATCGCAACCGTCAACAATGGCGACATGATCCGGATGCAGGGTCTGACCTCGGAATTCACCGCCAAGAACCCCGACATCCAGGTCGAGTGGGTCACGCTCGAAGAGAACGTGTTGCGCGAGCGCGTCACGACCGACATCGCGACAAAGGGCGGCCAGTACGACATCATGACGATCGGCACCTATGAAGTTCCGATCTGGTCCAAGCAGGGCTGGCTGCTGCCGCTCGAAAACCTCGGTGCCGACTACGATGTCGATGACCTTTTGCCGGCGATCCGCTCGGGCCTGACCGGCGATGACGGCAAGCTCTATGCTGCTCCGTTCTACGGCGAATCCTCGTTCATCATGTACCGCAAGGACCTGATGGAGAAGGCCGGGCTCACCATGCCTGACGCGCCGACCTGGGAATTTGTCGCCGATGCTGCCCGCAAGATGACGGACCGCGCCAACGACATCAACGGCATCTGCCTGCGCGGCAAGGCCGGCTGGGGCGAGAACATGGCCTTCCTGACGGCCACATCGAATGCCTTTGGCGCCCGCTGGTTCGACGAGAACTGGAAGCCGCAGTTCGATCAGCCGGAATGGAAGAACACGCTCGACTTCTACGTCAAGCTGATGAACGACGCCGGCCCGCAGGGCGCCTCGTCGAACGGCTTCAACGAGAACCTTGCGCTCTTCCAGCAGGGCAAGTGCGGCATGTGGATCGACGCCACCGTCGCCGCTTCCTTCGTGACCAACCCGAAGGATTCGACCGTTGCCGACAAGGTGGGCTTCGCGCTCGCCCCCGACACCGGTCTCGGCAAGCGCGGCAACTGGCTCTGGGCCTGGAACCTCGCCATTCCGGCAGGCTCGCAGAAGGCGGAAGCTGCCGAGAAGTTCATCTCCTGGGCAACCAGCAAGGCATATCTCGAACTCGTCGCTTCAAAGGAAGGCTGGGCCAACGTTCCTCCGGGTACGCGGACCTCTCTCTACGAGAACCCGGAATACCAGACGGCGGCGCCTTTCGCGAAGATGACGCTGGACTCGATCAACGCGGCTGACCCGAAGAACCCGACCGTCAAGCCGGTGCCCTATGTCGGCGTGCAGTTCGTGGCGATCCCCGAGTTCCAGAGCCTCGGCACCTCCGTCGGTCAGCTCTTCTCGGCAGCGCTTGCAGGCCAAATGTCGGTCGATGATGCGCTGGCCCAGGCACAGAGCCTGACCGAGCGCGAAATGACCCGCGCCGGCTACATCAAATAATCCACCTCCCAAACCTGCCTGCCCGGATTGCGATCCGGGCAGGAGAGACCTCGACCGCTTGCGGCCAATGCCGGTCGTTGTCACTTTGCCTCCAACGGGTCCCGGACCTTGTCCGCTTGGGGCCATCAGGGCGAGCTTTATCATGGCTACTCAAAACACACGCACCCTGGCCCGTCTGATGATGGCGCCGTCCGTCGGTCTCCTGCTGATCTGGATGATCGTGCCGCTGGCGATGACCTTGTGGTTCTCCTTCCAGAACTACAATCTGCTCAATCCGGCCAATGTCAGCTTCGGTGGGTTGTTCAACTACCGCTATTTCTACACGGATCCGGCCTTCTTCCAGTCGGTCTGGAACACGCTGCTGATCGTTGGCGGCGTGCTGTTCATCACCATCGTCGGCGGCATCCTTCTGGCCCTGCTGCTTGACCAGCCGATGTTCGGCCAGGGGATCGTGCGCATTCTGGTGATTTCGCCCTTCTTCGTCATGCCACCGGTCGCCGCGCTGATCTGGAAGAACATGATCATGCATCCGGGCTACGGCGTGCTGGCGGACATCAACCGCGCGCTCGGCTTCCAGCCGGTGGACTGGTTCGCGCAATATCCGCTGCTCTCGATCATCATCATCGTCGCCTGGCAGTGGCTGCCCTTTGCGACGCTCATTCTCCTGACCGCCCTGCAGTCGCTCGATGGCGAGCAGCAGGAGGCGGCCGAGATGGATGGTGCACGCTTCATCGACAAATTCATCTATCTGACGCTGCCGCATCTCGCCCGCGCGATCACCGTGGTCATCCTGATCCAGACGATCTTCCTGCTCGGCGTCTATGCAGAGATCCTGGTCACGACCAATGGCGGTCCGGGCTATGCCTCGACCAACCTCGCCTTCCTCATCTACCGCACGGCATTGCTCGGCTACGACGTCGGCGGAGCCTCTGCGGGTGGCATCATCGCTGTCGTGCTTGCCAATCTCGTCGCCATCTTCCTGATGCGCGCCGTCGGCAAGAACCTGGACCGGTAAGGAGACCCGCCATGGCCCGTGCCACAAGCCCCCGCCGCAAGATCCTCTTCACGGTCCTCGCCTGGAGCATCGCCTTCGTGATCTTCTTCCCTATCCTCTACACGCTGATCACCAGCGTGAAGACGGAAACGGAAGCGATCCAGGGCTTCGACATGATCCCCACCTTCACGCTCGAGAACTACGTGACGGTGCAGACACAGCGCGACTACATCAAGCCCTTCATGAACTCGGTTATCCTGTCCGTGGGCTCGACCATCCTGGCGCTGATCGTCGGCATCCCGGCCGCCTGGGCCATGGCGTTTTCGCCGACCCGGCGGACCAAGGACATCCTGATGTGGATGCTGTCGACCAAGATGATGCCTGCCGTTGCCGTGCTTGTGCCGATCTATCTGCTGTTTCGTGATTTCGGCCTGCTCGACACCCGCATCGGGCTCACGGTGATGCTGACGCTGATCAATCTGCCGATCGTCGTGTGGATGCTCTACACCTATTTCCGCGAGATCCCGGGCGAGATCCTGGAAGCCGCGCGAATGGACGGTGCCTCGCTGTTCAACGAGATCGTCTATGTGCTGACGCCGATGGCACTGCCGGGCATCGCCTCGACGCTACTCCTCAACATCATTCTCGCCTGGAACGAGGCCTTCTGGACGATCCGGCTGACCACCACCAATGCGGCGCCGCTCACCGCCTTCATCGCCTCCTTCTCCAGTCCGCAAGGCCTGTTCTGGGCGAAGCTGTCGGCGGCCTCAACGATGGCGATCGCGCCGATCGTCATCCTGGGCTGGTTTAGCCAGAAACAACTCGTACGCGGCCTCACCTTCGGCGCCGTCAAGTAAGGATACCCGATCATGGGCAGCATCAAACTCGAACAGCTCTCCAAGTCCTTCGGCGAGCATGCGGTCATCCCGGGGATCGACCTTGAGATCAACGACGGCGAGTTCGTCGTCTTCGTCGGCCCCTCGGGCTGCGGCAAGTCCACCCTTCTGCGTCTGATCGCAGGTCTGGAAGACGCGACAGGCGGGCGGATCCTGATCGACGGCAAAAACCAGACGCAGACGCCACCCGCCCAGCGCGGTCTTGCCATGGTCTTCCAGTCGTATGCGCTATACCCACACATGAGCGTGCGCTCGAACATCGGCTTTCCGCTGAAAATGGCGAAGGTCGATCCGACTGAGATCAGCCGCAAGGTCGAGGAGGCAGCCCGCATCCTGAACCTCACCGACTATCTGGAGCGTCGTCCGGGCCAGCTCTCGGGCGGCCAGCGCCAGCGCGTCGCGATCGGCCGTGCCATCGTGCGCAATCCGCGCTGCTTCCTTTTCGACGAACCGCTCTCCAACCTCGACGCCGCCCTGCGTGTCGCCATGCGGCTCGAAATCACCGAACTGCACCAGAAGCTCAAGGCGACCTCCGTCTACGTCACCCATGACCAGGTGGAAGCCATGACCATGGCCGACAAGATCGTCGTCCTCAACAAGGGACGCATCGAGCAGGTCGGCTCGCCGCTCGACCTCTATCGCAGCCCGGCCAATCTCTTCGTCGCCGGCTTCATTGGCTCGCCGAAGATGAACCAGATTTCCGGCCAGGCGGCTTCGGCACATGGCGCCCATACGATCGGCATCCGGCCGGAGCATGTGACGCTGTCGACCACCGAGGGCATGTGGCGCGGCCTGGTCACGGTTGCCGAGCATCTCGGCTCCGACACCTTCCTGCATGTCCAGGTCGAGGGGGTCGGCACGATCACCACGCGGACCGGCGGGGAGTTCCCCGTCCGTCACGGCGATACCGTCTTTGTCACGCCGGATCTTACCCGCCTGCACAAATTCAACGATAAGGGACTGGCATTATGACCGGCAGACTGAGTGGAAAAACAGCTGTCATTACAGGCTCGGCCCGCGGCATTGGTCGCGCCTTTGCCGAGGCCTATGTGCGCGAGGGTGTCGCTGCTGTGGCGATCGCCGATATCGATTTCGAGCGGGCCTCGGCGACGGCAGCTGAAATCGGTCCGGCTGCCTATCCGGTGCGGATTGATGTCTCCAGTCAGGCGTCGATCGACGAGGCCATTGCAGCCTGCGTGGCGCGCGCCGGCGGCATCGACATCCTCGTGAACAATGCCGCGATCTTCGATCTGGCACCCATCGTCGAGATCACCCGCAAGAGCTACCAGCGCATCTTCGATATCAATGTCGGCGGCACGCTCTTTACCCTGCAGGCCGTGGCGCGGCAGATGATCGCCCAGGGGCGCGGCGGCAAGATCATCAACATGGCGAGCCAGGCCGGACGGCGCGGCGAGGCTCTCGTCGGCGTCTACTGTGCTTCAAAGGCAGCGGTGATCTCGCTGACCCAATCGGCAGGTCTTGATCTCATCAAACACGGCATCAACGTCAACGGGATCGCGCCCGGCGTGGTCGGCAGCGAGATGTGGGACGAGGTCGATGCGCTGTTCGCCAAGTATGAAAACCGGCCGCTGGGGGAAAAGAAGAGGCTCGTCGGCAAGGCCGTGCCCTTCGGCCGCATGGGCCGGGCGGAGGATCTCACGGGCATGGCGGTTTTTCTCGCCTCGGCGGAGGCCGACTACATCGTTGCCCAGACCTACAATGTCGACGGCGGAAACTGGATGAGCTGACGGCTCCCCGAGCCCCAAGCCAAGGAATGCACCCATGACGACCAAACTCTCGCTTGCAACTCTTGATGACATCGGTGACCGGGCTTCCCTGCCCGCCTATCGCCGCGATGAGATCCGTCCCGGAATCCTGCATTTCGGTGTCGGCAATTTTCATCGCGCCCATATGGCGATCTATCTGCACGAGTTGTTCAACCGGGGGCGCGACCTCGACTGGGGCATTATCGGTGCCGGCGTGATGCCGTCCGACCAGCGGATGCGTGACACGCTGAAGGCGCAGGATTTCCTGACGACCGTGGTCGAGCAGGATATCGACCGCTCGGCTGCGACGATCACCGGGCCGATGCTCGACGTGATCACGGCACCCGACTTCGACCGGATCATCGCGACGCTGGCTTCGCCGGAGATCCGCATCGTGTCGTTGACGATTACGGAGGGCGGCTATTTCATCGATCCGGCCACCGGTCGGTTCGATCCCAATCACCCGGCGATCGTTGCCGATGCCAAGAACCCGGAGCAGCCGAAGACCGTCTTCGGTCTGATCATTGCCGGCCTGAAGGCACGCAAAGCAGCCGGGATTCCGGCCTTTACCGTGATGTGCTGCGACAATATCCCCTGCAATGGCGAGGTCACCGAAGCGACCGTCTGCGGGCTTGCGCGACTGTCCGATCCTGAAATCGCCGACTGGATCCACCATAATGTCGCCTTCCCGAATTCGATGGTGGACCGGATCACGCCAGCGACCGGGCAGCGGGAGATCGCCATCACCCGCGACGCTTACGGCATCGAAGACGGCTGGCCGGTGTTCTGCGAAGGCTTCAAGCAGTGGGTGTTGGAAGACAAGTTCCCGCTCGGCCGGCCGCCGCTCGAGGATGTCGGGGTTACCTTCGTTCCCGATGTCGCCCCTTACGAACTGATGAAGCTCCGGATCCTGAATGGCGGCCATGCGGCGATCGCCTATCCGGCGGCGTTGATGGACATCCATTTCGTGCATGAATCGATGGAGAACCCTTTGATCCGTGGGTTCCTCGCAAAGCTGGAAAACGACGAGATCATTCCTGTCGTGCCGCCTGTCCCGAACACCAGTCTTCAGGACTATTTCTCCCTGATCGAGACGCGCTTCTCAAACCCGAAGATCGGCGACACCATTCCGCGCTTGGCCCAGGACGGATCGAACCGACAGCCGAAATTCATTTTGCCCTCGACAGCCGACCGGCTGGCCAAGGGGCTCGAAGTTCAGGGCCTGGCACTGGTCTCGGCCCTGTGGTGCCGTTATTTCGAGGGGGAGAGCGACAGCGGCAAGGCGATTGCCTTCAACGACCCAAGTGCCGAACGGCTGCATGCCGCAGCGCTCGCCTCCCGCAGCGATCCCCAGGCTTTCATCGGGATCACCGATATCTTCGGCTCGGTGGGCACCGATCCCCGTTTCCAGAAGCGATTCGGTGAGGCGATCGGCAGCTTGCGGAGCCACGGCGCCGCCGCTACGCTCCAGCGTTACATCGATGGAACCCTTGCCAGCTGAGTGATCATGGACCCGCAGCCGATCCACCTTGTGATCTTCGACTGTGACGGGGTTCTCGTCGACAGCGAGGGGATTGCGCTGGAGGTTCTGGTCGAGGCGCTGGCGAAGAAGGGGATCCTGCTTTCGACGAACGAGGCAGCGGAGCGCTTTCTGGGACGAAGCCTCGGATCTCTGGCGAAGGTCGTGCGCTTAGAATTCGGCGTCGAGATCGATCCGCCCTTTCTCGCCGACATGCGCGAAGTGCTCTACGCGCGCTTCAGAGGCGAACTCAAATCCGTGTCCGGCGTCGCTGGTGTTATCGATGGCCTGAAGGCCGCAGGGGTTCACTGTTGCGTGGCGTCATCGAGCCAGCGGGAGCGGATCGAGCTGTCGCTTTCGGTGACGGGCCTCCTTGCACGGCTGACACCACATATCTTCAGCGCCACAATGGTGGAAAACGGCAAGCCGGCCCCGGATCTGTTTCTGCATGCCGCGCGGCAGATGGGATATCAGCCATCGCAATGCCTCGTCATCGAAGACAGTCCCGCCGGGATCCGTGCCGCCCAGGCGGCGGGCATGCGGGTTCTTGCCTTCACCGGTGGGTCGCATACGCAGCATGCCAGCTACGAGACTTCCCTTGGCCAACTTCATCCGGACGGACAGTTTGACGCCATGGAGAAACTCCTCCACTTTGTCCTCGGAGTGAGGAGACCGGAAGATCTGACTGATGCGTGAACACCTCTTGGCCGTGGATGTCGGCACGGGCAGTGCGCGGGCGGGGGTGTTTGACCTCAGCGGCCGGCAACTGGCGCGATGCGTCGTCCCGATCAGCGTTCACCACTCCCTGCCCAAACACATGGAACAGGACAGCGAAGAGATCTGGTCGGCGGTCTGTGAAGCCGTCAAGGCTGCGATTGCCGAAAGCGGCATCGGCGCGGCGAGCGTTCTGGCAATCGGCTTCGACGCAACATGCTCGCTGGTCGTCCGCGATCGAGATGGAAAACCGCTCTCCGTTTCAGAGACGCAAGCACCCGGGCTCGATACGATCCTCTGGATGGATCATCGGGCGCTTGCCGAGACCGACGTCTGCAATGCGGTCGCCGATCCGCTGCTGGAGCGCTTCGGTGGACGGCTCTCAGTCGAGATGCAGATCCCCAAACTGCTCTGGCTGAAGACCCACCGACCCGAACTCTGGGCCGCATGCGGACAGATCTTCGACCTCTGTGACTACCTGACATGGCGCGCGACGGGATCAGCAAAGCGTAGCCATTCGGCGCTTGCCTCGAAATGGGGTTATTCGCCCGAAGCGCCTGGCACACCTCCGACCGACTATCTGAAGAAGATCGGTCTCGGCGATCTGATGGAGCGGGCGGGTCTCCCACTGCAATCGGAGCCGCCGGGCCGGCCGATCGGCAGGCTTTCGGAAGTCAGCGCCCGTGAACTGGGCCTCGACAAGGACTGCCTCGTGGCGCCTGGATTGATCGATGCCTATGCAGGGACCGTCGGCCTGTTTGCAGCAGGTGTGCGTCCCGACGTGCCGTTGTCTTCGGAAGCCGTGCTGATTGCGGGAACCTCGAGCTGTATCGTCCGGCTTTCGCGAGAGCCTGTCTCCGGGACCGGATGCTGGGGCGGGTTCCGCGATGCGGCTATTGCGGACCTATGGCTGACCGAAGCGGGTCAATCTGCATCCGGCGCCTTCCTCGACCATATCGTCTCCCTGCATCCGTCAGGCGGCATACCGACAAAAGCCCGCCACCGCGCAATCCTCGATGCGATCGCCGAGCATCTGGCCACCGAAGGCCCGGATTTCGGGCTTCCGATCAGTGTGCTGCCCGATCTGCACGGGACCCGGTCGCCGGTGTCTGATCCCTTTTTGACGGGCATCCTTGCCGGTGTGGATCTCGACCGGAGCGAGCGCTCGTTGCACAGGCTTTATTGGCGCAGCTGCGTGGCGCTTGCCTGCAGCATCCGCCATATCCTCGACCATCAGCCGCGACGCGCCGGAGCGCCGAGGCAGCTGTTGCTGGCCGGCGGGCTCGCGGACCATCCGCTGCTCGCTCAGCTATATGCCGATGCCACGGGCTGCGATGTCTTCGTGCCGGCGGAATGCGATGCCGTGCTGCTCGGCTGCGCGCTGCATGCGGCCGTCGCCGCTGGCGCCTTCTCAACGACAGGGGAAGCCGGGGCGCAGATGCGGTTTGCCATGGCGCATTTCCCCGCATCACCGACCCGCCAGGCTGCCCTTTCCCGCGACCATGCACTGCTCAAGGCGATGATGCGCCACCGCGACGAGCTCACCTTGCTGGCCTCGCCGCAGATCGCCGAGCCGAGTGCGATTCCCCTCGCCATCTGACATTTGGCGAAAGCCCAGCGGGATTTCGACACCCGCCTGGCAGTGACTTTCGACTTCGACAGCAGCACATATCCAAGCCCTCTTGCGCCAAAACTCCGAACCTGTCATGTTGCCTATACAACTTGCAAAGGTTTCGCGATGAGAGCTTCTCAAAGTCTGTTCTGTGAGCGCGTGCTCCTGCCCGAGGGCTGGACAAACGATGTGACAATCGGGATCGATCAGAGCGGCTCGATTGCCTCGATCGAATGCGGCAAGGTGCGTGGGCCAGATTCGACGATGCTGGCCGGGCCCGTGGTTCCGGCCCTGCAAAACCTGCATTCTCACGCTTTTCAACGTGCCATGGCGGGTCTCGCCGAACAGGCGGGCTCGACCGATGACAGCTTCTGGACGTGGCGCGACACGATGTATCGGCTGGTCGCGCAGATGTCGCCTGATGATGTCGAGGCTGTCACGATCAAGTTGTATAGTGAACTTCTGAAAGGTGGCTTCGGTCAGGTGGTGGAATTTCACTATTTCCACCATGCCCTGGCCGAGGTTGGCACCTCCAACGGCTTCGAAATGTCGAGCCGTATCCTGCGGTCAGCAGAGACGGCGGGGATCGGTCTCACGCACCTGCCCGTCTTCTATGCACATTCCGGCTTCGGTGGACTTGCGCCCAATGCCGGACAGCGCCCGTTCATTCATAACATCGACAGTTTCCTCGCCCTGCTCGATCGGCTGAAACCTGAGTGCAAGGCTGCCGACGTGGAGCTCGGCCTCGCCATCCATTCGCTGCGGGCCGCCACCCCCGATGAGATGCGTGCCGTGCTCTCCGCAGAGCAGACGGGCGGACCGATCCACATCCACGTGGCGGAGCAGGAGCGCGAAGTTGGGGATTGTCTGGCCTGGAGCGGTCGCCGACCGGTCACTTATCTGCTCGATGAGTTTGCGGTCGATGAGCGCTGGTGCGCCATCCATGCGACGCATATAACGGCGGAGGAAACAGCGTGGCTGGCGAAATCCGGTGCGGTCGCGGGTCTCTGCCCGGCCACCGAAGCCAATCTCGGCGACGGGATCTACCCAGCAACGGAATTCATGGCCTTGGGCGGGCGATTCGGGATCGGCACGGACAGCCATGTCGCAACCTCCGTGGCGGAAGAATTGCGCGTGCTGGAGTACGGACAGAGGCTTCGCGATCGGCGCCGCAACCGGCTTGTATCCGGTCCCGGAGCCTCGGTCGGCCGCACGCTGATCGAGGCCAGTCTGTCAGGCGGGGCCCAGGCTGCGGGTCTCAAGACGAGTGGCATTCGCGTCGGCGCACGGGCCGATCTCATCGTCCTCGACGGCGCCAACCCCTTCATCGCTGCGGCCAAGGACGACCAGATCCTCGACCGCTGGATCTTTGCACTCGGCAGCGAGGCCGTGCGCGACGTGATGGTTCGCGGAGACTTCGTGGTTCAGGAGGGTCGCCACCGGGCCGAAGAGCGCATCGACAGTGACTTTGCCCGTGCGCTGAAGAGAATACTGCAGTGAGTTTCATTAGCCGGCGAATTGTTTTCAGCGGATGGAGCGCCTGATGGTGCAGACGATCACTCTCGATACTGTTCTGACAGCCGATGCGATCGCTGCAATTGCAGAGGGCGCCAGGCTGGTTTTGAGCGAACCGGCGCGGCAGCGGATTCTCGATGCCCGGACGATCGTTGACACGTTGGTCGATCAGGGTATCCGAGGCTACGGCATCAACACGGGGGTCGGCGCACTCTGCGACGTGGTCATCGATCGCGCGGAGCAGGCGTCGCTTTCCCGCAATCTGCTGTTCAGCCATTCCTGCGGCGTTGGCGAACCGCTCGGGCTGCTGGAGACCCGTGCGATCATGGCAGCCCAGATCGCCAACTTCGCCCATGGTTATTCGGGCATCCGGCTTGAGGTCGTCGAGACGCTCATCGCCCTCCTGAACAAGGATATGCTTCCGGTCATCCCATCCAGGGGTTCGGTCGGTTACCTGACGCATGGCGCGGCGATCGGGCTCGTCGTCATCGGCGCTGGCGAATGCCGACACGAAGGCAAGCTGATCTCGGGCGCCGAGGCGCTGGCTGCGCTGGGTCTCAAGCCGCTCGTGCTCCAGGCGAAGGAAGGCCTGAGCCTGATCAACGGTACACCTTGCGCCACCGGCCTTGCTTCGCTTGCCGTCACCAGGCTCGCGCATCTCGTCGACTGGGCAGATGCGAGCGCGGCGATGAGCTATGAGAACCTCGGCGCGCAGACTGCTCCCTTTGCGGAAATGCCGCTTTCTTTGCGAAAGTCCGATGGGCTGCAGCAGGTCGGACACAACTTGCGAAGGCTGCTTGCCGGGAGCGCACTTCTGGCGGTATCTGCCGGCAAGCGGACGCAGGACCCGCTCAGCCTGAGAGCCGTGCCGCATGTGCATGGCGCGGTGCGTGATGCGCTCGTGGAGGCGCGGGCGGTGGTGGATCAGGAGCTTGCGAGCGTCACCGACAATCCCGCCGTCAGCGGCTCGCCCGAGGAGCCGAAAGTGCATTCGCAGGCACATGCCGTGGGTGCAGCCCTTGGCCTTGCCATGGATCATCTGGCGACGGCGGCAGCCGAACTCGCCGCCATTTCCGAGCGGCGGATAGACCGGCTGGTCAACCCGCTGGTGAGCGGCCTGCCGGCCTTCCTCGCCTCGGGCAGCGGCGTCGAATCCGGCTTCATGATCATCCAATATACGGCAGCAGCGCTGGTGGCGGAAAACCGGCGGCTCGCGATGCCCGCGAGCCTCGACGGTGGGATCACCTCCGGCCTGCAGGAAGACATTCTCACCCATGCGACGCCGGCTGCGGCCAAGGCGCTCGCCATCCTCGACAATCTCGAGACGGTGCTCGCCATCGAACTGACCGCCGCTGCGCAGGCCCATGACCTGCAGTCTTCCGAGGCGGCCAAGGCTGCGATGACGCAAAGGATCTACGAGCGGGTTCGTCACGCGGTGCCCTTCTACCGCGACGATCGGCCCCTGAACGGCGACATCCGGCAGATCCGGACACTCCTGAAGACGACGGCCGCCTGGTCGGAGAGCGAGGACGCATGACGACTATCCTCACCAATGCACGACTGGCGACCATTGCGCCCGACCGGCTAGGGCTCGGTGTGGTCGAGAATGGCAGGGTGATGATCGAGGGCGGGCGGATCGTTGCCGTCGGAGAGGCGAGCGAGATCGCAATACCCGCTGGCGCCGAGGTCATGGACTGCGAGGGTCGCTGGGTGACGCCGGGCCTGATCGATTGCCATACGCATCTGGTGCATGCCGGCAATCGGGCACGAGAATTCGAGATGCGTCTTGCCGGCGCTTCCTACGAGGAAATCGCACGCGCCGGCGGCGGCATCGTCTCGTCGGTGCGCCAGGTGCGGGAGGCGAGCGAGGCGGATCTTGTCGCGCAAACGCTTCCCCGGCTCGATGCGCTGATCGCCGAGGGTGTGACAACCGTCGAGGTCAAATCCGGCTACGGGCTCACCGTCGAAGACGAGCTCAAGATGCTGCGTGCCGCCCGGCAGCTCGCCGACAAGCGTCCGGTCGCCATCACCACAACCTATCTCGGCGCCCATGCAACGCCTGCCGACTACAAGGGGCGCAATCGCGACTTCATCGAAGACGTCGTGCTGCCGGGGCTCAAGGCTGCCCAGGAGCAAGGACTGGTCGACGCGGTGGACGGCTTTTGCGAAGGCATCGCCTTTTCGCCTGAGGAGATGCGGATTGTCTTCGATGCGGCGAAATCTCTCGGACTGCCGGTGAAACTGCATGCTGACCAGCTGTCGAACCTGCAAGGGGCAGCGCTTGCCGCCGAATACCGGGCGCTGTCAGCCGACCACCTGGAATACACCGATGAAGCCGGCGCTTCTGCGATGACCCGGGCCGGAACCGTCGCGGTGCTTTTGCCCGGCGCCTATTACTTCATCCGTGAGACGAAGAAGCCGCCGGTCGAGGTCTTCCGCAAACATGGAACGGCCATGGCGCTTGCCACGGACTGCAATCCCGGCACCTCGCCGCTGACCTCCCTGCTGCTGACCATGAACATGGCCGCCACGCTGTTTCACATGACGGTCGAGGAATGCCTTCTCGGCGTGACCCGCAATGCCGCCCGCGCGCTGGGGCGTCTCGATACGGTCGGCACCATCGAGGTCGGCAAGCAGGCCGACCTTGCCATCTGGTCGGTCGAGAGCCCGGCGGAGCTCGTCTACCGCATCGGCTTCAATCCGCTCTACCTACGCATCTGGAACGGCCACATCGCCAAAGGAATTCTGTCGTGACCATTACGCTTCACCCCGGCCGTGTCTCTCTCGCCGAACTCGCGCAGATCTACTGGAGCAGCGAGAGTGCCGTACTCGACCGCAGCTTCGATGCCGGTATCGAGAAAGCTGCCGCGCGCATCGCGGAAATCGCCGCCGGCAACGAACCGGTCTACGGCATCAATACCGGCTTCGGCAAACTCGCCTCGATCAAAATCGATGCGGCCGACACGGAGACACTGCAGCGCAATCTGATCCTCTCGCATTGCTGCGGCGTGGGCCAGCCGCTTGGTGCCAACATCGTGCGTCTGATCATGGCGCTGAAGCTGATCTCGCTCGGTCGCGGTGCCTCCGGCGTCCGCCTGGACCTGGTGCGGCTGATCGAGGGCATGCTGGACAAGGGCGTCACCCCGCTCATTCCCGAAAAGGGCTCCGTCGGCGCATCGGGCGATCTTGCGCCGCTCGCCCATATGGCAGCCGTGATGATGGGCGAGGCGGAGGCCTTCTTTGAGGGCGAACGGCTTTCCGGCGCCGAGGCGCTGAAGCGGGCGGGGCTAAAGCCCGTCGTGCTGGCGGCCAAGGAAGGCCTGGCCCTGATCAACGGTACGCAGGCCTCCACGGCGCTCGCGCTAGCCGGCCTGTTCCGCGCCCATAGGGCCGCACAGGCGGCACTGATCACCGGCGCGCTCTCGACCGATGCCGCGATGGGCTCGTCGGCCCCCTTCACCGCCGACATTCATACGCTCCGTGGCCACAAGGGCCAGATCGATACGGCAGCGGCTCTGCGCGGCCTACTGGCCGGCTCCGTCATCCGGGAAAGCCATCTGGAAGGCGACGAGCGGGTGCAGGACCCCTATTGCATCCGCTGCCAGCCGCAGGTCGATGGCGCCTGCCTCGACCTGTTGCGCATGACGGGCCGTACCCTTGAAATCGAAGCGAATGCCGTCACCGACAATCCGCTCGTGCTTTCCGACATGAGCGTCGTCTCGGGTGGCAACTTCCATGCGGAACCGGTGGCCTTTGCCGCCGACCAGATTGCGATTGCCGTCTGCGAAATCGGCGCCATTGCACAACGTCGCATCGCGTTGCTGGTCGATCCGGCCCTGTCCTACGGGCTGCCGGCCTTCCTCGCCAAGAAGCCGGGCCTCAATTCCGGTCTGATGATCGCGGAGGTGACGTCGGCGGCGCTGATGAGCGAAAACAAGCAGATGGCGCATCCGGCCTCGGTCGATTCGACCCCGACCTCGGCCAATCAGGAAGACCATGTCTCCATGGCCTGCCACGGCGCACGGCGCCTGCTGCAAATGACGGACAACCTCTTCTCGATCATCGGTATCGAGGCTCTGACGGCAGCGCAGGGCGTGGAATTCCGCGCGCCCCTGACGACGAGCCCGGAACTGCAGAACGTGATCTCCATCCTGCGTGCCCACGTCGCCACCCTGGAGGAGGACCGCTACATGGCGCCGGATCTTGAGGCTGCCGGTCGCCTGGTTGCTGACGGGACGCTGGTTTCGGCCGTGTCCGCCTGGTTGTTGCCGGGTCTGGAGGGGTGAACGTGATGTTGGCAATCATGGTACCCCCCTCTGTCCTGCCGGGCATCTCCCCCTCAAGGGGGGAGATCGGCAAGACGCTCTCTTCCTACCTCGTTGAGGCAGCTCTGCATGCCGCCAACTCCACGGGCAGATGGTCATTCCGGCCTTGCCGCAGATCGATCTCCCCCCTTGAGGGGGAGATGGTCGGCAGACCAGAGGGGGGTATCACAGCCTCCTGCAGAGGAGGTTTGCAATGATGCCGGTCTTCGAAATCAACCAAGGCACCTCCCCCGTCATTCTCGCCTTCCCGCATACGGGCACGGATGTGCCGCCCGCGATCTGGGATCGCCTCAATGACAACGGCAGACTGCTGGCCGATACCGACTGGCACATCCACGACCTCTATGCCGGGTTGTTGCCGGATGCGACGACGGTCCGGGCGACCTTCCATCGCTACGTGATCGATGCGAACCGCGACCCTGATGGCGTGAGCCTCTATCCGGGACAGAACACGACGGGCCTTGTGCCGGAAACGGATTTCGACGGTGTCGCCATCTGGAAGAGCGGGGAAGAGCCAACGAGCGACGATATCGCCGAGCGGCTGGCAGGCTTCCATGCGCCCTATCATGCGGCGCTGAAAGCCGAGATCGAGCGCGTAAAGGCGATCCATGGCGTGGCGGTGCTGTATGACTGCCACTCGATCCGTTCGCTCATTCCCTTCCTGTTCGAAGGACCTCTGCCGGATTTCAACATCGGCACGGATATGGGCCGCACCTGCAATGCCAGGATCGAGAAAACCGCAGCCGAGATCGCCGGTCGGGCCGAGGGCTACACGTCGGTGGTCAATGGGCGCTTCAAGGGCGGCTGGACGACGCGGCATTACGGACAGCCGGAGAGCGGCGTGCACGCCATTCAGATGGAACTGGCGCAGGTCACCCATCTCGCCACCGAAGCACCACCCTTCGCCTATGACGCCGGGAAGGCCGAGGCGCTGCGACATCATCTCAAGATCATTCTGACATCAATCGAAGCCATCGCGCTCGAACTGAAACGCTGAGGAGCGAGGACCATGAGCAATCCCAGACACAATATCCGCGACGTCCGCGCCGCAACCGGAACCGAACTCTCGGCCAAGAGCTGGATGACGGAAGCGCCGCTCCGGATGCTGATGAACAATCTCGACCCTGATGTCGCCGAGCGGCCGCATGAACTGGTCGTCTATGGCGGTATCGGCCGGGCGGCGCGCACCTGGGATGATTTCGACCGGATCGTCGAGACGCTGAAGACGCTCACCGAAGAGGAGACGCTGATCGTGCAGTCGGGCAAGCCGGTCGGCGTGTTCCGCACCCACAAGGACGCACCGCGCGTGCTCATTGCCAATTCCAACCTCGTGCCGCACTGGGCGACCTGGGATCACTTCAACGAGCTGGATAAAAAGGGGCTGGCCATGTACGGCCAGATGACCGCCGGCTCGTGGATCTATATCGGCACCCAAGGCATCGTGCAGGGCACCTATGAGACCTTCGTGGAGGCCGGGCGCCAGCACTATAACGGCAATCTCAAGGGCAAGTGGATCCTGACGGGTGGTCTGGGCGGCATGGGTGGCGCCCAGCCGCTCGCCGCCGTCATGGCCGGCGCCTGCTGCCTTGCCGTCGAATGCGACGAGACCCGCATCGATTTCCGTCTGCGCACCCGTTACGTCGATGCCAAGGCGCATACGCTGGACGAGGCGCTTGCCCTGATCGACCAGTGGACCAAGGCGGGCGAAGCGAAATCCGTCGGCCTCGTCGGCAATGCCGCCGAGATCTTCCCGGAACTCGTGCGTCGCGGCGTGCGCCCCGACATCGTCACCGACCAGACCTCGGCCCATGATCCCATCCACGGCTATCTGCCACTCGGCTGGACGGTCGCCGAATGGCGGGCGAAACAGGAGAGCGATCCGAAGGCGGTGGAAGTCGCCGCCCGCGCTTCGATGAAGACCCATGTGCAGGCGATGGTCGACTTCTGGAACAGGGGCATTCCGACGCTCGACTATGGCAACAACATTCGCCAGGTCGCCAAAGAAGAAGGCTTCGAGAATGCCTTCGCCTTCCCCGGCTTCGTGCCGGCCTATATCCGCCCGCTCTTCTGCCGCGGCATCGGCCCGTTCCGCTGGGCCGCACTTTCGGGTGATCCGGAGGATATCTACAGGACCGATGCCAAGGTGAAGGAGCTGCTGCCCGACAACAAACATCTGCACAACTGGCTGGACATGGCGCGCGAGCGCATCGCCTTCCAGGGGCTGCCAGCCCGCATCTGCTGGGTCGGCCTCGGCGATCGCCACAAGCTCGGCCTTGCCTTCAACGAGATGGTCCGCAACGGCGAGCTCAAGGCACCCGTCGTCATCGGTCGTGACCATCTCGATTCCGGTTCGGTCGCCTCGCCCAACCGCGAGACGGAAGCGATGAAGGACGGTTCCGATGCCGTGTCCGACTGGCCGCTTTTGAACGCGCTTCTGAACTGCGCCTCCGGTGCGACCTGGGTCTCGCTGCATCACGGCGGCGGTGTCGGGATGGGCTTTTCCCAGCATTCCGGCATGGTTATCTGCGCGGATGGTACTGACGATGCCGCCCGCAGGCTGGAGCGGGTGCTCTGGAACGATCCGGCGACCGGCGTGATGCGGCATGCCGATGCGGGCTATGACATCGCGCTCGATTGCGCCAAGGAAAAGGGCCTGCGCCTGCCCGGCATCCTTGGCAACTGAGAGGAACGAATGAGCCCATGTGCATCCGCATCCAGCGCTTCGACGAGCACCTGACGATGCCTTGGAAAAACGGGTTGGGGATCACCCGCGAGGTGATCTCCCGGCCTGCTTCGGATGGCTCCGGCGGGTTCGACTGGCGAATCAGCCTGGCAACCGTCGGAACCTCCGGTCCGTTCTCGGTCTTTGCCGGGATCGACAGAACGATTGCCGTTCTCCAGGGCGACGGCATGCAGTTGACAGTCGATGGGAGGCGGGAGGTGCCGCTTGTCGTGGGCTCGCCTCCCTTCGTGTTTTCCGGCGATGCGGAGGTTCAGGCGGATTGCCTCGGAGGAGAAACGCTTGATCTCAACATGATGAGCCGTCGCGGGGTTTTCGTCCATCGCATGACGAAGATCGCCGTGTCAGCCGCGCAGACCCTTTCGGTGTCCGGCGACACCGTCGCGATCGTGTTTCGCGGCGATGCTGTGGTTAAGATCGATAGCATGCGATCGGATGTTGGGCTCGGCGACGTCCTCATCGGTGACGAGATACCATTCGAAATCGCCGTCGAGCCTCTCGGGGCGGATTGTGCCCTTTACGTCATCGAGGTGTCTGCCGTGGCCGATCAGGGATCTGGTCTTGAACCGGTTGCCTCGACAAGGCCTGAGCCGATAAGTGAATGACCGCCGCGCCGCGAGAACATATTCGCTTCGCCACCAGCAGGATCGACCAGCATGTCCGATGATCAACCAGGCTTTGCGCTTCCCGAGGAAGGTCAGGATACGCCGCTTTACGAGCAGATGAAGGCGGAGATCAAGGCGCGGATCGAGCGGGGCGAATGGCCGATCAATTTTCGTATCCCCTCTGAAAACGAGCTCGTCGAGATGCTGGGGGTCAGCCGGATGACGGCGCATCGGGCGCTGAGAGAACTGGCCAGCGAAGGCGTCATCGTGCGGGTCCAGGGGCGCGGCTCCTTCGTTGCGCCGAAGAAGCGCCGGGCCAATGTCAGCGACGTGCGCAACATCGCCGAGGAGATCGCCGAGCGCGGCGGCCAGCATTCCGTCGAGATCGTGCTGATGCAGGCAGAAGTCTGCGATCACGATCTGGCTGATAGGCTGGAAGTGGAGGCCGGCACATCGGCTTTTCATTCGGTCATCGTGCACAAGGAAGACGATCTGCCGATCCAGCTGGAAGATCGCTTTGTACATGCTGAGCTTGCGCCTGCCTATCTCGACCAGGATTTTCGGGCGATCACGCCCAATGCCTATCTGAGCGGAATTGCGCCGATCTCACGCGCCGAGCAGTTCGTCGAGGCGGTGTTGCCGCAACCCTGGGAATGCCGGTTGCTGGCGATCGCCAGGTCCGAACCCTGCCTTCTGGTTCGGCGTCGGACCTGGTCCGGCGACCGGCTGGTCACGGCGGTGAGGCTGCTTTATCCGGGCAGCCGCTATAGCCTGGAAAGCTCCTACTGAGTTATCCGGGCGTTAGAAACTTAGCCGGCAACAGAGTTCAGAGGATCTTGACCGGCTTCGTCCATTGGATGAGCACGACGCAACCCTCCTCCGACGACACCGAATGCGTTGTACCCTCAGGATTGGCGATCAGCGACCCCTTCGGATAGTGGCCGAATTCATCGCTCTGGGACCCATCGAGCACAAGGATGGTCTCAAGGCCCTGGTGAAGGTGGCGGGGGACCGAGGCGCCGGCGGCGTAGCGCAATAGCGCCACTTCGGGCTCGCCTGTCACCAAACGGCAGATCTCGACACCCTCGCGAAAATACTCGAACTGGCAATGCTGCCAGCCACCGCGCAGGAAATCCGGAAAACTCAAGGCTTCAGACATCGAGCACCTCTACGATTTCTTCCACGGTTGCCGCCCAGCCGACGAGGGCTCCTTGTGCGGTGATCATGTCGATGGCCGCCTTCTTGAATTCTGGGAAATAGCTTTCCGTGGCATCCGTCGCGAGCAGGCATTCGAAGCCGCGATCATTGGCCTCGCGCATGGTGGTCTGGACGCAGACTTCGGTGGTGACGCCTGCGAAAACCAGCTGACTGATCTTCCGCGCGGCCAGGATTTCTCCGAGGGGCGTGGCGTAGAAGGCGCCCTTGCCGGGTTTGTCGAGCACGATTTCGCCTTCCACCGGATAGAGCTCCGGAATGATGTCGGCACCGGGTTCGCCGGAAATAAGGATGCGGCCCATGGGGCCGGGATCGCCGATGCGCAGAGACGGCTTGCCGCGCTCGCGCTTGGCCGGCGGGCAATCGGAAAGATCGGGACGATGGCATTCGCGGGTGTGGATGACGGGCAGGCCGGCAGCGCGGAAGGCGGCGAGGAGGAGTGCCGTTGCCGGAATGATCGCCTGCAGAAGAGCCACCTTGTTGCCCAGTGTTTCGCCGAAACCGCCGGGCTCGACGAAGTCGCGCTGCATGTCGATGATGATGAGGGCCGCATGGTCCCGATCGAGGTCGAAGTCGAAGGGACGCGCCTTGATGATTGCCATCAGTGATGTCCTGCCATGTGCCGGCCGATCTCGCCGATATCGGCGTTTGCGGCTGGGGTCTCATACGCGATATGCCCTTCCGACATCACCAGGATCCGGTCGGAGAGCTGGAGAATTTCGTCGAGGTCTTCTGAGATAAGAAGAACTGCGGCTCCGGCATTCCTTGCGGCCATGATGCGGGCGCGGATTTCGGCGACAGCCGAGAAATCGAGCCCGAAGCAGGGATTGGTGATGATCAGAAGATCGACGTCGCCGGTGAGCTCGCGGGCAAGAACCGCGCGCTGCACATTGCCGCCGGAGAGCGAGGCAATCGGGGACTGGAGCGAGGCCGTCTTGACCTTGTACTCGCCGACCAGATGGCCCGCCTGTTCGAGCATGCGGCTGCCATCGAGCCAGAACTGGGCGCGCCCTGCGGTGAAGTCAAAGTCCCGGAAGAAGATGTTTTCGGCCACCGTCATGCGCGGCGCGCAGGCGTTCTTCAAGGGCTCTTCGGGCAGATAGCGGACGTTGAGTTTGCGGGCTTCGTCGCGGCGTGCGTGATAGGGCTCCGCCTTGACCCGGATCTCGCCCTTTTCCAGCGGCCGCTGGCCGGTCAGGATCTCCATCAGCTCCATCTGTCCATTGCCGGAGATGCCGGCGATGCCGACGATCTCGCCGGATTTCACGGTGAGATCGGCGATGTCGATGGTCTTCAGGCCGGAGCGATCAGGGGCCCTGACGCCGGAGACGGAGAGGACGGGCACACCCTGGTAGGCGACGCGGGCGGCCGGCTTCACCAGCTCCTTTTCGCCGATCATCATCGCCGCCATGTCGGAGGTCGAGAGATCGGAGACCTTGCCGCCGCCGACATATTCGCCGCGTCTCAGGATCGAGACCTCGTCGGCAAAGGCGGTCACTTCGCGGAACTTGTGGCTGATCATCAGGCAGGTGAGTTCGCCGGCACTCGTCAGCCCCCTGACCATGCCGAGCAATTCGTCGGCTTCCGCCGGTGTCAGAACCGAGGTGGGCTCATCGAGGATCAGGAAACGGCGGCCGAGATAGAGCTGCTTCAGGAGTTCCAGCTTCTGCTTCTCGCCGGCAGCGAGCCGGCCGACGGGTATGTCGAGCGGCACGGAGAAGGGCATGCGGTCCATGAAGGCGGAGAGCGCCTGGCGCTCCTTCTTCCAGTCGATCAGCGCCGGTGCGTCCGCCCGGCTGATGACGAGGTTTTCGGCTGCGGTGAGCGAGGGAACGAGCGTGAAATGCTGATAGACCATGCCGAGTCCGAGATCATGGGCGGCACGGGGATCGGGGATCTCGACTTCCAGGCCTTCGACCATCATCTGGCCCGACGTCGGCTTGTAGAAGCCCATCATGCATTTGACGAGGGTCGACTTTCCCGCGCCGTTTTCGCCAAGCAACACATGGAAGGAGCCGGCGGCGACACGGATTGAAACATCGTTGAGCGCCGTGAAGCTGCCGAAGCGCATGGTCATGCCGACGGTTTCCACCGACATGGCGTGATCGGGTGCTTTGAACTCTTGCGCCGGGACCCTCATGGCAGAGCGTCCACGAGCTTTTCGCTGTCGGAGACGGAGCCGAAGACGCCGCCCTGCATCTTGACCATCTTGATGGCGGCGGCGTGGTTGCCGGGATCAGTCGCGCCGCAGCAGTCCTCAAGGATGACGCATTCGAAGCCACGGTCATTGGCCTCGCGCATTGTCGTGTGCACACAGACATCGGTGGTGATGCCGGTCAGGACGATGTTCTCGATGCCGCGGGTGCGCAGGATGAGTTCGAGATCGGTGGCGCAGAAAGAGCCCTTGCCCGGCTTGTCGATGATCGCTTCGCCCGGCAGGGGCGCCAGTTCGTCGATGATTTCCCAGCCCGGTTCGCCGCGTACGAGAATGCGACCGCAGGGACCCGCATCGCCGATGCCGGCGCCAATCTGCTGCGAGCGCCAGCGCTTGTTCGGCGGCAGGTCGGAAAGATCAGGGCGATGGCCCTCGCGGGTGTGGATGATGTGGTAGCCCTTGGCCCGCATGGCGGAGAGCACCTTCTTGATCGGCTCGATCGGCGCGCGGGTGAGCGAGAGGTCGTAGCCCATCTTGTCGACATAACCGCCGACGCCGCAGAAATCGGTCTGCATGTCGATGATGATGAGCGCGGTGTTCTCAGGACGGAGATCGCCGTTATAGGGCCAGAGATAGGGATTTGCCTTGATGGTCGTCATTCCGCCGCCTCCTTGTTGATCTCGCCATAGAGGCGCACGGGTTTCGGGAAGCCGCAGGATGTACCGTCGGTCACCTGGACTTCGTCTTCCCAGGGCAGGCGGTACTTGTTCGCGACCAGATCCTGCATGAAGGTGTAGGGGCAATCGCCTGCACCGCCGGCCACGGCCGAAAAGCCGCGATGGCCGAGCTGGTAGATGTTGTTTTCGACACCCCAGACCCGGCGCGCCTCGCGAACGAGATCGGGGCGGACTTCCGCCGTGATGATCTCATCCGGTCTACCGGACGTGCCGTGGGCGATAATGCTGCCGTCGAAATTGACGATCATGCCCTCGCCCATGGAATCGAAGGTGCCGTCAGATCCGCACATGCAGACATTGGCGGTGACCATCAGATTACAGAAGGAATTGGACTGGTTGGTGAAGCGCCAGGCCTCACGCATTGGGGCGGTGTAACCCGCCGTGCGCAGCATGATTTCGGCGCCTTTATAGGCTGCCTCGCGGGCCATTTCCGGGAACATGCCGTCGTGGCAGATGATCAGCGAGAGCTTGCAGCCCTTCGGGCCTTCGATGACGGGAATTCCGAGATCGCCGGGTTCCCAGGGTTCGACCGGCACCCAGGGATGGAGCTTGCGGTAATAGAGCCTGATCTCGCCCTGGTCATCGATAACAAGACCGGTGTTCCACGGATTGCCGCCCGGATTGTATTCCATGATCGAAAAGCAGCCCCAGATGCGGTTGCCGCGGCAGGCCTCTCTGAAGGCTGCGACTTCCGGACCATCCATCCGGCACATGATCTCCGGGTTGGTGTCCATCGACAGGCCGTGCAGGGCATATTCCGGGAAGACGACGAGATCCATTCCGGCGATGTTGCGGCGCGCCTTGGCGACCATGCCGACGACCTTGTCGGTCTGGGCTGCGAGATCGGCCCGCGTCACCGTGTTCGGCAATTGCAGCTGCACGAGGCCGATGACCACCCCCTCGGGCGACTTATTGAGACCGCCAAGTCCGTTCATGGATCCTGCTCCTATTTGGTGATGCTGAGTTCGCCCGGGGCCGAGACCATGGCCCGGCTGCGCGAACTGATCGCGATCAGAAGGCCAAGGGTGAGCACGTAAGGCGCTGCGTAGAAGAGGTAGTAGCCCTGGGTGACGCCGACCGATTGAAGGGCGGGCCCCAACGCCCCTGCGCCGCCGAAGAGCAGCGAGGCATAGAGGCAATGGACCGGGTTCCAGCGGGCGAAAATGACGAGGGCAACGGCCATCAGGCCCTGGCCTGAGGAAATGCCTTCGTTCCAGCTGCCCGGATAAAATAGCGAGAGATAGGCACCGCCGACGCCGGCCATGGCGCCGCCCACCGCCGTCGACCAGAGGCGCACGCGGTTGACATTGATCCCAAGCGCACGGGCCGCATCGGCGCTGTCACCGGCGACGCGGATGGTGAGGCCGACGCGCGTGTTTTTCAGAACCCAGGCGGCGAGGAAGGCGAGTGCGATGCCGACGAGGAAGAGGACGTTGACGTTGAGGGCCGCCTGGACCTGCGGGATATCCGACCAGAAACCGAGCGGTATCGACGGCAGATCGGGGGCGACGGGCTGAACGTAGGGCTTGCCGAAGAAGAAGGCGAGGCCCGAGCCGAAGATCATCAGGGCGATGCCGATCGCGATGTCGTTCACCTTCGGGAACTTGCAGATCCAGCCGTGCAGGAGACCGAAGAGTAGACCTGAGACTGCCGCCGCGAGCGTGCCCGCCCAGGCGGAACCGGTATGATAGGCGACGGCATAGCCGCTCATGGCGCCGAAGACGAGCGTGCCTTCGAGGCCGAGATTGATGCGGCCGGAGCGTTCTGTCAGGCATTCACCGATGCTGACGAAGATGAAGGGGGTGGAGACACGGATCGCGCCGCCGAGGATGGCAAGGGGCACGCCCCAGAGACCGATATCCGTCATGCGCGCTTTCCCTTCAGCAGAAGGCCTTCCAGCGTGATCCGATCACGGAACGCGTCGGACAAGAGGATGGCAATGAAGATCATGCCCTGGAAGACCACGATGGTCGCATCCGGCAGGTCGAGCCTTCGCTGGACGAGGCCGCTCGACGCCTCGAAGCCGGCAAAGAGCAGTGTGGCTGGGATGATCGCCAGACAGTTGTGACGGGCGAGGAAGGCGATGAGGATGCCGGTATAGCCATAACCGCCGGCAAGCGAGGCATTGGCCGAGCCATGGACGGCGGCGACCTCGAAGGTGCCGGCGAGACCGGCCAATGACCCACCTAGCGCTGTAAAGCCGATCATCAGCAGGCCTGCCGGCAGACCCTGCACCTGGGCGGCCCTCAAGTTTCCGCCGACAATGCGCGCCGCAAATCCGAAGGTCGTCTTTTCGATCAGCACCCAGCAAAGGATGCAGGCGATGATGCCGGCCGCGAGCCCCCAGTGCACACCGATGCCGGGGATTTCGCCGATCCGGTAGAGTTCCGGCAGGGGTGCCGTGGAGGGCTTGTTGAGGCTGGCGGGGTCGCGCAGCGGTCCTTCGACCAGATGGTTCATGAGCGCGATCGCGATATAGGCGAGCAGCAGGCTGGAGATCGTCTCATTGACCCCGCGGAAATGCCTGAGAGCCCCGATGCCGCCGATCCAGATGGCGCCGACGAGCGCTCCTGTGATCATCATGGCGAGGATCCCCACCGGACCCGGCATGCTAGGTGCCAGCATGGCGATTGCACCGGCGCCGACACCGCCCAGCACGATCGCCCCCTCCCCGCCGATCACCACGAGACCAAGCCGGGCCGGCAGGGCGACGCAGAGGGCTGCGAGAAGAAGGGGTGCCGCACGGGCAAGCGTGTTGGTCCAGGAGAAGGACGTGCCGAAGCCCGCCTTGTAGACGAGGGTGTAGAACTCGATCGGCGACGTGCCGATCAGGAGCAGAAAGACGGCAAAGAGGAGCATGCCGGCGAGCAGCGCTGCCAATGGCAGGAAAAGCGGGTCGAGCCAACGCAGAACCGTCTCGAGCGAGAGACTGCGTCTGGCCAGGCCCTGGCTTGCGAGATCCGCCGGTGCACTCATGGCATGCCCCTCCCGGATGCTTAAGACGTGGATCCGACGACGCCCTCGACGAGGTAGCTCATGCTTTCGAGCGCAACATCCGTCTCGGCGAAGGCCTGTCCCTCGGTCGCGATGACATTGCCCTTGTTGTCCTTGAGCGGTCCCTTGATGACCGAGAAGCCGCCCTTGAGGATTTCGGCAAGGGTCGCGTCGAACTGCTTGCGTGCCGGTTCGGTGACCGCCGGGCCGAGCGGGCTCATCTTGACGAAGCCTTCGGCAAGGCCGCCACGGACGAAGTTGTCAATGGTGCCGCCGGCCAACGTCGTGTTGACCATGTCGGTATAGACCTTGGACCAGTTCCACTCGGCGCCGGTCAGATACTTCTCGGGCGCCAGCGGGCTCTGGTTGGCGTGGTAGCCGCAGAGGAACATGCCGCGGCCGGCGCCGGTTTCCATGACGACCTTCGGGCCGTCGACATGGCAGGTGACGACGTCGACGCCCTGGTCGGCGAGTGCGTTTGTGGCTTCCGCTTCCTTGACGGCGAGCGACCATTCACCGGTGAAGATGACCTGGCAGGTGATCGTGGGATCCACGGCTCGGGCGCCGAGCAGGAAGGAGTTGATGTTGAGCAGGACCTGCGGAATGGGCTTTGCCGCGACGAAGCCGATCTTCTTGGTCTTGGTCATGTGACCGGCAACGATGCCGTTCAGATACTGGCCCATGCCGATATAGCCGAAATAGGAGCCGGTATTGGCGGGCTTGTCCGGCGTCCAGAGGCCGCCGCAATGTTCAAAACGGACATTGGGATATTTCGGCGCCATGGTCAGGATATGGGGGTCGAAATAGCCGAAGGAGGTCGGGAAGAGCAGCGTCGCCCCGTCGAAGTTGATCATGCTCTCCATGGTCTTCTGGACGTCGACCGTTTCCGGTACCTGTTCTTCCTCGACCACGGTCACGCCCTCGATTGCCTTGATCGCGGCAGCGCCTTCGGCATGGGCCTGGTTGTAGCCGAAGTCATCCTTCGGGCCGACATAGATGAAGCCGACGGTCAGGCCTGCGGCGCGGGCGATGTCGAAGGGAAGCACGCTGCTTGCGGCGGCAAGGCCGGCGAGGCCGGCTGACTGGCGCAGAAACTGGCGGCGGCTCGGCATAAGAAACTGGCTCATGAAGGATCTCCCAGATCACGGTATGGACGGCGAACAGTCGGGCGGGCGCTGGTTCCCCTGATTATTGATGGCGCTCCGCGTTCACCTTTGAGTAACCCATATGGCGCCGCTTCTGTCTTGTGCTAAGTTTTGCGCGAGCCGCTGCAAATTTTGCATCACCCGGAGAGCCGTCGCATGCGCCATCTGACTTCGCTGCGTTATATCGATGCCGTTGCCAAGGCCGGCTCCATTCGTGGGGCGGCCGAATCGCTGGCAATCACATCGACGGCGCTCAATCGGCGCATCCTCGCGCTGGAAGAGGAACTTGGCGTGCCGGTCTTCGAGCGGCTGCCGCATGGGGTTCGGTTGTCGAGCGCCGGCGAGATCCTGATCCATCACATCCGCAACCAGATCTCCGACATGGAGCGGGTACGCTCACAGATCGCCGACCTCTCTGGCGTCAGGCGTGGTCATGTGTCGATCGCCTGCAGCCAGGCGCTCCTGCCCTATTTCCTGCCGCATCAGATCGCTCACTATCGAAAGGACCATCCGGCGGTGACCTTCGGCGTGCATCTGCGCGACCGGCAGGCGGCGGAGCAGTCGCTGGTCGATCATTCGGCGGATCTGGCGATCGTCTTCGAGCCGGTGCGTATGGCGGATTTCATGACGCTGATCCGGGTGCATCAGCCGGTGCATGTGGTGATGGCACCGCATCATCCTCTGGCAACCAAGGACACCATCCGGCTGAGCGACTGCCTCGGCTACCCATATTCGCTGCCGACGGCCCCCTTTGGCGTGCGCCACTTGATGGACATGGCAGCGCAGAAATCCTCACATCGACTGGAACCGGTGATCGAATCCGACAGTTTCGAATTCCTGCGCAACCATGCGGTCGCGGAGAACATCATCACCTTCCAAATCCCGATCGGGCTTTCGGACCATACGATGACGGGCGAGATGATCACGCGCCCGCTCGACAAGCGCGATGTGCCGGCGGGCGTGCTCTATATGGGGCAGTTGCGCGGAAGAACCCTTCCGGTCGCCGCCGCACGGTTCGCCGCCCAGCTGTCGACTGCCCTTGCCAGCCGATACGAAGTGTCGTGACGGCTTGGCCGAAAATTACCGCTCGACCGCGTCAGGTCGCGTGGCGCGATAGAGCAGATAGGCGAAGACCGCCGCCAGGCCGAACCAGGTCATGGCATAGCCGAAATGCTTGTTGGGGAAGGAAACCACCGTCAGCCCGCCGACCGGCATGCCATCGCCCTGTTGATCGGCATCGATGAAATAGGGTGCGACCTCTGCGAGCCCGAGGGCCTCAGCCATGGCGACCGTATCACGGGAGAACCATCGATTGCCCGCGGGGTCGTTGTCGCGGAGAAAGGCACCGCCCGGCTGGGTGATGCGCAGGAGCCCTGCCACCCTCTGCTCAGCCTCAGGTCTCGGCCTGTCTGCGACGGAGGTCCGGTCATCGGGCACGAAGCCGCGGTTGATGAAGAGGCGCCAGCCGTCATCCGTCTCAAAGGGCGTCATCACCCAGAAACCGGATCCGCGCGAGGTCACGGCCTTCACCAGGAGGTCGTCTACGGGCAGATAACGGCCGCGCACTTCGATGCGGCGATACTCTGATGTGTCGAAGGTCACCTGAGCCCAGGTATCGGGACCCGGTGCGGAGACCGGCGGGGCCACAAGCCCCGCCTCGACGCGTTCGATGAGAGCCGTCTTCCATTGCAGGCGCTGGAGCTGCCAGACGCCAAGGCCAACGAGCAGGCCGATGGCGAGGACGCCCAGTCCAATGAACCACCATGGTCTGCGCGCCTCGGTCATTGCCTTGCCGATCTCTTCAGGAGCCGAAGCCCTGGAAGCTCTCGTGATCCATTGTCGGCATCATGTTGGTGTTCAGGTTGTACATGACCCAGACCGATCCGGCGATCATGATGACCACGACGATGATCGTGAAGATCATCGAAAGCATGGTCCAGCCCTCGTCGGAGCGGGTGTTCATGTGCAGGAAATACACCATATGAACGAGAATCTGCACGACGGCGAAGCCGATCACCGTCACCGCTGTAAGCACGCGGCTTTCGAAGCCGCCGCTCATGACCACGGCAAAGGGAATGATCGTCAGGATCGCGGCCAGCACAAAGCCCGTCAGATACGAGCGGTAGCTGCCGTGATCATGGCCGGTATTGTCGTGACCGTGGCCCTGGTCGTGATGGCCGTGGGGCTGGATGGAAGGTTTGGACATCAGATCATCCCCAGGAGATAGACGAAGGTGAAAACCCCGATCCAGATGACATCAAGGAAGTGCCAGAACATACTCAGGCATTCCATGCGGCGGGTGTTTGCCGGGATCAGGCCCTTTTGGTTGATCTGGACCATGAGAGTAACGAGCCAGATACAGCCGAACAGCACGTGCAGGCCATGCGTGCCGACGAGCGCGAAGAAGGCCGACAGGAAGGCAGACCGCTGCGGGCCGGCGCCGAGTTCGATCAGGTGGTGGAACTCATAGATTTCGAGCGCCAGGAAGGCGAGGCCCAGCAGCAGCGTGACGGCCAGCCAGATCTGCATGCGGGCCTGACGGCCCTCATACATGGCCAGCATCGCAAAGCCGAAGGTGATCGAGGAGACCAGCAGGAAACCGGTGTTGATGGCAATCAGCGTCAGATCGAACAGAACCTTGGGGCCGGGGCCGGCCGCATAGCTCTGGCCGACCACGGCGAAAACGGCGAAGAGGACCGCGAACATCAGGCAGTCGCTCATCAGGTAGATCCAGAAGCCGAGACGCGTGGACGCGCCTTCCGGATGATGATGCGGCTCGGTTTCCCAATAGACGGCAGGCGTATCGGTGTGGGTGACGGTGCTCACGGTCTTCACGCTCCTACGCTGGCCAGTTCGCGGTCACGGGCCTTTTCGACACGCTCGACCTCGTCGACGGGGACATAGTAATCCCGGTCATAGTTGAAGGTATGGGCGATCGAGACGGCAATGATCGCGAGGAAGGACAGGGCTGCCAGCCACCATATGTACCAGACCAGGGCGAAGCCGCAGAGCGTCGCCAGTGCTGACAGGATAACACCTGTGCCGGTGTAACGCGGCATGTGGATCGGCAGGTAGGGTGCCTTCGGGCGCGTCTGGCCAACCTGCTTCATGTCGTGCCATGCATCGAGATCATGGACCACGGGCGTGAAGGCGAAGTTGTAGGCCGGCGGCGGGGAAGACGTCGCCCATTCCAGCGTGCGGCCATCCCAGGGGTCGCCGGTCACGTCCATATTGTCCTTCCGCTGCAAGATCGAAACGGCGATCTGGATGAAGAAGGCAGCAATACCGATAGCGATCAACAGCGCACCGAGGGCTGCCAGGATGAACCAGATCCTGAGATCCGGATCATCGAAGACACGCATGCGGCGGGTGACACCCATCAGGCCAAGCACGTAGAGCGGCATGAAGGCGAGCCAGAAGCCACTGACCCAGCTCCAGAAGGAGACCTTGCCCCAGAAGACGTTCAGCTTGAAGCCGAAGGCCTTGGGCCACCAGTAGACGATCGCGGCAAAGCAACCGAACAGCACGCCGCCGATGATGACGTTGTGGAAGTGCGCCACGAGGAAGAGCGAGTTGTGCAAGACGAAGTCGGCCGGCGGTACGGCGAGGAGGACGCCCGTCATGCCGCCTATGGTGAAGGTCAGCATGAAGGCAATCGTCCACATCATCGGCAGGTCGAGGCGGACCCGGCCCTGATACATCGTGAAGAGCCAGTTGAAGATCTTCGCGCCCGTTGGCACCGAGATGATCATCGTGGTGATGCCGAAGAAGGCGTTCACCGATGCGCCAGAACCCATCGTGAAGAAGTGGTGCAGCCAGACCACGTAGCTCAGGATGGTGATGCAGACGGTGGCATAGACCATCGAGCTGTAGCCGAAGAGCCGCTTGCCGGAGAAGGTCGATGTGATCTCCGAGAAGACGCCGAAGAGCGGCAGGATCAGGATGTAGACTTCCGGGTGGCCCCAGATCCAGATGAGGTTGATATACATCATCGGATTGCCGCCGAGATCGTTCGTGAAGAAGTTCGTTCCCACGTAGCGGTCAAGCGTCAGAAGGATCAGCGTCATCGTCAGGACCGGGAAGGACGCGACGATCAGGACGTTGGTGCAGAGCGCGGTCCAGGTGAACACCGGCATACGCATCAGGGTCATGCCCGGTGCACGCATCTTGATGATGGTCACGAGCAGGTTGATGCCCGATAGCGTCGTGCCGACACCCGCGATCTGCAGACCCCAGATGTAATAATCGACCCCGACCCATGGACTGTAGCCGATGCCCGACAGAGGCGGGAAGGCGAGCCAACCCGTCTGGGCGAATTCACCGACGAAGAGCGAGGCCATCACCAGCACGGCGCCGCCGACGGTCATCCAGAACGAGAAATTGTTGAGGAAGGGGAAGGAGACGTCGCGCGCGCCGATCTGCAGCGGCACGACGTAGTTCATCAGACCCGTGACGAAGGGCATCGCCACGAAGAAGATCATGATCACGCCATGAGCCGTGAAGATCTGGTCGTAATGGTGGGCGTTGAGATAGCCCTCGGACCCGTTGAAGGCCAGCACCTGCTGCAAGCGCATCATGATGGCATCGGCGAAGCCGCGCACCAGCATGACCAGCGCCAGAATGATGTACATGATGCCGATCTTCTTGTGATCGACGGAGGTCAACCACTCACGCCAGAGATAGCCCCAGAGGCGGAAATAGGTCAGCGCGCCAACGGTTGCGGCACCGCCGATGGCGACGACCACAAAGGTGGAGAGAACGATGGGATCCGTCGGGATCGCACTCCAATTGAGGCGACCGAGAAGAAACGTGGTGGAATGGTCTATTGCGGTGGCCATGCCAGTATCCTGTCAGAGTTGCGGCGCAGTGCCGGAGGCCTGCCGAACGAGCGCGATGAAGCGCTCAGCATCCCCGCCGAAGGGCGATGCGGGCTGTGGCATGTTGTGTCCCATGAGCGGGCCGGAAACGATCGGTTCCACATCGGCGGAAGCGGGCTGGGCGGTCAGCATCTGCTCGAGTTCCTCGATGGTGCAGAAACCGAGGACCTTGAATGGCTCCCAGCCGAAGACCGGCTCGCGCATGCCGCGGCGCTCGTGCTTGTCGTAGATCAGGGCGCTCATGTTGACCGTGCCGGCGAGACCCGTGCCGCCCTGGGCGTCGAGCGCCATCATCTCGGCCATGCAGATCTTGCCATCCTCAACGCACATGTTGACGACACGCGGGAAGAGCAGCGGATCAACGCTAGCAAAGGTCATAGGCTCGACATTTTCGGTGGGACGCTCAAGCTCCAAGTAGCGGGCGCGGTCCAGCTTGTCGGCGCCTGCACGGGCTTCAGCAACCCAGGCATCGAATTGCGTGGAGTCGCTGGCCTTCGCCTTGAAGCGCATCCCCGAGAAGCCCGCGCCGGAGTAGTGCGAGGCAAGGCCCTGGAAGGTGCCCTCCTGATTGAAGACGCCATGCAGTGTCGTCTGCATGCCAGGCATCGCGTAGATCATGCCGGCCATGTGCGGAATGTAGAAGGCATTCATTACGGAAGAGGATGTCAGCGAGAAGCGGATCGGGCGATCCACGGGAACCGGCATCTCGTTGAGCGCAGCCACGCCATATTGCGGATAGATGAACAGCCATTTCCAATCGAGGGCGACGACCTGGATTTCCAGCGGCTCCTGTTGCGGGTCAAGCGGCTTTTCGGCCGAGACCCGGGCCAGTGGCCGGTAGGGATCAAGCAGGTGCGTCTGTACCCAAGTCAACGCGCCAAGGCAGACAATGATCAGAAGTGGGATCGCCCAGATGATCAATTCGAGCTTTGTCGAATGAGACCAGTTCGGCTTGTAGACGGCTTGCTTGTTCGAAGCCCGATAATGCCAGGCAAACCAGCAGGTCAGCACCATCACCGGAATGATGATGATCAGCATTAACAGGGTGGATGTGATCAAAAGATCGCGCTTCTGAGCGGCGAGGTCTCCTGTCGGAGCAAGGACTTCTGCCTTGCAAGCGGATAGAAACAAGACCGCCCCAAGGGCGGCCAGTATTTTCGGGAGGCGAAGCTCTTGCATCTCTTACCCTGGCACACTGGAGGGTCACAGAGCAGGGGTCCCCCCGAACGCTACTCGACGACCATTGATATTCGTGGAGGTAGTTAGTCCGGTTTTGCGGTGCAGCACATACGACAATTTGTCACCTGTCAATTTGGCCGCACCTGAAGCATTTCGTTTCAGCATGTTAGACTACGGTTTGGACCGCATATCCCCCAATGCATGTCCGTCCTGTTCCAACCAGAAAGTGAGCACGCGTAATGGCGAGCATGACCGGTTCTGCTTCCCCCGCCGCCCAGAAAGGCCGCACGACGTCCGATGACGATCACCACGTCTCACCGTCGGACATTGCGGTCGGCGTTATCATCGGGCGCACGTCGGAATTCTTCGACTTCTTCGTCTTCGCCATCGCCTCGGTGATCGTCTTCCCGGCGCGGATCTTCCCGTTCCTCGATCCGCTGACGGGGACATTGTGGTCATTTGCGCTGGTGGCCCTTGCCTTCGTGGCGCGGCCGCTTGGGACCGTGCTCTTTACCGCTCTCGACCGTCGCCATGGGCGTGTAACGAAGCTGACTGTGGCGCTTTTCCTCCTGGGAACGTCAACCGTGGCCATGGGTCTGGTGCCCTCCTACGAGACTGCAGGCTGGTGGGCAATCGCCATGCTCGCGCTCTTGCGCATCGGCCAGGGTCTTGCGCTCGGCGGTACCTGGGATGGTCTGGCACCGCTGCTGGCGATCACCGCGTCAAAGGAAAAGCGCGGTTTCTATGCGATGATCCCTCAGCTCGGCGCCGTGGTTGGTTTGGCCGTGGCCGCCGTTCTCTTTGCCTATCTGGTGATGACGCTGTCAGCCGAAGACTTCCTCGACTGGGGCTGGCGCTATCCGTTCTTCGTCGCCTTCGCGATCAACGTGGTGGCACTCTTTGCACGTCTGCGCATCGTCGACACGCCTGAGTTCAAGGAACTGTTCGAGACGAACGAACTGACCCCGACGCGGTTGCGCACCACCATGTCGCAGGACGGCCGCACCGTGTTGCTGGGAATCTTCGTGCCGCTCGCCAGCTTCGCCATGTTCCACATGGTCACAGTCTTCCCGCTGTCGTGGATCTTCCTCTACACCGATGAAGCACCGGGCACCTTCCTTCTCATCGAAGCTGCCGGCGCCGCAGTGGGCGTGATCGCAATGTTGTTCTCGGGCTGGCTCTCTGACCGCATCGGTCGTGAAAAGATCCTCGTCTGGGGTGCATGGGCGATCGGCGCTTTCGCACTTACGGCGCCGCTCCTGCTCAACGCAGGTCAATCGGGGGTCATCGCCTATATGATGATCGGCTTCCTGATCCTCGGCTTCAATTTCGCACAGTCGTCGGGGACGATCGCCTCGCTGTTTGACAGGCGCAACCGCTACACCGCGTCTGCCATGGTGTCGGCACTGTCCTGGATGTTTGGCGCTGGCTTTGCTCCGCTGGCAGCACTTCTTCTGTCGACCTGGTTCGGGCTCTATGCCGCAGGTCTCTATCTTCTGTCCGGTGCGGTCTGCACACTGATCGCCTTGGCGCTTGTTCGCCAGATCTCGTTGCAGCCCAAAGCGCAGGAATAGACGGCGGCCGTCGACAGCCGTTAAACACGCTCAACAAGCCCCCGCACGCGATCGCGTCCGGGGGCTTTACTTTGGCCGGCATCTGAGCGAAGGCCCCACAATGCTTAAAAAATGGAACCAATTTCGCCAAGCTTAAATTTTAGGCCGACAGCTTGCCAATTTTGCTGCATTGCGTCATCAATCGCGCATGAACCATTTGGACCTCACCATTCTCGTCATCGATGAGAACGCCGTTCGCGCGGCGATCATCGAAGATGGGCTGCGCGAGGCGGGACACCAGCATGTCACGGTGGCACTGGAGGTGCAGGGGATCGCCAAGACGGTCGAGACACTGTCGCCGGATGTCATCATCATCGATATCGAAAACCCGAACCGCGACATGATGGAGCATCTGTTTCAGCTGACCCGTTCGGTCAGTCGGCCAATCGCGATGTTCGTGGACCGCTCCGACACCGCCTCCATCGAGGCCGCCGTCGATGCCGGCGTCTCGGCCTATATCGTTGATGGCCTGCGCAAAGAACGCGTGAAACCGATCCTGGACACGGCGGTCAGCCGCTTCAATGCCTTCAGCCGTCTGCAGCGCGAACTGGCCGACGCGAAGAATGCGCTTGAAGAGCGCAAGGTGATTGAGCGCGCCAAGGGCATCCTGATGAAAATGCGCGGCATGAGCGAGGAGGAAGCCTTTGCGCTGCTGCGTCAAACGGCGATGAACGAGAAAAAGAAACTGGTCGACATAGCCCAGAGCGTGGTGACAGCAGCAGGACTGCTGCTGTGATGCCAAGCCTGCGGGGACAGTGAAATGAGCGACATGATGAGCAGGCAGCGAGATATCGACACGGACGCTCCCGCAGTTCACGGCGCCGGCCGGGAGCAGCGGATCCTGCGTGCGGGCTTCATACCGCTGATGGATGCCTCGATCCTGATTGCGGCCGCAGAGATGGGCTTCGCGGACAAGGAAGGCCTGACCCTTGATCTCGTCAGAGATGTGTCCTGGGCAAATGTTCGTGACCGCCTCGCCTTCCGGCAGTTCGACATCGCACACATGCTGTCGCCCATGCCGGTCGCCTCGATGCTGGATCTTGGCTCGAACCCGTCCCCGACCATCACTCCGTTTGCACTCGGGCGCGGCGGCAACGCGATCACGCTGTCGATGCGGCTTTTCGAGCGGATGAAAGCACGCGCCAATCTGCAGGAAGATGCAAGCGCGCTCGATCATGCGCGAGCCCTGGCCGCAGTCGTGAGAGACATCAGGAATAACGGTGAGCAGCCGCCGACGCTCGGTATGACCTATCCCTTTTCTTCGCACAATTACGAGTTCCGCTACTGGCTGGCAGCGGGTGGGGTCGATCCCGACCGTGACGTGAAGCTCGTGGTCGTGCCGCCGCCTCTGACCTCCGATGCGCTTGCAGCGGGGGCGATCGACGGCTTCTGTGTAGGCGCACCCTGGAACATGGTCGCGTCCGAGCGTGGCGTCGGGCGTATCGTGGCGGCGAAACAGGATATCTGGCCATCCGCCCCTGAAAAGGTAATCGGCATGCGACCGGATTGGGCCGAAGCCAATGCCGACACGGTCGGTCGGTTGATCGTCGCTCTCGACAAGGCTGCCCGCTGGTGTGACCAGCCAGAGAATCATGATCACCTCTCGGAGATCCTGGCATCGCCCCGATATATCACAGCGCCCCAAGACATTATCCGCCGTGTTCTGGCAGGTGAATTCAGCCTGGATGCCTTCGGCAATCGCCGACTGATCCGCGATTACTTCGTCTTCCATCGCCAGGCGGCAAACTATCCTCAAACCCATCAAGCACTATGGATCTATAGCCAGATGATCCGCTGGGGCCAGGTGGAACACAGCCCGGAAAATCTCGGGCGCGCACAAAGCGCCTATCGCGCAGATCTCTATCGCGCCGCGCTGGGGCCTGCAGTTCAAGAATACGAGTTCCCATCCCTACTCCCCGGCACATCGCCAGACGACCGCTTCATGGATGGGCGGATTTTCGATCCGAGCCGCATGGCGGACTATGTGGCGGGATTTGAGGTTCGATCCGGCGCGAAGACGGCTGCAAGGGCTCCGGACGACTGACCGTATGCCTGAGAGAGCGGCCTCAATTTCAGGCGCAGATGAGCAATTGCACAAAAATTGATCCGCTCACTCCATCTTCCCAGTCAGGACCGCCTGCGGCTTTGGGAATTTTCTGCTCGCAATTTCATGTGCTTGCACCACCTGGCCGAAACTGGCACGGCCTTTGCATCTTAGAAAACTATCCGGTCAACGGCGACCGGACGAAAGAGCGCCTGAAGCGCGCTCACCAGAGACACCGACGTCGCTTGGTTTGCACACGGGATCCTCCCATCCCGCGGATGCAGTCACCGAGCGGCGTTTTTTGTTTTTTCCGGATCTCCGTCACACCAGAGGGACACGACAACATGACGAAGACTACAGGAATGTTCACCACCCGCCGCCAGCTTCTGAAGCTGACATCGGCTGCCGCTGTCGTCAGTGCCGCAAAAATGGCTTTCCCGTCAGGCGCCTTTGCCGCCGGCGCAGGCCCCGAAGTCAAGGGCGCCAAGCTCGGCTTCATCGCACTGACCGACGCAGCGCCACTGATCATCGCCAAGGAAAAGGGGCTGTTCGACAAGTTCGGCCTGCCGGAGATGGAAATCCTGAAGCAGGCTTCGTGGGGTGCGACGCGTGACAATCTCGTGCTTGGCGGAGCCTCGAATGGAATTGACGGCGCGCATATTCTGACCCCGATGCCTTATCTGATTTCGACCGGCAAGGTGACGCAGAACAATGTGCCCGTGCCGATGTCGATCCTCGCGCGCCTCAATCTGGATAGCCAGGGCATCTCGGTTGCCAAGGAATATGCCGAGACCGGCGTTGGCCTCGATGCCTCGAAACTGAAAGATGTTTTCGCCGCCAAGAAAGCTGCCGGTGGCGAAGTGAAGGTCGCCATGACCTTCCCGGGCGGCACGCATGATCTCTGGATCCGCTACTGGCTGGCGGCCGGCGGCATCGATCCGGACAAGGATGTCTCGACCATCGTCGTGCCGCCGCCGCAGATGGTCGCCAACATGAAGGTTGGCAATATGGACGCCTTCTGTGTGGGCGAGCCCTGGAACGAGCAGCTCGTCAACCAGGGCATCGGTTTCACTGCCTGCACGACAGGGGAGCTCTGGAAGGGGCATCCGGAAAAGGCGCTGGGCCTCCGGTCGGATTGGGTGGAGCAGAATCCGATCGCTGCCAAGGCGATGTTGATGGCCGTGATGGAAGCTCAGATCTGGGCCGACAGCATGGACAACAAAGAAGAGATGTCCGAGATCCTCGGAAAGCGCCAATGGTTCAACGTGCCGCCGAAGGACGTCGCGGGACGGCTGAAGGGCACCATCAACTACGGCAACGGCCGCGTGGTCGAGAATTCCGGGCTTGAGATGAAGTTCTGGAAGGATCACGCCTCCTATCCGTTCAAGAGCCATGACGCCTGGTTCCTCACCGAGAATGTGCGCTGGGGCAAGTTTGCACCCGATACCGACATCAAGGCGCTGGTCGATAAGGTGAACCGCGAGGACATCTGGCGTGAAGCCGCCAAGGAGCTCGGCGTCGCGGCTGCCGACATCCCGGCCTCTGCCTCGCGCGGCCCCGAAACCTTCTTCGACGGCAAGGTCTTCGATCCCGAAAACCCGCAGGCCTATCTCGACAGCCTCGCCATCAAAGCCGGCGCGTAGGCAAGACCGACGACGAGCCCACCTCCCCCTTGAGGGGGGAGGTCGCGCGGAACGCGCGGGTGGGGGTGATCTTGGCAAATGCCGCCGTCACCCCACCCCGGACCTGCGGTCCGACCCTCCCCCTCAAGGGGAGGGTGCCGATACCAACCAATGACCACCCAAGAGGACCACACCATGACCGCAACCGCCCTCAAGACAGACCAGACGGCGAAAGCGACGGCCCACAAGCTGTCCGACAGCGGCACGACCGTCGTGATGCTGGCCAAGCGTCCGGCCCGCAAGCTCAACATCCGGCCAGCTCTGACGGCCGTCTGTCGCAACGTCCTACCGCCTCTGGTCGTGCTGTTCGTGCTGCTCGGCATCTGGCAGGTCGCCTGTTCGCAGCCGGGGGCCACTCTGCCTCCGCCATCCCAGATCTGGTCCGACAGTTATGACCTGATCGCCTATCCCTTCTTCGACTACGGTTCGCAGGATATCGGCCTTGCCTGGCGTGTCCTGACATCCTTGGAACGCGTGGCAATAGGATTCGGGCTAGCGGCCATCGTGGGCGTTTTCCTCGGTGCCGTCGTCGGCCAGTCCATTTGGGCGATGCGCGGCCTCGACCCGATCTTCCAGATCCTGCGCACCGTGCCGCCGCTCGCCTGGCTGCCGCTGTCCCTTGCTGCCTTCCAGGACAGCAACCCGTCGGCCATCTTCGTCATCTTCATCACCTCGATCTGGCCGGTGATCATCAATACAGCGGTCGGCGTCCGTAACATCCCGGATGACTATCGCAACATCGCCCGCGTGCTGCGCCTCAACCCGCTGGAATTCTTCGTACGGATCATGGTGCCGGCGGCTGCGCCCTACATTTTCACTGGGCTGCGCATCGGTGTCGGCCTCTCCTGGCTCGCGATCGTCGCCGCCGAAATGCTGACCGGCGGTGTGGGCATCGGCTTCTTCATCTGGGATGCGTGGAATTCCTCCCGTCTCTCCGACATCATCGTGGCGCTCGTCTATATCGGCGTGACCGGCTTCGTCCTCGACAAGCTCGTCGCCCTGCTTGGCAGCGTCGTCACCCGTGGCACGGCCAAGAACTGAGGGGGACGTCATTATGACCAGCTATCTCAAGATCGACCATATCGACAAAAGCTTCGAGCGCGGCGGTGTCCGCACCGAAGTGCTCAAGGACATCACGCTCACCATCGACAAGGGCGAATTCGTCTCGATCATCGGGCATTCCGGCTGCGGGAAGTCCACCCTGCTGAACCTGATCGCCGGGCTCACCAGAGTGAGTGCCGGGGCGGTTCTGCTCGAAAACCAGGAGGTCAACGCGCCCGGGCCGGATCGGGCCGTGGTGTTCCAGAACCACTCCCTGCTGCCCTGGCTGACGGTCTACGAAAACGTCAATCTGGCAGTTTCCAAGGTGTTTGCCGGACGCAAGACAAAGGCTGAGAAACACGACTGGGTGATGCACAATCTCGACCTCGTGCAGATGGGCCACGCCAAGGACAAGCGACCGGCCGAAATCTCCGGTGGCATGAAGCAGCGCGTTGGCATCGCCCGTGCGCTCTCGATGGAGCCCAAGGTGCTGCTTCTCGACGAACCCTTCGGGGCGCTCGACGCGCTTACCCGAGCGCATCTGCAGGATGCGGTGATGGAGATTCATAGCCGGCTCGGCAACACGATGATCATGATCACTCATGACGTGGACGAGGCAGTCCTGCTCTCCGACCGGATCGTGATGATGACCAACGGGCCCGCAGCCCGGATTGGCGAAGTGCTTGAGGTGCCCATCGCGCGACCGCGCAATCGCATCGAGCTCGCCTCCGACCGCACCTATCTCAAATGCCGCGAGGCCGTGTTGAAGTTCCTCTACGAGCGCCATCGTTTCGTGGAAGCTGCGGAGTGAAAGCCATGGCGGAAAAACTTGTTATCATCGGCAATGGCATGGCGCCGGGGCGCATGCTGGAAGAGCTGTTCGAGACGGCGCCCGGCCTCTACGACGTGACCATCTTCAACGCCGAACCAAGGGTCAATTACGACCGCATCATGCTGTCGCCGGTCCTCTCAGGCGAGAAAGCCTATGAGGACATCGTGATCCATGACGATGCCTGGTATGCGGCACACGGCGTGACGCTGCACAAGGGAGCCAAGGTCACGGAGATCGACCGTCAGGCAAAGACGGTGATGTCGGCGAACGGCATGACCGTAAGCTATGACAAGCTGGTCATCGCGACGGGATCGCTGCCCTTCATCATCCCGGTTCCCGGGCATCAACTGCCGGGGGTTCTGGCCTATCGCGATCTCGACGATGTCGAGAAGATGCTCAAGATTGCCGAAGGCAAAGGCCGCGCGATCGTCATCGGCGCAGGTCTGCTGGGCCTTGAGGCCGCCTATGGGCTGAAGCGCCAGGGCATGGAGGTGACCGTCATCCACCTGATGCCGACCATCATGGAGCGTCAACTCGATCCTGCGGCCGCCTATCTGCTCGAAAAGGCACTCACCGAACGCGGCATCGAAATCATCACCAAGGCGAATACCAAACAGATCCTCGGCACCGACAAGGTGGAGGGGATAGAACTCGAAGACGGTCGGACCATCTCTGGCGACATGGTGGTGATGGCAGTCGGGATCCGCCCCGCGTCGCAACTGGCCAAGGATGCGGGTCTTGCCGTGAACCGTGGCATCGTCGTCGACGACGGCATGATGACCTCGGATGCATCCGTCTTCGCTCTGGGTGAATGCGCGGAGCATCGCGGGGTCTGTTACGGTCTCGTTGCCCCACTCTATGAAAGCGCCCGCGTTCTCGCCGATCGCCTGACCGGCGGCTCGTCCGAGTATCATGGCTCGGTCGTCAACACGAAGCTCAAGGTTACCGGCATCAACCTCTTTTCCGCCGGCGACTTCGCCGAGGCACCCGACCGCGAGGAGATCGTGCTGCGTGATGCCTCCGCAGGCGTCTACAAGCGTCTCGTTCTGAAGGACAACCGGATCATCGGTGCCGTTCTCTACGGCGAAACCTCCGACGGCTCATGGTTCTTCGATCTCCTGAAGAAGCAGACCGACATCTCCGCCATGCGGGATACCTTGATCTTCGGCCAGTCCTATCAGGGAGGGTCTCCGCTGGACCCTATGGCGGCCGTTGCAGCCTTGCCGGATGATGCGGAAATCTGCGGCTGCAACGGCGTCTGCAAGGGCAAGATCACCTCGACGATCACCGGCAAGGGCCTGACGACGCTGGATGGCGTGCGTGCACATACCAAGGCGTCCGCCTCCTGCGGCAATTGCACGGGCCTGGTCGAGCAGCTGATGGTGCTCACCCTCGGCGAGGCCTACAATCCTGCCGCCGTAACACCGATGTGCACCTGCACCGAACTTGGGCATGACGACGTGCGCCGTCTGATCAAGGCCAAGGGTCTGAAGACCATTCCCGCCGTCATGCAGGAGCTCGAATGGAAAACCTCCTGCGGCTGCGCCAAGTGCCGACCGGCGCTGAACTATTACCTCGTCTGCGACTGGCCGGATGAGTATGCCGATGACTATCAGTCGCGGTTCATCAATGAGCGCGTGCACGCCAACATCCAGAAGGATGGCACCTATTCCGTGGTGCCGCGCATGTGGGGTGGCGTGACCAATGCCGCCGAACTGCGCGCCATTGCCGATGTCGTCGACAAGTTCGAGATCCCGATGGTGAAGGTCACCGGCGGCCAGCGGATCGACCTGCTCGGCATCGAGAAGGAAGACCTGCCTGCCGTCTGGGCCGATCTCGGCAAGGCCGGTTTCGTATCCGGCCAGGCCTACGCCAAGGGCCTCCGGACCGTGAAGACCTGTGTGGGCTCCGACTGGTGCCGCTTTGGAACGCAGGACTCGACTGGTCTTGGCATTCGCATCGAAAAGTTCATGTGGGGTTCCTGGACGCCGGCCAAGCTCAAGCTTGCCGTTTCGGGGTGTCCGCGCAACTGCGCGGAGGCAACCTGCAAGGATATCGGCGTCATCTGCGTCGATTCAGGCTTCGAGATCCACTTCGCAGGCGCTGCCGGCCTTGACATCAAGGGCACGGATGTCCTGGGCCTCGTGAAGACAGAAGACGAGGCGCTGGAGCATATCGTGGCGCTCACCCAGATGTATCGCGAACAGGGCCGCTATCTCGAGCGCATCTACAAATGGGCAAAACGCATCGGCCATGACGAGATCCGCAGGCAGATCATGGAGGATCACGACAAGCGCCGCGCGTATTACGAACGCTTCGTGTTCTCGCAAAAGTTTGCCCAGGTCGATCCGTGGTCGGAGCGTGTCTCCGGCAAGGACAAACACGAATTCAAGCCCATGGCGACCGTCGGCTTTTCGGCGGCAGCGGAGTAGTCCCTTCTCCCCGCTGGCGGGGAGAAGGTGCCCGAAGGGCGGATGAGGGGCGTGTTGGTCTGCCCCTCACCCTGGCCCTCTCCCCGCAAGCGGGGAGAGGGGAAAAGCAACAACAAGGAGCATGCCCCATGAACTGGATCGCCATCGGCACGATCGACGACATTCCCCTGCGCGGTGCCCGTTGCGTGAAGACGCCTCAGGGGAAGATCGGGGTCTTTCGAACCGCAGAGAACCAGGTCTTTGCGATCGAGGATCATTGCCCGCACAAAGGCGGGCCGCTGACCCAAGGCATCGTGCATGGCGCTTCCGTCACCTGCCCGCTGCACAACTGGGTCATTTCGCTGGAGACGGGAAAGGCGCTCGGCGCCGACGAAGGCGCGGTGCGCACCATCCCCATTCGCAATATCGATGGCCAGCTATCGATCGCGCTCGAAAGCGCGCTTGCGGCGGCGGAGTAGTCCATGGCTTGCGAAACCCGCACCACATGCCCCTATTGCGGCGTCGGCTGCGGCGTGATCGCCAGCGTCGATGACGCAGGTGACGTGACCGTGCGCGGCGACCCCGAACATCCGGCCAATTTCGGACGGCTGTGTTCAAAGGGTTCGGCGCTCGCCGAGACGCTGGACCTGAAGGGTCGCCTGCTTTTTCCGGCAATCCATGGTCAACGCGCGGGCTGGGACGAGGCCCTCGACCTTGTTGCCGAACGTTTTGCGTCCACGATCAGGGAACACGGACCGGACTCCGTGGCCTTTTACGTCTCCGGTCAATTGCTGACGGAAGACTATTATGTCGCGAACAAGCTGATGAAGGGCTTCATCGGCTCCGGCAACATCGATACAAATTCCCGGCTCTGCATGGCGTCGTCGGTTGCGGGTCACCGCCGGGCCTTTGGATCGGACACGGTGCCGGGAACCTATGAAGATCTCGAGCTTGCCGACCTGGTGGTTCTCGTCGGCTCAAACCTCGCCTGGTGTCATCCGGTACTCTATCAGCGCGTCGCTGCCGCCAAGGCGGCCCGTCCGGCGATGAAAGTCGTGGTGATCGATCCTCGCCGGACCGCGACTTCCGATATTGCCGATCTGCATCTCGCGGTGCGTCCGGACGCCGATGTGGCGCTGTTCAACGGGCTACTGGCACATCTCGCCGAAACCAACAGGATCGACGAGGCTTTCGTCGGGGCGCATACCGAGGGACTTGCCGAGACGCTGATTGCGGCATCGCGTCTGTCGATGGCCGAGCTTTCGGAGGCCACAGGCCTGTCCGGCATGTTGATCCGGCAGTTTTTCTGGCTGTTTGCAGGCACGGAGCGTGTCGTCACCTGCTACAGCCAGGGGGTCAACCAGTCGGCATCGGGCACCGACAAGGTCAACGCGATCATCAACTGCCATCTCGCGACAGGGCGCATCGGGAGGCCCGGGATGGGGCCGTTTTCGCTGACCGGCCAGCCGAATGCCATGGGCGGTCGCGAGGTCGGTGGGCTCGCAAACATGCTCGCGGCCCATATGGCAATCGAGAATGCCGATCACCGGGATCGAGTACAGCGCTTCTGGGGATCTCCGCAGATCGTGGATCGCCCGGGGCTCAAGGCCGTCGAGATGTTCGAGGCCGTGGCAGATGGTCGGATCAAGGCGCTCTGGATCATGTCGACCAATCCCGTGGTCTCGATGCCAGACGCGGACAAGGTCAAGGCCGCGATCGCGGCCTGTCCTTTCGTTGTTGTCTCTGACATGCAGGCGAATACGGATACGGCCCGTCTGGCGCATGTCCTTCTCCCGGCGATGGGCTGGGGGGAAAAATCCGGCACGGTGACCAATTCGGAGCGGCGCATTTCCCGCCAGCGCGCGTTTCTCCCTGCGCAGGGTGAAGCGAAGCCGGACTGGTGGCACATCACCGAAGTTGCGCGACGGATGGGGTTTGCAGACAGATTCGATTTTGCTTCTCCAGCCGAGATCTTTGCAGAGCATGCGGCGCTTTCCGCCTTTGAAAACCAGGGATCCAGAGACTTCGATATCGGTGCATTCGCGTCGATCAATGCGGATCAGTACGAGGACCTGCGACCATTCCACTGGCCGCGGCCATCGGCCGGCGATGCTCCAGCCCGTTTCTTCGGCGATGGTCGTTTTTACCATCCCGATGGCAAGGCACGTTTCGTGCCCGTGCAAGCGGCTGCACTGCCTTTGCAAGAGGGTTTCGTTCTGAACACCGGACGGGTGCGCGACCATTGGCACACCATGACCCGTACAGGCAAAAGTGCCCGGCTCTCTGCTCACATGGCGGAACCCTATTGCGAAATCCATCCGCTCGACGCTGCCACCTACAAAATCGGGCATGCCGATCTGGTTCGCATCACTGGTCGAGCTGGGCACGACGTCATCGTCCGGGCCTTGCTGACCGACCGGCAGGCGCGCGGATCGCTTTTCGTTCCAATGCACTGGAGCGATGAAACCGCCTCAAGGGCGCGCGTGGACAGTCTTGTCCCATCACTGAGGGACCCGGTGTCCGGACAGCCGGCTCTGAAACAGGCAAGGGTATCGATCGACCGTTACGCCGCCGCGAGGCATGCATTTCTGGTGACACGCAACAAGCCTATAGATCTGCCCTTCGCTTATTGGGCTCTGGCGAAAACCGAGGCGGGATATCGACTGGAACTAGCCGGAGACGAACCGCCCGGCGGGTTCGAAGCATGGCTCACACAAAGTCTCGCGCTTCCTGAGGATGCGGAGGTCGTCATCTATGCCGACGCCAATTCGGGTGACACCCGCATCCTTGTCTTTCACGCTTCGGATCTGCTTGCCGCCCTCTTCGTCTCGGCAGCACCCGTTCCGGTATCCCGCCAGTGGGCGGCCGATCAGCTTTTGGCCGATCATTGCGATCCCCTTACGCGCTGCAGGCTTGTCGCCGGACGCCCCGGCGGTGATCGACCGGACCGTGGCGCCATTGTCTGCGCATGCTTTTCAGTCGGAGCCAATGATATACGCCATGCTGTCAACGGCGGCTGCCAATCGCTGGAAGCCATTGGCGCGGCGCTTTCTGCCGGCACCAATTGCGGATCCTGCCGCCCCGAAATCAGGAGGATTATCGAGGCGCAACCGCTTCTTGCCGCAGAGTGAATCTCTTGTGGCGGTGATGCACTTGTGGCGTCAGGTCTTCAGGACGCTCACAAAGGTCTGCGCCAAGCATGCTGGCAGCATGGACCATGTCCAAGCTGCCTTGAGCGAAGCGTCAAGCAGATCTTCAGTCTGCTCCGACGACCTGAAGTGCTGCACGGGCAACCTCTTCGTCCTGTTCGCCGCTGCCGGAACCCACACCGATTCCACCCACGAGAACGCCTCCAAATCGGATCGGCAGACCACCCTTGAGACCGGTAACTTCCCCTTGCGTCGCTCCAGAGAGCAAAAGCCGCGCCTGTTCCGGAATAGTTGCCGAAGGCGCATTGATCGAGGCCGCCGTGCGGGCCTTGGCAAGAGCACTCTTCAACGAGAGAAACCGGGCACCTTTCATCCGGAAAGACCCGAGAACGACGCCGCTCTGATCGACGATGACAATGCATTGCGGCTGGCCCATGGCGGAGGCGGCATCGATCGCTGCCTGCAACATGGCGAGTACGCCCTTGTCCGTCAGTTGTGCCGAAGGTTCAAAGAAGCTTGTCATGCAATCGCTTTCTGCTGGTTATGGAGGAATGCGGCCAGCGCGCAGTACGCAACTTTGTCCGCAGGCGGTCACGTTTTTCCCGTGCCTCACATATTAGCATACTGATCGCGGCCATCATTTCTAGGATCAACGACATTTTTGGGTTCGTCTCGCGCGCCGATAGTCCCGTGGATGGCCATTGGTAGCCATGGGATATCAGCCCCCAGCGAAGTTTTCCTTGCCGATTTCGGCAGCCACGCTACAGCTGCTGATCCTGCCGGCAAGGGTGACCTGCGTCAAACAAGCAGGAATTGAGGGAGGGGGACGGACATGCCGAAGTTTGCGGCCAATCTTTCGATGATGTTCAACGAAGTGCCCTTCCTCGACCGTTTCGCGGCAGCGGCGGAGTGCGGCTTTGCGGCAGTCGAATATCTCTTTCCCTATGACCATCCGGCCGAAATCGTCGCAGAACGTCTGCAGGCTACCGGCCTTGCCCAGGCACTGTTCAACATGCCGCCAGGTGACTGGGCAGCCGGCGAGCGCGGCCTGGCGGCCCTTCCTGGGCGCGAGGGGGAATTTGCGGACGCGCTGGAGACTGCCATAACCTATGCCAAGGTCATCGGCACGCCGCTGCTGCACATGATGGCAGGCCTGGCACCCGCCAGCGATCCGGCCGCGATCGCAACCTATCGCACCAACCTGAAACGCGCCGTCGATTCCACAGGCGAGGCCGGAATCGGTCTTGTGATCGAGCCGATCAACGGGCGGGACATGCCCGGCTACTTCCTCAACGACTTCGATCGCGCACGCGATTTCATCGAAGAGATGGATGCGAGCCATCTGAAACTGCAGTTCGACGTCTACCATCGGCAGATCCTGCATGGCGACGTGATCGTGGCGCTGCGACAGATGGCACCCGTCATCGGCCATATCCAGATTGCCTCGGTGCCCGAGCGCCACGAGCCGCTCTCCGGCGAACTCGATGACCGCCGGATCTTCGCTGAGATCGATGCGATCGGCTATCAGGGCTATGTTGGCTGCGAATACCGTCCGGCCACCGGAACCCGAGAGGGACTGGCCTGGATGTCCAAGGTCTAGAGTCATCGACATGGTGGCCCCCTCGCAATTGCCTGACAGGCGTTGCAGGAAGTCGCCTGACCTTCAGCATCGCGAGCACAATTTGGCATCGCGGCGAGCGAAATATGGTGCTTTTCGCATCCTGCGATTTTGCCTTATCGAAAGGGAAAAGAACACAAAAGCGGGGCACCGACATGGCCAGACCATTCTTCTGGAACGAACTGACGACCTATGATTTCGCCTCGCTTTCTCCCGAAACAACGGTCGCCATCCTGCCGATCGCCTCGACCGAACAGCACGGCCCCCACCTGCCGATCGCCACCGACGTCGCCATCGCCAACGGCATGCTGGCCGAACTGAAGGTCCAGCGTCCTGATGACCTCGACTTTCTCGTTCTCCCTACCCAGGAGATCGGCAAGGCGAACGAACACGTCTACGGCCCCGGTAGCCTGTCCTTCGGCCCGGAAATCCTGATCCCGGCCTGGACGGCGATCGGCAGCAAGGTTGCCGAAGCCGGCATCCGCAAGCTGGTCATCGTCAACTCTCACGGCGGCAATGTCGACGTCATGAGCATCGTCGCCCGCGAACTGCGCGTCCGCCACCAGATGGTCGTCGTCTCGACCCAATGGGGCCGTTTCGGCAACCCGGAGGGAATGATCTCCGAGGATGAAAGCCGCTACGGCATCCATGGCGGCGAAGTCGAAACCTCCCTGATGCTGCATTTCCGCCCCGAGCTGGTGCGGATGGACAAAGCCCAGAATTTCGTTTCCAAGGCCGAGGAGATGCGTGCGAATTCGAAGTTCCTCACGCCGCTGCCGCCGCATTCGCTGGCCTGGATCGCCCATGACCTGAACCCCTTTGGCGTCGTTGGCGACGCCTCGAATGGCACGGCGGAAAAGGGAGCCGCGATCTGCCGCCACCAGGTGGCCGGCTTTATCGACCTGCTGCGGGACGTCGCGGCCTATCCGCTGTCCAACCTCTATACGCCCGGCTAAAGAGGGCTCAGGCCTGCCCGCGAATGGTTTCGGGGATATGTCCCCGGGCCTTGAGATCCTGGACCAGAGCCAGAAGCTCCTGCATCAGATACTCGACGAACAGGCTTGTGGCGGAATCGAGCGGCGCACGCGCACGCGCAAAGAGCTTCATCGGCTGATGCCGGATATGCGCATCCGTCAGAGGTCGAAAAATCAGTTCGCCCCGCCGGCATTCGGCCACCGCATCCAGCGGATTGAGCATGGTGAGCCCCGTCCCCGCCTTCACGAGCTGCTTCATCAGTTCCGAGGAGTTGGTTTCAACGACCGGCTCGACCAGCAGCGGCAGCGGCGCAAGCGCAAGATCGATGATGTTGCGCAGACTGGTGCCCGATTGCGCCAGGATCAGTGGCTCCTGAACGACCTCGACCAGATCGACCGGCCCCTCCTCCTGCGCAAGCCGATGCCCGGGCGGCAGCACCACGCCAACAGGCACGTCGAAATTGGCCAGCGTGCGGATGCCGGGCGTCGCCGGTATGTTGAAGCCGAGGCCGAGATCGACCTCTCCGGTCAGCACCGGGTTGATCGTCGTCGACCCACCGTCATTGCGGAGCTTGATCTGCACCCTCGGATGCTCGGCGACAAAACCGGCCAGGATCGCCGGCAGCGGCCCGGAGGCAAGCCCGACGGTCGTCACCAGCGAAACCTTGCCCGCCTGCGGGGTCTTGAGACCGCGAATGCGCCCTTCCAGCCGCTCGTAGTTTTTCAGAACGTCGCGGATATGCTCGACGCAGAGCTCACCCGCCGCCGTCAGCCGCAAGCCTTTCGGCAGCCGCTCGAAGATCGGCGCACCCAACTCTTCCTCGAGCGCCAGGATCTGGCGGTTGACCGCCGATGATGCGACATTGAGGCGCTGGGCTGCTTTCCGGATCGAACCGCAGCGGACGATTTCGTTGATGTAGACGAGCTTTCGGGAGTGCAGCACGGGACCTCCGCTGCGCAAAAATTAGTCATGCCGCATCACTATGCATCAATCTCGGGAGCGATGCAAAAAAAGCATCGATGCGGACGAAATTTGATGCTTTTCAAGACGCAACGCGACCGATCAAATGACCAAAAAGGGAGCCCGAAAACGGGTCCTGCAACGAACAGGGGAACGATCAATGCGCGACACGCTCACCAAGACCAGCCTCTTTGCCCTGATGGGCCTTGCAGCTTCGCTGGCCTCCACCTCCTCGGCTCTCGCTCTCGACGAGGTCAGCTATGGCACCAACTGGCTCGCCCAGGCCGAACATGGCGGCTTCTACCAGGCCGTAGCCGACGGCACCTATGAGAAATACGGCCTCAAGGTCACCATCATCCAGGGCGGCCCGCAGGCGGCCAACCGCTCCCTGCTGATCGCCGGCAAGGTCGATTTCTACATGGGAAGCCCGCTCGGCGAGATGGACGCCGTCAAGGAAGGCATTCCGCTGATCGACGTCGCCGCCATCTTCCAGAAGGATCCGCAAGTCCTGCTCGCCCATCCCGATCAGGGCATCGAGACATTTGCCGATCTCGCCAAGCTCGACACCATCTTCATGGGCAAGGATGGCTATGTCACCTATTACGAGTGGATGAAGAAGAATTTCGAGGGCTTCACCGACGAGAAGTACAAGCCCTATACCTTCAACCCTGCCCCCTTCATCGCCGACCCGAAGTCTGCGCAGCAGGGCTACCTGACTTCCGAGCCCTATGAAATCGAGAAGCAGGCCGGCTGGGCTCCGAAGGTCTTCCTGCTCGCCGACAACGGTTACAACCCCTACTCCACCATGATCACCACCACGACGACCATGGTCGAGACCAAGCCGGATGTCGTCCAGCGCTTCGTCGATGCATCGATCGAGGGCTGGTACAACTACATCTACGGCGACAACAAGGCCGCCAACGACCTCATCAAGAAGGACAATCCGGAAATGACGGATGGCCAGATCGAGTATTCGATCGCCAAGATGAAGGAATATGGCATTCTCGAATCCGCCGAAGCGCTCGACAAGGGCATCGGCTGCATGACCGATGAGAAGTACAAGGCCTTCTTCGACGCCATGGTCCAGATCGGAGTCCAGCCGGCCGACCTCGACTACAAGAAAGCCTACACCACCCAGTTCGTCTGCAAGGGCGTCGGGATGGCGCTGAAGAAGTAAGGGTCTGCCCCTCATCCGGCTGCCGCCACCTTCTCCCCGCAAGCGGGGAGAAGGAGTTTCTGGGCAAGCGCCGGGGATGACATCCCCTCTCCCCGCTCGCGGGGAGAGGGTTAGGGTGAGGGGCAACGCTCCTCTTCGTTCATAGTCCAAGGCCATCCATGTCCCTTTCCGAAGTCCAGACGCTCGCTCCTCCCCCCGAACAGCGCCGGGCGCTGGTGGTGATGAAGGACGTGTCCAAGGTCTTTTCCAGTGGCACGGTGGCGCTTACCGGCATGTCGCTCACCGTCAATGGCGGCGAATTCGTCTCACTTCTGGGTCCTTCCGGCTGCGGCAAATCGACGGCACTCAGGATCATCGCAGGCCTCGGCGACGTAACGACCGGCACCATCGACTGGCCAAGCTCGCGCATCAATTCCAGGGGTCTGCCCGAAGGCGATATCTCCTTCGTCTTCCAGGAGCCGACGCTGATGCCGTGGGTGACTGTCTTCGGCAATGTCTATCTTCCGTTGAAGCTGAGGGGTGTCTCGAAGGCCGCGGCAACGCCGGACATTCTCGTCGCCCTGGAACGCGTGGGCCTCAAGGACTTCACCGAAGCTTACCCACGCGAACTCTCCGGCGGCATGAAGATGCGCGTCTCGATTGCCCGGGCGCTGGTCACCAAGCCAAAGCTTCTGCTGATGGACGAGCCGTTTGCTGCGCTCGACGAGATCACGCGCCAGAAGTTGAACGACGACGTGCTGCGCCTCTGGAAGGAGACCGGCATCACGGTCATTTTCGTCACCCATTCCGTCTTTGAGAGCGCCTACCTTTCCAACCGCATCGTCGTCATGAAGGCGCGCCCCGGTCGCGTGCATGCGGACTTCCCGCTGGTGACGAGCCTTGAGCGCGATGCGCTTTACCGTTCCTCGGAAGACTATCGCCAGGCCTGCGAAACGGTCTCGAAGACATTGCTGGAAGCCATGGGTGGGGAGCAACACTGATGACCGGACCGGCCGAAACCCTCTTAAAGATCCTCATTCCGATTCTCGTCGTCTGCGTGCTTCTTATGATCTGGCAGGTCGGCGTCTGGGTCTCCGGCGTACCGCAATACATTCTGCCGGGCCCGATCGCCATTGCCGGCGCCCTGGTCAAGGACTGGAGCACGCTCTCGCCAGCGCTCTGGGTCACCACCCAGATCACCCTGATGTCACTCACGCTGGCGCTGATTGGCGGCGTTGGCATCGCCGTCTTCCTCGTCCAGTCGAAGTGGATCGAAGTCGCCTTCTATCCGATCACCGTCATCCTGCAGGTGACCCCGATCGTGGCGATCGCACCGCTGATCCTGATCTACGCGCCCTCGACACAAGTGGCGCTCCTGATCTGCGCCTTCCTCGTCGCCTTCTTCCCGATACTCTCAAACATGGTGCAGGGCCTGAAGAGCGTCGACCACAATCTCCTGAACCTCTTCGATCTCTACGGCGCCTCACGTTGGCAGACCCTGCTCTACCTGAAGCTGCCGGCATCGCTTCCCTATTTTATGACGGGCTTGCGCATCGGCGGTGGCCTCGCGCTGATCGCCGCCGTGGTCGCCGAATTTGCCGCCGGTTCCGCCGGCGCCGGATCGGGCCTTGCCTTCCGCCTGCTTGAGGCTCAGTTTCGCCTGAATATTCCCCGTCTCTTCGCCGCCCTGTTCCTGCTCTCCTGCCTCGGCGTGTTCATCTTCGCTATCACCTCCTTCATCTCCTGGCTGGCGCTGCACCGCTGGCACGAGAGCAGCCTGAAACGAGAAAACTGATGTCGAATGCCGTTGCCACTCTGCCCGCTGCCAAGCGCTTCGTCCTTGCCAATGCGACGCTGCCGCAGATCTGCGTCGATGGTGTCGAGGCACCCTCCTGCGAGGGCCTTATCAGTGCCGACATCGTGGTGGCCGATGGCAAGGTCGAGGCGATCCTGAAGCCTGGAAGCGCCCCTGCCGGCCTCCCCTCCACGGATCTCCGCCACGGCATGGTCTGGCCGACCTTCGTCGACATGCACACCCATCTCGACAAGGGTCATATCTGGGACCGCAAGCCGAACCCGACGGGCGACTTCATCGGCGCGCTCGAGGCCGTGCAGGCCGACCGCGTCGCCCGCTGGACAGCTGATGACGTGAGGGCCCGCATGGAGTTTTCGCTGCGCACGGCTTACGTCCATGGGACCAGCCTGATCCGCACCCATCTCGACAGCCTGGCGCCCCAGCACCGCATCTCTTTCGAGGTCTTCGCCGAAGTGCGCGACGCCTGGGCCGGCAAGATCGACCTGCAGGCCGCCGCCCTCTTTCCCTTCGACCAGATCACCGACGAGGCCTTCTTCAAGGATCTGGTCGAGGTCATCGTCGCGCATAAAGGCCTGCTCGGCGGTGTCACCTACCTGATGCCCGGGCTTGATGAGAAGCTCGACATCCTCTTCCGCACGGCAACCGAGAAGGGCCTCGACATCGACCTGCATGTCGACGAGACACAGGACAAGGAAACCCTGACGCTGAAGACGATCGCAGAAGCCAAGCTCCGCAACCGCTTCGAGGGCTCTGTCACCGTCGGCCATTGCTGCTCGCTCGCCCGCCAGGACGATGATCTGGCAAAACGCACCATCGATCTGGTGGCGGAGGCCGGCCTCTCCGTCGTCTCGCTGCCGATGTGCAACATGTATCTGCAGGATCGTCATGCCGGCCGCACCCCCCGCCAGCGCGGCGTCACCCTCTTCCACGAACTGTCCGCCGCAGGCGTCGCGACCGCCGTCTCCTCCGACAACACCCGCGACCCCTTCTATGCCTATGGCGATCTCGACCCCGTCGAAGTCTTCCGCGAAGCGGTGCGCATCATCCATCTCGACCATCCACTCGACACCGCCGCGAGGGTCGTCACCCGCACGCCGGCCGACATCCTGAAGCGCCCCGATCATGGCCGCATCGCCGTCGGCGCCAAGGCCGATCTCGTTCTCTTCAGCGCCCGCCGCTGGAGCGAATTTTTGTCCCGTCCGCAGGCTGACCGCATCGTGATGCGGAATGGCATGGGCATCGACCGCAGCCTGCCGGATTACCGCGAACTTGACCCGTTGCTTGGAGTTTAGCCATGGCTGACTACGCCAAAATCAAGGAAGAGCTTGAAGGCATCGCCGTCGAAGACAATCCGGCGCTCGTCAAACAGAAAAGCCGCGACTTCTACTGGTATTCGCCGATCCTGAAGGAAGAACTCGACAACGTCGTCGGTGACCTCGTCGTTTCGCCAACGACGGAAGAAGAGGTCATCCGGGTTCTGAAGGTCGCCTATGCGCATGGCGTGCCGGTCACTCCGCGTGGCGGTGGCACCGGCAATTATGGCCAGGCCATGCCGCTCTCGGGTGGCATCGTCTTGAACCTCATCAACATGAACAAGATCAAGGAGATCCTGCCCGGCCGCGTCATCTGCGAGCCGGGCATCATCATCTCCGAACTGGACAAGCAGACCAAAGCCCATTCCGGCCAGGAACTGCGCTTCCACCCCTCGACCGCCCAGACCGCCAGCGTCGCAGGCTTCATCGCCGGCGGCTCCGGCGGCGTGGGCTCGATCACCTGGGGGGGCCTGCGCGATCTCGGCAACATCCTGAGGCTGCGCGTCGTCACCATGGAAGCCGAGCCGCGCGTGCTCGAACTCTCCGCATGGGACCTGCAGAAGGTTTCCCACGCCTATGGCACCAACGGCATCATCACAGAAGTCGAGATGCCGCTCGCCCCGGCTTACGACTGGGTGGACGTCATCGTCGGCTATGACGACTTCATGGACGCGGTGAAATTCGCCGATGCGCTCTCCCACAAGAACGGCATCCTCCTGAAGGAAGTTGCCCCGATCGCAGCCCCGATCCCGTTCGACTACTTCACCCGCCACAAGCCCTGGCTGAAGGAAGGCCAGTCGGTCGTGGTGCTGATGGTGGCGCCGCACTCGATGGAGCCTTTCCTGGCGCTCGCCGAGCGGATGAAGGGCGATGTGCGCTTCCGGTCCGACACGGTCGAAAGCATAAAGGGCATCCCGCATGCCTATGAGCTCACCTGGAACCATACAACGCTGCGGGCGCTCAAGCTCGACACCAACATCACCTATCTCCAGGTCCAGTATCCCGGCCCCGACCATGTCGAGAAGGTTCGCGTGATGACCGAGCTCTTCCCCGACGAGGTCATCGGCCATCTCGAATTCATCAAGTTCGACGGCCAGATCCAATGCGCCGGCCTGCCCCTGGTGCGCTACACGACGAAGGAAAGGCTGGAAGAGATCATCCGCATCCACGAGGAAAACGGCTGCCCGATCTTCAACCCGCATCGTTACACCCTGGAGGAAGGCGGCATGAAGCAGACCGACCAGGTCCAGCTCGCCTTCAAGAAGGAAACCGATCCGAAGGGTCTGCTGAACCCTGGCAAGATGATCGCCTGGGAGAACCCGGACTTCGATTTCTCTGCGGGGAAGAACTATCTGTTTCCAGGGCTGGAGGTGTTCGCCGAAGCGGGGGAATAGGCGTCGAGCAACGCTTTGACATGGCTTCGGTAGGCGTCTGGGGTACCCCCCTCTGCCCTGCCGGGCATCTCCCCCTCAAGGGGGGAGATCGGGACGGAGCCAGTGCTTTGCCCAGCCAATACGGTGTCAGTCCGGGGTTAGCGATTGAAGACGCTGACTTACGAAAATAGGTTCGACGAGGTAGCGCCACTTAAAGCGCCTGAAGGAAGGAAGCCGGCGCGCCCATCCGCTCTCCCCCCTTGAGGGGGAGATGTCCGGCAGGACAGAGGGGGGCACCCCAAACTCAACAGAATACAAAGGACAACACTTAGCCGCCACACCACCCCCATTCCGAAGGTACTCCCGGCCGGCCCTCCGGCTCATGCAACACCTGACATGGCATCCCCCATCCCTCGACATCTGGCGGCGAAGGATCGGGATGCTGGGACAAACGGCGCGGAAGTTTTGAATTGAACCCCGACGATGCAAGCGGCGGGCAACGACTTGGAGCTTTTCACATGCGCGTACTCGTTCTTCACTCCCACCCGCTCGACGAGAGCTTCGGCCGGGCGCTTTACAAGCTCACCTGCGAAAGCCTGGAAAAGGCCGGCCACGAAGTCGATGGCTGCAATCTCTATGAAGAGGGTTTCGACCCCGTGCTGTCAGCCCATGACCGCCGCGTCTATCACGACATCCCGGACAATCTGACGCTGGTGAAACCCTATGTCGATCGCCTGCTGAAGGCCGAAGCGCTGGTGATCGTCTCCCCCGTGTGGAACTTCGGCTTCCCGGCGATGCTGAAAGGCTATTTCGACCGCGTGTGGCTGCCCGGCGTTTCCTTCGATCTGGTGGACGGCAAGCTCACCCCGACGCTTCGCCACATCAGAAAACTTGCCGCCGTCATGACCTATGGCGCGACCCCGATGCGCGCCTTCCTCGCCGGCAATCCGCCAAAGAAGATCGTCAAGCGCGTCATCCGCGCCCAGATCAAGATCGGCGCGCCGGTCAAATACTTCGCCCACTACGACATGAACAATTGCACGGAAGAGACCCGCGCAGCCTTCATGGCCAAGGTCCGCAGCGAGATGGAAAACTTCTGAGAGAAAGGCTGGCGGTCAAACCACCTTGGCAGCCGTCACCTCGACCTCGACCAGGAATTCCGGCCGTGTAAAACCGCCGACGACGAGCAGCGTCGAGACCGGCTTCGGATCGAGCGTATAGCGATCACGCACCGCCATATACTCAGGAAAATCCTCCCGCCTGGTGACAAAACCGGACACACGGATCACATCCGCGAAGGTCATCTCAGCCTCTTCGAGAATGGCCTTGATCGCTTCGAAGCAAAGCTCGGCCTGGCCGGTGACATCGGCTGGGATGGTGTCATCGGGCCGGATACCGAGCTGGCCGGACGTTACCAGCAGGCTTGCGCCGGGCGGGACCAGCAGACCGTGATTGTAATGCCCGAAAGGACGGCGGACGGACGGCGGATTGAAGACCTTTTTCATAGGCTTGAGCCTAGCGCGACAGTCTGTCGGGCGAAAGGGCAAAGCGCGTTCAGGCGCAAAATCTGCCCCCTATCCGGATAGAGTCTACAGAAGGCTTGGCCGTGACATTGCCCTGGCGAGCAGATCGCATCGAGTGCGGTGCGCAAACCCTGTCACTTGCCCCTTGGTCGCGCCGACCATCAGTAGCCGGGGATGTTCGGGGATAACGGTTGAGGGACCGTTGATCGAAGCGGTGTCGATGGCCGCCTGCAGCACCGCAGGTACGCCCCTGTCCGTCAGTTGCGCCGAAGTCTTGTGAAATTCACTCATCACGTCGTTCCCATGTCATGCATGCAGAAAGTCGCGGCCGGCGCGGAGGAGCCTGCGCCGGCCGCGGGTTCAAGTTCTACTTACCCCAGATCTTGGCATACTGCTCGCGGTAACCGTTGCCCGGATCGAAGATGTTCTTGTCGCCACCATCGGAGCTGATGTTCGCCTTTGTCACGACATGCAGCGGCGAGGTGTAACCCGACCATTCGGCCTTGCTCACCGCGCGGTTCAGCTCGTCGATCAGCTGCCAGCCCTGCAGGTTCAGCGGCTCGGCCACCGTCACCGCCTGATACTGGCCGGAACGGATGCGCTGATAGGCGGACTCGGAACCGTCACCGGCGGCAACGGCCTTGGGCGCACCATCACCGGGAATGCCGGCAGCCGCCAGGCTCGGGCCCATGAAGTCGAAGTAGATGTCGTTGATCGCAAGCGCATGCGTCCAGCTTGCGCCATACTTCTGCAGAAGCGAGGTCGTCAGCGTCGGCATGCGGTTCGAGGTGTCGGCGATCGGCGTGTCCACATATTCGAGCACCGTACCGCCGAGCTTCTCGATTGTTTCCTTAATCTTGTCGGCCTTGGCAATCGCGATGGCATAGGTCGAGTCGGTGAAGATCACGACGCCCGGCTTGCCACCGGCATCAGCAAAGGCCCATTTTGCGGCAGCGGCCGAGACTTCCATGGCGTCGGTCGAGACATTGGCAAAGAGGCAATTGGCCGGATCAGGACCGATGACCGGGCCGGCATGCCAGCTGACCATCGGGATGCCGGCATCGCAGGCCTGCTTGAGGGCTGCCTGTTGTTCGACGGCATCGAAACCATTGATGATGATGCCATCGGGCTTCAGCGCAAGCGCCTGACCGAAGGCGCCGGCACGGCTCTGCACGGAACCAGCGCCATCAAGAACGGTGACCTCCCAACCGATCTTGGCAGCGGCTTCCTGGATGCCATTGGTGACGCCGAGAATGCCGCCATTCTTCATGTCAGCCGCGAGCACGACGACCTTCTTCGCCGCAGCTGCGGTCGGGCCACTGGTCGGACCATCCCAGGTGGTCTTTTCACCGGCATATTTCTGGACTTCTGCCATCGCGTCTGAAATCGCGTCGGCATTAGCAGGCATGGCGGCAGGCATGGCGGCCGTCAGCGCCAGGATTGATACGGCTAGGGCTCTCTTCAGCATGGTTTCCTCCCAAAGTAGCTGAATGGACTTATTTCGACTTCGCGCCTTTCTTTCTTTGCGCGTAACCGGCGATCCCGATGGCGATCAGAAGTGTCGTGCCGTTGAACAGGGGCTCGACCCAGAAGCTGCCGCCGAATTGCTGGATGCCGGAAATACCGACGGCGAGGATCATCACGCCGACGATGGTGCCCCAGACATTGACACGTCCGGGCTTGATGGTGGTGGAGCCGAGGAAGGCGCCGACAAGTGCGGGCAGCAGGAATTCGAGGCCGACCGAAGCCTGGCCGATCCTGAGCTTCGAGGCGAGCAGCACGCCGGCAAGCGCTGTCATCAAACCAGAGGTGACAAAGGCACCGATGACGAATTTGCGGGTCGGGATGCCATTGAGCTCGGCAGCGCGCTGGTTGGCGCCGATGGCATAGAGATAGCGGCCGATCGGCGTGTATTCGAGCGCGATCCAGAGCACGACCGTGATGACCAGCACGTAGATCGCGGTGATCGGCAGGCCGAAAACGAAGGTGCCGTTGATCGCATAGAAAGCATCCGGCAAAGCGCCGACCATCTGGCGTCCCCCGGTATGCCAGAGCGCGAGGGCGTAGAGGATCGTGCCTGTGCCAAGGGTTGCGATGAAGCTGTCGATCCGTGCGACCTCGACAAGGAGACCATTGAGCGCGCCGATCACCACACCGAGCACCAGCACGACGGCGACGGCCACTGGCCAGGGGAAGCCGTAAAGCGTCTGCAGGCTGATCGCCAGGATATGCCAGAGCACGATGCCGTAGCCGACCGTCAGGTCGATGCGTCCGGCGACCATGGGGATCATCGCCGCCAGCGACAGAAGCGCGATAATCGCCTTGTCGGACAGGATGGCCCTGACATTGAGCATGGTCGGGAATGTGGTCGGCAACAGGATCGAGAACAGCAGGATCAGGCCGAACATCAGGATGACGAGACCATAGGTGGGCGCGAGGCGCACCAGCTTGCGACCGGGCGACAGGCCCCGCAATTCGTCCTTGGTGGGTTCAACGGCGTTGGATTGGATACCGGGCATGGCGGTCCTCAGGCGGCTTCACCGGCCGATGCGGCCTGGATCAGGGATTCGGTTGACAGTTCGACGCCACTCAGCTCGGCCACGGGCAGGCCGCGGCTGAAGACGATGGCGCGATGGCAGATATTGGCGGTTTCTTCGAAATCGGTGGACACCACGAGGACGCCCATGCCGCTTGCAAGAGCCTGGTAGAGAAGGTGGTAGACCTCGGCCTTGGCTCCGACATCGACGCCGGCAGTCGGATCCTCCGCAATCAGCAGGCGGCGGCCGGAATCGAGCCAGCGCCCGACAACGACCTTCTGCTGGTTGCCACCCGAAAGCGCCTCGATGGCGAGCGTCGGATCATTGGGTGACAAGCCCACGCGCCGACCGAGTTCATGGGCGAGTTCATCTTCCGCCTTGGGCGACAGCAGGCTGAGCAGGCGCCGCCCCGTGGCCGACGGATTGAGAAACGCGTTTTCGCGGATGGAGAGGCCCGGCGCGACACTTTCGGCGATACGATCGCGCGCCACGAGGCCGATGCCCGAGCGCATGGCGGAACCTGCGTCTTTCAAGTCCGGCGCAACGCCGTTCAGCGTGATCTTGCCGGCATGCGGGATGAGGCCGAAAAGGGCTCGACCGACATCCTCGTGACCGGCGCCGCGGAGCCCTGCGAGACCGAGCAGCTCGCCGCGCTTGATTTCGAAACTGACGGGACCGACAGCGCCCGTCGCGAGACCTGAGACCTTGAGAATGGACGGCCCTTCGAGAATGGCAGGGCGGGCAATTTCGCGCGCCTTTCGGCCAACGATGAGGCCGACCAGTTCCTCGGGCGTGGTATGTTCGATCGCGCGCATACCGACCATCTGGCCGTCGCGCAGCACGGCGACGCGATCCGCGATCCGGAAGATCTCATCCAGCCGATGGCTGACATAGATCATGCCGACGCCCCGCGCCTTCAACGGACGGAGCGCCGCAAACAGACGCTCGACTTCATCGGCGGGCAAGCTTGCCGTCGGCTCGTCAAGCACGAGATAGTCGCAATCAGCGGCAAGCGCCCGGGCAATGGCGACCAGAGACTTTTGCGTCCGCGTCAGACTGGAAACCCGCGCGGTCGCCGAAAAGTCGGCCTCGACCAGTGCCAGCGCTTTGTCGGCCAGAGCTTCGGTCGCAGACCAATCGATCCGACGGCCCTTCTTTACATAGCCAAGCGACAGGGCAATGTTTTCGGCAACACTCATCCACTCGATCAGACCGAGATCCTGGTGGATGAAGGCGACCTTCTGGCCGCCGGCCCTGCCGGCCTCATGAGCGTAGGGTGTGCCATCGATGAAGACGCCGCCCTCGTCGGGGCGGTGGATGCCGCCGAGGACCTTGATGAGCGTCGATTTGCCGGCTCCGTTCTCGCCGAGCAGGGCGACGATTTCGCCACGCTCGACCTTCAGCGAAACACCCTTGAGGGCCTGGGTGCCACCAAAGGATTTCACGATGCGATCGAAAAGCAGGCCGTCTGCGGACGGTTGCATGATGGTTCCTCCTCCCATGCCCGGCCCCAGATCTTGCGTCAGGTTTACCGGTAACGTAATTAACCTACTTGCATCATTTGCCGAGTCAAGAAAAAAGTTATCGATAACATGAACTGTCTCACCAGCACCGGTTCACAAGGACCGCGCCTCCGATGAAGGCCAATCTCGAAGACATCGCGCGCGCCGCAGGCGTATCGAAGATGACGGTCAGCCGCGTCCTGCGCGACGGCTCCGGCTTCTCGGCTGAGACGCGCCGGAAGGTCATGGAGATCGCCGCGCAATTGGGCTATGTCCCAAACCGGCTGGCCGCCGCCTTCGGCTCGGATCAGGCGGAAACGCTGGTCGGCATGTGTGTCCCGCGCCTGACATCGGGCCTGTTCGGCCATGTGCTGGATGGCGTGGACCGGGCGCTGGGACGTCTCGGCTATCAGCTGATCATCGGCGCCAACGATCATTCGATGACCGAGGAAGAAGCCTGGATCCGGCAAGTGGTGAGCTGGCGTCCGGCGGGCCTCATTCTCTCCGGTCGCCACCATACGCCCGGCACAATCGAGCTCCTGCGCAGTGCCGCCATGCCTGTCGTCGAGATCTGGGACCTGACCACCAGCCCGATCGATATGGCCGTCGGTTTTTCCCATGCCGATTGCGGCGCCGAAATGGCTCGTCACCTTCTCGCGCGTGGCCGTCGCAAGGCTGGCTATGTCGGCGCACTCGCCCGCTCCGACGTCATGGGACAGGCGCGGTTCGAAGGCTTTCGCGACGCGCTCGCCCGGGCCGGACATCCGCTCGTCGATGCCGAAATGCTGCACGACGCACCGGGCTTCTATGCCGGCTATTATGGTCTGGAGACCCTGCTCAGCCGAAAGAACGATTTCGATGTCGTCTATTTCCACAATGACGAGATGGCGATCGGCGGCCTTGCCTTCTGCCAGTCGCGCGGCTTGAGCGTGCCCGAGGAAATCGGCATCGCCGGTTGGGGCGGGATGGAGGCGGCCTCGATCCTCCAGAAGCGCCTGACCACGACCGTCGTGCCGACGACCAGCATCGGCAAGGCTGCCGCCGAAGCCCTGGTCGCCAAGCTGAAGGGGGAACCGGTCCAGACCGTCACCTTCGTGCCGACTCGCCTTGTGCCCGGCGAGACGGTCTGACCGGCTACGCTGGCCTCAAGGGGTCTGGATGCCGCGCCGGTTGAGCACCACCGAATAGACGCTCGTGGTCGCCGTGATGAACAGACGGTGCTTCGAATGACCGCCAAAGCAAAGGTTCGAGACCATTTCCGGCACCAGGATCTTGCCCATCAGATGCCCATCCGGCGCGATGCAGTGAACGCCGTCAGCAGCTGAGGACCATAGGTTTCCGTCCGTATCGACCCGTATTCCGTCGGCACAGCCGGGCGTGATCACGTGGAAGATACGCCCATTCAACGGCCGCCCGTCCACCATGTCGAACACCCGGATGTGCTGCGGATCGGAAGAGAACATACGCCCTGTATCCGCCACATAAAGACGGCTGCCATCAGGGCTGAAAGCCAGACCGTTCGGCCCCTGCATGTCGGTGATCACGGCCTCGATGCCGCCCTCCGGCGACACCCGGTAGACCGTGCAGGGCAGCTCCTGTTCCGCCTTTGCGCCCTCGTAATCCGTCATGATCCCGTAATGCGGATCGCTGAACCAGATCGCGCCATCAGACGCAACGATGACGTCGTTCGGACTGTTGAGCCGCTTGCCCTGAAAGCTGTCGGCGATGACAGTGATCGACCCGTCCCATTCGGTGCGGGTGACCCGACGCGTCCCATGCTCGCAGCTGACAAGACGACCCTGACGGTCCCGCGTATGGCCGTTCGCAAAGTTCGACGGCTGGCGATAGGTGGTGACGCCATCTTCGCTCCAGCGGACGATGCGGTTGTTCGGAATGTCGGAAAACAGAAGGCAGCCGGCATCGCCGAACCAGACCGGCCCTTCCGTCCAGTCAAACCCGGTCGCGAGCCGCTTGACCGGCGCATTGCCAAGCACATAGGTGGCGAAGATCGGGTCGATGACTTCGAAAAACGACATGAATGAAACTCCTCCCAAAGCCGACGCGCCACTCAGGCCGAAAACGCGATCTGCGCCTTCATCGCCTGGCTTCGATCCGAAGCCAGTAGAAAACCCTTCTCGGCTTCGGCCAGCGATACGGTATGCGTGATCAGCGGTTTCACGTCGATCAGCCCCTTGCGCATGAGCTCGACGCCGATGGCAAACTCCTGATGGAATCGGAAGGAGCCTCTCAGTTCGAGCTCCTTGGCCGTGATTGCCATCATCGGCAGTGTCATGTCGCCACCCAGGCCAAGCTGCAGGATGACGCCCCGCGGCCTGAGTGCCGGAATGGCGCCTGCAAGCGCCGCAGCAACACCCGTGCATTCGTAGAGGACATCGAAGGTCCCCTTGTCGCCCGCATAGGCCGACAGCGCATCCGGCTCTTTGGCCGTGTTGATCACGCGGTCCGCGCCGACTTTTGCGGCGAGCGCCAGTGTGAAATCGGACAGATCAGTCGCAACGATCTCGGCAGCACCAGCGCGTCGTGCCGAGAGGATCGAGAGTACGCCGATTGGACCGCAGCCGGTGACGAGAACCCGCTTGCCGAACAGGCTGCCCGCCCGCGTCGTGGCATGCAAAGTCACCGCCAACGGCTCCGCCATCGCCGCTTCGCCGGCAGAAAGCCCCGTAGCGTCGACGCATTGATAGGCGTCTGCCACGAGACTTTCCCGGAAAGCGCCCTGGATATGCGGGAAGGGCATGGCGCTGCCGTAGAAGCGCATGTTGAGGCACTGGTTCTGCAGCCCCTCCCCACAGTAGCGGCACTGGCCGCAGGGCCGCGAGGGCGAAACGGCCACAAGCTGTCCGATCTCGAAGCCGGACACTACGTCACCGATCGCCTCGACCCGAGCCGAAACTTCATGGCCAAGGATCATGGGCTCCTTCAGCCGCACCGCGCCAAATCCACCGTGATTGTAATAGTGCAGGTCCGACCCGCAGATCCCGCCGGTCGCGAGGCTCAGGCGAAGCTGCCCGGCCTGAGGCTCTTCCACCGGGCGATCTTCGATCCGGAGATCACGGGCGGCATGAATGACGATGGCTTTCATCAGAGCACCGGGGTGAGGAGGGCTTCACCGGCGAAATGCGCGGTGAGATTGTCACGGACGAGCTTGCCCATCGCCTTGCGGGTCTCGATGGTGCCGCTGGCATGATGGGGCTGGAGCAGCACATTCGGCAGCGACAGAAAGCGCGGATTGAGATTGGGTTCGCCTTCAAAGACATCGAGAGCCGCCGAACCGAGCTTGCCCGTCTCAAGCGCTTCCAGCAGGGCTTCCTCATCGATGTTGGAGGCGCGGCTGATATTGATCAGCATACCCTCGGGGCCCAGCCCCTCGATCACCTTGGCCCCGACGATATGGCGGGTCGCAGCGGAAGCCGCCAGCGTCACAAAGAGAAAGTCAGAACGCTCTGCGAGTGCCACGGGATCGGCGATGAATTCCCAATCGCCGGCAAAATCCTTGGCCGAGACATCGCTATAGGCGATCTCCATGTCGAAGCCGGCAAGGCGTTTGGCGACTTCGAAGCCGATCCGCCCGAGGCCAAGCACCCCTGCCCTGCGGCCCCAGACGCGACGCTTCAAGGGATAGAGCCCCTTGGCCGCCCAGGACCCGTCCTTCACCCAGGTTTCCGCACCGATCATCCCACGCGACTGGACGAGCATCATGGCGACACCGAGATCGGCGACGTCGTTCGTCAGCACGTCCGGCGTGTTGGTGACACGGATGCCGCGCTCCCGGCAGGCGCCAAGATCGACCGCATCGAAGCCGACGCCATAGACCGAGATGACTTCGAGATTGGGGCAGGCAGCTATGATTGAGGCATTCGCGCCGAGTTCGCCACGAGTCGCGATACCCCGGATCTTCGGCCCGATCTCGGCCAGGAAGGCAGCCTTGTCGGCGGCCTCGAAGTAACGATGCATGTGGAAGCTTTGCTCCAGCGGCACCTGATCCCACTCCGGATATGGACCCATCTGCAGGATGTCGGGCTTGGTCATGATGTCTCTCCCCAGGGATGCTTGACTTTCGATTGTTATCGATAACATATACAAATCATCCGACGCTTGTCGAGAGCGAAACTGAAGGGAGTAAACCGTGGCACTGAACCTGTTCGACCTGAGAGGCAAACGCGCCTTGATCACGGGATCGTCGCAAGGGATCGGCTTTGCGCTTGCAGAGGGTCTCAAGGCCGCCGGTGCTGAGATCGTCCTCAATGGTCGCGACGCAGCCAAACTCAAGGATGCAACCGCACGGATCGAGGGCGCCGACCAGCTCGCTTTCGACGCGACAGACCACGAAGCCGTACGCGCGGCCGTTGATGCCTACGAGGCCTCCGGCAAGGCTATCGACATTCTCGTCAACAATGCCGGCATGCAGCACCGCGCGCCGCTCGAAGACTTTCCTGCCGACGCTTTTGAGAGTCTGCTGCAGACCAATATCGCCAGCGTCTTCCATGTCGGCCAGGCCGTTGCCCGCCACATGATCGCCCGGGGTCGCGGCAAGATCATCAATATCGCCAGCGTCCAGACCGCGCTCGCCCGCCCCTCGATTGCCCCTTACACCGCGACCAAGGGCGCGGTCGGCAACCTGACCAAGGGCATGGCCACCGACTGGGCCAAACATGGCCTGAACTGCAACGCGATTGCACCCGGCTATTTCGACACCCCGCTGAATGCTGCCCTGGTTGCCGACCCCACCTTCTCCGCGTGGCTGGAAAAACGGACACCCGCCGGTCGCTGGGGCAAGGTCGAGGAATTGCAGGGTGCCTGCATCTTCCTCGCTTCCGATGCTGCAAGCTTCGTCAACGGACATATCCTCTATGTCGACGGCGGGATCACGGCATCGCTATGAGCTTGCGTCTGGTCATCATGGGCGTGGCAGGCTGCGGCAAATCCACCGTCGGCGCCGCTCTCTCCGAACAGCTCCACATTCCCTACCGGGACGGCGACGATCTCCACAGCGCCGAAGCCGTGGAGAAGATGCGGGCCGGCATACCACTCACCGATGACGATCGCTGGCCCTGGCTCGATCGGATTGCCAACACCCTGAAGGGTGACGCGCCGCTGATCATCGGATGCTCGGCACTGCGACGCGCCTACCGCGACAGAATTCGCGCTGGCGCTGGCGGCCTCGTGACATTCGTCCATCTGGCAGGTGATCGCGATCTCATCGCATCCCGCATGGCCGCACGCTCCGGCCATTACATGCCCCTGTCGCTGCTCGACAGCCAGTTCGCGACCCTCGAGCGACCGGGACCGGACGAAGCGATTGAAGTGACGATAGAACAATCGATGGACGCCATCGTCGGACAGGTTCTGTCCTATCTGGAAGGAAGCCAGCAATGACCAACAGGATCGCCCTGATCGGGGCAGGCGCCATGGGCGGTGCCATCGGAGCCCGGCTGACGGAGAGCGGAACGGATCTGATCGTCTACGACCGAGACCCGCAAAAGATCGCAGTTCTTGTCGATAAGGGTGCCACTGCGGCTTCGTCGGCAGCAGATGCGGCAAGCCAGGCGAAGGCCGTCATCCTGTCGCTGAATTCCGCACCCATCGTCCGCGCCGCCGTCTTCGGGCAACAGGGCGTCGCCGAGGGCGCCAAGCCCGGCACGCTGATCATCGACATGTCCTCGATCGATCCGGAGACAACCAAGGCGCTCGCGACCGAAGGCGCGGCCCGTGGCTTGCGCTGGGTAGACAGTCCGCTGTCCGGCGGCATTCCGAAAGCGGCGATCGGCCAGTTGACGTTGATGCAGGGCGGCACCGAAGCTGATGTGCAGGAAACGCAAAGCATCCTGTCAAAGCTTGCCGGCAACCAGACCCATATGGGCGGCCCGGGAGCTGGACAGACCACCAAGATGATCAACCAGGTGCTCTGCGGCCTCGGTTTCCTTGCTGTCGCCGAAGCGACCGCCCTCGCCGAAGCAGCCGGTGTGGATGTCGAAAAGATCCCGCAGGCGCTCAAAGGTGGCCGCGCCGACAGCGCGCTGCTGCAGGAATACATGCCGCGCTTTGCCAGCAGGGATTATCGCCGCACAGGTCGCATCGACAACATGGTCAAGGACCTCAACGCCGCCCAGGATCTGGCAAGGCTCACCCACACCTCGATGCCGCTGACGGCGATCTGCGCCGAAGTGCATCGCATGCTGACAGCCGCCGGCCTCGGCGGCGAGGACCAGGCCGCGCTGATGGAATATTTCAAGGGACCCAACAAGGAGATTGCCCCATGATCACCCGCTATGCACTGTTCGATGGCAAGATCCATGACGGACAGACGGATGCTTTCCGCGCCGCTGTCCTCGCCGAAATCCTGCCGAAGTGGCGCCAGTTCCCCGGCGCCCTCTCTGTCCGCGTCACCTTCGCGGAAAGCCGCGATGAGGGCGCACCGGAATATCCGATGATCCTCGCCATCAGCTATCCCGACTTGGCCAGCGTGGACGCAGCACTCGCAAGCCCCGTTCGCAGCGAGGCGCGCGCCGCAACGGAGGCGGTTCTTGCCCGCTTCTTCACCGGCAAGATCCATCACCACGTGACGACGGCGCATGAATATGCACCCCTGTGATCTGACCCCTGCATAGGCTGGATTTTCGCAGGAGATAACGATAACAAAATGGTATGAGCACGCCCCGCAAAGCACCGACCATGGCTGATGTCGCCCGCCTTGCGGGCGTCTCGCCCATGACGGTCAGCCGGGCCTTCAAGCGGGACGCCTCCGTCAGCGATGCGACCCGCAGTGCCATTCTGGAAGCGGCCGACAGTCTCGGCTACGTCTTCGACAGCACGGCGTCCAACCTGCGCTCGCAGCGCACGGATTTCGTAGCGGTCACCATTCCCTCGATCAACAACGCCAACTTCGCCGATACGGTTCGCGGTCTTTCAGAAGGCCTGAAGGCCCGGGGTCTGCAGATCCTGCTTGGCTACACCGATTACGACATCCAGGAAGAAGAGCGGCTGATCGAGCAATTGCTGCGCCGTCGTCCGGAAGCGATCGTCGTCACTGGCGGGCGCCATACGCCTCGTGCACGCCGTCTGCTTGAAAACGCTGGCGTACCCGTGATCGAAACCTGGGATCTGCCGGAACATCCGGTCGGCCACGTCGTCGGCTTTTCCAATGCCGGCGCCGTGCGTTCCATGGTCGATCACTTCGTGTCGGTCGGCATCACAAGGATCGCCTTTATCGGCGGCGATGCAGACCGGGACACCCGCGGTACGGACCGACGCGCAGGATTTATCGCAGCCATGCAGGCGCATGGCCTGGACCCGGATCGATTGATTGCCGCGGGAACGCCACCCATCTCGATGCGTGAGGGTGCCGATGCCATGGGAAGACTGCTTGAAACGCACCCGGATACGCAAGCCGTGATCTGCGTGTCCGACCTCTCTGCGTTTGGCGCGCTCACGGAGTGCCAGAGACGCGGCATTGATGTTCCCGGCCGTATCGCCGTCGCAGGTTTCGGCGACTACGAGATCGCCGGGATCTGCGTCCCGTCGCTGACCACGATCAACCCTCTGCCCCGCGAAATCGGCAAACGAGCAGCAGACCTCATCCTAGACGTGCTCGATGGCCACCAGACAGGTCCGGCAAGGATTGCGATTGCACCGATCCTCATGCGTCGCCAATCTAGCCCTTGAGCTCATGCAAAAGGGGCGCGAATGAACGCGCCCCTCCTGTTTTCATTCTCAGGGATCACTTCTGGGTGGCAAGAATGGAATTCACGACGGCGTCGCCATTCTGCGCAATGTAGCCGTCCCAAACCGGCTTGACCGCAGCCTGGAAGGCGGCAGCATCGACATCCGTGTTGACCTCCATGCCGGCAGCCTGGAGCTCGGCGATCATCGATGCCTCCTTCTCCTGTGCGAGCTTGCGCTGCATGGCAACAGCCTCGGCGGCAACCTCAAGGACCACCTTCTGCTCGTCGGCCGTCAGGCCGTTGAACTTGGCGTCGTTCATCGCAAGTGCCAGAGCCGAATAGGCATGCTGGGTCAGGCTCAGATAGTCCTGCACTTCGTTGAACTTGAAGGACAGGACGATGCCGATCGGGTGATCCTGCGCATCTACCACGCCCGTCTCAAGCGCCGTGTAGAGCTCGGCGACCGGCAACTGCGTCGGGTTGGCGCCGAGCGTGGCGAACATGTCGTTCAGCGCCTTGGAGTTGTTGACGCGCATGTTGAGCCCGGAAACATCAGCCGGCACGCGGATGGGGCCGCGATTGTTGGTCATGTTGCGGTAGCCGTTTTCCGGATAACCGAGCATCTTCAGGCCAAGCTGGGTGAACTGGGCGGACACGCCCTGGCCGACTTCCCCATCGAGGACCTTGTAGGCCAGTTCCCGATTGGGGAACATGAAGGGCAGTTCGAAGGCGCCGGCATCGGGCACAAGTCCGGTCAGGTTGTTGAGACCGGTCATGACGATGTCGATGATACCCGACCGAGCGCCGTCGATCATCGCCTGGTCGTTACCGAGCTGCCCCTGCGGGAAGATGGTGACCTTCACCGAGCCATTGGTGCGGGCCTCGACCTGCTCCTTGAAGAAGACAGACAAAGTCTGCTGCAGGTCTGTGTCGGGGGCGGCATGGGCGAGTTTCAACTCCGTTTCGGCATAGGCCGAAGCGCCGGTGAAGGCGATCGCGGTTGCCAGTCCAAGCATTTTCAAGATTTTCATTGTCAGGCTCCTCCCTGTTGTGAAGTCTCAGCCGCCAAGGAACTTGGCGGGAACGGTAATGAGTTGCGGAAAGATGATGAACAGGCCGAGCAAGGCCACGTAGGCCAGGATGAACGGCACGACCCCGCGCACCGCGACACTCATCTGGACACGCCCAACGCCGCAGATGACGTTGAGGACCGTGCCGACCGGTGGGGTGAGAAGTCCGATCGAGCAGTTGAGGATGAACATCAGGCCGAAATAAACCGGGTCGATGCCCGCCATCTTCACCACCGGCATGAACAGGGGCACCAGGATAAGGACCGTCGGAGACAGGTCCATCACCATGCCGACTGCCAGCACGATCAGCATGATGACCAGCATCAGAAGTCTGGGGCTGTCGATCAGCGGCTGCAGCGTTTCGGCAAGCTGCTGCGGCAGTTGCGCGACGGTGATCAGCCAGGCGGCAACCATGGCGGCACCGACGAGGAACATGACCATCGCCGTCGATCGACCGGCCGTCACCAGAACATCGAACATGATCTTCCAGGTCAGGGCCCTATAGATGAACGTTGAAACCAAGATGGCGTAGACGGCGGCAACAACGGCAGCCTCGGTCGGCGTAAAGGCACCGGATCGGATGCCACCGATGATGATGACGGGCAGAAGCAAGGCCCATATGCCATCCTTCAAAGCGGCCAGTCGCTCCTTGCCGCTCGCCTTGGGTAGCGTGTCGATCTGCTCGTTGCGCATGATGAAGGACCAGACAACCATCAGCGTCAGCCCCATCATCAGCCCTGGCGCAATGCCCGCCATGAACAGTTTGGCGATCGAGATGTTCCCGGCAACACCGATCAGGATCAGTGGCAGAGACGGAGGAATGATCGGGGCGATGATTCCGCCCGATGCCAGCAGTCCGAGACTGCGGCCTTCGGGATAGCCGGCCTTTCGCATCATCGGATAAAGGATCGCCACAAGCGCCGCAGCATCGGCAACGGCCGAGCCGGAGAGCCCTGCCAGAACGATTGCGGTGATGATCGCCACATAACCGAGACCGCCGCGCTTGTGACCAACCAGGGTCATGGCAAGGCGCACGATCCGCTCAGACAACCCGCCCTTGGACATGACCTCGCCGGCAACCAGGAAAAAGGGGATGGCAAGTAGCGGGAAGCTGTCGACGCCATTGATCAGCCCCTGGGCCAGGATATCGGGGCTGAACGTACCCAGATGCAGCATCAGCGCCATGGCGGAGAGCAGCAAGGCAAAGGCAACAGGAAGACCGGCCAGGATCGCGACGAAGAGGACGCCGAGGAACAGGATCAGGGTCATTGGTGGATGTCCTCCGGCATGCGGGTATCGACGCTCATGGGATAGATGAAGCGGACAACCGCGATCGCGCCCATCAGCACGGCGGATACGACACCGGCGAGATAGAAGAGACCGGAGGGCAGACCCGTTAGCGGCGACAGGTTTTTCCAGTTCGCGATGGTCTGATTGAGAGCACCGATAAAGAGCATGCCGACGGCGACAAGCACCACGATCCAGCAAAGCCGACGCAGGAGCGGCACAGCTCTCGGCATCAGGGCCTCGGAGAATTCCGCCACCGCCAGATGCTCCCCGCGACGCAGGACAACGGCGGCCCCCAGCATCACAATCCACACGAACCAGAGCCGCGCGAGTTCGACCGACTCACGGATGCCCGACGAGAAGCCATAGCGCAGAACGACATTGGCAAAGACAAGCGCGATCATGGCCGCGAGAATGACCGCCATCAGTATGTCGATGATCGACCAGATTGCCTCAATCAGGCGTCGCATGAGATCCTCCTCCCCGAAGACTCGTTGCGTTTAACCCACGACTGGGTTATCGTTAAACCAATTTGGTATCGATAACATTTCCATGAGTCAAGTCCCGCATTTCTCCCGAACGATCACGATCGCCGATGTGGCAAGGGCCGCCGGTGTCAGCAGCATGACCGTTTCGAAGGTCATGCGTGGAACAGGCCGCATTGCGGCGGAGACACGCACGCGTGTTACACAGATTGCAGAAGAGTTGGGCTATGTCCCCAATCGATTGGCCGGTGCTCTGTCATCGCAAACAAGTTCCCTGATCGGGATCATCATCCCTTCTATTGGCGAGCAAGTGTATGCCGGGGTACTGGCTGGGATTAACGAGGTGCTCCACAAGGAGGGGTTCACGGGATTTATCGGCGAGAGTTTCTTCGATCCGGAACGGGAGCTGCACATCGTCCACATGATGCTGACGATGAAGCCGGCTGCCCTGATATTGACGGGTGGGCTTCCGCGCGACCAACGGACCAAGCACCTTTTGCACCGATCGGGCATCCGAGCCATCCACCTTTGGGATGGCGACAATCCTGATCTCGATGCAACCGTCGGGCTTTCCCACAGAAAGGCGGGACAGCTGGCGGCTCAAAGCTTCATCACTGTCGGGTTGACCAAGTGCGCGTATATTGGCTCGCAACTTGAGCGCGACGTCTGCGCCTCCCTAAGACTAGAGGGGTATGCACAGGCTTTGGCGGAGAGCGGCGCCAGCTTGCGGCAGGTCACGGACACCAACCTACCGCGAACTGCAGAAACGGGCTATGCCCTGACCAAACACCTCCTTGCGCAAGGAGAAATTCCGCAGGCGATCCACTATCTTAACGATGCGATGGCGATCGGTGGCATGCGCCTGATGATCGAACGAGAGATTGCCGTACCGGACGCCGTCTCGGTCATCGGCTTCAACGGGACGGCACTGCCCTATTCGCTGACGACACGTCTCACCACCATTGAAGTTCCGTTGCTGGAGCTTGGCCGTAGGGCAGCAGCCGTGGCTATGGAAACTCCAGACCCAGACGCGAAGCAGGTCGTAGACTTGGTGCAGACACAGATCATCGCAGGCAATACTGTTTTGAGTGCTACCGCCCGATAGCCACTGCGGGGAACATGTGGGTCGAGCAACTCTTGCAGTTATCTGCCTGATAGACTGGGCTCATGGGTCCCATAGCTATGGTTTCTATCCAGCTCGAAGCCGCATTGAACTCAACTTGCAAACGCTCCTGTAGGCCTATGCCGAGGAGCTTTGACGCAATTTGGCGGAGTGCGAGAATGCATGTGTCCTTGGTTGCGGCATCAGAATCATGGAGCCTTTGTCTTTGTTTCGAGATGTGAGGCCGCCACGTCAGCCGCTCGTATGGCGTATTGGCGCGCAAGCCAGGCGCAAAGCATCAGCTGAATCTGATGGAAGAGCATCAACGGCAGCACGATTGCACCGACTGACTGGCCGGCAAAGATGACGCCGGCCATCGGCACACCGCTCGCCAGGCTCTTCTTCGACCCACAGAAGATCGCCGTGATCTGGTCCTCACGGCTGAAACCGAAGAGCTTTGATCCGAACGCCGTCATCAACAGCACCACGACAAGCAGGGCGATGTCGAGACCGATCACCAGGGCGAGGTCTGCGGTGGAGAATTTCGACCAGATCCCCTCGATGACGGCATTGGAAAAGGCAAGGTATACCACCATCAGGATCGAGCCGCGATCGACGGGCGCGAGCAGGGACTTGCGGGCCCGGATCCAGTTGCCGATGAAGGGCTGCAGAACCTGCCCAAGCACGAAGGGCAGGAAAAGCTGCAGCAGGATCTTCCAGATCATGTCCAGCGACACCCCGACATGACCGCCCGCCGAAAACAGGACTGCAACAAGCGCCGGCGTCAGGAACATGCCGAGAATGTTGGATGCAGAGGCCGCACAGATGGCGGCCGGCACATTTCCCCCGGCAATCGAGGTGAAGGCGATTGACGACTGTACCGTCGACGGCAGCACGCAAACATAGAGCAGACCAAGATAAAGCGCCGGCGGAATGAGCCACGGCGAAAGAAGGCCAATAAGCAGACCGAGCAGGGGAAAGACCACGAAGGTCACCGCGAGAATGAAGCTCTGCAGGCGCCAGTGCAGGAAACCGGCCACCACGACATCCGTCGAAAGGCGTGCGCCATGCAGGAAGAACAGCAGCGCAACCGCGAGGTTCGTCGCCAGCCCGAACCATTCCGCTGGCTCGCCGGAAATCGGCAGGAAGGTCGCAAGCACGACCATGGCCACGAGCAGCGTTGTGAAGGTGTCGGGAAGAAAGCGTTTCATCTGAGGGTTCCGGCAGCATCTGGACAGAATCTCGACACTAGTTATCGTAAAATCCGATGCAAGAAATAACAGTCATCGGAAACCGTGATATGCTCGATCTCGTTCACCTGCGCAGTTTCGTGTCGATTGCCCAGCTCAGCAGCTTCACCCTCGCCAGTCAGAAACTCGGTTTGCGACAGTCGACCGTCAGCCAGCACCTGCAGCGCCTCGAAGAGGTACTCGGGCGTCGGCTGCTTGACCGCGACACCCACGGCGTCCGCTTGACGGCTGACGGCGAAGCCCTTCTTCCGCATGCCCGCCAGCTTCTGTCACTGGAACGACAGACGGCCTCCCTTTTCGAGGCTGCCCAGCCTCGCGGCCGGTTGCGGCTCGGCATCTCGGAAGATCTGGTTTCGGGCCAGCTTCCGGCACTCCTGCAGGACTTCATCGCCGATTATCCCGCCGTCGAGCTCCACCTGACGGTGGCACTCTCCAGGGATCTGGCTGACATGCAGGACAAGGGCGACCTTGATCTGGTCTTTGCAAAGCGCCGCCTCGGCGATCGCCGGGGCGAGGCGATCCTGCGCGAACCACTGGTCTGGCTGGCCGCCGATCCGGACGCAGTTCTCGCAACACCAATCCTGCCGCTGATCGTCTTTCCGCCACCGAGCCTGACGAGAACACTGCTCATGGAAGCGCTGGAGCGCGCCGGAAACCCATGGCGGATCGTCTGTTCCTGCCAGAGCCTGAGCGGCCTAACCGCAGCGGCAAGAGCAGGCATGGGCGTCCTTGTCCAGCCGCGCAACCTCGCACCAGCAGGGCTTCGGGAACTGCCTCCTTCAGCCCTTCCGACGATCGAAGATGTCGAATTCATCCTCGTAGCATCGCCCGGCGCGGATCGGAACACGATCGCCGCCTTCACCCATCTCGTTCGGGAAAGGCTGGCAAACGGCCTCCGCCCTGTCCGCTGACACCCCACGCCGCGTTCGATCAAAAAGCGCTTGACGGCTCTCAAGCACGATGTTTGGATGAGTGGATACAAAAATCCAGTGAGCCAAAATGTCGATCTCGACCACCGCCACGGCGCATCTTGCCTCCACGGCCGAACAGGAGGCCTATCTCCACCTGCAGCGTGCCCTGCGGGTTGGCCGCTACAAGCCGGGTGAGCGGTTGATCCCGGAAGAAATCGCAGCCGAAATCGGCATGAGCCGCATGCCGGTCCGCGAAGCGTTCCGCAGGCTCGCGGCAGATGGGCTGGTGACGCTGCGTCCCAATCGCGGCTGCGTCGTCGCGGGCCTCACACTCGACGAGATCCATGAGACCTTCGAGATCCGTTCGGTGCTCGAGGGTCTGGCTGTCCGCCTCGCCACGCCGCAGATGAATTCTGAGACCTTCGAGGAACTAGAGCGGCTGCTGGAACGCATGGAACGCGCCGGACAATCGGGCAGCAGCGACTGGGTCATCCGCCACCAGGAGTTCCACGCCTTCATCTTTGGCCTGAGCAACCGCCCGAAGCTGATCCGACAGATCACGGCGCTGCATGTGGTGATCGAGCCCTACATGCGCATCTGGTTCGACTATGTCGACAAGCCGCTCTCTGCCCGCGAAGAGCATCAGAAACTGATTGACGTATTGAGGTCTGGTGATGCCCGCCAAGCCGAGGCCGTAATGCAGGAACACATCATCGAAACGGCATCCATGATTGCCGACTACGCCAGTCCCGAGCGCCCCTGAAGCTCGGTCTGATCATTTGTCCTGAACCGGGGATACATCCGGCATGGACGGGGAACCGCCGTCATCCACGGCACAACAAAGAAGAGGAAAAGTCATGACGATCAATCGCATGGCCGCGCTCGCGGCTGTCTTCACCACACTTGCATGCACCCAGCCGGTTCTGGCCCAGGATGCACCGAAGTCCATCAAGATCGCGACCGAAGGCGCCTATGCGCCCTGGAATTTCACCACGGCGGACGGCAAGCTCGACGGCCTCGAAATCGAGTTGGCAAATGATCTCTGCGCCCGCATGAAGGTCACCTGCGAAATCGTATCCCAGGATTGGGACGGCTTGATCCCCTCGCTCACCGTCGGCAAGTTCGACGTCATCATGGCGAGCATGTTCATCACCCCGAAGCGCTTGGAAACCATCGACTTCACCCAGCCTTACGCCGTCGACCCCTCCGGCTTCGCGGTCGCCAAGGACAGCGAGCTCGGCAAGCTCGGCATGTCCGTCGAGAAGTTCAAGCTGGAGGATGAAGCAGCCGCAGCTGCGGCGATCGACAAGTTGAAGCCGCTCCTTCAGGGCAAGATCGTCGGCGTACAGGCCGCGACCACCAACCTCGACTTCGTCAAGAAATACTTCGGCGACACCGTCGAGATCCGCGAATACAAGACCACCGAACAGCACGATCTTGACCTCGCCGCCGGCCGCATCGACGCACTCTTTGCCCAGCAGACGGCGCTTGCAGCCACACTCGCCAAGCCGGAATTCGCCGACTACACGATCGCAGGCCCGGGCTTTGTCGGTGGCGTCTTCGGCCTCGGCACGGGGGCTGGCCTGCGCAAGGAAGATACCAAACTCAAGGACATGCTGAACGCGGCGATCGACTCAGCCATCGCGGATGGCACGATCAAGCGCATTTCCGAAAAATGGGTCGGCACCGACGTCACCCCGGTCAAGTAACATCGGCGAACCATCTGCAGCCGGGATTCTCGCAATTCCGGCTGCAGGAATGCCACAAAGGGGTTCGCCCGCATGCTTGAAAAACTGCATCTGCTGGGTTTTGCCGAAGGCGGCTGGGGCATGGCCCTTCTCGGCGCAGCAGCCATGACTTTACTACTGTCTGTCCTGGGCTTCCTGCTCGGCGCAGTCTTCGGTGCCCTGGGCGCAAGCGGCGCCTTGTCGTCGAAACGTCTCCCCAGATCCCTCGCCTCAGCCTACGGCACCGTCTTTCGCGGCGTGCCGGACCTTTTGACCATCTACCTCTTCTACTATGGCGGCTCCGTCGCCCTCACCGCCATCTCCAAGAGCTTTGGTTCGGAGGGTTTCGTCGGTCTGCCATCGCTGGCAACAGGCGTCATCGCGCTTGGCATCATCTCCGGCGCCTACCAGGCCGAAGTCTATCGCGGCGCCTATCTCGCGGTCGAGCGCGGACAGTTCGACGCGGCGAAAGCCTTGGCCCTGTCGCGCCTGCAAATGCTGCGCCTCGTCATCATTCCCCAGCTGATGCGCCATGCAATCCCGGGTCTCAGCAATGTCTGGCAGCTGGTGCTGAAGGACTCCGCCCTGATCTCCGTGATCGGCCTCGTCGAATTGATGCGCCAGGCACAGATCGGTGCAGGCTCCACCCGCGAACCCTTCCTCTTTTACCTCGCTGCTGCGGGTCTCTATTTCGTCATCGCCGGCATCACCGGACAGGTCTTCCGCGTTGCCGAAACCCGCACATCCCGGGGGATCATGCATCGATGATCGACATCGGCTTCTTTCTCGAAATCATACCGAAGCTTCTATCCGGCGTGCCTTTGACGCTGCAATTGGCCGGCACCTCCATCCTGCTAGGTTTCGTCATCGCGCTCCTGCTGGCGCTCGCGCAGCAGGGCGAGCACAGGCTTGTCGTGTGGCCCATCAGAACCTTCGTCGCTGTCTTTCGCGGCACGCCCCTGCTCGTGCAGATCTTCCTGATCTATTACGGCCTTGGCCAGTTCCGCCCCTCCCTTCAGGCGATTGGCCTCTGGGGGCTGTTTCGCGAACCCTATTGGTGCGCGATCCTTGCACTGACCCTGAACACAGCCGCCTATGGCAGCGAGATCCTGCGGGGCGCGATCAAGAACGTCCCGCATGGCTTGGGTGAAGCAGCGAAGGCGCTCGGCATGTCCCGCGTCCTGACCCTTCGCCTCGTCATCCTGCCGATCGCCCTGCGCCAGGCGATCCCCTCCTATGGCAACGAGATCATCCTGATGGTGAAGGGCACCTCGCTGGCCTCGATCATCACCCTGATGGAGGTGACCGGCATCGCCCAGGGCCTCATTTCCCAGAGTTACCGGGCGATCGAAGTCTTCATCGCGGCGGGTGCAATCTATCTGTTCATCAACTTTCTGATCGTCCGGGCACTCGCCTACCTGGAGATCCGTATGACACCTTACAGATCCCATGGCTGACGCCGTGGCAAAAGAGAATACGAGGAGACTGACAAGGATGCGCAATTTCGAGAAGCCGACGCGCTCGGTGGCCGTGTCGGCCAAGGCCATGGCCGCGACCTCCCACCCCTATGCCACGCTGACGGCGATCAATATCCTGCAGGCCGGTGGCAATGCCATGGATGCAGCGATCGCCGCCTGCGCCGTGCAATGCGTCGTGGAACCGGGCTCGACGGGCATCGGCGGCGACTGCTTCGCACTCTATGCACCGAAGGGCGGCTCCGAAGTCATCGCCTATAACGGTTCGGGCCGCACGCCAAAGGCCTTGACGATCGAGTGGTTCGAAGAGCGCGGCCTGACCGAAGTCCCGCGCCAGTCTCCATCCGCCGTTACCATTCCCGGCGCCATCGACGCCTGGACCCGCCTGCATGCCGACCACGGGCGCCTGCCTTTGGTCGAGGTGCTCGCACCCGCCATTCGCTATGCCGAGGAAGGCTATGCCATCTCGCCGCGCGTCCACCGCGACTGGAAGAAGGAGGAGGAACTTCTCGCCGCAGACAAGGCGGCCGCCGACATCTTCCTGCCCGACGGTCGCGCACCGCGCATCGGCGAAACGCACCGCCAGCCGAAGCTTGCCGCAACGCTGCGCAAGATTGCCGCCGAAGGCCGCGACGGCTTCTACAAGGGGTCCGTCGCCGAAGACATGGTGGCGCATCTCAACGCCCATGGCGGTCTCCATACACTGGAGGATTTTGCAGAAGCGCAAGGCGAATACGTCACCCCGGTCACCACCGACTTCCGTGGCTACACCGTCCACGAATGCCCTCCCAACGGCCAGGGCATCATCGCGCTGCTGATCCTCAACATCCTCTCCAACTTCGACAACACGCTCGAACCGCAGTCTCCCGATCGCCTGCATCTGGAGATCGAGGCCACCCGCCTCGCCTATGCCGCCCGCGACGCCTGGGTTGCCGATCCGGCCAAGGCAAATGTTCCGATCGACGAGTTGTTATCCCCCGACTTCGCGCGGGGATTGGCCGAGAAGATCGACCTGACCCGTGCACTGACCGAACTGCCGGATTTCGAGATGCCGCTGCATCGTGACACGGTCTACATCTCCGTTGTCGACGAGGACCGAAACGCGGTGAGCTTCATCAACTCGATCTTCGACAGTTTCGGCACCGGTCTGGTCGCACCAAACTCGGGTGTGATCCTGCACAATCGCGGCCAGAGTTTCTCGCTGAAGCGCGGACACCCCAACATGATCGCGCCGGAAAAGCGCCCACTGCACACCATCATCCCCGGCATGGTCACCCGCAACGGCCGCACGGAAATGTCCTTCGGTGTCATGGGCGGCTATTACCAGGCCATGGGCCATGCGCATCTCATCTCCAAGGTCGTCGACTACGACATGGACATGCAGGATGCGATCGATCTGCCGCGCCTGATCCCCGTCGGGGGCAAGGCCCCGCGCGTCGAAGCCGAACATACGGTCCCGGTGGAAACCCTCGCTGAACTGACCCGCCGCGGCTTCGAGATCGTGCCTGCGGGAGACCCGATCGGTGGTGCGCAGGTGATCCGTATTGACTGGGAAAACGGCACGCTGACGGGCGCATCTGAATCGCGGAAGGATGGGATTGCATTTGGCTATTGAAGTGCGCGAGACCCAAGCCGGATGAAATGCAAGGACAGAAAAAGGGAGGGCCCGGAACGCATCCGGGCTTTCGCACCGACCACTTCCAACAGCGTTACCACGGTTGATTAACGTGAATGACCGGTATGCTAGGCTTGCTATCAGTACCATACAGAGAAGCGGCGACGCGTTACACGCACACGAGGCTGCGCGGCGCCTGTGAGTTTGGAGCATCTGTGCCCGAATGGCCACAGGAGCATATCCAGCTCTCTTCCGGTCTCTTCATCGGAGAGTGTGAAACAATCAGCCTGGACAACCTGCTGCTGATAAGGGAAGTCACCAACCAATCCCTGATCAAGAGCGGGTCTTGCTGGCCGGGCTCCGTGGTGCTGAGCCTACCCTTGCAGGCCTCTGGAAATGCCTGGACGGGTGGCCACAGGATTGACGCACCGTGCGGCTTGCTGTCGAGCGGGGCCAACCTCCCGGAAATTATCACACCGACCGCCCTTGATCTCATATCCGTTGTCTTCGACCAACACTGGTTCGCGCATTGCGCCCTGATGGCCGGACACCACGAACTCGGTCAACGGATATGGCGGCACGAGAGCATGGTGCTGGCACCCGCGCCACTCCTGAAGCTTCAACACATCTTCAAACGATCCTTCTGCACGATCGGAACCGCCCCCGGCATTCTCGACGATGGCCATGTTCGCACACAAATCGAACACGAGATTACCAGCGCCTTGATCGAGGCGTTTCAGAGCGCGAAAACAGTCGAACCGATGCGCGACACTCCACACAAGGCGACGGCAGACGCGGCCCGCAGTCTTATTCTGTCGTCTCAAGCCGCACAGATGGATATCGAAGAGATCTGCAAGGTTCTGCGCGTGAGCAGACGGCATCTGCAAAACTGTTTTCAGCGTTCATATGGCCAAAGCGCGATCCAGTTCGCAAAGGCCATCCGTCTGAACCGTGTGCGCAAGAGCATCATCAGCTTGGCCCGCCAAGACCCTTCCTGTACAATCGGAGACATCGCATCCGACCATGGCTTCTGGCACCTGAGCCGGTTTGCCGGCGAATATGCAAAACACTTTGGCGAACTCCCCTCCCAAACACTGATGAAGATTGCACCTCGGCAGGCGACGAGGGTCAATACAAAGGGTCGCGATCATAGGAACCCATAGTATCGACACTTGGTATAAGGCCGTGCCGAAATCGGATAACGGCTAGTGGACGGCTTCACTACGATCCCCCCGAACTCATCGTTTAGGGGGACAAACTCGATGAAAAACCTGAGTATTCTCAGACATGCTGCGGCTGCTTGCTGCTCTCTCCTACTTGTTTCAAATTCGGCACTCGCCGACGAACTCGGAATCACGATCACGCCGTTCGGCGTCGGTGACTTCGGAGCGGGACAGCTTCCGCCGCCGACACCGGTCGGGACCGTTGCCATCTCCACGTCCTACTACTCAGCCAGGGTGAACAAGAACGGAAACGGCGACGACGCAGGTGACAACTACCGGAACGATGTGAAGTCGGTTGCGCTCGCCTATATCCGGATGACGGAAACTGAGTTCCTGAATGCCAATTACGGCTTCGGTATCGTGATCCCCTTCATTGACATCAAGGGCTCCATCACTCCGGTTGGCGCCGGCACGACGCTGAGCAACGGCATGTCTGGCATCGGTGACGTGCAGTTTGTTCCGATCATCCTGCAATGGAATGTCAGCGAACAGTTCCAGATGAATGCGTCGCTGCAGGTCCAGGCTCCGACAGGGGAATACAACACGACCGACGCCTTCACGGTTGGCGTCAATCACTGGGCAATCGCACCGGTCGTCGCAGCAACCTACATTACCGAGACCGGGCTGGAGTTTTCGACACGAGTCGAGCTGAACTTCAACACGAAGAACATCGCGAATGATCATGTGAGCGGTGTCGGCTACAAGCAGGAATTCGCTGTCGGTCAGCACTTCGGGCCGTTTACCATCGGGCTCGGCGGCTACGGCTACGCCAACGTCACCGACGACTCCGGCAGTGCAACCAGCCCGAACAAGGGCCGCGTCTTCGCCCTCGGACCGGCAATCACCTACTTCCAGCCCGGCATGCCCTTGATCGGTTTTCACGCTTACAAGGAGTTTGGCGCACGCAACCGACCGGAAGGCTACAACGTGGCTCTCCGAGTGGGCATGACGTTCTAAGCCTCGGGATGAACCGGCCTCATCATCAGATGGGGCCGTTCTCATGGACCCGCAAACCAATCTTCAAAACACGACCTTTTGCCGAATTGCGAACCGATTCCGCCTGGAGGAACAAGTCGATGCGGCAAACCTGGGAAAAGGCCTGATTGGCGCTCGCCTTATCGGTTCAGGGAGCAGTCCTCCAGGATTTGCACAAACGTCTTGGTCAGCGGGCGATCCATCCAGTCCTCGGACGTGGCAATCTGAAACTTGGCCTTGTAAGAAAAAAGATCAGGTCTGATCGGCCTAATACGCCCGGCTTTCTGAAAGCTGTCTGCGTAATGGTCAGGCAGGTAGCCGAGATAGTTGCCGGAGAGGATCAGGAACGCCTCTGCTTCCATATTCGAGACTGTGGCATGGGGATTGGAGATCGCGAAGATCTTGATATCGCGCGCGGCCCAGTAACTGCGGCCGATGATACGGTGGACCCTGACCACATCGATCGTAATTTCATCGTCGGGAACATCAAAAAGAGGGTGCCCGCGCCCGCAATAGAAGTTCTGCAACTCGTCATAAAGGTCGATATAACTCAATCCGAGGGCCATCCTCGGAAAACTGCCGATGCCCAGATCGAGTTTGCGCGCCACGATATCACGAAGCAGTTCCCCCGGCGATCGGGTTTCGAGCACGAGGCTGACGGATGGCGCAGCATCGACAAGCTTGCCAACAGCATCGGCCAGGGCTGAACGGGGATCGGTTATGATGTTGTCCACCATGCCGACCGTCAGCGTTCCCGCCAAATTGGATCGCAGACCGGAGACCTTCCGGCCAAATTGATCGAGCGACCCGAATAGGCGCTGACATTCCTCGAAGACGAGGCGTCCATGCTCAGTCAGCACAAAGCCCCTGCGTCCCCGTTTGCAGAGGCTGACACCCAGCCGCTGTTCAAGGGCGGTGATCTTTTCGGAAATGGTCGACAGGGACAGGTTCAGATCGGATTGTGCGGCCGAGAGGCCACCGGCCTCCACCACCCGCATGAAGATCCGCATCAAGCGGATATCAACGGTATCTACGGAGAAGGACTGACGAGGATTACCGTCAAATTTCCGCAAATCGTGGTCTCCGCGCCGCGCATCGAGCTTGTCCGCGCCATCGGAAATCGAGCTCATGCTTTAGGAATTCATCACAAAACGGTATAGACGCGGATGGTCACTTCATCCAGGGAAAACCGGCAGGTCGAAATGAAAAGCCTGTCTGAAAGCCACCTGTGCGGGCCATCAGGAGCATCGAAGACCGGAGCGGCTCGAAAGTAGACCTCGTGGTCATCGACAGGCTCTCCTCGATCCATCCGGTTTATCGCGTCCTTGTTCGCGATGAAGAGGCCCTTGTTCTTCACATAGACACAGGTTCCATCGACGTTCTGGATCACATAATGCGCCTCGATGACCGTGACGCCGTCGGCGCGGACCAAGGCATAGTCCGCGCCGCCGGGGAGGATCCGGCCCTCAAACTTCGGGCCGGAAACGGAGCCGTCAATAATCCGGAATACCATCCTCGAGCCGTTTCGACCGGCGCCGAGTTCCAGAGGCTTGGAGACCTTCGCGCGGATTTCGAAGGCAAATTCCGAATTGATTGCGTCAACCATGTCTCGCTCAAGCCTGGTAGGTGATGCGGCCGGCGCAGATCGTGTAGGCAGGCGCGACCGTCTCGATCGCCTCCGGATCGACGGCGTCCAGAACGGTGTCCCAGACCACGATGTCGGCTGCGAAGCCCGGTTTCAACTTGCCTTTCCAGTCTTCGGCAAACTCGGTGAAGGCAGCCCTGACTGTATAGGCGTCCAGCGCTTCCATAAGTGTCTGCCTATTATCCGGCAGATCGTCTGCCCAGCGCTGACGCGTCATCGCGGAATGGATCGACCGCATCGGCGAGACGGGTGAAACCGGCCAGTCGGATGAGAAGATGAGGTCAACGCCCGCAGTCCTGATCGCACGCCAGGCATAGGCGCGCTTCCAGTTGCTACGGCCGATGCGTGTGAGCGTCGGCTCCAGAGGCAACCCCATCTGGCCCGGCGGATGCGGAGGTTGCATGGATGCGATGATCCGCATGTCCGCCATGCGCTGGATATCGATATCGCGCACGACTTCAATGTGCTCGATGCGATGACGGCTATCGCGCGCACCATTGGCGATCCTTGCCGCAACATAACCATCAATGACGCTGGCCACGGCTCCATCGCCGATCGAGTGGACGGCAATCTGCAGACCACGCTTGTCGGCCTCGGTGCAGATCCGATTGAAGGTTTCCTGATCGAAGCGCGGCTCGCCTTTCCAGCCCGGACGATCGGCATAATCGTCGTACATCAGCGCCGTATGGGAATCGAGAACACCGTCCATGAACACCTTGACGGTACCCGAGTTCAGCCACTCACCGTGGAAATCACCGCGCATCTGGGCGGCCTTGTCCATCTGCTCGACGATGTCGCCGCTGACGTAATGCAACGGCACTCGCCCGCGGCAAATCAGATTGCCTTCCGCCTGAATTTCGGACAGCAGTTCGAGCTGATAGCGATTGCCATCCATGTTCTGGAAGCTGGTGATACCGTGGCTGGCCAGATGATGAAGACCACGCTTGATCAGCTCCCGATCAAAGGCGCGATCTGCGGCGGTCGGTGCAATTTCAGGCTCATCGCCCGTGCTGAGGCCGAGGCGATCACGACCAGCGCTGGCACTGAGCGCCATGACGTCGTCGAATGCGTAGTGTTCACGCAACTCACCATTTGCCAGACCGTCATCGCCCATGACGATCTCGTTGCCTGACGGCAGCTGGCGGCCTTCCAGAATCCCGGCCTTGGTCAGGGCGATCGTGTTCGCCCAAACCGTGTGATGATCCGGCGACATCAGCGCCAGTGGCCGGTCGGCAAGGATGGAATCCAGAATGTGTCGATCGAGACCGCGACCATCGCCAAGAATGGTATAGTCGGCCGTATTTGCAATCAACAGCGGATCATTCGGCTTCGAGGCAGCATAGGCCTGGACGGCAACCTTCAAAGCTTCGTAGCCCTTGACGTTGTAAAGCGACAGCTGGTCGAGTTCGGCCGAACCGCCGAAGATATGGATATGGCTTTCGTTGATGCCGGGCGTGACCGTCTTGCCCTGGGCATCGATTACCTTGGTTTCGGGACCACGGTAAGCGGCGACATCGTCATAGCTGCCAACAGCCAGGATGCGGCCGCCGGCCACTGCGATGGCATCGGCCTGCGGCTGGTGTGCGTTCATGGTGATGACGCGGCCGTTCGTAATGATCAGGTCGGCACTTGTGGCCATGGGTTTTCCTCCAGAGATACGGCGTGGAAGTGCGGTCGAACCGCCTCCCTGTTTTGATTATTCGACTGTCAGGTAGTATTTCCGGCAGGTTTCCAGCACCTCGAACCGGCCGTTGAAACCCTTCTGCATGGCATAGGTGTCGCCGGCACCGAAGACCTGTGCTGCGCCGCCATCCGGCGTGATGCAAACCTTGCCAGAGATGATATGGGCCAGCTCGTTGAAGGGGTAATCGTCCATGCGTTCGGCATAGGGCGTTGCCTCCCAGATACCACAGGTCTGGGTACCCTCGGAGAAGATGACGGTGCCCTGCTCGGTCGGGGCAGGCGTCAGCAGGCTTTCGGCGGGAACAACCTGGCAGCTCTCCAGACCGTTCGGGCCATCTGGTGTCAGGGCGATAATCTTCGACATACGTTCAGTCCTGAATTCTAGCGATGGATCAGTTTTGGATGGTGACGTGCTTGACCGCGCAGTAGGCCGACAGGCCCCACGGACCGAGCTCGCGACCGATACCGCTGGCCTTGAAACCGCCCCAGGCTGTGTTCGGGAAGATGATCTGCGGCGTATTGATCCAGATGTGACCCGCATCAATCCGGTCTGCGATCTTGGCCGCGCGGTCGCCATCGCCCCCCACAACCGTGGCCGCCAGGCCGAAATCGGTATCGTTCGAAAGGAAGACGGCCTCATCATCCGTGCTGAAGCTGCGGATGGCGAGTACGGGACCGAAGATCTCATCCCGCCAGATCGCATGGTCCATCGGTACGTCGCGGAAGATTGTCGGCTGGACGAAGAAACCGGGACGATCCTGTTCGATGCTGCCGCCGGTCAGACACTGGAGAGCATCTGCCTTTGCCTGGGCGAGAAACTCACCGACCTTGGCCCATTGCGCCGCCGTCGTCAGAGGGCCCATTTCGCCATCGTCCCGGTCATGTCCGGCGACCACCAGGGCCTTCGCCTTGGCGACGAGCGCCTCCGTAAAGTCGCTGGCGATACGGTCTGCCACAAGCAGCCTGGATGTGGCGGAGCACATCTGACCGCAATTGAAGAAGATGCCGGCAGCAGCGATATCGGCGGCCTGGGAAATATCGGCATCGTCAAGGACGACGATCGGCGACTTGCCGCCGAGCTCCAGCGAGACCGGCACCGAGCGCCGTGCAGCAGCTGCCATGACCCGCGAACCGGTCGCATTGGAGCCGGTGAAGGAGATCTTGCGAAAGCGACGATCAGAACACAGGGCCGCCCCGACATCGCCACCACCGGGCACGATGTTCAAAACACCTGCCGGCAAACCTGCTTCCAGCGCGAGGTCGCCGTAGACGAGCTCCGCCAGCGTCGTGAATTCCGACGGCTTCAACACCGCCGTGCAACCGGCCGCCAGCGCCGGCGCGAGCTTCCAGGCCGTCGTGACCATGGGAAAGTTCCAAGGCACGATCAGCGCGACGGGCCCTAGCGGCTCGAAATGTGTTCGCCCTGAAAGACCGTCCTGCGCCAATAGAACGGCAGAGCCCTGGCGACCATCCAGTTCACACGCCAGATCGGCGTAATAGTCGAAGGTCGCGGCGGCGTCCTCGACATCGATTTCCGCTTCGAAGCGCGGCTTGCCGTTGTTGAGCCGCTGCAGAGCGATCAGTTCGTCCTTGCGGGCGCGAAGCCCGGCCGCGAAGGCACGCAGGTATTCGGCACGCTTGGAACCGCCCAGGCGTCGCCAGCCGTCAAAGGCATCCTGAGAGGCCTGCGCGGCGTCTGAAACCTGGTCAGCAGAGGCCGCCAGGAATTCGGCAAACACCCGACCGCTCGTCGGATCGATCGCCGGCAAGGCAGAGCCGGAACGCCCTGCATGCCAAGCGCCATTTATAAAGACAGTCTGAGACCTGTTGATCAGGGCAGACAGGTCGGGTCCACCGGCCACATGTGCGAAAGAGGTCATCATAGCGGGAAACCCATCCGGTGCACCATGTTGATCCAGAGCTTGCGCCAGCCGCCCTTCTGGTCGACTTCATCGAGCGCATACATGGTGAGCTTGGCTCCGATCCACCGGAAGGGTTCCGGCGGGATCCAGTTCGGCAGGGTCCGGGCAAAGTCCAGATCCAGATCCGGACCTGTCTTCCCGTCGAGGATATCGAGACCGATATTGGCGCCGAAACGGGTGGTGGTTACACCGAAACCGGAATAGCCACCCGCATAGATGCCCTTGCCGCCGTAGTAGCGCTGGAAGTGCACCGCCAGGCGCATGGTCAGATCGATCGGACCGGACCAGGCATGGGTGAACTTCACGTCATGCAGCTGCGGGAAGGTATTGAAGAAATAGCCGGCCAGCCGCTCATAGGTCTCGATCTGACGATCCTGGGCCGGATCCGTATTGTTGTTGAAGAAGTAGCCGACCCGGCCGCCAAAGATGATACGGTTGTCCGAAGTCAGGCGCGTGTAGTTCAGCTGTGTCCGCGTGTCGTAGACGCCCTGTCTGTTCTTCCAGCCAAGCCGCGCAAGCTGCTCTTCGGTCAGAGGCTCGGTCGCGATCACCCTGTCGCGAACGGCGACGATGCGGCTCTTGATCTTCTTGTGACCCGCATTCCAGGCATTCGTGGCAAACAGCACCTTGGGTGCCTTGACCCGACCATCATGGGTGATGATCGTCAGGGTCGAGCCATTGTCCTCGACGCCGGTCATCGGCGTGTGTTCGTAGATCCGCACACCCAGGCTCAAGGCGACACGCTTCAGGCCCCAGGCCAGCTTGGCCGGATGCACGATACCGCTGCGCTCGCGCGACCACATGGCCCCCTCGAAAATCGGAGACGCCAGTTCGGCCTGTGCCTGTTCGCGGTCCAGAAGCACAACATTGTGGCCATGCCGCTTGGCGAGCTCATATTCGTCCTGCAGCTCCTGAAGATGCGACTTGGCCACGGCCACGGTCATCTCGCCCGTCCATTCCAGGTCGGCATCGATGCCATGATCATCGATCGTCTTCTGCCATCCGTCCAGGTTGGCCTTGCCAAGGCGCTCCAGCGCGGCAAGGTCATTCGGGAAGATCCGGTTGGCGTTGTAGAGACCATGCATGACCGAGGTCGACACGATACCGCCCGGACGACCGGACGCGCCATGGCCGACCTTGCCGGCCTCGATGATCACGACGTCACGACCTGGGTTTTCCTGCTTGGCCAGAATGGCGGCCCACAGACCGGTGAACCCACCCCCGACAATCGCCAGATCAGCATCGGTCGGACCGACCAGGTGCATTTCCGAGCCTGGAGCCAGCTTGTTGTCCAGCCAGAAGGGGTAGAGCGTGGCGTCGGCCAGAGCTCTGCGAATTGCGATCATTTTGAATGTGCTCCGAGCAGTTTCGGGAGATCACCAAAGCGGGCGACCAGCGAGAAGATGATGACGGTGAGCGCGACAAAGAACACGGATGCGGAAGCCATGACCGGTGTGTAGCCATAGCGCAGCGAGTTGAAGATCTTCATCGGCAGTGTTTCGATGACGGCGCCGACGGTCATGTAGGCAACGAGATACTCGTTGAGCGAGACGACGAAGGCGAAGGCAAAGCCTGAAATAATGTAGGGGCGAACGAGCGGAAAGACGATCGTCTTGAGGATCACCGTGTTGTCGGCACCCATGGTTGCTGCCGCCTCCGGAAGACTGTCGTCAAGCGAGCCGAAGCCCAGTGACAGGGACACCAGCGGCAAGGAAACCAGAAAGATCCCGTGACTGATCACGACAGTCCATGTCTGGCCGTACAGTCCTACCTGCGTCCAGAAGGAAAGGAAGCCGAGCGCGGTGATCACGGGAGGCAGCAGGAAGGGCATCAGGCCGATCGCAAGAATGCCCTTCACCCAGCCGATGCGATAGCGCCAGTTGAACCAGGCAAGCGGAAAGGCGATGGCCACGGCAAGAGCCGCCGACAGGAAGGCAACGATCACGCTGTTGAGCAGCGCCCCCGACCAGTCCGGCAGCCGGAAGAGGTCCAGATACCAGGACAGATTGAAGCCCTGGGGCGGGAAGGTCAAAGACTTCCGCTCGTTCACCGACACGCCGAGAACGACAAGCAGCGGCGCACTCATCAGCAGTGCGAGAACGGAAAAGAAGATCCGGCGAACAGCGACCTGGCTCACGATGCATTCTCCTTGCGGCCAAACAGGACAACGGTGCCGACGATCAGCAGGGTTACGATGACGAGGAACACCGCAAGCGCCGCTGCAAAGGGGATGTTCGACTGCATCAGGGCCTGGTCGCTGATTGCAACCGACAAGGTCCAATGCTGCGGACGCCCGAGAATCTGCGGCATGAGATAGGTGCCCAAAGTAAAGACGAGGATCATCAGGAAGGTCGTCACGATGGTGTTCCGCTGCATCGGCAATACAACGATGAAGAACGTCCGCAATGGAGAAGTCCCGAGCGTGCGCGCAGCCTCTTCGATATGCGGATCCACCCGCGACAGGATCGGGTAGAGAACCAGAACGGCATAGGGAATGGCGGTATAGACCACGCCAGCGATCAAGGCGCCGAGCCCTGGCGCATAAGAGGCCGGCCGGTCGAGAAGCCCGAGAAAGACGAACAGATTACTGATGCCCGCAGTGCGCGAAAGGATCGTCGTCCAGGCGAAGCCGATGATCGACTCCGACAGCGACAGGATGGAGAGCATGAAGATCAGCCACACGACCTGCGTTGACCGGGGCGAATTCACCAGCAGATACGAAAAGGGAAAGGCAATCACGATGGAGATTGCCGCAACCGCCAGCGCCAGTCCGAACGACGCAATCAAGAGCCCCACGAAGAACGGGCTGATCAGCCGGCGATATTTGTCGAGATTGAGGATCTCTTCATAGAGACCGCCACCGAGATTCTTGTAAAAGGAAATCAGGATCATCGAGCCAAAAGGCACGACGAAGAACATCACCAGCACGACCGCCGGCAAGATCAGCGGGACATATCCGGTCAGATTCTGAGGTCTGCTCGTGTCCATGACTTACCTCAACACGACACAGGCCGAGCCTGGAACATGAACGTGCACCGTGTCGCCCAGATCGAAAGGCAAGTGCTCTCGCGGCGACATCACGACGATCAGGTCCTTGGCGAGGCCCGGCACGGAGACATTCACTTCCAAGCTTGAGCCAAGGTGCCGGATGAAGGCAACCGTGCCGGCCACTGTGCTGTCACCGGCAGCGGACTGCAACGTCAGGTCCTCGGGACGAACGGAGAAATTCACTTTGCCGCCCGCGGCAACGCCGTCGATCAGCACCTGGCCACCCGGGACCACGACACGGCCACCGGCTTTCGCATCCCCCTCGATGAGGTTTGCCACCCCGATGAAGTCTGCCACGAAGGCATTGGCCGGAGAGCGATAGATTTCAACAGGCGGCGCGATCTGTTGGATAACCCCACCGGACATGACAACGACCAGGTCCGCAGTGGTCATGGCTTCCCGCTGGTCATGCGTGACGAGGAAGGTGGTGATGCCGAGCTCCTGCTGCAGCCGCTTCACCTCGACCTGCATGGCCTCGCGCAGCTTTGCGTCGAGAGCTGACATCGGCTCGTCGAGAAGGAACAGCTTCGGCTTCAGTGCGAGCGCCCTGGCGATCGCGATGCGCTGTCTCTGACCGCCGGACAGCTGCGTGATCGCCCGATCCGCGACACCCGGAAGGTGCACGAGATCGAGAAGGCGCTGAACCTCGCGATCCTGGACCTCCTTTGACGCCCCCCGGATGCGCAGGGGATAGGCGATGTTTTCCCCGACCGTCAGGTGCGGGAAAAGGGCAAGCGACTGGAACACCATGCCGAAGTCGCGCAGATGCGCTGGCACTTCGGTGATATCCTTTCCGTCCAGCAAGACCTTGCCGCTGGTGGTCGCTTCGAGGCCTGCGATGATGCGCAGCAAAGTCGACTTCCCGCAGCCGGAAGGACCGAGCAGACAGACGAACTGACCATTGGCCACGCTCAACGAGATGTTGCTCAGGGCGTTGACGGGGCCATAGGCCTTGTTGAGTTGGTGGATAGCCAGTCCGGACATTCGGGCACCTCAATAGAGTGCGAATGGGCGCATGGCACCCATTTCGCTAAACGTTCATCAAATGGGATCGACGGGGCTGCTCAGCCCTGCTGCATCTCTGCCCAAACCTGGTTGATGAAGTCGGTCTTCATCGCCTGCATTTCGTAGTGAGGTGTGATCGGCTCGATATCCGACGAAACCGCATTGAACTCTTCATCGGTCAGGTCGAGCAGCGAACGATCGACAACAGGCGCGCTGCCCAGCTTGCGAGCCAGCTTGGCCTGTATGGCGGGCTGCGACATGTAGTCGATATACACATGGGCAAGGTCAAGGGACGGAGCCGCAGACTTGGTGATGGCCCAAGAGCCATAATCGAGCAGGCCGCCTTCGCTTGGCATGGTCGAGCGAACCGGGAAACCATCCAGGATCGCAAGACCGGTCACGTCATGATAGTACTGCCCCATCGGGATTTCACCCGACTTCAGCGCCTGCTCGAATTGAGCCTCGTCGCGATACCACAGACGAACATTCGGCTTGAGCTCGGCCACCTTGGCGGCACAGGCACGAATGCCTTCGTCGGTGTCGAGGTAGTTCAAGCCTCCGAAATAGACCTTGGCAACGATTTCGAGGAGATAGGAGTTGCCGACATTGGCGAGCAGGCCGAGTGTATCCTTGTACTTTGGATCCCACATGTCCTTCCAGGACGTCGGCGCCTCGGGAAACACCTCGGTGTTGGAAACCAGCGTGATGTACCAGCTTGTCGCCGCGACGGCCATGACCTCGCCGGCGGGGTTGGAACGCACGAGGTTCTGCTTCACATTGGTCATGTTCGGCATTTTCTTTGGGTCGAGGGGGGCCCAGAGGCCGGAATTCATCCCGCGGATAACGCCGACCTGGGCCATCATCGAGATGTCGACCGGCGACTTGCCGGCCTTCTCTGCCTGCTGCAGCTGGATGAGCCATGCTTCTCCCGTCGGCTCGGCGACACTCTCCACAGCTATGCCGGTCGCAGCGGTGAACTCCGGGAATACTTCAGCGTCGAAGGTATCCTTGAAATAGCCACCATACACACCGATCCGCAGCTTCTTGTCCTGCGCCCGAACAATGTTTGGGAAACCGGTGACGAGCGGCGCAACGCCCAGAGCCGAGATACCAGCAAGCACCTGGCGGCGATTGATGCGCGAAAGTCCGGACTGAGTCTTTTCCATTGAATTCCCCTTTTTTTGGCAGCGTAACTCGCTTCCAGAGAGGTTTGCCGATCCAGGATCGCGATTACATCAGGATATGACCCTCACTCACTTCGGCAAATTCCGAACTATATCCAAGCCAGCCTGTGTCTATTCTGGGCAAAACAAATTGAGAGATTTGAAGCATGGATGACCAGACGCATATCAGGATGCTCCGCGAGAAGTATGAGAACGCTTCGGGCGGCGATATCTTTGATCCGCATTTCAAGAAGGTGGCAGAGGCCCAGTTTACCGGTGGCGACAAGCGGAAATGGCCGTTCGCGGGCGTGCCGACGCTGCTCGATGCCCCTTACAACCCGGATTTCATCAATCTTCCGGACTTTGGCGGTATCGATGTTGCCCTGATCGGCGTTCCCATGGACCTCGCCGTCACCAACCGCAACGGCAGCCGCTTCGGACCGCGGGCTCTGCGCAGCGTCGAGCGCGTAGGCCCCTATGACCATGTGCTCCGGGTTTCGCCGATGAGCGAAATGAAGGTTGCCGATATCGGTGATGTGCCGATGCGCAGCCGTTACGATCTCGCGCAATGCCATGCCGATATCGAAGCCTTCTACCGCACCTTGGTGACCGCCGGCGTAAAGCCACTGAGCGTCGGTGGCGACCATTCGATCACCTCATCGATCCTGAAGGCGGTCGGCGCCAGGGAACCGGTGGGCATGATCCACATCGACGCCCACTGCGACACCGCCGGTCCCTACGAAGGCACAAAATTCCAGCATGGTGGCCCGTTTCGCCTGGCAGTTCTGGACGGCGTCCTGAACCCGCGCCGAACCATCCAGATCGGCATACGGGGTGCCGCCGAATATCTCTGGGAGTTCTCCTACGAGAGTGGCATGACGGTCATCCATGCCGAGGAAGTGGGAGAAGCAAGCATCCCGCGCCTGATTGAAAAGGCCCGGCAGATCGTCGGTGACGGACCAACCTATGTGTCGTTCGACATCGACAGCGTTGATCCAGGCTTTGCACCCGGGACCGGAACGCCGGAAGTCGGCGGTCTGCAGCCACGCGAAGTGCTGCAGATCCTCCGTGGGCTTGACGGCCTCAACATTATCGGTGGCGATGTCGTCGAAGTCGCGCCGCAATACGATTCGACCTCGAACACGGCCCATATCGCAGCGCAGGTCCTCCACACGATCCTGTGCCTGATGGCCAAGGCGCCGAAGTAAGGACGCAGGCGATCGGCAACGACCGCAGAACGTCCTTCGAAAAGACCCCAGGCCGCCGAACATCGGCGGCCTCGATCTCGTTGGGACTATACCGCCAGAAGGAAATGTATGATGGCCAAGACTGCCCTGCTGCTCATCGATTTTCAGAATGACTATTTCGAGAACGGTGCCTTCCCGCTGGTGGGCACGGAAGCTGCGGCCCAGAATGCCAAAGTGGCGCTCGACACGTTCCGCGGTCGGGCCGATCTGATCGTTCACGTTCGTCACCACGCACTGGAAAGCGACGCGCCCTTCTTTGTCCCGGGCAGCCATGGCGCCGAGATCCATGAACAGGTGGCGCCGGCAGGCGACGAGATCGTTGTCACGAAGTCCCAGATCAACGTCTTCCTGGATACCGATATCGACACGATCCTGCGCACCCACGGCGTCACTTCGGTGGTGGTTGTCGGCGCCATGAGCCACATGTGCGTCGATGCAGCTGTCCGCGCGGCATCGGACAAGGGCTATCGGGTAACGGTGCTGCATGACGCCGTCGCAACGCGTGACCTAGAGTTCGGTGATCAGCTCGTGCCCGCCAGTCAGGTTCACGCCGCCTTCATGTCTGCCCTCGCCTTCGCCTATGCCGAGCTGATCTCGGTCGACGAATACCTCATGCGGCAGTCATAGCGGACTGCATCCCGGAATGTGGGACGCCATGCCTTGGCGTCCCCGATCAACCTAGCGGATGCGCAGACCGCTGGATGCGTCGAACAGAAGAGCCCTGCTCGGGTCAATGCCAATCGTCACGCTGTCTCCCGCCTTCAAGTTCTTGGCTTCTCGGATTTCGATGGTCAAAGGCTCGTCGCGGCCATGTTGAACATAGGCGAATGACGAGGCACCGAGATTCTCCAGCACATCGAGGCGGACGGTCAGCCCTTCTGCCGAATTCAGCTTGAAGTGTTCCGGCCGAACGCCAAGCATCAACTTGTCTCCAAGCCCCGGAACGGCGCCTTTCAGGGACAGCGGAATGGTTGCAGTGGGAAAGTCATCCAGGCGGATCACGATCTCTGACGCGCTGCTTGAGACCAGTGTCACGGGCAGAAAATTCATCTTCGGTGAACCGATGAAACCCGCAACGAAGAGATTGTCGGGATCCTCATAGAGCTCCATTGGCGCACCGACCTGTTCAATGCGGCCGGCGCGCAGCACGACGATGCGATCCGCCAGCGTCATCGCCTCGACCTGGTCATGCGTCACATAGATCATGGTAGTGCCCAGCGACTGATGCAGCCTGGCAATTTCAAGCCGCATCTGGACCCTGAGTTCCGCGTCGAGATTGGACAAGGGCTCATCGAACAGGAAGACATCCGGCTCGCGCACGATCGCCCGCCCGATCGCCACGCGCTGCCGCTGACCACCGGAGAGCTGCCGAGGCCTACGTTGCAAAAGAGGTTCGAGCTGCAGCGTGCGCGCGGCAGCCAGTACCCGCTCCCGTACCTCTTGCTTCGAGAACCCGTTGATCTTCAGGCCGAAGCCCATGTTCTCCTCGACCGACATATGCGGATAAAGCGCATAGGACTGGAAGACCATGGCAACGCCGCGATCGGCAGGCGCCACCTTTGTCATCTTCTGATCGCCGATGGAGAGGGCGCCGGAGGATATGTCTTCGAGACCCGCGATCATTCTTAAGAGTGTCGACTTACCGCATCCCGAGGGACCGACGAACACGACGAACTCGCCATCGCGGATAGTCAGATCAACGCCATGCACGACATCGACCGCGCCATAGGATTTGCGGACCTGCTTCAGTTCCAGACCAGCCATGCTCTTCTCCTCCCTCGTCTCGTGATCGACCGGGCGCAGATTGCGCCCGGTCGGTTTGGCATCAGCGCAGGTTTTCGGGGATCCACTCACCGTGAGCCTTCAAGAGGTCGTCGGTGAGCGCCCAGATCTGATCGAGATCGAGCTCGGCAGAAGTGTGAGGGTCAAGCATTGCGGCATGATAGATGTGCTCGCGCTTGCCGGTCACGATCGCCTCGACGGTCAGGGCCTGAACATTGATGTTCGTCTGCATGAGTGCGGCGAGGTGCGGTGGGATCGCGCCGATCCGTGTCGGCTGGATGCCATTGCGATCAACGACACAGGGTACTTCGACGCAGCAGCCTTCCGGCAGGTTCGAGATGATCTGGTCGTTCGGCACGTTGCCATAAACAACGGCGGGTTTGCCGGTGACCATGGCGCGGATGATATGGGAACCATATTCCACGCTCCGCTCGATCGGGATCGTCTTGCTCGGATCCTGCAGATCCTTCGACATGGTCTTCCAGTCGGCGATCTGCTTTTCACAGCGGCGCGGATATTCGTCGAGCGGAATGTTGAAGCGCTCAATCAGGTCCTCACGACCCGACTTGATGTACCACGGCACATATTCTGCGAAATGTTCCGAACTCTCGGTGACGAAATAGCCGAGGCGCTTGAACATGTCGTAGCGAACCCGGTTGCCGTCAGGCACGCGGCCCTCTTCCATGACCTTGCGGATCAGCGGATAGAGATCCTCACCATTGCGCTCGAACTTGAGGTAGAACGCCATGTGGTTAATGCCGGCGACGAGGTAGTCGATTTCCTCGTAGGGCACCCCAATATCCTCTGCGAGTTCCTTGGCGGTATAGGGAACAGAGTGGCAGAGGCCGACGGTCTTGATCTTCGACAGGCGGCTGAGACCCCAGCAGTTCATCGCCATCGGGTTGGCATAGTTGATGTGTAGCGTATCCGGGCAGAGACGCTCCATGTCCTTGGACATTTCGGCAAGCACGGGAACCGTGCGCAGCGCCCGCATGATGCCACCGATCCCGAGCGTATCGGCAATCGTCTGGCGCAGGCCGTATTTCTTCGGGGTTTCGAAATCGACGACGGTGCCAGGCTTGTAGCCGGCAACCTGGATCATGTTGATGCAGAAGTCAGCGCCGTCCATGGCTTTGGATCGGTCCGTGGTCGCGGTGATGCGCGCCGGGACATTCAGCTGCTGCTTGATCTTGTTGCCGACGGCGAGCGACTCGTTCAGCCGCTCTTCGTTGATGTCGTAGAGCACGATATCGACATCCTGCAGATCCTCGAACGAGAGGATGTCGCCCATCAGGTGTTTTGCGAACACGGTGCTACCAGCACCGATGAAAGTGATCTTGGGGGGACGCATGGGGTTCTCCGGGGCGTAACCGGCGTCTTGGGCCACCGGTCTTGAAATAAGGTTGGTTAGGCCCGCGCCCACATCATGGGCGCGGCGCAAGGTCGTAGGGAGGGAAAGGCTCAGAAGAGGTTGTTCACCTCGTCATTTGCGGTCTTCAGGATCTCGGCCGGATCACCCTGGTCGAGCATGACCTTCGAAACGGCAGTCGCGAAGATCGTGGAAATCTCCCCGCCAAAATCCGAGATCGGGAAGGGGAAGGTCGTCTCGGGCGTCGCCAGCAGGGTGAAGGCCGACACATCCAGCCCCTTGGCCTTGTGCGCTTCCTCAGCCAGCTTGGTGGCCTCTGGCCGCGCCGGGAAGACGACACCCGCCTCGCCGACAATCGCCTGGCATTCGGCCGAGCCGAGATACTGCACCCATTTCCAGGCCTCATCCTGATGCCTGGAACCGCTCCAGATTGAGTCCGCCAGACCGTTGAACATCGAACGGCGACCCTCTGGTCCCTGGGCGAGCGGCGCAAAGCCGAATTCGAACGGCGTGTTGTCGCGGTACGAATTGATCATCCAGGAACCATCCGGAACCAGGGCGGCCTTACCGGCCGAGAAGAGACCGACGGCCTGAAGGTTGCCCGCCTGCTCCTGCGAAACGCTGAAGCCATGCTTCAACGAGAGATCGCGTAGCCAGGTCAGCGTCTCCGCCAGCTTCGGATCGTCATAGAGATACTTCGTGCCCCAGGGCTGATCGATGAACTTCACACCATAGGATGCAGCGAAGTGGCTCCACTGCGTCTGGCCATATCCATCGGCCGGATTGGTTGCCAGACCGTAGACCTCGATGTTTTTCGGATCGAAGCCTTCCTCGTTGCCACGCTTGCCGTTCTTGTCGATCGTCAGCTTGGCGAGGATCTGCTGGAATGTACCGCCATCCTTCGGGTTCCAGGTCATGTTGCGGAGGTCATCCTCCGTCACGCCTGCGTCGGCGAGCATCTTCTTGTTGTAGACATAGGCGATCGTATCCCAGTCCTTCGGCAGACCGAACTGCTGGCCATCCTTGTTCCAGGCCTCGGCGAGACCCGGCAGATAGGCCTTCATGTCGACCTTGTCGGCGGCAATCTTCTCGGTGAGGTCGACCATGACGCCATTGGCCAGGAATTCCGGGAACCGGCTCAGATGGTTGACGAAGACATCGGGCGCGGTGCCCGAGACGAAGCCCGTGGTCAGCGTCTGCCAGTAATTGTCCCAGCCATCCTGCTTGATGGAGATCTTGATCCCCGGATTGGCGGCTTCGAACTTGTCGGCGCATTTGCGATAGACCGGCGCCTGGTTGCCGTCCCACATCCAGTAGCTCAGCTCAACGTCAGCCGCCTGGGCAGAGGTTGCCAAGGCCCCCGCCAGCATGGTGGTCGACAACATGGTCGCGATTGCAGTTTTCATCATCACTCCTCCTGATTTCCCGATGATTGATTGCGGGTTACTTCATCCCTGTCGTCTGCAGGGATTCCACGATGCGCCGTCCGAAGAAGGCGAGTACGAACAGAACCGGTATGATCGAAAGGCTGACCGCAGCCATCAGCCCGGTCCAGTCGGGTGTGCCCTGCCCGGTCTGGCTGAGGAAGTCGGACAGCGCGACAGCCATGACGCGCACGCTTTCATCGCGACCGGTCAGGAACGGCCAGAAAAACTCGTTCCAGGCATTGATGGTCAGCAGGATGGCGAGCGTTGCGATAGGCCCCTTTTGCAGCGGCAGCGCGATCTTCCAGAAGATCTGGAATGCGGAGCATCCATCAAGCTTCGCAGCCTCTTCGAGTTCCTTAGGCGACGAGATGAAGAACTGCCGCAAGAAGAAGATGGCGAACGGAGACATCAGGATCGACGGCGCAACCATGCCCTGGAAGGTGTTGATCCAGCCGAGCTCCTTCACGAGAATGAAGTTCGGGATGAACAGAACCATGGCCGGGATCATGGTCGCCGCGACAAAGGCATAGAAAAGCACCGAGCTGCCGGGAAACTTCATCCGGGCAAAGGCGTAACCGGCCAGGGCCGAGAAGAAGAGCTGTCCGCCGACGACCAGCACCGTGTAGATGACGCTGTTGCGCAGGGCGACGAGGAAGTTGATCGGCGAGGCATTGACCGATGTCAGAACCACATCGGTCGGCAGGTCCATCACGCGGCTGAAATTTCCTAGGATCGCGTCCGGCGGCAGAAGTGCCGTGGATGTCTGGAAGATTTCCTGCGGATGGGTCAGCGCAGTTTTCAGCGCCATCCAGAGCGGCAGCAGCGAAATGAAGGCAAACACGCCAAGGACCGCGTAGCCGAGGATCGCCCAGGGGGAAAGTCTGTTCATGACCGCCTCCTCACGCCAGGTCTGACTGCCCGCCACGCAAGACCCGCATCTGCAGGAGCGTGACGAGAATGAGGATCGTGAACAGGACCATCGACGCGGCGGAGGCAAAGCCCATCCGATTGAACCGGAATGCCTGTTCGTAGATGTACCAGAGGACGACGCGGGTCGATTCCGCGGGGCCACCGCCCTTGGTCGCGACCGCGACAACGTCGAAGATCTGGAAGGAGCCAATCACCGAGGTGACGAGGATGAAGGCGAGAACCGGCCGCAGCAGCGGCAGCGTGATGTGCCGGAACATCGTGAACTCGGAAGCGCCTTCCAGACGCGCTGCCTCGTAGAGATCCTTCGGGATCGCCTGCAGACCAGCATAGAAGAGCAGTGCCGTCAGCCCCACATGCCGCCAGATCGATATGCCAGCGACAGAGATGAGTGCCTGGTCCGGGGAACTCAGGAAACCCTGACGGGCCACGCCGATAAACTCCAGCCAGTGGTTTGTCAGGCCAAGCAGCGGATCAAGCATCATCAGCCAGATCAGGGCCGCAACGACATTGGAGAGAAGATAGGGTGCGATGATGATCGCCCGCACGGTGACGCCACGCGCAAGTCGATCCGCCAGCACGGCAATCAGGAGACCGAGCGCTGTCTGTACCGGGATGTTGTAGACCACATAGAGCAGGGTCAGACGCAGCGAATCCCAGAATTTCGGATCTGAAAAGAGACGGACATAATTGTCTAGACCTATGAAGCGGGGCGCGCGCAGCATGTTCCAGTCGGTGAGACTGATCTCCATCGCCCTGACGGTGGGGAGAAGATAGAAGAGAACAAAGCCGATCAGCGCCGGCAGGATGAAGAGATAGCCGACAGCCCATTCGGGCAGCCGCCGCTTGCGCCGACCTTCGCGATCTCGACGCGGTTTTCCAGATTCCGAAACGGCGACCATCAGTCCTCCCTCCATAATCAGCCCTCCAGCTGACACGTGTTATCCTCACTTAACGAGATTACTAACACGTGTTAGTATGAGTACGAGACGTTTGGATGATTGTCAATCGCCAACAGGGGTGCATAACGATCCGCGACAGGCGCTTTCGCGCGTGAATCGATCAGGGAGGCAAAACATTCATGGTGGCCAAGGTAACCAGTTGGGACGTTGCGCGCATGGCAGGCGTCTCGCGCACGACGGTCTCGATGGTTCTCAACAAGTCGGAAACGGTCAGCCTTTCGGACGAGACCCGCCGTCGCGTACTGCAGGCCGCCAGCGATCTCGGCTACAAGCCGAACTCCGCCGCCCGCATGCTCGTGCGCGGCGATACGGAAACCATCGGGCTCATCATCTCGGACCCCGCCATCCTGCCGATTGACGCCTTCATCCCCCAGCTCATGCACGGGATCAGCCAATGCAATCGCGAACACGGCTATCATGTCCTCCTCGAGGGGATCACGGCCGGGAACAGTGCAAACCCTTACGAAAGCATGGTGGAATCCCGCCGGATAGACGGCATGATCGTGCTCAATCCCCGCAGTGACGATCCCAATCTGCGCGATCTGATCGACCGAGGATATCCGGTGGTGCTCGTCGGCTCCGTCCGGCATCCGGACGAACTGTCCGTGAACTTCACCACAAGCGAAGGCATATCCGCAGCGGTCGAGAACCTTGTCGGGCTAGGCCACCGGAAGATCGGAACCGTGCCCTTCTCCAGAGCGGGTCTGATCGGAACGGACGTGCGACTGGCCGTATTGCGACGAGAACTCGCCAATCACGGGATCGAGCTGCCGGACAGCCACGTCGAGCACGCAAATTTCAGCGCCGAAAGCGGTCATCACGCCACACGCCGCCTGCTGGAGCGTCATCCGGACATCACGGCGATCATGGCCGGCAACGATACCATCGCCATCGGCTGCATCAGCGCGGCCCATGCTCTCGGTAGATCGGTGCCCGAGCACCTGTCGCTCGTCGGTTTCGACAACCTCCCATTCTCGCCCTGGCTGACGCCCGCATTGACGACGATCAATGTCGACGCAGCCCTGCAGGGCAAGATTGCGGCAGAGCTTCTGATCAAGCGCCTGCGCGGCGAGCCCATCACGGAACGCCAGATCAAGCTGCCGACAAGCCTCGTGCTGCGGGATTCGACCGGTCCTTCGACGATGACGCGTTAAGCATCGGCAAATGCAGTGATCCAGAAGCGGAGCGCCGGGAGCCCCCTTCGGGTCGCATTGGCAGCCCAACAGGCCGCAGTTGCACCACAGGAGCACCTTCAGAGTCGCGGACAGATTCGGCCCTGGTCCGTAGCATCGGGTAAGATCTCGTTACGCAGATTGCTGCTGATAACAGCGCAGTAGTTCCCGGACACCGCGATCTTCGGGATGTTTCATCGTTTCAGGTCACGAGCGGCGTCGGCCGCGATTCGCAGTGAGGCCAAAAAGCAAAAGCTCCTCGCGGGTTACGCTGAGGAGCTTTTGAGGAAACGACTTGATTTGGAGGATTTGCAAGTTTCTTTGGTTGCGGGGGCCTGATTGCACAGAGACTTGCATAAAAGCCGTTCCAACAGTGCCCAACCGGATTCTTGCGCGACATCTAAATTATGGGACAACGAAGGCTATCATGCTACGAATTCCAATCGACAATCCGGGAAACTTTTTACAAGAAGCTTCATTTGAGTAACTTCGTTCAAAAGGCAAGCGGTCGTTGAGAGCGCATCTGCAATTGCCGCAGTGGGTGCTGAGATCGACACAGCGCGCCAAATCGCCGGTGCCGGTGTTCCGCTGACGGGATCGAGAATGTGGCCCTGCCGTCCGGCACCATCGAATGTTGTACCAAGAGGAGAAGATGTGGCGAGAGCGCGTTGTCGTAAGCCGACAAACTCACCGCCTTCTAGACGAACCGGCCAGTCGCCACCAATAGGCCTGCCGCCAAGGGCGCGCAATTCGCCAGTGTCGATCAGAATGTCCGATAGCCCTTCGGCTTCCAGCAACGAAGCCACACGGTCGGCGACGTAGCCTTGGCCAATACCGTTTAAGGTTAGTGCCATTCCCGGTCGAAGACTGATCCTTGCTGAATCCATTTCGACCTTCTCCCAGCCGACAAACCCTTTCGCGGCAGCGATCGCTCCCGCGTCCGGTTGCGTGCCCCGAGCCGCTGCTTCGGCCCAGACTACCCAAAGCGGCTGCACAGTCGGATCAAACCTTCTGCCGCTGGCACGGTTCACGGCGCTGGCAAGCGACAGGCATTCAAGAAGTTCGAAGGGCGGATTGTCGAGATGGCCCAGCCTGTTCAGCCGAGCTAGCGCACTATTTGCACGATAAAGGCTGAGAATGTCCTCCAGCCGATCGATTTCGGCCATGACGCGAGCGGCAATCGCTTCCCCGTCTGGATGGTCGATCCGGAGCGATGCGCGGGCGCCAAGCGCTTGTCCGGTCCACAGTTTCGAATTGTGCTGTCTTGCACGTGCGGCGGTCGGCAAAAGCGCAAGCGCGGCGGAAATCGCAATTAGTCGGCGACGTGTTGTCAGCATAGCTCAGCCTCCAGCATTGTTGGGCAGGGCACGCAAGCGGTTCTGGAATTCGGCATCACCGTCCCCCGAGTTCGAATTGGGTTCGATGTCGACCGGGGTCAGCACCATGTCGTCGGTAATCTCGTCAAAGGAGAGTACTTTGCCGCCTTCGGCACGGGCAAACAGCAAGGCCTTCTCGCGGCTCGAAAACGGCACGGCCTCCGGCGCTCCCATGCCGCCTTGCCGGACCGAACCGATCACATAGACGGCCTTCTCGACGGCGATCCAGTTGCCGTCACCTGGATTATCCCAGGTCGCGCCTGTGGCTCCCATATCGTTGACGTAGACGGCAACGATTGGCGCCATCTGCTCTGGCCCCCGCATATAGGCGATGGCATCACGCACCTGGCTGAAGAATAAGGGGGCAGGCATGCCCTCAAGAAACACCTGGCCCTTTGGGCCGGGATGCTCCAGCAGATTCATCTGGCAGTAATGACCTAGAGTCTCGACGGTCATATCCTGCGGTGTCGTATCCTGAGCAGTTTTTTCCTGACAGGCCACCAGCAGCGAGAGCGAGCTAAGGATAATGATGGAACGTAGCAAAGATCGCATGCGCAAACTCATGGCGTCACCTTTCTGAAAGCGGCAAGCGCCAGTGTGATAGCCAGCAGTGGCCAGACAAATAGTGAAGCTGCGGATTGCCAGAGTGGGATAGCCCCTGCAGCGCCGCCTATACCGCCTGCAACCGCGACCGCCTGCCCAGCCGACAGGTTGAAGACGCGAAAGGCATCCGCCGGATTGGCAAGCAGAGCAACTGGCAAAGCCCGCGTGGTAAAGACGCCACCGCCATCGGTGACAATCAGAGCCAAAAGCGCGAGATCATAAAGCACAACGGCGACCAGCCAGAGTGCGACCGCAAGACCCGCTGCCCCAGAGGGGCGCTGTGCTAGGGCAGACAGCGCATACCCCGCGCCAAGGAAGGTCGCGCCCAGCAAAACCGAAGACCAGATCAGTCGGACCATGGAGCCGATGCCCTGAATCGCACCCGGATCGGACCAGACCGCCATCACCAGCGCTGCGCCATAGCCGAGCGTTACCGCGAGCGCGAGGATCGCCAGGTGCGCCAAAAGTTTGCCAAGCAGGATCTGAAGGCGCGAGACCGGATAGGTGAGCAGCAGTGGCAAAGTACCGCGCTCCACCTCGCCAGCCACCGCATCGAAGCTCATTAGCAGCGCCAGAAGCGGAACAAGGTAGACGGCAAGCGAAGTCAGCGAGGCGACCGTCACCGAGAGCCGGTCAACGTCGACATCACCCGTGGGCGCTGACCCCGCAGCCGCCAGTACGAGCGCGAAAAGCACCATCATGCCGGTCGCGATCAGCACCCAACGATTGCGAAACGCGATGCGGAACTCGCTTGCCGCGGTGGCGAGGATACAGCTCATTGCCCGTCCCTCCGGCTGAAATGGCTATAAATGTCCTCAAGGCTGGGTGGGATCACATCAAGGTCCGCAACTTCCGGGCCGAGCGCGGTGATGCTGGCGAGAAGCGGCAGCTTGTCCGCCTGCGGGCAGGAGAAGCGCAGCATGCCGTCTGAGCCGATGGTGGCTTCCGGAAATACCGCAGCGAGCGAAATGGCACGCCCTTCCGCCGGACGAACGAGGAGCGTGATCGGCAGGGCAGCCTGTGCACGCAAATCGGCAAGCGTACCTTCCGCCACCAATTGCCCTCCCGACAGGATGAGAATGCTGTCGGTGCGCGCCTCGACCTCGGTCAAGACATGCGAGGAGAGCAGGATCGCCGTGCCATCGGCCGAGAGGCCATCGAGCAGGTCGTAGAAATCCCGCCGCGAGACCGGATCAAGGCCCGAGGTCGGCTCATCGAGCACCAGAAGACGCGGGCGGCCGATCAGGGACTGGGCGAGTCCCACGCGCTGGCGCATGCCCTTGGAATAGGTGCCGATCCGCCGGCGCGCCGCATGGGCGAGGCCGACTCGGGCCAGAAGCTGCGGCGCGATACGCGGATTTTCGCCGCGCAGCGAAAGATAGTGGCTAATCTGCTCCTCGCCCGTGAGCGCCGGATGGAATGCGACATTTTCCGGCAGATAGGCAACCTGCATGCGGGCTGCGGCCGACCCCGGCGCTTCGCCACAAACAGAGACCTCGCCGCTGTCGAACGGGATCAGCCCGAGGATGATCTTCATCATCGTCGACTTGCCGGCTCCGTTGTGGCCGAGCAACGCGGCGCGTTTTCCCGGCTGAAGAGCCAGCGAGACCTGCTTCAGTGCCTCGACAGACTGGAAGCACTTAGTGAGCCGAGAGATTGTCAGGGTCGGTGTCATCATAATGTCCTGTCGCCCAGCGGCCGGCGGCCTCGGCTTCGTAAACGAGAATTTCGGGGGGCACGGTGATTATCAGCGGGCGCATCAACGGGGCGCTGTCGCGCACGCCGCCCGGCAGCGTGGCAGGGAAATCTCGCTGGCTCCAGCGCACAAGTTGCACAGCGGGCGAGCCGATCAAAAGGCTGGCGGCGGGCTGCGACCAGAGGATCTGGTCCATCACGTCGTTCGGTCGGAAAAACCCGTCGGCGATGCCGTCGCCATTGAGGTCGAAGGCCGGATGGTCGGACCAGAAATTGCCCCGCCCCTCATGGCTCCATTCCATGTTGCGGGTGCCGACATATTTCACCTGCTCGCGATTGGCGATGAAGGCGTTGCCGGTCAGCGCGTTCTTTTCGGAACCAGCGGTGAAGTGAATGCCGATACCGCAGCCCTCAAATCGGTTATCCCAGATCAGGTTCTTGTGGGCATTGTAGATGAACAGGCACTTCTTCGTGCCGCCACGCACCAGATTGCCGGTGACATCGGCATTGTTGGCATAGTTCAGCATCAGCCCATGGTCACGGTCGCCGAGGCTGATATTGCTCAGTATCTTTGCCTGGTTTGAGAACATGATGGCAAAGCCGAGATGGTTGCCAATCGAAATATTGCCGGAAACCTCGGTGTTGCGAGTGTACATGAAATGTACGGCAAAACGCAGGTCGCGCATAACATTGCCGCGATAGATGCTGTTGGAACTGGCATTTGAGAAGATGCCGTCGCGGCCAAAGCGTATGAAATTGTTCTCGAGGAGTGTGCCGGGGCTGTTCCAGACATAGATGCCATTGCCCCTCTCGTTCATGCGCGGACTGTCGGTGCCGATGATCTCGTTGCCGGTCACCACCGTGTCGCGGCCGCCATGCACGTCGATGCCATGCATGTTGCCGGTGACGAGCAGTTTTTCGACACGGGCGCGGTCCGCGCCTTTTTCGATCTTCACGCCGGCGTCGAGGTCCTGGTTGACCCGTCCCGAACCCGTCACCGTGAACCCGGCCAAGCGGACATCGGGCGCAGTTATCTCAATCACGCTACCTGAACCTTGGCCATCAACAACCGCGCCGCGCGGGCCTACGATGGCAAGGGACCGATCGATCACGACGGGGCCAAGGTAGGTCCCGTCGGTCAGTGTCAAAACATCACCTGGTGCTGCCTCGGCGATGGCTGTCGCTAGACTGCCCGCGCCCGGCGCGACCGAGCGCTCCCCGGCCGCAAGCGGCGAGACGAGAACAAGACCGAGCAGGAGAACGAGCAGCCTCATGGCTCAAGCGCCCTTTGGCTCGACGAACATGCGTCCGCGCATTTCCATATGCAGAGCATGGCAGAACCACTGGCAATAGTACCAGTAGACGCCGGCATTGGCCGCAACGAACGTGACCGAACTCGTCTGCTGAGGGCCGATCTCGATCGCCACGCCATGATTGCCCATGGTGAACCCATGTGTCAGATCGTCAATGTCGTCGAGATTGGTAACGATGACAGTCACCTCGTCCCCCTCCTTGACCGTGAAGCTCTCCTGGCTGAAAGCTGGCGCGACCGAGGTCATGTAGACGCGCACCTTATTGCCATCACGGATAACGGCATCGGTCCACTCGTCGATGTTGACGCCATCAGCTTCGGCCTGCTTGCGGGTTTCGGCCCACATCAGGTCGTTGCGGTCCCATGTCGAGCGGATGTTGGGCAGGATCGACGGTGCGACCGCGATCGCGTCGTGCGGCTCGGCGAATGTCGGGCCATCATGCACGAGCTTCATCTTGTCGCCGGAAATGTCGATCAACTGATCGTTCTCGGGCTTCAACGGCCCGACGTTCAGGAAACGGTCCTTGGAGAACTTGCACAGGCAAACCATCCAGTCATTTGAAGCGTCGAGCGTTTCACCCATGACCGTCTTCAAGTGACCCGGCTGGTACTGGACGTCGATTTTGTCCTTGATCGGATTGATCTTCTCGCCGGCATAGGCCTTGATGGCGTCCTCGATGTTCCACTTGGCCACCTGGCTGTCGAGGAATAGTGAAGTGTAGGCATTACCGCGACCATCGAAGGCGGTGTGCAAGGGCCCAAGGCCCAGTTCCGGTTCGGCGACGACGGCGCTACGCGGCTCGGCGTTGTCATAGAACAGCGCGTCGAACTTGATCACGTCAAGCACAGTGACGGTGGGCGAAAGCTTGCCGCCGATGCACAGGTGCTTCTTGTCCGGTGCCATGTTGCAGCCATGTGGATTGTTGGCGATCGGGATGTATCGCGTGAAGAGCGACTTGGCTTCCTTGCGGCCGTCGACAACTTTAACGCCGTTGACTTCCTCATACTGACCAGCGGCGATCGCCTTTTCGATTTCGGCCAGGTTAAAGACAACAACATGGTCCATCTCGGACTTGGTCATCTCCTCCAGGTTCATGCCCATTTCGGAATTGTAGCTGGTCGAGAAGGCCCATTTGCCTTCGTAGTCGGCATCGCAATTGTCGAGATTGCCCGACACCTTGACCTGCCAGGCGACATCCCACTTTTCGGCATCGACTGCGGTAAAGATGTTCACATAGGTCGAAACATCCGTCATGGTCGAGCCGTCGTTGTTGAGCGGCGCTTCGTCTTCGCCGTTGCAGAAGACGTAGTTTGTCTTCGGCCACTTCTGCGGGCGCATGCCGTGGATACCCTTGGCATTCGGGATTTCCAGAATGGCGTCGGTCTTCATCACGTCGCAGCGAACGCGGGCAACGCGCGTATTGGCCTTGTCGTTCATGAACAGGAAGCGACCGTCATACTTGCCTTCAGTGAAGGACATGTGGACGTGATGCAGATCGCCATTGTCATGGATCTTCTTGCCGTTGGCGGCGAGCTGCTTCTTTGTCTTCTCGGACATGGTCCGCTGATGGATGCGGATCGATTCATTGGTCTGCCCCCAGCCAGTGGCCGAGCAGCGGTTGAACACCGGGACACGCATCAGTTCGCGCATTGAAGGGATGCCGAGAATGCGCATTTCGCCCGTTTGCCCTGAGGACCAGAAGCCGTAATAGTCGTCGAGCTTGCCAGGCGAGACGGAGCCATCGCCTTCGGCAGCAGCGAGCGCCGGTGTTGACAGAACAGCGGCGCTTAAGCCCAGTGCGCCTGCTCCCATGCTTCCCGCCAGAACGGCAGTGCCGGCCGTCGCGCTGAACAGCTCTCGCCGGCTCAGGCCTTTGGTTTCTTTCGTTTCCATCGTCGATGTCCTTCTTCAGTTAGATCTGGCTTCGGTTAGACTTTGCTGCGGATTGGCTGATCGGCGCACCGCCCGGACTTGCCGCAAGCTTTGCCCGTGACTTCATTTTTTTAATCACGACGGGGCAGACGGTTTCTGACTGGTAGAGCACCTGACAGTGGAGGCAGTTGATGCACTCGTTCGGATTGATTTCGCCGGTCTTGTGAATGGCCTGTACCGGACACTGGTTGGAGCAGGTCTGACAGGGGTTGCCGCATTCGTGGTAGCGCTTCAACCAGTCGAACATGCGCATGCGCGCCGGGATCGCGAGTGCGGCACCAAGCGGGCAGAGATAGCGGCAGTAGAAGCGCTCGACGAACAGGCCGGCGACCAGAAGCGCTACCGCATAGGCGACGAATGGCCAGGCCCGGATGAACTTGAGGATGATCGCCGTCTTGAAGGGCTCGATCTCGGCCAGGTGCTCGGCCTGCTCGACGCTCATCAGAGAGACCCCGAACAGGCCGAGGAAAATCATGTATTTCAGCGGCCACAGCCGCTCATGCAGTCCCCAGGGCAGCGTCCATTGGGGGATGTGCAATTTTCGGGCGATCTGGTTCGTCAGCTCCTGCAGAGCGCCAAACGGGCAAAGCCACCCGCAATACGCACCGCGGCCCCAGAACAGCAGCGCAGCCGCCACCGAGAACCAGAGGATAAAGGTCAACGGATCGAGCAGGAAAGCCTGCCAGGAAAAGCCGGTGACCAGGCTGCCAAACAGGGCCATCAGGTTGACCACCGAGAGCTGTGCATTGGCATACCAGCCGAGGAAAACCAATGTCACCATGAGGAAGGCGATACGGAAGATGGAAAAGGCTCTCGCATTCCTCACGGCATAGGTCTGGAAGAAGAACACTGCCGTCAGCACGAACAGCATGGCGCCGAGAACGGTGATCTCCAGCGTTTTGTCGCGCCAGATGCGCTTCCACAGGTCCGCTTGGGCAGAGCCCTCGTCACGATCCGCGACGCTAGCGACCTCGACCGCCGGCTGGGCGACGGCCTTCAGGTATTTCTGCGGCAGTTGGTAGCCGAGGTCGAAGGTATGGAAAACCTTTTCGATCGGTCCGACCTCGCGATGCGCCAGAAGCTGGATGCGGAAAGGCTTGGTCGGATCGAAGCCGACATTGGCGGGAATCCGAAAGACGTCCATCTCAGTGAATTCGGGCGTACCGGAAAGCGCAATCCCTCCCAGTCGACGGTGATCACGATCGCGAAAGCGAACCGATACGTCGTCCTGGATCAGAACGATGCGGTCGAAAATTCCGCCGCGCACATAACCCGATCCTTTGAAGGAGTAGAGCCCTCTGCCGGCGATGGCGATGGCGTTTTCGCCCTCCTTCAGCCAAGTCCCCAGATTGGCCTGCTCGGCTTGCCCGAGCAGGGCCTTGCCGATCGATGGCACTGAGACCAGCGCCACATGCATGTCGATAAATGCGGTTTCCGGCGGCTCAGTCAGGGCCCGCTCGCGCGCCCGCGCATCTGCATGCTCGGCGAAGGCTGCATTGACCTGCGCCACATCGAGGGACAATCGGCGGATGGTGCCGTCACCCTCGGCCTCGATCCAGTCGGACGGTGAGGCGGCATCAAGATCAACGGTGAGGCGCGGGCCGGACTGTTCGCTTTCCGGTGCCAGACCTCCAAGCCCAAGCGCGCGCGCCACCTTCAAGCCAGACCGGACGATGGAATCGTCGATCACCATCACGGTGACGGTGGCGCCGGAGATGATGTCCACATCATGTGCGGTACCGCCGGATTTCGCCTCCGCGACGAGGTCCAGTCCAGTATATGCGGAAACCAGTGCCTTGACCTTGGCCTCGGGAATACCGATCAGAACGATGGGTTCGGAATGCTTGACCAGTTGCACGCCGATGATCTTGGCGTCGAGACCAACTGCTACCAGCGTGTGGATCGGCTTGCCAGAATAGCCAGTCGTACCGACGAAATCAGAGGTGGCAAACACCCAGCCTACAGTCTCGCCGCCCTTCAACACGGGCGCGGCTGCCAGGTCCGCGCGGATGGGACCGAAACCGTCTGCGTCCGGCACGAGATCAGAGACCTTGGCCGCAGGCAGATACTGTTGCAGCACCGATGCCGCGCTGGCTGAGTAAGCCAGGCATAGGGAGGCGCAGAGCAGCATGACCAGACGGAAGAGTTTCATTCCAGATTTCCCGCAAATCGTTGCAGGAGCATTGGCGTCTTCCGGGCGCAGGATCGTTGCGCTAGATCAAGCATCCAGGCAATTCGCGAATGATTGCATGCGACTGACAAACGTCGGTCAAGTGCGCAACGAGACAGCGGCAGACTGCTACTGCCGGACCGCCGCTCAACCTCTCGACTTCCCCGGCGAACAGTGACATTGCACGCTTTGGCGACGACCAGAGCCGGGTCCCATACAGCGTTTAGACAGTCAGTGGTGGTGGCACATGAAGAATGAGAGCAGCGTGAACCAAGAGCAGTTAGACCGCCCTGCCGTCGGCATCATTCTGCGCATTCTCTCAGGTGCGCTGTTTGCGGCCATGGCTGTATTTGTCAAAGCGGTGTCTGCCGATGTCCCGGTAGGACAGATCGTGTTCTTTCGGTCAGCGTTTGCGCTCATTCCGCTCGTCGTTTTCCTCTGGATGAGAGGGGAGTTTCCTGGCGGGCTAGCGACAAGGCGGCCGCTCGATCACCTGCTGCGATCGGCACTCGGCGCAGCGGCCATGTTTGCATCCTTCGCCTCGATTGCCCGCCTGCCACTCGCGGAGGCAACCTTGCTTGGGTACCTCTCTCCGATTTTCACAGCGATTGCGGGCGTAGTCATCCTTTCAGAACGGGCCACGGCCTGGCGGGCAGCAGGGGTGATACTGGGAACTCTTGGCGTGGTGGCACTCGTATGGCCCGAACTTGGTCAATCAACGGCGCACGAAACCCGCCTGATCGGTTTCGGCTTTGGTCTCCTAATGGGTCTGCTCACCGCATTCGCCTTGATCATGGTTCGCAGCCTAAGTCGGACAGAAAGTCCAGGCGCCATCGCATTCTATTTTGTCGTGGCCTCCATGATCGGCGGCATCGCGACGCTGCCATTCGGCTGGGCGGCGCCGAGCCTATCTCAATTTCTCTACCTGGTAGGTGCCGGAATTTTCGGGGGCTTTGCACATATCTGCATGACGCTGGCCTTTCGCTATACTGAAGCCTCGCGTCTTGCCCCTTTCGAGTATCTGGCAATCCTGTGGCCGATTCTGGCCGATCTCATCCTGTTTGGTGAGCCACTGACACATCCCTTTCTCCTTGCCCTGCCACTGGTTCTGGCAGGTGCCGTCGTTGCGGCGCTCGAGGCAAGTCGGCGCGCCTCGAGCCTCAAGGACTAAGCCGAATTGGAGCCACTGACCCTTCGCGCACCCGCGCCAGCGGGACGATGACCGAGCCGGTCCTGCAGGAGGTTAGCACCTCCGCTTCGACACCGTAGACTGAACGAAGCACTTGGGGCGTTACCACGTCATCAAATCGGCCTGAGCCAGCCAGTCCGCCATTGCGCAGCAACATGATGCCATCGGCGTGACGGGCAGCCAGGTTGAGATCATGAATTGCAATCATCACCAGAGCACCCGTGCGCTCGACATAGGCTCTGAGTATTTCGAAGACCCGCAATTGATGCGCCAGATCAAGCGCACTCGTCGCTTCGTCTAGCAACAGCAATCTCGGCGCACGCAGCAGTCGTTGCGCCAGTAGCACCAGTTGCTGCTGTCCACCCGAAAGCGCGTGGATAGGACGCGATGCCAGATCCTCGATACCAAAGGAGCCGAGAATACCATAAGCCGCCTCCAGCACATCGGCGCTCACTCTCCATCCGAGCTGCTCATGCCGCCCGAGCAACACAACCTCAAGCACCGAAAGGCTGGCGCGGATCTGGCTGTGTTGCGGCATGTAACCAAGATTTTGAGCATCGACACCACGGCCGTTGAAAGTAATCTCGCCGCGATGAGACAATAGTCCCGCGACCGCACCGAGCAGGCTGGATTTGCCACAGCCATTGGGTCCAACAAGACCGATGATCTGACCGGGAGCAAACTGGGCTTCAACATCGCTCAAGACGATGCGGCTTCCGAACTGGACACCGACCCGATCAAAGATAAGACCTTCACTCACTTGACACCTCCCTCAGCGCCGCGAGACAGGATCACGGCAAACAGCATAGGAATGCCTGCGATCGCAGTGACGATACCGACCGGGATGACCGCGGCCGGTGAAATGAATTTTCCAAACACGGATGCACCCACGAGGATCACTGCACCGATAACTGCAGACAATGGCAGGGCAAAACGATGATCTTCACCGGCGATGAGTCGGCAGACATGCGGCGCAATCAGACCGACGAATCCGATGGTGCCAACAAAGGAAACAGCCGCTGCAGTGAGCAACGCCACGAGAAGAAAGGTTTCCCGCCTCACTTTTTCGACAGATAGGCCAAGACTGCGAGCATTGCCGTCGCCAAGTTTCAGCACGGTCAGTGCCCAGCAGTTGCGGGCGACAAACGGCAGGCAGAACAGCAGGATTGCACCACTGACCGACACGCTCGTCCATGTCGCCTTCAGCAGGCTGCCAAAAAGCCAGAAGACGATCTGCTGCAGCACCTCCGGCGAGGCGAGAAACTGCAACAGCGACTGGATCGATTGAAAGAAAAAGGAAACGGCAATCCCGCCCAGCACAAGGATTTCAGGCGATGCGCCGCGCAAGGTAGCAATGAGGTAAACCAAGCCGCAGGCCACAAGCGTCATGGCAAAGGCTGAGATTGGAACGACGAAATAGTCCGGAATGGCGAGAGCCCCGCCGAACATGATGGCAAGTGCGGCACCAAACCCTGCTGCGGCCGAAAAGCCGAGCGTGAACGGGCTAGCCAACGGATTGTCGAGGATTGTCTGCATCTGAAGGCCGGCAAGCCCCAGACATGCTCCAACCACGAGCCCCATCACCGTCTGCGGCATTCTCAACTGCCATAGAATAGTTGCTGTCATCCTATCCTCACCGGCTGGCCCTGCAATAAGGCCCTTCAGCACATCGTTGAGAGGCATCCCGGATGGACCCGTCGTCAAATCTAGCAGCATCAGAGCGATCAAAGCCAAGACGGACAGGGCCAGGCCCAACTGACGATGCCGGGAGGCGCGGCGATAGTCGCCGCGCACGAAGTCAACCTTGCTGAGAGCAGTGGTCATTGGCCGACAGCCTGATACGGCAAGACGAAGGTGCCATCAGCTTCGATAGGCAGCCAGGCTTTGTAGTAGTCCTTGAGGTTCTGCTCCGGATTGACATCCTTGAAGGCGTCGGGGTGCAACTGCTTAGCGATGTATTGCGCAAAGACATAGTCGGACAAGGTGCGCGCGCCACCATGATAGATGGCATGAACGTCACCATTTTTCACCGCAGGAAGCTCTGCCCAGCCGGGGCGTCCCAGATAGGCTTTCATCCGTTCGCGGGCGAGTTCGTTGGACGCGCCAAAACCGACTGACACCGACTGTGGCTTGTTCAACCACTCCGAACCGGCCAGAAAGATGAGATCCGGCTTCTGCGCGAGAACATATTCGGGGCTCAGCGGACCCCAATTCCCGACCTGACCCTTAGCGATGTTGTCGCCACCAAGCTTGTCGACCAGCGCTCCCCACATTGTATCACCATAGGAGTTTCCAACCTCCGAAGGCCCCTTTTGAGCGAGTTCCACATAGACCTTCTTGTTTGACGGGCCCGCAGCCTCGACGCGGGCTGCGATATCCGCCATGGCATCCTGGTAATTATCCGCCAGCTCCTGCGCCCTGTCCTGTGTGCCCATCAGCGTGCCGAGCGCCAGCGTCGACGCAACATGCTTCTCCACGGACTGGGCATTGTAGTCGAGGGTCACAACCGGGATCCCGGCGTCGTCGAACTGTTTGACGCTTTCGCCGAGCGCGTCGTAGGACCAAGCAGCGAGGATGACGAGATCGGGCCGCGCCGCGATCACCTTTTCAATCGAGAAGGTATTGTCTTCCGTGTTTCCAACATCGGGAATGGAGGCGAGTTTCGGAAGTGCCTTTTCATAGGCAGCAAATTGGCTCGGCCTCCAATCCTTCCAGGTCGACAGCGACAAGGCCACCACCTTGTCGATTGCGTTCGGACCGACGATGGCCAGATAGTCTTCATAATAGAAGCCAAGGACGACTCGATCGGGTGTCTTGGGAACCGTGACGCTCCGCCCCTTCACGTCGGTTACGGTGATATCGGCCATGGCCTGCCCCGCAAGAGCGATCAGGGCGCATGTGCAAAGCAACAGGTTTTTCATAAGACTTTCCTTTTGGTTATAACGGGTCGACCTTATTGACCCGCAGGGGGATGGAAAAACGGGGTGACGACGTCCCGCTCAGGCAGATGCGGCGCCGTCTGCAATCGCTTGGAGTGCCGGAGTATTCAGCAGGGTGACGATTTCGGGCTCATCGAAATCGATCAGCCCAGCGCGTTTGAACCGGGTAAAGCAGCGGCTTACCGTCTCAAGTGACAAGCCCAACCAATCAGCCAGATCACCTCGCCCGAGATAGAGGTTGAAGACACGGCTCTCGAAATGCGCGCGCTGCGGTCGTGAAAAACGTTCTGAAAGATCGAGGATCGCGCTCGCCACTCGTTCAGGCGCTGTCTTCCGCCCCAGGAGCACGGTGTGCGCTTCGATCCGCTTCATGGCCTCGCAAATCGCGCTGTAGGTTTTATCGACATGGTCGCCATTTTGTCGCTCGATGTGACAATAACTCAGCGTTTCAGCGGTCATCCGGTTCTTGTCGCCGAGAACAATGCCAACCAACGCGCCGGGTCCGACGATGTCGACGATCTGGCGACGTCCGTCTGCAAGGGTCTGGGAAAGCGCGATACAACCTTCAGACAGTCGAAACTGGGGAACTGTCGGATGACCCTGTTTGAACAAGACAGTGCCAGGGGGTACAAAGTCACGTCCCTTGAAGAACCTGGCTTTTGATGAACAGGGGGCGGGAATGCTGGAATGCGAACTTAGTGAAGTGCTGACAGGGACAACGTGCAACATGACGGTACCGGGAGTTGGCCGATCACGATGCAACGACATCCATCGGCGCCAAAACGAGATCGGTCCGGACGGTTGACGTCAATTTCGGACCGGATTCAGACGGAATCCGGTACCGGGGGCGCCCGCGGCGCAGTGCTCGCGGAAAAAAGACGGCGATAGCATCTGTCGCCTAGCGAAGGGGCCGCCACGTCGACAGCAATAACCATGCGGCGACCGACGACATCGACCGGAGTCGGGAGCAGGGCTGATGATGCAATCAAGCAGGCTTCACAGGTAGTCGCCGCGCCGTAGTGGTGAGCGCCACCATCCTCAGTCGAAATGCACAGTTCGGGTATCGTGCCATCGGGCAGAACATACGCGGACAAGTCGCGCGTCCCGATATCAACTACGCCCGGCAGAGGCTGGTGTGAGAGCCCAGCCATGACGAGCAGCAGTGCGAGGATTACCCTGACTATTCTATGCACGACGCCAGTGGCCCGATCTGAATTAAACTCTGTTAAACTAACTAGCATGGCAAAAGCCGGTCGTAATTGATCTGGAACAAGCTGTTGCCACAATGGAAAACTGCGACCACGGGTAGATGCAAGCACTCTACCCCGCAAGTCCAAACAAGAATCTGCGCGAGCAGAGCCTCGGGGGACGGAATGCGGTGGAAGCAAGACTGCATCCATGGTGTTAGGGAGTTCGCGGAACCAATTGCGCCAATCCAAGGGCCGCCATCTGCAGTCAACAAAAGCCGTTGCTCACGGTCGCGATATGCGATCGTGCAAGAATCCGGTAGCTGCGCCGCATGGTTGGTGTGACCTTGCAGCTGACTTCGCGATTTCGTAAAGCCATCCTCTCATGTTGACGATGACGAACCGGTGATGCGGCACCAATCAGAGGGCGGCGCCTGCATGGCCACGGCCTGATATGTCACACCCCTCCAACGCGAGGCCTGCCACTACCTCAGTTATCGCACAAGGCTCAGAGCAATTGACTTCCTATCCAAGGATCGTTAGTGGTCATTAATTAACTTGGGGAAGGCGTGATTGGACGCGAATCGGCAGAAGATCGGAAGGCCGAGCTACTTGCGATTTGGCGACGGGCGTGGCAATAACCGGCTAGCGACCTCTGATTTCGCCGGCGCAATCGGCCTGATATGTGCAGGGATCTTTCGCCAATTTCCTATCAAGCATGCGATGGCCACCGACATCCGCTTGGGAAAGCGGTGGCACGGCTTCACGGCGTGAGCGACGCAGTCAGCATCACCTCCCAGAAAGTGAGCCTCGTTCGCCAGCCCGATCGCTGCGGCTCTATATCATCGGATATGGGCGCGGCCACTGCCGTCGGTCCGGCAGTGATAGTCGAGGGACATGGAATAACGCAGAGCCACTACGAAGCGGTCGCCGCCCGCAAGTCACGGCCTTCTCATCCGTGACCGCGTGGTCCTTGGTCGAACCCGGTTCAAGATCGTCGGATTTATCGAAGATGTGATGAACACAGGGGGCGATCCAGATCTCTACACCACGCTGACCGATACGCAGACCCCGCGATTGCAACTTGCAAATCAGGCGGCCTGGGTTCAGCAGACGCGTGGTGAAATAGGCGACTCGACAAAGGGGCATTTGTTGCTCGACGGAGAGTCGGTTTACGAGAATCGCGGGCTGGGATCGTCATGGATCTGCTGCGCAAACTGACCGCCGAGCAGGATGCCTGCATTGTCGCCGTGCCCCATGACGAAAAGATCTATGACCGTTTCGGTCGGCTTTTCCATCTGCGTGATGGTCGGCTGGAAGACCAGAGGGGAAGCTGTACATGAGAACGACCAGACAAAGCGGCAGGGGATTGACGGCGGCGGGCGCCATCGGCCTTGCCTTTGGGCTATTGACGGTCCTGTCGGGAGGCATGGCGCTATTCGGCACGGAGGCAACGCGGGCGGTGGTCGGAAACGCGGTCCCATTTGTCCTATGGTTCAATTTTCTCGCGGGCTTTGCCTATATCCTGGCAGGCCTCGGCCTTCTCCGGCAACGACGGGCGGCGGCATGGCTGTCTGCGGCGATCGCGGTCTCGACGGTGGTCGTTCTGGCTGCCTTCGCCGCTCATGTCGCAAACGGAGGACTTTATGAAATGCGTACGGTCGCTGCGATGCTGCTGCGTTCAACCGTATGGGCGTGCATCGCAGTTATCGCCCTGCGATCGCTAAGGACATAACGTGGCGCCCCTTGCCGGATCCGTCTCTCCGGCCAGCGTCAGAAACGCTCACGGCGAGTTTTGGCGCGAAGACTAATCACCTGGCGGATGCCGTGCGTGAGCGAAAACCCAGCAGCCAGACGACGGACAGCATGAGAAGCAGGGCGATCCACAACTGCGCGAACAGGGCCTCGGCGACGGGATAAAGGCCGAAATAAAGCTGCAGCCAGGGCTGGTCGGGAAACCAGGAAACCGGTGTCGCGGGCACAAGCGCCGCCGTTTGCAGTCCACGAATGCCGTTGCCGACAAGCGTGATGCACAAGAGCGCCAATAGTCCGCCGGTCACCCTGAAAAATGCCGCCACCGGCAACCTCGCCTCCAGGCCAAGCATGAGATAGGCGACCGTCACGGCCAGAACGGTACCGGCCACAAGGCCCGCAAGGACCGGCATGGCCGGGGCGTCGGTCATCAGGGCTTCGTAGAACAGCACCGTCTCGAAGCCTTCGCGGAAGACCACAAGAAAGGCCAGCCCGAAGACCGTCAGCCCGCCAAACATGGTCGCGGTTTCGCCCGATCCGCTAACGGCATTGCTCTTTCGCCGGATGTGCGCCACCCAGTCCCCGACATAGGCCTTGCGGAACATCCAGTGGGTCACATAGAGCAGCACGCCCGCTGCGACGAGGGCGGTCGCACCCTCGAGGAGTTCGCGCTGCAGCGTGCTCATGTCGAACAGTTTGCCTACCGCCAACCAAAGCGCGAACGAAGCGAGCAGGGCGATCGCGACGCCACCCGACACCGCCAGGCGCCAGCCTCTTGGACCACCGGCGGGTGTTCCGCCTGCCTTCAGGGCGCCGATCATGCAGCTGAGGACCAGGACCGCCTCTAAGCCTTCACGCACGAGAATGGCAAGGGATTGCAGAAAAGCTCCGATCGAGGAAAGCCGGGTGTCGAGGATCTGCCCCGCCTGCACCGTGGCAGCCTTCATGTCCAGGACGACCTGTTTCAGACCCTCTTCCGGGCCTTTTTCCGCGATGAGGCGGCCAAAGCCGGGCTCGTATGCGCTGCCTTCCCAGAAGCCCGCCTCCATCTTCAAGGCCAGCGCCGGCGCCCGTGGCATCAGGCGTTGCTCGATATCGGGATCGAAAAGAGCATAGGCCTCAAGCCGCTTCAGTTCAGCCTCCTCCCAGTCGCCGGCCTGGGCTACCAGCAGGATTTCGTCGAAAAGGTCCGGCAGCATGCTTAGCGAAAGTTTGTATCCCCCCTCCGAAGAGGCACCATAGAGATCCGCGATCATCCGCGCGGCCTCCTCGGACAACGACCGGATCCGCTGTTCGTCGCCCTTGCTGGCAATGACCGTATCCATCTCGGCCAGGAGGAAGCCGAGCCGCTCGAAGGCCTGAGGTGAGCGCGCCGCAAGATCGGAACCAAGATCGCCAAACAACATCGCCGCGCGGTCGCGAAACAGGCCGGCCTCGAAATATTCAAACGGGATGGTGACCTCTCCGTCTCGCACACCCTTCTCGTATTCCACCGGAACCAGGAGAATGAACCGTGACAGCAGTCTCACCCGCCGCTCACGATCCTCGGACGACAGACTGAACGGCGAATAAGTCGCCAGGTTCGTCTCAAGATTGGCTAGAACCGGCTCCACCGCGTCGGCTGAGAGAGAACCTGCCTCGGCGAAGGCAGACCGGATGGCCTCGGCCCGCTGGTGCCCGATCCGGGCGGCGATATTGTGGGACAGAAGGTCGTGCAGCCCTCTCGCCCGCGCCAAGGCATGGGCAAACTGCACCTGGTAGCCCGAGGCGAGATGTGAACGGGCTTCGGCAATCGACCGTCGCAACTCACCCGCATACACACCAAGAAGTTCGGCCTCAATGACCTCCCGTGCCAGTGCCGGTTCAAGACGCCCATCGATGACTTCACGCATAGCGATGGTGGCGGCGGTGTCGCGCGAGGTGCGCGCATATTCCCGGATGGTCAGCCATTGTGCGGCATCATCGGATCGCCCCTCGTCCAGCGCCCGCAGCGTGGCCTCGAATGCGCCGTGAAGCAGACCCGTCCAGATCCGCGCGCGCGCCGTCGCGGCCTGGCCGGCGTCCCATTCGGCAAGGGCAACCGCGAATTCGTCAACTGCGTCGCCAATCGGCGTGACGGCGTCTGGCGCGCCAAGCCGATAGGCGCTCTCTAACCGGCCTTTTCACAGGTGGCGCACCTGCTCGATCCGCGTCGCCATGTCCCGCCGCAAGCCCTCGTCCGGCGCGCGGAACAAGAGGCGCTGGATTGCCGCGCTCTCGCCGCGAAGCGCTTCCGCATCCTGCCATGGCACCTCGGCGGCGGCCGGCGCCATAAAGCCGCAGATCAACGTCAGCAGCATGATCAAGAGTGCGGAGCGGCGGATGTTCACGGACGAACCTCTTTTGTCGCGGGCAAAACGAACCGTTCCGCCGCCAGTTCGAATGGAGGGATGACCAGGTTGGTCTTGAGCGTATTGTAGGCAAACTCCTGCGTGGCCACGCGGTACCACAGCCGGGCCTCCAGGATGAATGGGCCTTCGACCCCGGGAGGGAGCTTTGCCTCGTAGGTGACGACATCCTCGCCCCTTGCCGGGACACCCGGACGGACATGCGATATGGCGGCGGTGATGAAGGTCAGGTGGTCGGGGATGCGTTTGCCTTCGACGTCGATGAAGTCCTCCCGCCAGATCACGGCGTCGGGGTCGGTTTCGCCGCGCACGGCATCGAAGGCACCGGAATGATAGATCTCCGTCCCCTTACCGTCCCGGAGCACCACCTCCAGCCACATGTATTTCTGGTCGATCACCCCGGTCGGCAGATTGTGGCCAGCCCCCAGATTTTGCACGGCAACGGCAAAAAGCACAAGATCCTCCTCGACCGTGCTCTGCCGGAGCGAAAGACCAGCGGCCGAACGCAACAGCGCCCGGGTCGCCTCCCCTTGTCGGGCGATCAATTCCGTATTTTTCGCGTCCGACAAACCTGGCACGATCCCGCCGCGCAGGAAGGTGAGATTCGTGCCGAGGCTGGTATCAAACATCAGGTAGTTGGCGCCGACGAAGTTGTGCGAATAGCGTTCGGGCTTAGCCAGGTCGCCTTGCCTGATTTGTCTCACATAGGCGGCCGGATCCGGGGCCATATGGCAATCCTGGCAGGTGACGTCGTTGCGACCGTACCAGCTCTCCTTCCATTCGCTGAAGGTCGTCTGGACATGCTGCCGACTTTCCGCCTTCGACATTGACGCGTCATAGCCCTCGGTGTGGCAGGCGCCGCAGAAATCACCGCTTGCGATCAACGCATTCGTCGCCGCCTCGCCATAGGCTCGGGCATGGTCACGCGGCGCGGCGAGGATCATGGCATTGGAGAGCTGGTCAACTCCGGTATTGACCGCCAGCGTCAGTGCGCCATTGCCCTCTTCAGGATCGGCATGCGTCGCCGTATGGCACATGACGCAGGTGATGCCTTCGGTTTCAGCCGCCGACGGCATGACCGACTTGAAGCGATTGGTCCGCCCGGCCAGCACCTCGCCCGGCGCATGGCAGCCCTCGCAGAAGCGTGCTTTCTCGATGCCGTCCTTGTGCAGGTCTTCGTTAGCCTCGACCGCCCGCTCGTACACTGTGTCGCGCCCGGCGATGGCGTGCAAGGATGGCGCCCATTCCTCGAATTCGCGCTGGTGACAGGTGGCGCATTCCGCAGCCGAGGGAATGACGGCGGGATCGATCATCCTGCCGTTCCCTGTTTGCAGCCGGGAGGGCCAGAACGGTCTCGGCTGGCCGGCATCGTCCGGACCGAACGGCAGTTGGTAAAAGGGAATGTCCGCGAGCGGCACTCCCGGCTCCGCGTTTTTCGGCCGCAGCAGTTCAGCGCCGACGATCACCAGCAGTCCGCTCAGCATGCCAAGGGCCAGAAATGGCATATGGGTCTTGAACTGGTACTTCATGAAGAAGCTCCTCCCGTCACGGAGGCCGGCTTGTGCCAGTGCCGCAGATAGAGATGCGCGATGAGACCGGCGGTAGCGGCCAGTGCGCTCCAGAGATGGACCAGGGTGAGGAGATGCGTCGTCTCGAACCGCCAGAACCAGCTCCAGCCGGCGAAAAACATTGCCGACGGAATGATCATAACCACCCCGGTGACAACGACGAGGGCGTAGGTAGCCAGGAGCATCCAACTGAGCCATGTGAACAGAGGACGCTGGCTTTTCGGCAGTCCCCGCCGCACATGCGCGCCGATCCAGAACAGGAACATAGCGGCGAAGACGAGCCCCAGAACGATGTGAAGCAGGAGGACCGCCTCCCCGGCGTTCCAGTTCCAGCCGGCGAGGAATTCGATGTACACGCCCGTGCCCAACAGAACCGCGAACATCAGGCTCAACAGCGACGCATGGCGAACGACAGGCAGTTTGTCGCCGCGCACCATTGCGGATCGCGGCCAGTCTGCTTTCATCGAGGTTTCGAGGCTTGTCATCGACATCCAGTCCCGGCGGCCTGCACATCCGGCCGGCCGCGCATTGCCCATTCCGTGGTCAGCCGTTGATATTGACGCCGGATTTCGCGGCAGCCTGCAGGATCATGGCGACAATCCGGTCGGCGATGTCCTGCGCCTCGTTGCCCAGCGCGTCGGCCTCCTCGACCCCAAACTTGGTGCCGGACGCCTCCCGCGCATGCGTGTCGTCGACCAGCGTCAGCAGTTCCTCGAAACCTGCCTTGATCCGCGCGTCGAGATCACCGTCGCCGGCGGCAACCACCGGCGAAATCGCCTCGGAATACATTTTGCGGCAACCATTCATGATGCCCTGCACATCCGTCAGGCGGCTTTGGCGACGAAAGCGCCGATCTCACCGGTGATGAACTGCGATTCCTTCCACTCGCCGAAATAGTCACCCACCGTCGGGGTCATGACGACGACGGAGGTGAAGGCATCCTCGCGATTGGGAGTCCAGGCGGCCATGTCTGTCTCGAGCGCCTTGGCCCAATGGACGAGTGCTTGACCCGCACCCTGGCCGAGATTGGCATCAAACAGCATTTCGCCGCGGGTGATCTTACCATCACCGTCAAGATCCGCCGGAAGCTTGATGTCCGCTTCGTTCATACCCCAGAACAGTGGCTCGGTGATCCCGTGGAACAGGTTGCCGGGGCGCTGAAGCACGGTCCCGTCGGGCAGCTTGAGATCGTATTCGGCGACGTCCTCGGCTTCCGAACCCGGATTACCGGCGTCGAGGATCAGGTCATACTTTGCCGTCGAGGGAATGCCCGCGACAATGCCCTCGACCGTCTCATACTGGTTCGATGCCTCAAGCCACAGGGTTCGAATGGCAGCGACCTGCTTGGCGAGACGCGCACCCTCGGCCGCCCAGGCGGCCGCGTAATCACCGCTATGACCGGCGATCACGCCGGCATAGTCTGCCAGCGCGGCGTCCAGCAACTCCGCCTGAGCCACCAGCCGGCGATTGTGATCGAGCGTGAACTGCTTGACATTCGCAAGACCGCGGCTCTCAGCATCCTCCGCCGCACTGACCGCGCAGGGCGCCACAAGGGCCGAGGAAAGCATAAGGGCGAGGACCGGCTGGCGCATGTTCATGGCGGAATCCTTTTGATTGAATGGCGTGAACTGAGAAACGAACTTCCGTGACGCGCAAAGCGCGGAACGTCAATTGCGAATGCTTATCAACTGCAGTGGTCGAGATCTTTGCGCCAGCGCAAATCTGGACAATTATTTGAAGGTATTCCTGATTCCACCACACCAGCGCCGCTGTGAGCAATCAAATATGCCGCGGACCCCGGGTCGGAGGCACGCGGCAGCATCATCCAAAGCCCAGAATACTTGGGAATCCGCAGTTTAGTGCGTGTGTCAGAAGGCGATGCGCGCCGACACGTTGATGCTGAGACCGTAGCCGGGCGCACAGCGAACGAAAGACGATACTCGTCTTTAAGAGGGCTATTGAAGCGAACGGCATAGGCAACATCATTGTCATCGCCAAGGTTTCCGCGAAAAGCGAATTTGGCGCTCTCCAGACGGGAAGCGTTTCCGTAACCAAGCTCGTTCCGGTCTGATAGGTCATCTTGTTTTCGGCGGACAAAGAGATCCGCCCGGTAGCTTCGCCACATTATGGGGGCAGCGTTCTGACCCAGGGCAACCCCTATTGCCATGAGGTGATGGAGAATACTCTCGAGGATTAAATTTTTGACTTCTATCAATCGGATACAAGGGCTAGGGTCCCGGGCAGATATGCCGAATCGAACGGAATTGGTGCGGATGACTGCACCGCACAAATCGCGCTTGGCGGAGTGAGTTCAAAAAACACGGTCGAAATGGTAAACTCTCAAACAAGGAAAAACCGATCGCTCCCCAATGCTTTGGGGTATGTCTTTGCGGTCCTTGGAACAGCCGCCGCCGCTGGAGCAGCGATCTCGGCTATGGGCGACGCCGCTTCAGAAACACTCTCCTTACTTGTTCCTATTTTGGTCGCCGCCACAGCTCTGATCGGTGGCGCGGGCCCGGCCCTACTCGCAGCCGTCTTTGGCCTGGTCCTTTGGCTTCTTTCTGGTCATTTTCTGCTCTCAGGAACAGCTACCATTCAAGCAGGCGCGCTTGTCGTCTTGACGGCACTCATTGTCTGGATTGCTAGGCGAACAGACAAAAATCGAGAGAAGTTGGCGGAGCTAAGTGAAGCACTGGAGGACCGTGAGGCGCGTCTGGGATCGATCCTCGACACCGTTCTCGACGCCACCATTGTCAGCGACGAGAATGGAATCATAATCTCGTTCAACTCCGCTGCTGTCCGCCAGTTTGGCTATTCGGAAGACGAAGCAATCGGGCAAAACCTGAGACTGCTGATGCCTCAGCCCTATCGCGTCGAGCACGATGGCTACATGCGCCGCTACATGGAAACGGGCGAAAAGAGGATCATCGGCGTCGACCGCGTCGTGGTCGGCCAGCGTAAGGACGGCTCTACTTTTCCGATGAAGCTCGCGGTCGGCGAGATCAAACGTGGCGGAAAGCGGTTCTTCACCGGGTTCGTTCGCGACCTCACGGAGCGAGAGGAATCCGCCGCCCGCCTGCAGGAGATCCAGACCGAGCTCGCAAGGCTCGGCCGATTAAACGAGATGGGAGAGATGGCGTCGACGCTGGCGCACGAGTTGAACCAGCCATTGTCGGCCATCGCCAACTACGTACATGGCTGCGCGCGCCTCCTGCAGAACGCAGTTGGCGATCGCGACATCCAGGTTCGTGACGCATTGCTGGAAGCGGGCGAACAGAGCATTCGCGCCGGGCAGATCATTCGACACTTGCGCGAGTTCGTCACCAAAGGCGAGACGGAAAAGCGGACGGAGAGCCTGCGCCAACTCGTCGAAGAGGCCGGAGCGCTTGCTCTCGTCGGCTCGCGGGAAAAGGGCGTGCGCACCGTGTTCGATTTCACCTCGGACAACGACCAGGTCTTCGTCGACAGGATCCAGATTCAGCAGGTGCTGACCAACCTCATGCGCAACGCGATCGAGGCGATGAAGCAAACCGAGAAAAAGGAAATCCGCGTCAGCGTTTGTTCCGGCAAGATGGGGCTCCTAACCGTGACCGTCGAGGATTCCGGTCCCGGAATTTCTCCGGAAGTCGCCCAGGATATCTTCAAGCCATTTACCACGACAAAGGCAGGAGGCATGGGGATCGGGTTGTCGATCTCCAGGCGCATCGTCGAGGCCCATGGCGGAGACATGACCGTCTCCAAAAGTGAACTCGGCGGCGCCTCCTTCTGTTTCACCCTTATACAGCATGACGAGGACCAAAATGCAGCCTGATGACTTCACCGTCCATATCGTTGACGACGAAGAGGCACTTCGCAAATCGCTGGGATTCATGCTCACAGTGAACGGTTTCGCCGTGCGGCTTCATCCATCCGCAACAACCTTTTCGGAAATTGCCCCGAGCCTTCGCAACGCCGTCCTGGTCACCGACATGCGCATGCCGGACATGAGCGGCCTCGATCTGGTGCGCAAAATCTCGAGCATTTCGCCCCCGATACCCTCGATCATCGTGACGGGGCATGGCGATATTCCCATGGCCGTCGAAGCGATGAAGGCGGGTGCCGTGGACTTTATCGAGAAGCCGTTTGAGGAGGCCGTCATCATCGAGGCGGTGCGGCGCGCGGCCGAGAGGCTGGCAGACTCGTCGGCGGGCACGCTCAGCGTCGATGACATCCGCTCGCGCATTGGCAGCTTGAGCGAACGCGAGCGGCAAATTCTGGCGGCCGTCGTCGCCGGCCAGCCAAACAAGGCCATCGCGTTCAATCTCGACATCAGCCCGCGAACCGTCGAAGTCCATCGCGCAAATGTCATGACGAAGATGAGGGCGCGCAGCCTACCCGAACTGGTGCGCATGTCACTGACCGTCAGCGTCTAGCCAATATGTCGCGCAATCCGACGTAACGCTTGATCCATGACAAGGTGGCGCGTCGGCCAGGATGCGATCTGAAAGCTTGGTGAAAGATCACGACCGAGCTTCTGGGATCCCATTGTCCACGCTGTCTGCCATTGTTGCTGTTGTCAAAGACCCGGCTTTGCTGCGGTCGATCAGCTTTGCGCTCAACACGCATGGCCAGCCGGTGGAACAATTCAACGACTGGACCAGGGCCGCTGAGGCGATCAGCCGAGCGGAATGCGTCATCCTCGACACCTGCCTGCCGCCCGCCGATCTTGCGGCCGGCCTCAACCTGGCAAGCAGAGGCATAAAGCTCGTTGTCCTGGCGGAGGACGACAGGGATTACGGCCGGGGAAACGGGCAGGACATTTGCGTACTGTCCAAACCGCTCGACGGGCCTGATATCGCCAACGCAGTATCAGCCCTACGTAGAAATCCGTAGTGGAAGAACTCAATAGCGGCAAAGCCTCTCATCCAACATGATCCCTCCAACCAAAGGGGACATGCCGATGCAAACCGCAGCTTCCATCACGCAAAATTCGCATCTCTCGCCCATACCGCGTGCACGCAGCCAGACGCATATCAGGCCGGTGACCTTTCACGCGCCGGATTGCGTGATCTATGCCCAGGGCCAGCGCTCGCGATCACTCTACCAGATCGAATACGGGGCTGTGCGGATCTATCGCCTCCTGGCCGACGGCCGCAGGCAAATCGTCGCCTTTCATCTTGTTGGAGAAACTTTTGGCTTCGAGATCAACGAGACCCACGGCTTCTATGCCGAGGCCATGGTGAACACAGGCCTGACCACCGTCGAACGCGCAGCCGGCGGCCAGCTCAACGACCGCCTGGTTGGCGTCGCATTGAAGGCGATGGTTCGAGCTCAGGAGCACCTGCTTGTCGTCGGCCGTCAAAGTTCACTGGAAAAGATAGCCGTTTTCCTGGTCGATCTGGCTGATCGCCAAGATGGCACTGACTTAATCGACCTGCCCATGAGCCGTATCGACATAGGCGATTATCTCGGCATCACCATCGAAACAGTCTCGCGCACGATTTCGAAACTGCGCGACATGGGCATCGTCAAGCTTCACAATGCGCGCAGCATAGAAATCATCAAGCCTGAAAAGCTTCGCATGCTGAGTAACTAGGCCAGCCGGATGGCCCAAGTTCAATCGCCCTCGTTGTTGCGGCTGTCGATAAAGAAGCAAGCGTCCATCTGGACCATAGCGGTGAAGGGTCCATTGGTACACAAGTCGGCCGGTGCAAAAACGAAGGCGAGCCAAGTTACACTTTTTGGGGCCGGAATGATATGAGCCGCTCCGGATTGGTCTCAATCCGACCAGCGCCGATGAGATCCAGACAATAGGGTACAGCGGCGAATATGGCATCCAGGCAGACACTGATCGCCGAAGGCTTGCCGGGTAGGCTTATGATCAGCGTGCGGTTGCGGATACCTGCGGATTGGCGTGATAGGATTGCTGTTGGAGTTTGAGCGAGGCTCGCACGTCGCATTTCTTCGCCAAAGCCCGGAAGTTCCTTCACCAAGATCCTCCTAAGAGCCTCCGGTGTCACGTCACGTGGCGAAGGCCCGGTTCCACCGGTCAGCAACACCATATCTACCGGGCGCTCATCACAGAATTCCAGCAGTTGACGCTCTATACGAGCCGCATCATCTGGTATAACAGCACGCGTTGTTTCGTAGGGCGAAGACACGACGTCTCGAAGCCATTTTTCAATTGATGGTCCGCCCAAATCTTCATATTCACCACGGCTTGCACGATCTGAGACTGTAAGAATAGCGATATGCATTCATCGCCCTCCTGTAACTTGGCTGCTATTCAAGATTTCGGCGAGACAAACATCGCCCGCTACTAACAGTAAAGTAGCCTGTGAACAGGGATCTGGCCGTTTGACGGATCTTTGTCGGCAACAGCTAGCCCACCACGTTGCGTTGGCTGAATTTTGCTGAAAGTCGTGTCGCCCAACTGTCTAGTGCTGCCAGTTCAGGTCGCAGCTTTAGCGCCATGCCACCTGCAAAGGTCTCAAACGCTTCGAGGTTGAGCGAGTTGACACCAACAAGGACCGGAACATCCATTGCAATAGCTTCCGCAATAATCGGTCGAAATCCACGTCCCTCGGCTTCGTGCTTGCCAAATTTATTGATGATCAGCAAATCCGTATCTTGTGTCAGGCTTTGTGAAACCAGTTCCACAGCCGTTTCCAAGGCAGCTGGGTCAAGACGACACCCACGTGCAATGAGACCGAGGTCTTGGCTAATTCGTAGCACGGGCCCGTTAGGTAGAACGCACACGTCCATGTCACATGGACGATAGTCTTCGCGCTGAGTGTTAATCTGAACAGTGCCACAACATCTCATGCCGCGCGCGTTAAGGGCTCGAGCCAATTTTTCCAAGATCAGATCCGTATCACCGCGGCCCGGTGCCATTGTGTAAGCGAGATTCATAGTTTTGCTCCTCAGGAATGGCAAAAGGGCTCGAACGTGACAAGCGAACCGGTCGTCAGGGTTTCGGCATCAGCGGGCAGAAAAATGAGCCCGTCGGCTAGCGGAAGGCGTGCGACACATGCGGATTGGATTGCGTCCTCGAAAGTCACGATCTCTCGACCATATTCATCAAAGCCGGCGATCGTGGCCGGCCTGAATTCGCATCGCCCAGGCTTACGACTGATTGCCTTGGCAGTTACGACTTGGCGGTAGGCGATTCCATGGGGCGCCTCTCCCATCAATCTATGGACAAGTGCCCTGCCAAAGACGTGCCAGGTGACGAACGCGGAGAGCGGGTTGCCGGGCAGGCCAAGCCAGAAGGCTGATCCCAGATGTCCAAAGGAGACAGGCTTGCCTGGCTTTATGGCCACACCGCTGAACACAAGCTCTCCGCCCAATGCCGCCAGAGCCGGTCGGACATGGTCCTCCTCTCCGACAGAGATCCCACCGGTGGTGATGACCAGATCCGCAATGGCGGCCATGTCGCGCAACTGCCCGGTCAATCCCGCAAGGTTATCTGCGCCATGGACGCAAGCTACGAGCTCAACGCCTGCAAGTGCCAATCCAGCGGTTAGCATAGGCGTGTTCACGTCCCAGATTTGTGCTGCCTCACGGATTTCGCCGATTGTGCGGACTTCATCGCCGGTCACAAGGAGTGCAACGCGCAACGGTTTGCGGACAACAACGCTCTCTTGACCCGCCATCACACATGCCGCTAATTCGCGCGCGCCCAGCCTAACACCTTTGTTCAAAACCAAGGCACCCTTGCAAAGATCACTCCCCGCCCGACGGATATTGAGCGCAAGTCCTGGTCGATCGTCTAGCTGAATGAAATCCCCTATCCGCGTGACATGTTCCTGCATGACGACAGCATCTGCTCCCTTGGGAATGGGAGCACCAGTGAAGATACGAAGTGCGGAGTTGGCGGAGCTGAGATCGGTGGCTTCCTGCCCGGCTGCAACGCGCCCCATCACGTTTAGTCGCCATGGACCGTTGCCGGTCAAAGAAGCAGCGGAGATTGCATAGCCATCCATTGCGGCATTATCGAAACTCGGAGCCGTAGAACGGGACAGGACAGGTTGAGCCAGGACACGACCAAGGCCTTTTGCAATCGGGACGGTTTCCGTCTCACCTGCAGGCGCTGCCATCCTCTTGATAAGCGTGAGGGCTTCATCAACACTTATCAGATGCTTCGGTGTCACCGGCCTGTGTGAATCGCGTGCCCTCACCGCACGAAGCTGATCAGCCAACATCATCAAGTCTCCGATTGGAAATGGCCGGGACCGATACTGCAATCGAGATCGCGCAGGAGCCCATCCTTCAAACCGTAAATCAGCCCGTGAACCCGAATATTCGCTCCGCGTCGCCATGCCCGCTGCAGGATCGGCGTCTCGCACACACGTCGCACCCCCTCGATCACGTTGAACTCCGCCAGCTTGTCGCGTCGCGCCTCCATGTCTGGCTGGCATCCGAGGTCAACGGCATAGCTTCGGGCAAGACGCCGGATGGGTTCCAGCCAGTGATCGACAAGACCATGCGGCAGATCTTCCGTTGCAGCCTTGACGCCACCGCAACCGTAGTGACCACAGACGATGACCTCCCGCACATTCAAGGCCTCGACCGCAAACTCGAGCGCCGACAAGAGGTTCAAATCCGAGGAATGAACAATATTGGCGACGTTTCGGTGAACAAAGACTTCGCCCGGATCAAGTCCGGCCACGACGTTTGCCGGTACGCGGCTGTCCGAGCAACCGATCCAGAAAAACTCAGGCGCCTGTTGCCCCGCAAGGCGGGTGAAATAGTCCGGCTCTGTTGCCTGGCGCTTCTGCGACCATGTCCTGTTTCGTTCAAACAGGTCTTCAAGCATGATTTTTTTCCTATGCAGATCCTGACCCGCGACGCAAGTACTTCGGTCAGTCCATGGATGGAAGGCCGGCCTGCGGGCGCCGGTTATGAGCAACGCACCCCAGGCCCTCTCGCCGCCTCAGATGGGCGCCAGACTTGCGCCCGAGATTTGCGCCCTGCTTGCCAAGGTCTCGACAAACTCGCGCGAAGCCTTCGTCCAGGCAGCCTTTTCCAGCGCCTGGGCGATCTTCGGACGAACGGTCTCATAGGGCAGAACCTGCCCTGGTGCCTTAGCATTCAGGCGGATGATGTGCCAGCCATGGCGCGACAGAACAGGGGCAGAGGTGATGTCGCCCTCGCCGAGCGTCCGCAAAGCCGCCTCGAATTCAGGGACCGTGTCACCCGGACCAAGTTGTCCGAGATGGCCGCCAGCGCTTTTCGAACCGCAATCGCTTTCGCGCGCGGCTGCGGCGAATGCCTTGGCGTCGCCATCCAGCCTTGCCAACAACGCCGTAGCTCGCGCCTGCGCGGCTTCACTTGCCTGATCGTCGCGCGGGTCGCAGGCGCACAGAATATGCGAGACATCCCAGAGCGGCGCCGAGCGGTAGCGACCGGGATCCCTCGCCCATTCCGAGCTAACGGCCTCCTCGGTGATGGGTTCAATGGCTAGCGCGTCATCAAGGACAGCCCGGATAAGTGCCTCTTCTTCTGTTTCGACACGCCCGGGTGCAAGCTCCAGCACTTCGATTTGCAACTGGCGTGCGCGCGCCTCCTGAAGAAGAAGAGCGCGTATCGCCAGCGCCTGGGCTGCCTTGCGCCAGGCAATGCCGGGTTTGTGCTTTGGAGAGACATGGTTCTGGGTTTCTTCCGCAATCTTTTTCGGGTCGATCCGTTCACCGTTCACAACCACTTCCGTTTCGATTGCAGCCTGAACACTCTCAATACCCGCGATTGGTTGGCCCCTGAATGAGATAACGGTTTTTGTGTTAGCGTTCATCTGCCTTACTCCGCCGGGGTTGTGATGGACGGGCCTGGCTTGGCCTGTCGCTGATCGAAGGTTCTGCGCCGTTCCTCAAGCGTACGACGCCGCCGCGAGCGCACAATCTGGTATCCGCTACGGCCAAGGAGATAGCGGAACGGGGCTGCAAAACCGGACCAGATGTGAACCAGTCGCGTGAACGGGAAGATCATGGTGATGATCAAGCCGAGGAAGATATGCGCCTTGTAGAGCCAATGGACATCGACCACGGTGGTCCAGGCATTGATGTTCCAGGTGACAACGCTTTGCGACCAGGTCATGAAGCGGATCATTTCGGCGCCGTCCATATGCTGCAGGGTCTGCGTAATGGTCAGCAGACCGATGGCAAGCTGTACCCAGATCAGGACCATGATCAGAATATCCGGAACCGTAGAGGTGACGCGGATACGCGGATCGGCAAGACGCCGATGCAGAAGCATGGTGGAACCGATCAATGCAGCAAAGCCCGCCGGACCGCCGATCAGGACAGCCATCCATTGCTTGAGCCCATGGGGCACCCCAAGACTATCCAGCAGCCAGACAGGGGTGAACAATCCGACAAAGTGCCCGAAGAACACGGTCAGGATGCCAACATGGAACAGGATTGAGCCCCATATCAACTGCTTCCGTCGCAGCAACTGGCTCGATGAACTCTTCCAGGTGAACGGATCGCGCTCGTAGCGCGCAATCGATCCGAACAGGAAGACCGTGAGAGCGACATAGGGCATGACGCCGAAAATGATGAAATTGATATCGAAGGATCCGAACATGTCATGCACTCCTGGTAAGGGCTGGCGAGACGGTGAGATCGGTTGGCTTGTCCATCAGCGCCAGCATATCGCGGACCTGCGGACAGCCCGCACTCGGGTCCGGGCCGAACGTCACCTCGGTTTCTTCCCAGACCGCATCGAGCGCGGCCAGGTCGGAGGGATTATCATCGGGTTGCGCAAGCATGCCGGCCACCGCTTCGGGATCGGCTTTTCGGCCGGTAAGCTCCAGAAGAGCGGCAAAGGCGCCGACATATGCGCTTTCTCGCCGCGCAAGCCGCCCGCCTAGCGCCTCAAGTATATGAGCGGCATCTGAAAGCGTATCCTGAAACTCGGCGCGTGACCGGGTAGACAGGAATTCCAGGAGCAAAGGCAAATGATCGGGCAGCTCAGACGTCGCGGGCTCGAAACCACCCTCACGATAGGTCTCGATCAGACTGACCATGGCGCCGCCTCTCTCGCGGCTCTCGCCATGGACATGCTCGAAAAGGTTCAGCGACAGCGTGCGCGAGCGGTCAAACAGCATCACGTAGCTTTCCTGGAGATCGTAGATATCCCCCTCTCCCAGCCGGTGAACAAGGATCGCCAATCCGGCCCTGGTGTCGGCATCAAGACGGTCGTCTTGGGCAAACACCTCGACAATTGCCGGCATGGCAGCCTGTAGTTCTTCTGTCGGATAGCTCAGAATCAGCGACAGTGCCTTCAAGGTCCGGTCCATCATCAGAAGACCTCCCTGTTCAGCGCCAGCGGCTTTTTCTTGCCGCCGAACAAGGTCGTCTTTCCTGTATCGCCGCTGGAGCAGCCGTTGCCGTCGGTAAACCCACAACCACCGCGGATCTCGGCACCGTCTTCATGCTGTTCACGATGCGCCGTGGGTATCGCGAAGCGATCCTCGTAGTCGGCAATGGCCATGATCTTGTACATGTCCTCGATCATGCGTCCTGTCATGCCGACGCGGGCGGCTATGCCCTCGTCGCGCACGCCATCCACGCTCAGCGCACGCATATAGAGGCGCATGGCAGACATCCGCTCCAGCGCATGCACGATCGGCTCTTCGTCGCCAGCCGTCAGCATGTTGGCAAGATACTGGACAGGAATGCGCAAGGAACGCACATCCGGCATCTGATCGCTCATGGCAATCTGACCGGCCTGGGCTGCATTCTGAATAGGCGAAAGCGGCGGAATGTACCAGACCATTGGCAGTGTCCGGTATTCCGGATGCAGCGGGAAGGCGACCTTCCATTCCATCGCCATCTTCCAGATCGGGCTGACCTTTGCCGCCTCAATCCAGTCTTCAGGCACGCCATCACGCCGGGCAGCCGCGATGACCTCCGGGTCGTTCGGATCGAGGAAGACATCGAGTTGCGCACCATAAAGATCGGTCTCGCGCTCGGCACTGGCCGCCGCCTCGATCTTGTCGGCGTCATAAAGGATCACGCCCAGATAGCGAATGCGGCCCACGCAGGTTTCCGAACAGACCGTCGGCTGGCCGGATTCGATGCGCGGATAGCAGAATGTGCACTTTTCAGATTTGCCAGATTCCCAGTTGTAATAGATCTTCTTGTAGGGACAACCGGAGATGCACATGCGCCAGCCGCGGCATTTTTCCTGATCGATGAGGACGATGCCGTCTTCCTCACGCTTGTAGATCGCGCCGGAAGGACAGGAGGCAGAGCATGTCGGGTTGAGGCAATGTTCGCACAGGCGCGGAAGATACATCATGAAGGTATTTTCATACTCTCCATAGATCGCCTTCTGGACATTCTCGAAGTTATAGTCCTGCGAACGCTTGGCAAATTCGCCGCCAAGGATCTCTTCCCAGTTCGGGCCCTTCTCGATCTTTTCCATCCGCTCGCCGGTAATCTTCGAACGCGGCCGGGCGGTCGGAAACGCATTCATGTCCGGGGCAGATTTCAGGTGATCGTAATCGAAATCGAACGGCTCATAGTAGTCGTCGATTTCCGGCATGGACGGGTTGGCAAAGATGTTGGCGAGAATCCGCCACTTGGCACCTTGCTTGGGATGCAGCTTGCCTGATTTGGAACGGGTCCAGCCGCCATTCCAACGCTTCTGGTTTTCCCAGTCGGTCGGATAGCCTGTTCCGGGCTTGGTTTCGACATTGTTGAACCAAGCGTACTCCACGCCTTCCCGTGTGGTCCAGACATTCTTGCAGGTGACGGAGCAGGTGTGGCACCCGATGCATTTATCGAGGTTCAGAACCTTGCCGATTTGCGCGCGAACTTTCATTCTGCGGCCTCCACGTTGACGGTTGCAGGCTGATCCAGCCAATCGATGTTCTTCATTTTGCGCACGACGACGAATTCGTCGCGGTTACTGCCAACGGTGCCGTAGTAGTTGAAGCCGTAGGACAGCTGCGCATAGCCGCCGATCATGTGGGTCGGCTTAAGTGTCGCGCGGGTGACCGAGTTGTGAATGCCGCCGCGATGCCCGGTCTTCTCCGAGCCTGGCGTGTTCACGATCTTTTCCTGAGCATGGTACATGAACAGGGTGCCCTGCTTGATACGCTGGCTAACCACGACACGCGCTGTGAGCGCACCGTTGATGTTGTAGGCTTCGATCCAGTCGTTATCGACGAGCCCGGCCTTCTGCGCATCGACCTCGGACATCCACACGACCGGCCCGCCCCGGTTGAGCGTGAGCATCAAGAGGTTGTCCGTATAGGTCGAGTGGATGCCCCATTTCTGGTGCGGCGTGATAAAATTCAGAACCACATGAGGACTGCCCTCGGCCGCATCGTTGTTGATCGCCTTGGTAACCGTCTTGAGGTCCACCGGCGGGCGGTAACCGACGAAGCCTTCACCAAAGGCCCGCATCCACAGGTGATCCTGGTAGAGCTGCTGGCGACCTGTCAGCGTACGCCAAGGGATAAGTTCGTGAACATTGGTGTAGCCTGCGTTGTAACAGACTTCCTCGCTTTCAATCCCCGACCAGGTGGGCGAGGAGATGATCTTGCGCGGCTGCGCGGCAATGTCACGGAAACGGATCTTGGTATGGTGTGCGCCTTCCGCCAGATGGGCATGATGGCGACCGGTGGGCTTTTCAAGCTCCTCCCATGCCTTGACGGCGACCGCACCATTGGTTTCCGGCGCAAGCATCAGGATCATTTCGGCAGCATCGATGGCAGTTTCGAGCTTTGCGTGCCCCTTGGACACGCCTTCGTCCTGCACGACGCCATTGAGATCCCGCAGATGCCCGACCTCGACCTTGGTGTCCCAGTTTATGCCCTTGCCACCATTGCCAAGCTTTTCAAGCAGCGGCCCGACCGATGTGAACTTCTTGTAGAGGTTCGGATAATCCCGCTCCACCGCAATGTAATTCGGTGCGGTCTTGCCGGGGATCAGATCGCATTCGCCCTTCTTCCAGTCCTTCACATGCGCCTGAGCAAGTTCCCCCGGAGTATCGTGAAGCAGCGGAAGCTGAACAATGTCGGTCTCCACCCCCAGTACTTCAGGCGCAACTTCGGAGAACTTTTTGGCGATCGACTTGAAGATTTCCCAATCGGACTTGCTCTCGTAAGCAGGATCTACGGCCGCCTGGAGCGGATGGATGAAGGGATGCATGTCGGATGTGTTGAGATCATCCTTTTCATACCAGGAAGCAGTGGGCAGCACGATGTCGGAATAGACGCACGTGGTAGACATGCGAAAGTCGATGGCCACCAGAAGGTCGAGTTTCCCCTTTGGCGCTTCGTCGTGCCACACCGCTTCCTTGGGCATTACGCCGCCTTCTTCTCCAAGGTCCTTGCCCATGACGCCGTGATCAGTGCCCAGCAGATGCTTCAGGAAGTATTCGTGGCCCTTGCCAGACGATCCCAGCAGGTTCGAGCGCCAGACAAAGAGGTTACGCGGCCAGTTTTCAGGCGCATCCGGATCCTCACAGGACATCTGCAAGGCCCCGGACTTCAACTGCTCGGCAACGTAATCCTTGATCTCCTTGCCGGCTTTCTTTGCCGCTTTCGAAACCTCCAGCGGATTGGTCTTCAGTTGTGGAGCGGAGGGAAGCCAGCCCATGCGCTCGGCACGGATATTGTAGTCGATCAGGCTGATATCCCAGTCGCCCTTTGGCGCCGTAGGAGAGAGAATCTCCGGCACGAAGCGTCTCGTACCGCCATTGGTCTGTGTGGGCGTACCAACAGGAGGTGGAGTTCATATGACGTGGCGGGCGGTTCCAATCGAGCGCGAACGCCAGCGGTTGCCAGCCGGTTTGGGGACGCAGTTTCTCCTGGCCCACATAATGCGACCAACCACCTCCCTCCTGGCCGATACAGCCGCACATAACCAACATATTGATGATGCCACGGTAGTTCATGTCCATGTGGTACCAGTGGTTCAGACCCGCTCCGAGGATCACCATAGACTTGCCACAGGTCTTTTCCGCGTTCGCGGCAAACTCGCGTGCGACCGCAATGATTTTCTCGCGCTCCACGCCAGTGATCTTTTCTGCCCAGGCAGGCGTGTAAGGCATGTCATCGTTGAAGTTGCGCGAAACCCACCGACCGCCAAGTCCTCGGTCAAGCCCGTAATTCGCACAGAACAAGTCAAAAACGGTAGCGACCAGCACTTTTCGGCCATTTGCAAGCTCGACATATTTTGCCGGTACATTGCGGGTGAGCACTTCCGGATGGTCGCACTTGACGAAGTCACCCGTCGCCACGCCACCAAAATACGGAAAGTCAACGCCGACAACTTCGTCATGCTCGCCGTCCACGATCTGGCTCAATCGCAGTTGTGCGTCAGCACCCTTTGCCCGTTGCTCCAGGTTCCATTTGCCTTCTTCACCCCATCGGAAGCCAATGGAGCCATTTGGCACCACGATCTGACCACTCACTTCGTCATAAGCGACCGTTTTCCAGTCAGGGTTATTGGCTTCTCCGAGATTGCCCTTGAAGTCGTCTGCGCGCAGCATTCGACCAGGAACCAGGTGGCCATCCTTTTCATCGAGTTGCACCAACATTGGCATATCGGTGTATTTGCGGGCGTAATCCTCAAAATACTCAGCCTGACGATCAAGGTGGAACTCGCGTAGGATCACGTGGCCCATGGCCATAGCGAGCGCCGCATCGGTTCCGGCCTGGGGATTCAACCAGATGTCGCCGAACTTGGCGGCTTCCGAATAGTCCGGGCTGACGACTGCCGATTTTGTGCCGCGATAGCGGACCTCGGTATAAAAATGTGCGTCGGGCGTGCGCGTTTGCGGCACGTTGGAGCCCCACAACATCAGGAAGCCGGCATTATACCAGTCAGCGGATTCCGGCACGTCAGTCTGTTCGCCCCAAGTCTGGGGTGAGGCAGGCGGCAGGTCGCAATACCAGTCGTAGAAAGACATGCAGGTGCCGCCCAGCAGGCTCAGATAACGCGAGCCGGCGGCATAGCTTACCATCGACATCGCCGGGATCGGCGAGAAACCGAACACCCGGTCCGGTCCCCAGGTCTTGGCCGTATGAGCGTTGGCCGCCGCAATAATCTCGGTCGCCTCATCCCAGGTGGCGCGCACGAAGCCACCCTTGCCGCGCGTTTTTGTGTAGCTGGCACGCAGGACGGCATCGTTCTGGATCGCCGCCCAGGCCGCCACCGGCGTCAATGTCTGGCGCATCTTGCGCCAGGCACGCATCAGGCTGCCGCGGATGAGCGGGTTCTTCACCCGGTTTGCCGAATAGAGATACCAGCTGTAGGAAGCACCTCGCGCACAGCCGCGCGGCTCATGGTTGGGCAGTCCTGCGCGTGTACGCGGATAGTCAGTCTGCTGCGTCTCCCAGGTGACAATGCCGGATTTGACATAGATCTTCCAGGAGCATGAGCCGGTACAGTTCACCCCATGGGTCGAACGCACGATCTTGTCGTGGCGCCAGCGGTTTCTGTAGGTGTCCTCCCAGTCACGGTTTTCCTTGGTTGTCTGGCCCCAACCATCCGAGAATGTTTCCAGTGTCGTACTCTGGAGGAAGTTCAGTCTGTCGAGCAGATGGCTCATCGAGCTTTCCTTTCATAGGTCTGATTTTGGCCGAGGCCTTGGCATTTCGAGTATCGGGATGGCTTATTGGGCAGGCTGGCTTGCGGCATTGGAAAGGCCGCCTTTGTGTTCGATGTCGTGCAGCAGGCCACCGGGTCGCGTGTAGACCGCCCATGTGATGGCAAGGCAGAGCACGTAGAAGCCGAGGAAAAGCCAGAGCGCACCAATCGGGCTACCGGTCATGGCAAGTGACGAGCCGTAGGCCTTGGGGATGAAGAAGCCGCCATAAGCCCCGATTGCGCTAGTGAAGGCGACGATCCCACCCGATTCCATGGCAATCTGCCGTGCCCGGTCCGCACTGGTCAGCTGGGGCATCAGGCGCGGTACTTCTTTCGCCATAATCACCGGGATCATCTGGAACGTCGAGGCATTGCCGACGCCGGTAAAGAAGAACAGCGCCATGAAGCCTGCAAAGAAGCCTGCAAAGCTGCCCGCCTGGAGCGACAGGATCACGGCAAGCACGCTGGCGATCATGCCGACGAAGACCCAGAAGGTGACACGCCCGCCACCGAACTTGTCGGCGACCCAGCCTGTACCGGCGCGGCTGAGCGCCCCAACCAACGGACCAAGGAAGACATATTGCAGTGCATTCACCTCGGGGAAGGCGATCCGGCTGAGCAGCGGGAAGCCGGCCGAGTAGCCGATGAAGCTGCCGAAAGTGCCAATGTAGAGAATGCACATCAGCCAGTTATGGGTACGTCCGAAGATGACCGATTGCTGGGCAAAGCTGGCCTTGGCATCAGCAATGTCGTTCATGCCGAACCAGGCAGCAATGGTAGCCATCAGGATGAAGGGCACCCAGATGAAGCCGGCATTTTGCATCCAAAGTTGGTTGCCATCGCCCAGCTGCTGTGGGGAGCCTCCCATGGCACCGAACACGCCAACGGTGATGACCAGCGGCACAAGGAACTGCATGACGCTGACACCGAGATTGCCAAGACCCGCATTCAGCGCAAGCGCATTGCCTTTTTCGGCCTTCGGGAAGAAGTAGCCGATATTGGCCATGGAGGAGGCGAAGTTTGCACCGCCGAGGCCACAGAGCAGCGCCAGGACCAGGAAGATGAAATAGGGCGTTTCAGGGTTCTGCACCGCATAGCCGATCCCGATGGCCGGGATCATCAAGGACGCCGTCGATACGGTCGTCCAGAGGCGTCCACCGAAGATGGGCACCATGAAGCCATAGAAGATACGCAGTGTGGCGCCAGACAGTGCCGGCAACGCCGCAAGCCAGAACAGCTGTTCGGGCGCAAAGGCAAAGCCGATAGCGGGCAAGCGTGCGACAACGATGGACCACACCATCCAGACCGAGAAGGCCAGCAGCAGCGCCGGGATCGAGATCCAGAGATTGCGACGCGCGACAGCACGTCCCTTCTGCGCCCAGAATTGCGCATCCTCCGGGCGCCAGTCTTCCAGCACACGCGGCATGGCCGTGCGTTCTGGATGATGGATGCCCTGCATCTCCGGCAATTGCGGCAGACTGTCGAGCACCTCGCCGTGCGCGGCCCGTTCCATGGCGCGGATCGACAGGTGCATCCAGGCCAGCGCAATAGCAACCAGCACAAACAGAAGGGCAAAGCAGGAGGTGTAGATGCCGGTAAGATCCAGCAAGGCGCCAAAGGCGATGGGCAGGGCAAAACCACCCAATCCGCCGATCATGCCCACCAGCCCACCGACTGCGCCGACGTGATTGGGGTAATAGACCGGGATATGCTTGAAGACCGCCGCTTTTCCAAGGCTCATGAAGAAGCCGAGAGCAAAGAGCGTACCGATGAAGGGCCACAGTCCCATGCTGGTCGAAAAGGCGATAGAGCCGTCCTTGCCTTGGATCACATAGGATGTGGGGGGATAGGACAACATGAACAGGAACAGCAGCGAGAAGCCGAAGGTCCAGTACATGACCGAACGTGCGCCGAACTTGTCGGAGAGCATGCCGCCATAGGCTCTGAACAGCGAAGCCGACAGGCTGAAAGAAGCCGCTGCCATGCCCGCAAAGCGCACGTCGATGCCATAGACATCAATCAGGTAGTGCGGCAGCCAGAGCGCCAGTGCAACGAAAGCACCGAAGACAAAGAAGTAATAGAGCGAGAAGCGCCAGACCTGCAGGTTCTTCAGCGGTGCAAACTGCTGCGCCATGGAGGGCGGCTTGGTACCGGTCCTGCGCCTCTCAACCAGCGCCGGATCATCCTTGGCCAGCACGAAGAATAGGACACCCATGATAGCCAATCCGGCTGCCCAAACATAGGCCACGCCATGCCAGCCATAGGCGACCATGACGAAGGGGGCGACGAATTTCGTCACCGCCGCGCCCACATTGCCAGCTCCAAAGATACCTAGCGCCGTTCCCTGGTGACCAGCGTCATACCAACGGCTGACATAGGCAACGCCTATGATGAACGAGCCGCCGGCAAGTCCGATGCCAAGCGCCGCGATAAGATACATGATGTAGCTGTCGGCCAGCGTCAACGCCCCGGTTGCAGCGGCCGTGAGAAGCATCTGCGCGGAAAAAACCAGCCTTCCCCCGTATTTCTCGGTCCATACACCAAGGAACAAACGACTGATGGACCCGGTCAAGATCGGCGTGGCGACCAGTAGGCCGAACTGCGTGTCGGTGAGACCAAGCTCTGCCTTGATGGCGACACCGATAATGGAAAAGATCGTCCAGACCGCAAAACAGGCGGTAAAAGCGATCGTACTCAGGCTTAGCGCGCGTGTTTGATCGACAGGCGAAGCTGCAACGACGGTCTGCATAGCAGGTCTCCAGCATAGTTGACGCAAGCGCCCCTCACGGGGCTTGCCCAATATCTGCTGGAAGACCCTGCTGTTGGAGTTGATCTAAATCATAAACAGAGAAAAATGCCGAAAAAATAGTGATTTACAGAATTATGTTATGCCATTACCTTAAAAATATCAAGCCTTCAATAAGGCAAGATCACCGCATACGCTTGACGCTTGTTAAGGGGCGTGTTGATATATATCAATTGACTTAGTGGAGCGGTATGCGTGCCCATCTTCGAATACGATGATATACGTCAACTCACCCTGTTCTCTGCGATGGCAGAGGAACATTTCGCCTCATTAATGCGTGCGGCCTATGTTCAAAATTTCCCGCCACACATGGAACTCATCACTGAAGGCGAGCCGAGCAACTTCTTGCACATTGTACTGTCTGGTTCCGTCGATCTCTTCTCTGAGTGGAATGGCAGGGATGCAAGCATGGCAACCGTCGGCCCAGTTTCGACCTTTATCCTTGCCGCAACAATCAGGGACGCACCCTACCTGATGTCTGCACGGACGCTGGAAAAATGTCGTATCGTGATGGTTCCAAGTCAGGATGTACGGGCCGTTTTCGAACTCGACGTTCAGTTTGCGCGTGCCATCGTAACAGAGCTTGCGCAGTGTTATCGGTCGGTGATCAAGGCACAGAAAGATCTCAAGCTCAGGACCTCACTGGAACGGCTGGCAAACTATTTGTTGCGACAACAACGATATGCTGGTGGCAACGATCGTTTCCGTCTCGTTTCCGAGAAACGTCGTCTTGCTTCAGTACTAGGCATGACGCCGGAAAACCTGAGCCGTGCCTTCAAGGGACTGAAGCCGTATGGTGTCTCGGTAGACGGCTCGCAGATTCATATTCACAACAAGGCGGTTCTTGAGAGCTTTGCAAAACCGAACCCCTTGATCGACAGTGATGGAACATAAAGGATGGATATATGACGAAAACTCTACCCGGTGCAGCCGGAGATCTTGCGGAGGAACACCCAGATGTCTGGAAGGCTTATGCTGCTTTGGGCAAGGCGACCGCCGAGTGTGGGCCTCTGACGCCGCGAGAAAGACGACTCGTTAAGCTGGCACTGGCGATCGGTGCTGGTTCCGAGGGTGCAGTGCATTCTCACGCCCGACGCGCACGATCAGAGGGGATAGAGCACGCGGCGGCGATTCAGGTCGCGATGTTGGCTATCGGACCACTGGGCCTGCCACGCGCTGTGGCCGCAAAAACCTGGATTGAAGATATCACCGCACCTGACAATGAAGGTTGCGAGGGGAGCGGGGCCTAACACAGCCCCCGGCTTCGGGCGGAAACTGAGCAGGCAGATAATCGACTACCGCCTGCACAAATCAATCGATGCCGCCTGGGGCAGTAACCCAGGCGACATCGAGCATAACAGAGCCCAGTCGAAGTCCCACAGCTCTACTGGGCCGCAGCGACGGCTGCATCAATCCGCTCACGGGCCTTTTTCGGTAGCTTGGCAGCATTGAAGGCGTCGAGGTTGGTGGCTGGAGCATCACCAACAAGGATCGCGGCGACCATACCCATGCCGACATGTGGTGCGCATTTTACGCCGTAGAGCCCCGGCACGTCGAACGTCACCTTGATTTCTTCGTTCATTTTGCCTTTGAACTCTGCGGCACCGTCCGGGATCATGCCCTTGATGATTTCGGCATTGTGGCCCTTGTCGGTCGGGATGAAGGTAACGGTGTCACCGGGGGCAATCTTCAAGCCGGCAGGCTCGAACACCATGGCACCCTCTGCACCTTTGTTCAGCATCTTGACTTCGAAATCGGCAGCGATTGAGAGCGCCGGGGCCGAAAGCAAGAGAACGGCTGCCATGGTTACACTACGCAGTTTCATTTTCATCTCCTTGGACAGGAACACCTCGTTCCGTTGGAGAAGTGATAGGCCAGGATGAACAGCCCTTCTTTGCGCAATATCAAGTACGGGAACGCTTCACCTGATTATCGACGCTCCGGAAGAGAATCCGCCAGCGACGCAAGTTCAACCATATCGCGCACCAGGAGTTTTTGCCGACCACCTTCGATCAGCCCCCTGCTCTCCCATGCACTAAAAATGCGCGAGACCGTATGAATTGTCGTGCCGGTCATCTCGGCAATGTCCTGCCTTGAGATCGGGAAATCGATCCGTATTCCCGCCGCCTCCGAACGACCAGCCTTTTGCGCCAACCTCAAGACGGTATGCGCAACTCTCTTCTCCACTTCTTGCGTGGACATTTCGCGAATGCGAACATGGGCTTCTTCAAGCCTTTGACCGATCGTCTCCATCGCGCTGACGGCGAGTCTTGGATTTCTTTCCACGAATTTCGGCCATAACTCTGTTGGCCACGACAGAACTAAGCTTTCGGCAGCGGCAAGCGCAGTGCCTGGATAGTCTTGTCGTTGAAGCGCCTTGGCGAACCCGAACAGGTCACCAGGATGCACGACACGCACGATAATCTGTTGACCGGAACTCGTCACCTGGGTGACCTTGAGTCGACCATGCAAAAGTAGAAAGAAGTATGAGGCGGGCTGACCTTGTTCAAACACGGACTCGCCGATGGGCAGTCGCCTTGTCTGCGCAGGAACGAGCAGTGCGTCCAATTCGTCATCGGTCATTTTGTCGAATAATGACAATGACTTGATGATCGTCCGATCAAGCTTCAAAATATATCCCTCTCCCGCCAACAACGCGCACGCTTAAGGGCTCAGAAAGCCCATAGTGGGTGTCATGGCGAGTGTCCAAATCGAGGGATAACCTACCTCACAAGGCACCGATCGAAAAGAGCAAAGGCGCGTACCAGCGACGATCTTCGACCAGCCGGAAGCCGACATGATCAGGGGGAACTCCGACAGAGCAGCCTCCGCTTTTCGGGTCGCGTATAAACGAGCTTAACGGCGATCTGTGTTTTCCGGCGGCGATGTAGACACCGCAGGCTTCGGTTGTGACTTGCTGTCCTTGCTTGACGAGGTCTACACGTCGATTGCAGGTCGTGGTCCACTCCCAGACACTGCCGCCAAAGTCGGCAAGGCCATGCTCACTTTCTCCGAAGCTGCCATACGGAAGTGGTTCCGGTTGCCTCGATCTCTTGCGGGCGGCTTCACGCTCATAGTCGGCTAGCCAACGCAAGGCTGGATTCGGATTGTCCGGATCTATGCCGAGAGCGTCGTCAGGAAACTTTGTGCCAGCGGTAAAGGCCAATTCTGCATCACTTGGTAGGCGCCAGACTCCACCGCTCTTTTCCGAGAACCACCGGGCATAGACTGTTGCGTCATCGTGACTGACACCAGTGGCGGGCATGTCAGACCGAGATGGGGTTACCGATTCCCGGGCCGGGCAAGCTCCGTCAGCCACGCAGGCATCGTAGTCCTGAGTGCTGACCTGATACTTCATGATCGTGACAGGAGCCGTCATCACGTATTCGGCCTTCGGCCCATCGACGGCATATCCAGCGCGGTAAAATTCGCCGGGCTGACGATAGACGAAACTGCCCGGCGCCACCGAGATGGTTTGAGGCGGCGGCAGATCGGCGCCACCATTCAGCCGGACGATGCCGGATTGAAATACGACAGCAGTGGACAAAGCACTGATGAGCAAAAGTGGCAGCAGCACCGAGCCGATAGAGTTGGGCTGCCTGGGAGTGAGAACGACGCCGGACATGGCGATTACCAACGAGTTAGAGAGGAAGTCCACGGGGTGCTCATCAAGCACCCCGTGCATTCACAAGGGTCAGCTTTCCGGCTTGACAACGGCGGTCATCAGATCGTCATTCCAGTCGCCGGTGACCTTGAAGTGGGCGGCCGCCCCCTTCTCGAAGGCTTCGATCAGGTTGTGGTTGACATAGGCGTAGATGCCCGGCTGCTGGAAGGTGTAGTAGGCAGCGCCCGCAGCGCCTCCAGGGATGAACCAGGTTTCCTGGTCGAGCTCCGGCGGGTTGGCAAACTTGCCCGTCGCCCAGACATAATCACCATGGCCACCGATCAGGTGAGGACGGGTGTCACGATTGGCCTGCGAATGCAGGATCAAGACCCGGTCGCCGACTTCTGCCGTCATAGCATTGTCGCCTGTCAGAGCTTCCGACAGCACCATTGAAGACGATGTGGCTCGGGGTCAGCGTGTTCATCACTTCGAGCACGTCCGAATAGGCATCGCCGGCACTCTCATACTTCTTGTAGTTGCCGTCAGCATCCTTGGGGACATAAAAGTCCTGCTCGCCGACATAGTATACCTTGTCATAAGGCAGTTCATTGCCCTTGTGGTCTTTCAGGCCTTCACGCGGCAGGACCATGATCGCGCCGTTCATGCCCGAGGTGACGTGCCACGGCACCATGCCGGGAGGTGCACAATGGTAGACGAAGACGCCGGCCTTTGTGGCCTTGAAGCGCAGTACCGCCGTTTCGCCCGGATTGACCAGTGTCAGCGCGCCGCCGCCAAGCGCACCGGTTGCCGAATGGAAATCGATGTTGTGCTGCAGGCTGTTGGTGTCGGGGTTGATCAGCGTAAGCTCAACATAGTCGCCTTCATGAACGACCATCATCGGGCCGGGGACCGAGCCATTGAAAGTCATGGCATGGACTTCGGTGCCAGCGTCATCGATGACGATCTTCTTTTCCTCGATGGTGAGCGTGAACTCGACGACCTTGGGCCCGCCTTCGGCCTTCTGAGCATGCGCATGGACGAAAGGAGGCGCGATAAGATCGACCTTCACCCGCTCCAGCTTAGCGATGTCAGCCGCCACGGCTGCGGCATTGGTCTTGATGTCGCCGCCTTCGGCGCGTGCCACTGTTCCTGTCAAAACGGGCACAAGCGCGCTTGCAAACACTGCTCCCGCTAGCATTGTTCTTCTGGTCAGATTGAGGCACTGTGTCATGATCTTCTCTCCTTGTCGTGCAGTAAGCGTTTCGCTCGAACTGTTGACATTGTTTTACTTCATCACGTGCCGTTCTATTTGACTTGGAACAATGAGCTGCGGAATAAGAAGTGCGTCATTCAGCCGCCGACCAAACAATATTTTAGCCGAGGCTCTTTGATCGAGATCAATTACTTTGCCTGGAAATCTCTGAGTCAGCGTCGAACGAGTATTTTTGAAAGCGATTTCCATGAAGGAAAAGGAACGAATAACCAGTGGCAGGATCCCGCGGGGCCTGGGACGCGACGGCCTCGTCCTGCTGTCTTATGGGTTCCGGCCATTTTATCTCGGTGCGCCTTTGTGGGCCATCACGACGATCGCAATCTGGATTTGCGCGGTGAACGGCTCGCTTGAGGTGGCGAAAGTCTACGGCCCATCCGCCTGGCACGCGCATGAACTGCTGTTCGGCTTCATGCCGGCCGTTCTGGTCGGATACTTAATGACAACAGTTCCAAACTGGACCGGTCGCTTTCCGCTTTCAGGCAAACCGCTTGGCATTTTCGTGCTCATCTGGATTGCCGGCCGCATCTCCATGCTGATGGTCGGAGAAACAACGGCCCTCACCACCCTCCTGATCGACTGGATCTTCCTCCCGCTCTTCGCCTACTTCTGCGTGAGGGAGGTTTTGGTTGCGCGAAGGATCGCAGATGCGAAGCCGATCCTTTCTGTTGTGTCGCTTGCCTTGATCAATGGCGGGTTTCACATGGCGGCGATGAACGGAGGAGACGTGGATGCTTGGGCACGGGCAGGTCTTTCTGTCTATATCCTGCTGATCACTGCGACCGCGAGCAAGCTCATCCCTAGCTTCACCAACAACTGGCTTGCCCAGGCGGGCAGATCACGCCTCGCCCCCGCAAATCACTTCATCGATCGTTTCGTGCTTGTTGCCACTCTCCTTGCCGCAACGGCTTGGACCTTTGAACCGTCCGGCCCACTCGCGGCAATCGTGGCACTAGTGGCAGCCGGTTCGCATTTTGCCCGCGCAATAAGATGGTTCAGGCCAATCATCCTGAAATCGTCCATGATCGCAGCGATGCAGGTTTCGTACGCCTTCATCCCCCTGGGCCTGTTGGGAATTACAGCAACCGCGCTCGATACACTCGGCCTGCTCACTGCAATGCATCTTCTTGCTATTGGAGCCGTCACAGGAATGATGATTGCGATCATGAATCGTTCGATCCGCCTTCACACCGGTCGGAACGAGCAGTTTTCCTTGCGCCAGCGGCTGTCCGTCCCGTGCGTACTGCTCGCAGCAAGCGGCCGCATCGCAGCCGACATCGTTCCGGGATACTATGGGGCGCTTGTCGCAACCTCTGGCTTTTTCTGGATTGCCGCCTTTGTCTTCTTTCTAAGCGACAATGCGGGTCTCCTATGTCACGTTCAGCGGCAACCCGGTCGTCAACCTTCACCGCCCACTCGGATCAACATGCGATAGGCACGCTTTGAAGCATCGAGATTGCCGACCCATTGGTGACCGCGCTTTTCCAGCTCCGCACCGAGAAAGCGCGATTCTTCTGAAAACACCGCGAAAAGTACTTCGCCTGGCTCCATGAGCTCAATCAGCGAGAGAACTTTCTCCATGGGCGCCGGTGGCTGCTGCTCGGTGAGGTCGACCCTCCACAACGGGTCCGGCCAAGCCGCCGCTTCCTCTGCACCGATTGAGTGGAGAACTTCTGCAGAAGTGTCTGGGGTTGGGATAAACAGAACCTCCCACTCGCCGCCATCCAACTCCTTGAGCTCGGCCGAATAACCACGGCGCGCCATGACGCTTAACAGCGGCACAGGGCGAAAGGTCGCAAGCAGACGCAAGCCTTCCCCTGGCTTTAACGACTGAACTGCATCCATGATTGCGGGAAATGGCTCACCTCCGTCACGAAGGATGGGCCGGACGTCGAGTTCTTTGAAACTGGCTGTTGTCGACACTTGACCTCCCAATTTTCAACTTCACCTGTCTGATCACGATGAACCGGCATGGGAGCGACCGCTATCGCCCGATCGCTCCCATGCAGTTCAATGACCACCACCGCAGTTGCAGTTGCAGCCTTCGTGCTTCTTCCGGCGAATGCGGACTTCCCATATCTCCGGACCACGGGAAAGGTATTCCCACCCGAACATCCCATCATAATGCATCTCGAGATGGTAGTAGAGCGGAACCGGATCATGATCGACGGTCAGGATCAACTGGTAATCCGGAAGCAGTGAATTCAACATTCCGAATATACGGGGATGCCTTTCCACGCGCGGAATCTCGCGCACGTCGAGCTTGAGAATATGATCTTCAACAACAGTCATTCGCTGGCTTTCTTCAATGCAAGTTGCGGGAGTCGCATGCAGCGTAAGCTGCACCGCAGGATACTGAAGCACCGGCGCCTAGGCTTCGTTGTGCTGTAACAAGCAAAACCAGGAAAGCAGTGTTCCTGTTTGCCTTTCGACAACGAAGCGATGGCACCTGGCACTATCGTTAGGGCACCGAACCGGAGCGATACAATGAACACAGAGATTATCCGCCGTTATGGCGAAAGCCGCCTGCCCCGTTACACAAGTTATCCGACGGCGCCCCGCTTCTCGCCCAGTATTGGAGCAGGCACCTATCGTGATTGGCTGGCGAACATCCCCAAAAGCGAACCGGTGTCGCTTTACCTTCACGTGCCCTTCTGTCGATCCATGTGCTGGTATTGCGGCTGCCACACCACGATCACCCAGAAGGACGCACCGATCCTCGACTATCTGACCGTGCTGAAACAGGAAATCAGGCTGGTAGCAAAAGCCATCGGGCGGCGACAGGATGTCAGCGACATTCACTTCGGCGGCGGCACACCCACGATCATGACGCCGGAGGAGTTCCTCGATCTGACTACCACGCTCACAGCGGCCTTTGGTATTGGCGGCGCGACCGAACTGGCGGTGGAAATCGATCCGAGAACGCTTAGCCCCGAAATGTCAGAAGCACTCGGAGAAGCGGGAATGACCCGTGCGAGCCTTGGCGTGCAGAGTTTCGACCCCAAGGTGCAGAAAGCGATCAATCGCATACAGTCGGCAGAGCAGACGGCAACGGCCCTGTCGAACCTGCGCAGGGCTGGAGCCAGAAGCGTCAACTTCGACCTGATCTATGGCTTGCCCCATCAAACCGTAGACTCTGCAATTGAAACTGCGCGCATGGCTGCTGCCATGCGCCCTGAACGCTTCGCCGTCTTCGGTTACGCCCATGTCCCGGCCTTCAAGAAGCACCAGCGCCTGATCGACACGGCAGCGCTCGGCGACGCACATGATCGACACGCCCAGGCGGAAGCCATCGCGGCGACGCTGTGCGAAGCCGGGTACCGACGGATCGGTCTCGACCATTTTGCGCTTCCTGGGGATCAGCTTTCGATCGCCGCCAATCGTAAGGCGCTGCACCGCAACTTCCAGGGTTATACGACCGACACTGCCTCAACACTGATCGGGTTCGGCTCGTCGGCGATCGGACGTCTTGCCGAAGGCTATGCGCAGAACGATGTCGCCATCGGCCGATATGCCAGCCTCATTTCTTCCGGGAACTTTGCCACATCGAAAGGCTACCGCCTCACACAGGAGGACCGCGTCCGCGCCTGGATCATCGAGCGGTTGATGTGTGACTTCCAAGTGGATTTCACAGCCAAGCCGGATGGCTTTGAACTTCCGGAGGAGAGCTTTGGAAAAGCCAATCTGCTGCTCAAGACCTTGTTGGACGAAGGGATTGTGACCTTGCGTGGCGATGTGCTGAGCGTGGACACGGAACACAGATTCCTCGTTCGAACGGTGGCGTCGTGCTTTGATGCCTATCTCGGCGAAACGGGCAGAACACACGCCACCGCGGCCTGAGACAAAACGGCGAAAAACGAGAAAGCCCGGTCCGATCTCTCGGTCCGGGCTTTCCCCTTTGCGCGTTCGCGGATCAGCGGACGAGCGCGCGGTAGATCTGTGGCAAGGTCGCCGGAAGGCGGCGAATGTCGGGAACGACGGCATAGCCATGGTGGCCAAAGACAGCCGGTACATAGGTTTTGGCATCCTGATCGACCGTGACGCCGAAGACATGGATGCCACGCCGCCTTGCTTCGCTCACGGCCCGACGTGTGTCTTCAAGCGCAAAACGTCCCTCATAGTGATCGACATCATTCGGTTTTCCATCGGTCAGGACAAGAAGCAAGTGCTTGCGATTGGGACGCTCGGCAAGTTTGGCCGTCGCGTGGCGTAGGGCTGCTCCCATGCGGGTATAGTAACCGGGCTTCAGCGCGGCGATGCGATGGCGCACCAAGGCACCCATCGGCTCGTCAAAGTCCTTGATCGTCTCGACGCGCACCCAGTCCCGCCGTCTCGACGTGAAGCTCAAGATAGAATGCATGTCGCCGCAGGCTGCCAGCCCTTCGGCCAGAACCAGAAGCGCCTCCTTCTCGACATCGAGTACCCGGCGGTCGTTGAACCAGGCGTCGGTCGACAGCGAGACGTCGACCAGCAGGGTCACCGCAAGATCATGGGCCTGCGGCCGGCTTGCCAGGTGGATGCGGTCGGAGCATTCACCGCTCGCAGCAAGCTCGGTGCGGCTACGCACGACCGCATCGAGATCGAGATCGGCACCGTCGACCTGTGCACGCAGCAGCTCATGGCGCGGACGCATCGCTTCGAACTGCCGCCGCACCCGGCGAATCATCGCTTTCATCTCGGATGACTGGACCGGCGCCTTGTCCTGTTCGCAGGCCGGACCGGCAAAGACCCGGCAGTGGTCCTTCAGATAGACCCCGTGTCTGTAGTCCCATTCCGGATAGGTCAGTTCCGCTTCGATCGCGGAATGGATGAGCGCCTCGGGCGGCAGATCCAGGTCGAACCGAAATTTCGCGGCTGGCCGGCCCTTGCGTTCTCCAAGCACCATCTCATCGAGTTCGTCAGCGGCCGACGCATCGTGATCGTCACTGTCGTCGGCGGGACGGTCGACATTGACCATCTCGGCCATGGCGAGGATCTTCTCGAAGCGATTCAGGATGAAGGGGCTGCGCTCGCCCTTGGCGGCGGAATCCTTCTCGCGAATTGCCACATGGCGTCCGGCCGCCTGCGCATCCGCCTCGCTGGAGCCAACTGGCTGATCGATTTCCTGGCGGCCGACCCATTCTTCTCTAACGACCGCCTGCGGCCACAGTGGCACGGGCAACATCGGCAGATAGCCCGCAGGTGCCTGCGTCGGCATATCATTACCTGCAGAGAGCGGGGCAAGCCCCGCGCCACGGCGCAGGAGATCAATGATGCAGTCCTCCAGCAGCCCCTCAACCCGAGGCAGCGAGCCGCGGCGGCGCTCCGACAGAAGGGCGCGGCAAAGCCGACTATAACGATCGACCAGACCGGGGAAGGTCTCCAGGACCTGCGCTTCAAGTGCCGACGCCGCGTCCAAAAGTGCAAGATCTGCCTTGAGGGGATCAGTCTCGGTCATCGGTTGAAGCGGCATCACGGCCATGGCGGCGGCCAGCCAGACATAAAGGTCAAGATTGAGTGACTGCTCCGGCATGAGATCCAAGACTGGGGGCAACATCACGCTAGCTTCGTCCCGCGCCGGATGAATGAGCTTTTCTTCGCCCAGCCCCATGCGTTGCCGGAACTTCAGCCGGTGTTGCGAGGTCCTGCCCCGCGCCGGCACCAGTTGAACCGTCCGTTCACCGCCGAAGCCACGAAAGCAGACAGAGAGTACTGGAAGCACGTCCTCCAGCAGGACAGCCGCTTCGGGGTAACGCGGCCAGGTGCGGGTATCCCCTGCCAGCCTGTGCCAGGCGCGCCCGACCGTCTCCTCAAGCTCCAGAAAGTCCAGCATGACATTCTCCTAGCGGATGACCGCCTGTGCCAGTTCGAGGAGTGCGGTACGCACGTCAGGTTCGTCGGTCATCGGCTCGATCATGGAGGCACGAACGGCGTCCCGTGGCGCAAGACCGGCATCGATGAGGCTCGCGCAGTAAACCAGCAGACGCGTCGAGACGCCCTCCTCCAGGTCATGACCTTTCAATGCCCGCAGCCGCCGCGCCAGTTCGACCAATGGCTCTACAGCCGTGGCAGGCAGTCCACTTTCTGCCGAGACAACCTCGATCTCCCTCGCCTTGGGCAGGAAGTCGAACTCGATGGCGACAAAACGCTGGCGAGTCGAGGGCTTCAACGCTTTGAGGAGGCTTTGATAGCCAGGATTGTAGGAGACAACGAGCATGAAGGCCGGCGGCGCTTCAAGCTCTTCGCCTGTCCGCTCCAATGGCAGGATGCGCCGGTCGTCGGTGAGCGGGTGGAGCACGACGGCGACATCCTTGCGCGCCTCGACCACCTCGTCGAGATAGCACACACCGCCCTCACGGACTGCCCGGGTCAGCGGTCCGTCGACCCAGACCGTCTCACCTCCCTTCAAAAGAAAACGGCCGGTGAGATCGGCGGCCGCCAGATCGTCGTGGCAGGAGACGGTGGTCAGCGGCAAGCCAAGCCTTTGCGCCATATGACTGACGAACCGGGTCTTTCCGCAGCCTGTCGGTCCTTTGAGGAGAAGCGGCAACTGCCGCGTCCAGGCTGTCTCGAAGAGAGTGCATTCGTTGCCGGCTGGAGAATAGGCCGGGATATCCGGCTGAATGTTGCGGGCGATGATATTCATGTTGCTGATCCTCAAAATTGGGGAGAGCCCCGCCGCTTTTTGAAACAGCGGGGCCGCTGTTTCACTCTGCAGGCTCGACATAGCCGCCAAAGGCAGGCTCTTTCTCCTTGCCCGGCATCAACACGGCCCAGACGAACATCAGGGCGGACACAAGCACGACGGCACCAGAGCCAAGACGCACCCAGTAGAAAAGAGCCAACTGGTCCTGGACGGCCATATAGCTCTCACCCAGCACGCGCTGCAGATGCACCTGCAGAACCCCGGCAAAGGTGAGCGCGAAGGTCATCACCGACATCGCCGTGCACATCATCCAGAAGCTCGCGATCGACAGCCACTGGTTATAGGGCTGGCGGCCGCGCATTTCCGGAATGGCATAGGCCATGATCGCAAGGTTGAGCATGACATAGGCGCCGAAGAAGGCGAGATGCCCGTGGGCGGCTGTCACCTGTGTGCCATGGGTGTAGTAGTTCACCGAAGACAGCGTGTGCAGGAAGCCCCAGACGCCGGCACCGAAGAAGGCCATCACCGAGCAGCCGATCGACCACAGCAGTGCTGCCTTGTTCGGGTGCTTGCGGCCAGCCTTCCAGGTCATCACGAAGGTGAAGATGACCATCGTGAAGAAGGGTGCGACTTCCAGCGTCGAGAAGAGCGAGCCGATCCACTGCCAGTAGCCGGGGGCACCGATCCAGTAATAGTGATGGCCAGTGCCGAGAATGCCGGAGAACAGCGCCAGCCCGATTATGACATAGAGCCACTTCTCGACCACTTCGCGGTCGATGCCGTTGAGCTTGATCATCAGGAAGGCGAGCACCGAGGCCATGATCAGCTCCCATACGCCTTCGACCCAGAGGTGGACGACATACCACCAGTACATCTTGTCGAGTGCCAGGTTCGTTGGGTTGTAGAAGGCAAAGAGGAAGAAGATCGCCACACCCCACAGACCGAAGATCAGGATGTTGGTGACGACAGTCTTGCGACCCTTCAGCGATGTCATGGTGACGTTGAACAGCAGCATCAATGCGACAATGACAATGCCGATCTTGATGATGAAGGGCTGCTCGAGAAACTCGCGCCCCTCATGAATGCCGAAGAGATAACCGACGACCGCGGCGGCAGCGGCAATGAGGAAGATCCAGAACTGCGCAACAGCAAGCTTCGGGCTGTAAAGCTCGGTTTCCGCTTCTTCCGGCAGCAGATAATAGGTCGCGCCCATGAAGCCCATCAACAACCAGACGATCAGGGCGTTGGTGTGGATCATACGGACGATGTTAAAAGGGAGGAGCTCGGAGAGCGTATTGGGCAGAACGTAGATCGTACCCGCGACGACCCCGAACAGGACCTGGGCGATAAAGAGGCCGAGCGCACCGTAAAAATACAGCATCGCGACCTTCTGGCTTTGATATTTCATTTTTTGTCTCCTTGGGTCACGAAGGGCTCAGCCAGCCTCGTTCGGCGGCCAGTTCTGCGTCTTGATTTTGCTGGTCCATTCGAGGAAGTCTGCGAGATCGTTGATCTCTTCGTCGGTCAGATTGAATTGCGGCATCTGGCGGCGACCTTCGACACCAGAGGGCTGTGCCGCCATCCAGGAACGAAGCGTCTCGCGTGCACCGTCGCGATCGCCATCACCACCCCAGCGCGTCCAGACATTGCCGAGCTCGGGCGCGAAATAGGCGCCCTCACCCAGGATCGAGTGGCAGTTGATACAGGAGTGCTTTTCCCAGATATGCTTGCCGCGCGCGACGCTGTCAGTCAGAGTCGTTTCGTCGGTCGATACCGTGCGGATGTAGTAATGGCTGTGGGCGGTGAGCCCCACGAAGATCGCAAAAAAGAAAATGGAGCCGCCATAGAAGACGTTGCGCGCTCCGGTCTTGGTCAGGCGCTCTGCCATGCCCTTGTCCTTCCGTCTGCCGGGCTGAAAAGGCCCGACCTGGTTTCCCCGCCTCGAAGGCTCCAGCGATCCCCTCGCCGGCTCTGCGGGATGTTCTTTTCATAGAGAGTGAGCGGGGTTGTTCTTTGCGCTTTGGCAAGCAACGGCGCGAATGTTCATCCCAACAGAAGGACCACCAGCGACCGAGAGAGTGCGGCGATCAGAATGATGCTTAACCAGCAGATGAGCGCGATCCGCATGGGGTGATGCCCGCCCCTGAGTTCGAGGAAGTCGAGAACCACAAGCCGTCCCTTAGCAAAGGCAATCCCAAGAACGGCGGCAATCGGTACGATCGTTGGACCAGCGAGCGCCGTAACAATTGCGCCGCCAATCGCGAAGGTCATCAGCATGGCGAGCACACCCACCAATTCCTCGTGTTGTCTGCGGGTCATGAGAAGCCTCACGCAAGATAGAGAATGGGAAAGATGACCAACCAGACGAGGTCAATCACATGCCAGAGTGTGGCGATCAGAACCAGGTTTTCCCGTGCCGGGCGCCAGGCGACAAGAAGAAGAGCAATAGCGCCGAAAAAGACATGCAGCAGATGGAAGCCGGTGATGATGAAATATAGCTCGAAGAAGGTGTCGAGCGTTGCATCCTGAGCGTAGCGAACCTCACCCCAGTATTCGAAGAGCTTAACCGCCACGAAGCAGAAGCCGAGCAGGGCTGCAATCGTCAACGGCCGTTTCACCGCCTCAAGATCAAGCCGACTTCGCATCGCCACGGCGACAAAGTAACCGCTGATCAGCAGGATAAGCGTGTTCGCGCCGGCGATCCCCGGCCTTAAATGCAGACGCGCCAGTTCGAAGGCCTGGGCATCAAAGGTCGACACGACGAGGAAGCCAAGGATCAGGATGCCGAAAGCGATCAGCTCGCTCCACACCAGGATCCAGAGCAGCAGGTGGTCGTCCTTTGCCTCGTCCTGGAGGCTCGTTTGCATAGCCATGGTCAGATCTCCCGTTGGTCGGGATCGGTTCTAAAGAAAAATCCGAAGCGCTCTTTGTGGGAGCGCAAAGAAGACTGACGAAAGACCAGGCAGAGTGCTTCCACAACAGAAGGGAATGACTGAAATGACGGATGCACAAATCGGCCTTGTCGTTGCGACACCTGTCATCATGGGCTTTGCCCTGATGCTGAAGCGCATGGGGGTACTCCAGGGCGGAGGCACTCTAGCCGCCGTTATGACTTCGCTTGCCATCGGCGTCATCCTGTTCATCGGCCAATAAGGGAAAAACCATGGAAACGACTGGATCCAGCCTGACGGCCTCCGAGGTCAGGGCGCTTGAGGACAAGCACCGCGATCTTCTCATTCTCTGCTTGAGGCTGGAGGAACTGGCCACGGACTTCGACGCCGGCGAAATTCCGCGCGGCATCCAGAAGGTTGCCAAGCACATCGAACCGCTGGTCGCCGCCGCCCATACTCTGGAAGAGCAAAAGTTCTACCCCGACCTCGAGTTGCATGCCGGCTCCTGTTTCGGCTCCCTTCTTCTCGATCAGGTAAAGTCCGAACATCGCGTCGACCGTCGCGCGGCCCGTGAGCTATCTCTCACTTTGGCCGCTGTCGCTCGCAAACGATGCAGACTGAGCCTGGAAACGGTGGCCCATATGGTTCGCGGTTTTCAGGAAGCTGTCCGGCGCCATATCACTGCGGAGCAGATGCTGCTGCAGCAGCTTCTAAACGTGGAACCCGAAACGCAGGTGTTCCCAACATGACCCAGATCGTTCTTGCGCTTGCAGCATTCTTGTTGTTGCATTCGGTGCCTGCCTTACCAACCATCCGCGGCAGGCTAACCGCAGCGCTTGGATTACGGCTCTACCTTCTAGTCTATTCGACAACATCCGTAGCACTCCTGATATGGGTCCTGCATGCCGCCTGGAACACCGAGTATGTAGAGATCTGGCGGCCGGATTCCCGGAGCATCCTCGCCAATCTCGTGTTGTCGCCACTCGGGCTCTTTCTGGTCACGGCAGGCCTAATCAGTCCCAATCCCGCATCTATCAGCTTCATGACAGGCACTACACCTGGCGCGATTACAACTCTCACCCGCCATCCGGTCTTGTGGGGATTTTTCCTCTGGTCTCTCGGCCACCTCGCAGCAAACGGTGATACCAGATCGCTCCTTGTCTTCGGTGGCCTCGGTCTGTTTTCTGCTGTCGGTATCCTTGTCGCGGAAAAGCGCGCGAGACGCAGGATGGGAGAAGACTGGTTACCAGTCGAGAGATCAACATCCATATTTCCGTTGATCGCCCTGCTCTCCGGACGCGCCAAGCTGCGTCTGGATGGACATCTGGTAGCCGGGCTCGCCGTGACGCTGCTTATCACACTCTGGCTGCTCGCGGGAGGCCATGCCGCCCTGTTTGGCGCAGACCCGATTCTCGCGCTCGACATCTGAGAACGATTCCAGCCGGTAATTCCACAAACTACTTGCTCTACGTCAAACATCCGTACGCGGACGGCTATAACATGAGTAAATAAATCAATTTTCGGAGAGCGGGATGCCAAACACCCTGAAACAGGTCAGCAAGGCGAATATCATTGAGGCAGACGCGGCAGGCTATGCAAAAACCCGTCGCACTTTATGCGCTGGCATCGCAGCGACCCTTGCCCTTCCCTTCCTCAACACACGGGCACGCGCATCCTCCCTCGACCAACTCGTCCTCTTCGGCCCTCCTGCCGGACCATCGATCACGCTGGCCTATGCTGTTGGCAAAGGCCTGCTGCGCAACGTCGCAGATAAGGTGGAGTTTAGGGTCTGGCGCACGCCCGATGAAATGCGGGCGGGCCTGTCGTCCGGATCCATGAGAGCCGTGGTGATGCCGACAACGGCGGCGGCAAATCTCCATACGCGCGGTCTTGGCCTGAAACTGGCCAGCGTAATGACCAATGGCCTTCTCTATATGGTATCGCGCAACGATAAGATCGCGGCTTTCGCCGATCTCGAAGGTCAAAGCGTAACCGTGCCATTTCCCAATGACACGCCGGAACTTGTCTTCGATGCGGCGCTTGCCCACCATCGAATGACCGGCAAGGTCAAGGTAGAGCGGGCCGGCACGCCAATCGAAGCCGTTCAGATGCTGCTCGCAGGGCGTATCGACACGGCGCTACTACCCGAACCGGCAGTCTCTGCCGCCCTCTTCAAGGCCAGTACAGGTGGTCAGGCGCTTCACCGCGTCATCGACATGCAGAAGGAATGGGGTATGGTCACCGCAAGTACGCCGGTCATGCCCCAGGCAGGTCTCGCCCTGACGCAAAACTTCTTGGACGATCATCCGGAACAGGCGACCGCGCTTCTTGCGGGACTTGCACGGGCAGCAGTCGAGGTGAACGCCAATCCGGCAGCGGCTGCGAGCCAGGCCGCGTCGGCACTTGAACTCCCATGGCCTGTGCTGGAGGCGTCGATCCCCTATTCGAACCTCGTCGCCATTGCCGCGCGTGATGCGCACGGACCGATCGAGACCCTGCTCAAAGCCGTGGCAGAGAGGCATCCCGAGATGGTGGGCGGTCGCATGCCGGACGCGTCACTTTATCTATAGGGCTGGATCATCATGGGCCTAGCTTATCGTGCGGGAAGGGTGGCGCGCTTCCTCTGGTCCGGCTGGGCGGGTTTCAGCGGCCTTGCCGTCTTTGCAGCCGTTTGGCAGCTCGGAGCCGAAGCCTATGGCAGCTTCGTGTTGCCAGCACCGGCCAAGACGATCCAGACCCTGTTCAAGCTAGCAGCAGACCCCGACAATCAGATGTTGGTGGTGTCGACGAGCCTGAGGGCGCTCGCCGGCTTTTCACTCGCCGCCGTGTTTGGGGCGATGGCAGGCGTGGTGGCCGGATACCATCCGGCGATCATGAGGCTTGCGCGTCCGCAGGTAACCTTGCTGATCGGCGTCCCGCCAATTGCCTGGATCGTCCTTCTGATGATCTGGTTTGGCATGGGGGCCGGAACGGTCATTGCCACCGCGGCTATCGCCGCCTTGCCGCTTGTCTTTGTTGGTGCAGCCGAGGGCATCCGGACACGAGACCGGGGATTGGAAGAGATGGCCCGTATGGCCGGCCTGTCGTGGCTGGCCCGCCTGTTTCAGATATCCCTACGGCAAATGCTTCATGCGGTATTTCCTGCTTTGGTCATGGCACTGGGCACGGCTTTCAAGGCAGCAGTCATGGCCGAGTTGCTGGCCAATGCCGGCGGTATAGGAGGCGCGCTCGCCAATGCCCGTTCCGCACTCGATGTGGAAGCAGCTCTTGCGTGGATCCTCCTGTCGGTCATTGCGCTGATCAGTGTCGAATATGGAATTGTTCAGCCACTGCGCGCCGAAGCCGAGGCATGGCGGGAAGCCGCCCAACCCTGGGGCGTACGCCGATGACCCTCCTCCAGCTCAAAGCCGTGGGGCACGTCTATCTCGGCCGCCCCGTTCTCGAACAGGTCACTCTGCAGGTCAGCCAGGGGGAACTGGTCGCGCTGGTCGGACCGTCCGGTTGCGGCAAGAGCACGCTTGCCCAGATCGCCGCCGGGCTGATTATCCCCCGCCACGGCCAAGTCGAGCGAGGCTATGCGCGCTGCGCTTTCGTCTTTCAGGAACCGCGCCTCCTCCCATGGGCGACGGTCGAAGCCAACGTGGCACTCAGCCTATCTGGCCTCCCCGTGGCGCGGTCCGAGCGAAGGGCAAGAATTGCAGCGGCCTGTGATCGCGTATCGCTGGAAGAGAGCGACTGGCAAAAGATTCCATCGCAGTTGTCGGGTGGCATGCGCCAGCGCACGGCGCTTGCCCGTGCTCTCGTCGCCGACCCCGATTTCCTCTACTTCGACGAGCCCTTCACCGCACTCGATGCCGCCTTGCGAAGGCGGATGCAGGATCTCGTCGTCGCCACGGCCTCAGACAGCGGCAAGGGCGGGCTCTTCATCACCCATGACATCCATGAAGCGCTGCGGATCTGCCACCGGATCGCGGTTCTCGACCGCTACGGCCATGGAATTCTCGACTGCGTCTCTGTTCCCGAGACACCGGGGCATCGCAGTGAGGAAATGATTTTCGAGACGGCACGAAGGCTCATTTCCGATCATCCGCTGTTTGCCGTCGTTGAAGAACATGACGAGCGGAGGCTGGCATGAGTGTGCTTCCAGCCATACGCATGCTTCCCTCGGCCGATCTTGCCAGGGCCATGTCCGCCGAAGGCCTCAGACTGATGTTTCCACTTGCCGCCTTGCATGCGGCGCTGTGGCCCTTTCTTTGGGTCGTGGTTTGGTCTCTCGATCTACCTTTTGCCGTTTCCTCCCTTCCCCGCCACTGGCACGCCCAGGAAATGCTGGTCGGCTCCTTCGGAGGCGCGCTTTTTGGCTTCCTGACCTCTGCCCTACCGGAATGGACGGACACGCAACGCCTCAGTGGACGCCCCCTGTTCTTGGCTGCAGGTCTTTGGGCCGGTGCCCGCTTGCTGGGCTTCTTCGCCATCGAGAACGGGTGGCTGCTTGGCCTCGTGTTCGATCAGGCCTGGATACTGTTCCTGCTTACCTATGCGCTACGCCTGTCCTGGATCAAGAAAAGCACCGGTCTCCTGGGTTTCATCCTGTTCGTCACCGCCTTTGCTGCGGCTGCGGCCTTGCTGCGGATCACAATGGCCATGGACGCCTACGACCTGTCAGACCGCGCAATCAGAATTCTTGGGCTCTCGCTTCTAGGCCTGCTGGGTCTCGCCCTTGCCCGCATCACCGTCCCAGTGACCAACCTGATCCTTGATCCGACGGAAAGGACCTCCCCTTACAGACCGCATCCGGGCCGGGTCCATCTCTCAGCGGGTTTGACCATGCTGGTGATTGTGGCAGAGGCAGCCACGCTCTCGGACGCCGTGCGCGGCTATCTAATGTTGGCTGCCGGTGCGGCCTTTCTCGATCGGGTCGCCGAGGGGTTTGTGGGGCGCGAAGGCTTTTCCTTCGAACTTGGCGGTCTTTGGCTGTCGAGTGCGCTGGCTGGCACCGGCCTTCTTGTCTGCGGACTTTCCCTGATTGGCCTGGACCTGCCGTGGCTGGGCGGACTGCATCTGGCATTAATGGGGGGCTTGGGTCTCGGCGTCCTGCAGGTTCTCTCGATTGCAGGCCTGCTGCATACCGGTCAACCGCTGCTTTTTTCGAAGACAACCCGGATGGCGATCCTGCTTCTGGTCCTGTCGGTTCTTTTGCGGATCCTCTCGGAGTTCGCGCCGTCGCTCACCCTGCCCTTCAGCGCTTACGGTTTCTCCTCTGCGCTGTTTTCGCTTTCCTTCCTCCTCTGGGCCAAGGCCTATATTCCTCTGCTCTGGTCGCCGGCAACGGTGGATCAGGAAAGGTGCTGACATGACCACAATTCCCGGCCCCTCCATCCCGCAGCGTCTTCTGTCTGGCGGGTTCCGTCTGTTCTTCCCGGGCAGCGCGCTTTTGGCCACCGTCTCAATCGCTATCTGGGTCCCGTGGTTCCTCGGCTTCATGCATGTTCCGACCCTCTTGCCCCCGGTTGCCTGGCACCAGCACGAGCTTCTCTTCGGCTTTGTCCCGGCCGTGATAGCAGGGTTTCTTCTCACCGCCGTGCCGAACTGGACCGGCAGGCCCGGTTTGAAGGGCATGCCACTTCTGGCACTGTTTCTTCTCTGGATCGCCGGGCGGCTTGCCATCAGTCTCTCTGAATGGACGGGCATGCTCGGCGCGACACTCGTTGCGCTGGCCTTCCTGCCAGTGCTCGCCATCTTTGTTCTGAAAGAACTTGTTGCTGCCTCGAACCGACGCAACTACAAGATAATCGCCGTTCTCGCGCTCCTGAGCGCCGCTCAGATGTTTTTCCATCATGAGCTCGATCGCTACGGTCGCGTCGAAATGGCCGACCGTCTGGCTCTGTCTGCGATCCTCATCCTCATCTCTCTGGTTGCGGGGCGCATTATTCCGGCATTTACCGGCAACTGGCTGAAGGCGAACAATCCAGGGCGGCTGCCGCAGAATTTCGCCCGTTTCGATCTCGCCGTCATGATCCTTGGGAGCCTTTCACTGGCGATGTGGATCGCTGTCGGCGGCGGTCTTGAAAGCCTCCAGTTTCCCACGGGGCTGCTGATGCTTGTCGCCAGCCTTGCTCATCTCGTGCGACAGGCAAGATGGTGCCCCGAGCGCACGCTTGGGGAGCCCCTCGTGACGATCCTGCATGTCGGCTATCTCTTCATTCCCGTAGGCTTTTTGCTGACCGGCCTGTCGATGCTGTTGGACCACTCCGGCTTCGCCTCGGCAGGCATCCATGCCTGGACGACAGGTGGGGTCGGGGTCGTGACGTTGGCGGTGATGACCCGCGCCACGAGAGGCCATACGGGCCAGGCTTTGACGTCCCCGCACTCGACAACCTGGCTCATCTATGCACCAATCATCCTCTCGGCACTGCTGAGGATTTCGGTCGCAATTTGGCCGCAGCACACCATGCTGCTATTGCCGATCGCAGGTCTTGCCTGGATCGTGGCATTCTTGGGTTACGTGGTCTTTTACATGCCGTTGATAGCGCGAAAGGGATAGGAGGGAGCCATGAGCGCCCTTACCCTCTCCACTCCGGTATCAAGGGTGCGTCCGTCAACCCGAGCAGATCCACGGCACGAGCCGCAATATGAGCGACGAGATCCTCTACGCTCGCTGGATTGCGGTAGAATGAGGGGACCGGCGGCATCACCACGGCCCCCATCTCGGTCACCGCCGCCATGTTGCGCAGGTGCCCGAGGTGAAGCGGCGTTTCGCGGGCAAGGAGAACCAGCCTGCGACGCTCCTTGAGCTGCACATCGGCGGCGCGAGTGAGAAGATTGTCTGTGATCCCGGTCGAGATCGCTGCAAGAGACCGCATCGAACAAGGGGCGACGATCATACCGGCCGTGCGGAACGATCCACTGGCAATCGATGCACCGATATCGCTTTCCGAATGGAAATGAGCGGCGAGCCCGATTAGCCGGCCCAGCGCCTCGTTGCCCGCCTCATGTGCGATTGTCCGGCGCGCTGCTGACGTGACGACGAGATGCAGTTCAACATCATCCATGGCCGCCAGGAGCCGGCCGACCTGAAGACCGATCGCCGCCCCCGAAGCACCGGACATGCCGAGAATGACACGCCTCATCATGGCTCAACTTCCCTTGTCTTGAGGGATCCAAGTCCAAGTTCGCGCCAGATCGCATCGACGCGCGCCGAGACCTCCGGCGTCATTTGCAGCACGCGGCCCCATTCCCGATCGGTTTCTGCGCCAAGCTTGTTGGTGGCATCGAGACCGAGCTTTCCACCGAGCCCAGGCTTAGGAGAGGCAAAATCGAGGTAGTCGATGGGTGTGTTATCCACAACTACCAGATCGCGGGAGGCGTCGAACCGCGTGGAAAGCGCCCAGATAACATCGCTCCAGTTTCTGACGTCAACATCGGCATCGACTACGATGATGAGCTTGGTGTAGCTGAACTGCGGCAGCATCGACCAAAGCCCGAGCATGATCCGGCGGGCTTGCCCCGGATAGCGCTTGTCGAGCGAGACGACGATCGCCCGGTAGGAACACGCTTCTGGAGGCAGATAGAGATCGACAATCTCTGGAAATTGGCGCTTCACGAGGGGAAGGAAGAGAGCATTCATTGCCTCTCCGAGCACAGAAGGTTCATCCGGGGGGCGGCCGGTGAAGGTCGAGAGGTAAACCGGATTCTGCCGCATCGTCATCGCACTCAAGTTCATGATGGGAAACGGCTCGACAGAATTGTAGTAGCCCGTGTGGTCGCCATAAGGCCCCTCGAGCGCAGTCTCCGCGATAGAAACAGTCCCTTCCAGCACGATTTCCGCAGTGGCCGGAATATCTAGGGGTTGGGTGAGCGCCCGCACCACGCGGCTGCGCTTTCCTCGAAGCACACCGGCGAATGACAGCTCGCTCATGGTCTCTGGCAGCGGCATAACGGCTGCGAGGATTGTCTGAGGATCAGCGCCGATCACGACCGCAATGGGCATATGCCGTCCCACGGCCTGCCACTGCCGGAAGTGTTTCGCAGCACCACGATGGGCAAGCCAGCGCGTGATCAGTCGCCTGCGATCCAGCGCTTGCAGCCGGTAGACGCCGACATTGACATCCCTAGGGTCGGAGGGCGATGCGGTGACGACAAGCCCCCAGGTGATCAGCGGTGCCGGTTCGCCGGGCCAGCACCACTGGATCGGCAGTCGGTTGAGATCAACGCCCTCGCCTTCGAACACGATATCCTGGCATTCGGCGTGAGACACCCTCCGGCATCCCAGCGCCATGGCGGAGCGAAGCACAGGCAGCTTCTTCAGGGCATCCCGGAGCGACGCCGGCGGCCTCGGTTCGCGCAATTCGGCCAGAAGGTCCGCGAGATCGCCAATCTTGCCGCCAGGGATGCCATAGCCAAGTTCGATCCGCTCGCGCGTGCCGAACAGATTGGCAAGCAGCGGTATCTCTGACACTGCACCGTCCGACCGGACCGGGCGCTCAAAGAGCAAGGCCGGGCCTCCCTCTGCCAGGACGCGCCTGTGGATTTCGGTTACCTCATGAACAAGGCTCACCGGCTGCGCGACGCGGAGAAGCCGTCCCTGCCTTTCCAGTTCGGTCATGAAAGCTTGAAGACCGTCGTAGCGACGAGGCGGTGCGTTCTGTGTCATGCGAACCGCTATGACCTGTGAATTCGGTTGCGTCTTTGCGCTGGAGCAATCTGGATTGTCGGCCGTTCCCATAGGCTTGCGACGGTTCAAACCATCAAAATTGGCGCAATGCAGATAACATCCATTCTGGCTCTCCCGCTGAAAGCTGTGCCGCTCATGCCGCTCGTATCAATTGAGCTCGTGGCAAGTCGCCTCTTCAAGCTCCTGCTCCTAGCTCATGGCGATATGTTCGAGCGCCTTGGCACATACAAAAGCTGCCGCTTTTCGTTTGCCCCGACTGATCTGCCCTTAGTCTTCCTGATCGAGCCCGACCTGCCTCGTCTCAAGGTGGTGCGCAAAGACGAGACCTTCACGGCGGATGCAGGTGTCGAGGCCCCGCTGGTCATGCTGCTGGCGCTCCTTGAGGGGCGCTGCGATGCCGATGCGCTGTTCTTTTCCCGCGACCTGAAGGTGATCGGGGACATGGAGGCCATGCTTGCGATGAGAAACGCACTCGATGACTGCGATATCGACCTTCCGCGTGATCTCGCGCGCATCGGGGGACCGGCCGCCCCCATCGTTCACAGGCTGGCCGTGGAAATCCGAAGCCGGTCGCTGAGGGAGATCCAGTGATGGAACTGATCTGTCCGGCGGGAACGCCAGCCGCCTTTCGTGAAGCCGTCGATGCAGGCGCTGATGCGGTCTATTGCGGCTTCCGCGACGAGACCAATGCCCGCAATTTTCCCGGCCTCAATTTCAGCCGGGACGAACTGCACGACGCAATTATCTATGCCCGCAAGAAAGGATGCATGACATTTGTCGCCCTCAACACCTTCATGCGGGCTGGCGACGAAGAGATCTGGTATAGTGCGGCGGCCGACGCGGTAAGGCTCGGTGCCGATGCGCTGATCCTGGCCGATTTCGGCCTCATGGCCCATGTCAGGGAACACTATCCAGAGCAGCGCTTGCATGTTTCGGTCCAGGCGTCTGCTTCCAATCCCGAAGCCATCAATTTTCTCGTCGAAGCCTTCGACGCAAAACGGGTCGTCTTGCCGAGAACGCTGACGATCGGCGACATTGCCCGCATTGGTCGCAAGGTCAAATGCGAGATCGAGGTCTTTGTTTTCGGCGGGCTTTGCGTCATGGCCGAGGGACGCTGCTCGCTCTCCTCCTACGCCACCGGCAAATCACCCAATATAAACGGCGTCTGCTCCCCGGCGAGCCATGTGCGGTACCGACAGGACGGCTCCGACATGGTGTCGGAACTCGGCACTTATACGATCAACCGGTTCAGCCATGGCGAGGCCGCCGGCTATCCCACACTGTGCAAGGGACGCTTCGACATCGGCGATGCCCGTGGCTACGCCTTCGAAGACCCCGTGTCCCTCGACGTCATGGGCGAAATCGAAGCCTTGAAGGATGCCGGCGTCTCCGCCTTGAAAATCGAAGGACGCCAGCGCGGCAAAGCCTATGTGGCCGAAGTCGTATCGACGCTGCGCCAGGTACTCGCAACCGCCCCCTCGGGGCGTGGCCCCTTGTTGGCCCGGCTGAGAGCGCTGAGCGAAGGGCAGAAGACCACGGTCGGCGCCTATGAGAAGCGCTGGAGATGAGCATGACCGAACTGACACTGGGCCCCGTCTACTATCTCTGGGACGGCCCGAAATGGCGGGATTTCTATTATCAGATCGCAGACGAAGCGCCCGTGGATCACATTATCCTCGGCGAGACTGTCTGCTCCAAACGGCAGCATTTCATCGAGCCATACTTGGCAGACGTGATGGAACGCCTGGAACGGGCGGGAAAGTCGGTGGCCTTTTCCTCGCTGGCGCTCGTCACCTTAGAGCGAGAAAGTCGGATCATGAAAGAGCTGATCGAGACGTCGGACTACCCCATCGAGGTAAACGACCTCTCCGCCATCGGCCTGATCAAGGGCCGCCGGCACCTCGTCGGACCCTTGGTCAATGTCTATAATGGCCCAACCGCGCGCTTGCTGGCACAACGCGGGGCAGACCGTATCTGTCTTCCGCCGGAACTTCCCTTTAGCTCGATCGCCAGGATCGCCGCCGACGCGCCGGATGTGGCTCTCGAAGTGATGGTATTCGGTCGCATGCCGCTTGCCATATCGGCTCGCTGCGCCCATGCCCGTTCCAAGGGCAGGATCAAGGACAATTGCCAGTTCGTCTGTGGCGACGAGCCGGACGGCCTGTCAATCAGGACACTCGATCGCCAGTCATTCCTGGTGCTCAATGGCGTGCAGACAATGTCGCATACGTGCCAACTCCTGCTCAGCGAACTGAAGGACTTGCAAGAGGCCGGGGTAAATGCCTTCCGTCTCTCACCACAGGACTGCGACATGGCACGCATCGCCGCCATCTTCCAGGAAACGCTGTCGGGCAGCATGGAACCCCGAGAGGCCGTCGAACTGATCGGGCATACTTATCCCAAAGCCAAGTTCTCCAACGGCTTTCATCACGGGCGAGAGGGAGCTGCCTGGGTATCGCGGGCGAAAAACAATGCCCATGCGCCATAACGCGCGGGGGAGTACGAGCGCATCTTGTTTGCGAAAGCGCAACGACCGGATCGGCATTCCTCACCACAGTCGGCACCACAGCGATAACGCATTGAAGCGCAAAACAAGGTGAACTCGATGGAACTTGACGCAAGCCAGACGGTCGAAAAGATCGCGACCTCCCTTCCCGGTGCAGCCGCACTTTTCCGCCGTCACGGCATCAGTTTCTGCTGCGGTGGCTCAGATAGCATCAAGGCTGCGGCTGAAGCCGCAGGACTCTCGCCGGAAACCCTGCTGGACGAATTGCAGGGCCTTGTCGACGCCGCGTCGACAGAAGCACCGGATGGAACCGCCGATCTGATCAAGCACCTCAGGACACGCTATCACGACACCCACCGCGCAGAACTCATATCACTGATCCCCCTTGCGGCAAAGGTCGAGCAGGTGCATGGCGACCACCCCGATGCACCGATCGGCCTGGCAAATCTGCTCGAGCGCATCCAGAGCGACCTACACAGCCACATGCAACGCGAGGAGCTCATGCTCTTCCCACTCATGGAGCGCGGTGACCATCAAGCTCTGGCGAGACCCATCGAACAGATGCGCCACGAACATGACGTCGAGGCACAGCATCTGGCAGAACTTGAGCACGTGACAGGCGGATTTCATCTGCCGGACGGCGCATGCAATTCATGGCGCGCGCTTTACGCAGGCGCAAAGAAATTCGCCGACGATCTGGTCCAGCACATGCATCTGGAAAATGAAGTCCTCTTTCCGCGCTTCACCGGCGAGACGGTCTAGGGCGGTGGCATCAAGGCAGACAAGAATATGATGAAGTATCTGAGGCCGCTCGGGGCCAAGGAACGCGGCAGGCTTGCGCCTCCGGTCGTTTCGAGATCGCGGCGCGAACAAGCCTGTGACACCATCTGCGACATGCATGAATGTGTGATCAGTGGCTGTACCGGAGCCGATAATGTCGGCTACCTTATGGACAGGATGCTATCGCTTGAACCACGACACGGCGACAGGCGATGATCCGCCCATCAATATCGACCCACGCCCTCGCATCTGGAGTTTGCGCGTCAGACGTGCAGTTTTTGACTGAAGCTTTGTCCAGATACACGGTGGATTGACGCAAGCTGAGGTTTATTTGTTCGAAGCTTGGCATTCGTCAAACCGCGCTGGATCCATTAGATAAGTGCTTACTGAATCACACAAATAATCACTAAAATTCACATCGTATCATGATGTTACGATACTCGGCATGATGCCTCAACTCAGGACATACTGAAAGATGCGCATCACCGACTTTTCGATCAGCAAACGCCTCTGGCTTGCGATCATGATCCCCCTGGTTGCAGCACTCACCCTTGCCTCGATGGAGTCTTTCAGCTCGTGGCGCTCCTACCAGCAGATGCAAACCGTCGTCAAAGTGGGCGAGAACATTTCGGCGATGGGCGAGATGATCCACGCGCTTCAGGGAGAGCGGGGGCAGAGCGCTGGATATATCGGATCAAAGGGCAGCACGGACAAGCAACCGCTGCTCACAGCGCGCCAATTGACGGATGAGGCTCTGGCAAAATTACCAGATCTCACTGATGCCTTGGCGGACGTCGACGACGCGGAGCTTAACCGTCGCTGGACCTTCGCACAGGATACATTGAAAAGCCTCGCCGACATCAGGCGATCCATCGACAATCTTTCCTTCACCGGAAAACAGTCCTTCGACTTCTACAGCGGCCTGATTGGCGAGCTTTCGGGCATCGCCTCGGAACTATCCCTCCAGGGTGTCGGCTCGAGGATCGCCGCCGAAATGATTGCCTATAACCTGCTCATGCAGGCAAAGGAGATTGCAGGCCAGGAACGCGCTACCGGCAACACCTTCATCACTTCAGGCAAGATTGACCCCGAGCGCATCGCTCCCTTTGCCCGCATGGCTGGCGCGCAAAATGTGCTGATCGACAATTTCCTCGCCCTGCAACGGAAGGAACGGCAATCCGCCTACGCTTCGCAGCTATCCATTCCCGCCTCGAAGGAGATCGAAACCACGCGATCGACCTTGATTGGAATGGGTTCAACAGCGGCCGGTGCTTTGAGTGCTGATCGCTGGTTTGCAGCCGCTAGTCAGCGCATTGACGCAATGAAGGCTCTGGAAACGGCAAGCCTTGAACGCCTCGGCAGCGAGGCTCGCGCCATCGCCGCAGGCGCATTCACTCGCCTCGGAACGGTTCTGCTCCTTTGTGTCGCTGGAGCAATTCTGGTCATCGCCTTGTCGGTATTTCTGGCAGGGACCATCAGTCGTCCGCTGAAGGCGCTCGTCAATTCGATGCGCAGATTGGCGGAGGGCTACCTTGAACCTACCGGGCAATCCGCCGACCGCAAGGACGAAGTCGGAGATATGGTCAAAGCGGTAGAAGTCTTCCGCCTTTCCGCGATCCGAAATCGCGAACTGGAACTGGAGGCAGAGCGTGCGCGCGATCAGGCCGAACGCAACCGAGCTAACATGCAAATCGCAGCGGAGGCGGAGGCCAAAGCACGCATGAACAAGGCAACCGGCACACTGGCGCAGGCCTTGAGGAAGCTTGCTGCCGGCGACCTTCTTTGCGAGGTGAACGAGGCCTTTGCACCGCAGTTCGAAGACCTTCGCCACGACTTCAATCGCTCGGTGGTGCAGTTGCGGCAAGCGCTGGTTGGTGTTGGCCAATCGGTCACGACCGTCACCGGCGGAGCATCCGAAGTTTCTTCAGCATCGGATGACCTGTCGAAGCGCACCGAGCAGCAGGCCGCCTCGCTTGAAGAGACGGCCGCTGCACTGGAACAGATCACAGCCAATGTCACGGCAACTTCAAAACGCTCGGATTTGGCCCGAAGCATAACGAAGAGCGCACGCGAAAGAGCAAGTCGATCCGGTGAAGTGGTACGAAACGCCGTGGCGGCGATGGATAAGATCGAGCAGGCATCGAGCCAGATAAGTCAAATAATTGGTGTGATCGACCAGATTGCCTTCCAGACAAACCTGCTCGCTCTCAATGCTGGCGTCGAGGCAGCCCGCGCCGGCGAAGCCGGCAAGGGGTTTGCTGTGGTTGCCCAGGAAGTCCGGGAGCTGGCCCAGCGTTCGGCGCAGGCAGCTCGGGAAATCTCGGGACTCATTGGAAATTCTGAATTAGCTGTTCGCCAAGGCGTCGACCTGGTCTCCGAGACCGGCACCGGACTGGCCGAAATTGGCGAGCTCGTGCAGGAAGCCGCAAGCCATGTGGACGCCATCGCGATTGCAGCGCAGGAACAGGCAGTCGGTCTTTCGCAGGTCAATGTCGCGGTGAACCATCTGGACCAATCGACACAACAGAACGCGGCCATGGTGGAACAATTGAACGCTGCTGGCGCAGCCTTGGCCAGCGAAAGCGCCACCCTTCAGAGCCTGCTTCTTGGCTTCCGTTTGACCTCACCTGCCGATAGCAACATTGTCCCAGAAAGGATGAGGGCCTGAACCGACTTAGATTAAGATGTCCTCAAGCAGCACGGACGACAGAGCGGTCCGCAGCCGATGCTCATGCCATTCGCAGTTTCGAGTACGGGCCCCTTCTTGCTGACGCCATCAAACGTCTGCTCGAGCTATGCCTCGGGCCATCGCGGCGATTAAGTCAGTTCTCGTGATGATACCGATGAGCTTCCCATATTCCAGGATGGGAACCGCATCGACATCTGTATCGCCCAACAAAGGCAACAACGCTCCGAGTGGCGTTGTTGCAATAGCGCGAGGGACCGTGACGCTCATGATGTCGATTGCTCGTATTGGCTTGTCCCTTTCCGGGTCGATCAGTCTGCGCAAAGCGGGCATAAGGCCTCGATCAAGGCGAAGTGCATCTTCCCTTGCTCGGCTTATGAGATGCACCTGGAAGATGATGCCTAGGAACCGCTGCTTCTCGTCGACCACGGGTAGCGATGTAAAACGATGGCGCCGGAAGAGATCCGCAACTGTGCCCAAATCGGTGTTTGCCTTCACCGTGATCAGGTTCGAGGACATGATGGCGGCCGCAGTTGGAGTGCCGGTCTGGTGTGCTGCCGCCTGGAGCTCCGCTGCACCGATAAGACGTGCCAGATCTTCAATGCCGAGATTGAATGACTGTCGATACCTTTGAAGGATGTCGCTTAGCTCAGCTTCGGAAAGGCCCAGCCGTTCAACAGCGATCCTGTCAGATGTCCCATGCCTGTTCTGCTGGTCGAATTGACGAAATGGATAGCGACGCCCTGTCACCCTGGCATAGGCGATCGCAATCAGGACAAGGCTGGCCGTGCCCGTGGCAATTGGCGCAAGCGCGAACCAGAAGCCAAGATGCTCCACAGCTTCCGGGCTCATGGCAGCCGTCATGGCGACGGCTCCCGCCGGCGGATGTACCGCTCGCAGCATGAACGTCACGATGATCGCAAGAGCGACAGCAACGGCGATCCGTAACGCTGGCTCGTAGATGAACATCGAGATTGCCACGCCGACAAGAGCTGCGACAGTATTGCCGATGACTGCAGACCATGGCTGAGCAAGCGGGCTGTTGGGAACGGCAAACAGGAGAACGGCACTCGCGCCGAGCGATGCGACAAGGTAGAGGCCATATTCGAGATCGACGCCGGGAGACAGCAAGAAATAGCCGGTCAGCCAAAGCCCGATGAAAGCTCCAAGTCCCGCGCGCAGAGCCTCCATTGGAGCCGTGCCAGTCACTGCCGGCCCAAATGAACGTAAGAACTGCAATTGAATCATTCCGATCGATCGAAAGCATAAACTTTCAGCAAATGATCGAAATTTCAATCGTCAGCCAGTGTGCCGAGGGACATCATTCAACAAGATGCGAGCGGATCGACACTAAGAATCGCATTTTCAATGGTATTTTCACATCTCGGAAGCGCTGTAGACCGTGCTCGTCGTAGGTGCAACTAGGTGGACACCTGGTGTCCGTAGTGCCCGATCCCGACGCACTGGAGCGATCCAACCCGCTAACCCTCCAAATCACTCATCCAGGTCACTGAAAGACGGTACTGCTGCATCAGGCGGACTTGTGGAACCACAGGACCTGACTTCATGATATGTCGGCTCGTCTGGCGCATACGCTAGTAGCTACGTTGATCTGTCATCTGTTTTGACGATGCGACCATCCTCCAGGGTCAGGATACGGTCAGCACGGTCGAGGATCCGGTTGTCGTGGGTAACGAGCAATGTCGTCGTGCCCCGTGCTTCACCCATGCGTTTCAGAAGGTCGACGACATCCGCCGCACTATCTTTATCCAAGGCGGCTGTGGGCTCGTCGGCTAGCACGAGCGCCGGGCTTGAGACCAGAGCTCGGGCCACGGCCACGCGCTGCTTCTGACCGCCTGACAGGTTTGCGGGCAGATACGTGATACGGTCGCTCAAGCCGACCAGGCCAAGCGCATGCTCAGCCGCGCTCTGCGCCGCGCTATCGGCCACTTCGCCATGCACCTGTACGCCCATCATCACGTTCTGCAGTGCCGTCAGGCTTTCATGCAGATTGTGTGCCTGAAAAATGAAGCCCAGGCGGCGGCGCAGGTTGACAAGTTGTGCCTGCGATGCGCCATTCAACTCGCTCTCCAGAAGCCGCACCGATCCATCCTGCACAGCTCTGAGACAGCCGACAAGCGTAAGGACCGTCGTCTTACCAGACCCGGAAGGCCCCATCAGCACGGTAAAGCTGCCCCGCTTCAACGTCAGGTTCACATCAAACAGCGCCTGTTTGCGAACGTTGCCACTGCCGAACCAATGGTTCAATCCACGCACCTCGACGATTGTCTCGCTGTCCATCGCAGCCTCCTAGAACAGATCGGCAGGGTCGGCAGCGCCAAGCCGACGGGTCGCAATGGCGCCGGAAAGGGCGGAAAAGACAATGGTGCCGAGAAAAAGGGTCATTGCCATCGAAGGTGTCATCCCCAGAGGCAGGGTCGTGATCTTTCCCATCAGCGTCAGGATGGTCGTCCCGACAATTAGTCCTGGAATGAAGCCCATGATCCCGAGCACCAGCGCTTCTTCGAAGACGATGCCGAGGAAGAAACGCGGGCCATAGCCCATGGCCTTGAAGGTTGCGTATTCGCGCAGGTGGTCGGCCACGTCGGTTGACAGCACCTGATAGACGATGACAATGCCGACGAGAACGCCGATCAGCACGCCGAACCCGAAGATGATGCCCGTCGGACGCTTCGTCTGCTGATAGCGCAGATCCTCCTGCGCTGCATCCTTGTAGCTGCGTATGCGAAGGGACGGGTCGGAAATCAGGGTTTTCAGGCGCGCGATTACAACGTCTGTCTGCGCGCTGGAGCGCAGGCTCAGGAGAATATGGTCGGGTGCCGAGGAACTACGCGTCGGGAACAGCGACAGGAATGTCTGGTCCGAAACCAGCATATAGCCATCGCCACCGAAGCCCCCTCCGCCGGAGAACGTGGCATAGGCGGTGATGGTGCGGCCTTGCGTTTCAAAGGACAGAGGCGTTTGCGGACGGATTGAAGCGGCTTCGTCCTTGGCGAGGCCTCGGGCCAACCGATCGAGTATTGCCGCGTCTCGCACCTGCAGGAGATTGAGATCGCCTGCAATATCCTGAGACAGAAACTCGGTCTTGATCGGATCCACGCCGAAGGTCGTCAGACTGATGTCCTTTTCGCCACGGTCCCAGGGAACATTGGCGATGAAAAGACCCATTCCAGCGGCGACATCCGGATCCCCCAGCGCTTGCAGCAACCATTGCCGAGCCACATTGCCACCGTCGGTCAGGGTACTCGCATCGCCAGCCGAGATCATGATATCCGCATGGAAGAATTCATAGGGTCGCAAGGTTGCGGCACCCATCGAGTTCATGATCCCAAGCTGGACGAAGACCAGCACATTGGCAAAGGCCACCCCGGCGAGTGCCGCCGCAAAGCGGGTCCGGTTGTGGGTCAATTGCAGCCAGCCGATGGGCAGTCGCCCGAACAGGCGTTGCAGCAGGTAGCTCATGGATTGGCCCGTACCGTGGTGTCAATACGGGCGATGACCTCGAGATTTGTGAAGCGGGCGGCGACATCCGAGGAGGCTTCGTCCAGTACCACCAAGACCTGGATGACGCGCGCATCCTTGTTTTCCGCTGCATCGTCAGAAATCAGGCCCTGCCGTCCCACGGTCAGTCCGATCCTATCCACCCGGCCTTGCAACGTGACACCGAGAGCCGGAGTTACCAGTTCCACCGGCTGGCCGACCATGACTGCACTGATGCGATCCTGCCAGATCTCAACCTCGGCCATCATCTGATCCGTGTCCCCCATATCCATGATCCCGTCGGTGGGAGGCCGCTGTCCGGGCGTGACATGGATGTCGAGGATCGTGCCGGTGATGGGCGCCACGACTTCGGCGCGTGCAAGGTCGAGCCGAGCACGGGCCAGTTCGGATCGGGCGGCATCGACATTGCGGCTGGCGACGATCACATCGGGCTGTTCGTCCAGCGTGACTGCGTCATAGCGCGTGAGCGTTGCCTCAGCGCGGACAACGGAAAGTTTCGCGCCTTCTGCTGCAGCACGGGCCGCATCGAGTGCAGCCTGCGTGCTGACGGCGCTCGAGGCGAGCGCTTCCGTTCGCGCCAGCGTAGATGCAGCTTCTGCGGCCGTGGACACGGCTTGATCGAGTGCTGCCTTTGCTTCGTTGCGGCTTGCCTCTACCGCCGCTCGCGTCTGGATGAGGTTTGCTTCGCGCACGGCGAGATTTGCCTCTGCGGTAAGAACGGCCCCAGCGAGAGCAGTGTGATTGTCGAGCCGCGCCAACACGGTGCCCTTTTCCACGCGATCGCCCACGGAAACGAGAATGTCCGCGATGCGCGCATCCCCAGCCCCATATGGTGCTGCGACAACCGAAACATCGCCACGGGGCATCACCCGCGCCAATCCGACAACATCCGACGGCAGCAAGGTTTCTGCCATTTTAGGCGGTAGCTCGATGTCAGGCGGCAAGGCAATGGGTGCGTCTGAGCCGCCGCCGGGTTGAAGTCCCGTCAGCGCGTAAAACTTCTGCAAACCAGTCGGCTGAAAATACATCCCCAGCACAGCGCCCGAGAACATGAAGACTGGGACCAGCAACACCAGCAGGTACCGCTTGCGGAACCAGCGGCGCTGCCGGGGTGTTTTTGGCTCGGACAGATTCAGATTGATCGGGAGGCTTTTTTCATCCGTGGCTGACATTGCAGGTCACTCGTTCCTGTCGATCTTTGAATGGGATGTTGACTTCAATACCTTCGTCACGGTCTTGCCAACCGGCAAGGATGCGTAGGTGATTAGGCTGCAACGAAACACATATCACAGAACATATATTTCTGTGTTCGATATCGTGCATTTGTAAGCCTGACCAGACATCCAAGCGCATGTCCGCTCAGGAAAGATGCGACAAAGCTACGCAAGCTCAGCGTTTAGCGACCGAAATCAGCCCTGGTCACGACGCCGTCTGTATAGCGGTCCAGAATAGCCATGCTTTACAAGCTTCGGCAGATCGAAACGGAAAACCGTGTAGTTCAACGGCTTCTCGCTTTTGGAGCCTTGAACCTCCTGCAGTCAAAAATAATATGCCGACCATTGCCTCAAGACGGAAGCATGATCCGCTTGTCGCTTGGTCAGCGATCAATCGGTATCGCCACCATCGAGCAAGCTGAATGACGGTTTTCAGGGAGCGCCAGTCTGAAACATGAACACCCGAATTGGAGGCAATGGGACCGCCAGAGGGAGGCGCTCCGATCTTTGGTGACTTCCGCCGATGGTCGAAATTCGCGCTTCTCGTAATGTTGCCCGAGTTCGGCCCATAGCGGACTGTCGTTGTGGGATCACAACTGGTGGCGGGACGCTTGGCCTCCGACCATCTCAAAAGTGCTGAACTGGAATTTCTGCACCGTCCCCCATGGGGTTGTGTGTTCATGCCGCCGCGTCGTAGCCAGCCTAAACTGTTCGCCGAGAACAGCTTGCAAGCTCTCCGGATCGTAACGGGTAACAGGCAGGCCGCTGCATTTATCTGGCCCATCCATTGCGAAGGTGCCAATCACGGCCTTGCCACCGACTTTGAGTGCCCGTGCCAGCACGCGAATATAGGCTTGCTGATCGACGGCTGTTGTCAGGAAATGGAAGGCGGCCCGGTCATGCCAGAGATCATACTCGCGGTCAGGCGTCCATACGGTCACGTCCGATACAACCCATTGCACATGAGCCGTGTCTGCCAGTCGGGACTGGGCTGCCACGAGAGCCGCGCCAGAAAGATCAAGAACGCTAACGTGGGCCTGACCGGCATCCACCAGCGCATCTACCAACCGGGACGCACCACCACCAATGTCGATTACTGACATTCCCGGTATCAGTCCCGCTTCATGCAGCAGCGTCAGTGATAGGTCCGGGGCCTCCTCATACCAACTGACCTCGGTGTCAGACTTGGTAGTGTATACCCCTTGCCAGTGCGCCTGTCGGTCTTGAATTGCCATAAAGTCGTTCCTGTTCGGAATGCGAGTCTACCAGATATCGGTCCATCCAGTCGTAAAGTTTTTACGAAGCCGCCGTTCCCCAGGGAAATCAACCGGCTGCTTTTGGTGCGGAAGCGACGCGGCACGACAGCCGGCGCGGTGTATGCTTCTATGGAAGCGCGACGGCGGCCTCTATGACCGGGTTGGTGGAGGGTTTCGGGTGCAGTCAGGCGTACGAAAGCCTTTCATGCAGGAACCCGCGGTCTGCACTTGCTGAGCTATGGGGTTTTCTGGATTGGAGCCTCTGGCGGTCTGGCGATCGCCACGACCATTGTCAGTCCGGGCGGGTCCCGAGTGATGGTTTCCAGTGGAGTTGCGAAGGCTTTCCAGGTGAGTGGAAACATGTTCGTCGTGCTGGACGCCCTCATCATGGGTGCTGGCGCAGGCCGTCCCGTTGGCCTGCTCTGCTGTGAGTAGACCATATGAATGGATCGGCCATGCCGGGTCATGACGCACTCTCCCGGTTCGTTGTTGCCTCGTCTGGTGGTCCACGCGGTTGCCGCCAGCGCTTGAGCACTTCGATGACGACCATGCGTCCACCGCAGCATGGGCATGGCGGCCGGATGTCGGTCGGTTCGTCGTCCGCCTCGTCAGGGGGCGGCGGGGCAGCGTTGAGGAGCTCGCGCGCACGAGCGATGCTCGTCCTTCGAGAACTGCCGGCGAGCAGGCCGTAATGCCGGATGCGGTGGAAGCCACGCGGCAAGACATGGAGCAGGAAACGGCGGATGAACTCGTCGACCGCGAGCGTCATGACCTGCTGCCGATCGCAGCCGTCACGGCGGTAATCCTTGTAGCGGAAGGTGACGTCCGTTTCGTCGAACGCGATCAGGCGACTGTTCGAGATGGCGACCCGGTGCGTGTAGCGCGACAGATAGGCAAGCACGGCTTCCGGCCCCGCAAAGGGCGGCTTGGCATAGACGATCCAGCGCTTCCTGCGGACTGGCGACAGGTATCTTACAAATGCACCGCGATCAGCCAGAGGCGCAGCCGAACCGAAGACGGTGAGCTGCCCGGCATCGTGGAATTGGAGCAGCCGTGTCAGGAACAAGCGTCGGAATAGCTTGGCGAGCACACGAACCTGCAGGAGGAATGCCGGACGTGAGGATATCCAGCATGATCCATCGAGCGCGATGCCACCACCTGGCACGATCATGTGAACATGGGGATGATGGGTCATGGCCGATCCCCATGTGTGCAGGACGGCAGTGATGCCGACGCGCGCGCCGAGATGCTTCGGGTCGGCAGCGATTGTCAGCATCGTCTCGGATGCAGCCTTAAAGAGCAGATCGTAAACCAGCGCCTTGTTGTGGAAGGCAATGGCGGCGACTTCGGCTGGCAATGTGAAGACGACGTGGAAGTATCCGACAGGCAGGAGATCGGCCTCCCGTTCGGCAAGCCATGTGCGTGCCGCGGCGCCCTGGCACTTCGGGCAGTGCCGGTTGCGGCAGGAATTGTAGGCGATGCGCCACACTCCACAATCCTGGCAGGCCTCGATATGTCCGCCCAGTGCCGCTGTGCGGCAGCGCTCGACCGCCGACATAACCTTGAGCTGGCTCAAGCTGAGATGTCCCGTATGGACTTTGCGATAGTTCGGCCCTGCAGCACGGAAGATATCGGCGACCTCGATCGAGGTACGCATGGTTCAGCCGTCGGGCGTTTTGCCTTCCATCAGCGCCATCAGCCGATCAAGAGGTCCGGCGACCGCGTGAATGGTTCGGGTGGAGACCTTCGCATAGAGAGCTGTCGTCTCCAGCTTGCTATGACCGAGCAGAACCTGGATGACACGGATATCGGTGCCATCCTCCAGAAGATGGGTGGCAAAGCTGTGCCTCAAGGTATGGGGGCTGACGCGCTTGTGGATGCCGGCAACATCGGCAGCTTCCTGAACCGCCCGATGAAGTTGCCGCGACGAGATCGGATCGGTGCGGCTACGCCCCGGAAACAGCCAGCCGTGAGGCAGCATCACGCCGCGCCGCTTTCCTTCGCGCCACCAAAGCCGCAGCAGTTCGAGGAGCTGCGGAGAAAGCATGGCATTGCGATCCTTGCGTCCCTTGCCTTGTTCAACCCGGATCAGCATGCGTTTGGAGTCGATGTCATCGACCTTGAGATGGGCGACCTCGGAGACGCGCAAGCCCGCACCATAGGCCACACCGAGGGCGGCCTTGTATTTGATGCCAGGTGCCGCTTCCAGTAAGCGGGCAGCTTCCTCAATACTGAGCACATCAGGCAGCTTGCGCGGATTGCGCGTTATAACCAGGGCTCGCGCCAGATCCCGCCGCTTCAGCGTCACCGTAAACAGAAAGCGTAGCGCCGAAACCGTGCTGTTTATCGTCGCAGGACCTACGCCGTTCTCATGCTGATGCAACTGGAAACGTCGTATGTCCTCGACCGTCGCGGTGTCGGGGGCACGCCCAAGAAACGTAGCGAAGCGCCGGACGTGACGGATGTAGTCCTGCCGAGTGTGGGATCCTAACCCTCGCATCAGCATGTCTTCCTGCATGCGCTGGCGGAGCGGTGTGGTCGGGGCGTGTTGAAAGCTGGCCATTGAACGTTCCTCTCGTTGAAGGGAACGTCATGGTCAGGCAACAACAACAGCCTGCCTAGAACCTCAGATAATCATGCGAAACTAGCCGCGCACTCCCTCCCGCGAAGCGGGTTCGTGCATGAAGGCGCAAACCAGCCACTCCCACTGTGACGTCACTCGCCATCGAGAATGCCCCTCACCGCCTCTCCGTCGAGCACCTGCTGTTCGAACAGCACCGCAGTCAGCCGATCAAGCTTTTCCCGATTCCCATTGAGCAGATCCAGCGCCTTCGCCAACGCCTTCTCAAGCCGAGCATGAATGCGGGCAGCAAGATCCGGCTGCGCATCGAGCACTGACGTCGGATCCTTGTCGTCGCGGTAGAGGAGCGGCTGCACTGCCCCAAAGCCGAGACTGCGCTCCAGGGCAAGAGCAAGCCTGGTCGCACGGGCGAGATCACTGTCTTCTGATCCGGCCGAGCCAACAGAGACGGAGCAGAAGACAATCTGCTCGGCCGCCCGCCCGGCCAACAACATCGCCAGCAGGTCCTCGCGATAGCCCAGCGTGTCACTGCCGGACCTGTGGAAGGCAAGAAGACTGTACCCGCCATCGGACATATCAACGGTGATCCCTTGGATCGGACCGAGCTTGAGAACGTGGTGTACCACCGCGTGGCCCGCCTCATGCGCGGCGAAGCGCCAACGCAGATCATGCGGAAGCTGTGGCCTGTTCATGCGGATGCCATCTTCTAGGTCCTGGTAGCGGATCGGACGCTTCTGCCGGCGAGCGACCTGGCGCGCCTCGCGAACAACGCGCTCGACATCAGCCCCGGTAAGCCCCATCGCACGGGTCCCCAGACGCTTCAGAACCGATTGAACATCGCTCTCGGTCGATCCGGTATTGCTCTTGGCTTGCTCGGTCATTGGCTTCCTCCATTCAGCGCCGCCTGTTGACTTAGGCTGTCCTCCGCATCCGGGGACGGCTCGGCGATCTCGGGTTTCTCCTTGGTTGGCACCTGCCCCTCGGCGACCAGCACTTTCAGATCCTCGCCGAGATGATGCCGGAAGATCTCGGCCAGTGTCGCGGTGTCAGGCCTGGGGATTTCGATCTGGGTTTCCAGCCGCCCGGAACGTTTTAAGGCCTCGTCGATCTGCTCCGGTCGGTTGGTGGCACCGACGACGATGAGGCCTTCACCCTTCACCGCTCCATCCAGCAGTTCAAGCGCTTTGTTGACGACACCATTCCAGTAGTCCGCGTATTCCCTCTCCGCTGGCTGACGTTTTCCGATGCCATCGATCTCGTCGATGAATAGGATCGCGGGTGCCACGGCGCGCGCCTCGGCAAAGGTCCGGGTCATGCGATTGAGGACCTCGCTTAGATGCGCGCCCTGGAGCCAGGTCGAGACCGAGCTTACGACCAACGGCACCTGCAGACTATTGCAGAGCGCCCGCGCAAATGTCGTCTTGCCGGTCCCCGGCGGTCCTGAGAGAAGCAGCTTGCTGCTCATATCAGACCAAGTGAGGATCGAGGCTCGGTAGTCATCAAGGTCGGCTTTGAGATCGAGCGCCCAGGTCTTCGCCGTGCCGTATCCAGGCAACGTCTCGATCGCGAGGCTCGGCGGGCTGCCGTCTTCGCTCCAAGGCTCCGGCTGGATCACCTCGGCACCAGAAGGCTTGTCGCGTCGCCATCCTCCGCTGCTGCTGTCTTGCCCCGCAGCAGAGGTGTCGTGGTTTGCCTTGCCAGGCTTCTGTCTCGACGTCTTGGAGCCAGTTGAGGAGCCGTCGCCCTCATCCTCGTCACTGTCGCCATCGCGCGCAGCGATGCGATTACGCTCGGTGAGCGACGCAAGAATCGCCACGACTTCGGGGGCACTGCGGCCCGGTCGAAAGGCCAACACCACGTCATCAATGGTGAGGTAATGAACATCATACGCGTTGGTCCACCGATCGAGCGCTGACCTTCCGTTTGAGCCGTAGATGGCTTCGAGCATTAGGACCAGGAATGGGTAGTCGAGCCTCCCGCCGATGAGATTGATGTCGGCCGCGATACTGACCTCGTCCGGAACACCTTTCGCATCTTCACAGATTGCCACGACCGGATAGTCACGCCGCAAGGCGTTCAGCAGCCGACGCTGCAGATTGCCGCCAGCCACGCGGCGCAAGAGGTGACCGAGAAGCAGAACGTAGGTCCTTCCGGGGCCTTCGTCTCCGGCAATGGTCATGTCGTCATAGACATACTCGCCATCGATCCCCTTGAGATCGCCGCCGGGGGCAAAGCCTGGCACTTCGATCAGCCGTCGGATTGCCTGTTCAAACCCGATGATCGGCGCATGGAGTGCGATCACCGGAGCCGGCATCGCCGCCGCGCGTGTCACAGCAGCTAGGGTCACACGGGCTCTCTCGATCGTCCTCGCAAGGACGATCGCCGCGATGATGTTGCTGACGAGCGGAGCTTTGCCTGCCTGACCGATGAGGCTCAGGGCGTAGGCGCGGTTTGCATGATCAGCGTCAGACAGGCGCTCACCCTTGGAACCGGACTTCCGCCGGGACACCGACTGCGGCCCCAAGGGTGCGGGGGTAGCTTCGAACGATCCAGCCGCTGGCTGCAGATAGTCGCCGAAGTGCCGCCGCACCCAGGCGAGATCCTTGTCGCGATCGCCGGTGAGGGACGAGGTGTCGAACACGGGCGTGTAGCGCCGGGTCATGTGACCGTCGATCTCGATGGCTTTCACGTCGAGCAAACCGTTGCGCAGCGCGTTGCGCCTCGCCTCGCGTCGAGCAAGCTGTTCGAGGCGGTGGACAAACAGACGGGCAATCTTACTCATCGCTTTCGCCCTCCTCAGTCTCGGCAATAATTGCCAAACCGGACCCGCCCGGCTCCTGCGCCTGCAATGCACGTTTCCTCAGACTGCCCGGTTCCGGCCGGGGACGCTCGCGAACCTTGCGACGCTGGATTTGCATGGCGGCGTTGCGGCTGCGCTTGGCCAGCCAGTCCATGACCACTTCGCAGGCTGGATCGCCACGCTCGATATGGACTAGCAGGTGGGCCATCACGCGAGGCGGCACGGCGCCAGTCAGTCCGTCTTGGGTTCGAACGTGACCAAGTGCGAGGCCGATCGCGACGGCAGGATCATCAGTAGGCGATTGATCGGTGGAGGCACTCCGGGTGCGGAGCAAGACGTCATGAGGACGGTGGCAGTCGAGTGTCGTCGGTCGGTTAGTCGAGGTGACCGCTTCGCAACGCATGCGAGGCAGCCCCTCCGAATGGATGTCGGAAGACATGGAATCTCCTTCGCCGGACCGCATCGGGGTCCAGCGCCAACAGGGAATGGGAATGGTGAGGAAAGCCACGGGCGCAAAGCCGTCGCGGCCTAAGCCAACTTAGATCATCGAACTGATCGGGTCAGTGCGCCCTAGGGCGTCGGGCATAGCCGACGCGGAAGAAGACGGGACGCGGCTCCTCGTGGTCTATAGTGTCGACCCGCTCGAAGCGCTCATCGTCCCATGGGTCGCGAAGCAGATCCTCGTCGAACGCCTGGTCCGCCATCTCTTCCTCGAACGTTCGGCTCGGTCCGTTGAGATTGATCCGTGGTGGCTTCGGCGCCGTCAACGGCGCCACGGCATCGCCCGCGGTCGTGACGAACCGCTCATCAACCCCAATTGCCTTCCGCGCTTCGACCTCGAGAAGCTGCTGGACCCGGGCACCGAAGCGGCGGCGCAGTTCGGCCATACAGTCGGCTGCACCGTCGATCTCGAGCAAGTCGTCGATTTCGGAGAGTGCCCAGATGCCGATAGCGTGATCACTCGGACGGCTGGCTCCATCGACAATTGCGACTTCGACCGCATCGACCATCAGGCGCTTCTGGTTTTTGTAAAGCCAGTCGGGCAGGACCATCGCCGTGGCCATCATCTTGGCCTTCAGCTCCTCGAGCCGGCTCGTGTCGCCATAGGAAGCGAGCGATCGCTTGAGGTCGAGGATGTATGCCGTGTGTCGCGCGCGGTTAACGACGATCAAGTCGGGCGTGTAACTGCCCTTCGCCGGTGACTCGCAATCGAGCTTGATGCCGTCGAGGCTCGACCAGTCATTGCCCGCAACCGCTTCCAGCGCGGCTTTGACCAATGGCAGTTTGAGCGACTGCGTGAGCACCAGCACATTCGGGTTGGCTCGAGCCACCCGTTCAACCGCATACTCAAGAAGCTTCCCTTCGCGGAATGACACCGCACGGACGAGCGACGCGATGTGAACATAGTGGCCCAAGATCTCGTCTTCTGCCGGTTCGCCATCCATGATCGCGTTGATGGCGCGATCGATGAGCATATCAAGATCGGCCTCAACGTCGGTAAAGCGGACGAGGTGGGGGTGCCGGCGCAGCACGGCTGGCTCGCGGCTCGGGGCTGTAACTGCGTTGCGACCGAAGCCAAACTGGCGCGGGCGGGAGCCTGAACGGCCGAGGCTGGCATCAGGGTTGATCAGATTGGTGGTCGAACGGAGAACTTCCCCCTGAGGGGATTGAGAAGTAAACGTGGTCATAGCCCGATTCCTTTTAGCGAAGGCTTGAGGGTCAGGCCCTTGTCGATGTTAGCGCATCGGCTTGGGCCGCTTGTTCCGGTGATCGGAACGCCCTTAACCTGGCAGGACCCGAGATCGGGCTCAAGGACCCCGAACTTAAAAATGAGAACGAAGCCGGTACAAGGTTAACGGCGGGCTCACGACCTCCCGCGAGACGCCCCTGCCCGTCCCCGAGTGTGGGTGGCGCAGTTCGCTTTCAGCCGGTCAGGCACCCAAACAAAAAAAGGCCGACAAGCGGCCCCAGGTAAGGTTTGGGGGAAGGCAATGTTGCCGCCTTCCCGATCTCGATGCCGGTCACATCGACAGCACTGGCGAGACCATCTCGTCGAGGTTTTCGTCTTCGACGTCAGCTTCGTCCTCAAAGCCGACCTCGACCTCGACCATCTCGGACGTGTCGAGCGGCGGAACCGCCTCTAGCCTGTGACGGCCTTCGACATCGTCATTGCCGTCGACAGCGTCCGTAACGTCGGGGCCGGTCAGCTTTGCTTTTCGATCCTTCGAGATCACCCAGGACAGGACCGGCACGGCTTCGGTCTCGAGCCATTTGCGCAAATCGACCATTTTCGGCCAGCGCTCCTTGTCGGAAAGTCGCGTCAGCACAGCCTCGGCCCGCGCCCACTGGCTGCCATACGGGAACATCACAAGGCTTCTATTTCCGGTCCCGATTTCGGCCGACGATACGAACTGCGTCAGATTGCGAAGCTCGTTTCGAGCGGTACCTGCCGACAGCATGAGTGCATCCTGCAGCTTCTCTTTATAGAGCCGCTTGCCCTTCAAAGCCGCATCCATGACCCCAACGATCGCCTGAAGCCGGGCCAGGAAGATTTTCTGCCCTTCACGGGATTTGAGAGCAATCAGCGCCTGAAGCCCGCTGACACCGCCGATGTCATATGGATTGACGCGCGGCTTCTCCTGACCTTCAGACAGGATGGCCTTGGCATCAGAGACCCGGACCTGACCGTGCTCCTCGGCATGCTTCAGAACCTCGCGGATTTTGTCCGGCTCCGCATGAGCGATCGTAAACAGGACGGTCGAGCTGACATTGAGATCGATCATCTCGTCGCGGAACGGCTCGAGGTTCCGCGAGACGGCCATGAAGCCGGTCGCCGTGCGCGGGGCAATCCCGCAACGGCTGTGCGCCCATTTTCCGAACGTCGGGCCCTCCAGCACATCAGCGGCTTCATTGAGAATGTCGCCGATCAGGAAGGTCTGCTCCGTCGAGCGGCGTCCGAGCTCGAAGATGCGCTCGGCTTTGTTCTCGAGAAGGCCCTGAAGCGCTGGATCGATCTTCAGCTTTTCATATGTGAGGGATGGGGTGGTGGGGGCCTTGGGTTTGGTCTTGGTGGTCATCTGACACTCCATTTACGCGTTACTATCATCCGACACAAGAAGGCATCGGATGAAGCTATTATTTCCAACATCATCAAACGATGCAAATCGTACCCAAAATCAAACCAAGCAAAACCCATGTAACCATACCCAAATTTGCACCCAAAGACCCAATTACTACTATCGAATAAATCTGACATTAACCATACTAATCGATAGTTCAGACAACCTTGATTCCATTTTTGGCGTCATTACATATCTCACAAAACAGAGGCAGGTACATTTTCGTAGGTAGGCCTGCGTCCCGCTCGCTCGACGGCCGCCTCCTGTGGGTACGCAGAACGCATTTTTTCCCCACAGAGGCTGCTTGAAGTATTTTCTCGATCATCCAAGGTAAAGCCGCTAAGGGCTGTGGCGACGGCTGGGATGGCTCGTTTCGAGCCTCATAAGGCATCACGCGTTTTCTCAAAGCGCCCGTGCATCGAGACAAATTGCGCTTATCTGATTCCGAACTCTGGACATTCGATTCAGAACATTGGAACGGCGTTTCGGCAAACGCCGTTTGCGCTGAGCCCGGCACTACGCCGCGCCTCGCCTCCCCGACCCGTTCAGCCAGACGTGTTGAAGTGATCGAACTGTGGACACCAACAGCATTGGCCTCCGGTCGCTCCCATCATTCATCAGCGCTTAAACTCTCGCCGATACCCGTGATGATTGACGCATTCGTTCCGCTTGGGGATCAGGAGTTCCGATGAGTAAAAAAAGCCGTGTTGCCGCCGACCGGGCCGAGGCCCTGGAGTCCGCGCTCAGAACCATCGCGGCGATCGACCAAACCGCTCCAATGGCGCTCCTCGACATCGGGATTGCGCTTTCGGAAGTTTTTGACGAGAAGCCATCATCGAAGGTGGTGTCGTCAATCGTAGAACGAACCGGTATCAAACGCTCCGTTATAGAGCGGGCTTTGTACGCCGAGTTCGTGCTTACTCCTCATCGCCCGAACCTGGAACGCTTGGGCGTGTCCGCGGAAGTGGTCGCCGCTCTGGCTGAAGGGGAGGAGCAGGACGTTGACCGCGGCGCGCAGGCACTTCAAACCTATGACGGGATCTCTCTGGCCGACCTGCAGATCCTGATGAACTGGAGCGTCGAACTACGCGCCTATCAACCGCCACACCATGCAATCCTCCGGTTCGATATGGCGAGCATGGAGGAGCTGGCAGTCATGAAGACACGCAGCGGGTTTCGTATCTTCCGGGAGATGCTCAGCCGCATTATTCATTTGATCGACCGTCTCGAAGAGGTCGGCTTTAACCACGACGAATCCGGGGCCATCCGGAGCCAATTGCATATCGGCCGAGAGCACCTGGAGACGATGATCGGCAACCTGATCCTGCTGCCGCATCCGCTCGCCTCAAGCCCCAGCCACATGTTCCCGGCCTGGCCGCCCCAAGCGTCTCCGTGGAACCGACTTCTTGATAGTCTAGGGGAGCTCTATGACGTTCGTGAGAGTTCCATGCCTGACGTTGTCAAAGTGCGCGCGATGATGCAGCAGCTTCTGGGGTCGCCGCAGCAGCCTTGATCCTGCCGGTAGAACCAGAGCGCACAAGTCGTCTTGATCTGCAGACAAGGTATCCTGCCGGTATCTCACATCGAGATAAATTGCGCATCAGCGATTCCGAACTCTGGAGATCCGATTCAGAACAGTGGAACGGCGTTTCCTCAAACGCCGTTTGTACGGTTCAAGGTATCTCGACCTATCGCACATTGCCCGCAACCTGCCTCAAATTGCGCATTCCTGATTCAGGGTTGAGGATTTTCGATTCATAAACCGGGATTTTCGATTCAACCGCGAGCGAGGTTGCTGCGCTCATGCCGGTCTGGCATGCGGGCCACCTGTCGAAGTGAGAGGACTGCATGGCACGCAAATCGGAGGAGATCCGCAATCGCGAACAGCGCGAGCGTCAGCAACGACTGCGCGATGCTGACCGCAAGGCAAGGCGGCCCAACCGCGACGATGTCGCCCGCACAGCTCTCTTCATGATCATATCGGCAATGGCGGCACGCCGGGCAGAGGCCGAGCTCGACGAGTTGCAGGATCGTGTGGTCGCTCTTCTGGTTCGTCAGGGCTTCGATGAGCGAGCATCGGATGCTGTATTCGATGAGCTAGCTGACAAGTACCGCACGGGCGAGTGGCCGTTTCGTCGGAAGCTTCACCTGGGCGACGCAGACGGTGACGAGCCTGAGGATTGATCAGGTTTCTCGCCTGCCTCCAGTCGGTGCCCGCTGGACGCGCTTTCGCGCATCGCCTGTCACAAACCGCGTTTGCAAGATCTGACACATTCCCCCCGTTACTTTACAAAACGGCGTTTGATTCTGAATCGGATTTCCAGAGAGGGGAGCGCGCACGCCGAAGCAGGATCTCGAATGTTAAAATTTGAAAGAATCGATCTGGGTTTCGTTCAACATGATCGAGTTACGTCGGACAAAAGGTTAATGCCATCATTGACCGACATCGCTGCGCTGGCGATAAACGCGCCAGCTACGGTAAGCGCCGTAGCCGGAATGCGCCTCAATGGAACCCACTTGCAAGGGTGAAGTTGAGTAAATGAGATAGATGATCGACACCGTCTGGGACAGACCCTGCAAGAAGAACTCCCGGCGCCACTCCTCAACCCGTAGTGAGGTAGCGGTGAACCTTTGGAAAGTATGTGCGCCGCCGCGGTATCGGGCAACGACCGGCAGCAATCTAAATTGAGAGATCGAAGCAGCCTGCATCACCTGACTCCGTGTGGTGAGCTTTCTAGCAGGTACGACAAGGTCGGATCGAGGGGCGAGCGGACGCCTGAGGGATCCTAAGTGGCAAGCGCATTCCTTCAAATCCACTCAGGACCCGAAGGACAGTTCCGTGCATACACCGTTTCAGAAGATCCATTCCCTCTGGACGCATCAGACCCGCAATCCCTGCTATGTTGCAAGGGATATCTACGAACGGGTCCTCTCAGGGCAATCCGTCGTCGTGTCGATTTCCGGCGTGACGGCCAACGAGGGCACCTATGCCATCCGCAAGGTGCGCTACGGCATCCTCACCAGCAAGGCTTCTTCCCCGCTGAAGGCCGGAAGCGCCGTTCGAGCAACAGGCGCATAGCGTTCCCAGACACGCAGAAGCGCGGCAATAATTGCCACGATCCTGACCGTTGCTGATCCCCTGACTACAACAGCCAAACCGGACGTTTCGTCCGATACGCGCCCTTTTCAGGTCATGACGACCTGGTTCCGGCCGGGGCTCTCATGCCGTCCCGACCAGGCTAAGCATGTCTCTCATATGCCATACATTCATCAGTGAGTACCCAATGACCAAGAAGGTTTTGTTCTACGCCCGCTACTCGACCGACCGCCAGAATGAGGTTTCGATCGAGACCCAGACGGAACTCGGCAAGAAGTTCGTTGCCGATCGGGACTGGAAGCTGGTCGCGACCTACTCCGACTCTGCAATCAGCGGAACCTCGTTCACCTCTCGCCCTGGCATCCAGCAGCTCTTGGCGCACGTGAAGCGGGAACAGATCGACGTGGTGCTCTGCGTCAACGTCGACCGTCTGTCGCGCGATGTCGAGCACACCTCGAAGATCCTGAAGGATCTCAATTTCCACGACTGCGCCATCTGGACCGTCGAAGCCGGCCGGGCGGTCACCGATATGGAACTGCACATGCGCTCCACGATGAGCCATGAACTCGTCGAGCAGGGCCGGACACGCACCCGCGAGGGCATGAAGACGGCCGTTCGCAAGGGAAAGGCAACCACATGCCTCTCTTACGGCTACAAGCTTTCCCAGCAGCGCAATGCCAATGGCGATCGCATCAAGGGTCTGAGGGAGATCGACCCGGTCAAGGCCGAGATCGTGCGCGGGATCTTCAAGGACTATGTCAACGGCGTCTCACCGGCCGCCATTGCACAAAAACTGAACGACCTGGGCATCCCGGGTGCACGCACCAAATACTGGCGCGACACCACCATCCGGGGCAGCGTCACTGACGGGACCGGCATCCTGAACAACGCCCTCTACGTTGGGAAAGTCGTCTGGAACAAACAGAAGTTCCGCAAGGACCCGACGACAGAACGGCGAACCTCGCGTGCAAACGACAGGGAAGATTGGATGTTTGTGGACCGGCCTGATCTGCGCATCATTTCGGATGAGCTGTGGGAACGGGCAAAGCAACGTCAGGCCGAAAGCCGCGAAGAGTTTGACCGGCATTCGACGAACCGTCTCAACGCGACGCACCGTCCGGAGTATCTCCTCAGCCGGATGCTGCAATGCGCCGAATGCGGCGGGCCCTACGCGATCAGCGGAAAGGATCGCTATAGCTGCACCAACCGCAAGAAGCGCCTGCCGATCGATGAGCTTGACGGGGAATGCTGCACCAACAGCAAAACGATCACCCGCCATGAACTCGAAGAGCGCGTCCTCAACTGCTTGCCCGTCGCGTTTTACTCGGTCGACATCTTCGACCGGATTTCGAAGAAGATGATCGCCCACGAAGTGGCCAAACTGAAGAACGGCCCCTCCCGCAAGGCGCAAGTGGAGGCTGAACTCGCGAAGATCAAAGCGGCACAGACGAGCCTGATGCAGCAGATCCAGGACCGGCATGCGGAAGGCCGGCCGCGGCTTGCCGTCCTCGACGACCAGCTCGACGAACTCGAGGTCAAGCGCGAACATTTCGCCCGAGAACTTGCGACAGTCGAGGAGCCGGCAGAGGATTTTCAGGAGAAGATCGAGAAGCTGAAGGCGCAGTTTAACCCGGCAAACATCGGGATTGGGATCCGCAAGCTCATCTTCCTCGCACGCAACAACGCCGACGAAGCGATCAAACAGCGGCTGATGCCGATCGTGCGTGACCTCATCCAGACTGTCGTGATCGGCAAGACGCCTGGCCACCAGCCGGCAAGCCTGCAGGTGCACGGCGACATCGCCCACATCATGGCATCCATGGACGCGATCGATGTCCTGCAGCAGCAGTTCTTCGCAGCCGCTCAGAATGATCTGATGACGCGCCTGGCATCCGGTGAGATCGATACGGAGGTCAAAAAGAACAAGCTCATCGAGGCTTACATCGATGAACTCTCACGCAAATTGCCGGAATGGGAGAATTTGCAAGTCTCAGTGGTTGCGGGGGCAGGATTTGAACCTGCGGCCTTCAGGTTATGAGCCTGACGAGCTACCGGGCTGCTCCACCCCGCGCCAAGAGCGTCGCATATGTTTTGAGACGCTTGAGAGACTGTCTAAGTTTGGATGGCGGCTTTGTGAGCGGCCTTTTTGTTTCGGCTTTTGCCGATGTTGTTTTGAGAAGATTTGATATCAGCGTTTTTAGCTGAACACATTGCCTTTAGCAGACCTGGCAGCGACCTACTCTCCCGCGTCTTGAGACGAAGTACCATTGGCGCTGGGGCGTTTCACGGCCGTGTTCGGAATGGGAACGGGTGCAGCCACCCCGCCATGACCACCAGGTCGGCTAAGGGCAATGTTTTGAGAAGCTGGCACAGGCATTTGCCTGTTTTCTTTATTGAACACGTTTTTTCTCTGCCTTCGTCTGCATGGAACTTCCCATACAGGCCGATAGGCCGTCGCCAGCAGTCTGGCGGCCCGTCCGGAGCGCGTTTAGCGCGTCAGGACAAAAGAGAAGCATCATCGACGCTGCGAGCAGCGCTGATGAGCACAAGCAATGAGAACGATCAAGCCAATCGAGCTATTAGTAACGGTAAGCTTCATGCATTACTGCACTTCCACACCCGTCCTATCAACGTGGTCGTCTTCCACGGCTCTGATAGGGAATACTCGTTTTCAGGTGGGTTTCCCGCTTAGATGCCTTCAGCGGTTATCCCTTCCATATATAGCTACCCTGCTATGCCCTTGGCAGGACAACAGGTCCACCAGAGATATGTCCATCCCGGTCCTCTCGTACTAGGGACAGATCCTGTCAATATTCCTACACCCACGGCAGATAGGGACCGAACTGTCTCACGACGTTCTGAACCCAGCTCACGTACCGCTTTAATTGGCGAACAGCCAAACCCTTGGGACCTGCTCCAGCCCCAGGATGCGATGAGCCGACATCGAGGTGCCAAACAACCCCGTCGATATGGACTCTTGGGGGTCATCAGCCTGTTATCCCCGGCGTACCTTTTATCCGTTGAGCGATGGCCCTTCCACACGGGACCACCGGATCACTATGACCGACTTTCGTCTCTGCTCGACTTGTCAGTCTCGCAGTCAGGCGGGCTTATGCCATTGCACTCGACGACCGATTTCCGACCGGTCTGAGCCCACCATCGCGCGCCTCCGTTACTCTTTCGGAGGCGACCGCCCCAGTCAAACTACCCACCATACACTGTCCCGGATCCGGATGACGGACCGCGGTTAGACATCCATGACGATAAGGGTGGTATTTCAAGGATGGCTCCACAGAAACTGGCGTCCCTGCTTCAAAGCCTACCACCTATCCTACACATGCCGACACGAATGCCAGTGTAAAGCTATAGTAAAGGTGCACGGGGTCTTTCCGTCTGACCGCAGGAACCCCGCATCTTCACGGGGAATTCAATTTCACTGAGTCTATGTTGGAGACAGCGGGGAAGTCGTTACGCCATTCGTGCAGGTCGGAACTTACCCGACAAGGAATTTCGCTACCTTAGGACCGTTATAGTTACGGCCGCCGTTTACTGGGGCTTCGATTCAAAGCTTGCACCTCTCCTCTTAACCTTCCAGCACCGGGCAGGCGTCAGACCCTATACGTCGTCTTGCGACTTCGCAGAGCCCTGTGTTTTTGATAAACAGTCGCTACCCCCTGGTCTGTGCCACCCCATCACACTTGCGTGCAAAGGGGTCACGCTTCTTCCGAAGTTACGCGTGCAATTTGCCGAGTTCCTTCAACATAGTTCTCTCAAGCGCCTTGGTATACTCTACCTGACCACCTGTGTCGGTTTCGGGTACGGTCTGTACGGTGGAGCTATTTCCTGGAACCACTTCCTCGCCCATTCAATCCAATAAGAATGAACAAGTTACGTGATCCGTCACTACCACCAGGCCCACGAATATTAACGTGGTTCCCATCGACTACGCGTGTCCGCCTCGTCTTAGGGGCCGGCTAACCCTGCTCAGATTAACTTTAAGCAGGAACCCTTGGTCTTTCGGCGAGGGGGTCTCTCACCCCCTTTATCGTTACTCATGTCAACATTCGCACTTCCGATACCTCCAGGAGCCCTCACGGGTCTCCCTTCACAGGCTTACGGAACGCTCCGCTACCACGTATCTTGCGATACATCCTCAGCTTCGGTGCATGGCTTTAGCCCCGTTACATTTTCGGCGCAAAGACCCTTATTTAGACCAGTGAGCTGTTACGCTTTCTTTAAATGATGGCTGCTTCTAAGCCAACATCCTGGTTGTTTTGGGATCCTCACATCCTTTCCCACTTAGCCATGACTTGGGGACCTTAGCTGGAGGTCAGGGTTGTTGCCCTCTTCACGACGGACGTTAGCACCCGCCGTGTGTCTGCCGACTAGTACTCCCAGGTATTCGGAGTTTGGTTAGGATCAGTAAGACGGTGAGTCCCCATAGCCCATCCAGTGCTCTACCCCCTGGGGTATTCGGTCGACGCTCTACCTAAATAGATTTCGCGGAGAACCAGCTATCTCCGAGTTTGATTGGCCTTTCACCCCTAGCCACAAGTCATCCCAATCTATTGCAACAGATGCGGGTTCGGCCCTCCAGTTGGTGTTACCCAACCTTCAGCCTGCTCATGGCTAGATCACTCGGTTTCGGGTCTAATGCAACTAACTGAACGCCCTGTTCAGACTCGCTTTCGCTGCGCCTACACCTACCGGCTTAAGCTTGCTAGTTACACTAAGTCGTTGACCCATTATACAAAAGGTACGCCGTCAGCCTTGCGGCCTCCGACTGCTTGTAGGCATCCGGTTTCAGGTTCTATTTCACTCCCCTTGTCGGGGTGCTTTTCACCTTTCCCTCACGGTACTTGTTCGCTATCGGTCATGCACGAGTACTTAGGCTTGGAGAGTGGTCTCCCCATGTTCAGACAGGATTTCACGTGTCCCGCCTTACTCAAGGACAATGAGTGTTCTACGCTTACGGGGCTATCACCCACTATAGCCAGGCTTTCCAACCTGTTCAGCTTTATTCCTCATTGCCACTGGCCTGGTCCGCGTTCGCTCGCCACTACTTGCGGAGTCTCGGTTGATGTCCTTTCCTGCAGGTACTTAGATGTTTCAGTTCCCTGCGTTCGCTTCTAACCCCTATGTATTCGAAGGTTAGATACCTTATCACAATGCTTGGAAACCCAAGCCGATCTCGCGATCAGTTTGGATTCTCCAAGCATTTAAGGTGGGTTGCCCCATTCGGAGATCCATGGATCAAAGCTCATTCGCAGCTCCCCACGGCTTTTCGCAGCGTATCACGTCCTTCTTCGCCTGTGCATGCCAAGGCATCCACCAAATGCCCTTACGACACTTA